>NZ_JAFMZK010000009.1 GCF_029105185.1 Aliiroseovarius sp. Z3 | reverse complement strand
GGACTGGGTTGTTCTGACCGCAGCGATCGTGGGCCTCGGCATCGCGGTTCTGACCTCGGTATCGGGCGGCACCACGTCGCTGGCAGACAAAATCTCGTCCTCGCTGAACGCGATGTCGATCATGAGCCACTAAGCAATCTTCTGATTGTTCGACAGTTAGCAAAACCGCGCCACCACGGCGCGGTTTTTTCTCGCGCATCTTGCGCAAAATCAATTCGTTTATGAATGTTACTGGAAATTGTTTACGTTTCCTGTGAAGTTCACCCAAAATTCACGCTTTATACTTCAAATTGCCTCAATTCGTATTGACATGTAGATGAGGGAGTTGGTGTGTGATGCCTCTGGCGTCTTGTAGTGGGAAAGGAACTTAAATGCGTTTGCTCTTCGGACTGGTTCTGATCGTCGGCGTCGGCCTTGCAGGGTTCGCTGTCTATATGGCCAAGGACTTTATCGGCGGATACCAAGCCCAGCTTGAAGCAGAACGCGCGGCACGCGCTGCGATCGTTCCGACTGTGGATGTGTTCGTTGTGAACCGCCCGTTGCGCTATGGCGAGCAGATGACAGCTGAAGACATCCGCGCTGTCAAATGGCCCGAGAACGCAATTCCCGAAGGCTCGTTCGGCAAGATTGAAGACATCTTCCCAGACGGTGAAAAGAAATTCCGCACCGTGCTACGCGCGATGGAGAAAGACGAAGCGCTGCTTCAGGTCAAGGTGACTAAGCCCGGCGCGGATGCCGGTGTATCCTCGCGCCTTGCAACCGGGATGCGCGCCTTTGCCATCAATGTGGATGTCAGCTCTGGTGTGTCCGGCTTTCTGCGGCCTGAAGACCGTATTGACATTTACTGGACAGGGCGCGGTGTGGACGAACTGGGCGAAGGACAAGCCGTTACCAAACTGATCTTGGCCAATGTCCACATTATCGCCGTCGACCAGATCGCGGATGCTGATCGCACAGGGCCGACAATCGCGCGAACCATCACCGTCGAAGTAACCCCACGGCAGGTTGCCGCCCTTGCACAGGCGCAGTCCAGCGGACGCTTGTCGCTGGCTCTGGTGGGAACGCAGGATGAAACTGTCACCTCATCGGTAGAGGTTGGACAGGGTGAAATCAGAGGTGATATCGTCGGCCCTCGCGAAGAGGTTTGCACCGTTCGCACCCGGCGCGGTGGCGAGATCATCGAGACCCAGATCGCCTGCCCCGAGTGATATCGCGGCCTGGTCCGCCATGTCGTGACAGTTGAACTGTTGCGACATGTCCACATGAAGCCGGTCCAGCAAGGTATTGATTCTTGCATTATTTCGATTTCTGACGCAGTCTGCCACGCAATTGGGTGAAAAACCCATTAAATCGGGCGCAAGACCCGGAGCAGTCAAGTGGGCAATCCCCACGCTATCCACACGTGGTCAGAGAGGCAGGATCACATGAAAGTTGATCGATTTATCAAGGCAGCCCTATTGGGTCTGACGCTGGGGATCGGCGTACCAGTGGCATCTTCCGCTGAAACGTTGCGCGTCATGAGCGGCGCACCATCCGGCGCGCTGAAAGTTCCCATGAACCGGGCCGTGGTCGTCGAAAGCGACGTCCCCTTCGCCGAGCTGTCCATCGCAAACCCCGGCATCGCGGACATCTCGACCCTGTCGGACCGCACCATCTATGTTTTGGGCAAGACACCGGGGCGCACGACGCTGACCCTTCTTGGGGCCGACGGCAAACTTATCACCAATGTTGACGTTCATGTCGCGCCGGATATCGCAGAGTTCAAGGAACGTCTGCGCCAGATCCTTCCCGGTGAGCAAATCGAAGTGCGCACCGCCAATGACGGTATCGTCCTGTCCGGCATGGTCAGCTCGATCCAGCGACTGGATCGTGCGCTTGACCTCGCCCAGCGTTACGCCCCCGAGCGGGTGTCGAACCTGATGGTAGTCGGCGGTACCCAGCAAGTCATGCTGAAGGTGCGCTTTGCCGAGATGGGCCGCTCAGTCCGCAAATCCTTGTCCAGCTCACTTGCTTTTGGGAATCCGTTTACGGACAACACTATCGGTGAAACGGGTACTTTTCTCACCGGTGGCAACTCGATCAACGGACCGTACAATACTACTCCCGGAACGCAGGGAGCTACGAAAATCGGTTTCAATGTTGGCGGATTGCAGATGGCGGTCTTGCTGGAAGCCCTTGAAACAAAAGGCGTTGTGCGCACATTGGCCGAACCGAACCTGACCGCCCTCTCGGGTCAGGAGGCATCGTTCCTGGCCGGTGGCGAATACCCCCTGCCCGTTTCGAACGGCGACAACGAGATCGCTGTGACCTACAAGCCCTTCGGTGTTGAGCTGACCTTCACCCCCACCGTGCTGGCAGATGACGTGATCAACCTGCAACTGAACGCGGCCGTGTCGGGGCTGGATGAATCCATCAGCTATAACAATGGCGGCTTCAGCATCAACGCCTTCCGGCGCCGCGAAACCTCGACCACGGTCGAGATGCGGGATGGGGAAAGCTTCGCCATCGCGGGCCTGATCGAGGATGATTTCCAGGACAATATCGGGTCGGTCCCGTGGCTGGGCGACATCCCGGTGCTGGGTGCCCTGTTCCGGTCGACCGAATATCAACGGTCGCAATCTGAACTGGTGATCATTGTCACCGCACATCTTGTCACCCCGACACGGGGTGAGGCTCTGGCTGTTCCGACCGATCGGATCCGCCCACCATCCGAGCAGGAGCTGTTCCTGTTTGGCAATACAACCGCCAAGAACCGACCCAAATCGGGTGCGGCTGGCGAAGTGGCACAGCAGGACTTTTCGGGGTCCTATGGCTATGTGATGGAGGACTGAGATGTCGATTGAGCGTATCAAACCATTGCTTGCAGCAACCTCGGCGATTGCTATTCTGACGGCATGTTCGGGGGCGGATGTCGCGTCGAAATCCTGGTTCCTCGAGGCCGGATCACAGATTGACGAAGGCGGCCTTGGCCAACCGACGGCCTATAACACAGGCGTCCAGAACGGTCAGATCAATCCTGCGGTTGCGATGGCCAACCGATTCAACAAGGAATCGCAAGACACCGTCAATTTCGCCTTCAACAGCTCCGCGCTCGACAACACAGCGCGCGCCATCCTCAGCCAGCAGGCCCATTGGATCGCCCAGTTCCCCGAACTGCGCTTCCGCGTCTATGGACACACCGATCTGGTTGGCTCAAATGCCTACAACCAGCGGCTTGGCCTGCGCCGCGCCCATGCTGTTGTGAACTATCTGGTCGCCAGCGGGATCAGCCGGTCGCGTTTGGAGGCCGTTGTCAGCTATGGCGAGACCCGCCCACTGGTCGTGACACGCGCACCCGAAATGCGCAACCGCCGCACCGTGACCGAGGTCACCGGTTTCGTGGGCGGTCGCAAACCCACTGTGCTGGACGGCAAATACGCACAGATCATATATCGCGAATATGTCGGCAGTGCCGTGCCCCTGCCCATCATTTCGGCCGGGACCGCAGGATCAATCGGCGAAGGCGGTTGACCCAGACAATCAAAAAAGGCGCGATCAGATCGCGCCTTTTTTACGCAGCCAACCACGACTTGCCACATTTTCGCCGCATTTCAGGCTGACAAACTTGAACGCCGCAGGCAAGCTCTTGCCACGAACACATTCATTTCATGGGGTTTTCATGCGGCGTTGGGATGCAATATCCCGTTAAAGGTGAAGTCATTTGCCGTTCCTCACTGAGAAACAGATACGCCGTTTCACATGTGATCGTCCCAAATGAACGAATAATTTGGCGGTTTCAGCCGCAATGTTGCCCAGATTGACTGTCACTTCTTTGAACTATTGGGAGCAGTCCGCGTGCAATTTCCGACTCGCGCACGCCATGTGGGCAAGGAACCGATGGCAGAACGCCTGGGAGCGGGCTCTAACTGGAGGGATTTTACGATGAGTAGCAGTGTTGCGCTACAAGCCGACCCGGAACCGATCGTAGCTTGCACGATCGCGCGGGACGTACAGAACTTTGATCTGCTGATCGAAGACATGGAAGCCGAACTTGGCGAGGCCTGGGGCGACCTGTCGATCGAGGACGCGCTTGCATTTTTCGCTCAGCCAGATGCTGACGCGCTGGAGTTTGTCGCGATTGCGATGGACGACCAGGACGAGGCGGACCTGTCGAAAGTGGCCGGTGTTATCCGGGCTGCTGGTGAAAAGGGCATCAAAGTCATCGTAATCGCCGAAGAGGTCAGCCCGATTGCGCTGCACCAGCTTCTGAAAATGGGCGCAGAAGAATTTGTCCCCTACCCGCTGCCCGAAGGTGCCCTTCACGACGCCATCGAACGTCTGCGCGCACCCGAACCAGAAGCCCCTGCCCTTGTTGACCCTGCGACCCAACCAACGCAGCTGAAAACCGGAGGAGATCGCGAGGCGGTGATCCTTGTCGTTCAACCCATGGCGGGCGGCACCGGGGCAACAACGCTGGCGGTGAACCTGGCATGGGAACTCAGCCAGATGGACCGCAGCAAGAAAGACAAGAAAGCCGGGAAAATCCCGCCGCGCGTTTGCCTGTTGGATTTCGGTTTGCAGTTTGGCTCGGTGGCCACCTATCTGGATTTGCCGCGCCGCGATGCTGTGTACGAATTGTTGTCGGACACCGAGGTCATGGACCACGAGATCTTCGCGCAGGCCCTTGTGACCTTTGACGAAGAACTGCACGTTCTGACAGCGCCGCCTGACATGCTGCCCTTGGACATCATCAACTCGGAAGACGTTAATCGCATTATCGAGATGGCCCGCCGCAATTTTGACTACGTCATCATTGATATGCCAAACACCGTGGCCCAGTGGACCGAAACCGTTCTGCATGCGGCACATGTCTATTTCACAACGCTCGAGCTTGACCTGCGTTCGGCGCAGAATGCGCTGCGCATGATCAAGGCATTGAAGTCCGAAGAACTGCCGGTTGAAAAACTGCGCTATGTCCTGAACCGGGCACCGAAATTCACCGATATGTCAGGAAAGTCGCGGGCCAAGCGCCTGGCGGAAAGCCTTGATATCTCGATTGAACTGCACCTGCCAGATGGCGGCAAGCCTGTCACGCAGGCCTGCGACCACGGCATTCCCCTGTCGTCTGCCGCGACCAAAAATCCGCTGCGTAAGGAAATCCAGAAACTGGCGCAGTCGGTTCACGAATTGAATCAGGCTGAAGCCACAGCCAACTGACCCCGGAGGCGCCATGTTTTCCCGCTATAAAAAGCCCACGAAACCGCCCGCAGCCGGTACCCCCGAACTAAAGGCCGTTGACGGCGGGCGGGCAGACGCCGCGCCAAAGCCCAGCCCTGCCCCCAATGGTGCGGCAGCGGCACGCCCCCCGGTCTCGCGCCGACAGGCCCCGGTTCAGGAAGCCCGTGCGCCCCAGGCGGACAAGGAACGCAAGCGCAAGGAGCGGCTGTCCGAAATCAAAACCGAGCTTCACAAGGAGCTTCTGGACAATCTGAACCTTGGCGCACTGGAAACTGCCGCTGAAAAAGACTTGCGCGCGGAAATCACTGATATTACATCAGAATTCCTGAGCACCCGCGATGTCGTCCTGACCCGCGACGAACGGCTCTTGCTGAACCAGGAGTTGTATGACGAGGTGAAGGGTCTTGGCCCGCTCGAGCCGCTTTTGCAGGATGATACGGTCAACGATATTTTGGTCAACGGTCCCCAACAGGTGTTCGTCGAACGAGCTGGCAAGTTGCAGCTGACCGATGTGACCTTCAAGGACGAGCGCCACCTTCTGCGCATCATCGACAAGATCGTGTCCGCCGTGGGACGCCGCGTCGATGAATCCAACCCGCATGTTGACGCCCGTCTGGCCGATGGTTCGCGTTTCAACGCGATGGTGCCTCCGATTGCGGTGGACGGATCGCTCGTGTCGATCCGGAAGTTCAAGAAGGACAAGCTGGGCATTGACGAATTGGTCAATTTCGGCGCGTTTTCCGAAGAAATGGCCGTTTATCTGCAAGCCGCCGTTGCGACGCGTCTGAACGTAATCGTGTCGGGCGGGACAGGCTCTGGTAAGACGACCACGCTGAACGCCCTGTCGTCATTCATCGACAACTCGGAACGCATCCTGACGATCGAGGATACGGCCGAACTTCAACTGCAACAGACCCATGTGGGCCGCATGGAAAGCCGCCCGGCCAACGTCGAAGGCAAGGGCGCGGTCAGTCAGCGCGACTGTCTGAAAAACGCCCTTCGTATGCGCCCGGACCGCATCATCGTTGGTGAGACGCGCGGCGAAGAAGTCATCGACATGTTGCAAGCCATGAACACCGGTCACGACGGGTCGATGACCACGATCCACGCCAACTCGGCCCGTGATGCTGTGTCGCGGCTGGAAAACATGATTGCCATGGCGGGCATCGAGATGCCGATCAAGGCTGTGCGCAGCCAGATCGCATCGGCTGTGAACCTGATCGTTCAGGCCAGCCGCCTGCAAGACGGCTCGCGTCGGATGGTGTCGATCACCGAAATCACTGGTATGGAAGGCGAAGTCATCTCGATGCAAGAGGTGTTCCGCTACGAACGTCTGGGCCTTGCGCCTGATGGCAAGATCATTGGCCGGTTCAACGCCACTGGCGTACGCTCGCACTATTCCGACCGGTTCCGCCAGTGGGGCTATGACCTGCCCGCATCCATCTATGAACCCTGGAGCGACTGAGAATGACCATTTCCATCGAGCCAATCCTGTACGGTCTGATCTTTCTGGCCGTTCTTCTGCTGGTCGAAGGCATTTATCTGACGGTTTTCGGCAAGTCGATCAGTCTGAACAACCGCATCAACCGCCGGCTGGACATGCTGGAAAAAGGTGCGGCGCGCGAAGAGGTTCTGGAAAAGCTCCGCAAGGAGATGAGCCAGCACGTCAAGGCGCAGGGTATCCCCTTCTATTCGCTACTGGCCAACAAGGCGCAAAAGGCGGCGATCGCCTTCACGCCTGCCCAGCTTGTGCTGATCATGGTGCTTTTGTCGATGTTTGCCTTTGTCGGGCTGGGCGTTGCCACGGCAGCGTCCCTGCCAATCCGCGCTGGTCTTGCCGTGGTGATGGGCGTCGGCGGTGTCTATATCTGGGTGAACAACAAAGCCAAGAAGCGCACGGCGATGATCGAAGAACAACTGCCCGATGCGGTTGAACTGATGGTGCGCAGCCTGCGTGTGGGCCACCCGTTTTCGTCGGCCGTGCAAATCGTTGCCAAGGAAGTACCCGATCCGCTGGGCACCGAAATGGGCCTGATCGCGGATGAAAGCGCCTATGGTCGCGACGTTGGTGAAGCCTTGGCCAACATGGCCGAACGTCTGGACAATCAGGACATGCGCTTTCTGGCCGTTGCGGTCATCATTCAGCAAACGTCGGGCGGCAACCTGGCCGAGATCCTTGACGGTCTGGCCAAGGTGATCCGCTCGCGCTTCAAGCTGTTTCGCCGTGTGCGTGCCATCACCGCCGAGGCGAAATGGTCCGGCAACTTCCTGTCCGGCTTCCCGATCGTGGCGCTGGTCATGATCAACCTGATCCAGCCCAACTACTATGACAAGGTGCGTGACACGCCCTATTTCATCCCCGCTTGCCTGATCGTGGCCGGTTTCCTTGTGGCGAATGTTTTCGTCATGCGGATGCTGGTAAACATCAAGGTTTGACAGAGGTTTACGAGATGGAACAGATCAACACAATTCTGACCGATCTTCTTGGCCCCGCCGGCCCGCTTCTGGCTGTGGGTGCGCTGGGGATCGTGCTGATCGTTGTCACGGTGCCTTTCCTGCTTCGCAAAACCGAAGATCCAATTGAAAAACTGCGCAAAGCCCGCGAAAGCGGCAGCAAGAGCGGACAGAAGGTCGACCTGCGCGTCGCCTCGGGCAAGGACAAGCTTGAGAAATACTCGGCCTTTCTTGAGCCGCAGGACGCCGACGAGTATTCGGCGGTGCAGCTGAAGCTGCTGCAAGCGGGTTATCCGGGCAAAAACGCTGTGCGGACCTATCACTTTGCACAGTTTGCGCTTGGCATTGGCTTGCTGGTGTTCGGGGTTTTCCTAACCATCCTAAAAACCGCAAACGGGCAGGAACTGACCGCAACCGGGCGCATGCTGTGGATCCTGATCCCCGGTGTCGCCGGGTATATGCTGCCGAAATACTGGGTCACGCGCCGCGTGGAAACCCGGAAGGAAGAGATTACGAACGGCTTCCCCGATGCGCTGGACATGATGTTGACCTGCGTCGAAGCGGGCCAATCTCTGGACCAGTCCATCCTGCGCGTATCCAAGGAAATCCGGGCCTCCTACCCTGCCCTGGCCGACGAGTTTTCGATCGTCTCGAACGAGATGAAAGCCGGTAAGGACCGGGTGCAGGTGCTGCGCGACTTGTCAGAGCGTTCTGGTGTGCCGGACGTGGCCAGCTTCGTCACCGTGATGATCCAATCTGCAACCTTCGGCACCTCGATCGCCGATGCGCTGCGGGTCTATGCGGGCGAGATGCGCGATAAACGCGTTATGCGCGCAGAAGAAAAGGCAAACACCTTGCCCACCAAGATGACACTTGCCACTATGATGCTGACCGTTCCACCGCTATTGATCATTCTGATCGGGCCATCGGTCTATGACATCTATCTGACCCTTAAATCGGTCCGCTTTTAACGCAACTGAACGGGCCGCGCGAAGGAGCCACCTTTGACGACGCGCCGCCCGCCACGCTTGTTCCCGCAACTGCTGGTCAACAAACGCCGCCCGCGCGTTATAGCGATCACCGCGTTTGCCTGCATCGCCTTATCGGCCTGCGCGTCCGGAACCGGACCCTTTGCCAAACACACAAGCCCTTATGCGCCGACTGCCCTGAAACGCGGTGAAGAGGCGGTTGATGGGCTGACGGTCGGCCACAGGCTGACCGCCGCGGGGGAACATGAACTGGCCTTGAAGGCATATTTGCGTGCGGCCAGCGAAAAGGGCATCACCGTCGATGTGCTTTCCGCCATCGGCTCTGCCAATCTGCAACTTGGCCGTTTGGGTCAGGCCGAACGTATTCTAAGAAAGGCCACGGAACTGGATGGCAGCTTCGTCCCCGCCTGGAACAATCTGGGGGTGGTTCTTATGGAAACCGGCCAGATCGCCGAAGCGGCCCGTGTCTTTCAGATCGCATTTGGCCTGGATCGTGGCCAATCTGCCCAAATTCGCGACAATTTGCGCTTGGCGCTCGCAAAATCCGAAAATCCGGACTATGATCAGACGCATAATGAGACATTCGCGCTGGTTCGGCGGGGGACGGGGGATTACCTGCTTCTGTCGCAAATCTAAGCGAAGACACGAGCAGTAAAGGGACGCAAAAATGCGCCACTCTATCTTTCTGACGCTCTGCCTTGGCAGCGCGGTCGCCCTGTCCGCTTGCAACAAGCCGAAATCGGGCAGTGAAGATGTCGAACGTGCCATCGCAGATGTGAACGTGATCGACGAAAGCAACCTGAACGACATCATGCTGACTGTGGGTGATCCGGACGAAGCGGTCGCCTATTTCAAGCGCACGGCGGAAAGCCAGCCGGGCCGCATCGACCTGAAACGCGGCTTGGCGCAATCGCTTATCCGCGCCAAGCGCCCTGTCGAAGCGGTGCCGGTCTGGAAATCCATCGTGGCCAGTTCCGAAGGCACCTTGGTTGATCGTGTCAGCCTTGCCGACGCATTGATCCGTGCCGGGGACTGGAAAGAGGCCGAAGCCGTTCTGAATAAGGTGCCCCCGACCCACGAAACCTATCGCCGCTACCGGCTTGAAGCGATGATCGCGGACAGCAACAAGGAATGGAAAAAAGCTGACAGCTTTTATGAAACCGCGGTCGGCCTGACCACCAATCCCGGCTCGGTCCTGAACAACTGGGGTTATTCCAAACTGACCCGCGCCGATTTCAGTGGTGCCGAGAAACTGTTCTCGCAGGCCCTGAGCTATGACAGCAAGATGTTCACGGCAAAGAACAATCTGGTCCTTGCCCGTGGCGCACAGCGCAAATACGACCTGCCCGTGATCCCGATGACCCAGATCGAACGCGCGCAGCTTTTGCACACGTTGGCCTTGTCGGCGATCAAGCAGGGCGATGTGACAACTGGCAAAGGTCTGTTGCAAGAAGCCATCGACACCCATCCGCAGCATTTCGAAGCCGCAACCCGCGCGCTGGAAGCGTTGGAAAACAACGTCTCGAACGGATGAAACGGGCATGAGCACGGCCATGACAAGCTGGGCAGCCATGCTGTTTCTGCCCTTCGTGGTGCCGATTGCCCTGTGGGCGATCTGGTCTGATTTGTCCCGGATGAAGATCCCCAACAAAGCTGTCATGGCGCTGACCATCGTGTTCGCGGTGATCGGCCTCTTTGCCTTTGAACTGGATGAATATCTGTGGCGTTGGCTTCATCTGGGTGTCGTGCTGGTGATCGGCTTCGTGATGAACCTTGGTCGGATGCTGGGGGCGGGCGACGCCAAGTTTGCCGCCGCCATGGCGCCTCTGGTCGCGTTGCCCGATGCATTTCTGTTTCTGACGTTGCTTGCGGTGATGACCGTGGCCGGGTTCATCCTGCACCGTGTGGTGCGCAGCGTCGACGCAGTGCGCGCCGCCACGCCCAGCTGGGAAAGCTGGCAAAGGCGTGATTACCCCATGGGGCTTAGTCTGGGGAGCACACTCATCCTGTATATCGTGCTGGCCGCCCTGACCGGCGGCTGATGCATCTGTCCAGTTTCAGCGCATAACTGGGAAACTTCATTCAGCCTCATCATCCGATTTGACCGGTGGCGGAACCCGTTTCGGCTCTTTCCCCGGCAAGCTGTAAAGCGTGTAATACGGCGTGCGCCGCACCTCTTCGACCTCGTCGACCCAATCTTGCCCGGATACTTCATCAAGGATTTTCTTACGCGTATCGGCCGAAAGCGGGCAGGTTGGAACCAGCAGGTAATCGGCATTCTCAATCCCGCTGAGATCGCCGTAATACCAGGGCGCACCGCCTTTCAGCGGCGTCAGATCAGCATATAGCCAGTAGCTGGACAGAAGATCTGCGGAAAACAGCGACACACCGCCCCCGGACCAGTCTGCGATATCGTTCGACACGGCCCGGAACCAGACGACCATGCCCAGTTCAAGCGAGCAATAGTCCAGCTCACGCCCCTTGAAGGTGACATTGCTATCTTCGCGCGCCTCGTCGTCGTAAAGTCCGGCAAACAGTGTCTCTGGCCCGTCCAGGGCACGGCGCACATCCACCCGCGAGGCACGCGGCGCAAAGGTTTGCAAATCTTCATGCACCCCGCTGCCGGGCATCAGGGGGGCGTATTTCTCAGCGTCGGTTGCGAAATGGCGAAACGGGCTGGCCGTCAGGTTCATGAAACTGGGGGTGGCGAATGCAAATGCCGCCACGGCGGTATAGGTGATCGCCTTTTGCAGATCCCAACCAAAGCCGTTGAACACCGGCCCGCCGGGGCGCAGGGCGATCAATAGAAGCCCCAGAAGCCACAGCCATTGCGGGTCGTTGCCAAAATTCTGGTACGTCACATAGAAGAAGCCGGGCAGAAGAAGAAGAAGCGCCAACCCCTCGTTCATTCTTCCGGATTGGCGCAGGAAAATCACCGCCAAAAGCGCAACCAGCGATCCCCCTAGATAAGCAGGCGCGCTGACCACATAGCTGAAGGATTGTCCGGGCTGCGGGCGCACGTCCGAAGCCGCAACATTCAGAAGATCGCGCAGATAAGCCAGCCAGATGACGGGCGTGCCCACCCAAAGCGTGACAAGAGCCGCTGTCACAAGCCCTGTCAGCAAGGCCCAAAGCACCGTGCGCCCTGCACCCCGCACAAACAGCCCAACGAGGACCGGAATGAAGAAGGCGACGAAATAGGTGATCTTGATCATCGCCATCGCGGCAACCGCCGATCCGATTACAAGCCCGTCGATGCGTTGCGAAGGCGGCTGACGCCCCGGCAGGATCGCCGTGGTGATCGCCAGAAACGCCAATGCCCAAGCCCAGCGATTGTAGTGCATCGAAATCGAGACACTGTCATTCCCCTCTCCGTATACCAGAGCGGTGGCGAAAATCAGGATGGTCGCGGCGAACAGATACGCCCAGCCGCCGTCAAAGCGCGTCCGCGCCACCCACCATGTTGGCAGAAAAAGCACAGCAGCCACAAGCAATTGCCCGGCATGGATCGCCTGCCCTACGCCCATCCCGATCTCAAGAAACGCGGCGATTGGGGCGAAGGCCAGCACACCGATCGGTGTGACGAAATCCAGATGCGGCCAGTCCCCCTGCCCCATGCGCAGAAGCATTTGCAGAAGATGCAGCGTGTCACCTTCGTGCTTTGAGATGAACAAACCACCCTTGGTCAGCAAAACAAAGGCGTACAGGCCCATTAGGCCCGCCATGAAGGCTGCCAAAAACTTGCCTTTATTTGCGCTCATACCTGCCCTCATTCTTTTGTAGCTAAAATAGCGCCAATAGTGCGTATCGCAAAGCTTTGTAATTGTTTGGTCAATTTATTGACTTGGAAGATGAAACAGCAACATAAGATCGGGCATGACAATGAATGTACATAGCACGGACATGATGGCGCCACCGGTGGCGATGACCCTGTCTGAAACAGGCCTATCCCTGGTGATGATGCGGGATATCCTGCTGAAAACCATGTTCCGCACCAATCTGGAACTGATCTCAGATCTCGAACGGGTATTGTGCATGCCGGCCCGCGTTGTGCAGGAATTGGTCGACATGTGCCGCGATGGCGGTCTGGTCGAGGCGATGGGCACGCTGCATGCGGGCTCGAAATCCTCCGAGATGGGGTACCGCCTGTCCGACACCGGCAAGGCACGCGCGCTGGATGCGCTGTCGCAATCCGAATATTTCGGCGCCATGCCAGTGCCGATGCAGGTTTATGCCAAGCAGGTGAAACGCCAGTCGATCCGCAACATCCATATGTCGCGTGACCAATTGACCGGCGCGATGGGGCATCTGATCCTGCCCCCCGATCTGCTGGACCAGTTGGGGCCTGCGGTCGGCTCGGGTCGGTCGATCCTGATGTATGGTCCGCCGGGCAACGGGAAATCCTCGATCTCGAACGGGATTCGCGATGCGTTGGGCGACAAGATTTTCGTGCCGCGCGCCATCGAGTATTCCGGGCAGGTGATCACCGTCTACGACCCGATCGTCCACACGCTGGCCGAGGAAGAAGAAGGCGACCCCAACGCCCTGCGGCGGGTATCAAAGAAATATGACCGCCGCTATGTGTTGTGCGAACGTCCCACAGTGATCACCGGCGGCGAACTGACGCTGGACATGCTGGATCTGGTCTATAACCCGACCGCGCGGACCTATACGGCCTCGCTTCAGTTGAAATCGACCGGCGGCGTCTTCATCGTCGACGACCTTGGCCGTCAGGCTGATCCGCCCCAGGCGCTGATCAACCGCTGGATTGTGCCGCTGGAAGAAAACAAGGACATCCTTGCCCTGCAATCGGGCGAGAAGTTCGAGGTGCCTTTTGACACGTTGGTCATCTTCTCGACCAACTTCCACCCGAACAAGATCTTCGATAAGGCGGCCCTGCGCCGGATCTTCTATAAGATCAAGATCGACGGCCCGGATCAGGAAGGCTTCCTGAAAATCTTTGCGATGGTTGCAAAGAAGAAAGGTATGCCCCTGAATCAAGAGGCGCTGGTCCACCTTCTGAAAACCAAATACCCAACCATCGACAACATCTATGCGAACTATCAGCCGGTCTTCCTGATCGACCAGATGCTGTCAATTTGCGACTTTGAAGGAATTCCGCCGCAGATGTCGCCGGAACTGATCGACCGGGCATGGGAAAACATGTTCGTGAAAGAAGAGGAGATCGTGCACTAACACGATCAAGACGAGCAGCAAAGGGCGACCTGGTGTGCACCTCGGGTCGCCCTTTTTCGTGGCAAACGCATTTGCAGCATGTTCACGGCGCGATGCATTGCCTATCCTGACGACATGACCGCCCTGCCCCCCCAATTCGACCGTTGGTTCACCCAACGCGGCTGGTCGCCGCACCCGCATCAAATTGCAATGGTGGCGCGGGCCGCGACCCCGGCGCACATGCTGATCGCCCCCACGGGCGGCGGCAAGACGATGGCGGGGTTTCTGCCCACGCTGGTCGAACTGGGCGCGGCCCCCGATCCGGGTTTGCACACGCTTTATATCTCGCCCCTGAAGGCGCTGGCCGCCGACATGCGGCGCAACCTGACCACCCCGATCGACGAGTTGGGACTTGCGATCCGGGTCGAGGATCGATCCGGCGACACCACCCAGACCCGCAAGAAAGCACAACGCGCGGACCCGCCGCATATCTTGCTGACCACGCCGGAAAGCTTGGCGCTTCTGCTCAGCTATGAAGATGCGCCGCGAATGTTTGCAGGCCTGAAGCGCGTCGTCGTGGATGAATTACATGCGCTGGCGGAAAGCAAACGGGGTGATCAATTTATGCTCTGCCTGTCCCGCCTTCAGGCCATGTGCCCCGGTCTCAGGCGCGTCGGGCTGTCGGCCACGGTCGAAGACCCGCCCGCGCTCGCCCGCTTTCTGGCACCGCACCCAACCCACTGCGAGATCGTCGAGGCCGATCCCGGCCCCGACCCGGACATTGCCATGCTGACCACCGACACCCCGCCCCCGTGGTCGGGCGGCGGCGGACGCTACGCCATTCGCGAGGTTCTGGACCAAGTGGCGCGCCACAAAACCACGCTGATTTTTCACAACACACGGGCACAAGCCGAGATTTTCTTTCAAGAGTTGTGGATGTCCAATGACGGCGCCCTGCCCATCGGCATTCATCACGGGTCGCTGGCGCTGGAGCAACGCAAGAAGGTCGAAGCCGCTATGGTCGCAGGTCAATTGCGCGCGGTCGTCTGTACCGGGTCGCTGGACCTTGGGTTGGACTGGGGCGATGTCGATCTGGTCATTCAGGTCGGGGCACCCAAGAATGTCAAACGGCTGGTGCAGCGGATCGGGCGGGCCAATCACCGCTATAATGCGCCGTCCAAGGCGCTGATCCTGCCCGCCAACAGGTGGGAGGTCATCGAATGCCACGCCGCGATCGAGGCCGTGCTGGCCCATGACCTTGACGGCGATCCGCGCGGCCCCGGCCCGCGCGACGTGCTGTGCCAGCACATCCTGATCACCGCCTGCGCCGCACCCTTTGACGCCGACGCCCTGTATACCGAGGTGAAAACCGCTGGCCCTTATGCTGACCTGACCCGCGCCGATTTCGATGCTTGCCTCGATTTCGTGGCGACCGGCGGCTATGCGCTGCGCGCCTATGACCGCTGGCAGCGGCTGATGCAGCGTGCCGATGGGACGTGGCAGTTGCGCGATCCGCGTTTGGCCCAGCAAGTGCGGATGAATGTCGGCACGATCATCGATTCTGACAAGCTGAAGGTGCGGATGAAAGGGCGATCCGGTGCCTCTGGCGGCAAGCCTTTAGGCGAGGTCGAGGAGAGCTTCGCCGCCTCGCTGGTGCCCGGAGACACCTTTCTGATGGGCGGAAAAATCGTACGGTTCGAAACCCTGCGCGAGATGGAGGTGCAGGTCAGCAGCGACCGGGGGCGCAAACCCAAACTCGCGGTGTTCTCAGGCACCAAGTTCTCAACCTCGACCCAACTGTCGACCCGCATCCTTGACCTGCTGCACCGCACACCCCTGCCCGATCTGCCGCAACATACGCTTGACTGGATCGCGTTGCAGCGCGAGGTCAGCCAACTGCCGCGCGCGGGTCGCATTCTGGTTGAAAGCTTCGCGCACGAGGAACGACCGCATACCTGCATCTATGGTTTTGCAGGCAAGAATGCGCAGCAGACGCTGGGCCTTATGGTCACGCGCCGGATGGAAGAGATGGGCCTTGGCCCGCTGGGCTTCGTCGCCACCGACTATGCCACGCTGATCTGGTCCATCGCGCATCTGGACAATCCCACCCAAGCGCTCGACGCCACGGGTCTGCGCGACGGGCTGGAAGGTTGGTTGGCTGAAAACGCATTGATGAAACGCAGTTTCAAGGGTGCGGCCACCATTGCAGGGCTGATCACGCGCAACCTGCCGGGCAAACGCTCGACCGGGCGGCAGGCGACGTTTTCGGCGGATATTCTTTACGACACATTGCGTAAATACGACCCCGACCACCTGCTGCTGTCGATCACGCGCGTCGAGGCGATGCGCGGGCTGATCGGCTTTGGCCGGATTGACGAAATGCTAACCCGCACCGGGGGATTGATCGACCACGTGCATCCGGGCCGCGTGACCCCGTTCGCCGCCCCCCTGTTCCTTGAGGTCGGCAAAGTGCCGGTGGACGGTGCCGGGCAAGAGACGTTGATGCGCGCCGAAGCGGATCGCCTTATGATAGAGGCCGGGCTGACCTAGCGCCGAAACCGCAGTAAATTCTTGCAATAGCGCCCAAAATCGACTTGTTGGATGGCATGAAGGGGTACGAGTTTATTTTCACGGGCGTGAAGCTGACCTTGCTGCCATCGGGCGCGCTTTGGTGGCCCGAGGTCAGGCTTCTCTGCGTCTCGGACCTTCATCTGGGCAAGTCCGAACGGATGGCACGTCAGGGTGGCGCGATCCTGCCCCCTTACGAAACCCGCGACACCTTGCACAAGCTGGAACGCGATATCGAGGCGACGGGCGCACGCACCATCGTTTGCCTGGGCGACAGTTTTGATGATCTAGAAGCCTCGGAGAACCTGCCCGAAGATGAAGCCCTCTGGCTGACCCGTTTGATGGCGGGCCGCCGCTGGGTCTGGATCGAAGGCAACCACGACCCCGGCCCGATCGAGTTTGCGGGCACCCATTTGGCCGAACTGTTGCAGCCGCCCTTGCACTTTCGCCATATCGCGCGGGTCGGCGCATCCGGTGAGATCACCGGGCATTTTCACCCCAAGGCGCAGCTTCATTTCAAAGGCCGCACCGTCAGCCGACGCTGCATGCTTTTCGATGGGGATCGGGTGATCATGCCGTCCTATGGCACCTATACCGGCGGGCTGCGCACCGACAATTCCGTCCTGTCGCGCCTGATGCGGCAAGAGGCGATTGCCGTCCTGCTGGGCGATCCCCCCCAGCCAATTCCGATGCCACGATAACGTTTTGTGACGTGGCGTTTTGATTGCGCAGCCCGCGTCTGTGCTAGCCTTTCGGTGAAGAAAGGAAATTATATGCCCAACCTCCCACCCGACATCGCCGCCAAAGTCCGGAAAAGTTTCGCGTCGCAGAACCTGATGAGAATGATCGGGGCCGAGATGACGGGCCTGTCGCATGGGTCATGCGAGCTCAGCGCGCCGATCCCGGACACGATGCGCCAGCAACACGGGTTTGGTCATGCCGCGCTGACCTTTGGGCTGGGCGATACGGCTGCGGGCTATGCGGCCCTGTCGGTCATGCCTGACGATCACGAAGTCCTGACCTCGGAAATCAAGATCAACCTGCTGGCGCCTGCCGCGGGCGACCGGCTGGTGGCCGAAGGGCGCGTTCTAAGGGTTGGTCGTCGCTTGATCCCGGTCGAGGCGGATGTTTGGACAGAACAGGATGGCCAACGTATCCTGATCGCCAAGCTGTTGGGCACAATGGTACCGGTTCCGATCCGACCTGCCGCAACGTGACGGTTGGCCTTGGCGTCGCAACCCCGCACAGTCGCGCCAACCCGGAAAAGGAGAGCCTCATGTCAGACCGCGTTCGCATCACCGAAGAAAATCAGGTTGCCACCGTCACGTTGACGCGCGCCGACAAACGCAATGCGCTGGATCTTGAGATGATCCGCGCCATCGTGGACGCAGGCGAGACGCTGGCCGCGCGAAAGGATATCCGTGCCGTGGTGCTGGCCGGGGATGGCCCCGCATTCTCGGCCGGACTTGATCTGGCCGCGATGCCCGAGATTGCCCAGTTCGCCATGCAGGGCGGTGTTTTCCTTGAACGCACACATGGCAATTCTAACCTGTTCCAGGCCGCGTCGATGGTCTGGGTCGAAATGCCACAGCCTGTCATAGCCGCCGTGCATGGCTATGCCTTCGGCGGTGCCTTTCAGATCATGCTGGGTGCGGATATGCGAATTGCCGCGCCCGAAACACGCTTTTCGATCATGGAGGGGCGCTGGGGCATCATTCCCGACATGGGCGGTATGGTTCTGATGCGGCGCTTGGCGCGCGGCGATGTGATCCGCAAGCTGACCTATTCGGCCGAGCAGTTCGAGGCCGATGAGGCGCTGGACTGGGGCTTTGTGACGGAAATATCCGAAACCCCGCTGACCCGCGCGCAGGCGCTGGCCAATGAGATCGCCCAGAAATCCCCCGACGCGATCCGCGCCGCCAAGGCCCTGATCCGTGACACGGAGTTATTGGGGGTGAAAGACACGCTGATCGCCGAGAGCCGCGCACAAGAGGGGTTGATGGGCAAACCCAACCAGATGGAAGCCGTTGTCGCCGGGATTCAGAAGCGCACGCCAAACTTCACCGACTGACATCGGAGGATTGGATCACTGCATGGCCAGAAGCGGCTTCTGATTATGCACGTGGCGGCGCACCAGCGTCTTCATGTGCTTGCCCTTGGGCGGGCAGAACCGCGCCATCCGGGGAACATAATCCACTGCGGACAATTCGGGAAACAGCGTCATGATCTCGTCATAGGCCGCGTCACCCACGGCCTTCAGGGCCTCTTTGCCGGTGAACAGGCTTTCGGTGGGGGCACCTTCGGACAGCACGACCTCGTGACTGTCGAACAGCATGTGCAGATATGTCACCGGCGCCTCGACCGTATCGACAAAGATGCCGGGGATGTCGATCAACTTGTGGGCGGGGATCAACGCCTCGGCACTGCCAAACATCCGTTTCGCGATGGGCGAGCGGACAAGGACGCGGTGTTGCGGGGATACGCACAGATCGCGCAGCGGCAGGTTCGCCCCCAGCGCCCCGGCGGTGATGCGGATCGGCGTCAATTTGGGTTTCCTGACCAGTTCCCGCAGGGAAAGCGTCCGCTGGCCGACCCACCGGATTTCCTGCGGCCCGTTGTCCAGCGTCAGAACCTTGTCGCCGACGCACAAGGTCTCGATCCGGCGGGGACCGTCAGGTGTGTCGATCAGCGTGCCTTTCACGAAGCAGGGCACCACGGAACTGGCCGGGATTGACGGGCCGTTATCCGTGACCGCGACCACCGTCAGCCGTGTGTTCAGCGGCGGGATGTCGCCATTCAGAAATGCAATGAAATAGCCCTGTTCAGCACCCGGCCATTGCATCGAGCCATTTCCGTTGATGTCCCAATCCATCACCCCGACTTCATAGGTGTTCGTTCCGTCCGTGACCTGAATGGTATAGTCCCACATGAAGACCTCGTCGTTATAGGTCTGCGTGGGGTCATTCGGGCTTTCATTGACCACATTGTCACCCTGGATGGTCGTGCCATCGGCCCCGTCCGTTATGGTGATCTTGCTGTAGGACTGAATGCGAAACTGCGACCCGATCGTGGCATAGGTCGCCGTATTGTTCGACATCGTCGTATCGGTGCGAAACGCACCGTAAATGGAAATAGACATGCTCTACCTGCGGCGCTCTTTTTGACGCCCTGCTCTCGTGACTCGCTGGTCACGATTAACTGCTCAATCGCCCGCGACTTTTGGCGTCGCGTTAGCGATGAAAAGGTTAACAGAATATTAACAAGCGCGAATCACAAAATATTTGACCGCGATGGCTTTGTGCAGTTCTGCAACAGTCGGGTTCGCTCATGAAAAAGGGGCGGATCAGGATCCGCCCCTCGTCGCAACTGGCTCCGCCATATCTCAGGCGGTCAAACCCTCCGGCTCGACCAGCCCATTTGCGCGACAGCAGGCCGTCAACGTGTTGGCCAGCAAGCAGGCAATCGTCATGGGGCCAACGCCGCCCGGGACAGGCGTGATCGCGCCGGCGACCTTCGCCGCGCTTTCGAAATGCACGTCGCCAACGAGCCGGGTCTTTCCCTCGCCCTTCTCGGGCGCGTCAATGCGATTGATGCCCACGTCGATGACCGTCGCGCCGGGCTTGATCCAGTCACCCGGCACCATTTCGGGCCGCCCCACGGCGGCAACGACGATATCGGCGCGGCGCACAACATCGGGCAGATCCTTGGTGCGGCTATGTGCGATTGTCACCGTGCAGCTGTCACCAAGCAACAACTGCGCCATTGGCTTGCCCACAATGTTCGAGCGACCGACAACCACCGCATCCAATCCCGACAGCGACCCGTGATGATCGCGCAGCATCATCAGACAGCCCAGCGGCGTACAGGGCACCATGGATTTCTGCCCGGTCCCCAACAGGCCGACATTCGAGATATGAAACCCGTCCACGTCCTTTGCCGGGTCGATAGAGTTGATCACCAAATCTTCGTTCAGGTGGTTCGGCAACGGCAATTGCACAAGGATACCATGCACTTGCGGGTCTTTGTTCAGTTTGTCGATCAACGCCAGCAAATCCGATTCGGAGGTATCTGCATCCAGCTTGTGTTCAAAGCTGTTCATGCCGACTTCGACGGTCTGCTTGCCTTTTGATCGGACATAAACCTGGCTGGCCGGGTCTTCGCCCACCAGCACCACCGCCAGACCGGGGGTGATACCGTGTTCGTCCTTCAGGCGGGCCACATGCCCCGCGACCTTCTCGCGCACCGTTGCCGCGAAGGCTTTGCCATCAATGATCTGTGCTGTCACCGGGCTTCTCCTTACATATCCGTCCGGGCATAGGCATCCCGGTAATGGTTCATTTGCATCTCTGTGGCCTGCACGGCATTCGCCATCAGGGTCGCGACCGTCACTGGGCCGACACCACCGGGCACCGGGGTGATCCAGCCCGCCACCTGCGCGCAGCTTTCAAAGTCCACATCGCCGACGGTCTTTCCTTCAACCCGGTTTATCCCGATGTCAATGACAACACAGCCGGGTTTCAGCATTTCGCCGGTGACAAGACCGGGCTTACCGACTGCCACGAACACCGCATCTGCCGCACGCGAATGCATCGCAACCGAGCGTGTCATGTGGTGGCAGACTGTCACTGTCGCCCCCAACCCCATCAACAAGAAGGCGATGGGTTTGCCGACAATTTCGGAATGACCAATGACGGTAACGTTCAGCCCTTCAATATCCAGCGGAAGGGTTTTCAGGATTTCGACCGCCGCAACAGCTGTGCACGGCCCGAGCGCGAGATCGTTATAGACGATATTCCCGATCGAGGCCGGGTGCATCCCTTCGACATCCTTCAGGGGATGAACAAGTTTCTGCAAAGTCTTGACCGGAATGTGATCCGGCAATGGGCGCTGAATGATGATCCCGTTGACGCGCGGGTCGGCGTTCAGGCCCTGAATGATGCCGGTCAGCTGCTCAAGCGAGGTCTCATGGGGATAATCCCGCGCCTCGAACGCGACGCCCGCGCTTTCGGCGCTTTTCTGTTGGTTGCGCACGTAAAGCCGGGCGGCGGATGTATCGCCCACTGACAGCGAGACCAGCCGGGGTTGCCAACCTTGCCCGGATAATTCAGCTGCGCGGGCGGCGACCTCGCGTCTCATGTTTGCGGCGATAGACTTACCGTCGATCAATGTGGCGCTCATGGCACCCTCTCCTTCTTCACGGGATCTTGGGCGAGGTCTTTTGGGGGAAGGGCGGGAAATTCTTCCCGCCCTTGGGTTTCGGTGATCAGAACAGTCCTTCGATTTCACCCTCGGCGTTCAGCCCGATGGTCAAAGCGGCGGGTTGGCGCGGCAGGCCCGGCATGGTCATGATCTCGCCGCACACAACGACGATGAAACCGGCACCGGCAGACAGGCGCACCTCGCGCACTGGCACCGAATGGCCGGTGGGTGCGCCGCGCAGGTTGGGATCGGTCGAGAAACTGTATTGCGTCTTGGCCATGCAGACCGGCAGGTTGCCATATCCGGCCTCTTCCCAATCGCGCAGTTGGTTACGGATCTTCTTGTCGGCCAGCACCTCGTCTGCGCGATAGATGCGCTTGGCAATGGTTTCGATCTTTTCAAACAACGGCATCTCATCGGGATAGATCGGCGCGAAGGCGGCGACATCCGCATCGGCCACCTCGGCCACGCGCTTCGCCAGCGCTTCCGAGCCTTCCGACCCCAGCTCCCAGTGCCGCGACACGATGGCTTCCGATCCATGCTCGGCCACGTAATCCTTCACCGCCTGCACCTCGGCATCCGTATCGGTGACGAAGTGGTTGATCGCGACCACCACCGGCACCCCAAACGATTTCAGGTTCTCGATGTGACGGCCAAGGTTCGGACAGCCTGCCTTGACGGCGTCCACGTTCTCGGCGCCCAGATCGGCCTTGGCCACACCGCCGTTCATCTTCATCGCCCGCACCGTGGCAACCAACACCACGACGCTGGGGGCAATCCCGGCTTTGCGGCACTTGATGTTCATGAACTTCTCGGCGCCCAGATCGGCCCCGAAGCCTGCTTCCGTCACGACATAGTCGGTCAGCTTCAGCGCCGTTTTGGTCGCGATGACCGAGTTACAGCCATGCGCAATGTTGGCAAACGGGCCGCCATGCACGAAGGCCGGGTTGTTTTCCAGCGTCTGCACAAGGTTGGGCTGCATCGCGTCTTTCAGCAGCACGGTCATCGCGCCATCTGCCCCGATGTCACGGCAATAGATCGGTGTGCGTTCGCGGGTATAGGCCACGATAATGTCGCCCAGACGCTTTTGCAGGTCCTCCAGATTATCCGCCAGACACAGGATCGCCATGACCTCGGAGGCGACGGTGATGTCATACCCCGTTTGACGCGGGAAGCCGTTCGACACACCGCCGAGCGAACACACGATATCGCGCAATGCACGATCGTTCATGTCTACGACACGACGCCACGCCACCCGGCGTTCGTCGATGGCAAGCTCGTTGCCCCAATAGATGTGGTTGTCGATCATCGCCGACAAAAGCGAGTGTGCCGAAGTGATGGCGTGAAAATCGCCGGTGAAGTGAAGGTTCATATCCTCCATCGGCACGATCTGAGCGTAACCACCGCCAGCCGCGCCGCCCTTCATCCCGAAGTTCGGTCCAAGCGACGCTTCGCGGATGCAGACCATGGCCTTCTTGCCGATGCGGTTCAGACCATCGCCCAAGCCGACGGTGGTCGTGGTCTTGCCTTCCCCAGCCGGGGTCGGGTTGATTGCGGTTACAAGGATCAGCTTGCCATCGTCATTGGACTGGACCGAGTTGATGAAGTCCTGACTGACCTTTGCCTTGTCGTGGCCGAAGGGCAGCAGGTGTTCGGTCGGAATGCCCAGCTTGTCGCCGATTTCCTGGATCGGGCGTTTCTTTGCTTCGCGGGCAATTTCGATGTCGGATTTATAGCTCATGGCAGATCCTTCAGATTCGTGCACGTTGGTTCAGGTCAGATCGCAGCCCTGTTGACCCTGCGACCGTTTTCTTCCCGATACTTATCCGCCTCAATGCCACTTCATAGGGTGGAATCCGACATGTTGGCCGCGGAATTCGTCGGAAAGCCTTTCGGTCGGCATCGCACCTAAGCCCGGGCTTGCCATGCGCGTTGATCGGGGATGTGCAGGCGCAGCCGGTCGCCCAGTTGCAAGCGACCGGGATGTTCGACCCAAGCCGTGACCCCGCGTTTTCCCTTGGCGGCGGGTTTGAACCCGATGCCATGGCCGGGGCGTGCGCGTTCAACCTCGCGCGCGGCCAGCGTGCAAGGGCGATTTTCCATGTCCACCACCAGCGTCGCACCGTTGTCCGCCTGCAATCTTGACGATGGCGGCACATGGGTGAAGTCCGGCAGCCCCGCAACCACCATCGACGCCCCCAGCCAGGCCGGGTCGATCTGCCCAAGATCCAGCGCCCTGGCAATGTCGGCCAGTTCTTCGGCGGACAAAACGGATAGCTGGCGCACATTGCGGATTTCGGTGCCGCGCGGATACTGGCTTGTAACGCGCGAACAGGACGGGCGGGTCAGGCCGGACCGTGCCTCGCCCACTATGCCTTCATAGGTCAGGTCGATGCCATCACACGCGACCGAGGTCAGCGTGGCATCGCGATCATCGGTTTTGCCAAGCCACGTGATCTGGCCGTAATACTCGGTTGGAACAAGTGCGGGCATCGACACCTCCTTTTGCACAGCGGCAGAGTGGCGCAAAGCCCTTGCAAGCTCAACCCGCGTTTCCCGCCCTGCGAGGGGCGCTTAACCGATGATCACTGTGTCCGGAAGTGATCAGTCCTGCCTTGCGCCGAAAAAATTTCGGGACCGGCCGTTTTTGATCTTGCTTCGAATCCACTTTCGGGACAAATGCGCGACATAGACGCCAACGCACGCGCCTCTGGCCGGAAGCATCTACGCCCACGTGTTTACGTAGCGACGGTAACGTCTCCCTTGGAACTGAGCGGTCTTCGACGAGTATTCGTTATGGCCGGGTCTTTTGGAGATGACCATGATGCATTTCGTTGGCGCCGGTGCGCCTTCCCCTGTTGCTGTCCCGTCCCGTCTGGACGCTTTTGTCGCCAGCCGGCACTTCGACAAGCCCACCCTGGTCATGGACCTGGACCGCGTCGCGCAACAATACGACGCGCTGCAATCGGGCCTTGGCCACGCGCGCATCCACTATGCCGTGAAAGCCAACCCGGCACCCGAGATCATCGCGCGCCTTGTCCAGCTTGGAAGCCGGTTCGACGCCGCATCGAAAAACGAGATTGCATTGTGCCTTCAGCAAGGCGCACGACCGCAGGACATCTCTTACGGGAACACGATCAAACGGGCGTCGGACATCGCATGGGCCCACCAGCAAGGCATCACGCTGTTTGCCGCAGACGCCGAAGAAGAGCTTGAAAAGATCGCACAGAACGCCCCCGGTGCGTCGGTCTATATCCGCGTGATTGTTGAAGCGTCGCAAGCCGACTGGCCGCTGACGCGCAAGTTCGGCTGCGACCGCAACATGGCCATCGCGCTGCTGGGCCATGCAAAAACGCTTGGGCTGACCCCGGTCGGCTTTTCGTTCCATGTCGGGTCGCAAACACGTCTGGCGAAGATGTGGGTGCCCACCCTGAACGTGATGGCCGAGATCTGGCGCTCGGCCAAGGCGGCCGGTCATGACCTGTCGGTGCTGAACATCGGTGGCGGCTTCCCGGCCTTCTATGGCGACGCGATCGAGGCGCCTGAAACCTATGCCCGCCAGGTGATGGACCTTGTGACCGAACGCTTCGGCAACAAGGTGCAGGTGATGGCCGAACCGGGGCGCGGCATGGTCGCCGAGGCCGGTGTGATCGTGGCCGAAGTCATGCTGGTCAGCCGCAAATCCGAGCGGGACATGCACCGCTGGGTCTATCTGGATATCGGTCGTTTCTCGGGTCTTGCCGAGACCGAAGGCGAGGCCATCCGCTATCAGTTCGAAACCGCACGCGACGGCGACCCGATAGGGCCGTGCGTGATGGCCGGGCCAAGCTGTGACAGTGCGGATGTGCTTTATGAAAAGCGCCCGGTGCACCTGCCCATGACGCTGACGGCGGGCGACCGCGTGCTGATCCGCAACACCGGGGCCTATACCTCGACCTATTCCAGCGTGTGCTTCAACGGCTTCCCCCCGCTGGATGTGGTGGTGATCTGATCCCTGACACGCCGCGCCCCGATCATTGCATCGGGGCGGCTCTTTGTCATAGGGCTGCACGCCCGGCGACGAACATCCAGACGGCCACAAGCCCAAGGATCACGGCAAAGCCGCCGTTCAACAGGCGCGCATGGGCCGGACGTCTGAAGCGCGCCAACAGGCCGTCCCCGACCATCGTCCAAAGCAGAAATGCCAGCAGGTTGTTCAGTGTGAAAGCGCTGGCGATCCACAGAACCGCCGCAAGTTCAGGCAAAGGAAAGGCGGTCAGGAACTGGCTGAACATCAGTGCGATGATGACATAGGCTTTCGGATTCAGGATCAGCAACAGGACACCGTCAACGACGCCGATCACATCCGAGTCCGGCCCGCCACCCGTCAGACCGGCCCGCAGGAATGTCCAGGCCAGCCAGGCGACATAGGCCGCACCAACCCAGCGCAGGATGTCGAACAGGACCGGTGCGCTGGTCAGCAAAACCGAAAAGCCCAAACCAAGGCAAAAGGTCACGATCCAGGTGGCCACGTGATAGCCCGCATTCGCAGGCAAGGTGGCCCGCAGCCCAAAGCGCGCGCCCATCGCCGCAAAGACCATGTTGCCCGGCCCGGGGCTGTAGGCAAGCGGTGCCAGAAACAGCAGCAATGCGATTGTGGTTGGAAACATGATGATCCTCTTTTCCACCAAGGTGGCGGACCTACGGGGCCGGATCGACCCGTTTCCTGCGCATAGCTTGGCCGCATAAGAAAAGCCCCCGAAGATGCGTGTCTTCGGGGGCTTCTTTGTCGTCGATGGCGCGGGTCAGGCGGTGGGTTCCGGTTCCAGATCGCCCTCGCCCGCCGGTTTCGACCTTGGCTTGGTTTTCGGGATCGCCGTCACCGAAGCCGCGTTACCTTCGTCCGGCTTGTCGTCGTCTTCGCTTTTCGTGGGCGGCTCGCCCCGCATGACGCGCTGGATTTCCTCGCCGGTCAGGGTTTCGTATTCCAAAAGTCCCTGGGCCAGATTTTCCCATTCATCCTTTTTCTCGGTCAGGATTTTATGCGCGGTTTCATATCCTTGCTGGATGAAGCGCTTCACCTCTTCCTCGATCAGCTCTTTCGTATGCGCCGAGACCGAGAATCCGGCGGTGTTGCCAGAATAGCCTTCGGCCGCTTCGGCATAATCAATATTGCCAACCTTCTCGGACATGCCCCAGCGCATCACCATGGCGCGTGCTAGACCCGATGCTTGCTGAATGTCGCCCGCCGGACCGTTCGAGACGTTCTCTTCGCCATATTTGATGATTTCGGCCGCCTTGCCCGCCATGGTCATGGCCAGTTTTTCTTCGCATTCCGACTTGTGCCAGTTCAGACGATCAATCTCGGGCAGCGATACCACCATGCCCAGCGCACCGCCGCGCGGGATGATCGTGGCCTTATAGACCGGATCACATTGCGGCAGCGACAGACCGACGACGGCGTGGCCCGCTTCGTGATAGGCGGTCTTTTCCTTCTGGTCGTCGGTCAGAACCATTGATCGACGCTCGGCCCCCATCATCACCTTGTCTTTCGCATTCTCGAAATCTTCCATGGTGACAAAGCGACGACCCACGCGGGCAGCCATCAAGGCCGCTTCGTTCACAAGGTTCGCCAGATCAGCACCCGAAAAACCCGGTGTGCCGCGCGCGATGATGCGCATGTCAGCGTCAGGGCCAAGCGGCACCTTGCGGGCATGCACGCCCAAGATCTTTTCACGACCTTTGATGTCGGGGTTCGGCACGGTCACCTGACGGTCAAACCGACCCGGACGCAGCAGTGCCGGGTCCAAAACGTCACGACGGTTGGTCGCGGCCAGAATGATCACGCCTTCATTGGCTTCAAAGCCATCCATTTCGACCAGAAGCTGGTTCAGCGTCTGTTCGCGTTCGTCGTTGCCACCACCATAGCCCGCGCCACGCGACCGGCCCACGGCGTCGATCTCATCGATGAAGACGATACAGGGCGCGTTCTTCTTGGCCTGTTCGAACATGTCGCGGACACGGCTTGCGCCCACACCGACGAACATTTCAACAAAATCAGAGCCCGAGATGGTGAAGAACGGCACGCCAGCCTCACCGGCAATGGCACGCGCCAACAGCGTCTTACCCGTGCCCGGAGGGCCAACAAGCAGCGCCCCTTTGGGGATTTGCCCACCCAGACGGCTGAATTTCTGCGGGTTGCGCAGGAATTCCACGATCTCTTCCAGTTCTTCCTTGGCCTCATCAATGCCGGCCACGTCGTCAAAGGTCACACGGCCTTCGCGTTCGGTCAGCATCTTGGCCTTGGATTTCCCGAAACCCATGGCACCGCCGCCCCCGCGGCCTTGCATCCGGTTCATCATAAAGAACCAGAACCCGATCAACAGGATCACCGGCAGAAGCAATGTCATCAGGCTCATGAATCCCGATTGCTGTTGCGGCTCGGCCTTCAGCTCGACCCCTTTGTCAATCAGCATGTTCGACACTTCGGCGTCGCGCGGCACGATGGTTTGATACATCTTTCCATCTGCGGCCTGATAGATGACTTTTTCACCGTCGATGGTCGCGGCCTTGACCTCGTCCCCTTCGACAGAGGTCACAAACTCCGAATAGCTTACCTGCGATGCTGCCAGCCCTGCCTGCCCGTTCGAAAACAGGTTGAACAAAGCCAGGATCAACAGGAACAGAACGATCCAGAAGGCGAAATTTCTCGCGTTGCCCAAGGGTATCTCCTTTGAATGCCATGGCGACAGGGTGCAGCCCCACCGGTCCGCACGCTGCCACTCTAAAATAGGGATGAATGCAGTATGTTCAATGCGATAAAATGGTAGATCGGAATTCTTCCACGTC
Organism: Aliiroseovarius sp. Z3; assembly: GCF_029105185.1. Classification (GTDB taxonomy): domain Bacteria; phylum Pseudomonadota; class Alphaproteobacteria; order Rhodobacterales; family Rhodobacteraceae; genus Aliiroseovarius. Next base: position 159,459 of record NZ_JAFMZK010000009.1, on the reverse strand, counting down.
AGGGGTGCGGATAAGCAGAGAAATATCCCCGAAACCGGCCAATGGGGCGGCCACAAGCGTGTCGTCTGCCCACAGCGATGGCGTTGTCATCAGGGTGGTTCGCGACAGGCCGGTCGCCCGCCAGTCCTTGCAGCACAGAATGCCCTCTCCCAACGCCCTTACGCGAAGGTCTGACCCGTCAGATTGCCGGGGTGCATCCATGATCCAGCGATGGTCCCACTGTCTGCCGGGCCGTGATGTAAGCGCCTCGACCCCACGCAGCTCGCGCCCAATCACAAGCCTGTCACCGTCCCGCGAGACAAGACAGCCCTGCAAGGTCCGGGTCTGTCCTGCCATCACCTCGGTTTCCAACGCACGCAGGGCGTCATAGCGCGGGCGGTAGGGTGTAGACGAGACATAGTTGATCGCATGGGCCAGCAGGCGGTGGCGGGTTTCATCGGGCAGGCGCGTGAAGTCAGGCAAGGCAAACTGCACATCACCGCCTTTCACATCTGCCAATCGGCAGGCGGCGTCATGGGCCAGCCAGGCAAGCGCATCGCGGGCCTGCGACATGCGTCGGGCAGTATCGGTCAACCGGGTGCGTGTCAGCCCGATCTGCGGCAAATCCTGCAAGGCGCGGCGCGTTTTCACCCTGTCAAAGGTCGTGTCATCGTTTGACGGGTCGTCAATCCACACCTGCCCGCGTTTGGTCAGAACCTCTCGCAATGCCGCACGCGTGATCGGCAGCAGGGGCCGCATCCACCGCACATTCCGGTCGGACCAATCGTCACGCATGGCAGACAACCCATCGACCCCCGACCCACGCGCCAAACGCATCAGAAAGGTTTCCGCCTGATCATCGGCGGTATGACCCAAAAGCACCGCGTCAAGCTGCGCGCCCCGCGCCCATTCTGCCAACAGATCATATCGCGCCTGTCGGGCGGCATCCTGCACATTGCCTTCGGGTGTTGTGGTCCATTTCAAGGTGCGATGCGGCACGTTCAGCCCGGCGCAGGTGTCCCGCACGAACAGAGCCTCATCTTTTGCCTCTTCGCGCAGGCCGTGATCGACGGTTGCCGCATGAAGTTCGGCCCCCTGCGCGACGCACCACTCCTGCGCCAGTAAAAGCAGCGCCATGCTGTCGCCACCACCTGACACGGCCACGCCCAAACGCAAAACGGGCCCGCCAGTGCGGACCCGGTTCAGGGCATCGGAAATGCACGCCTCAGGCGTCATTGGCACCCAAGGCTTGCGCGTGCGGCTGTTGCATCTTCGACGGCTGGGGTGCCGGGGAAGCGTTCGCCCACCTCGGCCAGCGTTGCGCAGGCTTCCGAGATCTGTCCCAAGGCGCCCAACGCATTGCCCAGACGAAACAGAGCGTCAGGCGCGCGGTCGCTGTTGGGGGCGCCGGAAAAGGAGTTCAGATACGACCGCGCGGCGGACTTGATATCGCCCAGCCCGGTCAGAGCTTCGCCACGTTGAAAATGTGCCTCGGCGGTCAGGGGACCACCGGGATAGGTTTCGATGAATTTCGCATACAGGGTTGCAGCTTCGTCGAATTCGCCTGCCTCTAGTGCGGCACCGGCGGCGTCGAAATCCTGCTTTTCGCCCACAGCAAGCTCGGTCGCCAGCGGTTGGGCTGGCGCAGGTGCGGTGGCCGGGGCTGCCGGAACCTGTCCGCCGCCCAAGGTCGAGGTTTCGCCCAGCTTGGTGACATCGCCGCCTTCCAGCTCGACCAGACGGAACTCCAGATCCCCGATCCGGTTGGTGCCGTCCTTGACGATCGAGTCGATGCGGAACTGAAGCTGTTCGGTCTGGCCGGTCAGCCGCGACAATTCGCTTTCGATGGTCGCAACCCGTTCGGTCAGGCTGCCGGTGCCCGTGGCAATGTTGCCCGCGCCGGTGGTGGACAGCTCGGTCTTCAGCTTTTGGACTTCGACATACAGCATCGACAGCTCTTGCCGAATGTCAGCAAGCGATTGCGCCCGGTCCTGTGCAAAGACGGGCGACACCAGCGCGATTGCGACGGACAGGGCGACGGCAGAAAGCCGGGGGAAAGGCGACATCGGACGCTCCTTCAAACGATCAGGGTTCAGCTTGTGGCCGCGCCGGCGGCCAGAACGGTCACCGCACGACGGTTCTTGGCATAGCAAAGCTCGTCCGAGCAGATTTCAAGTGGGCGTTCCTTGCCATAGCTGACGGTTTGCAGGCGGTTCGGGGCCACGCCGCGTTCGATCAGGAAGTTCTGCACCGAAGACGCGCGCCGCGCGCCCAGCGCAAGGTTGTATTCCCGCGTGCCTTGCTCGTCCGCGTGACCTTCGATCACGGCGGTATAGGCCGTGTTTTCCATCAGCCATGCAGCCTGTTTGGTCAGCAGATCAATGCCTTCCGGGCTGAGCGAGGACTGGTCCACCGCAAACAGCACCCGGTCCCCGATGGTCTGTTGGAAATAGGCGGGTGAACGCGGGTCAGAGGGGCTGCCTGCGACGAAATCACCCGACGCGCCGTTTGCGCCATACTGATCGCCAAGACGGTTCTTCGAACAGGCCGAAAGCGCCAGCGCGCCCACAACCAGCGTAGCAATTGCAATACGTTTCATGATCGTTCCTGTGTCCATTTTCTCGCGTGCCCTTTCATGTCCGGGCAGGCAAATTGTTGCTCGTTGGCGCAATCCTAGCAGCAAAAAAGCCGTTTGGAAACGGATCGGCGCACACCCGCTGGCCCACGCCGACCCCTGCGCAATATTGCGCTTATTTCAGTAGCGGCGACCAGGCCGGGTCGGATGCCGCCCCTTCCGTCACCACGCGCCGCAGATTGCGGCCCGAAATGTCGACCGAATACAGCGACGGCGCGCCAGACGCCCCCTGGCTTTCGCGGGTGAACATGATCACCCGCCCGTTCGGCGCCCATGTGGGGCCTTCGTCCAGGAAGGACGCGGTTAGCAGCCGTTCCTCGGATCCGTCGGTGCGCATGACGCCGATATGGAACCGGCCCGCGTTTTGCTTGGTGAACGCAATCAGATCACCGCGCGGTGACCAGACCGGGGTGCCATAACGGCCCTGCCCGAAGCTGATCCGCGTCGCCTCGCCCCCGCCCGCAGGCATGACATAAAGCTGCGGCGTACCGGACCGGTCGCTTTCAAACACGATCTGGCTGCCATCGGGCGAAAAGCTGGGCGCGGTTTCAATCGACGGGGTCGAGGTCAGGCGACGTGGATTGCCGCCATTGATGTCCATCGCATAGATGTCCGTATTGCCGCCTGCCGACAGCGAATACACAACGGTCCGGCCATCGGGCGAAAAACGCGGGGCAAAGGTCATTGTGCCTTGTTGCTGTGACAGCACCTGACGCCCAACCGTGGCCACATCCAGCACATAGACCTGCGGGAATCCGGTTTCATAGCTGGTGTAGAGCACCTTGTCGCCGGTGGGCGAGAAGCGCGGCGCCAACACCAGCGCGGAACTGTCGGTCAAATACTGAACATTTGCCCCGTCATAATCCATGACCGCCAGCCGCTTGCGCTTGGCGTTCTTGGGGCCGGTTTCGGCCACGAACACCACGCGGCTGTCGAAATAGCCGCTTTCGCCCGTGATGCGGCTGTAGACGATATCGGCCACCTTGTGCGCCACGCGACGCCACGAGCTGATCGCACCCGAGAACTGAAGACCCTCGCCCAGCGGCTGGCCGGAAAACACGTCGAAAACCCGGAATTTCACGTTCAGGCTGTCGCCCGATGCCGACACAGCCCCGGTGATCAGGGCTTGCGCATTGATGGCCTTCCAATCTGCATAGGCAATCGGGCTGGCAAAGCTGGTGATGCCCGACACAAACGCCTCGGCCGGGATTTCCCGAAACAGGCCGGTGCCTGCAAGGTCGGCGGCAACCACCCGCGCGATCGAGCGCGCATACTCACCCGCCGCCCCGTTCTCGGCCTGAAAATCAGGCACAGCGAAGGGCAACGGTTCGATCACACCGTCGGTGATTTCGATCCGCAACGGCCCCTGGGCCGCCGCAGGATGCGCCTGCCCCAGAAGGCCCGATGTCAACGCGACCAGTGCAATCATCATCGCCCCGACCGATCGTTCGAGGATCAGCTTTTTGAGTATCGTGCTCATGCGACCAATTCCCTCTTCATTTGTTTCACCCGGTTCTTACACGTTTCTTTACGACCGCCTGCAGGGGAGAAATTGGAAAAACTCTCCTCTCCTGTCACGGTCACTGCGCAGGAGGCATGAACCTCGTGAACACCTGTCTGCGCTACGAAATCAGATATATTGTCTTCTGTCAGCCCGCTGCCCGGCATGATCGCGATACGACCGGCGGCTTGCCGCTTCATCGCCCGGATCATCCCGGCCCCCTCGACCGCCGTTGCCGCCCCGCCCGAGGTCAGCACACGCTCAAACCCCAGTGCGATGGCTTGCTCGACCGCGGCCAGCGGGTCCGGCACCACGTCGATCACCCGGTGAAGCGTCGCGCCCAGCCCTTCGGCAGCGGCCAGCAGGCGACCAAGCACGGCGGTATCCAGACTGCCATCGGGTTTCTGCGCCCCCAGCACCACACCCGCCAGATCAGCTTCTTTCACAGCCGCGATATCGTCCAGCATCACCTGCACTTCCGCATCGGAATAGGCAAACAAGCCAGAGCGGGGGCGGATCATTGCATAGCACGGCACGTCCAGCTGCGATGCAGCGACCATCAAGCCTGCACTTGGCGTCAGCCCCCCTTCCGAGAGCGCCGCGCATAGCTCGATCCGGTCTGCCCCACCAGCCTGCGCCGCGATGGCCCCGCCAACCGTGTCCACACATATTTCGAGCGTCCGAGGCGTCATTTGATCCTCATATTCTCTGGGTTGAAGGTCATTTCGATCTCGCGCCACTGGCCATATTTCTCGGCGGGCAGGTCAAAACCGTTGGCCCCGCAGCGAATGATGGCGCGCCGGGCGGCCTGGAAGGCGGTGTTGGCGGCTCCTTCGGACGGGCCATCCCATGACGCCAGGCGAATGCCCTCGGGTTTGCCGTCGCGACTCATCGACACCATCACGACAACGGTGGTCGACATCGCATCGGTCGAGCTTGACCCAAGGTTCCAACACCGGCTGACCGCAACCCGCAATCCGTCCTTTTCGCCGCGCGTCAGCGGCGGACCTTCCGGCACGTCCCGTGCGGGCGTATCGGTTTCGCCCCCCGCCACCTGATCGGCCACGGCAGCGGCCACGGCAGCAGCGTTGTTGGCGGGCGCCGGGGCTTCGGTCGGGGTCTCGACCGGTGTTTCCGGTTCGGCGGTTTCCACAGGCGCAGGCCGGCTTGGGCGTGTTTTTGGGCGCGACGAGGTCGCGGGGGCCAGCGATGGGTCTTCCACCGGCTCTTCGGCCTCGGTCACGATCTCGGTCGAGGCTTCGGGCGGCGCGGTTGGCGTCACCTCTTCCGGCAGCGGTTCCGGTGTTGGCTCGGGCGAGGGTTCGGGTGCTTCGACCACTTCTGGCGCTTCCTCGACCGGGGTTTCCGGTTCGGGCGCCGGGGTCGGGGCCACGCGCGGCGCTGGCGCGGGCGGCGCGGTTTCCGGCTCGACGACCGGCTCCGGCTCGGGCGTTGGTTCTGGTTCAGGGGCGGGTTCTGGCTCGGGGGTAGGTTCCGGTTCCGGGGCAGGCTCCGGTTCCGGGGCAGGCTCCGGTTCGGGCACAGGCGCGGGTTCCGGTTCCGGCTCGGGTGTCGGACGTGGCGCAGGCGGTGTATCTCCTTCAACCGCAGCTTCGCCCTTGGGCGCACTCAGCGCGGCAAACTCGTCTTCCGAGATGATCGACACATCGGACACCTGCACAAGCTCTTCGTTGCTGGACCAGGTAAAGGCCCCGCCGAAAAGCACCCACAGGATCAGGATCCCGTGAACAGATGCCGAGATGTAAAGACCTCTGCGCATATGCCTGCCCTAGTTGTCCGCGCCGGTCAAACTCGGCCCGCCACCTTCGGTCACAAACCCGATCGAGGTGAAACCGGCCGCATTCAGCGCGCCCATCACCTTGGCAATCGCATCCCATGCCACCTGACCGTCGGCGCGCAGGAACACCTTGTTATCCGAGCGTTCAGCCGCCACGGCGCGCAGTTTCGGGATCAGGTCGTCGCGCGCAATCTCGGTCGTTTGCAGGAATATCTGGCCTTCTTCGGTGATGGTGATCGCCAGCGGCTCTTCCTCGGGCGCGTCCAGCGATTTGGCGGCGGTCTTGGACAGCTCAACCGGCACGCCGACAACCATCAAAGGCGCGGCCACCATGAAGATGATCAGAAGCACCAGCATCACGTCGACGAAGGGCGTGATGTTGATCTCGGCCATCACGCGGCGGTGTTTGCCGCGACGCCGCCCACGACGGGCGCGGCGATCCGCCCCCCCGCCTTGTTGCACACCCGCGCCCATATCAGCTGTCCAGCTGGCGGCTGAGGATGGTGGCGAACTCGTCTGCGAAGGCTTCATAGCTCGCCAGGATGTTGTCGCTGTCCACGCTCAGCTTGTTGTAAAACACCGCCGCCGGTATCGCGGCCAAAAGGCCAAGCCCGGTTGCCAGAAGCGCCTCGGCAATGCCGGGGGCGACGACGGCCAGGTTGGTGTTCTGTTGCTGCGCAATTTCGACAAAGGCGTGCATGATGCCCCAGACCGTGCCGAACAGCCCCACGAAAGGTGCGGTCGAGGCGACGGTGGCCAGAAAACTCAGCCCCTTGTTCAGCTCTTCGCCCTCCTTGGCGATGGCCACGTCCATCGACCGGTCGATGCGCGATTGCGCATTGGCAATCAGCCCGCCATCGGCCCGGTGAGAGCGCCGCCATTCCAGCATGCCGGACGAAAATACCTTTTCGGCCGATCCGCCGGGGTTGGGACCGATCTGGTCAAACAGATCGTCCAATGGTTCGCCCGACCAGAATTTACGGTCGAAAGCCTCGGCGTCCGTGCGGGCACGGCGAAAGGCCAAGTGTTTCGTGATGATGATCGCCCACGACCAAATGGACGCTGCAATCAATAGCAGCATCACCAGCTTGACCGTGAAAGTCGCGCGAAGAAAAAGGGCGAGGAAGGAGAAATCGATCTCCGCCGCCGCCTGAAGCGTTTCCGTTTCCATATCTCTGCCTCTGTACCGCCACCTCTTTGGGCAGCTTATCTGCATGTTTCATAGCGGATTGCCACGGGGAATGCCATCAAAACCGCGTCATCGGCACGAAAGTCGTGGGGTCAGCGAACCAAACGGCGGATATTTGCCGGAAGCCGGGCGGGTTGGCCCGCGTCGGACACGCAAACAATGGTGACAAGGGCTTCAAACAAACGCTCTTCACCGCGTTTTACCACTTGTTCCATCACCAGTCGCGCACCTGTGACCTGCTGAACAGATGTTTCAACCTGCAACTCTTCGTCAAAATGCGCCGAGGACAGATAGTCGGCCTCGATGCGCCGAACGGCGAACACCAGCCCCTCGGCCCGCATTGCGTTCTGGTCAATCCCGATCTCGCGCACCCAGTCGGACCGCGCCCGTTCGATATAGCGCAGATAATTGGCGTAATAGACAATCCCGGCCATGTCGGTGTCTTCATAATAAACGCGGATAGGGAAATGGTGCATGGGGGCCTCGCTCTGCTGCTCGCCCCGACCCTAGCCGCGAAGGGGATAGTCTGCCAACCGCTCATAGCGCGCGCCGTCAGGACGCAGGTCAGACCGATAAAGCGACAGGGTGTCCAGCGTGACGGACGGATATCGGATCGCACCGTGGGTTTGCAACGCGCGGCCAAGGACTGACAAATCGTCCTGTGTGGGCGCGCGCGGCAATCGGGCCAGTGTCACGTGACCGCGAAACCGCCGATGAGGCAGCGTGATTCCAGCATGGCGCACGACTTGTTTGATTTGCTTGTGCAACCCGTCTGCCCCAATGGCGTTGATCGCCAACACCGAGGGCGCGGCCCCGCCCATCGTCTCCAAACCGGCCAAATCGACGGATACGGGCGGGGCGCGCAGCATCTCAAGCTCTGCGTTCAGATCCTCCAGCACGTCGAGGGGTTGATCATCCAGAAAGGCCAGCGTGAGGTGCATGTTTTCTTCCGGCAGCGCGCGCCCGACCCTGAGCCGTCCGGCAAAGCCAGCAAGCTGCATTGCCAGGTCTTCCGGCAAGGGAAGGGCCAGAAAGCAACGCATTCAGTGTGGCGTCTGATCTGGTGCCACACGCACCTGCATCCGCGCAAAAAGCCTGAGCGCGTGGGACGCATCATCTGCTGCCACCGGCAACATCGGATCATAAGCCGCCGAGATCAGCCCGGCGATTTCCGGGCGCAGGATGGTCTGACCCTCAGGCAGCAGCGCCAGCGGGCTTTTGGCCGAGAATGCCGTGTCGCTCCACAGTAACATCGCCTGAACAGCCTGCGTCAGGGCAATCGTTTCGGCGGGTTGATCAACCATCGCGCCTTGCATGCAGACGAAGGTAAAGCAGGCCTGAATGGCGTTCTGATCGTCAAAGCGGAAAGCACGGTAATTCGTGGCCCCTGCTGCTTTCAGGCGCGCGACCAGCGGCGCGAGATCGGGGATCATCTCGCCCAGTTTGGGCACGTCCAGAAGCTCGTCCCAGTCGCGGAAAAAGAACACCATCAGGTTGGCACCAAGCTCGGGATCGGTTTCGGCCATCTTGTGTCCGGCCAGTGTTACCACCGCTTCGATCGCGCCTTTCACGACCTCAAGTGTGGCATCGTCCACACCAAACACCACCGGCACGATGGGGCGACCCCATCGGGCGAAGGTGAAATCACCATTCGCGCGGGTGAAATGTGCGGTTACATCTTCCGGGGTCATAAGCGGGGCGGTCATCTGGCGTCTCCTGATCTGGGCCGTGATGTCCCGCAAAAGGACGCGCGTTTCAAGGGTCAACCGTCGAAAAGCTGCCCTTGCCCGTCGCCACGGGACGGCGGTGCAGGCGCGGTCAGGCCCAGATGGCGCCATGCGATCTGGCCCAGCATCCGTCCGCGCGGAGTGCGCTGAATCAAGCCTTGTTGCAACAAGAACGGCTCGATCACCTCTTCCAGCGCGTCACGGCTTTCGGACAGGGCCGCCGACAGGGTTTCGATCCCAACGGGACCGCCCCCATAATGTTCCGCCATCAGACCCAGATAGCGCCGGTCGGCCCCATCCAGCCCCAGATGATCGACGCCAAGCCGCGTCAGGGCGTTATCGGCCAGATCACGCGTGATGCGCCCGTCACCCTCGACCACGGCGAAATCAACCACCCGGCGCAACAATCGCCCGGCAATCCGGGGGGTGCCACGGGCGCGGCGCGCAATCTCGCGCGCGCCATCCTCGTCCGCCGGGGCACCCAGCTTGACCGCGTTGCGGGTGACAATTTCGTGCAGCTCATCGACCGAGTAGAATTGCAGCCGCACCGGAATGCCGAAGCGGTCGCGCAAGGGCGTGGTCAACAACCCCAGACGCGTTGTGGCACCGACCAGCGTAAAAGGCTGCAACTCGATCCGCACGGTCCGCGCGGCCGGCCCTTCGCCGATCACAAGGTCCAGCTCGAAATCTTCCAGCGCGGGATAGAGCACTTCCTCGACCACTGGATTGAGCCTGTGAATCTCGTCGATGAACAACACGTCATTGGCTTCCAGATTGGTCAGGATCGCCGCAAGATCACCCGCCTTGGCCAGAACAGGGCCAGAAGTCATGCGGAAATTCACGCCCAGTTCGCGCGCCATGATCTGTGCCAGCGTGGTCTTGCCCAGTCCCGGCGGGCCGTGGAACAGCACGTGGTCCATCGCCTCGCCGCGTTTGCGCGCGCTTTCGATGAAAATGCGCAGGTTCGCCCGCGCTTCGGCCTGACCGATGAAATCGCCCAGCGTTTGCGGGCGCAGGGCGCGGTCTGCCTCGACCGCGTCTTCGGGTCGCGGAGTGGCACGCAGCGTCGGGTCCGGCGTGTTCAGGGGGGTATTCAGGGGGTCAGAGGCGGTCATGAGTTCTTTCTAGCCCCCTACCCTTTCGGCGCAAGAAGTTTCAACGCGGCGCGGATCAGGCCGGACGTGTCCAGCCCCGCGTCATCGCCAAGCGCCTGCGCGACGGCAGATGCGGCTTCACCGGGCGCATAGCCCAGATTGGTCAGGGCTGACAGCGCTTCGGATTGCGCCGCGGCATTGCCAGTTGGCACCGGTGCGGCGGCGGGCGCGGCTGGTGCTGTCGGTTCAATAACGACGTCATCCGGCACGGAGTCCACCGACGCTGCTTTGGTTTGCCCCGACAGCGCCATCACCGAAGCCGCCTTGTCTTTCAACTCGTTGACCACGCGCTGCGCCGTTTTGGGGCCAAGCCCCTTTGCGGCCTTCACCGCGTTCCAGTCACCCAGCGCAATGGCGCGGCTGACCCCATCCGGGCCAAGCGTGCTTAGGATCGACATCGAGGCTTTCGCGCCGATGCCCTGAACGCTGGTCAACAACCGATGCCATTCTTTTTCGACAAGAGTTGTGAAGCCAAAGAGTTGCAGATTATCCTCGCGCACCAGAAGCTCGGTGTACAGTGCAACGGCCTCACCCGGGCCGGGCAAGCTGGCCATCGTGCGATCCGAGACATAAACCAGATAGCCCACCCCGCGCACGTCGATCAGAACGTGATCTTCAGCGCGATAATCAAGACGCCCCGCGATTTTCCCGATCATGCCGATGCCTTTCTAAGCGCCGCATCCAACCGCCCTGCATTCTGGGCGTGAAAGGCATGGCAGATTGCGATCGCCAGCGCGTCTGCGGCGTCAGCCCCTGTGATCTTCACGCCCGGCAGTTGCATCTTGACCATATGCTCCACCTGCACCTTGTCGGCATGTCCGACCCCGACAACGGCTTTCTTGACCGCATTGGGCGCGTATTCCCCGATGGGCAACCCGGCTTTCGCGGGCGCCAGCAAGGCGATCCCCCGCGCCTGCCCCAGCTTCAGGGTGGCAACGGCGTCCTTGTTGACGAAGGTCTGTTCCACGGCGGCGGTTTCGGGGGCGTGCGCGGCCAGAACCTCGGACAATTGGTCATATAGCGACAACAATCGCGCTGCCAGATCACCGGTGCGCGAATGACATATCCCATTGGCCACATGCGACATCCGCGTGCCATCCGTGTCAATCACGCCCCAGCCAAGGTTTCGAAGCCCCGGATCAATGCCAATTACGCGCATGCCTTATCCTGCCCTGTCTGCTCTGACTGGTCGCTCGCTCGTTCGTGCGGCGCTCTTGTTGCGCACTGAACTAGCACGAAACGAGAACACGCACCAGACGCAATTGCGTCCTCGGTGATTCCTTCCGTTGACAAGCACCGCGCGGAAACTGAGGCTTTCGCGCCACATATCACGCCTTTGGACAGAATGTCGCGGGTCGCCAAACGTCAGTCTCAGCCTGTTTTCGACATCGAGCATCACGATTGCGACCAGTTGCAGTAAACGCATATGAGTCATGCAATTTGTGATCTTGCCGACCCGAAAAATCGGACCTAGATGCAGCTCAACACACACACGTTAATTGCCGTCATCAAACCGAGAAGGATCAGAAAAATGGCTGCTTTCGAAACGACATACATCCCTGTTAACGGTGCGTCCTTCGGCGGCCGTTTGTCCGCTGTGGTCCGCAACATCGTTGCTTCCGTCTCTGCATGGAATGACGTGCGCATGACCCGGAACGCACTGGCAAAACTGACCGACCGCGAGCTTGACGATATCGGGCTGTGCCGCGGCGACATTTCCAAGCTGTAACAACGCCACCACCAAAAAGCCCGCGCCTGTTCGGCGCGGGCTTCACGCCCCGCCCGGCCAGCGCCGTGCGGGGTTTTCTTTTTGGGCTGTTTACTCCAGCGACAATGCGACGAACCGAGGGTTGTCATCACGCCGCACCAAAAGCAGCACCGACTTGCGGCCACCATCCTTGGCGGCGTCCAGCCGTGCTTCCAGCGCAGCGATCGAATTGACGGCTTCTTGCCCCGCTTCGGCCACGACGTCACCTGCACGGATCCCTTTTTCAAAGGCCTCGCTGTCCTCATCAATATCAAGAACGACCAGCCCTTCAGCTGCTGGTGGCAATCCAAGGTCTTCACGGCGTGTATCGTCCAATTCACCCAGGGACATTCCCAACACCTTGCCTTCCGCAGGTGCCTCGGGCGCGTCATCGCTGGGGGCATCCCCCGGCGTGGCGTTGGCATCTTCACGGCGTCCAAGCGTGATTTTCAGCGTCTCGGTCTGACCTTCCCGCAGGATGACCACGCGCACGGCCTTGCCAACTGGCGCATTGCCAACAATGCGCACAAGCTCGCGGGTGTCCGTCACGTCGGTGCCATCGAAGGACAGGATGATGTCATTGGGCAGAATGCCCGCATCCTTGGCAGGGCCGTCCGGCACATCCGTGATCAACGCGCCATTGGTGCTTTCAAGTCCCAGCGCCTCGGCGATATCATCCGTGATGTCCTGAATGCGCACGCCCAGCCAGCCACGGCGGGTTTCACCGAACTCTTTCAGCTGGTCTACGACACGCTTCACGACCGCCGACGACATCGCGAACCCGATCCCGATCGAGCCGCCATTGGGGCTGAGGATCGCGGTGTTCACGCCGACCACTTCGCCATCCATATTGAACAGCGGTCCACCCGAGTTGCCCCGGTTGATCGCCGCGTCGGTCTGGATGTAGTCGTCATAGGCACCCGACAGTTCGCGGTTGCGCTGCGACACGATCCCGGCAGAAACCGAGAAGCCCTGCCCCAGCGGGTTGCCAACTGCCATCACCCAGTCCCCAACGCGCATGATGTCGCTGTCGCCAAAAGTGACGAAGGGCAGCGGCTTGTCGCTTTCGACCTTCAGGACCGCAATATCGGTATTGGGGTCGGTGCCGATCACCTTGGCGGGCAGCTCACCGCCGCCGTTGAAGAACTCGATCAGAATCTCGTCGGCGCCTTCGATGACGTGGTTGTTGGTCACGATGAACCCGTCTTCAGAGATCACGAAGCCCGAGCCCAGAGCCTGGCTGCGGCGCTGGCGCGGCGCGTTGTCATTGCCGTTCGGCCCGCCGGGCTGGTTGCGATCCAGGAAGTCGCGGAAGAAATCTTCGAACGGGCTGCCTTCGGGGATCATCGGTTGATTGCCGGTTCGTTGCGCAACAATGGTTGATGTGGTGATGTTCACCACCGCCGGGCTAACTTGTTCGGCCAGATCAGCAAAGCTGTCGGGCGCGCCACGCGCTTCGGCGCGCATGCCCGTTGCAAGGATCACAGCCAAGGCCATGATCAGCCCGACAAAAGCGCGCACGCCCCGCAATTGAATTTGGTCGGGGGAAATTGCCTGCACTTTCACACCTCTCTCCTTTCAAGAAACAGTTTCGGGCCTCGGCCCGTTGATGAATAGTCTCTAGATAGGCAGTCTAAAGCGCAACGCAAAGTTCCTGAATTAAGTTCACCGCCATGTGAACGCCTGTAATGCCGCGTGACAAGCGAAAGAGCGCCCAAATGGCGCCCCACGCCGAACCTAGCCGTAAATCGCGCGTGCCTGAGCAAAGGAAAGCAGTTGCTTGCTGTTCGTGTCCCACAGATGCAGCCGCGCGCAAGACAGGCTTTCCGCGATGGTCATCCGGTTGGCTTGCGCCAGTTCCGCGTGATCGCGCAAGACTTCGGTCAGGCGATAGAAGGGAATACGGCTGTAAAGGTGATGCACGTGGTGAATGCCGATATTGGCGCTGAACCATTGAAGCACCGGCGGCATGATGTAATGCGAGCTTCCCTCGAGGGCGGCGTCATGCAATTGCCAGTCTTCCTCGGTGCTCCAATGCGTGTCTTCGAATTGATGCTGCACATAGAACAGCCACATGCCAGCCGTGGCCGCCAGAATGGTGGTGGGCAAAAAGATCAGCAGAAGGGCCGAGAAACCGCCGAAATACCAGATCGCGACCAGCGCTGCGAGGATGGCCAGATTGGTGCCCATCGCGCTGATCCAGTATCGCGCACTGTTCATCAGACCGAACGGCAGGCGGTTTTGCAGAAGAAACAGATAGCCCGGCCCAAACCCGAACAGAATGATCGGGTTGCGATACAGCCGATACCTCAGGCGTTCGAACCGCGACAGCGCGTTGTATTCGTCCACCGTCAGGGTCACGATATCCCCGATCCCACGCTTGCCCAGATTGCCGGCCGAGCTGTGGTGGATCGAATGCGTGCGCCGCCAGACGGCATAGGGCGTCAAGGTCAGCACGCCGATCACCCGCCCCACCCAATCGCTGAGCGCGCGTTGTTTGAAAAACGCGCCGTGACCGCAATCATGTTGAATGGTGAACAGGCGCAGCAGGAACAGCGCGTTGAAGACCGAGATCGCAAACGTCAGCCAAAGACTGATCGACATTGACCACCATGCCAGCCCCCACAAAAGAACGAACGGAACGATGCTGACCGTAAGTTCAAACGCACTGCGCCACTGGTTCGGCTCGCGGTATGCGGCCAGGGTTTTCACCCAGTCCCTCGCGGATTTTGCGTCATCGGATGATTGCGGGAAGTCTGGGGTGTGTTTCATGGGCCTGCTTTTTATAGAACTGAGGCAGCGATAAACGACCTGCTCCCCATGGCAAGCAAATTATGTGAAATGGACGAAGTGACACGCATAACGCGAAGGGTAGCCAGGACCAGATCAGCCCCGCGACAGCCAGACCAACAGAACGCCAATCGCCAGCGCGACAAGCCCGATTAGCCTGCGCTGATCACGCGACATCGCGGCCATCATCGCCACCAGATCGTCCAAACGCGAAGGGGCCAGTGCGAACACCAGCCCCTCGATCACGAGCACAAGCCCGATCCCGAACACTATAGTCGAGATCACCGGCCCGTATCCGATTTCAGATAGTCAAAAAACTCGCTGTCCGGCGTCAGCACCATGGACGAGTTGCCCCCCACCAGCGAGTTTTCATAGGCTTCCAGAGACCGCAGGAAGGCATAGAATTCCGCGTCCCGACCCAGCGCATCGGCAAGAATCCCGTTGCGGCGGGCATCGGCTTCACCACGAATGATCTGCGCCTGTTTGCGCGCCTCGGACACCGTTTCCACCACGGTCCGGTCGGCGGTGGCTCGCAGACGCTGTGCGGCCTCGTTACCGCGGGCGATCTGGTCGGCGGCCAGACGCTGACGTTCGGCCCGCATCCGCTCAAACGTCGCTTCAAGGTTCTGCTTGGGCAGATCGGCACGTTTGATGCGCACGTCGATGATCTCGACCCCCAGTGACGCCGCCTGCGTGCGGGCCTGATCGCGGATCTGGTTCATCAACAGAACCCGGTCAGCAGACAGAACCGCATCGGAATTCACCTTACCCAGAACCTCGCGCAGTTCCGCGTTCAGGATCCGCTCAAGACGCGGCTGAGCCCCGGCAATCGCACTTGCGCCGACGGCTCGGCGGAACTGTCGGGCATCGGCGATCCGCCACCGGGCGAACGCGTCCACCTCAAGCCGGCGACTGTCGGCCGGGGTGACTTCAAGCTTGCTGGTTTCCAAGGGCAGGATCCGCCCGTCATATTTGACGATCTCGTGGAACACCGGGATTTTGAAATACAGACCCGGGTCGGTGATCTCGGCCTGAACTTCACCAAACAAAAGTCGCAAAGCGGTTTCGCGTTCGTCCACGATATAGACCGCCTGCAAGGCGCCGAACACCAACGCGACGAGCGCGACAAGGATGATTTGAGTGCGTTTCATCAGTTCGCCCCCCCGTCCGTTTGCGCCGGTTTGCGCGTCAATTCATTCAGCGGCAGATAGGGGACGATCCCGCTGTCACCACTGACACCTTCGTCAAGGATCACCTTGTCGACACTGCGCATCACCTTCTCGATCGTTTCAAGATAGAGCCGCTTGCGCGTGATGTCGGGGGCCTTGGCGAACTCGTCATAGACGGCGATGAAGCGCGCGGCCTCACCTTCGGCCTCATTCACCACGCGGGCGCGATAGCCTTCAGCTTCCTCAAGAAGCTGTGCCGCTTCACCCCGGGCCGCTGCGACCACGCGGTTGGCATAGGCATCCGCTTGTTTTTGCAGCGTATCGCGGGTCTGCTCGGCGGCCTGCACCTCGCGGAAACTGTCGATCACGTCCTCGGGCGGGTCGGCCCGGTCGAAGTTCACCCGAACGATGTTGACGCCCGACTGATAGGCGTCCAGCGTCGTCTGGATCAACTGCTCAAGATCCTGCTGGATGATCCCACGATCCGAGGTCAGGATCGGCGCCAGGCGCGACCGCGCGACAATCTCGCGCATCGCCGATTCAGACACGGCCCGAATGGTATTTTCCGGGTCGGCCAGGTTAAAGACGAATTTCTCAAGATCCGAGATGTTCCAGACCACCTGATAGTCGATATCGACGATATTCTCGTCCCCGGTCAGCATCAGCCCCTCGTTGGGTCCATCGCCGATATTGATGATGTTCTCGCGCGTCACGGGATAGATTTCCCTGGTGACGACCGGCCAGGGCGCAAAGTTCAAACCTTCCTGCCCCACGCCATAGCGTTCGCCGAACAGCAGCTCGACGGATTGTTCCGACGTGTCCACGCGATAGAAGCTGGCAAAGATCCAGACCGCAACCGCCACCAACGCAACCAGCAGGATCGACCCGCGCCCGAAACTCGGCCCGCCGGTGCCACCGCCATTTCCGCCGCTGCGGCCTTTGTCGCCCCGACCACCCATCAGGACACGCAACTGCTCCTGACCTTTTTTCATCAGCTCATCAATCTCGGGCATTTGCGGTTGATTTTTTCCGCCACGGTTGCCGCCACCGTTCGAGGGGGGACGCCCACCAGAGCCGCCACGGTTTCCACCGCCGCCCCAGGGACCGCCATTATCGCTGGCCATGTGGTCCTATTCCTTCCAGGTTAATGGTTTCGTCGTCATACCTGACCCTTTGCGGGCCGGATTTCAAGGCAAAGGGCGCGCGATGCGCCCTGTTTTGAGTTGAATTTCCGGTGCATTCGCGTTTCGGCCCCCAATGGGGACTTAGTCACTGCGCGTGGGTGACTTCATCAGCACGACTTCTTCCGACATGGTTGGATGAACCGCCACGGTTCGGTCGAAATCGGCCTTGGTCACACCCATCTTCACCGCGATGGCAGCCAGTTGGATCATCTCGCCTGCCCCGTCGCCCACAATGTGACAGCCCAGAACCTTCTGTGTTTTCTGACTGACGACCAGCTTGAACAGCACCCGTTCATTCACCCCGATGAAACTTTTCTGCATCGGTCGAAATGCTGCGCTGTAGACGTCGATTTTCTCTTGCGCGCGGGCGTCTTCTTCGGACAGACCAACTGTGCCGTATTCCGGCTGGGTGAACACGGCCGATGCGACGTTTTCATGATCTGGCTTCGTTGGGTTGCCGTTGAACACCGTTTCGACAAACGCAATCCCTTCGCGGATCGCGACCGGAGTTAACGCGATCCGGTTCGTCACGTCGCCCACTGCATAGATCGACGGCACGGTTGACTGGCTATAGTCATCCACCACCACTTCGCCGCCACGGCCCAGCTTGACGCCGACTTCTTCCAATCCCAGCCCATCGGTGTTGGGCACCCGTCCAGTTGCAAACAGCACCTGGTCGAATATCTCTTCGCGCCCGTCTGTGCCCTTGACCCAAATGCCATCCTCGCGCTGCTCCATGCGTTCGACTTCAAGCCCGACATGCAAATCGACGCCACGCTCGTGGATATGCTCGGCCAGAAAACCCCGCACCTCGTCGTCAAAGCCGCGCAGGATTTGCGCGCCGCGATACCATTGGGCAACATGCGCGCCCAGCCCATTGAAGATACAGGCGAATTCACAGGCGATATAGCCGCCGCCAACGATCAGTATCCGCTTGGGAAAAACTTCCAGATTGAAGACTTCATTCGACGTGATGCCCAATTCCTGCGCGCCGGGCGTGTCTGGCAGGAAAGGCCGCCCGCCGGTTGCCACAAGGATATGCTTGGCCGAGAAGGTCTCGCCCGTCGACAGCTCGACCGTGTGAGCATCCTTGATGGTCGCCCGTGCGTGATAGATGTCGGCACCCGAGTTGCCCAGGTTCTTGGTATAGATCCCCTCCAACCGTTCAAGTTCGGCATGAAGCGCCGGTCGGAACGTGCCCGCCCAGTCGAAATCACCCCGCGCGTTGCCCTGCCAGCCATAGGCGCGGGCCGCGTCGGCAGCCGGACCAAACTGCGAGGCAAAGACCATCAGCTTTTTCGGCACACAACCCCGGATGACACAGGTGCCACCCATGCGAAATTCCTCTGCCAGCGCAACCTTGGCGCCACCTTCGGCCGCAACACGGCCAGCACGCACGCCGCCTGATCCGCCACCGATCACAAAGAGGTCGTAGTCAAATCCGCTCATATCCATTTGCCTTTCCCATCCCACATTACGGCCACGGCCAGATTGGCCCTGCGTACTTGTGCATACATCACGTTGCGGCAGAAGCTATGGGCTACGCCGCCAGACTTCCAGAGCCGGAAATGTCACATGGTTCACGTTTGCGCGTGCCGGGGCACGCAGGGGCGTCAGATATCCGCGAAGATATTCGCGCTGTCGGCAAACTCGATCCGCTCTTCCTCGTGGGTGCCTTCGTTGATGTCGATCACTTCCACCCGGCCATCGCCATGGCCGATGACAACCGCATCGCAGATATCGATGAACAACCCGTTTTCGACCACCCCCGGCACCTGATTCAGCACCATGGACAGTTTGCGGGGGTCCTGAATGCGCTTCAGATGCAGGTCGATAACATGATTTCCCTCGTCCGTGACAAACGGCACGCCGCCCTTTTCACGCAGGATAGCCTTGCTGTCCAATACATCCATCGCCGCCAGCAGCTCTTCCACCAACCCCTTGGTGGCTTGCAGGCCGAAGGGAATGACCTCGATCGGAAGAGGGAACGCCCCCAGCACATCAACGCCCTTGGTCGGGTCGGCGATGACCACCATCCGATCAGACGCCGTGGCGACAATTTTTTCCTGCAGATGCGCACCGCCGCCACCCTTGATCAGACACAGGTCCGGGTCGTATTCGTCGGTGCCATCAATGGTCAAATCCAGCCACTTCGCGGCATCCAGTGTCGTGACCTCGATCCCCACCTGCCGCGCCAGCTCGGCGGTTCGGGTGCTGGTTGGAACTCCGGTAATCTTCAAGCCTTCGCTGCGCACCCGCTCGCCCAGGCAGCGCACCATCCATGCGGCGGTAGACCCTGTGCCAAGCCCGACACGCATACCGTCTTCGACATACTGAACCGCCCGCTTGGCAGCGACGAATTTGGCGGTATCAATGGGTGACAGTTCTCCGGACATGGCAGCGATTCCCCTTGTGGCGCATGTTTCGAGTTGCCAGCGTTATAAAACGCATGGTCCAGACTGGCGAGGGGGGAACGCCGCTCAGCGCCGATTTTCGCCACATGATCCACCATCGCGTCGCCGGGTGGACATTCGCCCCGGCATCACCCAATGCTGGCGCAACGGATTTCCGGCAAGGGCTGCACTCGTCGTATGAGCAGATATGTCTATATTGTGTTGGGTTGGAGCGCGGTGGCACTGGGGCTGATCGGGGTCATCCTGCCGGTTTTGCCCACGACGCCCTTTCTGCTGGTCGCCGCCTTCGCCTTTGGCAAGGGCAGCCCGAAAGCACGGGCGTGGCTGATCGACCACGCCCATTTTGGCCCCGCGATCAAAGATTGGGAGGAGCGCGGCGCGATCTCCCGGCGGGCAAAAACACTCGCGACCTTCATGATGGCGCTGGTATTCATCCTGTCACTGATCCTTGGCGCACCCCCTTTGGTCTTGCTGGCACAGGCAATCCTGATGGGTTCGGGGGCAGCATTCGTGTTGACCCGACCGGACTGACGCAAAATGTGTCGTTTTTACACGGACACGGTGCTGTGAAATGATCAATCTGATCCAAGTCTAAATCGCGCGAGGTCACAATGTTCCTGTCTGTCTTTGACATGTTCAAAATCGGGGTCGGCCCCAGTTCATCCCACACCATGGGCCCGATGGTGGCCGGCGGGCGTTTTCTGGACCACCTGCGCGCCCAGCCTTTCAAGGTGCACGGGTTGCGCGCCTCGCTACACGGGTCGCTGGCCTTTACCGGTGTCGGCCACGCCACCGACCGGGCCACCATTCTTGGGCTGGCCGGTTTTCTGCCCGACAGCTATGACCACGCCCGCGCCGAAGCCACCCTGGCCGAGATCAACCGCACAGGCACGGTCAGCCCCGAAGGGCTGGGCACCCTTGCCTTTGTCCCCAAGACCGACCTGATCTTTGATTACGAAACGCCCCTGCCCGGCCACGCCAACGGGATGCAACTTATGGCGACTGACGCTCAGGGCGACGTGGTGGTGCGCGAGACCTATTATTCCATCGGTGGCGGCTTTGTCGTGACCGAAGCTGAACAGGCGCGCGAGGCTGTGATGGACGCGCGCGACGCCAAGCGGCACCCCTATCCGTTCGAGACCGCAGCCCAGATGCTGGAAATGGCGCGCGAGTCCGGCAAAACCATCGCCGAGATGAAACGCGCGAACGAGTTGGAACATATGGGACCGAACGCGCTGGCCGAGGGGCTGGACCGGATATGGGCGGTGATGAACGACTGCATCGACCGCGGGTTGTCCGAAGATGGCATTCTGCCCGGTGGACTTCTGGTGCGCCGCCGCGCCAAGGCGATCCACGACAGTCTTATGGCGGAACAGGGCATGAACCTGTCGGCCCCGCACATCATCAACGACTGGATGAGCGTCTATGCCATGGCCGTAAACGAAGAAAACGCCGCTGGCGGTCAGGTTGTCACCAGCCCGACCAATGGCGCGGCGGGGGTGCTGCCTGCGGTGGTTCGTTACTGGCTGAACCACGTGCCCGGCGCAGTGCCGTCCCGCGTGCACGAGTTTCTTCTGACCGCATCGGCAATCGGCGGGATCGTGAAACACAACGCGTCGATTTCGGGCGCCGAAGCGGGCTGTCAGGCCGAGGTGGGATCGGCCAGCGCCATGGCCGCCGCCGGGTTGTGCGCCGTTATGGGCGGCACACCGATGCAGATCGAAAACGCCGCCGAGATCGCGTTGGAACATCACTTGGGCCTGACCTGCGACCCGGTGCGCGGGCTGGTGCAGGTGCCCTGCATTGAGCGCAACGGACTGGGTGCGATCAAGGCGATCTCTGCCGCTTCACTGGCGTTGCGAGGCGATGGAACGCATCTTGTGCCGCTGGACGCCTGCATCAAGACGATGTTCGAAACCGGGCAGGACATGTCGGAAAAGTATAAAGAGACGTCCTTGGGCGGTTTGGCCGTGAACGTCCCCAACTGCTAGGTCTCAGGCGGGGTCAGAACCGCGATGGCATCGGTCAGATGGGCGCGCGGCAGGATGATCAGAAGCCCCGCGCCATCCGCCGCGACGGTGACCTTCGGCGCGTTGGTTTCGTTGGACGTGCCGATCATGCCCCAGGGCGACATCTCAAGATCCTCGACCGGCCAGACCAGCCCGGTCGCCCGCACCTTGACCCGCGCCATGGGGAACAGCGAAAACCGCGTGCCGACGGGCAGCGACATCTGAAGCGGGCGGTTCAGGTGAAAACAGATATCCACCTCGCCCACTAGGATGACCCGTTTTTCCGGCAACCGCACCAACGTATTATAACACGCCAGTTCGTGATCCAGCCGCTTACCCATGAATCCGACGCCCAGAACAACCGGCGCGTCGATCAGATCAAGCGTTTTGTGAAAATCGGTGCGATTCTGATCGGGGGTTTCAACAAACCGATCTGCCCCGATCACCTTGCGGGCCCGATCTGACACGGAATCCATGTCACCTGCCACGATCACCGGAACATGCCCCATATCCAGCGCCTGATCCGCGCCGCCATCGGCCGCCACAAGCTCTGGCGCAAGGCTTAGACAATGCGTCAGTGTCGCGGGTTCAACGGCTCCTCCGCCCAGCAAAGTCACATTGTGGGAAAATTGACGAAAATATCTCATTATGGACACAATTGTCTCCCAATCTGATTTTATGAACGGTTTAGTCCGGAAAAAATGCCGTGTTTTTCACGGCTTTGTTTAAGTTCCCGGAACGATGTAGGATGGTGTATACCTGCGCAGTTTCGGAGGAGAAAGTGAGTTATCAATGGTGAGCAACAGCAAAATCCTCACTGTATCCTATGGCACTTTTTCGTGCACGCTTGAGGGATTCGACGAGCCATTTGGCACCATGAAGTCCATTGCGGAGTATTTTCGTGATCTGGCAGCGGATGACCGCTATTTCGGGGCAGAACCGCCCACGCCGGACGCCG
The DNA here is from genome assembly GCF_029105185.1 of Aliiroseovarius sp. Z3. Taxonomy (GTDB): domain Bacteria; phylum Pseudomonadota; class Alphaproteobacteria; order Rhodobacterales; family Rhodobacteraceae; genus Aliiroseovarius. The sequence goes on along the minus strand of NZ_JAFMZK010000009.1, from coordinate 137,205 downwards.
AAGTGCTGCACCGCATCGCCGAACGTGAAATTCAGCAGCGTGTTCAGGCCCGTGTGGAAGATGACGGTGTGGTTCTGCGCCAGGAAGGCTCGGCCCTGCCAGCCGTAACCAAGACCGGTGCAACGCTGGTGGCCGGACAGGCACTTCTGGATGGCAGCGCGGAAGATCAGCCTGCTGCCCCGGAAGAAGATGTTGCCGAGGTTGACGCAACTGAACCGAAAGCTGAACAACCTGATGAAACCGCCCCGGCTGAAGAGGCGGCATCTGAAGAAATTCAGACATCGGCCGAACAGGACGCAGACCAACCGGTCGCCGAAGACGGCAGCGATGACACCGATAACTTCGAACATATGGCGGAAGAAGCCGCCACCCACGCCCCTGTCGAGCTGGACGACGACAGCGCCGGGGCAAAGCTGGAGCGTATCCGCGCGGTTGCTGACGTTAGCAATCTGGATGATTATTCCGACGACCCGGATGCCGAGCCGTTCTATGACACCGAGCAAGACGCCGCGACAGAGGACAACACCGCCGAAACCGCTGCTGTGACGGAAGCGGCTGAAGCGGTGGACACATCCGAAGAAGCGTCCGCCGATGACGGCCCGACTGATGGTCCGTTGGTTCTGTCCGCCGAGGCCAGTGTTCCTGCTGACACGGATGAGGATGTCGATGCCATTCTGTCCCAGATGAACGCTCAAAGCGATCAGGCGGATGACGACGCTGCCAAGTCGAACGCAAGTTATGATGATGAAGACGGTTCTGATCTGGATATCGAAGTCGGCGTCAGCAACCTTCTGGAAAACTCCTTCGACGACGAGCCCGAGCCGCTGCGCCCGGTCAACCGTGTCGTGCGCGTCAAACGGATGCGGCGTGAAGATGGGGTCGAAGAACTGACCGTCACCCCGAAAGAGGTGGAAGACGCGACCGTTCTGGATTCGGACGATGCAGAACAGGGCCAAGGCGATCAAGATGACAGCGAACAGGACGATCATTCGACCCTGAAACTGCTGAACATGATCGACCACGAGGTCAAAACCGAAGCGCGCCGCGAACGTCGCGAACAGGTGTTTGACAACGGCGCTGCCGATCAAAGCGATGAGACGCTGAACCGTATTCTTGCCGAAACAAATGACAAGATGGACAGCCAGGAGGCCTCGCGCCGCCGTAACTCGATCGAGCACCTGAAAGCCGCCGTGCAGGCAAAACGTGCGGATGAAGACGCGGGTGCAGTCGATATCGACGAGCACGAAGAAGATCCGTATCGCGAAGACCTTGCCCGCGCTGTGCGCCCGAAACGCCCGGAAAACACCGAGGCAAAAGGTGGCTCACTGCGCATGGCCCCGCTGGTTCTGGTGTCAGAACAGCGCGTGGATGGCGTTCAGAATGCCGATGACGACGTGGACACCAACACCAAAGGCAACAAAGCCGTGCGCATCGTGCGTCCGCGCCGCGTCGGCCGCAAACCCGGCAGCAAAGCCGAAACCGTCGCTGGACAGTCTGCTGTCGACAGCGGTGGCATAACGATCGGTGCCGTCTCGGCCGATCCTTCGCAGGATGGCTTTGCGTCTTACGTAAACGGGGCCGATGCGTCGGACATGACGGGCTTGATGGAAGCCGCAGCCAACTATGCCAGCAAGGTGCAGGGACTGCCGCAATTCAGCCGCCCGCATGTGATGCGGTTGGTTGTCGGGCTGAACGTCAATGGCGGCATCTCGCGCGAAGAGGCCCTGCGTGCCTTCGGTCGCCTGTTGCGCGAAGGTCGTATTCGCAAGATTGCACCGGGCCGCTTTGCCCTGGCAGAAGGCCAGGACACCGATGAAAGCGGGCGTCAGTCAGCCTGAACCGCTCAAATTTAAGACAAAAAGCACGGCCCATTCGGGTCGTGCTTTTTTGTATTTACCATACGTAGATATTGCGATGTTAGTTTTTGGGACCACGCTTCTGCTGTGGCGTATCCAGCGGGTCGCGCGGATAGCTGTCTGGGTCAGCGTCCGGGTCAGGCTTGCCCACACCCAGAAACACCCTGCGCAGCGGGATCATCCACAGAAAACCCAGCACGACATAAACCAGCAATTCCAGCAGGATCGGCGGGCGGTCGAACAGGCTGACCACCTTTACTGCCACCAGGATATAAAGCGGCAGACCGACCAGAAGAACCAGCAAAGACAGACGCTTACGTGCTTTATAGCTCAGTGCCATTGCGCCCCCAATCAATCCGCAAACGGGTCGGTAACAAGGATCGTGTCGTCACGCTCGGGGCTGGTGGACAGAAGGGCAACGGGGCAGTCAATCAGCTCTTCCACGCGTTTCACATATTTGATCGCGTTGGCGGGCAGGTCGTTCCAGCTGCGTGCGCCTTCCGTGGTTTCCGACCAGCCGGGCATTTCCTCATAGATCGGCGTGCAGCGGGCCTGTTCGTTTTCGGCGGTCGGCAGGTAATCCATCCGCTTGCCGTCCAACTCGTATCCGACACAGATTTTCAGGGTTTCGAACCCGTCCAGCACGTCGAGCTTGGTCAGCGAGATGCCAGACACACCCGATGTGGCACAGGTCTGGCGCACAAGGGCCGCATCAAACCAGCCACAACGGCGTTGCCGCCCGGTCGTGGTGCCAAACTCATGTCCGCGTGTGCCCAGACGTTCCCCATCAGCATCCGGGGTTCCGTCGGCGTTCAAAAGTTCGGTCGGGAAAGGGCCCTCGCCCACCCGCGTGGTGTAGGCCTTCACGATGCCCAGCACATAGTCGATCGAGCCGGGGCCGATCCCCACACCCGTGGCCGCCTGCCCCGCAATCACGTTCGAGGACGTGACGAACGGATAGGTGCCAAAGTCGATGTCCAGAAGCGCGCCTTGCGCCCCTTCGAACAGAATACGTTTGCCGGCCTTGCGTTTCTCGTTCAGCACTTTCCAGACAGGGGCTGCGAAGCGCAGGATTTTCGGGGCGACCTCTTTCAGTTGCGCGATCAGGGCGTCACGATCAATCGGGTCGATCCCCAAGCCCTTGCGCAGCGGGTCATGGTGTTGAAGCGCGCGATCCACGCGGGTTTCAAGGGTGACCTCGTCCGCCAGATCGGCGACACGGATCGCCCGGCGCCCCACCTTGTCTTCGTAGCACGGGCCGATGCCGCGCCCGGTGGTCCCGATCTTGGTGCCCTTGGATGCCGCCTCTTCCCGCGCGCGATCCAGTTCGCCGTGAAACGGCAGGATTAGCGGCGTGTTCTCGGCGATCATCAGCGTCTCGGGCGAAATCTCGACCCCTTGCCCGGTGATCGTTTCGATCTCGTTCAGCAGATGCCAAGGGTCCAGAACAACCCCGTTGCCGATCACCGACAGCTTGCCACCGCGCACAACGCCCGAGGGCAATGCGTGCAGTTTATAGACCTTGCCTTCCACGACCAGCGTGTGGCCCGCGTTATGGCCGCCCTGAAAGCGCGCGATCACATCGGCACGTTCGCTGAGCCAGTCAACGATCTTGCCCTTTCCTTCATCGCCCCACTGGGCACCTACGACGACTACATTGGCCATGATCTTTTTCCTGTCTCAAAGAAAACCCGTTAGGGTCATAGCCGCACATGCCCTTGTGTGAAACCCGTAATCCGCATGGGATCCGAGAAACGCGGAAACGAAATGCATATTGAAGCCCGGCGCTTCTTGCACCCCTTCGGCTTTTCCCCTACATAGCGCCGCAGATCGAACGAACCCCCAACCACGGAAGCGTCCCTTATGGAAAACGTCATCCTCGTCATTCACCTGATCCTGGCCCTTGGCCTGATTGGGATCGTGCTTTTGCAGCGCTCGGAAGGCGGCGGATTGGGCATCGGTGGTGGCGGCGGCGGTGGCGTAATGTCTTCACGCGGGGTGGCCACGGCTCTGGGCAAGCTGACCTGGGTTTTCGCGATCGCTTTTCTCTGCACCTCGATCACTTTGACCGTGATTGCGGCAAAGAACTCGGCTGACAGCTCGGTGGTTGACGCGCTGGGGATTGAAGCCCCCGCCGCTGACGGTGCCGCAGACCCTGATGCACCCGCTGCGCCGGATGTCACAGACCTGCTGCCGCCGACCAGCGCGGACGACAGCCTGACCCCGCCGCGCGCGGACTGATACCCACAACACCTTGAGGCAGGGCGGATTTCCCGCCCCATCATCTTGCGATCTGGTTGCGCGGGGAACCGGAATCGATTATATCTTTAATCCCGTGGACAGCGGATTCGCCGGGGCCTTTTCTATGGCCGCGCGCAGGGTTCGAAAGCCAATATTCACAGGCGCAAATGCGCCGGTTTCACGGGGGCAGCCTGACGCATGGCACGTTACATTTTCATCACCGGCGGTGTGGTTTCTTCTTTGGGTAAGGGTCTGACAGCCGCTGCCTTGGGCGCACTTCTACAGGCGCGCGGCTATTCCGTTCGGATGCGCAAACTTGACCCCTATCTGAACGTCGACCCCGGCACGATGAGCCCGTTTGAACATGGCGAGGTGTTCGTGACCGATGACGGCGCCGAAACCGATCTGGACCTTGGCCACTATGAACGCTTCACCGGGGTGGCCGCGCGCAACACCGACTCGGTCAGTTCCGGGCGCATCTACACAACCGTTCTGGAAAAAGAACGGCGCGGCGACTATCTGGGAAAAACCATTCAGGTGATCCCCCACGTCACCAACGAAATCAAGGACTTCATCGAAATCGGCGATGACGAGGTCGATTTCATGCTGTGCGAAATCGGCGGCACGGTCGGTGATATCGAGGCCCTGCCCTTTTTCGAGGCCATCCGCCAGTTCAGTCAGGAACGTCCGCGCGGTCAGTGCATCTTCATGCACCTCACCCTGTTGCCCTATCTGGCCGCCTCGGGCGAGTTGAAGACGAAACCCACCCAGCACTCGGTCAAGGAATTGCGCTCAATCGGGATCGCCCCGGATGTCCTGGTCTGCCGCGCCGAACATGAAATCCCGGAAAAGGAACGCGCCAAGATCGCGCTGTTCTGCAACGTGCGCCCCGATGCGGTGATCCCGGCCTATGACCTGAAGTCGATTTACGAAGCACCGATGGCTTTCCACAATGTCGGTCTGGATCAGGCGGTGCTGGACGCATTCCAGATTGCCCCAGCCCCGAAACCCGACCTGCGCCGTTGGGAAGATGTCGAAGACCGTATTCACAATGCCGAAGGCGAAGTGCGTGTGGCCGTTGTGGGCAAATACATCCAGCTTGAAGACGCCTATAAGTCGATCAAAGAAGCCTTGATGCACGGCGGTATGGCCAATCGAGTGCGGGTGAAGCTGGAATGGGTGGATGCGGAACTGTTCGATCAGGAAGACCCGGCCCCATATCTGGAAGGCTTCCACGCAATCCTTGTCCCCGGCGGGTTTGGCGAACGCGGCACGGAAGGTAAGATCAAGGCCGCGCAGTTTGCCCGTGAACGCAAGATCCCCTATCTGGGGATTTGTTTGGGGATGCAGATGGCGGTTGTTGAAGCGGCGCGCAATGTGGCCGGCATCAAGGACGCCGGGTCCGAGGAGTTTGACCATGAGGCGGGCGAAACCCGTTTCACGCCCGTTGTTTATCACCTGAAGGAATGGGTGCAGGGCAATTACAAGGTCAAGCGCAAGGTCTCGGACGACAAAGGCGGCACGATGCGGCTGGGCGCCTATACCGCCACGCTGGCCGAAGGATCGAAGGTTGCCGAAGTTTACGGCACAACCACCATAGAAGAACGCCATCGCCACCGTTACGAAGTCGACACCAAATACCGCGACAAGCTGGAAACCTGTGGACTGCAATTCTCGGGCATGTCCCCCGATGGGCGCCTGCCGGAAATTGTCGAGTGGAAAGATCATCCGTGGTTCGTTGGCGTGCAGTTCCACCCGGAACTGAAATCCAAGCCGTTCAACCCGGCCCCCTTGTTCGCCGATTTCGTGCGTGCTGCGAAAGACATTGAGCGGCTGGTGTGATCAAGGTCTGGGCCATAGTACTGGCCTTGAGCGCAACACCGTTGTGGGGCGGTGAGATCATATCAGTCGATTATGCGGAATTGGCCGGGCGTTTGCCCGGCCTTGTCGATTTTGAGGGCTTCGCAACGATGCCAGAGCCGGGACAATCATTGCCCGGCCCGCTGCGCTTTCACGGCATGACACTGGGGGCAATGCTTGCTGGCCAAACCCGGCATACGGTCGAGGGTTTCGAGACGCTGACAGGTCATCCCTCGCAACCGCTTGCCGCACAAACGGGCGACAAAACCGCAACCATCGCTGTGGCATTTCACGCCGGGTTCGGATCCAACGCAGCCTTTCCGATTGGCCCCAATGGGTTTGAACACCGATCAGGGCGCGGGGAAGGTGCGCTCGCTTTCGTGTTTGGGCACGCGACGCCGGCATTCGCAATCCGGCTCCACGCGGACTATCCCGACCCGCTGGGCACCCGTCCGAAGCCGGGGCCTGTGACATTTTCTTTTTTCGACAAAACCGGTGATGTGATCGGACGACACACAATCCATCCCGACCATGGTGTGAACGAGGTTGGCGTGCTTATCGCTCCGGCAGCGCAAGCGGTCACGTTGACCCATCGCGATCCGGGGGGAATTGCAGTTGACGACATCCGGTTTGCCCTGCCCGGGCTGGTCAACTGATGTGAACGCTCGTGCTTGGTACAGACACGCGAACGACCTGACGGCGATGTGATCTGAAACAGGATTGGCAGGCTGGTAATTCCTGAGAAGTTCCATAAGTTGATGACATGATCCGATCCCTTCTCAGAAAACTCAGCCAACCAGACCCCAACCCGTTGGGCGAAGATGATGCACGTCTGGCCATCGCGGCCCTTCTGGTGCGGCTGGCGCGTTCGGACCACGCTTATGGCGCATCCGAAGTTGCTGAAATCACCCGCATTCTATCCCATCGCTACGGCTTGACACCGGACAGCGCCGCAGAACTGCGCCAGAAGGCCGAGCAATTGGAGGCCGAAGCCCCCGACACGGTGCGGTTCACCAACGCCGTGAAGGATGGGGTGCCGTTGGACGACCGGATCGCGGTGATCGAAGCGGCTTGGTCCGTGGTGCTGGCAGATGGCGTGCGCACGGCGGAAGAGGATGCGTTGATGCGGATGATCCCACGGTTTCTTGGCATCACCGATCTGCAAAGCAACACCGCACGTCAGCGCGCCTTGCAGGCGATCAACGGCGGCGGCTAACCATCCTTGATGGCGACGCATCCGCGCGTCAGCGGTGCCTATCAACACATGCTCTGCCGGGACGACCAGTTCAACCGCAGCGCGCACAACGCGGGCGCCCTTATGCGATTTGCCCTGCCGGACCGCCGATCCGCCCGGATTTACGCAACTTCCCCGCCTTTTCGCCGTTGCATTTCAGATAAATATGCGCCCTACTCCGGTGTCACACCACTTGTTTCACAACCAGGTTTCTTGCGTGCCACTAGACAAAGCGACCCCAGACCCCACCACAGCCGCGCCTGTGATCGAAATCCGTGACCTTCACAAAAGCTACGGTGCGCTTGAAGTCCTGAAAGGCGTCGATCTGGTGGCCGAACGCGGGCATGTTGTGTCGCTGATCGGCTCGTCCGGATCGGGCAAATCGACGCTGTTGCGCTGCGCCAACCTTTTGGAAGACAGCCAGCAAGGCGACATTCTGTTTGAAGGCGAACCGATTGCCTGGCGCGGTCACGCACTGCACCGGCACCCGGCCGACCGTGCACAGGTCACGCGTATCCGCACCAACCTGTCGATGGTGTTTCAGCAGTTCAACCTGTGGTCTCACATGACGATCCTGCAAAACGTGATGGAAGCGCCCGTCACCGTGCTGGGACGCGACAAGGCCGAGGTCGAGGACAAAGCCCGCGCCTATCTGGCGAAGGTCGGGATCGGCGACAAATGCGATGTCTGGCCTGCGCAACTGTCCGGGGGACAGCAACAACGCGCCGCCATCGCGCGTGCGCTGTGCATGGAACCAAAGGCGCTGCTGTTCGACGAGCCCACCTCGGCGCTGGATCCGGAGCTGGAGCAGGAGGTCGTGAAAGTCATCAAGGACCTTGCCGCCGAAGGCCGCACGATGGTGATCGTCACACATGACATGCGACTGGCCGCAGATGTGTCTGACCATGTTATCTTTCTGCATCAGGGTCTGATCGAAGAAGAAGGCCCGCCCGAAACGCTATTTGGATCGCCAAAAAGCGAACGCCTTAAGCAGTTTCTATCGGCCACCCAACCGGGCTGATCTGAAAATCCAAGAAAACCAAAACCAAAGGGAGTTTACTAATGAAAAAGCTGATCCTTTCGACCGCGGCACTTGCGGTCACGGCCGGCTTCGCACTGGCCCAGAGCGGCGACACCGTGCGCCTGGGCACCGAAGGCGCCTATGCCCCGTGGAACTTCGTGAATGACGCGGGCGAGATCGACGGCTTCGAACGCGAGCTGGGCGACGAGCTGTGCAAGCGTGCCGAACTGACCTGTGAATGGGTGAAGAACGAATGGGACACCATCATTCCGAACCTTGTCTCGGGCAACTATGACGCCATCATCGCGGGCATGTCGATCACTGACGAGCGTGACGAAGTCATTGACTTCACTCAGCCTTATACCCCGCCAGATCCCTCGGCTTATCTGGCAATGTCGGCTGACGTGGATCCGGCCGCTGGTATTGTTGCCGCTCAGGCCACCACCATTCAGGCCGCATTTGTTGCTGAACAAGGCTGGACCGTGGTCGAGTTTCCGACCCCCGAAGAAACCATTGCGGCCGTGAAAAGCGGCGAAGCGGATGCGGTTCTGGCCGACAAGAGCTTCCTTGACACGATGGTCGGCTCGGACGGGCTGGTGATGCTTGAGCGGATGGAAGCCATCGGCGGCGGTGTCGGCATGGGCCTTCGTGAAAGCGATGGCGAGCTGCGCGACACGTTCGACGCGGCGATCCAGTCGATGAAGGATGACGGTTCGCTGAACGAGTTGATTGCCAAGTGGGAAGTCGCTTCGCAATTCTAATCTGAACCTTGGCCCACGCGTATCTGTCGCGTGGGCCATTTCCTTGCCCGAATGACGCGCCCCCAACGGCGCGCCGGGACACCCCTGATCGGCAATCGCGATGTTTTCCTACTGCACCGACCCGTCAACGCTTGAAGGCCTGACCTGGCTCAGTTGCTACCTGACCACGGGCAAGCACATGGGGTTCTATTTCTCGTTCGTGACGGTGATTGTGTTGCTCTTGATCACCGCACCGGTGGCGCTGCTGTTCGGCTTTGCAGGTGCCTCGGCCGCGCGGTCGCGGTTCCTACCGCTCAGCCTTCTGGGCAAGACCTATACGGCGATTGTGCGCGGTGTGCCCGACATCGCTTTTTTCATGTTTTTCGTCATCGCGCTGGATCAGGCGTTCGAATATCTGCGCCATAAGGTGAAATGCCCGGACTGGTCTGAACCGATCCGGCAAGGCAACGACTTTGTGGTCTGTACGCAGGCCAAGCTGCCGTTGTCCACCAGCCCGCAATGGATCCACGAAACCTATGGGTTTGCGCTGGCGGTTCTGACCTTCTCGATCGTGTTCGGTGCTTTCGCGGCCAATGTACTCTATGGCGCCATGCGGGCCGTGCCACGCGCCCAGCTTGAAACCGCCGAGGCCTATGGCATGACCACGCGCCAGACATTCTGGCGTATCCTTGTGCCGCAAATGTGGATCTATGCCCTGCCCGGCTTGTCGAACCTGTGGATGATCCTTGTGAAAGCGACGCCGCTTTTGTTCCTGTTGGGGGTCGAAGACATCGTCTATTGGGCGCGCGAACTGGGGGCCACCAAGACCGCCCGGTTCTCGGACTATCCGCATGGCAACTGGCATGCGATCTATTTCTTCGGGCTTCTGGTCTTTTACCTGATGCTGACATCGGTCAGCGAACGCATCTTCAAACGCATCACGCAGCGCCTGTCACATGGACAGGCCACCGCCGCCGGTGAAGCGCAACGAAAGGCCGCACAATGAGCTGCCTGCAAACCATACAGGACTATGCCCTTCGCTCGGTCGGTATCGGGGAACGGCTGCTGCCGCGCGAAGACTTCACGTTATGCGAACAGGTGACGCTGATCGGATCTGGCATGATCTGGAACATCTATTTCGGCCTGATCGCCATCGCGTTTGGCTTCTTTGCCGCCACAGGTCTGGCGCTGGCCAAGAACAGCGCCAATCCGTGGCTGCGCAAACCGGCCGAATTTGTCATCTATGTCTTTCGCGGCTCTCCCCTGTTTATCCAGATGTTCTTTGCCTATGCGGTTTTTGTGGTGCTGAAGCAGAGCTTGCCGTTCTTCGCGCCTTTCACCTCGGCGTGGTTGGGGGCGACACTGGTGTTGTTTCTGAACACCACGGCCTACACTGCCGAGATTTTCTATGGCGCGCTGCAATCCATCCCCAAGGGCGATCTTGAGGCAGCGGATGCTTATGGCATCACCGGGCGGACACGATTCACCCGGATCGTCTGGCCATCAATGCTCAGGCTGGCATGGCCTGCCTATACAAATGAAGCGATCTTCTTGTTTCACGCAACCGCGCTGGTCTTTTTCTCGGGTTTTCCCGTCTGGGGACAACGCGGAGACGCGCTTTATTATGCCAGCTATTTTGCCGACAAGACGTTCAATCCCTTCGTCCCCTACCCCATTCTGGCCGGGTTCTTCATCATCCTGACGCTGGTGGTGATCACGATATTTGGTCAGGTTGGAAAGCGGTTGAACCGGCATCTGCCACAAGTGGTCGTCCGTCGCCCCGGCTTCATGCGCACGTTGATGCGTTAACGGCACCCCTGCGGCGGGCAGCTCATACGCTGTCCAAAATCCCCCCTTGCCCCGGCTCGGACGCTCGGTTAGTGTCCGGTTCATAATTTGATCAAATTCGGTGATTCATGCGGATCGGCATCCTTCAAACCGGCCATTCCCCTGATGAAGTGCGTGACGATCTGGGCGATTACGGCCAGATGTTCACCCGACTTCTGGACGGGCATGGCTATGACTTCACAACCTACAGCGTGGTTGACAACCAGTTCCCCGATGGTCCTGATGCGGCAGATGGCTGGCTGATCACGGGGTCCAAACACGGGGCTTATGAAGATCACGACTGGATCGAACCGCTTGAGACGTTGATTCGCGACATTCGCGATGCAGACCTGCCGCTGGTCGGTGTTTGCTTTGGCCATCAGATCATCGCGCAGGCGCTTGGCGGCAAGGTCGAGAAGTTTGATGGCGGCTGGGCCGTAGGGCGTCAGGTCTATGACATTGACGGCGAACAGGTCGCCTTGAATGCGTGGCATCAGGATCAGGTGACCGAGCTGCCCGAAGGGGCGCGTGTCTTTGCCTCGAACGATTTTTGCCAGAATGCCGGGTTGATGATTGGCGACAAGATCATGACAATCCAGCCCCACCCGGAATTTACCGCCAAGATGATCGACGCTTTGATCAAATACCGCGGTCGCGGCAACATATCCGAGGACATACTGTCCCACGCCCAAGACGGGCTGACACAGACCATAGACGCCGACAAATTCGCAGACCAGATGGCACAGATCCTGAATAAAGGGGACAAGTGATGGACAGTTCGAAGACAGATCCCAACACGTGGATGCAAGACCTGCCCGAAGCCGCACAGCAATATCTTGATGGCAAGCGGCTGGACGAGGTTGAGTGTATCATCTCGGACCTGCCCGGCATTGCACGCGGAAAGGCCGTGCCCGCTGGCAAGTTCGCGCGGCAGGATTACTTCCACCTGCCCGACAGTGTGTTTTATCAGACCATCACCGGGGATTGGGGCGAAGCCGCGGGCGATGAAGGGTTCATCGAGCGTGACATGACACTGGTGCCCGACATGTCCACCGCCACCGCCGCGCCCTGGACAGGCGACTGGACGCTTCAGGTCATCCATGATGCGTTTGATCGCAAGAAGAACCCGATCCCCTTCAGCCCGCGCAATGTGCTGCGGCGGGTGGTTGATTTGTATCACGCCAAGGGATGGGAGCCGATCGTCGCGCCCGAGATGGAGTTCTATCTGGTCGCGCGCAACATTGACCCGGCTGAGAAGATCAAGCCGATGATGGGCCGCTCGGGCCGCCCTGCTGCTGCACGTCAGGCCTATTCGATGACGGCGGTCGATGAATTTGGCCCTGTCATTGACGACATCTATGATTTCGCCGAAGCGCAAGGGTTTGAGATCGACGGCATCACCCAGGAAGGCGGTGCGGGACAGTTGGAGATCAACCTGATCCACGGCGACCCGATCAAGCTGGCGGACGAAGTTTTCTATTTCAAACGCCTGATCCGCGAGGCAGCATTGCGTCACGATTGCTTTGCCACCTTCATGGCGAAGCCGATCGCCGAAGAACCGGGTTCGGCCATGCATATCCACCACTCGGTTCTGGATCGCAAAACCGGCGAAAACATCTTTGCCGGACCGCAGGGCGGCGACACGGACGCGTTTTTCCACTTTATCGCCGGGATGCAGAACCACCTGCCCAGCGCGGTGGCGGTGCTGGCGCCATATGTGAACAGCTATCGCCGTTATGTGAAAGACAATGCCGCCCCCATCAATCTGGAATGGGGCCGTGACAACCGCACAACGGGCATCCGCGTGCCGTTGTCCTCGCCCAAGGCCCGGCGGGTGGAAAATCGTATCGCAGGCATGGATTGCAACCCCTATCTCGGGATCGCTGCCAGCCTCGCTGCGGGTTATCTTGGCCTTGTGGAAGAAAAGCGGCCGACCGCGCAATATCGCGGTGACGCCTATGAAGGGGATGAAGATATTCCCCGCGATCTGGGCTTCGCGCTTGAACTTTTTGACAAGGCAACAAGCCTGCATGAGGTTCTGGGGCCGGAATTTGCGCGCGTTTATTCGATCGTGAAACAGACCGAATACAACGAGTTCCTTCAGGTTATCAGCCCATGGGAACGCGAACATCTTCTGTTGAACGTCTAAGACAAGGCAGGGCGCGTCGGGAAACGACGCGCCCTGACGGTTTCGCAGTCGGGCAATCATCGGCGGGTGCGTGTTCAGACCACCCGGACCGGCACATTTCTCTGGTTTTTCGGGGGCAACTCATCTACGGATTATCCGAAGAAGAGTTTCGGCAAATCGAAATCGACCCGATTCTCGTCCACACGAGCAGGAGCCGACTTTGACCCTTGCCCCCAACGTCTATGACGCCGAACCCATCCCCGAAGCCGCCCGCGCCGAGATTGACCGGCTTTTGCAATCCGGCGACCTGTTTCGATACACCGCACCCGAAGATGCCCCTGTCAGCCTGCTAGAGGCCGAATTTGCCGAGATGATGGGCGCAAAATATGCGCTGGCCGTGGCCAGCTGCTCAGCCGCGCTGTTTCTGTCGCTGAAGGCGCTGAACCTGCCACGCGATGCCAAGGTTCTGATCCCGGCCTTCACCTTTGCCGCCGTGCCAAGCTCGGTCGTGCATGCCGATTGCCAACCGGTGCTGGTTGAGGTCAAAGACAATTACCGCATCGACATGGATGATTTCGCGGCCAAGCTGACCGGTGACGTCAAGGCGGTGATCATCAGTCACATGCGCGGGCATACGTCCGACATGGACGCCATCATGGCGCTGTGCGATGCGGCGGGCGTTCCGGTGATCGAAGACGCCGCCCATTCGCTGGGCACATTGTGGCACGGGTGCAAGATCGGAACCATCGGCAAGATCGGCTGTTTCTCGTTCCAGTCCTACAAGATGCTGAACGCAGGCGAAGGCGGGATCCTGATCACAGATGATGCCGATCTGATTGCCCGCGCCGTCATCATGTCGGGCGCGTATGAGCACAATTGGAAAAAGCACAAAGCCCCGCACGGCGACAATACATCAAGCCTAGAGGACGCATTTGCACGCTGGCAGAACCAATTGCCGCTGTATAACACGCGCCTGTCGAACCTGTCGGCGGCGGTTATCCGGCCCCAGTTGGGCGAGTTGCAGCGCCGGGTGACAGATGGGCTGAAGAACCACGATTACGTCGCCGAGAAGCTGAACCAAAGCCCGTGGATCGACGTACCGCCACCTCTTTCCCCGGAAACCCGCGCGCCGGATTCCATCCAGTTCAACCTTGTTGGCATGAGCGACGACGACACCCGCGCCTTTCAGGACGCCGCGAAGCAGCGCGGTGTCTCGGTCCAGGTGTTCGGGATGAGCACGGACAACGCGCGCGCCTTCTGGAACTGGCATTTCATCGGCGATCAGGGCGAGTTGCCACAGACCCGCGACATGTTGATGCGCGCCTGTGACACGCGCCTTCCCGTGCGGCTGAAACGGCCCGATCTGGATTTCATTGCGGATGCGTTGGTTGCGGCGGCAGCGGATGTAAAAGCACCGTCTGCCAAGACGAACGCCGCCTAAAGCACGACCAGCTTGTCGCGCAACCAAGGATAAGCCTGCGCGGCAGGTTCAACGATCATGTCGGTCAGGATGGTCCGGGCACGGCTTGCCATGTCATGTGGCAACTTTCCCAACACACCCTCGCGCGCCGTCAGATTGATCCGGCGGGTCATGGGTGCGAAGGGCAGTTCGATCAACTCTGTCTGTGCCCGAAACCGTTGGGCATGGAAAAACCCCAACGGTGTTATGATCGTCCAGCCCGCACCCGCCGCGACCATCGCCATGATGGCGTGATAGCTGTCCAACTCGAACCGGTTGTGCAGGTGGATGTTCTGCCGGGCCAGATGATCCGAGATCACCCGCCCCATGTGGTGACGCGCCGTGTACTGCACCAGCGGCAGATCCTGCAGAGTCTGGGTCGGGTTCGCCGTGTCGATCACGCCCTTCGGCACGGCGGCGACGAAGGGTTCCTCCATCAAGGCGTGCACTTCCATCCAGTCCGCCGATGCGCCCGTATCAGCGGCGATGATCACATCCAGCGCGCGCGCATCCAACTGGTCATGCAGCCGGTGCGAAGCGCCGGTTTCCAAAAGAAATCGGGTGGATCGCAGTTCAATCGCAAGTTCCGACAGCAGTCGCGGCGTCACATCGGCGTCGAAATCCTCGATCATGCCAAGGCGCAGGCGCGACAATTGTGACATGGCCCCCAGCGCCAGTTCAGCGCGCGCCTGTTCGGCCTCGTTCAGGATCGCCTGCGCACGTTTCAAAAACAGCGCCCCGGCAGGTGTCAGGTTCATCGGACGGGCGGATCGGTCCAGAAGCGTGGTGCCCAGCGCGGTTTCCAGATTGGTCAATTGCTGGCTGACCGAGGACGGGCTGGCCCCCAACCTGCGTGCCGCCACAGAAATCGAGCGTTCGTCAGCCGCAGCCACGAAGACTTCGACCCCCCAAAGGGTGATACGCCCGGCTGTTTCAACCATTCCCAACTCCTTTGCGGGAAAGCTAGGGATTTTGGGCGTGGCGGGCAACAGGCTTGCGCATCAACGCGTCCACAACCGGTCGCCGGATCGTGCGCGGGCTGTTTCGATGCGAATTTCCTTGGCATCGGGCCACAGCGCGACCGCGCCCATTTCGGTCAGGGTTGCACGGTCCAGCACAACGCAACCCGGCGGGGCGGGTTTGGTCATTTTGCCGGACAGCACCACCAGATCGGCATCAGCACATACCTCAGCCACCCGATCCCCGGCGCCCCGCCCCGTCAGGTGGACCAAGGTCACCCCTGAAACCTCGACACGCATCTGTCCTTTGGTTCCCGTAAAGCCGGCGCGGGCGAAAGCCGTCTTCTGATCCGCAGGATCGCCGTCATTCTCAAGCCACGACAGCGCGGCGAAACTCTCGCCACGCGGTTTGGATAAAGCACGGCCCTGATCAGTCATCACCCCGACCAAGCCACCGGTCGCACTGATCAGGACAGGTGGGCGCACGGTTTGGGACCACAACACCCCCGCGAAGGCAAATGGCACCAGCGCCATCCACCGCGCGCGGGTCTTCAGCAGCGTGGCCAAGATGCCCCCCAATGCGACGAGCGGCAGCACCGCTTCGGGCGGTGCAGGCACCTGACCCGTCGCCCCATCCAGCGACGAAACGAAGCGCGCCACCCCGATGATCCAGTCGATTGCCGGTCCCATCAGTTTCAGGGGCAGCCACCCCAGACCGATCGGAGACAGAAGCGCCGCCAGCACCGCCAGCGGCATGATCAACGCCCCCATGACCGGCACGGACAGAAGGTTGGCCAGCAAGCCAAAATGGCTGATCTGGTTGAAATGCGCGGCCCCAAATGGCGCGGTGGCCAGCCCCGCCACGAAGGACGAAATCACCACGGCAAGCACGGGGCGTGACCACTTTGGAGCACGCCACGCCCGTTCATCCTGTGTTCGATCCCGAAGCCAGCCAAACACCGCAACCAGCGCCGTTGTTGCCGCAAAGGACATCTGGAAGCCCGGCTCGACCAGCGCCTCGGGGTGCAGGGTCATGACGATGATCGCGGCCATGGCGACAGCGCGCAGCGACAAGGCACGGCGGTCGAACAGGATCGCCACGAACATGGTCGCAACCATGATGAAGGCCCGTTCGGTCGCGATATTGCCGCCAGACAGCGCCAGATAAAAACCGCCCGACAGGATTGCCACGCAGGCTGCGAGTTTCTTGATGGGAAACCGCAGGGCGATACGCTGCCAAAGGCTAAGCAGCATCCGGGTGGCCTGAAATATGAACCCGGTCAGCAGGCCCATATGCAAGCCAGAGATCGCCAGTAGGTGGGCAAGATTCGAGGCCCGCAGCGCCTCAATTGTCGATCGGTCCATGGTGGATCGGTCTCCGGTGGTGATCGCAGCGGCGAACGCCCCGGTTTCGTCCGGCAACACGCCCCGCACCCAACCCGAGATTGCCTGACGCAAGCGCGCCACCGCCAGTGCGACGCCAGGTTCGGGCGGTTTCAGCAACAAGGCTGGTACGCGGGTGTATCCGACGGCCCCGATACCACGAAACCACGCCATACGCTGGAAATCGAAACCACCGGGTTCAACGGGGCCATTGGGGCCGGACAGATGGGCCGTTAACGCAATGCGCTGACCGATGGCCGGGGACAGAAACCGCTGGTCCCCATGCAAAGACACCCGCACGGTGGTCGCACGGTTTCGCGGCCCCACATCATCCAGCCGCACCTGATCCAGCGTCAGGCGCACCGCATCAGATTGCGACCGATCAATGTTCACGATCCGACCTTCCACCGGGCCATAATAGCGAAAGCCCATCACCGGCTCGGCCACCAGATGCGCCCGTGCTCCTGCCAGACAGACACCCAGGGCCACCAATCCAATGGCGATGGCCAGCGGCCCGATCCCCCAGGGCCAAAGGCGCGCAGTCACGGCACAGATCACGATCAACAGGACCAGCCCCGCATAGACCGGCACGGTCGGTTCGCTCAGAAGCCCGAAGTATATTCCAATCCCTGCTCCCAGAAACAACGGTGCCCAGTGCAGCAGATGTCCCCGCTCTTCCTCGATCCGGGTCAGGAACTTGTGGACCAGCACCCTTGTTCACGGCCTCCCTTTTGCGTAAAGCCTGTCGGGACAGGCCTGCGCCGAGCGGTGTCATACCCCCTCGCCCACAGGCCGACGGTCTTTCGCGCACCACGCGTGTTGAGACCTGAGTAACGCCCGCATGGTTTCCAAAAGGTTAACGTCACATGTCCACCGACCAGATCGTCACCCGTTTCGCCCCTTCGCCCACCGGTTATCTGCATATTGGCGGCGCCCGCACAGCCTTGTTCAACTGGCTCTATGCCCGTGGGCGCGGCGGAAAATTCCTGCTGAGGATCGAGGACACCGACCGTGCCCGGTCGACCCCCGAGGCAACCGAAGCGATCCTGAAGGGCATGGCGTGGCTGGGACTGGACCATGACGGCGAGGTTATCAGCCAGTTCGACCGTGCCGACCGTCACGCCGAGGTGGCGCACGAGATGTTGGCGAATGGTCATGCTTACAAATGTTTTGCAACACAGGACGAGATTCAGGCGTTCCGCGACGCCGCCCGTGCCGAGGGTAGATCGACGCTTTATCAATCGCCGTGGCGTGATGCGGACCCGTCGACACACCCCAATGCCCCCTTCGTCATCCGCCTGAAAGCCCCGCGCGACGGGGCGACCGTGATCCGCGATCAGGTGCAGGGCGATGTCACAATCCGAAACGATCAACTGGACGACATGATTTGTTTACGTTCCGATGGCACACCCACCTATATGCTTGCTGTTGTCGTAGACGATCACGATATGGGTGTGACCCATGCCATCCGGGGCGATGATCACCTGAACAACGCGGCCCGCCAACAGTTGGTCTATCAAGCGATGGGTTGGGACGTGCCGGTTTGGGCACATATTCCGCTGATCCATGGACCTGACGGCAAGAAACTGTCGAAACGTCACGGCGCATTGGGTGTCGAAGAATATCAGGCGATGGGATACCCGGCCCGCGCGATGCGCAACTATCTGGCCCGTCTGGGGTGGAGCCACGGGGACGATGAATACTTCACCGACGCACAGGCGCTGGAGTGGTTCGACCTGTCGGGAATCGGCAAAAGTCCGGCGCGGTTTGACTTCAAAAAGCTGGACAATCTATCGGGGCAGCACCTTGCCGCGATGGACGACGCCGACGTGATGATCGAGCTTGAGGCATTTCTGGCCGCAACCGGGCAAAGCCCTTTGCAACCGCAGCAACGTCAACTTTTGGCGGATGCGCTTTATGCGCTGAAGGCGGGGGCGAAGACATTCCCACAACTCATTGAAAAGGCAAATTTTGCAATCACTTCACGCCCTATTCAACAAGACGAAAAAGCGGCGAAATCCCTGGATGAAGTATCCCGTGGTATACTGAAAGAATTGACGCCGCAGCTGCAAAATGCTAGCTGGAACCGCGACACGCTGGAAGGGATCCTGAACGGGCTTGCCGAAGCTCACGGGACCAAATTTGGCAAACTGGCTGCACCCTTGCGCGCAGCACTTGCCGGTCGCGCCGTGACCCCCAGCGTTTTCGATATGATGCTTGTTCTTGGACGCGAGGAATCCATCGCGCGCCTTGAGGACGCAAGCGCATAGGATAAGCAAACGTGACCGATCCGTCCGGGGTTGGCGCGACAGGATACGAACACGAAGGGATACTAAGATGGCCAAACCAACCGGAACTGCAAAGCTCACCTTTGGTGATCAAGAACTGGAGCTGCCGATATTTTCGCCCACGGCAGGGCCCGACGTGATCGACATCAGAAAACTGTATGCCCAAGGCGATGTTTTCACGTACGACCCGGGCTTCACATCGACGGCCAGCTGCGATTCGACCATCACCTTTATCGACGGCGACAAGGGCGAGCTGTTGTATCGCGGCTATCCCATTGATCAACTGGCCGAGAAATCACACTACCTCGAGGTGTGCTATCTGCTGTTGTACGGTGAATTGCCGAACGCAACCGAGCTGGAAGATTTCGAAAGCCGTGTGACCAATCACACGATGGTGCACGAGCAGATGACAAAATTCTTCTCGGGTTTCCGCCGTGACGCACACCCGATGGCGATCATCACCGGTGTTGTCGGTGCGATGTCGGCCTTCTATCACGATTCGACCGATGTGAATGACCCGTGGCAGCGTGAAGTCGCCGCGATCCGCATGATTGCCAAGCTGCCGACCATTTGCGCCATGGCGTTCAAATATTCGGTTGGTCAACCCTTCGTGTATCCCAAGAACGATCTGGACTACGCATCGAACTTCCTGCGCATGTGCTTTGCTGTCCCGGCTGAGGAATACGAGGTGAACCCGATCCTGTCCAAAGCGATGGACCGCATCTTCACGCTTCATGCTGACCACGAACAGAACGCATCGACCTCGACGGTGCGCCTGGCGGGGTCATCCGGTGCCAACCCGTTCGCCTGTATCGCCGCTGGCATCGCCTGCCTGTGGGGACCGGCCCATGGTGGCGCCAACCAGGCCTGCCTTGAAATGCTGCGCGAGATTGGCACCGTGGACCGTATCCCCGAATACGTCGCCCGCGCCAAGGACAAGAAAGACCCGTTCCGCCTGATGGGCTTTGGACACCGCGTTTACAAGAACTTCGACCCGCGCGCGAAAGTCATGAAAGAAAGCGCCGACGAGGTGCTGGGTCTGTTGGGGATCGAGAACAACGAGACGCTGAAAGTTGCCAAGGAGCTGGAGCGCATCGCGCTGGAAGATCCGTATTTCGTCGAAAAGAAACTGTACCCGAACGTGGACTTTTATTCGGGTATTATTCTTGAGGCGATGGGCTTCCCCACCTCGATGTTCACCCCGATCTTCGCGCTGTCGCGCACTGTCGGCTGGATTTCGCAGTGGAAAGAAATGCTGGGCGATCCGGGCCAAAAAATCGGCCGTCCGCGCCAGTTGTATCTGGGCGAAACAATGCGCGATTATGTGGATGTCGCAAAACGCTAAGACCGAAACACCAGAGAAAAGCCGCCGAAACCCGGCGGCTTTTTTTGTTTTGCTGGCACGACAAACGGCACGCGCTAGTCTGAACACCCAAGGGGGGTTGGCATGTCTCAGTATATCACTGGAAAATGTCTGTGCGGTGCATGTCAATTTGACTATACCGGCGATGTTCGCTTCAGCATCCAATGCTATTGCCGGGATTGCCAACACGTCACCGGTGCGGGACATGCCCCGCAAATGATGGTCGATCGCGATAAACTGTTGACCAAAGGCCCCACGAAAACCTATCGCCAAAGGGCGGATTCCGGGTCCATGTTGGAGTTCATATTCTGCCGGGATTGCGGATCGCCGCTGCTCAAGGCCACGTCGCGTATGCCGGATGCCATTGCCATCTATGCAGGCGCGTTAGATGATCCCGCCCTGTTTGAACGCGGCGAAGATGTCTTTGAAAGTGGGCGACAACCTTGGGACCGGAACTGACCACAAAGCGCCTGACCCTGCGTGGGCCGCGCCCTTCTGATCTTGATGATTTGTTTGCGATCTATGGGGATCCACGTGCGATGACCTATTGGTCCACTCCGCCCCATCCGGACAAATCGGTAACACAGGCCCGTCTTGACAGGTGGCTTTCTGGCTTCCCCACCGCGCCCTATTATTTTGCGATCGTCCAGCAGGGGCGGGTTGTCGGCAATTGTGGAGCGCATACCGGCAACGAGGTTGGCTTTATCCTGCACCCGGATGTCTGGGGAAAAGGCATCGCGAAAGAGGCGATGCTGGCCACCATCGACCACCTTTGGCAGACAACGGATTATCCCGACCTGACCGCCGATCTTGATCCGAGAAACAAGGCGTCTAAAGGCCTGCTGTTGTCGTTGGGTTTTCATGAAACCGGCACAGCCGAGAACACATATTGTGTGGATGGCGTGTGGACGGACAGCGTTTATATGGCACTGCCACGTCCTACAGATGCGAAAGCGGGGGCGTGATCACCCGTTCCTACCCTTTTGCTCAACGCCCTTCGTAATTCGGGCTGCGCTTTTCCAGAAACGCCAACACGCCTTCTTTGAAATCGCGCGAGTTGCCGCATTCACCCTGCAATTTCGCCTCAAGCGCCAGTTGCTGATCCAGCGTATTGCTCATTGAAGCGCGCAAGGCCTTCTTGATATTGCGATAGGACAGCGTTGGTCCTTTTGCCAATTGCTCTCCACGCTTGCGCCAAGTGGCGGCAAAATCATCATCTGCCACGCATTCCCAGATCAAACCCTGCTCGGCGGCCTCGCGGGCGGGCATCTTTTCAGCAAACAGGGCCGCGCCCATCGCCTTGGCAAAGCCCATCTGGCGCGGCATCCAATAGGTGCCTCCGGCATCAGGGATAAGACCGATACGAGAGAACGCCTGCATGAAAAACGCGCTTTCCGCTGCAATGACCACATCCGCAGCCAAAGCAATATTCGCCCCAGCCCCGGCAGCTGCCCCGTTCACCGCCGAGATGGTCGGGACCGGACAGTTATAAATCGCGTCCAACAGTGGTTCGTATTCATCGCGCAAGGTCCGTTCCAGATCGACATGGGCAGCGTTCGCCCGATCGCCCAGATCTTGACCCGAGCAAAACGCCCGCCCTGCCCCGGTGATAACCAAAGCGCGCGCGTTCTGACCTGCGTCTTTGACCGCATGAGTGATTTCCGCCCGCATCTGCGTGTTCAGCGCATTCATCACATCGGCGCGGTTCAGGGTCAGCACTGCCAACCCGTCGGTGGTCTCCAGCGTGATCGTTTCGTAGTTCATTCGGTCCTCCCGCAAATTTCGGGTAGAATACCCGACCAAGCAGTCAGGTAAAGACGAACGCTCCGTCACTCGCGAAAAACATTCGCCCCGGACCGCGGATTGGCCTGCCGGGCAAAAAGGTCTCAGCCGTCTTTCAGGAGTTCTTTCAGGCGCGCTTCCTCGTCCGAAGACAAGGCCACCGCGCCGTCGCGGGCTTGAGAGCGGCGGCGCAGATAGACAACGCCAGAAATCAGTGCGACCAGAAACAAGGCCGGACCCGCGGCCCAAAGCAGGATATTTGCACCGGACGTGTTTGGCTTCATCAAAACGTATTCGCCATAGCGTTCGACGATGAAGTCCACCACCTCATCATTGCTGTCACCATCGACAAGACGTTCGCGCACCAGAAGGCGCAGGTCACGCGCAATCGCGGCATTGCTCTCGTCAATATTCTCGCCCCGGCAGACCACGCATCTGAGGTCGGCCGAGATATCCCGGGCACGTTGTTCCAATACCGGATCGCTAAGCACTTCGTCAGGATTGACCGCCAGCGCCGGGGTAGAAACCACAACCAGCGCCAGAAGTGCGGGGAAAATCATACCTCTCATTCGGCTGGCACCCCTTGCATTCGTGACTTGGCCGCGCCTGCGGCAACTCGGAATCGGCGGTCTGTCAGGCTCAACACCCCGCCCAGCGCCATCAAGATACAGCCTGCCCATATCCAGTTGGTAAACGGTTTGATGAAGGTTCGAACAGCCCAAGCCCCATCATCCTGCGGATCGCCGATCACCAGATAGATGTCCCGCCAGAAGCCGTTTGAAATCGCCGCCTCGGTCGTAGGCATGGCTTGCACCGGATAGACGCGTTTTTCAGGATGCAGAACAGCGATCGCGTCATCGTGTTGCGAGACAATAATGGTTGCCTTTGTCGAAACATAGTTCGGCCCCTGATCACGCTCCACACGTTCTAAGGTGATGTCATAGTCGGCCACCTGAAAGGTGTCGCCAATGTGGGCAACACGAATGTCCTCAACGCTCCAGGCCATCAGGCCCGAGATACCCATCATCGTGATCCCAAACCCGGCATGTGCGGCGAGTTTTCCCCAGTCCGAACGCGGCAGGCGGGTCAGTCGCGACAAGCGGTTCGTCACAGCGCCACGCCCCGTGCGGCTGGCAATGTCCACAAGTGCCCCGGCCACCAGCCATGTGCCAAGGAACATACCAATCGGGCCCAGGGCCGTTTTGCCCGTCTGCATTGCCCAAACCAACGCCCCGACGGCCACCGCCAGAACGAAAGCCGGTACAAGAGATTTGACGACACGACCAAGTTTGGCGCGTTTCCAGGGCAGCATCGCGCCCACTGGAAGGATCAGTGCCAGCACCACCATGAAGGGGGTAAAGGCTGCTTCGAAAAACGGCGCTCCGACCGAGATTTTGCGGCCGAAAATTTCGCCGATCAACGGCCAGATTGTACCAACGAAGACGACGAACGACGAAACCGCAAGCAATATGTTGTTGGCCACCAGCGCACTTTCCCGGCTGATGAAACCAAAGACACCACGTGCCTCCATCGAGCTTGCGCGTGCCGCAAACAACGTCAGCGCGCCGCCCGTGAAGACCGCAAGGATCATCAGGATAAAGACACCACGCTCCGGGTCGGATGCAAAGGCATGCACCGACGTGATCACGCCCGACCGCACGATAAATGTGCCGATCAGCGAGAAACCGAAGGCAAGGATTGCCAGCAGGATCGTCCAGCTTTTCAGGCTTTCACGTTTTTCGACAACAATGGCCGAATGAAGAAGGGCGGCGGCAAACAACCAAGGCATGAAGGACGCGTTTTCGACCGGATCCCAGAACCAGAACCCGCCCCAGCCAAGCTCGTAATAAGCCCACCAGCTGCCCAATGCGATCCCGATGGTCAGGAATATCCATGCCGCCAGCGTCCACGGGCGCACCCAGCGCCCCCAGGCCGCATCAATCCGTCCTTCGATCAGGGCGGCGACGGCGAATGAAAACGCCATCGAAAGGCCCACATAACCTAGATACAGGAAGGGTGGATGGAACGCCAAACCGGGGTCTTGCAGAAGCGGGTTCAGGTCACGCCCGTCAAAGGGCGGTTGCGCGATGCGGATGAACGGGTTGGACGTGAACAGAACAAAGCCCAGAAACGCCACTGCGATCGAGCTTTGCACCGCAAGCACGCGGGCTTTCAACCGTTGCGGCAGGTTGCCACCGAACCATGCGGCCATGGCGCCAAACAGCGACACGATCAGCACCCACAGCAGCATCGAACCTTCGTGGTTGCCCCACACACCCGACACTTTGTACAGCATGGGTTTGGCCGAGTGCGAGTTCAGCGTGACCAGTTGGACAGAAAAGTCAGAGGTCACAAACGCATAGGTCAGCGCAAGGAACGATGCGAACACCAGCAGAAATTGGATGGTCGCGGCTGGCACGGCCATTTCCATCCAGCCTTGCCACCCTTTATGCGCCCCAACCAGCGGCACGATCATCTGCACGGCCGCCACGCCCAGCGCCAGGATCAGCGCAAAATGTCCGAGTTCTGTAATCATGTTCGCGACCACTCTGTTATTATGGTCGCGACCATAAACGGAGTCGCCGTTCGGGCCTAGCCCCGTGCGGCGTCAGGTCACGGCATTGTGGTCATCAAACGACCAGAAAGATCGCGGTGGACACCACCACCGCCACCAGCACCGGCCAAAGGAATGTTGCCCCGTGGCAACCGAATGATCGGTGAATGACACTGAAGTGCAGGAATGCGCCGGACAGATACAACGCCAGAGGCACGAAATGCGCCGCGCTGTGCGACATGATTGCTGGCTCGCCTGCCAAGGCAAATATCCACCACCAGCCCAGGACAAGGCTGGCCCCCGACCAACTGTAAGCCATGCCAAGTGCCAACGGCGTCGCGCGCTGCACATAAAGCCACAGAAACGTCAGCGAGATCATCAGCCCCATAAGGGTGATCGCGCCATATCCAATCTGATACATCGCGTCATATCCCGCCACCAGATAGCCAAGCTGCAACATGACGGCGAGGCACATCATCAAACCAAACGCTTGTTTCATTTCTGCAAGACCTCCCGCACAGCAGCGTCCAGTTCCGCTGCTGCATGTTCGTTTTGTTCAACTGATCGTTGGAAGCGTGTGCCCACCAACATCGCCCAAAGGCGGGATCGAAACCGCCAAAGCACCGCCATCATCCGACCCGCCCCCCGGCTGACGGCAAGCGTTCGCGGATGATCGTCGTGATCTCGATCAGAATAGAAGAGTTTTTGTCCAACACCGCCCGCGTCGCCTGATCTTTCTGCAGGTCGCGATATAGCAAGTAGAACACCAACAGCACCCACGGCCCATGTTCGGCCACCAGATTCAAAAGCATATCACTGGCCACGCGTGACCTCCTGCCAATCTGCCAGCGCGGCATTGTCGGTCGCGTCAACCGTCCCATACGTGTTGGGGGTCCGCTCAGGCACATGAGTTGCCTCACGCTTCGCCCCGAACACAGATGGCAGGCCAGAGCGATCAGATCGCACGCGCGTTGTCTCCAGATCCCGCATCAAGCTCGCGGCAATGGCCCGTTGAAATTCTTGCCCTTTCACCTGGTATCGCGCGCCGAAATAGAAGCTGACAACCACGCCCATCAGCCACCAAAGCGGTTCGGGGACCACCGCCACACCCTGCATTCGCGTGGCGAACCAATCGGGATTGATCATGGCGGCGGCAAACAGGGCGATTGTGGACAACGCCAAGGCCGGTCGCGGCACCCGGTTTACACCATCCATGAAACGATTGAACCAACCGCCTTGCGACGCAATGAACTCGGCACGAAATGCGTCTATCGCGGCCTGTTGCACATCGGTATCGCGAATGGCCGCAGCCTCGGAGTTTTCACGAAACACCTCTGCGGTCTCGCGAATGATGTTTCCGCGACGTCCAAACAGGATGTCGACGACAGCCCCAATCATCCCCATGCGGCAATCCTTTCGCGGTGATTTTGATCAGTGAAGTGGTATTTGGAGGACAGGAATGCTTCGGCGCGGGTGATCCACCCACCCTTTCCACCATCCCGTCGACACGCATATTTGCGAGAGCTCGGGCGGCGATCGGCCAGACGATAGTAGTAGTTGCGCCGTTCGATTCCATAAGCATCGACCAGATGATCGGGGGCGCGGCGGATTGCATCGCGCGCAATACCGAGTGTCTGCGGCCCAAGCACCCCGTCCACGGACAGCTCGTACCCCATCTTGCGAAACAGCTCTTGCAGGATGCGCACGGCATTGCTGCCCGCATTCACATACATGTCGAAAACCGACGCTTGCAGCGCCTTTGGCAACTCCGCCAGCCTGGGTTTCCGGAAATAGTTTTTCAGAAAGATATCGCGGGCCTGATCTCGGGTCAGCCGCTTCACGTCGCCAGCGGTGATCTGTCCGTCCCGATCCAGATCCAGCCCCAACCGGCGCATGGTGTGTATGGTCACACCGTATTTCGTCGCGCCGCCCGGGTCGTCCGGGTCGTTCACAAAGCCGCCCTCTCGGGCGACAATCTCGGTCGCGATCTCTTCAACGCTTTTCATCAACACCTGACCCCGCATAAGGAATACGGGGCACAGGCTGGTTAAGAAGCGTTAAGAAACCTCAAATCAAGAGGTCGGCTCGACGTAGACACCGCTTTCCTTGAGGCTATCCAGAACCTCTTTCGGCATGTAGTCTTCGTCGTGTTTGGCAAGGATTTCCGTGGCTTGAAAGGTGCCATCTACATATGTGCCAGTCCCGATCATACCTTGGTTTTCACCAAAAAGGTCAGGCAACACGCCGGTATAGGCAACAGGCACAACGGCCGCCCCGTCGGTCACGGAGAACGTCACGGTCTCACTTTGACCGCGCACCAAACTCCCGTCCGCTACCAATCCCCCCATGCGAAACACCTCGTTTTCGCTAGGTGGTTCAGCCAACACTTCGGTCGGGGACCGGTAATAGTTGATCCCGTCTTTCAGCGCATAGCCGATCAAACCGGTCGAGATCGCAAGCGCGACAAATGCCAGAATGATGATCTGGATCCGCCGTGTTTTCTTCAGACTTTTCAAACCAGCCATAATCGGCTCCTTTTCAAACCCTTAGGGATAGACCGGAGGCATCATCAGCGCCGTCGTCTCATCCTCACCCAGCATGAGGTTCGCGTTTTGCATCGCCTGACCGGACGATCCCTTGCACAGGTTGTCCAGCGTTGACACGATCAAAGCACGCCCCGGCACACGGTCGCCCGCAACACCCAAGTGGCATTGGTTCGACCCCGTCACATGCCCCATACCCGGCAACTGTCCCTTGGGTAGCACAGTCACAAACGGCTCGTCTTGATATTGCTCAACCAGAGCCACATGGATCTTATCAGCGTCCCCATCGACATAGCAATTGGCCAGAATACCCCGGTTCACCGGTACAAGATGGGGGGTGAACATAATCTGGACCGGACGCCCGGCCAGCAGGGAAAACTCCTGATCAAATTCGCCCAAATGCCGGTGGGTGCCGCCTTGTGCATAGCCTTGCACATTGGTCGAACGTTCAGCAAACAGCATGTTTTCCTTCAGCGACCGCCCGGCCCCGGACACCCCGTTCTTCAAATCGCAAATGATCCGGTCAAGGTCGATCAACCCTTCCGAGATCAAGGGACGCAGCGCGTATTGCACGGTCGCCGCGTTGCAACCCGTGCCCGCCACCAGACGCGCAGACTTGATGTCATCGCGGTAAAATTCGGTCAGACCATAGACCGCTTCTTTCTGAAGCTCGGTCGCCACATGCGGGGCGCCGTACCATTTCTGGTACTCTGCCGGATCGCGCAGCCGGAAATCAGCCCCCAGATCGACGACTTTCACTGTTTCCGGCAGATCGCGCACCAAGGCCTGGCTCAGCCCATGCGGCAAGGCCGCAAAGGCCAGATCAACATTGCTAAAGTCGATCTCGTCCATCGTGGTGAGTTTGGGCAGATCAAGGTGGCGCAGATGCGGATACACATCCGACATCTCCATCCCCGCTTTACGGTCGGCGGACAGAGCGACGATCTCCATCGTCGGGTGGGTGGCGATCAGCCGGACAAGTTCAGCGCCGGTGTAACCAGACGCGCCTAGAATGGCGATTTTATGGGTCATCAAGACCTCCTGCGGGTTCGTCGAAAGATGTAGTGGTTTTGAAGGCCGGCTTCAATCAGGCCGCTTCGAACGTGATCTTTCGTCGCAGAAACTGGGTCGCACTATTCGACACGCGGTCCGGATCACCCGTGGTCAGGAACTTCGATGCGGTGCCTGTGCCCCTCATCTCGGGGTGACGGTCCAGATAGAAGGCAAGGCTTTCGGCAACCAAATTGGCTTGGCTATACACCTGCACATCATCACCCAAAGCGCTCTGGAAGGCGTCTTCCATCAACGGGTAGTGTGTGCAGCCCAGAATGGCCGCTTCTGGCTTGGGCATCTTACGTTTCAGCGCATCCACGTGGCTGCGGACCAAGGCTTCGGCAAGGATCATATCGCCTTCCTCGATTGCGTCGACCACACCACCACAGGCTTGCGCTTCGACATCAACCCCAATGGCGCGAAAGGCCAGTTCCCGCTGGAACGCCCGGCTGGACACGGTCGCAGGGGTCGCAAACAATGCCACATGTTTCACCGCCACCTCACGCGGGGGCGAGTTGTCGCCCCAATCCCGCTCGGTCAACGCCTCGATCAGCGGCACGAACACACCCAACACCCGCTTGTCCTTGGGGATCCAGCTTTCCTGCATTCTCCGAAGCGCGGCGGCTGAGGCTGTGTTGCAGGCCAGAATGACCAGGTCGCATCCCTCGTCCCACAAGGCCTGTACGGCATTGGTGGTCAGGTCATAAATGTCATCGCTGTCCCGGACGCCATAGGGCGCGTGGGCACTGTCTGCATAATAGACGAAATCAACCTCGGGCAGGCGTTTGGCCACGGCGTCCAGCACCGTCAACCCACCAAGCCCTGAATCGAATACCCCAACTGCCATGTCCTATGGTCCCGTCCGTGTTGTCATGGTGCAAGCCATAGGTCCGTTTTCCACGGAAATCCATCACCGATTGCGCGCTGCGACGATTATCCGCCCAAGTGCGGCGCCGCAGCGGCAGGTCGGATCATTCAGCGGCGTGAGCCAACGGTGCCGCACCACCAAACTGGGCCAGCAGTTCAGCACGGCGCGCAGCGGCTTTCTCGACGTTGGCCTCTTTCACCGGGCCAAAGCCCCGGATCGTTAAGGGCAGCGCCGCCAACTCTTCTGCGATCGCCAAATTGTCATCGCTCAGACCCGCTGCGACAGCTTTCATATCCGCTTCAAACTCGGCAATCAAAGCACGTTCGGTGCGACGCTCCTGAGATCGGCCAAACGGGTCGAACGGCGTCCCCCGCAAGACCTTCATCTTGGCCAGCCAGGGTGCCGCGGTTTCAAACCAACCACCGAAGCCTCGCTTCTTGGGTCGCCCATTGGCGTCGGTGCCCGTCAAGATCGGCGGAGCAAGGTGATAGGTCAGTTTCAAGTCACCATCGAACTCGGCTTCAGCCTTCGCGCGGGTGTCACACAACATGCGCGCGACCTCGTATTCATCCTTATAAGCCAAGAGCTTGTGATAGCTTCTCGCCACCGGTTCTTTCAACGCTGCGGGCATTTGATCGACAAAGGCACGATAACGCTTGGCAAGACGCGTATTTTGATACGTCGTCAGGTGATCTGCACGGAAATCAATAATTTCAGCCAAGGTTTTGGGTTTTTCAACGACCTCCCCCACGACCATCTTCGCAGCTTCTTCCGGGTGCAGCACGGCCCAACGTCCCAGTTCGAAAGCGTGCTTGTTGCGGTCGATCGCCTGACCATTCAATTCAATGGCATACATCAGCGCGTCATAAGTCAGCGGCACGATCCCGGCCTGCCAGCTTGCCCCCAGAACCATCATGTTCGAGAAGATGCTGTCCCCCATCAAAACACGCGCCAACTCGGTCGCGTCGAACATCGACACACGTTCGCGCAGACGGGCTTCAAGCGACAGTTGCAGACGGTCGCCGGGGATGGCGAAATCTGTGTTGCGGGTGAATTCTCCGGTGACCGTTTCGTGACTGTCCACGACGGCCCCTGTGCGTCCGGTCTTGGTCAGGCCCAAGGTGGTTGACGCGGCAGACACCACCAGATCACAACCGATCAGCGCGTCACACTCGCCCGTCGCCACCCGAATGGCCGAGATGTCTTCGGGCTGGTTGGCCAGACGCAGATGCACGGTCACGGCCCCGCCTTTCTGGGCCAGACCAGCCATCTCCATCATACCAACGCCTTTGCCGTCGATATGGGCTGCCTGCGCCATGATCGCGCCGATGGTCACAACACCCGTTCCGCCGACGCCGGTGATCACGGTGTTGAACGTGCCGTCGATGGACGGAAGCGTCGGGGCTGGAAGATCAGGCAGATCGACCTCGGCCGTCGCCGCTTTCTTCAGTTTGGCACCTTCGACGGTGACAAAGCTGGGGCAGAAGCCGTTAACGCAGCTGAAATCCTTGTTGCAGCTTGATTGATCAATTGCGCGCTTGCGGCCCAGTTCCGTTTCCACCGGAACGATGGACACGCAGTTCGACTGCACACCGCAATCCCCGCAGCCCTCACACACATCGGTGTTGATGAACACGCGCTTGT
This sequence comes from Aliiroseovarius sp. Z3, assembly GCF_029105185.1. Lineage (GTDB taxonomy): Bacteria > Pseudomonadota > Alphaproteobacteria > Rhodobacterales > Rhodobacteraceae > Aliiroseovarius. Next base: position 106,402 of record NZ_JAFMZK010000009.1, on the reverse strand, counting down.
CTGGGTCGGGGAACTGGCCGCGCTTACGACGGCGGCGTTTTTCGGCCGCGCAGGTCTGGATGTAAAGAATGACCGACACACCCTTGATATCGCGACACTTCTTCTCAACGGACAGCAATTCTGCACGCTCGTGAAATGCCAAGCCTGATGGGAACATCGCCTGATCCACATCCTCTTTGTCATCATAGACAACAAACAGGTTTTTCACCCCCATCGCGATCACCTCGCGGGCAATACGCGGCGCATCCAGATCGCCTTCGTTGTCTTGCCCGCCCGTCATGGCGACCGCATCGTTATACAGGATTTTGTAGGTGATGTTGGCATCTGACGCCAACGCCGCGCGGATCGCCAAATTGCCCGAGTGGTTATACGTTCCGTCCCCCAGGTTCTGAAACACGTGTCCGGTTTTTGAGAACGGCGCTTCACCAATCCAATTGGCACCCTCGCCGCCCATCTGTGTGAACCCAACGGTATCGCGGTCCATCCATTGGACCATGTAGTGACAACCGATCCCGGCATAAGCGCGCGATCCGTCCGGCAGTTTGGTCGACGTGTTGTGCGGACAGCCTGAGCAGAAAAACGGCAGGCGGGCGGCGATATTAGGGGCGTTATCGGATGCCTTTGCTTCGGCCAGCATGGTCAACCCTGCTTTCACGGATTCCGTGCCGCGTCCCTCTTCGATCAGAATTTCACCGATTTTCTCGGCAATCATGATCGGATCCAGCGCATAGCGGGTTGGGAACAATTCCAACCGGCGACCGTTTTCCCACGTGTCGCCCTTGTGCCAGCCATAGACGCGCCGACCGTCGCGGTCGTCAAAGATCGCTTCCTTGATCTGCACTTCCATCAGCTTGCGTTTTTCTTCCACGACCACGATCAGATCCAGCCCTTCGGCCCATTCGTGGAAGCTTTCCATGTCCAGAGGAAACGTCTGCCCGACCTTATAGGTTGTGATGCCCAGACGTTCGGCCTCGGCCTCATCAATGCCCAGCAAACCCAGCGCGTGCACCAGATCCAGCCAGTTCTTACCCGCCGCAACAAAGCCGATTTTAGCACCGGCTTTGCCCCACTTGCGTTGGTCAATGCGGTTGGCGCGGGCGTATGCTTCGGCCGCGAACCGCTTGTAATCAATCATCCGCGCCTCTTGCGGCACGGGCTGGTCGCCCAATCGGATATTCAACCCGCCTTCGGGCATCTCAAATTCAGGCGTGACAAGCTGCATCCGGTCAGGACGTCCGTCCACAACCGAGGTCGCCTCGACCGTGTCTTTCATGACCTTCAGACCCGCCCAGACCCCTGCAAAACGGCTCAGCCCATACCCATAGACGCCATAGTCCAGAATTTCCTGCACACCTGCGGGGCTAAGAACCGGAATATAGGCGTCCACCATCGCCCAATCGGATTGGTGCAGCACGGTCGAGCTTTCGCCGGTGTGGTCATCCCCCATTGCCATCAACACACCACCGTGCGGGCTGGTGCCAGCCATGTTGGCGTGACGCATCACGTCACCGGTGCGATCCACACCCGGCCCTTTGCCATACCACAGGCCAAACACGCCATCATGGGTACCTTCGCCGCGCAGCTCTGCTTGCTGGCTTCCCCAAAGGGCGGTCGCCGCAAGATCTTCGTTCAAACCGGGGTGAAACTTGATGTCATTGGGCTCCAGAACCTTCTTGGACCGCCCCATCCACAAATCCACCGCGCCCAGCGGTGAGCCGCGATAACCGGTCACATAGCCTGCTGTGTTCAGCCCCGCCACCCGGTCGCGTTCCTTTTGCATGAGCATCAGGCGCACCAGAGCTTGCGTGCCGTTCAACAGCACGTGCTTCTTGGTCAAATCAAATCGGTCGTTCAGAGTGATGTCTGGCTTGCCCATGACGCACCTCCCATACGTTATAGTCTTCACTGGATTGGAGGAATTATAGGTCAAAACTTATGACCTATCAAATCATTTTGCATCACAATCCGTGCTGGAAATCATAACGTTTCTGATGATAACACTGTGTAAGTTTTAGGCGCTAACAAATTGTGGTTCTTTCAGGATGGATTGGGACAAGCTCAGAATATTTCACGCGGTGGCGGATGCCGGGTCGCTGACCCATGCCGGTGATGCGCTGCACCTGTCGCAATCGGCTGTGTCTCGCCAGATCCGGGCGCTGGAAGAAAGCCTGAATGCCACGCTTTTTCATCGGCATGCGCGTGGACTGATTCTTACCGAACAAGGCGAGTTGTTGTTTGACGCATCCCGCGCCATCAACCAGCGAATCGAAGCCGCGGTCGCGCGCATTCGCGACAGCAAGGAAGAAGTGTTCGGCGAACTGCGCGTCACGACCACGACCGCCTTCGGATCGTTGTGGCTGGCCCCGCGCCTGCCAAAACTTTATGAAAAGTATCCCGACCTGAAAATCGACCTGATGTTGGAAGAACACGTGCTCGACCTGCCCATGCGCGAGGCTGATGTCGCGATTCGGATGAAAGAACCAAGCCAGGCCGATCTGATCCGCAAGCGCCTGATGGATGTGCATATGCGGCTGTATGCAACGCCTGCATATCTTGAAGAGAACGGAACGCCCGAAACGCTGGAAGACCTGTCTGAACACCGTTTGATTTGTCAAAACACCTCCTCGGCGCAAGTCCGGGCGGGCGCAGATCTTGCGCGGGAGTTGCTGACCTATGACGTTAAGTCCTTGCTGACCGTAAACAATTACTTCGGTGTGCTTCAGGCAGTGCTGCACAATCTCGGCATCGGGATGCTGCCGGATTATGTCACGCAAGACATACCGGGTGTGCAACGGGTGCTTCCCGATGTTGAAAGCAAAGAGATTCCCGTTTTCCTTGCCTATCCCGAAGAACTGCGATCCTCCAAGCGGATCGAAGCCTTCCGGGACTTTGTTGTGGAAGAGCTGATCGAACATCGCAAAGGTCGACAGGACTAGCTTTCTTGCCGATAGCACGCCCCCAGCCAGATGAATGGTGTATTTTCGCAACACCCGAAATTTGCGGCCATACTGCATTGTATGCCAATGTCGACCCAACAATTTCCTTAACCTGCTCTAAAGTCAGGGAATATCACGGCCCAACTCTACCTATTCGCGATTGCGTCCCATTTTCCCCACGCGGCTATGCATCCCTTGCATAGCTGCAATGCAGCAATTTCCCTTGATCCGCACCCATGAGAAACCTAATTCTTACTCAAAGCCGATGGTTGAGCTTTGCTCTAGTCGGTTTTTACCTCCCTGTTGGACTTGGCCGGGCTTTGCCCGGCCTTTTTTTTCGCAAACGCCTGTTTGGGCCTTTGCCACCAATGCGTTTGCTCTTTCCCATCACGCACGCATCGCATAAAAGGCGCCAACCAAAGCCTAAGGGGGAAACGGGCATGACCGAGCCGAAGATCACCGAGGACCTGATTGCAGCGCATGGGCTGAAGCCTGATGAATACGACCTGCTCCTCGAAATCATTGGCCGCGAGCCGACATTCACCGAGCTTGGTATCTTCTCGGCAATGTGGAACGAACATTGTTCCTATAAATCCTCCAAGAAATGGCTGCGCACCCTGCCCACCGAAGGCCCGCAAGTGATCTGTGGTCCCGGTGAAAACGCTGGCATCGTCGATATTGGCGATGGTCAGGCCGTGGTCTTCAAAATGGAAAGCCACAACCACCCGTCTTACATCGAACCCTATCAAGGGGCCGCGACCGGTGTTGGCGGCATTCTGCGCGACGTCTTCACCATGGGCGCGCGGCCGATTGCAGCCATGAACTCGCTTTCTTTTGGTGAGGTTGATCACCCCAAGACCAAGCAGCTTGTGAACGGCGTGGTCGAAGGTATCGGCGGATATGGCAACTGCTTCGGCGTGCCCAATGTGGGCGGCGAGGTCCGGTTCCACCCGGCCTATAACGGCAACTGCCTTGTGAACGCCTTTGCGGCCGGGTTGGCTGACACCGACAAGATTTTCTATTCGGCGGCAAGCGGCGTCGGGATGCCCGTCGTCTATCTGGGCGCCAAGACAGGCCGTGACGGCGTGGGCGGCGCCACCATGGCCTCGGCCGAGTTCGACGACACGATCGAAGACAAACGCCCCACCGTGCAAGTTGGCGATCCCTTCACCGAAAAGCGCCTGATGGAAGCCACGCTGGAGCTGATGCAAACCGGCGCCGTGATTTCGATTCAGGATATGGGGGCGGCTGGCCTGACTTGTTCCGCCGTTGAAATGGGCGACAAAGGTGGTTTGGGCGTAAAGCTGAACCTTGAAGACGTGCCCCAGCGCGAAGATAACATGACAGCCTATGAAATGATGCTGTCCGAAAGCCAGGAGCGGATGCTCATGGTGCTGAAACCGGAAAAAGAGGCTGAAGCCCGCGCGGTGTTCGAAAAGTGGGATCTGGACTTCGCAATTGTCGGTGAAACCCTTGCCGAAGATCGCTTCCTGATCATGCACAATGGCGAAGTGAAAGCCGACCTGCCGCTGTCGCCCCTCTCGGGTCGCGCGCCTGAGTATGACCGCCCCTGGATCGAAACCCCCGCCGCTGATCCCCTGTCCGACGTCCCCGAGATTGATCCGATTGACGGGTTGCGGGCTCTGATCGGGTCGCCCAACTACGCCGCGAAACAGTGGGTCTATGAACAATATGACCATATGGTCATGGCCGACACGGTGCGCGCACCCGGACTGGGTGCGGGTATCGTGCGTGTGCACGGCACCGACAAGGCCATTGCCTTCACCTCGGACGTGACGCCGCGTTATGTGCAGGCCAACCCATTCGAAGGCGGCAAGCAGGCGGTGGCGGAAACCTATCGCAACCTGACCGCCGTTGGGGCCAAGCCACTGGCAACCACCGACAACCTGAACTTCGGCAACCCCGAGAAGCCTGAAATCATGGGCCAGTTCGTCGGGGCCATCAAAGGCATCGGCGAAGCCGTTGCCGCGCTGGACATGCCCATCGTGTCGGGCAACGTGTCGCTTTATAACGAAACAGACGGGCAAGGTATCCTGCCCACGCCAACCATCGGCGCTGTCGGGCTTCTGGAGAGCCTTGACGACATGATCGGCGGCGTGGCCCGTGATGGTCATGTCGCGATGGTTGTGGGTGAGACTGCAGGGCACCTGGGCCAATCTGCCTTGCTGGCCGAGGTGTTCAATCGTGAAGACGGCGACGCGCCGCATGTGGACCTTGCCGCCGAAAAGAAGCACGGCGATTTCATTCGTGCGAATCGTGAACTGATAAAAGCCTGTTCCGACGTGTCTGACGGCGGACTTGCCATGGCTGCGTTCGAGATGGCCGAAGCGGGTGGCGTGGGGGTCATCCTTGACGCGTCCGACACGCCCACCCTGTTTGGCGAAGATCAGGCGCGTTATCTTGTTGCCTGCAATTTTGATCAGGCCGAAGCACTGATGATCGAAGCAGGCAAGCACGGCATCCCCATCGCGTCGGTTGGTCGCTTTACCGGGGACACGGTCAAAATGGGTGGTTCGGAAGCTCCGCTTGCAGAACTGGCCGAAATCTTCCGCACCGGATTTGATCAAGCACATCGTTGATTGATGGCGACCACCCCTGACCCGCAAGACTTGTCGGCACTGGTGGCGGACTGCGCCGCCTGTGCCGGGCTGTGTTGCGTGGCACCGGGCTTTGATGCCGGTGACGACTTCGCGTTCGACAAGCGCGCTCTTGCCCCCTGCCGCCATCTTGGGTCCGATAACCTGTGCCGCATCCATGAAACGTTGGAAGATCAGGGCTTTCCGGGCTGCGCACGGTTCGATTGCAAAGGGGCTGGCCCCTATGTGATGCAGCATATCTTTCCGCGCAAACGGTGGCGCAAGGACCGCGAGACGCTTGAAGCGATCGCCGAAGCATACCGCCGAATGCGCGCGATCTGCGATATGATCGAACTGTTTCGCGTGGCCGAAAATCTTCCGCTGTCACCCTCTCAGGAAACAGCACGGCGGGACATGCTGGACCGTCTTTTACCCCAAACGGCATGGACCGCCGATACATTGGCACAGGCCGAAATGGGCGGCCTTCTGTCCGACGCCCGCGCTGTCTTGTCCAGTTTTCGTGATGCCGCAACACGTCGCTAGCCCTTGCGGCCCCCCGGTCCCGACCATAGATTGCAATGAAACAGAAACGAGGTTCTGACCATGGCCATGGAAGCTTCCGAAATCGAAGCCCTCATCCGCGAGGCATTCCCGGACGCAAGCATCACCATCACCGATCTGGCGGGTGACGGAAACCACTATGCCGCCGAGGTGGTGGACGAGAGCTTTCGCGGCCAAAACCGTGTGCAACAACAACGCGCCGTCTATGCCGCGCTGAAGGACAAGATGGCCGGCAGTCAGGGCGAGTTACACGCGCTGGCACTGACGACCAAAGTGCCTGATTAGACACGCCCGGAGATGCCCGGCCCGATAATTGATATCAAGGAAATGACATGACCGACGCAAAAACCCGTATCGACGAAACCGTCAAAGCCAACGATGTTGTGCTTTACATGAAAGGCACGAAAGAAATGCCGCAATGCGGGTTTTCCTCGCGCGTTGCCGGTGTTCTGAACTTCATGGGCGTTAACTTCGCCGATGTGAACGTGCTGGCGGACGAAGAAATCCGCCAAGGCATCAAGGATTATTCCGACTGGCCGACCATCCCGCAGCTTTATGTCAAAGGCGAATTCGTGGGCGGCTGTGACATCATCACTGAAATGACCTTGTCGGGTGAGCTTGACACGCTGTTTGATGAAAACGGTGTCGCCTATGACAAAGACGCTGCCGACAAGATCCGCGAAGCGAACGGCTAGGCCCGCTTACTTCGCCTGACATTGCGACAAAAGCGTTTCATCTGTGCCATTTGGGACATCCTCCCACGCCAGAAACGCTTCGTCGCCCTTGGTCCACCAGACATAGCCAGCCCCATTGGGGGCCTGCGCATATTTGGCCCCCGAACCTGACGGCACGTTCGTCGTGGCCACCTGCTGCCCTTCTGTTTGCACCACGGCAAATGATCCGTCGGCTGCGTTGACATAGGTCGCCCACACAACCGCGCCGCGTTCACATTCATACGGAATGGTCTGGATCGACGGGGCTGCGGATGCAGCTTCGGACATCAAGGCCAAAAGAGGCAGCACAAGAGTGACGCCACCACGCGTCAACGAAACCCTAAGAAGCACGTTCTTCGATTTCCGCCGCGACAGCTTCGGCACGGGCCGCAATTTCGGCCAGTGTGTCGGTCACTGCATCAGGAATCACGGGAACTTCGACCTTCTGTGGGGCTGCGTTTTGCGCTGCATAAAGCTGCGCTTCAAGGTCCGCGACCTTCTTGTCGGCCAGTTTGACCTTGTCTTCCATTCCCGCCGTCTTGTCGGCCAGCATCAAGCCAGCCATCAACAACATACGGCTCTCGGTCAGATTGCTCATCTGGCTCACAAGAACCGATGCCTCGTTGTCCAGCATCTTGGCCGCAGCAAGCAGGAAATGTTCTTCGCCTTCCTGACAGGCCACATCGAAATTGCGACTTCCAATGGTGATATTGATATCAGGCATCGGCACCCTCCCGCCCGGTTGACGAATGCGTTTGTGCACCGCTGCTGTTGTCGTTGATCAACTGCCCGAGTTCGCCCAGAACGGCATCCAGCTCGGCACGATCGGCGGATTGCGCGACACGCAAACCTTCCAACTCGGCAGCGATCGCGTCATTTACCAATTCGGCGGTCACACCACCGTCAGCAATCGCCTTGCGCAACGCATCGTTGTTGGCACGCAGATCGGCGTTCACCTGCCGCATCTTGGACAAAACCACTTCGTCCGTCTCAAGCTGAGCGGTCAGACGACCAAGTTCGCCCTGCAGCTTGTCCACCTCGTCAGCGCGGTTTTGTTGCAGAGCTTTCACCCGCTCAGACAATTGGCTATTCGCCGTCCGTTCTTCTTCCAACAGCGCCTTCAGTTGCGCAATATCTTCATCCGAACTGCCTGGCTGATTGGACAGCGCAGCCAGACCGCTGCTTATCCGTTCAAGTGCGGTGGTAATTCGGGTTTCCAATTCGGAAATATCGGTCATGTTCTGCCCTGAACCAGTATTGTTTACCCAATCTTGTCACATGCCTGCCGAGCTGACAACGCAAGAGATGCGAGCGAATCGGCGATGTGTGTTGGTATGGCGATCTTAGCCGACCCAACCCCAAAATGCGCCCCCTCGTTCTTTTCCAAACACTTGGCCTGCAACATGCAGCTTGGCTTGACCCTTGGCAAATGACTGCTATCAGGGGTCCAACCTCAACTTTGTCAAAGGATGTTGACCGTTGGACATCGCTACGCTTCGCAAAAGTCACCCCGATCATTGGAAAAAAGCCACTGCGATCCGTTCGCTGACGCTGGATGCGGTTGCCGCCGCGAACTCGGGTCACTCTGGAATGCCGATGGGCATGGCCGATGTGGCAACGGTGCTTTTTGAAAACCACCTGAAATTCGACGCCTCCGCCCCGCGTTGGGCAGACCGCGACCGGTTCATCTTGTCAGCCGGCCACGGCTCGATGCTGATCTATTCGCTGTTGCACCTGACTGGGTATGAAGATGTCACGCTTCAGCAGATCAAGGATTTTCGCCAATGGGGCGCGATTACTGCCGGTCACCCGGAATACGGTCACGTCTCGGGCGTCGAAACGACCACTGGCCCGCTGGGCCAGGGCATTGCCAACGCGGTCGGCTTCGCCATGGCCGAGGAAATTCAACGCGCGCGGTTCGGTAAGAAGATCGTCGATCACTACACTTATGTGATCGCCGGTGACGGGTGCCTGATGGAAGGTATCAGCCACGAAGCCATCGGTCTGGCCGGACGTCACCAACTGAGCAAACTGATTGTGTTCTGGGACAACAACGACATCACCATTGACGGCAAGGTCTCACTGTCTGACCGCACCAATCAGGTCATGCGCTTCAAAGCAGCAGGCTGGCACGTGCAGGAAATCGATGGCCACGATCCCGAACAGATCGACGCGGCGATTGCCAAAGCCAAGTCAACCAACAAGCCGTCGATGATCGCGTGCAAGACGCATATCGCGTTGGGTCACGCCGCGCAGGACACCTCGAAAGGCCACGGCGCGCTGACGGATGCAGAACAATTGAAAGCCGCGAAAGAGGCCTATGGCGCGCCAATCGGCGACTTCCAGGTCGAAGATGATGTTAAAGCCGCGTGGGAATCCATCGGGTCCAAAGGGGCCGAAGCCCGCGCAGAATGGGAAGCCCGCTTTGCCTCGATCAGCGAGCGCAAACAGGCCGAGTTCAACCGCGCCTACGCGCTGGATGTGCCCAAGAAGCTGGGCGGCGTCGTGCGCGCCCTGAAACGTCAGGTCGCCGAAAGCCAACCCGCGGTGGCCACCCGCAAGTCGTCTGAAATGGCGCTTGAGGTGATTAACCCGGTGATGCCGGAAACCGTGGGCGGGTCCGCCGACCTGACCGGATCCAACAACACCAAGACTGGCGATCTTGGCGTGTTTGACACGGACAATCGCAAGGGACGTTACATTTATTGGGGCATTCGCGAACACGGCATGGCTGCCGCTATGAACGGCATGACCTTGCATGGCGGTATGCGCCCCTATGGCGGCACGTTCTTCTGCTTCACCGACTATGCACGCCCGGCCATGCGTTTGGCGTCGCTGATGAAGATCCCGACCGTCTTCGTGATGACCCACGACAGTATCGGGGTTGGCGAGGACGGCCCGACCCACCAGCCGGTCGAGCATCTGGCCATCTGCCGCGCCACGCCCAACAGCTATACGTTCCGCCCTGCGGATACGGTAGAAACGGCAGAGGCCTGGGAACTGGCGCTGTCAGCGAAAGAGACACCGTCGACGCTGGTGCTGACCCGTCAGAACCTGCCGACCGTGCGCACCGAGTATAAGCAGAAGAACCTGACCGCTCAGGGCGCTTATGTGCTGGCGGATGCCGAGGCAGGGAAACGTCAGGTGATCCTGATCGCCACTGGGTCGGAAGTGTCGCTGGCGATGGAAGCCCGCTCCGCGCTTGAAGCCCAGGGCATCGGCACGCGCGTTGTCTCCATGCCCTGCATGGAGCTGTTTGCCGAGCAGGACGAAGCCTATCGCCGCAAGGTCCTGCCCGCAGGCCCGGTGCGTGTTGGCGTTGAGGCTGCCGTTCGCGACGGCGGATGGGATCGCTGGCTGCTGGGCGAACGTGGGCGCGAAGCAAAAGCCGCCTTCGTGGGGATGGACAGCTTCGGCGCTTCAGCCCCGGCAGGTGTTTTGTTCGAGAAATTCGGCATCACCGCCGATAACGTCGTGGCGAAAGCGAAAGATCTGTTGGGTTAACACCGCCCTCACTTAAAACGACAACGCCCCGTCAGCACCGCCTGTCGGGGCGTTTTCTGTTGCAGGCAGACGAATTTCTGACACCTTGGCCGCATTGCGCGACAAAAGGGGCCTTTCATGACCGACAATTTACGCGGCGCACTGTTCATGGTGCTCGCAATGGCAGCGTTCGCGCTTGAAGATATGGCCTTGAAGGCTGCGGCCCGCGACATCCCAATCGGTCAGGCCGTGTTGATGTTCGGCGTGGCAGGCACCTTGGTCTTTGCCGGGCTGGCGAAGGCTCAGGGCGCCCCTGTTTTTCATCCGGCGTTTCTGGGCAAAGTCCTGATCATCCGGTCAGGGTTCGAGATTTCGGGCAGGCTGTTTTATGCGCTCGCCATTGCCCTGACCCCTTTGTCCAGCGCGTCGGCAATCTTGCAGGCGACGCCATTGGTGGTCGCATTGGGGGCTGTGTTTGTGTTCGGCGAACAGGTGGGTTGGCGTCGCTGGATGGCTATCTTCGCGGGCTTCGTCGGCGTGCTGATGATCCTGCAACCGGGGCTGGACAGCTTTGATCCCTTGTCCATCTTTGCGGTCTTGGGGATGATCGGCTTCGCCGGGCGCGATCTTGCGACGCGGGCAAGCCCCGTGTCGATGTCGTCGGCACAACTGGGTGTGGCAGGTTTCATCGTGCTAACCATGGCAGGAGGCACCCTGCTGGCGTTTTCGGGCGGTTTCACAGCTCCCAGCGCGGCCAGTCTGGCCTTTGTGGCGCTGGCCACCATCGTCGGCGTGTTCGCCTATTCTGCACTGACGCGCGCGATGCGGACCGGAGAGGTCTCGGTCGTGACCCCGTTCCGCTATTCCCGTCTGCTGTTTGCGCTTGTCCTTGGCATCGCCGTGTTTGGCGAACGCCCCGATCAGTGGACGCTGATTGGCGGGATGGTCATCGTGTCCAGTGGTCTGTTTCTACTGGCGCGCAGCCGGCCCGCAGCTTAAGCCTTTCCCTTGAACACCGCTTGCCAAATCGGTCCGATCACGCGGGTCGCAAGCGGAATGATCATCACCCCCAGCGCCAGCCCGACAATGCCGTCAAGCGTGGCCGTCACCGCCCATTCGACAAATCCGGGCATGCTGGGCACGGCCTGTGCCGCCGCCACCGCGATATCGTGGATGATCTGATAGGGTTGATGCACCCCCAACTCGTGCAGCCCGTGAATGATGATCGAGCCGCCGACCCAGATCATCGCGGCCGTTCCAATGATCATCAAGAGTTTCAGAAAGCCGGGCATGGCGTTGACGATGCCACGCCCGAAGGCGCGGGTGGTCGACAGCCGACCGCGTTGAGCCATGAACAATCCCAGATCATCCATTTTGACGATCAAGGCCACCGAGCCATAGACGACGACCGTGATTCCGACGGCAACGACGGCCAGGGTCGCGGCCTCCATCCAGATGTTGCTTTCGGGTATGGCGGCAAGCGATATGGTCATGATCTCGGCGGACAGGATAAAATCGGTCTTGATCGCACCTGCGACCTTTTCCTGCTCAAGATGGGCCGGATCGCCGATATCATGCTCGGCATGGTCCCACGTTTCTTCGTGCGGGAACAACACATGCCAGACCTTTTCGGCGCCTTCAAAACACAGATAGGCCCCGCCCAGCATCAGAAGCGGAGGGATCACCCAGGGAGCGAAGGATGACAACAGCAAACCGATTGGCAGAAGAATGATCAGCTTGTTCTTGATCGACCCCCAAGCAATCCGCCCGATGATCGGCAGCTCGCGCTTGGCTTCGAACCCCTGAACATATTTCGGCGTGACTGCGGCATCGTCAATCACGGCGCCCGCCGCCTTTGCCCCTGCCTTGGCCGCCTGCCCGGCCACGTCATCGACCGACGCCGCCGCGATTTTCGCAATGCCCGCCACGTCATCCAACAGCGCAATCAAACCACTCATGAACCTGCCCCTGTGCTTGTGTTGATCGCGACAATAATGGCTTTCGCGCACGGCGTGAAGCATTTGCGCGCCGAAGCGATCATCAGGACTGTTGGCGCATGTCGTTTGCGCTAACGACCGGATCGCTGGCCATGTTTTCGCTAACAAGCTGGTGTCAAACGCGTTTTGCGGGTTGGGCCAATGCGCATCGGTCGCTATATCAGCGGAAAGTTTCGTGGCCATCGGGCCAAAACCTGAGGGGAAGACGCATGACCGTCACAGTGGGTATCAATGGATTTGGCCGTATCGGCCGCTGCACCCTGGCACAGATCGCCGCATCGGGTCGCAACGACATCAACGTGGTCAAAGTCAACGCAACCGGCCCGCTGGAAACCGCGGCACACCTGCTGAAATACGACAGCATCCATGGCCGGTTCCCGAACCAGATCACGCTGGGCGATAAAACCATGGATGTGGGCCGTGGCCCGATGCAGATGATGTCCACCTATGACATGGGCGCGCTGGACTGGACCGGTTGCGATGTCGTGCTGGAATGCACCGGCAACTTCAACGACGGCGAGAAAGCCAAACGCCACATCGAACAGGGTGCCCGCAAGGTTCTGATCTCGGCCCCCGCGAAGAACGTGCAGAAAACCATCGTTCTGGGCGTGAACGACAAAGAGCTTCAGGCCCATCACAATATGGTCTCGAACGGGTCGTGCACGACGAACGGGCTGGCTCCGCTGGCCAAGGTGCTGCACGAGGCTCTGGGGATCGAGCGTGGGATCATGACCACGATCCATTCCTATACTGGCGACCAGCCAACGCTGGACCGCCGCCACAGCGACCTTTACCGCGCCCGCGCCGCCGCCATGGCGATCATCCCAACCTCGACCGGTGCCGCCAAAGCCTTGGGCGAGGTTATGCCGGAACTCGCAGGCAAGCTGGACGGAACCGCCATGCGCGTGCCCACCCCGAACGTATCCGCCATTGATCTGACGTTCGAAGCCGGGCGCGATACCTCGGTCGAAGAAGTGAACGAGATTGTGCGCGCCGCCGCAGAAGGTACCATGTCGCGGGTGCTGGGCTATGACCCCGAACCCAAGGTCTCGATCGACTTCAACCACACCGAACAAAGCTCGATCTTCGCACCGGACCAAACCAAGGTCGTGGGCGGACGCACCGTGCGCGTGATGGGCTGGTATGACAACGAATGGGGCTTCTCGACCCGCATGGCCGATGTCGCGGTGAAAATGGGCTCATTCTAGTCACCTCATCATATGAAATTCGGAACCCCGCCCAGTCATGAGGCGGGGTTTTCTTTTGCCCTTGCCCCTACCCCGATGCCATTGCAACAATGTGCCCAAACAGGCAGGAGCAAACTTTGACAAACCAGATCGCACTGACCCTTGGTATTTTGATCGTGGGTTTGATCGGTGCTGATCTTCTGCTTGCAGACGGTCGCACCCTGTTGTTTCTATCCAGAAAATTCCTCGAATTTACCGAATGGATCGCCTTCTGGCGCTGATCACCATCCGCGCGGCAAGTGATCTTCTCTTGACCTTTTGGCTGAAATGTTGATGTTAGCGCTCACATATTCAGGTCAGCTGCGCCGGACCGTCGGCGCGCCCGCCGCATGCAAGGATGAAGAACATGACAGTCAAAGTGGCCATCAACGGATTTGGACGGATCGGACGACTGGTGCTGCGCGCCCTGCATGAAACTGGTCGCGATGACATCGACGTCGTGGCAATCAACGACCTTGGCCCGGTCGAAATGAACGCCCACCTGCTTCAGTTCGACAGTGTGCATGGCCGCTTCCCGAACGAGGTGACATTCACCGACGACACCATCGACGCCGGGCGCGGCCCAATCCGTGTCACCGCAATCCGCAATCCCGCCGAGCTGCCCTGGGGCGACGTGGACATCGTGCTGGAGTGCACGGGTATCTTCACCGGCGATAAAGCCAAGGTCCACCTTGAAAACGGTGCCAGCCGCGTTCTGGTTTCAGCCCCGTCCAAGGGTGCGGACAAAACCATCGCTTTTGGGGTGAACCACGACACGCTGACCTCGGCAGATGTGCATGTGTCCAATGCCTCGTGCACGACCAACTGCCTGTCACCGGTTGCCAAAGTTCTGCAAGACGCCATCGGCATCAACAAGGGCTTCATGACGACCATCCACAGCTATACCGGCGACCAGCCAACACTGGATACAATGCACAAGGATTTCTATCGCGCCCGTGCAGCCGCCCTTAGCATGATCCCCACCACCACCGGGGCCGCCCGCGCCGTGGGGCTTGTCCTGCCCGAACTGGCGGGCAAACTGGACGGCGTCGCAATCCGCGTACCCACCCCCAACGTCTCCTGCGTGGACCTGACGTTCGAGGCAGCGCGCGAGACAACAGTGGACGAGGTCAATGCGGCCATCATCGCCGCAGCCAATGGCCCGCTGAAGGGGGTGCTCGGCGTGGTCGACCGCCCGCTGGTCTCAAGCGACTTCAACCATGACCCCCACTCTTCAAGTTTCGCACTGGACCAAACCAAGGTACTCGGTGGCAACATGGTGCGCGTGCTTACCTGGTATGACAACGAATGGGGCTTCAGCTGTCGCATGTTGGATACAGCGGCCGAGATGGCCAAGCATCTGTGAGGCGCTGCGCGCAACTGCTAAGAAGCCGGGACATCGCTCCCGGCTTTTTTTTTGCGCAGGCGCCATTGGTTGCGCGGGACAAAGCGCGCTTTCGCTGCGGCGCGCGCTAAGATCCGGTGTTGTTTGGCCCCGGTGTTTCTCGCTACATATTACCCATGCAGCATGCCGAGGTTCCATTCTTCCCTCCCACCGCATCCCGCACACATGAGGTTTGTGGGGCGGGCGCATATGTGTTTGCCTTCGCGCTTGCGGCGCGATTGGCTGGCTATACGATGTGGGTTCGCGAGAATTGGGATAGCACTCAGATCAACCCAACAGGTTTTGTAGATTTCGTGGAGCCCTCGGTACTAACGGTCTGTAACACAGGGAAACACACAGAAACGCTTGCGGTTGCCGAAGAGGCCCTGCGATCTGGCGCTGTGTCTCTGGTTGTCATGTCTCTTAACCAGCCCTTGGGCCTGACAGAAGGACGGCGGCTGCAATTGGCGGCGCGGGATGGAATGTCCACGGGATTGGCCATTATTCCCGAAGGAATGGGCAGCAATGCGGCGGAAACGCGGTGGCGCTGTACCCCTGTGTTCGACCCCAAAGACTCGACTTTACAGAAGTGGGAGCTTATTAAGAACAAATCAGGAACATTAGGTGTCTGGCATGTTCGATGGGATACAGCGTCGCGTCGTATCACTATGGTTTCCCCGGCTCGCAAGTGACCGGGCTTTGCGCCTGCACCCGGTTGAAGGGCCCTTTGCCCTGACGCTGAAACAGCAAAATGCCAACCGGATTTATTGTCTGAATGCTGCCGCCGCGCAACAAGGTTTGCATCAGGGTATGCCTTATGCTGATGCTCGTGCCTTTTGTCCAAGCCTGCAAAGCCGAATGGCGCAACCCGAGCAGGATCGGCGCTTCTTGCATACGCTACGTCGCTGGGCGACACGTTACTGCCCATGGGTTGGGCTTGAGGGCGAGGATGGTCTGGTGATGGATATCACCGGGTCAGCGCATCTGTTTGGTGGCGAAGAGGCCATGCTGGCAGACATGCGCATGGGTCTGATGCGTGCCGGGTTATCGGCACAAATCGGTCTTGCGGATACGCGTGGGGCGGCTTGGGCTTTGGCGCATTATGGCGAGGGGGTTGCCCCGGGTGGTGATGCACTCCCTGCCCTAAAGTCTTTGCCTGTTGCGGCATTGCGAATTGACGATCGCATGTCGATCACGTTGCGACGGTTAGGGCTGCACACAATTGGCGATCTGGCACAAACTGCGCGCGCACCGCTGACCCGCCGGTTTGGCCCCGGTCTTTTGCTGCGATTGGATCAGGCTTTGGGCACGCAGCCCGAAGAGATTTCCCCCTATGCCGACCCACCACATTATGCGGTGCGGATGACACTGCCAGAACCGATCGGCCTGCTGTCGGATGTGATGGCAGGGGCCGAGCGGCTTCTTGTCCAGCTCTGTGCGAAATTGAGAACGCAGGAAGTGGGCGCACGGAACCTGTGCATCACCCTGCGCCGGGTGGATCAGGGGTGCCAACGGGTTGAGCTGCAGCTGGCCCGCCCTCTGCGCGACCCACAGCGCATTTTGCCGCTCTTCGAACGGGGGCTGAGCGAGGTTGATGCAGGGTTCGGTATTGATCAGTTGCGGTTAGAGGCAACATGGGTGGAAACCCTGCCGGCGCAACAGATCAGCCATGTCTCGGGTGGCGGAAAAGACAAGCTGGATGACCTGATCTCGCGTCTTGGCACACGGATCGGGCTGGAGAACATCCAACGGTTCCTACCCGCTGACAGCCATATCCCGGAACGTAGTTTTATCGTGGCACCTGCGGCCTATTCAGACCCGGCGAGTGGTTGGGTCAGCGCGCAGCCGCGCCCGATCTGCCTGTTCCCACCAGAGCCGATTGCGGGGGCAGATGCGCGCCCACCCACACGATTTCGTTGGCGGCGCATGGCCTTGACCTGCGCTCGCACCATCGGGCCTGAACGCATTGCCCCCGAATGGTGGCTGGAAGACGAAAACTGGCGATCTGGTTTGCGCGATTATTGGCGGGTGGAAACGCGTGAGGGGCGGCGGCTCTGGCTGTTTTATACACCGCAAAATCCCGGTTGGTTTGTGCAGGGGGAATTCGCATGATCGAGGTTAATCGCACCCATCGCCCGGTCGAAGCCCTTCGTCGGGATATGCTGGACAGCCGAATGCAGGGGCAGGATTATGCCGAGCTTTGCATCACCACGAACTTCACCTTTCTGACGGGGGCCTCCCACCCCGAAGAATTGGTGGTGCGCGCCGCAGAGCTGGGCCTGTCCGCCATGGCGATTACAGATCGCAATTCGCTTGCGGGGGTGGTGCGGGCCTGGTCTGCCTTGAAGGAATTGCAGCACGAAATGCAGGAAACCGTGCAGATACGCTCGCAGCAACGTATCGATTCTTCATCTCGGCAAGAGGTTGGCCGCAACGCTCCGATTGCCAAGCCAAGCAACATGTCGCTTCCAAAGCTCATTGTCGGGTGTCGGTTGGTACTGCAGGACAGCCCAGTCGACTGGATCGCCCTGCCGCGCGACCGGGCCGCCTATAAACGCCTGACGCGCCTTCTGACCCTGGGCAAGCGCCGGGCGGAAAAGGGCGAGTGTATTCTTTACACCAAAGATATGATGGCTGCCTGCAAAGGCATGATCCTGATCGCCCTGCCGCAGGTGTGTTTAAGCAAGGCCATACCCGACATTCGAAGACTACGGCAGAATTTCCCCAACCATGTCTTTCTGGGCGCCGCTCCGTGTTACGACGGAAGCGACGAAGCCTATCTGAATACATGTGCACAGGCGGCGAAAAAAACCTCGGCCCCGATGGTCGCCGTTGGAGATGTACTGATGCACCGGGCCAACCGCAGGCAGCTTGCAGATGTGCTGACCTGTATGCGCGAACATATCACCATTGATCAGATCGGCACCCGTGCGCTGCCCAATGGGGAACGCCGCCTGAAGGCCGGGGCCGACATGACGCGCCTCTTTCGAAATCACCCGGCTGCGCTGCGGCGGACATTGGAGATTGCCGACAAGTGCAGTTTTGATCTGAGCGAACTGTCCTATGAATACCCGCATGAGGAAACGGAAGGGGAAACCCCGCAGGCCCGGCTGGAACGTCTTGCACAAGAGGGCCTGAAACGCCGCTATCCCGATGGGCCGCCCGACAGGGCGCTTGAGCTAATGCAAAAAGAACTGGCCGTGGTGAAGGAGCTGAACTTCCCCGCCTATTTCCTGACCGTGCATGACATTGTGCAATTCGCGAAATCGAAGGGCATTTTATGTCAGGGACGCGGATCTGCCGCCAATTCGATCCTCTGTTATCTCTTGGGTATCACCGATGTCAGCCCCGATATGATCGCAATGGTCTTTGAGCGCTTTATCTCAAAGCATCGGGGTGAGCCGCCGGATATCGACGTGGATTTCGAACACGAACGGCGCGAAGAGGTGATCCAGTGGATTTATGAGAAATACGGCCGTCACCGCGCCGGGCTCTGTGCCACGGTAATCCACTTTCGCACACGTGCCGCCATCCGCGAAGTGGGCAAGGCCATGGGGCTTAGTCAGGATGTGACCGCCGGACTGTCCAGCCAGATATGGGGCATGACCAATGGGGGCGTGGATCTGGACCGCATCCGCGAGCTTGGCCTTGACCCGAATGACCGCCGCCTGATGCAGACCATCCGTTTGATTGGTGAAATCATCGGCTTTCCGCGCCACCTCTCGCAGCATGTGGGCGGTTTTGTCATTACCCGTGGACGGCTTGATGAGCTTGCCCCTATCGAGAACGCCGCGATGGAAGATCGCACCGTGATCTGTTGGGACAAGGACGACATCGACGCCTTGGGAATCCTCAAGGTGGATGTATTGGGGCTGGGGATGCTCAGTTGCATCCGCAAAGCCTTTGAGCTGATGGACCATCACGAGGGGCTGGCGCACACCATCGCCTCGATCCCGCAGGGCGACACCCCGACCTATGACATGCTGTGTCGCGCCGATGCGATTGGGGTGTTTCAGGTGGAAAGCCGTGCACAGATGAATTTCCTGCCCCGCATGCGTCCGCGCAAATTCTATGATCTGGTAATCGAGGTCGCCATCGTGCGCCCCGGCCCCATTCAGGGCGGCATGGTGCAGCCCTATATCAAGCGCAGGCAAGGGCTGGAAAAACCCGAACCCTTCGGCCCCGCCCTGGAAGAGGTCACCGCGCGCACACTAGGCGTACCTCTCTTTCAAGAGCAGGCCCTGCGAATTGCGGTTGTGGGTGCCGGCTTTACCGCGGAAGAGGCTGACCACCTGCGCCGTTCCCTTGCCTCTTTCCGGCGCATGGGAACCATTGGCAAATATCGGGACAAGTTCATCGCTGGCATGTTGAAGAACGGATATCCCCCCGAGGTGGCCGAGCGTTGTTTCGGCCAGATCGAAGGCTTTGCCGATTACGGCTTCCCCGAAAGCCATGCCGCCGCCTTTGCCATGTTGGCCTATGTGTCGGCCTGGCTGAAATGCCACCACCCAGCGATTTTTGCCTGCGCCTTGCTGAATTCCCAACCTATGGGGTTTTATGCTCCGGCCCAGATCGTGCGAGATGTGCGTGAGCACGGGGTCGAGACACGGCCCATATGCGTCAACCATTCCGAATGGGACAACACGCTGGAACGCCGCTCTGATGGTGCTTTGGCGCTGAGACTCGGCTTTCGCCAAATCAAAGGTTTCAAAGAAGAAGATGCCGACTGGATAATAGCAGCCCGAGGCAATGGCTACCCTGACCCAGAGGCGCTGTGGCTTCGTGCGGGCCTGCGCCCGGATGTGTTGACGCGGCTGGCCGAGGCTGACGCGTTCTCTGATATGGGACTCACGCGCCGCGACGCGCTGTGGCGGATCAAGGCCATCCAGAGCCCCAAACCCTTGCCCCTGTTCAATGATCCGATTGACGGGGAGAACATCCACGAACCACAGGTCGCCCTGCCAATCATGCAATTGGGCGAAGAGGTGGTGGAAGATTACGTTTCCACTCGCCTGACCCTGCGTGCCCATCCGATGGAACTTCTGCGCCCTGCGCTTCCCGGCCTCGTCACACATGCGTCTTTGCAAGATGTTGCTCTGGGGCGCTGTACCGTCTGCGGCCTCGTCATCACCCGGCAGCGCCCCGGAACGGCATCCGGCGTGATTTTCCTGACGCTTGAGGATGAAACCGGCGTCAGCAATATTGTGGTCTGGCGGACTGTCTATGAACGTTTTCGGCGTATCGTGATGGGGGCGCGGCTCTTGCGTGTTACAGGCTATCTGCAACGCGAAGGCATCGTTGTACACCTAATTGCGCAGGATATTCGGGATATGTCGCATATGCTCTTCGAACTGGGCCACCCAGAGCCAGAAGCCCTGACCACCGAAGGCCCCCGCGCCGATGATACCCCCAAGCAATCGCGCTATCCCTCCCGCGCCATGCACCCCCGCGACCAAGCAAAACGCCTCTTTCCAAGCCGCGATTTCCATTGAAGCTATCATCTAACAAGAATGCGGCATCCGTCGATACGGACGCTAAGCAGATTTCAAACATCAGGATATATCCGCCCGGCTCGCACTGTTATGCGTCCACACCACGGCCTATCCGATCTTGGCCAGCAACTGATCCTTCACACTTGGGTTCACGAATTTCGACACATCCCCCCCAAGTCGCGCAATTTCTTTCACCAGCTTCGAAGCAATGGCCTGATACTTCGCCTCGGCCATCAGGAACACGGTTTCCACGCTGTCATCCATCGCGCGGTTCATACCAACCATTTGATATTCATACTCAAAATCAGTCACGGCCCGCAGGCCGCGAATGATGATCTGCGCGCCAACATCATGGGCACAATCAATCAACAGATTCTCAAACGGATGAGCAACAATCTCTGTGCCGGTTTCCTCGGTCAGCCTGGCGCATTCCGCCTCGACCATCGCGACCCGCTCTGCCAGCGAGAACATCGGGTTTTTCCCCGTGTTGATCGCAATCCCGATCACCAGCCGGTCCACCAAAGCACACCCGCGACGGATGATGTCGGTATGGCCCAAGGTAATGGGATCGAAGGTTCCGGGATACAGTCCGACACGCATGTTCTGGCCTTTCTTCAATGCGGGCACGCAATTTTACCGCGCCCTGCATTGCAAGTTCTGATACGCAATGCACAGGGCATTGTCTGCTGGTCCAAACGATCCGGTTAGTAACCCATGATCATGTTTTTCAAGGCGTCAGCTTGTTGTGACAGCTCATCCAGCCGTGCCTTGACAACGTCGCCGATCGACACCAATCCGATCATTTCTTCGCCATCCAATACCGGCATGTGACGAAAACGACCCTCGGTCATGGTCTGCAGAACCTGAATGGCGCGATCCCCCGGCGCGCAGGTCACCAGCTTGGACGTCATCAAATCGTCAACCGGCTGGTCCAGACATCCAACACCCACCTTACCCAATGCCGACACGATATCGCGTTCTGATAGGATGCCAGCCGGGCGCACACCGTCTTCCGATACAATCACCGCACCGATTTTCTTCTCGGACAGAAGGTTCGCCGCATCCGCTACTTTGCTACCCGGCTTGACCGTCGCAACACCCGCCAGCGTTTTATTTTTCAGTATCTGGTGAATGAGCATGTGGCCCTCCATTCTAGTGAAATTCTTGTATTTTTCTGTCTTTAGCGTCACCCCAAGCGCAACAATATGTCAAGGGGTGTTTGCAATTGCAGCAAAGGAAATAGCACCTAAACCATTGCTTCCAGCCGCGCCACTTCGTCACGGATGCCACGCGCCAACTCTTCGGCCACGCGCGTGAACCGCTCAACCCGCGCATCGCCTTCGTGCCGGATCAGATAAAACGATCTGGTGACCGAGATCTCATCGGTCAGCACGCGTTCCAGATTTTGCGCAAAAGGCAGAATGAAATCATGGGTGATGCCGATCCCCCCACCCTGCCGCACCATACCCAGTTGCACCGAAACCAGATTCGACGCCAGCGCCACCTTTTCGATCCCCATCCCGGTCAGGAAATCGAGCTCCGGATAGAAGATCATGTCCTGAATATATCCCACGACAGGATGGGCCCGCAGATCCTCCAGACAGGTCAATGGCGGTGCATCGGCCAGGTATTCCCGTGCGGCCGCGAGATGCAGGTGGTAATCTGTGATTTTCTGCACCGTGATGCGCCCGGTCTGCGGCGGGGACACCGTGATCGCCATGTCAGCCTCACGCTTCGACAGGTTGATCACACGCGGCAGCGCCACAATCTGCAATTCCAGTTCGGGGTGCTCTTTCTGGATCGCTGTGCACACTTGCGGCAGAATATAGCTGGCGCAGCCATCGGTCGCACCAATACGCACCTGCCCCGACAATTGCCCGGATTGCCCGGCCAACTCGTCCGCCCCCGACAACACCGCCTGCTCGGCCCGTTCCGCATGGGACAGCAAGCGCGCGCCCGCTTCGGTCAGTGCGTATCCCTGCGGTGACTTAGTGAACAATGGCTGTCCCAGATCCCCCTCCAGCTTCGCCACCCGCCGCCCAACGGTCGCGGCGTCGCGCCGCAGTACCTTACCCGCGCGCGACAGACTTTCTGCCCGCGCAACCGCCAAGAAAACCCTCAAATCATCCCAATCCATTCACAACCTCGCCTGTTCTTCTCATCGCTCGCGTTTCTTCTGGCCCAAAAATATCCCCGCCGGAGGCATCCCCAACCGCGCATCCACGCCCAGCTTTGCATTTTTGCAAAACCTTTTTGGAAAACTGCCTCTTTTCCCAGCATAATTGCAAGGCTATCTTCCTGCCGAACAGATGGGAGACTGACCATGAAGACACTTGGACACTGGATCAACGGCCAATTGGTCGATGGAAGCTCGGGCCGCACAGCAGACATTTACAATCCCGCCACCGGCGAGGTTCAGGCCAAGGTCGCGTTGGCCTCACAGGCCGAACTGGATGACGCCGTCGCCAAAGCCGCCGAGGCTCAGAAAGCCTGGGGGGCCACCAACCCGCAGAAACGCGGCCGCGTGATGATGGCTCTGGTTGGCCTTCTGAACCGTGACATGGACAAGCTGGCCGAAGCCCTGTCGCGCGAGCATGGTAAAACCATCCCTGACGCGAAGGGCGACGTTCAACGTGGTCTGGAAGTGATCGAATACTGCATCGGTGCGGCCCAGATGATGAAGGGCGAGTTCACCGACAGCGCCGGCCCCGGCATCGACATGTATTCCATGCGTCAGCCTTTGGGCGTTGTGGCCTCGATCACCCCGTTCAACTTCCCCGCCATGATCCCGCTCTGGGGCATGGGTCCGGCTCTGGCCGCGGGCAACGCGATGATCCTGAAACCGTCCGAGCGTGACCCCTCGGTTCCACTGATGCTGGCTGAGCTGTGCAAAGAAGCTGGCCTGCCCGACGGCGTGTTGCAGGTGGTGAACGGCGACAAGGATGCGGTGGACGCAATCTTGGACAACGAAACCGTTCAGGCTGTGGCCTTCGTCGGCTCGACCCCGATTGCCCATTACATCTACTCGCGCGCCACCGCCAACGGCAAACGCGCGCAGTGTTTCGGTGGCGCCAAGAACCACATGATCGTGATGCCCGACGCGGATATGGAGCAAGCTGCCGACGCTCTGGTCGGCGCAGGCTTCGGTGCCGCAGGCGAACGCTGCATGGCGATCTCGGTCGCTGTGCCTGTGGGCAACGAAACCGCAGATAGGCTGCGTGACGCTCTGGTCCCGCGCATCGAGAAGCTGAAAGTTGCCCCCTACACTGCTGGCGACGACGTGGACTATGGCCCCGTCGTGACCGCTGCTGCCAAGGAAAACATCCTGCGCCTGATCAATTCGGGTGTCGAGCAGGGTGCGGACCTTGTCGTGGACAACCGCAACTTCAGCCTGCAAGGCTATGAAGACGGCTTCTTCGTCGGCCCGCACCTGTTTGACAATGTCACCACCGACATGGACATCTACAAGACCGAGATTTTCGGCCCTGTCCTGTCGATGGTCCGCGCACAGAGCTATGAAGAGGCGATCGGTCACGCGATGAACCACGAATATGGCAATGGTACCGCGATCTTCACCCGCGATGGTGACACCGCCCGTGACTTCGCCAACCGGATCAACATCGGCATGGTCGGCATCAATGTCCCGATCCCGGTTCCGCTGGCCTATCACACCTTTGGCGGTTGGAAAAAATCCGGGTTTGGTGATCTGAACCAGCACGGCCCGGACGCGTTCAAGTTCTACACACGCACGAAGACCGTGACATCACGCTGGCCGTCAGGCATCCGCGAAGGTGGAGAGTTCAACTTCAAAGCGATGGACTAACCGATCGCTGCCAATCACAACGACAAAGCCCCGGTTCACCGACCGGGGCTTTTCAGCTCAACTCCCGTCCCTCTCCCAACGAATTGACGAATTCGTCCACCTCTTCCGCCGCAAAGCCCAGAAATTCCAGCGCATCCGCGTCGTCACGAAATACATCAATCTCGGTTGGAAGATGATCTTGCGCAGATTGTTCGAATATCCGCGCCAAAACAAAGACTTCAGGTCGCGGAGCCAGCAGCGCGAGCTTACTTGCCGATGGGAATTCACAAGACAGTTTCCGCTGCATTTGCACGTATTCCGCAGATCCATCAATCGGACGGTCAACAGAGTGCAACTGGCGCAGATCAACAAGCACCCTACGCCCCAAAGGCGCGTCAATTGCGATGAGCCATTCAGCGATCCGAGCCGTTAAACTGGCGAAATGAATATGTGCTGAACAGCGGACATGTAAAAACTTTTGTGCGTCAAAATAGGTGGCAGCGTACATTATTCAACCCCAGCGCGATTGCGCCAGATTAAACAAACCCACATCCTTACCTTAGGTCAACCATCTATTCACGGCTTTCCGCGTGGAACGCCAACCAAGGGGTCTTGGTTGCGTCGGATGCTTGTCGCGTGACCACAATGATGCAAAGCTGGTTCTGATAACACCGAAAGGACAGCTGATGGCCCTTAAGGAACCACCTTTTTCGATTGGTGTCGAAGAAGAATATCTGCTGGTGGATCGCGAAAGCTACGCCCTCGCGCGGGCGCCTGACCGTTTGATGAATGACTGCAAAGCCGAGCTTGAAGGTCAGGTCAGCCCAGAGTTCCTGCAATGCCAGATCGAAATTGGCACCCGTGTCTGCGCAAACGTGTCTGAAGCGCGCGAAGATCTGAAACGTCTGCGATCAACCGTTGCCAAACACGCGAAAACCTATGGGCTGGCTCCGATTGCGGCGTCGTGCCATCCGTTTGCAGATTGGAAAGACCAACACCATGTCGACAAGGACCGATACAACGATCTGAAACGAGACTTGGCCGGGGTCGTGCGCCGGATGTTGATCTGCGGAATGCATGTACATATCGGCATTCCTGACCCCGACACACGGATCGATCTTGTCAATCAGCTCAGCTATTTTCTGCCCCACCTTCTTGCCTTGTCTGGCAGTTCGCCCTTCTGGCAAGGTGACGATACTGGGCTTGCCTCCTATCGTCTGACGGTTTTCGACAATCTGCCGCGCACGGGTCTGCCACCGCAATTGTCGGGATGGTCCGAATTTGAACGCTCGGTGCAGGCGCTGGTTGATATCGGTGTCATCGAAGACAGTTCGAAAATCTGGTGGGATCTGCGCCCGTCATCACGTTTTCCGACCATTGAAAGCCGCATCTGCGATGTGCAACCGCGCCTGGAACACACCGTCAGCCTTGCCGCGCTGACCCAATGTCTGGCGCGCATGCTGTGGAGGTTGAAAGCCAAAAACCAACGCTGGCGGCTTTACGACAATTTTCTGGTGGCCGAGAACCGCTGGCGGGCACAACGATACGGCATTGGCGGCGGGCTGATTGACTTCGGCGTCGGCGAGATCGTGGACTTCCCGCACCTGCTTGAGGATTTGCTCAAGCTCATCGAACAGGATGCCGAGGCGCTTGGCTGCACGGTCGAAGTGGAAGCGGCACGCAGTATCCTTGAAACAGGCATTTCATCCGACCGGCAACGCACGGTCTTTCACGACAGCCTTCAGGCCGAGAAACCGAAAGACTATGCGCTTCAAGATGTTGTGCGGCACTTGATTGACGAATACCATACCGATTTGTGATCGAAGGCTGATCCGGGGACGAAACGGTAACGTAACGGCAACTTGCGACGCGACGGAACTCTCCACCGCCTTGAAAAACTCCTGTAAGAATTGCGCCATATCGTGACGCAGCAATACGTGGACGGGAGAGATACATGGATTTCGCGCTTTCCGAGGAACAGACCCTCATCTTCGACATGGCCAAAGGGTTTGGCGAAGAAAACATCGCCCCCAACTCTGAAAAATGGGAGGCCGAGGGCACAATCCCGAAAGAGCTTTGGCCGCAACTGGCCGAGCTGGGCTTCGGAGGTATCTATGTCTCGGAAGAATATGGTGGCTCGGGCCTGTCTCGTTTGGACGCGACATTGGTGTTCGAAGCACTTGCGATGGCGGATCCCGCGGTCGGATCGTTCTTGTCCATCCACAATATGTGCGGCGGTATGATCGACAAATTTGGCAAGGAAGAAGACAAGCAGAAATGGCTTCCCGCGCTCTGCTCAATGGAAAAAGTGTTCTCTTACTGCCTGACGGAACCCGGCTCCGGCTCGGATGCAGCGGCCCTGAAAACCCGCGCCCAAAAGACCAATGACAGCTATGTGCTGACCGGCAACAAAGCGTTCATATCGGGCGGCAATTACTCCGACGTCTATGTCACCATGTGCCGCACTGGCGATGATGGGCCCAAAGGCATCTCGACCGTGGTTGTCGAGGCGGGCACCCCCGGGCTCAGCTTCGGGGCAAGCGAACGCAAAATGGGCTGGAAGGCGCAGCCGACTTCCCAGGTGCAATTCGACGATTGCGCCGTGCCGCATGAAAACCTGCTGGGCGAAGAGGGCAAAGGCTTCACCTATGCCATGGCCGGGCTGGACGGTGGCCGTCTGAACATCTCGGCCGGGGCGCTGGGGGGCGCGCAAAAGGCGCTGGACCTGACCCTGCAATACATGGGTGAACGCAAGGCGTTTGGCAAAACCATCGACCAGTTCCAGGCGCTGCAATTCAGGCTGGCGGAATACGAAACCCGCTTGCAAGCCGCGCGCACGTTCTTGCGCCAGGCCGCATGGAAGCTCGACAACAAAGCGCCCGACGCTTCGAAATTCTGTGCCATGGCGAAACTGATGGTGACCGATGCGGCCTTTGATGTGGCCAATGGCTGTCTGCAACTGCATGGCGGCTATGGCTATCTGGCCGACTACGGGATCGAAAAGATCGTGCGTGACCTACGGGTGCACCAGATTTTGGAAGGCACGAACGAGATCATGCGCCTGATCGTCGCCCGTCAACTGCTGGCCGAACGCGACCGCGGCTAATGTCGGATATCTCGATCCGAAAAGAAGGAAAAGCCGGGCGGATCACCCTGACCCGCCCTGATGCCCTGAATGCCCTGTCCTATGACATGTGCCTTGCGATAGACGCGGCCCTGATCGACTGGGCAGATGACGACGATGTCACGATGATCATCATCGACGCAGAAGGTGACCGCGCCTTCTGCGCCGGCGGGGACATCCGCGAGATATACGAGATCGGCAAGTCCGGCGATCCCACCCGCGCGCAAAACTTCTGGCGTGACGAATACCGGATGAACGCGCGCCTGTTTGAATTTCCCAAGCCGATCGTCAGCTTCATGCAAGGGTTCACAATGGGCGGAGGCGTGGGCGTAGGCTGCCACGCGTCGCACAGGATCATGGCGCGATCATCTCGCATGGCGATGCCGGAATGCGCCATTGGCTTGGTGCCAGACGTGGGTGGATCGCTGATCCTCGCCCACGCACCGGGACGATTGGGCGAATTTATCGGTATGACCGGCGCGCGGATGGCACCGGGCGATGCAATCCACGCGGGGTTTGCGGATTACGTGATCCGGCAGGCGGAATGGCCTGCGCTGAAGGCTGATTTGATCCGAACCGGCGACCCCTGCCACATCAACGAGGCTGCGATCCCGGCGATCCCGGGCAATCTGTCGGCCATGCAACCGATGATCGACGCTCACTTCGGAGGCGGCAGCCTGGGCGAGATCCTGTCTTCGCTGCGCAGCGAAGACAGTGCATTCGCGTCCAACACCCTTGACGTTCTGGGGCGTAACTCCCCCCTTTCGATGGCCTGCACGGTCGAGATGATTCACCGCCTGTCGACCGCCCATGACGTGAGGGCCTCGCTGGAAATGGAATATCGGTTCGTCTATCGCGCGTTGAAACAGTCCGACCTGATGGAAGGCATACGTGCCGCCGTCATCGACAAAGACCGCACCCCGAACTGGAAACACGATCTGGATGACTTGCCCGACGACGCTGTCACACAGATGCTCGCGCCCTTGGGCGACAACACACTGACATTCTAAGGAGACCTGCCATGAAAATCGGATTTATCGGACTGGGTAATATGGGCGGCCCGATGGCCGCAAACCTTGCCAAAGCTGGGCATGATGTCACAGGCTTCGACATGGCTCCCGTCGATATCGAGGGCGTCACAATGGCGGCTTCCGGCGCCGAGGCTGCCAAAGGGCGGGACGTGGTGATCACCATGCTTCCCAATGGCCAGATCCTGCGCGCCGTCGCAAACGAAATCGTCCCGGCCATGGACAAAGGCACGGCCTTCGTCGACTGCTCGACCGTGGATGTCGAAAGCGCCCGCGACGTGGCCAAACAGGCAGCCGATGCCGGATTGCTGCCCGTTGATGCCCCGGTATCTGGCGGGGTTGGCGGCGCATCGGGCGGCACGCTGACCTTCATGGCGGGCGGCTCGGCCCAAGCCTTCGCGAAAGCCAAACCGCTGTTCGACATTATGGGGCAGAAGGCCGTTCATTGCGGCGATAGCGGCGCGGGTCAGGCCGCCAAGATCTGCAACAATATGATCTTGGGTATCACCATGATTGGCACCTGCGAAGCCTTCGCGCTGGCTGACAAACTGGGACTGGATCGCCAGAAAATGTTCGACGTCGTGTCCACCTCGTCCGGTTACAGCTGGTCCATGAACGCCTATTGCCCTGCCCCCGGTGTGGGTCCACAATCACCTGCCGACAATGACTACAAGCCCGGCTTCGCCGCCGAACTGATGCTGAAAGACCTGCGCCTGAGTCAGCAAGCGGCCGAAACAGCCGATGCTGACACACCGCTTGGGCAGGCCGCCACCGCACTCTATGAGCAATTCGTCGAGGTTGAAGATGGCCGCGGCATGGATTTCTCGGCCATGTTGCCGCGCTTCGAAAAACGCTCGCGCGACTGAGATATGAGATCAGGGGCGCTGCCCCTACGGCGCGCCCCTTGCGGGGCCCGCCTCCCCCGGGATATTTGGAACAAGAAAAAGAACGTCTGCGCTTTTCTTGTTCCAAATATCCCCGCCGGAGGCACAAAATCCGATGAGTTGGACCGACGATAGTGATGAGTTTGCCGCCCTCGATGCGCCGGCACGTGCGCTTCTGGACACCCTTGATCCTGTCGAAGTGCCGAAGGGTGCGGTCCTGTTCCGCCCCGGCGAGGCCGTCAAGGGTTACGTGGTCATGCTGTCCGGACAGGTGGATGTGAACCTGATTGGTCCGAATGCCCGCGACATTCTGTTATATCGCGTCGCACCCGGACAAAGCTGCATTCAATCCACCTTGGGTCTTCTGGGTGGTGACGCTTACACGGCCGAAGCCATGGCCGAGACCCCGGCCCGGTTGGTGCTTATACCAAGCGATGTTTTCTTTGCGCTGCTCGACAGCTCTCCCGGATTTCGGCGTATGGTGTTCTCGGCCTTCGCCGAACGAATGCAATCCATGATGCAACTGATTGAAAACGTGTCCTTCATGTCGGTGAGTGCAAGACTGGCAGCTTTGCTTCTGGATCGCGCGGGGCCGGACGGTTGCCTGCTTATGACGCAAGCAGAGATGGCCACCGCCATCGGCACGGCGCGCGAGGTCGTATCGCGTCGGCTGGACAAGCTGGCACAGGCGGGCAGCGTCACCCATGAACGCGGTACCGTGACCATTCTTGACCGCAAGGCCCTGGCCGAGGTTCTGCGCGGCGCGGCATTTTGACCGTTTCCAATGTGACCACGTCACATGCCTTTTCCCCTGCCCCCTTCTAATATGAGGCGAATGGAGAAAGGAGCTGACCATGTTCAAGACAAACACAGGTAACATTGACCGCATCATCCGGGTCATTGTCGGCCTTGCCCTTCTGGGCTGGTACTTCTTCGCTGGAGGGCCGATCTGGGCCCTGATCGGCATCGTGCCGCTGGCCACGGGTGCGCTGGGATTTTGTGCGCTGTATTCCCTTCTTGGGATCAACACTTGCAAACTCAGGAACTAAAGCATTTCGCAACCTTTGGCTGCTAATCCAATGGTGTAGCGAGTGAAACTGTAAACGCCGGGCGTCATCCGCCCGGCGTTGTGTTTTTTGGGACAGGCCGCAGTTGCAGCCCGCCTGTTCCTATTTGGTGATGATCTCTGGTCCCATCAGCGTTGTCGGCAACCATGTCGACAGGAAGGGGATGTATGTGACCATGATCAGGAAGACGAACAGCACGGCCAGAAAGGGCAACGCCGCCTTCACCACCTTCATCATTGGCATTCCGGCCACGCCAGAGGTGACAAACAGGTTCAGCCCGACCGGAGGCGTGATCATCCCGATCTCCATATTCACCACCATGATGATCCCAAGGTGAATGGGGTCAACGCCCAGTTCGATGGCAATCGGGAACACCAGGGGGGCGACGATCACGATCAGGCCCGAAGGCTCCATGAACTGCCCGCCGATCAGAAGGATGACGTTCACGACGATCAGGAACATGATCTTGCCGAACCCTGCCGACAGCATCGCACCGGCGATCTGCTGCGGGATCTGCTCGTCCGTCAACACGTGTTTCAGGATCAGCGCGTTGGCAATAATGAACATCAGCGTGATGGTCAGCTTGCCCGCGTCGAACAGGGTCCGGCGCGTGTCGGCGTGGAAGAACGCGGTGATCAGGGCCTGCGGCTTCTGAAACAGGTTTTTCTTGCCGTTGCCCTTGTCGGCCAGCGGACCCATGTCACGATAGATGAAGGTGGCTACAAGGAACGCATACACGGATGCAACCGCGGCGGCTTCGGTGGGCGTGAACAGTGCCCCGGTGATGCCGGGGATGCCATAGATCCCGACCATGATGATCACGATCAGCAGCAAGCCCCAAAGCGCGTCCGAGAAGCTGGAGGCGATTTCCTTCCAACCCGCGAAGTCACCCTTTGGCATGTCCTTGATCGTCGCGATCACGTAGATCGCGATCATCAGCATGACACCGGCCATGATGCCCGGAATGACACCGGCCAGGAACATGCGCCCGACCGAAACCTCGACCGTCGAGGCATAGACAACCATGACGATCGAAGGCGGGATCAGGATACCCAGGGTGCCCGCGTTACAGATCACGCCGGCGGCGAAATCCTTGGTGTAGCCGACTTGCCGCATGGCGGCGATCACGATTGTCCCGATGGCCACAACGGTGGCGGGGCTGGACCCGGACAGGGCCGCAAACAGCATACAGGCGAACACACCCGCGATGGCCAGACCACCCCGGAAATGTCCCACACAAGCGATCGAGAAGCGGATGATCCGCGCTGCTACGCCGCCGGTCGACATGAAGCTTGAGGCAAGGATGAAGAACGGGATAGCCAAAAGCGTGTAGTGCCCGGCTTCGGCCTGATAGAAGCTTTGCGCAACCGACGCGAGCGACGTGTCCGAGAACAGCAACAGGAAGATGATCGAGCTCATGCCAAGGGCAATCGCGATCGGCACGCCGATCATCAGGAACCCGATGACCATGGCGAAAAGGAATACGACGTCCATGGCTTATGCCCCCTTCTGATGGTCTTGCAGGCCCTCGATCTCGTCTTCCACCTCGTGGCTGACGATCAGGCTGTCCTGCGCACCACGCCAGATGCGGATGGTCGCCTGGATGAAGCGAAACAGCAGCAGTGCAACACCGACAGGCAGCACGGCATAGGGGATCACGCGGGGCAGTTTGTCATAGGTTTCGCCCTGGTTGATCCAGCCTTCCAGAAAGCGCAGGAACCCCGGCATGGGCACCTGATCGGTGATATACCAGGCCTGGTCGCGGGTCTGTTCGAACCCGGTGGGGAACCAGCGCCCCGAGGTGCGGTCAAGCGCGGCATAGGGCGCCCAATAGTCCCAGGCCCCTTTCAGAAGCAGGAAAGAATAGATGATGCAAATCGCGGCGGCGATCAACGCCAGAACCCGGCGTGGCCGGTCTGACAGCAGGTTCGTCAGGGCATCCACACCGAGATGCGCAGTGACTTTCACACCATAGCTCACGCCCAGAAGAACGAGCCACGCAAACAGGATCAGCGTCACCTCCAGCCCCCAGATAAGCGAGGAATTGAAGACGTAACGCAGGACCACGTTCACAAAGGTGATCATCGTCATCAGGCCAAGGATCACGGCGATCACCGTTTCCTCGAACCCGTTTGAATCGTTAGAATGATGGCTCATGGCTGTCCCTTCCCATGATGCGGGGTGCAACCCTGGCTGTGCAGACATGCCGGGTCGAACTTTGGGGATATGATTGTGGCCGGCGCCTTGCGGGCCGGCCACGGTCTCGCAGCTTAATACATCGCGTTGATGTCTTGGGCCGCGGCGATGTTCTCGGCGCCGACATCGGCTTCGAACTGGGTCCAGACCGGTTTCATCGCGTCAACCCATGCCTGGCGTTGCTCCGGTGTCAGCTCGCGAATCTCGCCCCCGGCATCCAGAACGGCCTGACGGGCTTCGGCGTCGACTTCGCCCACCGCTGCGTTCCGGGTTTCGGTGACTTCGCGCATGATGGTGGCAAGCTGGTCACGCACGTCCGCGTCCAGACCTTCCCACCAGTCGATATTTGTCACGACCAGATAATCCAGCACACCGTGGTTGGTTTCGGTGGTGCCGTCCTGCACTTCGAAGAACTTGCGGCCATAGATGTTCGACCAGGTGTTTTCCTGACCGTCAACAACGCCCTGCTGCAACGCACCATAGACTTCCGAGAAGGCCATCGGCTGCGGGCTTGCCCCCAGCGCCTGCATCTGGGCGACCAGAACGTCAGACGGCTGAACCCGGAACTTGAGGCCTGCGGCATCTTCCGGCGCAATCAGCGGCTTGTTGGCCGAGAATTGCTTCATGCCGTTGTGCCAGAATTCCAGCCCCAGCAACCCGCGACGTGCCATCGATTCCTTCATCGCCTGACCGGTTTCGGAGTTCTGGAACTGGTCGACCGCTTCCATGTTCTTGAACATGAAGGGCAGGTCGAAAATACGGAACTGCTTGGTGAAGGCTTCGAATTTCGACAGCGAGGGCGCAGCGAACTGAACGTCGCCCTGCAACATCGCCTCAAGCACCTGATCGTCGTTGTAGAGGGTCGAGTTCGGATAGACTTCCATGCAAGCCTTGCCGTTCATCTCGTCATTCACACGTTCGGCCAGCAGCGAGGCCGCGATGCCTTTGGGGTGCTTGTCAGCGTTCGTGACGTGGCTGAACTTGATCACAAGCTCGCCTTCGTCGCAGGCAGCAGAAGCGGTGTTCACAGTTGCCGTCAGCGCGATCGCTGACACGGCCATGGTCAGGAATTTCATAAGGTGTCCTCCCAGACAGATATCCTCCGGCGGCCCGGTTGGGCGCCTGCATCTATTGGGACATGGTTCTGCCGCCGCACCAAGAAAAACTATCACGCGGATATGGCGATTGAATATTATTAATATAAATCAGAGATTTGAGAAGGTTGCTTCATGCAAAATGGAACCGATGCCCTTCAAGAGTGAGCGGATCGCCGCACAACGAGATCACAATACTGTGCGAAAATCCGCACAGTTATGATCGGTAGGCTTCGGGCCGAATCCTGTGCCGGGCCAGCTTGTCATAGAAGGTCTTGCGCGGCAGTTGCAGCTCGCGCGCCGCCGCCGATGCGCCACCCTCGTGCCGCCTGAGAGCTTCGATCAACAAGGACCGTTCAACATGGGCCAACTGCTCCGCAAGACCCGGCCTTGCATCAGACGCTCCACCTTCGCCATCCGCCAGTCCCAGCCCCATTGCAAACCGCATAGCAGCGTTCATCAGCGCGCGCGCATTGCCCGGCCAATCCTGCGCCATCAGCTGCGCAATGACGTCATGTTCGATTTCGGGAGGTGTCAGAGCCGCCTGTTCGCTGGCAATCGAGACATAATGCCGGAACAGCACGGGAATATCGTCCTTGCGTTCGCGCAACGCCGGAATACGAATGCGCAGCACATCAAGCTTGTAAAACAGATCCGGATTGAACCGCCCCGCGCCGACCTCGGCCTCAAGATCGCGATAGGTACCCGCCACGACCCGTGTTTTGCTGGCCCGGTCCAAGAGGTCAAGCAACAGGTATTGTGTTGCCCCCTCAAGGGCAGCCACTTCATCAAGGAAAAGCGTGCCCTCCTCGGCGCGCGAAAATGCCGCTTCAAGCGCATCGGCTGTCAACCCGGAAGCGGGCAGTTTGATGAAGGGGCGCGTGGCATCGCCGGACAGCAGGTGCACAACCTCGGCCACTTTTGACGTGCCCGACCCCGGCTCGCCGCAGATCAGCACCTCGGCCTGGGCACGGGCGGCGGCGCGCACCCTGTTGCGCAAATCCTCGGCCAGGGCGCTTTCTCCGAACAGCAACCGGGCCGCGGCATCGCCGGATTCGGCCCGTGCCTTCAACGCGCGGTTCTCAAGCACCAGGGCGCGGGTCCGCAACGCCCGCCCGACAACAGCCAGAAGGGCGGCGGGTTCGCAGGGCTTTTCCAGAAAGTCGAACGCCCCTTCGTTGATGCCGCGCACGGCGGTGGGAATATCGCCTTCGCCGGTCAACAGGATCACCGGAAGCTCGGGATCCACCGACTGCGCCCGTTCAAGCAGGGCAAATCCATCCTTCCCCGGCATCCGTATGTCAGACAGGATCACCCCGTCAAACCCCGGCACGATATGATCCTTCGCTTCGATATAGCTGCCAGCAAGAATTGCCGTCAGCCCATCCAGCTCCAGCGTCTGACCCAGCGCCTCCCGCACCATGGCGTCGTCATCGACCAGAAGAACGGTGTTGGTCATGCCGCCTCCTGCGCGCCGGCGCGATCAAGCTCCACGGTGAAGATCGCCCCGCCTTCCGGATGATTTCGCCCGCGGATCGCACCGCCGAAGCTTTGCACCAGACCATACGAGATCGACAGGCCCAGCCCCATCCCTTCGGTCGGACTGACCTCTTTGGTGGTATAGAACGGATCGAAAATGCGGTCGGGTTCATCAATGCCCGGCCCGGTGTCGCGCACCGACAGCGTGACCCGATCTGTCGACGGTTCCAGTGAAATCTCGATCTTTCTGTGAACGCGCTCTGCCATGGCATCCATCGCGTTAGAGATCAGGTTCATCACCACCTGCTGAAGCCGCACCTCACCACCGCGCACCTTGGGCGCGCTTTCCGGCTGCCGCCAATCCACGTGCACCCGTTCCGATTGGATGCGGGGGTCAAGCATCTCAAGCGCCTGATCGACGACATGCACCAGATCGACATCGGCGATTGGTTCACTTTCCTGCCGGGCGAAGGCGCGCAGATTTTTGATGATCCGGTCCATCCGTCCCGCCTGTTGCGAAATACGGCTTAAATTCTTGTCGGCTTGATCGGCCTGTCCGCGCCTTAGAAATTCGATACCATTATCGGCAAAAGACCGGATGGCCATAAGGGGCTGGTTCAACTCGTGACTGATGCCCGCCGACATTTGGCCAAGGGCCGACAACTTGCCCGCCTGCACCAAATCCGCCTGTGCTTTTTTCAAGGCCGCCTCGGCCTCGCGCCGCTCACGGTTTTCGCGCAACAGGTCCGTGTTGGCCGCCGACAGCGCCTTGGTGCGTTCGGCCACACGGGCCTCTAGCCGTGTGTTTGCTGCCGCCTTCAGACGCAACTGCTTGTTCAGGGCACGCCGCCGTTCGCCAACCGCCAGCAACATGGCCCCGATGCCCAGACAGATCGCCGCGGCAATCCCCGCAAGCAGCGCGGCAGTCCGTTCCGCGGGGGCGGTGTCCAGCAAAATCTCTCCGGTCAGGCCAATCACCGGCAGATCGCGGGTCAGGTGCAGCGCGCGGTCGGGCAAGTAAGGCCCGGCATCAAGCGTCCAGACCTCGTGCCCGGTCCAATCGCTGACCGAGTTTTTCAGAAACCCTTCCCGCGGGCGCTCGGCCCCCGCAAGTTCCAAGCGGTTTGCCGCAAACACGCGGGTGCCGTTCAGGGTGAAGAACAGGGCCGCCGCGGTCGACGGCCAGTTCTCT
Source organism: Aliiroseovarius sp. Z3 (assembly GCF_029105185.1). Lineage (GTDB taxonomy): Bacteria > Pseudomonadota > Alphaproteobacteria > Rhodobacterales > Rhodobacteraceae > Aliiroseovarius. The sequence goes on along the minus strand of NZ_JAFMZK010000009.1, from coordinate 70,147 downwards.
TCGAAATCCAGAAGGTCGGTGCGTGCAACCACCGTGCCCAGGGGTTTGCCCTGACGGCTGTGCATCGGGGCTGCGAAGGAAAAGATGCGTTGGGCATCGTAGGATGATGAAGGCTGGAACCGCGCCTCGACGCCCAACGCGCCAGTCAGTGCGCGGTGGATCAGCGGCGCGCGCGGATCAACCTGCGCTTCCCCCTCACCCGATGCGGCCAGAACAACGCCGTCCCGGCCGACAAGCGACAGGTGGTGCGCGCCTGTCATACCGGCCATCGCTTGCAACAGGCGATCCGCCTCACCCTCCCCGTCCGCTTCGCCACCAAGACGGTTGCGCAGCACGGGATGTTCCGCCAGCACGACCGCCAGCTCGCGATAGCGAAACAGGTGGCGCGTCAATTGGTCAGACGCCAACGCAAGCTCTGACGCCGCTTGCTCTGCCAGAGGCGACAAGGCAGCACGCCACGCCACCGCCCAGACCCCCGCGCTTATTGCAAGGGTGCCGATGAGAAAGGGAAAGACCCATTTCGTGCGCAGGTATCGAAACATGAGCAAAGAATAGAAAGCCGCGCTTGCAAAGGCCAGCCGCTTTGACGACCATGCGCCCATGTTACGCCTGCCCCAGTCCCCCACCGACCCCGACTTTATCCAGAACCCCTATGCGTTTTATGACCGTGCCCGTGCGGGTGGCGATATCTTCTGGTGGGACGAGTATGACATGCCGATGGCGGTCAGTTTCCGCGCGGTGAATACACTTCTGCGCGACCGCAGGTTCGGGCGTGAACCGGTTGAACCACTCGCGTTTCCCGACCATCTTGCCCCTTTCTATGCGGTTGAAGCCCATTCCATGCTGGAACTGGAAGCCCCCCGCCACACGCGGCTGCGCAAGCTGGTGCTGCGTGCCTTCACCAGCCGGCGGATTGCTGGCCTTGGGCCAGAGATTGATGCGCTGGCCCATCAATTGATTGACGCCTTTCCACCCGGCGAATTTGACCTGCTTCCTGCGTTCGCCACACGCATTCCCATTATTCTGATCTGCCGATTGCTGGGTGTCCCGGAAGGCATGGCGGATGACTTGCTGAAATGGTCAAACGCCATGGTCTCGATGTATCAGGCCCGCCGCACCCGCGCAGTCGAAAACGAGGCGATCGCTGCGACCGAAGCCTTCGTCGCTTACTTGCGAGATTACATCGAGCATCGCCGCAACGATCCACGCGACGACCTGATCACCGAGCTGATCGCCGCTGAATCGGAAGGCGAGAAACTGTCTGGCGACGAACTCATCTCGACCTGTATCCTGCTTTTGAACGCAGGCCACGAAGCGACCGTTCATGCGATGGCGATCGCGGTGAAAACCCTTCTGGAACAGAAGACGCCCGTATCAGCCCTTGCCCCAGACACACGCGATACAACGATCGAGGAAACTCTCCGTTTCGACCCGCCACTGCACATGTTCGCGCGATATGTCTATGAGGATACGGTGCTTTACGGGCACGAATTGAAGCGTGGCGACAAGATCGGTCTGCTGCTGGGCGGGGCAAATCGCGACCCGGATGTGTGGGACGATCCCGATATTTTCGACCCCGCGCGGCCGATCAAACCCAACACATCCTTCGGCGCAGGCGCGCATTTCTGCATCGGCGCGCCGCTGGCGCGTCTGGAACTGTCACGCGCCCTTCCAATCCTGTTTGATCGCTGCCCGGACCTGCACCTTACCGCCCCGCCGCAATATGGCAATGTCTATCATTTCCACGGGCTTGAACGGCTCATGGTGCGATGCTGATCTGGACGTCAGGCCCTTCTTCTGGCTGAAAATATCCCGGGGAAGCGCGAAGCCAAGGGCTTTGCGCGGAGGGGCAGCGCCCCTCAGGCACGCGCAGCGGGCCACCGAAGCAGCGTCACGTCAGATCGGCAACTCGGTCGAAAACTTGATCTCTTCCATCGACAGAAGCGCGGTGACATTGAAAATCCTCACCTCGGAAATCAGCGCCTGATAGAATTCGTCATAGGCGCGGGCATTCTTTACGCGGACCTTCAGGATATAGTCGATCTCGCCCGCCAGACGGTGCGCTTCCATCACCTCTGGACGTGCCATCAACGCTTTCAGGAAACTGTCCTGCCAATCGGCATCATGTTCCGACGTGCGGATCAGAACGAAAAAACACGCCTCGAATCCAAGGCTGTCGGCATCCATCACCATTGTGTTCTTGCCGATCACACCAGCTTCGCGCATCTTGCGAATCCGGTTCCAGACCGGGGTCTTGGACGACCCGACTTTCTTGGCGATCACGTCCAGTGACTGACCCGCGTCGCCTTGCAGCTCGCGCAGAATTTTCCGGTCAATCTCGTCCAGCCGAACAGACATTTCGTTTTCTTCCTTCTTTTGGTCCATACGTTCTGCGACATCGCCAAACCGAAACAAAGTTCCTTATCTGCCGCCGCATATCGCCCATTGATGGGAAAATGTCCTATATAGGGCGGGAACGCAATAAGAAAGGATCGGCCATGCCCCGCCCCTTCACACCCAAAGTGGTAACCGCAAACGACCTTGTTGAAGGTGATGTGATTTATCTGGCCCGCAATGGCGCCTGGGTGCGCGACATGTGTATGGCATGGCTGATCGAGGACGAGGCCGAAGCCGAAACACAGCTTGCCTTGGCAAACACGCAGCCGGAAATCGCTGTTGGCCCCTATCTGGCCGACGCGAAAGCAGGTCCAAACGGCCCCGAACCAACCCATTTCCGAGAAGCATTCCGTGCCAAAGGCCCGTCGAACCGCTTCCATGGCAAACAATCCGCCACGGCTTCGCAGGAGGCTTTCGCTCATGTATGACTACAACAATTTCGACGAAGGCTTTGTGCGCAACCGCGTCAGCCAGTTCCGCGCCCAGGTGGCACGCCGCATTTCCGGCGCACTGACCGAGGATGAGTTCAAACCCCTGCGCCTGATGAACGGCGTCTATCTGCAATTGCATGCCTATATGCTGCGGGTGGCGATCCCCTATGGCTCGCTCAATCCCAACCAGATGCGCCAACTTGCGATGATTTCCGAGCGTTGGGACAAAGGTTACGGCCATTGGACCACCCGCCAGAACATCCAGTATAACTGGCCCCGTCTGGCGGACATTCCAGATATGTTGGATGCCTTGGCGGATGTGGGGATGCATGCCATCCAAACCTCGGGCAACACGATCCGCAACGTGACGGCCGACCACTTCGCTGGCGCCGCCGCAGACGAGGTCGAAGACCCCCGCCCCACCGCCGAACTGTTGCGCCAGTGGTCCACCGATCACCCGGAATTCCAGTTCCTGCCGCGCAAATTCAAGCTCGCCGTGACCGGATCCAAAGCGGATCGCGCCGTCACCAAGGCCCATGACATTGGCATCCGTATCGTCCAGAACGACGCGGGCGAGGTCGGCTATCAGATCATCGTGGGTGGCGGCCTTGGTCGTACCCCGGTCGTCGGTCAGGTTCTGAAAGACTTCCTGCCCCGCGCCGACCTGCTGCCTTATGTCGAGGCGATTGTCAGCGTCTACAACACGTTGGGCCGTCGCGATAACAAGTATAAGGCGCGGATCAAGATCACCACGATGGAGAACGGGATCGACAAGATCAGCGAATTGGTCGAAGCACGCTTTGCCCAGCTTCGTCCGCTGTTCTCGGGCGTCGATCAGGCGCATTTCGCCGACATCGCTGCCAACTTCCGGGCACCCGAATTCAAGACCGCAGCGCTGGACGGCTATCACGCCGCCCGCGATGCCGACCCCGTGTTCCGGTCGTGGAGCGACACCAATGTCGATGACCACCGCGCGGAAGGGTACGGCATCGTTACCATTTCGATGAAAGCCCATGGCGCAACACCCGGCGATGCAAGCGCCGACCAGATGCGCGTGATCGCCGATCTGGCCGAGCAATACGGCCATGGCGACATCCGCATCAGCCACGAACAGAACGTGATCCTGCCGCATGTGCACCGCGCCGACCTGCCCGCGATCTACGCGGCCCTGCGCGATCACGGCATGGCAACAGCGAATGCGGGTCTGATCTCGGACATCATCGCCTGCCCCGGCATGGATTACTGCGCGCTGGCCACCGCCCGTTCGATCCCCGTCGCGCAAGAGATCGCCGAACGGTTCGACGCGTTGAAGATCGAACACGACGTGGGTCATCTGCAAATCAAGATCTCGGGCTGCATCAACGCCTGCGGCCACCACCATCTGGGCCATATCGGCATCCTCGGCTTGGATCGCGCTGGCGTCGAGAATTATCAGATCACACTTGGTGGTGACGCTGGACCTGACACGGCAATCGGCAAACGGGCAGGCCCCGGCTTTGCCTACGACCAGATCGTGCCTGCTGTGGAGCGTGTGGTTCTGGCCTATCTGGACCTGCGCGAGGATGAGAGCGAAACCTTCATCGACGCCTTCCGTCGGCTGGGGGAAGCCCCCTTCAAAGCCGCCCTTTATCCCGAGGAGGCCAAGACCAATGCCGCTTGAAGCCCCCCTTGCCGCCCCCGCTGAACGGGTCGAGACGTTGAATGCGCGCTACAAGCACCATTCTGCCACGTCTGTGATCGAACGTGCCCTGACCGACAGCACCATCGGCGCTCTGGCCATGGTTTCCAGCTTCGGCGCAGAAAGCGTCGTTTTGCTGCATATGGTGGCACATATCGACCGCTCGGTTCCCGTGATCTTTCTGGACACGCAGATGCTGTTTCAGGAGACGCTGGATTATCAGGTCGAGGTGTCAGAAAAACTGGGCCTGACCGATGTGCGCGTTATCCATCCGGACGCAAACGAGCTGTTCAAGCGCGACCCGGACAACATCCTGCATCTGGCTGACACCGATGCCTGCTGCGAGCTGCGCAAGGTCGAACCGCTGGAGACTGCCCTTCAGGGCTTTGACGGCTGGATCACAGGGCGCAAACGCTTTCAGGGCGGCAAGCGCGTCGATTTGGAATTCTTCGAGGCCGAAGAAGACCGGTTGAAGGTCAACCCGCTGGCCCATTGGGCATCTGAAGACGTGCGCGACTACATGATCAACAACCGCCTGCCGCGTCACCCGCTGGTGAACCGGGGCTTCCCCAGCATTGGTTGTGCGCCCTGCACCTCGCCGGTAAAACCCGGGGAAGACCCTCGCGCCGGACGCTGGAGAGGGGCGGAAAAAACGGAATGTGGCATCCATTTCGTGGATGGCAAAATGGTAAGAGTAGGAGCAAGCGCATGACTGTGATCGTAACCGACGCGGGCTTTGCCCATGACGATTGGGAAAACGGCTTTGCCACAACCGACGAGCGCGCCGCCAATGACACGCGCGGGCTGCATCTGTCATCCGACACCGACCCCGCCGCGCTGGCGCATCTGATGGTTGGCGTCGACATGATCCGCATCGACTTTCCGTCATTCGCGGATGGGCGTGGTTTCACGCTGGGACGCCAGTTGCGCCTGCTGGGATATACAGGCCGGTTGCGCGCCCATGGGCATGTGATCTCGGACCAATATGCCATGGCACGGCGATCGGGCTTTGACGAGGTCGAGATCACCGAAAACCTGTCCTTGCGCCAGCCCGAGGCCGATTGGTTGTCGCGCGCGGATTGGCAAGCCTATGACTATAGGTCGCGGCTGACTGGCTAGACCCTTTCCCTGAACCTCCCTATATACGCTGACAGAAAAGGACGGGGCCGCGTGCCCCGTTGATGCACATGAATGAAGTGACGCCCGTTATGGATGCTGAAACCAAAGTGAAACCCGTGCCCACCCTGCCGGATGCGCAAACTGTGACCGAGGTCGAGCATTACACTGACCGCCTGTTCCGGTTCCGCTGCACGCGGCCGCAAACCCTGCGCTTTCGGTCGGGCGAGTTCGTGATGATCGGGCTGATGGGCGACCCGGACCCCAAAACAGGCAAGCAGAAACCGCTTCTGCGCGCCTATTCGATCGCCAGCCCGTCTTGGGATGAAGAGCTGGAGTTTTATTCAATCAAGGTGCCGGACGGCCCGCTGACCTCGAAATTGCAGCACATCAAGGCGGGCGATCAGATCATCCTGCGCCCGAAACCTGTTGGCACCTTGGTGCATGACGCGCTGATCCCCGGCAAGCGCATCTGGTTCTTTGCCACCGGCACCGGCTTTGCGCCCTTCGCGTCCCTGCTGCGCGAGCCGCAGACCTATGAAGACTATGACGAGATCATCATCACCCATACATGCCGCGAAGTGGGTGAACTGACCTATGGCGCGAACCTGATCGAGGCGTTGAAGGACGACGAGCTTCTAAACGAGGTGATCGGCGAAGGCTTCTGGAAGAAGATCAAATACTACCCGACCACCACCCGTGAAGAGAGCCCGAAAATGGGCCGCATCACCGACCTGATCCGCTCGGGCGAGCTGTTTGCGGATCTGGGTGTTGAACCGCTTTGCCCCGAAAACGACCGCGCCATGATCTGCGGCAACCTGCCGTTCAATCTGGAGCTCAAGGAACTGCTGGAAGAGGCGGGCCTTGAGGAAGGGGCGAACTCGCAACCCAAGCAATACGTGGTTGAAAAGGCGTTTCTGGACTGATCATCGCCCCCCGCGCCTCGAACCGACGGATGATAAAAAAACGCCGCGCAGAATTCTGCGCGGCGTTTCTCTGTTCTAAAACCGGGGCTTACATGCCCAGCGCACTTTTGACCTGATTGATCGCAGCTTCCAGAAGGGCCGGATTGCTTGCGGCGGCTTCAACAGCGGCTTTCAAACCGGCCTTCTCAGCCTCGCCCAGCGACGAGTTATCAATCATCTCGTTCACCTTCGCGGCATCAAAACCCTGTTGGGTCAGAGCCTCAGGCGTGGCGTCCGCCGATGTCTCTGCCGTAGCCTCTGCAGCACCTTCGGCGGCGGCATCGGTGCCAGCTTCAGGTGTCGCAGTTTCCGCGGCGTCGCTGGCGGCTCCGGTGACGGAGTCGATCGCACCTTCAACGGCATCGGTGACGGCTTCGCCAGCCTCGTTCAGCGTGTCGCCAACCGCGTCGGCCGCACCCTGCACGGCGTCACCAGCGGCATCAGCTGAATCCTGAACAGCCTGGCCTGCAGCATCAGCGGCGGTGGCGGCTTCTTCGGCGGCCTGTTCGGCAGCTTCCTTGGCGGCTGCTTCAGCGGCTGCAGCTTCTTCGGCGGCAGCATCCGCGGCCGCTTTGGCTTCTGCTTCGGCTTTTGCAGCGGCCTCAGCTGCTGCTTGCTCGGCAGCTTCTGCTTGTGCGGCGGCTTCTGCTGCAGCCTCTTCAGCAATCATCTTGGCCTGGTTGTTGTTGTACCAGATATAGCCGCCCACGGCGGCAACGATCACAATTCCAGCGGCGATAACGGTGTTTTTCATGTCGACATCCTCAACTTGTCTATACATGCGCCGCACAGACCTGCACGGCATCCAAGAGGGATGTGAGGGCTAAGCCGATCAAGCGCAAGGGGAGTTTCATCCAATGCGCGTCAAAACGCCAATCCAGCGGAAATATCGTAAGATATCAGCCAAAAAACGTGGGACGCGTTGACTTTTGACGTCAAATCAACAGTCACCGGAAACAATCTTTCGCAAAACGTTTTATCGGGTTGAAACACACCTGCATGGGCCTTAACTTCCGCATCCGAAGAATATTGAAACGTCAGAAGGAATGGCACAATAGCCCGCAGACCTCACAACGCGCCGCCCACGCGCGACACCGGCCCCCGCGTAAACGAGCGCATCAAGGCCCCCGAAATTCGACTGATTGGCGCCGATGGCGAAAACGTAGGTGTTGTCACGCCTGCGCAAGCTATGCTGATGGCCGAAGATGCCGGGCTTGATCTGGTGGAAATTTCGCCCAACGCATCGCCGCCCGTCTGTAAGATTATGGATTTCGGCAAGTTCAAATATGAACAGCAGAAGCGGGAAAGCGAAGCCCGCAAGAAGCAGAAAACCATCGAGGTGAAAGAGGTCAAGTTCCGCCCCAACACCGACACGCATGACTATAACGTGAAGATGCGGAACGTGTTCAAGTTTCTGGAAAACGGCGACAAGGTTAAAGTGACACTGCGGTTCCGGGGGCGCGAGATGGCGCACCAGAATCTTGGTCGCGAACTTCTTGAGCGGGTCGCAGAAGACACCAAGGATGTCGGCAAGGTTGAAAACATGCCGAAGATGGAAGGCCGTCAAATGGTTATGATGATTGGCCCGCTATCCAAATAACGGATCAAACAACCAGACCGACACCGAAAAACGCCTCGCAACAGCGAGGCGTTTTGCATTTCAGACCGGCGATCAAGTGTCGGTCCAATCACCGACGGGCGACGATATAACGCCGCAACTCCTTAGCCGGAAAATTCCCGCTTTCAACAATCTTGAAGCCGTGACTGCTCAGGGTCGCCTCAAGCTCCTCGATACTCATCACAGCGACATAGGGCGCTTTGCCGATCAACTGCATCAGCGGCAGCGCCAGACGCATGACATAGTAGATCCACGCCCCCCCGCGCGATGGTTTGCAGAAGGTTTTCGAAATGAACACCCCACCCGGCGCCAGAAGATCATGCACACGCCCCAAGGCGCCGGGCAGATCTTCCACCAGATGCAACACGTTGTGGGCAAGGATGGCGTCAAAAGGGCCGCTCACCCCCTGCAGCTGAGCATCTGCCACCCGAAAATCCACATTCGTGACCCCTTGCGCATCGGCCTTGGCCTTGCCGATCCGGATCATCTCGGGCGAGACATCGGTGATCGTGATGTGCCCCACGGCAGGCGCCAGCTCCAAGGCGGTCGTGCCTGTGCCTGCCCCGATCTCAAGCACCTTGTCTTGAGGGCCCAGATAAGACCGCGTCCGCTCAAGTGTGAATTGGTAACCCTCGGGATCCTTTATCTTGGATGTGGCGTATTTGTCAGCGATCCGGTCCCAGAATTTCGCGGCTTGAATCATGAGATATCTCCTTTGGCGCATATCTATCCATGCGTAACAGCAAGGGGAATTGCCAAAATATGCTTTACGTCTATACATAAATGCATGAATTGGGATGCAATCTCGTTTGACTGGAACCAGGTCCGGGCGTTCATGGCCACGGCGGACGAAGGATCATTGTCAGCCGCTGCCCGGGTGTTGGGTCACACTCAGCCCACCATCGGACGACAAGTCGCGGGGTTGGAGGAAACGCTGGGCATCGCTCTGTTCGAGCGCATCGGGCGCGGATTGGTGCTGACACCTTCAGGGCGCGCGGTTCTGGAACATGTGCACGCGATGGCCGAGGCGGCGGTAAAGATTTCACTGGTCGCGGCGGGGCAAACGCAAGCAATCGAAGGCACGGTGCGTATCACAGCCTCGGACGTGTTCGCCGCGTATATCCTGCCGCCAATGCTGCAACATCTTCGCGACATCGCGCCGCTGCTTGAGGTCGACATTGTCGCCGCAAATGACATTCGGGACATCCAGCGGCGCGAAGCAGATATTGCGATCCGCCATGTTCGCCCGTCCCAACCCGAGCTTTATGCTCGTCTGGTCGACGAGGCCGAGGCGCATCTCTACGCCTCTACCTCTTATCTGAAACGGCGCGGGCGTCCCAAATCCAAAACCGATCTTGCGCAGCATGATTTCGTAAATTTCGGATCAACGGACGAGATGATCAGTTATCTGAGCCCGCTGGGCATCCCCGTCACGGACCAGAACTTTCACATCGGCTCCAACAGCGGCGTCGTTGCATGGGAATATGTACAAAACGGACTGGGCATCGCCTTCATGTCCTCCGACATCGGCGACACCACACCCGGGGTCGAACGGGTATTGCCCCACATGGATCCCGTTGTTTTTCCCGTCTGGCTGATCACCCATCGCGACCTGCACACCAGCCCGCGGATTCGATTGATTTTTGACACGCTGGCGACGTTTTTGTCCCGCCCACCCGACAAGTGATCGTTTTGTTCCGCCGACACATCGCGTAAGTACCCTAACACCGCCGCTGATAGCCCTAATTTCCTGTCGATCTTACCGAACCAGAGTGGTGCCCCCATGGAAACATTGTCTTTTCTGTTCGTCCCCCTGTCGCTTCTGGCGACCGCTGTCATGGCGGCGTCGGCTGCGATACAGGCGCACCGGGTTCACATGGACCTTTTCGGTGCAACCGTTCTGGCAATCGCCACGTCTATGGGAGGCGGCACGTTACGCGATCTGTTTCTGGGGCTAACGCCGGTGTTCTGGATCAACGATGCCCGCTATCTTGCCGTTGCAGTGCCGGTGGCGCTGATCAGTTTCGCCCTTGCGACGCGTATGTCTTCGGGCAACGGACGCAGGCTAAAGGTGCTTATGCAGCTGGATGCGATTGGGTTGGCACTGTTCACCCTGACCGGCGTTCAGGTGGCGCTGGATGCAGGGGTTTCTCCAATCCTTGCGATCGTGATTGGCTGCGTGACCGGAACGGCAGGCGGCATGATCCGTGATCTTCTGTGCAACATGACCCCCAGCCTTTTGAAAGAGGATCTTTATGCCACGCTATCCCTTGTGGGCGGCGCGGTTTATCTGGCGATGCTGACCTATCTGGGCGAGACTTTGGCAGCCGGCCTTGGCTTTGCGACGATCCTGATCGCACGCCTTTTGGTCCTGCGCATCAAACCACCGCGCGACAGCGTGTAGCCCAGCGCGGCTAAAGCCTGCCCCGACGTGCGGCAACCAATTGCGACAGAATCGACACCGCGATTTCGGCCGGACCTTTGGCCCCGATGTCCAACCCGACGGGGCCATGCAGACGCGCCAATGCCTCTTGGGGCAAGCCCATGGCGTGCAGCCGATCCAGCCGCGCGGCATGGGTGCGGCGCGATCCAAGGCAGCCGATATAGAACGCCCCCTTCGCCAGCCCTTCCAGGATTGCAGGGTCGTCGATCTTGGGATCGTGGCCCAATGTTATGATCGCTGTTTGGGCATCCACCCCAATCTGTGCAAGGGCTTCGTCCGTATCCTCGCAAACCACGCGCAGACCGGGAAACCGCGCGGGCGTTGCAAAGCTGCTGCGCGGATCGGTGACAACAGGCTCAAACCCGGTTGCAGTGGCCATTGGGGCCAACACCTGCGCGATATGCACCGCGCCGACGATGATCACCCGGGGCGGCGGGATGAACTGAAGCGTGAACAGATCGCCATCGACATCGGTCCTCGGCGCGTTCACCGGCTTTGGGTTTTCGTCTGGCGCCAAAATGTGTCGCGCCCACGTGTTCAGGTCCACCTGATAGGCAATCGGTACACGCGCGGCCTGCTTTCGAATGATCTGTTCCAACATCGTGACGGGCATGGCCGCTTCTTCATGTGCCCCGACCGCAACCGGTTCGACCAGAATGCGGATCGTGCCACCGCAGGCCAACCCGGCATTGAACGCATCCACATCCGCCACACCATAGGTCAATAGGCGCGGCACGCGGGTGCTGATCACCTCAAGCGCCTCGGCCACGACCGCGCCTTCGACGCAACCGCCCGAGACCGATCCCTCGATCGCCCCACACTCTGCGACGACCATCTGGCTGCCCGCCGGGCTTGGGGCGCTGCCCCATGTCTCGACAACCGTCGCGATTGCCACGCGCTTGCCGTCGCGCAGCCAGTGCAGTGCGGTCATCGGGATTGTTCTGAACCCTGTCACTGCGGCCGATCCATTCCTTGTATCCGAATGTGGACTGTCACCGGCTTGTCACAGGGTTTCAACCGCAAAACGTAAACGGGCCGCCCGACAGATCAGGCGGCCCATTATGGAGTATACCATTTACTTCACAATTTTGGTTTGCATCCGTAGCGCAAGCAGCCACATCGCTTCCCGATCCCAACTTGGGTCCATCACCATTCGTCGTTTGAAAAACGGCGAATCTGGATGATCCACGAAACGGAATCGACGTTTAATGACACCCGCATCTTGATGGAGGCAAGAAAATAAGGCTTGTCGTAACGTAAACTCTATCATCGCGATAGCGTGTCACCGGCGGCAACGTGCGCGCCGTTGACGGGTTTTGCCGCGTCTGCCAAAGTCGGCCACAGACCGGCATGGCACAAAATGTGAGCAGCTAAGCATATGTTACCGAACAATAACCCATGCCAGTTTTGCACCCAGACACACCCGGATGTGACGCCGTAATGCGTATCACGGCCGTCACATGTGTGAAAAATGAAGCCGCCTTTCTGCTGGAATGGCTCGCGCATCACAAGGCGATTGGCTTCACCGATTTTCTGGTCCTGTCAAACGGGTGCGAGGATGGGACGGATGTGATGCTCGACCGTTTGCAAGATCTGGGCCATCTGACTCATCTGCGCAACGACGGTCCTTATGATCAGGGCGGCATCCAATGGACCGGGTTCAAGATCGCCGACAAACACCCGCTTGTGCGCAAGGCGGATTGGTTGATGACGCTGGATGTGGACGAGTTCGTAAACATCCACACCGGGGACAATACGCTGCCGGCCCTTTTCACCGCCCTGCCTGATGCCGACGCGATCACCATGACCTGGCGCCTGTTCGGCAACGACGGAGTGACCGATTATCTCGATCAACCCATTACCCGGCAGTTCACCCGTGCTGCGCCCGAGGTGATGACCTGGCCGTGGCGGGCGTTCCTGTTCAAAACGCTCTATCGCAATCGCGGGGCGTATCGAAAACTCGGGGTTCACCGTCCCCGGTCTCCGGTCGACGGGGTCGCCGAGACCACGCGATGGTACGACGGAAGCGGCCGCGAACTGGATGACAAATTTCAACGCAGCCGGATCTTCTCGGCCTTCAATCAGCCAAATTATGGATTGGTCCAACTGAACCATTATCCACTGGGCGCGATGGAGAGCTTCATTCTGAAATCTGATCGGGGACGCGTGAACCGGTCAGACAGCCCCATCGGAATGGATTACTGGTGCGAGCGAAACTGGTGCGAGGTCGAAGATTCTTCGATCCGGCAGACGGAAGCCCCGCGCCAAGCCCTGATTGCGGAATTCATGTCGGACCCGAAAGTGGCAGACCTTCATTACGCGGCGGTCAAGTGGCGCAAACAGCGCTTTCGTGACCTCATGCAGGACGAACCAAACCGCGCCCTTTTCGGGCGGCTTTTGATGACCCCACCTGCCCGTCCGATCCCCTTGGATGATGCGCAAAGAATATACAATTTCGCGCAAATCTCACGTGTTGCGGACGATTAAAATCCACCCGGAAACAATAGACTGATCTCTTTACCACTCTCCCCTTTATTGCCGCATTCCGCGCCAAAATCCGCCCGCTTTCGCACTGAAAGACAACAGTGGATGGAGCAATGAGTACCGAGGTGTGTGTGATGCAGGATGACCTGTCAGCGGGTAATTCAAAAGCCGATCGTGTCGGCATGCCTGATGACGCATGGCTTTCACAGCTTGAAGAGATTGGGGACGAACGGGGATATTTCGAACCGCTCGGGGCGGAACACTCGGCAATCCTGACAGACGAGGGGCGGACGCTTCTGGTCACGTTTGAAACGGTCCGCGATGTCCGCGACACCTCGCCCCTGCAGGAACCGCTGGGCTGGTCGCTCGTGCGGCAAAACGGCTGGTCCAACCTGTGTATTCTGGCGCATACGGACAGCTGGTTCCGTGACCGCGCCGTTTACGGATATTTCGACCGCCTGATCGAAGATGGATTCTTTGAAGAGTTCGACAAGGTGATCTTTTACGGTGCGGGCATGTGCGGCTATGCGGCGGCCGCGTTTTCTGTTGTGGCACCCGAGGTTATGGTGATCGCGGTCCAACCGCAGGCCACCCTTGACCCGAGCCGCGCCGAGTTTGACCGCCGTTTCCCCAAAGCGCGACGGCGCGACTTCACAAACCGCTATCACTACGCCCCCGAGATGGTCGAAATGGCACGCGGTGTATTCCTGTTTTTCGACCCAGCAATCACCGAGGACACCGTCCACGCGGCGATGTTCACCGGCGCACATATTCACCCCATCCACTGTCGTCATTTTGGCAGCACACTGCCGCAAGCGTTGTTTGACATGGGTGTCCTGCAGGACCTGATCGAGCACGCCGCGCAGGATACGATTACGTCGGTGGGCTGTTATCACGCATTGCGGGTCCGACGGCTGTACCGCCCCTACCTGCGCAGATTGCTGGCATCGGTCGAGGCACGGGGCAAGCCGCTGTTGGTCAAATGGTTGGCGGCGTTCGTGTCCTCGGGCCAACACGCCCCAAGGTTTCAACAAGCGCTGGAGCGTGCCGAGCAAGCATTGGCTGAGGGTTCGTTAACAAGCTAGACACGGCGCAGCGATCCGCGTGCAGCCGTTCTCGCGCAGCTTTGCGCGTCGCGTCGTCGATTAGCGAACAGGTTTCATCCGAATCATCTGGCACCATGTCCGATGCTGCGTTATGCCCTGTGCCGATGACCCAGACACTTACGATCCGCCGCCCCGACGACTGGCACCTTCATCTGCGCGACGGCGAGATGTTGAAAACCGTCCTGCCCGAAACCGCGCGCCATTTTGCCCGTGCCATTATCATGCCCAACCTTGTGCCCCCGGTTGTGACCAGTGCCGACGCGAAGGCGTATCGTGAGCGTATCATGGCAGCCCTGCCCGATGGCATGTCGTTCCAACCCCTGATGACGCTCTATCTGACCGAGGACACGGACCCCGAAGATCTGGCCGCCGCCCACGCATCGGGCCTGATCACTTCGGTGAAACTGTATCCGGCGGGGGCCACGACGAACTCTTCCAGCGGCGTGCAGGATTTCGACAAGGTGCGCCCTGTGCTGGAAAAGATGGCCGAGATCGGCTGCCCCCTCTGTGTCCACGGCGAAGTCACCGACCGTGACATCGACATTTTCGACCGCGAGGCTGTGTTCATCGACCGCGTGCTGGACCCGATCCGCCGCGCCACGCCCGAGCTGCGTGTGGTGATGGAGCACATCACCACCAAGGACGGCGCCGATTACGTCAAAGCGAACGAGACTAAATTGGGCGCGACCATCACCGTCCAGCACCTGATCCTTGACCGCAATGACATGCTGGTCGGCGGGATGCGCCCGCATTATTATTGCCTGCCGATCCTGAAGCGCGGCGAACACCGCGAGGCGCTGATGGCGGCAGCCACATCGGGCGATCCGCGCTATTTCCTTGGGACGGACAGTGCACCACACCCCACCCACGCCAAGGAAAGCGAATGCTGCTCGGCGGGCTGCTTCACCGCGCCGAACGCCCTGTCGATCCTTGCCGAAACATTCGAGGCCGACGGCGCGCTGGACAAGCTGGAAGGCTTCACCTCGCTGCACGGTCCCGCTTTCTATGGCCTCCCGGTGAACCAGGACACGATCACGCTCACCAAGGGCGACCCAATCACCTATCCTGCGACATTGCAGGCAGGCGAACATACTGTCACCACCTTCGACCCCGGCTTTCCGCTGCATTGGCGGGTTGACGCATAACAAGAACAAGGACGCTGCCCATGATCCCTTCGACCTTCCCCACCAAGGATGAAATTGCCCGCCTGACCGCGCGGATGCTTCTGGAAATCAAGGCTGTGAACTTCAACACGGACGAGCCGTACACGCTCGCCTCGGGCCTGCCCAGCCCATCCTATATCGACTGCCGCAAGCTGATCAGCTTCCCGCGCATCCGATCGACCCTGATGGATTTCATGGCGGTCGAAATCATGCGCGAAGCGGGTTTTGAGGCGTTTGACAACATCGCGGGCGGCGAAACGGCCGGCATCCCCTTTGCCGCCATGGTCGCCGAGCGTCTGGCCCTGCCCATGACCTATGTCCGCAAGAAGCCGAAGGGGTATGGCCGCAATGCCCGCATCGAAGGCGCGATGAGCGAAGGCCAGCGGGTGCTGCTGGTCGAAGACCTGACCACCGATGGCGGATCCAAGCTCAGCTTCGTCGACGCGATTCGTGACACCGGCGCGACCTGTGGGGCAACCGCCGTGATCTTTTATTACGACATCTTCCCCGAGACCGAAAAAACCCTGTCCGATCATGGCGTTCAACTGATCCACCTGTGCACATGGTGGGATGTTCTGGCCGAAGCCAAAGCTCAGGGCGCGTTTTCGACCGAAACATTGGACGAGGTGGAACGCTTCCTGAAGGATCCCCGCGCCTGGCAAAAAGCGCGTATGCAGGGCTGACGCCCCACCATCTATAGGTACCATTTTGCGGGATACCACCAAATCTGGTAGTATCCCGTGTGGTCTTCGACTTATCCACACGATAGCCACAAAAACATACATTTTGCCTTGGCCCCGCCCAAGGCGCTAAACACTCCCCAAAAGGGGCAGGCAGTCATGAACGAGATCAGCAGTATTCCGCAGGGCGCACAATCGGACGGTGCCGAAGGTGTGCAGGACTCCCTGCCCCATCACATCGAAGCCGAACAGCAGCTTCTGGGCGCAATCCTGACGAATAATGACGTCTATGACCGGGTCGCCTCGATCATCAACGCGGGTCATTTCTATGAACCCGTGCACGCCCGTATCTGGGAAATCGCCGCCAGCCGGATTTCGAAAAACGCGCTGGCCAGCCCCGTGACGCTGAAAGCATTCATGGAAGATGACGAGGGGCTGAAAGAACTTGGCGGCCCCGCCTATTTGGCGCGTCTGGCAGGGGCAGCAATTTCCAGCTTTGCTGCGCGTGACTACGCCCAGATGATCTACGACCTCGCCATTCGGCGCGAGTTGATCCAGCTCGGTCAGGACATTTCGTCCAAGGCACAAAAGGTCGACATCTCGTCCGAGCCGAAAGAACAGATCGTCGAGGCCGAACAGGCGCTTTATAAGCTGGGCGAAGCCGGGCAGACCGACAGCGGGTTTCAGAGTTTCCTGAAAGCCGTGACCGATGCGGTGCAGGTCGCCAACGCGGCCTATCAGCGTGAAGGGGGGTTGGCGGGCGTATCCACCGGGCTCGCGGACCTCGACAACAAACTGGGGGGGCTACACCCGTCTGACTTGCTGATCCTTGCGGGGCGCCCGTCAATGGGGAAGACCTCGCTCGCCACCAACATCGCCTTCAACGTCGCCAAAGCCTATAAGAAAGGCACGCGCCCTGATGGCAGCGAAGGCGCAATCGACGGCGGAGTTGTCGGGTTCTTCTCGCTTGAGATGTCGGCAGAACAGTTGGCTGGCCGTATTCTGGCCGAAGCGTCAGAAATCTCGTCCCACAAGATCCGCCAGGGCGACATGGACGAAGGCGAGTTTCGCCGCTTTGTCGACGCCGCAAAAGATTTGGAAAGCTGCCCGCTGTTCATCGACGACACGCCTGCGCTTCCGATCAGCCAATTGGCCGCCCGCGCCCGGCGCCTGAAACGCACCCATGGGCTGGACCTTCTGATCATCGACTATCTGCAACTTTGCCGCGGCACCGCCGAAAACCGGGTGAACGAGATTGCCGAGATTTCGATGGGCATGAAAGCCATCGCCAAAGAGCTGAACATCCCCGTCATCGCCTTGTCCCAGCTCTCGCGTCAGGTGGAAAGCCGCGACGACAAACGCCCGCAGCTGTCCGACCTGCGCGAATCCGGCTCGATCGAGCAGGACGCCGACGTCGTCATGTTCGTGTTCCGGGAAGAATACTATAAAGAACGGGAAAAACCCGGTGATCACGAGCTGGACAAGATGGCCGCCTGGCAGGACGAAATGTCCAACCTGCACGGCAAGGCCGAGGTTATCATCGGCAAGCAACGTCACGGCCCGATCGGTACGGTCGAGCTGTCCTTCGAAGCCCAGTTCACCCGCTTTGGCAACCTTGTGCAGAAATGGCAACAAGGGTCAGATGGCGGGTTCTGATGGCGATCACGGGGGTGAACCACATCACCCTTGCGGTGTCTGACCTTTCGCAGTCCGTTCAATTCTATACCGACATTCTAAGGGGACGTCTGCGCGCCGATTGGTCAGGCGGGGCTTATCTGGAACTGGGTGAATTGTGGCTTTGCCTCACCCTGTCCGACGATCCGATTGCGCCACGCGAAGACTATTCCCACATCGCCCTGTCCTGCGAACCAGATCAATTTCCCGCGCTTGCCTCCCGGATCAGCGATGCAACGACCCTTTGGCAAGAAAACGCGTCCGAAGGCGCATCTATCTATTTCCTCGACCCGGACGGTCACAAAATTGAACTGCATGACGGTGATCTCGCTGCCCGCCTTGGCCACTACCGTGCCCACCCAGAAAAGGGCGTCCAAATTTACGAGTGACCCCGGCTTCTTCTGGCCAAAAATATCCTGGGGTGAATGCGCGCATGCGCAGAGGGGCAACGCCCCTGCCCCTTTCTCTTGTTCGCTGCAACGCGGCAGTCTATGAAAGCGGCGACTGCTCTAAACCGAAAAAGGTCTGCCGATGATCCCTCGTTATGCCCGCCCCGATATGGTCGCCATCTGGTCGCCCGAAACCAAGTTCAAAATCTGGTACGAGATCGAGGCACATGCCTGCGACGCCATGGCCGACTTGGGCGTGATCCCGCGCGAAAACGCGGACGCCGTGTGGAAGGCCAAAGACGTCGAGTTCGACGTGGCCCGCATTGACGAGATCGAAGCCATCACCAAGCATGACGTCATCGCTTTTCTGACCCATCTGGCCGAACATGTGGGCTCGGAAGAAGCCCGTTTTGTCCATCAAGGCATGACCTCGTCCGACGTGCTGGACACCTGCCTGAACGTGCAGCTGGTTCGCGCCGCCGACCTGCTGCTGGAGGGTATGAACAAGGTTCTGGCCGCCCTGAAAAAACGCGCGTTCGAGCACAAGGACACCGTTCGCGTCGGCCGCAGCCACGGCATCCACGCCGAACCCACCACGATGGGCCTGACCTTCGCGCGCTTCTATGCCGAGATGGACCGCAACAAGAACCGTCTGGAAAAGGCCCGCTGGGAGGTCGCCACCGGCGCAATCTCGGGCGCGGTTGGCACTTTCGCCAATATCGACCCGGCCGTTGAAGAACACGTCTGCAAGAAGCTGGGCCTGCGCCCCGAGCCGATCAGCACGCAGGTGATCCCGCGTGACCGTCACGCCATGTTCTTCGCCACGCTGGGCGTCATCGCTTCGTCGATTGAAAACATTGCCGTTGAAATCCGCCACATGCAGCGCACCGAGGTTCTGGAAGGCGCCGAGTTCTTCTCGATGGGTCAGAAAGGCTCGTCGGCGATGCCGCACAAGAAGAACCCGGTTCTGACCGAAAACCTGACGGGTCTGGCCCGTCTGGTCCGCATGACCGTGATCCCCGCGATGGAAAACGTGGCGCTTTGGCACGAACGTGACATCTCGCATTCCTCGGTCGAGCGCGGCATCGGCCCGGACGCCACCGTCACGCTGGACTTCGCCCTGCACCGTCTGGCTGGCGTTGTCGACAAGATGCTGATCTTCCCCGACAACATGCTGGACAACATGAACAAATTCCCCGGTCTGGTCATGTCGCAGCGCGTTCTGCTCGCCCTGACGCAAGCTGGCGTTTCACGCGAAGACGCGTATTCGATGGTTCAGCGTAATGCGCTGAAAGTCTGGGAAGAACGTCTGGATTTCCGTGAATTACTGCTGGCGGACGAGGCCGTGGTCGAGGCACTTGGTGCCGACGCGATCAACGAGAAATTCGACATGGGCTATCACACCAAGCATGTCGACACGATCTTCAAGCGGGTCTTTGGCGAAGACTAAGCCGATGGCACCGCGTTTCCCGATTTGGGAATAGCTTTGTTTCATGCTATGCTGGGGCGTCCGAAAGGAGGCCCCAATGCACTTCAGAACCCTAATCTGCGCAGTTGTGCTGACTGTTTTGCCAACATTGTCCGTTGCGATGGGCTGTGAACGTGGCAAGCACACGGCCGCAAGCTGCGACACTGGCCAAACCTGGGACGACGCAACGCAAGCCTGCGTTGACGCCGTTTCCAGCTAAATCGCGGAGGCGGTAAGCTCGCCTTAACCCGACCGTGGCAATCTGGCACAAACCAGAGGAACGAGGCCACGCGTTGACCGCATTGGATATCGACCATACCGACATCATGCCGACAAGTGTCGAGGTGTCGCCGAAGGAAATTGTCCCTTCGAAAGGGATTGCAGCGCCGGGCCACGCATCGGCGGTGTCTACGTATTTATCGCGAAAACAGAAAGCTGCGATCATCGTGCGCCTGCTGCTGGCAGAAGGGGCCGTGTTATCGCTGCAGGATTTGCCCGAAGGGCTGCAGGCCGAATTGATCCGCCAGATGTCCGACCTGCGATATATCGACCGCGCCACGCTCAAATCCGTCATTGAAGAGTTCGTGCACGAGATCGAAGATATCGGGCTGGCTTTTCCGGGTGGAATCGAAGGCACGTTGTCGATCCTTGACGGGGCGATCAGCCCCTCAACCGCCGCCCGAATGCGAAAAATGGCGGGCGTCAAGCTGACAGGTGATCCCTGGGCGATGATCGCAGGATTGGAGCCGGACCTTCTGCTTAATATCCTTGAAACAGAAAGCACCGAAATTGCGGCGGTTCTGTTGTCCAAACTAAAAGTATCGGTGGCTGCGGATCTATTGGGCCAGCTGCCCGGCCCACGCGCGCGCAAAGTGGCCTATGCCGTGTCACAAACCAGCGCCATTGCCCCCGACGTGGTCGAACGGATCGGAAGATCACTGGCGGATCAACTGGGCACGCGCGCGCCGAAAGCCTTCGATGACGGGCCGGTTGAACGGGTGGGCGCAATCCTCAATGCCTCGCCAGCCGCCACCCGCGACGATGTGCTGGACGGGCTGGATCAGGATGACACGGCCTTTGCCTCTGCCGTTCGCAAGGCGATCTTCACTTTTGCCGACATACCCGCTCGTGTCACACCAACAGACATACCAAAAATCACACGGGATGTGGATCAGGCCGTTCTGGTCAAAGCTTTGGTCGCCGCCGTTGGTGAACTGGAGCCGGTCGCGGAATTCATCCTTGGGGCCATCTCAAAACGTATGTCCGAACAGATCAGGGAAGAGATGGTCGAGCATGGCGATGTGAAGCCGAAAGATGGTGAAGCGGCAATGGCCACCATCACCACACAGATTCGCCTGCTGGAGACGGCTGGCGAAATCACTTTGATTGCAGACGAAAACGACGAGTGACCGGCCATCCATGTGCGGCAAGAGCTTGCGAGCCCCCGCCCCCGATTGTATGTCTGAGCTTCGAAAGACGCAGCGCGCGCCGATTTTCGACGCCGCGCGACAGGAGACAGGCGAGATGGTGCAAGAAAAGCGGGGGGTCGGCCCCTATCTGACACATGTGGCGCTGTCTGCCGTACTAAATCTGCCTCGTCTTTTGCCGTATCGCTGGCGCCTGCCGGCGGTGGGCTGGCTGGCCGCACATGTCGTCGGTCCGATCGCCGGATACGACAAGCGTATTCGCAACAACCTGACACTGGCCTGTCCTGACCTTTCACCTGCTGAGGTTGACCGCTTGGTGCGCGACGTCCTGACCAATGCGGGACGCTTCCTTGCCGAGATGTGGTCGGGCAAAACCTTCTATGATCGGTTGAATTCAACCAAGCTGTCTGGTCCCGGATTGGATGCTCTGGAACAGGCAAAGGCAGAGGGCCGGCCGATCATCGCGATCTCTGGGCATTTCGGCAATTACGATGCCGCACGAGCCGTGACCATTCAGGCGGGCTTTAACACCGGCGCACTTTATCGTCCGATGTCCAACGCCTATTTCAATGAAAGTTACAAGGCACGGATGGAGGGATTCGAAGGAAAGGCATTTGAACAATCCCGCCGAGGCATGGCCGAGATGGTCAAGCATCTGCGTCAGGGCGGGCTATTGGCAATCCTTCTGGACCAGCGCGAAGATCAGGGCGAGAAGCTCAGCTTTTTTGGTCAGCCTGCTATGACCACACTGGCGGTCGCGGAAATGGCGCTCAAATACGACACGCTGTTCATTCCGATGTTTGCCATTCGCAAAGAAAACGGCGTCGATTTCGATGTGATCGTCGAAGACCCCATCGCCCACAGCGATGCGAAAACCATGATGCAGGAATTCAATGATCGGTTCGAGGCCCGGGTGCGTCAGCACATGGATCAGTTCCTGTGGATCCATAACCGCTGGCAATTGCCCGAGGCAGACTAGATCCGCGCCGTCGGCGCTTATCGCGGGTTAATCCAGCTTGATTGCGGCCAGAATTTCGCCCGGATATCCGCCCTTTCTGGCGGCTTGCAGGACGATCGCCGCAGATTGTCCTTCCGCCGCGATGGGATTGGGAAGTTCAAATTCAACTGCTTCCTGACCGTCCCAGACACCAAAGCCCTGAATATCCAAGACCACATTGGTCGACGTGATCGACAGGCCGGCATTTTCGCCACGGCTGATGTCCACATGTGCTTTGGGTACAAAGCGCACGATCTGGACCAGCATCTGGGCTGGAAGCGCGCGGTGAGTCATACGTTCGACCCGCAGCCGCGGAACCGCAATATCGGCACGTATCGTCTGCAACGCCACCTGCTGCGGTTTGGCCTGATGGCGGTGGATCACGTCCATCACCTCGACCACATGGCTGCCCACGGCCTGATCGACCCCTCCGATCACCATTTGCGGCGTATAGATGGACCGCGTGCCGAAACTATAGGCATAGGCCTTTTGCCGCTTCGTATGCGCCGCCTGCGCAAAAGTGTCCTTCCAACCAATGTAGTCCCAGTAATCGACGTGCAGCGCCAACGGCAGGATATCGTCATATTCGGCCAGCTTCCCCAACAGCGCATCAGCGGGCGGGCAAGATGAACATCCCTGCGATGTAAACAGTTCGACAACCGTTACCGGACGCTCTTGAGCGTTTGCGGGGGAGGCGCCAAACCAGGTGGCGCATATCAGGATCAGGGGCAGAACTGCTCTCATCACGTTTCTTTTCCGTTTGGGTCAACCTCTAGATAGCGCGCCCACTAAGTCGCTTCCAATCAAGGTTTTGCGAGGGGTTTGTTACAGTTTTCGCTGATAGGTTGGGATTTGGGTCGATTTATGGTGTGCAATCGTATACAAAGCGCGGGAATCTCCTTGCGTCGACCCCTGTTTTTAGGGCAAATGCAAGCCAGCCCAACCCTGTATCCTATCCATAAGGGAGCCATTCCATGACCATTATCGTAGGTTCAGACACCGCCAAGACGCGCACGTCGCTGACGGCTGGTGGCTCGACCATCGCATATTACTCGATCCCCGCTGCCGAAGCCGCTGGCCTTGGCAATTTCTCGCGCCTGCCCGCCGCGCTGAAAGTCGTTCTGGAAAACATGCTGCGCTTTGAAGACGGCGGCCGCACCGTCAGCGTAGACGACATCAAAGCCTTCTCGGAATGGGCCGACAAGGGCGGGAAAAACCCGCGCGAGATCGCCTATCGCCCTGCCCGCGTGCTGATGCAGGACTTTACCGGCGTACCGGCCGTGGTTGACCTTGCCGCCATGCGTGACGGCATTAAGGCACTGGGCGGTGATGCCCAGATGATCAACCCGCTGAACCCGGTTGATCTGGTGATCGACCACTCGGTCATGATCGACGAGTTTGGCAACCCGCGCGCATTCCAGATGAACGTGGATCGCGAATATGAACGCAACCTTGAACGCTACACCTTCCTGAAATGGGGTCAGTCGGCGTTTAACAACTTCCGCGTTGTCCCCCCCGGCACCGGCATCTGTCACCAGGTGAACCTTGAGTATCTGGCCCAGACTGTCTGGACCGACGAAGACCAGAACGGCGAACAGGTTGCCTATCCTGACACACTGGTCGGCACTGACAGCCACACCACCATGGTGAACGGTCTGGCCGTTCTGGGCTGGGGTGTTGGCGGTATTGAAGCCGAAGCTGCGATGCTGGGTCAGCCGATTTCGATGTTGATCCCCGAGGTGATTGGCTTTGAGCTGACCGGCGAAATGGTCGAAGGCACCACAGGCACCGACCTTGTTCTGAAAGTTGTGGAAATGCTGCGCGCCAAGGGCGTGGTCGGCAAATTCGTCGAATTCTACGGCGAAGGTCTGGATCGCCTGCCACTGGCTGACCGGGCGACCATTGCCAACATGGCACCAGAATACGGTGCCACCTGTGGCTTCTTCCCGATCGACAATGAAACCCTGCGTTACCTGCGCACCACGGGCCGTGACGAAGACCGCATTGCGCTGGTTGAAGCCTATGCCAAGGAAAACGGGTTCTGGCGCGGCGAAGACTATGCGCCCATCTACACGGACACGCTGTCGCTGGACATGGGCACCATCGTTCCCGCCATCTCGGGTCCGAAACGTCCGCAGGACTACACCCCGCTGGATCAGGCCGCGAAAGCCTTTCTTGACGTAGTGAATGAATATCGCGGTATCGACGATGACCCGGAAGCGGCCAAAATGGCGGCGGAAGGCCCGACGCCCAAGGCGCCAGCCGACCCACGCAAATCGGGTGCCGTCGAAGGCGAAGACTATAAGCTTCGTGACGGATCAGTTGTGATTGCTTCGATCACCTCGTGCACCAACACGTCGAACCCTTATGTGATGATCGGGGCCGGTCTTGTGGCACGCAAGGCGCGCGCGCTGGGGCTGAACCGCAAGCCTTGGGTGAAAACCTCGCTTGCCCCCGGCTCGCAGGTGGTGTCCGCCTATCTTGAGGCCGCTGGCCTGCAGGAAGATCTGGACGCCGTCGGTTTCAACCTGGTCGGTTATGGCTGCACCACCTGTATCGGCAACTCCGGCCCGATCCAGAAAGAGCTGTCGGAAGCCATTGCCGAGAACGATCTGATCGCCACTTCGGTTCTGTCGGGCAACCGCAACTTCGAAGGCCGCATCTCGCCTGATGTGCGTGCAAACTATCTGGCATCACCGCCCCTGGTGGTCGCCTATGCACTTGCTGGTGACATGAACATCGACATCACCAACGATCCGATCGCACAGGATAAGGACGGCAATGACGTCTATCTGAAAGACATCTGGCCGACGACACAGGAAGTCGCGGAACTGGTCGAACAAACCGTTACCCGTGACGCGTTCCAGTCGAAATATGCCGATGTGTTCAAAGGCGACGAGAAATGGCAGGCGGTCGAAACAACCGATGCTGAGACCTATGATTGGCCCGCCACGTCGACCTATATCCAGAACCCGCCCTATTTCCAGGGCATGTCCAAGGATGCAGGCGTAATCTCGGATATCGAAGGCGCGAAAGTGCTGGCGGTGCTGGGTGACATGATCACAACGGACCACATCTCGCCCGCCGGGTCGTTCCCCGTCACATCGCCTGCCGGTCAGTATCTGACCGAACGCCAGGTTGCCCCGCGCGAGTTCAACTCCTACGGCTCGCGTCGCGGCAACCACGAGGTCATGATGCGCGGCACCTTCGCCAATATCCGCATCAAGAACGAAATGCTGGAAGGTGTTGAAGGTGGCTACACCAAGGGCCCGGATGGCAAGCAGACGTCGATCTATGATGCCTCGATGGCCTATCAGGACGTCGGCACCCCGCTGGTCGTCTTTGGTGGTGAACAATATGGCGCAGGCTCGTCGCGCGACTGGGCGGCCAAGGGCACCAGCCTTCTGGGTGTCAAGGCCGTGATCGCCGAGTCGTTCGAGCGTATTCACCGTTCGAACCTGGTTGGCATGGGCGTGATCCCGTTCGAGTTCACTGGCGGTGACACGCGCAAATCACTGGGTCTGACCGGCGATGAAACCGTGTCGATCAAAGGGTTGGCCGGGGATCTTAAACCCCTGTCGAACGTACCGTGCGAAATCACATTCGCAGATGGGTCGACCAAAACGATCGAACTGAAGTGCCGGATCGATACCGAAGTCGAGATCGAATACGTCGAAAACGGCGGCGTGCTGCACTATGTGCTGCGCAATCTGGCCAAGTCGTAAACGACCCTGATCAACAAATCAAAACGCGCCCTCTGCAGGGCGCGTTTTTTTGGGGTTCTTGATCTGAGTGAGCATCCCGAAGCAATTACCTGAAAAGCATCAATAGATGTGATCGAAAACACATCCAGATCCAGAAACGTCACATAGTTTTATGGCAGAACATCTGGTTTTTTTCGGCAGATTGAATTGTCTCGCCCAGCCAAAAAATGCTAGAGTTCCTTACGGTCGGAATATTTCTCTGACCGGTTTGAAACGTATATTAGATCGCTATTGGACCCGTCTATTTCATGTATAATTTCTTGCGCCAATTCCCGCTCCCACTTCTGGAAACAGTCGCCTTCAGCGCGTTCATCCTGCTGCTGAACGCCGCCGGATAAAGCGTTTCGCCTTTAACCTGAGACATCAGCTAAAGGCGAAACGCGCACAACATTGACAGGTCGCGCGCGTTTCTTGAAATCGGTGATTCAGGTTATTCGTAAAACGCTTTAACGGCTGGCGGCGTCTGCGATCGCGGGGCGGATCACGCTTTCCAAAATGCTTTCGGTGATTGGACCGGCAAAGCGTTTCACGACCGTGCCGTCGGCGGCAATGATGAAGGTTTCCGGCACGCCGTAAAGCCCCCATTCAAGCCCGGTGCGCCCGTCCGCGTCGGCCATCAGCTTGGCGAACGGGTCGCCCAGTTGGGTAAGAAAACGGCGCGCATTGGCCGGATCGTCTTTGTAGTTGATCCCATTGATCACCACACCTTCTTCGGCCAGTGTTTCAAGCTGCGGGTGTTCCGCACGGCACGGGGCGCACCAACTGGCCCAGAAGTTCACCAGCTTCACACCGCCCGAGGTCAGGTCGTCCTGGGTGAACCCTTCGGCCCCTTCGAACGCGGTCAGGTGCAGCGCGGGCACCATGCCACCTTCACGGGTCGACGGCAGGGCGTTCCTGTCGTCCTGTTTCATGCCCCACATGAACATGACCGCCAGCCCGATAAACAGGATGGGCGGCAACATCATCAGCCACGAGATACCTTTTTTCTTTTCAACGACCACGTCATCTTCAGCCATCTTTGGACGCCCTTTTTTCCGCCGCATGCAGTGCTTTCTTCACTTGGACCGAACGGCGCCAGGTGACAAGGACCAGTGCGATCAAAAGCGCGAGAGTGATCCCCCACGACGACAGGATCGCATCGGCATATTTGCCCAGATCAAGCATCTTTCATCCTTTCGCGAATTTCCAGACGGTGCAGGCGCACAAGGCGCAGCTCGGTCCGGGTGCGGATCAACACAAGGGCCACGAACAGCAGGATGAAGCCGGCGATGCACAGAAGCAGCGGCAGGTAATAGACATTGGCGACATGCTCTTCCCGATCCATGGACAATGACGCCCCCTGATGCAGCCCCTGATTCCAGAAATTCACCGCATAGCGGCTGAGCAGCGCAAACACCGACCCGACGATGCACAGGACCGATGTCAGGTCGGCGGCGGTATCCGGGTTCTCGATCGCGGCCCACAGGGCCATGTAACCCAGATAGAACAGGAACAGGATCAGGAAGCTGGTCAGGCGCGGATCCCATGCCCAATAGGTGCCCCACATCGGTTCACCCCAGATCGCGCCGGTGATCAGGGCGATCACCGTCATGGTCACGCCGATCAGGGCGGCCGCCTTGGCGGCCCGCACCGAAACATGGTGACGGCGAACGATCCATATCAGCGACGTGACAAGCATCATCACCCATATGTTGATCGCCATCATCGCGGACGGCACGTGGATATAGATGATCTTGACCGAGTTGCCGAAGTTCGTGGCCTCTGGCGTGAAGAAGAAACCCCAGATCAGACCCGGTATCAGCGTCAGCGCAGCAAGCCCGATCACCCAGGGCAAAACCTTGCCGCTGAGCGCCATGAACTTGACGGGGTTTGCGAATTCCCAAAGTGACATTTGCTTCCTCTATTCGGTGGCTATGATTTGCGCAAGCATAGCGGGGCTAACTTCACGGCGACTTGACTTATCTCAGATTAACACGCAATGCGGCGGCGGCGGCGAACGGAAGCAGGGCTATGGATCCGGCGGTGATCCCCGCCATCATCAAAAGCGGTGTGAGGGCAGACAGACCTGCGGTGCCGCGTGTCGCGGCCTCTGCTCCGAAGATCAGCGTGGGGATGTAAAGCGGCAAAACCAGCAGAGACAGCAAAAGCCCGCCGCGTTTCAGCCCAACCGTCAGCGCCGCGCCAAAGGCACCGATCATCGACAAAGCCGGTGTGCCGATCAGAAGCGTGATGAAGATCCAGTAATGACCCGGCGATTGCAGGTTCATCAGTGCCCCGAAAGCGGGTGCCGCCAAGGTCAGGGGCAGCCCGGTCACAAGCCAATGCGCCAGCGCCTTGATCGCCACTGTGCCTTCCATCGGGATCGGCGCAGTGGCCAGAAGGTCCAGCGATCCATCCTCGAAATCCAGCTGAAAAATGCGATCCAGCGACAAAAGGCAGGCCAGAAGTGCGCCCACCCACAGGATTCCGGGCGCGATCCGCGACAGGATCGCGGCCTCGGGTCCAACGCCAAAAGGGACGAGGGTCGAGACGATCAGGAAGAACGCCAACCCCAGACCAAATCCACCGCCTGCGCGCATCGCCAAGCGCATGTCGCGAACCAACAGCGCGATCATGTAAACGCCTCGTCAAAATCGGCATAGCGGTCGCGTTGCGGGCTGGGTGTTGCGCGGTCGCCATTGGCGCGGTAGGGGCTGATGTCAAAGGTCTCTGCCTGCAAACCAAGGTCAATATGGGTCGCGATCAGGGCTGTCCCCCCGCCCGCCACATGGGCACGCACCGCGTCGGCAAACAGCCCGACAGATGCCGTATCGAGCGAGACCGTGGGTTCATCCAGCAGCCAGATCGGCCGCCCGGTGACCAACAGACGCGCCAGGCCCAGCCGACGTTTCTGACCAGCCGACAGGTTGCCCGCCGGGCGATGGGTCAGACCGGTCAGGTTGAACCCCTGCACCGCCGCATCAATGCTGTCGATCCCATGCACCGAGGCCCAGAATCGCAAATTCTCCTCGACCGTCAGGGTCGCTTTCAACCCGTCGGCGTGGGCGCCATAGGTGATGTTCTCAGGATCTGCCGATACGTGACCGGCGATCGGCGGCTGCAGACCTGCCAAAGTGCGCAAAAGTGTCGTTTTGCCCGACCCGTTGGGCCCGCGCAGGATCAAGACATGTCCGGCAGAAAGGGTGAAATTCACACCTTCCAGAACTGGCACGCCGCCGCGCGCGACGGACAGGTTATCGACCCTCATTTCCATGTCAGAAGCCTTAGACCGGAAGGGCGGCCAGCGCAATGCGCCGTCCTTCCGAGACCAGCACATTATAGGTGCGGCAGGCTGGCGCAGAGGCCATCGTCTCGACCCCGATCCCGGCCTCCTCCAGAGCTGTGCGCAAATCGGCAGGCGGATGCGCAGGTTCGGCGCCCGTGCCGTAGAACAGCACGTCGATCTTGCCCGCCAGCGCCAGCAGCGGCGCAGGATCGTCGGGGCCATCCCAACTGATCGCCATGTCTTCGGTCACAAGGATCGCACCGTGGATCACCTCACCCGCCACGCGAAAGAAACCGGGGCCATAGCTGTCAACGGGCTGAGCACTGTCATACCTGACTTCGTGAAACTGCATTTCGGATCCCCGTGGGTTTGGTCAATGTAGCGCGGCGAAAAGCCCGGACAGGCTGGAGGCCGCGATGATCAGATAGGCCACGTAACGATAAAGGGATTCGTATCTCGGATTAAAGACCATGCCGCCCGCCAAATTACCCAGCAGATTTGGCACCATGATAAGCAGCCCAAGGATCAATGGCGGGCCGACAAGCCGCCCGGCAAAGGCAAAACCGATCAACATCATCACGTCAAAGAAAAAAAGATAGGCGGTTGTGTTGGCACGGATCACCCGTGCGGGAAGGGATGACGCCATGTAAAGCAATATGACAGGCGGGCCGGGAATACCCACTGCGCCGCCCAGCATCCCCGCGATACCACCGGTGGTCCATACGATGGGGGGCGTGACCTCTCCTTGATACCGCTTTCCCGACATCAGGGCGGCAAGCATGATCAGGCTGATCACAGATACCGCCAGCTTGAACAGCTGCGGATCGACCGTAAACAGCGCCGCCATCCCAAAGGGCAAGGCCAGCGCTGTCGCCACGACAAGTCGCATCAAATCTTTGGGATGTCCGTCTTTCAGGGCGCGGGGAATGGCCGGGGCCGGTCCGGCCAGATCCATCACGATCAGAACCGTCACCGCCCAAACCGGATCAATGATCTGGGCGGCCACCGGCAGGAAGATCAGCGCCGTTCCAAACCCGGCAAATCCCCGCACCAATCCAGCGACAAATGCAATGATAACAAGCCAGCCAAGCCCTGGTAGCGTCAGGGCATCGGCCAGCAGATCAGGCATCTATGTTGGCGAACTGATTGCCTGCATTGGCATCCGGCTTCGACCAGTCGCGCTTCACGCCCAACTTCAACAAGATCACGGAAGCCACAAAGATCGACGAATAGGTCCCGACAATCACACCCCAGATCATTGCGAAGACAAACCCGCGGATCACGTCGCCACCCAAAACGTAAAGCGCAATCAGCGCCAGTAGCGTGGTCAGTGAGGTCATCATCGTACGCGACAAGGTCTCGTTGATCGAAAGATTCAACACCTCTTTCAAATCCATCTTCTTGTAGCGACGCAGATTCTCACGAACGCGGTCAAAGACAACCACCGTATCGTTCAGCGAGTAACCAACGATGGTCAGAAGCGCCGCGATGATTGCCAGATCGAACTTGATGCCCAGAAGGCTGAAAATCCCGATGGTCAGCACCACGTCATGCACAAGGGCCGCAACCGCGCCCAAGCTGAACTGCCATTCAAACCTGAGCCAGATATAGACCAGAACCGCTGCAATCGCCGCAACAACGGCCAGCACGGCGGTTGTCACCAGCTCGCCCGACACTTTCGGGCCGACACTTTCAACACTGGGGAAGGTGATCGCAGGATCAACCTGCGTCAGCGCTTGCTCAATCACCTGTATCGTTTCCGGCGTAATCGCTTCCTGCCCCTCTTGGGCTTCAATGCGGATCTGTGCGACGTGCTGATCTTCTGCGAAGTTCACGTCATAGACCTGTGCGATCGAGATGTCGCCCAGCCCAAGCGGGGCCAGCGCGTCACGATACACACCCACATCGACGGCCTGTGTGCTTTCGGTGCGGATCGTCGTGCCACCCCGGAAATCGATGCCGAAGTTCAGCCCGACGATCAGAAACAGAAGAACCGACGCGACCATCGCCAGCCCGGATGCGCCAAGGGTCACGATGGTGCTGCGGAAGAAATCGAACACCCGGTTTTGCGGCGCGATGCGAATACCCTTGACCTCAAGTGTCCGGGGACGTTTTCGCTCAAACCATATGACCAGCATCAACCGGGTAAGATATATTGCGGTGAAAACCGAGGTCAGAATGCCCAGCGCCAACGTGACCGAGAACCCGCGCACGGGCCCCGACCCCATGATGAACAGGATGACGGCGGTGATGAAGGTGGTGATGTTGGCGTCCAGAATGGCCGACAAGGCTTTTTCATAGCCAAGCTCAATGGCACGCGCCGGGCCGCGACCGGATTTCAGCTCTTCCCGGATACGCTCGAACACCAGCACGTTGGCGTCAACGGCCATTCCGATGGTCAAGACGATCCCCGCAATACCCGGCAGGGTCAGCGTGGCCCCGATCATCGACAAAAGCCCGAAGATCATGCCCACGTTCAAGACAAGCGCCACATTGGCGATCACACCGAACCAGCCATAGGCAGCAACCATAAAGACCAGCACGCCCAGAAACGCGACCACGGAGGCGATTTTGCCCGCGTCAATACTGTCCTGACCCAGTTCCGGGCCAATCGTGCGTTCTTCGACATAAGTCAGTTCCGCCGGCAAAGCGCCCGCCCGCAGCAGAATGGCCAGATTGGTCGATTCTTCGATCGTGAAATTACCCGAGATAATGCCCGACCCACCGCAAATCTGTTCGTTGATGCGCGGCGCAGAAATCACTTCTTCATCCAGAACGATGGCAAACGGCGCACCAACATTGGCACCGGTATAGTCGCAGAACTTGCGCGCACCGGACACGTTGAAGCGGAAGTTTACTGCAGGCTGTCCATTCTGATCGAAAGCCGGTTGCGCATCGTTCAGCTCTTCACCGGTCACAACCGGGGTTTTTTCCAGCTCGTAGAAAGTGCCCTCCTCGTCGAGGGATGGATAAAGCACATTTCGTGGGCCAGGTGTTGCACCCGCATTGGTCGTCCGGCTGACCACCGGATGGAAGGTCAGCTTCGCGGTCTTGCCGATGATCTCTTTCAACTCCGATGCGCTGCCGATCCCCGGCACCTGAATCAGGATGCGCGCATCGCCCTGACGTTGGATCGTTGGCTCTCGGGTGCCAACCTCGTCGACGCGACGACGGATGATTTCAAGCGTCTGTTGGATGGTGCGGTCATCGGTGGCGACCCGTTCCGCTTCGGACAGGGTGACGACAAGCTCGCCTTCGCGGCCCGTATTCACTTCGATATCGGTTGATCCGACGCCGGACAGGCTGACGACAGGCTGCGCCAGCGATTGCACCAGCTCGATTGCGCGCGGCAGCCCTTCGGGCTGGGAAACCTTGACGCGCAACTCATTGTCCGCCCCATCCTGTCGACGGATGGTGCCGACCGTTGCACGTTCGTCGCGCAACACATCACGCACTTCAGGCCACAGAGCGTCCATCCGCGCGGCATAAACATCTTCGACCTGAACTTCGGCCAGAAGATGCGCGCCCCCGCGCAAATCAAGACCCAGATTGACCAATGAGTTGGGTGCCCAGTCTGGCCACGCCGACCGATCCGCCTCTAGTTCAGCGGTGGTCCCGGTTGTCTCGATCTTCGAGACAGCATCATTGTGTTGCTCCACCCGGGTATAGAACCCGTTGGGTGCCGCGAAATACAAGCCAAGGGCCGTCAGCCCCCAGATCACAAGACGTTTCCAAGTCGCGATTTGAAGCATCAGCCCCTGCCTTATAAGCGTTTGATGTCGTTGTTTTATGGCGGTTGAACCGCCTGCCGGTCAGCTTTCGACCGGCTCGGTCTTGCCGATCACCTTGACGATGGTCGCGCGCACGACGCGCACTTTGACACCGGTTGCGATCTCGACCTCAACCTCGGAGTCATCCTTGACCTTAAGAACCTTGCCGATCAGGCCACCCTGCGTGACCACCTGATCGCCTTTGCGCAGGGCCGCCAGCATCGCCTGATGCTCTTTCATCTTCTTTTGCTGCGGGCGGATCATGAAGAAATACATGATCGCGAATACCAGCAACATCGGAACCAGCATTGAATTCAAAAGCCCACCGGTGGGCGCGCCTGCGGCCTGTGCAAATGCAGGAGTGGCAAACATGTGGATATCCCTTCTCAAGCGGGCCTCGGCCCCAAACGTTGGCGCACCCTATATGGGGGTCTTGGGGTTGTCCAGCAAGCGGGTGATCATCATTCCCCCTTCCCCCCCGCGCCCGCTTCTGGCATATGCCGGACAAGAAAACCGAGGAAGCCCACATGCATGATATTCGTCTGATCCGCGACAATCCCGAAGCCTTCGACGCAGGAATGGCCCGTCGTGGTCTGTCGCCTATGTCAGACGACATTCTGGCAATCGACGAAGCCCGCCGGGCCTCGATCCTCGCCGCCGAAACCGCACAGGCCGAGGCCAACAAGGCCGCCAAGGCAGTCGGCGCGGCGAAGGCGTCGGGTGATGAAACGGAATTTGAACGACTGCGCGCGCTGGTTGGTGAAAAGAAAGCCGAGATCGCGAAGCTGAACGATGACGCCAAGGCGCTTGACGCCAAGCTGACCGATCTTCTGATGGGGCTGCCCAACATTCCGGGCGACGACGTTCCCGATGGAGCGGATGAGAACGACAATGTCGAGATCAACCGGTGGGGCACCCCTGCCACGTTCGACTTCAAACCGCTTGAGCATTACGAGCTGCCCGCGGTGAAATCCGGCATGGATTTTGAAACCGCGGCGAAGCTGTCCGGTTCGCGCTTCATGCTGCTGTCCGGCGCCGTGGCCCGCCTGCACCGCGCGCTGGCGCAGTTCATGATGGACGTGCACACCGAAGAAAACGGCCTGACCGAAACCTGGACCCCGGTTCTGGTCAAGGAAGATATGATGTATGGCACCGGGCAACTGCCCAAATTCGGCGAGGACAGCTATCAAACCACCAATGGCTGGTGGCTGGTGCCGACCGCCGAAGTCACGCTGACCAACATCGTGAATGGCGTCACCGTCGATGACGGCTATCTGCCCCGCCGCTATGTCGCGCACACCCAGTGTTTCCGGTCCGAAGCGGGTTCGGCGGGACGCGACACCGCCGGCATGCTGCGTCAACACCAGTTCGAAAAGGTCGAAATGGTGTCGATCACGCGCCCAGAAGAATCTGAGGCTGAACATAAGCGCATGACGCGACTGGCCGAGGATATTCTGGAGCGTCTGGGTCTGCCCTATCGCACCGTGGTGCTCTGTACCGGCGATCTGGGCTTCGGCATGAAACGCACCCACGATATCGAGGTCTGGCTGCCCGGCCAGAACCAGTATCGCGAAATCAGCTCGGTTTCGGTTGCCGGAGATTTTCAGGCCCGCCGCATGAATGCGCGCTATAAGCCCGCAGATGGCGGCAAGCCACAATTCGTTCATACGCTGAACGGCTCGGGCCTTGCCGTGGGCCGCGCGCTGATTGCTGTCTTGGAGAACGGTCAGCTCGAAGATGGCTCTGTCCTGCTGCCACAAGCTCTGCACCCGTATCTGAATGGGAAGACTCGGATCACCGCAGACGGCGACCTCGTCTGACACTCGGCTTTTTCTGGCTAAAAATATCCTGGGGGTTCAAGGGCTTCCCGGAAATGGTCCAGTGGACCATTTCGCCCGCAGAACGGGCGGAGCCCTGCGCACGCGCAGAGGGGCAACGCCCCTTCCCCCTAGCTCAGCGCAACACCCTTGCGTCCGGCCAAATCTACAAAATATTGCCAAGCCACCCGGCCTGACCTTGCGCCGCGTGTGGCCTGCCACTCAATCGCCTCTGCGCGCATCGTATCGCTGTCGATCGTCACACCATAAGCATCGCAATAGCCTTGGATCATGGCGAGGTATTCATCCTGATCGCAGGGGTGGAAGCCCAGCCAAAGCCCGAACCGGTCCGACAAGGACACTTTTTCTTCAACCGCCTCGGACGGGTTGATCGCGGACGAGCGTTCATTCTCGATCATATCGCGCGGCATCAGGTGGCGGCGGTTCGACGTGGCATAGAACACGACATTCTCGGGCCGCCCCTCGATCCCGCCATCCAGCACCGCTTTCAGGCTTTTGTAATGCTCGTCATCATGGCTGAAGCTCAGATCGTCGCAAAACAGCAGGAAGCGATAGGGCGAATTGCGAAGAAGCCCCAGCAAGCGACTGATCGTCGGCAAGTCTTCGCGCTGCACCTCGACGATTTTCAATGCTTCGCCCCGGCGCAGCACCTCGGCATGGACCGCTTTGACGAGCGAGGATTTCCCCATCCCGCGCGCGCCCCACAGAAGCGCGTTGTTCGCGGGCAAACCGCGCGCGAACTGCAACGTGTTCTCAAGCAAGGTGTCGCGGGACCGATTGACACCAATCAGAAGCTCGATAGCGACGCGATTGACCTTCGGCACAGGCTCCAGCCGGTCAGGTGC
The DNA here is from genome assembly GCF_029105185.1 of Aliiroseovarius sp. Z3. Taxonomy (GTDB): domain Bacteria; phylum Pseudomonadota; class Alphaproteobacteria; order Rhodobacterales; family Rhodobacteraceae; genus Aliiroseovarius. Next base: position 34,629 of record NZ_JAFMZK010000009.1, on the reverse strand, counting down.
GGTGTGCCAGACGAACGCGTCCGCAGCACCGAAATCAGGGGCGGACAAAGGCGCAGGCGACATCCGCTCCAGCGCATCGGCGATGCGCGTCAGGGCGTCCGCGTCGCTCATTCCCCCTTCTCCACCTGTCCGGGATCATCGTCCTCATCCGCGTCGAACTCGGCCATCAACTCGTCCTCGTCGGCTTCGCCTTCGTCATCTTCGAACCATAGCCCTTGTGCCCGCAGATCGGCTTCGCGCTTCTTCTCGACCCGTTTCACAAGCTGGATCGAGATTTCATAAAGCCCGTAGACCACGACAAACAGGATCACCTGGGTGATCACGTCAGGCGGCGTGACAAGGGCGGCCAGCACCAGAATGCCCACAACCGCGTATTTACGCACATCCGCCAGACCCTGCGCGCTGACCAACCCGGCTTTGCCCATCAGGGTCAACAATACCGGAAGCTGAAAACACAGGCCGAAAGCGACGATGAACTTGATCGTTAGGCGCAGATATTCCTGCACCGACCCCTGAAAATCAATCGAGGCTTCAACCCCCGTATCCGCCACGTCGCCCGCTTGCTGAAAGCCCAGAAAGAAGTCGAAGGCCAGCGGCATCACAACATAGAACGCAAAGGATGCCCCGATGAAGAACATCACGGGGGACGCAATCATGAAGGGCAGGAACGCGTTCTTTTCCGACTTGTAAAGCCCCGGCGCCACGAAGCGCCACAGCTGATAGCTGATGAACGGGAAGGACAACACCAACCCACCAAACAGCGAGATCGAGATTGCGACGAAGAAGCCTTCTTGCAGCTTGATCAGGATCAGGCCGCACTGGTCCTGCCCGCGCTCTGCCATGGTTGAACAAAGTGGATCGGTCAAAAAGTTGAAGATCGGGTTCCACACGGTGAAACAGATCACCATGGCGATGATGAAGGCGATGGCGGAATGAATCAGCCGTGTGCGTAGCTCGGCCAGATGCTCGATCAGCGGGGCCGAGCTGTCTTCGATCTCGTCAGTGTCGCTCATGCGTCAGATGTGTCCGTAGGTTTGCGCTTTGGGGCGGCCTTTGGCTTTGCTTTGGACGCCGTCGCCTGCGTCTTGGCAGGTTTCTTTGCCGCCGATTTCTTCGCTGCAGGTTTGCGAGCCGGCGACTTTGCTTTTGTCGTTGCCGGGGGCTTGGTGTCGGTCGCGTCACCAACGTTACGTTCCGAGGGACGTTTCGATGGCGGTCGCTTGACCTTCAACATCTCGGCTTTGCGGGCCTCGTCCGCGGCTTTGCGATCTGCGGCCGACGTTGCAGTGGCGTCTTGAATTTTTCGCCCCGCAGCATCACCAGCCTTGTCAGCCAACGATTTCTCGTCGCTATGCTGGCCGTCCGTCTTTGCTTTCGCATCCGGTTTTTTCGAATCGCGCAGGGATTTCGCGGGATCCCATTTTTCGAACCCGTCCGCCGCCTTGTTCAGAGCATCCAACCCCATCGCCTTGGGCGAGGTCGCGGATTTGAACGTATCGGCAATATCCTTGGCGCCGGCCTCGTCGGCGGCTTCGTTCATCGCCTGGCTGAATTCCCGGCCCATCTGGCGCGCGCGCGCAGTAAATCGGCCCAGCGTGCGAAACATACCCGGCAGGTCCTTGGGACCAACCACGATCAGGGCCACAACCCCGATCACGAGAAGTTCGGAAAACCCGATATCAAACATGGGCTGCGCCCCCTAGCGGTCGGGCTTACGCCTTTTCCTTATCTTTTTCTTCTTTCGGAGTGACATCCTTGGCGATGTCAGCAGCCTGATCTTCGATCTCTTTCTTGCCGTCATCAACGCCTTTCTTGAACGCAGTGATGCCTTTGCCAACTTCGCCCATCAGCGACGAAATCTTGCCGCGACCGAACAGAACCAGCACGACGACGGCAATCAGAAGAAGGCCCGGAAGGCCGATATTGTTGAGCATGTTATTCTCCCTCACTGGACCGGCAAGGTGCCCGCCCACATGTATAGCGCCTGAAACATTTATTGCTTTGCGGGACAAGTTCAAAGCCCCAAAGCGAAAAACTGGCGGGAAAATGATGTGCAACAAGCGCGCAGGTGCGTTTTCTTGCCCATCAGGGGCGTTTACGCTCCTGCATTTTTACGCTCAACGCGAAAGGCTGGCAAATTGGCTATGGGCTGGGCGCATCCGGCCCCAGCCTATCGCTGTGCCGAAAGACAAAGCACCTGTCACGCCGAATCGCGATCCAAAGCGGCGTGCCGGGTTGGGGCAGAAACACCGAAGGAACCGAAGCGGTCAGGATTGATCCATCGCCTTCCATCCGGAAATCCACCAGGCTTTCCTTGCCGATGAAACGTGCACGGTCCACCAACGCGCGGGCCCAGACGCCATGGTCCTGGGTCGGGCTTGGCCCTTTCCCACCACGGTCAAAGTCGATCTTCAGGTGCTGCGGCCGGATCACGATGTCCACCTTGGCACCATCAGGCACACCGGGGGCCAGAAACTGCCCGAAAGCCGTTTCGGTCAATGCGCCCTCAACCACCCCTGAGATCACATTCACGTCCGAGAAAAACGCCGCCGCTTTTAGATCAACCGGCGCATTATAAAGGTTGTAGGGCGCGCCGCATTGTACGATCCGACCGTCCCGCATCAAGGCAATCTCGTCTGCCATGCGCATCGCTTCTTCCGGCTCATGCGTCACCAGAAGCACGGCTGCGCCTTCGTCTTTCAGGATACCAAGCGTTTCGTCCCGAATGCCGTCGCGCAGTCGGTTGTCCAGGCCCGAGAACGGCTCGTCCATCAGCATGATCGACGGGCGCGGGGCAAGCGCACGTGCCAGCGCCACCCGTTGCTGTTCGCCGCCCGACAGTTCATGCGGAAAGCTGTCGATGAACCGAACCAAGCCGACTCTTTCCAAGAGTTCACGCACACGCAGACGCTTTTCCGTGCGCGAGCCTTTCAACCCGAACGCCACGTTGTCGGCGACTGACAAATGAGGAAACAGCGCGAAATCCTGAAACATCAGGCCGATCTGGCGTTTTTCAGGGGGCAGGAACACGCCCGGGCCCGCCACCTGCCGTCCGTCGATCCACACTCCACCCGACGTCTGCTGATCCACCCCCGCAATGATCCGAAGCGTCGTAGATTTCCCGCATCCAGACGGGCCAAGCAGCCCCGTCACCTGCCCAGCCTGTAAGGACAGCGACACACCGCGCACAACGGGGCGACCACCGAAATCGCGGTGCAGGTCGCGTATCTCTAACCGCGCGTTGTTCACAGTGGCCCCATCCATCGTCGCAAGGTCGGTCCTTCGCTTGGCCCGCGAGGGCGGGCGATACCCGATGAATTTCATCGGATTTTCAAAAAAGGGCATATCAGCCCCGATTCTGACCCGCAAGCCCAACACCGGTTTTGTCGCAGATGCGACACAGCCCGCCCCCAGTCCGTCGCTTTCGGCCTAGCGTTGGCAGCCAAATTCCCGATGCTGGTCTCAATCCCCGAGGTTCCGATGCGTTTTTTGATATCCTTTGCACCGCTTCTTTTATCCGTCATCCTGTTGCAGTTGAGTTCGGGGGGCGTCGGGCCACTGGATGCCGTGTCAGGGCTGGGGCTGGGCTTCAGCAAGGCCGAGATCGGTTTGCTTGGTTCGGCACATTTCGTCGGCTTCTTTGTGGGCTGCTGGTGGGCGCCGCGCCTGATGGGCAGTGTCGGGCACGCGCGCGCCTTTGCCGGGTTCACCGCCATGGGCGCGATTGGCCTTCTGGCACATATGCTGTGGATTGCGCCCGTGCCGTGGGCGGTCATGCGAATCGCCACGGGCCTTAGCATCGCAGGTGCCTATACCGTGATCGAAGCATGGATGAATGCACGCATCACCAACGAAACCCGCGGTCGCGCGATGGGCGGCTATCGCCTTGTCGATCTGGGCGGATCGCTGGCCGCACAGCTGTTGATCGGTGTTTTAGAGCCCGCCCACTACGTGTCCTACAACGTGCTGGCCTTGACCTGTTGCGCGGCAATCCTGCCACTTGCGCTCACCCGCACACCACAACCCGTAACCCCCAGCGCGCCGCGGCTGCGACCCGCTCTTGCCTGGATCTGTTCACCTCTGGCCGTCGCCGGAGTGATCGTGGCAGGGATCACCTCGGCGGCGTTCCGAATGGTTGGCCCGGTCTATGGGCAAGAGGTCGGGCTGGCGACCGGGCAACTGGCGTGGTTCCTGGCGAGTTTCGTTCTGGGGGGCGCCTTGGCACAACTTCCCATCGGCTGGCTGGCCGACCGCTATGACCGCCGCTGGGTGCTGATTTGGCTGTCCGCCGCTGCGATCGCAAGCTGTGCTGTCACCGTCATGGCATCCGGGATAGGGCAAAGCGTCGCGTTCGTTACGGCGGGGCTGTTTGGCTTCACAACCTTCCCGATATTCTCGATCTCGGCGGCCCATGCCAACGACTTTGCCACCAGCGAACAACGGGTCGAACTGTCTGCAGCATTGATGTTTTTCTATGCGGTTGGTGCCATCGCCTCGCCATTGATGGCGTCCGGATTGATCGACAAGTTTGGCCCCCCGGCCCTGTTTGCGTTCATCGCTGTCGGGCATCTGGGCTTGATCATCTTCGGGCTGGCCCGCACCCGTCAGCGTCCAACGCGCGAGGTCCGCACACCCTACACCTATACGCCACGCACCTCGTTTTTCATGGGGCGGCTGTTCGGAAAGCTGCGCGACCGAACCTGACCCGACGCAACCGGCCCACATAACGCCGACCCTCTGGCAAAGCTGGGGGCCATGGCGTATACGGCGCAAAACCGTCTGATACCACCGCAGAACCGGAGCCCACATGAACCGCGTCCTTATCACCTCGGCGATCCCATACATCAACGGGATCAAGCACCTCGGCAATCTGGTTGGCTCGCAACTGCCGGCTGACCTTTACGCGCGCTACAACCGTGGTCGGGGTCGCGAGGTCATGTTCATCTGTGCGACCGACGAACACGGCACCCCCGCCGAACTGGCCGCCGCCAAGGCTGGCAAACCGGTGGCCGAGTTCTGCGCCGAGATGCACGCGGTACAATCGGAAATCGCAGATGGATTCCGCCTGTCGTTCGATAATTTCGGACGATCCTCGTCAGACCGGAACCACAAGCTGACCCAGCATTTCGCGGGAAAACTGGCCGAGAATGGTTTGATCGAGGAAGTCAGCGAAAAACAGGTCTATTCCAACGCCGACGGCCGTTTCCTGCCGGATCGCTATATCGAGGGCGAATGCCCCAACTGCGGCTATGACGGCGCGCGTGGCGACCAGTGCGAGAACTGCACCAAACAGCTGGACCCGACCGACCTGATCAACCCGCGCTCGGCCATTTCAGGGTCGACCGATCTGGAAGTGCGCGAGACCAAACATTTGTATCTGCGCCAGTCGAAGCTGAAGGACAAACTGGATCAGTGGATCGACACCAAGACGGACTGGCCCGTTTTGACCACGTCCATCGCCAAGAAATGGCTGCATGATGGTGACGGTCTGCAAGACCGGGGCATCACCCGCGATCTGGACTGGGGTGTGCCCGTCAAGAAGGGGGACGAGGATTGGCCCGGCATGGAAGGCAAGGTCTTTTATGTCTGGTTCGACGCCCCGATTGAATACATCGCGGCAACCGCCGAACTGGCCGACAAGCTGGGGGAAGGCGACGATTTCTGGCAGCGTTGGTGGCGCACCGACAAGGGTGCCGACGACGTGCGCTACGTGCAGTTCATGGGCAAGGACAACGTACCCTTCCATACATTGAGCTTCCCCGCGACCATCATGGGGTCGGGCGAGCCGTGGAAGCTGGTCGATTACATCAAATCGTTCAACTATCTGAACTATGATGGTGGGCAGTTCTCGACCTCCAAAGGTCGCGGCGTGTTCATGGATCAGGCGCTGTCGATCCTGCCCGCAGACTACTGGCGCTGGTGGCTCTTGAGCCACGCGCCGGAAAACTCGGATGCCGAGTTTACGTGGGAGAATTTCCAGACCAGCGTAAACAAAGATCTAGCCGACGTGCTGGGCAATTTCGTCAGCCGCGTGACCAAGTTCTGCCGCTCGAAATTCTCGGAAGCGGTGCCGGAAGGTGGCAGCTATGGTGATCTGGAAAGCGCACTGATAGCCGATCTAACCGCCAAAACCCGTTCATATGAAGCGCATATGGAAGCCATGGACGTGCGCAAAGCGGCGCAAGAGCTGCGCGGCATCTGGGTCGCGGGCAATGAATATCTGCAGACCGCTGCGCCGTGGACGACTTTCAAGACCAATCCTGATCAGGCAGCGGCTCAAATCCGTCTGGCCCTGAACCTGATCCGGTTCTACGCCGTGCTGTCTGCGCCCTTCATTCCGGATGCCGCCCAAACGATGCTCGCGGCAATGAATACCCAAGATGACAGTTGGCCCGACGACGTGCCCGCGGCCCTTGGTGCGCTGCCCGCCGGGCACAGTTTCACCGTGCCGGAGAACGTGTTCGCCAAGATCTCGGACGAGGATCGGGAAAGCTGGCAGGAACGCTTCGCTGGCACGCGCGATTGATCGTCCTGCCCCAAGCATACCGGATGTGGCGGGCGTAATGCGCGCTCGCACTACATCTGGCTTTTCACTTTCTTTTCCACCCAAACCGGTTATCTTTATCAAAGCATAACAATAACCGGGTATCTGCACCGGAACGATGAGCAGCAAGGGCAGCAAGAAATTGACGATCGCGAAGGGCAAGCCACGGCCGATACGGCTTTCACTCAGTGACAAGCGGTCAGTGCGCACCCAGTTTGGCGCGCTTCCCTATCGTCTGAAAGACGGCAAGGTCGAAATCTTGTTGATCACCACGCGCGGGTCGGGTCGTTGGATTCTGCCCAAGGGTTGGCCGATGGACGGCGAAACACCGGCTGGCTCCGCTGCGACGGAAGCATTCGAAGAAGCCGGAGTGGAAGGGAAGCTGAGCCACGATGTGCTGGGGTTCTATTCCTATTCGAAATCGCATGAAGGCGAGCGGTTGCCGTGCGTCGTCGCGGTCTTTCCCCTCAAGGTCAAGAAACAGCACAAATCCTTCCCGGAAAAGGGTCAAAGGCGGCGCAAGTGGGTATCGCAGAAGAAAGCCGCACAGCTGGTTTGGGAACCCGAACTGCGCCGCATCATCCGCACTTTCGACCCGTCGGGCGCCAAACAAGCCCGGTAAAGATTGCCGGATTATCTGCCGTGGCTTGCACCGATCGATCAGGATCGCCATATATAGTTAGCTAGGAAACTTCGGAAGAGATAATGATCCGATACGCCTTGAAATGCGACCAGAACCACACTTTTGAAAGCTGGTTCCAGAACGCCGCAGCCTTTGATGGGTTGCGCGCGGCAGGGCATGTCACCTGCCCGGATTGCGGGTCAGCCAAGGTGGAAAAAAGCCTGATGGCCCCCAAGGTGCGCCCGGCACGGGCGGCGGCCATGGCGCCAGTTCAGGCCAAACCCGGTGCACCAGCGTCGCTCGCCTCCCCCAATGCCGAAATCGAAGCTGAAATCGCCAGGCTGCGCGCCAAGGTGGAAGCTGAAAGTGAGTATGTCGGGGGATCGTTTGCCCGCGAAGCGCGCGCCATGCATCTGGGCGATGCCCCCGAACGATCCATCTATGGCGAAGCGAAACTGGCAGACGCCAAGGAATTGCTGGAAGATGGTGTGCCAGTGATGCCCCTTCCCTTTACGCCAACGCGTAAGGCGAACTAGGCCACCGACCCCACGACGTGTCACACGCAGTCTTGCGCTTTGTCCAATCACACCCTAAACACGCGCGAACACAGGAAAACGGACGAGATTTGGGGCCAAGATGCCAATTCTGGTGATGAAATTCGGCGGCACTTCGGTCGCCACTCTGGATCGGATTCACCGGGCCTCGAAACGGGTCGCGCGTGAAGTGGCGAATGGCTATGACGTGATCGTCATCGTGTCTGCGATGTCAGGCCGCACCAACGAACTGGTCGGATGGGTCGAAGAAACCTCGCCGCTGTTTGACGCCCGTGAATATGACGCCGTTGTCAGCTCTGGCGAGAACGTGACCGCAGGGCTGATGGCACTGCGCCTGCAGGAAATGGATGTTCCGGCCCGCAGCTGGCAGGGATGGCAGGTTCCGGTCAAGACCTCCGGCGTCCATTCGGCGGCGCGCATTAGAGACATCCCGAACGACAACATCATGGCGAAGTTCGGTGAAGGCATGCGCGTGGCTGTGGTGGCCGGATTTCAGGGCATTGCCGACGACGGACGCATCACCACCCTGGGACGTGGTGGATCGGATACGACGGCCGTGGCCTTCGCCGCCGCATTCAACGCCGAACGCTGCGATATCTATACCGATGTGGATGGCGTCTATACCACTGACCCGCGCATCTCGGATAAAGCCCGCAAGCTGGACCGCATTGCGTTCGAAGAAATGCTGGAACTTGCGTCGCTGGGTGCCAAAGTTCTGCAAACCCGTTCGGTCGAACTGGCAATGCGTTATAAAGTGAAGCTGCGGGTGCTCTCGAGCTTTGAAGAATATGACCCGGAAGCAGGCACACTGGTCTGCGACGAGGAGGATATCGTGGAAAGTAAAGTTGTTGCAGGCGTCGCCTATCAGCGCGACGAAGCCAAGATGACCCTGATCTCGGTGGCCGACCGCCCCGGCATCGCCTCGGCCATCTTTACCCCGCTGGCCGAAGCTGGCGTGAACGTCGACATGATCGTTCAGAACATCTCGGAAGAGGGTCGCACCGACATGACCTTCTCGTGCCCCGTCGATCAGGTCGCCCGCGCCGAAAAGGCAATGACAGACGCCAAGGCACGTGGTGATATCAACTTCCACGACATCGTGGCCGACAAGGACGTGGCCAAGGTGTCGGTCGTGGGTATCGGCATGCGCAGCCATACCGGGATCGCGGCCAAGATGTTTGACGTGCTGTCGAAAGAAGGCATCAACATCAAGGTCATCACCACCTCAGAGATCAAGATCTCGGTGCTGATCGACCGCAAATACATGGAACTGGCCGTGCAGGCACTGCATGATGCGTTCGAGTTAGAGAAAGCCTGATCCGCAACCGTTTGCCGTTCAGGCAAAGGAACCGCGACACATAGAACTTCCATTTTCGGTAGCATTTTCCATTTTATTCAGGATGGAGGGGCTGCGGGGTTTGTGGCGAACGGTCAGCGGTCCTTCGCGCGATGCGCCGCGAAGGTCGGGATTGAGCCCAAAGCGCGCTCTTACTGATATGCAGCGCATGTCGGCAAAGTCTGAATTGATACTTCAATAGAGCCCCCGCTCAAACTAGCGAACCATATACGCTGCCCTAACTTATCAAATCTAGGATCGATCTGGCAGGTATCAGCACTGGTCGCAGATAGTTTGGCAGTAAGTAGCGAGGACTGGAAACGTTAACGGAATAGCAGGGCCGAATGATTACGCGAGTCTCTTCCTCGTTTTTGAAGTGTAAAGGTTTTGTGAATGCTGACTCATCGATAGCCAAATGCGTCGTTCTTATACTATCTTCATCTTCGCATTGGGGCAGAATAATTTTGTCACTATATTTTACATCCTGAATGTCATCAAACATCGACAATCTTAACCCACGCATCTTGGGTACGCCAAATCCTGGCAATCCTGTAGGTCCAACTGTATCCTCGGAAATGTAGTTACCACCCACTACCTCACCCCACAATTCTCGAGTGATCGCTTGTAGAAACGAAGACATATTTTCAGGTTTAAGTGACCAACATGAGTCATATGAGGAATCGTTAATCACACTGTCTTGCGATCGGCTAAAGCTTAATACCCAAGCGTCAGCGCCTTCAAAGAGTATATCCAAGCAGCCCTCTATTTGAGTGCGATCTTCGAAAACATCTTGCAATTCAAACTGCCCTGTCGATGATACCATCCCGACGGTTCTGGTACCAGAAACTACTTTAGTCACGATATTCTGGGAGACTTTTGACCCGAACGGTATTGTTCCGAAAGTCAATCTGTTGAGCCAGGTTTTGGAAACCTCCATACGATCTTTGAACTTCAAGCTCACCCGAAATTTACCTTCGTATTCATCACGAACCGCACGATTTTCGTTAATGCGATATTCCGAAAGTGTCCCAATTCGAATACTAGTATCTTGAGCAGGTAGGTGAATTGATTTGCAGTGCTTGTAGAGCGTACCAAGGCGAAAGACATTGTCTCCTTTTGGCAATATTGGGTTAGCGTTTGACCCATCAATAATCATATTCTCTGAAAATATTCTCAAAACTATGGCCTTTCTTAATATGAATAAACGAGCCACCCTAACTCAATATTGGCAAGCGCACGGCCTTGGCATCTCTCCCAAGATGCTCAACCACGACCAGCGCCAGCGCCCAGTCGGGAGCTTCTGCAACCATGCTTAATGCAAGCATTGCCATTAGAAATACATTAAGCAATATCCTTCTTCTCCATTGATACAGTGAGGAGTTTGATAGGTTCGGTAGGTGGCCAAAATTCAATCCGACGCGTGAGCCACGATATCTACACTAGGCTTTAGCTACGATGGACAGTAAAGCGGCCATTGGCAGCTTGCACAGCGAATGGGAGCTATCGTCCGCACATCGGCCACTCGCCCCAAAGATCATCCAGCCTGCGGACAGGTGCAAACTGCCAAACCCATTGGCAAATTGCTGAAATGGCGCACAATTGCGCGACATGTCGCCACCTGAGCGAATTTAGGTGAAAAGAGCGCAAGGACTTTCTGGAAAATGTAATGCGCAGACATTACGGTAGGGTTCGTCCAAGTGGTTGGACGGGTTGCCCAATTGCGGGTGCCCGAAAGCGCCCACAGGAACAGGGAACGGTGAGAATGGCAGAAAGCCAGCAAACTGACAGTCGCAAGCTTCTGGTTAAGCTGCGCGAGACCCTTGCCTCTGCCTCGCAGGGTCAGGAACGTCTGGACAGAATCACGTCGTTGATTGCCGAAAGCCTTGGGGTCGAGGTGTGCTCGATCTATCTGTTCCGGGACAGTGAAACATTGGAGCTTTGCGCCACCGAAGGTTTGAAAGCCGAAGCGGTTCACCAGACACGCCTGCGCGTTGGTGAAGGTCTTGTCGGTCGCGTCGCCCGGCGCGGTCGCCCGATCAACACCAAGAACGCCCCGTCCGAACGTGGGTTCCGATACATGCCTGAAACAGGGGAAGAGATTTATTCCAGCTTCCTGGGCGTGCCGATCCAGCGTCTGGGCGAAAACCTTGGCGTACTGGTCATTCAGTCCAAGGACGAACGCGAGTATTCGGCGGACGAACTTTACGGGCTCGAAGTTGTCGCCATGGTGCTGGCCGAAATGACCGAGCTGGGTGCCTTTGTTGGCGAAGGCGAAGCGATGGGGGCCCTGCACCAACGCGCCACCACTTTCACCGGTGGCATCGGACAAGAAGGTGCTGCCGAAGGCCATGTCTGGCTGCATGACCCGCGCGTTGTCGTGACCAACCCTGTCGCCGATGACCCGGACGCGGAAAAGGCGCGCCTGCACGACGGCATTGGGCAATTGCGGGTGTCGGTCGATGAGCTTCTGGCCAACACGCTGACCAAGGACAAAGACCAGATGCAGGTCCTTGAGGCCTATCGGATGTTTGCCAACTCGAAGGGCTGGCAACGCCGGATGGAAGAAGACATTGATCGCGGCCTGTCCGCCGAAGCCGCCGTCGAAAAAGAGCAATCCGCCGCCCGCGCCCGGATGAGCCAGGTGCCAGACGCCTATCTGCGCGAACGCCTGCATGATCTGGACGACCTGTCCAACCGGCTGCTGCGCATCCTGACGGGCCAAGGCAAGGAAACCGGCGCGGAAATGCCCGAGAACCCGATCCTGATCGCCACCAATATCGGCCCCGGCGAGTTGCTGGAATATGGGCGCGGGTTACGCGGGATCGTGCTTGAGGAAGGTTCGATCGCCAGCCACGCGGCCATCGTTGCCCGCGCGCTCGCAATTCCGCTGATTGTGCAGGCGGGCCGTATCTCGACCGAAGCCCTGAATGGCGATCATATCCTTGTGGATGGGGAAAACGGGATCGTCCACCTGCGCCCGGAAGAGACCGTGGTGACCGCCTTCCGTGACAAGATGGCGATGGAGGCGGCGCAACAGGAACGTTATCGCAGCCTACGGGACAAACCCGCCATGGGCCTGTGTGGCACCGAGGTGCAACTGCATATGAACGCAGGGTTGATGGCCGACCTGCCCTCGCTTGAAAACTCTGGCGCTGCCGGCGTGGGCCTGTTCCGAACCGAGCTTCAGTTCCTGACCGTGGATCGCGTGCCCCGTCGCGGTGATCTGGCCGCCACCTATGCCCGTGTTCTGGACGCCGCCAAGGGCAAACGGGTGGTGTTTCGCACGCTGGACATCGGGTCGGACAAAGTGCTGCCCTACATGAACCCCTTGGACGAACCTAACCCCGCCCTTGGCTGGCGGGCCATCCGGGTCGGGCTGGACAAGCCCGGCGTCATGCGGATGCAGTTGCAGGCGCTGATCCGGGCTGCTGCCGGTCGCAATCTTAGCGTGATGTTCCCGTTCATTGCCCAGACTGACGAGTTTCGTGACGCCCGTGAAATGGTGCTGGCCGAGATCGAACGTGAACGCGCGCTTGGCCACATCCTGCCCGAAAAAATCGAGATCGGCGCCATGCTGGAAACCCCCTCGATGGTGTTTGCCCCACAGCAGTTCTTTGAGATGGCCGATTTCATCTCGGTTGGCGGCAATGATCTGAAGCAGTTCTTTTTCGCGGCTGACCGCGAGAACGAGCGTGTGCGCCGCCGTTATGACACCCTGAATGTGTCCTTTCTGAACCTGATCGAAGAAATTGTCACCCGATGCGACGCCGCCCGCACACCGCTCAGCTTTTGCGGAGAAGACGCAGGTCGTCCCATTGAAGCAGTCTGTTTTGCTGCTTTGGGTATGCGGCACCTGTCCATGCGCCCGGCTTCGATCGGACCGGTCAAGCATTTGATACGGCGAACAAATCTTCTTGAGCTTCGCGATGTCATCGACGAAGCACGCCTGTCCGGGGCACAATCTGTCCGCCCGGCAGTGCTGGAACATTTGACGCGCAAGAAACCGGCCCGACCTTCAGTCGCCGTCTAAGGATTGATGAAAATTTTCGGCAGTTATCACTTTGTTCACCAGTTTGGAACAAAACTGGAACAGAACAAGGAGAACCCTCATGCCGATCAGTCTTATCATCACCGGAATATTCACTGGAACCGCGGCGGCGGCGCTCGCACTCAGCTTTGACATAGGGGCGGTCTGGGCGTTTTTGTCCTATGCGCTGTCCGGCGCCCTTGCCGTGCTGGGCGCAGCGGTCATCACGTCGGTTCGGCGCAACATCTGGCCGCGCAAAACCTGGCATGATCGGCTGACCCGAATGGCCAGCCAGTCCGGCGGCACTCATCAGGTCGATCTGTTCGCTGCCGTCAAGCGGGACCGTCAGGTGCGGATGTGATCCGCATGACCTTGCCGGTGACGCCGTCCCAGGTGCCATTCTGTAAACGATAGGCCAAAACGCGATCCGGGTTGGTCGGGGGCGGCATCTCAACATCCCTGAGCTTCGAGAAACCGAACCGGGAATAATACGGTGCGTCCCCCACCAGCATCACCCGCTCCATCCCCAGATCCTGTGCCACCAAAAGGCTTTCCCGGATCAGGTGCCCCCCCAAACCTTCACCCTGCCGGGTGGGGTGAACCGCAACCGGCCCAAGCAACAATGCGTCATGCGCTTCGTGATCTCCAACAATCGAGACGGGCCAATACCGGATCGCACCTGCCAGTATTCCCGCGTCATCACGCGCAACCAAAGACAGACGCGCCACGGGGGCGACCCCGTCCCGCAGGCGATAGGATGACAAGGCCTCACGCCCCGGTGCGAAACACAGATCATAAAGTGCTTCGACGTCCCACCAGTCTTCGTCGGTTTCTTCTGTCAGGTGGTACACCCGCTGCCCCTCGCCTTCTGTCGTCCTTTGCTGCTATCACGGCATGACGCGGAAAAGGAAGGGAGAAGCGGGTGTTCTATGAACCGAAAAACGGGCACGGGCTGCCCCATAACCCATTCAACGCGTTGATTGTCCCGCGTCCCATCGCGTGGATATCCACGCGCGGGGCAGATGGGTCCGAGAACCTTGCACCCTATTCCTTTTTCAACGGGGTCGCGTATGACCCGCCACAAGTGATGTTTGCGTCGACCTCGGGCAAGGGCGACCGCGATCTGGGCAAGGATACGTTGGACAATATCAATGCGACCGGTGTGTTCTGCGTCCACATGGTTGGCGCAAATCTGACAGACGCGATGAACACCTCCTCGGGCAGCTATCCACGCGATACAGACGAGATTTCGCTGACGGGGCTGGAACGGGTCGAATGCACGACGATCGCCGCCTCGCGCCTGCCCGCAGCGCCCGCTGCACTTGAATGCAAGCTGACCCAGATCACCCGCCTGCCGGGTGAAGAAAACCTCGTCTGTTTCGGCGAGGTTACGGGTATTCATCTGCGCGACGACTGCATGGTGGACGGGATGTTTGACATCACACGTGCCCGCCCATTGGCGCGGCTTGGTTATCGCGACTACACGGTGGTGGAAGACAAGTTCACCCTGAACCGTCCAGGCGAATAGACGCGGGGACACCCACCTGATATGCTGACACTCCAACCATGGAGGGTGACATGAACAAAACGGCCTGATGTCTTCATTTCTTATCTTGTAGGAGGTCACATGCCGTTTTCTCTGCCTGACGCCGCGCGCGTCCATCCCGTCACCCTGCCCGATGGATCCATCCATGAAGGCACGGTGTTCCTGTCAAACGTCATAGATCGGCCCAATATTGAGGTGGGCGATTTCACCTATGCCTCGGATTTCGATCCGCCGCCGGCTGACGGCTGGGCTGCACGACTGGCCCCGTATCACTTCCCGATGTCCGCGGGGCGGTTGATCATCGGCAGGTTCTGCCAGATCGCCCACGGGGTGCGCTTCATCACGGCTGCGGCCAATCACGCCTATGCCGGGCTGACCAGCTTTCCCTTCGGCATCTTTGCACTGGATCAGGAAATCATGGCGCAGCCCGACAGCCGCGACACGAAGATCGGTCACGATGTGTGGCTGGGCTATGGCGCGATGGTCTGCCCCGCCGTCACCATTGGCAACGGTGCCATCATCGGCACGGGGGCTGTCGTGCGTGACGATGTGCCCGATTATGCGATTGTGTCTGGCAATCCGGCTCAGCTTGTCAGGATGCGCCTGTCGCCTGCGGATATCGACCGGATGAACCGGCTTGCGTGGTGGGACTGGCCGGTCGAGCAGATCGCCCGCGCGCGGGATGCGCTGGAAGCGGGCGATCTGGACGCATTGGAGGCGCTGGCGCCGAAGCCTTAGTGGCTGCCCAGAATACCCGTGCGCACCGAATAGTCGACGGCGACCTCGTAATCGGGGTCGTCGTCGCTGTCGATCATCAGGTGCCCCGCCTTGGTCAGTAACCGGTGACAATCGCGGCTGAGGTGGCGCAGTTGGATCTTCTTGCCCGCCGCTTCGTATTTCTGCGCCACGGCCTCGATTGCCTGCAACGCGGACTGGTCGACAACACGCGACCGCTCAAACTCGATCACCACCAGATCGGGGTCGTTTTTCACGTCGAACAGCTCGATGAACCCGTCGGACGAAGCAAAGAACAACGGCCCTTCGATCTCATAGACCTTTCTGCCGCCTTCATCGCGCGTCACGGCATGAATTCGTGCTGCCGCGTTCCAAGCATAAGCCAGCGCCGACACGATCACGCCCACAACCACGGCCACAGCAAGGTCTTCGTAAACCGTTACGGCCGTGACCAGAAGGATAACGAACGCGTCGGTCTTGGGCACCCGGCGCAGGATGGTCAGAGAGTTCCAGGCAAACGTGCCGATCACCACCATGAACATCACGCCAACAAGGGCGGCAAGCGGGATCATCTCGATCCACGAAGACGCCGCCACGATGAACAGCAACAGGAACAGCGCCGCCGCGATCCCCGCGATGCGCGTGCGCCCGCCGGACTTCACGTTGATCATCGACTGCCCGATCATCGCGCAGCCGCCCATGCCGCCGAAAAAGCCGGTGACAACATTGGCGGTGCCCTGCGCGATACATTCCTGCGAGGCCCCGCCGCGATGGCCCGTCATCTCGCCCACAAGGTTCAGGGTCAGCAGGCTTTCGATCAGGCCAATCGCAGCAAGAATCACCGCATAGGGCAGGATGATCCACAAGGTCTCAAGCGTGAAAGGGGCCAGCATGGCGGGCGGATAAATCCCTTCGCCGGTGCCAAACGGGATGTGGAAGCTGGGCAAGCCGCCCTTGATCGACGCCATGTCGCCCACCGTGGGCACGTCGATCCCGAAGGCAATCACGATCCCGGCAACGATCCCGATCCCGGCCAGCGGGGCGGGAACGAACTTGGTCAGCTTGGGCATCCCCCAGATGATCAACATGGTCAGCCCGACAAGCCCCAACATGCTGTAAAGCGGCAGGCCGGTCAGCCATTCGTCGGTGTTGTCGGGGTTCTTGAACTGGGTAAGCTGGGCCAGGAAAATGACGATCGCCAGCCCGTTCACGAAGCCCAGCATCACCGGATGCGGCACAAGGCGGATGAACTTGCCCCAGTGCATGACACCGGCAAACACCTGCAGAAGTCCCATCAGGATCACCGTGGCAAACAGGTATTCGACCCCATGTTTTGCCACCAGCGCCACCATGACCACGGCCAAGGCACCCGTCGCGCCCGAGATCATGCCGGGCCGCCCGCCGATCACAGCGGTGATCAGACCGACCAGAAACGCCGCATAAAGCCCCACCAGCGGATGCACCCCAGCCACGAAGGCAAACGCCACGGCTTCCGGCACAAGGGCCAAAGCCACGGTCAGGCCCGACAGCACCTCGATCTTGATCCGGTTGGGCGTCAGGTCTTCGGATTGCGACAGGCGCAGATCGGGACGTTCAATTCGATTGGCAAATCTTGCCAGCAGGGCACGGGCCACGGGTCACCTCGTTTGGGGAAATCTGTTCGCGATGCGCGCTGACTACAGGCATTCGGGGTCGTAAACAATGCCTCTTGCGGGAAACCGCCCTGCATTTGCCGCATGGCAACAGGAACAAGCGCAGGATAATGTGACCCCAACTGCGGAAGGAGACAGGCATGAACACGCATATCGGGATCATCGGCGGGTCCGGCATTTACGAGATCGACGGGCTGGACAGCGCCGGTTGGCACAGCGTCGACAGCCCTTGGGGCACCCCGTCCGACCACATCCTGACCGGGCATCTGGACGGGGTGAAGATGTCCTTTCTGCCCCGCCACGGGCGCGGCCATGTTCATGCGCCGTCCGATGTGCCCTATCGCGCCAATATCGACGCGCTGAAGCGGCTGGGCGTGACCGATGTGATCAGCGTGTCGGCCTGCGGGTCGTTCCGCGAGGATATGGTGCCGGGCGATTTTGTGATTGTGGATCAATTCATTGACCGCACCTTTGCCCGGCCGAAAAGCTTCTTCGGCTCGGGCTGTGTGGCGCATGTGGGCTTTGCCCATCCCACCTGCCCGCGCCTGTCCACGGCCTGTGCAAGCTCCGCCCGTGCGGCGGGTGTCACGGTGCATGAGGGTGGCACCTATCTGGCCATGGAAGGCCCGCAGTTCTCCACGCTGGCCGAAAGCCGTCTGTATCGCGACCAGTGGGGCGCGGATGTGATCGGCATGACCAACATGCCCGAGGCCAAGCTCGCTCGCGAGGCCGAGCTTTGCTATGCCTCGGTCGCGATGGTCACGGATTACGACTGCTGGCACCCCGACCATGACGAAGTTGACGTGGCACAGGTCATCGCCACCCTGACCGGCAATGGTGACAAGGCAAAGCGCATGGTGGCCGGATTGCCGGGGCTGCTGGGGACGAAGCGTGCGCCCTGCCCACATGGTTGCGACCGGGCACTTGACATGGCGATCATGACCGCACCTGACAAGCGCGACCCTGCCTTGTTGGACAAGCTGGACGCCATCGCCGGGCGGGTACTGTGACCACGCGCCGCTTGCGTCATTGACCGGATTGCGCCACACAAATGGCGACCAAATCAGCGAAGGGCGTTCCCATGAACAAGGGCAAGACCGTCAAGGATTACATCCGCACCATCGTCGACTTCCCGCACGAAGGCATCCTGTTTCGCGATGTGACCACCCTGTTTGCGGATCCACGCGGCTTTCGTATGGCGGTCGATCAGATGCTGCACCCCTATGCTGGCGAACAGATCGACAAGGTGATCGGGCTTGAGGCACGCGGCTTCATTCTGGGCGGCGCGATTGCGCACCAACTGACGCTTGGTTTTGTGCCGATCCGCAAAAAGGGCAAATTGCCCGGCGCCACGCTGTCGCAAGCCTATACGCTGGAATATGGCGAGGCGGTCGTGGAAATCCATGACGACGCGATCCAGCCCGGTGAGAAAATTCTGCTGGTCGATGACCTTCTGGCCACTGGGGGCACGGCTGAAGCCGGGATCAAACTGATCGAGCGACTGGGCGGCGAGATTGTTGGATGCGCCTTCATCGTTGACCTGCCTGAACTGGGCGGGCGCAAATTGCTTGAGAGCATGGGCATGGATGTCCATGTCCTGTGCGAATTTGAGGGGGTGTAACCTCTTGTTTACCCTCAGACGTTAGTGTCGTCCGCGCCTGACAGGGTTCAGGCGCTGCTTGCTGGCATGATAATTCGTGCAATGCCCTGCCCTACCCAGGCAGGGCATTTACTTTTGCTGCAAATTGGTAGCTTTTTGAAAGCGCTCGCCTAGTTAAAGATCACGCCGGGATTCATGATCTCCATTGGGTCAAGCGCATCTTTGATCTTGCGCATCGCAGCCAATCGCGCGGGATCGCCATAACGCCTTAACTCTGCCGGCTTCAGGCGACCGATACCATGCTCGGCGCTGAACGATCCGTCGAACTGTTGCACCAAACCATAGACGATGTCGCGAATCTGCTGCCGCATCGCAATGAAATCTGCAGCCACCTGGCCGTCGGGTGGAAACACGTTGTAGTGCAGATTGCCATCGCCAAGATGGCCAAAAGCGTTGACCCGAAACGTGCCAGCGCGCGCCAGATCCGCGTCAGCCTTATGCAGAAAATCCGCGATTGCCGACAGGGGAAGAGAGATATCGTGCGAGCTGATCGCGCCGACGGCCTTGTTGGCCAGCGGGATTTCCTCGCGCAGCTTCCAAAGCGCCGTGCGCTGACCGTCGCTTTGGGCGATCACGCCATCATCGGTCAGCCCGGCGCTTTCGGCATCGACGAACAGCGTCGCCAACTCGGCTTCCGGGTCTTGCCCCGGCCCCAGCCCCAACTCGATCAGGACCGACCAGTCGGGGCGGGCGGTGAACGGTTGCGGTCCGCCCATGCCCGCAGCGGCAAGAAAATCCAGCCCGGTTCCCTTGATCAGTTCAAATGCGCTGATCCCCTGCCCCAACCGATCCTGTGCCAAGGCCAACAGATCAAGTGCCGCAGCCGGATCGCGGACGTTCAGGAACGCAGTGCCCTGCCGCGCTGGTTTGGGAAAGAGCCGCAGGCTCGCGGCAGTGATCACACCCAGCGTTCCCTCGGCACCGCATAAAAGCGCACGCAGGTCAAACCCGGTATTGTCCTTGCGCAGTCGCCTCAGACCATGGTGGACCGATCCGTCAGGCAACACGGCCTCGACCCCAAGGCACAGATCGCGGGCCGATCCATAGCGCAGCACGTTCACCCCGCCTGCATTGGTGGACAGACACCCGCCAATGCGGCACGATCCCTCGGACGCCAACGACAGGGGGAAAAGCCGTCCCGCCGCACCAGCCGCCGCCTGAACATCGGCGAGGATCGCCCCTGCCTCGGCCACCAACACGTTCTCTGACGGGTGCACGGCGCGGATGCGGGTCATCCGCTCAAGGCTCAGGATCACTGGCGCCCCGCCGGGCATGATCTGCCCGCCCACCAGTCCGGTGCCACCACCGAAAGGCACCACCGGCACGCGGGCCGCAGCGCATTCGCGAACGATCGCCGACACCTCGTCCACCGAGGATGGCGCAAGCACCAATCCACCCTCACCGTGAAACAACCCGCGTGGTTCTTCCTGATAGGTTGGGGTCAAGGGACGAAACACCTGATCGGGCAGCAAAGCGCGAAGCCTTGTCTCGAACGCACTGTCCACTGACTTCAGATCGCCCATGATCGCCCCGTTGCTGAGTTATCCGGCCTGCGTGCGTCCCCGCCGGTCCGACCGAAGGTTGGCATAGAGCACATGATTGCGCCAGCGCCCGTTGATCTGCAGGTAGCTTTGCGCCACGCCCTCGTATTTATAACCGACCTTTTCCAGAACCCCACGCGACGCGGCATTTTCAGGCAGGCATCCCGCTTCCAGTCGCGACAAATCAAGCTCGTTGAACGCGTAATGGACCACGGCTTCAAGCCCTTCGCGCATATAGCCTTGCCGCGCAAAGCGTTCGCCAACCCAATATCCGGTCGTTCCGGCCTGCGATGGCCCGCGTCGGATGTGATCCAGCGTCACCGCCCCGACCAACGCATTGTCAGCGCGGCGAAACATGAAAAGTGGAAGCGCCGTGCCGCCCTGAATCGACCGATTGGCCCAGTAAACGCGATTGGTGAAACTTTTGCGGCTCAGATGGTCCTGCGCCCAGATCGGTTCCCACGGCGTCAGAAATTCCCGGCTGGCGGTGCGCAATGCGGCCCAGCCGCGAAAGTCGCCATGCGCTGGTGGGCGCAGAGTCAGCCGTTCGGTTTCGATCCTGACCTTCTTGGAGCGTCCCAGCATCAGGCAACGCGCCTTTCGTTCAAGACATCAAGGCTCAGCGCGTTTTCTGCCGGTCCATAGACCGCCATCGCCATATCACCTTTTGTCAGGCTCGCGCCGAAACTGCGCAAATCGGCCAGTGTTACTGCGTCAATCTTCTCGACCGTTTCAGAAAGCGACGGCACACGCCCCCAGATGGCGACCAGACGCGCCATCCGCTCGGCCCGTGATGACGGGCTTTCCAGCCCCATCAACAACCCCGCCTTCATTTGCACACGCGCACGATCCAATTCGCGTTCAGTGATATCACTGCCAGCCCGCTTCATCTCGTCAATGCACAGGCGGGACAGATCGGCAATGTCGTCGCCCGACGTGCCGGCATAGATCGTCATCATTCCCGTATCGTCATAGGCCCCAAGCTGCGAGAAGATCGAATAGCACAATCCGCGCTTTTCGCGCGCCTCCTGAAACAGGCGCGAAGACATGCCCCCACCCAGAGCCGAGCTGAACAGCTGCGCGGCATAGAATGCATCATCGCGATAGCTTGGTGCCTCCAGCCCGAGCGTGAAATGCACCTGTTCCAACCCGTTGCGCACCTCGATGCGTGCACCGCTGGACCAGCGTGCGACATCTGTCAGGCGCGGTCTGCTTGGTTTCAGATGCCCAAAGGCGGCTTCTGCCAGACGCAGGATCTGATCGTGATCGACAGCGCCTGCGGCTGACAGGATCAACTGGTCCGGCCCATAGTGCTGATCGACAAAGGTCGAAAGATCATCGCGCCCAAAACTTTGCACCCGCTCGGCCGGACCAAGGATGGTGCGGCCCATCGGCTGATCGGGGAACGCGGCCTCTTGCAGCCAATCAAAGACCACATCGTCAGGTGTATCCAACGCCTGACCGATTTCCTGAAGGATCACGCCGCGCTCGATCTCGATCTCGCTGGTATCGAACACCGGGTTCAGCACGATGTCCGAGATGACATCAAGCCCCAGCGCCACATCGTCTTTCAGGACCCGCACGTAATAGGCCGTCACCTCGCGCGAGGTATAGGCGTTGATATAGCCACCCACATCCTCGATCGCTTCGGCAATCTCAAGTGCTGAGCGCCTTTCGGTGCCCTTGAACGCCATGTGTTCCAGAAAATGTGCGATGCCGTTCTGAGCGGGGGTTTCATGGCGACCGCCCGCCGTGACCCACACCCCGACCGAGGCGCTTTCCAGCCCCGGCATATGCTCGGTCACGACGCTGACGCCGTTGGAAAGTCGGTCCAGACGCACGCTCATGCAGGAATGACCTTTCCGGTGCGCTCGCAGATCAGCGCCTTAAGTGCTTCCAGATCATTCGCCACGCGCGTCGAGCGTTCTTCGCGATCAAACAGGTCCGCCATATGCGGCGGCAGCGGTGCATCCTGTCCACAGGCATCTTTGACGGCCGCCGGGAATTTCGCCGGATGTGCCGTTGCCAGCGTAATCATCGGGCTTGCGCCCAGATGTTCGTTCGCGACTTTCACTCCGACCGCTGAATGCGGGCACAGCACTTCGCCAGAATGCAGGAAAGAAGACTTGATCTGCGCCATCGTCTCATCCTCGGACGCGCGCCCGCTGTCAAAGGTTTCACGCAGGAATTGCATCGCACCCTGACTGATCTTGAAACCACCGCCGGACAGGTCCGCCATTTGATCAGCCACGACCTTGCCATCGCGCCCATAGGCGTCGAACAGCACGCGTTCGAAGTTTGACGACACCTGAATATCCATCGACGGGCTGATCGAAGGCGTCACGCCTGCCTTGGTATAGGCCCCTGTTTCCATGGTGCGATGCAGGATGTCATTTTGGTTCGTGGCAATCACCAGCTGGTCAATCGGCAAGCCCATTTTCTTGGCGATATAGCCTGCAAAGATGTCGCCAAAATTGCCAGTGGGAACCGTGAAACTGACCGCGCGATGCGGCGCGCCCAAGGCAACGGCCGAAGAAAAGTAATATACCACCTGCGCCAGCACCCGCGCCCAGTTGATCGAATTCACGCCCGCAAGTTTTACCGCGTCGCGGAAGGTGAAATCATTGAACATGTCTTTCAACCGGGCTTGGCAATCATCAAAATCGCCATCAACCGCCAGCGCGTGCACGTTGGCCTCAGCCGGGGTCGTCATCTGGCGGCGCTGCACCTCGGACACGCGGCCATGTGGAAACAGGATGAACACATCGACGGCGTCCAGCCCCTTGAACGCCTCGATCGCCGCGGACCCGGTGTCGCCGGACGTGGCGCCGACGATGGTCACTTTCTCGCCCCGGCGACTAAGCGCGACCTGAAAAAGCTGACCGATCAGCTGCATGGCGAAGTCCTTGAACGCCAGCGTTGGACCGTGGAACAGTTCCAGCAGGAAATGGTTCGGGCCAAGCTGAACCAGCGGCGCGCGGGCGTCGTGGTTGAAGTCAGCATAGGCCTTGGCGATGATCTCGCGAAACTCGTCTTCGGTGAACGTGTCGCCCACGAAGGGGCGCATCACGCGAAACGCGACTTCTTCATAGGAAAGCCCGGCCAACGCGGCGATGTCGCCTGCGCTCATCGTCGGCACCGTTTCCGGCACATAAAGGCCACCGTCGCGGGCCAGACCTGTCAGCATCGCATCTTCAAAGCTCAGAACCGGGGCGTCACCACGGGTAGAGATATAGCGCATTTCAGTCGCTCCTTGGGGCGAGAGTGTCACGTGTCCGGCGTTTCATACGCCAAAGCGCAAAGCCTGTCATCACCACCCATGTCGCAGCCATCAAAAACCATGTGACGGCATATTCAAGATGGTCGTTCGGGATACCCGCGCTGGTGACGGGCATCGGCAGAATACCCTGCTCGGCCGGGGTGGTTTGACGCGCGATGATCAGAATTGGGCGGGTTTCCAGAACCTCGGCCATCTGGTCGATATCGCGGGCAAACCATGTGTTGGTGGACAGATCGTTTTCCGGCGTCGCGCTGTTGCGGTCATCTGGCCAATGCAAGTTGCCCACCACGGTGATCGCGCCTTCGGGCACCGGGGGCATCGGGTCAGCGACACGGATGAACCCGCGGTCAACTAGCACCGCACCTTCGGCCGTGTGAAGCGGAGAGATCAGCCGATATCCCGCCCCGGCGTCCCGGCTGCTGACCAGCACACGAAGCGTATTCGCGCCCATCATGCCCGTCACCGTGACCGGCAGATACTTGTCGCGTTCCGGGTCCGGTTGCGCGGGCAGGCCCACGGGGGCTGCTGCGATGCGGCGGTCGATCTCGGCCAACACGCCCTGTTTCCACTTAAGCCGGTCCAACTGCCATTTTCCAAGGCCCAGGAACACCGCCAGAATGGCGATGCTGAGCGTGGCAGTCAGGATCAGGCGAAAGCTCATGGACACGTCCGGATGCGGGTCAAGTGAAAGGGGCGCGAAGGTTTCCCCTCGCGCCCCGAATAGGACTATTTTCGGGTCGGGTTCAACCGCCCCAGATATAAACGGCGGCGAACAGGAACAGCCACACAACGTCGACGAAGTGCCAGTACCAGGCCGCGGCCTCGAAACCGACATGGCTTTCCGGGGTGAAGTGCCCCTTCATCGCGCGCAGCAGACAGACGAACAGGAAGATCGTACCGACGATGACGTGGAAGCCGTGGAAACCTGTCGCCATGAAGAAGTTCACGCCATAGATATTGCCCGCGAAATCAAAGGCCGCGTGACTGTATTCATACGCCTGAAAGATGGTGAAAAGCACACCCAGAATCACGGCCAGCGCCAGCCCCGACACCAGATCCTTTCGGTTGTTTTCATGGGCAATCGCGTGGTGTGCCCAAGTGACGGCCGCGCCCGACAGAAGCAGAATCAACGTGTTGATCAACGGCAGGTGCCACGGGTCGAAAGTCTCGATCCCCTCAGGCGGCCATACGCCGTCGATTGCGGGCGACCCTTCGGTCATCGGATAAAGCGCGTGTTTGAAGAAGCTCCAGAACCACGCCACGAAGAACATCACCTCGGACATGATGAACAGGATCACGCCATAGCGCAGACCGATTTTCACAACCGAGGTATGATCACCGGTTTCGCCTTCATGCACGACATCCGTCCACCACGCGTACATGACGTAAAGGACACCGGCCAACCCGATAAGGAAAATCCATGGAATGCCGTTGGCCATCCACTGGACGGCTCCGAACAGCATGATGAAGCCGGAAACGGCCCCAAGGAACGGATTCACCGACGGGGGCAGAATGTGGTAATCGTGGTTTTTTGCATGTGCCATAAGCGTATAGTCCCTGTTCTTCTGGCTCAGTTTTGCACTGCCGGGGCGTCGGGCGCAAGCTGCGCAACCTCGTCCGGCAATTCTGTTTCGTGGAATGTGTATGACAGCGTGATGGCCTTGAGGTATTTCGCCTCGCGGTCATCAAGGATTTCCGGGTCGACATAGAAGGTGACGGGCATGGTCACGCGTTCGCCCGGTTGCAGCACTTGCTGTTCAAAGCAAAAGCAGTCGATCTTGGTGAAATAGCCGCCGGCCGCGAAAGGCGCGACGTTATAGCTGGCGGTGCCTGCGACGGGGCGGTCTGTGGGGTTGTACGCCTCGTAAAAGGCCAGCCCGGTTTCGCCCAGCTTGATTTCCATTTCATGCTGCACGGGTTTGAATTCCCACGGCATCCCGCGCTCTTTCGAGGCGTCGAAGCGGACCAGAACCTTCTGGTCCAGCACCACGTCGGACCCACGCTGCGCCACGGCGGTTTCGCCGCCGAACCCCGTCACACGACAAAACCAGTCATAGAAGGGGACAGAGGCCCAGCTGAGCGACCCCATCAGGATCACGACGCCCACCATCTTGGCGGCTGTTTTCTGCTGGCGGGTCAGGCTCATTCGCTGACCTCCGATGTTGCGGGGGCGGGTTTATAAAGGTCGCTGACCTTTGCCACCGTCAGGCCATAGACCAGCCCGACAAACAGAATCAGGGCCACGCCGACACCGATATTGCGGCTCAGGCGGCGCTTGTGCAGTTCATGATCGACCTTGATCGCCATCAGCCCCATCCTCCAAGCCCGAACGGTTTCAGCGACGCTTCGATCAGAAGCGCGCCGTAATGCAGGAACAGATACGCCAGAGACAGTTTGAACAATCCACGTTCGGCCTTGTGGGCGTCCGC
The DNA here is from genome assembly GCF_029105185.1 of Aliiroseovarius sp. Z3. GTDB lineage: Bacteria > Pseudomonadota > Alphaproteobacteria > Rhodobacterales > Rhodobacteraceae > Aliiroseovarius. The sequence goes on along the minus strand of NZ_JAFMZK010000009.1, from coordinate 8,703 downwards.
GTCCGATGCGGCATCATCACGGCGGAACACGTCCCATGCGCCCTTGATGAACATGCCGTTCAGGATCAGCGCGACGGCCATATAGACCGGCCCCCCGATCGAGGTCAGGCCCAGCGCAATCGCAACGACAGCCAAGACCAGAGAATAACCTAGGATATGGGCGCGCGTCGCCTTGCGTCCGTGTGTCACCGTCAACATCGGCACGCCCGCATTGGCATAATCGCCCTTGGTAAACAGGGCCAGCGCCCAGAAATGCGGCGGCGTCCAGGCGAAGGTCAGCGCGAACATCAGCACGCTTTCGATGGAAATACCGCCAGTTGCCACAGCCCAACCGATCATCGGCGGGAAAGCCCCTGCGGCGCCACCGATGACGATGTTTTGCGGCGTCCAGCGTTTCAGCCACATGGTATAGATCACGACATAGAAGAAGATCGTGAAGGCCAGCAGCGCAGCCGCCATCAGGTTTGCGGCAAGGCCCAGCATGACGACGGCCATCGCCGACAGCGCCATTCCGATGGCAAAGGCCTCGCCCTCGGTCACTTTTCCCGATGGGATCGGACGTGATTGGGTGCGGCGCATTTTGCGGTCGATATCGGCATCCCACCACATATTCAGCGCGCCGGATGCACCACCACCCACGGCAATGAACAGGATTGACGCAAGCCCAACCACCGGGTTCACGCCAACCGGTGCCACCAGCAGACCCACCAAAGCGGTGAACACGACAAGCGACATCACACGCGGTTTTAACAGCGCAAAATAGTCGCCAAAGCCGGCTTCACGGCTGTCAGTGGTGCTTTGGATGCTGGCGTCGCTCATGGGTGTCTACGCGATCTGGCTAGTAGGGTTTTCAGTTCAAAAACACCGCCCCGGACGGGACGGTCGGGGCGCAGACATGCGCCTGCCCCCGCATTAATTATTCGGCGGCTGCAACCTGAACCGTGGGAAGCGAGTTCATGTTGCCCGCATACTCCTCGATCGCGCCTTTCAGCCAAGCGTCGTATTCTGCCTGGGTCACGGCTTTGACGGTGATCGGCATATAGGCGTGATCCTTACCGCACAGTTCGGAACATTGTCCGAAATAGATGCCTTCCTTGCCCTCGTCGACTTCGAACCACAGTTCGGCCAGACGTCCGGGAACGGCATCCTGCTTCACACCGAAGGCCGGAATAGTCCAGGAATGGATCACGTCTGCGCCGGTGACCTGAATGACGACCTTTTTGCCGGTTGGCACCACGACGGCGGTGTCCGTGGCCAGCAGATACTCGCTTTGGCTATAGCCATATTCTTCCAGCTCTTCCTTTGCCAGAAGGAAGCTGTCAAAGCCGAACTCATGCTCGGGATATTCATAGCCCCAGTACCACTGATACCCGGTCGCCTTGATCACAACGTCGCCCTTGGGGATCACCTGCTGCTGGAACAGCACGGGCAACGAGAACGCCCCGATGAACACCAGAATAACCACCGGCACCAGTGTCCAGATGATCTCGATCGGGGTGTTGTGGGTGAAGGTTGCGGGCTCGGGGTTCGCGCGCCGGTTGTAGCGCACGATTACGATGGCCAATAGAACGGTCACGAAGATCGTGATGGCGATGATGATATAGTTGATCATCCCATCCAGCCCGTGCGCCGCCTGTGCGACACTGGTTGCCGAGGGTTGGAACCCCATCGCGCCATCGACCGGTTTGCCGATGATTTCCAGATTTTCCTGCGCGAATGCCTGACCGGCAGTCAGAATAGCAGTTGCAGTGGCGAAAAGGCTGCTGAAACGCATCATGTTCGTCTTTCTCTTCCCGTGGCGGCGCGGCGTGATTGCTGACCCTTTGGTCAGCGCGGCAGCGGCTCGCTCATACCTCTCCCGTGCGCTTGCGCGGGATTCCTTGTTTCTCTTCGACGAGAAACCATATTAGAAAGCTGGGAACAAGGAAAAACCTTCTCAGGTTAAACAACAAAACCCACGTTTAGCGCTAATTCGAGGCCCCCATGACAGATGCCACATCGTTTCGCCCGTTTGAGACCCATCTGGACGCAGAAAGCGCCCAAAGCCTGCTTGCGGAGGTGACGGCCGGGGCGGATGATGGCGAGTTGTTTCTGGAGCGGATGCGATCCGAGGCGCTGGTCTTTGACGATGGACGCCTGAAAACCGCGAGCTATGACGCGTCTGAAGGGTTTGGGCTGCGCGCCGTCCGGGGGGACACAACAGGCTATGCGCACTCAACCGAGATCAGCGAAGCCGCCTTGCGACGTGCTGCCAGCACCGCGCGGCTTGCGGTGGGCGAAGGGGGTGGCGCATGGGCCGACGCACCCGCACGCACCAATCAAAAGCTATACACCGACGCCGACCCAATGGCCGATGCTGGCTTTGGCATAAAAATCGAAACCCTGCGTGAGATTGACGCCTTCACCCGCGACCTTGACCCGCGCGTGGTTCAGGTGTCGGCCACAATTGCCGCAAGCCTGCAAGAAGTTCACATTCTGCGCCCCGATGGCGCGTTGGTGTCCGACACACGCCCGATGACACGGCTGAATGTCTCGGTCATCGTCGAACAGGACGGGCGGCGCGAAAGTGGTTCATCCGGCGGTGGTGGACGCACGGGTTTGACAGGTTTGATGGCGCCCGACACATGGCAGGCCACTGCCCGCGAGGCCCTGCGCATCGCGCTGGTGAACCTTGAGGCGGTCCCAGCCCCTGCGGGTGTGATGGACGTTGTTCTGGGCAATGGCTGGCCGGGCATCCTGCTGCACGAAGCGGTGGGGCACGGGCTGGAAGGTGATTTCAACCGCAAGGGCACGTCCGCCTTTTCGGGGCTTGTGGGCACGCAGGTTGCCGCAAAGGGCGTGACCGTGGTCGATGACGGCACCCTGCCCGACCGGCGCGGGTCATTGTCCGTCGATGACGAGGGCACGCCGACGGGCCGTGCCGTCCTGATCGAGGACGGCGTGTTGGTCGGCTATATGCAGGACCGTCAGAACGCCCGACTGATGGGGGTCGCCCCCACCGGCAACGGGCGGCGCCAAAGCTATGCCCACGCCCCCATGCCGCGGATGACCAACACGATCATGGAAAGCGGCACCGCCAGCCCCGAGGAGGTGCTGGGTGAGCTGAAAGACGGCATTTATGCCGTCGGCTTCGGCGGCGGGCAGGTTGATATCACCAATGGAAAATTCGTGTTCTCATGCACCGAAGCCTATCGCGTCGAAGGCGGCAAGGTCGGCGCACCGGTCAAAGGGGCCACGCTGATCGGGGACGGCCCCGCCGCGATGAAACAAATCCGCGCAATCGGCAATGATATGGCCATGGACCCCGGCATCGGCACCTGCGGCAAGGCCGGACAGTCGGTGCCAGTGGGGGTCGGGCAACCGTCGCTGTTGATCGGTGGTCTGACGGTTGGGGGATCGGCGGCGTAGACGTGGGACAATCTGGCCAGACGCGTTAGGACGACATTAACCAAATGAGGTGCAAGGTTGATCTGCAAGAGACGGAATCAACATGCCCATGGACCTTTCACCTTCCCTGCTTCACCCCACCCCCTCCCCTCAGTCTGAGGAAGATGAACTGGCGTGGATCCGTCTCTTGCGCTCGCGCCGCGTGGGGGTTGCGACCTTCTTCCGGTTGCTGTCAGAACACGGCTCGGCGCAAGCCGCGCTTGCAGCCCTGCCGGATGTCGCCGCCGAGGCGGGGGTAAAGGACTATGCCCCCTGCCCGCCCGAAGTGGCAGAAGCCGAACTCCGCCGCGCGCGGTTTGCCGGGGCCAGTATGGTAACATGGGGCACGAAAGCCTATCCCGAGCTTCTGTCAGAAATCGCGGACCCGCCGCCCTTTCTGTGGGCGATGGGGGATGTGTCCCTGCTGCACCGCCCGATGGTGGCGCTGATCGGCGCGCGCAATGCGTCGTCGATCGGGTTGCGGATGGCCCGCAAACTGTCCCGCGACCTCAGCGAAGCCGGGTTTACCATCGTATCCGGGTTGGCGCGCGGTGTGGACACCGTGGCGCACGAGGTTGCGCTGGATGCGGGCAACACCGTGGCCGTGATGGCGGGCGGTGTTGATGTGATTTATCCCAAAGACAACACCGATCTTGCCGAAGACATCGCCCGCAAGGGTCTGCGCCTGTCCGAACAGCCCCCCGGCCTGACCCCGCAGGCCCGCCATTTCCCCCGCCGCAACCGTCTGATCTCGGGCCTTGCCCGTGCGGTCGTTGTCGTCGAAGCAGCGGCCAAGTCGGGTTCGCTGATCACCGCACGCAACGCGTTGGATCAGGGCCGCGATGTGCTGGCCGTGCCCGGCCACCCGTTCGACGCGCGCGCGTCGGGCTGTAATTTTCTGATCCGTGACGGGGCTGCACTGGTGCGTGGCGTGCAAGACGTGATCGACGCGATTGGCCCGGCTGCCACCCCACATGCAGATGACGCAAAATCCACCGCGCCTGTCGCGACACCGCAAGCGAACCAACGCAAACCGCAAGATAAAAGAACCCTGTCACAAACGGCTGACCTGCACAGCCAGATATTGGCCCGGCTTGGCCCAAGCCCCTTGGCCGAGGATCAGTTGATCCGGGATCTGGGCGACCAGACCGGTGCCGGGTCAGGAGATATCCTGCCCGAACTGGTCAATCTGGAGCTTGAGGGCCGAATCACACGCCAGCCGGGCGGTTTGCTATCCCGATCTCAGTAAGCAGGCGTTTCACTTGTGCAGATTTGGTAAGATTTTTTTACCAATTTTGACACCAACCTTGCCAAATTCTTACAAACCCTATTGCGCTGCAATGCAGCACCGCCTACGACTTCCACCCAAATCGGCATACTGGGCCTGATAAGGGGAGAGTGAAATGAGGGACTTCCAGAAAATCCTGATCGCCAACCGGGGCGAGATCGCCATTCGTGTTATGCGCGCCGCCAACGAGATGGGCAAGAAAACAGTCGCGGTCTATGCCGAAGAAGACAAGCTGGGCCTGCACCGCTTCAAGGCGGATGAAGCCTATCGTATCGGCGAAGGCATGGGCCCCGTGGCCGCCTATCTGTCGATTGACGAGATCATCCGGGTGGCCAAGGAATGCGGTGCCGACGCGATCCACCCGGGCTATGGCCTTTTGTCGGAAAACCCGGATTTCGTGGATGCTTGTGCGGCCAACGGCATCACCTTCATCGGTCCCAAGGCAGAAACCATGCGCGCCCTTGGCGACAAGGCCTCGGCCCGCAAGGTCGCGATCGCCGCTGGCGTTCCCGTCATCCCCGCCACCGAGGTGCTGGGCGATGACATGAAGGCGATCAAGAAAGAAGCTGCGGAAATCGGCTATCCCCTTATGCTGAAAGCCAGCTGGGGCGGCGGTGGTCGCGGCATGCGTCCAATCCACTCGGAAGATGAGGTAGAAGAAAAAGTTCTGGAAGGTCGCCGCGAAGCCGAAGCCGCTTTCGGCAATGGCGAGGGGTATCTGGAAAAGATGATCACCCGCGCCCGCCATGTCGAGGTTCAGATCCTCGGCGACAGCCACGGCAATATCTATCACCTTTACGAGCGCGACTGCTCGGTTCAGCGCCGCAACCAAAAAGTGGTTGAACGTGCGCCTGCCCCCTATTTGTCCGAAGCCCAGCGTGAAGAGCTGTGTGAGCTTGGCCGCAAGATCTGTAGCCACGTGAATTATGAATGCGCGGGCACGGTCGAATTCCTGATGGATATGGAAAGCGGTAAGTTCTACTTCATCGAAGTGAACCCGCGCGTGCAGGTCGAACACACTGTCACCGAGGAAGTGACCGGCATCGACATCGTGCAAGCGCAGATCCTGATCGCCGAAGGCAAATCTCTGGCCGAAGCCACCGGCAAAGCCAGCCAGTATGATATCCGTCTGAACGGCCACGCGCTACAGACCCGCGTGACCACAGAAGACCCGCAGAACAACTTCATCCCCGACTATGGCCGCATCACCGCCTATCGCTCGGCCACGGGCATGGGCATTCGCCTGGATGGTGGAACGGCCTATGCGGGCGGCGTCATCACGCGGTATTACGACTCGCTGCTGACCAAAGTGACGGCCTGGGCGCAAACCCCCGAGAAGGCGATCGCCCGCATGGACCGCGCGCTGCGTGAATTCCGTGTGCGCGGAGTGTCGACGAACATCGCGTTTGTTGAAAACCTGCTGAAGCACCCGACCTTCCTGAACAACCAATACACGACCAAGTTCATCGACGAGACGCCCGAGCTGTTCAAGTTCTCGAAACGTCGTGACCGGGGCACGAAGGTGCTGACCTATATCGCGGACATCACAGTAAATGGCCATCCTGAAACCCAGGGCCGCGCCGCGCCACCCAGCGATCTTAAACTGCCCAAACCCCCTGCCTTGCGGGCCAATCCAGCCGCGGGTACCCGAACAATGCTTGAGTCAGAAGGGCCGCAAGCCGTCGCGGATTGGATGAAAGCGCAGAAAAAGCTGCTGATCACGGACACCACCATGCGTGACGGTCATCAGTCGCTTCTGGCGACCCGGATGCGCTCGATCGACATGATCAAGGTCGCGCCCGCCTATGCCGCCAACCTGCCCGGGCTGTTCTCGGTCGAATGCTGGGGCGGGGCTACATTCGACGTGGCCTATCGCTTCTTGCAGGAATGCCCGTGGCAACGCCTGCGCGACCTGCGCGAGGCGATGCCCAACGTGATGACGCAGATGCTTCTAAGGGCATCAAACGGTGTGGGCTACACCAACTATCCAGACAATGTCGTGCAAGCCTTTGTGAAGCAGGCCGCTCTGACCGGCGTTGATGTATTCCGCGTGTTTGACTCACTCAACTGGGTCGAAAACATGCGCATCGCGATGGATGCGGTCATCGATGCCAACAAGATCTGCGAAGGGACGATCTGCTATACTGGCGATATTCTTGACCCTGATCGTGCGAAATATGATCTGAAGTACTATGTCGGTATGGCGAAAGAGCTTGAGGCCGCGGGCGCTCATGTGCTGGGTCTGAAAGACATGGCGGGGCTTTTGAAACCCGCCGCCGCCCGCGTTCTGGTCAAGGCGTTGAAAGACGAGGTCGGGTTGCCGATCCATTTCCACACTCATGACACTTCTGGTATCGCGGGCGCGACGATCCTTGCGGCAGCTGATGCCGGGGTGGATGCCGTGGATGCAGCGATGGACGCGTTCAGCGGCGGCACCTCGCAAGCCTGTCTGGGCTCAATCGTCGAGGCGCTGGACAACACCGACCGCGACACCGAACTGGATATTGGCGCGATCCGGGAAATCTCGAACTATTGGGAAGGCGTTCGGGCGCAGTATACCGCTTTTGAAAGCGGTCTGGCCGCCCCCGCCTCCGAGGTTTACTTGCACGAAATGCCCGGCGGGCAGTTCACCAACCTGAAAGCTCAGGCACGGTCGCTGGGGCTTGAGGAACGCTGGCATGAAGTGGCGCAGACCTATGCGGATGTGAACCGGATGTTCGGTGACATCGTGAAGGTGACCCCGTCTTCGAAAGTGGTTGGCGACATGGCTCTCATGATGGTCAGCCAAGGTCTGACCCGTGCCGAAGTCGAAGACCCCAAGACAGATGTCGCGTTTCCAGACAGTGTCGTGGACATGATGCGTGGCAATCTGGGCCAGCCGCCCGGCGGCTTTCCCAACGCAATTCTAAAGAAAGTGCTGAAGGACGAGAAACCCAACACCGAACGCCCCGGCAAACACCTGAAACCCATCGACCTGGAAGCCACCCGCGCAAACCTGTCGAAAGAGCTTGAGGGTCTGACCGTCGATGACGAGGATCTGAACGGATACCTGATGTATCCCAAGGTGTATCTGGATTATATGGGCCGCCACCGCCAATACGGCCCGGTCCGCACCCTACCCACGAAGACGTTCTTCTATGGGATGGAACCGGGCGAGGAAATCTCGACCGAGATCGACCCGGGCAAGACGCTGGAAATCCGTCTGCAAGCGGTGGGCGAAACCAACGAGGACGGCGAGGTCAAAGTGTTCTTTGAACTCAATGGCCAACCGCGTGTCATTCGCGTGGCGAATCGGCTGATAAAAGCAACGACCACCAAGCGCCCCAAGGCAGAGGACGGGAATGCCGCCCATGTGGGGGCACCTATGCCCGGCGTGGTGGCGACGGTTGCGGTCGTGGATGGACAGCCAGTGCACGAAGGCGACCTTTTGTTGACGATCGAGGCGATGAAGATGGAAACCGGCATCCACGCCGAGCGCGATGCCACGGTCAAAGCCGTGCATGTGCAACCCGGTGGACAGATCGACGCAAAGGATCTGATGATCGAACTGGAATAATCACGTCGCAATGCGTGTTTTGGGGCCGCCATCACTGGCGGCCTTTTCATTGTTGCCGTGTGGTTGTGGTGCCCCTGTTGCCAACAAAACACCACAAGGGTCCCCATAAGGTGCGAATTTCACCTTTTAGTGTGATTTTCCCCTTGCAGCCATGCGTCGGATTTCATATCTCACGGCTCACCGAAGGATGCGGGCGTAGCTCAGGGGTAGAGCATAACCTTGCCAAGGTTAGGGTCGGGCGTTCGAATCGCCTCGCCCGCTCCAATCGGTTACCCGGTTCGGCTTACCCGGTCGAACAAACCCATCAGGATGCGGGCGTAGCTCAGGGGTAGAGCATAACCTTGCCAAGGTTAGGGTCGGGCGTTCGAATCGCCTCGCCCGCTCCAATGGGATTTCTCGGACAGATTAAGCTTTGTCACGCGCAGGGCGCTGC
>NZ_JAFMZK010000008.1 GCF_029105185.1 Aliiroseovarius sp. Z3 | reverse complement strand
AGCATCTCGGACGACCTGACAACCCTATCGCAATTGCCATCATGGGTCACCTGTCCTACGCACGAAATCCCTGAAGATGTTGCGCTTTTGTCAGGTTACGTACTCGGCCACCTACATACCGCGTTGACCCGAAAGCGGGCCCGGGAAGCTGACCTTGCGTGCCGACTGTTTCTTCTGTGCACAGGTGGTCAGCGATGTTCGGCAGGGGCAGTCTTTGATAGATCGCTTCGGCCGTGTTGGCCGTGTTTGTCGTCACGCAGAATAAACAAACCGAACGCGAATTGATCGTCCTGCCCATGAATGCTCCGATCATTCATCGAAACCGGGAAACGCCATGGACGCCGTTGGCTCCGGGCATCGAAATGCAAATTCTTCATGCCGATGAGAAGTATGGTGTCTGGACCGTCAAAATCTTCATGCATGCCGGCAGCACGCTTCCACCGCACAGGCAGTAGGGGCATCCGAGTTTTATATCATTGAAGGGCAGGGGACCCACAAGGAAGCTGGCGACTTTGAGCCTGGAACCTACGCCTATGAACCGGTAGATGCGGTCCATAGCCCCGTCCATGCCGAAGACGATATCGTGCTCTACATGACAAGCTATGGCCCCGGGGTGTTCGCCAAACCCTCCAGCGACACACTCTATGTCAGCGACGAAAAGGAAACCCTGCTCGAAATGAACCATCTCACGCAGGTTTGACGCATCAATCGAACACCCTTTCCAAGCGCATCTGTGCGGTTCTGTCGGCCATGCTGCTCGGGTTTATCTTTATAGTTGTCAAAAGTAGCGTTTCCCCCTTCTTCGCGCTGTCCGACGTCAGAGCTGCTGAGACAGTTTGAGCCAATCTGATAAGTTAGGGTTTCTTCATCGTCGCAAACACGCCGGTCTTGCAGTGAAGAACCATCAACGGCAGGGCCGCGATCACAGCACCCGGTTCAACTCGCCAGTCTCAGCATAGCTGGCGATCACCTGACGGTTCAGACGACCGACAGCATCGCGGCCTTCCCCCGCGGTGCAACTATGGATCGGCGAAACGACTATCATCACCCCTGCAAGAAGGTGTCCAGCCTGCGCGAACTTATGCCCAGCTGTAAGGCGTGAGATCTTTAGCCGCGTAGCTTGTTGAAAACGAAGCCCACCACCATCTGGACGATCATGCCGGTGATACCGCCGCCCACGATCTGTGCAGGTATCTGTTCCAATCGTTCCTCGTGATACAAGATTTCGAAATCCAGCTAAAAACCAGATGCAACGCAACAATAGCTTACGCTTGAATTGTGAACGGCACAGGCCGACCTCTGACCACTGTCACGACCACTGGTTCATCCGCCGTCTGAGCGATGCGATCGATTGCGCTGACGTTTGCAGCAGATATTGGCAGGTGGCATCGGAACCCGAGCGTATCCGCTAAATCGTCATAAGGTCATATACGCGCCAAGCTAGGGTCCGTCCGCGTTGGATAGGCATTCCGTCAAGACAAGGGCCATATCCTCTGCTTCAAGCTGGTCAGCAGAGGTCGAGAATAGCCTTGCATTACTTGCGCAAACAAACTGTTTGGCGGTGGGATCAATCATCTCTGGATTGTCGGTGTAAGATACTATGCCCGACCCAAGCAACGCGTATATCCCCGATGGTTTCGGCACCGAGAAATATCCTTCCGAGAACACAACGTGTTGCGTCTCCGCGAAGACGCCGGTTTCCAACCGATCGGCCCGCAACTCGCTTTCAGACGCCGCACCCACGGCCCGCACCACATCCCCGTCCTGGATATGAGAGGGCACAAGGCTGGTAATTTCGGTGCCGCCAATCGTCAGCGGTTGGCCCGGTGCTATGTCGAACACATTGCCTTCGATTCTGGCCGGGCCGTTGGGTGAGGCTGGCTCAACCCGCGAGGCGACGACTTGTTCACCTTTCCATAGCCCGCTGACGGCAATCCAATCACCGGTGGCGTAGGCGGCTGTCATGTCACGATCGGCCAAGACCACCGTTCCCATAACGCTGAGTTCTGTGTCCGAAAGACGCTGTATCGGCCCGACCAGCGGGGTGATCTGACGGATATAGCTTGCCTGCCACCCGTCACCATCGGGCGTGGCAACCACGGCGACTGTATGTCCGGGCAAAAGCTGCCGGGCGGCGCTGACGGTGACGCCGTCTGTGACAGCAGAATCCGGGGCAACGCGGATATGCTGGCCATTCACATAGATGCTGCCCAGTTCTGTGATTGTGCCCACGATGCCGGTTCCCAAAATGCCACCTTCGCGTTCACCATCGTCATTCGCCAGCAGACTGCCGGCCAAAACAAGCGACAGGACGGCAGACAGGACTATTCTAAGCAAGCTCATTCCGCGTCTTCCTTTGCGTTCTGGACAGGCAGCACATAGGCCCCTGCAGCGAAGCGACCACTGGCATTCAAGGCGGCATCGCGTTCCTGAAGCGCTTTTGCGCGGCTGTTCAGCCGCTCGAGAAGTGCCTGCGATTCCTCGCGCGCCAAGGCGTCAAGCTCGGCGATGGATGCATCGCTAAGATGGGAATAGCGCACAACGCGGTCGAAATGGCGCCGCGCACCATTTGCAGCCAGAAGGTTTTGGGTAGCAGCGGTCATATGGGCGGTCAAGGTTGCGCGATAGGCGGCGACCAGCTCTTTCGATCCGGCGCCGGGCACCAGTGCGTTGGTTGCAAGGCGCAGGCGGCCATCATCGGGGTCTTCCTCGACCGCGCCCTGATCCAGAAGCATCTGCCGCATCGTGCCGGGGGCCGCGTCCAGTCGTGTCTGACGGACCAGATCGTCAAACCCCGGCCCTTCGGAAGAGCGTTCACGAAGTAACGCACGGGGCGTATCGTCCTTTCCTTGAAAGTCGGGCGCCGTCGTCCAGTAACCAATCAGCAACGCCAGTCGGTTGGCCGTCTTGCGACCATCCGCGGACGGCGCGTCAGACCGCAATCGTCGGACGTCCTTGCGATGTAGCCCGGTCATGATGCTGATCCGACTGTCAGATACGTCCGGTCCATGAGACTCTATCACCGCATTCAACAGCGCCATTTTGATCGATTCTGTAGCTGCACCAACTGTCACACCATGCGCGACCATCGCCTGCGAAAGCGGGGCGAACAGATCGGTCAACGCATCAGAAAACGCGGTAGCTGTTTTTACATTCAAGACAGATTCCGTTTGTTTCAAAGATGTTATGTCAGATTTGACAGGGTTTGTATCAATTCCACACACGGTCGTGAGAGTGCGTTAATCCATTGTGAAGTGTCAATGGGTAATTTTCCCATTAACAAAGATGGCGTCACACCAACAAGGAGATTGCCGTCATGCAGGACCTCGCTACCGATCCACGACTTCATGCCTCTCGCGGGCATCCCATTGCTTTGCCCCCAGCCGATCATCTTGGTCTGCAGTCGCTGCCTGCCTTCGACCGTGATCGGTTCTTCACATTTGGGTGGGGGCCGACACAGTCCCTGCGCTTTTCGACAATTCTGGAGGGGTTCAGCCATTACGCCGCTTTGCAGCCTGATGCGATTGCGGTTGAACACCAAGGTACCTCGATTTCCTATGGTGCGCTGGATGTTGCCTCGGATCGGTTGGCGGGTCTGCTGGCCGGGCAGGGCGTAACGCGCGGTCACGTTGTCGGGCTATACCTGCAACGTTCGATCGAGATGGTTGTGGGTATTCTGGCCGCCATGAAAGTGGGTGCGGCCTATGCTCCGCAGCATGTGGGTGTCGCGCCGACAGAAAGCCTGAAATACATTGCGAAACAAACCGGTGCAAAGGTGCTTCTGACCTTGTCACGCCTGCAAGGGGACGTGCCGGTGGACCCCGATCATCAGATGTTGATCTGCATTGACGAGGTCATGAACGATGAAAGCCACCCGGCCATCGCGCCGCAGGGGACGGATTACTATCTGCACCCTGATGACCGTGCGATGGTGTTGTTCACCTCGGGCACGACCGGTGTGCCCAACGGCGTACAGGTGACGCATAAAAACCTGTGCAACATCCTGCACACCCGCCCCGGAAATCTGGGCATGCGCCCCGGCCTGCGCGTGGGACAAATCCTGTCCATCGCCTTTGACATGGCCGCATGGGAGACGTTGGGCGCGCTGTCCAATGGTGCCACGCTGGTCATTCGTGGCAAGTCCATCGCCGAGACCGCCGAAAAAGTGGATATCCTGATCGGTACGCCCTCGATCCTGAACACGTTGGACATCGAACGCTGCCAGAACATCAAAGTTGCCGCTGTCGCGGGCGAACCCTGCCCGCGTCCCCTGGCCGATGCATGGTCGCAATTCTGCACCTTCTATAACTCCTGCGGGCCGACCGAAACGACGATCATCAACACGGCCGAGCCGCACAACGCCCACAAGGCCGAGCTGTCGATCGGACGTCCCACCCCGAACAACACCGTCTATGTGCTGGACGAAGATCTGTCACCGCTTCCGATCGGCGCGAAAGGCACGATGTGGGCGGGCGGGGATTGCGTTACCGCGGGCTATCTGGCCAATCCGAAGCTCACGGATGAACGCTATCGCCCCGATCCGTTTCGCCCCGGCCATATGATGTTCAACACCCGTGATCTGGGATCGTGGACCGATGACGGAGAGCTTCTGCACCACGGGCGCGTCGACGATCTGGTGAAAGTTTGCGGTTTCCGGGTGGAGTTGGACGGCGTTTCTGCGGCGCTTGAAGCCTCGGAGGGCTGCGAACAGGCCGTCACGTTGAAATATGACAACCGAAATCTGGTCAGCTTCATCTCGCCCGCAACGGCAGACCCCGATCTGGCAACCCAGTCGGTGGAAGCGACGCTGCCTTATTACAACAAGCCCAGCCTTGTGATGGTCCTGGACGAGTTGCCCCGCACCGCGCGTGGCAAGATCGACAAACGGCTGCTGCTTGAAATGGCCAAGGCCGAGGTTGAAACCCGTGGTGTGGAGCTGAAGTAATGGCAACCGAGACAGTGAATATCGAAACCACCGCACTGCGCTGGCGGCGCATTACCCGCCACCCAGCCTTGATGGAATATCGCCGTTTGGCGTTCCTGGTGGCCATGGTTAATCTGGCCGTCTTCGGCATTGGTCTGCGCGATGGATACTGGCATGACGGTGCGGCCTATATGCTTGGCCCGATTGCCGATATGGCGCTGATCAATCTGTCGCTGGGCATCCTGATCCGGCAACAACGTGTGGTGAATGCGCTGTTCTGGCTGGCGACGCGCATCCCCACCAGCTGGCCCCTATGGATCCGCTGGGGCGCCGGCAAGGTCTTTCATTTCGGCGGGCTGCATTCCGGCGGGACCGTGACCGGCACGGTCTGGTTTGGGTTCCTGCTGTTTGCGATGGTCGCCAACCGCCTGAGTGGTGCAGCACTGCCATCCGATCTGACGCTGGGACTAAGCGCCACTATGATCGCTCTGATGACGCTGATGATTATCTCGGCCCTTGGTCCGATCCGCGCGAAGTTTCATAACATGTTCGAGGGCATCCACCGCTTTGTCGGCTGGACGGTTCTGGGTCTTTTCTGGGCGCAAACGATCTCGATCACCCATGACATGGGCGCCAACCTGACCGAAACAACTGCCTTTTGGATGCTCGGCCTGATCACCCTGTCGATTCTGTCACCATGGCTAACCCTGAAGCGGGTGAAGGTGAATATCGAGAAACCTTCCAGTCATGTGGTGATAGCCGGGTTTGACTATGGCGATACCCCCTTCGCGGGAAGCTCGAATTCCTTGTCGCATACGCCGTTCGGTCAATACCACGCCTTTGCCAACATCCCGACGCCGGGACAATCCGGTTATCGGCTTGCGATCAGCCGCGCGGGCGACTGGACCGGAGATTTCATCGACAATCCGCCCAGCCATGTGTGGGTGAAAGGGATCACCACCTCGGGCGTGGCGCGCATAGAAGAGCTGTTTACCAAGGTGGTTTACGTGGGCACTGGATCCGGTATTGGCCCGATCTTGCCGCATCTTCTGAAAGGTGCGGTGCCAAACCGACTGGTCTGGTCGACCCGCAGCCCCCGAGCCACCTACGGTGATGCACTGGTGGATGAGATCGAGGCCCATACCGAAAACCCGGTGATCTGGGACACGGATACCAACGGAAAACCGAACCTGTCCGCCCTTGCGTTGCAAGCGGTGCGGGAAAGCGGGGCCGAAGCGGTGATCGTGATCTCGAACCAGAAACTGACCCGCCAAGTGGTGCATGACATGGAAAGCCTTGGCATCCCTGCCTATGGGGCGATTTGGGACAGCTGATCATGTAGGACACGATCGAAACCGAAGTTTTGGGGCGGGTCCATGGATCCGCTTCAATCGACCCGACAAACTGAACACGAAGGTAGTGGACGGCGTTTAGGCGGAAGTGGGTTGGCGCGAATGTGGAGAGATACTTGACATCATAATTGTCATTATGACATGTATAGTGTCATCATGAAATCCCATCGACTACACAAACTTGTCTGGACCTCACGCCCGCTTATGCAGGCTGCGGAAGCGTGTGTCGAAGCCGGGCTGAAAGGAACTGGCCTTACGGTTCGAATGCGGGCCGTTCTGGAAATTCTGCACACTTATGGCGATCTGAGCGTGCCCGAGATTGCCGCCAAGCTCGAGATCAATAGGCAATACGTTCAGTTGATGGTGAACGAGACCCTGGCCACCGGAGTTACCGAGCAACGCCCAAACCCTCGTCACAAGCGCTCGCCAATTCTGATGCTAACCGATGAGGGGCGCCGTCTGATCGAGGATATTATCGCTCGGGAACTGGCGTTGATGGAGGAGATCGGCGCTGACTTCGACAGCGAAGAGATTTCGATCGCCATGAAGGTGGTTCTTGCGCTGACGGAAAGGTTGAAAGAACGAGCAGGAGAAAACGGATGATATTCTTCTATCTCGCCGGTGCGGTGGTGCTCGTCGCAGTTGTATGGCTCGTCCAGGGTGTAAGACGTATCGGCGCGGTCAGTGATGGAAAGCTGATTGGCGACCGGCCCGGGACGGCATTGTTGCTGATCGACCTTCAATCTGTCTTCTGGGAACACGGACCATACTCCCAAACATCGAAGTCGGCCGCCGCTGCCGTCATACTTTGTGAAATCCAAACCGCAAGAACACGGGGCGTTCCGATTGTCGCCGTGCGTCAGGAATGGTCGATCCCTTCCACCAAAGTGATCGCCCAAATGATGATGAAAGGGCAGGCCGTAGAAGGCACCGCAGGCACCGAACTTGCAGCGCCGTTCGCAGAACTGGCAGACTATGTCGTGGTCAAGCGGGTGCAGGATGCATTTGAGACAGGAGAACTTGATGCGCTTCTTGCGAAACTCAAGATCGGAAAGCTGCGCATCGCAGGGCTGGACCTTAACTACTGCGTTCAGAAAACGGCGCTTGCCGCCAAAAACCGGGGGTACGATGTAGCGGTCATCAAAGACGGGACGCTCTCAGCCGCGCCGACCCAGCGCGCCGAGCGTCTGATGGCCTCAAGAGGGGTGGCGTTGCAATAGTCCGGCAATCAGATTGAACTTGTCCATCATTTGCTCGGTATATCATTGATCCCCTATTTGGAACGGCACCCATCAGCAACTTGCGAGAAACGTGTATTGGAAGCTATCGCATCGAGATCTCTCTTACCCAGTCCGAGACCGGATCGCCACTGCCAATCTGAGGTTGGATTAGACCATCGATCATGAAAGTGGGGGATACATGAATCCCGTTCTGACGCGCATATTTGCAGTGCCATTTGATTTCGCGATCAAGATCGGGAATGGCAAAGGCGGTGGCCAGTTCCACGCCAGAAAGGTCTTCGAGCCGGGCGATGATGTTGCGCCGCGAGCGGCGTTCAATCACCGAAACGGCCTTTGAGGTCGGGTTCTCGTCAAGTTCCGCTTTTTCCGTGGCGTTTCAGGAATATGTGGGCCGGACCCCATCGGCCTATGCAAAGTCCTTTATCGGCGGGCCTGTATCGTCGCGGCACTAGGGAAGCGTTCGCCTTCCGGGAGCTGCGCCCCAGACCAAGGCAAGCAGCATGACCGCGCCGCCAAGCAACGTTGCGGTGTTCACGCGTTCATTCAACACCAGAGTTGCCGAAATGAAACCAATGAGCGGTGTTGCGGTGCTGATCAGGGCGACGCGCTCGGTTGGGAGGCTGCGCCCAGCTGCAATCATGAACCCAAACCCCGCTCCGCTGGCCAAGGACCGATAAACAGAAGCAGGGTAAGCGATGTTGGTGTCAGTGACTGCCACTCAAACGGACCCTCGAAGAAACAGGCAACCG
The DNA here is from genome assembly GCF_029105185.1 of Aliiroseovarius sp. Z3. Taxonomy (GTDB): domain Bacteria; phylum Pseudomonadota; class Alphaproteobacteria; order Rhodobacterales; family Rhodobacteraceae; genus Aliiroseovarius. The sequence continues at coordinate 192,435 of NZ_JAFMZK010000008.1, read as the reverse complement.
GTAGCAAGGCCAATCCAGCAATAAGCATTTGCCAGAACAGCGCATCGCGCACACCACCTTGCCACTCGTGCCGGTTGACAAGCCGCATTGCGATTGCCCACAGAGCCGCGGCAATCAGGATAAGAAGAAGAGCACCCCATAAACCTGGCTTTCCAGAAGAAACCACAATCGTCGTGCATCCTGCGGCGGAAAGAAGTGCGGTTACCTTGCGTTTCATCCCAATTGTGGCATCGCCAAAGATCATCTCGATCAATATGAGCCAGACGGGCGTTGTATAAATCAGAATGCTGGCGGTACCCGCCGGAATGAGCGTCAGCGCAAGGGTTACCAATCCCATCATACCCGCAAACAGTAATACCGCGACACCCAGGATAACCGGCAGGTCGCCTCGCGTTAGAACCGGGAAACGCTGCCTTGCGATAATAATCAGGGCGGCAACAACCGGGGCGCCAAGTAGAAAGCGAAGGCTGACCATCCAGAAGGGCGGAAAGTGCCCAAGACCGACAGGCCCAGCATGACGAAGGCGCCCTCTGGTCGAGGCATGACAGAGGCCGGACGGTCAATGCACCGGCCTCTGTCTGGTTTTGCAGTGCGGGGCATCAGAACCTTTCCAGCACGATCTTGCCCTTTGCATCGCCAGCTTCGATAGCCGCATGAGCCTTGCGCAGGTTTTCTGCATTGATCGGCGATAAAACTTCGCTCACCGTCGTGCGAATGCGGCCCGCGTCGATCTCGTTGGCCACAAAACTCAGCAGGTTGTGCTGCTCGATCATATCAGGTGTCTGATGCATGGCGCGGGCGAACATGAATTCCCAGTGCAGCGCGGCCGCTTTGGTCTTCATGCCAGCCATCGGCATTGGCAGGTCGGTGTCATCGATCGACACGATCCCCCCCTGCGGACGGATCAGTTCGACTGCGGCATCCCAGTGGCGCATGTCGTTGAAGATCGCGATGTGATCGACATGTTGGAACCCAAGCGCCCGGGTTTGTGCGACCATGTCCTCGCGGTGGTTGACGGTATGATCCGCGCCCAGTTCCTTAACCCAGCCAATCGTCTCGGGGCGCGAGGCCGATGCAATTACGGTCAGACCGGCGCGCTTGGCCAGTTGGATGGCGATCGAGCCGACGCCGCCAGCGCCGCCGATCATGAGGATCGACTGCCCAGCATCCGCGCCGTCGCGGTCTATGCCGAGACGGTCGAACATGGCCTCATAGGCGGTGATTGTGGTCAGGGGCAGGGCGGTCGCTTCGGCGTAACTAAGGGTTGTTGGTTTGCGCCCGACGATCCGTTCATCAACCAGTTGGTATTGCTGGTTGGTGCCGGGACGGGTGATGTCGCCCGCGTAATAGACCGCGTCGCCGGGTTTGAAGAGCGTCACATCCGGCCCGACCGCGCTGACGATCCCAGACGCATCCCAACCCAGAACGCGTGGCGTTTCCTCGATCTTGTCCTTCGGGGCACGGATCTTTGTGTCGACAGGGTTCACGGCAATCGCCTTCACCTCGACCAGAATGTCATGGCCAGTTGGTCCAGAGACCGGCAGTTCCATGTCAATGAAGGCGTCGGGTTCAGTAACCGGGAGGTAGCGGGTCAGGGCGACGGCCCTTGTGGTGGTACCATGCTGCATGTTGAAAATCCTCTTATGGGTTTCAGTGTCCAAATTCGACTGTGACGAACAAAAGTTCGTCTTGGCCGGTGTTGGTCAGGTCGTGGACGAAGCCACTTTCGGCGGTCAGGTCGGGAAAATGCTGCGTCTGGCCATGCTTGTAGATCACATCTTCGATCCGCCCGCCTGCCCGGTGTACGGCATCGGTCACCTTGTGCCAGCCTGCGACCTGTTCGTCCGAGTGAATGCCGGGGGTGAAGGAATAGCCCTGGCCTTGTTGGCTGATCTGCGTGGCTTCAGTGATGATCAATCCCGCACTGGCGCGTTGCGCATAGTATTCTGCCATCATCGCATTCGGGATGTTGCCGGGCTGATCGGTGCGGCAGCGTGTCATTGGGGCAAGTGCCATGCGCGAAGGCAGCTCAAGGGCACCGACTTTGGCTGTTTCAAAAAGGGCGGTCATGTGTTTGGTCCTCTCGAATATTTGGTTTGAGGCTGGTTGGAGGTGGTTCAGGCGTGGCATTGCATGCCCGAACCGCGCTTGCGTTCCTGTGTCAGGATGAACAGCACGCCGAGGATCGGAACCAATGCTGCTGCAAAGGGTATCGCTTGTGCACCCAAGGTGCTGTCGACCACGGCCGCGCCGATGATCCCGCCAAGTGCATTGGCAATATTGAAAGCCGAGATATTGGCCGTCGCTGCAAGCTCTGGCGCTTGTCGGCCGAACGTCATCACCCGCATTTGCATCGCTGGCACGTTGGCAAAGCTCATCACGCCAAAGAGGAAAGCGGCGGCGACAAAAGGCCATTTGAAGGGCGCGGCAATGCCGACCACGACAAGGGCAATGATCATTGCGATTGGCCAGCCGATCAGGGACAGGCGCAGATTGGCGTCTGCGGTGCGACCGCCCAGGGCGTTACCAAGGACAAGGCCCAGCCCGACGATCACAAGAACCCAAGTCACGTCTGGGCGCGCAAATCCGGCCACCTGCTCGGCCACGGGAGCGATGTAGCCATAGAATCCCATGAACCCCGTCCAGGCCAAAACGGTAAAGGCAAGGCTCGCAAGCAGGTTGCGGTCGCCAAAAGCACCGATCTGGCCTCGAATGGACGCCACAGCTTCACGACCCTGACGCGGGACGGCAAACATGATGGTAAGCAAGGCGATCACGCCCAAAGCCGCGACGATCAGAAAGGTGATGTTCCAGCCAAAGATGTTGCCCACCCAGGCACCGCCCGGTACGCCCAGCACGTTGGCAAGAGTCAGACCAGCAAACATCTGGCCAACTGCCCGGCCTTCCATATCCTTGGAAACAAGCCGCGTCGCGACGACGGCCCCAATGCCATAGAAGGGACCCTGGGTCAGACCGGCAATGATCCGGCTGATCAAAAGCGCCGCATAATCCCCTGCAAAGGCGGACATGACATTGCCTGCGATGAACAGACCCATCAGACCAAGCAACACGTTTCGCTTGTCGAACCGCGCCAGCCAAAGCGTCAGGATCGGACCACCGATCACAATCGCCATTGCATATACCGTTATGAGTTGCCCGGCTTGACCTTCGGTGATGGCCAAATCGTCGGCGATCTGGGTGAGAAGGCCCGCGATCACGAATTCAGCGGTTCCGATGGCAAAGGCAGAGAGGGTGAGGATCCAGACCTGTAAGGGGAGTTTTGATCCTTTAGACATTGGAGTGTTCCTGTTCAGTTGATCAGCGCACCGCCGTCGATGTCGATCACGGCGCCGGTAACGGAAGGGGTTTCGATGACAAAGAGATAGCCTGCGGCCACATCCTGCGGTTGGGCGACGCGACCTGCGGGCAGGCGGGATGCCGCTCCGTCAAGCATTGTCTTGCGCTCGTCCGTATCCAGGCCTGCATAGGCCTCTGTCTCGGTCAGGCCGGGGCTGACAACATTGACGCGGATCGGGGCGAGTTCCTTCGCAATGACTTTGGCGGAGGCTTCAAGGGCCGCGACAGCACCGCCCGGCGCCTGCGAGCCTGCGGTAAAGACAAGATGGTCGATCGGGCCTTGTTCCGCGATCCAACTGGTCAGGGCAGCACCTTCTGAAGCATCAAGCCCGGTTGATCGGCTGGCGCGCACGACCTCGGCACCGCGCGCAGCCAGTGCCTCCGCCACAGCCGCGCCGATGCCCGAGGTGCCGCCGATCACGATGGCTTTCTTTCCGGTCAGGTCATTCATTTTCTTCTCCTGAGACTGGGGTGGCTTCGCGGAAAACCGTTTCGATGAGCTGTCCGCAGGGGGCATGGAAAAATATCCGCCGTTCGTTCAGTTCGGGCAGATCCATGGTGGAAAACCGAATGCCCTTTTCTTTGAGGCTGGCACGGAAACGGGTGTAGCCAGTCAAGCGAAACCCCACATGGTCCCAGGCTTCAGGGCTGGCATTTGGTCTCAGCCCACGTGAGCCGATCAGGTGGACAATGGCTTCGTCTCCGGCATAGAGCCAGTGGCCCGGAATTCGCTGGATCGCCCTTGGGCGCGGCTTCTCTTCAAGTCCGAAAACATCCACGAAAAAGTCCCGCGTTCCAGCGAGGTTTCGAGTGCGTATGGTCACATGGTCAAGCTGCATGGTTCGGTTCCCTTGGTCGCTGACAACATGGGCCTTGCGGCACACCAAGAGAATTGGGTAATTTCCGAAATAATACTTCGGAGATATCGAATAATGATACTGGACAATCTTTCGCTCTTTCTGCGTATCGTTGAAAAGGGCGGGCTGGCCGCTGGTGGACGTGAGATGGGGTTGTCGCCGGCGACCGTGTCGGAACGTCTTGCCGCGCTCGAGGCGCATTACGGGGCGCGGTTGCTGAACCGGACAACCCGGTCGATCAGCCTGACGGAAGAGGGGCGCGAGTTGGTTGATGGCGCGCAGCGTTTGCTGGCTGAATCGGAAGAACTTGAAGCGCGTATCAGGCTTGGTGTTGAACGCATAGCCGGGCCGATCCGGCTGAGCGCGCCGTCTGATCTGGGTCGCAACCGGTTGGCGCAGGTCATCGACAAGTTTCTTGAAGAAAACCCCGAAGTCACGGTCGACCTGCATCTGAGCGATGGGTTTGTGGATGTCGCTGCAGCGGGTCTTGATCTGGCGATACGGTATGGCGACCTGGGCGACAGCAGCTTGATCGTCCGGCGTCTGGCCGACAATTCACGGATCGTCTGCGCTGCTCCCGCTTATCTGGAGCGGTCTGGAACACCGTTGCATCCGATCGACCTGGAGAGTCATAATTGCCTTCTCATGCGGTTTGGATCGGGTGTAGACCGCGCCTGGCCCTTTGAAATCGACGGTGGAAGGCAAATGGTTACGGTGCGGGGTGACCGGATTGCCAATGATGGCGATCTGGTACGACGCTGGGCACTGGAAGGGCGCGGGATTGTGCGCAAGTCGCAATGGGATGTGAACCAGGATATTGCCGCAGGGCGACTCATCCCGGTGTTGAGGGAGTTCGAGGTTGCCGCCATCGGCTTGCAAGCCGTCATGCCCCCAGTTCTCACACAACCACGCCGCGTGCGAGCTTTGCTTGAGGCATTCGTAGCGGATTTTAAGGAAGGTGCCGGAGTGACTTAGGTGTTCAATCCCGGCATCCGGTGGATCGCGTCTACGATGTATCTTTCTGGTCCTGAGATTCAGATTTTAAAGTGTAGTCACATGGTGTGCGGCCATTGGGGGCGTCAGGCGATGTAGGGCGCTGTAGCCATCCAGAAAGTCGACCAAGTGGGTTCGACGCCTTCGCGCCTGTCATTCTGTCACGACGGTTTGAGGCCTGCCCCTTTCGACGACGGTACGGCACGCATTCGATGCGGCGGACCAAGGTCACTCGGATACACAGAAAGATGGGAAACTTACGCGTGGTACAACTGCGCCCAGGTGGACAGGCCGTCCAACGGCCTTGTGTGTTGCCGCAATGCGGTCCGTCGAAGCTGCCATTCATCGGGTAAAATCGGCTAGTTGCAGAACGCTTTCCGTTGCAGTCTGGTAAGGCCAACGCGATGCGGAGCTTAGCCGCCTGTTGCCCACGTCACCATTACTTACGCAGCATTCTCGCACACTTGCGGCGCGGTACTTGGGCACTGTTGGTGACATCTCAACTGCCCATGCTAACATAGTCACTGCCCACGAGACACCCAACCGCAAACCTATGACCAAACAAAGCTATTCAGGCACCACCTTCCGTCCGGTCAGAGGCAGGGTCGTTGATCGTTCGATAATCTTGTGCGGCAAAAAGATGGGCGATTCAGTCTCTTGCCCACCCATAAGGGCCAACAAAGCCTGCATCGCTTTCACGCCGATTTCATAGCGGGCCTGATGAATGGTCGTCAGCTCGGGGCTGAAAATGTGCGAGAAAGAGACGTTGTCGAACCCCATCACTGAATAGTCGCGTGGTACGTTGTAACCCGCCCCCTCAAGCCCGCGTATCACGCCCATGGCAGATTCGTCGTTGGCGCAGAATACCGCGGTTGGCTTGGTGGGCTGGCGCATCAACGCACTGACAGCTTCCTTTCCGTTCTGAAATTCAAACCCGCCCCGAATCTCGCAAATGTTGTCCGACAACCCTGCTTCGCGCATGGCCTTTGCGTAACCCGAGCGCCGGTCAGTCGTCAGTTGATTGCCGTCCGGCCCCGTCACATGTGCAATCGACTTGTGCCCGAGCGAAATCAGATACCGTGTGGATTCATAGGCCGCGGCTTCGTTGTCCGTGCCGACATGAGGCAAGGGGCTTCCCGCAATGCTCTCGGATATCGTCACCATCGGTGTGTGTTCCGGCAGCATACCCACGGGAGGGGCGACACCATTCAACAACAGTGCTCCATCTGCCCGGCCGTTGCGCAGGTTTTCAAGGATGTTCAAGAACCGTTCGGGTTCACTGTTTGTGTTCCCGATCAGAATCGTCAGCTTTTCGTGCGTTGCGACATTCTCGATCCCAGACAGAATTTCCGAGAAAAACGGGTTGGAGATGTCGGGCAGGATGACCAGTATTGTGCCCGACCTGTTGCGCCGCAACATCTGGGCGGCGGTATTGACGCTATAGCCCGTTTCTGTAACCGCGTCGAACACTGCTTTCCTTGTGTTTTCTGTAACAAGCTCAGGTGATTGCAGTGCGCGACTGACAGTTGCCGTTGACACTTTGGCAACGCGGGCAACATCCCTGATGGTCGGTCTTTTGTGAGAAGTCTTTTCCATAATGCAAGGATTGTAGCAGGAGTTAGAGGGATATGTAATGCTTTACATGATCAATGAAAACGATTACAGAAACTATTACGCAATTAATCAACGCGTGACCGGGGGGAACTATGAAGCTAGGCGTTAACCTGCTTTGTGTTGGGGGCTTGATTGATGAATTACAGCTCCACGCCTGCCAGATGGCCGTAGACCATGGCTATGATGGCGTAGAGATTCCTGTTCTTGAAGGAACACCCAACGACTATGGTCAACTGGCACGAAAGCTTGACGATCTGGGGTTGCAACGGACCTGTACAGCGATCACTCCGCGTGCGGACGCAGACCCGACCAGTAATGATCCAGACATTCGTTCACGTGGGATCGCTCATCTGGATTGGATTGTCGACTGTGCCACGGCACTTGGAGCACAGACCGTTGGTGGTCCGTTTCATGCCCCGATCGGCTGCTTTACCGGCACAGGGCCGACCCATGACGAATGGCAACGCGGTGCCGAAGCGCATCACAACATGGCGGAACGTGCCGCCAGACAAGGTATGCGCTTGGCGCTGGAGCCGCTGAACCGCTTCGAAACCCACTTCCTGAACACCGCCGAACAAGCCCTTCGGTACACCCAGACGGTCGACCATCCCGCGTTCGGGATCATGTATGATACGTTCCACGCGCATATCGAAGAAAAGAGCCAACCCGAAGCGATCAAAGCGCTGTCAGGGCACATCAATGTGCTTCACGTCTCGGAAAATGATCGGGGTATCCCAGGAACTGGCCAGATTGACTTTGATGCGATCTTCCGGGCGGTAAAGCAAACGGGCTTTGATGGTTGGATCGTGATGGAGGCGTTTGGCGCGGGTGTTCCCGAGCTGGCTGCCGCGACGCGGATTTGGCGACCAATGTTTGAAAGCCATGAGAAACTGTTCCACGACGGCGCAACCTTCATCCGACAACAATGGACGCGCGCATGACCGGCGACATCGCTTTCGAGATGAAGGACATCACCAAGACCTTCCCGGGCATCAAAGCGTTGGATTCTGTCAGCTTTGCCGCCCGAGCCGGTGAGGTCCATGCACTGGTCGGAGAGAATGGCGCTGGCAAGTCAACCCTGATGAAAGTGTTGTCCGGTGTATATCAGGCCGACGGTGGACAGACCTTCTTGTTCGGCAAGAAGGTCAGGTTTTCACACCCGCTTGAAAGTCTCGCCCAAGGGGTCAGCGTGATCTATCAGGAGTTTTCGCTGCTCCCGGACCGCACAGTGGCAGAGAATATTTTCCTTGGGCGCGAGCCGACGTTGCGCTGGGGGGTGCTGGACTCACATCGCATGCGAACCGAGACGCAGGATGTGCTTGCCTTGTTTGGTGACCGGCACCAGTTCGAACCAGATACTCTGGTCGGTGAACTGGACGTGGCTCAGCAACAGATGGTTGAGATCGCAAAAGCACTATCATTGAATGCTCGCGTTATTGTCATGGATGAGCCGACAGCGGCATTGAACGATACGGAATGCGAGCTGCTGTTTCAGTTGGTCGATGACCTGCGCACGCAGGGTCGGTCCATCGTTTACATCACTCATCGCATGCGTGAAATCCGCAGGCTGGCAGATCGGGTTACGGTCATCAAAGATGGCAAGGTCGCGGCCTCGTTCGATGACGTGCCTGAAACCGCGCAAATCGTGGAAGCGATGGTTGGGCGAGACATTGGGCACTTTTACCCTGACCCCGCGAACCCTGACGAAGTTGGTGAAGTGATCTTGGCCGTTCGCAACGGTGGAAACGATCGGTTATTCGACATCAACCTTGATCTGCGCGCGGGCCACATCACAGGATTTGCAGGCGTGCAGGGTGCAGGTCGGACCGCCTTGGCGCTCGCCTTGTTCGGCGCAGATCCGTTTGACCGCGGCGAAGTTACGATTGACGGGCAGCCTGCCACATTGACCAGCCCCCGGCAGGCGGCAAAAGCTGGCATCGCCATGCTGCCGGGCGACCGGAAAGCGGATGGCTTGGTGTTGATGCAGTCGGTGCGTGACAACGGTATGTTGTCTGCGCGCGCATTTTCACCCGCACTGGGGCACCCGGATAAAACACCGATTTCCACGCTCGACCAGATGGACCGTGCTTTTGATGCGTTTGATCTGCGCGCTGCAAGTTATGAGGCTGAGATTCAGTCCCTGTCGGGCGGCAATCAGCAAAAAGCCATCGTGGCGCGCTGGCTTTCGTTGAAACCAAAAGTTCTGATTTTTGTCGAGCCAACACGCGGGATCGACGTCAACACCAAGGCTGGAATTTACGCCCAGATGCGCGAACTCGCACAAGCGGGTGCTGCCGTGATGGCGATTTCATCTGACCTGCCCGAGGTCTTAGGCATCTCAGACCGCGTGCTGGTGATGAGCGACGGGAAAATCGTTGCGGAATTCGGACATGGTGTCAGCGAAGCCGAGGTGATGCACGCTGCGACCGAAGCCCACTTGGAGCTTGAGGCCTCATGAAGCGGTTTGGACGCAAAAACCTGTCGGCTCTTGCCCCTTTTCTGTTGTTGCTGGTCGCGATAGCAATTTACGTAGCCGTTGCGATCATCACCGATCAAACCCAATATCTGACGGTCGAGAACCTTCTTGGGTTGCTGGGTCGGTCAATCGCCTTGGGGATCACAGCGGTTGGCCAAACCTTCGCCATTCTGATCGCATCAATTGACCTGAGCGTGGCAAACCTGATCTCGGTCTCGGCGGTCCTGGCATCTGCAATAATGTCCGGTGATCCGGCGATGATGCTGCCTGCAGTCGTCACGGTGCTTGTGGTTGGCGTCGTTGTCGGCCTGATCAATGGGCTTGTGATTACCCAGTTCGAGGTCAATCCCCTGATCGCGACGCTGGGTATGGCTTTGGTGTTGCAGGGTCTGCTCAGCGCGGCGTTCAACAACTTTGCCGGTGCTGTTCCCGATGAGTTTCAGACCTTTGCCTATGGACAGGTCGGCGGCGTGTCGGTCAGCTTGCTGTTCCTCATTGGTCTGACGATCGCGGCCTGGGTCTTCCTGCGGTTTACGAAACCTGGATCGAATATCTATTCCGTTGGCGGCAATCCAGAAGCCGCAAAACTTGCGGGTATGCGGACAACGCGCGTGGTGATCACTGCGCATATTATTTGCTCGGTTTGTGCAACAATAGCAGGGCTTTATTTGGCAAGCCGATTGCAATCAGGTGCCCCATGGATCGGTCGGGATGGCGTCTATGATCTGGAATCCATCGCGGTTGTGGTGATCGGCGGCACGGCGCTTTCCGGCGGACGCGGGGGCGTCTGGGGCACGCTGATGGGGGTCATGATCTTTTCGCTGATTGACTCAATATTCAACCTTGCAGGCGTTGACGCGTTCGCCAAGCAAATCCTGCGGGGGGTCATCATCGTTGCCGCCGTCGCGGTCTATGCGATGCGCAGCCGGAGGATCGAGGCATGATCAACCGCCTAAAACACATGAACCCGGTCTTTCTGGTGCTGCTGCTCTTGTTCGTTGCGATTGCGATCCTGTCGCCTTATTTCCTGCAACCCGCCGGTTACATGAACTTCTTCAAACGCGCGGCCCCGATTGCGATCCTGGCGGTTGGGCAGCTTTACGTCATTAACTCTGGTGGTTTCGATCTGTCGGCGGGTGCATTGGTGACATTGACTGTCATCGGCAGCTCGATCCTGCTTGACGGAGATGCCAGCGCCACATGGTGGGTGATCACGGCCATGCTTGCCGTAGGAGTCGTCGTCGGCACCGTGAACGCTCTGGTCGTATCGTGGCTGAAAGTGCCCTCGATCATCGCGACGCTTGGGATGATGATCACGTTGGGGGGTGTCGCGTTGACATGGTCAGGCGGCGCGCCACGCGGATATCTGCCCGAGAACTTCCGGTTCTTCGGTCGCTATCTGATCAAGGATCTGCCGGTCATCAAAATCCTGCCCGTCGCTGTCATCGTGATGGTGGTGATCTGTGCTGCAATGTGGTGGCTGATGCACCGCACCAATTATGGCAAGCGGCTGGTCGCGATGGGAGACAACCCGAAAGCCGCAATGCTGGCAGGCGTTCCGCTGACCCAAACACGGGTGGTTGCGTTTGTCATGTCATCCGTATCAGCCGTTATCGCAGGCATATTGCTTGGTGGTTTTGCCGGTGTCTCAACCGATGTCGGTGTTGGGCTGGAGTTGCAAGCGATCACGGCGGCGGTGATCGGTGGCGCACAGCTTTTGGGGGGCCGCGGAACGGTCGGTGCCACCATCGCAGGCGCACTTGTTCTACAAGCCATGTTCACGTTGCTCAACATTCTGGGTTTTCCAAAGCCCATTCGCGACGTGGTGCAGGGGCTCATTCTGATTTCGGCGGTGGTGATCGCCGGATATCGACGACGCCGATCCGGGGGATAGGCGCCCTAACAAACCACAGAGGAGGAAATGAAATGTTTTACAAGTTTGCGGCGACAGCCCTGACCGCGCTCGCGGTGGCCCTGCCTGCCCACGCGCAGAACTTTGACGACCCGGTCGAGTTTGCAAAGCAAAAAGATATGTTGGCGGCAACGGCCAATGGCGCGGCAGAAACACCTTGGTTGCAATACTATGGGGACGTTATGGCCGATACGTCGGCCTTCAAGAAAGACGGCCCGCATACAATTTGTTTTTCGAATGCGGGTGTGAACAACCCCTGGCGTGTCGTCGGGTGGAACACCATGCAGGCCGAGGTAGACCTGCATGACAACATCGCAAATTTTGTGGTGACGGACGCCGAAGGTTCGGACGACAAACAGATCGCGGATATCGAAGACCTGCTGGCCGGTGGCACCTGTGATGCGCTGATTGTATCGCCAAACACGACTGCGGCGCTAACCCCTGCCGTTGAAAAAGCCTGCGAGCAATTGCCCGTCATCGTGTTTGACCGTGGTGTGAATACAAATTGCCCGGTGACATTCATCAAACCAGTCGGTGGTTATGGCTTCGGGATTCAATCGGGCGAGTTTATTGCTGCCAATGCGCCGGCTGGCTCGGACGTGTTGATGCTGCGCATCCTGCCCGGTGTGGACGTGTTGGAAACCCGCTATTCAGCCGCCAAACGCATTCTGGAGGAAGCCGGTCTGAACATCGTTGGTGCTGAATTCACCGATGGTGACCGCGCCAAAACCAAGGCAATTGTTGAAGACTATATCCAGCGTGGAAACCAGTTGGGCGCGGTCTGGATGGACGCGGGCGCAACATCGGTTGCCGCCATCGAAGCCTTCGAGGATATGGGGCTGGATGTACCGATCGTCACGGGCGAAGATCAGCAGGACTTCTTGCAGAAATGGCAAGAGATCGGGATGAACACCATTGCGCCGACCTATCCAACATATCAGTGGCGAACGCCCATTCTGGCCGCGCTGAAGATTTTGGACGGCGAAGCGATCCCGGGGCCGGAATGGAACCTGCCACAACCCGCCATCACAAACGACAATCTGGCAGATTTCGTGAACCCATCCATGCCTCCGCTGCATTACGCGGCTTGCGGCTGCGAAAACATGCCAGACTATCCGGCACGTTGGGGTGGCAAGTAATCAACTGACCTTGTCGGGGCTTTCTTCGAAGGCCCCGACAGACCACAGTTTTAAAGGAGGCTCATATGCCGGGTGCAATAAAAGGCCCTGCCATCTTTCTCGCTCAGTTCGCTGGTGATGAAGCGCCGTTTAACTCTCTCGGCGCGATCACGAAATGGGCCGGTAATCTTGGCTATGAAGGGGTCCAGATTCCAGCTTGGGATGCGCGCCTGTTTGATCTGGACCGCGCCGCCGAAAGCCGCGACTATTGTGATGAAGTTGCCGGGATTTGCGCCGACAACAACGTTCAGATTACCGAGTTGGCAACCCATCTTCTGGGACAGCTGGTGGCGGTGCATCCTGCATATGACAGTCAGTTCGACGCGTTTGCTCCGAAATCTGTGGCGGGCAATCCGGCGGCAAGACAGCAATGGGCCGTTGACCAAATGCTCAAGGCGGCCAAGGCATCGCGCAACCTTGGGCTGGGTGTCTCAGCCTCGTTCACCGGCTCACTTGCTTTCCCCTTTCTGTATCCATGGCCACAGCGCCCCGCCGGTCTGATCGACGAAGCGTTCGCCGAGCTTGCAAAGCGCTGGCGTCCGATCCTCGACCATTACGATGCGCACGGCGTCGACGTCGCGTTCGAGCTTCATCCCGGCGAAGACGTGTTCGATGGGGCGACATTCGAAATGTTTCTGGAAGCATTGGATGATCACAAGCGTTGCACGATCAACTACGATCCGTCCCATTTCTTGCTGCAACAAATGGATTATCTCGGGTTCATTGACTTGTACCATGAACGGATCACCGCCTTTCACGTAAAAGATGCCGAGTTCAATCCGGATGCCCGGCAGGGTGTCTATTCAGGATATCAACCATGGCTGAACCGGGCGGGTCGGTTCCGGTCCCTTGGTGACGGACAAGTCGATTTCCGAGGCATTTTCTCGCGCCTCGCGACACATGGCTATGAGGGTTGGGCAGTTCTGGAATGGGAATGCTGCCTGAAACATCCCGAAACCGGGGCTGTCGAAGGTGCGCCCTTCATTCGCGACCATATCATTCACGTCACGGACAAAGCGTTTGATGATTTTGCAGGCGGCGACAGTGACCCTGTAGAGCTGAAATCAATGTTGGGAATTTCACAATGACGGGCGGCTATCGCGCACCCATTCGGTGGGGCATGGTCGGTGGGGGCGAAGGGGCTTTCATCGGTGGTGTGCACCGCATTGCCGCGCGTTTGGATGGGCAATTCGATCTCGTGGCCGGTGCGTTTTCATCGCAACCCGAACGGGCAAGAAGATCGGGCGAGGCGTTAGGGATCTCGGCAGACCGAAATTATGAAAGCTTCGAAGAAATGGCCAGCGCGGAGGCTCGCCGCCCCGATGGCATTCAGGCCGTTTCAATCGTGACGCCCAACCACATGCACCTACCGGTCGCCAGCGCGTTCCTGCGCGCGGGTATCCACGTGATTTGCGACAAACCGCTGACGACCTCTGTTGAAGCGGCTCGTGAATTTCAAGCCGAACACAAGGACTCGGATGCCCTGTTCGTGTTGACGCATAACTATCCCGGCACACCAATGGTTCGGCAGGCCCGCGAGATGGTGTCGCAAGGTGTTCTTGGCACACTGCGCCATGTTCAGGTGGAATACGCGCAAGACTGGCTGACAGAGCCCGCAGACAGCGGCAATAAACAAGCCGCCTGGCGCACCGATACCTCCAAAACCGGGGCCGCAGGTGCGTTGGGGGATATCGGGACACATGCCTATCAACTGGCCTGTTTTGTTACGGGACAGCGAGCCATTCAGGTGGCCGCTGATCTGACCTCATTTGTGCCGGGTCGGCCCGTCGACGATAATGCCTCGGTCCTGCTAAGGTTTGATGACGGCGCAAAGGGTATTCTTTGGGCCAGCCAGGTTGCTCCGGGTAACGAAAATGCCCTTTCGATCCGCGTCTATGGTGACAAAGGCGGATTGGAATGGCGCCAGGAGGATCCAAACCGGCTGTACTTCACGCCGTTCGGTGAACCCAAACAAATCCTGACCCGGGGCGGTGCCGCCGCAACCAGCTCCGCAATCTCGGCAACCCGACTGCCTGGTGGCCATCCCGAAGGCTATCTTGAGGCGTTTGCGACGATCTACTCCGACATTGCTGATGAAATACGGCTGCATCGCAGCGGCCCAAGTCTGAGCCAACACTCTTTGCTCGTTGATCTAGAGGAAGGCACGCATGGGATGGCGTTTGTGGATGCTTGTTTGCGATCTTCAACCGCAAACGGCATATGGCTCAGTATCTAATTTTCGTTGAGACGCACTCGGAGGTGGTCTGAGCGCCCATAGAAAAAGCACACATGATACAGAGTCGGTAAAGGGCGCCCTGTGAACCGAGGTTGGTACTCTTCCTGCGTCGCGAATGAACAACCACAACCTCTGCCACGATGTAGATCAGTTTTTGTAGCGCAGCGAAATCCGTCCTTTTCTCCTGCGCCCGTTAGTTCCGCGTGATAGCGTACCGTGCTTTTGCATTGACGCACTGACACCTCGGTGTGTTCAGAGACTGGGTCCGGTGGCTATAGAGCCATGATTGGAATTCAAGCAGGTCCAGTTGAAGGGATGTTGCCGACTATGACATCTGCCGGGGCCCCTGAAGCCGACGCACTCAATCTTGATCTATATAAGTGACTTCCGGGTGTCAGGATCACTGATCTCATGCAGGAAGTGGACCGTGATATCGGGTTTACTGAAGCATTCACGCATCTCAGGACAGGTGTCCCCTGCAAAGACAAGACGGACTTGCTAAACGTCCCGCTCGCCGAGGGCCTAGATCTCGGGTTGATCAAGATGGCGGATGTAACGGACACGCATAACTTCTTCCAGGCCTTGCGCATCTCTTGCTGACATATGGAAAGCGAGGCGATCAATCGTGCGCTTGCGATGGTCATTGAGGCACAGTTCTGAGGTGCCTGAGAAACCGCATCCAGCGGCAGACAGTTTTTACGACCACCCGGCACGGCGAAGCAATGAATCTGGTCAACGCCAAATATGGATCCGAACCGGGGCTAAAGGCTTATACCCGTGTGTCAGACCAGTTTGGCCCGTTTGCAACCCAAAACAACTTCGTCAATGCGGGCTGTGTTGATCTCCATGTGGTCCGGCGGGTCGGCCCAAGGCATTGTTTCTTTCAGACTGTCATTGCCAAAGGGAAACATAAAACACGCATGGGCGACTTATTGATCGGGGGCCCTGAAAGATATCTTCTTAATCTCCACAACCAGTGTCAGGACCGTCACGGCGAAGCCGAGAATTGCGGTAAGGGCCAGCAGCATCGGATCGCGTAATGCCCGGTCGATCCATGTTGGTTTGACCTGTGTTTCGCGGGTTCCGAAACTCTTTACGCGTAACTGCGCCTGTTTGTGTTCCAAACCGCTTGATGCGACGATGCTGAAACCCGGTGTCAGATCCAGATTTGGGGCAATGAAGCCCGTCGCTAGAACGGTCTCGGCGGGCAGGTTATCCGCGCTTTGTTTGCGAAACGCCACGCGGTCGCCGCGGTAAAGCGATCCTGTTACGACTGTCGTCGGTTCGGCACCGGTTGAGCCCCATGGACGGAACTGGCGCAGGAAATGCTCCCGCACCTCGTATCGACCCTCGATCACATAGGCGTTGGCCCCGGAACCGGTTTCCTGTCCGATCTCGACGTCACCGGCGAATTCAAGCAACGTGACCCGTTGCCAGTCTGCCGGTTCGATCCGCAGAAGCGATCCGGGGGTCCAGTTGTGATTTTCGGTCAGGCGAATGCCGCTTGGTTCCGCGTCCGACTGGTCAGGCCGATCCGGCAGTCGGCGAAGTAGCACCACGCCATCGGCTTCGGCGCGCAGTTGGATTTGAACACCGGGCGGCATCCGTATTTCCGTGCCGGTCAGCTCGATCGTTTCAAAAAGGCCCGGATTGCATCCTGTGCCGGTCCAGGTGGTGGCGCGCTTGATGTCCTTTTCAGACCCTAGATCAGAGCAAAGCGTTGCGTTTGGCAATTTCCAGACCGTATCCGGCCCCGCCACGGTCACGCGGGCCCCCAACGTGCGCGCTTCGACCAGATAGACTTGCCCCAACGGACGGGAATAGCTCAGCACGATCAGGGCGGGGACACCGATCAGGGTCAGGAAAAAGGGCAGTCGCCCCTGTGCGGCCTGGATCAGTGCCTTCATCCGCCGAAGCGTCTGCCGAGCGCCAACGCCTTTGGCGACCTGACCGCTCATTCCCAACCAACGACGTTAATGGCAACTTCGGGGTCGATGCTTGTTCCGCGCATCCGATAAAGGGCGATACGTGCGCCGGCCTTGATCTCGGACACGTCGATGTCACAGCTGAAATCGAAGGCGGCACGCTCGCCACCCGCGGTTGGCACGCAAGTCACCTGCTTTGCATCGTTGACGATCAAAAACGCCTCGTCCGCCCGAAATGAGTTCACCAGCACGGTGACGGTCTGGCCAAGATCATCCGTATCGTCCGCCCGCCATGAGGCAACGGCAACATCAGTCAGGGCGGGATCGGCGCTGCAGGGGAACGCCAGAACGGCAATCTCGGCTGCTTGATAGTCTCTGAGCTCGGGGCGCAGGGGCACATAATCCATCAGCGTCATGGGGCTGGCGCCGCCAGCCTCGGCGCTGTAGCGGGCGTGACCGAAATATCGCCCATCTTCGGTGGTGACGCGCACGCAGACATCCGCGGACCGCGCATCAGGGGGCAGGGCGGCAAGGATTGTCTCACCGGCCTCCGGGTCGTTGGTGTTGTTGGTCGGCCGCACCAGCCCGACGAACACCGCTTCGGCGGTGACGCGTGGCTCGGGCAGCATTTCATCCTCGAGATCGACAAGCACCAGCCGGTCGGCGGCCAAGGCACATGTGGCGTTGGCCGCAAGAGTGCATGCCATCACTATGACCTTTAAGTTGACCATTAAGTCCCGCCTTCTGTACCTTCGACCCAATTATAGCCAATTGGATAAAACGTGTCAGCATTCCGTATCCTTATCTTCGCGCTTGTGCTGCCGTTCACAGCGACTGCAGAAGCAGTCGCCCTGAAGGAGGGGCTGGGGCAGGGTCTGCTTCTGCGCCACCACGGCAATTGCTATGTCGTGTTCCCGTCCCACGTGCACAAGGACGGACCGGTGTTCAATCTTTTCACCTCGTCCCCGCAGGCGGCTGGAATAGGAACGGTTTTCTTTCGCCGGACCGAGGCTGACTTTGCCTTGGCGCTGGTGCGGGGCAGTGCCAGCGAACGATGTGCACAACCCTTTTCGAAGCTGCCGCGTGACACGTCGCGTTTGCTGAACGGGTCGCGCAGTGCCGTTTTGGAACGGGTCAACCCCCAAGGCGGGTTAGAGCGTCTGGCGATGCGCATTGACCGCATTGCTTGGGCCGCCGAGACCGAAGGTGCCGCGAGTGGTCTGTATCAATACATCTATGCCTCGACCGATACGGCGGCGGGTGAAACCCGCGAGGTGTATCAGGGCACAAGCGGAGCCATTCTTTACATTGACGATACGCCGGTTGGCATGGTGGTGACGGCGCCCGATGCCACATCCGTTCGTGCGCTCAGGATGGAAGAGGTTACGTTGCCGCTGGCGCGCTGGTTTGCCAGTGGCAGTTTCGGCGCGCTGAAGGAAAGCGTATCGGAGGAAGGGGCCGTAGACGGGTTGCCGTTCACCATCACGGAATGGACCGGCAAGCTGGCAGATGAGGCGCTGCCCCCCACCGGGCTGGCCACGGGAACAGTACCTTTCCGCGCGCATCCGGTGTCAGGGTCTGTGTCCTTCGTGATGGAGTTGTCCGACAACGGCACTGTTGGCGTGCGCGAGCTGGTGCTGTCCGGGGCCGTGGATGAAAGCACCGCGACCACACCCAGAAAAATCGTGATTGATGTGGATCGGTCGCGCAAGGGGCCAGCAGATTTCCGTCTGTTCTCGTCGGTCGAGATGACGCCGGGCGCGCCGGTGTCGATCGCGATGAACACCTTGGTGCGGCGGGTGCGTGTGCGCATCCTTTCTGCTTGGACTGCTGACAAGCCAATCGAGATATCATCGGTCAGCGTGACCGAGGCGAAGTAACGCGGATTACCTGAGCGGGATTTCCACCGGGAACTCGATCTGGAAACGGGTGTTGCGGAACATGCCCCGCAGCGCACCGTCGCCGTCCAATTTCAGCGTTCCGTCAAGATTTTGATTTTGGAACACAAAGTTTATTCGCGTGCCATTGACGGTAAGATTATAGCCCGGAACACAGTTTTCCTTGTTGTAGTAGAGATTGACGCAGTTCTCATCCTTGATGGCATTTCCGACCTGAAAACTCATCCGGCCTTGATACGCCTTTTCAAGGGATTTGCGTGCTTCTTCTGACTGCACCTCGCCCTCGGGATCCACAAGAATGGCCATGGTGCGCAACCGGCTGAGAATCTCCCAAAGCGCGCGTGCGCGCACGATCTCGTCAACATCGGCAATCGCCATGGAGGTTGCGATTTCATAAAGCGACGGATCGCCGTGGGTCACCATTGCGTCGAAGGCGGCCAGCCGTATGTTGGCATCTTCATTTCGCAGCAATGCACGCAGTTCGGCAAACTCGCTGGCATCGGCTGCAGCTTGGGATTTGATGGCCTCGATGTCGATTTTCTGTGCGCTCAATGCGGTTGGCAACAATGTGACAAACAGGCCAATGGCCAGATAGGTCTTCATAAAATCATCCCCTCATCTGAAATAGGTCTTTCGGGTCATGTTGCCTCAGGTAATTGACGTATGGCAACGGGTTTCCAGACCCGACGGCCGCGTCGGATGGCGTGGTCAGTAGTTTCCGATCTGACAGGCAATCCCGATTTGGAATCCCAGAAACGGATTGCGTTCGATGATCTGCTTGATCAGGCGGCGGTTGTAACTCTGCCTGTGAATATTGGGGATTGCCTGCCGCCCGATATTTGCAAGACAGGAACAGCGGCGTTGATCGAAATGCGGTGTGCAGGTTTTGACAAAGACGGATAGACCCCCGTCTGCACCTTGCGCGTTGGAACGCAATGCTTTGGCGATGCCGCCAGCGAACTGGTTGGCCACCGCCCCGCATGACAATTGACGACCGAACATGACGCCCGCGACCATAGCAGCCTGACTGCGACCCATTGACCCCATCATCTCGCCCAGATTCGGATTGGAGTAATCAAATCCCATGATGTTTCCCAATGACGAGCTTGCGATGAACGCGGCCAGCTCGGTCCTGAGGGCGAAGTCATCCGATGGTGCGCCACATCGTTCCATCAGGTCCGAGGCCAGACCGGTCATGAACGGCAGGTTCTGTTCGGTCAGGTTGAAAGGCTTGCCCGCCGCCAGACGGTTCACATCATCCGCGCGGTCATTTGGCACGTTATATGTCTGCGCCGGTGTTTTCGAGGCCGCGGATTTTATGGCAGCCAGATAGGTGGCGGCGTTCTTGTCACCCTGCTCCGCTGCGCTTTTCAGAAGTTTGCGGCCCTCGGCTTTGTCAGCCGTCACACCCAGCCCGTAATAGAGCGCCCGCCCAAGTTCACCCGTGGCCGGAAGCACGTCAGCATCATGCGCCTTGCGGAACCATTCCACGGCCTTTTTCTCGTTCTTGGTGGTGCCTTGGCCGCGTGCCTGCATGAACCCAACAAAATATTGCGCCCAGGCAACATCCTGCTTTGCAGCTGCGTGAAGGTCGCGATAGGCGCCTTTCTGGTCACCCTTGACGCCATTGCCGAAATACAGAGCATAGCCCGCCTGATACGCGCCTTGTGCATGACCCTGATCGGCGGCATTGCGGAAATACTTATACGCCTCGGCGGCGTTCTGGGGGTCACGAGATATCAGCATACCAAGCTGATACTGCGCTTCGCTGACGCCCTTGTCGGCCGCGATGCCCAGCCATCGTTTGGCCGCCACGGGGTCGGCTTTGCCCAGCGTGCCGTTCAGTTCGTAAATCCCCAGCAAGTAAGCGGGCATGGCCAATTTGCGCGACGCCGGGTCCGTCAGCAAAGTCCGCGCTGCGGCCGGGTTTTTGGTGACCCCGTTGCCGTACACAAGGTGCTCGGCACCCAGAACATATGCCAGCGGGAAGTCGTCTGCGATCAGATCCGGCAGAAGTTGCTCTGCCAAATGATAATCCTTGTTCGCCTCGTGCACGCGGGCCAGCGCATACCGAACCGATGCGCTGCCCTCTTTGCGGGCGGCGGCCTGACAGACGGGCAGGGCGCGTTCGGTGTCGATCTCCGCGATGGGTTTGCCTGACCGCCACGTCTTGTCCAGCTTTTGCACGGCAGGGTCTTCCCCGTGACCGGCAAGGGCAAGGCATTCAGCCGCGATGGCGCGGGCGCGCAACCCGTCACCGGTTTCGATATCGACAAGGAATCTACCGTCAGTGTTTTTACCGCCAGCGCCAAGGCTTTCAAGTTTTTGAAGGTTAATCTGTGACCAAAGCCGAATGACTTCGTTCAACTGATCCTGCGACGTGACCTTGTAGTTGCTGCCACTTTTTTCGATGATAGTTCCCGAGTTTTTCAATGCCGCCAATGTGGTGTTATCAAGATCAATCGAACTGAATGAAATCGCGTCTGCAGCCACGCGCGACACAAGATATATCGTTGATGAGTCCGCCTTTTTCGGGACGAATTGTAAGATGTGAAAATCGTTCAGATATTTGATCGGATGAAACGAGATCAGAAAACCACTCGCCGGATCAGCCGGGTATTCGCTATAGACCCCGTTCTTGAAACGCAGCTCGGCAACGGTTGCTTTGCCGCGTTTATCAAGCTGCACGCCGCCAGTTTTGTTTTCGGCCAGTATAAAGAAACGGTCACCATAGATTTTCTGACTTGTCGCGCTGTCCAAAAGCGGCGCATCGGATTCAAGCTGACAAGCGGCCATAAAGAACAGGACAAATGTAATGACTGCGGCCCTCATAATTGCGGCCTCCTGAAAAAAGAATCATCAATATCATATGATGATAGCGCATCAGGCCCGTTTCGATGTAATCGTGCGCTCAGGACGGCCGCTTTGGCGTGTGCAAGGTGACAATGTGAACGACATAAATGACATGGCTACGGCGCTGCGGGATCACATATTGGCGGCTCCGCGTGCTGGACGACGCAGGCTTGTGGCGCTTGCCGGGCCGCCGGCGTCTGGCAAATCGACCCTGTCCAGCAGCCTGTCTGACCAGTTGATAGCAGCCGGCTGCAAAACGCAGGTGGTTCCGATGGATGGTTTCCACCTCGACAATCGGATCTTGACCGCGCGCGGGCTGTTGCCCCGCAAAGGCGCGCCCGAGACTTTCGACATTGACGGTTTCAAGCGCCTTGTCGATGCGCTGCCCCACTCAGAGACGGCCTATTTCCCGCTCTTTGACCGTGACCGGGATATCGCGATAGCCGGGGCGGGCCATGTGTCTGCGGGATGCGACACCGTTGTCATCGAAGGCAACTATCTGCTTTTCGATGCGCCCGGTTGGCGTGACCTGCATCGTTGCTGGGATTACTCCATTCGACTGGACGTGCCACCCGATGTTCTGGAAAAACGGTTGGTCGAACGTTGGCTGGCGCATGGCCTGACGCTGGATCAGGCGCGTGCTCGTGCGGCCGATAATGACCTGCGAAACGCAAATTGCGTCGCGCAGTCGTCGCTGAAGGCCGACATTACCGTTACCATGTGATTGTCCGGGGCGCCGATCAGTCGCAGAAGCTGGCTTTCAGGTGCTCCAGCACGTCAAGGCAGCGGGGGTCCGAGATCGTATAATAGATCTGCAAGCCTTCCTTTTCGCCCTTTACCATCCCTTCGGACCGCATTTTCGCAAGATGTTGCGAGAGTGCGGATTGAGACAGGTCGGCAACCGTGCACAGCTCGGACACCGTGGCGCGGCCAGCGGCAAGGCGGCACAGGATCAGCAGGCGCTTGGTGTTGGCCAGTTGCTTCAACAAGGTCGCGACCTCGTCGGCGCGGGCCTGAAGATCGGCCATCGGATCGGTCTTTTGTATCGGGATGCTTTTGGACATATTCACGCTTGACTATATTTTAGTGTTTACTAAATTAGTTTTTGCTAATATGAAAGTCAAGCGCAACCGGCACTGCCGTGTCAGGGGCGCAGAAAATCGCTTAGACCAGCCCAAACCAAAGGCGCCGACATGTACAAACCTTTGCTTCTTTCCGTTGTTCTGGCCGGGCCGGTGATGGCCCAGGCCCATGACGTCACCGTCACCGAACTGTCCGACCGCAAGGCGGTGTTTGCCACGGTTGAAAGCGTCGATACCCTGACCGCGCGGACGCGAAGCGGGGGCACCATCGTTGATCTGATGGTTGATGAAGGTGATACCGTCGCAGCAGGTGACGTTCTGGCGCAGGTGGTCAATGAACAGATGGCCCCGCAGATTGCCGCCGCGACATCACAGGCGGCATCGCTTGAGGCAGAGCTGGCACAGGCCCGGGACGACCTGAAGCGGGCCGAAGATCTGTTGACCCGCGGCATTATCGCACAAACCCGCGTTGATCAGGCACAAACCGCCGTGGCGGTGTTAGAGGGTCGGTTGGCCTCGGCCCGTCAATCGCGCGATGTACTTGTGCAACAACAGCGCGAAGGCGAAGTGCTGGCCCCCGGCGCGGGCCGCGTGCTGAACGTGCTGGCTCCGCGTGGCAGCGTGATGTTGCCGGGTGAGCCTGTGGCGATCATCGCCTCGGATCATTATCTGCTGCGCCTGAACGTGCCCGAACGCCACGCGCGTGCCATTGCCGAAGGCAACCCGATTGAGATCGCAGGTGCCGCGCTTGGTGGCGATGTGGCACAGACCGGGGTGATCCGGCAGGTCTATCCCCAGATCCAGAACGGCCGCATCACCGCAGATGCCGAGGTTGACGGGCTGGGCAGTTTCTTTGTCGGCGAACGGGTCCGGGTGTACGTGACAGTTGATACGCGGCAGGGCATTGTCATCCCCCGCGCGTTTGTTTCCACGCGGTTCGGCAATGATTTCGTGACCCTGCAAACCGCAGACGGCACGCGCGATGTTGTGGTTCTGTTGGGCGAAGAAACCGCTGATGGTGTTGAAATTCTTGCGGGATTGTCGGCAGGTGACAAGCTGGTGCAGCCATGAAACTGGGTATTTCTGGGCGTCTGACAAAGGCCTTCATCCGCTCGCCCCTGACGCCATTGCTGCTGATGGCCTCGCTTGCCATGGGGCTGATCGCGCTGGCGGTGATCCCGCGCGAGGAAGAGCCGCAAATCTCGGTTCCGATGGTCGATGTGATGCTGCGCACCGATGGGTTGCGCGCGCCTGACGCCGTCGAACTGGTGACAGAGCCGCTTGAGGCGATCCTTGGGTCGATCAACGCGGTCGAGCATGTCTATTCCCAGACCGAGGATGATCAGGTGATGGTCACCGCCCGCTTTGACGTGGGCACCGACCCGGATGACGCGATCCTGCGCGTCAACGAACGGATCATGGCGAATATGGACCGTATCCCGCAGGGCATTCCGCAGCCGCTGATCATCGGACGCGGCATCAACGACGTGGCCATCGTGGCGCTGACCCTGTCGCCCAAACCGGACGTCGCCGAACACTGGGATGACCGCGCCTTGTATTCGCTGGTCGAGGAGCTGCGCGCCGCGCTTATGTCGGTCGAGGATGTCGGCCTGACTTATATCGTCGGCGGGCGCACGGATCAGATTCGCATCGAGCCTGACCCGGAGCGGTTGGCGCTTTACGGTGTCACTCTGCAACAACTTGCCGCCCGCGTGGGCGAAGCGAACCAGACCTTTCCGGCGGGCCGCATCAATACGCTGGACCGCAGCCTTGTGGTGACGGCGGGGCAGACTTTGCACAGCCCATCGGACATCGGCCTGTTGCAGCTGACCACCCGTGATGGCCGCCCCGTCTATGTGCGCGATGTGGCCGATATCGTGGTCGGTGGCGCACCGGTGGATGCGCGCACCTGGACCATGACCCGTGACGATCACCATGCGGACTGGACGCGCCTGCCCGCCGTGACGCTGGCCATTGCCAAGCGCGAAGGGGCCAATGCCGTTCTGGTGGCCGAGCATGTGCTGGAGCGGCTGGAGCTTCTGCGCGGCGAGCTGATCCCCGAGGATATCAGTGTCGAAGTCACCCGGAACTATGGCGAATCTGCCGATGAGAAGGCTGATGAGCTTTTGTTCCACCTTGGTCTTGCCACCGTGTCCATCGTGTTGCTGGTGACGTTTGTCATTGGCTGGCGCGAGGGCATCGTGGTCGCCATCGTCATTCCGACCACCATTCTTCTGACGCTGTTTGCGTCGAACATGATGGGCTACACGATTAACCGGGTGTCGCTGTTTGCGTTGATCTTTTCCATCGGGATTCTGGTCGACGACGCCATCGTGGTGATTGAGAACATCGCGCGGCATTGGGCGATGCGCGATGGATGCTCGCGCGTCACTGCCGCGATCGAGGCGGTGGCCGAAGTGGGCAACCCCACCATCGTTGCCACCCTGACCGTGGTCGCCGCCCTGTTGCCGATGCTGTTCGTGTCGGGTCTGATGGGGCCATATATGGGGCCGATCCCGGTGAATGCGTCCGCCGCGATGATCTTTTCCTTCTTCGTGGCGGTGATCCTGACCCCGTGGCTGATGTTGAAAATCGCGGGTCGCGGTGGATCAGAGGCTGGCGGACATGACCATGAAAGCGAGGGCGTGTTGGGCCGGATGTTCCGCCGCGTGGCCGCCCCGGTGATCGCCAGCCGCTGGCGGGCAGGGGTGTTCCTGATCGTGGTGTTGGTGCTGACCGGCGGGTCGATGACGTTTTTCTTCGACCGCACGGTGGTTGTGAAACTGCTTCCCTTCGACAACAAGTCCGAGTTTCAGGTGATCGTGGATATGCCCGAAGGCACCAGCCTTGAGCGCACGGAACGCGTGCTGACCGAGGCCGCTGAACGGCTGGCGGCGTTGCCCGAGGCGACCACCATCCAGCTTCATGTCGGCACCGCTGCGCCGTTCAACTTCAACGGGCTTGTGCGGCATTATTATCTGCGCAAGCGGCCCGAACTGGGCGATTTGCAGGTCAATCTGGAACCCAAGCACCACCGCGACCGCTCGTCCCACGAAATTGCACTGGCGGCCCGCGAGATGTTGGCGGATATCGCCCTGCCCGAAGGTGGCTCGATCCAGATTGCCGAAATCCCGCCCGGCCCGCCGGTTCTGGCCACCCTCTTGGCCGAGATTTATGGCCCCGATGCCGAAACCCGCCGCGCGGTGGCGCGCGAGGTGCGCGAAGCCTTCGCCTCGGTCCCCTATGTGGTCGATATCGAGGACAGCTTCGGCCAACCCCGCCCGCGTCTGCGGTTGGCGATTGATCAGGACAGTCTTGAATATTTCAACGTCCTGCAAAGCGATGTCTATGACACGATCCGTGTGCTGTTTGACGGGATGCCTGTGGGTTACTCCCACCGCGGCGAAGGGCGTGATCCGATCGAAATCCGCGTCGCCCTGCCGCGCGAGGATCTGAACTGGTCGGCGCGTTTGGCGTCCACCCCCGTGCCCGCGAACCTGTTGCCGGGTGACCGGGGCGTGGTTGAATTGGGCGATCTTGTGACCGTGACGGAAGAGGCCGGAAGCTATCCGATTTTCCGCCACAACGGCCGGTTTGCCGAAATGGTGATGGCTGAAATGGCGGGTGATTTCGAAGCGCCGATCTATGGGATGATTGCGGTGCAGGGTGCGCTGGACGACCGGCCCTGGACGGCGGACGTGCCGAAACCCGAAATCAGCCTGCACGGCCAACCCGCCAGCGACACCACACCCACGCTCTTGTGGGATGGGGAATGGGAGGTCACATATGTCACCTTCCGCGAAATGGGTGCGGCCTTCGGGGTGGCGATCCTTGCGATCTATGTGCTGGTTGTGGCGCAGTTCGGGTCGTTCCGGGTGCCCCTGATCATCCTGACGCCCATTCCGCTGACCTTCATCGGCATCGTCTTCGGGCATTGGCTGTTTGATGCGGCGTTCACCGCGACCTCGATGATCGGGTTCATCGCTTTGGCGGGGATTATCGTCCGCAACTCGATCCTGTTGGTGGATTTCATCCGCCACGGGTCCGAAGGGGACGAGCCGCTGCGCGAAACCCTGCTGCGCGCTGGTGCAATCCGGTTCAAGCCGATCCTGCTGACCGCGATTGCCGCAATGATCGGGGCGTCGGTGATCCTGACCGATCCGATCTTTCAGGGGTTGGCGATCTCGCTTCTGTTCGGGCTGGCGTCGTCGACCTTGCTGACGGTTCTGGTGATCCCTGCGATTTATGTGCTGTTCAAGAAGGCGGATCAACCCTATCGGCCCGCTGTCATGGCGGAGGATGACTAGGGCGCAGGCGGTCTGAGCGCGGGGGCGAGAGCCGCCATCAGCACCGCCAGCGCCGTCAGAACGGCAAAGCCCACGCGGATCGAGCTGATTTCGGCTATGAAACCGATCACTGGTGGTCCCATCAGCAGCCCGCCATAGCCAAGGGTGGCCAGGCTGGCGACGGCCTTGCCGGGCGACAGGATGGGGTCACTGGTGGCGCGGCTGAAGGCCAGTGGCATGATAACGGCATAGCCCACCCCCATCAGGACAAATCCGACCAACGCCGCGGGATAGCTGGCGATGCCCACGGCCAGCCCGGCCCCGATGGCAGCGGTGATCCCCGCCAGCCGCGCTGTCCGGGCAGGGCCATAGTGAAATGTGACCCTATCCCCGCCCAACCGCATGATAACCATCGCAACCGAAAAGACCGCATAACCGATGGCGGCGGATGCCTCGGTGACGCCGGTTGTGGTCATCAGGAAAATCGCACCCCAATCGGCCATTGCCCCTTCGCCCAGTGATGCGCACATGGCAATCAGACCGACCAGCACAAGTTGGCCCTTGGGCAGGGTGAACAGCGGCGCGTGCGGCGTATCGGGGCGCGGTGTCGGGGCCCACATGGGAGACTTTGACGGGGGAACCGCCAGCCACAGGCAAATCGCGGCGACCACGCCGATCACAATCGCGCCGTGGGCCAACAGGGGCAGCCCCAGCTTGATTGCGACGAACCCGGATGCGGCACCAATCCCTGCGCCCACCGACCACGACGCATGGAAGCGCGACATCATCGGGCGGGGCAAGTGGCGTTCGACCGCACCTGCCCAGGAATTCATCGCGACGTCCATTGCACCATGCGTTGCGCCGAAAAAGATCAGGGCGAGTGCCAAGGTGCCGATTGACGGCGCAAGCCCCATACCAAGGATCGACAGCGCATGGGCGGCGGCAACCCAGACGGTGGTCGTCGCCGCGCCGTGGCGGTCGACCCAGCGGCCTGCCAGCGGAAAGGCGGCAATCGCGCCGCCTCCCATCAACAGCAAAAGCATCCCCAGCGCACCCGGATCCAGCGACAGCTTGGCCGAGACAGTCGGAATGCGCGACGCCCACAACCCGAACAGCGCCCCGTTCAGAACGAACATCGCGATCACCGCATTGCGCGCGGCCAGAATATTAGGGGCAGGGGTGTCAGACATGGTTGGCCTTGTGGTTGAGGAGCAGATGCTTTGCGTGAGTTTAGTGACTAATGTGCTAGCTAGAGCCTTGTTTTGGTCTTTTTCCGAAGTTGCCATTTGCGGGACCGTTGACTTCGACGGTTGCATGTTCGACGTCCTTTTGTTGCGCACAGTGGGGCGAATGAGCCTGAAGATCAATCAGCACATGACAGCGTGTTATGCAGTAAAAATTTGCATGGGAAAATTCCTAAATCTTCAATGAGTTGCGAGTGTCAGCGACTCAAATTCGCGTTTCAGCGACGTTGATGTGGGCCTGCATTTGCTTGACTCGTCCCCGCCGGTTCTGACATTCAGAACCAGCGATCGGTTTCGCGTGTGCTTAAGCACCGCGGAAGTAATAGGGAACCCGGTGAGGTGTAGCCAACAGGCGCCAATTCCGGGACTGCCCCCGCAACTGTAAGCGGCGAGCAACGCTGACTATGCCACTGGGATCTATCCCGGGAAGGCCAGCCAAGCTAAGACCCGCGAGTCAGGAGACCTGCCGGACGCTGGGCATCTGCCCATTTCCACCGGACGCCGGGGTGAGCGTCTGGCCCGGCGGTCACAGACCAACCCGAGCCAATATACCCCGTTGTTCCTTCTTGAACGCAGGCCTGTGCCTGCTACCCTTTAAGAGGACGACATGAAAACTTGTCTTTTGGCCGCCGCAATGGCCGCTTTTGTTCCTGCTGCCGCGTCGGCGCATTTCCTGCTTCAACATACCGATGAGGTCCTGATCGAACAGCCCGGCGATGTGCCGATGGGGCTGATCTTCTGGCACCCGATGGAGAACGGGCACGCCATGGATATGGAGAAGCCGCAAGAGTTCTTCATGATCCACAATGGCGAAAAGACCGATCTGATGGATCGCGTAGCCCCGGCCACGTTCAAGGGCAAAAGCAATGACGCTTCGGCCTTTACCGCGTCTGTGCCTGTCAAACGCTCGGGCGACTATGTGGTCGTGACCGTGCCTGCGCCCTATTACGAGGAAAGCGAGGATATCTATATCCAGCAGATCACCAAATCGGTTCTGAACCGCAACACGCTGCCCACCGATTGGGATCAGCCCGTGGGTTTGCCGACCGAAATCCTGCCGCTGAACAAGCCTTATAATGTCGTCGCAGGTTCGACCTTCTCGGGCGTCGTTCTGGTGGACGGCCAACCCGTTGCTGGGGCCGAGATCGAGATCGAATACATGGCCGCCGAGCCGGATCTGGAGACTTTCGCAGCCACTGAAAGCACAGTTGACGCGATGCCGGGCGGCTCGATCGTGGCGATCAGTGACGCAAATGGCGTCTTCACCTTCGGCATTCCGAAAGCGGGCAACTGGGGCTTTGCGGCTTTAGGATCCGGTCCGGCAACCGAACATAACGGCAAAGAGCTGTCGCAAGACGCTGTGATCTGGATCCATGCCAGGGATCTGAAGTGAGGGCAGCCCCATGCATATCGTAGACGGCGCGCTGTCTAACCCTGTTGTCATCGGCGGCGCAGTCGCGGCTGTCGGTGGCATCGCGATGGGGCTGAAACACTTGCCGCTGGAACGCATTCCGGCGGCAGGCGTGCTGTCGGCCAGCTTTTTCGTGGCCTCGCTGATCCATGTGCCCATCGGCCCCAGCTCGGTCCACTTGATCCTGAACGGGTTGGCGGGGCTGGTTCTGGGCTGGGCGGCCTTTCCGGCCTTGTTTGTCGGGCTTCTGTTGCAAGCGGTGTTCTTCGGGTTTGGTGGTCTGACGGTGTTGGGCGTGAACACGGTGAACATCGCGTTGCCCGCGGTGATTGTCGGGCTTTTGTTCCGCCCGCTGGTATCGCGCGGGTCGGCATTGCACGGCGCGATTTGGGGCGGGATCGGTGGCGGCGTGGCGATTGCGGCCACCACCTTGGCGGTGGCTGTATCGCTGATGCTGTCCGGGGACGAATTCACCGCAGCGGCCAAGCTGGTTTTTGTGGCCCACATCCCCGTCATGGTGATCGAAGGCCTGTTGACCGGCGCGGCCATTTACCTTGCCCGGCGTGTGAAACCCGAGCTGTTCATCGACGTCAAAGGAGGATGGGCATGATCCGCGCGTTTTGTTTGATGCTGGCCTTGGCCATGACCCTGGGCGTGACGCATCCGGCGCTTGCGCATAACGTCATCGCCTCGGTCTTTCCGTCGGGCGATGCGATTGAGGGCGAAATCGGTTTCTCTAACGGTGAAATGGCCGTGGGTCTGACCGTTGAAGTGTCGGACGGCAATGGCAACAAACTGGGCGAAACCGTCACGGATGATGACGGGTTCTTCATGTTTACCCCCAGCCAGCCCGTGACGCATGTGTTTCGCGGCGATCTGGGCGCAGGTCACGTGGCCGAAGTGGTGATGAGCGCCGCCGAGGTTGCCGAGATATTGGGCGAAACTGCGGCTGCTGACAGCGCCGGGGCTTCGGTTCTGGAGGGGACGCCTGCGAGCATGGCGGGGCAGGGGGGCGGTTTGTCTGCGGACACCCGTGCCGAGCTTGCCAAGATGCTGCGCACCGAGCTGCGTCCGATCCGCCAAGAGCTGACCGCGTTCAAGAACAAGTCTGATTTTCAGTCAGTCTTGGGTGGAATAGGCTATATTTTCGGGCTGTTCGGTCTGGGCTTTTACCTTGCCGCGCGGCGCAAGCTGGGGGCGGATAGTTGACCTATGTTCTGACAGGTGCTGACAGGGCCATTGGTGGGTTTGGCGGGCTGCGATCCGCCATCACATCGCTTGATCCGCGGATGCGGATTGTTGTGACGGTTATCTACGCGATCACCGTTGTCGGCCTGTCCGATCTGCGGGTTCTGTCAGGCGCGATGATCCTGTCGCTTTGGCTTCTGGCGATTTCGGGCCTGCCGTTTCAAAAGACGCTGAAACGCATGGCGATGATGGATACGTTCATCATTTTCATGCTGGTCCTGTTGCCCTTCACCATGCCCGGCACGCCGATTTTCACGGTCTGGGGGATTTCGGCCAGTTGGGAAGGGCTGTGGCGCGCGGTCGAGATTGGGTTGACCGCCAACGCGGTTATCCTTGCGGTGATGACCATGGTCGGCTCGATGGAGCCTGTCACGATGGGGCATGCCCTGTTCGCGCTGAAAACGCCGGAACGGCTGGTCCATCTGATGATGTTCACCATCCGCTATATCGACGTGCTGCGTGAGGAATATCAGCGGCTCAGAACGTCGATGAAGCTGCGGGGGTTTCGACCCGGCACCAACTGGCACACCTATCGCAGCTATGGCTATCTGGTGGGGATGATGCTGGTGCGCGCGATTGAACGGTCCGAGCGTATCCTTGCGGCAATGAAGTGCCGGGGGTTTTCGGGCAGGATCGTGCTGTTGGAACAGTTCCGCCTGACCCGTTCGGACCGGGTCTTTGCGGCCGCCTTGTGCCTTGCTCTTGGCGCCCTTGTCTGGGCCGAGGTTCTTTATGCCGCTGCTTGAACTGTCCGGCATCCACTTTGCCTATCCCGGCCTGGACCCCGTATTGGACGGCGCGTCGATGCGGTTGGAGTTGGGCGAGCGGTTATCACTGGTCGGGCCGAATGGTGCCGGAAAATCCACCCTTCTGAAGATCGTGATGGGGCTTTTGCATCCGGCACAGGGGACGATCACCGCCTTCGGCAAACCCCGCATCGAAGAAGCAGATTTCCACGAGGTGCGCCGACGGATTGGTTTCGTGTTTCAGGACGCTGACGACCAGCTGTTCTGCCCCACCGTGGCCGAGGACATCGCGTTCGGGCCACTGAACCTTGGCAAAACCCGCGACGAGGCCGTGGCGATTGTCGATGACATTCTGGCGCGTCTTAGCCTGACCCATCTGCGTGACCGCGTGACGCATAAATTGTCGGGGGGTGAAAAACGTTTGGTGACCTTGGCAACCGTTCTGGCGATGGAGCCGGAGGTGTTGATATTGGACGAACCGACCAATGCACTGGACCCTGACAATTACGCGCGGCTGGTGGCCATTCTGAAGGGGCTTGATCAGGCGATCCTGCTGGTCAGCCACGATTCCGATTTCCGGGCTGAGATTGCGCCAGAGGGGTATCGGTTGGAAAACCGAGTATTGACGCGAATATAGACCCTATTTCAGCGTCACAACGGGGCCATCGGCGGCGTCTGCATCTGCTTGGTCATGGGTGACCAGAAGCACCGGCAAACCCCGTGCGCGGGCATGGTCAAACACCAGTTGCCGGACCTGACCGCGCAGTTCTGCGTCCAACCCCGAAAAGGGTTCATCCAGCAACAAGGCATGAGGCTCGGACAGCAACATCCGCATCAGGGCCACCCGCGCGCGCTGCCCGCCGGACAGGGTGGCGGGATCGCGAGAGGCAAAGCCGGTCAACCCGACCTCGGCCAACCCTGCGTCGATCTTGGCGCGGCGCGCGGCGCGTGTGCCGCCTTGTGCCAGTCCAAAGGCAAGGTTCGCGCCGACGCTTAGGTGCGGAAACAGCAAAGCGTCCTGAAACAGGATGCCCACACAGCGTTCGTCAGGGGGCAACCCCGACAAATCCCGACCATTCAGGATAATTTGGCCTGACAGGGCGAATTCCTGTGAAAGCGTGCCTATTATGGCCGAAAGCAAGGTGGATTTGCCCACGCCAGATGGGCCCATGACGGTCAGAACCTCGCCCGGCGCGACATGGGTGTCGATGGACAGAAGGGGTTTGCCATCGCGTGTGATTTTGACCTGCTCCAGTCGCAACCCGTCAGACATGCAACAATCCTTTTCGATTGCGCCATATCAGGGCGGGCAGGGCCAGGGCCAGCGCAAAGGGCAGCAACGCGGCGGCGGTTTGCATCAGGCCAAACACCCCGATGGCGCGCCGATCCCCGCCCGATGCCAGCGCGACGGCTTCGGTCGTCAGTGTTTCAACCCGTCCGCCGCCGACCAGAAGGGTGGGCAGGTATTGCCCGACCGAAACGGCAATGCCCACCGCCATGGCGGTCAGCAGAGGGGCCAGCAACATCGGCAAGCGAATGCGCCACAGCACGCGACCCTCGCTTGCGCCAAGTGCGGCGGCAACGGTGGCTTGCCGAACGTCCCAACTCTTCCACGGCCCTTCCAGCGACAGGCGCAAGTAGGGAAGGACGAACACCAGATGGACCAAAACAACAGGTGTGCGGCCCATATCCAGTCCAAAACCCAGAAACAGGGTCTGAAGCCCCGGCAGAAACGCCGTCTGTGGCACGATCAGGGGCAGATAGATCAACCACATACCGCGCTGGGTCAGGCGCAGGTTGCGGCGGTGCTCGGTTTCCAGACAGCCGATGGTCAGGATCATGCCGATGGCAACTGCGATGCCCGCGATCAGGGCGGTTTCCCATAGGGCGTCCAGGCTTCCTGCGCGGTGGCGCATCCAGTTTCGGGACGTGACGTGATCGGGGATCAGATCGGGGAAGCTCCAGAATCCGGCAACGGACCAGACGGCAAGGCTGAGCAGGCCCAAAAGAAGGGACGCCGAGATCACGGTGCCAAAGGCAAAACCGGTAATGCGCCATGGACGGTCGCGATGCCCGCGGCGACCCGTTTCAATGCGCATGCAGGCAAGGCGCGCGACCAGCTTTTCACCCACGAACCACACACCCACGGCGCCTATGACCAGCGCCAGCTGCACCAGCGCGGCAGCGGCGGCCTGCAGGCGGAAGGCAAGGTCAGGATCCGACATCCAGCGCACGATCTGCACCGACAGGGTCGGGGGTGTGGACGGGCCAAGGATGACGGCCATGTCAACCACCGACATCGACCATGTCTGAACCACCAGCACGGGCAGGCGAATGCGGGCATAGACGGCGGGAAACACCGCGAACACCCATGCCGCGATGCGGCCATAGCCCATGCTTCGGCTGAGCGCGAGGCGCCGCCGGCCGTCGATCTGGCCCAGGGCCGCGATGGACATGAGAAGCAGGAACGGCACCTCTTTCATCACCATGCCAAGGGTCAGGGTAATGCCCCATGGATCGTTCAGGATCAAAAGATCCGGGGGCCGGTCCCACCCGGTCAGCCACGGCGAAAACAGCCGCGCGATCCAGCCCGAGGGCGCGATCAGGAAAGCAAGGCCAAAGGCGGCAGCAGCATGGGGGACTGACAGAAAGGGCGACAAAAGACGTTCAAGGACGCGAAACCCCCGCGTGCCCGCCCACCCGGCCAGGATCAGCACGGTGATACACAACGACAGGAGCGCGGCGACCAACCCTGTGACCACCGACAACCGCACCGCCGGGCCGATGCCAGGCCAGTCAAACAGGGCGCGAAAGGCGTCAAGCGACGGGCCGGTCTGCCCGGCGGCGGGCAAATGGCCAAACGCAGGCAGGACGGTGCCCCAGAGCCCCGCCGCCACCGGCCCCAGCAGCACCAGAACGGTCAGTGCCGGGAACAGGGGCAGGCGCGGAAATCTGATCGTTTGGGCCATATCAGGCTCTATTGCACGCCGTATCGGGCCTGCCAATCCTCGGCGATGCGGGTCATCCAGCTTGGATGCGGTTCATCCTGCACACGTCCCAATTGCTGCGGCGTCAGCGTGGCTAGGCCAAGGTCCAGCGCCTCGAACGCCGCGCGGTCTTCGGGCGGCAGGACGCCGACATTAAGAACCGTGCCATAGCCCAGCACGCTTGGATCTTGGGCATGGGCCTGTGCCGTGGGCGACATCAGGAAATCGGCCACCACCATCGCGCCTGCCTTGGACCCGGAATTATAAGGGATCGCCACGAAGGACGCGTTGCCGATGGTGCCCTTGTCCAGAACGAAGGTGCGCACCGTGTCGGGCAGTTCATAATTCGCGATGGCGGTCGAGGCTTCAGAGGGCGAAAAACTGATCGCCAGATCAACCTCGCCGTCATTCATTAGCTGGATTTGCCGTGGCCCGTTGGCGGGATAGGCCCGCCCCTGCCGCCACAGGGTCGGGGTCAGCTCTTCCAGAAAACCCCAAAGCGGCGCGGTGACGCGGTCGTAGCTGTCGTCAGACACCGGCGCGGCCAAGGCCGACGGGTCATCCGCCAGCTCGACCAGCATTTGTTTCAGAAACGTGGTGCCCAGAAAGTCCGGCGGTTGCGGATAGGTGAAGCGACCGGGATTGGCCTTCGACCACTCAAGGATCGCGGCGGCCGAGGGCAGGGGGGCCGGAATATCCGCCGTGTCATACATGAACACCACCTGCGCCATCGCCCATGGGGCTTCATAGCCTTCGACGGGGACGGTGAAGTCGGTGCGCACGGTCTTCCCCTCGGCATCGACAAATTGCCAGTTGGGCAGGTCTTCTGCGAAGGGGCCGAACAAAAGCCCCGCGTCTTTCATCGACGCGAAATTGGCCCCGTTGATCCAGATCAGGTCCACCGCACCGTCCGTGTGTTTGCCGGCCTGCTTCTCTGACAACACGCGTGTGACGGCATCGGCGGTGTCCGTCAGCTTCACATGCTCCAGCGTCACGCCGAACTCAGCGTTCACTTGCTGCCCGACCCAGTCGATGAATGCATTGGTGGTGGGTGACCCGCCCCATGCGTGCCAGAAGATGGTCTGGCCGTGGGCTTCGGCCTTAACAGTGTCCCATTCGGCTGGATTAGGGTCTGATAGGGCTGGGGTGGCCAGCATGCCCGCAAACAATGTGGCGGCAAGGGCGATGTGTTTCATGGAGACTCCTGTCGGTCATTTGAGAGGTGGCCAAACGCCTGATACGCGCCGATGACGCGCAAGGTGGCAGTGGCAAAGCAAAGCGCGCCGAATAAATAGGCGAGCGGTGCGAAATAGGCGGGCAACAGGCAGAGCAACAGGAAGAAGGCGATGGTTTCGGTCCCTTCCAGCAACCCGTTTGAGTAGTACAGCGATTTGACGCCTTGGGATTGGGTGGTGATGCCCTTCTTTTCCGCAAGGATCGCATAGCCCAGAAAGCTTGCCCCGTTGACATAAAAGGACAGCAGCAGAAAGCCGCCCGCGACCCCGTTGGCGGACGGATCATACAGAATGAACCCAAACGGTATCGCACCGTAGAACAGAAAGTCCGACGTGATGTCCAGATAGCCGCCGAAATCGGTTTTCCGGGTGGCTCGGGCGACCGCGCCGTCCAACCCATCAGCAATGCGCGAAGCCAGGATCAGGCACAAACCCACCATAAAAGCGCCGAACACCACTGCAGCTGCCGCCGCCAGACCAAGTCCCAACCCGGCCAGTGTTACAGCGTTCGCGCCAATCCCGGCGCGCGCCAAACCGCGACCCGCCAAGTTCAGCGGTGGGTCGATTAGCTTGCGTGCATGGGCGTCCAACATCGACGAACCTTTCCCAATCCCCTTGCCCCGTGATCAGGCATTTTTGACATTTGGCCCAGAAGCGGCCCATTCGTCCATCCGGCAAACGCAAACGTGAGCATTCGTCAGCAATCAGTGTTTTCACGCGCCCCCTTGCACCTGCCACCGCTTTCGCGTTCTGTGGACCCATCACCCAGACGACGAGGTTCAGATGTCCCCCTCCTCCTCTCCGCGCAAGACGCGCATTGGTTTGAATGGTTTTGGCCGCATCGGCCGGTCGATCCTGCGCATCCTGTCCGCAGCGCCGTCGGATTTCGAGGTGGCGTTCATCAACGATATCGAACCCTTGGATACCTGCGCCTATCTGTTCAAATATGACAGCGTGTTCGGCACCTTTGCCGGGCAGGTCGAGGCGGTCGAGGGCGGCTTGTCGATCAATGGCACCGTGATCCCGTTTCACGGGTTGTCGGATATCAGCACCCTGGAACTGTCGGACGTGGACGTGGTGCTGGAGTGCACCGGCATGGCGGGCAAACGTGCGGTCGCAGAACGCGGGCTTCAGGCCGGTGCGCGCAACGTGCTGATCTCGGGCCCGTCGAACGAGGCGGATGTGACCATCGTGCTGGGGGCGAATGAGGAAAAGCTGGTCGGGCAGAAGATCGTGTCGAACGCATCCTGCACCACTAACGCCCTCGCTCCGCTTTTGAAGGTGCTGGATCAGGAATTGGGCGTGATTGGCGGTCATATGACCACTGTGCATTGCTACACGGGCAGCCAGCCGACGGTGGACAAGCCGCGCGCCAACCCGGCCCGGTCGCGGGCCGCTGCCCTGTCGATGGTGCCCACCACAACCAGCGCGCACGAATTGGTTGGCGATGTGTTGCCCCATCTGACCGGTCGCATCGAAGCCCGCGCGATCCGGGTGCCGACGGCCAGTGTCTCGGCAATCGATCTGACGGTGCGCACCCGGCAAGACGTCACTGTAGACGAGGCGCGCGCGGTCCTGAACGCCGCCGCCACCGGGCATGTTCTTGGCTGGACTGACGAACCTTTGGTGTCCAGCGACCTGCGCATGCGGTCTGAGAGCCTTGTTTTGTCGGGGCCGGAAACCTCGGTGTCCGAAGGTGGTCTGCTTCGGGTTTTTGGGTGGTATGACAACGAATGGGGCTTCTCGCATCGGATGCTGGATGTCGCGCGGATGATTGCGCAGGACATATCTGCCTAGGAAGGACGCTAAATGGAGCGGATCGGGTTCATCGGCACGGGCGAGATCGCGGCGGCGATGGTGGCCGGGTTAACCGGGCGTGGCCATCAGATCACCGTGTCCGAACGCAACGGGGCCATGGCGGCGGCATTGGTGGCGCAGTTCAGTGATGTGACGATTGCCCCGAACCAACAGGTGATTGCCAACAGCGATACCGTCTTCCTGTGTCTGCTGGCTGACGTGGCGCGCGCGGTTTTGCCGGATCTTCGCTTTCGTGATGATCAGCGGGTTATTTCGGTGATGGTTGATGTTCCACTGGCCGACCTCAGATCGCTATGCGCCCCGGTGAACGAGATCGCGATCACCATCCCGCTGCCGTCCATCGCCGTGGGTGGTTCGGCCTTGCCGGTTTATCCCGACAGCATCGCGCTGCGCACGCTGTTTGGGGATACCGATATGATCATTCCCTGCCCGTCCGAAGCCGCGTTGAATGCCCATTTCGCGGCCTGTGCGATGGTCTCGCCGATATTGGACCAGATGCGCGAAGGGGCAGGATGGTTGGCTGCCCTGACCGGTGATCAGACGGCGTCAGAGCAATATGTGGCGACGGTATTTGCGGGTTTCCTGCGCAGCATGACCGAGAATCCGGAAACGTCGTTTGCCGATCTGTTGGACAGTTTGGCGACCGAGGGCGGATTGAACGCCACCCTGCGCGCCCATATGCGCGACACCGGCGCGGTTGATGCCTTGACCAAGGGGTTGGAGGACTTGAAGCCGCGTCTTGGTCTGGAGGATTAGACCCATTCAGGGATTATCAAACATGAAAACGGGCCGGTGGGAGAAACCGACCCGTTTTTGTGCATTCCATCCCCAGCGTTGTGCGGCCCACCGGCACCGGCATTGCCGGTGACACCCCCGCAGCGAAGGTTACTGGAACACGCTACCATCATCGTCCAGCGCGATCTGGGCGACTGTTTCGTGGTTAAGCAGATCCTCGATCTGCCGCGAGGTGAGATCAGCGACCAGCAGCTGGATCTCGGCCATGTTGTCGTCGACCATGACACCGTTCTTGTTCAGGTGATCCATCAGCAGGTCGCAATCATCGTGACAGGTGATCAGCACGGGATGGGAATTTCTGGTCAGGCTTTCCATCCGGTCTTTCAGTTTCGGGTCCAGTTTTTCCATTGTCGCACCTCGGTTCATCAGGTCGGTTGTCGGGTTGTTGTCATCGGGTCTTGGGTTTGTGTCTCTGGTGCGAACTGAGGAACCAGTTTGGGGTTTGGAAAGGTACAGGTGATAAAATGGCTTTCGCCAAACTGGCTACTCAGAACGCATATTCAATATGACGCAGGGGCATAAACGCGGCGAAAGGGCCGCGTGAATGTTGCGTGATAAATGCCGACTCTCGGGCAGATTTGCGTGAATTTCATGGGATGTGCGCATGAAAAAACCGCCGGAGGTTCGCCCCGGCGGTTTTTGAAAATCAAACCGGCTTAGTCCAGTGCGGCGGTCACGGCGGCTTTGGCGTCGATCAACCCGGCACCAAAGAACGTCCCGAACGCGTCCGCATCTTCGTTGGCGCTGTTCATACAGTCGGATTTCAGGGGCAATGTCGCGCCGATCATCGGCATGTCACGGCGCGCTGTGGCCATCAGCAATGCCTTCAGGTCGGTGCCGTCGCGTGGGCATTTGCCGCTGCCAGACAGGCGTTCGGCGCGTCGCACCAGCGCGACAACGCCGCCAACCAGTGCCGAGGCACCCGAGGTGCCGCCGAACTGAGTGTAAAACCCGCTTTGCGCCACTTCAGGCGGCAGATCGTGGCCGTCATCGCGCGCCCCGTCATATCCGAAACTTCCGGGAATATCGGTGCTCAGCAACCCCTTGCGGCTATAGGGCACCGCCATGGCGCTTGTGGGTTTCAGATAGCCCACCTTGTCCATCCGTTTCGGTGTTTCGCGCAATTGGTGGCGATTGAAGACCTCCATATCATCGGAGGGTGCAACCAAGGTCAGCCCGTCGCCGTAATTGGAGTAGCCCGAGCGATAGCCCTGTCCTGATACCGCCCCAACGGCGATGATTCCGTTTTCGCGGTTGGCCAGATTGGCGGGGAACAACAGCTGGCTTTCACCTTCGTTCCCGGCGGCACAGACGATGGGAACATGTTTGCTGATCGCGATGAACAATGCGCGCACCACCCGCCATAGGTGACGACCAGTTTCCGACACTTGCGGTGCGCTGGGATCATGGGGCGAAGCCTTGTCTGTCAACACCTCGATCCGGTGCAGAAGGTCGGCGGCCTCGTGGTTGGCCCAGCTTTGCAACTCGGCCTTGAAGTCGTCCTTTGGCGTCACGATCGAGGCATCGGGGTCCGGAAGCCCGCGCGGCATGACGATCACGTCAGGTTTCTGATGCCAGGCATAGAGAAGGGCTGCGATGAATTGCAGAGGGTCATTGTCAAACCCGGTGCGCAGCGAAATCAGCGTCGAAAACGGATCGACCCCGAAATAAGGGATCACGCCCGTCGAGGGTTCGTCGCCGGTCTTGCAGCAGTTTTCCGGCCCACCAACGATCAGCCCGCTGACCGCGGTCCCGTGCGAGGCAAACTTGGCCTCTGTATCGCCATTGGCACGCAATTCGCCGGTGCTTTCAGCAAGGTATTGGACCACCTCGTCGAACATCGCCAGCTCATCGGCCTCCAGCCCATCCAGATGCAGGTCATCGACCGACAATCCGGCAAAGTTTTTCTGATCGCCATCTGATCCGGTCGCCAGCCGTGCCCCGAAAGGCGTGCCGGTGAAATCGAGCGAGCGGGCCGCATCAACCCGGTCTTTCAGGTTGGGATGGGCAAAGCTGCACCCGACGTCGATCAGAACAACGGTCGATGGCGTTGCTTCGGCCTTACCTGCCAGCATATCCCACAACGTGTCTGAAAACCCGGTCTGGGATTTGTCTGGGGTCAGAACCCCCAGCGATACAAGATGCCACAGGTAATAATAGCTGGTCTCGTCCACGGTCTCAGCCTGGACACATTTCGAGTTTACGGTGTTCATATCCATTGCCCCTCAGATCCATTCCTGTTGCACCGACTGATAGCGGTCGGCAAACGCCTCGGCGAACAGGGGTGCAAAGCGTTTTGCCAGCAGTCGCCCGGCGGCGGTGTCACTGGGATAGTGTAGTCCCGCCCATTCCCGGTTCTGCGCCACGTTCAGGGCGGATTCGGACAAGACATGCGTCGCGGGATGTTCCGGCAGGATCGTGTTGAAGGCGAAGGCCAGCGTGTGACATTGGAAGGAATGGTTGCTGGGATAGGCTTCGTGTGCCGGATTGGGCAGAACCGGGCGCAGGCGCGGTTCAACCTGATTTGGGCGAAGCCGCCCGAATAAGCCCTTATAGTAAAGCCCCACATATTCGGTAACGGTCAGAAGCTCCAGAAACAGCGCCTCGGTGTTTTCAAACCCGGACAGCCCGTCAATCCCCAGTGGGCGGGTGAAGGCGGTCAGGTCCAGCGTGGCTTCCTGGATGATATCAGGGATGCGCAGTTTGCGTTCGTCTATGTTGCGCTGCATGGCCAGCAAAAGCTGGGTCTCCAATCGGCTGTGATCTGGCCCCGGTGGCGGGGGCAGGGTGACGTTGGTCCATTCATTCGGCAACCGTGCATCCAGATCAGCAGCGCCGGGACGATGAAGACGCAACAGGGCATCTGTTGGCATCAATGCCCCGCTGGCACCCTGTGCGCTTGGGGCCTGGAGCTTATTCTTGTTTTTGTTTTTATTCTTGTTTTTGTTCTTATTCTTGTTCAGTGCCGATTTGTTAAAGGCGGATTTGTTCAGCACCATCCGGACCGCGCTGACGCCGCCCGCGCCCTGAGCCCCAGTCCGGCTTTCAACCGAGATTTCGGTGATCTTGTCTGTGGCATCGTCAAACTGAAGGCCATTGGGCCCAACGATGATCCGGCCAAGGCTTAAAAACTCGGCGATAGAGCCACATTCGTGAGGCGTGTCTGCCCGGTCTTTCATAATGTTGTTCCCTGTAATTGGTCTAATCTTGGTCGAATCCGGCCTTGCTCAGCCCCAGAAGAAACTGTCGGCCACCTTCGGTGGCCAAACCCGGATAGCCCGATCCGCGCAGCACTTCGGTCGAAAAGTCGGGCTCGATCTCGGCCAGTTTCTGGCGCAGGCTTTCGACCATCTGGACATTGCCAAGATGGGCGTGGCTGGAAATCAGATAGCGTAGGATCGAGTTGAATTTCGGGCGCTGCACCAGTGCCTTTTCCCCGGCTTCAATGGCGGCGGCATGATTGCCGGCCAGCGCGGCCGCGATGCATTTCGTGGTATCGAAATAGTAACTGATCGGCGTGTTGGACCCCAGATGCTGCGCCCATGACGCCATTGCCAGCGATTTCTTGGTGTCGCCGGCATAGGCGCTCATCGTCGCATACAAATCCCAGCCGATTGCCTGTTCGGGGTCGATCTTCAGCGCGCGTTCGAACAATGACGCCGCCATGTCGAATTCGCTGAACAGATAGGAATGGATATGCGCGGCCAATGACAGGACCAGCGGGTCGAATTCGTCTTCTTCCAACGCACGGGTCGCGTAATACTGCGCTTCCGAGATCTGCGCGGCGGCGTCCGGCGTGAAGCGTTGGCCCACCTGAAAGGACTTGGCAAAAGCCATCCACGCATAGGTCTGCGCGTTGGGCTGCATCTTCAGAAGATGTGCCAGCTTATCTTCGGCGCTGGACAGCTCGTTCACCGAAAGACCGAACAT
Source organism: Aliiroseovarius sp. Z3 (assembly GCF_029105185.1). Lineage (GTDB taxonomy): Bacteria > Pseudomonadota > Alphaproteobacteria > Rhodobacterales > Rhodobacteraceae > Aliiroseovarius. The sequence continues at coordinate 150,354 of NZ_JAFMZK010000008.1, read as the reverse complement.
CTGATAGATGCACTCGATCAGCTGCCCGGCACCTGCCATTTGCGGGCTGGTGGCATTCATTTGCAGATGGCGCCCGATCTGGATCACTGCGTGAGACACAAGCCCGTTCAGGGCAGGGCAGGCCGGCTGGGCAAAGTCATCGGGGCCGAATGCCTGACTGGACGACCAGACGGTCACGCCATCCTTACCGGTCAGAAGTTCGACCGACAGGCGCACATACGGGCCTTGGTTCAACTCTGTCACTCGCAGAACCAGCGGGATTTCAACCCGGCCAAATTCGCTGCGCATTTGCGACAGAGGTTGGTTTTCAAAAGTGCGCACGCTGGGCACACGTCCCATTTCGCGCAGGTTTCGCGTCAGTTTGTCGATCAACAGCCCCGCATGGGCATCCCCGGCCATGCCGCTTTGCACCCCGATGGCCCAAGTGGCTGCTTGCGCCGGCTGGATCGGTTGCGAGGTATTCATTTGGGCGCTGATCAAGGGATCAGGGGCGGATGGGCTGCGCGACAGGCCCAAGGCGTCTGGGGACATTTCGGGGGTCGCGTCCGCGCTGTGTTCACCGTCGTGATCCATCAGCCGCTGTTCCCAAATCTGGCGCTCTAACGTCAGCCAGCTTTCAAATTCGGGATCACATATGTCGAAGCCTTCCAGAAAGTGCTCTGAGATTGCGTCAAGACCGACGGGTGGGGTGACCACGCCCTGTTCCACCTTGTCCATCAGGTCGATAGCATCGACACGGATGCGCGACAGATCCAGCGAGACCGAGTATTTATCGGCGCTGAGAATGTCTTTCAGGTCCGCTCCGAAGCATTTTCGTATGTCCAGAAGCGCCTGCCGCAGACTGGCGGACGCCTGATCTTCGCCGCGGTCGCTCCACAGCTTGTCGCGCAGCCAGACCCGTGACCGCGACCCGCGCGGGGCCAGCGCCAGCATGGCCAGAACGGCCTTTGACTTCTGGTTTTTGGGAGTGAACTGGTTGCCTGCGCCATCCTGCACGGCAAGAGGTCCGAACAGGAAGATGTCCAGGTCATGTTGTCGGGAATGATCAGCGTCCATTGGCAATCCTTCGGAAACCTTCGCGCTAAACGCAAAAGATTGTTTCGAAATACTACCCAAAACTGGCATTTCTTGCAAAATATGCTCTGCAATCAATTGTGCGGTCCCCGATGAACATCCCTGCATGTTGTTTACGAACCATTAGTGATTGCTGCGTGAAGGCAGCGTGAAGGCTGTCGGATATGAAGGATCGAAGCGCGGGGGTGCCCGAATTTCTTCACGGGAAGGGCAGAATTTGACAACGTTTCTTGCGTGCTGAACCTGGCGGTCGCTTAGAAAATCGCTTCACACGGTCGAAAATCGGCAAAGTGATTCGTTTCAACGCTGATGCATTCATGCGTCTGAATTTTGCACCCGAGCTGTCTGCGTGTGGTTGCGAGGGAACAGGGCGTCCGATCAGGTGTCATCACGATGTAGATATACTCCCGATCAAAACTGTCGGGAAAAGTCGCGTAAAAACAGTTACAAAGCAGATCGCGACATATTCTTTCGAATATTTTGGCGTGATGGTTCGGAAGCGGTCCCAAATGCGCTTGTTTCGCCTGTTCGGCGCTGTCTCGCCTGTTTATGAAATTTAGCTTGGAGGGACTCGCGCATGGGTTGATTTTATGTATATTGGCGGTACCACTCAGGCCGGAACACTCTGTCATAGATCGCCGCCCCGCGATCGACAGCCAATGTTTTGCAACCCTGAATATATGGCGCTCGCGCCTTAATTGTGCCACGAATCCTCCGCAAGATAGAGGAGTGTGGAATCGAAGGAATGATCTCTGCGAGGTCGCACATGATCGCGATCAACCGCGTGGACTGGAGTTGAACATGGTAATCGGTGTTCTTGGTCTTGGAATGCTTGTTGGGCTTGGCACGGCAATTGCCGCGCTTTTGAACGGCTATTCCATTTGGATGGCGCTTTGGTTCTATAGCTCGGTCGGTACATTTTCGGCCCTTGTCAGCATCGCAATGTTGCGCCTGATCCGCGATCATTTCATGAACGGCTCAGACGAACCTCAAAACTGACCACTTATCCCACACACACCACCGCACGCGCGCCCGGATGACCCGTGGCGCGTTTTTGTTTCTGTGCCGGACTAATTTCCAACGGGTCTTGTTCAGTCCTTGCATCGCCGGGTACATGTGAACAAACTGAGCGCATTATCGGCGCAGACACCTATGGGGATAATTGATTGTCAGAACAGCTTTCGGTGAAGCCCAAGAAAAACCCCTATAAGAAAGAGCTTTCGCATCTGCGCCGGGCGTTTCTGACAGTCGGTCTGTTCAGTGCCGCGATCAATCTGCTGATGCTGACAGGTCCGCTTTACATGCTTCAGGTCTATGACCGCGTGCTGTCCAGCGGATCGGTGGCGACGTTGCAGGGCCTGTTTGTGATCGTTGTCATCCTTTATGCCTTCTTGGGCATTTACGAATTTCTGCGCGCCCGGCTTTTGTCGCGGGCAAGCTATCGGCTGGATCAGGCAATCGGCTCTGATGCCTTCGGTTTCTGGCTGCGATCGGGCTTTGTCGACAACAAGGAACACTACAACCCGGTGCAGGATCTGGCCGTGGTCCGTGCTTTTCTGGCCAGTCCGGCCATTCTGGGGCTGTTCGATTTGCCGTGGATCCCGATTTTTCTGGCTGTGGTGTTCTTCATCCACCCATGGCTGGGATGGCTGACGGTGGGCGGCGCGATCATTGTTGTCATCGCGGCGGTCATCAACCGCTTTGCCACGGGCGCGCCGATCAAAAGCGCGGGCAACAGCGAAGGGATCGAACGGTCCTTCGTTGAACGCACCCGTCGCAACGCCGAGGCCGTGATGGCGCTTGGCATGCTGGACAAGGTGACAGACCGCTGGCGCGGGCTGCATCAGAACAGTCTGGGTTACTATCAAACCGGTGGTGATCGGTCCGAGATGGTGGCGGCATTTTCCAAAGCCTTTCGTCTGCTTTTGCAATCGACCTTGTTGACGGTCGGGGCTTATCTGGCCCTGTCACAGGAAATTTCGGCCGGGATGATCATTGCGACCTCGATTGTTGCGGGTCGTGCGCTGGCTCCGGTGGATCAGGTGATTGGCCACTGGCGCACCATCGGGCGTGCGGGCGATGCGCATCGTCGGTTGAAAGAGGCGATGGACTATATCCCCGATCCGCAAAGCGGTTTCGATCTTCCCGACCCCAAGGGTCATCTGGTTGTGAAGAACGTCACCAAATTGACGCCCAAGAATTCTTTGGTCAGCGACCGGCCGCGTATTCTGGAACGCATCAGTTTTGAGCTGGAGCCGGGGGACGGGTTGGGCGTCGTGGGCAGCAGTGCGGCGGGTAAATCCAGTTTGGCGCGTCTGCTTGTGGGGCTGTGGCAGCCCGACCATGGCGAAGTGCGTCTGGACGGCGCGACGCTGAACCAATGGCACAACGAAGATCGTGGCGGGCATATCGGCTATTTGCCACAACGGGTGGAAATGCTGCCCGGCACCATCGCCGAAAACATCGCGCGGTTTGATCCCGATGCGCGAGACGAAGATGTCATCGAAGCCGCGCAGATTGCGGGCGTTCACGACATGATTCTGAAGATGCCACAGGGCTACACCACGTTTGTGGGCACCACAGAACAACCCCTGTCGGGGGGGCAGACACAGCGCCTTGGTTTGGCGCGCGCGCTTTATGGCAGCCCGCGTCTTTTGGTGTTGGACGAGCCGAACTCGAACCTCGACGCAAAAGGGGACGAGGCGTTGGCCAGCGCGGTGATCGGAATGCGCAAGAAGGGCTGCACTGTTCTGGTGATGGCGCACCGCCCCAGTGTCATTCAGGCCGTGAACAAGATCCTGATCCTGCACGAAGGCAAGGTTGGCCGCTTCGGTTTGAAAGAAGAGGTGTTGCAACACGCAACGCCTCAGCGTCCCACCGCCGCCCCCAGTTCCGTGTTCGAGGTATAAGCGATGGCCAATCCTGCATCCGCCCCCCAAAGCCCGATCAAGACCGGATTGGCGACCCCTGTCTATCTGGGTGCGCTGGCCAGCTTGGCGCTGTTGGTGTCGGGTTTTATCTGGATGTCCACGACACTCATCACCGGGGCCGTGATTGCGCCGGGCAAGGTGGTTGTGCGCGGTCTGCCCAAGCAGGTGCAAAGTCTGGACGGCGGTGTGGTTAAGGAAATTCTGGTCAAAGATGGCGATGTGGTCAGTAAGGGCGATGTATTGCTGCGTCTGGACCCCAGCCTGCTTCAAATCAACCTTGAGATTTATCGCAACCGCCTGTCCGAAGTTGTCACCCGCGAGGCCCGGTTGGATGCCGAATATCAGGAACTTGACGCCCCCGTGTTCAACATCGACAGCCCGTATCTGCCCGATATCGACCTGACCCAGCATTTCAAAGGCCAGCGCGAGATTTTCGTGGCCCGGCGCGAGGTGCTGAATGGCCGCAAGGAGCAACTGGCCGAACGTATCCTGCAATTCCGCAACCAGATTTCCGGGGTTGAAGCCCTGATCAGCGCCAAGCAAGACCAGTTGGCTTATGTCAGTCAGGAGCGCGAAACCAAACAGGGGTTGAGCGAACAGGGGCTGGTGCGCGAAAGCGAATTGCTGGAGCTGCAGGGGCGGGAATCTTCTCTGCTGGGGCAGATTGCCGAACATCAGTCAGAGCTTGCGCGCATCTATAACTCGATCCGCGATACCGAGCTTGAGATCCTGCAAGCGGATCGCGAGTTCAAGGAGCAGGTGGTGACCGAGCTGCGCACCACCACCGCCGAGCGCGAAGAGCTGATCCTGCAAATCGTCACGGTCGAAAAGCAGCTGGAGCGGATCGACATTCACGCCCCGACTGACGGGATCGTGCACGAATTGCAGGCCACCACCGAAGGGGGCGTCGTCGCGCCCGAAGCGACGATCACCCAGATCGTGCCGTTGTCAGATGGGGTTGAGTTCAAGCTGCAGGTGGACCCGCAGTCGATTGATCAGGTGTTTGTGGGGCAGGTTGCGAAGGTTCTGTTTCCTGCGTTCAACCAGCGCACCACGCCGGAACTGTTTGGCACGGTGTCCGGTATCTCGCCCACATCCGTTGACGATCCGCAGACCGGGCTGAGCTATTTCCGTATTGATCTGACCTTGCCGACCGAGGAAATCGCGCGGCTTGGCGATGTTGAATTGATCCCCGGAATGCCGGTCGAAGCGTTCCTGCAAACGGGCGAACGGTCGGTCCTGACCTACCTGACGGAACCGCTTTTGCAGCAGCTCAGACGCGCATTCCGCGAAGGATAGCAGGCCCGACATCTTCGCAGGTTGTGGTTTTTTGGTCATCCTGCTTCCGCAGTTTCACGAAAACCTCAGTATTTCTTGGTGAAAACAGGGTTCTGTGCCAGTCTGCCCCCAATAATAACCGTGAAAACAACAGTCGCACAGACGGCTGACGAGGCAGACGGGTAGTAATATGAAACAGATTAACGGGCGCAAAGCGCCGGTCTTGGGATGCGTTTTGGCAGCGACAATCGGGCTTTCCGGTTGTGCAACGGACGAGCCTTACAAGCTTCCATTCTTCAAATTCGCCAAATCTTATTCCAGTGTGTCATCGCACGCGGTGCCGGTGCCTTTGGCCAATGATACATGGTGGATGGGGTTCAAGGATCCGGTTTTCAACAAGCTGGTCGAACGAGCGCTGGCCGGGAACTATGATCTTGAGATCGCCCGCGAAAAGGTGATCGAAGCACGGGCGAACCGTGATGCGGTTCCGGGGCTTCTGAGTGTGTCGCCCACCGCCACGCACCGCTATGCGCAACCCCCCGGAGGCACAGCAAGCCATAGCAGCAACGCCCGCCTGAACCTTGACTGGATGCTGGACCCGTATGGTCTGCGCCGTCAGCAAATTCAGGCAGCGGGCGCCCGGATCGACATCGCGGATGCCGAAGAAGATGCGGCCCGCCTGACGGTTCTGCTGAACCTGTCCAATGCATATGTGGACCTGCGCTATAACCAGCGCTTGCTGAATCTGCGTCGTCAGCAGTTGGCCTCGCGCCGGAATGCCGTGACGCAGACCAAGCAACTGTTTGACCGCCGCGCCGCGACCAAGCTGGATGTCGTCCAGACCGAGGCGCTGGTGGCCGAGACGCAAACGCAGATCCCGGCCCTGATCGCAGCGATCCGCGCTGGCAAAACTGAGATTGCGGTTCTGACCGGCGTCGCGCCGGGTCGTCTGGGCGTCAATCTGGATGGCAATGCCAGCCAGCCGCGCCCGTCGAAGACCCTGAAAACCGGCGTGCCCGCAGATATCCTGCGCAACCGCCCTGACATGAAGATTGCCGAGCGTAGCTATTATGAAGCGATCACCAATGTCGGCATCGCACGGGCCAATATGTATCCGTCGCTGTCGCTAAGCGGCATGATCGGCTTTGGTAAGAACAGCGCAGGGGATGGCCTTGAATATTCTATCGGGCCGACCCTGAACCTTCCGTCCTTGCCGATGAACAGTGAAAAATCCCGTGTCGCCGCGCGCCAATCCGCAGCCCGTCAGGCCTATGCGGGCTGGCAGTCAGCGGTCCTGAGCTCGGTCAGCGAAGTGGAAAGCGCGCTTGCCGCTTATCACGGCAGCCGCAGTGCCGTGGTTGAATCGCAGCGCCGCGTGCGCCTGAACAGAGAGGCACGAGACCTGACCCAGGAACTTCTGAAGCAGGAAGGCGCGACCATTCGCGACCTGATCAGCGCCGAGGAACGGATTGCGGATGCGGACACTGCGCTTGCTGACAACCTGCGCCAACTGGCACGTAACTACGTGCGCCTGAACATCGCATTGGGGGCCGGCAGCCAGTTTGGCGAGCCGGAAGAGGAAACGGTCGTCGAAGTGAAATCAGCCAGCTCGGTATCCAACTAGAGCGGCCAAAACTGCGCGTCGCCATCTAAGGTAAACGTAAAAAACCCACCCGGCTGTCAGGCTCGGGTGGGTTTTCTTTTGTGTCTTCGCCGCTGTGCCCAATCGCGCGGGGGCAGGGGTCAGCGGATGCTGAACGCGCGCTCCAGTGTCACGAACAGTTCGTTGGATTCGCGGTCGGTCGAGCCGGTTTCCTTGCGCTTGCGGTATTCGTAACCGGCGGTCAAACCCCAATCCGCCGTCAGGTCGCGGGTATAGGTTGCACGGAAACCCGAGACGGCGGTGGTGGTGTCTGCGACGACATCCGTCACCTCGGCGTAATCCAGTTCGAACCCGATCGACGCATTGGGCGATATATCGGTGTCGAAGCCAAGCGATGCGGTGGTCGACCGGTTTTCAACACCGCCGTCCGACGTGTCATAGCTGCGCTCAAGCGCCGCGGTGATGGTGCCTATGGCCAGCTCGTTGGTATAGCCCAGGCTGCCGATCATGTTCACATCGCCTGCGTTCGACCGTGTGGCGCCGACGCCTGCGGTGATGGATCCACCGGGCGTTTCCAGCTCGCCGCGCAGTTCAACCGTGTCGCGTCGGCCCGTTGTGCTGATATCGGTCGTGAATTCTGCCGTGACGTTTCCGGTCGGGAAATCGCGCGTTACGGACAGCCCGCCGGTCACACCGTCTTGCAGCGTGGTTCCGATCAGGTTGGTTTCCTCGATCTCGGTATAGCCCAGGCTGGCGGTCATACGGGTAATCGCGTTGATCTCGTAAGTCAGACTGGCGGTTGCGCCAACGGTGCGACGCGAAGTGCGGACGGTGTCCATCGCGTCATACTGTTCCCAATCCAGCGCGATCCGGCCTTCCATAACGGGCGAAAATTGCAGGCGGGCAAAAACCTCGGCCGCGGTGGTTTCATCGTCATAGTTGCCGGGATCGGTGGTGTTCCAGAATTCGGTTTTGTCGTATTCCAGAACCGTGCCGAAGCCGAAGGGGGCAGTGCGTCCGGTTTCAAACGCCACGCGGGCGCTGTATGTGCCGCGCACACCGTCCGAGGGGACAAGATCCTCAGGCTCAAGCCCATCTTCGATCAGATCGTCAAGGCCGGCCAGCGGGTCTTCGAATTGCAACGAGACTTGCTGGTAAGACAGTTCAGCCTCAAGCAGGCTGTCGGCGCTTTCCAGTTGATAGCCCAGAACGATGGATGGGTCGTCAAAGGTCGTTTCGGTCGATTGGCCGGGCAGGGCTGCCGTGCGGACGGTTCCTGCCAAATCAGCGGTAAACCGGGCAACGCCGGTTTCGCTGAGCAGCCCGAGCGTCACTGTATTGTCCCACAGGGTCGATGTGCCGGGGGATGGGTCGCTGAAGCTCAGGTTGTCATTAACCCGCAAGGTCGACGCGACCCCCAGCGTCAGGGCGAACCCTTCGGTCGGGGCGACTGCGTCGGCGTCTTGACCTATGGCGGGAACCAACCCTGTTGCGAGAAGGCTGGTTCCGGCCAGGAGGGCGGCGATTTTATTTTTCTGTCCCACCTGATTTCCTCTGCTCGTTTTGCCTTGGCGCTTACTCGAAAAGTCGGCGCTGCGGCACGATGATCACGTCACCCTTCTTCAACCGGATGTTACCGGCATTGGTGTCGTAGTTATAGCCATAGATTTTGCTGCCACGGCGCACCTGTATGCGTTTTGAGGCCGCAAATCGTGTCAGGCCACCCCCTTGGGCGATGGCCTGCAAGACGGTCATGCCACGGCTGCCTTCCAGTTTACCCGGGCTGTTGATCTCGCCCGTGATATAGATGTCTTGCGTCGCGACGGCACGAGTGGCCGTGCCCGTGCTGGTGGACCGGCCAATTTCGCCAACCGAAACATAGACGTTCGGGGTCGCAGCAAAGTTCGACGCCATTGCGCTGGCAAGGGCAGATGCGACCTGCGCGGTGGTGCGGCCTGCTGCGCGCACGCCGTCGGCGAATGGGAAGCTGATCGAGCCATCGGGAAGCACCAGAACCGATCGGTTCAGATTGGCATCTTCGACAACCTCGACATTCAATGTGTCGCCGGAGCGAATTTTGTATCCGTTCTGGGCCTGGGCATCGCTCGCCGAAATGAGGCTGAACGCAAATACCGCGGTAAGAAGTGTGAAAAATTGTTTTAACATGGTGAATCCCCTAGCTGCCAAGTGGCATAGGCAAGAATAGCCCTGTCTGGCTTGTAATCAAATGATAAATAATAAGGCTTTACCCGTTGAAGCAGATTTGTCGCGCAATTGCACTCATTTCCCGGGAAATTCGACCTAGGGGAAAGGTGCGCAGGATAAGATCACGCTAACGTTGATCGCAAAGGTTAACTGGGTTCGCGAAACCGACAACGCCAGACCGATTGGCCTGGCGTTGCGTGTTTGTATCAGTGGCCGGTGCAGCGCAGAACAACGCCGACGGTTTGGCTCAGAATTTCGAGGTCTTTCTTCAGCGAAAGCTCGTAATAGTATTTGGTGTCGAAGGTCGCCCGCTGGGCGAAAGTCGTTTCGTTGCGGTCCGACACCTGCCACGGCCCGGTGATGCCGGGGCGCATGGCATAATACGCAGCGCCCGGATACAGCGTTTTCTGATCTTCCATCATCGGGCGCGGGCCAACGATGGACATATCGCCCATCAGCACGTTCCACAGCTGCGGCAGTTCATCCATCGACGATTTGCGCAGGAATTTCCCGATCTTGGTGATCCGCGGGTCGTTCTTCAGCTTCTGGGTGCTGTCCCATTCGGCGCGGGCCTCGGGGTTGCTGTCCAGATAGGCTTCAAGCCGCTGATCTGCATTCTTCACCATCGAACGGATCTTGACCATGTTATAGATGCGTCCGTCTTTGCCGATCCGACGCTGACGATAGAACGGCTTGCCCCCATCAAGGGCAGCCAACAGCAGCATGATCCCGATCAGCGGAATCGCAATGGGCGCTGCCGCGACGACAAAGGCAATGTCGAACAGGCGCTTGAAGCGATCACGATAAGGACGGACAGAAGAATCAGCTACGTAGAAGTTTTGTCGTTTCACCAGCTTGGTGCTGGGACTTGAAAAGTCTTTAAAATGCGTCGTCATTTTTCCTTACACCTCAAAAAATAGCAGCGGCCTGACACGGGAAACCCTTGAGACGAAATAATCTCTATGTCTTGCAGGCACAGCAGCTTGCGAACCAACCGAAAAGTCAAAATACTTCCGGCTCTCCTTAACCCCACAGGTACTTTAACACATTATTGCCCAATTTGTAGCACAATTCCGCCCACCTCGCAGAATGCTGCATTAAGTATTTGGAAACTTATAATTTTACAAGCATTCTATTGGCTCATTTTGATATTTTATTGTTTTGGATAGGTCTACAATGAAGGACGCAGTTCCATTTTTATTGATTTTTGGTTTCGACCCGTCGCGGGAAAAACCGAATCTAAGCTGCGATTGATTCTCTTTGGTCATGTGGGACTGGATTTCGTCCTGATTTTCAATTGGACAAACAGGTTCAAATTTTTTGTGTAGGCCGTTATATGCAAGAAGTTGGTGGGTTTTGACATTATTTGGCCACAACCTCGCGTTAGCTGTTAAGGTATTAAACCGGAAAGTCTGATAGGAATATGAATTCCAACGAACTCTACACTGGGCATTTCGGATTGACCGAACGGCCCTTTACTCTGGTGCCGGACCCGAGCTTCCTGTTTTGGTCCAAACAGCACAAGCGCGCCTATGCTGTATTGGAGTTTGGTGTTTTGTCGCGTGCCCCGATCACGTTGATCACCGGCGAGATTGGGTCTGGAAAGACGACTTTGGTGCAGAAACTGCTGAGCCAGATGGACGACAGCGTGCGTGTCGGGTTGCTGTCCAACGTGCAGGGCGACCGTGGCGAATTGCTGCAATGGGTGATGAACGCGCTGTCGATCCCGTTTGAACCGACGGAAAGCTATGTCACGCTGTTTCAGCGGTTTCAGGAAAGCATCGTCAGCGAATATGCCGAAGGGCGCCGGGTTGTCCTGATCATTGACGAGGCGCAGAACCTGTCCAGCGAAGGGCTGGAAGAGATGCGGATGCTGACCAACATCAACGCCAACAAGGACGAGTTGATCCAGCTGATCCTTGTCGGTCAGCCCGAACTGAAAGACATCGTGCTCAGCCCCGGTATGCGCCAATTGGCGCAACGGGTGGCCGCCAGCTTCCATTTGGACGGCATGGATGAAACCACCGTACGCGCCTATATCAAGCACCGTCTGAAGGTGGCCGGTGGAACCGGCAGCGAAATCACACCTCTGGCATCTGCCGAGATCTTCAGAGCCACGAACGGCATTCCGCGACTGGTCAACCAACTGTGTGAGCTGTCCTTGCTCTACGCCTGGAGCGGCAGCAGCAAGCGGGTTTCGGTGAAGGCCGTGCGCAACGTCCTGGAGGACGGAGTGTTTTTTGCCAGCAACCTATCCGACGACAACGACGCTGTGGATGACGCGCCAGAGGACGATGTATCCAAACCTTTGTTCTTGCGCGAGGGGCGGCGGGTTGACATTCCCAAGAAGAAAACCGGATAGCTTCAACAGAAATTAACAGCATGTTTCGACCCCCGACCAAATTGCTGATACGAATTTCGCGGACCGGCGGGTCATGGGGTAAGGATTAAAGAGTCAATGGCTTCAACAAACTTACGATATTACCGATCAATTTTCATACGGCGACTTCCATATTTTCTGGTGGTTGCCACAGTTATCTCGGCGGCCTCGATCATCATCGGGATGTCCTTGCCGCCGTCCTATGTGTCGCGGATGACGCTGATTGTGGAATCGCCACAGATCCCGGACGAGCTGGCGGCCTCGACCGCGCGGACGCCTGCGCAGGAACAGTTGCAGGTGGTCGAGCAAAAGCTGATGACGCGCGCCAATCTGCTTGAGATCGCAAACAAGTTTCAGGTGTTGGAAGGTCAGGATGAAATGACGCCAGACCGAATTGCACAGGCAATGCGGTCACGCACCTCGATCCGCAGCTCGGGCGGGCTGGATCAGGCGGCGTTGATGACGATTAATTTCGAGGCGCCGACCGGTCAGAAGGCGGCCAGTGTACTGAACGAATACCTGACCCTGATCCAGAAAGAGGACGTGCAGTCGCGCACCGGACGCGCCACGCAGACGCTGGAATTCTTTGAACAGGAAGTGTCGCGCTTGAACCAGGAACTGGCCGAGCGCAGCGCGCGTATTCTGGCCTTCAAGACCGAGAATGTCTCGGCCCTGCCGGAAAGCCTTGATTATCGGTTGAGCCAGCAATCCCTGATGCAAGAGCGTCTGGCGCAGTTGGAGCGGGAAACCGTCAGCCTGCAAGAGCAGCGTCGGAGGCTGGTGCGAATCTTCGAAACAACCGGACAGGTCGGCGGGTTGCGTGGCCCGGCCCTGACGCCCGAGCAAAAACAATTGGAAGAGCTGCGGTCAGAGCTGAACAACGCGCTTGCGGTCTATTCCGCCGACAACCCGCGGGTGAAGATGCTTCAGGCGCGGATCACGGTTCTGGAAGACCAGGTCAGAACGACCCCGACAGAAGACGAAGGTCAGGAAGTGACCGGCAATTCGCTTCTGGATGTACAGTTGGCTGAAATCTCGGCCCGGCAGAAGGTTCTGGATGAACAAAAGGACAGCGCGCGCAAACAGTTGGCGCGACTGACAGAGTCCATCGAACAGACGCCCACCAACGCCATCCGGCTGGATGAGCTGCAGTTGGACTACGAAAACCTTCAGCTGCAATACAACACGGCTGTCGATCGGTTGTCGCGTGCCAGCACCGGCGAACGGATCGAAGTGATGTCGCGTGGGCAACGGATTTCGGTGATCGAACCGCCTGCCGTTCCAAGTCAGCCTGACAAGCCCAACCGCGCGCTTATCGCCGGCGGGGGCAGCGTGTTCGGCATTTTGGCAGGGCTTGGTCTGGTCGTGCTGTTAGAGATTTTGAACAAGTCGATTCGCCGACCTGAAGATTTGGTGTCTAAGTTGGGCATCGCGCCGCTGGCCACGATCCCTTACATCACCGTCGATGGTGAAAACTCGCACCGGCGCACGTTGCGCATTCTAGGTTTGATCATCATTTTGATTGGCATTCCCGTCGCCGTATACGCCGTGCACACGTTCTATCAGCCGCTTGATCTTCTGGCTGACCGGATCATGGACAAACTTGGCGTGCGCTGGTGATGGCGCGGAAACAGAACAGTTCAGAGAGGATCTGATCGCAATGGAAAAGCTTCAGGCCGCCATCGAAAAGGCACGCAGACAACGCGACGGGAAATCCCCGGTGCGCCGGTCTCAGGAAAGACCAGCCAAACCGCCCGCTTCAATGTCCGAAGCCTGGGCCGAGTTGAAACCTTTTGAGCTGTCGTCATCGCTTGCCCAGAAGAACCGTCTGGTGTCGCTGAACGGCGGGTCCAGCGCCGGTCCGTTCGACATGTTGCGCACGCGGATTTTGCAACAAGCCATCAACAATGGCTGGAAACGTATCGCGCTGGTGTCGCCACACAGTGCCTGTGGCAAAACCACCACCGCGGCCAATCTGATCTTCAGCTTTGGTCGGCAATCGGATTTGCGGACGATGGTTCTGGATCTGGACTTGCGTCGGCAGGGCTTGGCCAAAGTGCTTGGTCTGCAATGTGATGGCAATATGGGGGACGTGCTGCAGGGCAAGAAAAGCTTCGCTGATCACGGCCGCCGGTTTGGTGACAACGTCGCCGTCGGATTGAACAGTGGCGAGGTCGTGAATGCCTCGGAAATCCTGCAAAGCAGCCAGACCAAGGCCGTGTTGGACGAGCTTCAGGACGATTACGAGCCGGACGTTATGCTTCTGGACATGCCGCCTCTGATCGGAGCGGATGACAACTTCGGGTTCCTGCAAAACGTCGATTGCGCCATTCTGTTGGCCGAGGCCGAACGCTCGACGATAGAGCAGGTTGATGTCGCTGAGCGGCAGTTGTCCGAGCTGACCACCGTCATGGGTGTCGTGCTGAACAAAAGCCGTTTCGGCGACAGCGCATATGGATACGGATATGGCACCGCCTGACGCCGCGATCATCATTCCCCATTACAATGACCCGGAACGGTTGGCGCGATGCCTGACGGCGTTGACGCGAAATGATCTGTCCCGGGTCGAGGTTTTGGTCGTCGACAACAACTCGCCCACGCCGCCGACCGAGGTTCAGACCCGGTTTCCCGATGTTCGGTTCGTGGTCGAGAGAGAGAAAGGCGCCGCCGCCGCCCGCAACCGTGGTGTGGCGGAAACCGACGCCCCGCTTCTGTTCTTCATTGATGCGGATTGCGTTGCCGCCGACGATTGGGTTGCCAAGGCGCACGAGGTTGCGCCAACTGCTGATCTGATCGGGGGGCGGGTCGATGTGTTCGACGAAACCCCGCCGCCGCGCAGCGGGGCCGAGGCGTTCGAGGCGGTGTTTGCCTTCAACTTCCAGAACTATATCGAGGTTCAGGGGTTCACCGGGTCGGGCAATCTTGTCACCACCCGCGAGGTCTTTGAAGATGTTGGCGGGTTTCGCGGTGGCGTCTCGGAAGATCTGGATTGGAGCACCCGTGCCGTGTCCAACGGGCACAAGCTGATCTATCGCGAAGATCTGGTGGTTAGCCATCCGTCACGATCTGATTGGGCGGCGCTGCGGCACAAGTGGCGGCGATTGACGCAAGAGCTGTACGGTGTGAACGGAAACACGCCGCGCGATCGGATGAAATGGGCGGTGCGGGCGCTGGCCATGCCAATCAGCGCCATCGTGCACACCCCGAAGGTTCTGAGCAGCGACAAGCTGGATGGGTGGGTCGAGCGATTGCGCGCGGTGGGCACCTTGTTCCGCTTGCGGTTTCAGCGGATGGTCTGGATGCTGCGACAAGCAATGGGGCAGGATATCTAGCGCGCCGATCTGCGTCGGGCGCGGCGCCTTTTTCTGAAAAACGCAAGGGCTGCTGCCCCTAGCCAACCGGCGATAAAGCCGCCCAGATGCGTCTCCCACGCCAAAAGTCCGCCCATCAAAAGCCAAAGCAGCAGGTTCAGGACGCCAAGGATCAAAGCGGTTTTCAGAACCGGCCACTGATCCAGCCCCAGCCGCCTCCGGTCGCTCCAGCGCCAGTACAGGATTGCGCCAACCAGCCCAAACAGCGCCCCGGACGCCCCGACCATGGGCCGCGCTGACAGCGTCAGCGCCCCGAACATCAGCGCGCCGCCAATCGCAGACAGCACGTAAATCAGCACGAACCCCTTCGGCCCTGCGCGCACGATCGCCATACGTCCGATCAGCCAGAGCGTCAGCATGTTGCCCAGCAGATGCATGATGCCACCGTGCAGGAAGGCATAGGTGATGAACATGGTCCAAGGCTGCGCGGTATAGTTCGGCCGCCAATTGTGCAGAAGGCCCGCCCAGAACGCGGCGTTTTGATAGATTAGCGGACGCCATTGCCTGGTGCCCACAAGGCCCAGATCGGCGGCGAACAGCACCGCCTCGATCGTCACGTTCAGCGCGATCAGGCCAAGCAGCAGCGTCTTGGCAAGCGGGTTAAGATGCGGGCGGGCAAACATGGTGCAGAATTGCCTTCTTGTCCGGCGAGACTCAAGGCTCAAATACGTCTGGCGGCTGGTGGTGCCCGTCGAAACTTGTTATAAGCAGGGCATAGTTTACTCTGTTATTTCAAAGCTGCTTGGTCCGGGTTCTGTTTATATGACAACATCAATTTCTTCCGGGCCTGCGCCTCGTATCCTTGCAGTCGCGTCGGCTGGGGGCCATTGGCACCAGTTGGGACAGGTTTGCGCGGCATTTGATCCTGCGGATGTCACCTATGTGACCACGCTGGATGGATTGCCGCAGAAGTCAGGATTTGCGCGGTATGCGCTTGTGCAGGACTGCAACAAGAATGCCCCGTTCAAGGCATTGATCTGCACCCTGCAGATGGCCGGCGTGCTGATACGCACGCGCCCGGATGTCATCATCACAACGGGTGCTTTGCCCGGTGTGATCGCCCTGGTGCTGGGCTGGATGATCCGCCGCCGTACCATCTGGGTGGACAGCATCGCCAACGCGGAAGAGGCGTCATCGTCAGGCAAACTGGCAAAACGCTTTGCCACCCTGTGGCTGTCGCAATGGGAAAGCGTCGCGCAAGCCGAGGGCGGCCGGTACGAGGGGTCGTTGCTATGATCTTCGTGACTGTTGGCACGCAGTTGCCGTTTGACCGCATGGTATCAATGATTGACGATTTGGCGGCAGAGCTGTCGCTTGACGTCTTTGCCCAGACCGCGGACCCGACCGCGACTTACACTCATATCAAGCACGCGCCGTTTCTGACGCCGGATGAGTATGATGATATCATCTCGCGCACGACCGTGTTGGTTGGTCACGCCGGGATCGGAACCATTCTGACCGCGAAGCGCGTGGAAAAGCCGGTGATCGTGATGCCGCGAAAGGCATCATTGGGCGAACATCGCAACGAACACCAACTGGCCACCGCGCGTCATCTGGATGGGCACGAAGGCGTCTATGTCGCCCATGACAAGGCCCAGCTTGCCACCTTGTTGCAGACACAAGACCTGTCGCCCGCCAGCTTCCGCGACACGCCGGAAAAGACACGACTGCAGAGTTACTTGCGCAACTTCGTCTATGGCTGAACCGGGCAGCCGGTTGGCAGGTTGTCAAACTTGTGAACAGGTTAAACGCTCGTTTTTTTGTTGAAATAGTGCTATGCTGCGCCTTGCGCGTCAGGCTTTTGGTCAAGAATTTCGATTGGCCCGTCAGGTCCGCGTGAAGTTTTGAAGAGCATTTTATTTCGACATAAAGGAGAGGATCGCCATGAGCCTCCTCAAGAAGCAAGCCAAGCTGCTGGCCGGGCGTTTAGGGGAAACGCTGTTTCCCCGCGTCGTCGAGGAAATTGAGACCGGACAACACAGCGGGCGCGATCTGCGTTTGAAACGTGCCATCCTTTATGCCCGCAGCCAGCGGGCAAAGAAACAGGGCGATGACCAAACCAGTCAGAACACGCTGCACCAGTTCTGGAAGACCGATACTGGCAACGATTTCTATATGCTCTATGGACATCGGTTTCAGGATTGGTTCCTTGGGCCGCATCTAAAGCTGGTCGATCAGATCGAAGATTACATGCAGGACAACAGCATCGACCAGATGATCGAGGTCGGTTGCGGCGATGGGCGGGTGCTGGAATATTGCGCGAAGCGGCTGACCGGTATCAAGCGGTTCACCGGGCTGGACATCAACCCGATGATCATCGACGCCAACAAGACGCGTTATGCCGACAATCACGCGCTGAATTTCGTATCCGAGAATGCACAGGACTGGGTGCCGGAAAACACCGGGCCGGGGACGTTATTGTTTACCTATGGCGGCGTGTTGGAATATTTCTCGCAACGCGGGTTAAACCGGCTGTTTCAGCGTCATACACAGCAGCATGGTAGTGTGATCGCACTTGTCGAACCCCTTGACCCTGAGCACGATTTGCAAAATGATCCCGACAGCCATATTTTTGGGCAAGAGAATTCGTTCTCGCATAACTACAAACGTATATTGGAAAAATTTGATTATCATGTTCGATTTGAAGAAGAACACCAGATGGGTCCAATCCGATGGATCATGATGATGGCAACCAACTCCAAGCCGCGAAATACATGACCGCCGATACAGCGTCCGGGTCAGGTCTGCTTGGCACTTTGCGCCGCCACGAAGTCTGGGTGTTCCTGTTCGGGATCGTCATCCTGAACGCCTGTTTCATCACAGCGATCGCAAACGGGATTTTGCCGCGCAGCCTGTACAATTGGGGCCGGTTTATCCTTCTGGCCTCGTATCTCGTATTTGTTGTGTATCTGGCGCGCCAGATGGGTGGTGTCTGGTCGTTGATCAAACCTATGGGCGTATGGCGCGTGGCCCCGAAATGGTTCCTTCTGGCGGCCATTTGGGGGGCGATGAACGCCATAATTGTGCTGGTCCTGAAAGGCCTGATCCTTGGCACCGGATTGTCCGAAGTCCACGCCAGTTTCGAGGTCATCTCGCGCCCACGGTTGCTGATGGTGATCGTCATCAGTTCTTTCATCGGTGAGATCGTCTGGATCGGTTACGCGGTTCAGAAACTGTCGGTGCGGTTCACCCCCTTCGTGTCGGCCCTGATTGTCGGGCTGTTTTGGACGGCATGGTGGACCCCGATGGTGTTTTTGCAGATCGGCATTGTGCCCGAACTGCCCTTGGGGGGGCTTTTGCTGAACCAGACCGGTATCGCGATCATGTGCGCGTATTTCTATGCGCGCACCGGCAGCGGGCTGGTGGTGCTGACCATGCAGATCTTCTTTAACAGCTCGATTCTGGTGTTCCCCATCGCTCCGACGACGGGCGGGGTTGCGACCTATTGGGGGTTCGCCATGTTCTATTTCACTCTCAGCGCCGTGTTTTTTGCGCGGTATGGGACCAAGCCATTGTTTGCAAAAGATTAACCCGACGCTTCGGCGTGGGTGAACTTTTGCAGGCGTACCGGTTGTCTTACGGGCAACAATGTCGTTGACTAGATCATCCAGACCGCGCGCGATGAACCGGCCATATTAGGGCCGGTGGTAAGACCTGTTGTAGGAGTTCGATCGTGAAGGCTGTATTCTGTGGGGACGGGACGCTTCTGGCGCAATGCGCGGACGTGTTTGCAGAAAAAGGGCATCAGATCGCGGGCATTATGACCGATGATCCGGGCTTGCGACATTGGGCGGACGGAAACGGGCATCGCTGGATTGGGACGCTGGACGATCCGCAGATGTCGGGCGTGACGTGCGACTATCTGTTCAGCATCGCAAACACCCGCGCCCTTCCAGACGACGTGATCAATGTCGCAAGCCGTTTTGCCATCAACCTGCATGACGGTCCCTTGCCGCAGCGTGCCGGGGCCAATGTGCCTTTCTGGTCGGTTTGGGAGGGGCAGAAAACCCATGCGGTGACGTGGTACAGGCTGGGCGCGGGTATGATCGCCGAAGCTGCCCTGCTGAGCGCAAGTTTCGAGATTGCCGAGGGCGAGACCACGTTCAGCCTGAACACCAGGTGTTATGAGGCGGCACAGGCGTCCTTTGTCGATCTGCTGACCATGCTTGAAACCGGGTCCACACAGCCAGAGCCGCTGGGTGTGGCCCATCGCGTCTATACCCGCACAGATCGACCCGCCGCGCTGGGTTTGTTGAATCTGACCACGACGGCCGAGGCGCTTGGTCGATATGTGCGGGCGATGGATTTCGGCACGATGACCAACCCGATTGGGCGGGCCAAACTATGGACCGGCCAGCAGGTGGTGATGGTCGCGGGGGTTGAGGTTGGCGTTGAAACAACGGCACCCGCTGGAACGGTCATTGACGTCGCTGCCGATCATCTGACGATCGCCGCCGCGGATCACAATGTGACGCTGACCGGACTGACCGATCTGGCGGGCGGGCCGGTAGATCTTGCCCCATTGAAGGGCGCGCTTTTGCCAGCGGTTGAAAATGTGCCTGATGACCTTCTGGCCGCCGTCGCAACGGGCGAGGACGACTGGCTGGCCACGCTGCAATCCGGTGTGCCTGCCGCGATCCCGCCCTATCCGCGCGCGCATGGTGCGGGGCAGGGTATGCAGATTGTGCCGCTTGAGGGCACACCCGTGGATGCCGATACCTTGGTCGCCGCATGGGGGGGCTGGGTTGTCGGGCTGACGGGACAGACGGCGGTGTCGCTGGCATTGCCGACCGCCGCGCCTCATCCCGCGCTTGCGCAGACCTTGCCGATCACCCTTTCCGTTTCTGAAAGCACGCGCGGCGCGGACCTTGTGGGGCAGGTGCAGGCGGCACGAAAGCGGCTTAGATCTGCCGTCCCGATGGCTGCCGATCTTCCTGCGCGATTGGGGGATGCTGACAAGCGTGAGAATATTGCGCAGGCATTGTCGGTGGTCGGGTGTGACACAGGTGCGATCCCGGTTGGCACGGCGATTGCGCTGACCACCGCCCCGATGGCGCTGCATGTGCGCGATGGTCTGTTTGACGCGGACGTGGCGACCGCAATCGCCAAGGATTTCGCGGTCTTTCTGAATGCGTTTCAGGCGTCACCCGATGCGAAACTGGCAGCCCTTCCGTTGGGGGCACCCACGCCCGCCGCCCGGTTGGGCGAGGCATTCGACCATACCAACCGTGTGCATGAAGCCTTCGCCGCGCAGGTGGTCGCAACCCCCGATGCCCCTGCACTTGAGGTAGGTGAGGCGCAATTCACCTATCGCGAGCTGGATCAGGCCGCAGACGCGCTTGCCGCTGCCCTTGCCGAACGCGGGGCAGCGCGGGGCAAGATTATCGGGCTGTGTCTGGAACGCTCTGCCGATCTGGTCATTGCGATGCTGGCGATCCTGAAAACCGGCGCCGCCTATCTGCCGCTGGACCCGTCATACCCGGCGGACCGCATCACCTATATGGTCGAGGATAGCGAGGCGCATTTGATCGTCGCCAGCGCCTCGGCGGCGGCGCGGCTGGCGCTGGACCCGGACAAGACGATCTTCCCGCAGGCCACCAGTGACCGTCCGTTTGACATGGCGGGTACGTCGGAAGACCTGTTCAACCTGATCTATACTTCAGGTTCGACTGGCAAGCCCAAAGGCGTGATGATCCCGCACAAGACGGTGATGAACTTCTTTACCGCAATGGACGAGGCAGTCCCCCTGACCGAAAAAGCCCGCATTCTGGGCGTCACGTCGGTGTCGTTCGACATCTCGGTGCTAGAGATATTCTGGATCCTTTCACGCGGGGCCACGCTGGTCTTGCAAAGCGACGGGGCCAGCGAAACACGGCTGCCCGATTTTTCGCTGTTCTATTTCGCGTCCGAGGCATCGGGGTCGGGCCATCACGCCTATCGCCTGCTGCTGGAAGGCGCACGGTTTGCCGATGAAAACGGGTTTCACGCGATCTGGACGCCCGAACGCCATTTCCATGCCTTCGGCGGGCTTTATCCCAACCCTGCCGTTGCCGCCGCCGCGGTTGCGGGGATCACCAAAAACGTCCAACTGCGCGCCGGGTCTTGCGTTGTGCCGCTGCACCATCCGGTCCAGATCGCCGAAGATTGGGCGCTGGTCGACAACCTGTCCAACGGGCGGGCAGGGGTGGCGCTGGCATCGGGCTGGCAGCCCAACGATTTTATCCTGAACCCGACCAACTTCGCTGACCGGAAAGAGTCGATGCTGGACAGCGTCGCGACATTGCGCAAGCTGTGGCAGGGCGAAACACTCAGCTTCGATGGCCATGACGGCAAGCCGGTCGCGTTGGAAATCCACCCGCGTCCGGTGCAAAAGGACATTCCCCTGTGGCTGACCGCCGCTGGCAACCCCGAAACATTCGCGGCGGCTGCCAAGCTGGGCTGTGGTGTGCTGACGCATCTTCTGGGGCAGAGCTTTGAAGAGGTCGCCGAGAAAATTCGCGCCTATCGCGTCGCGTGGCGTGATGCGGGGCATAATGGACAAGGTCATGTCGTTCTGATGTTGCACAGTTTTGTCGGGGACGATGAAGATACGGTGCGCGAACTGGCGCGTGAACCGATGAAATCCTATCTGCGCAGCTCGGTCGATTTGCTGAAGAAGGCCTCCTGGACTTCACCCCTGATTGCCGAGCGGGCCGAAGGCAAGGGCCTGACCCCGCAGGAGATGTTCGAGAAGGAAGAGCTGTCGCCGGAAGACCTCGACGTGCTGCTGGATCATGCGTTTGACCGCTACTATCGCACATCGGGCCTGTTCGGCACGCCCGACAGCGCGGGTGAGATCGTGCGCCGGGTTGCCGAAATGGGCGTGGACGAGATCGCCTGCCTGATCGATTTCGGTATCGACACGGATGTGGTTCTGGAAAATCTGCCGAACATTAAGGCGTTGATGAACACGCTCGAGAACGAAGGCGGGGTAGATCGCAAGGCGACCGTCGCGGAAGAGATCATGGAGCGCGATATCACGCATTTGCAATGCACGCCCCCGATGGCGACATTGCTGGCGGCTGATGACGCCGGGAAGATGGCGCTTGGACATCTTGACGTGATGATGGTGGGCGGCGAGGCGTTTCCACCCGACCTTGCCCGCACCATTCGCGATGCCATGTCGGGCACGCTTCTGAACATGTATGGCCCGACCGAGGCGACAATCTGGTCATCGGTGGCCAAGTTGGATCGTGTGGACGAACGCATTCCGTTGGGCGACCCGGTAACCAACACGGTGCTCAGCATTCGGTCGCCCGAGGGGCGCGAGCTGCCGGACCTTGTCGAAGGCGAGCTTTGGATTGGTGGCGAAGGGTTGGCGGTCGGTTACTGGAAACGCCCCGATCTGACCGAAGAGCGGTTCGTGGAAACACCCGACGGGCGGTTCTATCGCACCGGCGATCTGGTGCGCCGCCGTCTGGACGGAACGTTGGAATTCCTGGGCCGCATGGACACTCAGGTTAAGGTGCGCGGCTATCGGATCGAATTGGGCGAGATCGAAGCGACGCTGGCCGCCCAGCCCGGTGTGCAAGATGCGGTGGTCAAGGCGATCAGCTTCGGCCCCTCGGATCAGCGGCTTGTGGGCTATGTAACCGCCGACGGGGTTGCGCAACAACCGGACGATTTGCGCGCTGCGTTGGCCGATGATCTGCCCGAATTCATGGTGCCCTCGATCATCGTGGCAATGGACAGGATGCCGTTGACGCCGAATGGCAAGATTGACCGCAAGGCCCTGCCTGTTCCATCGGTCGGCAATGTCTCGGGCCGGATCGAAAAGGCCGGAACCGAGGTCGAAGAAACCGTGGCGGACATCTGGAAGACAGCCCTTGATCTGTCCGAAGTGTCCGTGACGGAAAACTTCTTCGATTTGGGCGGGCATTCGCTTTTGGTCGTGCAGGTGCAGCGGTTGTTGAAAGACAGGCTGCACAGGGATGTGGCGATCACTGACTTATTCCGGTTCCCGACCATTCGGGGATTGGCCGCACATCTGTCTGACGGAGGCGAGCAGAAAGAAACGGCGGCCAGCCGGGGGGCAGCCCGTGCCGCCGCGCGACTGGCGCGGATGGGCCGGCGCTGATACGCTTTTAAGTAGAGGCGCGATCGGGGGGGCAGGAATCAGCGCATGACGGCAGAAAACAACCACAACAAGATCGCGATTGTCGGGCGATCCGGGCGCTTTGCATCCGCCCCGACGGTGCGTGACTTCTGGCGTCTGCTGGCGGATGGCCGGTCCAGCGAAACGCGCCTGTCTGATGCCGATCTGCTGTCCGCCGGTGTGCCGCGCAAGACGCTTGCCGATCCGCGCTATGTGAAGGTGGCGCATATTTTCCCGGATATGGAGTGTTTCGACGCAGGCTTTTTCGGGTTTTCCCCGAAGGAGGCATCGATCATGGACCCGCAGCATCGGCATTTTCTGCAATGCTCGTGGGAGGCATTGGAAGACGCGGGCCACATGCCGGAAAATTTCGACGGGCGCATCGGGGTCTATGCCGGGTCCGGGATGCAGACCTATATGCCGTACAACCTTCTGTCCAACCCAGAGCTGCTGGACGAGATCGGGTATTTCCTGCTGCGCCATACAGGCAATGACAAGGATTTCCTGACCACGCGGCTGTCTTATCTGCTGAACCTGACCGGGCCGTCGGTCGCGGTGCAGACCGCGTGTTCGACATCGCTTGTCGCCGTGCATATGGCCGCCAGTTCGCTTCTGAACATGGAATGCGACATGGCGCTGGCGGGCGGCGTCACGATCGAACTGCCGCATCGGGTGGGATATGGATATTCCCCCGGTGAAATCCTGTCACCTGACGGGCTGTGCCGGGCGTTTGACGATGACAGTCAGGGCACGGTGTTCGGCTCGGGCGCGGCGATGGTCGTGTTGCGCCGGTATGATGATGCCATCGCGGATGGGGATGACATCAAGGCGGTCATTCTGGCCAGCGCGATCAACAATGACGGGTCGGGCAAGGCCAGCTATCTTGCGCCCTCGGTCGACGGGCAGGCCGAGGCCGCTGCCGAGGCCGTGGCGCTGGCCGGGGTCGATCCCTCGTCAATCAGCTATATCGAGACGCACGGCACCGGCACGCCGATTGGTGACCCGATCGAGCTGTCGGCGCTGGATCAGGTTTACGGAGACGCGCCCAAGGGCAGCATCGGCATCGGCTCGGTCAAGACCAATATCGGTCACACGGATACGGCGGCAGGGGCGGCCAGCCTGATCAAGGTGGTCGAGGCGATGCGCCATAACTACCTGCCCGCCAGTCTGAACTTCGCGACCCCGAACAAGCGGTTCGATTTCGATGCCAGCCCGTTCCAGGTGGTCGCTGATGGGCGCGACTGGAAAGGTGGGGAGGTCCCGCTGCGCGCCGCCGTAAACTCGCTTGGGGTCGGTGGTACGAACGCGCATGTTGTGGTCGAAGAGGCCCCGGAACGCGCTCCGTCGGCGAGTGATGGAAACTGGCAACTTTTCCCGTTCTCGGCGCGCACCGACGCGTCGCTGGAGGCCGGGCGCGCTGCGTGGGACGCGTTTCTGACAGATGCTCCGCCCGTCAATGATATCGCCTATACTTTGCGTGAAGGGCGGCGCGCTTTCACGGAACGTCGCGTTGTCGCGGCGCGTTCGGCGGATGAGCTTGCAACCGTGCTTGGGCAGGCGAACTCTGTTTTGTCCCGACGGGCCAAGGCAGCCGATGGTCCGACGCAAATTGTCTTTCTGTTCCCCGGCGGCGGGGCGCAATATCCCGGCGCGGGTGCGGGGATGCTGGCACAGTCAAAAGTGTTTGCGGATGCGGTCAGCGCGTGCTTTGCCGCGTTGCCCAAGACGGCCCCCGAAGATCTGTATCATGTGATGTTTGACTGCGCGCTGGAGGATGCCGAGGCGCGCCGCAAACTGGGCCAATCCGGCTATGCGATTCCAGCGCTTTTCATTCTGGAATACGCCTATGCTGCGGTTTGGAAAGGCTGGGGGGTCACGCCTGACGCGATCCTTGCGCATAGCGTGGGCGAATATGCGGGCGCGGTTGTCGCGGGTGCCATGACCCTGCCGGACGCGCTTGCCATCGTGACCCTGCGCGGTCAGGTGATGGATGCGGCCCCAACGGGTGCCATGACGACTGTGCCGTTTCCCGAGGATGAAACCCGTGCAATGCTGCCGGATGGCTTGGACATTGCCGCGATCAACACCGCGGAAACCACCGTCGTGTCCGGCCCCTTGTCCGAAATCGAGGCATTTGAGAAGAAACTGGCCAGCGATGAAATCGAAGCGCGGCGCATTCACATCGACGTGGCCGCCCATTCGCGTCAGCTTGACGGACAGTTGGACCGGTTCCGCGCCGGGTTTGACGGCGTTCAGTTCGCCCAACCGACAGTGCCCATGGTCTCGTCACTGCGCGGCGACTGGGCGCAGGATGACGATCTGGCCTGTGCCGATTACTGGGTTCGGCATTTGCGCCACACGGTGCGCTTCACCGATGCGGTCGCGGCCGCCCTTGATGCACCCAACCGGATTGTGATCGAGGTTGGCCCGGGCCAAACCCTTGGCCCTCTGGTGGGCGCGGCGGTCGGCGATCATCCAGCAGCTGCAATCCTGCCCAGTGCGCCGGCGGTGACGGATACCACTGACGAATATGGGGCGGCCCTTGCGGCGTTCGGTGGGCTATGGGCTGCGGGGCATTCGGTCGATTGGTCGAACGCTGTCGCAACCACGGGCCAGCGCGTGTCCCTGCCGACATACGCGTTTGAAAAGCAACGGCATTGGATCGAACCCGGTAAGGGTGCCGGGGACAGCGTGGATGATGACGCGCTGGCAATTCCCCGGATCGACGACATCGACATGTGGTTCGAGAAGCTGGAATGGCAGGTCGCACCGCGCACAGGGTTGGCAGCGGACCTGTCGGGACCGTGGCTTGTTTTTGCCAATGATGATGCCCTGTCCGCAAAGATTCTGGACGCACTGGCGGCCGCCGGGGCGCAGGTGATCCGTGTGATGCGTGGGGATGCGTTTGCGGCCATTGATGGCGGCTATACCCTGCGCCCGGACCGTGCCGAGGATTATGACCTGTTGGGGCAGGCGTTGGGCGACGTGCCACCCCGCATCCTGTCACTTTGGTCCTTGGCGGGTGATCAGGTGTTTGAAAACGCCTATGACCTCGCGCGGATGTTGCAACAGGCCGAGGTGTCGCCGGGAACGCGCCTGGGCATTGTGACCAGCAACCCAGATGCGATGGCGGATGGCGTCACGTTCACACCCCGGAATGCCTCATTGCTGGGGGTGGTTCGATCCGCCCCACGCGAGGTGCCGGGTCTGGGCGCGGTGCTTGTCGATCTGCAACCCGGCAGCGCAGATTGCGCCGCCGCCTTGTTGGCCGAGGTTGCGGGCAGCAGCCCAGATGATCTGGTCGCGCTGCGGGATGGGGAAGAACGCCTGGTGCGTCGGCGTGTGCTTGCACCGCCCTCCAATGCGGGCGCGGCGGAGTTGCCCAAGCGTTTGCGCCAAAACGGCACCTACCTGATCACCGGGGGGACTGGTGGCATTGGCCGCCAAATGGCCCTGTGGCTGGCGCAGACCGCAGGGGCGAAAGTCGCGCTTCTGTCGCGCTCGGCCCAACCCGACCCAGCGTTCGAGGCCGAGATCGCCGCCGCCGGTGGCGCGCTGTTGGTGTTGGCTGCCGATGTGACGAAAGAAGCTGCTCTGAGCGATGCAATAGACACGGTTCGTGACCGGTTTGGCGCGGTGAACGGCGTTATTCATGCGGCAGGTTTGCTGGACGATGCGCCATTGGCCGCGCGTTCAGCCAGCGCGGCCGCGGCCGTCACGGCCCCCAAGTTGCTGGGTGGAGAGCTGTTGAACCGCCTGTTGCCGGTTGGTTCGTTGGATGTTTTTGCGACGATCTCGTCCACGTCGGTTGAGGTTGGACCACCGGGGCAGGTGGCTTATGTCGCGGGCAACGCGGCGGTGGATGCCTTGGCGGCCTCACGCCCTGACGGTTTGTCGATTGCATGGGGCACATGGCGTGACAGCGGTATGGTCGCACGCGCATATGGGCACGAGATGTCCGGCGATGATCAAGGCATTCTGGGCCAGCAGAGCGCGGGAGAGGATAAATCCATCATCTTCCAGCGCGTTTTGGATCCGGAACAGAATTGGGAATTGTCCGAACATGTGGTGGCCGGTCATTCCGTTCTGCCCGGCACCGCCTATATCGAGCTGGCCTTCGCGGCGGCGCGACAGGTATTGAAAGGGAAATCGTTCGAGATCAACGCACTGTCACTGACCCAGCCGATGGTATTCAGTGATGGATTGCCGCGTGTGATGCAAATTTCGCTGCGCCCGGTTCTGGACGGGTATGACCTGACCGTCGAAAGCCGTCTCGGCAGTGATGCACAAATGACGGATCATGCGCAGATGCGGATCAGGATTGTGCGTGGGCAAGACACGTCCCTGCCGGATGACCTGGTGCGCACCGCCGAGCTGTTGCCCGTTGCGCGCGACACACGCGGCACTCAAGAGGATCTGATCGAGTTTGGCCCACGCTGGGACAGCGTGACCGACACGCGCCGCAACGCCGATGTGATCGAGGGGCATTTCAGCCTGTCCGATACCTTCGCCGGAGATCATGAGCATCACCCGGTGCATCCCGCGCTTCTGGATATGGCCGCCACCTTCGGGCTGGGTCTGTTGGACCTGACGGCCGATCATCCGATCTATGCGCCCATGTCCGCCGAACGGGTGCGGATCTTTGCCCCCCTGCCAGCCCGCGTGATCAGCCGGGCGCGCAAGGTTGCTGAAACGCCGGGGTCATTCGTCGCTTTCGATGTGCTGATCACATCCGAGGATGGTGCACCGTTGATGGTGATCGAACATCTGGCGTTACGCGCCATTGACCGTGCGCAATTGTCGGCTGTTCCCAAGGCGGCGCGTTTGACCGATCAACTTCTGGCCACAGGCATTCGCGACCAGGAAGCCGCCGCCGTGTTTAATCGTGCCTTTGCCCATCCGGACAAGCATCTGGTGGTGTCGCCCACATCACTTGATCTTGTGGCGTTGGCCATGGCCGAGGCGAACAAACCCGCAAAAACGGGTGAAAAACGCAGCGGATCGGGTGGTGCGATCGCCGATCCGGTGGCGGCGAAGCTCGCAGGAATTTGGGGTGAAATTCTGGGTGTCGACGGGATCGGTTTGGAGGATGATTTCTTCGACCTCGGGGGGCATTCGCTCAGCGCCGTGCGCATGTTCGGACGTATCCGCAAGGAGTACGAGGTATCCCTTCCCTTGGCGACCTTGTTCGAAGCCCCGACCATCGCAACATTGGCGGCACTGGTGCGCGATAAGGCAGGGATCGAGGCTGTGGATGGCACCGCGACCGACACTCCGGATCGCAAACCATCCACCAAACCGTGGAGCCCGCTTGTCGTGATCACCAAAGGGTCCGAATATGTGCGGCCCTTCTATTGTATCCATGGGGCCGGGGGGAACATCCTGAACTTCCGCCCGCTTGCGGGCTTTCTGGATCCAAGCATTCCGTTCGTGGGTCTGCGCGCCCTTGGGTCAGATGGTGGTATCGAGGTTGACGAAACGATCGAGGCGATGGCCGAACGCTATATTCGGGCGGTGCGGGACTATCAACCGATCGGCCCCTATCGCCTGTCCGGCTATTCCGGTGGCGGTGTGGTGGCCTATGAGATGATGCGGCAGTTGCGCGAAGCGGGCGACGAGGTCGAAACGCTGGTCTATTTCGACACGATTGCCCCGCATATGTCACACAAACCCCTGTCGCTGGCGCAGAAACTGTGGGCGGCACGCAAATGGGATCTGGAGTTCGCCCTGGGCTGGCGCGAACGCAGACAGGGCCGCGACGAAGATCGGCGCAACGCCGAGTTGATCCGTCAACATCTGGCCGCGGGCGACCAACTGCCCGACGAACTGATCGGGCAGCGTATGACCGACGCCTTTGTCGACGCGCAAACCCGGTATGAAACACCAAGACAAGACGCGGCTGTCACGCTGTTCAAAGCGCGAAAGGCGGGAACATTGTTTATCGCAGCGGGGCCAAAGCTTGGCTGGGACCGCTATATTGATGGTCCCATCGACATACGCGAATTTGACTGCGACCATTTCACGATGATGACCGAACCGGCCATCATTCAAATTGGTGATGTTCTGAATAAGTTGTTGCTTCGGAAAGAGTAACTTATCAGTTCCGGTCAAACAGCAAACGCTTCCAGCAGCAACAATGCATGACTTTTATCAAGGAAGCACGGCGCTCCATCCCGCACACCCTAGGCTGAAACGCTTAAAGGGATTCGGCGATGCGCCGTGTGTGGCAGATGTCAGCGATCATTGCGGGGGCCGTCCGTCGGACCGCCGGCAATGCTGCTTTGACCGCGTCTCTGCTTGCTTTGGTGCTGCAGCTCTTTACGTCTTCGATGGGTTATGCGTCCAACGGGACATGGATCGAAATCTGTTCTGATTTTGGCACGGAATATGTGCAGGTGGACCTTTCGGATCCGTCATTGCCTGTACCAGACGATTGTCACGACTGTTTTGACTGTGTGATGTGTGCCGCGTCGATGGCCGCCTTGGTTGATAACCGTCAACCGCAGTTGGCACCGTCGCATGTTGCCGCGCAGATCGTGCTGCTTAATCCCCAAACCTTGGGTGTTGCGCTTAGACGTGCCTGGCCCGAAACCCGTGGACCTCCAGCCGCGAACAAGAAAACAGCTGACCGCGCCGCGCGTGCGTTCATGGCGTCAATCCAAGAAAACGGAGGTGCGCTGTGAATACGAAGCGCGCGATCTATTACTGGCTCAGTGCCATTGTTGTGATCCTTGCCGGGGTCATGGCGGGCGAGGCAAAGGCCGAAAGCCTCGCAAATTTCCTTCCCGACATTTCACCCTCTGACCTGGCTGAAGGTGCCGATGCGTTCGGCCCGATCCGCGACGATGTGCCGGTTGCCCCTGTTCTGAAGGGCGGCGAGACGGTTGCTTATGCCTTCCTGACCTCGGATTTCGTTGGGACGACAGGATATTCCGGTAAACCCATCCATGTTGTTGCCGCGATTGACGCGGATGCGATTTTGACGGGTGTGAAGCTGGTCAAGCACTCGGAACCGATCGTGCTGATCGGTATCCCCAATTCGAAAATGATCAAGGTGACCGAGGGCTACAAGGGTCTGGACCTGAAGGCCGAGGTGGCCGCTGGTGGCACCGCGCATGATCTGGACATCATTTCCGGCGCGACCGTGACGATCATGGTGATCGACGACAGCCTTGTGCGCGCGGGCATCAAGGTCGCACGCGGTCTGGGCCTTGGCGATCTGTCCCCCGCGCAGGCCGAAGGGCCGAAACGCGAAGTGGATATGTCGCAAGAAACCATTTCGGACTGGACCACACTCGCAGGTGACGGATCGGTGCGCCGCATGACGCTGGATGTGGGCCAGATCAACGCAGCGTTCGAGGAAACCGGAGACGCACGTGCCATCAAGCGCCCGGAAAAGGGCGCGCCGGACGACACGTTTATCGACATGCACATGGCGTTGGTGTCCGTGCCGTCCATCGGTAAATCGTTGTTGGGTGATGCGGAGTACAGAAACCTCACGAACTGGCTGGGCGATGGCGAACATGCGATCCTTGTGATGGGGCGGGGGGCCTACAGCTTCAAAGGATCGGGCTATGTCCGGGGCGGTATCTTTGACCGCATTCATATGATCCAGGGCGACAAATCTGTCCGGTTCTTTGACAAACAGCACCGTCGTGTGGGCAATCTGGCCACGCCAGATAATCCCAGCTTTACCGAGATGGATCTGTTCAAGATCCCGGCCGAGGCTGACTTCAATCCGGCAGAACCTTTCCGCCTGCAATTGTTGGTGCAACGCGCGGTCGGGGCAATTGACAAGACCTTCCTGACCTTCGATCTGGATTACAAACTGCCGCAGGATTATCTGCTGCCAGTGGCCGCCCCGGCGCCCATTCTGAACGATGTCGATGACGAAGCTGCCGCCAAGTCGCAGCTGTGGAAGCGCATCTGGCAAGACAAGTCGGTCGAGATCGGCATCCTTGGCGCCATGCTTCTGGTGCTGACGGGCACGTTCTTCTTCCAGTTCCAGGCCACCGCGAATGCCCGCGTCTTTTTCTGGTTCCGCATGGGGTTCCTGACCTTCACGCTGTTCTTCCTTGGCTGGTATGCCAACGCGCAACTGTCGGTGGTGAACCTGTTGGCGCTGATCAACAGCCTGCGCAGCGGATTTACCTGGGATGCGTTCCTGATGGATCCGCTGGTGTTCATCCAGTGGTTCGCTGTTGCTGCCGCCTTGGTGTTCTGGGGCCGTGGGGCTTATTGCGGCTGGCTGTGCCCCTTCGGTGCGCTGCAAGAGCTGACGAACCGCATCGCGCGCGCGTTCAAGGTGCCGCAATGGACCCTGCCTTGGGGTCTGCACGAACGCCTGTGGCCCATCAAATACATGATCTTCTTCGGCCTGTTTGGGCTGAGCATGGTGTCGCTTTCGATGGCCGAACACTATGCCGAAGTCGAACCCTTCAAGACCGCGATCATTCTGAAATTCGTGCGCGACTGGCCCTTCGTGGTCTTTGCGGTCGCGATCATCGTTGCGAACCTGTTCGTTGAACGGTTCTATTGCCGATACGTCTGCCCGCTTGGCGGTGCATTGGCGATCCCGGCGCGTATCCGCATGTTCGACTGGCTGAAACGCTACAAGGAATGCGGCAATCCCTGTCAGACTTGTGCAAATGAATGCCCTGTTCAGGCCATTCACCCGACGGGCGAGATCAATCCAAACGAGTGTGTCGACTGTCTGCATTGTCAGGTTTTGTATCAGTCGGCCGACAAATGCCCGGTCGTGATCCGCAAACTGAAGCGGCGCGAGAAGATCGGGGCGGCGGATCTGAACATTCCGCCCAAAAACCCACCGGCAAATCACCCTAATGCCAAGACGTCATAAATCCTTGAAGGAGGTATCTGAAATGACTGAAGAAACCAAACTGTTCCCGTCCAAATTGGCGATGACCCGTCGCGGCATGTTGGGAGCTGCCGCCACTGGTGCGGTTGTCGCTGGCACCGGCATCGGCGGATCGGCCCTGACGGCCACACCTGCGCGCGCTGCGGGTTCAGTTGAGCTGGCTCCGGGCGAGCTGGACGAATATTACGGCTTCTGGTCGTCGGGCCAGACCGGCGAACTGCGCATTCTGGGCTTCCCGTCGATGCGCGAGCTGATGCGGGTGCCCGTGTTCAACCGCTGCTCGGCCACGGGCTGGGGTCAAACCAATGAAAGCCTGAAAGTCTTTGATGACGGTATGCTGCCCGAGACCAAAGCCTTCCTTGAGGCCAACGGCAAGCGCATCCATGACAACGGCGACCTGCACCACCCGCACATGTCGTTCACCGACGGCACCTATGATGGTCGCTATCTTTTCATGAACGACAAGGCCAACACCCGCGTGGCTCGCGTGCGTTGTGATGTGATGAAGTGCGACAAGATCGTGGAGATTCCAAACGCAAAAGCCATTCACGGCCTGCGCCCACAGAAATTCCCGCGCACCGGTTATGTGTTTGCCAATGGTGAAGACGAGACACCGATCGTAAACGACGGCTCGATCCTGGATGATCCCAGCCAATACGTGAACTTCTTCACCGCGCTGGACGGTGACACGATGGAGATCGCATGGCAGGTCATGGTGTCGGGCAACCTTGATAACACCGACTGCGACTATCAGGGCAAATACGCCTACTCGACCTCGTACAACTCGGAAATGGGGATGAACCTGGCCGAGATGACCGAGAACGAACTGGACCACGTCGTGATCTTCAACCTTGCCGAAATCGAAGCGGGTATCGCCGCCGGTGATTTCACCGAGATGAACGGCGTCAAAGTGATCGACGGCCGCAAGGGTCAGAACAAGAAATATACCCGCTATGTTCCGATCCCGAACAGCCCGCACGGCGTCAACACCGCGCCTGACATGAAGCACGTTGTGATCAACGGCAAACTGTCACCAACCTGCACCGTTCTGGACGTGACCAAAATGGATGCCCTGTTCGATTCGGATGCCGATCCGCGCTCCTGCGTTGTGGCTGAACCCGAGCTGGGCCTTGGTCCGCTTCACACCGCTTATGACGGTCAGGGCAACGCCTTCACCACTCTGTTCCTGGACAGCCAGGTCGTGAAGTGGAACATCGACAAGGCAATCGAAGCCCATAACGGTGCCGAGGTTGATCCCATCATTTCGAAAGTGGACGTGCACTATCAGCCGGGCCACAACTCGACCTCGATGGGTGAAACCAAGGAGGCTGATGGTAAGTGGCTGATCTCGATGAACAAATTCTCGAAAGACCGCTTCCTGAACGTGGGTCCGTTGAAGCCCGAGAACGAGCAGGTGATCGACATCTCGACCGATGACATGAAAGTGGTGCATGACGGCCCGACCTTTGCCGAACCGCACGACTCGATCATCGTCCGTCGTGACATCGTGAACCCCGTCAACGTCTGGGATCGCAATGACCCGACTTGGGCCGAGACACGCAAGCAGGCCGAAGCCGATGGTGTCGACATTGATGATTACATGGACACCGTCATTCGCGACGGCAACAAGGTGCGCGTTTATATGTCGAGCCAAGCGCCGACCTTCTCGCTTGAGACGTTCGAAGTGACCGAGGGTGACGAGGTGACGGTGATCATTACCAATCTGGATGACATCGACGATCTGACCCACGGCTTCACGATGAACAACCACGGCGTGGCAATGGAGATCGGGCCGATGGCGACATCGTCCGTCACCTTCACCGCAGCCAAACCCGGCGTCTACTGGTACTATTGCCAGTGGTTCTGCCACGCACTTCACATGGAGATGCGCGGCCGGATGTTTGTGAAACCGAAGGCCTAAACCATGCAGATCGCGCGCCTTCTTCTGACGGTTCTTTTTACGGTTCTTGCCGCGTCCTTGGCGTTGGCCGCCGAACGGATCGTGCCCGCGGAAGAAGGCGCGCTTGCAAATGCCATCGCCGGGGCCCAACCCGGCGATGTGCTGATCCTGGCACCGGGGCGTCATGCTGGGCCCGTGGTGCTGGACAAGACCATCACGTTGGACGGGCGCGGCAAGGCCGTGATCGACGCGGGTGGCACAGGGTCGGTCGTGACGGTGACGGGGCTTGATATCGTGGTGCGCGGGCTGGAGCTGATCGGGTCCGGCAGCAGCCACGAAACCATCGACAGTGGCGTGCAGCTGACCAAGACCGCACGGCGCGCGATTGTCGAGGACAATAGAATTCTGGGCAATCTGTACGGCGTGGACATTCACGGTGCGCGCGACAGCATCGTGCAGCGCAATGTTATCGAAGGCCGTCAGGATCGCCACATGAACGCGCGTGGCAACGGCGTTTACGTCTGGAACGCTGCCGGCGCAAAGGTGCTGAATAACGACGTGCGCTTCGGGCGCGACGGCATCTTCGTCAACACGTCGAAAAAGAACCTGTTCAAGGGCAACCTGTTTCGCGATCTGCGCTTTGCGGTGCATTACATGTATGCAGACCGCAGCGAGGTGTCGGACAACGTCTCGATCAACAATCACCTTGGCTACGCGATCATGTTCACGACCCATGTGAAGGTGCTGAACAACGTGTCGATCAATGACCGTGATCACGGTGTCATGCTGAACTACGCCAATGAAAGCGAGTTTGTCGGCAATTACGTGAAGAACGCGTCTGACCGCTGCACATTCCTGTATAATGCCAACAAGAACACCTTCACCGACAACTGGTTCGAAGGCTGCGATATCGGCATTCACTTCACCGCCGGATCGGAACGCAACCGCATTGTTGGGAACAGCTTCGTCGGCAACCGGACGCAGGTAAAATACGTTTCAACCAAATGGGTCGAATGGTCCGAGGATGGGCGCGGCAATTACTGGAGCGATTTTGCTGCCTTTGACGTGGATGGCGATGGGATTGCCGACAGCCCCTATCGCCCCAATGACAGCATGGACCACGTGCTGTGGACCCAGCCCGCCGCGAAACTTCTTCTTGGGTCGCCGGCCGTGCAGCTTGTGCGCTGGTCGCAATCCGCGTTCCCGGCGCTTCTGCCCGGTGGCGTGATCGACTCGAACCCTCTTATGCAGGCCGTGAAACCGGCCGCGAGCGCAAAGGTGCCTTATGATGGATAACGCCCTGACCATCGAACATGCCCGCAAGGATCGCGGCAAGACAACTGTTCTGGATGACGTATCGCTGCGGGTCGCGCCCGGCGAACGGGTCGCGCTTCTGGGTCATAACGGGGCGGGCAAATCGACCCTGATCAAAACCATTCTTGGCCTTACACCACTCACGGATGGCCAAATTCGCGTCGGTGACGCGAAACCCGGAAGTGCGGTTGCCCGTCGCACGACCGCTTATTTGCCCGAAGCGGTCAGCTTTCATCCCGCTTTGACCGGGCGCGAGCAATTGCGGCTGTTTGCGCGGCTGGACGGTCAGAAGGCCGACGTGACGGGATTGCTGGACCGTGTGGGGCTGGGCGACGCGATGGACCGCCGGATCGGTGCTTATTCCAAAGGAATGCGGCAGCGTTTGGGGCTGGCGCAGGTGCTTCTGGGCAGCCCGAAAGTGGCTCTGCTGGATGAACCGACCAGCGGGCTTGATCCGATTTCGCGGCAGGACCTTTACGCAATCATTGACGAGCTGGCGGCAAACGGCACCGCCGTCCTGATCGCCAGCCATGCCTTAACCGAGGTCGAGGCCCAGACAGACCGCATCGCCATTCTGCGCAAGGGGGTGAAGGTGGCGGATGACACCCTGCAAAACCTGTCAGCACAAGCCGGGTTGCCAACCAAGCTGCGCATTCGCGCCAGCGGTGATCATGCCGATCAGGTTGCCGAAGCAACGGGCGGCACGCGCATCAACGGCGTGGCCGTCGAAATTCTGTGTGCCCCGGATCGCAAGATGGAGGCGCTGCGCCGCGTCGCCGCCATGGGGGATGTGATAACCGACATCGAAATGACGCCCCCACGCCTTGAAGACCTCTATCGCCATTACGCTAAGGAGGGTGCGCAATGACCCGTTTCCTGTCCATCGCTTCGACTGAAATGCTGATCCTGCGTCGCAACCGTTGGCTGTTGATGGCGACCATCATCATGCTTTTGTTCGCGCTGGCGCTGACCTTCGCGGGCAGCGCGCCGACCGGGTCGGTGGGGGTTGATATGCTGACGGTATCTGTCACCTCGATGACCACCTTGTCGGTCTATCTGGCCCCGCTTCTGGCCCTGATGATCAGCTTCGACGCCATCGCGGGCGAGGCCGAGCGCGGCAGCCTGTCGCTGCTTTTGTCCTATCCCGCCGGACGGGGTGAAATCCTGCTGGGCAAGTTCGCCGCCCATCTGGCCGCGCTGGCCTTTGCCATGACGGTCGGGTTTGGTGCCGCCGGTGCCATTGCCGCATGGTTTGGCGGGGCAGGGGCGGAAAGCCTGTTGGCATTGGCGCGTCTCATTGGCACATCGATCCTGCTGGGCGCAGTCTTTCTGGCGCTTGGCTATCTGGTGTCGGCCCTGTCACGCAGCGCAACCGGCGCCGCCGGTCTGTCGGCGGGTCTGTGGCTGGTCTTTGTTGTGCTCTATGACTTGGGCCTGTTGGGCGCGGTGGTGATGGATGGCAGCGGAGAATTCACCCGCTCGGTCTTTCCGTGGCTGATGGTCGCAAACCCGGCAGATGCGTTCCGGGTCTGGAACATCTCGGCTTCGGATGGGGTGGCGATGGCATCGGGCATGGTCGGCGCCGCACAGGCATTGCCCGCATGGGCCGCGCCAATGTCTCTTATCCTGTGGCCGCTTCTGGCTTTCGCTCTGGCACGCGCCGCTTTCAAAAGGGTTGAACCATGAAACGCCTGATCGTTCTAAGCCTTCTGGCGCTGATTGCCTGCAATGAGGAAGAGGCAAAAGCCCCGCCGCCTCCTACGGACATATCCGAACAAGCGCTGAGCTATTTCTGCCAGATGAACGTTGCCGAGCATGGCGGCCCCAAGGGGCAAATCCATCTGGATGGTCACCCTGCGCCCTTGTTCTTTGCACAGGTGCGCGATCTGGTCGCCTATCTGAAAAGCCCGGAACGCGAGGCGGATATTACCGCGATCTATGTCAGTGACATGGGCGTTGCGCAAAGTTGGGCCGATCCCGGCAAAGGCAACTGGATTGCAGCCGAAGATGCGATATATGTTGTGGGCGCGGGCGTGGCTGGCGGCATGGGCGCACCCGAGATCGTGCCGTTTGCAAACGACGAAAGCGCCGCTGTTTTCATTGCACAATATGGCGGTGAAACACATGTGCTGGACACCATTCCTGACGACGCCGCCCTTGGTGCCGTTGATCTGAACAAGACGTTGGAGACACCTTCATGAGCATCCTGAACCGCCGACGTTTCCTGGCCATCTCGGCTGTCGCAATGGCTGTTCCGACCGGGGTCATGGCCGCTGCCCCTGTTGCCCACTGGACCGGGTATGCATTGGGCGGACCGGTCTCGATGCAGCTTGTGGGTGTGGCCCAGTCGGATGCAGACGCGATTTTCGCCAAGATCGAAGCCGAGTTGAACCGGCTTGAAGATATTTTCAGCCTGTATCGTGAGAATTCTGAACTGTCGCGCCTGAACCGTTTTGGCTCGCTTGGCGATCCATCGGCAGAGCTTTTGCATGTGCTTAGCGCCTGTGCCAGCCTGCACGCCGCCAGTGACGGGCAGTTTGATCCGACTGTCCAACCGCTGTGGTTGGCAATCGCGAACGAGGCGGGCGACGATGCCATCGCGGCGGCAAAAGCGGTTGTGGGCTGGTCGAACGTGACGTTCGACGCCCATCAGATCAGCTTGCCGAAAGGTGGTGCGCTGACCCTGAACGGAATTGCCCAAGGGGCCGTAACCGATCGCATCGCAGCACTTTTGCGCGGTCAGGGCTTGCATGATGTTCTGGTCGATATGGGCGAGATCGCGGCGCTGGGGCAAGGGCCGAATGGGCCGTGGTCGATCGGGGTGGCGAAAACCGATGGCACATTGGTGCATCGCCTGACCGCAACGGATCGCGCGATTGCGACCTCGGTGCCCACTGCGATGGAAATTGGCGGCACGCAGGGGCATATCCTGTCCCCAACCGGCGATGCGCCGGTGCAAGCCCTTGTGTCCGTATCGGCGCCCACCGCGATGATTGCGGACGGGTTGTCGACCACGCTGTGTCTGGTCGATGACGCCACGGGCGCGAAGATCGTCGCCGCCTTCCCGGATGCCAGGATCGAAATTGCGACCGGCGTTTGACGCTGGTCAGTAGTCCCGTTCGTAGTAAATCCCGATGGTGCTTTCGCCGTCGGACCCCACCGTGCCACGTGCTGTCACAGACGGGCTGATGGTGAGGTTCAGGTTCACCTCGGTATTGCCATCGGCCCCGATGTTCACATTGGTATAGATATTCTCAGAGATGTATTTGCCCACGCTCAACGAGGCTTCTCCGTCTTCGTTGGTCGTCAGGTCAAGATCATCCAGCCCGAAGTTCTTGCGCAGGTTGCCGATGATCCCGTCACCGCCCTTGCCAGCCAGCGTTCTGACCGCCGCGGCAAGCTGTAGGGCCTGCAAAGCGGAAATGTCGGCGATGCTGCGTCCGAACAGAAGCCGCGCCAGCACCTCGTCCTCGGGCAGTGCCGGGCTTGAGGTGAACGTAACTTCGGGGGCCGAGACCGGGCCGATCACGTTGATACTGACCGTGATGTCGTCGGATTGAGAAACGGCTGCGAACCTTAGATAGGGGTCGAATGCGCCGCGCAGGCTGACGCGACCCTCGGTCAGGGTCAGGCGCTTGCCAAGAATGTCCAGCCGTCCACGGATCAGATCGAACTGGCCAACAGGGCGCACATCTGCGCTGGTGCCGGTCAGGCGCAGCTGTCCGCCCAATTCGGCGTCCAACCCACGCCCCCGCACGAAAATCTGGCTGGGCGCGCGCAGCGTGATGTCGACAGGATAGGGGCGGGCGGTGCCGCCGGCGGCGGCAGGATCCGTTTCGACGATCAGGCCGGCAAAGGCCCGCGTTTGGCGCGATGCGGCAGCTTCGTTGATGTGATCCAGTTCCGCGATGATCGGCACTGTGCTGGCAGGTACATCCGAGATGCGGATTTCGGTACGTCCCAGCGTCATGTCCGCGCGCAATGTGGCCCCACCAACCAGCGGCCCGCGCAGGGTTGCCGAACCGTCCACGGTGGTGTCGAACAGATTTCCATCGGTCAGCGTCACCTGATCGACGTCAACATCAAGATCGGCCTGATAGGGCGAGCTTAACCCGACATTGCCGCGGGTTATGACCTGCCCTCCGTTGACGACGGATGTTGTGATGTCCACGCGCGCGCGGCCGTCTGACAAGACGGCGTTGGCAGCCGTGATATCGAGCGCCTGTTTGAAGGTTGGCAATGTCAGCCGGGCACCTGTGGTCTGGACCCGACCAGACAACGAGGACAGTTTCAATGGGCCGTTCAACGTCAGGTCATACGCAGCCTGACCCGTCAGCAGGCGGGGTTGAATAAATCGGTTCGCCAACTCCAACGGTGCGGTGCCGTTGATTGTCAGATTGGCGGTGCTGGCGTCTGAACGCACCGCGCCATCCACCCTGCCGGTTGCGCCCCCCGGCCCGGTCGCCGAGGCGGAAAGCTGCCAGCTATCATCGACAAGCGTCGCGGTGCCGTTGGCCGAACCGGGCCCGGATATCCCGCTTGCCACCACACCGACATCGCGCAGATTGACCTGAAATGTCAGGGTGTTGCGTCCATCAACCTCTTGCCCCGTCGCCTGCGCGGTCACTTCGGGCGTATCGATCGACAGGGCGTCAATGAACACAACCTCGCCGCTGGTGCCATGGGCGCGGGCCATGAAGGTGCTGGCCCCTCGGGTCAGGCCATCAACCACGTCAAGGCCCAGCCCCAGATTGGTAGCAGACCCATCCACTTCGCCCTCAAAACGGTTGGTCGCAAGGTCGTAACTGCCTGTCGTCGTCGCCGAGATCGCGCCCGAGATCGGGCGGCCCGCCAGTCGCGCATAGGGAGCGAGTGACGCAGCCTTGGCTGTCAGTGTGCCCCTGACCAGACCCGGGCCATCCTTGGTCACGTTAACCGTTCCATCGACCGATGCCGCCACACCACCCGGTGCTGTCACGTCAGCCAGCACGGCCCAGATGTCCCCGGTCTGGGTGGCCGAACCCTTGGCCGTTGCAGGGCCGGACAGGCCGAGGTCGACAACCGCCGCGTCTTTGATCCGCACATCAAATTGAACGGTTGAAGCGTCCGTTTTCAGATCAGCCGTCACAGCGGCAACGGTTTGGTCGGTGGTGATGTTCAGCCGCTCTAACCGCGTGCCGGTTTCGTCGCGCACAGCTTTCACATCCAGACGGCTGGCCCCGGCGATCAGCGGATCAAGCCGAGGTTGTCCAATGCCAAGATCGGTGCCGTCGCCCGTTATGGCCAGATCAAAGGATCCGCCCAGCAGGTTCGCCGTGCCCTTTACCGCCACCGAGGCCGCCCCGGTCAGCGGTGTGCCCGCAAGCCCGGCAAACTGCGACAGGTCACGGGCCGTCAGAACGAAATCCTTGTTGGTTGTCACCGTGATGCCGTTTTCCAGATCATCGGCGGACAGGCTGCCGGTCAGCCCGTAATCGGTTCCGGCCAAGTCAATATCCGTGACCTGCAAGGGCGCATCTTCGCGCCAGTCAAATGACAATGTCCCCGCCAGTGCGGGACCAATGGCGCGCGCAAGGTCGTCGGATGTCGGCGCGATGCCCAGCACGTCCAGCATGATATCGCCATCCAGACGACCCACCGCAACGCCTTCGCCCCGCACCAGCGTGCCCGCGGCGGTGATCGTTGCCGTCTCAAGCGCCAGATCGTCGCGGTTCATGCCATCCAGCGCGAAATCCGCCTGCCATGCCTCTCCGTTTGCGGCGTCATAACCGATGGCAATGTCTGCCGTCTGGACCTGCGTTTTGGTTCCCCCAACGGGCAACACGACCGGCGATCCGTCGTCGTGGGCGATCTTGCCTTGCAGCCGGAAGCGTTCAGGCCAACCGCCTTCTGACACCGCCAGATCACCCTGAAGCGTCAGCGCCTTGGTCGTAAGCTCAAGCGTTTCAAGGTCCAGCGCACCATCGGCAAATCGTCGCCCCGTTGCCGTCAGTGCAACATTGTCGCCGAAAAAATCGCGATAGTCGGGCAAAAACACCGGCGCGATATCGCCGGACAACCGCGCGGCAAACCGTTTCAGCTTTACCGGGTTGTCGGGGGTCGAGGCGTCGTCGTCCAACTCGTCCATGACCTCGACCTGACCGGTCAGACGCTGCGCGCCGTCAGTGGACAGATCAATTTCGGCAATGAAGTTCGACAGCGGACCGGCGCCAGCAACCGTCAGGCCGATGGACGGGCGTCCCGGCAGATCAAGAAGGTTCGCCGCGATGCCGTCTTCGCCTTCCTCAATCGCCAAGGTCAGGTCCAGCATTTCTGTGGTGTTGCTGTAGCTTCCTTCGAATTGCAATGCGCCGCTTGGCCCGTCCGTGCGGACGATGCTCAGCTTCGCCGCTCCTTCGCCGCCAGACAGGTTGGCAGACCCTTCCAAACGAACCACTGTGGCCTCGCCGATCACGGGTTGCGCAATTTCGACGCGGTCAGCCTTGATCACACCGATCTCGACCGAGACCGGAAGCTCGGGCAGCGAAAACCCCGACGCTTCGGGCGCGGCAGGACCCCCGATCGGAATTGGTTTGCGCGCAAGAATGATCTCTTTCGCCTGTATCTGGTCAATATTGATCGCGCCACGCAGCAGGCTGGAGCGGGTCCAGGACAGAACAAGGTCATTCAGCGTTAGCCAAATCCCTTCCTCATCGGCAATGGTGATCTGGTCTACCGTGGCCCGCGAACTGAGCGCACCCTGAAAACCGATGATGCGGATGTCACGGCCCACGTCGGACAAGTTGTCTTCCAGCAACGCCTGAAGATAGCCGCGGTCATCCTGCGCCTCCGACGCGGTCTGGGCCAGGGCGAAACATGACCAGCACAAGGCCGCCAAGGTGACGATTATTCGGAAAATATGGCTCAAAACGCTTGCCCGATGCCGATATAAATCTGCACCCCATCGCCCGTGTCGCCGGATATAGGCCCCGCCACGTCCAATCGCAAAGGACCGATAGGGGTCTTGTAACGAACACCGATGCCACCGCCCGTGTGCCAATCGCCTGCACCGTCAAACAGGCTGCCCCCGGCCACATGCCCCGCATCCACAAAGCCGACCACACCGATCTTGTCGGTGATCTGGGCGCGCAACTCGGCCGACAGACTGACGAAGGATTGACCGCCGGTGATCACGCCGCCGCCCGCATCAAGACCCAGCGACTGATACGGCTGGCCGCGCACGGTGCCACCACCGCCCGAATAAAACAGGTAGTCCGGGGGAATATCACGGCTGTCCCCGGCAATGACCGATCCGACCTGCACCCGCCCGGCGACGACAAACCGATCCTCGGCCCCGAAACCGCGATAGGCCCGCCCGTCGCCATACAGCCACGCGCCCGTGCCGCCCGTATCAACCGAGATGAACGGGATCGCTTCGGCTTTCAGATAGGTGCCGCGTGTGGCATCCAGCTTGTCGTTGCGCCGGTCCCAGGTCAGCGAGGCTGGCAGGGCAAACAGGAAAAACCTGCGATCGCCCAACACGTCGGTGGTTTCCGAATACATCAGCGCCGCGCCCAGTTCACCCTCAAGCGTGTCCGAGAATATACGTTTGATCCCACCGCCCAGAGCGGCGCTGCGCGCGATATAGCCCGGCTCGTCCTCATAAGCGAGGCTGCCGAACACGAAGGCGTTTGTGTCGGGTCCGAACGTGGCGGGTTGATCCAGCCGTGCGTCCAGGTGGTAGTCGATGCCGCCATGCTGGCTGCCAATGCCCGAAACCTCACCATCCACGCGGAACCGTTCAGCCCCGCCAAACATGTTGCGGTGCAACCAGAAGGCGGTCAGTTGCAAACCCTCAAGCGACCCAAGCTCGGCCCCGAAGCCGAAGCGGCGCGGTTCCTCATCGACCAGGGCAAGCCCGATATCCAACGTGTTGTCCGGCCCCAGTGTTTCCGCTTCGGTCAGCGTGACCGACGAAAACGCACCGGTGCGGCGCAAACGTTTCGCGACCGTTTCAAGATCATCGGGGGAAAACACCTTGCCCTCTGGAAAACCGGCGATGCGCGCGACCCGGTCGGCGCGCACGGCGCTTTCGGTTGTTTGGCGCAACTTGCCGAAGCGCACTTTTGGTCCGGGTGCAAACCTCAGGGAAGCCGACAATTGCGCATTGGCATGATTGGCGGTGATGGTCTGGCTGGCCAGATCGACCTTGGCATGCCCGGCTTCCCGCCACCCCAGAACCGCCGCGTCCACCGCTTGTTGCACGGTGACGCTTTTGGCGATTTCACCCGCACGAAACGCGTCCGGCAGGTCGGTGCCCGGGGCCAGCGGCGCGGCTTTGGCGGTCCCAAAGCGGAACTGCTTGCCGGGATCAACCGAAACGTCGATCTGGCGGATATTGCTGGGCACATCGAAAGGTGGGATCCGGGCCGCCTCGCGCCCATCCACGCGCACCCGCACCACGCCGCCGTAATACCCGTTGGCATAAAGCGCCTGCACCAGTTGACCATATTC
This sequence comes from Aliiroseovarius sp. Z3, assembly GCF_029105185.1. GTDB lineage: Bacteria > Pseudomonadota > Alphaproteobacteria > Rhodobacterales > Rhodobacteraceae > Aliiroseovarius. The sequence goes on along the minus strand of NZ_JAFMZK010000008.1, from coordinate 106,794 downwards.
GGCCAGCGCCGCCGCAAAGACATCGCGGGTGTCCTTTTCAGCGTCACCTTCGGCAGCAAGCACCAGAGAGGCCGATTTCAGCTCATCTTCCAACGTGCTGTCGGAACCGGCTACAGTGAAGCTGACATTGTCCAGCGCCCAGGCGGGCTGCAAAGATCCGACAATCGTAAAAGCTAGGAATAACAGAGCCTTATCAAAGGTGGACCGCAACCCCCAACTCCCATCTTGTGCAAATCACGTTGTCGTTCGGTTTCAGCCTAGCGTGAACCGCAGAAAGCCTCCACCGGTTTCGCGGCATCGGCGGGAATTTGCTGGATCAAACCGGTCGGGCAATCTTTGCCGATGATACCAGCCGGTCAATCCATCGTTTGACTTGTTTACAAGGGCTTGGCGTCTACGCTAACAGTCTGGGGAACACGCCACCAATGGCGGACCAGTTGGAAAGGGCAGAAGTATGAGTGAACGGCGACCGGTTGCATCCCTTTGGATTGGTGAGAAACTGCATTATCTCAACCAGTTGTGCCTGTTGTCCCATGTGCGGGCAGGACATCGGACCATCCTTTACTGCGCCGACAAGGTCGACAATGTCCCGGATGGGATCGAGGTGCGCCCGGCCTCCGAGATCATGGAACTGGATCGCGCGCTGATCGAGGCAACAAGTGCCTCGTTCCTGTCCAACGTGTTTCGCTACAAGATGATCCAGAAGATCGGGGCCATCTGGATTGACTGCGATGCCTTTTGCCATCGCCCGTTCCCCGAAGATCAGGAATATATCTTTGGTCGCCACGGCATGTCGGGTGCGCTGAACTGTGGCGTGGTCGGGTTGCCGCAGCAATGCGAGCTGATGGACCAGCTTTTGGATTATTATGACAACCTGCCGGACTATCCCGCGTGGTGGAACAAGAACCAGCGCAAGAAATACGACCGGCAAGACCCGAAACTGTCCCATGCCGCGCGCATCTACAACGCCGAGCGGACGGCGTTCGGCCCGCAGGCCTTCACCTATTTCGCAAAACAGACCGGGCAGTATGATCAGGCCAGCGACCGCGACGTCCTGTATCCGGTGCCGTTCCAGCTGAACGACATTTTCTATGATCCCTATGGTCGGGTCGAAGGACATTTCACGGAAAACACCTTGTCGGTGCATCTCTATACCAACGGCACCAAGCCGTGGTGGCAGAAACACGCGCCATTGCCGGGGTCATACGCCGCGCGGATGTGTGAACAGGTGGGCGTGGATCCGACCAAGGCTTTGCGCTAGGTGACGCATCAAACTGAAGCCACATAAAAGCCCGCATGGCGAATTGCTTGCCATCTCGATGATGAAGGACGAAGCACCGTTCCTTCTGGAATGGTATGCGCACCACCTTGCGGTCGGCTTCACCAAGATCCTTGTCTATACCAACGACTGCACCGACGGCACTGACGACATGCTGATCCGGTTAGAGGAGCTGGGGCTGGGCTATCATCGTCGCAACGATATTCCCGAAGGGGTCAAGCCACAGCCATCCGCCATCAACTATGCACAGGCCGAGCCGATCGTGCGCAATGCCGATTGGGTGCTGTTGTTCGATGCGGACGAATTTCTGTGCATCAATTACGGCGACGGCACGCTGGATCAGATGCTGGACGCGGCAGGGGATGCCAACGGGATCGTCATCACGTGGCGCATTTTCGGGTCCGGCAACATTGTGGACTGGAGCCGCGCACCGGTGACGGAGCAATACCTCTATGCCGCGCCGCCGACATGGAACAAGGGGTGGGGGGTCAAGACCCTGTTCAAGTTCGACCATGACAAATGGAAACTTGGCATTCACCGCCCCGCGATCAAGAACAAGCATCTGGAAACCGATTTTCCCGATACCGTGAAATGGTTGAACGGGTCCGGCCTGCCGATGGAGGATTACTTCAAGTTTCGCGGCTGGCGGTCGATCCGGCGCACGGTGGGCTACCAATGGGCGCAGATGAACCATTACGCGGTGAAGTCGGTCGACAGCTATGCGGTGCGCAAGTTCCGCGGCAACGTGAACAACAAGAAAGACAAGTACAACGCCGATTATTGGTCGCTTCAGGACCGCAACGAAGTGCGGGATGACAAGATCCTGCGCTATTCGGAAAAGCGGCAAGCCATCATGGATGAACTGCTGACCGACCCGGTGTTGAACAAGCTGCATTTCGACGCGCTGGAGCGGATCGAGGCGCGGCTGGATGACTATCGCAAGACCGAAGCCTATGAAGAGCTGAAACAATCGTTGGTCGAGGCATCCAAAGTGCCGATCACGCAGGTATCGGCCAAGCCGCCCAAGGCGCGCGACCCCGCCGAGATCGCGGCCCTGATGTCGAAGGTTGAAAAGAAAAATGCGGAACGGCCCATCGAAGAGCGGCGCACCAAGCCGTCGGCCGAATTCATTGACACCCACGAAGGGGGGGACGGCTTCGTCGTGGGCCAGATCGACGTGTCCGCCGAAGCAGCCGTGGATTGGATCGCCAACCACGAGATCGAGATGCCGGCAGACATACGCATTTTCTCTCCCAGCCAGCTCGACATGGTTCTGCGTGGCAAATACCAGCGCAAGCTGGCGCGGCTGTCCGGGCGCATGGTCGAAAATGGTGAGACTGTTCTGGATCTTGGGGCGGGGGTCGGGTTCCTGTCGATCTATACCTGCAAGATTTTCGATCGCGCGACGATGATCGCGCAGGAAGACAATGCCTCGCGTCTTGTGATCGCGCGCAACATCTTGGACCACAACGGGCTGGAGTTCGGCGCGCGGCTGTCATTCGACACGTCGCGGGTGATCTGGCCTGACGATCCAGAAAAAACAGCCGCTTCGATCAACACATTGATTTCCAAACACAACCCCGACGTGTTGCGCGTCAGTTATGCCGATATTGGGGCCGGGGTGCTGGGCAAGCTGGACCTTGGAGGCGTAAGGCGCGTTGTGTTGATTGGCGGCGCAGCGCACGCGTTCCACAAGGCATCGCAAAAAGTCAAAGCCGGGGTGCTGCATCCGAACGAAGATGCATCGGTTCCCGAGATCGTGGTGCTGGAACAGAAACCTCAGTCATAGAAACCGATGGCGCGGGCCAGGTTTTCTCCGGCTTCCGTTTTCAGGATTTCTGCCAGACGAGTTTCGCGCAGGGCGAAGGATTCTTCGTGCAACTCGCGCAGTTGGGTGTCCGCAAGGAAGTCATCCAGCATTGCCTTGGCGTCCGCGCTTTGCTTTGCGCCGGATGTGTCAATGTCGCCGGGGCGGTTCCCATGGGTCCAATATTGCTCGGACGCGCCCAAACGGTCGGCATGCACCGCGTCCCCCCGGTCGACCTTCAGCAAGAACTCGGCAGCGGATTTGATAGCGTAATGGTTGACCTGCGCATGATCCCGGCTGCCCAAGGCGTTGATCGCCTTGCCAGCACCATCGGTAAATTCGGGCAGCATTTCGACGCCTGACCCGTTGATCCATTTTTGTCCTGTCTGCGAAAACGCATTCGTCACGGGGCGATGTGGCCGCCGCGGACCTTGCACGGTATTGCGATACAGTGTTTTCACCGCGGTTATGACAGGCGTATTCTGGGCCGCCGCCGCTTCAAACTGCGATGAGGTTTGGGTGAAACGACGGGTCACAAGATCGGTGCTGGCCGTCCTGTGACCGTTGCTGTTGAAGGCAACCGACGTAAAGGACACCGCATCTGCCGGGCCGGTTGCGTCAAAAAACTGGTCGAGCGTTTCCAGATCGCCCCTCAGGTTCAGAAACTCGTCCGCGTCCGTGACATAAAGCCAGTCCGCAGCCTTGCAGCGGCCAAAATGCCCGGCATAGCGCAGCGCCATGATGTGCCATTTGCCCCGGTCGGGAAACATGACCTTAGGGTTTGGCTGGTGCTTGACGCGGTGGGGCATCAAGGCTTCAAGCCGGTCCAGGATCTTGTCGGTATTGTCGGTGCATCCGTTGGTGAAGATCAGAAGGTCATCAATGCCGAGTGAGAAGTGATGCGCCAGCCATTCAAGGATGTACGGCCCCTCATTGCGCATGACGCTGAGCAAAAGCACCTTCTCGCGGCCGATGGTCATGTCTGGTCGCCCCTGTTGTCGAAATTGGCAAGGCCAACCTAGCCACGAAACCACCGGAAATTCAATGTGTTCCGAGGCAGGCTTAGCAGTTGTTGTAACGGGTCCGCCGCGATAGTCTGACGACACAAAACGTCACAGAACGTCGTCGCAGGTTGGGGCAGAGGAAACATGGTCACACGGGCAGAATTCATAGAGACCTCGGTCCGGCATCAGCTGGGCGAGGTTTCGGATGCCCGCCGGTCAGGCAGTCAGGATGCTGTGGACTATGCCAAGTCAGCGTCATCGGGCATGGCGCTGCACTGGGATCATCAGGCAGGCGCACCCGGCGACTTCAACGGCTGGCGTCTGGAAGGACATATTTTGCGAAAGTCCGGGGCCAAGGTGAATCGCGAAAAGACCGCAGGCGCGTTGTTTGGCGTACTGGAGCATGCGCCGGATTACTCGTTTCTGGTTGATATGGCCGACCATCGCACGCGGTCCCTGATCTCGCCAACAGGCGAGGTGGCGCCCGTGTTCAGCTTTAACCGCCCGGTGGTCAAACGCACGGGGCGGATCCTGTGGCCTTTGCCAGACTATCACGATCTCGAGGGCGACGCGTTTCTGGGTAAACTTGACCCAACCCGCGTGCCGTGGGGCGACAAGTCCGACCTGTGCGTTTGGCGTGGCGGTCCGGGCAACCGCGGTCGGCTTGGGCGGCATGCACGCGGCAAATCGATCCGGTTGCTGCCCTTGCTGCGCAAATACAAGAAAGGCGAGCTGAGCGCGGAAGAAACCGAAACGGCCCTGATGTCGATGTCGCGATATCGGATTGTGCGCCGATATATCAACGACCCGAGGTTTGATATCGGCTATACCAACTCTGACGGCATCATTCTGAAAGATCAGCCTTTTGTGAGTGATTTGGAACGCCCTCGCATATCGCGCGAGGCGTGCCAGACATACAGGTATATCCTCGTTCTGCCCGGCAATGATGTGGCGTCCAGCCTTTACTGGACATTGAACAGTGGCAGCGTGGCGTTGGTGATGGATTGCGAATTCGAAACTTTCGCCACCCATCATTTCAAACCATGGGAGCATTATGTCCCGATCCGCCGGGACCTGCGTGATCTGGAGCAAAATTTGGCTTGGTGCCAGTCCCATCCGGATGAATGCCAACAGATGACAGCGCGTGCAGGCGAGGTCTGCAAAATGCTGGCAGACGGTGATATGCGCGATGAGGTTTTGCGACAGGTCGTCCACCGGGTGGGGGCGCAACTTGCAACCTGACATCGCCACCAAAAAAAGATCGCCCTGCCGCGCGTTGTGCATCACGACCGATGCGGCATATGGTGCGCAAAACGCACCCAACCGCATGATGATCAAAGGAGCAGAGCGTGATTGAATCCTATGACGCGTTGATCGCCAGCAAGGACTGGCAGGACAAGTTAACCGATCTTAACCACACATTGCGCGACTGCCTGATTGCCGCAGGTGAACAGCCCGTTCTGCAAGGCAACGTGTTCTATCACAGCTTTCAGGAAGATTTCTGGAACGCCGACCCGGATCCTGAGATGGAAGTGAAACGGCGCAACCTGTTCATTGTCGCCCAAAACAGCTCGCATGTGTTCGAAATCGGAGTGAATGGCGGGCACAGCCTGCTTTTGATGCTGATGGCCAACCCGGATTTGAAAGTCGTGGGTGTCGATCTTTGCGAACGCGTGCAAAAACAATGGGCCCCGGTCGAAGTCTATGTCGAAGTGGCTGGCAAGTGGCTTGAGATCAACTTTCCCGGCCGGGTCAAATTCATCAAGGGTCATTCCCTGGTTGAAACGCCGCGCTATGCGATTGAAAACCCCAAGCGCCACATTGATGCGGTGCACCTGGATGGGGCGAAGGTGACGCATTTCCGCGAACTTTGCGGCATTCGCCCGGTGTTGACGCCTGATGCGTTCGTGATCCATGACGATACGGGCATCACATCGGTGAAAAAGGCCATTCGGCACGAAACGCAGCTTCGCATGATCCGCCCCGTCGAACCGGAGCTGGGTCTGGTTAAGAACGAGTTTCACCAGATCTATCGCAACTGGGACAAGAAGCGCGGGATCAGCGATCCGGCCAATTGAAGCTCTGACGGAAAGAAAAGGAATGCTTCGGTATGAGTGATGCCAAACTGACGATCTTTTTCGTGGTCGAGCCGCCAAAATATCAGGATATGGCGTGTTTTCTGGCGGCGTCGATCCGGTGTCAGTTTGACGAACCGATTGATCTGGTGGGCTATTGCCCGGCAGACACGATCGGCGACATGGATCCGAAGGCTGTGGGCATCCTGAACAGCCTGGGCGTCGATATCCGCCCGATTGAGACGGACGGTCGGTTTGATCCGCCCTATCCGCATGGCAACAAGATGCTGGCCGCGTTGGAACCGCGCGACACGCCGTATTCCGCCTTCATGGATTCCGACATGCTGTTCATTGGCAGAAACTCGGTCGATGCGATGGTGCGCCCCGGTCATGTCTCGGTTGCGGCGGCAACGTCGATGTACTGGTCGGGGCAGAGCATCTGGAACGACATCTACGCCGCCTGTGACATGCCAATGCCCGAGGATCGGATCTGGTTGTTGCGACAACGGCGGCGCAAGCTGATGCCTTATTTCAACGCGGGTCTGATCGTGTTCCCGGAAGGTCCACTGACCGATGACGGGGAAAGCTTCGCGCAGGTCTGGATGCGGCTCGCGCAGCGGATTGACCAGATCGACATCGTGAAAAAGCGGCCCTATCTGGATCAGATGAGCCTGCCGTTGGCGATCCGTGCGGCCGGGCTGGATTGGAACATCCTGCCGGAAGAACAGCATTATATACTGGGCGGCAGTTTGCGGGGTGAACCGCTGCCGTCGGATATGGACATAAAGATGATCCATTACCGAAACTTCGACATTCTACGCGAAGTTAAGTGCCGTGGGATGGCCAAGGATATGCTTGAAAAAACGACCGGCGTGCGCCGCCTGTCCAGCTTTGACCCGGATGCTGCCCATGGCGGAAACTGAAGGGCCGGACTGGCCGGACCCGGTCGTCATCCATACTTGTCCCGCGCTGCGGCTGGAATATATCGGCCCGGATCTGAACGACCCGGAACATCGCCCTGCCAATGTGGTGGTGGCCTTCGCCCCGGTCGACTTCCCGTTTGATCCCGACAGTGGCGGTTGGGGGTCGCGATCATTCCGCAAACGCGGGATCGCGCATGTCTGTGTCTATCACAGCGCGCCTGACTGGTATCAGAACGACGGGTTCTTCAAGGCAATGTCGCGTCTACGCGAAGTGTTGGATGACGACATCGCGTTGACCACCTATGGGTTCAGCATGGGAGGCTATGGGGCAATCCTTGCCGCCGATCCCCTGAACGCCCGGCGGGCGGTGGCCGTGTCACCCCAGTTCTCGGTTGATCCGGCGGTCGTGCCATTCGAACGGCGATACAAGGCGGAATGGGCTGCCATGGGGCCGTGGCGTCACGATCTATCTGCCTATCGCAAGGATGCCGGGCGCGAGGTCATTGTGCTCTTGGACCCCCTGCACCGGCAGGACCGACGGCAAGAGGCGTTGTTTCCAAAACCCTCGGGCCATACCCGGTGTTTGATCCACGGCGCTGGCCATGCAGGCATCCAGACTTTGGTTGAAATGGGAATTGTCGAGGTTTTGTTCGATATGCTGCGTGGTGATGCCTCGGCCAAGGATCTGCGCAATGCGTATCGGCAGCATCGGCAAACCGGGTTTCGATATCTGCGAAAGGTCGGCACACGCCTGCATGAACATGCACATCCCATGGCCCCGCAGTTTATGGACTGGGCCAAGGCGCGTGGATTTCGGCGGCTGATCAAGAAATGGCGGCCTTACTATGAATGACGCCTACGCTGTTGCGACAAATTGCGGTGCGAAAGGCGCTTGCGGTGTGACGACCACCCCGACACAATCACAGCCGAAACAGGGATGTCTTTTGCATGAGTAATACCGACAAACCATCGCGCGGTGTGTTGTTGAAGGTTCGCAACGGCGATGTGATCGCCTTTGATGAAACCGGCCTGCGAATGCGCCTGTCGGACGAGGTGATCGCCGATATTGGTCGCCGGTTGGACATGGCCGACAGGTCAGCACCGGTGGACCCATCCGTTCTGGGCGACATTCATGCATGGGACGCGCGCCGGGCGGGCGACTGGTATATGTTCACCGCCCACTTGCCGGGCGAGCAGGGGATTTGCCAGTTCCGCAGACGGGTTGACCCGCTGGGTGACAGCGCACCTGACATTCTGGCCAATCCTTCAGGCGGCTTGTTTGCCATCCTGTCAGTGGGTGGCACGCGGCGGGCGATCACCTCGGACGAGGTGCTGCGCTATCCCTATCATGTCATCACCACCGGCGACGATCTTGGCCCCGCAGGCGCGTCGGGGACCGAAGCCGTGACCCCAACCCCCGATCTGCAACGCCTGACCGAACAATCCCGCGACAGCCTGATTGCAGACGAGATCATAGCGCGCCGCCACAGCGATTTCCGCGCCTTGCCGGTGATCTATGCCCGCAGCGAGACGGATAATTCCGCGTCGATCACCGAGTTTGCAACCGGGCGCGCCCTTGAGAACTTCGCCCAGACCGTTGCCAATCTGCACGCCGCCGCCACCAGCCTTGGGGTGCCACCCAAGGTGCTGGCTGTCGGGCTGGATTTCACGCTGGAGGCCCTGGATACAGACGGCACCGTATGGCGCAACGGGATCTACGACATCATGGCGCGGATCACAGACATCTTTGCCGACAATGGCCTGCGCAAGCCTCTGTTTGTCTCGACCTTCGATGCAGGCACTCACCGCGTATCGGATCATCCGGTCCTGCGGGCCCAGTGGGAATTGGCATGGAACAAGGCCGGGCATGATCACGTATTCTCGGCCCCCGGCTATATGTTTGCGCAGGATGAGTTCGGCCGCCCCACCGCCGAAGCCCGTCAGCAGATCGCCGAAATGGACGCCTTCGCGATCGAGGCGGTGAACAGCGATCAGGACTGGTCTTGCCCCGTCCTTCTGCTGGCCGAACGCGAAGACGATCCGAAGGTGATCCGCTGCCGGGGGCAGGCGCTTGGCGCGTTTGTGCTGGACCCCGACGATTTGCTGAATGCCGGGCCTGACGGTGGTTTCCGGCTTGAAGGGTGCGAAAACGGGGCAAAGATCACCGGCGTGATGGTGGATCGGGGCGATCCGAATGACCTGTTGATCAGTTTCGACAAAGCACCCGAGGGCAACAACCTGACCCTGTGCTATGCGCTGGGGCATCCAGCGTCCCCGGACCACATGCCCGCCAATCGCGGTGCGCTGCGCGATGAATGGCACGCGACCAGCCGCACCGGGCGCATCCTGCATCGCTGGGCCTTGCCCGCAGCCCTTCCGGTGCATTGATGGGGCAGGGGGACGCATATTTCGTGGATGTCGAGGTGCCGCGCGCCGTGTTGCTGGACACAAGCCAGACCACACCAACGCGGAAGTCTCCGCTTCAATTCGGCGCTGTGTGGTATCGGTCGCAACACGCCGAGCAGACGATCAACGACTGGACCCCCGAAAACGGGCTTGGCGTCGTCGCCTATCCGGTCAAGCCCAATGAAGCAGGTGCCAAGCGGCATCCCGAGGGTGGCATCGCCTTCACGTCCGCAAAGAACACGGGGCTGGTGGCCGAAGGAGCTTTGTCGGAAACCCGGCAGTTCACATGCGCCGTCCGTTTTGACAGCCCGCTAGGCGAGGCACGCACACTTGTGACAATCAACCCGACGGATGCCGACAACTATCTTTTCCTGAACGAAAAGGACGGCGAGCTGACATGGCAGGATCAAAAAGGATCGGTCGCCGTTGCCATCCCAACTCCACCCACGCCCGCTTGGGTGGTCGTCGGATATGATGCCGGGCGCCTTAGCATCGCGGCTGCCAGCGAAGGCCACGCGCTTGCTGCTCCTGTTACCAGCACCGAGGACAACCCGCTGTTGGACCGTGACCTTTCAGGCTCAAGCGATCTGTTCATCGGGTGCCGCTCGCATCGCAAGGGCATTCTGAAGACACTGGGCACCTCAAGGATCATGGATGTGCTGTTGTGGTCCGACAGCTTTGTTCTGACACAAGGCGAGGCCGCGCAGTTGAATGCGGTCTGTCGCTACGCCGAAACCGAAGGAGCGTCGGAATGAGTTTCAACCGCGCCAGTATCAAGGACGACAATATCTGTGTCATCTGGATTGATGACATGATCGACATCTTCACATGGCGCACGGCCTTCGGATTGACGATTTCAACCCCGAACATCGACCGGTTCATGGGCGAAGGGGTGCGGTTTGCCAATGCCTATGCCACCGTGCCATTGTGTGCGCCGTGCCGGGCGGAACTGGCGACCGGTCTGTCGCCCTTCCGCACCGGGCTTGTCGACCTGAACCGGTTCTGGCGTGACGTGCTGCCACCCACAGCGGGCTGGCAGTTCGACCTGCGCCGCGCGGGCTTTCGCACGTTCACAACGGGTAAGGTGGACAGCAATTACAAGCCAATGCCGGAAGACTACAAGCGGATCCTGTTCCACGAAGAACCCGAAGCGCGCGACGCGGGCAAACGGTCCAAAGTGAAGGATTATCTGGACAAGGGGCCGGGCATTTCGGGCGTGAACCACCCCGACGATGACGGGTCGCAGGACAGTAAGTTTTATGACTACACCGTTGCGCAAAACGCGATCGAGTATCTGGATCGTGCCGACCCCGCGCGCCGACATCTGATTCAACTTGGCTTCAAGCATCCGCATTACAAACTGCAATGCCCCGACCGGTTTTATCAGACCTATGACCCGGCGGATATCGTGTGGCCCACAACCGCGGCACCCGAAGATTACTTCGGCCCGCAGGACGGGATGGCGGTCTATGAAGCCGCCTATATCACCAATGGGCCGTGGACGCCCGAGAAGGCAGGCGATCATGCGTGGCGCGAGGTGGTGCGCGCCTATTTCGCTGCAATTTCACATGTGGATCACGAGATCGGACGCTTCATGGATGCGCTGCGAGCGTCTGATCTGGCGGACAACACCACGGTGATCCTGCTGTCAGATAACGGGTTCAACCTTGGCACACATGACAGCTTCCACAAGATGAGCCAGTGGGACAGCGCCGCCCATGTGCCATTGGGTATCTGGAGCAAGCGATTGGACCCGCAGGTCGTGGACATGCCGGTGTCGCTGCACAATGTGCCCAAGACGATCCTTGATCTGGCGGGATTGCCTTATCGCCCGGATTGGGTGTCGGGGCAAAGCCTGTTGCCGCTGATTGATACGAATTTCGGAGAGTATGACCGCAGCAAATCGCCCGTCACCAGCGTTTTCGGCACCCTGTCGATCCGCCCCGCGACCGACGACCTGAGCCGCTATCGCTATTTCCGCTATCCGAACGGGGAAGAGCATGTCTATGACCTGATCGACGACCCCGGCGAGACCACAAACATTGCTAAGACAGGCCCGCTGCAAGAGCTGAGGCAGGCGCTTGTCGACAACGCGCTGGAGCTTGGTCTTGATCTGCGCGGGTTCGAAAACCCCGAACGCGGTGTCAACGCGATGATGTCGCTGGATGGCAGCGTGGTGATGGCGGGCGGCAATGCCGACAACAGCTATTGGGCCTATGGCAAACACGCCGAAAACATCCGCGAGGAACAGGACGGGGGCGAGGATACGCTTTGGTATATGGGCGGACCGGACGATTATGTTCTGCACGCACCGGCCTATGTTGAAAATATCCGCATCGCGACGGTGGTGTCCCGAAACGAGGACAACCCATCCGAATCCAAACGGTTGGACATCGTCGCCCATCCCGACACCCCGATCACTTTCGAGACCTCGGAACGGGTGACGGTGAACGTGCGCGGAAGCCGCGGCGACGATGTGATGATCGGCCCGAAATATGGCGGGGCGGAGTTCCACGGCGGCGGGGGCGACGACACGTTGATTGCGGTCTCCGGGCGGCGCAAGGATGTGCACAAGTTCTATGGCGGGGCAGGAAACGACACGCTGATCGGCGGCAATGGACGTGACATTCTGGATGGCGGATCCGGCCATGACGTGATCAAGGGCGGGGATGGGCACAGCACCATCTATGGCGGTCCGGGCAACGACGATATCTCGGACGGGGAGGGTGGTTCGGAAATTCACACGGGACCGGGGCGCAATACGGTGCGCTCGGCCGGTGGGGATGACCGGATGTTCGTCGGCGCAGGGCACAACCGGATCGAGCCGGGACCGGGCAAATCCGTATTTCAGATCGCCTATGGTGGCGTGACGGAATTCTCAGATTGGCACGACGATTATACGCTTGATCTTAGCGCATGGCCGCAGCGACCCGAAATCCTGATCAACCCGGATGAAACCGCGACCATTCAACTGGGCGTGGCGTTCATCAGGATCAACGCCAAGGTGTCCAAAGCCAAGCTGGACGCCCAGATCGTCCAATCCACTGCAAGAAACTAACCGGGCTGTTCATGCGACTAGAATTCGATCCCGAAAAACCCCTCGCGAACAATATCCGCGTGCTTGAAAACGCTGTCGTCGTTGCCTGGGGGCAGGGTGATAATGTGCGCATGGCACGGCCTGCGGGTGTTTTCACCGACGATGGCGACTATGTCGAAGATGCAATGTGTTTCCGTGCCAGCACGCGCCCGACAACCGTGGCCGCCCATCCACCTTCGCCTGAAGACATCAAGAACGAGCTGTCAGGCACCGTGCTGTTTGGCGGGCTTGCATATGGCCATTTCGGTCACGCCTTATGTGAAAGCACAGCGCGTCTCTGGGCGCTCGACCAGTTTGATGGCAAGATCGACAGCGTGCTGTTTCTGCCAAAGAAGAAGTTCACATGGCCAAATCGTGCATTGGCCCAGACAAAATCCATTGCACATTCGCTGGGCATAGAGCAGCCACTGGTTGCCTATAACGAACCTGTGCGGGTTGAGCGGTTGGTCATCGCACCGCAAGGGTTTGGTGTGAACGATATGATCGGCGCATCGCCCGAGTTTCGGACATTCACCGATCAACACTGGCGGCAACGCGTCCAGGCAAATGGCCCCGAAAAGCTGTATATCTCGCGCACCGAGGTGTTTCGAAAACGCGGGCGCTTGCTGCATGAAGAGTATATCGAACGTCAGTTGATCGCCGACGGGTTTACGATTTTCCACCCCCAGCAGCACGACCTTGAAACACAACTGGCCCATTACAAGGCGGCAAAGGTGATCATCTCGACCGATAATTCAGCCCTTCACCTTGCCGCTTTTGTTGCCGTCCCCGACTGCAAGGTCGCGATCATATTGCGGCGGCCGGGCAAGATCTTTCTCGATTTTCAGGAACAGCTTAGACGGTTTGCCGGAATAGATCCCTTGATCATTGATGCCTGCCATCGGTTCTGGTTTCGGGAAGGCGAGCCGGTTCAATTCAACGAAATCATCGCGCTTCCAGACTTTGATAAGATTGGGCGAGCCCTGACCGAGCATGGTTACATAACACCAAGCCGGTGGACCAATCCGACCGAGGCCGAGACAGCCAATGCACTTGAAGAGTTTCAGCAGGTCGGCGACATGAGTTTGCAGGAAGTCCCTGCGCCTTCCTAGACCACCCGAACAAGCACCGCGTTTACTGGCGGTCGTCACTGGGCTAGGTTAGGTTATCAAAACGGAACCGGCGCAGTCCGGCATAACAAGACGAGGCAACCGTGGTCAGTGCTCCTGTTCAACCAAACCATCAAAACGAGGTGCAGCCACAGGTCGTGGCAACCCTGAAAAGGATAGAGGTTCTGTCGGCACCGCACCTGAAACCATCTATCCTGCGCAGCATTCGCAGCGGCGACTATGAACGGCCCGAGATTGAGTTTGGTCTGGCCAATCTGCGCCCCGGGGATCGGGTGGTCGAGATGGGAACGGGTGCAGGGATCGTCGGGTCTGTTTTCTCCAAACATATCAAAGACCTGAAGATTCGTTCTTACGAGGCGAACCCTGACCTGATCGACCACATTCGCGCACTTTATGCGCATAACGAGGTTGGCGACGTGGTGTCTGTGACCAACAATATCGTCGTGTCAGGCGAGCACGCACCGGACCAGATGGACTTTTTTGTCCGGTCCAATTTCCTTGGATCACGGTTATCTGCCGAGAACACCGAGAACGACGCGCGAAAAGTATCCGTTGCGACCAAGCATTATGACGAAATCACAAGGGAATATCCGCACAATGTTCTGGTGATGGACATCGAAGGCGGCGAGCTGGAGTTCCTGGCCGATGCCAATCTGTCCGGCGTCGAACTGGTGATGCTTGAGCTGCACCCCAAGGTCTATGGCGGCAACGGTCGCCAACAGGTGATCGAACATCTGACACGTAAGGGCTTCACGTTAGACGAGGCAACATCTCGTGGGCAGGTGGCGTCGTTCAAGAAGCCCGCGCGGATGAAGCTGGCCCCCGATTTCTCGCAGATCGGCTCGGGGCGGGCGCCGCAGAGTTCGTATAATCTGGACCCGCACGAACCGCTGGCAGATCAAATCATCAACGTCGATCACGCCGTTCTGGCCAAGACCCCCCGAAGCGAAGGTTTCCGCATTTCGGCCTCGGTGTTCGACGCCGATCGCAATCCGGTGCCCGAGGCCATCTGCTGGATGTCGCACCGTCTGCCTGCAACGGTCGAACGGGCGCATCCGCGCGCCAATCGGATTGTCCCGTTGTCAGGTACGTGGCTGTTCGGTGGACGCTATCATCCCCATTTCGGACATTTCCTGATGGAAACCTTGGCGCGGCTCTGGGCTTTGGACTACATAGATGAACCGATCGAGGGCATGTTGTTCTTCCCCGCGTATAACGGGTTGGAAGCCTCCGCCGCCAAGATATTTGCTCAACTGTCCGAAGTGTTGGACATTCCGGTTAACTATAAACTTTGCGATGCGTTCTATCGTGTGGATCGGTTGATCGTGCCGCCGCAGGGAAGCGGGATCGGACGACTGACCGCCTCGTCCCCCGAAATGCGCGCGTTTATCGCAAAGCACCTGAAGCGAGATCTTGATCCTCTGCCCGCGCACAAGCTTTACATCTCGCGGTCGGAAGGGTTTGGAAAAGTGGGTCGGGGAGTGCTTGGAGAGCGGCGACTTGAGGCGTTGCTACAAGATGAAGGCTATACGATCTTTCATCCACAGAAGCATTCTTGGAGGGATCAGATGCGGCACTATCTGTCCGCCTCGCATATCCTTGGCACGGACGGCAGTGCGTTTCACCTGGTGAACTTCACGGGACGCAAGGACGTGAATGTTGGTGTCATCCAGCGCCGCCCGGGGCACGATGCGAAACAGATGGCACATCAGGCGCAGCTATATGGTGTCGAAAACGCGACCGATCTATCACATCTTGGGCGGTTCTGGGCTTGTGCCGGGGGGCGCCGCGCAGGATTGACCCTGACCAGCGAGCTGCGTCTGGCACCTTTGTGCGACGAGCTAAAGGCAAGGGGGTTCGTCCGCAGTTCGACAAAGTGGGACAACATGACAGATGCCGAGCTGGAGCAGGAACTACGACTGATCGCGACCGAAGCCGACACAGACATGCGACGGGTCGGTTCAGCCCATGACACGCTGTCTGACTATCCCGCGCGCAGCGACGGCATAAGCCCCAAGGTTTTCATGTCGATGCCATCCGGTTGACCTCACAAATCGGAGGGCTGACCTGCTTTGCAGAACCAGTGACATTTCTACTTGCTGCAGCAAACCACCTATAATCAAGATTATGTTAAATGTTGACCGCGCATTTGATCATGTCAGCATGTCAAACGACACCGTCAATGCGCCGCTCTGCAGTTGGTTTTGCGCCGAAACACCCCTAGGCTGTGATTGATGGTCCGCCACTAACTCTGCTGCCCAAGGACGTTCTACATGAGCATTTTTCAGATCGCTGTTGTTTTCGCAATTGCTTTGCTATGCGCGGGGATCGGCGGCATTGCGCTGTTTCAGAATACGGCGATCTATCGGTTCTCGGCCGAGCCGGGCACCCCCGCCGACTATGGGCTGACCGAGATGAAAGAAGTCGCCTTTACCGGCTCCGACGGTGCACCGTTGCGGGCGTGGATCGCCATGCCTGAGGGAGATGCACCGATGGTGATCAGTTTTTATGGCAATTTCACGCAGTTTGGTCCCTCGGTTCAGCATCTGACGCCCTTGATCCAGCTTGGCTATGGGGTGGCCGTGATGGAGTATCGTGGCGCAAACGGCGACGCCGGGTCAGCAGGTGAAATTGGCTTTGCCCAGGATGCCCGCGCCTTCTATGACCAGCTGGACCGCCTTACAGGTGCCCACGTCCCCGCGGATCGCCGGATCATTCACGGCTTCAGCCTGGGCAGCAGCATCGCCACCCATCTGGCTGCGACACGGGACGCATCGGCGCTGGTTCTGGAAAGCAGTTTCGACAGCCTGTGTCGGTTTCAAACCCGTCGACTACGGGGGATTCCCATGTGTTGGTTGATGTGGCGAGAGCGCCATGATGTGCGCGATCAGATCGGCAAGGTCGATATGCCGATCCTGATTGCCCATGGCGCGAAGGACACGTCCATCCCCCTGCCCTGGGCACAGGCTTTGGTTGATGCGGCACCTGACCCCAAGACATTCAAGATCTATGAACAGGGGACGCACACCACCTTGTTCGATCTGGGACTGGCAGACGACATCGCCCGGTTCTATGCGGATCAATCCGGCTGACCGTCACCGCCCAGATGGCAGACGCAACAAATCGACGCGGGTGTCATCAATGGAACAAACGCAAGACGGCAGACAGGGTCGGTCGGCAGCTCGTAGCGAACTGGCCAACCCTCTTTCAGCCCCAGCGAAATGCTCTTGGGTGGCAGGCTCATTCCCGCGCCGGTCAGTTTCATGCGTGCCTCTTTCGCGGTCCAGAACGCAAAAAATCTTTGTGCACGATGGGGACCATCCACAGCAGCCAAAGCGCGCTGTTCCGTCTCGGTCATGCAGCTTTCAGCCAGCCCGGAAATGTCTACCTTCCGATCAACATGCTCGACATCAACGCCGACCGGCCCGCACAGGGAAATGGCAACAACCGCCAGATCACCGCTGTGTGACAGGTTGAATTCCGGTCCATCCCCGGACAGTTGCGGTTTACCCTGAGGGCCATAGTCAAAAGCCACCGCCACCGGATCTTGCATCAAGACTTTGCCCAATATGCGACGCAACTGCCCGCGCGCACGGATATACCGTGTTCGGTCGCGGTCGAAATGGAACCTGTCTGCACGCGCGGCCTCGTCGCTGGACAGCAAAGACCGGGCATCCTGCAGCGCAATGTCCCGATCATCACCGATCGAGAACGCGTGCAAGGTAATGGCGTCAGGCAGGGCAGACACAAAGGCCAGAGGCGTCCGATGCATCCCTGACGCCTTAAACCTCGTCCGGTCGGCGCAACCGGATTTCCTGTTCCATCATACCGGCAAGATCACGTGCCGCGTCGCCCTTCAATATCTCCAGATGGTTCGACGGATGGGTTGCAAGGCGCAGTTTTCCGTTTACCAGCCGCGACCAGCCAAAACCCGGATCGGCCTGCCGCGCAAGGGTTGCGGCGAAACCATCGGCCTCGGTGATCACCAGCCAGACATCATCGTCGTAAGGCTTTGGATCATACCGGGCACTGGCCTCCACCCAGCGCTGGCTGAGCACCTCAAGCCGGAACGCATCCGGCTTTACCTTGTTGACCAAGCGCACAACCTTGTCGGACATCATCTTGCTGCGCACGCGCGCAAGCAGGCGGGTGCCGAAGCCGCGCGCGCCCTGTGTGCGCAAAAGCTCTTGCTCCATTTTGAACCGCTTGGCAAAGGGAACGCTCAGGTCGACATGGAAGCCCGGCGCCTCGACGTCGATAATCCCAAGGAAGCCGACCTCTTCACCCTGCGCGCGCAATTGCTTTGCGATCTCGAACGCGGCAAAACCTCCGCCTGAATATCCGGCCAGAAGATAGGGCCCTTCCGGCTGGTGACGCTTGATGTTCTGAATGTGGTCAGCGGCCATGGCTTCGATGCTGTCATGCATTCTGTGACCCATGACGCCACGGGTTTGCAGGCCGATCAAAGGTCGGATTTCGCCGACAATCTGACCAAGTTCGAACAGGTTGTTCACATTGCCGCCGACACCACCCGCGATGAAGATCGGACGGCGCCCATCACCGGGACCGGCATGGATCACCGCCGTGGTGTCCCAGGGATCGTCCTCGAACTCTCCGGTCTTCAGAACGGGCGCGTCAGAGGATGTCACCTGCGTCGCCAGTTTGCGAATGGTCGGATAGGACAACAGCGTCGCGATGGGCAGGTCGACACCGAACTCACGTTTGACCCGCGCAAACAGTTTAACCGCCATTAGGGAATGGCCGCCAAGCGCGAAATAATCATCGTCTATGCCAATGTCATTCGTCCCCAAAAGCTGCGTCCAGATCTTGTGCAGCTTCACCTCTTCCGGGGTGTGTGGCGTGCTGTCGCGTGGCTGGTCAGATGCCGGACCTGTCTGCGACATCTCGGTCAGCGCGGTACGGTCGGTTTTGCCATTGGGGTTCAACGGCATCGCGTCCAGCACCTGAATACGCGCGGGCACCATGTAATCGGGCAAGGTGTCGGCAAGCGTGTTGCGCAAGGACTGGGCGTCCAGCGCGTGCCCGTCGACCGCCGTCACAAAAGCCAGCAGAAGTGTATCGCCACCACCGTCCAGCGTGGTCGTGGCAACGGCCTCGGACACACCGGGCTGTGCAGCCAGCGCAACCTCGACTTCGCCCAACTCGACCCGCGAGCCGCGGATCTTGACCTGATGGTCGGACCGGCCGTGATACATCAGGCGACCATCGGGCAAACTGCTGACCAGATCGCCCGTCGCGAAATAGAGTGCATCAGGGTCGTCCATGAACGGGTCTTTCAGGAACCGTTCGGCAGTCAGGTCGGGGCGGTGCAGATAGCCCGCGGCCAGCACATCGCCCCCGACATAAAGCTCACCCACCGTGCCGGTCGGCACCGGTTGCCCTGCCCCGTCAAGAATATACAGACGCGCATTGTCAATCGGCGTTCCGATCGGGATCTCGTCAGTATCGGGATCGCGCACGATCTCGCAGGTGACATCAGCCGCCACTTCGGACGAGCCGTAAAGATTTACCAGCGTCACATCCGGCGCAAGCGACTGCACCTGTCGCGCAAGGCTGGCGGGCAGACGCTCGCCCGAGCAGAAGAGCAATTTCAGCGACGGTATCGTTTCCTGAAGATTGGTCTGTGTTTCAACCAGCGCCTTCAAAAGCGACGGGACCACCAAAAGGCGCGAGACCTTGTGATCAGCCAGCGTCGTCAGGAATGCCGAGGGGTCGCGCACAGTATCAGCTGGGATGATGACCTGCGGCACACCGGCCAGCAACGGACCAAAAATCTCCCACACGCTGTCCACGAACGAGATCGCCGTTTTCTGGCACATTACTTCGCCGTCTTCAAAGGGGAAGGTGTTCCACATCCAGACAAAGCGATTGATTGTCGCCCGGTGGGTGCCCATCACACCCTTCGGGTTGCCGGTCGACCCGGACGTGTAACAGATATAGGCCGGTGAAAGCGGGTCTATAAGAACCTCGGGCAAGGATGCGCCATCGCTGCCCCCGGTTTGCGGCACATCTTCGACAAAGAAGGTATTCGGAAGCTCAAGCTGCGCCGCCAATTCCCGATTGGTGACCACAAGCCGCGCTTGGGAATCTTCGACTATATACTGAATACGTGCAGCAGGGTTCGCGGGGTCCAGCGGCAGGTAAGCCGCCCCAAGGCGCATGGCCGCCAGCATCGCCGCGACCATATCGACGGACCGTTCCAGACAAACACCCACAACATCGCCAACAGAGACACCTGATTGCTGCAATGCCTGCGCGATCTGCACCGACCTTTGATCAAGCTCCAGATAGCTGACTGCCCTGCCGTGTTCGATCAACGCTGGCGCGTTGGGCTTCGACTGCAATTGCTCGGCGAAAAGACGCCCAAGATCGGCGGTGACTGGATAATCCGTCATTTTTCCACGCCATTGGGCAAGTAACATCTGCTTCTGTTCCTCTGAAATAAGCGGCAAATCTTTGACTTCTGTGGCTGGCTTTGCTGCCAGGGCCGCTAAAAACTCGTTAAATTGCGTATTATGTCTTTCAATGGTTGCGACGTTAAACAAGTCGGTATTGAAGGTCCATTCCGCCGTTATGGATTGGCGGTTATCCGTCACATTCAGGAAGATTTCGAACTGTTCAAACACCCTTGGGTTAGAAATGAACTCGGTCTTTGCACCTCCGAATTGCATATCGCTCAGGTCGATGCCGTTATCGATATTGAAGATCACCGGGGTCAGCGGCACGCGGCTGGGATCCTGCGGCATCTTCAACGCATGAACCAGCGCGCCGAAGCCGAAATGCTGATGCTCGCTGGCATCCAGCAACGCGGTTTGCGTGGCTTTCAACACGTCGCTAAACGGCGCATCGGGATCAACATATGTGTGCACCGGCATCAGGTTGACGCAGTGGCCCACAAGGCTGTCCATCCCTCGCGACGCCTGGCCGGACGACGGCACGGCGACGGCAACGTGTTTGCTGCCACTGATCCGTGCCAGATAGGCATTGAAAGCCGCCAGCAACAGGTTGACCAGGGTGGACCCCTGCCCGGCCGCCGTCTTGCGAAGTTTCGCCACCAGATCCGGGTCGATATCGGCGTCAAGCCGATCTGCCGCCACGCTGCGAACCGCAGGGCGCGGTCGGTCGGTCGGCAGGTCAAGAACGGGCGGCGTGGCGGATCCTCGGTATGCACTGAATGCCTCGAGGAAGTGATCCCGATCCGCTTTTGCCGCGTCCGAGCGCGCCCAGTCGGCTTCGACCCTTGCATAATCGACGATGCTGTGCGGCGAAGGCAGATCAACGCGCGCACCTTCGATCAGGGCGGTATAGATTTTGCCGATGTCCCGGACAATCACGTCAATCGACCACCCGTCACAAACGATATGGTGGGCAGTGATCACCAAATGGTGCAGGTCATCCCCCAACTTCACCAGTACGGCGCGGATCAGCGGCCCATTGGCAAGATCGAAATGGGTGGTCACGTGATCGCGCAACAAAGCCTTCATCGACGCGTCGCGATCCGCCTCAGACTGATCCGAGAAATCCGCTTCGTCGACCGTGGCATTGCCTGTGGGCGCAATCCGCATCTCGGTCCCGTCATCCGAGAAGGTCGAGCGCAGCGCGTCATGGCGTTCGAATGCCTGTTTGGTCGCCTGCACAAGCTCGGCGTTGTTAACCGGACCTTGCAGTTTCAGCGTGACGCTTTCGTTATAGGCAGGCGACACTTCCGGGTGCATGACCACTGCGCCCCAAACCTCGCGTTGGGACACGGTTGTGGGAACGACAAGCGGCTCCAATGGCTTGGCCATTTCTTCGGCAATTTGCTGTTCGCCACCCGGCAAACTCAGGCGTGGTGGCACATGTGACAGCTTCGGCCCGGCATAGGGCACGGCCTCGCGCCCCGTAATCAGACCCGAAGCCCGCATTTCCAGCGCAGAATCCTTGAACGCTTCGACGACATAATCAATGTCTTCATCATTATGTGCAGCGGTCATATAGGACGGGAACCCTTCCAGCAGGAACACGCCGCGATCACGCATGTGCGCGCCCAGCAGGGCCCCGAATTTCTGATCTTCCCCGATGCGCAGATACATCAGCGATCCGCAGTTCGGCATCTGGAACGGCATATCGTTTTCGACAAACCAGCGATCCACCCGGCCCGCCAGCCGGTCGCCCTTGGCGTTCACCGTTTTCCAGAAAAGGTCGGGCTGGGATTTGAAAAAGCGCAGCATCTCGCGCAGCGATGCCATGGCCAGCGGATGACGCACGAAGGTGCCGGCGAAGAAGGTCACGGGTGCTTCGGGGAAGCTGTCGTCCCCGTATTGCCACTGGCCCCCGTCGAACGTGTCCATATACCGGGCCTTGCCCGATACGACGCCCACGGGCATACCACCGCCCACCACCTTGCCATAGGTGACAAGATCGGCATCCACCCCGTAATAGGCCTGCGCCCCGCGCGGACCGAAGCGGAAGCCGGTCACCACCTCGTCAAAGATGAACAGCGACCCGGACCGTTCCGTCACCCGACGCACCTCGCGGATGAAATCGCGGGGGCGGAATTCGGGGCGGCGGCTTTGCACCGGCTCGACAATCACGGCGGCCAGGCTATCGGCATTCTTGCGGATGTAATCCAGCGCCTGTGGCGTGCCATAGGGCAGAACGATCACGTTCTTCACCGCGTCGCGCGGAATGCCGGGGGCCAGCGGCAGGGTGCGCGGCCCGTCCTTGCCGTCAACCGCACGCACCAGAACCTCGTCGAAATTGCCGTGATAATCACGCGCAAACATCACGATCTTGTCGCGGTTCGTCACCGTGCGCGCCAGTCGCATGGCGGCATAAACGGCCTCGGACCCCGTGCAGACGAAACTTGCCCGGTCGTTGCCTGTCACCTCGCAGAACAGCTGCGCAGCTTCCATCGCCACAAGGCTTTGTGGCCCAACCTCGAACCCGTCATCCAGTTGATGATGCAACGCCTCGACCACCTTGTCGGGGGAATGGCCCAGGAAGCCCGGCCCGAACCCGTTCAGGATGTCGATATATTCGTTGCCATCGACGTCCAGCAGACGCGAGCCTTTCGATTTCACCGTCACGATCTGATAGACGATTTCCTTCCACAGCCGGTTGAAACCCGACGCCGTGCGCGGGTCGGCATGGGTGGCGCGGTGCTCAGACGTCAACGCCTTGGACTTCGCGGTCTTGGCGGTAAACCGGTCCACCAGCGCGTCAATATGGGCGCGTTGGTCTGGCGTGAGTTCCTCGGTCTCGCGTTCGATCTTGGTGACCGGCGCCGAGGATGGCGAGGCCTGTGCCTCGTCCGTTTCAATCTTGGTCAGCTCGGCCGGGGCCGCCTTTTCGGCCGGGGCCGCCCCGGGCAAGGTTCCATGCGCCTCGATATGGTCGGCCAAAGCATCCACATTGGGGAACCCGTCGATCAACTGGCGCAAGGCCACGTCGACGCCGAACTGTTCGCTCAGCTCGCGAATGGCCTGGGTCAGCAGCAGACTGTCAAACCCAAGCTCAAGGAAGGACGCGTCACCGTCGATCTCGTCCGGTTCCAGTCCTGACAATTCCGACAGCATCTCACGCAGGGCCTCGCCCGCGGTCAGTTGCGGGGCGCCTGCCTCCTCGGTGATCTCGACCGTGGCCGAGGTGTTTTCCAGCGCGGCATAGTCCACGGTGACATCCACCGGTTCCACCCAGAAGCGTTTGCGCTGGAACGGATAGGTCGGCAGACCCGGCAGGCGGCGGGCGGCAGGGCGGTTATTGTCGATGCGCGACCAGTCCACCGGATAGCCATTGGCCCACAATTCACCAAAGGCCGATAAAAGGCTGTCATGCGAATTGGCATTCTCGGCCTGTGCGGCGGGCAAGGATGCGATCGCGGGCTGCGCTTTCTTCCGGTCCGGGTTCTGCCCCGACAGGGTGGCCATGGTGCGACCGGGCCCGGCCTCAAGGAAGATATGCCGGTTTTCAGCCCACAGAAGTTGGATCGCGTCATAGAACCGGACGGGGCGGCGCATGTGCATGGCCCAGTAATCGGGATCCGTCGCCTCGTCATCCGTCATCCAATCGCCGGTCACAGTGGACAGGATCGGAATGCGTGGGGCGTTCAGTTTCAGCCCAGCCACGGCCTTGCGGAACGGCTCAACCGCCGGGTCCATCATCTGCGAATGGAACGCGTGGCTTGTGTGCAGGCGCGAGGCAACGACCCCGTCCGTCTCAAGCCGTTTCAACAGGTCTTGCGCGGCCTCCTCTGGCCCCGCCACGACACAGGCCTTGGCCCCGTTCACGGCGGCCAGATCAATGCCGTTGCCAAGATAGGGCGCAACCTCGTCCTCGCTGGCCCGGACCGAGATCATGACGCCTTGCGGCAGGTCCGCCATCAGCCGCCCGCGCAGGGCAATCAGCTTCAGCGCATCGGGCAGGTCAATCACGCCCGCAATCGTCGCGGCGGCAAATTCCCCGATGGAGTGGCCAACCATGACATCGGGCGTGATGCCCCAATGCCGCCATTGCTGCGCCAGAGCATAACCGATCGAGAAGATCGCGGGCTGCGCCAACGCGGTGTTCTTCAGCTTTTCGGTCGCGCAGTGATGTTCGCTTTCCGGCGCGTGGATCACATCCAGCAGGTTCAGGCCCAGATCGTCTTCCAGCAGTTTGGCACACAGGCCAAGGGCTTCACGGAACACGGGTTCCTGCTGATAAAGGTCGCGCGCCATGCCCGCGTGCTGCGCCCCCTGCCCCGGAAACAGGAAGGCCAGCGCATCGCGTTGACCGGCGGCGATGCCCTTGCCGGTGAACCCGTCCGCCGCCGTTGCCAGATCGGACAGGTTGCGCGCCACAAGGGCAGCACGCTGGTCGAACTGCGTGCGCCCGCTGCGCAGCGTCGCAATCACCCGGTCGGGATCGGCATCGGGGTTGGCCTTTGCCCAGTCTCCCAGATTGGCAACCGCCGCCTTCAACGCATCCGGGGACGAGGCAGAAATCGGGAACACACGCGGCGCATCGTCTTTTGCAGGTGTGGCGGGGTCTTCGACCTGCGGGGCTTCCTCCAACACCATATGGATGTTGGTGCCGCCCACGCCGAAGGCCGACACACCGGCGCGGCGCGGGGCATCAGTGCCGGTCCACTCCAACCGCTCGGCCACCGGGAAGAACGCCGAATTGTCGAAGTCGATACGCGGGTTGGGTTTCTTGTAGTGCAAAAGCGGGGGGATCACGCCGTGTTTCAGGGTCAGCGTGGTCTTGATCAGACCGGTTACACCTGCCGCAATATCCAGATGGCCCAGATTGGTCTTCACGCTGCCAAGCGCGCAGAAGCCTTTGTCATCTGTGCTGGCGGAAAAGGCGGTTTGCAGGGCGGTGAACTCGATCGGGTCGCCAAGGGGGGTGGCGGTGCCATGCGCCTCGATATACCCGATCGAGCGTGCATCGACGCCAGCGGCCACATGGGCGGCCCGGATCACGTCGGTCTGTGCCTTGATCGACGGTGCGGCATAGCCCGCCTTGTCATGCCCGTCATTGTTGATCGCATAGCCCTTGATCACCGCGAGGATGTTGTCGCCGTCGGCCTCAGCATCCTCAAGCCGACGCAACACGACGATCCCGGCCCCGTCGCCGAAGACCGTGCCCGTGGCATCGGCATCGAAGGTCCGGCAATGCCCGTCGGCCGAGGCCATACCATCGGGCAGATACATATAGGGCCGCTTGGTCGGGAAGGTGATCGACACGCCGCCCGCCAGCGCCATGTCGGCATCGCCCCGCAAAAGCGCCTGACAGGCCTGCGCCACCGCGACCAGAGAGGTCGAACAGGCACATTGCACCGTCATCGCAGGCCCGCGAAGGCCGAGTTTATAGGCGATGCGCGTTGCAATGAAATCCTTGTCATTGCCAAACAGCGTGGCGAAATCCTTGACCGGATAACCCATCGCCAGTTCGCGCGAGGCACCGGGCGCCGACAGAAGGTTGTTCAGAAGGTATGAGTTCTGGCTCGACCCGGCGAAAACGCCGATACGCCCGTCAAACCGGGCCGGATCATGGCCCGCGTTTTCCAGCGCGGTCTGCGCGACCTCAAGCAGGATGCGGTGCTGGGGGTCCAGACGCTCTGCCTCTTTCGGGGGGATGCCGAAATGGCGCGCGTCGAACATGTCGGGTTCGACCATCGCACCGCGGGCCCGCACATAGGGCGCATCCGGGTCGTCTTTGGACGGATCGACGTCCAGCTCGTCCTCGGAAAACTGCGAAATCAGCTCGCGCCCATCCATAAGCGCCTGCCACATCTCTTCGGCACTGCTGGCACCGGGATAACGCCCGGCCAGCCCCACGATGGCAATCGGACCGCTGTCGGACATGTCGCGCACCTTTGCCTCGCGCGGGGCGGGCTGGGCCTTGGTCACGGGATCGGACAGATGCGCCGACAGGGTTGAAGCCGTCGAATGCAGGAAGAAATCCGAGATCGGGAAATCGCGTTTCAGCTTGTCCTGCAAACGCTCATGCACCCGCGCGATATGCAGGGACGAGGCACCGAGATCGAAGAAATTTGTGTTGGGATCGACGTCTGCGACTTCAAGCACGTCCGACAAGGTGCTAAGAACAAGCGTCTTCGTCGATGCGTCGCTGTCACGCTTCGCGACCTTCTTCTGCACCTTCGGCAGCGCCCGCTGCTCCAGTGCCTTGCGATCCACCTTGCCGTTGTCATTGATCGGCAGCGCGTCCAGCGCCACCAGATGCGCGGGTACCGCATAATCCGGCAATTGCGTTTTCAGATGCGCCCGCAGCGCGGCCGTATCGCAGTCACCATCGGCCACATAATAGCCAACCAGCGTCTTGTCGGCCCCGTCCGCGCCCGCACGCGCGATGGCGGCGGCGTGCCGGATGCCGTCGAATTGCTCCAACGCAGTTTCAATGCCGCCCAGCTCCACCCGGAAGCCACGCACCTTCACCTGCTTGTCGATCCGACCAAGATAGCGGATGACGCCTTTCTTATCGCGCTCGACCAGATCGCCGGTGCGATACAGCCGCACAGACTTATCCCACGGCGCGGGCACGAACACCTCGTTGGTCAGGTCGTCCTGCCCCAGATATCCCAGCGCAAGGCCCAGCCCGGCGGCGCACAGCTCGCCGGGTGTGCCATCTTCGACGGGCTGCAAATCAGCATCGACAACAAAGACCTCGGTGCCATTGATTGGCTTGCCGATAGGCAACGGCTTGCCCGATTTCGCCTGCGCCTTGGTGATCTTGTGACAACAGGTGAACGTGGTGTTTTCAGTCGGGCCATAGCCGTTGATCACGGTCAGTTTCGGACAGGCGGCCTGCACCTTGGCGACCTTGTCCGGTGACACCACATCGCCGCCGGTCAGAAGCTGGCGCAGGGGTTTGAAATCCTCGGGCCGTTCATCCGCCATGGCGTGAAACAGGCCAGCGGTCAGCCACATGCTGGTGATCTTCTGGTCGCGGATGATCGCGCCCAGCCCACGCAACGATGTGTCGTCGCTTTCGGGAATCACCAACGTGCCCCCGTTCAGAAGCGCCCCCCAGATTTCCAGCGTCGAGGCATCGAACGCGATGGGAGAGTTCTGCAAAATCCGCTCGTTCGTGCCGAGTTTCATGAAGTTCTGGTCCCGCACCAAGCGGATGATCCCACGATGCGGCACCACGACGCCCTTCGGCACGCCCGTCGTGCCGGACGTATACATGACATAGGCCACAGCCTCGGGGTCATGCTTTATATTCAGTGGCTTGACAGGCTTATCGACGGTGTCATCCACAGACAGCTTGGGAAGCGACACGCCCTCCAAAGCCGGAATGTCGCCCACGATCGCCGCCAACCCACTGTCCTTGGCAATCATGCGGATGCGATCATCCGAATAATACTCGGGAAGCGGCACATAGCCGGCGTCGGCCTTCAGAATTCCCAGCGCGGCAATGATCGTATCGACCGAACGCTGTCCGGCCATACCCACAAGGCTGCCGGATTTAACGCCGGATTTGGCAAGCTGCGCGGCCACCGCGTCAGAGCGCACTTCAAGGTCATGGTAGCTGAGCACATTTGCGCCCTGGCTCAAGGCTGCACGATCCCCGTGTTTGTCGGCCACGGAACGAAAAATAGAAACGACGGAATATGGCATCTGTTAACTTTGACGATAAAGGTTAAAAACTGAAATATTGGCAACAAGAAGTACAAACACAGCGATGATATCACCAAGCCGCGAAAACACACGTGAATAATCCGTTGTGTGAACAATCTGGGATGATCGACGACACTGTTCAGCGGTAGCGCCCCAATGAGCAAAAAATTGGTCAATAAGGGCCCGTAACACCATGGCAAATCTGACATAGTTCGTCAAAGTATCGCGACGATGTATCGCCGGGCAACCCGAAACGGCAGCAAAATTCAACAGAGACTCAATCGAATACCATGAATGTATTTTGGACCTGCATAACCGACACCTGGACCCCGACAATTGGTGATCCTGATCTTCTTGGCTGGGCAACAACCCTGCTGTATCTCGCGGCGGCCTATCTGTCGTTTCGATGCGTCAGGACCGCTCGGCTCAGCTCCTCTGAGCGTCGGTTCGAGCGGTATTTCTGGGCGTCCACCGCAGTTTTGCTGGCCCTGCTTGCGGTCAACAAGCAGCTTGATTTACAGACCTTTGTCACCTCGGCCGGGCGCTGTGTTGCCCAAGGTCAGGGTTGGTACGGGCTGCGGCGCGGTGTGCAACTGGCATTTGCACTCGTGATCGCGGGCATGTTGGGGTTCTGGGTGGTCTGGATCCTGATCGGCCTGCGCCACGCCATGTCACGGATGTGGCTGGAACTGCTTGGGATCATTGCAGTTTTTGCCTTTGTCCTGCTGCGTGTGTTGCGGTTTTTGCATGTCTACCACACCCATCTTCTGGGCAATAACGCTTGGGTCGAACGGATATTTGAGCTCACCGGACCGATCATTCTGATTGTCGCCGCCCAGCGGTTCCTTGGGCGCCACCGCAAACCCTGACCTCGGCGCATTGAAGCAATACGCGCATAACGCGCCGGATTGTGATATTGTCGTAAACGGTGCAGCGATATTACGCTGCGAAGCCGGGGGTATTAGACATGCATTCAATAAAGTTTTTCAATGGACTGCGGCGCGTATTGGGGATCGCTTTGCTGACAATTGCGCCCCCGGCACTGGCACAATCCCCGGACGGCCCCCAACCGGTCGATGTGAACGGAGGCAGCGCCTATGTTGCACCCGTTCACCTACCCCCCCCGCCACTGTCGGAACGTCCCATCGTTCAGATCAACTTTCCAAATAACGCCCCAACGGCTGTGCTTGGTCCCGAGACCCCTTTGCCGGGTCACCAACTGCTGCGCGAGCTTTATGCCCGTGGCGAAGCGGCCGGGAACTGGGGCGATCTGTACGAGAACCGGGATCGCAAGCATTCGCCGCTTAATCTGGCGCGCCACCCCCAGCTGACCACGTTGCTATATCACCCGATCTTGCGCGATCAGAACATTGATTATGGCCCTGCCCTTGGTTTGCTGTTCAACGCGCCAGTGATCGGCAACTCGTCAACCGCGCTGACGGCCGGTCCTTTCGCGCGCTCGCTTCCACGGATGGTTCTGACCGGGATGCAGCCCGGCGGTGCCCAAGCCCTGTATCAGAACTATGTGAACGGGCAGATCCATGTCTATCCATCCTACCAGGACCACGAACCGGGGGGCAAAGACATGTACCCGGCCAACACGCCCTACTATATCATTTCGCAGGGTTCTTCAGGATCAGACCAACCGCATCTTGAGGCATTGGCGATGATCCTTGCCGCGTTTCGCCCCGATACGAAGGCGAAGCTGATGGAAACCGGCCTTTTGGCCTCGACCGTGCAGATGGTGTTCCGGCGCAGCCGTGATCAGATCGGCGAACGCGGGGCCTATCTGGCCGCCGTCGCGCATCCAACCGTGTTTCCGCCGGAAGGCATCAACCTTGAACGCATGGTGGCGCTGGCCAATTCGATTATGCCCGAAAGCATCCCGCCCATGGTGCACCTGTCGGTTCTGGAAGAAACAGGGGCAACACCCGGCATAGATATATTCGGTGACGGGCTGACCGAGCGTCTTTTCGACACACCCTCGGCCATCGCACGGGTCTGGCGCAGCCCTCGTTTCAGCCGCGAAATGGTTGTGTCCGCACAGGATACAGTCGATCCAAACGGCTTGCCGTTGACCTTCAACTGGGTGTTTCTGCGCGGAGATGATGATCGGGTTGAAATCGAGCTTCTGGACGAAGCCGGTTCAACGGCGCGCATCACGATGGGTTGGCAAGAGGCCAACATAATCGCCGGTTCGCCCGATGTCGCGTCAACCCGCGTCGACATCGCGGTGATTGCAAATAACGGCGTGCATGACAGCGCCCCGGCTTTCGTGTCCATGCAGTTTCCCGATCACGAGATCCGTTATTACGAACCGGGGCCGGAAGGGGCCATGCGGATCACGCGACTGGTCCGCTCGCCCAATCCCGAGGTGCCGTATGATCCGGTGTTGTTCCCGTACACAGACTGGATTGATGAATATACCTATGACGGCGCTGAGTTGACCGGCTGGGAGCGGCTGTCGGATCACGGCAACCAGACCTTCAATGCGCAGGGCGAAACAGGGGGGGCCATGCCCAGATACCCGGTGGTTGAAGGGGCCGATGGCCTACCCACCGTCACCCAGCAAACGCAGTGATTGCTGACTCATTGTTTCGGGACTTTACACAATGCTTTCAATTCGTGAAGAAAGGCCATTGCTAACGACTTGAAAAGCCACAAAGTTGCCCTTTTTGGTTCAAATTTGCCTTAATTCATCGTGACACATATTGGCCAGCATGATACGTTTTCCATGGTGGTGTATATTATATGAGTGAGCTTGGTATTATTTAAGCTATTAATAAGAAGGGTAAGGATATGAAAAAATTCCTAGCAACCACAGCTGTTGTGGGCATGATGGCAACTGCCGCAAATGCCGCAACTGTTGTTGACCTGACAACCGGGGGCGATGTGACTTCGCTGGGCCAGATGGGGTCATTTGACACCGTTGGCGCTCAGGGTTCCATTGATCCTTGGCGCGCGGGTTCCGGCGCTGATTACCTGACACAAACCGCTAGTGGTCTTGGTGTCTATGGGTTCGGCGATTCCAGCGCACAGCTGGATGGTTTCGTCGATGAAGCCATCACGTTCAACTTCGATTACGCTGTCCGCCTTGTGTCGGTGACGTTCTCGTATTTCGGTCGTGGTGACGACGCCGACATTTATGTGAACGGTTCCAAAGTCGCAAACGAATCCAGCAGCAACCCGTACTATTTCGGCAATGTGATCGCGACGTCGTTCACAATCGGCGCTGATGGTTCGACTGACAGCTTCCGCATCAAGGAATTCAAGGTCGCTCCGGTTCCGCTGCCTGCCGCAGGCTTCCTGCTGCTTGGTGGTCTGGCCGGTCTTGGCGCCCTGTCGCGCAAGCGTAAGAAATCCGCCTGATCTACCCGATCACGCAACGGAAAAAGGGCCGAGCAATCGGCCCTTTTTTCTTGCCGCACCGCTTGCTTGTGATCGCGGACAGAAATCGGGTAAATATGTGCTATAACATATTTACGCATTTCACGGCCAAATGGCCCCATTTATCATGAGCTGATGACACCTATGATCAATCGCATCTTCACCGGCATCCTTCTGGCCTGCGCCCTGACCGTTCTGACAAGTTGCAAGTCATCTGAGGAACGCGCGGAAGAGCATTTCGCGGCGGCGCTGGAGCATATGGAAAACGACGACGTTGCCCGGGCCACCGTCGAATTCCAGAACGTCTTCAGCCGCAACGGAAAGCACCGCGATGCCCGTGCGACCTATGCCAAGATGCGGCGCGACCACGGCGACATTGCCGAGGCTTACAGCCAGTATCTGCGTCTTGTCGAACAGTATCCCGATGATCTGGAAGGCCGAAAGGCGCTTGCCGAAATGGCGTTCGAAAATGGCAACTGGGATGAATTGCGCCGCCATGGTGAATATACGGCGAAGCTGGCCCCGGAGGATCAGACCGCACGCATCTCGACAGTGGCCCTTGCCTATCGCGATGCCGTCATCGGCAACAACGAAACCGGAAGAAGCGAGGCGCAGAAGGCCGCGCTTGAACTGCTTGAAGAAGCCCCGTCGCATCTGGGCCTGCGTCGGTTGGTGATTGATGACTATATCCGCCTGAAGGACTGGAAACGTGCCTTGCAGGCGGTGGACGCCGCATTGGAATACGCGCCGGAATCGACAGAGTTTCTGCAAAAGCGACTGGGCGTTCTTTATGCCATCAACGATTCAGACGCCATCGAACAACAGCTGACCAGGATGGTCGAAACATTCCCCGAAAATCAGCAAATGTTGGCCGCCCTCGTGCAATGGCAGATTTCGCGCGGAAACACAGACCAGGCCGAAGCTCTTCTGCGCGAGCGGGTCGATCCGCAGGACGAAAGCCCCGAGGCAGGTGCCACCCTGGTCCGTTTCTTGTCCGAGTTTCGTGGCAGCGACGCGGCAAAGGCCGAATTGGACAAACTGATCGCCAGCGGATCACCCCATCAGGCGTTGTACCGGTCACTGCGTGCATCGATAAATTTCGACACCGGCAATCAGCAGGAAGCAATTGCCGAGATGCAGGCCATTCTGGACGGGGCAGAGCCATCGGCTTCAACCGACAATGTCAAAGTTGGTTTGGCGCGGATGTTGGACGCAACCGGGAACCCCGTGGGCGCGCGCGCCATGATCGAGGAGGTGTTGGAACGTGACAGCACCCATACCGAAGCCCTGAAACGTCGGGCGGATTGGCTGATTGCCGATGATCAGACCGGGGACGCGATCATGACCCTGCGCGCGGCTTTGGCCGACACGCCCAACGATCCCGAGATCATGACGCTGATGGCCCGCGCCCATGAACGCGACGGGAACAAAGAACTGATGTCCGAGATGTTGGCGCTTGCCGTCGAAAACTCGAACAACGGGGCTGCTGAAAGCCTGCGTTATGCCCGGCACCTGATGAGCCAGGGCAAACACCTGCCTGCTGAAGACGCCCTGCTGGGTGCGCTGCGGATCCAACCCCAGAACGCGCAAATCCTTGCGGCGTTGGGCGGTTTGTATGTCGACATGCAGGATTGGGGTCGCACTGAACATGTGGCGCAGACCCTTCGCGGACTGGACACAGAGCAAACCACCGAGCTTGCAAACAACCTGACCGCGCGCCGACTGGCTGCCCAGAACCGCGAGACAGAGCTGAACTCGTTCCTGGAATCTGTCTCGGCGGGCACCGAAGGTGTCGATACCGCAGATATCGTCATCATTCGCCGTTATCTGGATCAGGACGACACTGAACAAGCGTTGGATCATGTCGACAAGCTGCTGGCGGTTTCACCCGATACGCCGATGCTGCACTTCGTGCGTGCCTCGATCCTGGCGCAAAGCGGGCGGGTATCCGAGGCTGAAACCATCTTTAACGACTTGCTGGAAGAAGACGATCAACGGGCCGAGGTCTGGACCGCACTTTACCGCCTGCAACGTAGCAGCGGCAACAGGGACGCGGCTTTGGCAACCTTGGCCACCGCGCGGACAACCGTGCCGGGCAGCGCACAATTGGCGTGGGTCGAGGCCGGAGAGCTTGAGCTGGCGGGCGATATTGACGGGGCCATTGCCGTTTACGAAGACCTTTATGCCAAGGACAGCAGCAACCAGATTGTCGCCAACAATCTGGCCAGCCTGTTGGCCGATCACCGCGAAGATACCGAAAGCCTTGAGCGCGCATATACCGTCGCCCGCCGCCTGCGCGGGTCTGATGTGGCACCGTTTCAGGACACTTATGGCTGGATCGCCTACCGCCTGCAGAACTATGACGAAGCGGTTGCCCATCTGGAACCTGCCGCTGACGTCATGGAAAACAACGTAACGGTGCAATATCATCTGGCGATGGCCTATGCCGGTGCCTTTCGCTTCGACGCGGCGCTGGCACAATTCGAGAAGGTCAAGGACATGATTGATCCGGCCAACCCGCCTGCCTTCGTCGCAACGATGGATGCCGAAATCGCACGTCTGAAGGAACCCAAAACCGAGGATGCCAACTGATCGACGCATGATCTGCGGAACGGATCGGTCAGGCAGCGAACCAGTCCTCGCCCGGCGGCCTGATCGTTTCGCAATCGCGAACATCACGCTCACATTCCGGTGAAAATCCGCGGTTTTTGCCAATGGGTGCGGTTTTTCTATGGGCCAAGCCCCAAAAATGCCCGATAAACACATCATTATTATGCAACTTCTGTTAACCATTTGATTGTCAGATTATTCAAGGGACAGGTTTGATGTCCGTCACCAGTGACAAACCGCAACAGCCGACACACGCGCTTCCAGATCTGAATCTGGCTGGCATCTTTTGGTTTGCCGTCCTGATCCTCAGCGCCCTGCCGGTGTTCTGGATCGGGTTTCAGTCCCTGGCGGCGGCGTGGTCGACGCCGGAATACAGCCATGGGCCGCTGATCCCGATCATCTCGCTGTACTTGTTTCTGCGGGAGTTGCGCAAAGCCCCCCTGCCCGACCTGACGGTGCAGGATCGCTGGCCCGGCGTGTTTGTCATCGTGGTGGCGCTGGCGATTGCCATTCTGGGCAACCTGACACGCATCCCCGATATCGTCACCTATGCGATGATCATCTGGCTTGGCGGCGTGGTGCTGGTGGTCTTTGGCTGGAGGCGCGGACGAACCCACCAATTGCCCGTGGTGCATCTGGTCTTCATGCTGCCGCTGCCGCAGTTCCTGTATTGGAAGCTGACGATCCTGCTGCAATACCTGTCCTCGGAACTGGGCGTCTGGTTTGTCAGCCTTGCCGGTGTGTCGGTCTTTCTGGAAGGCAACATCATCGACCTTGGCGTTTATAAGCTGCAGGTCGCCGAGGCCTGTTCCGGCCTGCGCTACCTGTTCCCCATCCTCAGCTTCTCATACCTGTTCGCGATCCTGTATCGCGGCCCGATCTGGCACAAGGTGGTGCTGTTGGTTTCGGCCGCACCGCTGACCGTCCTCATGAACTCGGTTCGGATCGGCATCATCGGCATTCTGGTGGACCGTCAGGGGATCGAAGCGGCCGAGGGTTTTCTGCATTTCTTCGAAGGCTGGGTGATCTTCGTCATCTGCATCCTGATCCTGTTTTTGATGGCGATCATCCTGCAACGCATGACCCGCGATCCCAAACCGCTGAGCGAAGCGATTGACCTGGACACCGACGGCTTCGGCCCGGTCGCCGGGCGCTTTCTGGGCATTCAGCCGTCCAAGGCGATGGCCGTGGCGACCTTTCTGACCATGGCGGTGTCGGTTGGCTGGATGACATTGCAAGGTGGCGATCCGGTCAAGGTCGAGCGCGAACCGTTCACCTTGTTCCCCCGTCAATTCGGCGACTGGTCCGGCACCACATCCCGTCTTGAACCCGAGATCGAAGAGGTGCTGGGCGCCACCGATTATCTGAGCACAACCTATGCCGCGCCGGGGTCGCCCGACTATATCAACATGTTCGTGGCCTTCTATGACAAGCAGACCGAAGGCAGCGGCATCCATTCGCCCGAGGTCTGCCTGCCAGTCGGCGGGTGGGAAGTGTTCAGCCTTGAACCGGTCGAGGTTAATCCGAACGTCCCCGCCTATGGCAGCTTCCACGTCAATCGTTCGGTCATTCAGAAGGGGCTAAGCAAACAACTGGTCTATTACTGGTTCGAACAGCGCGGCAAGCGGCAGACCAATGACTTCACTGCCAAGATCGGTGTGGTGATCGACAGCCTGACCAAGGGGCGCACCGACGGGGCGCTGGTGCGCTATGTCACGCCGATCCGCCCGGATGAAACCGAGGCAGACGCCGATGCAAGGCTGATTGACTTTATGACCCAAAGCCTGCCAAGACTGCCAAGGTTCGTACCGATGTGAGACTGACAAGACCTCGGTTCTGTTGTTTAAATGTGTTCGCTGGCGTATCGGCGATGCCGCTGACAAGCCCTGCATAAGAGTCCACCATGTTAAAATCCGCGATTGTACTGTTATCCGGGAACTCGTTCTTCTATCTGATGCTGTTCGTGCGGAACCTGATTGTCGCGCGCCTGATCAGCGTCGAAGATTACGGCATCGCCTCGACCTTCGCGATCAGCATGGCCATCGTCGAGATGATGTCGACTCTGGGCCTACCGCAGATGATCATTCAGGACGAAGACGGCGACAACCCCGACATGCAGACCAACCTGCAAGGGTTCAACTTCCTGCGCAGCTTCATCTCCGCCGGCGCGCTTTTCATCATTGCGCACCCGCTGGCCAATTTTCTTGGCATCCCCGAACTGGCATGGACCTATCACCTGCTGGCCATCGTGCCGATCATCGCGGGCCTAACGCATTTCGACATCTACCGGCTGCAACGGCAGATGAAATATGCGCCCAATATCCTGTCCCACCTGTTGCCCACCGTAATCTCGGTGATTTCGCTTTGGCCGCTACATTATATATATGGCGACTATCGCGTCATGCTTTATGCGCTCTTGGTCCAATGGGTGTTGACCACGGTGTTTTCGCATCTGTTGGCGGAACGGCGTTTCCGGATGACCTTCGACCGGCAGACCATGATCCGCGCCTTCCGCTTTGGCTGGCCGATCCTGTTGGGCGGTGCGGTTCTGTTCGTCATCTTCAACGGCGAGAAGTTGGTGGTGGGACGTGAATTGGGGCTTGAGGCATTGGCGCTGTTCTCAATGGGTTTCACGCTGACCCTGACACCGACGCTTGTGTTAGAGACAAGCGTGCAATCTTTCTTTCTTCCTCAATTGTCGAAGAACCAGAAAGAGCCGCGCCAGTTCCATAAACTGTCGATGACCATCATCCAGTCCTATCTGCTGTTGGGGCTGATGTTCGTGCTTGGTGTTCTGCTGCTGGGCGATCCGGTTGTGCATCTGCTGCTTGGCCCGAAATACGAAGCGATCATCCCGATCCTGCCATGGCTGGCCCTGTTGCAGGCGCTTCGCATGTTCAAAGCAGGTGGGAACGCCATTTCACTGGCCCGCGCCCAAACCGAAAATCCGATGATTGCAAGCCTTGCCCGCGTCGTGGCCCTGCCCGTCGCCTGGTATGCCGCTGCGACGACAGGAGAGCTTCTGCCAGTGATCTGGATTGCTGCCATCGCCGAATTCGTGGGTTTTGGGCTGTCGCTGGGGCTGATCCACTGGCGCCTGAACATCTCGCCCCGCCCGGTCACGGTGTCGATTGGCCTGACCTTCCTGTGCATGATCCTTGTCGGGCTATACACATCGCTGAAATATGCGTCGATCCCGTCACCAACATCGCAGAGTGCAATTATGGTCTGTGTGTTTGCTACATTCCTGCTGGCCCCCGTCACGATGGGGTTCCTCAGACGATATGTCGCCGAAAAGGGTCAGGTCTGACGACGCGCGCAGATCAGGTTGCAGGATTGTCGGGCAACCCGCACCGCCCTAGACTGCTGCAAAGGAATTTCGGGATACACACTTAACATGCAATACCCCATTCATCAGGTTCGCAATAATATCTACCATTATCGCACGATTTTACGCCGCGCGATCCTGACACGGTATTTCGGCATGACGATCGGAGAGAACACCCGGATATCCTCGAAAGCGCGCCTTGATTACACCAATCCGCGCGGCGTCCATATTGGGGCACATACAAGTGTGACCTTCGATGTTGCCATCCTGACCCATGATTTCGTGAACAACAAACATGTCGACACCCATATCGGTGCCTATTGCTTTATTGGCGCAGGGTCGATCATCATGCCCGGCGTGACCATCGGGGACCACTGTATCGTCGGGGCGGGCAGCGTGGTGACCAAAGACGTGCCAGACTGCACGATCGTGGCGGGAAATCCGGCGCGGATCATGCGCTCGGACATCATGACGACCGAATATGGCATCCTGACACCCGAACTCCAAAGCTAAGCCGGTCTGTCAGACGCATCTTTGGATGTATCTGACCTGCACCGGGTTGGGGTGATTCTCTCTGTCCACCCAAACGAAACGATGCCAGATATTTCTCTACTTTTTGGCGATCATCGTGTCGATCTGGCGAACAATCGGTATGCAACGAATCGACTTTTTGTCCGAAATTGCCCCGTAAATAAGGCAGGCAATGCTGAAATGTGGCGCAGAAATTGTCCATTTTTCGCTTGTTCGATGCATTTCTGGGTTTTTTTCATTGTTTCTTTGAGCGAAAAAACACGCATCGAACACAATCTCGGCGCGTTTACGCCTCATCAACACGGATTATCCATCAACGGGGTGCACGAAGTTAGATCTCTGCCTATGGGAGGGCAGAGTATGAAACATGGCAGGTGATAAATGACCATCTACAACGTAAGCAATGCGTCTGAGCTTTCTGCGGCGATCAGCAGCGCGCAGGGCGGTGACACCATCAAATTGGCTTCCGGCAACTATGGCGCGCTGAACCTCAGCAAGCAGTTTTCGGATACGGTGACAATTACGTCGGCAGACCCATCGAACCCCGCGAGCTTTTCGTCGGTTCAGGTGAACAACGCTGAGAACGTGACCTTCGACAATCTGAAGTTCGATTACACGTACAAGAACGGCGACCCTGACTATCTGCAAGCCTTCGCGATCAACGGAAGCTCGTTGATCACGGTGCAGAACACACAAATCCTGGGGGATGATGACAACACCGGCTACGGCACCGCCTGGGGCCTGACGGTCATCAACTCTGACAACGTCAATGTCCTGAACAACGAAGTGTCGAACTGGCACCGTGGTGTGAAGATCCTTCAAAGCACCGACGTCAAGGTCGTGGGCAACGACGTGCACTCGATCAGTGGCGATGGCATGAACTTCGCTGACGTGCAGCGCGTTCTGATCGAAGACAACTATATCCATGACTTTGACTCGGATCCGGCATCGCCGTTCCACAAAGACATGATCCAGTTCTGGACAACGGGCACCGACAGCCCCAGCACCGACATCGTGATCCGCGGCAACACGCTGGACATCGGTTCCGGTGCATGGACCCAGTCGATCTTCATGCGCAACGAGCTGGTCGACCAGGGCCAAGCTGGCGCCAACATGTACTACAAGAACATCCTGATCGAAGATAACACGATCTATAACGCCCACGTTCACGGCATCACGGTTGGCGAAACCACCAACCTCGCCATTCGCAACAACACCATCCTGCAAGCCGATGGTGACATGAGCAATGGCAACAATACTGGCCGTTCGGGCAGCATCATGACCCCGCGGATCATTGTTTCGGACAATGCGAAACAGGTCACGATCGAAGACAACATCACCTATGAAGTCGGCGGCTACAATGGCCAAAGCGGCTGGAACGTGAACGACAACGTGATCGTTCAATACACCAATCCCGGCGCATCCAACTATGTGGGTAATCTGCTGGAAAGCACTGCCGGCCTGCAGGGCGGCGGCGCCCATAGCGCGACCGGTGTGACCGGCGGCATCATTGATACGTTGAATGCCGGCGCTGCGAAGGTCCAGCCTGAATATCAGGGTGGTGGCTCAAGCGGCGGTGGTCAAACTGGCGGCGGCGATCAAACCGGTGGTGATGACCAATCCGGTGGTGGCGATCAGTCCGGCGGTGGCGATCAGTCCGGCGGTGGTGACCAATCCGGCGGTGGTGACCAATCCGGTGGTGGCGATCAGTCCGGCGGTGGTGATCAATCCAGTGGTGGCAATCAGTCCGGTGGTGGAGACCAATCCGGCGGTGGAGACCAATCCGGGGGCGAAAATCAGTCCGGCGGCAACGAAACCGACGAAACCGATGAAACACCAGTGGTTCAGGCGAAATATGTACTCGACATGGATCAACTGGCCCGCAACAAGTGGGCGCTTCAGGACGACGCAGCCGTTAACAACGGCGCTGTCCAAATGGATGGTTACAAAGATCACGTCTATCTGGGACGTCTGGAAGAGTTCGAGAACTCAGGGAAAATCGCGTTCTCGGTCACATATAACCAGGCCGATTCAGATGGCGGCAGCCAACGACTGGTTTGGAACCACATGAAATTCGGCGTCACCCTGAAAGACGGTGATCTGTCGGTCCATGTGGCGAACGAAGAACGTCCCTTCTGGGAAGGTTTCCAGATCAAAGGGCTTGGTCTTGATGATCATGAAGATCACAACATCGTTGTGCTGGCCGATCAGGATACCGACCAATTGAAAGTCTATGTCGACGGCGAGTTGGTCCTTGACCAAAACGACGTGGACCTGAACTTTGTCGGCGCCGGTGGTGGCGAATGGGGTTGGTCACTTGGCACCGCCTGGGACAGCTTCTTTGAAGGCGAAGTCAGCGACTTCCGTATTGGGACCGACTTCGACATGGTCGAAGACGAAACCGGCAGCGGCGACCAGACCGGTGGTGGTGACGAAACCGGCAGCGGCGATCAGACCGGTGGTGGTGACGAGACCGGCGGCGGTGATCAGACCGACGATGATGAAGGCGAAGATGACGGACCCAACTTCCCCGACGAAGGCGATCCCGTTGTGGCCGACGGCATCGTCGTCGACGACCACGTCATCGACTTCGGTTCGCTGATCGGTGATGACTATGCCTTGGGCGACGATGCGAAAGTTATCGGCAACGGCGAAGGCGTGCGTCTGGATGGTGATCGCGACAGCGTCTATCTTGGCCGGTTGGAAGAATTCGAAGATACCGACCAGCTGACCTTTGCAGTCGAATACAACCGCAACTCGGTTGACGGCGACACCGAGCGTCTGGTCTGGAACCACATGAAGTTTGGTGTGGCTCTGGAAGGCGACGGCCTGCGCATTCACGTGGCCAACGAAGACCGCCCGTTCTGGGAAGGCTTCAAGGTCGACAATCTTGGACTGGATGACACAGACAGCCACCAGATTGTTGTGATGGCCGATGCGGATGCCGATCTGCTGCAGGTGTTCGTTGACGAACAACTGGTGCTGGAACGTGCCGATCTTGATCTTGAATTCGTCGGCGCTGGCGGTGGCGAATGGGGTTGGTCGCTTGGCACCGAGTGGGATCGCCACTTCGACGGTGACGTCACCCAGTTCGCGCTGGAAGCCGATGCGCAGTTCATCGACACCACGGTGCCCGAGCCCGAACTTCTGGGCTAACACACCTACGAAACGTGACAAAAGCGCCCTTTCCGACCGGAAGGGGCGCTTTTTTCATCCCAAACCTTGCAATTCATCCAAATTCCACACGTAATCGCGAAAACAAAGTCAGAGCAGTTCGGTTTACAGGCGTGCTATTCAGAAGAACCACCGCGAACCCGGAATTTGATGCGCCCTTCAACAAATTGCGACGCCGCGCGCGCTTGTTGCAGGTGAACATCAAATATAACGGTGTGGCGCAGACCGGATCGGTCTTGCTGCTGGGGGTCGCGAAACGGATGCGGCTTTGGTCGGGTCCGGTGGCCAAGCTGGGCCAGTGTCGCCACAGTCGCGATCTTGACGTGCACGGGATCGTCGATGTGTCGGACCTGTCCGTCTCGGATCTGAAACGCAGCGCGGCGAACCGATATGAACCGACCCCCGCGCTTGAGTTTCGCCACGTTCTGCAATCGCTGAAGCTGCCCTATGATCAGTATGATTTTGTGGATTACGGATCGGGCAAAGGTGCGATATTGGCCGCTGCGGCGCGCTATCCGTTTCGACAGGTAACCGGTGTTGAGTTTTGTAAAAACCTGCATGCCGACGCACAGCGAAACATCGCAACCTTGAAAACCCGCGCGACAGGTCACGTCACATCGGTTCTGGCCGACGCGCGGGATTTCAAACCGCGCCCCGGCCCGCTGGTCGTTTATCTCTATAATCCATTCAACTATGACATCATGGAACCGGTGATCGAGAACTGTGTTCAGGCGACACTGGATACGGACCGGCCCTGCTATCTGTTGTACAAAAACCCGTTTCTGCGCGACCGGCTGGATGTCCACCCTGCCCTTGAGAAGATCCGCGAACCTTTCGGCGGATCGTGGGCAGTGTATCGGTTCAGGGCTGGTCGGCAGTCCCAAGCGCCGCGGTCAGCTCGGACACGATCAGCCTGATGTGATCTGCGGCCAGATGTTGCCCGCATGGCAAGGTCAGGACATGGTCTTTCAGGAACTGAGCATCGTCAAACTCAGCCCAGTCCAGCTTCTGATTATAACCTGACCACCATGGGGTTGCAGCAATCCCGCGCGCCGAAAGACGGGCGGCGACGGCATCCCGATCTTCCACCAGAACCGGAAAGGATAGTGGGCACGCCGTGTCGGGCAGTGTTTCATAAAGCGGTGTTACACCCGCAATATCCGACAGAAGAGATTGATAAATATCATAATTTTCGCGTCGGCGCGTGCGGGTCTGCGCCGGATTGAATGCCGCAAGGGCGCGTTTGGTAAAGC
This sequence comes from Aliiroseovarius sp. Z3, assembly GCF_029105185.1. Classification (GTDB taxonomy): domain Bacteria; phylum Pseudomonadota; class Alphaproteobacteria; order Rhodobacterales; family Rhodobacteraceae; genus Aliiroseovarius. Next base: position 64,685 of record NZ_JAFMZK010000008.1, on the reverse strand, counting down.
CGCTGATCCGGCTATGCTTCAGGGCGGGATCGAAATAATAGCCCGGCGGCATGTCGATATGCGCCCCCGGTTCAGCTGCAAGGGACGGTGTCACGCGGCCCTTGCGCCGCCACATTGCCACTTTCCGAAGCAAGCGCGCGCCCACAAAGGCTTCCAGCCCCATTCGGATAAATGGTTTTCTAAGCAGCGAGTGGGGCGGCGGCTGATCGAACGGCTCACGAAACTCAAGCTGGTCGGCGTTCAACACAATCGCGCCCCCTGCCAAAACGGGGAAGAGTTTATAGAAGCAAAAGACGCTCACATCACCGGCAAACCCCTCGGCCGGGCGGTCGCCGCTCAGCAGGCTGAGTGCGCAATCTTCGATCAGGAACAGCCCGTGCTCGTTACAAAGCGCACGGATCGCGGATGTGTCAGGTTGCAGCATCCCGAAATAATGGGTCAGATATATCGCTTTGGTCTTTGGTGTGACACGTTGCGCCATATCGGTCAGGTCCGGGCGCGTCCGGCGGTCGATCTGATAGAACGCGATGTCCAGCCCGGCATCCAGAAGGGGGTCCAACTCGGACCCACAATTATAGGCGGGGGCAAGCACCTCGTCACCCGGTTGAAGGCCCAGAATGTCACAGGCCTCGCGCAAGGCCGTGCGGGTGTTGAAACTAAAAGCAACCCGCCGCCCATCGAACAAAGGTTCCAACCCGCCATCGGGATCACGCGATAGCAAGGACCACAGCGATGGCGTGGGGTCACCGCAATCCAGATGCTGGCGCGTCAGCTCAGTCATCATCCAACCCTTTCAGCGCCCGATACCGCCGCCTTGCCGCGGCCTTCAACACCTCTTTGCCATTGCCGGTGACATGTAGAAACCCGTTTGCAATCCGGCTGCGTTCGCCAATCCGAATGACGGCTTTCGGGGCGAGTTCGGATTTGTATTTGTAGATGTTGTATTTCTTGTCCGACTTGTCGGTCGTTTCAACATACCCCTCGACATCCAGAGAAGCACATCCCTTGGAGCGCGCCCAGATCATCCCCTCAAGCCATAACAGCGGTGATATCCTGAGATTTTTCAGCGCGTGCAGAAGCTCGGTTTCCGTGGTGAAATGGCGTCCATGCGCGGTGTGCGCACTGCGATACATCAACAGCCCACTGATGAAAGCCCCGTCGCTGAACGCGCCCAACAAGATCCCCATATCACCGGCTTCATAGATGTCATCAAAGCTCTGAACAAAGCTGTCCTCGGCCAATGCAAACAACCCGCGACTCACGCGAAGCCGGTTCAGGCTGTGCAGGAATTCCAGTGCGCCGTCGCGCGTTGTGATCGGCCTGACAGACACACCCGCCCTTTCCGCCCGCCGCACTTCGCGCCGCGCGCTTTTGGAAAACCGCGACATGATTTCATCAGGATCGGGGGTGATATCGATCAAACCGGTATCGCGAAAAATGCCGTCACTGGACAGGGCAAACCGGTTGTCCTCCAGCAGGCGGTGCAGCGCCTGCGCGTCATCTTCCAGCCAATAAGGTGTGATCCTGACACGCCCGATGCGCGCAATTTCCGGGTGGGCGAAGGCGGCATTCAGGAACGCAATCATCGCCGGTGCATCGTTGCAGACCGGTCCGCTCAGGAAAATTGCGTCGCGATAGCGGGACGCCAGAAACGGGTGCGGCGTGCGCGACAGCAGACCAACCCCGGCCAGCGCCCCGTCAACACGACCCAGCACAAACAGAACATCCGCCCCATCGACGCGTTCGGTTTGGGCGAAACGGTGGTCTTGCCTTGGATGTTGAAAAGGCGACGCGGAGAGGAAGGCATCCCACTCTGCCTTCTGCTCGGGCCCCAATTCCTGCAAACATTCGATGTCCATTAAGGATCCCGATAATAAACGAAGATCGACGCAATATCGTCGCATTCAATTGAAATTATGGTCCAGACAGTAGATACCAGACCCTATAACGCGCTTTCAGATCATTATATCAGTCTATGTAGCGTAAAATAATAGATATTTGGTTGTTGTTTAAGAGATACTTTACGAATGAAGGCAGTACAAACCCCCAATGAAGCGAATGACGGGCCGTTTGACGTCTCGGTGATCATCGTGAACTGGAACACCTGCGACTTGTTGCGGGACTGTTTGCAATCGATCATCGATCAGACCCGGGCCTCATGCGAATTGATTGTCGTCGATAATGCCAGCGCGGACGGATCGGCCGAGATGGTGGCCGCCGAGTTTCCGGATGCCGTTCTGATCGCCAACGCCGAAAACAACGGGTTCGCGGCAGCAAACAATCAGGGGCTGGCGGTGGCGCGCGGGGCGCATGTTCTGCTTCTGAACCCGGACACGATCATCCTGGATGGCGCAATCGACAAGATGCTGGACTGGCTGTCGCGGCACCCGGATGTGGGCTGCGTCGGTTGTCAGGTCATGGAAGGCCCGGACGTGATCCAGCGCACGGGCTTTGCCGAACCGGGGTTGGTGAACCTGCTGATTGTCAGCCTGGGCCTGATGCGGCTGGACGGGATACATCCATTCTTTGGCCGCCCGTGGTACACCGATTGGGATCGCAAATCCGAACGCGACGTAGATGTCGTGTCGGGCATGTTCATGCTGGTCCCGCGTCCTGTGCTGGACAAGGTTGGCCCGCTGGACGACGCCTATTTCGTCTATTCCGAGGAAGCCGACTGGTGCTATCGCATCCGTCAGGCCGGGTGGCGCTGCGTGTTCACGCCCGAGGCGCAGATCATCCATCTGGATGGCGGGTCGAAAAGCACCTCGCAAATTCGGTCGCGCATGTATGTCCAGATGCAGAAAAGCCACCTGATCTATTCGCGCAAGCATCACGGGACGCTGGGCTATCTGGGGGCCAAGCTGATCTATATCCTGTCGGCGGCGTTGCGGCTGGCGGTTTTTGGTGCGTTGCGGCTTGTGCGCAGCGATGCCGAGACCAAGGCCAAGGTGCGTTTGTCGTTGGCCTCGTTGCAATATCTGCTTCTGGGGAAGGAGCCGATGTCCTGATGGCAGGCTTTGACCATGAATGGCTGGACGATCCTGCTGAGGTTCTGGCACTGGCAGACGAATGGGATGCGCTGGCTGACCAGACCGGGGCAGATATTTATCTGACCCCGGGGTGGTTCGCTGCCCGGTGGCGGCACTTTGGTCAGACCCAACGGCTTCGGTGCCTTGTTCTGCGCCAAGATGATGCCCTTGTCGGCATCCTGCCGTTCAGCATCGAACGCATTTGGGCGGGACCAGTGCCGCTGACGCTGGCCCGGCTGGCCGGAACCGATCCGCATTGCCTGATCTTCACCCTGCCCGTCCAACCCGACGCGATGGGCGCGATGTGGACCGCCACTTGTGCGGGGCTTCTGGATACAGGGCTGGCCGACGCGATCAGCCTGACGCCGGTTTCCGACCTGTCGCACATGCTGGCAGCCGCCCGGGCCTGTGCCAGCCTTTCGACCGTTGAGGTCACCGACCAGCCCGCTGGCGCGCATACGGTCTTTGATCTGCCGGGCGACTTCGACAGCTATCTTGCCAGCTTGTCCAAGAAACGCCGCAGCCAGTATCGCCGCGATGTGAAGGGGCTTGAAGCCGCGTTTGACATGACCACTCGTGTGGACATTCCAGACGCCGACGCCTTTGCCGATTTCATCACCTTTCACAACATCCAGTGGCAGGCCGTTGGCAAGGGCGGTCATTTCCATGACTGGCCGGGCAGCAGTGCGTTTTATCAAGAATTGTCCGACAGGTTGGAGGACAAGGAACAGGTGCAGTTTCACACGCAAATGGGCAAGGACGGGCCGCTGGCGACCCAGTTCGCGTTGGTCGCCGGGCAAACCTGCCACTGGCGTCTGCCTGCCCGCAGCCTGGACGACACCGCCGACAAGCTGAGCATCGGCAAGGTCGGTCTGGTTCAGTTGATCGAAAGCATGATCAAGCAAGGCGTCACGCGGATCGAGGGTGGGATGGGCAGCTATCCCTATAAACTGTCCTATGGCGGTCGCATGGTCGACGTGCACCGCATCGTGCTGTCCCGCGCTACGGGTAGGGTGCGACTACGGCTGAACCTGATGCTGAAATGGGCCGAACTGGTCAATTTCCTTTACTACCGGCTGTGGTTCATCAAGCTGGCCCCACGCATTCGGGCGCGCACCGGAATGGGGTTTCACGCCCTGTCCCGCCACTGGATCAGGACGCGGATATAAGGGGTCACATGGTTACCACGCGCTATATCACGGCAGAGGACTGGCCCGGCATCGCGGCCCGGTTTCGCGACCTGAGTTTTGAACAAAGCCTGACCTATGGGCAGGCAGCCGCCCGACGCATCGGCGGCCAGTTGAAATTCCTGGTCGTCGAAGACGCATCGCAAGTCATCGCCGCCACCAGCGTGCGGCTGAAAACCATTCCCGGCCTTGGGCGCGGCATTGCGTGGATCCCCTCTGGCCCGCTGGTCCTGCCGGTCAGCGGCGACGACCCGGACGCCGCGCGGCTGCAAGCGATCCTGACAGCGCTGCGCGACCGGCTTTGCGACAGCGAAGGTCACGTGCTGCGCCTGCGCTTTCCGGGGGTTGCCCTGCACGACAAGACTACGCTCGACCCGCTGGCCGCCGCCTGCGGCTATCGTCCAACCGACAAAGTGCCGTCTTATCAATCTTTTACGATGGATCTGCACAAGGATCACGACACGATGCTGAAAGATCTGATGGGCAAATGGCGCACCGATCTGCGCTATGCGTGGAAATCCGATCTGTCGCTGGAGGCCGGGTATTCGCCTGACCTGCAGGCGCGGTTCCTGCGGCTGTTTGACGACATCCAGAAGGAAAAGGGGTTTCAACCTGATATCACGCCCGAGTTTCATTTTGCCCTGTCCGGCGACGATCTGCGTTACGACATCCTGATCGCCACCAAGGATGGCAAGGATCTGGCCGGGATCGTGATCGGCACATCCGGCAAGGTGGCGACCTATCTGTTCGGCGCAACAGCTGATGCGGGGCGTCGTTTGCGCGCCGGATTTTTCCTGACATGGGAGGGGATCAATCTGTCGCGCTCGCGGGGCCTGGACTGGTATGATCTGGGTGGCGTGGATTTCGACGCAAACCCCGCCGTTGCAAGGTTCAAGGACCGGATGAACGGCACCCCCATCGACGCCGCCGGCCCGTATGAGGCCCGACCATCACAGCCGTGGTCCGCGCTGGTGCTGGGGGTCGAGGCCGCTTATGGCCGCCTGAAAGGACGTGGCTGATATGACTGTTGGCATCATTTTTCACGGCATCGGCACACCCAAGCGCCCGCTTGAGCAGGACGAAGCACCCTATTGGATCAGCGAAGACCAGTTCCGCCACGTGCTGGACATGATCGTTGCCCTGCCCGACCCCAACCAGATCAGGATCAGCTTTGACGACAGCAATGTCTCGGATCTTGAGATTGGGTTGCCCGAACTTTCCGCACGTGGATTGGTTGCGGATTTCTTTGTCCTGACCGGACGGATCGGACAGGCTGGGTCGCTAGATGCGCCGGATATTCAGACGCTGCAACAGCAGGGTATGACCATTGGCACCCACGGGGTTGACCACCTGAACTGGGCCAACCTTCCCGCCGACAAACTGCATCACGAACTGACAGCTTCGCGCGCCACGCTAGAGGAAATCTGTGGGCAGGCTGTGACCACGGCGGGTATCCCGTTTGGCGCCTATAACGCCGCCGTTCTGAAGGCATTGCGTCAGGTCGGCTATACCTGCGCCTATTCCAGCGATTGCGGCAAGATGGACCCGAACGCCTTTCTGCGGCCAAGGGCGTCGGTGCAGGGCAAGATGACTAATGCCGACTTCCGCGCATTGATCGCAGGGCATCTGTCGGTCAAACGCAAGCTGCGCCGGTTTATCGGCATGACGCGAAAACGGCTGACCTGATTTGTCGGATCAGCGTCTTTTCTTGGGATCATGCCCATTCGGAAAGCGGGTGTAAGGCAGGTGTTCGCGGCGCGGCGACTGTGTGTCCGCGTCTGACCGGCGCGTTTTCGGTGGCTCTTTGGTCTTTGGGGCGACCGTATGGTCCCGCGCCAGAACCGGTGCGTCCCCGCGGATACGTGTCACCGCTGGCCTGCGTTTGTCCGATATCTCTTGCACGTCGGTAACGTCAGATGGTCCCTCGGGTTTGGCGAAGATGAACCACACCCCGCTGCCCAACATGAAGAAGGTCCAGGAATAGATATTGGTCCACACATGCACAGTGGACAGCGTGAACGTCATGCCGATGAATGAAAACATGTAAGCCCGGCGCAACCGCCATGTCAGAGGGTCCGCATCCACCTTGGCAAAGGCGATGCGCAGGATGATCTCGGAATACCCGATGACCAGCAGGATGAACCCGGGAATGCCGAACTGCATGGCAATCAACAGCCAGAAATTGTCGACGGTGCTGGCGTGCATCCAGCCGGGCCGCTTCCAGTCGTTCAGACCCAGTCCGAAAACCGGATTGTCCCAGACGTTCTGAATCCCGTGTTCAAAAATCAATCCGCGCCAATAGGCGTTATGCGGCGAAAACGTCGCATAGCTCATAAACACCCGGATCGGCGTGCGGTTCGACAGAAGGTCGATGGTGATATAGGCCAGCACAATCAGCGACAGAAGCAACATCCAGCGGGATTTGAGCTTGTTGAACATCGCCGCCCAGATGATCAGCCCGATTTGCAGCGCCACCGGCAACAATGCCCCGCTGGACAGCGACAGAAAGACCCCCGCACAGATCAGACCGGTGGTCAGATAGCGGCGGAAATTACCCCATTCGCCTTTCATGCCGACAACGCAAAGCGCGAAGGCAACCGAACAGAACAGGCCATAGTGGATCGGGTGGGCAAAGACGACCTGCGCCCGATCAAGCCCCATCCGCGATTCCATCACGATGTTTTCAAGGCTGAACAGGCCCGGCAGCTTTGCGATCATCTCGATCGCGATGGGGCGCGCGGTCTTGGCCTCGAACAGCGCAAATGGCAGCGTCAGGATGATGATGACAAACAGAACTTTCCAGACGGCCATCAGAACCTGCGGCGACCGCACATAGGCGCGCGCCAAAATATAGCCGCCCAGAAACTCGACCGCGTTCGATCCGATGAACTGAACCGTTCGGTCCGGGTTGTTGACTTGCAGGGCGACCGCTGCCCACCCCATATGCAGAAAGAAAACGAAATCAGCGACAACCAACCGGCCGTATTTCCCGCTCATCAAATTGATTGTCATGGGAACAATCAGCACCAGCAGGAAGGCCCGGACACCGTTCAGAAGCACCGGACCCGCATAGAACTGGAACGGGACGACCACCATGATCAGATAGATCAACACCGGAAGGGGCAAAACCCGTTTGGACTGGTTTGCGGCGCTGAACGATTGCGATATTGTTTGGTCGGCTGTGGCCACGGTTTTGGTGCCCCGTAAAATTGACCGGCGCCCTCAATATCGGACGCTGACATAAATAACTAATATAACGTTGTGCAGGGATTACGCCACCGCGACGTGAAAAGCAAAGACCATGTGCACTGTGCACTGTGCAGATGGACGGGCATGTGGGTGGTCGCTTCAAGACAAAAACGACTCGCACCCGTCTGAACATGAGCCGACGGAAACCCAACGTCGATTGACTGGCTGGACGGGTGGGATCGGATCACGGGAATTCCACCAGCCTTTCTATTATCTGATTGTTTTTCTGATACTTAACGCCCCTGCTCTCATTTTCGTGAGCATCGTTGACATTTATCAAGACGCCCAGCGTCCAGAACCTTCATCTTCTCCCTGCCTCACCAAGCAAACGGAGAGTGATCATGTCACTTGGAACCACCCAAAAGAAAATCCGCAGTTCGCTAGGGATCGGCTTTGCCATGATGCTCGGCAGCGTTGCAATGCCGGCTTTTGCACAAGAGCCGACATTGAGCGATGAAGCATTCGAAGCTTCCAAGCAACTTTATTTTGAACAATGCGCCGGTTGTCACGGTGTGCTTCGCAAGGGTGCGACAGGTAAGAACCTGGAACCCCATTGGAAAACCACGGCAGCAGACGGCACAGTGACCGAAGGCGGCACACTGAAGCTCGGCCAGGAGCGTCTTGAAAAGATCATCATGTGGGGTACCGAAGGCGGTATGAACAACTTCTCGGACATCATGACCGAGGAACAGATCAAAGACATGGCGACCTATATCATGATGGATCCGCCGAAACCGCCAGAAATGTCGCTGGCCCAGATGAAAGAGACCCGCAAGGTCTATGTCGAAGAAGCCGACTACCCGACCGAGCCGCTGCACGGCCGCAACTGGGAAAACTTCTTCGTCGTGATCGAGCGTGACGTCGGTAAAGTGGCTGTCATCGACGGCGACACCAAAGAAGTTCTGACGCATATCCCGACCGGCTATGCCGTGCACGTTCTGAAAGCCTCCGAACACCACAAACTGGAAGAGCCGGAAAACCCGGGTCGCTTCTGGTACACCATGGGCCGCGACGGCAAAATGACCAAAATCGACCTCTGGCAGACGCCGGACAAGATGCTGGTTTCGGAAGTCAAGATTGCCTATGACGCACGCGACGTTGCAGTTTCCGGCGACGGTAAATACGTCATCGGTGGTGGTTACTGGCCGCCGCACTTCGCAATCGTTGACGCTCAAACCATGGAGCCGGTCAAAGTCGTGTCGACCCGCGGCGTGAACGTCGACGGCGAATATGTGGAAGAAGCCCGTGTGGCCGCAATCTACACAACGCCGAACGAACCGACATGGATCGTGGCCGTGAAAGAGCTGGGGCAGCTGTGGCAGGTGGATTACACCGACCTCGACAACCTGAGCATTGACAAGATCAACTCGGCCAAGTTCCTGCATGACGGGTTCTTTGATCCGACAGGTCGTTACTTCCAGATCGCAGCAAACGCGTCGAACAAAATGGTTGTTGTGGACACGCAAACCCACAAACTTGAAGCCATGATCGACACCGCCGCGCTGCCGCACCCCGGCCCTGGCGCCAACTGGGAAGATCCCAATTGTGGCCCGGTTGCAGGCACCACCCACTTGGGCGTCGGCACTGTGACGGTCTGGGGCAACGACCCCGAAGGTCATCCGGATAACGCCTGGAAAACCTGCTACGAAGTTGAAACCGATGGCGCTGGCCTGTTTGTACGGACCCACCCGAATTCCAAGTACATTTGGGCGGACCAGACCAAACACCCCGAGCCTGAAATTCAGCAGTCGGTTCAAGTCATCTCGAAAGAGACCGGCGAGATCGTGAAAACGATCCAGATCACTGAAGACGAAGGCAGCGCCGCTGTTCACTTCGAATTCAACGCGGACGGCACCGAAGTTTGGGTGTCCAAGTGGAACCTGTCGGATTCGAAAGAGCCCAACGGTCAGATCGTGATCTTCGACGCCGACACGCTGGAAGAGAAAGCCCGGATTGACGGCCTCTACGCCCCAACCGGCAAGTTCAACGTCTACAACCGTTCGAACCACGTCACCTAAGGGTGATCTGAAACGAAACCCAAGGGGGCGGGCACAGCGCCCGCCCCTTTTCTAACGACTGGTCTGACCACGGACCAAACACAAAGCCAGAACGGAGCCTGGACATGTCCCAGACCAACGGTAGCGATCCGAAAAAGCCAATCTGGCGACGGTATTTCCTGTGGGGAATGCCGCTTGCCGGTATCGCGGGCGTCTTTGTCGCCGGCATCATCTTCTGGGGTGGTTTCAACACCGCCATGGAAGCCACGAACACCAAGGATTTCTGTATCTCTTGTCACGAGATGGAAGATTTCGTCTATCAGGAATACAAAGGCACCATTCACGATGTGAACCGCTCGGGCGTGGGGGCTGTCTGTTCGGATTGCCACGTGCCCAAGGACTGGACGCACAAGATGATCCGCAAGATCAAGGCGTCGAAAGAGCTTTGGGGCAAGCTGACCGGTACGATCAGCACCGAAGAGAAATTCGAAGCCAAACGCTTGCATCTGGCGATGAACGAATGGGAGCGGATGAAAGGTTCGGACAGCCGCGAATGCCGCAACTGCCACCACTTCGATTCAATGATGCCGGAATTTCAGGCGCCCCGCGCCCGTCAGCAACACTTGAACGCAATGAAAACCGGGCAGACCTGTATCGACTGCCACAAAGGCATTGCCCACTCGGACCTGCGGGATCGCGCGGACGAGGAATATCTGGAAGCGCTGGAAGCGCCAAACCCGAAATTCATCCGTGAAATCCCCCAAGCCTATCTGGACAGTTTGGCGCGCATCGAAGCCCGGGAAGCCGAAGAAGACGCGGCCCGCAAAGCCGATGCAGAAGCCGAAAAGGCGCGCATGACGGCAGCCGTCGAAGCCGCCCGCGCAGATGAACGCGCAAAGGTCGAAGCTGAAATGGCAGGCACTGCATCTGACGAAACTGCATCTGGTGGATCGGACGGCGCAAGCGCTGGTGGCTCTGTTGGTGCAGATGTGGATTGGGACGCGATTGCATCGGCTGATCTGACGCTGTTCTATCCGGGCCAAGCCTCGTTTGAATGGGTGCAGAACGGCCGCAACCACGGTGGCGCGCGGCCGCTGACCAAGGGCGGCGACCAATGTTCCACCTGTCACGCGAAAGAGCTTGAGACCATCGGCGACAAGATCGTTGCTGGCGGTGGCGGCAAGAACGACGAGCTTGAACCGACCCCGATCCCCGGCAAACGCGGCACGATCGCAGCCAGCCTGAAAGCAGCATATGACGACGAAAACGTCTATTTCCGCCTGCAATGGATGGATGCCGGCCACAACCCCGTTCCTTTCGTGGACGGCGGCAAGATGGACCCCGACAACCAGATCAAGGTTGGCATGATGATCACCGGGACGGGCATTGAAATGGGTGAACAAGTGGGCTGCTGGGCAACCTGCCACGCCGACAACACCTATATGCCCTTCGATCCGGGTGCCGACGCGATTGCCGCCAGCGGCGACATCGCCACGCAGCTTCAGGCGGACAAGACAATCACCAAGTATCTGGCCGAAAGCCGCACGGATATCGAGCTGAAAGGCCGTGGCGACAAGCCGTTGGGCGGTTGGGACAAAGTCAAAGATCCGGCCGAGATCGACCAGCTTCTGGCCGACGGCACCTTCATGGATCTGCTGCGTGTCTATGCAGATGGGACAGCCGAAAACGGCTATCTTCTGCAAAACCGCACGGTGAACGAAGGCGAAATGGCTGCCGAAGCCAGCCTGGGCGCGGATGGCACCTGGACGGTGACGTTCTCGCGGCCGCTGGCAGGTGGCGAAGGCGATGTCGCGCTTGAGCCGGGCAAGACCTACACGGTCGGCTTTGCGATCCACGACGACTTTGCCGCAGCCCGTTTCCACCATGTGACGCTGAACACCAGCCTTGCGCTGGACAACCCAGAAGCCACGATTAACGTGGTCAAACAATAAAGACCTGCGCTGCGGCTGCCTCAACCAGCCGCAGCGCTCTTTCCCCGAGGTTCGGAAAGGAACGCTGATGAAACGCTCTGTTCATGCACTTGCCCTGTCCTCCGCCGCCGTGCTTTGCACGGCTTTCCCTGTTCTGGCAGACGACAAGATCGACGAGATCTGTGCCGAAGCCGAAGAACGGTATGCCGAGATTTTTGGCGCCCCCTCGTCTGAGGCCGACGGCGTCACCATCGTCAAGATGTACAAGTATAATTTCTGCCCCGGCGAACTGGTCGTGCCTGTCGGCACCACCGTGCGTTGGGTCAATGTCGACAAGCGCACCAGCCACAGTGTGATTCTGCCGAACGAACCGGAAAGCGACCGCGCTTTCCCCGAAGAAAGCGTTGAATTCACCTTTTTGACCGAAGGCGATCAGGAATATCTATGCGGTCCGCACTGGGAAACGCAGAAAATGATCGGGATGGTCACAGTGACCTCGAAGTGATCTAATTATCCATCTGTAATATATAAATTTTTGCTCAATATACACGGGCGCATTTAATTGCCGACGCCTTAACTTAGGTCAAGGATAAGCATCGCCGGGCGGGCCATTTTAACCTCACAAACCGGCCCAAGCCTCACCCGCTGGCGATGTCTGTCTTTTGACGCATGTTCGATGCAGTCACGCTCCTCGGGTATCTGGCTTCCAGCCATCCTAAGGACGAGCGAGACACGACATGACCGGCAAAATTTACCTGATCGGCGCAGGCCCCGGAGACCCGGAGCTGATGACCCTGAAAGCCACCCGTATGCTGAAAGAGGCTGACGTGGTGGTCTATGACCGGCTGGTGTCCGACGACATTGTCGCCATGGCCCAGCCCGATGCGCAGATGATCTTTGTCGGCAAGGCCTCGAAATGCCACACGGTGCCGCAACGCCGGATCAACGAAATCCTGGTCGAAAAGGCCCGCGCGGGGCATATCGTGGCCCGCCTGAAAGGTGGCGATCCGCTGATCTTCGGGCGCGGCTCGGAAGAAGCCGCCTTTGCCGCCGCGCAAGGGGTCGAGGTCGAATACGCCCCCGGCATCACCGCCGCGCAAGGCGCCGCCAGCGTGACCGGCGTGCCCTTGACCCATCGCGGGCTGGCCACCGGCGTGCAATATGTCACCGGCCATCGACAGGCCGATGGAGTCTTGGACCTTGACTGGAAATGCCTGGCCAACCCCGACACGACGCTTGTCGTCTATATGGGTGTGGCCAATATCGGCCAGATCGCTGTGGGCCTGATGACCGAGGGCCTGCCGGGCACGACGCCGGTCATGGCCATCTCGCGCGCCTCGACGCCCGATGAGGTCCGCATGGTGTCCACCCTCGATCACGTGGCGCAGGACGCCCGCCGCGCCGGGCTGAAGCCCCCCACCCTGTTCATCATCGGCAAGGTCGTATCGCTTTACGACGCCGACCTGTTCGATCCGGCACAAGAGATGGCCGCCCATGCGTAGAACGGTGGCATATGGACCGCCCGACGGCAACGCCGGGCAGCGCCCGACCGCCCCCATGGGCGGGCGCTTCACGCCCACCCGCGGTCGGGCACTGCCCTATGCTCTTTGCTTTCTGCTGTCCGCCACGGGCACTTTTCTTTCCTCTGGCACCGCCCACGCGGGCGAACCTGCCCTGGACCCAACCGCCCTGACGCGTCTGGTGCATCAGGATTGCGGGTCGTGTCATGGGCTGACGCTGAAGGGCGGGCTGGGGCCGGATATCCGCCCCGAAACCATCGACCATTACGATCCCGAGGTTCTGCAATCCGTGATCCTTGACGGCATCCCCGACACCGCAATGCCCCCCTGGCGCCCCCTCATCACCGAGGCCGAAGCCGCCTGGATTGCCGACTATCTTCTGAAAGGCGACACCGAATGAAAACGCTGATTTCTGCCCTTGCCCTTGCCGCCACCCTTGGCACCGCCGCCCTTGCCGACACCATCGCAACCGGCGATCTGGGTCTGGTCATCGAACGGGCCAAAGGCTCGGTCCTGCTGATCGACCAATCCGACCGCGCGTCGCTCGCGCGGATCGAAGGGCTGGGCGATCTGTCCCATGCCTCGTTGGTCTATTCGCCCGACGAACGGTTTGCCTATGTGTTTGGTCGCGACGGTGGGCTGACCAAGGTCGATATCGTCACCCGCACAATTGCCAATCGCGTCGTACAAGGCGGCAACTCCATCGGTGGCGCAATTTCCGACGATGGCAAGCTGGTCGCCGTGTCGAACTACGAACCCGGCGGCGTGCGGGTCTTTGATGCCGACACGCTGGAAATGGTCGCCGACATCCCGACAGGCTCGAAAACCATCGGGCTGGTCGATGCCCCCGGTCGCCGTTTCGTCTTTACCATGTGGGACACGGGCGAGACCTGGATCGCCGACATGTCGAAAGGCAACGAGCCTGAGATCACCAAGATCACCGACATGGGCAAAAACCCCTATGACGCGCTGGTCACGGGCAATGGCCGCACCTATATTACCGGCTTGTTCGGTGAGGACGGGTTGACCGCGCTGGACCTGTGGGCCGACAGCCCCGAACCCATACGCGTGTTGCCGAACTATGGTCGCGGGCAAGAGGATATGCCGGTCTATAAGATGCCCCATCTGGAAGGCTGGGCGCTGACCGGGTCCGAATTCGTCCTGCCCGCTGTCGGCCATCACGAGGTGTTGTGGATCGACGCGCAGACGCTTGAAGAAACCGGGCGCACCAAGACCTATTCGCAACCGGTCTTTGCCATGGCCCGCCCCGATGGGCGTCAGGTCTGGGTCAACTTCGCCCATCCGATGAACGACACCATTCAGGTGATCGACACAGTGACCAAACAGGTGATCCATCAGTTCAAACCCGGCCCCGCCGTTCTTCACATGGAATTCACCCCGCGCGGCCATGAAATCTGGATCAGCGTGCGGGATGAAAACAAGGTCAAGGTCTATGACACGCACAGCTTTGAATTGCTGCGCGAGATCAAGGCCGACAGCCCCTCGGGCATCTTCTTCACCGCGCGCGCACACCGGACGGGGCTGTAAGCGATGAAGGATGTCGTCAACCATATTGACCGTGCCCTGCTGGACGACTGGCAGCGCGACTTTCCCGTGGTGTCCCGCCCGTTTGCCGAACTGGCCAACGCGGTTGGCACGACCGAGGTGGACGTGCTGACCCGGCTGGCCGACATGCAGGACAGCGGCACGATCACGCGGGTCGGGGCCACCTGTGCGCCAAATACCCTGTCGGCCTCAACGCTGGCCGCCGTTGCTGCCCCCAAGGATCGTATCGAAGAGGTCGCCGCGATCATCAATGAAGACCCCGGCGTTAACCATTCTTACGAGCGTGAGGACCAGTGGAACCTCTGGTTCGTTGCGACCGGCCCGGATCGCGATGCCGTGAACGCTTCACTTGCACGGATCGCGGATCGTACGGGCTTGCGTGTGCTGGACCTGCGCCTGATGCAACCTTTCAACATCGACCTCGGGTTCAAGATGGCCGGGCAGGAACCCCCCGTGATGCACGCCAAACCCCGCGCGCTGGACTTGTCCGCGATCCGCGAGGGCGACAAGGCGTTGATGAACATCCTGACCAACGGCATGCCTCTGGTCGCCGCGCCCTATGCGGTAATTGCCGACCAGCTTTGCCGCACCGAAGCCGAGGTTTTGGACCGCGTGACCGCCCTGACCGACGCCGGTGTGCTGTCGCGTCTGGGCGTCATCGTGCGCCACCGCAAGCTGGGCTGGAAATCGAACGCGATGGTGGTCTGGAACGTGCCACCGGGCCGCATTTACGAGGCAGGCACGCAGCTTGCCGCCCTGCCCGGCGTGACCCTGTGCTATGAACGTCGCCCGGTCGCGGATGTCTGGCCCTATCGCCTGTATTGCATGATCCACGCCCAATCGCGCGACGCCGCATTGGCGGTTCTGGAAAACGCCCGCGCCCTGCCCGCGCTGCGAAACATAGACCACAAGGTCCTGTTTTCCACCCGCTGTTTCCGCCAGACCGGCGCGATGATCGACCGCCAGAAGGAGGCCGCCGAATGACCACCCTCGATGATATCGACCGCGCCTTGGTCAACGCGTTACAGGATGACCTGCCGCTGGACCACCGTCCCTTCGCACCGCTGGCCGAAAAACTTGGCCTGACGGAAGAGGCATTGCTGGACCGTGTCAAAGCCTTGCGCGAAAGCGGCGTGTTGACCCGCTTCGGCCCGTTCTTTGACGCAGCCGCCATCGGCGGGGCGTTTTGCCTTTGCGCGATGAACGTGCCCGCCGACCGGTTTGACGCGGTGAACGACATGGTGAACGCCCATCCCGAGGTCGCGCATAATTATGAACGCGATCACAAGCTGAACATGTGGTTCGTGCTGGCCTGCGAAACCGCCGACAGCATTCATGACATCGCCGACCGGATCGAGGATGAAACCGGCCTGCCCGTGCTTCGCTTTCCGAAACTTCAGGAATTTTACATCGGCTTCAGGGTGGCGGCATGAGCATCGACGCAACAGACCGCGCCATCATCGAGGCGCTGCAAACCGGCCTGCCGCTGGTCCCTGCCCCCTATGCCGTGGTGGCCGAAAATCTCGGGCTGAACGAGGCCGAGTTGACCGCCCGCCTCGCCGCGATGAAAGACAGCGGCGTGATCCGCCGCATCGCTGCCGCACCCAATCATTACAAACTGGGCATGACCGCCAACGGCATGACGGTTTGGGATGTGGACGACGCGGTTCTGGCACAGGTTGGCGCGAAAATCGGTGCCCTGCCCTTCGTCACCCACTGCTACGAACGCCCCCGCGCCCTACCCGACTGGCCCTATAACCTCTTTGCCATGGTCCACGGTTCCTCGCGCGATGAGGTCGAGGAGAAACGCCAGCAGATCGTGACCCTTCTGGGCGATGCGCTGCGCGCCTCTGACACGCTCTATTCCACACGCATCCTGAAAAAGACGGGGCTGCGGCTTCGCAAGAAAGGGGGCTGATATGTTCCGCCTGACCGAATACATGCACCAGCTTGCCAACCCGACACCCGTGCGCCAGCGCCGGGGCGACGGGATGGTCAAACCCGTGGTGATCTGGAACCTGACGCGACGCTGCAACCTGAAATGCCGCCACTGCTATACCGTATCAGCGGACGTGAATTTCCCCGGCGAGCTGACCGAGGCGCAGGTCATGGAGACGCTGGAGGATCTGGGCCAGTTCAAAGTCCCCGCGATCATCCTGTCTGGGGGCGAGCCTCTGGACAGCCCCTATCTGTTCCCGCTGGCAAAACGCGCCCGCAAGCTGACGCGGGTTCTGGCCCTGTCCACCAACGGCACCAAGATCCATGGCGAGACCGCCGATCAGGTGGCCGAGATCGGGTTCAACTATGTCGGCATCTCGATTGACGGGATCGGCGAAACCAACGACTGGTTCCGCGGCGTGGATGGCGCCTTTGACGACGCCGTGCGCGGCGTGCGCGAGTTGAAGAAACGCGACGTGCGCGTGGGCTTGCGCTTCTGCCTGACCGAAGGCACGCAGCATCACCTGCCCGACCTGCTGAAGCTGTGCGATGACGAAGGGGTGGACAAGTTCTATCTGTCCCACCTTGTCTATGCCGGGCGCGGCGACAAGAACCGGGGCGAAGACGCGCACCATTTGATGACCCGCAAGGGGATGGACCTTTTGCTGGACCGCGCATGGGAAAGCGCCTCGGGCGGGCGGCAGTTGGACATCGTGACCGGCAACAATGACGCCGATGCGGGCTATTTCCTTCAATGGGCCGCCCAGAATTTCGAGGCCGGGAAAGTCGCCCATCTGCGCGACCATCTTGTGGCGTGGGGCGGCAACTCGTCCGGTATGGGCGTCGCCAATATCGACTTTCTGGGCAAGGTCCACCCCGACACCTATTGGTCCGATTACACCATCGGTAATGTGAAAGAGACACCGTTTTCCGACCTGTGGACCGGCGATGACCCGATGCTGGCCACCCTGCGCACCCGTCCGCGTCCGCTGAAGGGCCGCTGCGGCGCCTGCGCGATCAAGGATGTCTGCGGTGGCAACACCCGCATCCGCGCGTTGCAGGTGACCGGCGATCCGTGGGCCGAGGATCCGGCCTGCTATCTGACAAATGACGAAATTGGCGTGACCGAGGCCGATCGGCTCGAAGTCACCCCCTTCCGAGGCAAAAGAAATGACCCGAAACACCAGTTTTTCTAAAGCCCTTGCACTGGTTGCATCCCTGACCGCAGTGCCAATTGTGACACATGCCGACCCGGCGGCGGATTACAAGGAATATTGCGCCGAATGCCACGCCGAAAACCGGCTGGGCGCGCAGGGCCCCGCGTTGATCCCTGAAACGCTGGCCCGGATGCGCGGCCCGAAGATCGAAGCGGTGATCCGTGATGGCCGCGTCACCACCCAGATGCCCGCCTATGGCGAAGACCTGTCAGCAGAACAAATCGCCGAACTGGCCGCCTATCTGAAAACGCCGCTCGACGTGATCCCGCCCTGGAACAAGGACGAGATCATGGCCAGCCGCGTGATGGACGAAGACTATGCGCCGGTCGCTGCGCCCGTCTGGTCGTCCGACCCGATGAACATCACGCTGGCGGTGGAAACCGGCGATCACCATGTCTCGGTTCTGGACGGCGATACGTTCGCGGTTCTGGATCGGTTCGAAACCCCTTTTGCCGTGCATGGCGGCCCTAAATTCACCCCCGACGGCAAGTTTGTCTTCATCATGTCGCGCGATGGCTGGGTGCAGAAATACGACATTTACGCGCTGAAACAGGTGGGGCGCGTGCGCGCAGGCTTGAACAGCCGCAACATCGCCATGTCGGGCGACGGCAAATGGCTGGCGGTGGCGAATTACCTGCCCAACACGCTGACCATCCTGTCCACCGATGACCTGTCGGTCGCCGAGGTGCACGAAGTCGTGGGCAAGGACGGTACGCCCAGCCGCGTGTCCGCCGTTTATCAGGCGCCGCCGCGCGACAGTTTCGTGCTGGCCCTGAAAGACGTGCCGGAGATCTGGGAAGTGTCCTATAGCGACAACCCGGACCTGAACATCTTTGCAGGCGGCTTCACCCATGACTGGCGCGTCGAAGGGCCGACCAAACAGGACACGCCCTTCCCGATCCGCAGGATCACAACGCCCGATTATCTGGACGATTTCTTCTTCGATCAGAAGTACGAACATATCATGGGTGCCTCGCGCAAAGGCGAGGACGGATTGGTCATCGACCTTGTGATCGGGCAGAAAGTGGCGGACCTCGACCTGCCGGGCATGCCACATCTGGGCTCTGGCATCACGTGGGAGTGGAACGACACGACAGTGATGGCCACCCCGCACCTGAAAGAAGGCGTGGTCTCGGTGATCGACATGAACAGTTGGGAAACCGTCAAGCGGATCGAAACCGAAGGGCCGGGCTTTTTCATGCGCAGCCACAAGAATTCTCCTTACGTCTGGGCCGATGTGTTCTTTGGCCCGAACAAGGACAAGATGCACATCATCGACAAGGAAACGCTTGAGATCGTGAAGACCCTGCAACCGGTGCCCGGTGCGACCGTGGCGCATGTAGAGTTTACCAAGGACGGCAGCCATGCGCTGGTGTCGGTCTGGGAAGACGATGGCGCGGTTCTGGTCTATGATGCCAACACGCTTGAGATCGTGAAACGCTTGCCCATGCGCAAGCCTTCGGGCAAATACAATGTCTGGAACAAGATCACCTTCGAAGAAGGCACCAGCCACTGAACTTGCGCCAGCGCCCGGAAAAGGAGCCAGCCATTGGACCAACTTGACGCCCTGATCGTGTCGCACGGGCAACCCTCCCTGCCCGACCCGGCCGAGGCCGCGCTGGCCGATTATGTCGCTGGCGTTCAGGCCCATGCGCCCGGTCTGCGTCTTGGCTCGGCGACACTGGCCAAGCCCGGCGCGTTGGACGATCAGCTTAGAAAAATGGCGCCGGGTGCGGTGGTCTATCCGCTGTTCATGTCCGATGGCTGGTTTGTGCGCACCTGCCTGGCGGGGCGTCTGGGCGATGCACCGTTCCCCGTGATGACGCCCTTTGGCATGGACCCGGCCCTGCCCGGTCTGGCTGCGGCGGCATTACGCTCTGAGGGTCTGGGCAAGGATGACCCCTTGCTGCTGGTCGCCCATGGCTCTGGCAGCGGTCGTCACGCGCCCGCCCGCGCCACCTATGATTTCGCCGACCTGCTGGCTGGCGCACTTGGCGGGGCGGACATCTCTGTTGGATTTCTGGAACAATCCCCCACCATTCCCGAGGTCGCCAAAAGCCTGCCCGGCGATGTCCTTTGTTTGCCCTTCTTCGCGATGGAGGGCGACCACGTGCGCGAGGACGTTCATAAGGAACTGGGCGACTGCGCCTTCAAAGGCCGCGTATTGCCGGTGATCAGCCAGCTGGCTGGCGTGGACGCGATGGTGGCCGCGGCGATCTCGGCCGAACTGGCCGACTCGCACAAGGCAACGTCGGCCTGACGTCTTAGCCACGCACCCACGTCAGAATTGCATCCGGATCGGCGGGCAGAGTTTCGGCCATGTCCCCCACGAACTCGGCAAAGCCCTTGCGGCTGGCCTCGCTCCCGCCCAGCCCGACCAGCACGGGAATGCCCTGCTCCAACGCGGCGGCGATGGCGGCCCGAAAGCCACGCCCTTCGGCTTCTTCCGGGCCAAACTTGTTCAGGATGAAGGCGTCGGCATTCTGGCTGCTGGCCTGTTCGACCGCGACCACAGCCTCGGCGATGGCTTCGGGGTTCAGGCGGCAGCCCTCGGACCCTTCACCCAGCGATTGGGTGATGCGGATGGTGCGATCGTCTGACAAGACCCGCACATCCATGTCGCAGTGATGCGCGCCCTTGGGCATGTCCTGCAAGACCTTGACGATCCCGTTCAGCTGAAAGCCTTCAGCCTCCAACGTCGCGGCGGCCTCGGCGATCAGCCGGTCGGTTTCACCCGGCCCCCTGGCTGAAACACAGGCGATCCTCATGCGGCTTCTCCTTCCCGTTTGCGTGACCAGTCCGCGCCGCGCGCGCCGGTCAGAAACCCGTCCGACAGGCGCATGCCGCCCGACAAGGTCTCAAGCCGTTCCGACAATGCGGCGGCGTCGATCCGCCCGTCAATCCGGTTGCGCCATACTTGACAGACGCCCGGAAAATCGCCGGTTTGGGGCGACAAACGCAGCGCATTCACGCCGGCGTCTCGCAGCACCTCAAGCTGGTTGGCCATGCTGGCGCAACTGTCTGACAGGGTCTGCACGCCGTTCATCGCCAGAAACGGCTGATCCTCTAACGTGCGCACGGTCCGCCCGTTGGGGTCATCTTCACAGGCAAACTGGCAATTGTCCTTGGTGCGCTTGTGCAACCTGGCATGATAACAGCGACCCGAAATGGCCAGCGGCAACCGCCCATGGCCCCAGACCTCGACCGTCACCCCACGCTTGGCCCCCTCAGCCGCCAGCGCCGTGACCGAGGCCAACGGCAATTCCGGCGGCAAGCAGATGCGCGTCGCCCCACGATCTGCCAACCATGCCAGCGTGCCTTCGTTATAGACATTCACCAACGGCCCGACCGAAAACGGCATATCCTTGGGCAGATAGGCCAGCGTGGTCAGGTCGTTCACCTCGACCTCGACCCCCGCATCCACCAGTTCGGCGGTCAGCTTGCGTTCACGTTTCAAGGTCACAAGCGCCAGCGAGGTCACGGCGACCTCTTTCCCAGCCTCAAGCAGGGTTTCGATCGCGGCGGGGATATGGTCCTGATAGAACGGCAGACGTTTTGAGCATACAAGCTCGCCCAGCACCACACGCTCGACAGGCGCGGCGGCCATCTGGTTGTAGAAATCGCTCCACACATCCGCTTTCCAGAAGAACTGGTTGGGTCCGACGGTCAGTTGCATGGGTTATCTCCAGGTTTTCTTATAGGCACCGGCAGTTGCCGCCTGCCCTTCGGTCAGCTGCGCCAGCATGCCTTCGGGCATCGGACGCCCGGCGGCCTGTGCTTCGACGGCGGCGCGGAAATTGCGCACAACTTGCGCCACGTAGGACCGCGAGCGCTGCCGCCCTTCGATCTTCAGCGCGGTCACACCGGCCTTGGCCAGTTGCGGGATCAGCTTTTCAGCATTCAGGCTGACAGGATCTTCGAACAGATGCCCGGTCGCATCCCCCGCGCTGAAACAGCCCTTGCACAGCGTGGGATAAGGCGCAGGTTCGTCGGCCCCGACCTTGTGAATGGTAAACCCGCCCAGCTTGGCCGACAACGCGCCGTGATCGTCGTGATATTCCACATGGCTTGCGGGCGAACAGACGCCGTTCATATTGGGAGACAACCCGGTGGCATAGGATGACAGCGAACACCGCCCTTCCGCCATCACGCACAGGCCGCCGAACACGAACACCTCGGTCTCAACCTCGGTTTCGGCGTTGATCGCGGCGATCTCGGGCACGGACAGCACCCGCGGCAGGACCACGCGTTTCACGCCAAATTCGCTGGCATAGAAGTTCAGCATATCCGCATTCGCCGCGGCCGCTTGCACCGACAGGTGCCGCCGCAGGCCGGGATGGTGCTTGGCGGCATAAGCCAGCAGGCCAAGATCGGCCAGAATAACCGCATCGGCGCCGGAGGCTTCCGCATCCGCCACAGCGCGGTGCCAGATCGCCTCGCCCCCCGCGCGGGGATAGGTGTTGATCGCCACCAGCACTTTCGCGCCGTGGTCATGGGCAAATTTCACACCCTCGCGCATTTCATCCCGGTCGAAGTTCAGGCCGGGAAAGTTGCGCGCATTGGTTTCGTCGGCAAAACCGCAATAGACGGTGTGCGCCCCCGCTTTCACAGCCGCGCGCAGCGATGCGGGCGTCCCGGCGGGGCAAACGATTTCCATTACCAAAGGGGGTCCTCCTCGTGGCGTGACAGGGCCACGCCGGTTCGGGTTTCTGCAAGTTGGATCAGCCGCCTGATCTGTGCCCCAAAGGGACCAGACATCGCCGCGGCCTCGGCGGCCAGATCAAGTTCGGCGTCGTCGATCGCGTTGCGCAGGGCCAGAACGGCGGCGGTGTCCCCTTCGATCACCAGATCGCGCGAGAAAAACAGCGCATCGCCATCATAAGCCCCGTGCACCATGCCCAAGAGACCGGACAAAGGCCCGGCAATCCGTGCGTCCCCCTGCATCGGCTTGCGCGACAGGCGCAGGCGGGGATTGCCCGCGCGCGGCTCTAACAGAAGCGTCACCGGCAGGTCGGTGGGGTCCAGTACGAAGCGCGCCGCGCCATAGTCCCCCAGCCGCTTGAACATCGACGGGTGGCGCAGGGCCATGCGACGGGCGAACGCCCCAAGCGCCAGCGCGACGGGGGTCAGCGGCACCCCGCGCAGGGCAAGCGCCGGAAGGCGTGGGAAAACAGGCAGTTGAACGGCGTGATCATGCATGGCGCACCTCTTGAACGCGGGCAAACAAGCGTTTCCGCCCCACCGTTCTAACAATCTGGGCGCTGCGCAACTTGACCTTGGTCAATTGCCGCACCGGGTGTTGGTGATAGCCGGAAACGATCCAAAAACAGGAGCCGACCATTCGCACCCTGCCCCCCTTTCCCACCCTGCGCGCGTATCTTGACTGGGCCGCGGCGCGGGATGACCTGACCGCCCTGCCCGACCCGGTATCGGTGCGCCACCAGATGACCGCCGTGCATCGCGCGGTGTTGGAACGGGGCGGGCCGGTCTTGCGCTTTGACACCCCTGTGCTGGATGACGGGCGCAGGTCCGATGTGCCGGTCATTGTGAACCTGTTCGGCACGCCCGAACGCGTAGCCGCAGGGTTGGGCATCACGCCCGACAAGCTGGACGAGATGGGCGCGTTTCTGGCCGCCCTGCGCGCACCCACACCGCCCGACGGGATGCGCGATGCACTGTCGCGCTGGCCGATGCTGAAAGCCGCCCTTGCCACCCGCCCCAAGATCATGCGCCGCGCCCCCGTGCAGGCCGAAGTTCGCACGGATGTGGACCTATCGACCCTGCCGATCCAGACCCATTGGCCGGGGGATGCAGGCCCGCTGATCACATGGCCTGTGGTTTTGACCCGACCTTTCGGCAGCGACGCGGGCGAGGTGACCCGTTACAACGCGGGCGTCTATCGCGCGCAGGTCATTGACCGGGACCGGATCATCATGCGTTGGCTGGCCCACCGCGGCGGGGCAGCCCATCACCGGTCTTGGGCCGCGCAGGGTGAACCCATGCCCGTGGCGATTGCCTTGGGGGCCGACCCGGCAACGCTTCTGTCCGCCGCCCTTCCCCTGCCTGAAACCGTATCCGAACTTGGCTTTGCCGGTGTCTTTTCCGGCGCGCGGCCACGGCTTGTCCCTGCCAAGACCGTCCCCCTGATGGTGCCCGCCGACGCTGAAATGGTGATCGAAGGTTGGGTTCATCCCACCGAAACCGCACCCGAAGGCCCGTTCGGCGACCACACCGGATATTACAACCAGGTCGATCCCTTCCCGGTGATGCAGGTCAGCGGGCTGACCCACCGCAAAGACCCGATCTATCTGTCCACCTATACCGGGCGCCCGCCCGACGAGCCCGCGATCATTGGCGAGGTGTTCAACCGTCTTGCCCTGCCCCTGATCCGCGCACAGATCCCGGAAATCCGCGACCTGTGGCTGCCGCCTGCCGCCGCGTCCTATCGCATGGCGGTGATTTCAATCGACAAACGCTATCCGGGTCAGGCCCGGCGGGTGATGATGGCACTGTGGGGGATGTTGCCGCAATTCAGCTATACCAAGATGATCGTGGTGGTGGATGATGACATCGACCCGCGCAACTGGGATGACATCGCGTGGGCCATGGCCACGCGGATGGACCCGTCGCGCGACGTGACGATATTGGAAAGGACACCGATGGATTACCTTGATTTCGCCTCGCCCGAACCGGGGCTGGCTGGAAAGATCGGCATCGACGCCACCAACAAGATCGGCGCGGAAACCAACCGCGAATGGGGCGAGGTCATGCAGACCAACCCCGAAGACGCCGCCTTCGCCGCCGACCTTCTTGCGCGCCATTTGCCGGGCCTGGGCGGATGAGCCGCGTCATCCTTGGCATCGCAGGTGCATCCGGCGGCGCCCTTGGCCTTGCCACCGCGCGGCATCTGTCCGCCATCGGGGCCGAGGTCGATCTGGTGATCAGCGCCGCCGCCGAACGCACCTTGGCCGAGGAATGCGGCGCGGACGCGTTGGACCGGATCACCGCGCTGGCCACCCGCGTTCACGAACGTGGCAATATCGGCGCGGCCATCGCGTCCGGCTCCGCCCCGGTCGATGGCATGATCGTCGCCCCCTGTTCCATGCGCAGCCTGGCCGCCATCGCAAACGGGCTGGACGACAACCTGCTGACGCGCGCCGCTGGGGTGCAACTGAAAGAACGTCGCCCGTTGATCCTGCTGACGCGCGAGGCGCCGCTGACGCTGGCCCATCTGCGCAACATGACGCAAGCCACGGAAATGGGCGCCATCATCCTGCCGCCGGTGCCGGCCTTCTACATGCTGCCGGACAGTCTGGATCAGGTGGTGGATCAGATCGCCGCGCGCGCCGTTGACCTTCTGCGCATCGCGCCGCCGATTGCGCTGGATTGGAAGGGCTAGACCCCCGCCCATTCATAGGTTTCAAACGCGGCGTTCGACGAACAACTGCCGCAACCGGTCTTGATCGCGCAGCCGCCGCAGGTGTCCGCCACATCCCGCCGCCGGATCACGCCCTTGCGTTGCCAATGGTCCAGCATGCCGCGGATGGCGTCGGGTTGCATGCGGAACTTGTGCGACAGGTCAAGCAGGCTGGCCTGCCCATGGCTGCGCACATAGTTCCGAATGTCCAGAAGAACGGCCATATCACTCAGCCCCCACGGCAAAGGGCGTTGGGCGATTGCCCAGCCACCGAAGAAACAGGAACACCGCCGCCAGCGCGGCCAGGATCGACACGATCCAGATGGTCGAGCTGTCCGGGTGCCGGTCAAACCGCGCGATCTGGTAAAACATCACCGCCGCGCCATAGGCCAGACCCATCGTCCAGGTGCTGGCAAACAGCGCCCATTGCCAGCCGGTTTCGCGCCAGATTGCCCCGATGGCGGCCACGCAGGGCATGTAAAGCAGGATCAGCAGCAGATAGGCAAACGCCCCCGCCTGCCCGTCATAGAGCGCCGCCATCGTCCCGAAGGTCGAGCGCGCGACCTCTTGCTCCTGCGCCGCCACATCGGGGTTTGACACGTCGCCGATGTCCAGCCCCAGCGGGTCCGGGGCCATACCCACTGCATCGCGCAGGTTGGGCAGGATGGTGGCCGATGCCTCCCGCACCCCCGCCAGCAGTGAATAGGGTGTGCCATCCTCCAGCTCGGGCGTCGCGTAAAGCGTGTTCAGCGTGCCGACCACGGCCTCTTTCGCCAGAATGCCGGTGAAGATACCAACCGTGGCGGGCCAGTTGTCTTCCTCGATCCCCAAGGGCGCAAACGCGGGGGTCAGGCTGCGCCCGATTTCCGATAGGACCGAGGCTTCGCTGTCCTCGTTCCCGAAACTGCCATCGGTGCCCCACGAATTCAGGAAGGCCAGCACAGCGACCATCAGGACGATGACCTGCCCGGCCTCGGTCAGAAAATCGCGCATCCGATGCCAAGTGCGCCGGGCCAACCCGTTTATCGTCGGCAAGTGATAGGGCGGCAGCTCCATCACAAAAGGTGTCGGCTCGCCCTTCAGGATCGTCAGCTTCAGCATCAAACCGGTGCCGACCGCCGCAAGCAGCCCCAGAAGATAGAGCGCGAACACGAGGTTCTGCCCGCCCACCGGAAAGAACGCGGCGGCAAACAGCGCATAGACCGGCAGCCGCGCCCCGCAGGACATGAAGGGCGCCATCATCACGGTCAACGTGCGGTCGCGCGCGCTGTCCAGCGTCCGCGTCGCCATGATCGCGGGCACATTGCAGCCAAAGGCCACGATCAGCGGCACGAAACTTTTGCCCGGCAGGCCGATCATCCGCATGAACCGGTCCATGACAAACGCCGCGCGGGCCATATAGCCGCTGTCTTCCAGCACCGAGAGCGCGAAGAACAGGCAGGCAACGATGGGAATGAAGGTCGCCACGGTCTGAATACCGCCGCCCACCCCATCGGCCATGATCGTGGTCAGCCATCCGGGTGCGCTGATCACCCCCAGAAGTGCCGCGGTGCCATCCACAAAGATGGTCCCCGCCAAAATGTCGAAAAAGTCGATGAACGCGCCGCCGAAATTGATGGTGAACATGAACATCAGATACATCGTGGCCAGAAAGACCGGGATGCCAAGCGCACGGTTCAGGATCACGCGGTCAAGGCGGTCTGACAAGGTGCGCGCGACTTCCGTGGCGCGGCTGAGCGACAGGCCCACAAGGTTGGCCACCGCGTCATACCGCGCGCAAGCAATCGCGGTGTCGGCGTCCAAACCCGTCTCGACCTCAAGCGTTTCGCGTTCGGTCTGCGCCAGCTCGGCGACAGTGGGATCGGTCATCGCCGGGCAAAGTTCGTCACCCTCCAGATGTTTGATCGCCAGCCAGCGCGGATTGCCTTGCGTGATCTTGCCCGCAAGTGCCGTTTCCAAGCGCGTCAACGCAGCTTCGGTCGCATCGTCGAGTTTCGGGGCAAATGTCGGCACATCGTCCGCCACCCGCATCAGGTCTTTCAACTCGGTCAGGCCGCGTGCCTCGGACGCCACGATCTCGACCACCGGGCAGCCCAGTTCGCGCGACAAGGCGTCAGTATCGATCACCAGCCGCCGGGCGCGCGCCACATCCATCATGTTCAGCGCGACCACCACAGGCACGCCCATCTCGACCAGTTGCACGGTCAGATAGAGGTTGCGTTCCAGGTTCGAGGCATCGACCACATTGACCACAAGATCAGGCCGCTCGGACAGGATGAAATCGCGCGCAATGCGTTCGTCCAGCGACGCGGCCCCGCCCGCGACCGACAGCGAATAGACGCCCGGCAGGTCCACCAGCGTGATCGCGGTGCCATGGTGATGCAGATCGCCCAGCTTCTTTTCGACCGTGACGCCCGGCCAGTTGCCCACCTGCTGATGCCGCCCGGTCAGGGCGTTGAACAGGGTCGTCTTGCCGCAATTCGGGTTGCCGGCAATCGCAACGACGCGTGTCATGACACGAACGGGGGGGTGATGCGAGCGACGTTGATCGCCTCGGCTTCATGCTTGCGCAGGCTCAGGGCATAGCCCCGGACGCGGATTTCCACCGGGTCACCCAACGGGGCCAGACGGCTGACCGAAAACTCGGCCCCCAGCGTCAGGCCCATCGACAACAGCTTGCGGCGATAGCTGGGCGAGCCGCTGAGAAATCCCGTGACCGTGGCACGGTCGCCTATCTTCAGGTCTTTAAGCTTCAGCATCGTCTGCAATCCCTTGGGTGAGTCGGGTTCTATCCCGACTGAATTACACAGGTATATGCCGCGCCAAGATTCCCCCGACCTTGATCTTAGTCAATTGCTCGGGATTACCTTATTGAGCCGCCAGCGGAACGCGCGCGACCTCGCACTGGCTCCACAACTCTTCCAGCGCACCCAGAAGGTGTTCGATATCGGCATCCGAATGGACAGGTGACGGGGTGATCCGCAGCCGCTCCGTGCCCTTGGGCACGGTGGGATAATTGATCGGCTGGATATAAACGCCATAGTCCCGCATCAGCGTGTCCGAGATGAACTTGCATTTCACCGGATCGCCCACCATCACCGGGATGATGTGGGACGGGTTGTCGATATGCGGGATGCCCATCGCGTCCAGCCCCGCGCGCACGCGGGCGACACGCTCTTTCTGTCGGTCACGTTCCACGTTCGATTGCTTCAGATGCTGAACCGAGGCGCGCGCACCCGCCGCCACGGCGGGCGGCAAGGCGGTGGTGAAAATGAACCCGCTGGCAAAACTTCGCACGAAATCGCACAGCTCGGCCGAGGCCGCGATATAGCCGCCCATCACGCCAAAAGCCTTGCCCAGCGTGCCTTCGATCACCGTCAGGCGATCCATCAGCCCTTCGCGTTCGGCCACCCCGGCCCCGCGCGGGCCGTAAAGGCCGACCGCGTGCACCTCGTCCAGATAGGTCATCGCGTTATATTTGTCGGCCAGATCGCAGATTTCCTTGATCGGCGCGATGTCGCCATCCATCGAATAGACGCTTTCGAAGGCGATCAGCTTCGGCGCATCGGGATCGGCGGCGGCCAGCTTGGCCTCAAGATCCTCAAGATCGTTATGTTTCCAGATCACCCGCGCGGCTTTCGAATGGCGAATACCTTCGATCATCGAGGCATGGTTCAGCGCATCCGAGAACACGATGCAACCGGGGATTTGCGACGCCAGCGTGCCAAGCGCGGCCCAGTTCGACACATAGCCCGAGGTAAACAGAAGCGCCGCTTCCTTCTCGTGCAGGTCGGCCAGTTCACCCTCAAGCAGCACATGGTCATGGGTGGTGCCGGAAATGTTGCGCGTGCCACCGGCCCCCGCGCCGACCGTGTCGATCGCGTTGTGCATCGCGGCCAGAACCGCCGGGTGCTGGCCCATGCCAAGATAGTCATTCGAACACCAGATCGTCACCTCGCCCGTGCCGTCCTTGGCGGTGTGACGCGCCTTCGGATAGGCCCCGCGCTTGCGTTGCAAATCGGCGAACACGCGATAGTTTCCATCTTCGCGCAGCGCATCAAGACGGGTCTTGAAGTAATCTTGATAATTCATGGGAAGCCCCTTGGGTGAGTTATCCGTTGCGTCATTGAACCGGATCGGGGGCAAGGCTGACATGATGTTTGTCAAGTCAGGGGCAGAAATACGGATCAAGGTTTTGAAAGATAAGAGGGACCAACCGCCCGCCACCCTTGCAGGTGGCTCCGGCCTCGAAACGCATCAGATGCGTCCGGGCGGTTGGCCCAAGGGTTCGTAAACCCGAACGTGATCGGTTGCGCCGCCGGCCTCACCCAAGAACAGAGGCGACATGATCACAGAGGCCGTATTCGCAGAACAGGACGAGGATGTGGGATCAACCTCGCTGGGTGGGCCTTGGACGACTTGTGTCACATCTTCGCCCCGCCGCACTTAACCAACGTCAAGCCGCCGAAGATTTCATGTGTGGCGGCATCGGGGGTGGCGGGGGTGGCGCCGGACGGGCCACGCGCGGCCCGGTCAGCGCAGGCACCATTCCGACAAGGAACAGCACGAACGCCCCAATCCACGCGGCCCCCGCCAGCAGGACCAAGAAGTCATACCAGCGATACAAAAGGTCCGCCGCCAGCCAACGCGTCAAGGCAGACAGGATCATCAGCCCATACCCCACGGCCACGCAGCGTGGCACGATGGGCGCGCGGCCGGTATGGCCCAGGCTGGCGCGGCTCATCACGGCCAATGTCATGCCACCGATGCCGCCCAGCCCCAGAACATGCAGCGCACCGACCTCGTCGCCAAAGCCCCAGCCTGCCAACGCCCAGAGCGCAAAGCCGATCACCATCAAGCCCTGCGCGGCAAACAGCGACCACAAAAGCGGATCGCGCAGCGCCCAATGCGGGCGCCACCCGATGATTCGCAGCCCGTGGATCACCGCCAGCGCCAGCGCCACGACCGGCGCCAGCATCGGGATCAGAATGCTCCACGGCAGGGCGATAGCGGTCAGCACGGCCAGCCGGTCAAGGCGCGGGGTCTGTTGGGGCAATGCCTCGGGCGGCTGGCCCGCGCGGTTCATCGCGTTGCGAATGAAGCCCGGCGTGACCCGCCCGCCCAACACCACGATCAACCCGCACAGCGCCATCAGCCCAACACGCAACCCCGCGTTGGCGGTGTCCGTTGTGACACCCGCCCATTCCAGATGCACCAGCAGGTTGGCGACCAACAGGGTGACGAGAAACACCAGAAAGATCCCGTGTTGCGGATTCAGGCGTTTGCGCAGCTGGTTTGCGATACGCAGGACCAGCGCGGCCAAAAAGACCAGATCGACCAACGCCACCACGACGGGCGGTAAGGCAGCCGAGAGCCATAGCGCCACCCGCCCCGCCAGCCAAAGCGCCGCCAGAACCCCGATGATCGTGCCGCGCCCGCTGGCCACCGCCGTCAGGAAAAACCCGGCCACCGCCGCGCCCGCATAGCCGAACACCATTTCATGCGCGTGCCACAGATGCGGCGCCATCGCCAGATCCGACAGACCAGTCGTGCCACCCGACGCCTGCGCGCCCAGCCACAGCTCCCACATCAGGCCGGACAGGATGGCCCAGATCGCTGCGCCCAGAAAGAAGGCGCGAAAGCCTTCACTGAAAATTCGTTTGAACAGGTCCGACATGACAAGCCCCCTTGGTGGCACATGTTCGGCAGCTTACGGGCTGCGACCGTCTGTCGAATGACCAAAGTCAAGTCCTGCGCATGTGAAGCAATAATTTGACCACCCCTGCGCGCCTTGTATCAGGCGTCGTCTTCTGCCTGATCAATCAGGCCACGCATCCATTTCCCTGAAATCCATGCAAAGGGCACGCCAAGGATGATGCCGCCGACAATCGACTCGATCGGTGTCAGGGCGCGCAATCCCACCGCCTGCAACACCAGAAACAGGAAGAACAGGTTGACCGCCGCCGCCCCGGCGGCCAGCGGATACAACACGAGCGCAACGGCCCAGACCGGCCACCGGCCGGATTTTCCTTCGGGCACCGACATCACTTGCGGAAGATGGATTTTTGCACGGCCACCAGCGCCAGGATCAGCGCAATCGCCGCCCCCAGCAGCCACAAGGTCGCCCCGCCAACGGCATGCGAATGTCCGTCAATCACCGCTTCACGCAGCGGTGTCTTGTCATGGTGGGCAAGGGCGGGTGAGGCCACGATCCCGGCCAGAGCGGCCAGATAGAGCGTTTTCATGTCAAAACTCCAGTCATGTTCATAAAGGACCATAAGACAGTTTCAGTTCGGGCAGCTTGACCATGATCAAGCGCCCCTACATCGCGAAGGGCAGCGCATAGAGCAGCGCAGCCAGACCAAGGAAGCCGACCAGAAACGCGGTGAATCCGCCGCGAAAGCTGGGCGCGGTGCGCAGGCCAAGATAGTCGGACAGAATCACGAAGGATTTCAGGCCCGACAAGGCCAGAACGGTCAGCACGAAGACCGGCCCGGCCTCGGGCAACACACCCGCAAAGACGGTGGTCGCCATGCTGAAGGCGATCAGAAGAACAAGCGCGCGGGTCAGGACAGCGTTCGACATCAGTGCACCAGATAGATGATGGGGAACAGCAAGACCCAGACCAGATCGACCATGTGCCAAAAGGCGGCCCCGGCCTCCACGTTTCGGTGCGTTCCCCAGCGCATCAGCAGCGCAAAGATGATCAGCCCGGCCACCACATGCAGCGCGTGAAACCCGGTCAGCAGGTAATAGAAGGTGAAAAAGTCACTGGTCTCGATGCTGATCCCATGGCGTGCCTTTTCGGCATATTCATACCATTTGACGATCAGGAAAACGATGCCGAACCCCATCGCCGCCAGCAGCCACAGGCGCATCGCACGCAGTGACCGACCCACCGCGTTTACCGCACGCGCCGCGCAATAGCCGCTGGTGACAAGCACGATGGTGTTGGCCGCCCCGGCCACGCGGTTCAGCGCCGCCTGATCCGCGGCAAACCCTGCCGGGTCCATCGCGCGCATACCCAGAAACGCCAAAAGCCCCGCGCCGAAGACCAGAAGCTCGGACACGATCAAGACCCAGATCATCAGATCGCCGGGCAGCTCATCCAGAACCGAGGTTTGATCCGTCATGCGCCACCGGTAATCTGGCGATAGATTTCAGGCAGTGCGGAGGTCAGTCGCGTGGGGTCGGGCACGATGGAAAAGCCGTCCGCGCCAAAGATGCGATGCACCCATCCCTGCCCTTTCTGGTCCACCACCACGCCATGCACGGCGTGGCCCTTGCGACGCGCCTCGCGCACCGCCATGCGGCTGTCTTCGATCCCGTGGCGACCCTCGTAGTGATCCAGATCATTGGGCTTGCCGTCGGTGATCACCAGCAGCAGGCGGCGGGTGTTCGGGCGGTCGTCAAGCTCGGACGACGCATGGCGGATCGCCGCGCCCAACCGGGTATAGAACGCGGGCGTCAGCCCACCGATCCGTGCCTCGACCCGTGGACCCATCTTCTCGTCAAAGCCTTTGCATTCCTGCACGAAGACCCGGCCCCGTTTTAAGGACGAAAACGTGTGGACCGCGAGATCATCGCCACAGGCATCTAGCCCCCAGGCCAGCGCGGTCAGCGCCTCTTTTTCCACGTCAATCACTTGCCGGTCGCCAATGGCGGATTCCGTGGATCGCGACACATCCATCAGGACCGAGATCGCCAGATCGCGTTCCATCACCCGCGCGGCGCGATAGACCCTGTCGCTGGACCGGCCCGTTGCGCGCAGTTCGACCTGCGCGGCAATCGCGGCTTCCAGATCCAGCTCATCCCCGTCCAACTGGCGCGGCAGGATCACGCGTTTCGGGCGCAACGCCTCGAACTGTCGTTTCACGGCGCGAATGCGGCGGTTGGTGGCGGGGTCATGCTCGATCGCTTCGACCTCGTCCGCGATGCTGGACAAAACCCGCGCGTGATCGGGGATATAGCTGTTCGTGCGGTGATCCCATTCGGGATACAGATGCTTGCCCGACAGGCGCTCGCACTCGGCATCCTCGGGCGACAGATCAAGGTGGAACTTCAGCCGCGTGGCGGTCTTTTTCGACACCTGCCCCAGCGCCAGCTCGTCCTGATCCTCGGCGGCGCGGCGGGCATTGTCTTCGTCGTCATCTTCGATCCGCCGGTTCATGTTCAGGCTTTCGACCCAGGAAAAAATCGCTTCGAACTTGTGCAGGATCAGGCTGTCGCGCCGTTCGACCTGATCGCTTTCGGATCGGCGGGCGGCCTTGGTGCCCTCGGTCTCGTCGCCGGGGCCGCTGCCTTGTTCCTCGTCCCCTTCGCCCAGCCGGTCGACCGGCATCCGGGCGGCCATCGGGCGCAGGTCGGGCCACATCGGCACCGGGCGGAACGGGCGATAACCGCGCGGCGCCACAAGATGCGACAGGTCGGCGTCGGGCGACCGGATCAGCGCCACGAACTCGCGCGCCATCTTGCGCGCCGGCTCCGGGCCGCCCAGCAGATGATCAATCGCCGCTTCCAAAGCAGCCTCGACGCTGGGCAGTTTTGCCTCGGGGCGCGAGGCGCGGCAGGCGCCCACCAATGTCTCGTAAAACCCGCGCAGACCGGGACAGTCCGCCAGCGTGGCCTGCGTCATGGCGATCGAGGCGCGCAACGCCCGAAGGTCGGCGCGCAGCGGATCGGCATCGGCCACCGCGTCGGGCGCATGGGCCACCGACGCGACCAGCCAGAAATACAGCGCCGCATTGGCTTCGCGGGCCGGAAATTCTGCGATGGTTTCGGGCAGGCGCAGCGCCTCGCCGTCAAAACTGGGGCGGGCTTGCGTTTCGCGCCATGTGCCCAGCGACCGACGCAGCGACAGCCGGTGATGCGAGGCGGCGGCGCTGGCCTGCTTGATCTCGGTCGCGTGCGACCCGCCAAGGCCGCGGAAAAACACCCCCAGCCGGCCTTCGACATCGGTCAGGCTGACGGCGTTTTCATCGTGTTGGCCGGGCGCGTCCAGACGGCTGGCATATTTGTGCCAGATCTTGCCAACGGTTTCTTCCGGCTCGAAAGGGTCAAAAATTCGTTCGGACATGGGGAACCTCGGGTGTCAGGTTTGCGTCCTGTGTAAGAGAATCCGCGACCGACCCATAAGCCGGTCGCGGGGGTGGCATCAGCCATAGATCGCGGTGACCAGATCCATCAACCCTTGCTTGACATCGTCGTCATCCGACAAGGGTTCGATCATCGCGGTGCGGATCGCCCGGTCAACGGGCATCCCGTCGCGGGTCAGCGTGGCACAATAGATCACCAGACGGGTCGAAACACCCTCTTCCAGATCCTGACCTTTCAAGCCACGCAATTTGTTTGCCAACCGGACAAGGGACGTTGCCCGGCTGGCATCCAACCCGCTTTCACGCGTCACAATATCAACTTCCCGGTCGTGGGAGGGGAAATCGAAGTCGATTGAAAGGAAACGCTGGCGGGTTGAGGGTTTGAGGGTTTTCAGGATGTTCTGATACCCCGGATTGTAACTTGCCACGAGCATGAAGCCCGGGGCGGCCTCGATCTCTTCCCCGGTCTTGTCCAGGGGCAGGATGCGGCGATCATCGGTCAAGGGGTGTAGAACGACGGTCACGTCTTTGCGCGCCTCGACCACCTCGTCCAGATAGCAGATGGCCCCTTCCCGCACGGCGCGGGTCAGCGGTCCATCAACCCAGACCGTTTCCCCGCCTTTCAGCAGGTAACGACCCACAAGGTCGGCGGCGGACAGGTCATCATGACAGGCGACAGTATAAAGGGGGCGACCCAAACGGGCGGCCATATGGGCGACGAAGCGGGTCTTACCACATCCGGTCGGACCTTTCAGCAGCAGTGGAAGGCCATGGCGTTCGGCGGCTTCAAAAACATCGCATTCGTCAGAAACGGGTGAGTAGAAGGGGGCCGAAACCCCCTCCGTCTTTTTATCAACAGCGGCCATATCAGGCACCTTCGCTTTCATATTGGTCGGTCCGCTCAATGATCTCGCGACGCGGAACCAGTTGACCATAGATGAACAGGATCGCACCGATCACCACGGCAAGACCAGCGGCCCAACGCATGATGAAGAACAGGTGCACACCTTCCTGAATGTCCATGAAGTTTTCGCCCAGCACACGTTGCATGTGGGTCTGAACCGTCCCGGCAAAGGTCAGGACGAAGGTCATGAACGACATCCCGCCGGTCATCAGCCAGAAGCTCGCCATGTTCAGAACCTGGTTATACGGATCGCGTCCGCGCAGGATCGGCATGGCATAGGTAATGATCGCCAAGTTCACCGACACATAGGCGCCGAAGAAGGCCAGGTGACCGTGGGCCGCGGTGATCTGCGTGCCGTGGGTGTAATAGTTCACACCGTGCAGCGTGTGCAGGAAGCCCCAGACGCCCGCGCCAAAGAAGGCAACGGTTGCGGCACCCAGCGCCCACAGAAGGGCCGCCTTGTTCGGGTGGTCACGTTTGCCTTTCCACACCATGACGAAGCTGAAGCTCATCATCGCGAAGAAGGGGATCACCTCAAGCGTCGAGAAGATGGACCCGACCCACTGCCAATAGCTCGGCAGACCGATCCAGTAATAGTGGTGCCCGGTGCCAAGGATGCCCGAGAACAGGGCGGTGGCGACGATGATATAGAGCCATTTTTCAATGATCTCACGGTCGACGCCCGTCAGCTTCAGAAGCAGGAAGGCCAGAATTGATGCCATCACCAGTTCCCATGTGCCTTCCACCCACAGGTGCACGATGTACCACCAGAACATTTTGTCCAGCGACAGGTTGGCCGGGTTATAGAAGGCAAACAGGAACAGAAGCGCCAGACCCCACAGGCCCAGAAGCAGCACGTTCGTGATCGCCGTCTTGCGGCCCTTCAAAACCGTCATCGACACGTTGAACAGGAAGATCAGCGCAGCGACAACGATGCCGACCTTGACCCAGACAGGCTGTTCAATGAACTCGCGCCCTTCCATGCCCAACAGCCAGTTGCCGTGGAACAGGTCGAACGTATAGGTCAAAACCGCGCCCGCGGTGCCCAGAAGCAGAATGCCAAGCTGGACATAGGCCAGCGTCGGCGAATGCATCTCGCGCTCGGCCTCTTCCGGAACAAGGAAGTAGGCCGCACCGAAGAAGCCCAGCAGCAGCCAGACGATCAGCGCATTGGTGTGCAACATGCGCACGATGTTGAACGGCATCAGCTCGGACAGGAAGTTCGGGGCGACATAGATCCACCCGGCCCACAGACCACCCAGCACCTGCACGGCGAAAACCGCCATCGCTGCCAGGAAGTACCAATAGGCAATTTTTTGTGTTTGGTATTTCATTTCACGTCTCCTCTTCCGGCCTTAGCCCGCCTCGTTGGGGGGCCAGCCCTGCGCGTCGATGGTGTTCACCCACAGGAAGAAGTCTGCAAGTTCACGGATCTGTTCGTCGCTCAGGTTGAATTGCGGCATCTGGCGCCGCCCCTCGATGCCGCTGGGCTGTGCTTCCATCCACCCTTTCAGCACCTCGAAAGCTGCTTCAGGATCGTCGGCGACACCCCACCGGGTCATCACGTTTTGCAGCTCGGGTGCGAAATACGCCCCCTCGCCCATAATCGTATGGCAGTTGATGCAGGCGTTCTTTTCCCACACATGTTTGCCGCGTGCTACGCTTTCCGTCAGTTCTGCATTTGCCGTCGATTTGGTCACCACGTATCGCACCGAATGCGCCGACAGGATCAAAAAGACCACAATGAAAAACAACGAGCCGCCATAGAACACGTTACGCGCCATGGTCTTGGTCATGACTTCTCGCATATTGGCCTCCAGTTCAGTTATCCAATTTTCTGGATAGACGGGGCCGCGCGCCAGAATCTTGACTATTGTTAAGCAGTTCACTTTTTCCTGACGGTTTTTGGCAGGAAAACAATGCCCAGTGAAACAAGCTGCGCCCGGTTGCTGCCTGTCGGCAAAATTGATTGTTGCGCCGGATTAAGGCATTCTGTTTTCATTCATTTATTTGTTCAGGAGGCAAACCATGCGGCTTTCGACAATCCTGATTGCACTTCTCACCGCAACCACCAGCCACGCCGAGACGATCGACCTGGATGATCCAACGGCCTTTTGCGCCCGGATGGCTCAGGTCTATGACTGGTCGGACGACTCAGAGGCAGTTGCAAACTGCCCCTGCTCATTTACCGGGCTGAAGGATCAAATGACGCCCGAGATATTCGAGATCACGCTCAATTGGCAACTTGACCCCGCCACCCTGCGCAACGGTTTGCCCGAAGGCATGACCATCGCAAATTTCTATGACACGGTGGCGCCGGTTTTTGGCGCGGTGGAGCAAAACTGCGGACCTATGCGCTAAGTCGGTCGAGAGGATCCTTTCAATGTGGACACACAAAGAAGCAACCCGCCGCGTTGCCAAACCGTGCCATTAATTGACGCGTCCTGCGGCGGGTCGCCCTTTGGTGCCACTCCACCCCTCGGGTCAAGCACCCCAAATCCACCCCAAAAGAAAAGCCACCGACCCGTGACAGGAAGCACACGGTCCGGTGGCCCTATGAGGGTCTAAAACACGGGGGTTGTTGCCGATATCCCCGACAACAATTGCCCCGCGCCATCACCACACGCCCACCCCCTTCTCAGATCAACGCGAAACCCATCGAGATGGGCAAATGATCCGTGAACATCTGCACTGCAGCCGTTCGGGATTATCCCTGTAATTGAGAATACGTCTGGCAACTTAAAATCCTTGGCTTCAATAAGATCAAAGCTAGAAGCATCGGTGCCACCGGTCATACCCAACATTGGGTAAAAGTTAACGCGACAGGTGTTTTTCGGCTTCGTCCAGCACGTCTTGCCAATGGCGGAAAAAGATCAGCTGCCCGCTGTCGTCGTAAACGCGATAGTCGATCCAGTCGTGATCCTGCCGAAACTCGTCCAGTGACGCGACCGGAACCTGTGGGTCATGTGTGCCGTTGAAGAACACCACGGGCAGCTTGCCGCGCAGCGCGTTGACCATGGGGGTCCAGTCGCTTTTCTGTTCGCCCAGCACCATGCGCGAAAACGCTTCATGGGCACTGTGATCGTCGGTCAGCGCGGTTTCCGACCCTGTGACAATCGCTTCGAACACCTCGGGGTCTTCAAAGGTTTCGACATCCGCAGGGCAATCGCCATAGACCGCATGGATGAACCCGCGCTTGCCGATTTTACGCGCCAGATAGAACCCGGCTTTCACCATGAACGGTAACAGGTGCGGGGTGTATTTCGCGCCTGCCAGAATGAAACGGTGCCATTTCTCCATCCGCTCGTATTGCTCGCGCCGGGTCATCGGCAGAATGCCCGCCGTGGCGATGATGGCACTGATCCGCGCGGGGTCGATAGAGGCCAGTTTCATCGCATAGAAACTATCTGATCCAAGGCTGATCACCGGGCAACGCGCAACCCCTTCGGCCTGAAGGATCTGCAACGTGTCCTGGGTGGCGAGCGCATCATAATCCTGCGACTTGGCAATCATATCTGACATGCCATAGCCCGCGCGGACCGGCACGATGATGCGAATGCCGCGCCGGGTCGCTTCGGCTTCGGCAGATGCCGGCCAGCGCACCAGCCCATAATCCAGTGGCAGGAACAACAGCGGCACACCTTCGGTCGCCCCCAGCACAAGGTAATCCAACCGCCGTCCGTCCGGCGTTGTCAGTGTCGTGAAGGGCCGTTCCTTCAGGCTGGCGTAGCCACGGCTTAACAGTCGCGGACCGGGATCGGCCTTGATCGTCAGGTTCGACATATCCATCAGCGACAAGGCCAGCCGCACCAGTTCGACCTGCGACCGGGTTTCCGTCTTGGACAGGATCGACTTGATCTGCGCCCTGACCGTGTCGATGGACCGCCCCCGCTGTTCCGCGATATCCTTGACCGAGCAGCATTCGACAAGGCTTTGCACCACATCCGCTTCGGCCGTGGTCAGGTCGAAGGCGCGTTTCAGGATGTCAGAGAACTCTGCCGGGCAGCTGACCTCGGACGAGGCCGCCAGAATATAGCGCTCCCCGGATCCGATTTGCCGCACCTGCAAGCGGACGACGATGAAGTGCCCCTTGCCGCGTGACCTCAGCCGCAGCACGGCGGCGTTTTCCCCCTGCCCATTCAGCAAAGCATGGGCCGTGGTCAGAATACTGTCGATGTCATCCGGGCTAACCAGCATCGAGCCAAGATCGGCCCCGACCTCAAGCCCCAACAGCGCCCGCGCGGCGGGATTTACTGCCACCACCTTGTGACTCGCCCCGAACAGAAACGCCGCCACCTTGTCAAAATGTGCCAGCACCGCGTTCAACTGGGTTTGCGTACTGCTTTGATCCAGCCGGTCCAGAAAGGCACCTGCACGTTCGAAATGGCTTGAGATCGTGGGGTCGTCCAACAGGCGCGGCGCGCTGAAATCCGCCCCTTCGCGCAGGGGCGCAATCGCGGTTTCCCAGACATCCAGCAATGTCTCATACCGCGTTGGATCAAGCGCCACGTCGTAAAGCCGCTCGATCGCCTCTTCCCGTGTTCTTCCTGTCAGACTGTCTTCCTGCGTCTGAGAGGACGTGTTCTTCCGATCCATCGCGTTTGTCCCGGTGATGTCCTCTGTCGGTTAAACCGACCAATGCACGTTAGCGAAAAAGTCGTTTTCCGCCAAGGGTCACACCACAGTTCGGGAAGGATTTGACGCAAAATTAACGGGCCGAGCCAACGGGTTGGCGAAAACGCTTATACCCACAGTTAAATCTGTGGTTAGTCTGTTTTCAACATCGCATTCGCGGCCGAAGGACCAACCATGTCTGAACCACCCCGAGGTTTTCCCGAAGACGAATTTGCCACACGCACCGCCCGCGCGCAGACCCGTATGGCAGATGCGGGGCTGGCCGGACTGCTTTTGATGACGGAACCCGAGGTGCGATATTTCTCGGGCTTTCACACGCTGTTCTGGCAAAGCCCGACGCGCCCTTGGTTCCTGTTCGTGCCAGCCACCGGCAAGCCAATCGCGATCATTCCCGAAATCGGCGCGGCCCTGATGCGCACCACATGGATCGACGACATCCGCACTTGGTCCGCCCCAGCGCCCGCCGATGACGGGATCAGCCTGTTGATCGATCTGCTGACCCCGTTTGCCCGCGGCAGCGCGTCAATTGGCGTGATGAAGGGGCACGAGACGATGCTGCGTATGCCCCTTGGCGATTACGAACGGCTTTTGGCCGCACTTCCCGGTTTGCACATCTCCGACGCCACCGGGATCATCCGCAGCCTTCGGATGGTGAAATCCGAACGCGAGATCAAAAAGATCGCCCATATCTGCGCAATCGGATCGCGCACCTTCGCCAAGGTTCCCGACCTCGCGCACGAGGGTCTGCCCATGGAAGCCCTTTTCAGGGCGTTCCGTCGCGAAGCGTTGGCGCAAGGGGCCGATGATGTGCCCTATCTGGTCGGTGGTGCGGATCAGGGCGGGTATCACGATGTGATCTCGCCCCCATCACCCCGACCCTTGTCGCGCGGCGATATCCTGATGCTGGACACCGGCGCCACATTGGATGGGTATTTCTGCGATTTCGACCGCAACTGGGCGGTGGGTCACGCCGATGACCTGTCCCGCCGCGCCTATGATGTGCTGTGGCGCGCAACCGAAGCCGGGATCAACGCCGCGCGCCCCGGCATCACCTGCCGCGATCTGTTCCGCGCGATGCAAAGCGTGATTGCCGAAATGGACGACCAGGGCGGCGATGTAGGCCGGTTGGGGCATGGGCTGGGGATCCAACTGACCGAATGGCCATCCCACGCCGCGTTCGATGACACAGTTTTGCAGGAAAACATGGTCCTGACCTTGGAGCCATCGCTGGGTTATGGTGACGGACGGATCATGGTGCATGAAGAAAACATCGTTGTGCGGGCGGGTGGGGCCGAGCTTCTGACCACCCGCGCCCCGCAAGAGCTTCCGGTGATTTGAATGAAATTGACCTTCGACACGGACCAAGGCATCGGCACCCGCGCCAATCTGGGCGTGATCGTGCTGGAAAACGACGAAACGCTGGAGAACGAATTTCGGCGGATTATGGATCTGCCCGGCGTCGCGCTCTATCACACACGTATCCCGATGGGGCCGGAGATCCGCCCCGACACGCTGCCGCAAATGCTGGCCGACCTGCCCGCCGCCGCGCGGCTGTTGCCCCCTGCCCTGTCCTTTGATGTCATCGGCTATGCCTGCACCTCGGCCACGTCCGTCATCGGACCGGACAAGGTGGCCGCCGCGATCCGGTCGGTCTGCCCCAATGCTGCCGTCACCGACCCGCTAACCGCGATTATCGCGGCGGGGCGGCATCTGGGTGTCACACGGCTGGGTTTCCTGTCGCCCTATGTCGCAGACGTCTCGCAAGCCATGCGCGACCGGCTGACCGACGCCAGGTTCCAGATCGCCAGTTTTGGCTCGTTCGAGGAAAGCAATGACCAGATCGTGTCACGGATCACCCCGCCCTCGATCCTTGCCGCCGCCCGACACGTGGCCGACGCCGCACCTTGCGACGCCATCGTGATTTCATGCACGGCTCTGAGATGTCTTGATGTCATTCCGGCAATCGAGGACGCCACCGGCAAACCCGTCCTTGCCAGCAATCTGGCGCTGGCGTGGCATATGCTTCGACTTGCGGGAATAGACGACCCACGCAAGGGGCTGGGTCGTCTGTTTGATAAGGGCTGACGCCCGCTTCAAGCGCGTGACAGAACACTCGCCGGGCGCGCCTTGGCCAAGGCGGCGGTCAGCATCCCGGCAATGGCAGCTTTCAAGATGTCACCGGGTATGAAGGCTGATACCAGCGCGGTGGCCTCGGGCACCGATTTACCCAGCACCATCGACAAGCCCGCGATCCCAAAGATGTAAAGCACCACGATCCCGCCGATGACCGACGCAACACCTGCGCTGACAGCCAGCGGACCCTTGC
This sequence comes from Aliiroseovarius sp. Z3, assembly GCF_029105185.1. Lineage (GTDB taxonomy): Bacteria > Pseudomonadota > Alphaproteobacteria > Rhodobacterales > Rhodobacteraceae > Aliiroseovarius. The sequence goes on along the minus strand of NZ_JAFMZK010000008.1, from coordinate 22,674 downwards.
GCCACTTCTCGGTGATCAGGCCAGTAACGAAGGCCGCGATTGGGAAGCCCACAAGGAACCCGGCCGTTGGGCTGGTGAACACACCCAGACCGCCGCGACCACCGGCCAGAAGCGGCAGACCCAGCGCCACCAGAAGCAGGAACAGCAGAACCGCCAAGGCCCCGCGTTTCGCGCCCAACACCGTGCCGCACAGCATGATGCCAAGACTTTGTGCGGTGATCGGCACACCGAACGGCAGCGCAATTTGTGGAATTAGCCCCAAGGCCGCAATCAACGCGGCAAACAGGGCAATCAAGGTCACGTTCTTTTCCATGTTTCACTCCTTCATGGCATCGAAACCGCCGCGCGCGCGCAGCGCCTCGGCGATGTGGTCCGCGTCATCCAGCGCAAGGACCGTAAACGGTAAGATAATGCGCCAGCCGGGGCGGCGCGGCGATCGGGCGCGCCACGCGTCGATCAGCTTTGTGCCTTTGGCCAGCAGAACCGGGGTGAAGCGGATCACCAGTGCAATGGCAGTCTCAAGATACGCGGTTTTCAGACCCAGGGCGCGCAGGGGTGTCGCCAGCCAGCGCACCACCGCGATCAGGTCCGACAATTGCGTGGTCATCGTCATCAAGGTTGCCAGCCCAACCGCCGTGATCATTCGCAAAACGATCACCCCTCCCACGTAGGGCGTGCGCGTCACAAGGTGATACAGCACCAGCATCGCAACGAAGGGCCACAGCACGCGCAACGCCCGCAGTCCAGCCCGGAAGAACACCGGACCGGGCAGGCGATACAAGGTCAGCATTCCTGCAAAGGCCCCCGCGTGCACCCAAAGGCTCTGCGCTTTGAACAACAGCACGGTTGCCATGCACAGCGCCGCGAGTTTCAGCCCGACGGGCCAGTCGTGCGCGCGCGTCCTAACGGGAGAGGTCAGAGATATCATCGCTCTCTCCTTGCTGCGTCATGTCCTTGGTGAAGGCGTCCAGCACATCGGCCCCCTGCCCCTTCAGCACACCCCGTTCCAACCACAACACATGGTCATACCCCTTAAGATCGCGCGGGTCGTGCGACACATGCACCAGCGTGCCGTCATAACGGTCCAGATAGCGGGCAAGCTGCATCCGCGTCGGAATATCCAGCCCGGCGAAAGGTTCGTCCAAGATCAGAATGCGTGGCGTCATCGCAAGGATCGACATCAGACAGACCAGTTGTTTCTGGCCTTGCGACAGGCTGTGCACATGGGCATCGCGCCAATGGGCCTTGCCAAATTGGTCCAGCACCGCGCCCGCGCGCGCATCGGGGTCATCCACGCCTTGCTGGCGAAGACCAAAGGCAACCTCCTCGATCACCGTCGGGAAGATGATCTGATGATCGGGGTTCTGAAACAGAATACCCACCAGCGACAGCGCCGCGCGACGATCTTTCGCTGGGTCGATCCCGTCGATTGTGACCGTGCCCGCGCTTGGCGCAACCAGCCCGGCCAAAATGCGCGCAAACGTGGTCTTGCCCGACCCGTTGCGACCAATCACACCGATCCGCCGGGCGCTCAAATCGACCGACACACCAGACAGAATCGCGCGCCCGTCAATCACATGATCGACAGAAGCAAAGCGGATCTGTGCCGTGGCAGTCGTGTCTCTCACGCGGTTACCGGCCCCTTGGTCACTCGGTCACCGGCCTTTTAACGGGGGACGGAATGGAATGCCGCAAGAAAATGCACGAAGCGTGCTTTTACCTTACGTAAGGTCAAGCGCAGAACTGACGAGTCAACGCCTCCCACTGGCGGCGGGTGACGTCACGATCTTCGGCAACCATCCAGTATGAATTTTCCGACGGAAGCACCGCATCTGACAGGCGCGCAAGCCGTCCGGCGTCGATCGCGCCCTGCACCAAGGGCAACGAGGCCAGCAATACGCCCGCCCCAGCCTCGGCCGCCGACAGCGCAGCGGTGAACGTGTCAAATCGCAGCAAGGGCACCGGCGTCGGCGCGTCTCCGGTTGCCTGCGCCCAGTCATGCCATCCCAGACGGGGGCCAGACAGGCCAAGGCGTGGAAGATCCTGCCACCCCCCCTGCCCCGCTGACTTCAACACGGCAGGCGATGCCACCGGAGTCAGCGCCTCGTCATACAGCCGCGCGCGCCGGGCGACGTCCCAATCGCCGTTTCCATAGCGAATGCGAATGCCCGCTGCCCCCGGCCCATCCTCGGACGCCAGAACCTGCGTCTTGAAGCTCAACTCCACCTCGTGGCCCAGTGACAGCCCTGCCACCCGCGGCGCGATCCACAATTGCAGCACCGATGCGCTGGCCCAAACCGTCACCCGTTGTCGTTGAATGCCAAACAGCTCTTCCGAGCTTTGGCGCAACGTCCCCAGCGCGTGCGTGACGTAAGGAAGCCACGCCTCCCCCTCGACCGACAGAATGACGCCGCGTGGTTGGCGGATGAACAGGGTCGCACCCAATCGCGCCTCAAGATTGCCGATCCGTTGGCTGATCGCGGCCTGTGTCAGGCCGGTGTCCGCCGCCGCTGCGGTGAAACTGCCCGTGCGCCCCGCGGCCTCGAACGCACGGACCCAGTCCAGAGGCAGATTTGAAAGCGGGGTGCCTGGCATAAACTATTCCGAGTCTCAGGGGCGTTTTATCTAAATTGTGCTTATCTATTAATCCGGTCACCATGTCACCCAAATTCACCCAGCGAACGGACACACCATGCTTGATGCAACAACAGATCCGACAGGCCAGATCCTGACCCTGACCAACCCCGATGGCCGCCACCGGTTCCACGCCATGTGGCTGCGCGACAATGCGTGGGATGCCGACACCCGTGCGCCGGGCAATGGCCAGCGCCTGATCGCGCTGCGCGACATTCCCGCCGATACACATATCACCGGCATCTCGGTGACCGGCGCACAAATCGACGTCACCTTCGGCCCGGAAGACAAAACCATCGCCTTCGACGCGGATTGGCTGTTGCAACATGCCTATGACCGCCCTGCCCCGGTGGCGAAAGGCTGGGTTTCTGCCGGGATAGAGCCTTGGGACGCCCGGCTGATAAACACGGTTCCAGTCGGCAATTTCGCCGAGATGGCCCAAAACAAGCACGCCTTGCGCGACTGGCTGGCGCTGGTCAACCGCTACGGCTTTGGCAAGCTTGAGAACGGCCCGGTCGAGGATGGCGCCCTGTTCAAGGTGGTCGATCTGTTCGGCTACGTGCGCGAAACCAACTATGGCCGCAAGTTCGAGGTCCGGACCGAGGTGAACCCCACCAACCTCGCCTTCACCGGGCTGGGGCTTCAGGCCCATACCGATAACCCCTATCGCGACCCGGTGCCGTCGGTTCAGGTGCTCTATTGTCTTGAAAGCTCGGCCGCCGGTGGCGAGAATATGGTTGTCGACGGATTTGCCTGTGCCCAGCGTCTGCGCGACGAAAACCCTGACTATTTCACCGCGCTGTCGTCCTTTTGCGCCCGGTTTGAATATGCGGGTGAAGATGGCGTTTGCCTGACATCGCGCCGCCCAATGATCGAACTTGCACCTGATGGCGAACTGGTCGCGGTGCGGTTCAATAATCGTTCGCTTGCCGCCATCACCGATGTGCCGTTCGACCAGATGCAGACCTATTATGCCGCCTATCGCCGTTTGGGCGAAATCATTGATGATCCAGCGATGGAGGTGACATTCCGGCTGGAACCCGGAGAGGCCTTCGTCGTCGACAACACCCGCGTTCTGCACGCCCGCAAGGCCTATTCCGGCACCGGCACACGTTGGCTTCAGGGCTGCTATTCCGACAAGGACGGGCTACGATCAACCTACGCCGCCATGTGCCGCGCAGACAGTTTGGAGGCCGCGGAATGAAACCCGATATCGACAAGCTGACCCCCGACAACATCGTCGACTTCATTGGCGGTATTTTTGAACGTCGGGGCGGCGAAGAATATCTGGGCGAGCCCGTGACGATGGCCGAACACATGCTGCAAGGTGCGACCATCGCTGAACAAAACGGGCAGAGCGAGGAAATCATCGTCGGCGCGCTTTTGCACGACATCGGCCATTTCACATCCGAATTCGGAACCTATCACCCCGATGATACCGAGGACCGCCACCACGAAGATGCCGGTGCCGAAGTGCTGGAGCAGTTCTTCCCCAGCGTGATCACCGATTGCGTGCGCTTCCACGTCGCGGCGAAACGCTATCTTTGTGCCACCAAACCCGCGTATTTCAAACGGCTCAGCGCGGCCTCGGCGCACACGCTGGAGCTTCAGGGCGGACCCATGTCTGCTGAGGAAGTCGCGGCGTTCGAGAAAAACCCAAACCTCGAACAAATCATCGCGGTGCGCTACCTGGACGAAGCGGGAAAACGCGACGATATGGAGACGCCGGATTACTGGCACTTCGCCCCGATGGTGCAGAGGATGGTTGATAGGCATGTATCAGGGGGTTAGGCCCCTGCCCTGTCGGGTGTCGTTGAAAATATTCGCAGCGCATCACGCGATCACGGCTGAAGCTTTGGATTTCGGCACTATGTCCGCGGTGCGCGCGAAACCACTGTTCGCCCGTTGTCGATGAATGTCCAACTCACGTGGATGAGGCGTTCTGGAAAACCTTGAACTGGGCTGCGAATGCCCGCTGATAGGCCGGTCGGGCCTCTGCACGGGCGATGTAGTCCATGAACACCTGATAATCTTCGAGGATCCCTGACCCTTCCAGCCTGCGGATCGCATGGACCATGAGGATGTCAGCGGCGCTGAACGAGCCAGCCAACCAATCTGCGTCCTTCATGGCGGCGGCGAGTTGATCCAACCGCGTCCTGATCCGCGCGTCCACCATCGCAAAGCGCTCCGCCTGCCGGCTCTTGTCGGCTTCGAAGTATTTCACTTGGTCGCGCTCCACAATTGGGGGGTCTGATCCGGCTGGGGGCGGAATCGTATCATAAGCTTGTTTGGTCATGATTTTGGCCATCTGTATTCGCCTGTGAGCAGGATATGCGCCCATCCGAGCGGCGAGATATGCGCCAGAAGCTCTGGCGAACAGTTCAACCCGGCCTTTTGGCGCTGTTTTACGGCCTCACCGAGTTGGGCTGTGTTCCAATAAATGATCACAGCAGCAAGGAGATTGAGACCTGCCATTCTATAGTGCTGGCCTTCTGCGGTCCGGTCCCTGATCTCTCCTTGGCGACCAATGCGCAATGCATTCTTCAGGGCGTGATGCGCCTCACCTTTGTTCAAACCAATCTGTGCACGACGCTGCATGTCCGCATCGAGCAGCCAATCAATGATGAACAGAGTGCGTTCGATGCGGCCGATCTCCCGAAGGGCGACGGCCAGTTCGTGCTGACGTGGATACGACGCAAACTTTCGCAAAAGCTGGCTTGGTGGCATTATCCCGGCGACCATGGTGGCGGCACTTCTCAAAATATCAGGCCAATTCTCGATGATGGTATTTTCTCTGATCTTGCCGCCAATCAAACTTTTCAGCTCTTTGGGTGCGTCGGCGGGATCAAAGACATAGAGCCGCTTTGATGGCAAATCCCGGATGCGGGGAATGAAGCGATACGCCAAAAGCGAAGTCACGGCAAAAACATGATCTGTGAAGCCGCCGGTATCAGCGTATTGCTCTTTGATCTTCTTGCCGGTTGCATTCATCAGCAAACCATCAAGGATGTAGGGTGCCTCCCCCACAGTAGCGGGGATATTCTGCGTGGCAAATGGCCCGAATTGATCCGAGACGTGGGTGTAGGCTTTCAGCCCGGGATCGTTGCCATATTTGGCATTGATAAGGTTCATCGCCTCGCCCTGACGGGTGGCCGGGAAGAATTGGCCGTCGCTGGAAGCGGTTATGCCAGCACCCCAAAACTGCGACATTGGCAATGCTGATTGCGCTTCGATCACCATGGCGAGTGCCCGATTGATTGCATCACTTTCTATGTGCCACCGTGATATACGCGAGAGCTGGAAGTATTCATGTGTATTGGACGCCTCTGCCATTTTGCTCAGCCCCAGATTCAAGCCCTCCGCCAGCAGAACATTCAAAAGTCCAACCTTATCTTTGCATGGAACACCAGTTCGCAAATGCGTAAAGGCGTCTGTAAACCCGGTAGCATTATCAACATCCAGCAGGAGATCTGTGATGCGAACTTCGGGAATTCGCCGATACAAATCCAATACCAACTGATCTGCTTCAGCAGGTACATCGGCTGTCAATCTATCGAGCTTGAGAGTGCCATTTTCGATTGATCCGCCGGGGATCGTCCCGTTTCTGGCAGCATGTGCCAAGCGCTCAAGCCCATCGTGCAAACGGGCCTTGCGGTCATCCAGCCATTCATTCGGCTCAAATGGGATACTTAAGCGTGGCGTATTTTGCGCGGCAGCGAGGGGTACTAAGGCTTGTTTCAAGTCAGCGTATCGCCGCGAGTGTGGCAACCAGATATCACCGGATCGGAATGCATCGCGCATGTGGAACAGGACGGCTACTTCCCATAATCGGTGGGGATCGGCCTTCTGCGACTGAAGGTGGCGATGCCATTTGGAATTCCGCCGCAGGAATGTTGTTGGTTGGCTAGCACTGCTCTTACCGGTGCGGACAATTTGAGCCGCTTCCAGTAGCGGCTGTGCGATAGGCGCTGCCTTGATTTCTAGAGCGGACAGCATTTTTGGCGCATACCGCCGGAAGCGGTGAAAGCCCTGTGCCACATGGGCCAACGGCTCAGCAGCCATCGTATCTGTTAGATGCGTTGCGGTGGCGACAAGCTGTTCTAGAGCATCCCATCCATCTACAGCAAGAATGGCATCTTCAAGCGGCGCGTCATCTTCCTTTGCTCCAAGCAGAGCCGATCCAAGATTGGAAAAGCCATGCAGGGTTGTTTTCAAGGCCGTCTTTGAATCTGCAAATTGCGTGTTGCAGAGTTTCTTTGCATCTCGCCAGGCTTTCCCAACCACCCGATCATGAGATTCTACAATTGCGTCGGCAATGGCCGCAGACCATTCAACAGCACAAACAGCGATGATCGCCAGTCGTCGATTGCTGGTGATATCACGCAGCCCGTCGGTAAAGTACCGCTCGCCTTGGCGGCGCAAGCGTGTGATCCGGTGGGGTGGGACATCTTCGAGAAGATCAGGGGACAATTTGAGTTCCCGCAGAAACTCCAGACGATCCAATAGACGGTTGATATCTGCAGAGTTGTTACCGACTTCGAATTGGCGCAGCCAGACAAATCGGCTGACGCGACCTTCAACGTCTTCTGTCAGCATTTCGTCCAGTCTGGTTCTGATGGAGTCGCACAATCGATCCACAATGCGGGCTTCAATACGGCGTTCAGCCTCAACCAGGGCATCGGCACACAATCTTTCGACAGAAGAGACAGCAGGCACGATAATCTGTTTTTTACGACATTCCTCAACAAACCTGCGTGCTAAATCCTCGTTGGATTTTGCACCCTCCGCTTCATTTTCAAGCCAAGTCGTCAGATCCCGCGCGCCTCGCCCAGTGAACATTTTGTAGCCGTAGATATCTCTCAGATCGATCAGATGCCGCCGCCGCGTCACTTCGGTTTCAGCGTATCCCGCCAAATTAATGCCCATCACACCAATCTGTGCGGCTACAAAATCGGCCATTTCTAGCGGAATAATCTCACCAGAATTCAGCAGGCGTCCTGGGTATCTGAATGCGCAAAGCTGAAGTGCAAACCCGAGCTTGTTGTGGGCGCTGCGTCGTTTACGGATAAGTTCAATATCGTCATCATCCAACGTGTAGTGCCGCAACAATGAAGCTTCATCAGTCGGCAAGTCGAAAAGAGCAGCACGGGTACGGTCCGTTAATATCTGGCGTCTTGGCATTTCAAATTGTCCTTGTTAATCACTTGTCTGTTTGAGACAATATTGACGCCAGCAAAAACAAGGACTTGCAAGGCCAAATTCCAAGGGGGTTCAATTGGGACAACGCGCCGCCATCTATGCCAGGGTTTCTACGTCCGATCAGTCCTGCGAACGGCAAGTGGATGAACTGACGGCTTTTGCCGAGCGTGGTGGCTATGAAGTCGTGGACACCTTCAAGGAAACCGCATCCGGTACCAAGTCGAACCGCACTGAGCGCAACAAAATTATTAAGCTGGCACAAGCGCGCAAGATTGATGCCATCCTTGTTTCCGAACTCAGCCGGTGGGGGCGCTCAACGCAAGACTTGCTGGAATCGCTAGATCAGTTGGCGGGATGGAAAGTGTCGGTCGTAGCCATGAGCGGAATGACCTTCGAGTTGGGCACACCACATGGCCGGATGATGGCAACGATGCTGGCCGGGATCGCCCAGTTTGAACGCGATCTTCTAAGCGAACGAGTCAAATCCGGCCTTGCCGCAGCCCGGGCGAGAGGCAAGAAGCTCGGCCGACAACCTGGTCAACGCCCAAAATCCGACAAGCTCGCCCCAAAAGTCATTCAGGCTGTCGGCGAAGGTCGCTCCTACCGATGGATCGCCCACGATCTCGGCATTTCCAAGAATACCGTCACCGACATTATGAAAAGACATCGGCAATCATCGTGACGCCGATAGGCCCACCATCGCAACAACGGACATTCAGATTTCATGCGGCGAAAGAGGAAAACGAGCCCTTAATGACCGATGCTGCAGAGTTGATGAATGGCAGCTTCGGTGAACGCAGTTCATTCAAATTGAACGATCAATTTCATCTAACGCAAACCCGATGGCAGTGCCTCCAACGCGGCATCATTTCGGTTGATAAGCCCAGAGCATTAAGCGCGCCCGTTTCGCGGGGCTGAGGCCTACCGAATCCGATTCACTAGGAGGAACAGAGGCCATGTGTTTGGGTTTCGTGCCGTGCGGCGCTCATGACCCACCAAGGACGGCACCGATCTCCTGCATCAGCGCCGCTAACGCCCCCGGTTCGATCGGCAGATGCGAGCCAGATGGAAGAAGCACAAAGCGCTTCTCGCTCGAAATCTTCTCGAACGTCCCCAAGCTTTCATTTGGCGGCGTCCATTCGTCTGCCCGGGGATGAACCAGAACTAGCGGGCATGGCAGATCAGGAAGCGTGAAGCGGAAGGCATGGGTGGTGCGCCAGAACCGGAGTGGTAGCCAACGCGCGCCCAAAAGCGCATCGGTCTGAAAATACTCGGTCATCTTTTCGTTTGCGCTCATGGCTTCAAGCGGCGCCGCGATGTTTAGTGGGAGAGAAAGGCGATCCATGATCCATGGCATAAGGCGAGCGGAAAACAGGCTTAGCCAGCCAAGCACGCGCCAACGAGCCGCCCTAACAAAGGTGCCCGGATCAGACAGATCAAGGAGGGTGGTCGCGACGACTGCAAGGGGTGGCTGTCGCATTACCTGGGCCGCATATAGGGCGGTTAGGCCACCCATTGACGCGCCGATAAGGACAACCGGCTTGTCCTGTCGATCTGCCAGTTCGGCGAGAACAGCGGGCCATGCCTCATAGTTACCGCGCCAGTCCGACGCTGGGCGCGTGATGCCAAATCCCGGAAGGTCGGGTGCCAGAACACGCCAGCCCATCTTGGCGATGCTTTGTGCAAAGGGTGCCAGCACACGTCCGTTGCCGCCGCCGCCATGCACAAGTATCACGGTGCCGTGGCTGGCGGGTGTTGGCGGGGCCACGCTGGCATCGAGGCATGCTGTCCACTCGTCGATGTGGATGTCGTGTCCAAGGACTTCGTCCCAGCGTTCGTTCGGCTCGCAATCGATCACGAGGTCGAACTCGGACCGGAGGATGGCTCTGTAATTGTGCCACGATGAGTGATCGCGATAAGATTCCATTACTAGATGTTCAGCCCTCGCTTGCGTCTCGTTCAACACATCCCAATTAAGCTGATAACTGCTGCGTCTGAGAGGATATTGGCACGCAACAAGCCGACATTCGAGACATAACAACGAACTCACACTTCGTCCCGCTCCTGAGACATAGACGAACCAGCCGTGGACGGCAGGTTTCGGTGATCTCGACACAGCTTGCGTCAATCTATGTGTCAAAAAGGTCGAACAGGTGCTTCATTCAGATTTCGAGCGACCTAAACTCAATGGGTTAGCAGGTGCCCAAGGGTCAAACTATCTGTCACTCCGCACTCTTGTGAATGGCCACATAGTTTGACCCCTATGGCCACATAGATTGTCTTTTTCTGGCAGAGTCCCTGACCCTTTCGGGCGAAGCGGACCTTCATGCGTCGCGCGGCGAAGGTGTCGGGAGAGCCCCAAAGGAACTGATGCTGCTCGACGCACGAATGTCAGATTCGGCGATTTCCTCGATTTAGTCGGGGAGTTCCGCACCATGAAAGTTGAACATCTCTAAATTGCCGATTGACGCTTTCAGACGTGAGGCACAGTTTTTTAACGCGTTACGGAAAGACACCATCTCGGGTTCAAGTTCTCGACCGCGTTCACACACGAACCAAAATTGCGATTGCGGGCAAACTGCTGTGTTGAAAGGCGAGATAAGCCGACCTGACGCAACATGCTCTAATGCCGCGAAATAGCCCCCAATCGCAATGTAGGGGTCAATTGCCGGAGGGGGCAGTATCCTACGCTAAGGAATCATGGCCTTGCAACCAGACTAACGTTCGCAGGATCTTTGGAGCAGAGCCTCTTTATGATATGATCCTGCCCTTTTCCGAACCCACCCCTCGGGTAGCCGCTGTCGCCACTGTCTGCCAATCCGTGTGCTTGAATCTGAAGGTCGAAGACCGCCAAACATATGAGCTTTCAAGCATCCTACGGAGCATGAAAACGAGCTTCAAATCCAGTTTCAAAACCAGGAATTGGGGAGTATAAATCAAGTTTCCCTCCACATTGTCGGGCGATTGTTTTGGCAATGTGGAGGCCAATACCAAAGCCTTCTTCGGAGGCCTTCGATTTATGGTGTCGCTGGGTCAGGAATGCCAATGTGGCCTGATCTATGACCGATCCTTCGTTTTGGATCCGAAGACACCCGTCCGCCTCCAACAATATTGTCACGCTCGAATGGGCAGGCGAGTGTTGAAACGCATTGTCGATTAGATTGCCTGCGAGAATGGCAAACGCATCGGGATCAACGGCGGCGTACACCGCTGTTTCAGGCAATGTCACCTTCAACCTTGAGGATCGATCAGTACTCCGTCGAGATTCTTCCAAAACATGATCCAACAGGTCGCGTATATCGCAATCCTCTGACGCTAACCCAACACCAGCATCAGCACGGGCCAATTGCAAAAGGCGGGCAACTAGACGGCTCATTCGAGTTAGAGCTGCCTCAATTCGGTCGACCTTATCTAAGGCGTCACCTTTGGCGTTTAGGCGCAGTCGCTGGGTTTGGGCCAATGCGATGGCCACAGGTGTCCGTAATTCGTGTGCCGCATTGGTGGCAAAGGCGCGTTCGCCATCCAATGCTTGCTGTAGCCTAATCATCAGAGCGTTTGTGCTTGCCGTAATTCCTCGGAGTTCCTCATGTTGCCCCGCTGCGTCAATTGGATCCAGACGCCCTTCGCCGCGCGCCGCAATTTCTGTTTGCAGGCGTTCGATGGGCTGGAGAGAGACGCGCGCTATCCAGCCTACAAGCACATAAACAAGGGGGAGAAGAGCCAACATTGGTACGAGAAAGGCCCGAAAGCTGTCGCGATAGGCTTCCTTTCGTTCCAAAATCGGGTCACCAAATATCGCAACAAGGCCCGTATCATCTGGTTCTGTTGCATAAAAAACGTGGGTTTTGGTGGCTATATATCCCGGCATTATTACACCTTGCGGAAGTACCGCGCCTTCGGAACTTGGTGAACTCAGAAGGACTTTACCGGTATTGTCGACTAGCACATACACAGGGGCCTCATCCACCTCTTCTAGGTCTGCTGGCGGCAATACAGTTGCCTTACCTTCGTCTCTCCAATGCTTGGCCAATACCGGTCTGAAAACCTCTGCCATTTCGCGGAGTTGAAGATTTAGGAGCTCTTCTTGTTCCCACTTGAGAGCCGTCGCCGTCGCCACCACTGCCAAGAACCAAATCGCCGCAAAACCTGCGCTGGTTAGTAACGCGACCCGGCGTGATAGGCTGCCCGCGGCAATCATGCTCGCCCCATCCTGTAACCAAAACCTCGTACAGTCTCAATTGTCGAACGGCCTAATTTAGACCTCAAACGACTAACATGAACTTCGATCGCATTGCTTTCGACCTCTTGCCCAAAATCATAGACTACGTCTTCTAGCTCAGCTTTTGTGACCGTGATACCCGGCCTACGACTGATACGGTCCAGGATCGCCCACTCCCTTCGGGTCAACGAAATTTTCTGGGCGTCGAGCATTACGATACGAGTAGATGGAGTGATACTTAGTCGCCCAAAGCATCGTTGGGGCGAATGGTCATTATCGGAGCGGCGAAGAATGGCGGTAATCCGGGCAAGCATCTCATCTAGATCATAGGGTTTGACAAGGTAATCATCGGCCCCGGCTTCAAGCCCTGATATTCGTTCGGTGATCCGGTCAAAGGCCGTGCCAATCAGCACAGGCGTCTTGTCGTTGTTGTTGCGCAGTTTTTTTAACAGCGAAAGCCCATTGCCATCAGGTAGTCGCAAATCCAACAGGATTAGCGCGTATTGCATTGCTTGGACCGCAGCCAGCGCTTCGTCCAGCGTTGCCGCGTGGTCCACGGCATGGGCAGCATCACGCAAGTGATCGGTGATCGCATGCGCAAGGTCTTCCTCATCTTCGACCAAAAGTATTCGCATCCACAATCGCTCCGAGATTTTGGTCAGAATACCCTAACCGTAAGCAAACCGTAAGGTCGCTCGTTGATTGGTTTCGTGTTGAACGCCGTTACGGGACACGAATCAAATGACAAGCACAACACTCTGGATTGGCATAGGCTTTCTCGGGCAGATCCTCTTCACATCCCGCTTTCTTGTACAATGGATCGCAAGCGAGCGGCGGAGAGAAAGCGTCGTCCCAGTGGCGTTTTGGTGGTTCAGCCTGATGGGTGGCGTTACGCTTTTGAGCTACGCGATTTGGCGGCAAGACCCAGTGTTTATCATGGGTCAAGGCGCTGGCTTAATTATCTATATCCGGAACCTCGTTTTGATCCGAAGCAAGCGGCGGGAGGCCAAGGCATGAGCCGCTACAACGGTATGCTTGCTGTTCTGGGCTTCGCTCTGATTGCTGTCGCGGGTGTTTTACTTCGACCGATGCTGCCCGTCGATGAAACACGTTACCTCGCCGTTGCGTGGGAAATGTGGAACAGCGGCGACTATTTGGTGCCTACGAAAAATTTCGAGATCTACAGCCATAAGCCGCCAGTCCTTTTTTGGGCTATCAACCTTGTTTGGTCGATCACAGGCGTTTCAGAAATTGCCGGACGCCTTGTCGGCCCGTCATTTGCAGTCATAGCAATCTTGCTGACAGGACGGCTCGCCAAAGTGCTCTGGCCCGATGAAGCAGGAATAAGCGGGCGCGCGATGCTTGCGCTTTCGGGTATGCTGGCTTTCACGCTTTATGGCGGGTTGACGATGTTTGACGCCGCGCTGACAGCGACAACTGTCGGCGGCATGCTCGCGATTGTTGCTGCGATCGAGACCAAGAAGCGGCGCTATTGGGCTGGTTTGGGCATTGCGTTGGCGGCAGGTGGGTTGGTCAAAGGCCCAGTCATTTTTGTTCACCTCCTCCCTGCGCTGGCGTTACTGCCATTGAGCCCGGGGGATCGTTGGAATGTGACGTGGAAAGAGCTTGGACGTGGCGCCTTGATTGCGCTTGGCACAGGTATTGCTGTGGTCGGATTTTGGGTTGTACCAGCTAGTATTTCCGGCGGGGCGGAGTACCGCGACGCTATTTTGTGGACTCAGAGTGCAGGGAGGGTTTCGAACTCGTTTGCCCACGCAAAACCGTGGTGGTTCTTCATTGCCCTTCTGCCAGTCTTGCTGTTTCCTTGGATCGCTATGCCGGCACTTTGGCTGTCGGGCCGCAAGCAGAATTGGCGCGATCCCGGACTTTGGATCAGCTTGGTTTGGGCAACTTCGGCACTTGTCATATTCAGTTTGATTAGCGGCAAACAACTGCACTACCTAATCCCTGAATTGGCAGCGGCAAGTCTGATTGTCGCTCGGGTTTTGCCGGAACGCGCGTCTGTGCTGGCTCCAGCGGTGATCTTCGTAATCTTGGCACTTGCGGGTATCGCAGTAACCGCAGGCTTCGTGCCGCTTGGGCGGATTGATCCGCTGTTTGAACCAAAGTCCATGGCTCTGGCTTGGGCGCTTTTCATGATCGCGATGTGCCTTATTGCATTACGCGCCAAAGGATTGCGCGGTGGTGTCATTCTATCGCTAAGTGTAGTTTTCGCATCCAATGTGTTTGTTGGCCTCACGAGAACGCACCCAACGTTTGACTCACATAAGTTCGCGGCCGTGATGTCACCGTTCAAACAAGACGGTATCGCAAGCTATGGTTGGAATTATCAAGCTGAATTCAATTTCGCGGCGCGATTGACCTCACCCGTCGAAATTCTGAACGGCCGCGATGAACTCTCTCAATGGCAGACCGATCATCCCAACGGCGTCATCATCTCACGATTGGATCAAGAAAACCCTTCGTGGAGGGCACACAAGATCATTCTTTACCGCAATAAACCATATGCAATCTGGCGCGTTATGGATGCGCCGAAACCGGAGCCTTCGTCATGACCAGTCAACCAGACATTAGCGTCGTTATTCCTGCAAAGGACGAGATCGTTGCCATTCAACCACTCGTCGAAGAGATTGGGCAAGTACTCGGGAATTTAAGTTTTGAAGTAATCGTGGTTGACGACGGCTCGACTGATGGGACACCCGACGCCTTAGTCGTGCTCGAGCAAAAGTTCACGTGGCTATCCTCGCTTCGAAACGACACATCTTGCGGACAATCGGCATCCATTCGACTAGGCGTACGCAGCGCCAGCGGCAATATCATCGTTACTCTAGATGGCGATGGTCAAAACCCACCCGATCAAATACCTGCCGTGCTCGCGCCATTTGAAAATGACGAGAACGTTGCACTTGGTCTTGTCCAAGGCGAACGCACCCGACGCAAAGACACTATGGCAAAACGGTTCGCCTCGCGCGCTGCTAACTCAATTCGTGGGACTCTTTTGCGCGATGGCGTTCGAGATTCCGGCTGTGGGCTTAAGGCCTTCCGCCGTGAAGCCTATTTTGATCTTCCTTGGTTCGACCATATCCATCGCTTTATGCCTGCGATGATGATGCGAGAGGGATGGCATGTGCAAACTGTTCCTGTCACCCATTCCGATCGCCATGGAGGTGTTTCAAAGTACGGGAACCTGTCACGTGCACTTGTTGGAGTGCCTGATCTGTTGGGCGCTGCATGGCTCATACGTCGCGCTGGTCCACCACGCCATGGGCAGCCGGTGAAGAAGAAGAAAGCCAATCAAGTTCAAGATGCCAGTACTCCTCGCGTGGAGAAAGTACCTTCTTGATGACGTTCAATGACACTTTGCGATGGCTCGAGTGGCTTGCTATTGCAACACTACTTGCGGCGGCGTTCTTTATTGCATTTCCGGATCTAGACTTAGATGTGAGCCTTAGATTTGGGGATGTTTCTGGCTTCCATCTAAGCGAATCTCGAGTACTGAATTTGGCGCGATCAGGTATGCTCTGGCTTTGTAATGGACCAATTGCCGTCGTCCTTTTTATTGCTATTGTCAGCGTTTTCGTTCGACGCGCACGACTTTTTAAAACGAGGGCCTTGCTTTTTATCCTTACGACCTATGCTGTCGTTCCGGGCATTTTGGTTAACGGCTTACTGAAAAGAAATTCTGGGCGCGCTCGACCAAGAAACATCGAAGAATTCGGGGGGGATGCTGTATTTACGCCGGTCTTAAGATATGCGGATCAGTGCGAGATTAACTGTAGTTTTGTCTCCGCAGAGGCCAGCGCTATATTTACAGTAGCAATCCTTGCCATCACGGTTTTCGTACCCTCTCTAACCAAGGCGATGCAATCCCCGGTAAGACTATTGTTCCTCATGATTGCCATTGTCGGATCGTTTTTGCGTGTTCCGTTTGGGGCTCACTTCATCAGCGACGTCGTTTTTGCGGCTCTCTTTTCCAGCATGGCTGTCATGAGCCTCTATTCCGTCTTCGGGATGCACCGGATTGGTTCCCCGTTTTTGCGGGTTAGCTCCAGAACCGAATACGAAGCTTTCTCTAGGCAAAGTCACACAATCTGACACGCCATTCGGAGCGCTGCACATGTCGGAATACTCAGTTTTCTTATGTTGAGTTAGCCATCGCCAGATGGTCGGCTGTGTTCAAACGAACCCCCAAGCAACGAAAAGTATGGGACGGTCTCCAGAGACAAGCTTCAATGGCCGGTTCGGTTAAATGTGCTTCACTGCCAAATGAGCCACGCTGCTAGCGTGAGTGTTTGCTGCGCAAGCACTCGCCGCGTCAGCAAAAGGCGGCTTTGTCCCGCACTGCAGTCGTCGGCACAGATCGCAGCGAAGGGCTGCATTGCCTTATGATACGAATCCGCCCCCAGCCGGATCAGACCCCATTGGTGGCTCGACGGTGTTCAAGGCTGCAAACATCCAACTCAACACCGTGGCCCGCGCCACCTCATTGTCAGGCAGCAGACCAGAGTTGTTCTGGGCGATATGAAGAACGATGGCGCCTGACTCGAACAGAGATATATCTCCGTCTTCATAGGTGGGAATCTGACCGAAGGGTTGAAGGCCGAGATGCGGCGCCTGTTTCATGTCTTCGAACGTAACGAGGCGCGCATCGTAGGGCTGCCCGACCTCCTCCAGCGCCCATCGGATGCGCAGGTCGCGGGCAAGCCCGGCACCCTTGTCGGGTGAAGCTTCGAATGCCGTTATCGTTGGCCTCTCAGCCGATGGCCGTGTCATGCGATGGCCGCTTCCAGCGCGGCGATATCGATCTTCTTCATCGGCATTACCGCTTCGAACGCCCGCTTCGCCTTTTCGCCGTCCGCACCGGTCGTCAGGTCCAGCAGCAGTCTCGGCGTGATCTGCCAGGAATGGCCCCAGCGGTCCTTGCACCAGCCGCATTGACTTTCTTGCCCGCCATTGCTGACGATCGCATTCCAGTAGCGGTCGGTTTCCTCCTGACCCTCGGTGATGACCATGAAGGACACCGCCTCGTTCGGGGTGAAGACCGGCCCGCCATTAAGGCCGACAAACTTGCGGCCGAGCACGGTGAACTCCACTGTCAGCTCGTCGCCTTGCCTGCCACCGGGATAGTCAGCGGCGGCTTTGTTGAGCCTGTCGACGGAACTGTCGGGAAAAGTCGCGGCGTAGAATTCCGCCGCCTTGGAGGCTTCGCCATGGTCGTACCAGAGGCAGGTTACGAGGTCGGTCATTGCATATCTCCTGAGATGCGGTCAGTTCGCAGTGGCGGTGCGGGCTTTCAGCAAACGATCGAGCCGGTCGAAACATGATCTCATGCCGTCCTCCATGCCCATGTCTCTGACCGACTGCATCGCCTCGGTACTTTCGTAACTCGCCACGATCTGAACCACAGTGCGGGACGCGGTGTCCTCGAAGGTGACATCCCAGACCGACACCGGCATGTCGTCGTTCACGGCGCCTGTCTCGTCACTAAAGGCGTCCCGCGCGCGGTAGCTGTCGGTCGGGTCGATCGTCTCATAGTCGAACCGGGCCCAGTATTCATTGCCGTCGGGGTCGATCATGGCAAAGTGCCAGTGCCCACCCTCGCGGAACTCCATCGATTTCGTTCGGGCCGTCAGGGGGTCGGGCGCGAACCATTGGTCTAGCAACTCGGCCTTGGTGTAGCAGTCCCAGACAAGTTCCTTGGGCGCGTCGAAGCTGCGCCGGATGGTCAGCTGGTTCGTCTGCATGTCGGCCGTAATGTTAAGGGGAAGATCGGCGGTCATGTTGTCTGTCCTTTCAGTGTCTCTAGAAGCGCGTCGAGCTTTTGATACCGCGACGCCCAGCCCTTGCGTTGGTCGATGAGCCATTGCTCCACCTCGGCGTAACGCGCGGGGTTGATCTCGCAGGTCCGAACCCGGCCTTCCTTGCGGGTGATGATCAGGCCCGCGTTTTCCAGCGTTCTGATATGCTTCATGAACGGCGGCAGGGCCATGTCGAACGGGGCCGACAGATCGCTGACCGATGCCGGACCCTGCCCCAATTGCCGAAGCACGGCGCGACGGGTGGGGTCGGCGAAGGCGAGAAAGACGGTATCGAGGTTAGGGCTATTGTTATCCATGAGGGTAACTATAGTCCGAATCGTTACTTACCGCAAGGGGTAAGTGTTTCCGTGGCTGCAATACCATCTGCGATTTGCGCTCCGGCGCACATCAATGCCTGATCACAACCTCCCCTACGCTTCCATCCACGGATTGGCAGGCGTAAAGTATTCGCGCGCGGAAATGCGTGTCGACATAATCTGCATGAAACCGGCTGGGCGCCTTTAGGATCAGTTTAGCACCTTCTCGGGCCTCTCGCGTCAACGCGCGGAACCATGCGTTGAACAGGGTCTGATCTTCGGTGTGCAGCAGGGTCTGGACCGTTGACCACTCGGTTCCGTCGGACATGTCAGGTGGCGGCGCATCGGTGCCCCCTGCCCCGCCACGTAACGCGCCGACCGGCAAGGGCACGACATTGTCGTCCTTGGCCTCGTCCCGCGTCATTCGCTGTTCATAGTCGGGGCCGATCGCTGCCCAATGGTCGCGTGTGGTGCGCAGGATCTTCTCGATATCCATCTGATACTGTGTCACCCGCCCCCGCGCACCTTGCCGCTTGACGACCAGCCAACCCATCGCGCGCAGCTTCGCCATCTCGCGTTTCACGGTGCGTTCATCGACAGACCACAGTCGCGCGATTTCGCGCTGACCGACGGTCAGTTCGTTCCGGACCCAGTTGTAACGCGCTGTGACCAATGTCATCAGCCGCAACACCAACCGTTGCGGACCCTTCCCTTCGGCTAAGGCATAGGCGCCCATTGCCGTGAGTAGATCATATTTCAACGCGGCCGCATGACGACCCGTTGCCCTGAGCTGCTGCATACCGCCCTCGGTTTGCCTGTTTTGCCCGCATTCGCGGCTGCCTTGATCCCGGAACATGTCCGGCCCGGATCGTTGCCCGGATGTCTTATCATTTTCCGAATCTGGCGTTCGGTCTTTGGAAGGCAGTTTACGTCGAACTCAACGCTTTTGCCAACACTGTTACGATTTGCGTCCTTGGGTGCGATTCTGTCAAGCCCCTTGCCAAAAAGACCCCTAAACCTTTTCAAATCAAAAAAGAAAAAGGGTTTATTGGTATAGGGGGACACTCAGAATGTCCCCTAATGCAAGATAAATGTCCCCTATTGCATTTGAATAGCATATCTTGTGTCCCCTCTTTCAGGCAAGATTGCGGGTAAATCATGGGAAATCGTTTAAAAACAACGCTGTCCCCTTGGGGCGGTGTTTGGCCGCGCAATTCAGAATTCCCTTTTGCAATTATCCCGAATTCCGCGTAAATCAGAAAGAGAAGATAATTTACGTCCTATAAGAGCAGGAGTCAGGATGTTTACCCACGAAGATTTGGCGCAATTGCAGGCACAATCGCTCAAAATGCAGGGATGGATCAGGCAGCAGACCTATTCCCCAGAGATGGAGAAAACGCTGCGCAGGTTCTCATCTTGGGAAGTGGCCGAGCTGATCTTTAAGGTCAACCAGTCCACCTTGCGCGGGCGTCTTGCCGCTGACCCGTCCCTGCCGCAAGGGCTGGTCGAAGGTGATGGGCGGCAGCGCTGGTATACGTTGGAAGAGATCAACGAACTGCGCCGCCGCCTTCGCATCAATCGGAAATCCATGATGCCGCCCCGCCCCGCCGGCAAGCGTGCGATCCGGGCCGCCGTCGCAAATTTCAAAGGTGGCGCGGGTAAATCGACCGTCGCGCTGCATTTCGCGCACGCCGCCGCTTTGGATGGCTATCGCGTGCTGTGTGTGGATTTCGATCCGCAAGCGACGCTGAGCCATTCCATGGGACTGACCGACGTGGCCGAGGAATACACCGTGTGGGGCGTCATGGCGCGCGATTTGATACACGAGACGCAGCGGATGAACTCGGCGGTGGCGGGTGCCGAAAGCGGAACCGCCCTGCCCCAACGCCGCCTGCCCTCTGCGATCACCGATATGGGCCTGTCCGACCTTCGCAATTCGGATTTCATCAAGCCGACCTGCTGGCCGACCATCGACATCATTCCCAGCTGCGCCAACGCGGCGTTTGTCGAATTTGCCTCGGCCCAGTATCGCCATGTGAACCCGGAATGGTCGTTCTTCGCGGCGGTGTCTCGGTTCCTGGATGGGTTGGCGGATGACGCTTATGACATGATCGTTTTCGACTGCCCCCCTGCAATTGGCTATCAATCCATGAATGCGGTGTTCGCGGCGGACGTGCTCTATATCCCGTCGGGCCCGGGCTATTGGGAGTATGACAGCACAACGTCCTTCATCGGTCAGTTGTCCGAGGCGCTGGAGGATCTGGCGCGTTTCACCAATTCTGTCCCCGCGGGGACAATGTCCCTTCCCAAGGTGTTCGCTGACATCCGCTTTCTGTTGACCCGCTACGAAGCGTCCAACGAATTACACCGTGCGATGCGGACGGCTTTTGGTAAGGTTTTTGGGGAAAGACTGGCAGATCACCCGATCGAGATGACGCGCGCTGTTGAACAATCCGGCCGCTTCCTCAGTTCGATCTACGAAATTGATTACCGCGATATGACGCGGGAAACCTGGCGTCGCGCGCGGGGGTCATTTGACACCGCGTATGAGGAATTCAGGGACAACCTGCTGACCGCCTGGGACAAGCTGGAGGATAGAGCATGAGCAAACGTCGCGTTTTTGACATCGACTTCCCGGACGCAGAACCGCCGGCAGCAGAGCCTGCACCCACGTCTGAACCCAGACGCGGGCCGATGGCGGCCGCCATCTCGGAAAACGCTGCTGCATTGGAGGAGCGCAAGGCGGTCGAAGCCTCGATCCGTGCTGAAAATGACCGGTTGGCACATGAACATGTTCGGCTGAAAAAAGAGGGGCTGATCACCGATCTCATCCCGCTATCCGCCATTCGCGCAGACAAGCTGACCCGGGACCGCAAGCCGGGGCGGGACGAGGATCTGGACGAACTGAAAGCCTCGATCCGTGCTGTAGGGCTGTCAAACCCGATCCGGGTCGAGCAGGTGGGTGAGGGGGTCTATGAGCTGGTTCAGGGTTTCCGTCGCCTGACGGCTTTTCAGGAGCTTCTCGATGAAACGGGCGACGAGGCCTATGCCCGCATTCCTGCTGGTCTTATGGCCCATGGTGAAGAGCTGGAGCTGCTCTATCGGCGCATGGTTGATGAAAACCTGGTGCGTCGCGACATATCGTTTGCTGAGATGGCCCAGCTTGCACGCGGCTATATTGCTGATCCGGAGACCTCCGCGCAGGACGCGGATGAGGCACTATTGGCCTTGTTTGGGTCTTTGTCACGGCAGAAGCGAAGCTACATCAAGCATTTCATGGTGCTGCTGGATGCCATCGGATCACACCTGAAATTTCCCGAAGCGATTCCGCGGGCGTTGGGCCTTTCGCTTGAAAAGCGACTGGTGTCGGAACCCGGTGCGCCCGCCAAGGTCAGGTCCGCTTTGGCAGCCGCCCTGGTGTCGACCCCGGATGCGGAACTGGCGGTGCTGCGTGAGCATGTGTCCCCGGCGCCTGTGCCAAAGAAGGCGGCTCAGCCAAAGCCGACCGGAGCGGCCAAAACCACATTCCGACAGGATGTCAAAGGGGGCACCGTGCGCTGTGCGGCGTCCGAGGGCCGGATCGAAATGCGCATTGCCCGCGACTTTTCCAATGTTGACCGTCATCGTCTGGAAGAAGCGGTCAAAGCGTTCTTTCGCGAGCTGGATGGCTAGGTCTGTCCCCGCGGGGACAACCGGGCGGGGGTGTCATCTTGCATTGGGGTAGGGGTGTAATATATACTCCTATCTTATACGTATTATGCAGGAGGGCATGATGGGTCGCGTAAAGGTAAACCTGACACTCGACGCGGACGTGGCGGACACCGCCCGTGAACTTGGTCTGAACATGTCCCGTCTGGCCGAAGCCGCAATTTCCGAGGCCGCGAAGATCGAGCGCAATCGCAAGTGGCGAGAGGACAACCAAGCCGCCATCACCAGCTATGCCGAAGAGGTGGCCCGCGACGGGTTGCCGCTGGCAAAGTTCCGCAGCTTCTGAGCGCGGACCGTCATGGCGCAGTTTGACCTATATCGCCTGAGCAGCGGACAGCCTGTCGTGGACTTGCAAACCGACCTGATCGGGATCGACGCCTCGCGCATCGTGGCCCCATTGCGTGAGGCTGGGCAGTTCACTGCGTTCCCTGGTTTGACGCCCGTAGTGACGATCGACGGCGCCCGTTGGATCGTCCGGGTGCAGGAGCTTGCCGCCATTCCCGGCGCCGAGCTGCACCAACCCATCGGATCGCTGGAGGAGCACAGGGATGCCCTGAAACGCGCGTTGGATATCCTGATCGACGGTATATGAGGTGGGGCAGGGGCTATGTCTGATAATGCAAACTTATTGGACATAAGTGCGATCATCATCATGCGGCGCTTATTGCGATCAGATTAGATAAAAAGCGCCGTGGGAGATGTGAGTTGAGGCGCAACATAGCAACCAGCCAGCATCTCGGACGACCTGACAACCCTATCGCAATTGCCATCATGGGTC
>NZ_JAFMZK010000007.1 GCF_029105185.1 Aliiroseovarius sp. Z3 | reverse complement strand
CGTGGCAGATCAGCAGGAACAGGCGGCTTCGCCGTCTGACCTGCAAATCAGCCCTGATTTTCCAGAAGGGGAAGTCAGATCAACGCAACAGGCCGCACGGGTAAAAACGGGAATTGGGTCACGTTATGACACTTGGGTCAGGTTCGTATGACATTCAACAAAAGTTGTGGAACGTCACAAACCTTTGACTCTTTTGGCATCCAAAACATCAGGAAACACGAAAATCACGTCATTCAATATTGACCCAAACGTCAAGCAATTCTGACCCAATACTAAAAGCGGCCTTTAGTGCATAGCGCAGCGAAGGTCCAGAACGAGCCCACAGCCGACATGCCGATTTCTCGCTGCGTGCGCTCGCAGCGGAGAGTATTCTGCAATTGCACAGAATTCCATGACGCAGCGCGGCGGTGGTTCCGGTCATTCGTGCATAGTGTGAAAATTCTGGAGGGGTGAATCTACAGGACTCGCAACTTAGCTGACCTCAGAAATGTGCACCCATGCCCGGATTCAAGGCGCGCTTTGCGCGCCGCCGGTCAGCGCCCGACCGCCCCGATGGCAGGGCGCTTCTGCAACGTATCCGCATTGAACAACCACCCGATGTGGCGGAAAGATTGGAGAGCAAACCATGCCAAGCGTCCAACTTCCCGCTCTCGCCACGAAACGAAGAGCCTGGAACAAGGGGCGGATCATCGGCCAGAAACGGCCTCTGTTACCAAAACAGGTCTGGGCGATCCGCGCGCGGCTCGAACTGGCACGCAACCTGCGCGATCTTGCTCTGTTCAACGTGGCGATTGATAGTAAGATTCACGAATGCGATCTGGTGAAACTGGCCGTCAATGACCTGGTGAGGGACTATTGCATTCGCAAAAGGGTCTCCGTGTTTCGGAGTGAAACACAGCGGCCCGTTCAGTTCGAACTCTCTGAAAACACGCGGGATACCATTGCCGCGTGGATCATGTCGCCTGAAATGCTCGGCTGCCGTATCATGTTTCCCAGCCGGTTTCATGACCGCCCACATATCTCAATGCGCCAAAATGGCCGGCTTGTACGGGATTGGGTGGCCGCTATCGGCCTGAAACCCAGCGGATACGGCACACATTCGCAACGCCGGACCAAGGCGGCGGAGATCTGCCGCAAGACCGGAGATCTCAGAGCTGTTCAACTGCTGCTCGGACACACTAGTTTTGACAGCCCTGTCAGATACCTTGCCGTCGAACATGAAGATGCGCTGAGCATCGCCGGGCAAACCGACATTTGAACCACGATGGCGGGCGGCGCTTGCCGTTCGCCAACCGGACCGGGCCTGAGTTCGCGCCGCAGCGGTAGTTCTGATCGACCCCAAAGCACCGAATGCTGCACTGTTAACACGATTTGACGATCGCCTGTACCGGTCATTGGGCATTGTCGAGACTTTGGAATGGAGGGAACAGACCGGCCGTTCCTTGCGCCTCGCAAGAACGGTGGTTTCGCGCCAGGCACGGATTTTAAAATGGGCGACATGATCTGCTTGTTTGCGAAAGCCAGAATAACAAAATCAAAATGACAGAACTATAAAATTGTTGACTATATGAAATATATCTTTCATTCCTTATGCTACTTATCCACTTGATTCCGAAAGGCCCGCCTTTGTCACTTCCAATAAAGACCCGCCTGTCCAATGCCCTGAAGGAGGGGACGAAAGCGGATAAGGCGATTGCCAGCTACATGAGCGGCGCCTTGGCGGATTTGCCATTCGAAACAGCCGCAAGCATCGCGAAAAAGGTCGGGGTCAGCGAGGCGACAGTCGGGCGGTTCTGCCGCTCCATCGGGTATACAAGCTTCAAGAACCTCAAGGATCACCTGAAGGGTGATATCGCGGACTATCCCTGGCTCATGAGCGACCGGCTGAAGGAATTACAGAAAAGCGCCGCGGCGGGTGACGCGCATCTGACACGTGGGATGGAGTTGGAAATCGCGGCAGTGGTGAGCGTCTATGAATGCGCCCGCATGCCCGAATGGCCTCGGGTGGTCAAACGGCTTGCCAGCGCGAATAACATCCATGTGGCAGGCTTTCAGACAGAACGAGGTATTGCCCAGTACTTCGCGAACCAGATGCAATATGTGCGCGACGGGGTGTCACTGGTCGACCTGGCGGGCGGTAATTTTGCCGAGGTTCTGGCCTCTGGCAAGGACTCTTGCCTCTTGATTTTCGAAGCGCGCCGGTATTCCCGGCTCGCCAAGGTTCTGGCCCAGGAAGCGCAGGCAACCGGTATTCCCGTGACCCTTGTCACCGATCCATTCTGCGATTGGGGCCATGACGTCGCGGACGAAGTTTTCGCTGTGCCGACCCAGTTCAACCAGTTCTGGGATTCCACGGCGCAGATGGCGAGCCTCTGCAATCTGCTGATCAACAGCGTGTTCATGGAGCTTGGAAGTGACGTCGAAGATCGACTGAGCAGATTCGCCGAGCTTTATGGGCGCTTTACCGGCCATGTGGGCGACCCTGTCGCGCAAGTGGCGAAATAACTACAATCAAGAACCAAGAGGAGGAAACTAGATGAAACTCAAGAACAAACTGGCCGCGGTGCTGGCGACGACCGCCATTGCCGCCTCGATGGCGACTTCGGCGTGGGCGCAGTCGCTGCGGCTCGGGACAGAGGGCGCCTACCCCCCGTTCAACTATATCGAAGCGGACGGAAAAATCGCCGGTTTCGACGTGGAAATCGGGCTTGAGCTGTGCAAGCGTATGGAAGTGGAATGCGAGGTTGTCGCGCAGGACTGGGACGGGATCATTCCCGGCCTTCTGGCGAACAAATACGACTTCATCATCGCGTCGATGTTCATCACCGAAGAGCGCCAGAAACAGGTGGACTTCACCGATCCCTATTACCTCGCGGCCATGACCCACGTTGTGCCCGTCGGGTCGGACATCACCGAATTCAGCAACGAGGCGCTGAGCGGCAAGGTCATCGGTGCCCAATCCGGCACCACTCAGGCCGATTTCATTGAAGCCACCTATCCAGACGCCGACATTCGCCTTTACCCGACCCAGGACGAGGTGAACCTCGACATGGCCAGTGGCCGGATCGACATGCAGGTGGGCGACATGCTTCCGATGCTCGATTGGACGACCAAGTCCGATGATGGTGCTTGTTGTGAACTTGCGGGTGACCCGATCACCGACCCGGCATTTGTCGGCGACGGCGTCGGCATCGCGGTGCGTCAGGAAGACGACGAACTGCGCGAAAAACTGAACGCTGCACTGATGGAAATCCGCGCGGATGGCACCTATCAGGCCATCAACGACAAGTATTTCGATATCGACGTCTACACGATGCAATGACGCGATACGTTCCCCCGACCGAAAGACTGACCCATGTTTGAACTCTTCTCATATGGCGATACCGGCTGGGGGGACGAAATCCTGCGGGGGTTGGCGATCACGGTGCAACTCGCGATCGTCACGCTTCCCGTGGGCCTGTTACTTGGATTTCTGGCGGCGTTCGCGTCGATGTCTCGCCTTGGCCCCCTGCGGTTCCTGGGTTTCGGCTACACCACCATCATGCGCGGCCTGCCCGAGATCCTGACGCTCTTCGTTGTCTACAACGGCGTGGGGTTGCTTTTGAACATGGCGCTGCGCTGGTGGAACCCCGAACGCGGGGCGACGGATTTCAGCCCCTTCGCCGCCGGTGTCATTGCGCTTGGCATGGTGTTCGGCGCATTCGCGGGCGAAGTGCTGCGCGGCGCGTTCCAGTCGCTCGACAAGGGCCAGACCGAGGCCGGGCGCGCCATCGGCATGACCCAGGGCCAGATTTTCCGCCGTATCCAGTTGCCGCAGCTTTGGCGGTTCGCGCTGCCGGGGTTGGGCAACCTCTGGATCAACATGCTGAAGGACACTGCTCTTGTTTCAGTTATCGCGCTTGATGACCTGATGCGCATGACCAAGGTCGCCGTCGGCGTCACCAAGCAACCTTTCACGTTCTATCTGCTGGCCTGCCTGATCTACTGGGTCATGTGCGTCTTGTCCGAGCTGGTGCTGTATTGGATGGAACGTCGCGCCAATCGCGGCATCCGGAGGGCCGTGTGATGAACCCGATCGAGATCATCGCCCAATACTGGCCCCGGTTGCTCGACGGCACGCTGATGACGATCAAGCTGACCTTCCTCGGCGCGCTTATTGCCGCGCTCGTATCACCAGGCTTCGCACTGATCCGCACCCATGCCGCGCCACTGGCTCAGGCCCCACTCAGGCTTTACATCTCGTTCATGCGCGGCACGCCGATCCTCGCGCAGCTGTTTCTGATATTCTACGGCTCGGGCCAGTTTCGACCCATCTTGCAGGACTGGGGGCTGTGGACCTTCTTCCGCGACCCGTTCAACTGTGCGCTGCTGGCTTTTGCGCTCAACTCCACCGCCTATCAGACCGAGATCCTGCGCGGCGGCATCATGGGTGTGCCACAAGGTGAAATCGAGGCCGCCAAAGCCATCGGCATGACTCGTTTCAAGACGCTCCGCCGCGTTGTCTTCCCGCACGCCTATCGTATCGCGTGGCCTGCGCTCGGCAACGAGGTGATCCTGTTGATGAAAGCCAGCGCGCTGGCAAGCGTCGTCACCGTTTTCGACATCATGGGCCGAACACGCCAGATCTTTTCGCGCACCTTCGATTTCTCGATCTACCTGTGGGCTGCCCTGATCTATCTCTGCATTACCGCGATCTTCGTCCTGATCTGGCGGCAGGCCGAACGCCGCCTTAGCCGGCACATCGAAGCCCATCACAAACCGCGCGTCGCTGCACAGCCCGCAAAGGAACCCCAGGCATGAGCCAGACGGAAATCATCTTGAAGGCCGAAGGCATCCACAAGTCGTTCGGCAGTGTCGAAGTCCTGAAGGGCATCTCGCTTGAAGCGCGGAAACACGACGTGATCTCGATCCTGGGCTCGTCGGGGTCCGGCAAGTCGACCTTCCTGCGCTGTCTCAACTTCCTTGAAACACCGACATCGGGCAAGGTGACCGTCCATGGCAACGAAATCCTGGTGCGGAATGGCAAGCCCCAGAACGTGCGCCATATCGAGGAAATCCGCGCCCGGCTTGGCATGGTCTTCCAGCAGTTCAACCTCTGGACCCACCGCACCGTGCTGGAAAACGTGATGGAGGGCCCTGTCCAGGTCAAACGTCAACCGAAGGCAGAAGCCCGCGACAAGGCCGAGGCGCTTTTGAAGCGTGTCGGGCTGGAAGAGCGCATGGGCATGTATCCATCGCAGCTTTCCGGCGGCCAGCAGCAGCGTGTGGCCATCGCCCGGGCACTGGCGATGGAGCCCGACGCAATCCTGTTTGACGAGCCAACATCGGCGCTTGACCCGGAACTGGTGGGCGAGGTTCTGAAGGTGATGCAGGATCTTGCCGCCGAAGGTCGGACGATGATCGTCGTGACGCACGAGATGGGTTTTGCCCGCGAGGTCTCCTCCGAAGTCGTCTTCCTGCACGAAGGCCGCATCGCCGAACAGGGCCCGCCCGAAGAGATGTTCACCAACCCCAGGACCGAGGTGTTCGAGCGGTTCATCGCCAAGGTCATGTGATCCACCAAAATCTAGGAAGTTGTCGAAATGCTGGAAAAACCCGAAACGCCGCCCGCCGGGGCGATGCACCAAGGCATCCTGATCGAATCCGCCGAGCTTCGCATCGTCAGCCTGCCACTTCTGACGCCCTTCGTGATCTCGACTGGCACGATGACGGCCAAGACCTTTCCGCTTTTGGTGCTGAAGGGCGAAGGGCTGGAGGGCATCGGCGAAGCGGTGATGGACCCGGCCCCGGACTATCTTGAGGAAACCATCCCCGGCGCGATGGCCTTCCTGCGCGACGTGCTGCTGCCGCAGATCGTCGGCAAACGCTTTGCCTCGCCTTATGAGCTTCAGCCGATCCTCGCCCCGTGGCGCGGCAACCGAATGGCCAAGGCGGTGGTCGAGATGGCATTCTGGGATCTCTGGGCCAAAAGCCTGAACATCCCGCTGAAGGCCGCGCTTGGCGGCGTCGGCGACAGCGTCGATGTGGGCGTCAGCCTTGGCATCGCGCCGGTCGAGAAGACGCTGGAACGCGTCGATGAGGCGGTCGCGAATGGCTACAAGCGCACCAAGCTCAAGATCGCGCAGGGCCATGACGTCAAGATCGTCGAAGCGGTGCGGGCGCGCCACCCCGACATCAAGCTGACCGTGGACGCCAATACCGACTACGGGATGGCCGACTTGCCGGTGTTGCAGGCGCTCGACGACTTCCGCCTCGACTATATCGAGCAGCCGCTGGCCTATGACGACATCCACGACCACGCGAAGGTGCAGGCGGCGCTGAAGACCGCGATCTGCCTTGACGAGAGCATCCGCAGCGCCAAGGACGCCCGCATCGCGCTCGAACTCGGTGCGGCGCGGGTCATCAACATCAAGGTCGGACGCGTGGGCGGGTTTGCCTCGGCCCGTGCCATCCATGACACCTGTGCCGCCTTTGATGCGCCGGTCTGGTGCGGCGGGATGCTGGAAAGCGGCATCGGGCGGGCGCACAACATCCATCTGGCGACGCTCGCGAACTTCACCAAACCCGGCGACACCTCCAGCGCCAGCCGCTACTTCAAGCGCGACATCATCAATGAACCGCTCGAAGCCACGAACGGCGAAATGCCCGTGCCCACGAACGGCCCCGGCATCGGCGTCACGCTCGACCAAGGGTTTCTGAAAACCGTCTCCGATCATGTCGAGGAGATCGGCGCATGAAGGTGGAACAGTCAGGCATCACAATACGCGAGCTGAACTCGGTCACAGAACTCAAACGGTCCGAGCGCTTTCAGAAAGAGGTTTGGGGCGAGGATGACCCGTCCGACAATTCAGACATCATGCTGGCGATCCAGCATGAAGGGGGGCTTGTTGCAGGCGCATTCAAAGACGGGCGCATGCTGGGTTTTCTGTTTGGCTTCCCAACAAGCCAACCCGACGCACAACACTCGCACAGGCTGGCCGTGCATCCCGACAGCCGAGGCATGGGGTTGGGGGCAAAGCTGAAATGGTATCAGCGCGACTGGTGCCTTCAGCGCGGCATAAACGTGGTGCGCTGGACCTATGATCCACTGCGCCGCATCAACGCAAGCCTCAACATAGCAAGGCTTGGCGCGACCGCGGGAATCTACCACGAAGATTATTATGGCGAGATGGAGGGCATCAATGCCGGTGTCCCCTCCGACCGCCTCGTTGCTGAATGGCATCTGAACGCACCTGAAGTCGTGCAGCGGCTTGACCCTTCGGTGGCGCAGCCTCATGTGCCCGAAGGCAGTCTGAAGATCACAATCCCCGCTGATTTCGCAGGCTTGCTGTCACATGACATGGACAAAGCCATATCCGAACGCCTGCGCGTGCGCGAAGAGTTGACCACAGCTTTTAAGGCGGGATATCGGATTGTCGGGTTTGACGTGGACACTTGCGCATATCTTCTGATCCAACAGTGATGCTATTGATCAGCATTTTCAGATTTCTGAACGACCGCCACGCTCAGCGCAACACTCCCTTGCCTTGATCAGAGACCGGATCAGGCTCAAGGACGAAGCCGCTCGCGCGGCAATGGCGCTTGTGGCTGATGTTTCGCATTGTTCCTGAATTACCGGAATGGGGAAATCTGCGATGCTGCCGAACTCTCGGTGCTGCAGATGCGAACTTCGATTTGGACTTTCTGCACGTGCATTCGCTGCTAACGAGCAGGTCCGCAATGTCCGCGTTGCAGTCATCGGCGACAGAAGACTCGAACGGCAGACTTTCGCAACCACTGGTTGATTGGTGGTGGCGTAGCGAACCATGAACTTCGTCTAAGGGGTGTTATGAAAACCGCCCTCTGGCTGTATCACTCCGCATCATCCGGCGCGGACCAATCCTCCAGCAGATCCTGCAATCCGGTCTTCTCCATCCGCCGGATTTCCACCACGCGGGCAAGTGCGTGGTCGATCTCGGACGCAACGCCCGTCGCGTAGGCGTCAGAGATCAGTGTCAGTTGCGCGGATATATCCCCGGCAAGGCGATCATCCCTCATTCTCTGTCTCATGCGTCTTCTCGCTCCTTGTGATGATGATGCGTTTGCAGCCCCTGCTCGCCGGGCAAGACGTCGTCACGCTTATACACCCGCACAAGCTTGCCACCGCAAGCCACCGGCCGGACGTCGTCCTGATCCAAGCGGCGGGCCAGGTGGATCGGGGCCACATTCCCGAGAGCCGCCAATTGGCCCAAGGTGACATAGGTCGCCTCGAAGCCTGCGATGCTGGCCCGGGAGATGTAGCTCTTTCGGTGATTGGTGTCTGGGTTGAGACGCTGGACCTGGCACAGGTATCCGTGATCTCGCAGATGGCGGATCGATCCCAAGCCGATTTTGAGATAGCTGGCCGTTTCCGGCAGCATCAGGTCCCGATCGAGTTGGAGAAGGCCTTTGCCACAAAACGCGTCCCAAGCCACCTCCATCGCTTGCAGCCCCGCCCCGTCGCCGCGACACAGTTTTCCGTCCAGATCGCCTTGGGCCCACAGATCAATCACCTGCTCCAAAGGCACCCCCTTGGCCCGGCAAAACGCCTTGAGTGGCACCACAGATTTTCCGGGCAGCCATTGCGGCAAGGCGTCGAGTTGGGCCAGCAGCGCCCTCACCTCGTCGTGCAGCAAGTAGCGCAAGGATGACGTGATCCTGACCGTCGACAGCACGTCGCGGTTCTGCAGGGCTTTAACCTGTTGGGGAAGGATCCCCAACTGCCCCGCCGCGTCCTTGAGATTGATGAGCGATCTCCAATAGGCCTTGGCCTGTGCAACCTCGTCCACATGCACGTCCGTCCGCTTGAGCGCCTCACCTTCCGGCACGCCCTGCATATGGCCGAGCAGGCGCTTGAGAAACACCGCACCAAAGCCCGAACGTTTGCGCGCATCCTCCATCGTGAGCCAGATCTCCTTGTCCGGCCTCTTCCCGAACACCTCCTTGTCCATCGGCGTCGGATAGGTGGCAAAGACATGTCGGCGCGTGACATCCGTCAGCTCATGCAGTGCCTCGTCGGCATAAACCTCGCGCAGCCAATGATAGAAAGGGCCCATATCCGCGCTGTAATAGGGCCGTTCAGATCGGCTCTGCGCGCGCAGTTTTTCCAACGCGCGGCGATAGGCATCGGGGCCCCCGGAAAGAGCCGCGAACCCCGTGTCGCACAAAGCACTCTGCTGTGCCGCAGGCATGTGTTGCAATGAGGCAGATACTTCCGCGTTGAGCCCTGCGCCCAAGGTGAAACTGGCGCGATGGATGTGGGTCAGATCCCAGGTGCGCAGCCAATCGTCTTGCGGCCCCTTCCAGATACGGCGCCTGACATAGGCCTCATAGCGGGTCCCGGCAATCGGCGTCTCACGGCAACGCGCACGGCGCAGCAGTTTCGCGTGCCGCAGCACCTGCCCCGCGAAATCATAGGTCGCATGTGAGTTTTTCGCAGGCGGCAAGGTGATGAGCGCGCATCCATGCGTGGGGCAGCGATAGAGCGCCAGCACCGACCATTCCAGCATCTGAACCACCCCCGCCGGTCCGCGCGCCTCAAGCGCGGATACGACGCAGCGCGGGCACAGGCGGGTCGCGGTCCGGCGAAACGCGCCGGTGGTCGAGAAAGCCTGCCCCACGCGGTAGCGGCCGATGTCGGATTTCGGGGCCGACCAGCGGGTCAGAGTTTCCAGGGGCGCCCCCGTGATCCAGGACAGTCGTTCGAGTTGATCGGGATGCGCCGAGCATAAGAATGGCCAGCGCATCCCCATATCGGTGCAGAAATCCCGGGGCGTGGTATGATGACGTTGCGCATTGCGGCTGACATAGCCATAGGGCGTCTCCCCCTCGATGAGGGGGAGCGCCAAGACAAGGGGCGCGTTCATTGCGGGTCCTCGTCATCATAGCGGCGATCAAAGATGCTTCGCGGATTGATCCGAACGAAATCCTCCGCAAGGAACGGGTTCAACGCATCCACCGCAGCGCTTCGATCATGGTACACATCGGCAAAACACCTGTGTGCGAGCGTTGCCCCCACACCGCCCTGCATCAATGCCTTGGCCACTGCCTGAACAGTAATCTCGACCATTAGGCCGAACTCGTAATCCGCAGCATGCATCAGGCGCTGCGCGAATTGCTCGGTCAGCAAACCGTCGGCGACCTCGATTTGGCCCCGTCGCGCATAGTTTTTGATGAGATCGAGGACCGGCGCGACGTGTTTGACGGCGTGCAAACGGTCAATCTCGACCGGGAAAAGCCTGCGCGCCAGCTGGGGGTCCTGGTTCACGATCCGCTTCAGGTCCGGCATACCGGTCAGGATCACCCCGGTCGGCCAATGCGAGTTCTCCATCAGGGATTTCAGCGTGTTGACCACGGATTGTCGCTCCTTGTCGGTCTGATAGCGCGCAAGGTCCTGTGCCTCATCAAGATGCAAAAAGAGCGTGCGCCGCAGCTTGAGCTGAACCTTCACCTGGTCCCAGATCACCGAGCCCTGCTTGTCGCCGGACAAGGGATAGCCAAGCGCGCGCAGCGTTGCTGAGCCCACGAATTTCATCGTCGCGGGGCTTGGCACCTGTAGGCTTATGAACTCGCAGTGTTCCTTGTCCGCATCGGTCGCGAGCATATGGGCGTTTTGCCGAACCAACTCACGGATGGCCGTGGTTTTCCCGCTGCCAGATTGCCCGACCAGAACGATGCCGCGCACGTTGCTTCTGACACCGTCCGCCATATCGGCGCGCCGTTGTTCAAGCAGGGACTGAAAATGCCCTTCGAGCTTTTTGTAGGCCGGTGTTGGCGCATAAGCGGCGCGGATATTCTGGATGATCTGCCGGATCTTGGGGTCACGCATCGTCATCGTCCTCCTCCTCGTCGCTGAATTTCCAGAATTCTTCGGGCGCCTCCTCGTCGCGCTGAAGCGGCTGGTCTTCTGGCTGGGACGCCGGGTCGTGTTTGATTTCATCGGAAAGCAAGCCGCCCAAAGTGCCTTCGCTCTCATCCTCTGTCGTCACCTGACGTTCGGGATCGAGCCCCAAAGACAGCCCCCAGAAGGTTTCCCGCTCGGCGCGTTTGATTTGATCGGTGGTCAGGGCAACAGGCCCCAGTTGCCGCATGGCACGTTGCTCGGCGTCGATCTCCTTGATGCGTTTGATCGCGCGATCAACAATGCCTTGGGTCAAGCCAGCAGCATTGCGGTTGGTCTGGCGCAGATCAAAGATCACCTGTTCCCAAGCGGCGAAGGACAGGCCTTCCAGATTGGGAATTTGGGCTTTCAAACTCGCCCATCCCGCGTCTTCACCCCCGTCGAACCAGACCGAGATGTGCCCCATGTCTTCCGGATCAATCCGCACATCGACCGTTTGAGGCCCAAACTTCAGGAAATGTTTGGCAAGCCGTTCCGAATGATAGTTCACGCCTCCCACCAAAACACCGTGCCGGCCTGTTTCACGGCTTAGCGCGACGCCGAGGATGTGGCGCAGCTTGTGGTTGCTGAGGGCAGGCGACCAACCGAACTTCCCGTTGAGGCGCTCCCAAACAATGTTCGGTGTCGCCCAATCAAGCGCTCGGTGTTCGCGGTTGTGATACCGATCAACGGAAAACCGTACCAAAAGCTCAACAATGCTTTCCGCCGTGTGAACGGCATAGTCCTGCGATGGATAGTCGCCCCGCTCCTGAGGATTTGAATGTGTCCGTCCTGTCAGAAAAGGCATGAGCTGTGTTGCCACCGAACGGAAGACCCGCTCAACGCGCCCCCGCAGCTTTGGAACACCTGCTGGAAGAACCGAGTAGTCAATACTCAGGTCCGACAGTGCTGCCTTGAACTCAGCGTTCACAAAAGCCGGGCCATTGTCGACGGTCACGTGATAGATATGGCCGTGTTGCCGCCAATCCGCCTCGCACCCAAGCCGACGGGCAAGGTCAGTCTTGTCCCGCATGGCCATCCACAGCACGGCCTTGGCCTCACCCGATGATGGCTTGCGCGACAGTTTCAGCCCCAGGATACTGCGGCTTGCCGTGTCAAAGGCCACGCAGACCCAATACCGACCTGTCTCGATCTCGCGCAGGCTGCCTGACGTGATGTCGATGTTGGCCGACTTGAGGATCGCCATCAGGTCGATCTCCCATTCATCCATTTCCACTCGGTGCAGCGGCGCCTCAACCTTCAGGCCACCTCCATGTGCGCCAAGCTTGTTTTTCGCAAAGGCAACGCCCTTGCGCGCGGCGAGAACTTCAAATCTGTCCAACTCATTGATCCGGCGCTCGATCGTGCTCTTCGAGACCTCCGCAAGCGGTGGATCGCCTGACAGCGCACGTGCCCGGTTTTTCTCCCGGACCTCTCCATTGACGGCATCCAGAACATGGCTGGGAAGAATTTGGTTCGGGTGCAGGTAGTCTTGAAGGTTGCGCTGGATAATCGCTTCAACCTCGGCACTCACGCGCTTTGCGTTCGACCCGTTGAAAATCGATTTCTTGACGAAGACCATCGGATCCTTGACGCCTTCCCAATCGCGCAACCACGCCATTGCCGATGTGCGGCACGGTGATCGTCGCAAGGAAACGCTATCAAACGCGGCTCCCGGATTGGCTCGTTTCAAGCCCAGTTTGAGCTTTTCGGTCACCCGTCCTTCCAGCTCGGGCAAGAATGCTGGCCATCGTTCGGCGGAACGGTTGAATTTCCCCTCCTGTTCCGCCTCAAGCATCGCTTCGCACCAGCATTCTTTCCAGAAGGCTTCCAGTTGCGACTTGGTCGACAGCCGCGACAGCAGCGATCGCCCGGCACGCGCGCGCCGCGCCACCTGACGGCTTTCGAAGTAACCGTATTCGATTGCATAGCCGCCCCCCGCGACAAGCTCGGACAACTCCTGATGCGTAAGCGAGAGCGGTTCCGCATGACCGTGCAGCGCTCGGATCTGCACGCATAGGTCATTCACTTTTTCGACGGTGTGGATATCGCCGCCCGCGATCACCGCGTCGCAAGGCGTGATACCAAGTCGGATGTTCATCTTGTTCATGGGGTTCCCTTTCGAGGTGAAATGATTGTGTTTGGTGTGATCCGCTCCTGCTTTTCCGCGTTGAAAACGCCCGCATAGATCGCGCGGAACACCGCCCTGAAAGCGCGCGCGCCAAGACCCGATTTCTCGATCAGCTGGTGGATTGGCATCTCACCGGCAAGCCTGCGTCCCAGATCGAGAACAACCTGATCCGCCTCATCATCCGGCGAGCGGCGAAAGAAGTTCAGAAGCTCGGCATTCTGGACCTCTACCCGGTGGCGTTGTCGCTCTGTGACCAGAACAACCTTGTCCGCAAAGCCCTGGGGCAAGTCCCGTTCGATTGCCCGAAGCGTTGCCCGGAAATTGAGCTTCTCCGCGCGCTCCATCGGCTTCACGGCGATGGCCACGCGGCTGCCGTTTCTGAACTCCGCCAGATAGTCGAAACGATGGGAGCGCAGCTTTCCATCGTGATCGACAAAAGAGACCGTTTCCGGCTGATCATGCAGATTCCAGATATCCGGCATTGCAAGGCACAGCAGGCAGGTCTCGCGTTCGCCCTGACTGGCACTGATAATCTGCCGCCAGTGCTCTTCTGCCGGCAGCTTGGCAAAGGTGAACCCACGAACGGTCAACTTGGACCGCGCAGGGAACATCAGCCCAGCCGTGGTCGGCCGCGGCGGACGATAGAAATCGTCGTCAAAGTAGTTGGTCATGATGTTTGCATCAGCCGCCAGGGAACCCGGCGCCGATGACACTCCTTGATGTTGAGACAAACGAGACCCGTCCGCAGAAACGCTCTGCGCGGTTGACGAGTCTCGGAATTTGGGTCATGAAGGGGGTGCAAAGGGCTCCAATCTTTTGCACCAAGGCCTTGTCGGAAGTTTTCAGCTTCCTTCGAGGTCTTTGTCTTTTATGGGATCACTGTTTTTTCCTCCCGTAACTGCGTTCCGGAAAGAGCGCTTCGGGTGTCGTTCCCAAAGCTTCCGCCAGAGCTCTTTCCACTCGTTGGGACCGCCGGTGCCCTTGGCTGACAGCGGTGACACTTCCCGGCGTTATGCCAAGAGCACGTGCGATCTGTGCAAACGAAAGCTGCCTCTGTCGCAATCGGAACTTTAGCAGTTCATGCTTTTCGAGATCCGCGTGCATTGCCCCATCAAACAGTTTTGATTTTGGGAAATCTGTTCTCCCGTTGTGGAAGGGTCAAGAAATTCTTGTTTGTGCGGGTGATTTACTCAACTTTGCTTGAGTAATAGTGCATCAAACTGAGAGTTAACGGAGTTTTCCCACCCCTGCATATCGCGACAGCCGGGAATCGAAGGATCACACCAGAGATAGAGCCAGCTCATGTGTCATCTTACTGAAGCAGAACAACGCCTCTTGTCTGAGGCAGAAGACAACTTGAGGCGTGCTCAAGCCGCCTATGACAAACTTGCTCCACTCCGGCTTAAGGAAACGTTCGATGTAACTTCTCCGCGAAAGCTGGCCCATCGTCAGAAAGGACGTACACTTGCCCCGGTTGAAAGCAATTCACAGCCGAAGGACGTGACGAAAAACCGCGAGACGCGAAAGTTTGAGCAACACAGTACAGCTCGACTTCGCGCCTTGATTTATGGCGAACCATCAAGACCCTCTCCATCGATGGAGCCCGCCGAATTGCTGGAACTCTATCAGAAAGTGGTCTCCATTGATTTGTTTGCAAGTCGGTTGGAGGTTACCCGGCAAACGGCCCTTTCCTTGCTGAAATCTGCAGGAAAGGATGTTGTCGAAGAGATTTCGCAGGAATGGCAAAATGGCAGTTCGCTACGAGATCTGAGCTCTAAACACGGCCCTCTACCCCAAACGATCTCCAGATGGATCAAGTCAACAGGACGCCAGATCAAACCTCGAAACTCTAACCCAAAATATGATCAAAGCCTAGTACTCAAACTAAGTGCGGAAAAATGGTCGATCAACAGAATTGCGACGCATATGGGGATTTCATGGGCGACGGTTAGGCGGACCATTGTTTCAAATATGTAAAGGGGCGGAAAGCTGTCGTTCTCTGCAGTTGAGAAGAATTGATTGGTGTTTCTCAAGAGCGGACTTTCAATAGTTGATCGCTTAGGGACCACCAGCACTACTGAACCACCATTGAACGACGCTTGCCGTTAAGCTTCCGACGATGCCCAGTAAAAGCGCGACCAAAACGTAGATGCCAATGATCATTGAGCTGGTCTTTCTCGTCTGTAGTTTCACGAATGCCGAAAAGCCTTGTAACGCATTTTGCCCATTGCCTTCGAACTCTTTCCGCCAGTGATAAACGACCATGCCGACTTCTAAGCCGTGTGGGACATAGTCCCTCCATATTTGGGTCTCGAGCAAACGGCTCTTGTGCCACTCGGCATGGGATGACGTAATCGACGACGCTACGGGAACCACAGCAAGGAATACAATACGAGAAACATCGGCAAGACCATGTGGTGCGGCATCTGCTGCCGCTTCGACTGATGTTGGAAGCGTGCGTGCCTCGTTTAGGCGACAGTCGATGTATTCTATCTCTTCAAAGCCGCTGGTCCAGGCCCTGTCTTTTGGTTTGATCGCGGTTACAAACGGACGTGCGACGTCCTTTGGCGGCAAGAGACGAAGACGGAAGTAACCAAACTCTGGGTTACCATCGCACTGTCTTGCAAGCGACTCCAATGCTATCGAGGTAATCGAGATCATAGTGCCCCCGTCCTTCTCTATGAGCTCGAGTTCGGAGGGGTCGATTGAACCGTTTTCAGGCGAGAAAAGATGGACGTGGCAGTATGTGTTGGCACCGGCCTTCAGCTCAACCGATTTGCCATTCGGCTTTTTTGTCGACGACAGAATCTCGTTGAAAATACCTTGGGCCAGCTCAGTCGACGCAAACTCGGGCCCAAGGTCTTCAATGTTTTCACGTTGCAACTTGAAGGGAACAAAAATTCGGATCGCCGACAAGGCCGACGGGTCGCTTGGCATCACGCCAATCTCAATGAAGTCGCGGCGTTTCGTGCCCGAAAAATGCCAAAGGTTGACGTGAAATTCCGTCTGGGCTTCTGCGTTGGCGGCTGCGCGTTCGCACCAGAATGCAATGGATTTGTTGTCAGACATCGGTTTCAGCCTCTTGCACCAAGCGCAACACTTTGGCCAGCGCCTCGTCATCGCCACCGTCTACAAAATGAATAGGTATGCTCAAGCTATGTGCGATGTTCTGCGCAGCCTCAATCGCAATCTCTTGCTGGTGGGCTAGAGAACTGACGCTCCGTTCTGGTCTTTCCCGCTTCGCATCGCGTTCACGGTTAAGGTGGATCCTTCGCGGATCATCTTTGATAAATACGATAAAATCAGGATCAATCTCGTCGAAAACGTCTGAGCCGACATGAGCCAACCCATCAGGTGTATCAATGACTACATGTGCATCAAGAATGACAAGGTTCCTATCAGGATCAAGGTGTCGTTTGAACGCTTCAAGCAGAGCAGCTTGGTTGTCGTCAATGCTGCGAGCGCGAAGGTGATCCTGAGACTTTTGTTGTTTCTCGGTCTGGAAGAGTGAGTCTCGGATCAGACTACTTGCAGAGAGAACCTGCATGGGAATGGCTGCGCCTACTTTTTCGAGTAGCCACGTCTTCCCAACTCCGGAAATGCCGGCAACAATCCCAACTTTAGGCGTCAAAGCGGGAACCCAAAGTTGCACCGCTTCAAGGCTTCGCGAAGTCGCTTGCCTCTTAACTCAACGATGGATTGTGGCGGGTGTCCGGAAAAGATCTCTGTATCTTGCAACTCGTCCAGTGAGATCGGCGGATCAATATAATCGACGAGCAGGTAATTGATGACCTTCACAGGATCATCGACTGTAGCTTGATAGTCCTCCAGTTCTTTTTCGCTGTAAACAGACCGTCCACCAGTCAGCTTCATAAGGTCTTTGGTTGACGTTGCGAGTGAGACATCATCAAGAATACCAACCGCCGTCAGTGCTTGCGACGGGTTTTCAATAGATTTGCCTTTGTAAAAGAAAAGGACTGATCCGGGCGCACCAAGGTTGGATGGCGCGCGGCAAAGGTAAACCTTTCGAATGGTGTTACCTGGACGTTTTGGACCGGAGGCATGACTGGTATCGCGAAACATGTCCGGCTGACGCGCATCGCGGAGGTCTGGATAAAGAACGTCGTGGTAGTCTTCTTTGATTGGAATGACAAAACCACGTACGCCCGCATCGGCAACGAAACGCGGATAGCTTTTTCGGTCCGTTTCGTAAACCGAGGTGCCATTGATACGGGTCAATTGTGTATTGGAGAACGAGCGTTCGAGAACAAGTTCGCCATCCGAACCCTTGGTTCCAGTCTTCTCGAACCCATAGAACTCTAACAGCGCGATTAGAGCATCTTGATCCGGGTAGGCCGTCAAATAAGCCAAATCATAATCGTTCTTTTGCGCGAACCACAGTACCTTCTTGAGCAGCAGCTCGCCCAGTTTGATTCCCCTTTTTTCTGGACTGACCTTGAAAGTACAGATTTTCAAGATCTTTTCCGCCTTGTGCGTTGCGTCGGTTTTGGCTCCAGTTTCGTCCTTACGGACAATCAGACCGGCAATCTCATCGTTATCGTAGACCACCCAGCATGGGCGCCGTTCTGCTACACATTTCGTCTTCCACCAGTCATTGAACTCAGGATACCCCTCACGAAGACTGTCGAAAAAACTGTCTGTAATAGGTATCGTGTGTGCAGAAACATCCGCCACGTGCCGGATGGGTACGGCGCGCGGTTCGTAGGTTGTTGTGAGGAGTTGAGCCGCATCGGCAATAAACAACACGCGGTTTGCGAGGTCTGGTGCGTGTTTTTGCGCCCGTTCGTGTAGCCCTTGATCCTCTGTGACAAGAAAGTCTGAGGCATTAATGGAGAGCGCATGCAGCAGGGTGGCATCGACCTCATCATTGTGTTTTCGGATTCTTCCGAAAGCTTGCTGGAGGTCGTCTTTGCTGACGCCCTTAACCTTTTCGAGGATCTGAAACTTGTCGACCTTGCTCAGTGAAATGGCGCGGCGCGCAACATCTTTGTCGCGATTGATATCATCGCGCGCAGCTTCGTGAACCAGAACATCAACTTTGTGCTTTGCCGCCAGCTGAGAAAACTTGGCGTAGGCGGGTTTGACGGTGTGATTGTCTTCAAGGCCGATGATGATGTTCGTATCAATGAGATACGACTGAGTGCTCATCTTTCAGCGCCTTTCTAAGATCGCGTTTCGCATACAAAAATGATTGGGGCGGCTCAAAGCCAAATCGTTCTCTTAGGTCAGTAAGTTCTACAGGTGTTTCGAACGGTCGGGCGTTTGCGAACTCCAGAGCAAAACCCTCATCGAGACCTTCAAAGTAGCGGTCGAATTCCGGCCGCTCGATAAATGCCACATCCGCGTAACGTCGCCAAATCTCTTCGATGGCCAATTTCTTGACAGACGAAATCTCCGCTACGCCAACCATCGCGCGCTCTGGAGATGTCGAGTAAATGTAAGCAACTGTGCCCTTCGGTGCAGACGCAGGGAACCTACGTCGGAGCTCAACAGTCTTCTCACCCGACATGATACGGCTACTAAATTTTGGCCGAATGCTAAGTACCACATCTCTGTGAGGCCGAAACGGCACTTCCGTGAAAATCGGAAGTACAAGTTGGTCTTCATGGTCAAGCT
The DNA here is from genome assembly GCF_029105185.1 of Aliiroseovarius sp. Z3. Taxonomy (GTDB): domain Bacteria; phylum Pseudomonadota; class Alphaproteobacteria; order Rhodobacterales; family Rhodobacteraceae; genus Aliiroseovarius. The sequence goes on along the minus strand of NZ_JAFMZK010000007.1, from coordinate 188,217 downwards.
CAACGTCAAATGCCTCGCGCACGTGCAGACACAACGAACTACTGGCATCAAAGGCTGCGCTCACTTGAAGTGTTCCGCCAAGCGCTTCCACATACTTTTGGACTGTAGAGAGCTGCATGTCAGTGCGGCCCTTCTCGAACTTTGATACGGAAGCCTGTCCAACATTTAGCAGTTCGGCCATATCGGCTTGCGTCAAACCAGAGAGTCTCCGAATCTCTTTGAGTGCCTCACCTATCTTCGGCGATTGCTCATCCAGGCTCGATTCACAAACCTCTACGACTTTTCCCTGCAACTTGCCCATTCTGCTCACCTCTCTTTTTCCTCCAGCTTGTAGTAGAAACGAGTATGCCTTACAAGGAATATTCGGGAAAAGCGTCAAGATGTTGTGGGCATCTGCTAAAATGCCAGCACTCCTAGTTGGATTGTGCACAGCTTTGGCTGCTCAACGGCTGCAATGACGGGCCGCCCTGCAGCACTCGAGAGCCTCATCGGAAGGCAGCTTTGGGCCGGGGGGGTCATAGACCACTGGCAGTGCCACCCAGCAGTCGGTTCTGAGCCTCTCAGATACCATCCAGTGTAAACGTGGTGCGAAAAATCGCTGAGAGTGCACTTATGCAAACTCTTCACCTGCGGTTCCGAGCTTTGCGTGCGATCTCCTTGAGGCGGGGCCTCAGCCGATGGCGAACTCCGTCCGGCGCGCATCACGCCGGAATGGGAGCGGCCTTCGCCCTCCCAAACCCTCCTGAACCAACCTGCGCGGAATGACAGTCGCGGGCCTGTCTTTCCTCACCGGGTTTGCCTCCGGCAAACCGCCATTGATCTGCCCCCAAATCCCCAGCCACATGGGGGGCGGGATATGGGGACAGATCAATGGCAAGCCCGTGCCTCAGAGAGCCGTTGGCTCGCTTCGGACGGGCTGTCTTTTCCCCTCCGGCCCCAGCGTTGTGGGGCGCGGGCCGGAAGGAAAAAGACGGCTGACCCGGTGACCCATGTCGGGGCATGGGTCGGGGTCAGCAGCGCGCGTTATGGCCGTCTGCATCACCGGGCGAGGTAGAACGCATGGCCAGCTACCACCTTTCTGTGAAGACGATCAAACGCAGCGCCGGGCGCTCTGCCACGGCGGCGGCAGCCTATCGTGTCGGGGAACGCATTGAGTGCCAGCGAGAAGGTCGTGTCCATGATTACACCCGCAAGCAAGGCATCAAGGAGACCTTCATCGTCACCCCGGAAAATGCCCCGGCCTGGGCGCAGGACCGCTCGAAACTCTGGAACGAGGTTGAGGCCAGTGAGACTCGCCGCAACTCCGTCACTGCCCGCGAATGGGAGCTGGCTCTGCCGTCCGAGATCAGCGACGAAGACCGGTCCCAGATCACCCGCCAGTTTGCCAAGGAGTTGGTCAGCCGCTACGGCGTGGCCGTTGATGTGGCAATCCATGAGCCGCACCATGAGGGCGACCAACGTAACCATCACGCACACGTCCTGGCCTCCACCCGAAAGCTGGAACCGGAAGGATTCACGGCCAAGACTCGGGTTCTCGATGCCAAGCAGACCGGCGGTCCAGAAGTCGATCACATGCGCGAACTTTGGGCCGATTTGCAGAGCCGCGCCCTGGAACGGGCAGGGGTGGCCGAGCGTGTCGATCACCGGTCGCTTGAAGCACAACGGGAAGCGGCGCTGGAGCGAGGCGATCAACTCTCCGCCGAGGAGCTGGACCGCGATCCGGAGCTAAAGCTGGGGCCAGCGGCTAATTCTATGGAGCGCCGGGCCAAGGCGATGGCCGAGCGTCAGGGCCGCGAGTATGAGCCGGTCACGGAGCGCGGGGCCGTGGTCAACGCCGCTCGCCAGGCCCGTGTCGCCTTCCGTGAGATGCGCGAGCGCCTGGATATTGCGCGTGGGACCTATGAGGCCGAGCGTGAGGCGGGGCAGGGACGTGTCTCTGCGGGACTGGCCGCACTCAGGGCCGCGACTGCCAAAGATCGCGACCGCACCCCGGAGGATTTCCGGGAGCGGCTGGCGCGCGTTGTGGGCCGGTCACGGGACCAGGACGCCACGCCAAAGCCGGAAGGCCGCAATTATGCGCGTGAGCGGCTGAAGGAGATCATGGAGAAGGACGCCGGGCGTGATGGTCAGGCAGCGGTTCACAAGCTGGATGGTCACAGCGATTCGGAGCTTGGCGAAGACACCGGGCGCGAGGAACGCAAGCCGTCAGTGAACGAGCGGCTGAAGGACGTGCTGAACAAGCCGCGTGAGAAGCTGGAGATCGAAGAGGAGCGCGACCAGGAAAAGGATCAGGAGGTCGAGAAGGACCACGATATCGACCGGGGGCCGACGCATGGGCTTTAGCCTCATTTCTCGGCGAAAGGTCCAACAAGTAAAGAAACCGCAATCAAGCTCAACTCCCGCACGATTGACACAATATGGGTTGGAAGACTAGCGTGATAGAGATGCCGCGTTTAACAACGCTGGCTGGGGGATTTAAGATAGATTGGTTCAAGCATGAAATTTCGGGTGTTAGCTGCATTCTCGATGATAATCATTCCGTCAATCGCGTCATCTCAAGGAAACAATATTGTTTGGATAGAGTACCCTGAATCTGGGGTTGTTCTAGGGCAGGGATATAACATGCTGGAGCATGAGCCAACGTATGGAACATGTGTTGACTTTGTTCCAGTCCAGGACCCTTCGCAAGAGATATCCTATAAGTTTGAAGAAGTATCTTCGACTACCGACATCAAAAATAAACTAGACATAAGCGCTTCCGGTAGCATGAAGATGGCCATCCTAAAAGCGACTGCACATCTGAATTTTCTAGCGGATGAAAAGTTCAGGCTGGATACAAAAAAGTTCTTTCTCCGAGCAACCGTTACAAACTCAGCATTGTTTACCGCGCCGTCGGTGAGTTTCAAAAAAGGAGCGACAGTACTGGGCAAGGAGGAGATTGAGGCCAATTTTTTGGCGGAAAACCGCGTTGGTGCAATAGAAATTCCTGGGGCAGGGGATCAGTTTAACGTTTCGAAATGTGGACATGGATTTGTTGCCGCAATAATCAGTGGCGCTAGCTTAGACTCGTTCCTGACTTGGAGTAAGAGCGATGCCGAAAGCCTTGCGAAGATCACTGGTGGCTTAGAAGCCAATATTGGTGGGATTTTTACCGTAAAAGGCAGTCTTGAGTCTCGGCAAGAAGCACACAATATCCAAGAGAATACGAGCATCTCTGTGTTCAAGAGTGGTGGTGCAGGAGGCAGCATCGCATACAATCTGGATTCCCTAAAGCAATCACTGAGCAATCTTACACAGGAAGCAACCACCGTACCCAAGCCTATACGCATTGGCGTACTGCCCTATTCGGCACTGAACCAAGCACCACCTGGCCATGACGCCAATGCCTTGATATTCCAAGATGCTGTAGCGGCCTATTTTCTAGCCAAAGATGTTTTTGACAACACTTCTGCCGTGATCGAGGAATATTTCAACTTCTCAAATATAGCGAAGCCAGCAGATGCCAACATTAAGAGAAGAGAAGCGTTAGTCGTTTTCGATATCAAAGATTATGTCAGCCTAAATCAAAGGGCTATGAATACCGCTAACGAATTATCAAACTTCCTCTCTCTCTGTAAGGACGCATTAACCGAAGAAATCAATGAGCTCCCTGAGAGTCCAGAAGAAGGTGAAGAAGCCGCAGAAGGAATTTTGAACAACCTGTTGACGGGCAGTGCGCCTCGATATTCGGCAGAGGTAAATCCCTCCGACGTCGATAGCGTAGCACAACGCCGGGATGTTTTGATTGCCAAAGTGCAGGGCCTGAATCCAGCACTTCTGGCAACTGCGGACGTTCTGGAGGAGTGCGCTGTCACGGAAGGTTCGAATTTTGAAACTCTCATATCTAGCAGTATTTCGCTTACGGCCGAGAATATTTCGAAGCAACCGATCTATTGGAATGAGTTAGCGAACCGCTTCAAACAAGATATAGTAGATATCAAGGCTCAGCATATTGGGGGGGATACGAGCAAGATCGTATCGGAGAGCGCCTTGGTTTTGAAAGAGTTCGTAGAAGTTTTCAGGTCTACGCAAAGGCTTCGAGATATATGCAGCCAATCCTTTGCTCATCCAATCTGCTCGGTAAACGCAGAAAGTTTTGTTGCTCAAGCAATGCCGGAAATCTCACAAGCCTCTCTAAACACCGCGACAATCCCGAACTGAGGTGAAGGAGATGAGACAAACCTTGGTTGAGATGTGCAAACATCGCGTTGGTTCCTTTACTTTGCGGGGCTGGCTTACACTTGCTTTCTTTGTCGCTTCTTTGATTGTTAGCTCAACTGCGCACGGGCAAGACAGCGAAGAGAAACCTGTCGAAAAGACCTATTTGCCGACTGCTGAAGTGACATGCAAAATTGGATCGAAGGAGCGTGTGGAGATGTCTGCAACGCAAGCAGCTGGCGGCGAGCTGCTAACTGTGATCCTGTCGAATTGTCGCTATTCAGATTCTTCTTCTTCGGGGACACGAGTATCAGTCGATATGGAGGTTCGTCTGAACCGAGCCGCGGACATTTCGTTGTGTTCGAGTTTTTCAACGGCATTTCTATTCAGATTAAGTTCGACTACCCCTGATTTAGATTGGGATGGAAAAATTTTTCGAACGGACGAATTGCCAATTAAGAACCTCAACCAAGACGTATCGGACTTAAGCAACTTCTTTATCTATGCAGGGAAAGCGCCGGGCACGAGCTTAGGGGAAGCACTGTTTCCGAAGGGGGCGATCCCGGATTTCAGAGAATACTTCTGGGGGAAAGTTGTGGTTTTGAAAGAGGACTCCCAGGGTGCGTTGGGTGGCGCCATCTTTGAACATCTTCCGATCTCGGTCGATGTGGCCGACAAAAAGTTTCCAATCGAGCTGAGACTAGACGTATTCCAACCTAAAGGCTGGTGTGTTGTGCCTGAAGGTGCGCCAGCGCCTGCAGTGCGCGATCTCGTATTTTCGGAGAAGTAGATCGAAGGAGGCTATTTGTGAACATCTCGCTGCCGGTGGCTTGCCTGAGTTTAGCATCACTCTTGATTGCTGCTTTGTGCTCCGCAGCTATCGCTCAAACAACTGAAATGCCTAGAGTATTAGATGACACTGAAGAAGTTGCGCGTTTGAAACTCAGGAATGCAGGAATAGAATTTGAGATAGAATACTTTAACGACTGTCCGCGAACCAAGGGAATTATTACTTGGCAAAGCGAAGAACCGGGGGCGGAACTAGCGGTTGGGTCAGAGGTGATTTTGCGTGCCAACTCTGAAAAAGCACTGGTTGTTCCTGACCCAGGCAATATGAACCATGAGGCATTCTTGGATCATCTTTTGAGCATTGGCTTTGCTAACGCAAAGTTAGCTCAAACTACCACCTTTCAGAAAGGTTGTTTTTCGCCAGGCACATGGAAGACGTACTTTGATGGACCGTCTCCAGACGTTGGTTCTACCGTTTGTCCCAAGGACGCTGTGGAGGTCAAGGTGCGAAAAATCGAAACGGGAACAGGAGAATGTCTCGGAATTGTTGTGAAAGGCGGACTATGTGTATGTAACATCGGAGAGAACTTTGACTTTGGAGAATAGGCATGGATTAAGTGCCCTGATGCGCTGGGTAGATATTTGCATTGAATGGATAATTCTCGGGTCTAAGAGATCAAATGTGTTTGTGTTTCTATTGATGCTTTGTTGGAATCCTACTTCATCATGGGCTGAGCAAGTCACGATTCCAAATGTTATTGGCAGCACAAGAGAGCAGGCAAGGCTCAGCTTGAAGAACTCTGGCTTGCTCTATGAAATTGAGGATTTTCAAGGATGCCCAAAGCAACGAGGCACTGTCACATTTCAGAATCCTGAAGCGGGAACGGTGGTGGATTTACCCTATGAAGTATTTATGAGAACGAATACGCTCGAGCTATTAGAGGTCCCTCAAGTTGGAAATCGAAGTCACACGCAGTATGCAAGTTTTTTGCGTGATCAAGGGATAAATTCTCAGGTAGAGTCGCAGTACATACCCATACGCGGACCGTGCCCACTTATCAGAGAAACCGTTGAAAGATTTGTTGGAACCCGGCCCGAGCCTGGTGCTTTCATTTGCCAAAACGAGAGTCTCACGATTCTTGTGGAAAGGCGCGAGTTCGGTGATGCTTGTCATGGCAGGCAGACTCGAAACGGGTGCATTTGCTTCTAAGAGTTGCCAGGGGAATCGCATGGAATCGAAAGTACTGTCCTCTAGCGAGATCGAAGAACGCCGTAGGGACTTTGGTATGGAGTCAGCGGTTGGGCTTGTCCTTGTAGCGCGCAGCCCGGTCAAGGACAAACTCAGGTACGATACTTCAAAAACCAACGCTTACCTCACCGAGTATTGTGGGGTGAAGGATAATGACTGTCCGGATAGCGCCTTTGATCTCGATTGCACGCATTTTGTTTGTCACGCGCTCAACAAGACTGGCGTTTTTGTTCAACTGCCGTCTACAAGTTGTGACAGCGGATTGTGTATCCGTGTAAATGATTTGGCTGAGTCGTTCCTTGCTTCCACGAAGCGGTACAGCAATGTGTCGGTTGTAGATAGCCATTCGAAAACCCGAAGCGGCGACTTTTGCTTTATCCCTGGCTGGTTTGGCCTGTCCAAGAACCATGTAATGGTTTTGTCGGATACAGCTTCATCAACGGGAGCAAAAGTTTATGGTCATACAAACGAACGATGCGGTGAATTTGCTGAGTTTGAGGGTGAGGACTGCATTTACTATAGAATTGAGGATACATAACAAGGGCTATCAGTGCCGGTTCCCTCAGCTATCGCAATCATGGCTCTGCTCTCCCAAGGGTCACCCTGTTGATGGTCAAAATTTCCTGCGATGCGGTAGTATTGTCCCCAGCGTGAGCCTCAAGGCGCACTGAGAACTCTCCGGTTCTGATCCTCTCGAGAATGTTTTGGCGAGATTGATCATCTCCAGGCAACTCAAATGCAAAGGATAATTCACCTTGCTGACCAGGTAAGATGGCAAAGTTGCCAAGCCGTATCCGAGAATCGTTTGATTGATCTGTGAGCTCAACATCTACTGACACAAACGGCGGCTCAACGTTTGCGCGCCCGGTGGCATCAATAAAAATCACTTCAGGGAACGCCGTGGCTTCATCAACGAATGTGATTGGCGATGATACTACACCGCCAACCTGAAGAGAGTCGATGACATCCTCTGAACGCTCGCATGCAACGATTTGGCTGGACCAGGCCGCCATAAAAACCGTGGCAAGTAACAGTAAGAGGCTAGATCGCAGCGATTTCAATCTCACCAATTTCTATGGCTCCATCGTAAACTTGCCCGTCATACGTGAGAGGCACCAGTTGCACATTGAATTGATCGCTATCCAGTTCATTTTCAAGCGCTAGTCGCCTGATCGTGTTCGTAAGGTCAATGGCAAATGATAGATCGCCATGGCTTGAATGCTCAGAATCTACGAAGAAGGTGAAGCTACCCGCGTAATGCGGATCGTCCACTGGAGTCACCGGTGTAAGGTATGGGCAGTTTAGGAAAACGCGGACCCCAATGCCCAGTTCATCTGGAGGAGTGACCCCGTTAACGAATGCGACAATGCGTTGAGTTCTTTCCTGGCTAAATGCAACCTCTTGGCTTAGTGCCATAAACTCTTCTGTGGCCAACTGGGGGAAGTCAGTCGCGGCAGCAATCGATGCCTGTTGGGCGAAGGTTTGCTGCAATAGTGTACGAGGTTGCGGGGAGAGTACATTCTGGCTCGCGGCGCCGATGTTAACCACACCTAGCCCAGTATCGTATACGAATCCCAAGTTTTCGGGGACTTCCGTATCGGACACTGTAACATCCGCAGAAGCCGACCCATCGGCTAGAGGGAAGTTTTGGACGAAAACGAAGTCTCTCCAATTGACATCTGCTTCGTTAGGATTGCCCGCTTTGTTCCAAAAGTCCCACAATCTATCGAGATTACAATGGTGCAGGTAAAAAATAGGGTCGTTTGGAGAAACAGAAGGGTTTCCCATATCTCCCCCGACTCCACCGTGAGCGTAGTCATGAGGTTCGCGTTCGAGCTTAGCACCGGTTCCCCGACGCCGTTGCCAGCTTGGGTCAGTATCGTTTTGACCGGCGTTCTTGAAGCTGCCGAACAACTGAAAAGTGTCGGCAGATAAAATATCGTCAATGTTCCCCTGTCCGAATATCTGTTCAGCATCAACACCAAAAGGCATTAGAACCGTCGTTAGAGTGTCGTTCGGCCCCATTCTACGCCCACTATGAAACAGAGGATTTTCAACGCCTTGGTGTTGTTCTTGGACAAATTGTGGGGGAAGCTGACGATATGAGGTCCAATCCCAGTATGGCACAGCAAAATCGGGTTCTCCGAGTAGTTCGGCACCGATTGACTCCAGCGCTACTAAGTAAGCTCGATGCCACGGCAGGAAGTACCAATTATGATGAGGGCAAAAATCTCGATGAATGCGGGATAGGCTGCCCCACGATCTGATATCACTATCTGGAAGGGCCTTCATTGCTCTGACCGCTTCGCGATACATTTCAACTGCATCGGCGGCTGAAGGATCGGTCGCGCTCCTGCGCACCTTTAGGGGCGAACGTCCTAAGACCTGTGCGGCCACGGAACTTGCACTGAGTGTATGCGTTGCGCTCAAAGTGCTACTAACTACGAGCGATTTTACGAAACAACGTCTACTAAGCGATGAAATTCTCATATTAGGAATGCCTCAAAAATTGGGTCTAATTCTTTAAAGGTAACATGTTTCGCTCAAGCTGCATATGCACCGGGCGACGTCGCCGACAGCGAAACACTCCTGATCTCGACAAAAAAGATGCCGCCACAATCTATCTGTCTATCTGTCAAAAACGGCCGTTCTTGTCCAAGCCCCTTGCCCCGCCCGAGATCAACCGCTTAGTCAGGACAAAAACCCCCGGCAAAACCATTACGGTTTTGCCAGGTTTTTGTCTCGGTTAAGGAGGGGCGGACACAACCTTTTATCAATGTCCGCTTCCGAGAAGCTGCGATGCAGCATTGAATCGCACTCTCAGCGTCCGGTATGGGCCGTCCTCGTGAGTTTTCGCGCGGCTATCGGCTCCACCGCTTTCGTTTCGTGAGCCAGCGGGATTTGGACAAGCCAAACGCCCCTGGCCGTCAGGGTGAGGGCGCGGCCCTCCCCCTCGGGCAATGCGATTAGACAGGGCCGTGTCCTCGGCTGTGCCTGCGGGCCGCACCATCCCTGTCGAATAGCATTGCCTCGCCCCCTCCCGCGTTCGCCACGTGGCAGATCAGCAGGAACAGGCGGCTTCGCCGTCTGACCTGCAAATCAGCCCTGATTTTCCGAAAGGGAAGTCAGATCAACGCAACAGGCCACACGGGCAAAAATGGGGATTGGGTCAGTTTATGACGCAAAGGTCAAATTCGTCTGACGTTCTACAAAAGTGAAATGGCGCTCTGGGGAGGATTCGAACCCCCGACCCCTTGATTCGTAGTCAAGTACTCTATCCAGCTGAGCTACCAGAGCGCGGTAGGCGGGGATTTAGCGGTCCCACGCGGGGTTTGCAAGGGGCAAATTGGGAAAACCGGAAGTCTTTTCTGTCGCTCACCGGGCAACACAGAAGCCGGTGAGCGTGTTGGTAACTACTGCGACCAGCGCGCCAAAACATCTTCGATTTGCATAGGAGCATGTTCTCGTCCCATGGTCGCGTGTGGGTGTGTGTTTGACAGTTTCGGTGCCGCTTCGGGCTGTATCACTTCGCTGACCGTCGCAAAACTATTGCGGGCTCGATTATGCGGGTGGTCAGGGGCTTCCTGCAGGGACAGGACGGGCGCACAACATGCGTCGGTGCCTTCCAGCAATGTCGCCCATTCATCGCGGGTTTTCTGTTTGAAACGTTCGGTGAAACGGGCGCGCAGCACCGGCCAGCCCCCGACATCCATCTGAGCCGGAAGGTCGGCATCCCCAAGCCCCAGCCGTGACAGTAGCTCGGCATAGAATTTCGCCTCGAGTGCGCCAACCGATATGTGCCCGCCACAGGCGCATTCATAGACGGTGTAGAAGGGCGCACCTCCGTCCAGAAGGTTCGCCTCGCGCTCATCCGCCCAGATCCCCGCGCCGTGCATGGAATAGATCATCGCCATAAGATGTGCGGTGCCGTCGGTGATCGCGGCATCCACCACATCGCCTTTGCCCGTTGTGTGCGCGGCGTGTAGAGCTGCCAACATTCCGGCGACCAGATACATGCCGCCGCCACCAAAATCGCCCAACAGGTTCAACGGTGGCACCGGACGACCACCCCCGATGGCGTGTAGCGCGCCGGTGATGGCGATGTAGTTGATGTCATGCCCCGCGGCCTGAGCCAGCGGCCCGGTCTGCCCCCAACCGGTCATGCGACCGTAAACCAGGCGTGGGTTGCTATCTGTGAACGCCTCGGGGCCAAGGCCAAGACGTTCCATCACGCCGGGGCGCATCCCTTCAATCAGCATGTCTGCGCGATTGATCATGGCGCGGGCGGTGCTGCGATCTGCGTCGTCTTTCAGATCCAGCTCGACAAAGCCGCGCCCACGGTTCAGCACGTCCACCTTCTGCGGGATCAATGGCTTGAGGTTCGGTCGCTGGATGCGCACGACCTCCGCGCCCATGTCCGCCAGCCACATCGCGGCGAAAGGCGTCGGGCCAAGCCCTTGAATTTCAATGACTTTGACCCCTTTGAGAGGGCCGTTTCGAACAGCGTCAGACATCAATCGACCGCGCGATCAGTTCCTTCATGATCTCGTTCGTGCCGCCATAGATCATCTGCACGCGGGCGTCGGCATAGAGCCGCGCGATGGGGTATTCCATCATGTAGCCATAGCCTCCGAACAGTTGCAGGCATTCGTGCATGACCTCGTTCTGCACCTCGCTGCCCCAGTATTTCGCCATTGAGGCGGTGGGCGCGTCCAGTGTGCCATCAATCAGCCGCGCGATCCCGTCATTGACGAAGCTGCGCAACACCTCGGCCTTGGTTTTGCATTCGGCCAGCTTGAACCGGGTGTTCTGGAAATCCATCACGCGTTGCCCGAACGCTTTGCGTTCTTGTGTATAGGCGATGGTTTGTTCCAGCGCGAAATCAATGGCGCCAAGGGCTTGAATGGCGATCAGCAACCGCTCCCACGGCAGTTGCTTCATCAACTGATAGAAGCCTTGGCCTTCCTCGGCACCGAGCAGGTTGGTCTGGGGGACTTTCACGTCTTCATAGAACAACTCGGACGTGTCATTGGCCTTCATGCCCAGCTTTTTCAGGTTCTGACCGCGTTTGAAGCCCTCGCACTGATCAGGTTCGACCACGATCAATGACACACCCTTGGCCCCTGCATCCGGGTCGGTTTTGCAAACGGTGATGATCAGGTCGGCGGCCTGCCCATTGGTGATGAAAATCTTCGAGCCATTGATCTTGTATTGGTTGCCGTCCTTTTCGGCCCGTGTGCGCACGGCCTGAAGGTCGGACCCGGTGCCCGGCTCGGTCATGGCAATCGCGCCCACGATCTCGCCCGAGGCAAGGCCGGGCAGCCAACGCGCCTTCTGTTCCTCGGTGCCATAGGCGGTGATGTAGTGCACCACGATGGACTGGATGCCATAGCCCCAGCCGCAATCGCCGGTGCGGGTTTGTTCATAGATCACGACGCTTTCAAATCCCATGTCACCGCCCGCGCCGCCGAACGCCTCGGGGATGGCGCCGCCCATGATACCCGCCTGACCGGCTGTGTGCCAAAAGTCGCGGTCAACAATACCCTGATCGACCCAGCGTTCGATATTGGGGGTCAGCTCGTCAGCAAAAAAACGGTTGGTCATATCCGCAAACATGCGGTGCTCGTCGCTGACCCATGCGGCGGATGGTGTGAAAAGTGTCATGATCGGCTCCGACATCTAAGGGCTTTTCTTAACTATAGCCGACCGCGTTTTGTTAGGGCTGGTAACGTCGCGTTACAGACGCTAGACGGACCGGAGATCATTTGTGCATTTGCGCGACAATCCACTGCAAACCGCTGTTCCGTGTCGGTTTTAGGTGATTTGTCCGCAAGGATCGCGTATTTGAACAAAAAAAGATGTTGAACGGAGATGGCAGTGAGCATTTCTCGGGTGGATTTTTGTAAGCTTGTGGCCTTTGGCTTTACGGCCGCGACGGCAACACCTGTCGTGGCAGAGGTCGGCACGCTGACCTCCAGCTATACGATTTACGGGACGCCCGGCTTGATCGCGATGCCAACCGCCGAGGCCGCCGCTGATAGCGAACTGGCGTTCACCTATTCACAGTTCGGTCCCAACGCCAATGGCACGTTGAGCTTCCAGATTACGCCCCGCCTGTCGGGCAGCTTCCGGTATGCGAAGATCGCCGATTTCCACCCGGTTGTCGGGGATTACTTCGACCGGAGCTTCGATGTTCGCTATCGTGTTCTGAACGAAAGCAAATATTTCCCGGCCGTGTCCGTCGGTATTCGCGACTTCATCGGCACCGGAATTTATTCCAGCGAGTATATTGTTGCCACGAAAACCATCGGTGACCGCCTGCGGGTAACGGGTGGTTTGGGTTGGGGGCGTATGGGCAGCTACAAGCCGATCGGAGCGACAGGTTCGCGGCCCCCGTGGAATTTTGGTCAGGGCGGCACGTTGAATGCAAGCCAATGGTTCAAGGGCGATTTCGCGCCATTTGCCGGCGTCTCTTACAAGGTCAACGACAAGCTGACCCTCAAGGCGGAATACAGCTCTGACGCTTATGTTCAGGAGGTGGCGGCAGGGATAATGGAGCATAAGTCTCCGTTTAACTTCGCTGTGGACTACCAGGTTTCGCCTGCCATTCACCTGAACGCATTTTATCTTGCAGGTGATACGATCGGGGCAAATGTTGTCATCCGCCTGAACCCACGGCAGCCCATTGCCCGCTCGGGGAACGAACGTGCGCCTTTGCCAGTCAAGCCGCGACCGTCGCGCAGCAACACGGAAGCGTGGAGCACCGGGTGGATCTCTGATCCAACCAATGAAACCGGCATCCGCAAGGCTGTCGGGGATGCGCTAAACAAGGATGGCATCAGCCTGGAATCCCTTGCGCTGGGCGCAACTCGGGCCGAACTGAAGGTCGACAACCGCAAGTACTACTCGCCGGCGCAAGCTATTGGGCGGACCGCGCGGGTTCTGACCCACGCCTTGCCGCCGTCGATTGAGACATTTGTCATCACGCTGGTGGACCGGGGCATTCCGCTGTCCAAAGTCACCATGCGACGTAGCGATATCGAACGGCTGGAGCACGCCCCGGCAGTCGATATGTTCCAGCGCGTTTCCATTGACGAAGCAACACCACGTGCTGTGCGCAATTCTGAACTTGCCTATCCCGATAGCCGGTTCCGCTGGGCGTTGGCCCCGTATATGGGTCTGAGCTTCTTTGACCCCGCAAGCCCCATCCGCGCAGATTTCGGGCTGAAACTAAGCGGATCTTATGAGATCGCGCCTAACATCTTCCTGTCCGGATCTGTTTCAAAAAGCATCTGGGGCAACCTGAAGGAAGGCGTCCCAGGCTCGTCCAAGCTGCCGCCGGTACGGACGCAGGGCGCGTTGTACTCCTCTCAGGGTGATCCAGCGATTTCGCACCTGACCGCAAGCATGTATGGGCGGCCCGGAAAGAACCTCTATAGCCGCGTTACTATCGGCTACCTTGAAAGCATGTTCGGCGGTGTTTCGGCCGAAGTTCTTTGGAAGCCAGTCGACAGCCAGCTTGCCATTGGCGCAGAAGTGGCTTGGGTGAAACAGCGGGAATTCGATCAGCTGTTCAGCTTCCGGGATTACAGCGTCGTTACCGGGCACGTGTCCGCGTATTACGATTTTGGAAATGGATTTACCGGTCAGCTTGACGTTGGTCGATATCTGGCCGGTGACTATGGTGCTACGTTGTCTATCGACCGGACCTTTGACAACGGCTGGAAGATCGGCGGCTTCGTGACCAAGACGAACGTTTCAGCCGAGGATTTCGGCGAAGGCTCTTTTGACAAGGGCATCCGACTGTCGATCCCGTTCGAATGGGCGTTTGGCACCCCGTCGCGCGGAGCATCGAACGCAGAACTGCGGTCGCTGTCGCGTGATGGAGGGGCGCGACTGGAAGTGGACGGGCGCCTGTTCGAATGGGTGGACGAAGGTCACGGAGATGCCTTGGCATCCCGCTGGGGCAAGTTCTGGAGATGAGTGTGAAAGACGGTTTCACAAGACGCGCCATGCGCGTTGCCGGGTGCGTTCTGGCCGCCTCGATCGTGCTAAGTGGATGTGGATCAGATACGGACGCTGTTGAGCTTCCGAAAATCACCGCCAGCCTTCTGAAAAGCTCGGGCAAGCAACTGGGCAAGAAACTCGGCGGCGGGAAAGAAACTAAGCCAGCTGCCGCGACGCCCGCAGCCACCGATCCAAATGCCATCGTGGCCAAGGCCTTGGCCGCAACAAAAGGGCCAATCGCGCTGGTCGTACGTATCAACACCAAAGCGGTGCTGGCGATCAGTCCGGTCGGCAGAAATGGTGACTACGTCACGTGGGGCAGTGCGCCCGGTCAGGGCCTGACCTTCCAACGCGGGGTTCTGGCAAACACACGCGGGCTTGGTGAAGACCTTATGGCATCGCGTATCGACACAGCCGTGTCGGCCATCACCGCGCGGCGCAATGCCAACTATAAGCGCGAACATTTCTATCTTGGCAATCTCGGCCAAAGCACCAACCTTATTGTCGATTGCACGTTGACACGCGACAAGTCCGAGCGTGTCAGCCTGGGCGCGATCAATGCCGACGCCGTGATTATGAAGGAAAGCTGCAAGCGTGGCGAGATTGCGTTCAACAACGTTTACTGGGTCGATGGAAATGGTCGTATCCTGAAGTCCAGCCAGTGGGTTGGTCAGCGGATCGGTAGTCTGGCTGTTCAGAACCTGCGGCTGTGATCCGCATACCCGTGCCGCCTAGCAGCGTGCGTATGCGTCTTCGTACCGGACAATATCATCCTCGCCCAGATAGGAGCCAGTCTGCACCTCGATCAGGACGGCATCGGTATGGCCGTTGTTTTCCATGCGATGAACATCGCCTTTTGGGACATATGCAGATTGGTTTGCCGACAATTCCAGTGTTTGATTTCCGATGGTCACGCTGACAGATCCTTCAACCACAACCCAGTGTTCAGCGCGTTGGGTATGTGATTGAAGGGACAGAACTCCGCGCGGATGTACGGTAATCATTTTCACCTTGAACCCCGGACCGGCGACCAGTTCTTTAAACCAACCCCAAGGTCTGAAGTCCTGAGATCGGATCGTGGCTTGCGGCGCGCTCCTGGCTTTGAGGTACTTAACCACCGTTCCGATCTGGTCCGAACGGTTTCGGTCTGCGACCAGTACGGCGTCGTTCATCGCGACCGCCACCAGATCTCGTAATCCCAGGCCCACTATTGTCTGATCCGCGCTTTCGGTCATCAGCAAGCTGCTTTCACAATCTATGCCATGTGCATTCCCGATTGTTACGAGGCCGTTTTGCGCGGTCTCTGATTTGCATTCTTCACGCCAATATCCCTGCCAGCTGCCCAGATCAGACCAGTGCCCGTCGAACGGCACAGCGCAGATGTTGTCGGCGTGTTCCATCACGGCGTAGTCCAGCGACACATCCGGCAAAGCCTGCCAAGCCTTCCGATCCAGTCGGGTAAACCCAAGGTCGAGCGTGAACCCGGCAAGCGCTTCGTCAACCTGTGTGGCTATGTCCGGTGCATGTTGTGTGAATGCGGTCTGCATGTCCGTGGTCCGAAACAGGAAGATGCCGGCGTTCCACAGGTGACACCCACTACATATCATCCGGGCTGCCGTGGGCAGGTCTGGCTTTTCGGTGAAGGACACGACAGGGGCAGGTTGACCGCTGTCATTGGTTTCTCTCTCAACCTCAAGATACCCGTACCCGGTTTCGGGCCGGTCCGGTTTAATCCCGAACGTCACCAGCTTGCCAGACACGGCTGCCGACACTCCCTGTTCGATGGCAGCAGTGAACGCGGCGCGATCCGAAATCAAATGATCCGAAGGCGCAACTATGCACAGTGATGACGGTGCCCTATTGGCTTGCATGTTCACCGCCGCCAGAACAGCACCAGCGGTGTTTCGCGAACAGGGCTCAAGCAATATCAGCTCTGGTAATGTGCCGATTTCCCCCATCTGCTCGACGACATGAAAACGGTAGTCTTCGTTCGTGACGATGATCGGGCGTGTGAATCGGGCCTGTTGAAAGCGCTGCACGGTTTGCTGAAACAAACTGGGCGCACCTTCAATCTTTAGAAACTGCTTGGGAAAACTTTCACGGGATACTGGCCAAAGACGCGAACCAACGCCGCCTGCCAGAATGATCGGCGTGATTTTTTGCAATTCAAAGCGCCCTTTGCACCGCTGGGTGATTGTTCATCCAATGGTGGAATCATGGCCTTTGAAAACAAAAACGGCAAGCCCAAAGGACTTGCCGTTCCAGTTTGAATGCTTCTTACGAAGCAGACAAATTATTCTGCGGAATCGTCGGTCGAGTCGTCCGAAGCAGCAATGATGCCAGCCACAACAGCCAGACCCAGCAGAGCCAGACCGGTGTTGCCCAGCGAGCTACCAGCTTCTTCAACAACTACAACTTCTTCTTCAACAACTGCATCGCCGTATGCGCCAGCGAAAGCAGGTGCGGACAGAGCGATCATGCCAGCAGCGGCAAGGGTCATCACTTTTTTCATGTTTCATACTCCATAATTAATTAGCGGGCAGCGCCAATGTAGCGTACCGTCCCTGTTTGTTTTGCATACCACGAACGCTATTGGAAGTCTGTTCTTGCATTCAACACCCCGTACACGCAGAACTTCGCCGCTCTGTGGCAGCGATGCAATAGTCCCCATTATCCGGCAAAGATATGGGTAAGGAATACCGAACCACAGTGTTTCGAAGCGGGCTGGACGCCGGCTCCGACACCGCTGTAACGCAGGTTTTTCCGCAGGATGTTCTTTCTATGTCCGGGCGATTCCATCCATTTTCGAACAATCAGGCTGGCCAGACTGTTATAGCTGTGCCGCCCGATCCTGCGACCGCCATTGGTCGTAAAGTGACATTGTTGGGATGAGCGAATCATGAACCGGCTTCCGTCGATGCCATATAGATGCACCCAACCGATGTTCTCGGCCCCGGTACGGAAACGCACGCCAGATGCCTTCAGACGGTCGGTAAGCGAGCGTTTGAACGACCCACTTGCCTTGTGGCTGAGTTTTTGGCTGCGCGCCATCCACTGCGAATGCCGCGCCGCCTGCTTCCGCAGACCGGACGCGGTGGTCAGGGCGGGAAGGCCGCGCCGACACCGTTCGGCGTTCACTCTGGCAACGACTGCCCTGTCAAGCAGGCCTTGGTCTAACCCTTTGTTAGGAATTGCCTTTTCGGCGCCTGCTACATTTTTGATGGAACAAGCCGCTGTTGCTGTTCCGGGCAGCGCGGCAAGCGACAGAAGCGTCACGACGCCGAGTGTTCTTAGTGTGTTTCCAAACATGATTCAGTCCTAAACAGCCAGTTTCACCCCGCAGCGTGCAAACTTGCCATGGCATAGACGTGACGGGAATAGGGCGATGTCTGGATGGGCGAAGGTTCGCCGTCCGTTGACAGCGTTTGCGTGATGCATCATCCCGTCGTAGATTATTTAAAAAAAGAGGTTTCGAGCCAATGAAAATTGCGATGATCGGCACCGGGTATGTGGGCCTGGTTTCTGGCGTTTGTTTTTCAGATTTTGGACATGAAGTTGTTTGCGTGGATAAAGATCCCACGAAAATCAAGATGCTTGAGGGCGGGCAAGTGCCGATCTATGAGCCTGGCCTTGAAGATTTGATGGCAAAAAACGTTGCCGCAGGCCGGCTTTCTTTCACCCAGAACCTGAAGGAAGCAGTGCAGGGCGCCAAAGCAATTTTTATTGCAGTTGGCACACCAACGCGGCGCGGCGATGGCCATGCCGACCTGACATATGTCTATGCAGCGGCCGAAGAGATTGCTGATTCGCTTGAAGATTATGCTGTTGTCGTCACGAAATCGACCGTTCCGGTGGGCACGAACCGCAAGGTGAAGCAACTGATCCAGAAATCTCACCCCGACCTTGAGTTTGACGTGGCCTCGAACCCGGAGTTTCTGCGCGAGGGGGCGGCGATTGATGATTTCATGCGGCCTGATCGCGTTGTCGTCGGTGTGCAGAATGAACGGGCTACCGAAATCATGGCTGAAATCTATCGGCCGCTCTTTCTGCGCGATTTCCCGATTGTTACGACGGATCTGGAAAGCGCCGAAATGATCAAATATGCGGCCAACGCGTTCCTGGCGACAAAGATCACGTTTGTGAACGAAATAGCAGCGTTGTGCGAGCGCGTTGGGGCGGATGTTAAACAGGTCTCGAAAGGGATCGGGCTGGACGGTCGGATCGGGAACAAGTTCCTGCACGCAGGCCCCGGTTATGGCGGAAGCTGCTTCCCGAAAGACACCAAAGCATTGGCGCGGATCGGGCAAGAAGCTGGAATGCCGATGCAGATCACGGAAACCGTGATCACCGTCAACGACGAAACCAAGCGTCGCATGGTCGACAAGATCATCGATCTGTGCGGCGGGTCGGTGTCGGGCAAGACCATTGCCGTTTTGGGGGTCACTTTCAAACCCAACACCGACGATATGCGCGATGCGCCCAGCCTGACCATCGTTCCGGCCTTGATAGGTGGCGGTGCGAAGGTCCGTGTGGTTGATCCGCAAGGGCTAAGCGAAGGCGAAGCACTTTTGCCGGGTGCACATTGGTTTGAAGATGCGTATAAGGCTGTGCAGAACGCAGATGCAGTGGTGATTTTGACCGAATGGAACGAGTTTCGAGCCTTGGATTTGAAACGCCTTGCCCGACGTATGGAAACTGCCAGAATGGCTGATCTGCGCAATATCTATTCGCCGAAAGACGCAAAGAAAGCTGGCTTTGTCTCGTATTGCGCTGTTGGTCGGCGTGGATTTGGGCCGGATGGTTGGGATGGTTGAAGTTTCGTATTCTAAAATCGAACAAGATGAGCGGAAAGAACCGGGGATGAAGCGCCTTTTCGACATAGGTCTTGCACTGGCCCTTTGTGTTCCAGTCATCCCGACGCTGTTGGTGCTGTATGTCATTGTCACGCTGCGTGACGGTCGGCCTTTCATCTATCGTTCGGAACGGAATACAACCTTCGACAGGACGTTCGACCTGTTGAAGATCCGCACCATGCGCACCGTACCGGATCATGAGAATGTCGGCATTACGGGTGGCCATAAGCAAAACCGCATCACACCGATGGGGAAATTCCTGCGTGCCCACCGTTTGGATGAGCTGCCTCAGATCTGGAACGTATTGAAAGGCGAGATGAGTTTCGTTGGGCCACGCCCGCCCGAGCCGCGCTATGTTCAGGCAAGGCCGGATATCTATAGGCAGGTTCTGCTGGATCGCCCCGGAATCACCGGCCTGGCATCAATTATTTTTCATAGCCATGAAGAAAACATGCTTGCAGCCTGCAAATCATTAAAAGAAGCAGAACGCGTTTATTTGCGGCGTTGTGTTTCGCGCAAGGCGGCGCTGGATCATATCTACCACGTCAACAAGTCGCTAAGACTGGATCTGTATATTCTTTACCTGACCGCCGCCAAACTGTTCCCCTTACCCGGTCGTCGCGCAAAACGCATTCGTGGGTGAGCCATTGCTGGCTCATAAGCCGGAGTTGACAGCCCCGCACTGACGCGCCCAAAAACCTGATGGAGCTAGTTCCGTGAAAATAGAAATGACCAAACTTGAGGGCTGCGTAATCGTGACGCCAGCACGCTACGGCGACAATCGCGGATTTTTCAGTGAAACCTTTTCAACTCGTGCGATGGAGCATGCAGGTCTTCCGAGCACTTTCGTCCAGGACAACTTGTCCCGTTCAGCCACCAAGGGCACGGTTCGCGGATTGCACTGCCAAGCCCCGCCCCATGCACAGGCCAAGCTGGTGCGATGTCTGCGCGGCGCAATTCTGGATGTTGCGGTTGATGTTCGCCACGGCTCGCCCACCTATGGCGAATGGGTGGCGGTCGAATTGTCGGACGATAACGGGGCAGCGCTTTTGGTGCCAGAAGGGTTCTTGCATGGCTTTGTCACGCTGACCGACAATGTGGATGTGTTCTATAAGTGCTCGGACCATTACGCGCCCGAGACCGAGATGTCGGTGCGGTTTGACGACCCCGATATCGGTATTGATTGGGGGATATCCTCGGATCAGGCAACGCTGAGTGGCAAGGATGGCGAAGCAGGATCAATGGCCGCGTTTGTTACGCCATTTGGTCGGGATGGTGGGCCACGATCATCATAATGTTTCGCCCGCAGTTTGAACCTGCGGGCGTTAACTTACTCTCGGGGGTGATCAGATGGCGGTTCCGTCACTCACCTTCAGCCATGAAGCCCCGTCGCAATAGGCCAACTGCGCCCCGCCTGCGGCATCCGAGACAAAGGCGACACCTCCTGCGCCAACACTCGCCGCTGGGGGCAGGCTTGCACTCGTTGTAGGTGTCAGGCGCATGACGCCATCCACATCCAGTTTCGCAGCCGGGGTCTTGCCGATCCCCACATCGCCTGTGCCAGTTGCGACAATAGCCTCGTTCCAGACACTTCCATCAGGGCTGGTTTTGACGTGAAAGTCGTCATCTCCGGTCAATCCAAACTCGGCCCGTCCCGACCAATTGGACTGAAACAGAAGTGATGCGGTATCTCCTGTGGCTGCCTTGTTGATCTTCAACTGATGAGACGTCCCGTCATGCGTCAGCAACGTGGCATCTGCCGCAACCGCCAGCTTGTTGGTGGCATCTGCCGTGGTGTTCACGCCAACCAGGTCAAGATTGTCGGTCGACATCGCCGTATCGATCCATTGGCTGCCATCAAACCGCAGCTGCTGTGCAGTCGATGCGACATCTGCGCGCCAGCCTTCTTGCGGGGTAATGAACTGCCAGACCCCATCTTGAAGCCAGGTAATGGATTGATCCTGCCCGGCCCAATCCCCGATGGCACCGCCCGGCACGATGTGGCGGTCGCCGTCGGTTGCCGCCGGGGGCGGGCTGATCGTATCGTCAGTTGAGACCGACAACTGAACCAATATGTCCAGAAGGCGCAGTGCTTCGTTATGGGTAACATGCTTCTGCGCCTGAGCGACTTGGATCAGGGGAAGGGAAAGTACTGAAGAGGTTTCGGGCATTTGGATCTCGGCTTTGTTCGGGTTTCCAAATGATTGATCGTTTGAAATGCTTAAAGAGAGGCAACGGGTGCGTACGGTGCCCTGCAACAGCGGCACGTCGGTTTTTAATACCACTCAACGGAGTTTTGCAGATCGGCCAGGTCATGAAGGTTTTCAAGAAACAAAGAGTGCCCGCCACCAAAATCAAGGTATATGCCGTCATCGCGGACGTCAGCGATGTCTGTCAATGCGTTTGGGTCCATGACGTCGATACTCCAGGTCGCGGCATTTAGGCGAAGCGTGTCCAGAGCAATCTGAAAGTCCTTGATCGTGTCTGCGCCCTCACCAAAATAGAAGGTGTCTGAACCTGATCCTCCGAACATGATGTCGTCGCCCTGGCCCCCATCCAGGACGTCATCACCCCGTCCGCCATGCAACAGATCGGCGCCGTTGCTGCCGTAAACGCGGTCGTTGCCAAGATTGCCGTACAATTTGTCGTTGCCGGCACCGCCTTTCAAAGTATCACGGCCTCGCCCGCCGCGCAGCAGGTTGTCGATTTCGTCGCCGTAAAGAATATCGCTGAACTTGGTGCCGATGATGTTTTCGATTTGGAATATTTTGTTACCCTGCATGCTGCCCCCACCTTTGTTCGAAGATAGCCACACATCGGCCCCCGAGCTTAGGTGCGAGAGGTAGAGCGTATCTGTTCCGGATCCACCGTTGTAGTGGTCTGACCCGGCGCCCGCGATGATCTTGTCGTTTCCTTGTTCGCCGTAAACTCGATCGTTTCCACCTCGACCTCTGAGATAGTCGTCGCCCCTCCCTCCGCGTAAAGTGTTCGTGCCGTTGTTGCCAATCAGTTGATCGTTCCAGTCCGACCCGACAACCGCCTCGATCGAGAACAGCTTGTCGCCTTGGGCAGCACCTTTGTTGGAGTTGGTTGTCAAATTGATCGATACTCGGGACGTCGCATCAGAGTAGTTGGCTGTGTCGTAGCCCGACTGGCCGTACAGGCGGTCTGCATCTTCTCCACCGTGTAAGATATCATGCCCGCTTCCTCCTTTCAAAGTGTCGCGACCGCGACCTCCATGGATCACGTCATGGCCAGAACCGCCATGGAGCCGATCCCAGCCACCATCGCCACTGATCGTGTCATTGCCCTGAAAACCATAAATTCTGTCGCCGCGGTTCTGACCAGAGATGATGTTGTTGCCGGCATTTCCGTAGATGGTGTCGTTGTGTTGCCCCCCGATCACGCCTTCAACCGAGCTGTAGGTATCACCGGCGGCTGCGCCCGACCCTTTGCCGCTTCTCAGATCGATATATATGCCAACGTTCTGCGATGAGTAATCGACGATATCCAATCCCTGTCCGCCGTAGTATTTGTCCCGTCCGCCAGAATCTATCATGAGGTCGTTGCCATTGGAGCCATAGAGAATGTCATTGCCCCTACCGCCATTCAATGTGTCATCCCCCGAATTTCCATACAGGACATCATTGCCGTTCCCCCCAGACAGAAGGTCGTTGCCTTGTCCTCCGTAAAGCCGGTCGTGGCCGTCGAAGCCCATCAGATAGTCGTTACCAGTATTGCCGCGTAGAAAGTCGTTGCCACGACCGCCCGAGAGCGTGTCATCACCGTCCATACCCGAAATGTCGTTCGCGCCATCGTCGCCATGAATTTCGTCATTATGGGCGCTTCCATAGGCGTTCTCGATCGAGATCAATGTGTCGCCTGATGCACCCCACCCGGTCACATTTGATGCGAAGTCCAAAAATACTTGAGTGGTGGCAGCTCGGTAATCCACCCAATCGATCCCCACGCCACCATCAAGGATGTCAGCACCAGACCCGCCAGACAAAGTGTCAGTCCCGCTGCCGCCGTAAAGCATGTCGTTCCCTTCACCGCCCGAAAGATTGTCATTGCCTTGGCCACCCCACAACGTATTTGACGCGTCGTCTCCTTCGAGAATATCTTGATATGCGGTTCCCATGATATTCTCGATGTTTATCAAGATATCGCCCAACGCCGCGCCTGCCAGATATCCCAAACCGAGTTGAACGATCGCTGCCTTCTGGGCTGTTGCATAGGTTACAGTGTCCTGACCTGCACCTCCGTCAAGCGTGTCTCCTCCCAGACCTCCATCAAGTGTGTCGTTGCCATGGCCACCCACCAGCATGTTGGAATACGAATTTCCAATCAGCGTGTCATCAAGCGCTGTACCGATGATATTCTCAATCGAATGGTAAACATCGCCATCCGCTGCTCCGGTCGCGTGCTGGTTGTTCAGATCAATCCAAACCGGCACAGATGCCGTGTCGTAAGTGACGGTATCGGTTCCATCACCCCCATGGAAAACATCCGCGCCCAAAGACCAATGAAACTGATCGTCACCGCCAAGCCCAAACAGATTTTCAATTCCTTCGTCACCGCCCAGAATGTCGTCAGCCTCGCTTCCCACGATGGTCTCCGGAATGTACTGAAAACCATTTGGCGGGCGGTCCAGGTATAAGGAGTCATATGTCGTGAAATGTGATTTCGACAAGCTCTGCCCGTTTGCGCTGTGAACATGGGTGATTTCGTTGCGAAATATTATTTCAGCGCCCCAAGACCGGCTGATGACCTGTAACTGGGACGCGTCGTACAGCATGTGAAATTCGGATAGGTTCAGTTTGTCGACACCGGGCTGGAAGTCTGTGACAATATCCAGCATGTCATCGGCGGTCAGCACGAAGATGTCCGCACCTGCGCCACCGGTTAAGATGTCCTCGCCCACGCCATCGCGCAGAATATCGTTTCCCGCGCCCGCGGATATGATCTCGCTCCAGATGCCGCCATCAATCTGGTCGTCTGCGCTGGTCCCTTGCAATGCTTTGGTTGACCCGTCGCCACAGAGCGTTTCCCCCAGACCGCTCAGATCGTATTCAACCTGAGTGATTCCGCGCTCGGTTTCGCTGGTTGCGAAAATTTGCAACTTGCCACCGGTGTACTCCATCTCCAAAGCCGAAACATTTTGAAGGGCTGTCTGATGTGTGTCCCAAATCGTGTCCAGATGCACCAGCTTTCCACTGGGCAGCAAAGTAAACAAAGATAGGCCATCATCGCCCCCCCCGCTTACGACAAACAAGCTGTCGCCAACCTGTGCCGAAGCGATTTCCGTGGCGTTGGAGAACCTGGTCCATGTGTTGTCGATGACATGGTCGGTCGGATTCAGGGACCCGTCTGCCCCGACCTCGACCACAGTCAGGGACGAGGTGCCTGCGCTTGAAATGATGGCAAATGTCTTATCCAACACCTTCCCAGTCGCAAGGGCGGTGGGGTTGGATATCGGCAGAAATTCCGCAGCAGAAAGGTCGTCGGCCTTGGTTGGGTTGCCGTTCCCATCCAGCCGATAGCTGGAGATTCCTTGCTGATCTTGCGAAAGCGCGAGCAAGACGTTGCTCTGGTCTGCGGAAACGATTTCAAGATCAACCATATCGACAGTGTTACTCGCTGACGGCTGACTGAACCCATTGGCAAGCTCCAACGTGTTCTGGTCACTAATGGTGTAATGGTTGAACCCAGCACTTTGTGAATTCGCAGCGTAAACATGCGTCTGACCGTCAATGGTGTCTGAGGCCAGCGCACTTAGGTTGCCCAGACCACCGGTTCCCCACGTGAAACTTTCAGGCTCGCCGAACCTGTCGGGGGCTTCGAGAGTAATGGCATTGAGAGACCAGTCATACCGCCCGAATGGAAGAAGATAGGTTGCGCCATCCACTTCAAGAACTTCGATCTGGACGGTGGGTGATGCCACAACAGATAGCGGAAAGGCGATCTGCGCGACGGCAACGCAGGTTCCTGTCTCCGAAAGGTCGAAGACTGTTGCCCCACCACCGCTGCCGGTCGCGGCGTAGAGATAGGCGTTGTTGCCCGACCAGAATAGTTCCAGATCTGACACATTCGCCACATAGGCTAAACTGCCACTCGCGTGAGTGACTTTGGCTACCAGACTGGCCACCCCGACCCCCTGTGTTGCGGCTCCCCCGAGCCAAATGTTTGTTCAGGGTGAGGATCAGGCGTTAAGGATCGCTTTAAGTCTGATGAATAGAAATGTGGATTTTAGGTAAACGACCAACAGATCGGAAGCTTGCCTCGTACCAATCAGTTGTTGTTCAGCAGCTCACGATGGTACCGCCCCAAGAAGACCAGGCCCAAAACCGTCAGTATCAAGGATATGCCATAAACATAGAGAGGATTGACCCAGGTTGCGTCGTAGGTGGCATAGAAGCCGCGCCGCATTTCTCCTACAATCTGCACCAGAGGGTTGAAAGCAAGGTACTCGCGAAACGGTTGCGGAATGCTTTCCAGCAGAAAGAAAATAGATGAAATGATAAACAAAGGGCGTGTTACGATGCCCCAGACGCGCTCCCAGATTGCAAAGCGCGTGAGCAGGAAACAGTTCATAACGCCAACACCGAATGACACTGCCATAACCATGCAAAGTGAATTTAGAATGGCGGCATAGTCAAGAATATTACCGGTGTCGAACCACGTCATGATGCCGAACATCAGGATGTAAAAGACAAGGAAATGGGTGAGCGCATTCAGGAAGAAGCGCGCAAGAATTGCATCAAGATATGTGACTGATGGATAGAACAGCAAAGGTCGCGAGAATCGAATTGACTTCGAGATCTTGTTGGACAGATCCAGATACATCATGAATGGCAAATAGCCCGTGGCGTAGAACAGTGCAAAGTTATTGCCCAAGGCCGGTGAAGCGAAGGCCATCGAAAACGCGACCGTCATGACCGTTAGTCCACCGATGGGTTCAAGAACCGCCCAAAGGTATCCGCCCGGTGAACGGCCATAGCTTGTTGCCATCTCGCGCAGCATCAATGCAACGATTGTGCGCCACGTTTTGAAACTGCGGGCGTGTAGGCCCTGTGCCTTAAAGCTCATGAGCGTCTTTTGCCTTTAGATTCATGTTTTTGGCAAGCTGAATCCGTGAAAATGGTGATAAGAATAGCTCTTTTAACCGAAAATGGATCAATGCTATAAGCCATGCGTCCATACTGCCGTAGAGGCTGCCCGACTTGAGGTCCGTAAAGGTCACGATATACATCAAAACGACTGACGAACGAGCCACGATAGGAAAGAGCGGTAGCTTGCCTGCATGAAGTTCGACCGCCTGACGTTAGCGAAGGATAATCTATGAACAAACCAGATGACGTCAAGACCGTTACTGCCGAGGCACAAACCGCCCCGGCTGAGGCCGCGACTGTCCCACTGGCCCGCCCCGCGGGCATCAAGCCCCGCCATAAAGCTGTTCTTCTAAGCTTTTTTGCCGCTGTTCTGTTCCCGCTGCTGCTTGGCGCTTGGTATTTGTACGCGCGCGCGTTGGATCAATATGTTTCATACGTCGCTTTTACGGTTCGATCTGAAGATGTCAGTTCCGCGACTGATCTGCTGGGCGGGTTAAGCGCATTCGGGACGGGCGGATCCGAAGACACTGATATTCTTTACGAATTCATTCAGAGCCGTGAATTGGTCAAGCTCATCGACGAAGAAATCGACCTTAGATCCATCTATTCGGAAGGGTCCGATGTTGATCCGATCTTTACCTTTAGCAGTGATGGCACAATTGAAGACCTGACCGAATATTGGTCAAGAGTTGTAAAGATCTTCTACGATAGCGGAACTGGCTTGATAGAGTTGCGGGTGCATGCTTTTGACGCCGAATCCGCGAAAGATATCGCTGAGCGGATATTCAGCAGAAGCTCTGCGATGATCAACGACCTGAGCGCTGACGCGCGGGCGGACGCGACCCGATATGCCCGCGAAGAGCTGGACTTCGCTGTCGAACGGTTAAAGGTAGCGCGACAAGCAATCACTGAGTTTCGATCACGAAATCAGATCGTCGATCCGGCCGCTGAAATCGGCGGGCAGGCGGGGCTCATGACAGCGTTGCAGACAAAACTGTCAGATGCACTGATTGCTTTTGACTTGCTTCGGGAAAGTGCGGGATCCAATGACCCAAGACTGACGCAAGCCGAGCTTCGAATCGAGGTCATTCGCGAAAGGATCGAAGAAGAAAGACTGAAGTACGGTGCTGACAACCGGGATGATCGGGATTTTTCAACGCTCGTCGGTGAATACGAACGGCTTGCGGTAGAACGTGAGTTCGCCGAGCAAACCTATCTTGCATCACTAGCTGCCTTGGATTCGGCAAAGATCGAAGCACAACGTCAAAGCCGCTATCTGGCGGCGTATATCAAGCCTACACTTGCCGAAAGGGCCGAGTATCCGCAAAGACTGCTGTTGCTAGGGGTATTTGGCGCATTCCTCGGGTTTATCTGGGCGATTGGTGTTTTGGTCTTTTACGCGATCAAGGATCGCCGCTGATGATCGAGGTGCAGAATCTCAAAAAGACATACTACGTGAAAGGTGTCGGTAAAACGGTTGCCAACAATATCAGCCTGACCTTCCCGACGGGAAAATCTGTCGGTTTGTTCGGGCGAAACGGTGCTGGTAAATCGACTTTGCTCAGGATGATCGCGGGTGTGGAAGACCCCGATGATGGGTCAATTGTTTCCGACGGTACGATATCGTGGCCCGTTGGCTTTTCGGGCAGCTTTCACCGTGAACTGACTGGCGCCCAGAACACACGGTTTGTTGCACGGGTTTATGGCGTCGATACTGACGAACTGGTCCGATATGTAGAGGATTTTGCAAATCTCGGTCCGCATTTTCATGCACCGTTTCGGACTTATTCTTCGGGTATGCGTTCGCGTCTTGCGTTCGGTGTGTCTATGGGGATCAAGTTCGACACCTACCTGGTTGATGAGGTCACATCGGTTGGCGATGCGGCGTTTCGCAAACGAAGTACGGGTTTGTTGCGACAACGGATCGGTGAAAGTGCAGCGATCGTTGTGTCACATTCCATGCACCTGATGCGCGAATTGTGCGATGCTGGGGTTGTGTTGATTAACGGCCACGCGCAGTGGTTTGACGACGTGGATGAAGCCATATCAACGCATGAAGACGCTATGAACGGCATTCAGCCTTCATGGTCGATCTAGCGAACCTTGCGGTTATACATGCTTGGAACGCTCTAAAGGATGTGACTGTTGGTGCCCCGCCATCCAACGAACACGTCTGATCCTGTCGCTGGCAGGTCTGATTCACACGGGGCGGCGGAAATCATCCGCGACCCCAGCGCGTTTTTACGAAGCGCTTTATTCTGGTTGAGAAATTCTCTTGGTCAGATTGCATCTGGTACGCCGCCCAGACCATTTGCGCCAATGCCGCTCGGCTGGCACGTTCTCGGTCCCGCAGACGTTCGGGGATCGCCGCGCGTATGTTGGCTTCGCGATCAATCTCTGCGCGGATCGTTGGTAAATCAATACGTTCATCAGGCACGAAATAGTCCGCTGGAAGGTTTAAGGCCCCTGCCAGTTCTACATTCCGTTTTTCAAAGACCGTATCTATGTGAGCTTTGAGAAGCGTGACGAACGGTGCTTCTGGGCCAATTGTCTGAACCTCAGGAGAATTGATGAGGTCGAAGAAGTCGTTAGCCTCATGAGGGCCCGGCATTGGGTGACCAGCTTCGATTGCGTTGACCACAGCCTCTATCAAACTTGGGTGGAATGACGGGTTCCTGACACGATCAACCTCAGCGCCCGCTTCCGGATCAAGGCCTGCGCGGCTTAGGAAGTCAGAAATCAGGGGCATGCTAAACCCGGCTCTTGGCAAAACCCCAATAGACACCTTCGCGCCTGTCGGAGCCAGCGCCGCAGTTCTTTTGGGGATGCTCTTGGACCAGTTTAGGTAGAGATGACCGCTAAGTTGTCGTCCGACTTTCCACCCACCAAGAATGGCCGCGATCAGATGACGTTCGACACCCCAGAAAAGCGAGGGGTCAATACCGTTATCGGTTAAGATCTCGGCCGTTTCAGATATCCGTTTGGGCGATCGGAATAGAAACTCACTGAACGAAGAGATCAGGAAGTCCGATTGCCGCCTGATATACGCTATCACGATCACCTCATCGGCATACTCGTGAGAGATATTTGAAAGGTGCACCAATACGTTCGTCATTTTGAACATCATTTCATGGCTCAAAACCAACGTTTTTCCGGGATGCGCAGCTATCGCGCCTTTGATGATCTGCCGGAAACGGGCGATGTCTTCTTGCGCTGGGCTATCCGTGTTCAGTTTCCGTACATCATCCGGTACCAGCTTTACTGCATGGACTATTTCGTCCAGCTTTTCAGAGCCGCTGCTAAGGGCGTTCTGAATTGAAGACGACCCGCATTTTTCGGGGCCGACATGTAGAACAATACGATTCATCTTATCCAACCCGCCAAACAGGGAAACAGGATTTTCTGCCGGGGCGAGACAACCTGTTGTTGCCACGATCTGAGCATTCATCAGCAGTCAGGTAGATTATACGCGCAGAGTGAAGAGCAGGCGTGAACCTGCTTTCAGATCGTACTTCTGTTCTCGTCACTCATGCTCCTCCTGTGACTGGTTATGCCGCAATTGACTAATGCATGCCGCAGTCTTTGCCGCAAACCAATACCAGATTTATCGTGGCTGGAACCGAGCTTCACGGTACCTACTCAATGCGGACCTGGACGATATGCTCCGAATTTGTCGGGCTTTATCCTGCCGCAGCTGAACAGCAAATCCAACTATCCCGGTTGCTCGATAGTTGACCAATATCTGATTGCTCCATAGAGACGCATAGATATGGTCAATATCCATGGACCCGCCGCCTGTCATGAAACTACTCAAGAACCTTACTCGTCTATTTGCCCTTTACAGGTCGGGTGAAGCACTGAATTTCGGTCGCAAGGTTCTTAATCGTCAGATCTATATATTCAGATCCAGCAAACCCCAAAGTGATTGGGAAACCCCTGTTGACGAGCGTTTCTATTTGAAAACCCACCGCGACGCACAATCAGCGGGCAGCTCGGGCCACGATCATTTCGTGAAAGATGGATATAGAAACCTGTGTAATCCGCGATTGGACTTCGACCTTTGTTGGTACACCCAGACTTATCTGCTCGGGACACCTGATCAAAACGCCAATGCACTGGAGCATTACAATCGGGTAGGAGCTTCAAAGGGATACCTGACCCGACCACCGGTTCCGGTTTTATTTGACCAGAAATATTCGAAGCCACTTGGCAAGACGCCCCGACGGATCTGTCTTTTCGCCGCCTATGATCCTGATGGCTTGGTCGACGAAACCGTCGTTACTTACTTGCGTGATTTGTCCAAGTTCGCGGATGTCTACTACCTTGCGGATTGCCAGATTGCCCCGCAGGAATTGACGAAGTTGGATGGCTTGGTCAAAGGGGCCTGGGCGCGGCAGCATGGAAAATATGACATTGGGTCTTATTCCATTCTGGCGCGTGATCTGGTCGGTTGGGATGTGGTCGAGACCTATGACGAGCTCATCCTGGCCAATGATAGTTGTTACTTGGTGCATTCGTTGCAAGAGACATTTGAAAAGATGTCGAAACGCCCCTGCGCATGGTGGTCACTTCAGGCAACCAAGGGCATGATTTCGACCATGCACCAGAACAAGATCCCAGAAGGTGCACCGATCCCGATTTCCGAGATTAAAGAACAACACCTTACGGATTTTGAAAACGATGCGACGTATGATTTCCTTTTGGGGTCGTATTTCTGGGCGTTCCGAAAGGACGTTATCAACGATCCGGGCTTTCGACGCATCTTGGACACCGTCGAGAAGGAAGAGAACAAGCTCAATATCATTCGCAAGTATGAGATTGGTATCACACGTTTCCTGATCGGGAAGGGTTACGAGTTTGACACCTTAGTTGGGTCCGTCTCAAAGGAACAACCCGTTTTCACGATGCGCGCCTTTGACCTGATTGACGAAGGATTTCCGCTGCTCAAGCGATACTTTCTGAGCAACAATCATTATCAGCAAAAAGGGCTTTACCGCTGGAAGGCGCGCGTGGAACGTGCCAATCCAGATGTCGATCTATCCGCCATTGAACGTAACTTGTTTCGGGTATCCGACGCTGACCTGCTGTATGCCAGCTTGCGTGGGACACAAGATAACAAACTGTCACGATCGTCACGATCTTCCATAGAAGTGTTTGTCAAAGATCGGATTACGCCGAAATATGATCACTGGTGGGCATTTCCCGTTTGTGCCTACAGCGATCTGTTCTCGGATAACACACGTGCGGTCTTCGAGCGCGTCAAGAACGATCCCAAGATAAAGAAAATTATCCTGACACGGAGCGTCAATGTCGACGTAGGTGGTGTGAACGTCGTTGTCGCCCCGTTGGACAGTTATGAGGGTCAGAATTACTTGCTGCGGTCGCGGCAAGTATTTCTTCGACATGGTGTGCGCTCGAATGCCCGGTACTTTTTATCAAGCAAGCAACACAATTTTTTCAATCTTTGGCATGGTATCCCATTAAAGCGTATCGGTTATACGTCACTGGATCGCATGGATATTCTTAAGTCCACTGCAAGAGAGAGCAATCGGCTTCGATCGGTCATCTCTGCGTCGGACGTTGATCGACTTGCTATGGCGGCGGCCTTCTGGCCTTTGACCTATCACGACATCTGGGTGACGGGGTTGCCGCGGCACGACTTTATCATGGCAGATGAAGCGGACCTTCCCACGGATTTTCACCCCCGACTCAGGCGATTGCGCGGCCAATTGGACGGAAAGAAGTTCTTACTTTTCGCGCCGACCTTTCGTGCTGACCAGAAGGACGGATACTATAAATTCTCGGATGAGGAAGTTCAGCGTCTTACCAAGTGGCTGACCAAGCACAACATGGTCATGGGTGTGCGCGAACATATGGCCGACACAGCGCGATTGTATAGCTCTCAGCTTCAGGGCGACTGCTTCTTCGATGCTTCTGAACGGTACTACCCAGATATTGAGCTGTTGTACCGGGAAGCTGATATGTTGTTGACCGACTACTCCAGCTGTTTCATCGATTTTATGCTAACCCGCCGTCCTGTGATTAGTTTTGCGTTTGATCAGGCAAACTATGCGAACAGCCAACGTGGGTTGTTCTATGAGCAGGAGCTTGTTTTCCCGGGACCAGTCTGCACAGATTTCGACGGTCTGATAGACGCCTTGGATAAGTCGGTGGCACAGGGCTCGGATTTGGATCGTGCGTCCTATGACTGGAAGGTCAAATTCTTCCACAAGTATGCAGACACGAACAATTCCCAACGCGTGGTTAGAAGGGTGAAAGAGACCTTTGAAGGATCGAAAACACCTTGGAGGATCAGGAGAACTCCCTCCCAAGTGGCCAGATCAATGAGTTTGGTGATGCCTTCGAAGCAGAGCCGAGCAAATGAGCATCGTCTTAACAACTTGCTAGGTGATTTACCCAAGATGGGATGGGCATGTCAGGCGATAGCGCGAGAACGGCTTACGCCAAGGCGGTTACGTGAATCCGATGTGCTGATTGTTTGTGGATTGCCCGCAGACGAGAAACTGCTGGATATATGCGAAACGTTTAGGTTGCAGGGTGGGCGGATCATTTATGATGTCGGCGAGTTGATCCACGATATTGATGAGTTTCGCCAGTCGGACAGGTTTTTGAGCCATCTGGATCATGCCAGTGATTTTATGGTGATATCAGAGCGTGTGCGACACATGATAGACACCGCAGATCAGGTTATCGTGGCCAATGATGCTTTGGTCGAAACTCTTCCAGATGCTGACAAGCCAATTGATGTTGTTCCAAATTCCATCGCTTCCGAATGCGTTACCAGATACAGCGAGCTGCCGGACCGTACTTCGCAAGACGGAAAGGTCCGTATTGTTTACATGGTCGAAAGTGCTGGATGCTCCGGCAACTTCGCGCAATGCCGAGATGCTGTTGCCAGTGTCTTGGAAAGGCATCCTCAGGCCGAATTGCACATCATTGGTGACGCTGATCTGACTGCGGAACATACGGCTTGTGAGCTGCCACGGATCGTCAGGCATGACGTGATGACGGGGCAGGATTTACACGACCTGCTCAGAAAAATGGACATCAACTTGGCGCCGCTCGCACCAGTGCGTTACAACGATTGTGCAAGCGAAGCGACAATCCTCCAAGCCGCATTGCATGGTGTCCCATCTATTGCATCGCCGGCCAAAAGCTATGTCCAAGCCATCAAGGACAACCGCAATGCGATGATTGCGCATTCGCCGGACGATTGGGATGCGGCGCTTGAGAAGCTGATCACAGATACCGATTATCGGCGGCACTTGGGGGCCACTGCTTTTAAGGATATAGTCCCGGCGTATTCCACGGCCCGTTCGGCGAGGCTGTTGGTTGATATTCTGAACGCTACGGTTCAAGAGCAGTAACAAAGAAAGAGCCCACCACTCTGGAAAGAGGAACCTAACCTTGCGAGTTATCACCTACGGAACGTTTGATACCCTGCACTATGGCCATATCCTGCTATTGGAACGCGCAAAGGCCATGGGTGACTATCTAATCGTTGGGCTCTCCTCGGATGAGTTCAATGAGACGAAGGGCAAAAAGGCAAACTTCGACTATCAGACGCGCAAGAAGCTTCTGCAGAGCTTGCGCTGTGTGGACTTGATTATACCCGAGAATACCTGGGAACAGAAAACCCACGACATCCAGAAATACAAGGCTGATATTTTTACAATGGGAAGCGATTGGGAGGGAAAGTTCGATGAGCTCAAGCAGTATTGCGAAGTGCGATATCTTCCGCGTACCCCCCGCATCTCAAGCACGGCTATTCGGGAAGTTATGGTAAAATAGATCGACCTGACCGTTGGCGGGTTCGACTTTGTTTCGGGTCGGTAACGCGCCACCTCGACATCAAGGGTATGTTCATACACGATACTATGGCTCCGGCGACCACGGTGCGATACGGAGTATTCTGATTGATTAAGGGCTTTGGCATGAAACTCATTATCACCGGCGGCGCGGGCTTTATCGGTTCGGCTGTAATTCGACAAGCAGTCCACAAGAATTTCGAAGTGGTGAATGTTGATGCGCTAACCTATGCTTCGTGCATCGAAAACGTGGCCAGCGTGTCAAACAGCCAGGCATACGCTTTCGAACATGTCGACATACGTGATCGTGGCGCGCTTGACCGTGTGTTTTCAGAGCACCAGCCCGATGCCGTGATGCACCTTGCAGCAGAAAGTCATGTGGACCGATCCATTGATGGACCATCTGATTTTGTCGAAACGAACATCACGGGCACGTTTAACATGCTCGAAGCTGCGCGTGCTTATTGGATCGGTAAGGGCAAGCCGGTTGATTTCCGGTTCCACCACATTTCTACCGATGAAGTGTTCGGTTCGCTGCCTAAGGACAAATCTGCACTGTTTACCGAAGACACGCCGTACGATCCGCGCAGCCCCTATTCTGCATCAAAGGCGTCATCTGACCATCTGGTGCGCGCGTGGCACGAAACATACGGCCTGCCGATCGTCATAACGAATTGTTCGAACAACTACGGCCCTTACCACTTCCCGGAAAAACTGATCCCTGTGGTTATTTTGAACGCGCTTGCTGGTAAAGAGCTTCCAATCTACGGCGACGGTTCAAATGTCAGGGATTGGTTGTATGTCGAGGATCACGCCGATGCGCTGCTGAACGTAATCACACGCGGCGAAGTTGGTCGGTCATACAATATTGGGGGCGAGAACGAGCGCACCAATCTGGAGCTGGTGAATACGGTGTGCAGCATTCTGGACGAACTGCGCCCCCGTGATAACGGATCCTATTCTGACCTCATTACATTTGTTGCGGATCGTCCGGGTCACGATGCGCGCTATGCGATTGACCCATCTCGGATCAGAAACGAACTTGGCTGGCGTCCCTCGGTGACAATAGAAGAGGGATTGCGCAGAACAGTACAATGGTATCTGGACAACGAAGACTGGTGGCGCGCGCTTCAAAACCGCGACGGGGTGGGCAAACGGCTGGGGACCGGATAAACCTGCGTTTCAAAAGGGGCTTTAAAATGAAGATCCTCGTGTTCGGGAAAACTGGCCAAGTCGCGACTGAACTTCAACGGCAAGCTGATGTTCATGCCTTAGGCCGAGGCGAGGCTGACCTTTCCGACCCTCAGGCCTGCGCCAAAATCATCCGTGATTGCGATGCTGACGTTGTGATCAATGCAGCCGCGTACACGGCCGTTGACAAAGCCGAGCAGGAAGAAGCGCTTGCCACGATCGTGAACGGGCGGGCACCTGAACAGATGGCAAAGGCCGCGGCTGACCGTGGCATTCCATTCCTGCACATCTCAACGGATTATGTGTTCAGCGGATTGGGAGACAAAGCCTGGACCCCGACCGATCCGCTGGCCCCCTGCAACGCGTATGGGCGGTCAAAGCTGGAAGGCGAGCGGGGGGTCATCGCTGCAGGCGGTAATTTTGCGATTTTGCGGACCAGTTGGGTGTTCTCCCCTCACGGGAATAACTTTGTGAACACCATGCTTCGACTGTCGGAAACACGCGACGCCCTTGAGATTGTTGATGACCAGATTGGCGGACCGACATCGGCAGCTGATATTGCCAGCGCTTTGTTGGTTATGGCGAACGCTATGGCAAGCGGGCAGAAGGGTGGCATTTTCCACTTTTCCGGCACGCCTGCTGTAAGCTGGAAGGACTTCGCGACCGAGATTTTTTTGCAGGCAGATAGGGCGGTAACGGTTACCGGTATTCCAACCGAGAGGTTTCCGACCCCAGCGACACGCCCGCTGAACTCGCGTATGGATTGTTCGGATTTGAAAAAAGTGTTTGGTATTCAGGCGCCATCTTGGAAAAAGTCGTTGGCAATTGTTCTGGATGATTTGAGAAACGCCAGCTAAGGCCGGCGCGAGATGGAAGTGAGCGCAAAGATGAAACGTAAAGGTATTATTCTGGCAGGTGGATCGGGTACAAGACTTTATCCGATCACAATGGCAGTGTCGAAGCAGCTGCTTCCGGTCTATGACAAACCGATGATTTATTACCCGATCAGCGCATTGATGCTGGCTGGTATCCGCGAAGTGGCGATCATTACGACCCCTCAGGACCAATCTCAGTTCCAAAGGCTGTTGGGTGACGGGTCCGAGCTGGGTATGTCGTTTACGTATATTGAGCAGCCATCACCTGACGGACTTGCACAAGCCTTTATCCTGGCCGAGGATTTTCTTGCAGGCGCACCGTCTGCCCTTGTGCTGGGCGACAACATATTCTTCGGACAGGGACTTCAGGAATTGCTGACCGAAGCCTGCGAAGAGAAAACGGGTGGCACCGTGTTTGGCTACCGCGTCGCCGATCCCGAACGTTATGGCGTTGTTGGGTTTGACGATGAAGGCAAGGTAAACGTAATCATCGAAAAACCACTATCTCCTCCGTCAAGTTATGCGGTGACTGGGCTTTATTTTCTTGATGGATCGGCGCCCGAACGGGCAAAGAAAGTGGTTCCGTCCGACCGCGGTGAGCTTGAAATAACCACCTTGCTCGAGATGTATCTTCATGAAGACCTGCTGTCGGTAAAGCTGATGGGGCGCGGATATGCTTGGCTCGACACCGGGACACATGGCAGCCTTCTCGACGCGGGAAACTTTGTGCGCACACTTGAAAAGCGGCAGGGGCAGCAAGTCGGTAGCCTTGAGGAAATTGCCTTCTCAAACGGGTGGATTACGAAAGACGAGTTGAAAGCACGTGCAAAGGTTTTTGCCAAAAACGATTATGGGCGGTATCTGTCGCAATTGTCCGTCTAAGAAACCGATTGAAAAGAAGTCACGTTGATGAAGTCCGCACCCCATATTGCGATACTGCTTGCGACATATAATGGCGGCCAAAATCTTAAAGAGCAGCTGGCCAGTATTGCCAACCAGGACCACGATAGCTGGTCTTTGATTGTCAGCGATGACGGGTCACAGGATGATACGCGGAAGGTCTTGACGGAATTCGCAACCGAAGGACATCCGGTGACCATTCTGGACGGCCCCCAACAGGGGGCGGCGGCCAACTTCATGTCGTTGCTCAGACGTTTTTCAGACCATGCTCCAGATGGTGCGTGGGTCGCCTTTTGCGATCAGGATGATGTATGGCTTGCGGACAAGCTGTCGCGAAGCATACGTGCACTGGAAGGCTTCGACGGTGATGTGCCCGCGTTGTATTGCAGCCGGACATGGATAACCAATGACGCCCTTGAGGGCCGTCGCCTTTCCGTCCCAAGGCCGCGCCCCTTGGGGTTTCGCAATGCGTTGGTTCAGAACGTCGCTTCAGGAAACACCATTCTCCTCAACGCTGCGGGCACCGAACTTGTCAGCATGGCCGCCCGAGAAACATCTGAAGTGGTCGTTCATGACTGGTGGACCTATCAAATTCTGGCGGGTGTTGGTGGTCATCTGGTGCATGACGATGAGCCAACGTTGTTATATCGCCAGCATAATGGCAACGAGATTGGCGCCAACGACAATACCAAGGCGAAACTCGCTCGTATAGGAATGCTGCTTAGCGGCCATTTTGCCGAATGGAATCGACTCAATGCACGTGCCCTTGCGGCGTCCGCGCATCTGTTCGTGCCAGAAAATCAGTTGCTGTTGGAAGATTTTCGCCGAGTGCTCAACATGCGACGGCGCAAAAGCTGGCGTATTTTGAAAAGAATGAAGCTGTACCGGCAAACGAGGGCAAGCACCGCTGCATTGTGGTTTGCACTGATGTTGCGGCGGTTATGACCTAAGGTTTTGATCATAGGAAATTGATCCCCTGCCAAGCCGATGAATGCGCCAGAAATATTCTCTGTTGCGGGGCCGTATCAGGCAAGGTCAAATGCCAGAATAAGGCTTGTTCCATTTGGTCCCACAGCATAGGGTGGCCGCCAGAAATTGATCTGTTTCCGGGGGCGCAATGCGTTTTATTCTCACCGCTCTTTTGTTGCTGAGCATGGCAAGTTGCGGCCTGCCACGGGGCGGCGCGCTTCAGAGCGAGATCATCGGAAACGAGTCTCAGAAGCAGTCTGACATCGCAGTCTATCGGGTTTCTCGCGAAACGTTGTCTTCGATCTCGCGTTGGCCTGCCCCCAACACCAACGGTTCCTATTCGTGGCCAAATCGCGGAACCCCGGCGGCAGACAAGCCCATTCGTCCATTTGATCTTGTGGACGTAGTTGTTTGGGACAGCGAGGAGAACTCGCTTCTGGCGTCGCCCGGACAGAACACCGTTCGTATGCAGGATATGCAGGTCTCGCCAGCCGGGACGATATTCTTGCCCTTCGTCGGGACGCTTCATATCGCAGGATTGCCACATTCAGCCGCGCGGGCGCGGGTTCAGCGGAAATACGAAGAAGTGATCCCTTCGGCGCAGGTTCAACTGAATGTCAAACAGGGAACTCGCGGCACCATCTCGATGGTTTCAGGTGTCAATCGCCCCGGTCCGATACAGGTCGACGATCCGAATTTCACGGTTCTGAATGCCATATCTGCCGCAGGTGGCCCTGCCGCACAGATATTGAACCCGCAGATCAAGTTGATCCGCGGCAGCACAACCTACCGCCGCCCGCTTGAGCAGGTGCTGGCCAACCCACAATACGATGCTTTGTTGCTACCAGGCGACAAGGTCGCGGTAGAGAAGGATGATCGCTACTTCCGTTCGCTCGGGGCGGCCAGCCGTGAAGCGATCGTGCCATTCGATACGGCCGACATATCCGCACTCGATGCGATGTCATTGATTGGCGGCCTGACCGATTTGCGGGCCAATCCAAAGGGCATTCTTGTTCTAAGGGAATATTCGCCGAAAGCAGTTCGGTCTGACAGTTCAGGGCCAGATAAAACGCGCAGCGTGTTCGTCATCGACCTGACCACAGCAGACGGTTTGTTCAGCGCCGGAAAATTTCCGATCTATCATCAGGACACCGTTCTGGTTACCGAAAGCTCGGTTGCATCGGCCACGCTGCTGTTTGGTTTGATAAAACAGATGACCGGCGCTGCGTTTGACGTTAGCCGACTCTGATCGCCTCCAATCCAGCACCGTCCGTTTCTGGGGCGGTGTTCGGAGCCTATGCCTCCCGACCTAAGTGACGTTCGCCACGCGCGCGGGCCAAAGCCATTTGTTTCTGCCGCTCACGGAACCTGTCGCGCCGGGCTTCGTCGAACTCATCAATACATTGGTGGCAGCTGACGCCGTCTTCGTATTCAGGGCGAGCCTTATCGTCAGGCAGGATTGGGCGGCGACAGGCGTGACAGAGTTCATGTGGACCTTCGGTCAGCCCGTGTTCAACCGACACGCGGTTGTCAAAAACGAAACACGCTCCGTCCCACTTGCTATCCGTGGCAGGCACGTCCTCAAGATACTGAAGGATGCCGCCTTTCAGGTGATACACGTCCTCGACCCCCTGACTGATCAGGAAGTTGGTCGATTTCTCGCAGCGGATACCACCGGTGCAGAACATCGCGACCCGCTTGTTGTGAAACCGGTCCTTGTTGTGTTCCCACCAGTCGGGGAATTCCCGGAAGGTTTTGGTTTTCGGATCGACCGCGCCTTCAAACGTGCCAATGGCAACCTCGTAATCATTGCGGGTATCGATCACCACGACATCATCCTGCGAGATCAGATCGTTCCAATCCTCGGGTTTCACGTAGTGCCCGACCGAGGCACGAGGGTCCACATCCGGAACCCCCATGGTCACGATTTCTTTCTTCAGGCGCACTTTCATTTTGCCGAACGGCTGGTCCTTTGCCGTGGATTCCTTCCACGACAGATCGGCGCAGCCGGGCAGGGCGCGGATATGGGTCAGGATCGCGTCAATGCCTGCGCGCGATCCGGCAATCGTACCGTTAATGCCTTCCTGCGCCAGCAGAAGCGATCCCGAGATCCCTTCGCGCTGGGCAACATCCAGCAATGGAGCCTGCAAGGCCGCCGGATTGTCGAAACGGGTGAAGTGATAGAGTGCAGCAATCGTATACATAGTGGCGGCATACGCCCCTATTTTCAAAGGATCAAGCCTGCCAATTGCTTGACCCGCCCCCAAGCGATCCTTACCCATTGAGTTTCAAGGAGGATCACCCATGCGTGACGCAAATGAAGCCCTGATCGTGATCGACGTGCAGAACGACTTCTGTCCCGGCGGCGCGCTCGCAGTGTCGCACGGGGATGAGATCATTCCCCTGATCAACGAACTGTTGCCCGATTTTCCTGTGAAAGTCTTCACGCAGGACTGGCACCCGGCGGGCCATAGCTCTTTCGCATCCTCGCATGACGGGAAAGACCCCTATCAGACCGTCCAGATGCCATATGGCACCCAAGTGCTGTGGCCCGATCACTGCATTCAGGGCAGCATCGGGGCCAGGTTTCACGACCACCTGCACCGCGACAGGGCTGATCTGATCATCCGCAAAGGGTTCCGGCCTGAGATCGACAGCTATTCTGCGTTCTTCGAAAATGACCGCACCACGCCGACGGGGTTGGAGGGATATCTGCGGACGCGTGGGGTCGAAAAGCTGACGCTGGTTGGTTTGGCGACGGATTTCTGCGTGGCCTATTCGGCCATCGACGGCGCGCGTCTGGGGTTTGACGTAACGGTGCTGGAACGCGCATGCCGTGCAATTGATCTTGACGGGTCACTGGATGCCGCCCGCGCCGATATGCGCGCGGCGGGCGTGACGTTGGAGGCATAGATGCCGGATATCGCAAGCCGGGTGTATAACCACCACTGGAAGATTGATCCTATCGTGCGGTCGCTGATCGACACGGATTTCTATAAGCTTCTGATGTGCCAATCGGTGTTTCGCAACAAGCCCGACACCAATGTCACCTTCAGCCTGATCAACCGCACCAAGTCGGTGCCGCTGGCCGATCTGATTGACGAGGGCGAACTGCGCGAACAGCTGGACCACATCCGATCCCTGAGCCTGTCGCGCGGGGAAAGCACATGGCTGCGCGGCAACACGTTTTATGGCAAGCGCCAGATGTTCCGCTCGGATTTCATGGAGTGGTTCGAGGGGATGCGCCTGCCCGATTACCACCTTGAACGCGTCGGCGACCAATACGAACTGACCTTCGAAGGGTCGTGGCCCGAGGTCATGCTGTGGGAAATTCCTGCCCTTGCCGTCCTGATGGAATTGCGCGGCCGGGCTGTTCTGCGCGACATGGGCCGGTTTGAACTGCAAGTGCTCTATGCCCGCGCCATGACCCGGATCTGGGAGAAGATCGAGCGCCTGCGCGAGCTGGACGGGCTGCGCCTTGCCGATTTCGGCACCCGCCGTCGGCACAGCTATCTGTGGCAGGATTGGTGCGTGCAGGCGATGATCGAGGGGCTGGGCGAGCGTTTCGTCGGCACCTCGAACTGCTCGATTGCGATGAAACGCGACATCGAAGCCATCGGCACCAACGCCCATGAACTGCCCATGGTCTATGCCGCGCTGGCCGGGGACGACGCGGAACTGGCGCAAGCGCCCTACGACGTGCTGGCCGACTGGCACGAGGAACACGACGGCAACCTGCGCATCATCCTGCCCGACACCTATGGCACCCAGGGCTTCCTGGACCGCGCGCCCGACTGGCTGGCAGGCTGGACCGGCATCCGCGTCGACAGCGGCGACCCCGCCACGGGCGCCGAGATCGCGATCAAATGGTGGAAAGAGCGTGGCGAAGACCCGAGCCAGAAAATGGTCATCTTCTCGGACGGGCTGGACACCGACAAGATCATCGAACTGCACCAACAATTCGCCGGCCGCGTCCGCACCAGCTTCGGCTGGGGCACGCTGCTGACGAATGATTTCCGCGGCCTCGTCCCCAACGACGCCCTCGCCCCGTTCTCACTGGTCTGCAAAGCGGTCGAGGCGAACGGACGCGCGACGGTGAAACTGTCCGACAACCCGAACAAGGCGATGGGACCAGAGGACGAGATTGCTCGCTATAAACGGGTATTTGATGTTGGGAATCAATCTTCTATGGAAGTAGTCGTTTGACAAGGCGAAAGAACATATATAGAACATAGCTGATTGAGGAACACCTCCATGCGAGAGACTATTGACGAAATTGTCGATATTGCAGGCGACTACAGAGAAGACGACGGTTTCGATTTTTCCGCCGAACATGTACAGCGTTGGGTGGAGCAGTTTGATGAAGGCTCTCGTGCCTCCATTCTAAACACTGTTTGCTCTTCTCTTAAAGAAACATACTTTTCTAAGCAGAGTGCGAAAGATTTTTTGGCAAACCTACCGGTCCAAGAGAAACTTGTTGGTGGGGAGCCTAAAGAGTTCTGGGAAACCGCGAACTTTCTCGACATTCAGGGACGCGGACGCAGTCAAAGAGAGATGTTGGCGATTTTGGGTGAAGAACTCAAAAAACAATTTGGTTTTTCGTTTGCTGAGTGTGGGTGTGAAGACGGTCCATACATTTATCTAGATGATGGCTTGTTTTCCGGCGGGCATGTTATCGCAGACTTGAAGAAATGGCTTCCTGATGCGCCAACCAAAGCAGAAATTCATGTCATTACGGTCGCGCTATATTCATCAGGGTGTTATCGAGCTGCGCAAGAAATCGAACGGGAAGCAAAATCCCTAGGGAAAGAGATAGTACTTAAATTTTGGAGAGCTGTGGAACTCGAGAATCGTCTCTTCAAGGCTGCATCTTCGAATGTGTATTGGCCCTCATCTATTCCTGAAAAAGCACTCGGGTACTTTGATGGATTCACACATGATCTGAAGCTGCGGCCAATTGGTTCCTACCCTAGAAACAAAATATTTCCTGACAAAGATGCTCGAGATGTTACAGAGCAAGCATTCCTTGAGCATGGTGTTTGGATTCGAGAGCAATGCCCAGGTTTGAATAAATTTCAGCGACCATTAGGCAACTCTGTATTGGAGACACCGGGTTTTGGCGCTACCTTTGTTACATTCAGAAACTGTCCAAATAACGCGCCGTTGGTCTATTGGGCGGGAGATCCTTGGTATCCACTGTTCCCAAGGAAAACAAATACAGACACGGCTCTGTTGAATGCATTCGAAGAGTTGTGGGAGTGAACCCATGCAGACGGAAGTTGGAATTCGTCACTATGAACCAAGTCAAAGTGCGGTTTTCTTCAAAACACGCGAACGGTTTGGTGCGTTGTCTAACATGGCTTCCGGATTTCCGCTGACGATCGGAAATGTGCAGATTAGATCATCAGAAGCGCTTTATCAGTCACTCCGGTATCCCGAAAATCCAGAGTATCAGAAAGAGATCCTAGCTGAAGCGAGCGCTATGACTGCTAAGATGAAGAGCAAAAAATACTATGCTCATTCGAGGGCGGATTGGATGAGCGTTCGTGTTCCAATTATGCGTTGGTGTTTGCGTGTGAAGCTGGTCCAAAACTACGAACTTTTTTCGGAAGCCTTGCTAAGCACAGGGTCCTTGGCAATCGTTGAGAAGAAAGTTCGGCGCGAAGATTTTTGGGGCGCCAAGTTACAAGCTGACGGAAGTTTTGTAGGCAGAAATGTACTCGGTCGGTTGCTCATGGAGCTAAGGGAGGAAGTTAAAGCAGGATTGCTT
Organism: Aliiroseovarius sp. Z3; assembly: GCF_029105185.1. GTDB lineage: Bacteria > Pseudomonadota > Alphaproteobacteria > Rhodobacterales > Rhodobacteraceae > Aliiroseovarius. The sequence continues at coordinate 144,476 of NZ_JAFMZK010000007.1, read as the reverse complement.
TTTCAAGAAACTGTAATTGAGTCTCCAAATATCTCTAACTTGATCCTGCTTGGCTGCAAGATTGGTCCGACAACTAGTCGATCTAGCCAACAACGGAGGCTGGTTTGAAGCCGATCTAAGAACGTTTGTACCTTAGAGTGCGAATTCCATCTGCAAATCTATTAAACACTTCCACCCATCAAACTCCCCCTCACCCCCCAAGCACCCTCCGCGCCGCCGTCACCGCTTTCTGCGTATAGCTCACCACCTCCGGCCCGGTTGGGTCGTATCGCGGTACCGCCCAGCCCATCGAGGCGAAGCGGCGGATCATGATGAACAGGGGCAGCAGGTCTTCCGCCTCCTGGCTTAACGCGCGGCGGGCGCGGTATCCGGCCAGCGCGGCGGTGCGGATGGCGTCATAGGCGGGTTCGTCCTCGTTCTGGGTCATCATCACCGCAAGGTCGTAAAGCCGGAAGCCGAAGCCTGCGTCGTCGAAGTCGATCAGGGTCAGTTCTCCGTCCTTGACGAAGATGTTTTCGCGCAGGGCATCGGCGTGGATCAGCCCGAAATCGGCGCCCGCATCGGCAAAGGCCGTCACCCGGTCATGTGCCACTGCGCGGGCGCGTTGGATCAGGCTTCGGTCGCCGTCCGACAAGGCCGGGCTTTCCCAGAACCGGCCCCAGAACGGATCATCGCCCAACAGGCCGGGGATGTCCCAGCGGTGGCGGGTGAAGCCCGTGGGCAGGGTCATGGCGTCGGTCAGGTTGTGCAGCCGGGCAATCTCGCCCCCCACCTTGTGATACAGCGCAGCCTGTTCGGCCTCGCTGCCGGTCAGCGGCACGCCGCCTTCACCGATGGGCGCGCCGTCGACCCATGTCACCACGGTGGCAATCTGCCCACCGCCCAGATCGGCCACCGTGTCGCCGGAGCGGGTGGGAATGGGGGCCGGCACGCGCATTCCGGCGGCTGCCAGCGCGGCCATCCAATCCAGCTCCGAGCGGATCGCGTCCTTGCTTTGATAGCCTGGGCGGTGCAGGCGCAGCGCCGCAGGGCGGCCGCCAACGCGCACCTCGTGCACCACGTTTTCGCGGTTCTTGATCATGCGGATGTCTTGCGCGCCCCAAGCCTCAAGCGCCTGTTTCAACGCGCTCATACCGGCATCGCCTTCAGCGCGGCATCTAATGTTTCAGCCAACATGTCAGCCTGCGCGCGGTCAAAGCACATGGGTGGGCGGATCTTGATACCGTGATAATACCGCCCGACCGAGTGCAGCAGGACACCGCGATTGCGCATTTCGTCCACGAGCTTGGCACAGAAGGGCGCGGCGGCTTCGGTGTCGCCGTCCTTGGCAAACTCGACGCCCAGGAACATGCCCGCCCCGCGCACATCCGCGATCATCGGGTGGTCGAGTTCTTTGAGAAGCCCCAAAGCATAGTCGCCCGTGTCGCGCGCGTTGTCGACCAGCTTTTCCTCCTCCAGCACCTCCAGCACCGCCATCGCGGCAGCGGCCGAGACCGGGTTGCCGCCGAACGTGTTGAAATAGCCGAAGCGGGTGCGGAACTCCGTCATGATCTCGGGCCGGGTGACGACTGCAGCGACCGGGTGTCCGTTGCCCATAGGTTTGCCCATCGTCACGATATCCGGTGCCAGCCCGATCCGCTGATGCCCCCAGAAATGACGCCCCGTGCGGCCAAAGCCCGGCTGCACCTCATCCGCGATGATGATACCGCCCGCGCGTCGAACCACCGCGACAGTCGGATCAAGGAACCCCTGGGGCAGATCCGGGAAGCCCTCATTGGCGAAGAACGGGTCGAGGATCAGGGTGCCAAAGCCATGACCCGCAGCCTCCAATTCATCAATCGCGCGCTGGATTTCGTCCGCAAAAGCCTGCGCCTGCGCCTCGGCGCTGCCGCCAAGCGGGGACAGCGTATCAGGGGACGGCACTTTCTTCACCCAGTCCACAGGCCCGCCAATGGGTGTTCGTTTTGCTGACATGTGGCTGACCAGATCGGTGTTGCCGTGATAAGTGTTGTCCGAACAGATGATGCCAATTTTACCCGTCATCGCACGGCCCATTCGCAGGGCGATGTCGTTGGCTTCGGACCCGGTGCAAACCATGATCATAGTATCCAGATCATGATCCATGGTGCCGGTCAGGCGTTCGGCGTAATCCAGTATCCCCTCGTGCAGGTAACGGGTGTGGGTGTTCAATGTCGCTGCCTGCCGGGTGATGGCATCGACCACTTTCGGGTGTGCGTGGCCCACATGCGGTACGTTGTTGTAGCAGTCGAGATACCGGTTGCCGTCCGCGTCCCACAACCAAGCACCTTTGCCGCGCACGATGTGGACGGGATCGCTGTAAAACGTTGTCATGTTAGGGCCGAGAAGGCGCGCGCGACGCTGCAGAAGGGTGGGGGTGTCCGACATTGGAGTGGCTCCGCTATGGTTAATCGTCGTCAATGCGCCCGCGCAGGGCTTTGATTTGGCCACGGCGCGATTTAGCGTCCAGCCTGCGTAGCTTAGATCCTAAGGTAGGTTTCGTCTCTATGCGACGCTTGGGGGCAACCAACGCCCGGCGGATCATTTCGATAAGCCGGTTCTGCGCAATTTCACGGTTGCGCGCTTGGCTGCGTGTATCTTCCGCCCGGATCACAATCGCGCCGTCCTGGGTCCATTTCCGGCCGGCGATCCGCTTCAGCCGGGTCTTTACGGGCTGGGTCAGGTTGGGTGATCTGGCGGCTTCAAAACGCAGCTCAACGGCTGTGGAGACCTTGTTCACGTTCTGGCCGCCGGGGCCGGAGCTGCGGGTGAAACTTTCACTTAGCTCCCAGTCTTGCAGGGTGATATTATCAGTCACACGGATCATGGCGGCACCCTAGCGAATTGGATCCAAAACGGAAATCCCGGAAATGCCAAAAGAAAAGGGTCGCCCGCTTTGGGACGACCCTTTCGAGAATTAAGGAGGTGGGACCGGTTAGGCCAAGGCCAAAATGGTCCGCATTCCAGATCGGGGGCTGCCCCGATAAGTCGCGACCTAGATTGTCCCGGCACCTCGCTCCGTTGTATCTCTTGACATGGACACCTCCTTTCTCGCTGTTTCTATATCTAGGAGGTTGCCACAGATTTTGCGTTTGTCAAAACTTTTCACGCAGGATTTGGTGAAAGTTTCGTGACGATGAGGCGAAATGGAATCAGTGCGACAAGTGCAATCGCCATTTTCACCAGCCAATCGGCCACCGCGAGCGACATCCAGAGCGGGGCATTCGGGCCGCTGCCAAGCATGGGCAGCACCTCGTTTGCCCAGCTAACATCGTTGCCGGGTTCGATGAAGGACAGGCTTGCCGCGAACGCGATGGTGAAGAAGATCGCCGTGTCCACCGACCCTCCGATGATGGTGCTGGCCACGGGTGCGCGCCACCATTTGCCGCCCCGAAGACGATCAAAGATCGCAACGTCCATAAGTTGCGCCGTCAGGAAAGCAAGGCCGGACGCCACGGCGATGCGCAAGGTCACCAACGGCCCGAACTCGCCCATGATCTGCGTGCCAATGAAGCTGCAGATAACGCCGGTGACGAAGCCTGCAAAGACAACCTTGCGTGCAGCCGACGGTCCATAGACGCGGTTCATAACGTCCGTGACAAGAAAGGCGAAGGGATAGGTGAAAGCGCCCCAGGTCAGCCATTGGCCGAACAAGTGCTGCACCAGAATATTTGACGCCACCACGATGGTGGCCATGGCGATTACGCCAGGAAGGATACGGGTCATGTTGTTGGTCCGTTTTTGCAAGGTTGCGGAGACTTGGTCCCCAACTGCCGGGAACGGGCTGCGTTTAACGGTTCAATCGTGTGTGATCAAGAGTTCTGTTCTGACACCGGCGCCATCAGGCACAACGTACTCGACGATTTCCGTGACCTGAAAGAACTTGAAATTGTCGTCTGACACCATGGTCAAACGAATCTGCCCCTCCTGATCCTGCCAGACTGCCAACCCCTCAAGATTGTCATGCGCGCCAACTTCGGTTTGCAGCAAGATGGTCTCGTTCGTTAGGCTGTCGTCGTTCATGTCGAACCGGCGGATGCGATTGGTGAATCCAAAGATGCTGCTCAGGTGGCGCTCAAGAACATAGAGGCGTCCGTCGGGTCCAACATCTGCCCCGACGGGCACATAGGGACGATAGCGCGGAAGGGTGAAAGGTTTCTCCCAGGTCATCGCACCCGGACGCAGGCGATAGACAGGGTGCGGTGTTTTCTGGCTTCCATTTCCTTCCGGGATCACAAGGATCGTGCCATCCGGCTGCACGGCCAATGCCTCGAGCGCCGAGTTGGCAACCATTTTTCTGGTCGCGGGGTTCGGTGGCAGGTCGCGGCCTTTTTTCTGCCCCGTCTTGTATTCAACGATGCGGTGGCGAATTTCGAAACTGACATAGACCGTGCCATCGGGTGCCACTGCCAGACCTTCGCTGTCCGTCCATATACCCCTGAGCGGGTCGCCGCGCGGTGATGTCAGCGTTTTCAGCGGACCATGCGCGACTTTTTCGATCGTGCTGTCCTTGCGCAGAAATCGGCCGCGCGTGATATGACCGCGATCGGTCAGCGCGACAAAGGTTTCACCATCTTCGCTGACCTCTATGGCCGAGAAGCCGCCAAACACAGGATCATCGCCGCCATACCACCGGGTGGCCGACAGCAATTTGGCCTCGGACACTGTTTGTGCGCCAAGATCTACGGTGAAGAAACCGACAAGCGTTACAAGCGCGCCTAGCGCGACGACAAGACGGAGCGGCATTGATCTGGCAGTTGGGCAAGTGTCAGTGGGCCACGCGGTTTGCTTGGCTTCGGCGGGTTGGGGGGCGGCGGTTTCGGATGCAGAATGTCATTGACCCAGTTCACCGCATCCTGACATCCGTCACCGGGGGGTGGCGGCGCTTGATTGACGCAGCCGCGCATCCCCTTCGGGCACTTCAGGCGCACATGGAAATGATAGTGATGTCCGTACCACGGGCGAATTTTCCTGAGCCAGTTGCGGTTGCCCTTCTCGTCCTTGCACATCTGAACCTTGGCACCCGGGAAGACGAATATCCGCGCCACGCGTTTGTCTTTTGCAGCGGCTTTCAGAATCTCGTGATGCGCGCGCGTCCACGAGTTGTTGACGAATGCGCCCTTGGCGCGTTGCATTGAAATTGACGAGATGCTTTCGCGCTGGCTTGCCGACAGGTTCAGCCGCTTGGCCGGAAGCATCCAGATATCCGCGTCCAGCCCGATTTGATGCGATGCGTGGCCAGACAGCATCGGACCGCCACGGGGTTGGCTGAGATCACCGACATACAGACCATTCCAACCCGGCTGCCGCGCGGCTTTGCGCGACAAATCCTTGACGAAGTCAATCAGCTCCGGGTGCCCCCAGTTTCGATTGCGTGACAAGCGCATGGCCTGCCAGGTGGGTCCGCTTTGTGCAAGCTGTTCGCCTCCGGCAAGACATCCCTTTGCATAAGACCCATAGGGCGCGGATTTCTGGGCAGAGCCCGCCCGCTTTTCTCCAAACAACTGCTTTGCGGGCGTATCAGCCAGCGCGTTGGTCGAAGGCACAACGCCTCCGGCAAACAACAGCGCGCCGATCACAAGTGAACCACGAATGAACCTTCGAACCATGACTTCGTTGCCTTTCACCGCTCACCTTCTGGTTTAACCCAGATCAAAAGGAAAAGCCCTAGTGCAAACAACCCGATCAGCGGAGACACGCCGAGCCGCGCGCTGCCCGTCATCGTTGTGAACCATGCGATCAGGGCCGGGGCCATGAACGCGGTCGCCCGTCCCGACAGCCCGTAAAGCCCGAAGCTTTCGGTTGGAGCCGAAGGGTCGGCGTGGCGCACCATCATTGACCGGCTGGCCGATTGCAACGTGCCACCCATACCGCCGATCAACATGCCGCAACCGAAGAAAATGATGTCCGGGATGTTTGACCCTTCGGGCAAGGCGATGCCAAAGATCGCCTCGCGCGTCATGTTCACAATCAAGAAACAGACGGTCATCAAGATCAGGATCGATCCGATAATCACGGGCTTTGGCCCCCGCCTGCGATCAACGCGCCCGCCAAGCCAACTGAATGCAGCGGCGGCAAGGCCCGAGATGATGCCGAAGATCCCAATCAGGACAATCGACCAGTTCAGAACAAGGCTCGCGTAGACCCCGCCAAACCCGTAAAGGCCGTTCAGGGCATCGCGATAGAACATCGAACTGCCCAGATAGGCAGCAAGGCTTTTCTTGTTTTTCAATCCTCGGACGGTTCGACCAAGGATCGCGAACGCCCCTGAAAGACTGTGTTTTGCCCGCGGGCGTGGAACATCTTTTACCCAAAGCGCATAGGGGATCATGAACACCACGAACCAGATCGCAACAAACGGGCCGACAATCCGCGTGCCTTCACGCGCGTCTGCATCCAGCAGGCCCAGACCGGGGGTGAGGCCGATCAACGTCTTTCCGTTGGGCTGTTCGACGAACAGCGTCAGCATGATCGCCAATGCCACCAGACCACCGATATAACCAAAGGCGAAGCCCGAGCCCGAAATCTCGCCCACCTGATCCTGATCGGCAAGGCTGGGCAGTTGCGAGTTTGTAAAGACCAATGCGAACTCGGCCCCGATGAAACCCACGGCAAACATCAGCATCATGGCCCAAAGATTCGATCCATCGGGTTGGGTCCACCACAACGCTCCTGCGCCGATGACATAAAGAAGACTGAAGGCGGCCACCCACGGGCGGACACGCCCCGCGGTGTCGGCAAGCGCGCCCATGACCGGCGCACCAAACCCGACAATCAGACCTGCGGCAGCCAAACCCCACGACCAGATGCTTTGCGCTTTTGCATCTGCGGCTTGTTCGGCCAGCCCCAGCCCCATGTAATACTCGGTGGCGATTGCTGCGAAGAATGGTCCGAAAATGAATGTCAGAAGCAGAGTGTGATAGGGTTGACTGGCCCAATCGAACCAAAACCAACCCCAGATGCGCTTGCGCGTTGAAATTTCTGCCATGCCTGCCCCCTGTTTTCGATGATCAAACAGCGAAACCAGCGCTTGGGCAAGTGTTGTCATGCGTCAGGTGGCCACGGCCTTTGAGCGTCGGCGTCGATCCAGGCCTGCACCCAATGCGGTAAGGTGGGGCGTGGGCCGTCATATCCCAGTGCTTCGACAACACGGGCAGTGGGCACGATTCCGTTACGATCCGTCACCGCCGAGCGGTATACGATCTGGTTCGCGCATTCCCCGCCCAGCCACATGCTTTGTTCGACATAGATAAACCTGTCATCCCAGCCCACCACGCGGCTACGCATTTCGATCCGGACAAAGGTGCGCACCCTTTTGCGATATCGAACCGATGCCCCCGCCATGGTTAACCCCCAGCGGTTCTTGATCAGCATCCGGGACAGCCCGGTTCGCCCGGCCAGCGGAATGCGCCCCAGATCATAGAGTGTCAGCGTGCGCCCATTGTTTAACTCGCGCCACAGGTCGATGTCCCATGGCCAGCACATGTGATGGCTGACATGTGTGCCGGTGATCGGCAGGGGCTTGGCCCGTGCGTTGATGATCAGTTCTTTGGTCATGCGGATGAACGGATACATGGCGGTTCCTTCTGGTTGTGTTTGACCTGCCCATGAGCTTTGGAAACGTCAATCGAAACCACGCGTCACCCTTGCCCTGTGCCGCAACCTTCCCTAGATGGAACGGACAACCCGAAAGGAACGCTTATGCAGTCGCTGTTTCAAATCCTGATGCTGATCGTGGATATCGCCTGGTTCATCCTGATTGTGCATATCGTGATGTCGTGGCTGATCAATTTCCAGGTTCTGAACCTGCGGCAACATATTGTGGCGCAGGTCTGGTACGGGTTGAACCGGCTGCTGGAACCAGTCTATTCGCGTATCCGGTCTTTCCTGCCTCAGATGGGTGGATTGGATTTTGCGCCGCTGGTCGCCCTGATCGCGCTGTATGCGATCCGGATCATTCTGATCAACAACGCGTCGGCCTTCTACTAATCCCCTTGTTCCCAACCCGCGCGCGTGGGATTGTGCCCTCAAAATAATGAGCAGCACAGAATGCCCCGCGATCTGGACCTTTTGAAATCCGTTTTCGGCTTCGATGAATTTCGCCCCGGACAGGCCGAGATTGTCGAGGCCGTGTCGCGTGGCGAAAACACATTGGCAATCATGCCAACCGGCGGTGGTAAGTCGCTGTGCTTTCAACTGCCTGCCCTGATCCGCGATGGTGTGACGGTGGTCATTTCCCCTTTGATTGCCCTGATGCGCGATCAGGTGCGCGGGCTTCAGGCGGCGGGGGTGGATGCTGGCGCGCTGACGTCAGGCAACACGCAGGACGAAACGGATACCGTTTTCGATGCGCTGTCGCAGGGTGCGCTCAAGCTGCTTTACATGGCGCCTGAGCGGTTGGCGTCAGGGGGCACGCTAAATCTGTTGCGCAATGCGGGCGTCACGATGATTGCCGTCGATGAGGCCCATTGCGTCAGCCAATGGGGCCATGATTTCCGGCCGGATTATCTGCGGATCGGGGAATTGCGCCGCGCCCTTGATGTGCCTCTTGCCGCTTTCACCGCCACCGCAGATGAAGAAACCCGCGCCGAGATCGTGCAAAAGCTGTTTGACGGCACCCCGCCGCGCAGTTTCCTGCGGGGCTTTGACCGCCCGAACATCCACCTTGCTTTCGCCGCCAAGGACAGCCCCCGCAACCAAATCCTGAATTTCGCAGCCGCCCGAAAGGGACAATCCGGCATTGTCTATTCCGCCACCCGCGCGCGCACCGAAACGCTGGCCAAGGCGCTGCGCGACGCGGGCCACCCGGCGGTGCACTATCACGGCGGAATGGAAGCGGATGACCGGCGCGAGGTCGAACGCCAGTTTCAACAGGAAGACGGGTTGATCGTCGTGGCAACCGTGGCCTTTGGCATGGGCGTCGACAAACCTGACATTCGCTGGGTGGCCCATTCCGACCTGCCCAAGTCGATCGAGGCCTATTATCAGGAAATCGGTCGCGCCGGGCGGGATGGGGCGCCCGCCGATACGCTGACCCTGTTTGGCGCCGACGATATCCGGCTCAGGCGGTCGCAAATCGACGAAGGTCTGGCACCCCCCGAACGGCGTGCGGCAGATCATGGTCGGCTGAATGCACTGCTGGGTTTGGCCGAGGCACATGGATGCCGCCGCCAGCAACTTCTTGCGTATTTCGGGGAAGACACCGCACCGTGCGGAAATTGCGACCTGTGTTCCACACCGCCGGATCTGTTTGATGGCACGGTTGACGTGATGAAGGCACTATCGGCCATCTTGCGAACCGGCGAGTATTTTGGATCGGGTCATCTGATCGACATTCTGCTTGGAAACCCGACCGACCGCATCCGGGGCCGAGGCCATGACGACCTTCCTACATTTGGTGTCGGCAAGGACCACGACAAGCGCCTGTGGCAGGCGATATTCCGGCAAATGCTGGGGCTTGATCTGGTGCGGCCCGACCCCGAGCGTCACGGTGCATTGCGTATCACGGAAAAGGCGCATCCCGTGCTGCGCGGTGAAGCGCAGGTCGAACTCAGGCGTGACACGCTGAAATCTGGAAGCCGCCGACCTGCAGCCAAGATGCTGGTGGCGGAAGAGGATGCGCCACTCCTGTCGGCCTTGAAGGCAAAGCGCCGCGCCCTTGCCGAAGCCGCCCGCGTCCCGGCTTATGTGGTGTTCAATGACCGGACGTTGATCGAAATGGCAGAAAAGCGGCCCTCTGATCTGGATGATATGGCGCGCATCGGTGGTGTCGGCGCCAAGAAGCTGGAAAGCTATGGGCGCGCATTTCTTGAGGTTATCAACGGCGACACACCAGACCTTCACCCGCATCGGCGCAAGCTGGCAGGCCGCGCAGCCGGAGGGTTGTTCGACCAGTTGCAAGTTGTCGCGACCGATCTGGCCCGCGGCGAGGATGGGACCGGAAAACATCTGAGTGTGACAGCCACCACCCTGCGCCAGATTGCGGAGCGCAAGCCGATGACCATCGGCGAACTGGGCCGCATCTCGGGGATGGGCGACCAGAAAGCCGAGCGATTTGGCGCCGCTTTCATAGATGTACTGACAAAAGGGGAATGACATGTTGGTTGTCGTGTCGCCAGCCAAACGGCTGGACGAAAAACCTGCCAAAAGGACAGACGGAACACACCCTGTTTTTCAGGATCAAGCAGATATTCTTGCCCAAACGGCACGGGAACTGACAAGCAAAGATTTAGAGCGCCTGATGCACATCTCGCCTGCGCTGGGGGCGTTGAATGTCGAAAGATTCGCCGCTTTTGGCGGTGGAGCGGGCGAGAAACCGGCGATCGAGATGTTTGCAGGCGACACCTATGCCGGGTTGGATGCCGGGAGTCTGGACGAAGATGAACTGCGATACGCGCAGGAGCACCTATGTATTCTGTCCGGACTTTACGGTCTTTTGCGTCCTAAGGATCAGATCGCACCCCATCGGTTAGAGATGGGCACGCGAATGAAAAACCAGAAGGGCAAAAACCTGTATGATTTCTGGGCCGACCAGATCGCGAAAGAGCTGAACCGAAGGGCAGAAAACACCTCCAGCAACATCCTCGTTAACTGTGCGTCGGTCGAGTATTTCTCGGCAGTCGATCTGGATGCGCTGGGCTTGCGCGTGATCACGCCTCAATTTCTGGAAATGAAGTCGGGCGAGCCGAAGGTGGTCAGCTTCTTCGCGAAAAAAGCGCGCGGGTCCATGGCGCGTTTCATTGTACAGAATCGCGTGCGTGATCCGGAAGCCCTGAAAGACTTTGATCTGGGCGGCTATACCTATCAGCCGCACATGAGTGAAGGCGACAAACTGGTCTTTCTGCGCGACGCGATTTAGCAACAGCTGCCCGGCAGGGGGCATCGCGCCTCGTCCGGGCAATGGGTCAGAATCTCGTGCAAGATCTCGGGTTTCTTGAGTGGTTTGGTCAGGTGTTGATCCAGCCCATGCGCCAGGATGTCGCGATCATCCCCGGTCAACGCATGTGCCGTCAGGGCGACAACACGGGTCCGCGACAGGCCGTGGTCCTGCTCCAGCGTTCGAATGCGCCGCGTGGCTTCCTTGCCGTCGACCTCCGGCATCGAGATGTCCATGAAGATGATATCGGGTTGAAACACCTGAAACGCTTCGACCGCTTCGATACCGTTACTGACAAACCGAAGGTCGATATCCAGATCTTTCAACAGCTTTGTAAAGACCAGCTGGTTGGTCTTGTTGTCCTCGGCCGCAAGAACACGCATCCGTCGAAGGTCGGTTCGGTCCGACGTGGTCAGCAGTAAAGGCGCGTCGCTGCCGGCTTGGGTTGCAATGGGTTCCGGACCAGACGGCGGGGCGCCGATCTGGTTGATAATTTCAAACACCGTGCTTCGCGTCAGGGGCAGCTGCAAAACGCGCGTGGCGCTGGCGATGTTATTGCTTTGCTTTGCGGTCGAGTTGGGTGCGGTCAAGAAGATGATTGGTGCGGTTGGATTCTGGGCGCGCAGCATCTGAACAAATGGCGTTCCGTCCTGAGTTTGCGTTTTGGCGCTCTGTTCGTCGACCAGTATCAGGGCAGCCCCCTGCACGGACGCGCAGGAAGGGCTCAGCGGGTCGTATGTTTTTGTGCGCAACCCGGTTGCTTCGAACCGCTTCTCAAGAATGGCTCGGTTCAGGTGGTCTTCCATCGCCATGACCACCCACCCGGCGCACCGGGACAGTTGCGGCGGCTCGGTGGTTTCTTTCACGGGAAGCGGGATGTGAAATCCAAAACATGATCCGACGCCTTCTTGACTGTCGACCCAGATTTCACCCCCCATCAGCTCAACCAGCTGAGACGTGATGGCGAGGCCAAGCCCTGTTCCTTCGAATTTCCGGTTGCGTTCCGTATCGACCTGATTGAATTCCCCGAAGATGTGACGCTGCATGTCTTCGGGTATGCCGATCCCGCTGTCTTCGACGGTGATGTGAACCTGCTGCGTGTCGCTGTCACTTAATGGCAGCCCGATGGCGCGCACCAATACATGACCTTCCGACGTGAATTTGACGGCGTTGCCAATCAGGTTTGTCAGGATCTGACGGATCCGCACGACATCTCCGACAAACTTCGAAGGCATGAAAAGGTCAAAATCGACGATCAGCCGAATGCCTTTTTCCTGCACGGCGGGATGCAACAGGGTCACGACATCCAGAATAACGCGCTCCAGATCGAACTCTTCAAGCTGCAAGGTCAGTTTGGCAGCCTCGATCTTCGAGTAGTCGAGCACGTCATTGATAATGGTCAGCAAAGCCTCGCCAGATTGTCGGATCGTATCAACGTACAAACGCTGCTCGTCATCCAGATCGCCTTCGGCCATGATTTCCGCCATCGAGACAACACCATTCATGGGTGTGCGAATCTCATGGCTCATATTGGCCAGAAAGGTTGACTTCGCGCGGTTTGCAGCCTCGGCCCGGTGGCGCGCTTCGCTTAGCTCGGCCTGATATTTCACTGTTTCGGTGATGTTCAGGCCAAGGCTGACCATATCGCCATCGCGCGAGCGTCGGTCGACCATCTTGATATGTGTACCGTCCCACAGTCGCAGCACGATTGAATCGCGCGACGGTGCGTGCCAGCGGTCCAACATCATGTCCCGCCAGGCAAGCGGGCGCATATCGCCGATATCGACGATCCCTTCATCCGTCGCAATGTGCAGAATGTCTGTATAAGGGATGCCCGGAACCACGCAGCTTAGCCCGTCGAACGGTTCCAGATAGGCGCTGTTGGCGGCGATCATCCTGTCCGACTGGTCGAACACGGCGAATCCGTCTTCGATGGTTTCCAGTGAATCCCACAGCCGCCGCTTGGCGATCACCACCTCTTCATTGGCTTTCTCTAGATCTGCACGAACCTGCGAGTTCTCGCCTTTGATTTCTTCGACGGCGACACGTGTTTCGATGATTTCGTCTGACAAGCTCAGCGCGTGCTGTGACAAAACGCGATTCGCATTGGTCAACTCGGCCTGTTTCTGTGCCAGAAGCCGTTCAGCGGCCATTCTGGCGCGCCGTTCCTGTGCAAGAATATCTTCGATCTTCATCCCCGGTTCTCCGAGTCACCTGTTGTGTGAGAGCCAGCATCAGCGAACAGGGTGAACAGGGTCTTAACGGTGGATCAGAAAAGTGCAGCCCACAAAAAAAGCCCCGGCGCCGGGCCGGGGCTTCGCTCAATCCAGATCGGATCAATTGTCGTCGTCGTCATCGCTGTCCGGCAAATTGAAGAAACTGTCCGCGTCGGGCAATGCTTCTTCTTTTTCGTCGTCTGGCGCGCCTGACAGAGTAAACGTCTCAAGCCCTTCGATGGCGCTGGGGATCTTCGGCTCTGGGTCCATGCCAAGGCTCTGCTCGGTCGAAACCAGCTTGCGGCGTTCGTCATCCGACATTACGCCACCTTCCTTGGCTTTCTTGGCAGCGGCCTTCTGAACCGCAAGATCCAGCTCGCTTTGTTTGCACAGGCCCAAGGCAACCGGGTCAATCGGTTCCATGTTCTGGATATTCCAGTGGGTGCGTTCGCGGATCGACTGGATGGTCGGCTTGGTGGTGCCCACCAGCTTGGCGATCTGGCTGTCGGCCAATTCCGGGTGGAACTTCACCAGCCACAGGATCGAATTCGGACGGTCCTGACGCTTGGACAGCGGGGTATAGCGCGGCCCGCGGCGTTTTTCTTCACCAGCGGCAGCGGCATAGAATTTTTGCTTCAGCTTGTGCAGCGGGTCCTTCTCGGCCTTGTCGATCTCTTCTTGATCCAACTGGTTGTTGGCCACGGGATCGAAGCCCTTGACGCCGGTGGCGACATCGCCATCCGCAATGCCCTGCACTTCCAGCTCGTGCAGACCACAGAAATCCGCGATCTGCTTGAAGCTGATCGTCGTGTTGTCCACCAGCCAAACAGCGGTGGCTTTTGCCATGATCAGTTTGCTCATCTGAACACTCCTTCGAAACTGACCCCGGATACAACTTTCCCGCGCCCTGGCTGGGCTGCCTGTGTCGCGTGGACTTTCTCAGGCGGGTTTCCGTTGTCGGGGAACTTGGGGTCTATATAAGGGGGAAGAAGGCAAGAGGGAAGGCAAAATGCGACAACTGCTTTTGGGCGGCATACTCTGGCTGTTCGCCGCGGTCTCGGCATGGGCCGATGGCGAGGCGGCAGGTGACTTCGACTACTACGTTCTGGCGCTCAGCTGGTCGCCCAACTGGTGCGCCGTCGAAGGCGACGCGCGCGGGTCCGAACAATGCGACCCCGACCGCGATCTGGGCTGGGTCGTGCACGGGTTGTGGCCGCAATACGAAGACGGCTGGCCAAGCTATTGCCGCACATCGGCGCGCGCGCCATCCCGCAGCCTGACCAACGCGCAGGCGGATATTTTCGGCGCAGGCGGGGCGGCCTGGTATCAGTGGAAAAAGCACGGCGTCTGCGCGGGGTTGGAGGCCGAGGACTACTATGCCCTTGCCCGACAGGCGTTCAACATGGTGAACCGGCCCGAGGTGCTGCGCAAACTGACCTCCCCTGTCCGCCTGCCCGCGTCGGTGGTCGAGGAAGCGTTCCTGCAAGCCAATCCTGACTGGAAACCCGACATGCTGACCATCACCTGCCGCGCCGACCGCATACAAGAGGCCCGCCTGTGCCTGACCCGCGACCTTGAACCCCGCATCTGCGCCCGCGACGTGCGCACGGACTGCCGGGCGGGGAAGGCGTTGCTGGAACCGGTGAGATGAGGTCATGGTGTTCGGTTTGCCATCATGTCTATCAGCAAAAAGATTCGGGAGCATAAATTTCCAAAAGGAGTTGGTTTACATGATTAGAGTTTTTGGATTGTTCTTGGCTGTTTCTGGCGGACCGGCAATGGCGGACCTTCAATCCTGCAAAGACCTTTTTGCAGCCGCCCCCCAAGTCTTGAGCGATCTGAACGAGGGCGAATCCCACATCCATGAAGATGAGAACCCCGGCCTTGGTTATTCGATCAGTTTTGTTGATCCTTCGTCAAAGTTTACGGTGTTCTTTTATGACTATGAAAAGGAGACCATATCGGCTGAAACGGCACTTGCCAGTTTCAAGCAATCCGCCCGAGATATGCGCGACAAAATGGCCAAGGACGGTTCGGGGCCGAGTGAATTCGAGACATACGAGTTAACAGAACAGCCACAACTTTTTCGTTTGAGAGCTGAAGCCGTGTCACAAGATGGCGTATCACAGCTTCTGGCGTTGGGTGTTGTCAACGATTGTATCGTCAAAGTTCGGTTTACCGCGAAGTTTGCTATGGACGAAGCGAAGGTTTGGATGAGCGTCTTTCTCGAGTATCTGAACAAGGGTTTTGGGTAGACTCAATCCTTGGCCCAAGGGCACACAACAGACTGGAAGGCCCGATGAAGGCGCTTTCTGAGGAAGTCACCTGTGTAAACACAAGTGGCTCGCTATAAAGGCCAACCCTACGCCCCAACCTCCAACACGATCTTCCCGATATGCTGGCCGGTCTCCATCCGTGCATGCGCCTTGGCGGCGTCCTCCAGCAGGAAGGTCTGGTCCATCACCGGGGCGACGCGGCCTGCATCCAGCAGCGGCCAGACCTTGTCAGCCAGTTCCTCGGCGATGCGGGCTTTGGCAAGGTCGGATTGCGGGCGCAGGGTTGATCCTGTGACGGTTAGGCGTTTGGCCATGATCATGGCGAAGTTGACCTCGGCCTTGGGGCCGGACAGGAAGGCGATGTGGACCATGCGACCTTCGACGGCGAGGGCCTTGATGTTGCGCGCGATATAGTCGCCGCCCACCATGTCGAGGATCAGGTTTGGCCCGCCTTCGGGCTTCATCACCTCAACAAAATCTTCGTCTTTGTAGTTGATCGCTCGCTCAGCCCCCAGATCGGTGCAAACGGCGCATTTTTCGTCTGATCCGGCGGTGGTGAAAACCCGCGCACCGAAGGCGTTGGCAAGCTGGATCGCGGTCGTGCCGATGCCGGAACTGCCGCCATGAACCAAGAACCGCTCGCCCGCCCGCAGCCCACCGCGCATGAAGACGTTCGACCAGACGGTGAAGAAGGTTTCGGGCAGGCAGGCGGCCTGTTTCATACCCATGCCGTCGGGCACGCGCAGGGCGTGGGCGGCAGGGGTGGTTACATATTCGGCATAACCACCGCCGGGCAGAAGGGCGCAAACCTTGTCGCCCACGGCCCATTCGGTGACGCCTTCGCCCAGCGCCGCAACCTCGCCCGAGGCTTCAAGGCCGGGCAGGGGGCTGGCGGTCGGGGGCGGGGCATAGCTTCCCGCCCGTTGCAGCGCGTCGGGGCGGTTCACCCCCGCAAAGGCCACGCGGATCAGGATGTCGCCGGGGCCGGGTGTCGGGATCGGTTGTTCTGAGAGTTTCAAAACCTCGGGCCCGCCGGGCTTCGTAATCTCGATTGCGCGCATGGTTTTAGTCATTCTTGCCCCCAGCCTTGTTGTCTGTGTCTTCCGGTTCCCAGCGGCCGGGATAATTCGGGTTCGGTCCGCCCGGCGCCTTGATCGTATCCAGTATCTTGCCCGGCCCGGACATGAAGGCCTTGTAAAGTGCGGTCTCTCGGGCCTGACCCTTGATCTTCTCGATCTTCATCACATCGTCGATCCGGCGGTCAAGGAACGCCCATGTCGCCGCGTGCCCCTCGCTGTCATCGCCCAGCCAGAACAGCACGACGGACGAATAGACCGCCGACAGTGTGGCGCGTTTCGTATACCAGTTCAGATCGGTCGAGCTGTCGCCCAATGTCTCCCAGATCAACCCGCAGGTCTGCCACAGCGCAGCCGCCCCGTCGCCCGCGTTCTGGGGCAGCGCAAAGAACGCCATGCCCTTGCGCACCAGTTCCTTGTCAGCGACTTCCAGCCGATACCGCACGCCTGCCGCGATCTTGTCGCGAAACCGCATGTTGTCCAGATCGGCCGTGGTCAGGCGGGCCACCATATCCTCGTCCCCCTTGCGGTGATAGGCCAGCGCAAGGTCCAGCGCGCCACGCGGAAACATGGCGCGGGCCTCGGCCTCGGTCAGGTCGCAATCCTGCGCGGCGGCGGCCAGGGTCGCATCGCTCCACCCGTCGAAGGGGACGTGGGCAATGGCGGCTTCCAGCATTTTCTCTTTCTCGATCATATGTGGGCCTCGTGTGTGAGGGTGAACTGGACAAATGCGGTCATGAGTGTTAGATGAGCGCTTCCTGCAATTCTGCAAACTCTAACTTAGAAAGGTGGTGACAACCACATGCAGGTTTCGGTTCGCGATAACAACGTAGACCAGGCGCTTCGTGCGCTGAAGAAGAAACTTCAGCGTGAAGGTGTCTTCCGCGAAATGAAGCTTCGGCAACATTTCGAGAAGCCCTCCGAGAAGAAAGCGCGCGAGAAGGCTGAAGCGATTCGCCGTCAGCGCAAGCTGGCTCGGAAAAAAGCGCAACGCGAAGGCATGATGTAAATCACGCCCAAGTGTTTCGGTGAGTGGGTTGTCAACCGCTCGCCATGACGACCCCCGCAGCCTGGCTTCGGGGGTTTGTTGTTTCTGGGGGATACTGCGGGCCTACTGTACGGCCCGCCATGCTTCAAGAATATACCGGCTGGTCATCAGGTCCAGATGCGCGCCGCCGCCGTTTTTATACAGCGTGATGTCATCGGGTTGTCGGGTGAACACGCCGTCCTTCTGGTCATAAAGATCCCCCACCACGTCATCGCGGGCAATCACGCCGCGCGTCAGCGGGTCTTTGAATTCACCGATATGGTCCAACACCGTGTCGCGGCTGTCCATGAACAAGCGAGCGCGGGTCAGGGCGGTATCGTCCGCCTCGCGCATGTCGGGTCGATAGGCGCCGATCAGGTCCAGATGCTGGCCCGGTTGCAACCACTCCCCTTTGATCAGCGGGTCGGTGGTCATGGTGGCCGAGGTGATGATGTCGGCCTGCGCCACACCATCGGCAAGCGAACTGACGGCTTCGGTCTTGTCACACTCCGAGGCGAATTTCTTGGCGCCGTCAGGGCTGCGGTTCCAGATCAGGAACCGGGCATCGGGAAACAACGCGCCATAGGCTTCACGCAGGTTGCGCCCCACCGTGCCTGCGCCGACAATCAGGATCACCTTGCTGTTGGGCCGTGCCAGCAGTCGCGCGCCCAGCACACTGTCACCGGCGGTTTTCCACTTGGTGACCAGATGGAAATCCACAATGGCATCAAGCAGGCCGGTCACATCGTCATAAAGGTTCACCGCGCCATGGATCATCGGCTCGCCCCGTGCCGGATTGCCCGGCATGATGTTGGCGGTCTTGACCGCAATGCCCAACCCGTCGATCCAGGCGGACCGGGTCAGCATCGTGTCATCGCCCCGATACAGGAAGGTATCGCCGATCTCGGCTTTCGGGCGGGTGTGACCCTGCAAGATTGCATCGGTCAGCGCGCGCCAATCCAGCAGAGTTTCGGCATCGAAGGGGATCATGGCAGGGGTCATAGGTCGGCCTTGTCTATCAGCCCGCAAGCGATCAGGTGATCGGCCCAGTTGCGTGGCGCAGTGAAGTGGTGGGTTTGCCAACCGCGCTTTGCGGCGGCGGCGATGTTTTCAGTACGGTCGTCGACGAACAGAAGCGTTTGCGGATCGTGTCCGCAATCGGCCTCGACCATCTGGTAAATCTGCTCATCGGGTTTCGCCACGCCCATGTGGCCCGACAGGTATCGGCGGTCGAAATCTGACAGGAACTCGAATTTCTCTTCGGCCAGAACAAACGGTTCCCGACCGAAGTTCGACAAGGCGAAAACGGGAATGTTGCGGCGCTTCAACGCTTTCAACGTCTGAACAGACAAGTCGATGGCAGGCTGTGCCATCTCAAGCCAGCGGTCGTGCCACCAGCGGATTTCATCGCGATAGGCCGGGTTCTGCTCGGCAAAATCATAGATGACCTGCTGAAATGCCTCGCCCCGGTCGACCCGGTCGTTCATTGCGTGCAAATCCACGGTGGCGAACATCTGTCGACGGCGCTCGGCCCCGATCCACTGGTCATACAGATCTTCCGGTTGCCATCGGATCAATACGTTTCCGATGTCAAACACGACAGCGCCGATGGTTGGGGCAGATGCAGTTTCCTTGATCATGCCCAGACCCTAACGAAGCCAGATCACGGCGCAAGCAGGTTTGCACCCGGGTTTGTGCGGGTCGCCCACTGCGCTGCTGCTTCATTCCGGCGAATGCCGCATTGCGTCGGCCCGATGCCGCATCCGCCATTGTGTTTCGCATGATTTTCCGGTTCAAACCCCGACAGGACAAGGAGCGCGACATGACCACCTGGATCACGATCTGTGACACCTGCAAACGCGAAGATTGGGATGCAGCCCGCAACCCTCTGACCGACGGCGAGGTGCTGGCCGCGCTGATCGAAGAGCGCGCATCGGGGACAGAAGTCAAAACACGTCGGGTGTCGTGCCTGATGGGATGTGACAACAGCTGCAACGTCGCCATTCAGGCAGAGGGCAAGCTTGCCTATACGCTGGGCAAGTTCGACCCAACCGACGAGGCCGCTCAGGGTGTCGTCGATTATGCGAAAGCCCATGCAGAAAGCGCGTCTGGTCAGGTGCCCTATCGCGAGTGGCCGCAGGCGGTGAAAGGGCATTTCGTAACCCGCCACATGCCGTTGCCTGACAGCGAATGACCCAGACGGCCCCGATACGCGACCACGGTGGCGGGCTGGATGCCGCCATGGCCCGATATGGTGGGTCGCGTTCCGATTGGCTGGACCTGTCGACGGGGATCAACCCCGCGCCCTATCCCGTGGGCACTTTGCCGGATCACACATGGGCGACCCTGCCGGATCAGGCTGCGTTCGAACGGCTTGAGCGCGCCGCGCGGCGGTTCTGGTCGGTGCCCGATGGTGCGGCGGTTCTGGCTGCCCCCGGCGCCTCGGCCCTGATCGCGCGAATCCCGAGCTTGCGCGGCGCAGGTCGGGCCGTGATCCCCGGCCCGACATACAATGAACACGCCGCCGCCTTTCGCGCGCAGGGATGGGCCATTGCCGAGGATGGCAGCGGTGACGCCCGCGTGATGGTGCATCCGAACAACCCTGACGGCCATCTGTGGACGCAGCCAGACTTTGATCAGCCCCTCACAGTGATTGATGAAAGTTTTTGCGACGTCACGCCGGACGCCAGCCATGTTCAGGCCGCAACGAAACCCGGTGTCCTGATCCTGAAGAGCTTTGGAAAGTTCTGGGGGTTGGCGGGGGTGCGGCTTGGCTTTGTCATCGGTGACCCCGTACTGATTGCCCGACTGCGTGAAACCATCGGCCCCTGGCAGGTGTCCGGCCCTGCACTGTCCATTGGGGCGCGGGCTTTGGGAGATCTGGACTGGGCCAAGGATACCCGGACCCGACTTGCCACCGATGCCGCGCGGCTGGACCTGTTGATGACCGGCAAAGGTGCCGCACCGATCGGGGGGGCGACGCTGTTTCGGCTATATGATGTCGACGACGCAGCGTCCTGGCAGCAACGTTTGGCCAATCAACACATCTGGTCGCGTATCTTTCCGTATTCCGACAGGTGGCTGAGGCTGGGACTGCCGCCCGCCCACGGATGGCCGCAGCTGGAGCGTTCGCTGTGAGCGCCCCCCTGATCCTTGCTCTGGCCCTGCTTCTGGATGCCCTGTTCGGTGAACCAGAGTGGCTTTGGAAACATGTGCCACACCCGGCTGTCCTGATGGGGCGTGCAATCGGATGGCTGGACGAGACGTTCAACAAGGGTGACAAGCAGATGGCGCATGGGGCCTTGGGCCTCATGGCGTTTTGTCTGATCGCGGCCATGATCGGTTGGGTCATCGCAGATCTGTCTTTCGGCGGCGTGCTCGAGGTGATCGTGGTCGCCATCCTGCTGGCGCAGAAATCGCTGGCACAGCATGTGCAGGCGGTGGCGGATTCGCTGCGGCAGTCAGTGGAACAAGGGCGCAGCGCAGTCAGCCAGATCGTCGGGCGGGACACGGCGCAGATGGACGGCCCAGCCATTTCGCGCAGTGCCATCGAAAGTGCGGCGGAAAACTTCTCGGACGGCTTGGTTGCGCCTGCCTTCTGGTTTCTTGTTGCGGGGCTTCCGGGCATCCTGATCTACAAGCTCGTGAATACGGCGGACAGCATGATCGGCTATCGCACCCCGCGCCACGAGGCGTTCGGCAAGTTTGCCGCCCGGCTGGACGATGTGATGAACTGGATACCCGCACGGTTGTCCGCGCTGCTGTTCATGATCAGCCGACGGGCTTGGGCGGCTTGGCGTGTGATCCGTCGCGATGGGCCCTTACACCGGTCTCCGAATGCTGGTTGGCCCGAGGCCGCAATGGCCGCGACGTTGGGTGTGGCTCTGTCCGGCCCACGATCCTATGAGGGGGAAATGCGGGACTTTCCTTGGGTCAATGCATCGGGCGCGCGCGACATTGGCCCGAAGGAGATTGACCAATCTGTCGATCTGTTGTGGTCCGGTTGGTTGCTGATGTTCGGATTTGTGATGCTGCTTGTGGTTGTCACCTAAGGCTATTCAGGTAACCTGCCGCCAAGTTCCAAACGAGGTTGCACCATGCCCAAGATCCCGACCGCCGCCGCAATGGCGATTATTCTCAGCGCCGCGCCGACCTATGCCCAGCTTGTGAAATGTGGCGGCGGGTTCAACAGTTTCACCGCCGCGATGAAGGCCGAAGCGATCAATCGCGGGCATTCACAATCCACGGTCGACGCCTTCTTCGCATCTGTCCGGCACGATCCCGCGACGATCAAGGCCGACCGGGCACAGGGAATATTTCAGAGACCCTTCATAGATTTCTCGCGCCGCCTGATCAGCAGCGACCGGATGGCGCGGGGCAAATCAATGATGAAAAAATACGCCAGCGTCTTTGACAGGATGGAACAGACCTATGGCGTCAGCCGGGGTGTCCTGACGGCGTTCTGGGCCTTTGAAACCGACTATGGTGCGGTGCAGGGGGACTTCAACACGCTGAACTCGCTCATGTCACTGTCGCATGACTGCCGCCGCCCCGAACTGTTCCAACCGCAGGTCTTTGCCGCGCTCGAGCTGTTTGAACGCGGCAACTTCAACCCCAGAACCTCGAAAGGGGCGTGGGCAGGGGAAATCGGCATGGTGCAGATGTTGCCCGGCGACATTATCGAAGCGGGCGTGGACGCCGATGGCAACGGCACGGTTGATCTGCGCACGTCGCCCGCTGATGCGCTGCTGTCGGGGGCGAATATGCTGCGCAGACTGGGCTGGCGTGCGGGCGAGCCGTGGTTGCAAGAGGTAACCGTTCCCAAAGACCTTGATTGGTCGAAAACCGGGCTGAACAGCAGACTCAGCGTTGCAGAATGGGCGGGTCTTGGTGTGTCGCCACGGCACGGATCGCTGGGGCCGTCTGACCTGCAGGCGTCGATCCTTCTGCCGCAGGGGCGCAAAGGGCCAGCCTTTATCGCCTATCCGAATTTCAACGTGTATTTCGAATGGAACAAAAGCTTCGTCTACGTGACAACCGCCGCCTATTTCGCTACGCGGCTGGAAGGGGCACCGGTGTATAATGCTGGCAATCCCGATCCGGCTTTCACCGGCCAGCAGATGAAGGCGCTTCAGAAAAAGCTGCAGGCGCGGGGGCATGATGTGGGCAAAGTCGATGGCATTCTGGGCGCAATGACCCGCGCTGCGGTCCAGAAAGAGCAGGTCAGGCTTGGCTTGCCCGCCGACGCATGGCCCACGGCGAAGTTACTGAACGCATTGTAGTTTCACATCACGACACAGGCGCCGGTTGGCCGGTCAGGAAAGCTGGGCTTCGAAGCTTTTGACAAGTTCGGTCCAGATATCGAACATTTCGTCGAAGTCACCTGAATCGACACCGGCATTTCCGGTATAGATATCGTATTCCAGCTTCTTCCGACCGTCGGCATCTTGGTAAACACGACCATAGCGCTGGTCAGCATTCCAAGTGTTCATCGCTTCGGGCGAAATCTCGTTCTCGGCCGTGTAGCCAGCATAGAACTGAAGGGAATTGCAGTTGATGTTGTCCGAGCAGCCATAAAAGAAGACGACGAACGTCGTGCCGTAATATTGAAGCTCGATCATGGGGTCGCCCACGCTGTCTTCGGTCAACGTGGCAGGAGCGCCAATATCTTGAAAATAGGCAAGCACGGTTTGAGGATCAGACGCCTTGATCGGTTCGGCATAGGTTGCGGTTGCCAGACTTGTTGCAAGCGCCGCAGATGCTGCAAGCATTTGAAAATTCATAATATTGCTCCTGAAACGTTTTGCTGACCCTAAAAGAGATTATCGTGTCGCGCAATGGATCGCTTAAGCCACCAGGGCTTCGGCTTTCTTCAGATCGACACTGACCAACTGGCTCACGCCCATCTCGGCCATGGTGACACCGAACAGACGATCCATCCGCGCCATGGTGACGGCATGGTGCGTGATGATCAGGAACCGCGTGTCGGTGCGGCGGGTCATTTCGTCCAGCAGATCACAGAACCGGGTGACATTGGCGTCGTCCAAAGGCGCGTCGACCTCGTCCAACACGCAAATCGGGGCCGGGTTGGCCAGGAACACAGCAAAGATCAGCGCCAGCGCGGTCAAGGTCTGCTCGCCGCCTGACAACAGGCTGAGCGTCGACAGTTTTTTGCCCGGTGGCTGGCACATGATTTCAAGCCCGGCTTCCAGCGGATCGTCGCTTTCGACCAGCACCAGCTTTGCTTCGCCGCCACCAAACAGATGGGTGAACAGGTTGCCAAAGCTGGCATTCACCTGCTCGAACGCGGTCAAAAGACGCTCGCGCCCTTCTTTGTTCAGACTGGCAATACCCGCGCGCAGCTTCTTGATCGCCTCTTCCAGATCGGTCTTTTCCTTGAGAAGCGTGTCATGCTCTTCCTGAACCTCTTTTGCGTCTTCCTCGGCGCGCAGGTTCACCGCGCCCAAGGCATCGCGCTGGCGTTTCAGGCGGTTCACGTCATGTTCGATCTGTTCAGACGACGGCATTTTCTCGGGGTCGGCATCCAGACTTTCCAGAAGTGCGTCCGGTGTGGTCTCCATGTCTTCGGCGATCCGCTCGGCGGCATGGGTGACGGTTTCGCGGGCAGCCTCGGCGCGGGCTTCGGCGCGGGCGCGCGCTTCGCGGGCTTCACCCGCCGCGCGTTCAGCATCGCGTTCGGCGGTGGTGGCCTCACGCTCTGCGGTTTCCGCCTCGGCCAGCGTGTCGGCGGCGGCTTTGCGCCGCGTTTCGGCTTCGCCGATCGCGTCTGCCAATTCGTCCCGTTTGGCCGCCAATGCATCCGGCGCGGCGCTGGCTTCGCCCAGTTCCGTCTCGCTCTCGGACTTGCGCGCTTCCAGCTCGGCTATTCGTTTGCCCGCCGTTTCAAGGCGATGCTTCCAGCCCGAGATCTCCTTGGTGATCTCCTGGCTTCTGCGGGTCCGGGCCTCACCCTCGCGCCGCAATTCATCGTGGGCCGAGCGTTTGGTCATCATCGTCATGCGTGCGGCTTCCACCGCCATCTTGACGTCTTCCACCTGCCCGCGTGCGGCATCCAGATCACCCAGATCGGCCACCCCACGTTCAGCCTCGACCAACCTCTGGCGTGCGCCCATGGTTTCTTCTTCATGGCGGCTCAGCGCCATGCCAAGGTTTTCCAACTTGCCGCCAGCAATGTTCCGGTCCGCTTCGGCGCGCGACAGGGCGCGGTTCGCGTCTGCCATGGCGCGGTCGGCGTCGCGGCGCACATCCCGTGCCTGCTTGTCGGCCTCGGTCGTTTCAACCAGACGCGCCTTTAGCGTTTCATGTGCAGACCGCGCGCCATCAGCCCGGGCAGAAGCATCTTCCAGATCCTGTTTCAGCTCTTGCAACCGGTTCAGTTGTTCAAGACGCAGAGCGGCAGTCGACGGCTGATCTTCCGCACCGGCGCGGAACCCATCCCAGCGCCACAGATCCCCTTCCATCGAGACCAGGCGTTGACCGGGTTTCAACTTGGCTTGCAGGCCTGCGGCATCTTCGGTTTTGACCAGGCCAATCTGGCTCATCCGGCGGGCCAGCACCTCTGGCACGGTCACATAGTTTGACAGGGCGCTGACACCGTCGGGCAGCGATTGTGCCTGCGCATAGGCTGGCAGCGAAGCCCAGCCTGACGGCGCATCCCCATCTATCGCGGGCGCGCGCAAGTCATCAGCCAAGGCCGCGCCAAGCGCCTTTTCGTATCCCGGTTTCACCCGCAGATCGTCCAGCACCTGCCCACCTTCGGACGCGTCGCGCTCCACCAATCGTGCAAGCGCCTGCACTTCAGCGTGCAGGGCATTCACTTCACCCTCCGCCGCGGATCTGGCGGCGCGGGCGTCAGCTTCGCGGGCCTGAGCATCCGCACGGGCATCATCGGCCGCAGCCAAGGCAGCTTCGGCATCTTCGGCCGCTTTGGCAGCGGTCGCTTCTGCGGCCTTTGCGGTCTCGTAATCTGCTCCGGCTTTGTCGAGCGCGGTCTTTGCATCATCCATCGCGGTGCGGGCGCGGTCCGCCTCGCCTTCGCTTTTTTCAAGCGATTTGCGGCTGTCGTCCAACAGGCGATGTGCCGATTGGTGACGCGCGGCCAGACGGGCAACGTCTTCGGTCAGTTGCGATAAATCGCCTTCGCGCTCCTGCAAGATCGCCGCGCTGTCGCGGGCCTCAGTGCTGGCGGCATCCAGCGCGGCCTCATGCCCGTCGGATGCTTTCGCGATCTGCGCTTGCTCCCATTCCAGCCGTTCGATCGTCTCGCCCGCATCCTTGTTCAGCCCGCTTTCCCGCTCCGTATCACGTGTCAGCTGCTCAATGCGGGCGGTCAGCGTTTCGATACGCTGCCGGGCCTGTGCCTCTTGGTCTGATAACTGGTCACGCTGCACCTGAAGGCGCTGCAAAATCGCGGCAGCGACGGCTTCTTCTTCCCGCAAGGGTGGCAGGCGGTCCTCGGCCTCTTGCCGGGCTTTGGTCGCAGTCCGCGATGCCCCTTCGGCCGCCGCCGCGGCCTTCACGCGTTCGGTCAGTTGGGCTTCTGCCTCTGCACGGGCGGCATCGGCTTCTTTCCAGCGGCGGTATAACAGCAGCCCCTCAGCGCGGCGCAGATCATCCCCAATGGTGCGATAGCGCGCGGCTTGGCGGGCCTGTCGTGCCAACTGCCCCAGTTGTGAAGCGAGCTGTTCGATCACGTCGTCAACACGCGCCAGATTCGTCTCGGTGCCCTTCAGCTTCAACTCGGCCTCGTGTCGCCGCTGATACAGACCTGAAATTCCCGCAGCTTCTTCCAGAATACGGCGCCGCGCCTTGGGTTTGGCGTTGATCAGTTCTGAAATCTGCCCCTGCCGCACCAGCGCGGGCGAATGCGCCCCGGTCGAGGCATCGGCGAACAGCATCTGCACGTCTCGCGCGCGCACATCCTTGGTGTTGACCTTATAGGCCGACCCCGCGTCGCGCGTGATCCGGCGCACGATCTCAAGGTTGTCGTTGTCGTTGAAGCCGGACGGGGCCAAGCGTTCGCTGTTGTCCAGCAGCAGCGCAACCTCGGCAAAATTCCGGGCAGGCCGGGTCGAGGCACCGGCGAAGATCACATCCTCCATCCCGCCGCCGCGCATGGCCGTCGGGCGGTTTTCGCCCATCACCCAGCGCAGGGCTTCCAGAAGGTTTGACTTGCCGCAGCCGTTCGGCCCGACAACACCCGTCAGCCCGTCCGCGATCACCAGATCGGTCGGGTCCACGAAGCTTTTGAAGCCATTCAGTCGGAGTTTCGAAAACCGCAAGCGGTCTGCCTCATCATTGATTCTTCTTGAAGACAGAGTTTTCCGGGGGATTGGGGGCGAGTCAACGGCAGTCGTCGATATATGGATGCAATTGGCGGGTTATCCACAAGATATTGCATTCCGCTGTGGGGCTTGGTCGCTCAATTGCCGCCAAACCCGCCGATCGGGTCGGTTTCCGTCTTGACCCCGCCAAGCCCCGCGCGGCAAACAAGTCCGGCATGGTTCCCATTGGGACAAAAGGGAATGCAGCGGAGGCGACCCAATCCGGGGCCTGATGCTGCAGCCGCCCCCGCGACTGTAAGCGGAGAGCACCTGCACGATGCCACTGGTCTGATCTGACTGGGAAGGCGGCAGGCGCTTCGACCCGCGAAGCCAGGAGACCTGCCATGCAAGAACGCAACCCACCCGTCGGGGAGACGGAGTTTGGAGGACAAGATGCAAGCAAAGATACCGGCCACCGTTGTCACGGGCTTTCTGGGCGCGGGCAAGACCACGCTGATCCGCCACATGCTGGACAACGCAAACGGCAAACGCATCGCGCTGATCATCAACGAGTTTGGTGATTTGGGCGTGGATGGGGACATCCTCAAAGGCTGCGGGGACGAGACCTGCTCGGACGACGATATCATGGAGCTGTCGAACGGCTGCATCTGCTGCACCGTGGCCGAGGATTTCATCCCGACGTTGGAAAAGCTGCTGGACCGTGACCTGCCGCCCGATCATATCGTGATCGAAACCTCGGGGCTTGCGCTGCCGCAACCGTTGGTCCGCGCCTTTCAGTGGCCTGAAATCTCGACCCGTGTGACCGTCGATGGCGTTGTCACCGTGGTGGACGGAAAGGCCGTCGCAGACGGACAATTCGCGTCGAACCTTGCCGCTGTCGAAGCGCAGCGCAAGATGGACGACAACCTTGACCACGAAACCCCGCTGTCTGAACTGTTCGCCGATCAGGTGGCCTGCGCCGATATGATCGTCGTGAACAAATCCGACCTGCTGGGCGAGGACGAGGCCGAAACGCTGGTGGGCAAATTGTCGGGTGAGGCGCGTCAGGGCGTGCAGGTCGTGCGCACGTCAATGGGCGCACTGCCGGTTGAGGTTCTGTTGGGGCAGGGTGTCGGTGCCGAAGACGATATGGCCGCGCGCCACGAGGTGCATCATCACCACCATGACGACGATGATCACCATGACGACGACCATGATGACCATCACGATGATGATCATCGCCATCACGATCACGACCATGATGCGTTCGAAAGCTTCGTGGTCACGCGGGCCGAGGTGCCCGATCCGGCAGCCTTTGCCGAACAGGTCGCCCAGACGATCCGCGACCATAACATCCTGCGCCTGAAAGGGTTTGCCGCCGTGTCGGGCAAGCCGATGCGTCTGACCCTGCAAGCCGTTGGTCCGCGTGTCGACACCTATTACGATCAGCCCTTTGGCGCGCAGCCGCGCGAAACCCGTCTGGTGGTGATCGGTCAGTCCGGTCTGGATCGCGCCGCCATCGAAAAGGCCTTGGTGGCATGACCATCGACGTGACCCTCGGTGATCCCCGCGATCCGGGGGCCACGGCTTTGCTCAGGCAAAGTCATGCGTTGATGGAAGAACTGTTCCCGCCCGAGGATAACTTCTTCCTCGATATCGACCAGCTTTGCGTGCCTGAAATCTCTTTCTTCGTGGCGCGCAAGGACGGGCAGGTGCTGGGCACCGGCGCACTGGCCGACAAGGGCAGCTATGGCGAGGTGAAGTCGATGTTCGTCGCACCCGATGCGCGGGGCAAGGGCGTGGGCGAGGCGTTGCTGGCACAGCTCGAAGCGACGGCGCGGCAGAAGGGGTTTGCCGCCCTGAAGCTGGAAACGGGCAACGTGCTTCACGCCGCGCACCGTCTTTACCAGCGTGCGGGGTTCGACCTGTGTGGCCCGTTCGGGGATTATCCTGAAGCCAACAGCTCGATCTTCATGGAGAAGGCGTTGTGATCCGCGCTTACCCTTTCCGGGCCTTTTCCGCCGCCGCCTTCATCCGCGCCAAAAGGGCGGTCTTGTCGTCCTTGCGGTTCAGCGGGTTCTTCTCGGTGCCGCGGGCATTATGCTCGGAATGGCGCGGGGCGCCCTTGGCGGGTTTCGGCGCGCCGGCTGCTTTGTAATCCATGGGTCTACCTTGATCGGGCAACTGTTTGTCCGATCACTTACCACCAATTCGCAAGGGACGCGATATGCATCTTCTGGCAGCCACACCTGGTTCGATAGACGACGGAAAGGAACCCGTCGATCTGGGGCAGACGCCGTCTGACGTCGTATTCATCTCGGCGGCGGATACGGAACTGGCCGGGTTGGCACAGGCGCGGGCCGAGATGGACAATCCCCCCGGTCTGCGTCTGGCCAACATGATGCATCTGGCGCACCCCATGTCGGTTGACCTGCATATCGACAATTGCGCGACCAAGTCGCGTCTGGTGATCGCCCGCGTGCTGGGCGGCGTCGGGTATTGGAAATACGGGGCCGAACAATATGCCGCACATCTGCGCGCGGCGGGTGTGCCGCTGGTCCTGCTGCCCGGCGATGACAAGCCGGATGCCGAGCTGCGGGCGCTGTCCATGGTGTCCGACGAAGACTACGATGCACTTTGGGCCTATCTGGTCGAAGGCGGGCCGGAAAACGCGGTCGGGTTCCTGAATTACACCCGCGCCATGCTGGACGGTGGCGACAGGCCCGAAGCCGCGCGCCCTTTGCTGCGGGCTGGTGTCTATTGGCCCGGTGCCGGGGTGGCCGATCTGAATACAGCGCGGGCCGACTGGACCGATGGCGCCCCGATCGTGCCCATCGTCTTTTATCGCGCGCTGGTGCAGGGTGCGGGGTTGAACCCGATCAACCGTCTTGTGCGGGCGTTGCTCCGGCAGGGGTTGAACCCGCTACCTGTGTTCGTCGCATCGCTGAAAGACCCGGTCTCGGTAGCGACGATGGAGCATTTGTTCACCGAGGCCGCCCCTTCGGTGATCCTGAACTGCACGTCCTTCGCGGTGGGATCGCCGCATGAGGGCGAGCAGGCGCAATCTGCAAACCCCTTCCAGATGCCGTGGTGCCAAGCTGCGCCTGTCTTTCAGGTTGTCCTTGCCGGGTCGAGCGAGGAGGCATGGGCCGAAGGTCTGACCGGCCTGTCCGCCCGCGACATCGCGATGAACGTGGCGCTGCCCGAAGTGGACGGGCGCATCCTGTCCCGCGCGATCAGCTTCAAGGGCGAGGCGTTCTTTGACGACGCCACCGAATGCCCCATCGCCACCTATCGCGCGCGCGGCGACCGGGTGCAATTCGTGGCCGAACTGGCGGCAAGCTGGGCTAGGCTGCGGGGGGCAGAGGCGAAGGACCGGCGCGTTGCGCTGATCATGGCGAACTATCCCAACAAAGATGGGCGGCTGGCCAATGGGGTGGGGCTGGACACGCCCGCCGCCGTGGTGCATGCGCTGGGTTTGCTTGATACCAACGGTTATCGCGTCACCAACCGGCCTGCCGCCAGCGATGACCTGATGCAGGCGGTGATGAAAGGGCCGACCAACTGGCTGACCGACCGGGCCGCACGCACGGGTGGTGTGACCCTGTCGATGGCGGATTACCAGATCAGCTATGGCCAACTGCCATGGGCGCTGCGCGAGGCGATTGAAACCCGTTGGGGTAGGCCAGAAAAAGACCCGTTCTACACCGCCGGAGAGGTTGATTGCGGGTCATTTGCGCTTTCGGTTCTGGAATATGGAAATGTGGTTGTCGGGGTGCAGCCCGCGCGGGGCTACAACATCGACCCGACCGACACCTATCACAGCCCTGACCTTGTGCCGCCGCACAACTACCTCGCCTTCTATTTCTGGCTGCGCCACACCTTCGGGGCGCACGCAATTGTGCATATGGGCAAGCACGGGAACCTTGAATGGCTGCCGGGGAAATCCGTGGCATTGTCTGGCGAATGCTGGCCCGAGGCCGTGCTCGGCCCGGTGCCCCATATCTATCCCTTCATCGTCAACGATCCGGGCGAGGGCACGCAGGCCAAACGCCGGGCGCAGGCGGTCATCATCGACCACCTGACGCCGCCGCTTACACGCGCCGAGACCTATGGGCCGCTGCGTGATCTGGAGGCACTGGTGGACGAATATTACGAGGCGGCAGGCGTGGATCCGCGCCGCATCGACCACCTGCGGCGTGAAATTCTGACCCTGACGTCGGCCACCGGGCTGGATCTTGATGTGGGCATGTCGGGCGAGGACGAGGAGCAAGACCTTGCCAAGCTCGACGCCTATCTGTGCGAGTTGAAAGAAGCGCAAATCCGCGATGGGTTGCACATCTTCGGGCAGTCCCCAACCGGTCGCTTGGAACGCGATCTGGTGCAGGCGCTGGTGCGTGTGCCGCGTGGCACAGGGAAGGGGGGCGATGCGTCGTTGGTCCGGGCCTTGGCGCAGGATCTGGGTCTGGCCTTCGACCCGCTGGATTGCGATATGGCCGCGCCGTGGGATGGCCCACGGCCCGAGGCGCTGACCGGCGATGGCGCATGGCGCAGCCATGGCGACACGGTTGAGCGGCTGGAAGAGTGCGCGGGCCGCATTCTGGACGGCAACGCCCCGACTCCCGGCCCGGCCAGTGCCGAGGTTCTGGCCGAGGTTGACGCCCGCGTGCGCCCCAATGTGGCAGCCTGCGGGCCGGGCGAAGAAACGGGGCTTCTGACCGCTCTTGCCGGACAGTTCGTCGCCCCGGCGCCGTCTGGCGCGCCGACCCGTGGGCGACTGGACACATTGCCCACCGGGCGCAACTTTTATTCCGTCGACAGCCGCGCTGTGCCGACCCCGACCGCATGGGCGCTGGGCTGGAAATCGGCCAGCCTGCTGATCGACAAGCATCTGCAAACCCATGGCGACTGGCCGCGTGCCATGCTGGTCACGGCATGGGGCACCGCGAATATGCGGACCGGCGGGGATGACATTGCACAGGCATTGGCGTTGATGGGTGTGAAGCCGAAATGGGACAGCGCCAACCGCCGCGTGACCGGGTTCGAGGTCATCCCGGCCACCGCCCTTGGCCGCCCGCGCGTCGATGTGACCTTGCGCGTGTCAGGCTTTTTTCGCGACGCCTTTCCGCAACTTATTGCGCTGGTCGACAGCGCCGCCCGCGCGGTGCAGGCGCTGGACGAACCTGATGATGTGAACCCCGCCGCCGCCCGTGCGCGGGCAGGCGAGGCTGCACACAGGGTCTATGGTTCGAAACCCGGCGCGTATGGGGCGGGGCTTCAGGCGATGATCGACGAACGGCTCTGGGCGGACAAGGCCGACCTTGCCGATGCCTATCTGGAATGGGGCGGCTATGCCTATGGCGCAGGCAGCGAAGGCACCCGCGACCGCGACGGGTTCGAGGCGCGGCTGGGCCAGGTCGAAGCCATCGTACAGAATCAGGACAACCGCGAGCACGATCTTCTGGACAGCGATGATTATTACCAGTTCGAAGGCGGTGCTGCCGCTGCCGTGTCGACCCTACAAGGGCGCGACCGTCCGATCTATCACAACGACCATTCCCGCCCGGAGCGCCCGGTCATTCGCACGCTGGATGATGAGATTGGGCGCGTCGTGCGGTCGCGTGTTGTAAACCCGAAATGGATCGATGGGGTGAAGCGTCATGGCTACAAGGGCGCGTTCGAGATCGCGGCGACCGTCGATTACCTGTTCGCCTTCGCCGCCACCACCGGTGCCGTGAAAGGCCACCATTTCGATTTGGTTTACACCGCCTTCATCGACGATGACGACACGCGGGAATTCATCGAGGACCACAATGCGCCTGCTTTGAAGGAAATCGCCGAACGCCTGATCGAGGCGATGGAGCGCGGGCTTTGGATGCCCCGATCAAACTCGGCGCGCGCACGGCTGGATGCGCTCAGATGAAACCCCGTCGAGTATCGCCCGACGAAGACATGGCGCCGATCCTTGCGCTTCTTCACCGCGCATTTGCCGGGATGGACGGGCGTATTGATCCACCCAGTTCGCTGCACCGTCTGACGCCTGAAGGGATCGCCGATCAGGTCCGAACCGGAGAGGTGTGGGTGATTGACGGCGCCGCTTGTGTGTTCCTGACACCCCAACCTGACGCAACGCCGCCCTCGCTTTATGTGGGAAAGCTCGCGGTGGATCCGTCTGCGCAGGGGCGGGGGCTGGCCCGTGCACTGATGACGCTCGCCGAACAGCGCGCCGCCGATCTGGGTCTGTCGCGTCTGGTGCTGCAAACGCGGATCGAGCTGGTTGAAAACCACGCGATCTTCGAAAAGCTTGGCTTCGTGAAAACCGCCGAAACCGCGCATGAGGGGTTCGAGCGTCCCACCTCATACCGTTTTGAAAAGAGCCTGCGCGGCGGCTAGCTGCAATCAATCTCGGCCCGTTGGATCGTCTGATCGCCCGACAGGGATCCTTCGACGACCTTGCATCCGGTCGCCTGCTCAATCGCGATTTCAGCGCGGGCAAGGATGACGGGGATGCGCGGCAAGGCTTCGAAACTTGTGCGATAGACCTCGACCCAGTTTTCACGCCGGTGGATTGAGAAGGTTGAACCTTCGACCGTCGCCTTTCTGACAGAGGTATCTGCCGACATGAATTGCGGGCTGGGGCTGTCACAGGCGGTGGTGAACAGGCCGGTTGCAAGAATGGCAGCGCAGGAACGGATGGATTTCACAATGTCTCTCCTGTTTATGGGCAGGTTGCGCGGCCTTGGTTAACAATTGGTTAAAACAGATGCGGTCACAGGTGCGACAACGTGTTCGCGGCTTTCACTTGCCTTGCAGGACGCCAATCTCTATTAATATTCACAAATATGAATATGAATGGAGAAATCCAATGCAACCCAATCGCCCTGCGGACAAATATTCTCCGCTTTATTTCCTGGCCTCGGTCGGGGCTGGTGGCCTGTCGGTCACGTTTTTCATGTATCTGATGTTCTGGGTGCCGCATCCGGGGCAGCCGGTGCCGGTGTTTGAAGACATCATGGCCGCCTTCACCACCGGATCGGCTGGTATGAAGGCCGCCATCATCGCGGCGTGGCTTGGTATTGCCGTGATGGTGTTTCTGAACCTGAAATACCTGATCTGGAACCTGAAAAGCTTCTCGGCTTTCCGCAAGACCGAGGCTTATACCACCCTCAAGAACTCAAACGCCGAAACGACCATTCTTGCCATGCCGCTTGCCCTGGCGATGAGCGTGAATGGCATGTTCGTTGCCGGTCTGGTCTTCGTGCCCAAGCTGTGGCTGATCGTCGAGTATCTGTTCCCGTTTGCCATGGCGGCGTTTCTGGCCATCGGTGTTCTGGCGCTGATCTATATCGGGGACTTCCTGGGGCGCGTGCTGACCAAGGGCGGCGTGTTCGATGTCACGGCACATAACAGCTTTGCCCAAATGCTGCCGGCCTTCGCCCTTGCCATGACAGCTGTCGGCTTCTCGGCCCCAGCGGCGATGAGCACGAACACCGTGGTTGTCGGCGTGTCGCTGGTCGGCTCGACCTTCTTCGGCATCGCCGCAATCATCTATGCGGCGCTGGCACTGTTCACCGCTTTCAATTCGATGCTGCACTACGGCACCTCGAAAGAGACCGCGCCGACCCTTCTGATCATCATCCCCCTGATGACCATCCTTGGCATCATGGCGCTGCGTCAGGATCACGGCCTGCACGCCACGTTCGAAGTGCACGGCTCGGCCGGGGAAACCATGATCTTCCTTGCTCGTCTGATTGCCATTCAGGTTCTGTTCGGCCTGCTGGGGCTGGTGATGCTGGCCCGCCATGGGTACTGGAAAAGCTATGTATTCGGCAACGAAACCTCGCCCGGCTCCTATGCCTTGGTGTGCCCCGGCGTGGCCCTGTCGGTGCTGTTGCACTTCTTCATCAACTCGGGTCTGGTAAAGGCGGGCGTTCTGGACAAGTTCTCGGTCATGTATTGGGTGATCACAGCCATCGCCATCGCCTTCCAGTTCGCCATGGTCGCCCTTGTGGTTCGCCTGAACAGACAGCATTTCGGGCGCGCGACGCCACAGGTGGTTCCGGCCGAGTGATCTGATCCCTGCCGAAAAAAGAGAGGGCGCGCCTGAAACGGTGCGCCCTCTCTTGCATCTGGGCCTCATGACCCGCACAGTGATGGACGAGCAATTCATGAGGACACCATGACCGTAGATCCCGATCGTCACGCCACCAAGATGGCCAAGAAGAAAGCCGCCCGTGACAAGATCATGGCGACGAAGACCGATAAGAAAGGTCTGATCATCGTGCACACGGGCAAGGGCAAGGGCAAAAGCTCGGCCGCGTTCGGGATGATCTTCCGCTGCATCGCACATGGAATGAAAAGCGCCGTGGTGCAGTTCATCAAGGGCGGAATGGATTGCGGCGAGCGTGATCTGATCAACGCCAAGTTCGGCGATATCTGCGAATTTTATACGATGGGCGAGGGCTTTACCTGGGAAACACAGGACCGCACCCGCGACATCGAAATGGCGCAGGCCGCGTGGGAGAAGTCGAAAGAGCTGATCCGCGATCCGTCAAACACCATGGTCCTGCTGGACGAGATCAACATCGCCATTCGCTATGACTATGTGGATGTGAATGAAGTGGTCAAATTCCTTGTGGAAGAAAAACCCGAGATGACCCACGTGGTTCTGACCGGGCGCAATGCTGCAGACGAACTGATCGAAATCGCCGATCTGGTGACCGAGATGGAGCTGGTCAAACACCCGTTCCGGTCGGGCATCAAGGCACAGCAAGGGGTCGAATTCTAGACCTCTGAGGAGGACAGATGCCCAAGTTCTACATCGCTTATCACGAGCCGCGCGACGTGCCCGATGATAAGAAGGCTGATATGCAGGCTGCATACAAAGCCTGGATTGCCAAATATGCGGATGCATTCGTCATGCCGGAAACGCCGCTCAAGGCGCAATGGACTGTCGATGGGGATGGCGCGCGCGAAGGGTTTAAGCAGCCCATGATGGGGTTTTGCATCATCGAAGCGGCTGATGCAGATGCTGCACTGGCAATTGCCAGTGAAAACTCGTTCCTACAGATGGGCACCATTCATCTGGCAG
Organism: Aliiroseovarius sp. Z3; assembly: GCF_029105185.1. Classification (GTDB taxonomy): domain Bacteria; phylum Pseudomonadota; class Alphaproteobacteria; order Rhodobacterales; family Rhodobacteraceae; genus Aliiroseovarius. The sequence goes on along the minus strand of NZ_JAFMZK010000007.1, from coordinate 108,612 downwards.
AAATGATGGAGATGCCGGGCGGCTGACCGCCGGCGTCAACTTTTCCGCCCCATTTCGCGTAAGTCGTCCAGCGTCAGGCTGGGTGTGGAAACCTGAGGATCAAGCACCAGCTCGATCACCGCCAACCTGTCGGCGGCTTTGGCGCGGGCGAAGGCATCCGCGAAATCTGCGCCATTGGTGACGGTTTCGCCATGTCCGCCGTAAGCGCGTGCAAGGGCCGCGAAATCGGGGTTCGCCATGTCGGTGCCAGACACCCGCCCCGGATAAGTGCGTTCCTGATGCATCCGGATGGTGCCGTATCGCCCGTTATTGGCAATGATCGCGATGGGTTTCGCGCCGTGCTGCGCGGCGGTCGACAATTCGTTCAGGGTCATCTGAAACTCACCATCCCCCAACCATGCAACGACGGTGCGGTCGGGATGTTCAAGGCTGGCCGCGACGGCAGCGGGAAAGCCATATCCCATCGACCCGGATGTCGGGGCCAACTGGGTGCCGTGCTGTTTGAAGCTGAAATACCGGTGCAGCCAGGTGGCATAGTTTCCGGCCCCATTGGTGACAATGGCATCTTCCGGCAGGTGTTCAGAGAGCCACAGCATCACCTGTTCCATCTTCACGTCGCCCGGTGTGGCGACGGGTTCCTGAAACGCCTCGTAATCGTGGCGCGCGGATTGGGTCCAGCCGGACCAGACCGGGGCATCCGTTCCATTGGTCTGTACAAGCGCCGCAAGCGCCTCGGGTCCAGTGGCGACCAGCGTCAGATCGGCGTGATAAACGCGCCCCAACTCATCCGGGTCGGGATAGACATGCACGATCCGCTTGGCCGTCGCGGCGGGATCCAGCAGCTCGTATCCACCCGTCACGCTGTCGCCCAAACGCGAACCAAGCACGATCAGCGTATCGGCATCGCGCAGACGCGTGCCCAGCTTCGGGTTCATCCCTACGCCAAGGTCGCCGATATAGTTCGGGTGGCGGTTGTCCATGAAATCCTGCCGCCGGAAGGCGCAGGCGACGGGCAGGTCATGGGCCTTCACGAACCGGGCAAGATCATCGGCAGCCTCTTGTGACCAGCCCGGTCCACCCGCGATCACCAATGGCGCCTTCGCGTCTGCCAGCATCGCGGTGATGGCTTGCGCATCCCCAGCGGTGACATGTCCGTTCGAGCGGGCCATCGCCGGGCGATCGGGCACATCGGCATGGGCGCTCAACATATCCTCGGGCAAGGCAACGACCACCGGGCCGGGGCGGCCCGACCGGGCCATGTGAAAGGCGCGGGCCAGGTATTCGGGCAGGCGTTCGGTCTGATCCACCTCGCAGGCCCATTTGGCAAGCGTGCCGAAAACCGCCCGATAGTCGACTTCTTGAAACGCTTCGCGGTCGCGATGACCACGTGCGATCTGGCCGACAAAAACAACCATCGGTGTGCTGTCCTGCTGGGCCACGTGAATGCCCGATGCTGCGTTGGTCGCCCCGGGTCCGCGTGTGACAAACAACACCCCCGGTTCTCCGGTCAGCTTGCCATGCGCCTCGGCCATCATGGCTGCCCCGCCTTCCTGACGGCAGACGATGTTTTCAATTCCGCTGTCATGCAGCCCGTCCAGCGCCGCCAGAAAGCTTTCACCGGGAACCGAGAACACGCGCCGCACGCCTTCGGTTTTCAGGTGATCAACCAATATCTGTCCGCCATGCCGCATCGTCGCGCCCCTTATTGCCCATTCAACCGTTGACGTAGCCCGACGCGCACCGCACCTTGGCGTGACGCATGAGGAGGTTGATTTGTCTAAACATCGTTTGCTTGGCATGTCCGGGTCATTGCGTAAAGACGCAACGAACCGGTTTCTGATCCGAAACGCCGCACGCCTTTTTGGCGATGCTGAGTTTACCGAGGCTGATTTAGACCTGCCCCTGTTCAATGCCGATGACGAGGACGCGCAGGGTGCCCCCGACAGCGTGATCCGTCTGGCGGGGCAAATTGCGGTGGCCGATGCCGTCATCATCTCGACACCCGAATATAACAGCATGTTGTCGGGCGTATTGAAGAACGCCCTTGATTGGGTCAGTCGCGTGAAACCGTTGCCGTGGACCGACAAGCCGGTCGCCGTGATGTCTGCTGCGGCCGGGCGTGCAGGTGGCGTGCGCGCCCAAAGTTCACTTGTGCTGGCGATGATGCCGTTCCAGCCGCGATTGATCACGGGTCCAGCCGTGGCCGTCGCGGGCAGCCGTCAGGAGTTTGACGAGGATGGGCGCTTGAAAAGTGAACGCTACGAAGCCACGCTGTCGAAACTGATGAACAACCTGCGTGCAGAGGTCGACCGCGGACAGGTCGCGCGCTAAAGGCTGGCCGCGACCCTGAAATCTTCGGGGATTGTCCTGCGCCCTTCCAAGATCAGATCGGCCATCACTTCACCGACCTTCGGACCCATGCCGAAGCCGATTTTGAAACCACCATTGGCGATGAAATGACCGGGCCTGCCGGGATAGGCACCCAGCATCGGCGCGCGGGATTTGGCGCGCGGTCGCACCCCGGCCCAGCGTTCGATCACAGGCGCATCCGCAATGGCCGGACAGGCGGCGCGCGCACGGGCAATGACGTCATCCAGCGCAGCGTCACAGCTTGTCGGGTCGTCGAATTCACGTTCGCTGGTCGACCCGATGGCCACCGTGCCATTGGCATGGGGGATGATGTGCAACGAGTCCGCGAAAAGTTGCGGCATGTCAGCGGCCGCATGTTGCAGCAGCGCACTTTGCCCCTTTACCCCGTTGCCCACCGGCTTGCCCAGTTCCTGCGACAGGGTCAGAAGCCCCTGCCAACCGGTTGCCCAGACCACATGACCTTCCTCATCGCCGTCGCTTACGACCGCGCCCCCTTTGGCCTGCAACGCCCCGGCCAGCGCCTGTGCGGCCAGCCGTGGGTTCATCCGCGCCGTCAGCGTGTCGTGGATCAGGTATCCGGTCGGGCTGTCCGGTGCCCAGTCCGGAAAATCCGAGACGGGGCGAACCTCCCACATGGCCTTCCCCTGCCACAGGGTTGCGGCCTCGGTCTTGCGGTCGTGGGCAAGGGCCAGAAGGCGCTCGTCCGCGATGGGTTGCAAGCGACCCGTGCGGCCATATCCCGAGGGCAGACCAGACACTGCCTCAACCTCGGCCCAATACTCTTCTGCCATGATCAAGCTGTCGAACTGAAAGGCTTTCTTGGCGTTCCAGCGTTCGGGCACATGCGGGGCCAATGCACCAACAAGACCGCCTGAAGACCCGGCCCCAACGCCACCTGGGTCAATGACCCGCACCTTTGCGCCGCGCTTCACGCAGCTCCATGCCACTGACAGGCCGAATATGCCCGCGCCATAAATGGTCACATCCACGATTGCCAAAGCATCGGTCCTTCTTCATGGTCACGCACGTTGGGCCGAGTTCTAGGGCAAGACATGACAAAGAGCCAGATCGCAGACATCACGTGGAAAGACAGCGGCGTGCCGGTGGCAGCGCGGTTTGATGACCCGTATTTTTCGCTGGAAGATGGGCTGGCCGAGACGCGTCACGTGTTCCTAGTGGGCAACCATCTGCCTGCCCGGTTCGTGCCGGGGTTTCATGTCGCCGAACTGGGTTTTGGCACCGGGTTGAACATGTTGGCGACGTTCCTCGCGTGGCGCGCGGAGGGCGCGCCTGCGAATGTCCGATATACTTCGTTCGAGGCGTTTCCGATGACGGCACAAGACATCGCCAAAGCGTTGGACACCTTCCCCGAGGCGAAAACGGTATCCGCACCGTTCCTGTCCGCATGGGCCGAGGGTGCGCGCAGGTTCGATCTGGACGGTTTTTCCGTCGCGGTGGTCGAAGGCGATGCCCGCCAGACACTGACCAATTGGCAAGGCAGGGCTGACGCATGGTTTCTGGATGGTTTCTCGCCTGCGAAAAACCCTGAACTGTGGGGTGAAGAGTTGATGAAACAGGTCGGCGCGCATACCGCCCCCGGAGGCACGTTTGCGACCTACACCGCCGCTGGCTTCGTGCGCAGGGCGCTGTACGCGGCGGGCTTTGACGTGGAACGCACGCCGGGTTTCGGGCGCAAGCGGCATATGAGCCGCGGCACATTGCGCGACTAGGAGCCACGGGATGGAGCAAAACACCCGCGCCGGTATCCTCTTGATGGTGGCAGCCACATTTGTCTTCGCGTTGCAAGACGGGATCTCGCGCCACCTTGCCGACGCCTACAGCGTCTGGATGGTGGTGATGATCCGTTACTGGTTCTTTGCCGCCTTTGTCATCTGGCTGACCCGTCGCAACGGTGGTCTGAGGCAGGCATTGCGACCCGCGCGCCCCTATCTGCAAGTCTTTCGCGGCGCGCTTCTTGCGCTGGAGATTTGCGTGACGGTGTTGTCCTTCGTTTTACTGGGACTGGTGGAAAGCCATGCGATTTTCGCCTGCTACCCGTTGCTGGTGGCGGCGTTCTCGGGCCCGGTTTTGGGGGAAACGGTCGGCTGGCGGCGCTGGGTGGCAATTGGCATCGGTTTCATCGGTATTCTGGTGATCCTTCAGCCGGGCGTCGGAGTGTTCGCGCCCGAAGCGATCGTGCCCCTGATCGGGGCGCTGATGTTCGCACTCTATGGCCTTCTGACCCGGCTGGCTGCGAAAACCGACAGCACTCAGACCAGCTTTTTCTGGACTGGCATCGTCGGCGCGGTCGTCATGACCGCCATTGGCGCGACGTTCTGGGAACCGATGATCGCGCGGGATTGGGGATGGATGGCCCTGCTTTGTGTCACTGGCGTTTTGGGGCACTGGCTGCTGATCAAATGCTACGAGTTTGCCGAAGCCAGCACCGTGCAGCCCTTTGCCTATCTTCAGCTCGTCTTCGTTTCGATCCTTGGCGTGTCCCTTTTTGGCGAAGAGCTTCGAACCAACGTGGTGATCGGTGCGGTCATCGTGGTCGGCGCGGGGATTTTCACCCTGATCCGCAGCCGACGCGCGACCTGACCTATTGCTTAAGCTCTTTCGACAGGGACAGCGGTTCTGTTTTGCCGGTCAGCCGCGCGCGATAGACAGGCAGGCTTTCAGCCACCCGCATCACGTAATTTCGGGTCTCGCGAAACGGAATATGCTCGATCCAGTCGATGATGTCGGTCGAACTGGCCCGCACATCGCCCAGCTGCTCGGACCAGCGCGACGCGCGGGTCGGTCCGGCGTTATAGGCCACGGATACCAGCACCGGATTCATGCCGAAATCCTCAATCAGCTTGGCAAGATATTCAGACCCCAACCTCGTGTTGTATTCCGGATCGGTGATCAGGCGTGATTTCGAATAGGGCATGTCCAACCGCTTCGCCATATCAGACGCCGTGCCGGGCATAAGCTGCATCAACCCGCGTGCGCCCACACCGGACATGACGCCTGGGTCGAATTCGCTTTCGCGCCGCGCGATGGCCAGTTCAAGTGCGCGGGGCACCGTTCTGTTGCCGCGTCCGATATCCGGCGTCGGATAATAGGGGCGCGGGATTGTCAGGCCGACGCGGGCGGCCTGCTTCGCGATCATCACCTGCAAATGCGGTTCATCCACACTTTCAGCCCACGCGCCAAGCTGGCCGATTTCTTCCCGGCTCAGGCTCTCTGCCAAATGCACGGTAAAGCGTTCCGCCCAATACCGTTCGCCCGCAGCTTGCAGCAGGCGCGCGGCCTCCATCACAGATCCGCCCCAAAACCTTGCTTGTTTGAACGGCGGGAAAGGTTCGTTCCCGGTCAAGGTCGGATCCATTGGTATCCCGGCCTTCTCGGCGGCCAGCAGGCCATAGAAGCTGGTCTGATATTCGCCACCCAACTCATAAGCGGCCTTGGCCGCAACGGCGTCGCCCGACGCCTCGTAAGCGCGCCCCAGCCAATATCCCGCACGCCCCAAGCTGATCGGTGTATCCACGGCAACCCGGAAGGCTTGGAAGTGCTCCAGCGCCGTAACGGGGTCGTTCAGTTTGCGCAGGGCCACATAGCCTGCGATCCACTCAAGGTCATTCTGATCCGACCCGCCGCTCAGATGATGAAACGACGCCAGCCGATAGGCTTGCTGCGCCTTGCCTTCGCGCATCGACCAGCGGGCCAGAACGCGGCGCCAACTGGCCCAGCGTTGGGGTTGACCCAAAGACGCCACGCTGTTCGAGCGGGCAAGGATCAGGTCGATCGCGTCCTGATTGCGCCCTTTCGACGCCCGCCACAGAAAACGCTCATAGGCAAGCCCCGGATCGTCCGCCAGCGCAGATGGGACAGCGGCGATCAACGCATCGACACCATCGCTTTTTTTGCGCAGTGCCAGTCGGGCCTTGGCCAATGTCTGCTGGTCCTTGCTGACCAAAGGCAGCATCCGGGTCGCTTCCGTGACGTCCCCACGCCATAAAAGCGTATCGAGCCTGTCCCAATGATAGGGCTTCAGTGTATCGCCAAAGCGCGAAACAAACGCATTATGTTCGTCTTCGTCCAGCGACAGAGTGGTCCATGCCAGAATGATCTGGGCGCCTGCCTCTTCGGCCGCCCCGGTTGCGGTCAGGGCTTCGGCAAGCCGCAAGGCCCCGCGCCCGGTCTGCGGTGGTTCCGGCTTGAAAAAGGCCAGCACCTTCTGGGGATCATAGCGATGCGGGATCGTTTCCTCGGACTGTTCGCGCAGGTATTTCAACCCCGGCCAGTCGGGATGTTTCTCCAGAAAGGCGCGGGTGTCCTCGAAACTGCCTTCGCCACGGCGCAACCGGTGCCATTCGACGATATCGCGCACCAGCGGACCGCCCGAATGCGCGGTGGACAGCGCCGATGACCAATCATCGGATCGCGCGTGTTTAACAGCCTGTTTCAACGCGCTGACCACGTTTGATTCTTGCGCTGACGCACCGGTTTGCATTGCAAACAAGGGCAATAACGACAGGGATATGGCCCCGATTGTGTGTTTTAAGAACCTGCTCATGTGGAAAAACTAGTAATGGCGACCGGATACGCAACACACAAACTTGGCATTTGTGTTGAACCCGGCTAGTTTCCGCCGCGTTTGCGGTCGCGAGTCACTCTGCACCGCCAGAAACCTGAAACAACTAATTTGGAGCGTGTCATGTTCAAAGGATCTCTTCCTGCCCTGGTCACGCCGTTCAAGGACGGCGCAGTGGATTTTGACGCGCTTAAACGCTTGGTCGAATGGCATATCTCCGAAGGCTCGCATGGCTTGGTGCCGGTGGGAACAACCGGGGAAAGCCCAACCTTGAGCCATAAGGAGCACGAGCAGGTCGTCGAGGCCGTCGTGACCGCCGTTGCAGGCCGTGTGCCCGTGATCGCGGGTGCCGGGTCGAACAGCACGGCGGAAAGCCTGCGTCTGGTGAAACATGCCAAGGCGGTCGGGGCGGATGCTGCGCTGGTCGTGACGCCCTATTACAACAAACCGACGCAGGCCGGGATGATCGCGCATTACTCGGTGCTTGCCGAGGTTGGCGTGCCGATCATCATCTACAACATCCCGCCACGTTCGGTGGTCGATATGTCGCCTGCCACCATGGGTGAGCTGGCAAAGCTGGACATGATTGTCGGCGTCAAGGATTCTTCCGCCGATCCGGGCCGGGTTGCCATGCAGCGCATGAGCTGTGGCAAAGATTTCATCCAGCTATGTGCCGAAGACCCGGCGGCGGTTGGTTACAACGCCATGGGCGGGGTCGGTTGTATTTCCGTCACCGCGAATGTGGCACCGAAGCTGTGCAGCCAGGTGCAAGAGGCAACGCTGGCGGGTGATTATGCCAAGGCGCTTGAATTGTCCGACGAACTGATGCCACTGCACCGCGCGATTTTCCTTGAGCCGGGTGTGGCTGGGGCAAAATACGCCATGTCGCGGCTGGGTCTGTGTGACGGAGAATTGCGCCTGCCGATGGTTGAAGTGAGCGATGGCACGAAAGAACAGATTGATGCGGCCCTGCGCCACGCCGGTCTTCTGAACTGATCAAATCAGCCGGGGCGTCCGCGAATTGCGGACGGCCGGGCTGGACAGTGCCCGGACGAACGCCTACATCCGCGTCATGGCCAAGACGAAAGACGACCCCAACTACAAGGTGATCGCCGAAAATCGGCGCGCGCGTTACGACTACGCGATTGAAGAAGATATCGAATGCGGCATCGTTTTGATGGGGTCCGAAGTCAAATCCCTTCGGGAAGGCAGCGCCAACATCGCAGAAAGTTATGCGGCGGTTGAAGACGGCGAGCTTTACCTGACCAACGCCTATATCGCGCCATACAAACAGGCCGTGACCTGGGGGCATCTTGAGCGTCGCAAGCGCAAGTTGTTGGCCTCAAAGCGCGAGATTTCGAAGATGTGGAATGCGACCCAGCGCAAGGGCATGACGCTTGTCCCGTTGGTTATGTATTTCAATCACAAGGGTTTGGTGAAGATCAAGATCGGTATCGCCAAGGGTAAGAAAGCGCATGACAAACGGGCGACCGAGGCCAAGCGTGACTGGGGCCGTCAGAAGCAACGGTTGTTGCGGCACGGGGATTAAGGGGCCTTGCCCCTCTGCGCGCTGCGCATTCACCCCAGGATATTTTTGGCCAGAAGAAGCCCGGATCAGGTTAGACCGAAACCCGAGTAAGGCAAGTAACGTACCGGGGTTCCCGGTTTGATGTCTGCAGCACCGTCCGGCAGTTCGACGAGGCCCGTGGCCCAGCTGAGGCCTGAGATGCGGCCAGAGCCTTCGGACTGAAAAACCTCGACATGATCATCGTCATTGAGACGTGCGCGCAGGTACTCGCGGCGACCGGGCTTTTTCGACTTCGCAAACGCGGCGGGCAGGTTGAAGGCTTGCGGTGTCAGCCAGTTTCCTCCGGCCAGCACCGAAAGGGCGGGGCGCGCGAAAACGAGCGTTGTGACAAGGGCTGCGACTGGGTTGCCGGGCAGGCCGAAGACAGGCGTGTCGTTCCATTGGGCAAGTGCCAGCGGGCGACCCGGTTTGATCGCGATACGCCAGTGGTGCAGCGATCCGGTTTGGTCCAGCAGGGCGGAGACATGATCTTCATCACCCGCAGAGGCCCCGCCGGATGTTAGGATGACATCGGCGCGTGATGCCGCGTCGTCAAAGGCCTGGCGCAACTCGTCCCGATCATCTTTGACGTGGCCAAGGTCCACGGGCGTGTAGCCCCAGTTTTCGACCAGTGACAGCAGCATTGGGCGATTGGCGTCATAGGTGCGGGCAGGGTCCAGCGTGGTGCCGGGCGCGGCTAGCTCGTCGCCCGTGGAAAGGACGCCGACGCGCAGGCGGCAATGCACCTGAGCGTCCGAAAGCCCAAGCGCGGACAAAAGTGCCACATCGGGGGCGCGCATTTTGTGGCCCGCCGGCAGGGCGAGCTTGCCGGCTTTCACGTCTTCTCCGGCGGCACGGGCGTTGGCGCCCGGTTTGATCCCAGCCGGGAAGCTGAGAGTATTGTCGTCGATCTGCACGTCTTCCTGCATGACCACGGTGTCAACGCCGTCTGGCAGCAGTGCGCCTGTCAGGATCCGGATGGCATGGCCCATTGGCACGGTGCCGTTGAACGGTGCCCCGGCGGCGGCGCGGTCATCGACTAGGGGCATCTGGATCACGTCGCCCGCTGGAAGCCCCGCATAGGCAAAACCATAGCCATCAACCGCCGCATTTGCGCCCGGAGGGTTCGCGCGCACCGCAACGTGATCGGTGGCCAGAATGCGGTCGTGCGCCTTGGCCACCGGGACGCGTTCGGTCCCCGTCACCGGGTGCAGTCGATCCCGAAGCGTGGTGAGGGCATCGTCGACCGGTGTCCAGTTCACACCGGGGGGCAGCGCGAAACAGTCATTTGCCAGCCTGGGCGCGTCACGCCGGGTCAGCCCGGTTGCAACTTCGATGAATGCCGCGATCGCCTTCGTGTCATCAAGGTCAAACACCGGCAGATCGAGCGCGGGTAGCGGGGTGTCGCTGGCGACCGCACGGATGGTTTGGTTCTTCGGGGCCAAGAGCGCCTCGCCGGTTGCCGCGCGGTGGGCTTCGATCTTCGGATGGGGCGCGGATTTGAACCCTTCGACCAGCACCAGATCACAGGGCGTCAGACGGGCGATCAGGTCGGTAAGGCGCGGCTCATCCGTCTCCCGCAGCTCGTGCAGGATCGACACCCGCGCGGATGAGGCCAACACCACCTCTTGTCCACCCGCCTCTCGATGCCGATGCGTGTCAGTGCCCGGGCGTTCCAGATCGACGCCGTGATGTGTGTGCTTCAGGGTCGAGACCCGCAGGCCCTTGGCGGTAAAATGCGCCACCAACCGTTCCATTAACCCTGTTTTGCCGGAGTTTTTCCAGCCGGTGATGCCAAAGACTCTCATGGCGCGGTCTCCAGCATATTTTGCGCATGGGCAAGATCTTCGGGCGTGTTCACGTTGAAAAACGGATCATGTGGGTTCGGGTCGAAGATGGCCATTGCGGCCCCATGTTTGTCGGTCCACTGAACGACCTTGCGCAACCCGCCCTGCAGCGCGTTGCGCAAATCGTCGCGCAACGAAACGTCCCACAGCCCGAAGGTCGGTTGTCGCATCGGGCCGCGGTCCGGATCGCGGGTGGCGGCCAGAGCGATCGGGGCTTGTGCGTCGTCGGCAGCTTTCGACAACCGATCAACCAGATCGCGTGGAAAAAAAGGCGTATCTGCTGCGACGGACACCACCTGCTTCGCGCCGTGGCTGGCTGCCCAGTCAAGACCGGCCAACACGCCTGCAAGCGGCCCTGCGAAACCGTCGATGCTGTCTGGCAAAACCGGCAAGGCAAGGTCGTCAAAACGCGCGGGGTCGCCATTGGCATTCAGCGCCAATCCGTCCACTTGTGGCGCCAGGCGGCTGATCACGTGCGACAAGAGCGTGCCATCCCCCAATCGCATCAACCCCTTGTCGCCGCCGCCCATGCGTGTCGCCAACCCGCCTGCAAGGATAATTCCGACCGGTCGCGTCATGCGCCTGCCCCCTTGCGACGGTACTTGCGTTCTTCGTGCGCCACATGCGCCGGGTCCATGTCGCGGATCAGCCGGTCTTCGCCGGACAGGCAGGTGAACCGCTGCCCGCGCATCCGCCCGATCAGGGTCAGGCCAACATCGCGCGCAATTTCTACACCCCATGCGGTAAAGCCAGATCGCGATACAAGAACCGGGATGCCCATTTGCGCGGTCTTGATCACCATCTCGGATGTCAGGCGACCTGTGGTGTAGAGGATCTTGTCCGCCCCGGTTACACTTTCGGACAGCATCCAGCCTGCCACCTTGTCGACGGCGTTGTGGCGGCCCACATCCTCCATATAGACCAGCGGGCGGTCTTCGTGGCACAGGACGGTGCCGTGGATGGCGCCGGCTTCAAGATAGAGCGACGGGGTGCGGTTGATCTTTTGCGCCAGCGCATAAAGCCACGATGTCTTCAGCGGTGCCGGGGGCAGGGTCAAGCCCTCAAGCCCTTCCATCATGTCACCAAACACGGTGCCGACCGCACAGCCCGAGGTGCGCGTTTTGCGGGCCAGCTTATCCTCGTAATCCGTCTCGACCTCGGTGCGCACGACGACAGTGTCGATGTCTTCGTCATAATCGACGCCGGTGATCTGGTCCGCCTCGGACAACATCCCCTGATTGCGCAGGAACCCAAGCGCCAGATAGTCGGGATAATCACCGATGGTCATGGCGGTCACGATCTCGCGCTTGTTCAGGAAGATGGTCAGGGGGCGTTCCTCGACCACCGAAATACGTGCAGGGGCACCTGCCTCATCATGGCCATCGACGACACGCGTCAGGCGGTCAGCCGAAGGGTTTGGCGCGATCAGATAGTCGGAAAGTTTGTCTTGGGTGACCAATTGCAACTCCTGCCATGACGCCGTAAGCGTAATGCGCAACTTAGGACCCGATTATGACTTCGTCCAACCCCAAAAGACACTTCCTGCGAGGGGCGCGTGACGCCTTGCCGTTTGCCTTGGTGATCGTTCCGTTCGCCGCGCTCTTTGGCGTGGTCGCGACCGAAGCCGGGTTGAATGTGGTCGAGGTCATGAGCTTTTCGGTGCTGGTGATCGCGGGGGCTGCGCAATTCACCGCCGTGCAATTGATGACCGAGAATGCGCCTACGATCATTGTGATCCTGACAGCGCTGGCGGTGAACATGCGCATGGCGATGTACAGCGCATCCCTGACCCCGTATCTGGGGCAGGCGCCGATGTGGAAACGTGCGCTGGTGGCCTATTTCATGGTGGATCAGGCCTATGCCCTGTCCCAGATCAAGTTCGAGATGGAGCGCGACCTGACCGTCTCGGAACGTTTCGCCTATTACATCGGAACGGTCGCGCCGCTGGCGCCACTTTGGTACGGCGCAAGCTATGTCGGCGCAGTGGCCGGGACGCAGGTGCCGCCTGAATTTGCGCTCGATTTCGCGTTGCCGATTACGTTCCTTGCGATGATCGCGCCAGCATTGCGTACCTTGGCGCATGTGACGTCGGCGGCGACGTCCGTCGTGCTGGCGCTTTTGCTGGCGTGGATGCCCTATGGCTCCGGGCTTCTGGTCGCCGCCATTGGTGCAATGATTGTCGGGGCACAGGTCGAGCTTCTGATGACAAGAAAGGCGGGACAATGATTGCGAATCACACAACGGTTTGGATCGTGATCGTCGCGCTGGCGATTGGCAGTTTTCTGATCCGGTTCAGCTTTCTGGGTATTGTCGGCGACCGTCCGATGCCCGAATGGTTGCTGCGCCACCTGCGCTATACGCCCGTTGCAGTGTTGCCGGGGCTGGTGGCCCCGCTGGTTCTGTGGCCATCAGCGACCGGTGGGATGACCGATCCCGCCCGACTGGCTGCGGCGCTGATGACGCTGTCCGTTGGGTATTTCAGCCGAAATGTGCTGGCCGCGATCCTGTCCGGCGCGGCCACGCTTTACGGTTTGCTTTACATGTTGGGATAAACGCGCGGGTCAGATGCCGCGCGTCAGAATCTCGCCGTTTTCTTCGGGATCATTGTCATAGAACTTGCGTTCGGTCACGCCGGGCAGGGCGCCGAATTGTTGCATGATCTTCTTCGGAAACATTGATGGCGAGATGGATTGAAACCCCGGCAAGCTGCGCAGGATGGCCCCGACAGACGTCGCGCATTGCGCCTTGGGAACCGCGCCATACCGTTCCACGGCGCGGATGGCCATTTCCGCAACCTGCGGGCTGACGATGATATCCTGCTGCACGACGTGATAGGTGATGCGGGCATGGTAATCGATATAGAAATCGACGGCCTTGTCCGTCATGCCGTAATGCACATCGTGGCGCTCGGGCAGATTTGGATGGTGCCACGTGCCAGCCGGATCAAAGATCAGCCGCTCGGACCCATTGATCAGAAGCGACGAATGCGCGCCCGCCCCGGATTTGTTCGAAACCACGGTGAACAGGGTGATCTTGGTCGGACCACCATGGCGGTATTTCGCACGCGCCACAGCTTCGTCGCTGGCCCAGACATTATCCGCGCCACCACAGGCCGCAAGGGTCAGCAAAAGCGACACCGCCATGATCAGTCGTAACATTGGGAAATCCTAACTACACCGGCACGAAGTGGCTTCAGGCGTTGAACATCGCCAACAGGATCAGAACCACCAGGAAAGCGATAACAGCGCGGGCCGAGAATTTGACGAAACCTTCAAAGGTTTTCTCGTGCGTGCCAGAGTCCATTGTGCCGTGTACGTGATCTTCCATTGTATGTTTCCTGTTCACAAAAAGCGTTGATGTTTCGAATAACCGATTTGAAACCGCCTGTCACGAGCCGGTTTGCGGGTTAGGCATCCGGCGTGACATCTTCCTCTAACTCGGCAGCCAGCCGGAAACCAATGCGATTGGGGGCTTCGCTTTCCACGCGCTTGGGCAAGGCGCGCAGCATAACTGACAATTGGCTAACATGTTGGATAAGCTGCGTTTTCATGCCCTCTCCGTCCGAGCCATAAAAGGTCAGCACGTCAGGGTCGAAATAGCCGATCCCTTCGATCCGAAGCACACCTGCATCACCGCCGGTAAAGCCCATCGCGACCTCGTGCTCGTTGTCCAACTGCTCTTCGAAGTTCTTGATATAAAGGATCAGCCGCTCATACGCCCATTCAGCCGGGCTTTTCTGTTCCAGTGGCGTTTCGGCGACTTTCTTCGGCAAGGGTTTGTCGTCAACGACAACTGGCCCGTCCTCGCTGCATTTGGCGGTATGTGCGCGGGGCGGGTTTGAACGGTTTGTCTGCTTTTTCTTCGCCATCTGGCCTCACAACGATTTACAGTTCACTCAGCCCTTTGTGGCACAAGCATACAATGCCGTCACGTGACGATCACGAGAGCGGTGCGGTCTTGCAACCTAGGGCATAGGCTGGATTGATCTGGGCGTTGGCCCATCGTGGAGGAACAACTGTGAAAATAGGGTTCATCGGTCTGGGGAATGTCGGCGGGAAACTGGCGGGCAGTCTGTTGCGCAACGGTAAAGATTTGACAGTGCTTGACCTTGCCCCTGAAATCGTTGCGGATTTTGTCGCCCGTGGTGCGAAACCGGCGCACAACCCGGCTGCATTGATGGGGGATTGCGACATCGTCATCACATGCCTGCCGTCGCCTGCGGCTTCGGATGCCGTGGTCAGCCAAATGCTGGACCACGTGCGGCCCGGCAAGATCTGGCTGGAAATGTCCACCACGGATGAGGCCGAGGTGAAACGGCTGGGCGCCGAGGTGATCGCGCGCGGTGGCGATGCTGTTGACTGCCCGGTGTCGGGTGGATGTCACCGGGCGGATACGGGCAATATCTCGATTTTTGCGGGTTGTGAGCGGGCGACGTTTGAACGGGTGCTGCCCCTTCTGACCACAATGGGCCGCCGGGTTCTGCATACCGGTCCGCTTGGCTCGGCCTCGGTTTTGAAGGTGATGACCAACTATCTGGCGACCGCCAACCTTCTGACCTGTTGCGAGGCTTTGGTGACGATGAAAGCCGCCGGGCTTGATCTTGCGACCACCTATGAAGCGATCAAAATCTCGTCTGGCACATCCTTCGTACATGAAACGGAAAGTCAGGTGATCCTGAACGGATCGCGCGACATTTCCTTCACCATGGACCTTGTGGAAAAGGATATTGGCTTGTTTCAGGCTATCGCTGACCGGGCCGGCGTGCCGCTGGAAATCTCGCCCCTGATGGTCGAGATATTCAACGACGGCATTGCGCGCTACGGCGAACGGGCGCAGTCAGATGACATTATCCGCAGGTTGGAAGAGGCGACAGGGCTGGACATCACCGCCCCCGGCTTTCCCGCCGAGATGGTGGATGATGAGCCGGAAGAACCGGGATACGAGGTGGTGCCGCGTGGGCGCGGCTAGGCTTTCTGCCACAGCCACGCGCCGTCTTCGCGCCGGGTGCGTGTGACGCGCCCTTCATGCAGCAGATGGTTCAGGTGCCCCACGGCTTCGACCAGTGCCAAGCCGTATTCACCCCCCGAAATCTCGCGCTTGAACAGCGGCGGGAAGCAATCGCCAGCCACGTGGGGATCAGTCAGAAAGGCCTCCAGCCGGTCCAGCGCGTGGTGATGGTTGGAGATCAGCTGACGCATTCGTGTGGGCAAGCCGGTGAAGGGCAGTTTGTGACCCGGTAGGACAAGTTGGTCCGGGGTCGCGTAGTGTGACAGGCGTTCGCAGGCTTCCAGCCATTCCCCGACCGGGTCAGCCTCGGGTTCTGTGGCATAAACCCCCAGATTTGGGCTGATCGTCGCCAGAAGCTGATCGCCTCCGATCACCAGCGCGCCATCCGTCGACCAAAGCGTCGCGTGCTCGGGCGCGTGGCCGTTGCCAATTCGCACATCCCAATCCCGCCCACCAAAGTGAATGCGGCTGCCTTCCTTGATCCGTTTGAAGCCCAGCGGCATGTCGGCCACGATGTCGGCATAGTTGAAGGGTCGTTCGGTCAGCCGCTTTTGGTAAACCTCGGGTGCCATGCCCGCCGCGCGCCAATAGGCCAGGGTTTCGTCGACCGGCACCATTTGCTCATCCAGCAGCAACATGCGTGCGAACAGCCATGCGGTGCGTGTGGTCACAAGCTCGGCCCCTTGTTCGCGCTGGAACCAACCGGCAAGCCCGACATGGTCGGGGTGGTGATGGGTCACGATCACCCGTGCAATGGGCTTTCGGTCAAGGGGTCCGGCCAACAGCTTTTGCCAGATGCCGCGGGTTTTCTTCGAATCAAAACCCGTATCGACAATGGTCCATCCTTCGGGGTCGTCGAAGGCAAAGACGTTGACATGATCCAGCGCCATGGGCAGCGGCAATCGCATCCAAAGGACGCCTTGTGCCACTTCCATAGCATTGCCCTCGCCCGGAGCCTCCGGGAAGGGGAAGTGCAGCGTGCTTGGCGTCGGTTTGTTCACGATGCCAGGTCTTCCGGGCTGAGCGTATACAGCCCCGCCGCCCCGGTGCGGGCTTGTACGAATTGCGCGGTATGTTCCGGCAGCAGGCGGTTGATATAGAAACGCGCAAGCTCCGAGCGTGGGCCCTTGCCGCCCTCTGCAATCGCGGCGCGCAGGTGGTAATGCGACCCCAGCACACGGGCAAAGCCCATAAGAAACGGGACAGCACCGGCAAAGCGGTCTTGCATATCCGATTGCTCGACCATCCATTCGATGGTTTCGCGCAGGTCCTCTGCGGCAGACCAAACGGCTTCGGACATGTTGGGGAAATCGGCGCGCGCGGCTTCAGCCTGCGTTTCGATTTCATCCAACAGGCGGAACGCAGCCTCGCCGCCGTCCATCATCTTGCGACCCACAAGGTCCATCGCCTGAATGCCGTTCGTGCCCTCGTAAATCGCGGTCACGCGCACATCGCGGGAATGCTGGGCCGCGCCGGTTTCCTCGATGAACCCCATGCCGCCATGCACCTGCACACCCATATGGCTGACAAGAATACCCGTTTCGGTGCCATAGGCTTTGACGATTGGGGTCAGAAGCGCGGCGCGCGCTTTCCAGTCCTCGTCGCCTGTCGCGCGGGCCATATCCAGCGCCAGCGCCAGCGACATGGCCATCGACCGGGCGGCGAAAAGCTCGGTCCGCATCTGGGTCAACATGCGTCGCACATCGGCAAAGTCGATGATTGCCCCGGTGCCCGCGTCGCCCAGTGGCGTGCGCCCCTGCTTGCGTTCCATCGCATAGGCCAAGGCTTCCTGATAGGCGCGCTCGCCGACGCCATAGCCCTGCACACCCACACCCATGCGTGCGTTGTTCATCATCGTGAACATGGCGGCCATGCCTTTGTGTGGTTCACCAACCAGCCACCCCTTGGCGCCGTCGAAAGACATAACCGCGGTGGGGCTGCCATGCAGGCCCATCTTGTGTTCCAGACTGACCACGCGCAGGCTGTTTGTCGCGCCGGGATTGCCATCTTCATCCGGGATCAGTTTGGGCACCATGAACAGGCTGATCCCCTTGGTGCCAGGTGCTCCATCCGGCAGACGGGCCAGCACAAGATGGCAGACGTTTCCGGTGATGTCGTTATCCCCCCACGAGATAAAGATCTTCTGCCCGGTGATCGCGTAAGTGCCATCGCCATTATCCTCGGCCTTGGTGGACAGTGCCCCCACATCCGACCCGGCTTGCGGCTCGGTCAGGTTCATCGTACCCGCCCATTCACCGCTGATCAGCTTAGGCAGATACAACTCTTTCAGCGCGTCCGACGCGTGATGCTCCAATGCCTCGATCTGGCCTTGCGTCATCAGGGGGCACAGTTGCAGCGACAGGCAGCTGGCCGACATCATGTCATTCACAGCCGTTTGCAGGGTCAGGGGCAGACCCATGCCGCCATATTCGGGGTCAGCCGCCATGCCGATCCAGCCGCCCTCGGCGACCGCCTTATACCCGTCCGTAAAACCGGGCGAGGTGCGGACAACACCGTTTTCCAGCTTGGCAGGCGTCAGATCGCCGTTGCGGTTCAGGGGGGCCAGAATGTCTTCGCACATCTTCCCGGCCTCGGTCAGGACTGCGATCGCCACATCAGGCGTGGCATCTGCGAACAGCTCGGTTTCGGGCAGTTGGTCATAGCCGATGACATGGTCGAACAGGAACTG
This sequence comes from Aliiroseovarius sp. Z3, assembly GCF_029105185.1. Lineage (GTDB taxonomy): Bacteria > Pseudomonadota > Alphaproteobacteria > Rhodobacterales > Rhodobacteraceae > Aliiroseovarius. Next base: position 90,550 of record NZ_JAFMZK010000007.1, on the reverse strand, counting down.
AAAATCGTCGGTTGTCGCGCGGTAGGTCATGTGTGTCCTCGGCAAATCTCTTGGCATCTGGGCAATAGGCCCTTAACTGGGCCTTTATTCTTCCTTACTGAAGGTCTGAAGGGTGGCAAAGGAAAACGCAGCGTCATGAGCGCAGAGGGCATGAATACCGAATTCCTGACTGCCGATACGGCAGGTATCGCGCGGGCGGCCACGCTGTTGCGCGCCGGGGCGCTTGTGTCCTTTCCGACCGAGACCGTCTATGGCCTTGGCGCGGATGCCACCAACGACCATGCCGTCGCGCGGATATTCGAAGCCAAGGGCCGCCCTCACTTTAATCCACTCATCGTACATGTGCCTTCGTTGGAGGCCGTTCTGGACATCGCGGAGATGGACGGGGCGGCACAGGATCTGGCGCAGGCGTTTTGGCCGGGGCCATTGACGCTGGTCTTGCCGATCAGGTCTGGCGGACCACTGTCAGCCCTTGTCTCGGCAGGTCTTCCCACAGTTGCCGTGCGCGTGCCGGCACATCCGCTTGCGACCAAGCTGCTTACCGCCGCTGGCGTGCCTGTTGCCGCTCCATCGGCTAACCCTTCGGGGCGGATCAGCCCGTCAACCGCGCAGCATGTGCTTGATGGGCTGTCAGGCCGGATCGAGGCTGTGCTGGATGGCGGCCCGTGTGAGGTTGGGTTGGAAAGCACGATTGTCGGGTTTGACCCCGCTCCCGTTCTTTTGCGCCCCGGTGGCCTGCCGGTTGAAGCGATCGAGGCGGCCCTTGGCGGGCCCATCGCCACCCGTCAGACCAGCGCGGGCATCACGGCTCCCGGCCAGCTTTCATCGCATTACGCGCCGGATGCCGCCCTGAGGCTCAATGCCGAAGCCGCACAGGGCGACGAGCGCCTGCTGGGCTTCGGTCATGTCGAAGCTGATCTGAACCTGTCGCCATCCGGCGATCTGGTCGAAGCGGCGGCAAACCTGTTTCGGTTTCTGCACCAGTTGGATGCGCAGGGGGATGCGCCAATTGCCGTGTCGCCGATTCCCGATCACGGGATGGGTCGGGCAATCAATGATCGTTTGCGCCGGGCAGCGGCCCCTCGGGATTAAGCGTGACCGCCCTCGGTGGACAGAAGCAGGGGGTCAATGCCCAGCTTCGCCAAGGCAGCTTTCCATTTTCCGTCGCAGTCATCCGAGAACACGATGGCCTTTTCCGCGTCGCAGGTCAGCCACGCGTTTTGCTGTATCTCGGCCTCCAACTGCCCCGGCGACCAGCCCGCGTATCCAAGTGCGGGCAGCGAGTTTTCCGGGCCCGCCCCATTGGCCATCGCTTCAAGAATATCGCGAGTCGCGGTCATCGAGAATGCGTCATCAACCTTTAGGGTCGAGGCGTCGTTGTCATATTCCGCCGAATGCAACACAAACCCCCGTCCACCTTCGACAGGACCACCAAAGAAAACATGTTCGGCCTTGGTCGTGGCGCTGGCGTCGATGTCCAGTTGCGCAAGAATATCCCCAAGCGAAACATCAGGCGCGGGTTTGTTAACGATCAGTCCCATCGCGCCCTCGGGCGAATGGGCGCACATGAAAACGACCGAGTGTTCGAACCGCGGATCGCCCATGCCCGGCATCGCGATCAGCAGCTTGCCACTCAGGTCCATCAAGGTGTTGTCGTCTGCGCTCATACCATCAGCAAACCGCTGTGGACCGGGAAAGGCAAGGCACAAAGCGGGGAAATGGTAACGTTCTCTCCCCTAAATGTGATTTCACATTGAAGGTTCCGCGCCTATGTATCGGTGCATGAATATGAAATCCGTTCTTTCTGCCGCCGTTATGGCGTTTGCCGCCATGGTCTCGCCCGCAATCTCAGGCAGTGGGATGCCGCCTGCGCCTGAAGACGTGGTCAAGATCGACGTCCTGCCCGGTTGGCGGGATGCGCAGGGGCACCATATTGCCGCGTTGCGCATTCGGTTGGCAGAGGGTTGGAAAACCTACTGGCGCGCACCCGGCGAGGCTGGGATTCCTCCAAGCCTGAATTGGCAGGGGTCGGGTAATCTGGCTGCCGTGCAATTTCACTGGCCGGTGCCGGAAGTGTTTCGCTCTGGCGGCATGCAGACCATTGGCTATGTACATGAGCTCGTGTTGCCAATGACTCTTGTTCCCAAGACCGTCGGGAAACCCATTGCGCTGACCGGCAAGGTCAATCTGGGCGTTTGTCTGGATGTATGTATGCCGATGGACGCGACGATTTCGATCAACTTGCCCGCGCAGGGCAGTGGGACGAAGGCACCGATCAAGCAGGCGTTGCGCCAGCGACCGGACACGGCGCAGGAGGCTGGATTGCGCCGTGCCGAGTGCAAGGTCGAACCCACGAAGGACGGGTTGCGCGTTACCGTGGGCATCGACATGCCCCGACTTGGACCGAACGAGGTGGTCGTGGTCGAAACCGCCGATCCCTCGGTTTGGGTGTCAACGCGTCAGGCCAAGCGTCAGGGTGGGGCGCTAACCACCGTAGCGGATCTCGTGCCCAGCTCCGGCAAGCCCTTCCTGTTGAATCGCTCCGATTTGCGGTTGACTGTTCTGTCGTCGGGGCGCGGCGTTGATATTCGCGGCTGCACAGGCGGCTGACACCAAAGACCAAATCCGGCGATCAGGCGGCCATTGGTCGCCCCCGACCGCCATCGTGCCGCCTTTCCCGTTGCGAACGCCCTTTCCTGTGCATATACGGATCAACGACGAAGCCCATTGGGCCAGAGAGGTTGGCTGTCGATGATCGACCCGTAACGGGGATCAGACGCAGCATCGTCGATGACAAGGGACAGCCTCTTTGCGCCCAGATTACGCGTGAAAGGATGTCTTTATGACCCGACTGATACTTCTTGCCCTTGGCCTGCTGGCTGGCCCCGCCATCGCCCATCCCGGTCATATCGGAGAGATCGCGGGGCATGGTCATGTTGGCGGTATGATCCTGATCGGACTTGCCGCCGCCATCGGTCTTTGGGCCGCGCTAAGGGGCTCAAAAGAGACCCGGGCAAAACGCGAGGACGACAGCGAAGACGCTGACACTGAAGAACCGCAGGAGGCATAGCCCATGTCGAAGATTGGTGTGATGATCTGCGGGCATGGCTCGCGCAGTCAGGACGCAGTAGATCAGTTTGCAGTGCTGGCCGAAAAACTGCCCGCGCTGCTGCCGAAAGACTGGATGACCGACTATGGGTATCTGGAGTTTGCCAACCCGGTGATCCGCGACGGTTTGGATCGTCTGCGTGACGCGGGATGCGAGCGCATTTTGGCGGTGCCGGGGATGCTGTTTGCCGCAATGCACACCAAGAACGATATTCCGACTGTCCTGAACACCTATGCCAAAAAGCATGGGATCGAGGTCAGCTATGGCCGCGAGTTGGGCGTTGACCCCAAGATGATCGCGGCTGCGGGCGACCGGGTGCGTCAGGCGGTCGATCAGGCCAATGCCGACCATGGCGAGGTGCCGCTGGAAGACACCTGCCTTGTTGTGATTGGCCGCGGTGCCTCGGACCCCGATGCGAACGGCAACGTCGCCAAGGTCGGGCGTCTGTTGCAGGAAGGCATGGGGTTTGGCTGGCTTGAGATCGGCTATTCTGGTGTAACCTTCCCGTTGGTCGAACCCTGTCTGAACCATGTGGTCAAGCTGGGGTATAAACGCGTCGTTGTGTTCCCCTATTTCCTGTTCTCGGGGATTCTGATCGACCGGATCTATGGCTTCACCGACAAGGTCGCCGCCGCCCATCCCGAGATCGAGTTCGTGAAGGCCGGATATCTGAACGACCACCCCAAGGTTCTGGAAACCTTTGCCGAGCGGATCACCGAACAGCTTGGCACCGTTCCCCCACCCAATTGCGGCACCTGTGGCTATCGCACACAGGTTCTGGCGCTGGACAGTGATGAAGATCGCACCATTCCCGTTGAGGAACGTGCCAAGCACCCGGCCTATGCCGATGTGCCGCCGCCCACCTGCGTGATGTGCAAATACCGGGTCGAGGTGCTGGGGTTTGAGGCCGAAGTGGGTGCCATTCAGGAAAGCCACCACCACCATGTCGAAGGGCAGGGCGCGTCTGCGCCGGGGTCTAACGTGGCCGACTGCACCCTGTGCGATACGTTCTGCACCGGGGAATGCCGCCTCTATATGGGACATCACCACCACCATCATCATGATCATCACCACGATCATGCGCATGGCCACGATCATGATCACGGGCACCACCATCATCACGACCATGATCACCACCACCATGATCATGACCACGTGCACGCAGAATACCCCCATGCGAAACACCCGCATGGCCCGGAATCGGCACGCACGAAATGACCACGGATGGCCGCGCCTCAGGCCCCAACGGGGCTGCACCGACACGCCCCGCGCTCAGGTACGAGCGTGATCCGTCCGCGATCTATGCGCAATCCTTCGCGACCCTGCGCAAAGAGGCGCGGCTGGACCGCTTTCCCGGCGGCATGGCGGCGCTTGCGACGCGTGTGATCCATGCCTGCGGTATGGTCGAAGTTGCAGATCGTCTGGCCTTTTCGGCGAATGCTTATGAAGCCGGTCACGCCGCGCTGAAGGCCGGTGCGCCGGTGTTTTGCGATTGCGAGATGGTCGGGGCGGGCATCATCCGTCGCTATCTTCCCGCGCAAAATGACGTGATCGTCACGCTAAACGATCCTTCGGTGCCGGATTTGGCCAAGAAGATAGGCAACACACGCTCGGCCGCTGCGGTCGAACTTTGGCTGGACCGACTTGAAGGCGCAGTCGTCGCGGTGGGAAACGCCCCGACCGCGCTGTTCCACCTTCTGGAACTGATCGACGCGGGTGCGCCGAAACCCGCGGTGATCCTTGGCTTCCCGGTGGGTTTTGTGGGCGCGGCGGAAAGCAAGGCGGAACTCGCGAACAACCCGCGCGGCTGCGAATTTGTTGCCCTGCGCGGACGGCGTGGCGGATCGGCCATCGCATCGGCTGCGGTAAACGCGCTGGCCGCTGGACTACCGGAGGAAAAAGCATGACCACCCCGTGGCTGCACATTGTCGGGATCGGCGAAGATGGGATCGAGGGTCTGACCCCAGCCACCCGCGCCGTCATTGACGCCGCCGAGGTGATTGTTGGCGGCGCGCGCCACCACGATCTCATTGAGGGCGATGCCGAACGTTTGGCCTGGCCTTCACCTTTTGACAGCCTGATCGACGAACTGACCCGGCGCAAAGGCAAACGCGTCGTCGTATTGGCGACGGGCGATCCCCTTTGGTATTCGGTTGGGGCCAAGATCGGGCGCCATATCGACCCGGCCCAGATCGTCTATCACCCGCAGGTCGGTGCATTCCAACTGGCCGCTGCGCGCATGGGCTGGTCGATGGCGGATCTGGAAACCTTGACGGTGCATGGCCGCCCGGTGGAACAGATGATCGCGTTTATCCAGCCCGACCTTCGGTTGCTGGTTCTGACCACCGGTGCAGAAACACCCGGTCAGATTGCCCGTTTCCTGACCGAACGCGGCTTCGGCAAATCGCGCATGACGGTTCTGGCCCATATGGGCGGTGACAACGAAGCGCGGTTCGACGGGGTTGCCGACAGTTGGGATCACGACGTGCCCGAGTTCAACACGCTGGCCGTCGAATGCGTCGCCGCCCCCGATGCGGCGCTTCTGCCGCGCGTGCCGGGGCTGGCGGATGAGCTGTTTCAAAGCGACGGGACCATGACCAAACAAGAGGTCCGCGCGGTCACGCTGGCCAAGCTCATGCCAATGCGCGGCGCACTTTTGTGGGACATCGGCACCGGCTGCGGCTCGGTCGCGATCGAATGGATGCGCGGCGCGCGATATGCCCGGGCTGTTGGGATCGAACCGCGCGCCGACCGCCGTGCCATGGCGGCGGCGAATGCATTGGCGCTGGGCGTGCCGAAGTTTGATCTGGTGGATGGCGAAGTGCCCGCCGCGCTCGATGGTCTGGAAGCCCCGGATGCGATCTTCATCGGTGGCGGTCTGTCGGAACAGGTTTTCGATGCGGCGTGGGCCGCGCTGAAGCCCCTCGGGCGGCTGGTGGCAAATGCCGTCACCATCGAAAGCGAGATGTGCTTGACCGCGTTGCATCAGAAACACGGTGGCCAATTGGTGAAGCTGTCCGTCGAACGGGCCGAACCCTTGGGTCCGCATTCCGGCTGGAAACCCATGCGCCCCGTCACCCAGTGGAGCCTGATCAAAAGATGAGCGGAACACTTTACGGTGTGGGCCTTGGGCCGGGCGATCCCGACCTGATGACGCTTCGCGCTGCACGACTGATAACGGACGCGAAGGTGGTGGCATTTCCGACACTTGAGGGCGGCGATAGTTTTGCCCGGTCCATCGCGTCGCACCTGATAGCGGACGATGCGGACGAGATTGCCATGGACATCCCCATGACCGTCGAACGTGCCCCTGCGCAAAAGGCGTATGATACGGGCGCGGCCAAGATCGCCGCGCGGTTGGAGGCCGGTGACGATGTGGTCGTTCTGTGCGAAGGGGATCCGTTTTTTTATGGCTCGTTCATGTATCTGTTTGCCCGGCTTGCCGACCGGTTCCAGACGGAAATCGTGCCGGGCGTGACCTCGGTCACCGCGTGTGCTGCCCGTGCCCGCAGCCCGCTTGTGGCGCGCAACGAACGCCTGACGATCCTTCCCGGCCCACTTCCCGAGGAAGAATTGCGCGCCCGCATTGAAGGGGCCGAAAGCGTGGCGATCATGAAAGTCGGCCGTCACCTGCCCAAGATACGCGGCGTGATCGAAGCGTTGGGATTGGTCGACAAAGCAACCTATATCGAACGCGCCAGCCTGCCGGAAGAGGTCGTTCTGCCCTTGTCGGACGCCCCTGAAAAAGCCCCTTACTTCTCGATGATCCTGCTTGCGAAAGGAACCGACCCATGGCTGTGACGCCTGTTGTAATTTGCCTGAACGCATCGGGCGAAGCTCTGGCCCACCGGGTCGCGAAACTTCTGGGCGCGCAGGTGCATGGGCGTGAAAGCCGCGTGGAAAAGGCCGATGCGTTTTTCCCCAACGCGTTGGATCACGTGCGGATGCTGTTCGCGGCAGGCACGCCGATCGTCGGTGTCTGCGCCGCGGGCATCTTGATCCGCGCGGTTGCGCCGATCCTTGCCAACAAACTGGCCGAACCGCCCGTCGTGGCCGTGGCCGATGATGGCTCTGCCGTGCTGCCTCTTTTGGGCGGACATCGCGGGGCGAACCGTCTGGCCAGCCAGATTGCCGCCGAGATCGGTGCGACTGCCGCCGTGACCACTGCGGGCGACGTGTCGATGGGCATGGCGTTGGATGAACCACCCGTGGGCTACCGCTTGGCGAACCAGAAGGATGCCAAGGAAGCCATGGCAGAGCTTCTGTCCGGTGCTGGTGTCTCCATCGTGGGCGAGAACATCTTTGACATCGAAGACGCGGGCGGTTCGGTCGAGCTGGTTGTGTCGGAAGCGCCGGTCGAGACCGGCCCGACCCGTCTGGCCTATCACCCGCAACGCTTCGCGCTGGGCGTGGGCTGTGCGCGCAATGCGGACCCCGAAGAGCTGTGGCAGAACGTATCCGCGCAACTGGCTGCTGCCAACATTGCCCCCGAGGCCATCGCTTGCGTTACCTCGCTGGACCTGAAAGCCGACGAGCGTGCGATGAACGATCTGGCCCGCCGTCTGGGCGTGCCCTTCCGTGTGTTCACGGCGGAAGAGTTGGAAGCCGAAACCGCGCGATTGGCGAACCCCTCGGACGTGGTGTTCGAGGAAGTCGGCTGTCACGGCGTGTCGGAAGGTGCCGCTTTGGCCGCTGCCGGACCCGACGCCGAACTGGTCGTCGAGAAGGTCAAAACCGCCAACACCACCTGCGCCATCGCCCGTGCACCCGAACCGATCACCGAGATGCGCGGTCGCAGCCGTGGCAAGCTGTCCATCGTCTCGATCGGGCCGGGCCAGCACACGTGGCGCACGCCGGAAGCCAGCCACCTTCTGCAAGAGGCCGAGGAACTGGTGGGCTACGGTCTTTATATCGACCTAATCGGCCCGCTGGCCGCTGGCAAAACCCGGTCCGACTTCCCGCTGGGGGGCGAGGAAGATCGCTGCCGCTATGCGTTGGAACAGGCAGGCAAAGGCAAGAACGTCGCGCTGGTTTGTTCGGGTGACGCGGGCATCTATGCGATGGGTGCTCTGGTGTATGAACTTCTGGACCGCTCGGAAGACGAGAAAGGGGTGACCGATGCAGCGCGTCGGGTCGAGGTTGTCTCCACCCCCGGCGTGTCCGCGCTGCAGGGTGCAGCCGCGCGGGCCGGGGCGCCGTTGGGTCATGATTTCTGCGCCATTTCGCTGTCGGATCTGCTGACCCACCGCGAGGATATCGTGAAGCGTCTGCATGCCGCTGCCGAGGGCGATTTCGTGATCGCCTTCTATAACCCCGTGTCGATGAAGCGCCGCACCCTGCTGGCCGAGGCGCGGGATATCCTTTTGAAACATCGCCCGGCGGATACGCCCGTGATGCTGGCGTCCAACCTTGGCCGCCCGACCGAGAACATCCGCTATCGCTGTCTGGACGAGTTGCAGGTGGACGAGGTCGATATGCTGACCGTGGTTCTGGTCGGCTCGTCGAACTCGCGTCTGGCGCAATTGGGCGAAGGCCCGCGTATGTTTACCCCGCGCGGCTATGCCCGCCGCATTGATGGAGATCTGTCATGACCGTCTATTTCATCGGTGCCGGCCCCGGCGATCCCGAGCTTCTGACCCTGAAGGCGCAGCGCGTGATCGGCGAATGCCCGGTCTGCCTTTATGCAGGATCACTGGTCCCGCCACAGGTTGTCGCCTGTGCGCCCGAAGGGGCGAAGGTGATGGACACTGCGGCGATGACGTTGGATGACACCCATGCGGAAATCAAAGCGGCGCACGCGCGCGGGCAGGACGTGGCGCGTGTGCATTCGGGCGATCCGTCGCTGTATGGCGCGATTGCCGAACAGATCCGCCGCTTGAACGCAGACGGCATCGACTATCAGGTCATCCCCGGCGTGCCTGCCTATGCCGCTGCCGCCGCCGCATTGGGTCAGGAACTGACCATCCCGGAAATCGCGCAGTCCATCGTTCTGACGCGGATGTCGATGCAGTCGACCTCGATGCCCGAAGGCGAAACGTTGGAGAACTTCGCCAAGACGGGCGCGACGCTGGCCATCCACCTTGCCGTCCGCAACATGCGCGAGATTGAGCGTGTGCTGACACCGTACTATGGCGCGGATTGTCCCGTGGTCGTCGCCTATCGCGTTGGCTGGCCGGACGAGATGTTCATTCGCGGCACCATCGCCGACATTCGTAAGAAAGTTCGCGCCGAGAAGATCACCCGCACCGCGCTGATCCTTGTCGGCCCTGCGCTGGATCGCGGTCGGGATTTCAAGGATTCAGCGCTCTATGATCCGGCCAAGCCGCATGTGCTTCGTCCGGTGGTCGGTGTCGATTTGGTCGAAGATCACAATAACTGATCCATTCGGCGCTTTGGGGCGTATATTTCGGTGACGCCAACAAGCACGAGGTGATGGTATGAGCGCAAATGAAACGGCCCTGCTGTTGTTTCGCGACGACTTGCGGCTGTCGGATCACCCCGCCCTGACCGCCGCGGTGCAGGCAGGACATCGCGTGACCTGCGCGTTCATTCTGGACCCGGGCGCGCCATACCGGCCCGGCGGTGCGCGGAAATGGTGGCTGCATCACGCGCTGGCCGCATTGTCGAAACAGTTGGCAGAGCTGGGTGGGCAATTGGTTCTGCGCCATGGCACCACCGCCGACGAACTGGCCCGACTGCGCGAAGAAACCGGCGCGGGGCATGTCTATTGGAGCAGACGATACACCCCCGATGAGGTGGCCGCCGACACCGCGTTGAAGGCCGATCTGACCGCGCAGGGCTGCACGGTGCACAGCCATCCCGGGCGCTATTTGTTGGAGCCTTGGCGGGTCGCGACCAAATCCGGCACGCCGTTCAAGGTGTTCACACCGTTCTGGCGGGCGAGCCGCGCGGAAATCCGCGCCGCCGGTCTGGGCGATCCGTTGCCGGTGCCGAAGACCATCACTTTCGGCGCTGGCCTCAAGTCCGCGTCGCTTGATGATTTCGCCCTTCTGCCGACCTCTCCCAACTGGGCCGAGGGTTTCGCACCGCTTTGGCAACCTGGCGAGGGTGGCGCGATGGCCCGGTTGCACGAATTTCTGGACGAAGGCGCGCAAGGCTATGCCAACGGGCGTGATTTCCCGGCCATGCCGCACACCTCGCGCCTGTCGCCTTACCTGCAATCCGGCAATATCAGCCCCCGACAGGTCTGGGCCGCGCTGGACCGGGCCGAACATCTGGGCCAGATGTCTGGGCGTGACGCCGAGAAGTTCCGCGCCGAACTGGGTTGGCGCGACTTCGCGGCCTATCTTCTGTTTCACAATCGCGACTTTGAATACACCGAGTTCCAGCCCAAATTCCGCGCCTTTCCATGGCGATATGACCAGAACGACCTGAGCGCATGGCAGCGCGGCCAGACGGGCTATCCCATCGTCGATGCCGGGATGCGCGAGCTTTGGCAGACCGGATACATGCACAACCGGGTGCGCATGGTGGTCGCGTCGTTTCTGGTCAAGCACTTGCGGATCGACTGGCGCGCCGGGCGCGACTGGTTCTGGGATACGCTGGTGGATGCGGATCTGGCATCAAACGCGGCCAGCTGGCAGTGGGTGGCGGGCTGCGGTGCGGATGCCGCCCCCTATTTCCGCGTGTTCAACCCGATGACGCAGGCCGATAAGTTTGACCCGGACGGGGATTACATCCGCAGATACGTGCCCGAGATCGCGAAGCTGCCCGACAAATATCTGGCCGCACCGTGGACCGCCCCCGCCGAGGTGCTTGCCAAGGCGGGTGCCACGATGGGCAAGACCTATCCCAACCCCATGGTGGACCACGCCGTCGCCCGCAAGGCGGCGTTGGACGCATTCGAGGGGCTGACATCCGATCCAGACTGACCGTATGGGCCAACCCCGCTCCGAAAAGCTTTACTTGACCGTTACACTTTCCATGCCATCATATGTGCGGCTGGGAGGTGGAACATGCTGGAATTTTTGCCAAAAGAGGTGCGCGAGGGGCTGGAAGCTGCGCGTAAGAAAGACCTCAAGAAGAAAAGCAGACTTCGGATTCGCGTCAATGAAGAGGTGTTTCCGGTGCTGGATTTCTGGGATGGCGGTTTCACCCTTGATGCCGAACGTGCCCCCCACCTGCGCGGGCTTGTCGACCTCTATGACGGGTCACGCCACCTGTATCAGTGCCTGATCGTCGCATCCGAGGAAGAGGACGGGCAGATGAAATACGAGTTCAAATGGCGGGCAGAGGCGCATGACAAAGCCCCCCTCGACTTTGCGCGGGAAGAAAACGCCCCGGTCGCTTTGATCGAAGAGCAAATCCAGACGATGTAATCGCCAGAATCAGGGCCTGATCTCAACCGGCGTCCCGACAGGGGTGACGGACCACAATTCCTCGATCTCGGTATTGGACAGCGCAATGCAGCCATTGGTCCAATCCATCATGATCGGTTCGGGTCTTGTCCGCCTGTTTGGTTGGCCGTGGATGAAGATGTCTCCGCCCGGATCAACTCCGTCAGCTTGGGCGCGCGCGCGGTCTTCGGGCAAGGGATAGTTGATGCCCAGCGACAGGTGAAACGCGCTTTGCTCGTTGCGGCGATCTATCTTGAACAGACCTTCCGGGGTCTTGCCGTCCCCTTCCAACACCTTGTCACCTTCGGGCGCGAAGCCCAGCGCGATGTCATAGGTTCGCACGGGCGTTTCGTCTTGGAGCACCACCATCCGCCGTTCTGATTTCTCGATCACGATCCGGTCGATCTGGCCGATGATCGGCTCTAGCGTCGCGGGTGGCGCTGGCGGTGTATAGCGATCCCAAAGGACGAATCCCACCAACCCGAACAGGGCCAAAAGTGAAAGCCGTGAAAAGAACTGAGCCAATCCATTCATGTTGCGCATGTGTGCCAAGCGCGTCATGGGATCAAGGAAGAACCGGCAGCGGAATTCGCCTTGGGCGGTTCTCTGCCGGTTCAAATGCTATTGTAGGTCGCTGAAAGCCCGCTTCATGCGTGCCACGGCCTCTTCGACGCGCGCACCTTGTGTGGCAAGGTTGAAACGCTGGAACCCGTCGCCGCCGGTGCCGAATGCAGGGCCGGGGCTGACCGCGATCTTCGCGTCATCACGAATGCGCGCCGTGACCTCCTCGTGCGACATGCCGGTGCCAGCGAAGTTGACCCACGCCAGATAGGTCGCTTGCAGCGGCATGGATGAAACACCCGGAATGCTGTTGATGCCTTCGTCGAACAGGGCTTTGTTGCGGGCCAGATGGGCGATCTGTTCATCCACCCAGGCAGCGCCTTCTGGCGAATAAGCGGCGGTGATCATCGCAACGGCCACCATGCCGGGGGCATAATCCAGTTTGTTAAGCTGTTTGTGCATCTCGGCCCTGAGCCGGTTGTCGGGGATGATTATGTTGCCGGTGCGCTGCCCGGCGATGTTAAAGGTTTTTGACGAAGCGGTCAGAGTCACCACCCGCGACTGTGCATCAGGTGCGGCGACGGCCATCGGAACGAACGTGTTGCCGGGATAGACAAGGTCGTGGTGAATCTCATCTGACACCAGCAACAACCCGTTGCGGTCGGCAAAATCAGCGACGGCGCGCAGTTCATCTTCCGTCCAGACCCGGCCGGAAGGGTTCTGTGGCGAACACCAGATAAGGATCTTTTCGTTGCCCGTCAGGCGCGCCTGCGCGTCGTCCAGATCCAGCTCGTACTGGTCCCCGTTCAGGGCAAGTGGGCATTCCACCACTTGTCGATTGTTCTTCCGAATCTTAATGGCAAACTCGTGATAGACGGGCGTGAAAATCACGACCCCGTCCCCCGGTTCGCTCCAGACATTCAGGCACAGGGCGATTGCGTTGCCCAAGCCTTGGCTGGTCAACACCCATTGGGGGTCCACATCCCAGTTATGCCGGGTCTTCATCCACCACGCGACGGCGTCCAGATACGCGGGATATTCCCATGAATAGCCAAAGACACCATGGTCCGCGGCGCGTTTTATGGCGTCAATCACACAGGGCGCCGTGGGATAGTCGCTGTCAGCGGTCCACATCGCCAGCCCGTCTTCGGGCGACACGCCAAACAGCTTTTCCATCTTGTCCCATTTGGACGAGTTGGTGCCATGTCGGTCGATGATCTTGTCGAAATCCATGGGGTCTCCTTTCTGAGGGCACGGTAGCGGTTTGGGCGGCAGGCGCAAGACGGGTTGCATCTTAAATCGCGAACGGGGTCCGGGCCTTGTGGCACGCACCCATTGCGCAACGGCCACCCATGGCCTAAATCCACCGCATGAGCATAAAACCGATCCTTATCCACCCCGATCCGCGCCTTAAGAAGGTTGCCGAAGCTGTGCCCGACCTGTCGGACGAGCTGCGCCAGTTGGCGGATGACATGTTGGAAACCATGTATGACGCGCCGGGCATCGGACTGGCCGCGCCGCAGGTCGGCGTTCTGACGCGGTTGATCGTGATGGATTGCGTGCGCGATGAAAACGAACCGCCGCAACCGATCATGATGTTCAACCCCGAGGTCATCTTGTCCTCGGACGATCTGAACACCTATGAAGAGGGGTGCCTGTCGATCCCCGAGCAATATGCCGAGGTGACGCGCCCGAAAGAGGTCTCGGTGCGTTGGCTCGACCGTGACGGCAATCTGCAGGAACGGGATTTTGACGGGCTGTGGGCGACCTGCGTGCAGCACGAGATCGACCACCTGAATGGCAAGCTGTTCATTGATTACCTGAAACCGTTGAAACGGCAGATGATCACCCGCAAAATGCAGAAGCTGAAACGCGAGCTGGCGCGGACGTGACCCATCGCCCGTTTCTGAGGTACCCCCATAAATGCCTGCGCACTGCTGCCGAGCCTGTTGCGGCCGTCACCGATGAAACACGCGCCATCTGGGCCGAGATGATCGAGGCGATGGATGCCATGCCCGGTGTCGGTCTGGCCGCGCCGCAGCTTGGCATCATGCAGCGGTTGGCGGTGGTGGATGCGTCGGATGAACGTGGTAAGGCGGTCCGGATGGCCAACCCGGAAATCCTGCACAGCTCGATTGAATTTCGCGAGCACGAGGAGGCCAGCCCGAACCTGCCCGGCGTGTCTGCCGTGATCAGCCGCCCGCGTGCGGTGACGGTTCGATTTCTTAATGAAGACGGTGCAGAGCAGGAACAGGATTTCGTCGGCATCTGGGCCACGTCGGTTCAGCACCAGATCGACCATCTGAACGGGCGGATGTATTTCGACAACCTGTCAAAGGTAAAGCGGGATATGCTGATCAAGAAGGCAAGGAAACTGGCGCGATGAGGCTTGTGTTCATGGGCTCGCCCGATTTTTCGGTCCCGGTGCTGGAGGCGCTGGTTGATGCGGGGCACGAGGTTGCCGCCGTCTATTGCCAGCCGCCCCGCCCCGCCGGTCGCGGCAAGAAGGATCGCCCCGGCCCAGTTCACGCCCGCGCAGAAGCCCTTGGGTTGGAGGTGCGACACCCGAAATCGTTGAAGGGTGCAGATGAACAAGCGGGTTTTGCCGCATTGAACGCTGATGTGGCGGTCGTTGTGGCCTACGGGCTTATCCTGCCGCAAGCGGTGCTTGATGCGCCCGAACAGGGCTGCCTGAACATCCACGCGTCCCTTTTGCCGCGTTGGCGCGGGGCCGCGCCCATCCATCGCGCGATCATGGCCGGAGATCGGGAAACCGGTGTTTGCATCATGCAGATGGAGGCCGGTTTGGATACTGGCCCTGTGCTGCTGCGTGAGGCCACGCCAATCGGTCAGGAGGAAACAACCGCTCAGTTGCATGACCGCCTGTCCACCATGGGCGCGCGTCTGATCGTTCAGGCGCTGGACCACTTGCCTGACCTGTCGCCCGTGCCGCAGCCCGACGATGGCGTCACCTATGCCCACAAGATCGACAAGGCCGAGGCCCGGATCGACTGGACCCGTCCGGCGGTCGAGGTTGATCGCCTGATCCGTGGCTTGTCACCCTTTCCCGGCGCGAAATGCGACATCAGGGGCGAGCAGGTGAAGCTGCTGGCCTCGCGCCTTGCCAGCGGGAACGGTTCGCCCGGTCAGGTTCTGGACGGGTTCACGATTGCCTGTGGCGACGGAGCTGTCGAAATCCTGCGCGCCCAGCGACCCGGCAAGCGTGCGATGGATGCCACAGAGTTCCTGCGGGGTTATGATTTGCCCGACCGGGTTAACTAACCCTTACATTCCGGGGCGCAGAGCCCCATATTCCAAACATGCCTGTTATCATGCTGATCATTTTCGGAGCCGCCGCCGGGTTCTTGGCGACACGGTTCATGGATTTGCGCACGGATGTGCCGACCACGATTGCCATCGGTGTTGCCGGAGCACTGATCGGCGGGTTCGTCCTGCGATTCATCGCGATGATCGGGGGGCTGGTCTTTGGCTTCGTTGGCGCGGTCGTGGGCGCGATGTTCCTGATCTGGATTTGGCAGCGGTATAGCAGCCGAAAATAGCCCGAAACGCAGCCAGATTGCGAAGCGGTTTCGCTGCGAAACACCTTATTTTACGGCGTTTTCTTAATCATTGGTTAACCAATCGTCACCAATCTGATGGGTATGACACCCCGGCTTTTCATCTGCATTTTGGCGATGCTGCTTGCTACCGGCGATCTTGCCAGCGCGGGCGCGTGGCCGCGCGAGAAGGGTGAGGCGTTTGTGTCCGGGCAGGTGCGTCAGGACGCTGACACGCTGGATGATGCACCGGTGGTCAGCGTCTATGGTGAATACGGGCTGACGGATCGTTGGACCGTTGGCGGCAAGCTGGACTATGCGCTTGCCACAAGGGACGTCACGCAGATGAAAGCCTTTGCACGATGGCATGTGCCGGATAGCGACGGAATTTGGGAAAGGGCGCTTAGCCTTGCGATTGAAGGGACTGCGGATGATCCAAATGTCTCGCCTTCTGTTCATTTGGGTCGGGGGATCGACACCGCGATTGGCCCCGGCTGGATGGATGTCGAGCTGACGGCGACACTGTCGATCCAGAATGCGCAGGTTAACTACGGTCTGTTTGCGTTGGTTGGTGTGAAACCAAATCCGCGATTGATGACCATGGTGGCGCTGGACGTCAGTACGATGGATTCGGGGGCGCAGGTCAACCTTACTCCTTCGGTTGCGTGGGAATACAAACAGGGCAAGCACGTTCAGCTTGAATGGACATATGGCTTGGATGGTGCCGTAAAGCACGAAGTTGCAGCGGGGATCTGGCTTGAGTTCTAAACGCTGTCAGCCTTTGAACGGTTCCATCCCTGCGCGGGCCAATTCATCGGCACGTTCGTTTTCGGGGTGGCCTGCATGGCCCTTGACCCATTTCCACGTCACCTGGTGACGCGCCTGGGCGGCATCCAGCCGTTGCCAAAGCTCGACGTTTTTCACGGGTTTCTTTGATGACGTGCGCCAGCCGTTCCGCTTCCAGCCATGGATCCAGCCGGTCACGCCGTTCTTCACATATGCGCTGTCGGTCACAACCGTGATCGCACAGGGTTTGCCAAGGGTTTCCAGCGCCATGATGGCAGCCATCAACTCCATCTGGTTGTTGGTGGTCTCGGCCGCGCCGCCCTTCAATTCGCGTTCTTTGATCACCGCGCCATTTTCATGGGCTTGCAGCAAAGCCCCCCAACCGCCGGGGCCGGGATTGCCCGAACACGCGCCGTCGGTAAATGCGAAAAACTCAGCCATGCGAAACCTCAACCATGCGCCAGCACCACCATCCAGTCTGAAATCGAACCTTCCAACCCACGCCCCGAACCATGGGTGCGTGACAGAGGAGTGAATCCGCTTTCCGTCAATGCCGCCTCAAGTTCGTCCGGCTGATAATAGGTATAGAACCGCTCCAGCCGGTCGCGGCCCTCGCCTTTACCCAGTTTCATACCAATGTGAAAGAGCCCACCGGGCCGAAGCGCCGTGTGCAAGCGGGCCAGCGTGGGTTTGAAGTCCGAGCGGGGCAGGTGCAGCAAGCTGAAATTGGCCCATATCCCGTCATATAGATTGGTTGTGTCGATCTCTGAAAACAGTGCCTGTCGGGCCGGAACACCGTTTGCACGGGCGCGAGCGACCATTGCGGCTGATCCATCGACGGCATCGACAGTATGACCGGCGGCCTGCATTGCGACAGCGGACAGGCCGGGACCACAACCCAGATCAAGCACATGGGACTTCGCGGGCAAGTGCTTCAGAAATGCCCGCAGGCCAGGGGACGACTTTTCGGCCACGCGCTTTTCATAAGCGTCGGCCTCGGCGTCATAGACAGAAAGCGTCTTCTTGTCCTCGGTCATGCGGGTTCGCGCAGGACGCGGGGCACCTTGAATTCGACATTCTCTTGTGCGGTTTCCACCCGTTCAACGGTCACACCGTAACGGTCGCGGAAGGCGTCGATGACTTCGTCCACCAAGACTTGCGGCGCGGACGCTCCGGCGGTCAGACCGACCGAATGGATACCTTCGATGGCGCGCCAGTCAATCTCGTCCGCGCGCTGCACCAGCATCGCATAGCGGCAGCCATTGGCGCGGGCGACTTCGACCAGGCGGCGCGAGTTCGAGCTGTTGGGTGCCCCGATCACCAAAAGCGCGTCGACCTTCGGCGCGACCGCTTTCACCGCCTCTTGCCGGTTGGTTGTCGCATAGCAGATATCTTCCTTGTGCGGACCAATGATCTGCGGGAAACGGGCGCGGAGCGCGGCAACGATGCCCGCCGTGTCATCGACCGACAAGGTCGTTTGGGTGATATAGGCCAGCCGTTCGGGATCGCGCGGAGTCAGGGTGGCGACATCCTCGGCGGTTTCGACCAGAAGCACCTCGCCCTCGGGCAACTGGCCCATTGTGCCGATGGTTTCGGGGTGGCCCGCGTGGCCGATCATCACCATTTGCAGCCCGTTCTGGTGGTGCCGCTCGGCCTCGATATGCACCTTGGACACAAGCGGGCAGGTGGCATCGACAAACACCATCTCGCGGCGGCTGGCTTCGGCAGGCACGGCCTTGGCAACCCCATGGGCCGAAAAGATGACCGGGCGATCATCGGGCACTTCGTCCAGTTCTTCTACGAACACGGCACCTTTGGCGCGCAGCCCGTCGACGACGAACTTGTTATGCACGATCTCGTGGCGCACATAAATCGGTGGCCCCCATTTCTCGATTGCCATTTCGACGATCTTGATGGCGCGATCCACGCCCGCGCAAAACCCGTTCGGCGCGGCAAGGTAAAGTGTAAGAGCAGGCTTGGTCATGGCATCCTCCGATGCAGGGAGGGGTACGCATTTTACACGGCAAGGTCCAGTCGGAAGCGTGCCCGACGCGGGAATGTAAAAGGCCGGGATCCTGCCCCGGCCTTCAAACTTCACTCAGATTGCTGATCTATTCCTCGGACCGATCGGGGCGGTCAAACTCGCGAGGCGGGCGTCCGATCACGTCTTTCAGCTCTTCCAGCTCGATGAAATTGTCGGCCTGTCGGCGCAGTTCATCAGCGATCATCGGGGGTTGGCTGCGGATGGTCGACACGACGGAAACGCGAACGCCCTGACGCTGCAATGACTCGATCAGCGGGCGGAAGTCGCCATCACCTGAAAAGAGAACCGCGTGGTCGATATGCGGCGCAAGCTCCAGCGCATCGACGGTCAGCTCGATATCCATGTTGCCCTTGACCTTTCGCCGACCCATCGAGTCGGTGTATTCCTTGGCTGGCTTGGTCACCATCGAGAAGCCGTTGTAATTCAGCCAGTCCACCAGTGGGCGGATCGGTGAATATTCCTCGTTTTCCAGAAGGGCTGTGTAGTAGAACGCACGCAAGAGCTTGCCCCGGCGCATGAATTCCTGGCGAAGTAGTTTGTAGTCGATGTCAAAACCCAGCGATTTGGCGGCCGCGTAAAGGTTTGAACCATCAATGAACAGCGCAAGCCGTTCGTCCCGGTAGAACATAATAATTCCTTTCCAATTCGCTTCGCCGAACAATTCCGTGAGTGGTAATGAAGAAATCAATCAACGAAGAAACATATTTGCAATCTAGGGAAACAACACGGTGCCGCAAGCAATTAATTCACATGTAACCTGTCCAAAAGTGCTGGTTTCATTAGGAGGTAACGCTACGTCAAGGCAGCGAGAGTCGGCAGAAATCATACACGATGCGGTTGAACACCTGGCAGCACAGGGTTTTAGAATCACCAGAAGCAGTCGGTATTATAGCACGCCTTGCTTTCCGGCAGGTGCCGGTCCCGACTTTGTGAATGCGGCGGTTGGGATCGACACGGATGTTTCGCCGGAAGACCTGTTGTCTGCCTTGCATCGGGTCGAGGCGTCGTTTGGCCGAGAGCGGCCTTCGCGCTGGGCGCCGCGCACGTTGGATTTGGATCTGATCGCTTATGGCACCCAGATTTTGCCGGACAAATCCGTGCTGTCACACTGGATGAACTTGCCGTTGGCAGACCAGAAGGTATTGGCCCCCGAGCAGTTGATCCTGCCGCATCCGCGGATGCAGGACCGCGCGTTTGTGCTGATTCCCTTGGCCGACATCGCGCCCGATTGGCGACACCCGGTGACCGGCAGGACAGTGCAAGAGATGGTCGACGACCTGCCCGATGAAGAAAAAAAGGGCGTTTCACCCTATGAGTTCCCGTGATGCAGGCCTGTTTTTGCTTGTAACCGGCTGGCATCGGCCCTAGATAGGCGTTTCACATCCCCTTGCAAGGAATGGAGATTGATCATGGCCCGCGTGACGGTTGAAGATTGCGTAGACAAAGTCCCGAACAGGTTTGAGCTTGTAATGCTCGCCTCGCATCGTGCCCGCGAAATTTCGGCCGGTGGCCAGATCACCGTCGACCGCGACAATGACAAGAACCCTGTCGTTGCGCTGCGCGAGATTGCGGATGAAACGCAAACCGCCGACGAGTTGCGTGAGCGTATGATCGAAAGCCATCAGACCCAGATTGAGGTCGATGAGCCGGAAGAAGACAGCATGGCCCTGCTGATGGGGGCTGAAGCTGCTGACAAGCCAGCCGAGGACGATCTGTCCGAAGAAAAACTTCTGCGTGCACTGATGGAAGCGCAAGGCCAAGGCTAACGGATCTAAGATCCCCGCGGGGTGGCGGACCGGATGAACGACCTTCCAGATCTTGACCTCGATCTTGATGGGCTGATCGAACGGATCCGCCGTTATAACCCCAAATCCAATCACGAACTGATCCGCGCGGCGTATGAATACGGCGCGCGGATGCATGACGGCCAGACCCGCCATTCCGGCGAGCCTTATTTTACCCATCCTTTTGCGGTTGCCGAAATCTTGGCGGATATGCAGTTGGATGATGCCACGATCATCACCGCGCTTTTGCATGACACGATCGAAGATACCCGGTCGACCTATTCCGAAGTGTCCAGGATCTTCGGGGTGGAGGTGGCAGAGCTGGTCGATGGCGTGACCAAGCTGACCAATCTTCAGCTCAGCTCGTCCGAGACCAAGCAGGCCGAGAACTTCCGCAAGCTGTTCATGGCGATGTCCAAGGACATGCGTGTCATTCTGGTCAAGCTGGCCGACCGGCTGCACAACATGCGCACGATCCGCGCCATGCGGCCTGAAAAACAGGTTCAGAAGTCGCGCGAAACCATGGATATCTATGCGCCGCTGGCGGGTCGCATGGGGATGCAGTGGATGCGTGAGGAACTGGAAGACCTCGCCTTTCATGTTCTGAACCCCGAGGGTCGGAACTCGATCATGCGGCGGTTCCTGCGGCTTCAGAAGGAAAGCGGCGACGTGATCGAGAAGATCACCGGCGATATCCGGCTGGAACTGAACAAGGCGGGGATCACCGCCGATGTGTTCGGGCGCGCCAAGAAGCCGTTTTCGATCTGGCGCAAGATGGAGGAAAAGAACCAGAGCTTCTCGCGTCTGTCGGACACGTATGGTTTTCGGATCATCACCGATAACGAGGCGGATTGTTACCGCGTTCTGGGGGTGATCCATCAACGGTGGCGGGCCATTCCGGGGCGGTTCAAGGATTATATCAGCCAGCCGAAATCAAACGGATATCGGTCGATTCACACGACCGTGTCGGGTCGCGATGGCAAACGGGTCGAGGTTCAGATCCGCACCCATGCCATGCATGATGTGGCCGAAGCCGGGGTTGCCGCGCATTGGTCATACAAGGACGGTGTGCGCGCCGAAAACCCGTTTGCGGTCGATCCTGCCAAGTGGATATCCTCGCTGACCGAGCGGTTTGAGGCGGCGGAGGACCATGACGAATTCCTCGAGCATGTGAAACTTGAAATGTATCAGGACCAGGTGTTCTGTTTCACCCCGAAGGGTGAGGTCGTGAAGCTGCCGCGTGGGGCCACACCGCTGGATTTTGCTTATGCGATCCATACGCGGATCGGGGACAGCTGCGTCGGGGCCAAGGTTGATGGCATTCGGGTGCCGCTGTGGACGCGCATCAAGAACGGCCAGTCGGTCGAGATCATGACCGCCGAGGGTCAAAGCCCGCAGGCCACATGGATTGACATCGTGGTGACGGGCCGCGCCAAGGCCGCCATTCGAAAAAGCCTGCGCAGCGTCGATCGTGAACGCTTTGTGCGATTGGGGCGCGAGCTGGCCCGTGTGGCGTTCGAACATGTTGGCCGCAAAGCGACCGACAAGGCGCTTGCAACCGCGGCCAAACAAATGCGTTTGGGCAATGTTGACGAGTTGCTTGCGAGATTGGGGTCAGCCGAGTTGCAGGCGCGCGACGTCATCGCGGCACTTTATCCGGAAAGTGTTGAGGCGGAAGCCGAGGTTGACGGCGATTCCGTGGTGGTTGGTCTTGAAACCGGGCAGGATTTTGCCCGCGCGCAATGTTGCCAGCCCGTGCCCGGCGAACGTATCGTCGGGATCACCTATCGGGGCAAGGGCGTGATGGTGCACACCATTGATTGCGACGCCCTGGCCGAACTGGCGGAAGACAGTTCCCGCTGGGTCGACCTGCACTGGCATTCCGGGCAGCATCCGGCAATTCATACGGTCAGCATCAACATGACCATATCGAACGATGCCGGGGTTCTGGGGCGCATTTGCTCGCTGATCGGCGAACAGAAGGCCAATATCTCGGACCTGAAGTTTCTGGACAGAAAACCTGATTTCTACCGCCTACTTGTTGATGTAGATTTGCGCGATATTGAACATCTGCATGCCATTATGCTGACATTAGAAGCAGATAGTGATGTCGCCGATGTTCACCGACACAGGGACATCGCCCGCAAACCATAACCCGCCAATTTCGGCCGAAAGGGACCATCCGTGTTCAAAAGAAATCCGCGCTCATACCTGCGTATCATTGCGGAATTCTTCTATCCACGGGGCGGATGGTATCGGGCATCGCAATACGTGATCCACCGTATCCGACGTCTGCCAGATCCGGCGCACCGGATTTCGCGCGGGATTGCTGCGGGTGTCTTTGCCTCGTTCACGCCATTTTTCGGGCTGCACTTCCTGACCGCGGCCTGCTTGTCGTGGATCATCCGCGGCAACGTGTTGGCGTCGTTGCTGGCGACCTTCGTCGGCAATCCGATAACCTTCCCGCTGATTGCCGAGCTATCGGTGAATTTGGGCAACGCCATTCTGGGCCAGCCCTCAAGCGTGCATTTGCCCGAGATTGCCGCTCAGTTCGCAGCGGCCACGTCTGATTTCTGGATGAATATGAAAGCGCCATTTACCGATCACGTTGTTGATTGGTCGCGGATGTCCGAGTTCTTTCACCGCGTTTTCCTGCCCTATCTGGTGGGGTGCATCATTCCCGGCATCGTGGCGGGCACGCTTGGATATGCGCTGTCAAATCCCGTGATTCATGCGTATCAGCGCCGTCGCATCAAAAAGTTGAAAGAGCGATATGAGAAACGTCTGAAAGCCGGGCGAGACAAGGCTGGCGAAGCGCGGGAAAAACCGTAAGACTTGGCGCGCTGACAGTTGCATTGAACAGAGGGGCGCGACATGGCCAACCAGATGAAAAAACTGCGCTTGGGCGTGAATATCGATCACGTGGCGACGGTGCGAAATGCACGGGGGTCGGCCTATCCTGACCCGGTGCGTGCCGCCCTTTTGGCCGAGCAGGCCGGGGCCGATGGCATCACCGCGCATCTGCGGGAAGATCGGCGGCACATTCTGGACGATGATATCGACCGGCTTATGGCCGAGCTGTCGGTGCCCTTGAATTTCGAATGCGCCGCAACGGATGAGATGCTGGACATCGCGCTGCGCCACAAACCCCATGCGGTGTGCCTTGTGCCGGAGAAGCGTGAAGAACTGACCACCGAAGGCGGGCTTGAGGTCGCGCGGCAGGACAACAAACTTGCTGAATACATCGCGCCGCTGCGGGAGGCCGGGTGTCGTGTGTCGCTGTTCATCGCCGCGGACCCGGTGCAGATCGAAGCGTCAGCGCGGGTGGGGGCGGCGGTGGTCGAGTTGCACACCGGTGCCTATTGCGATCTGCATGCCGAAGGCCGGTTTGACGAGCGTGATGCAGAGCTTGCGCGTCTGCGTGACGGGGCGGCGCTGGCGCATTCGCTGGGGCTTGAGGTGCATGCGGGTCACGGCCTGACCTATGACACCGTGAAACCCATCGCCGCGATGCAAGAAGTGGTCGAGCTGAACATCGGGCATTTCCTGATTGGCGAGGCGATCTTTCGCGGCCTGCCCGACGCAATGGCCGAAATGCGCGACCTGATGGACGAGGCGCGGGGATGAACGGGTTCGAGCTTGCGATCGTGTGGGTCGGCTGGGTGTTGGCGGGGGCCTCGCCGGGGCCAGCGACACTGGGAATTGCGGCAACCTCGATGTCCGAAGGCCGGCAGCAAGGGCTTGCCTTTGCCGCCGGGATCCTCGCCGGGGGCGCCTTTTGGGGGATTGCCGCCGCCCTTGGTATGGGCGCGCTTATGCTGACCTATGCTTGGCTGTTCACCACCGTCAAATACGCCGGGGCTGCATATCTGCTGTATCTGGCCATCAAATCTCTCAGATCCGCATTTTCTGATGGGGCGATTGCCGATGGTGCCGTTGCCAAAGGGACCAGTCTGGCCGCCTTCAAGAAGGGTGCGTTGGTTCACCTGACAAACCCAAAAGCGATATTGTCCTGGGGCGCGGTCTTTTCGATCGTTTTGCCCCCCTCTGCGCCCGGATCGCACATCGCTGGGATGTTTGTCTTTCTGTACACCGGCGGAATGCTTGTCTTCATCGGATATGCATATTTGTTCTCGACCCCCAAAGCTGTTGCCGTCTACCGCGACGCGCGTCGCTGGTTTGAACTTGCATTTGCGGCCCTGTTTGGTGCGGCCAGCGTGAAAATCCTGACGGTGCGTGCGGAATGATCCTTGGCATCGGCACCGACCTTGCAAATATCGAGCGCATTCAGGGAACGCTGGAACGCTTCGGGGACCGGTTCCGCAATCGCGTGTTCACCGAGATCGAGCTTGCCAAAGCCGCGCGGCGCAAGGATGAGGCCGGCACGCTGGCCAAACGCTGGGCGGCGAAAGAGGCGTGCTCCAAGGCCTTGGGCACGGGGCTTGCAATGGGAATAAGCTGGCGTGATATGGCGGTCAGCAATCTGCGCACGGGTCAGCCCGTGATGGCCGTCACCGGCTGGGCCGCCGACCGGCTTGCCGAAATGACCCCGGACGGGCACGAGGCCATCATACATGTTACCCTGACAGACGATCACCCATGGGCGCAGGCTTTTGTGGTCATCGAAGCGCGACCTGTCGAAAAGCAGCCGGCATAGCGCGTTGATGCCCCTCAAAACTTGACACTTCCCGCGCATCCGCCCATATCGCCACACATCCCCAATGGGCTGGCAACGATCAGTTCGATGAAAGAGGCAGACGTTGAACATGGCTGAAAAGAAACAAGACGGAATCCTGGAAACGATCAAGACGATCTTCTGGGCACTGATTATCGCAGGGGTGTTCCGCACACTGTTCTTCCAGCCCTTCTGGATCCCCACCGGATCAATGAAGGACACATTGCTGATTGGCGATTTTCTGTTCGTGAACAAGATGGCCTATGGCTATTCGCGCCATTCCTGTCCGTTCTCGTCCTGCCCGATTTCGGGTCGGCTGCTGGGGTCCGAGCCCGAGCGCGGCGATGTCGTGGTGTTTCGCCACCCGTCGCTGGGCACGGATTACGTGAAACGCCTGATTGGATTGCCGGGGGACAAGATCCAGATCAAGAACGGCATCCTGTTCATAAATGGGGAAGAAGCCAAGCAGGTGCCCGACGGCACGTTCGAGGAAATCAAGCAAGCGCAGGGGCGTTTTGCGACCTTCCCGCAATGTACCAACAGCCCGGTCGGGCAGGGTGGTACTTGCATCAAGGAAAAGGCGGTCGAGACGCTGCCAAATGGTGTCACCCACTCGGTGCTGAACGTCCGCAACACGCGTTTGGACAACACCAACGTGTTCACCGTGCCGGATGGCGAATATTTCTTCATGGGTGACAACCGCGACAACTCGACCGACAGCCGCGTCAGTCCGAATGCTGGTGGTGTTGGGTTCGTGCCTGCAGAATACCTGCTGGGCCGTGCCGACCGCATCATGTTCTCGGCTGCGGGCAAGCGCCTGTTTTATTTCTGGACGTGGCGGTCTGACCGGTTCTTCAAGGCGATCGAGTGAAGCTGTCCAGCGATCTTCAAGCCTTTCAAGGCCGTATCGGGCACGCGTTCAAAGATCCCGAACTGCTGATCCGCGCGCTGACTCACGGGTCGTTCTCATCGGCCACGCGCCCTGACAACCAACGGCTGGAGTTCTTGGGCGACCGGGTGCTTGGTCTTGTGATGTCCGAAAAGCTTTTGCGCGACGACCCTGATGCCCCTGAAGGGACGCTTGCCCCGCGCTATAACGCGCTGGTACGCAAGGAAACCTGTGCAGATGTGGCCCGACAGGTTGATATGGGCGCGGTGCTGAAACTGGGCCGGTCCGAGATGAAGACCGGCGGGCGGCGCAAACAAGCGTTGCTTGGGGACGCGATGGAAGCGGTGATTGCCGCGGTCTATCTGGACGCGGGGCTTGATCAGGCGCGCAAGATGATCCTGACGCTGTGGGGCGAGCGGATCGACAAGGTCGAAGAGGACGCGCGCGACCCCAAGACGGCGTTGCAGGAATGGGCGCAAGCGCGCAAGATGGCCCCGCCGACCTATGTCGAAACCGCGCGTGAAGGGCCGGATCATGCACCGGTGTTCACGATAAAGGCCGAACTGGCGAACGGGCGGTCCGCCGACGCCACCGCGCCGTCAAAACGCGCCGCCGAACAAGCGGCTGCCCGCACCCTGCTGAAGCAGTTGGAGAGCAAGACATGACAGACCAACCGCAACGCGCCGGGTTCGTCGCCCTGATCGGGGAACCCAATGCGGGCAAATCGACGCTGACCAACCAGATGGTCGGGGCCAAGGTTTCGATTGTCACGCACAAGGTGCAGACGACGCGGGCGCGCATTCGCGGTGTGGCGATTGAGGGCGACACGCAGATCGTGTTCGTGGACACGCCCGGCCTGTTTCAACCGCGCCGCCGTCTTGACCGGGCGATGGTCGCCGCCGCGTGGGGTGGGGCTGCTGACGCCGACATCACCGTGCTTCTGGTCGAAGCCCATCGTGGTGTGACCGAGGGTGTCCAGCGCATTCTCGACGGTCTGGAAGAGATCGGCAAAGGCCGCACGGTTGCCCTTGCCATCAACAAGATCGACAAGGTGAAAGCCGAAGTGCTGTTGGCCTTGGCGAAGGATTTGAACGACCGGTATGACTTTGCCGAGACCTTCATGATCTCGGCTGAAAAGGGCCACGGGGTTCAGGCCCTGCGCGAATGGCTGGCCGAACAACTGCCCGAAGGACCATGGCTATACCCCGAGGATCAGATCGCCGATCTGCCCATGCGGATGATTGCCGCCGAAATGACGCGCGAGAAGCTGACCCTGCGTCTGCATCAGGAACTGCCCTATCAGCTGACCGTGGAAACCGAGAGCTGGGAAGAGCGCAAGGATGGCTCGGCCCGCGTGGATCAGGTGATCTATGTCGCGCGTGACGGCCACAAAGGCATCATTCTGGGCAAGAAGGGCGAGACCATCAAAGCCGTCAGCCAATCCGCCCGCGCCGAATTGGAAGAGTTCATGGGGCGCAAGATCCACCTGTTCCTGCAAGTGAAGGTGCGCCCGAACTGGCTGGACGAAAAAGAGCGCTATTCCGAGATGGGGCTTGATTTCAAGGATGGCAACGTTTGACCCGGCTGACCGCGGATCTGTGGGTTGCGGCCTATCTGACGCGGTTGCGCCTGTCTGACATCCCGGCCTTTATCACCCGGAAGGGCGATGCAACGGCAGGCGCTGTTCTGGTCAAGATGAATACACTGGACGGGCGGGCTGTGGCGTATCAACGCAGCTTTGACCTGATGACCGGGGACCGGTGCTGGGTTGCTTTGGCTGATGGCGACGAAAGTGATGTCGACGCGGCGCTGGAACGGCAGAAAAGTTTCGATCCTGACCTGTGGGTCATCGAGGTCGAAGATCGCAACGGGCGGCATCTGTTGGACGAGCCGGGTTTGTCGGATTGATCCCATTGCCAACAGCGCCGTGCCCGCTAGTCTGACCGCAGGAGGGTGACAGGCATGGATTGGCGGGATCAGGGTGCGCTTCTGTCCGTGCGAAAGCATGGTGAAACCTCGGTGATCATTGATGTTTTCACGGAATCGCACGGGCGTCATGCGGGCGTGGTCCGGGGCGGGACAAGCCGAAAAATTGCGCCCATCCTGCAACCGGGCGCGCAATTGGATGTCGCGTGGCGGGCGCGGCTGGACGAGCATATTGGCAGTTACTCCGTTGAACCTTTGCGCAGTCGAGCAACGGTCCTATCTGATCGTACCGCGCTGGCTGGACTGAACGCGATCACTTCGCTTTTGACGTTTTCCTTGCCAGAGCGTGAGCCACATCCGCAGCTTTATCACCGCACACAGGCGATGCTGGACCTTCTGGGCGTGAACGAGGCGTGGCCGACGGCCTATCTGAAATGGGAACTGGCATTGTTGGATGACCTTGGCTTCGGGCTGGATCTGTCAGCCTGTGCCGTGACCGGGTCGATGGAAGATCTGGCTTATGTATCCCCCAAAACCGGGCGCGCCGTATCGGCGGAAGCCGCGGGGGAGTGGGCCGATCGCCTGTTGCCCTTGCCCCCGGATTTGTTGGGGGTTGGCAGCGGTGTGCACGACAACGTCCTTGCCGGGCTTCAAACAACAGGGTTTTTCCTGACCCGTTGGTTGGCGCATGCTCTGGGCGACAAACCCTTACCGGAAGCCCGCGCACGCCTGATTGATCGCCTGAAGCGCGAGGCGCAGCGGGGTTAGCCAAGGTTCGTCAGCGCTGGGCCAGGAACACCATCTGGCGACCGGCTTCGTTCGACATGATCAGCATGTCACCCTGAGCCTCGATCTGGCGCATCTCGGTAAGCGCGGTGAAAAAGCGGCTTTCCTCGCTCAATGCTTCGCAGGCCATGCGCGTTGCGGCTATGGGGCCGATTTCGAACCATGGATAGGGGGCTTTCTGCTCGCTTGAATAGCGGTTGCAGGGGGCTTGTCCAACAATCTGTCCCTGCGTCGGAAACGAGATCGTCGCATCTGCGTCAAAGGGCTTTCGATCAATTTCAAGCAACTTCCACACGGCTTTGCGGTCGGCATAGCCTGAAATCGTTTCATCCTTGCATCCCATCAGCGTTAGGGACGCGAGCGCGGCGGTGACGAGCAATGACTGTTTCATGCGTGCAACTTACGCCCGAAGCGTCGAATTGCCAACGCGATTAAGCGTCACGCAGGGCAAGAATAGCGGCCATCAGGGTGGACATAGCGTTCTTGTTGCCCGTGGCATCCGTGGCGGACAGCGTGTTCATTCCCACAAATGAACTGTAGATGATCCGCGCGAAATCAGGATTTGTCAGGTCCAGTTCACGAAGGATGTCGCCAAGCAACGCCATCCGTTTTTGGTCGACACGATACACAGCTTCTGACGCCAAAGGGCTGCCATACGCCCACGCACGGATTGCGGTTTCGACCAGCTCTTCCCCGGTTTGCAGGTCGGTTGAGGCGGCCATGTCACCGAGCTGATACAGCCGCCTGACGGGGTCGTCGCCTTCCGAAAGCGCTTGCGTGATCGCGGCAATCGCATCGTCTTCCCACGTGGCAAGAAGCCGCTTGTGGAAATCAGGCACATCTTTGAAATGCCAGTAGAATGACCCTTTTGTCGTTCCCAGATCGCGGGCAATGGGTTCTGCTTTCAAAGCCTGCGGCCCCTTGGACGTCAGGGCAGCAAGCCCTGCCTTGATCCAGTCATCAGCCCTGAGGCGCGGTTTCTTTGTCGGCATTGTCCGATCTCCGGGCTTCCATACGCACGAGTATGGTCATGTGAGTCGCGCCCAGAGCATACGCGAGCGTATGGTCAACCGCAACCCGAAGTCACACACCGGCATCAGGTGTTAGCCCAGCAACCGGCGCGCGATGACCTGTGCCTGAATTTCGGCGGCACCTTCGAAGATGTTCAGGATGCGAGCATCACACAACACGCGGCTGATTTGATACTCCAATGCGAACCCGTTGCCGCCGTGGATCTGCAGCGCATTGTCTGCGCAGGCCCACGCAACGCGGGCGCCCAGCAATTTTGCCATGCCGGCCTCAAGGTCACAACGCTGATCGTGGTCTTTTTCCCACGCCGAGAAATAGGTGAGCTGCCGCGCCACCATGATCTCGACCGCCATCATAGCCAGCTTGTTGGCAACGCGTGGGAAGTTGATCAGCGATTTGCCAAACTGTTTGCGGTCTTCGGCATACTGCATGCCGATCTCCAGCGCGTTTTGCGCCACGCCAATGGCGCGGGCGGCAGTTTGGATGCGCGCGGCCTCGAAGGTTTTCATCAACTGCTTGAAGCCCTGGCCTTCTTCCCCGCCCAGCAGGTTTTCGCCCTTGACCTTGAACCCGTCAAAGCCCAACTCGAACTCTTTCATGCCGCGATAACCCAGTACCTCGATCTCGCCCCCAGTCATACCTTCGGTCGGGAAGGGGTTTGCGTCATCGCCGGGGGTTTTCTCTGCCAGGAACATCGACAATCCGCGGTGGTCGGTCGAGGTTGGGTCGGTGCGTGCCAGCAGCGTCATCACATGGGTGCGGGCGGCATGGGTGATCCAGGTCTTATTGCCCGTCACCTCGTAATCACCATCCGCGTTTTTCACCGCGCGGGTGCGCAAGCTGCCAAGGTCGGACCCAGTGTTGGGTTCGGTAAACACGGCCGTTGGCAGAATTTCGGCGGACGAGATTTTGGGCAGCCAATGTTCCTTCTGCGCGTCGGTGCCTCCGGCAAGGATCAATTCGGCGGCGATCTCGGACCGGGTGCCCAGCGAGCCGACACCGATATAGCCACGGCTGAGTTCTTCCGACACCACCACCATCGACGCTTTCGACAGGCCCATGCCACCGTATTCTTCGGGGATGGTCAGCCCGAAAACCCCCATCTCGGCCAGTTCCTCAAGGATCTCCATCGGGATATAGTCATCCTTCAGGTGCCATTCATGTGCATTCGGGACCACCCGGTCATCGGCATAGCGGCGGAAGGTCTCGCGGATCATCTCAAGCTCTTCATCCAGACCGGTGGCGCCAAAGGTGGCGTGGCCTGCATTGTCGCGCATCAACTCGACTAGACGCGTGCGGGCGGATTGGCTGTTGCCATGGGCGACAAGCGTGTTGATCGCGTCGGTTTCCAAGGCCGCACCGTCCACGCCCATATCCGACAGGCGCGCCATTTCGTTCTGGCTCATCATGATCCCGCCCTTGATCTGCGCCAGATATTCACCGAAGGCGATTTGCAGGATCAGCTTCTCCATCTCGCCCAGTTGCCCGGCATCGTTCAGGCGACCGGCCCAGGCGTTCATCTGGCGCAGGCTTTCGGTATATGTGGCAAGCCATGACAGCGCGTGGGCCGCGGCTTGATGTTCTTCCAGTTTCGCTCCGGAAATCCGATCCCCTTCCCTCACCGTGGCACGCACCGATGACTTGGCGTCCTCAAACACGGTTTCAACCGGTGCCAGCGCATCGGCGGTAAGGGTCAAAAGATTGTCGATCAGAGCGCCTGTCATCACTGTCTCCTGTCACAGTCTGTGCCGAGATTCGGCCGGGTCTTTCGCATTTGCAGAGAAATAATCCCTTTGCAGGTGCAGCGCAATAAAAATACACGGGAAACAGCAAAAACGAACAAAAATGACGCGATGATTTACCTGCTGCGCCGTCGGTTGGGCTTCGTTAGAAGGGATGGCAAGCACATATCGTTACGGGGCTATCTTGGGAATACTGACCGAATTACCGCAGCTCACGCTGCTTCTGGCTGCTGTTGTTGCCGTGTTTGCCGGATTCGTAAAAGGGGCCGTGGGGTTCGGTATGCCCCTGATCATGATTTCCGGCTTGGCCACGTTGCTTCCGGCAGAGCAAGCCTTGGCGGCGCTGATCGTGCCGACGGTGGTGACGAACGGATACCAGGCCTTTCGACAAGGCCTGATGGCCGCGTGGCAGGCTGTTACCAAGTTCCGTGTCTTTCTGATTGCCCTTTTGGTTTGCCTGGTGCTTAGCGCGCAGCTTGTGACCGTGCTGTCGCAATCAACCCTGTTCATTCTGATCGGCGTGCCGGTCGTGGCGTTTTGCGTGATGCAGCTGAGCGGGTGGAAACCGAACCTGCGGTCCGAACATCGCAGGCGTGGCGAAACCCTGATCGGCGCGTTCGCAGGGCTTTCCGGCGGGTTGTCCGGCGTTTGGGGCCCGCCGACCATCGCATACCTGACCGCGATTGATACGCCTAAGGCCGAACAGATGCGGGTGCAGGGGGTGATCTATGGGGTTGGCGCCGTGGCTCTTTTTGCGGCGCATCTGAAATCCGGCGTCCTGAATGCGCAAACTTTGCCGATGTCGATCTTGATGCTGCTTCCCGCGCTGATCGGAATGGCACTGGGAGGTGTTTTGCATGACCGGATGCCGCAGGCCACGTTCAAGCGGGTCACATTGATCGTCTTGACGGTTGCGGGGTTGAACCTGATCCGACGTGGGCTATGGGGCTAGGCTGCAAATGAAAACGCGCCCCGAAGATCGAGGCGCGTTTGTTAGCGTTCTGTGTTGCTGATCAGCCGATGGCGACGGCTTTTACATCATCGTCGATGTCGCCCTCATACTGAACGAAGTTCTTGGCGAACATATCGACCAGTTTCTGAGCTTGCGCGTCATAAGCGGTTGCGTCCTGCCATGTGCGACGCGGGTTCAGCAGCAGGTCGGGCACCCCTTCCACGGTGACGGGAACTTCGAAGCCGAAATGGTCGTCCTTGCGGAACTCGGAATTCGCAAGCGATCCGTCCAGCGCGGCGGTCAGCAGGGCGCGCGTGGCGCGGATTGGCATGCGCGACCCGGTGCCATAAGCGCCACCGGTCCAGCCGGTGTTGACCAGCCAGCAGGTGGCACCGTGCTTGGCGATCTTGTCCCGCAGCAATGCCCCATATTCGGCCGGACGGCGCGGCATGAAGGGCGCACCGAAACAGGTCGAGAAGGTGGGTTCCGGTTCGGTCACACCCTTTTCGGTGCCCGCCACTTTTGACGTGAAACCCGAAAGGAAGTGATACATCGCCTGCGCCGGGGTCAGCCGCGCGATCGGGGGCAATACGCCGAACGCATCGCAGGTCAGCATGATGATGTTCTTCGGATGCCCGCCCACCGCCGTTTTGGACGCATTCGCGATGTAGTGCAGCGGATAGGCGCAGCGCATGTTTGCGGTCAGGCTGTCATCCTCGAAATCCAGTTTCTTGGTTTCTTCGTCATAGACCATGTTTTCAATGACGGTCGCGAACTTGGTGGTGGTCGCATAGATTTCCGGCTCGGCCTCTGCCGACAGGTTGATGGTCTTGGCATAGCAGCCGCCTTCGAAGTTGAAGGTGCCGGTGTCCGACCAGCCATGTTCATCATCGCCGATCAGCGTGCGTTCGGGGTCTGCGGACAGGGTGGTCTTGCCGGTGCCCGACAGGCCGAAGAAGATCGCCGTGTCGACCGGATTGCCAGTGGCGTGGTTGGCCGAGCAGTGCATCGGCATCACGCCTTTTTCCGGCAGGATGTAGTTGAGAAGCGTAAAGACGGACTTCTTGTTCTCGCCCGCATATTCGGTGCCGCCGATCAGGATGATCTTACGGTCGAAGTTCAGCGCGATCACGGTTTCCGACCGGCATCCATGCCGTTTTGCGTCAGCTTTGAAAGAGGGGCAGTTGATGATGGTGAATTCGGGGTCGAACTCATCCAGCTCATCTCGATCCGGGCGGCGCAGCATGTGGCGGATGAACAGGCTGTGCCATGCCATTTCGGTCACAAGGCGCACATCCAGCCTGTAAGCCGGGTCCGCCCCCCCGAACAGGTCCTGAACATAGTAGTCCTTGCCCTTCATATGCTCCAACATGTCGTCATACAGAACATCAAACTTGGCAGCGTCCATCGGCGGGTTGTTTTCCCACCAGATATGCGGCTCGACACTAGGGGTTTTGACGACAAATTTGTCCTTGGGAGAGCGGCCGGTATGTTTGCCGGTCGTAACCAGGAACGCGCCGCCCTGACCCAGACACCCTTCGCCACGCTCAAGCGCGGCTTCGATCAGCGCAGGCTCCATCAAGTTGTAATAGACATTGCCCAGCCCCTTGATGCCTTGATCTTCCAAGCGGCGTTCTGGGTTTACCCGTCCAGTGGTCATATTTTGCTCCTGTCACCGGTCCGTCATCCACCGGCGTGTATAGGGTTCACATGAGACCGCGTAGCATCCACCACGCGCGCCAACCCTCATGTGAACGAGGGCCGGTAATCGCGCTATAGCATGGTGACTTTCGAATGGAACAGGTCGCTTTGGCGCAGTTAGCGCAACCAAGCGCCTGTTTGCGCAATCATGTTGCGCGCCGGAGCATCGAAATGTGCGGTAAATTCGCCAGCATTTTGATCAATTCATACGGCAGATATGCGCCTGCCCATGCGATTCGCAGTTACATATTGATTCGCATGACCGAAAACAGGACAATGGCGCAAAACAAAATAACAATGAGCAGTGTAAGGAGACCCCTATGTCGAGAATCGCTTTGGTGGACGATGACAGGAACATCCTGACTTCCGTCGCGATCACTCTCGAGGCCGAGGGCTTCGAAGTTGAAACCTATAATGACGGTCAAAGCGCGCTGGATGCGTTCATGCAGCGGCTGCCGGATATGGCCGTTCTGGATATCAAGATGCCCCGGATGGATGGCATGGACCTGTTGCAGCGACTGCGACAAAAGACCAAGACCATGCCGGTGATTTTCCTGACCTCGAAAGATGACGAGATTGACGAGGTTCTGGGCCTGCGCATGGGGGCGGACGATTATGTGACCAAGCCCTTTAGCCAGCGGCTACTGGTGGAGCGCATCCGCGCCCTTCTGCGTCGGCAGGAGGTGATCGCCAAGGATGACGCGGGCGAGGTGGAAGAAAGCAAATCGCTGGTGCGCGGCGAGTTGACGATGGATCCCTTGCGCCACGCCGTGACGTGGAAGGGCAAGGATGTGTCGCTGACCGTGACCGAGTTTTTGTTGCTTCAGGCGTTGGCTCAGCGTCCGGGGTTTGTCAAAAGCCGGGATCAGTTGATGGATGTCGCCTATGACGATCAGGTCTATGTCGATGACCGCACCATCGACAGCCACATCAAACGGCTGCGCAAGAAGATGCGGACCGCAGATGACGATTTCTCGGCGATCGAAACGCTGTATGGCATCGGTTACCGTTATAACGAGGAATAACGCCACGTGCGTTGGACAAGA
Source organism: Aliiroseovarius sp. Z3 (assembly GCF_029105185.1). Classification (GTDB taxonomy): domain Bacteria; phylum Pseudomonadota; class Alphaproteobacteria; order Rhodobacterales; family Rhodobacteraceae; genus Aliiroseovarius. The sequence goes on along the minus strand of NZ_JAFMZK010000007.1, from coordinate 55,606 downwards.
TGGTGACAAAGGTGAAGGACACCAAAGCCACAACCCGAAGCGATCTTGTTCTGGGTGAAGACTGGGTCTCGCCAAGTGGCGAGATGGATTTCGAATTGCGCGACAAGCGGGCGCAGCGCGGGCTGATTTCGATCAACCGATCACCCTTGGCGCGCAAGATCATCACGTTCAATTTGCTTGGGCTTGTCGTGCTGGTGGCGGGGGTTCTTTATCTGAACCCGTTTCGCGACAGCTTGCTGATCCAACGCGAACGCGGTCTTGTCGTCGAGGCGGAATTGATCGCGGATGTGTTCGAAGCGCAGCTTGAGCAGGCTATCGAGAACCAGGTGACCACATCACCCGAGCAATCGGATTTAACCGCGCCCGAAGGCGAGGTGGTGCCGGAAGTCGTTGTCCCTGCCGCGCCTGATTTTGCCGAGACGTTGTCCGACTTGCAGCTTCCGGTCGGGCTGGAAGTGTTTGTTTTTGATGCGAGCGAGTCGCTTTTGGCACGATCTGTCGGTGTTCCGCCGGCCGTGCCAACGCCGGTTGACGGGTTGGGGCGTCAGGTTGGGTCGACCATTATCACCGATCTTCTGAACGCCGTGTGGGAAGGCGTCTCCGGTATCGTCGCGAAAGGTGATGGTCAGTCCCTGCCTCTGGACACCGAGGTGATGGCGCGGACGCTGTATCCTGGCGCCATGAACGGCGCGACCCGGGTGTCGAACGGTGTTGATGAGAATGGTGGGACGGTGTTCTCGGTCGCGACGCCCATCTTGCAAAACGGCGTTCCGGCTGGTGTGGTCGCCATCACCAGCGCGACTGGTGAGCTGGATTTGCTGGTTCGGGCAGAGCGTGAACAATTGTTGCAGATGTTTGTCATCGCGATTCTCGTCTCCATCGGTCTGAGCCTTGTGTTGGCCTCGACCATTGCGAACCCGCTGTCAGATCTTGCTGCCGCCGCCGAACTGGGGCGCGACAAGGATACCAACAGCGTGCGCACCGGGCGGGTCCGCATCCCCGATCTGACCGCGCGCCCAGACGAGATTGGCCGCCTGTCCGGCGCGTTGCGGGGGATGGTGGCCGCCCTTTATGACAGAATAGACTCCAACGAACAGTTTGCTGCCGACGTGGCCCACGAGATCAAGAACCCGTTGGCCAGTTTGCGGTCGGCCATCGGCACCTTGCGTTTGGCCAAGAAAGACGAACATCGCGGCAAGCTGCTGGATGTGATCGACCACGATGTGCGACGGCTGGATCGTTTGGTCAGCGATATCTCAAATGCTTCGCGGCTGGACAGCGAGCTGGTGAAGGAAGAAGAGGAAGAATTCAACCTTCTGAAAATGCTGGGCAATCTGACTGAATATCTGAGCAACGAAGGCAGCGATAAAGGTGTCGAGTTCATCACCGATCTGCCCCCGGATCCGATCTTTATTCGCGGGTTGGAAGCCCGATTGGCGCAAGTGTTCGTGAACCTGATCACCAACGCGCTGAGCTTTTGCGACGAAGGTGACGCGATCCGCGTATGGGTGCGACGGCGGGAAAACCGTGTGCTTGTGGTGATCGAGGATACCGGCCCCGGCATTCCGGAACAGGCCTTGAGCAAGATTTTCAAACGCTTCTATTCGGAGCGTCCTGAAAGCCAGTTTGGCAACAACTCGGGGTTGGGGCTGGCGATCTCGAAACAGATCGTCGAGGCCCATGGCGGCGTCATTTGGGCCGAAAACATTCGGCCCACCGATGCCGATGTCACCTCTGACCCGCTGGGCGCACGGTTCGTGGTTGGCCTTCCGGTGTGACCGAGGGGGCCCCGACGCAACCGCTTGGATTTCACGCGACAACGGTTGCCGTGGATAATGCAGCGGCGATGATTGTCGGCCCGTCGGGATCGGGGAAATCGTCGCTGGCGCTTCAATTGATCGGGCTGGGGGCGAAGCTGATCTCGGACGACTATAGCCGTGTCGAGGTGGGTGAAGCGGGACCGTTCGTTCTGGCCCCTGACCGCCTGCAAGGCGTGATCGAAGCCCGTGGTGTCGGGTTGATCAATGTACCATGGAAAGCCTCGGCCCGGCTTCAACTGGTCGTTGATATGGCCCAGGATGAGGTGGAAAGACATCCCGGTTCACGACGGCTCACAAATATTGGCGGATACGATATCGACCTTGTTTTGCGGGTTGACGCGCCTTACTTCGCATGTGCGCTATACCACCTGTTGAAATCCGGACGGTATGACGCGACAAGCTAGGCGATGAAGATGACTGACAACAACACCAACACGGGACAGAAGGTTGTTCTGGTGACCGGGCCATCCGGTGCCGGGCGAACAACGGCGATCCGCGTGTTGGAGGATATCGGCTATGAGGTCATCGACAATCTGCCGCTGTCTCTGATCGGTCGCGTTCTTGGTGGACCGGCACTGGATCACCCGCTGGCGCTGGGCGTCGATGTGCGCAACCGCGACTTTTCGACCGAGATGATGCTGCAGGTGATCGAGGATCTGCGCGAAGATGATCGACATGATGTTGAGGTGTTGTATCTGGATTGCTCACGCGACGTGTTAATCCGCCGTTATTCGGAAACGCGGCGGCGCCACCCGCTGGCCCCTGCCGAGACACCAGATCACGGCATCACCCGCGAAATCGAGCTTCTGGCTCCGATCCGGGGACGTGCGGATGTTCTGATCGACACGTCGGAATTGTCGCCGCACGATCTGAAAGAAGAGCTGATGCAGTGGTTGTCGCAGTCGGGAGCGGAAAACCTGGCGGTGTCGGTCCATTCGTTTTCATACAAGCGTGGGGTGCCCCGCGGGCTTGATATGGTTCTGGACGCGCGTTTCCTGCGCAACCCGCATTGGGAAGCGACGCTCAGATCATTGGATGGTCGCGATGACGCTGTTGCGGATTACGTCGCCAAAGATCCGCGGTTTGACGAGTTTTTCATCCGCGTCGCTGAACTGGTCGAGTTTCTGATCCCCGCTTACGGGGACGAAGGGAAATCGCATCTGGCCATCGGATTCGGGTGCACCGGAGGGCAACACCGTTCGGTTGCCCTTACGGAAAGATTGGCAAAGACGCTTGCACACAAGGGTTGGCAGGTGTCAATTAGACATCGGGAATTGGAACGCCGAGCCGAAACGGGGCCGGCATCGAAGCAGTTGGGGTAACGAGCGTGATCGGCATCGTGATCGTCGCGCATGGCGGGCTTGCAAAGGAATATCTTGCCGCTGTCGAACATGTTGTCGGCAAACAACCCGGTGTGCGTGCCATCTCGACCGATGCTGAATGCAATCGGGAGAACAAACAATCTGAAATCGCAGCCGCCGCTGACGCCGTTGACGATGGTGATGGTGTGGTCGTGGTGGTCGACATGTTTGGCGGCTCGCCCGCCAACCTGTCGCTGCCGGCGTGCTGCAAAGCGGATCGGAAGATCCTTTATGGTGCCAACCTGCCCATGTTGGTGAAGCTGGCCAAGACCCGGCATCTGCCGATTGAAATGTCGACAAGCAAGGCGCTTGCAGCGGGGCGAAAATACATCGACTGTATTGATGGTATACAGGAGTTGTAGTGTATGAGCACGAGCCGCGAATTGGAGATCATCAACGTCAAAGGGCTGCACGCACGGGCATCGGCCAAATTCGTTGATACAGTCGAAAACCACGATGCGACCGCGCGCGTATCCAAAGACGGCATTGATGCCGAAGGGGATTCGATTATGGGCCTGTTGATGCTGGCGGCATCGCAGGGCACGAAGATTCACGTCGAAACCTCGGGTCCGCAAGCTGTCGAGTTGATGGCGGCACTGACCGAACTGGTTCAAGACAAGTTCGGCGAAGGCATGTAAGGCGCGTGTCGCGGGACGAATATGGGACAAGACGTGGTGAATAACGCAGACAGCGATATGGTCGAAAGCAGTCAGGATGGCCTGTCCCACGACCAGTATGACCGTCGCAGCCTGACCTATGCCAATTCCCTGAACAACCCTTTTCAGTCCTATGTCATCCGGATTGTCGAATGGTTCACGGGCAAAATCTCGATCCTGCGAATGGTTCGAAAGCTGGAAAAGCGGGGCGCTCCGAAAGGGCAGGCGTTCTGGGGGGCCTGTCTGGATGTGATGGGTATTCGCGTCGAAACACCTGACGATCAACTGCGAAACATTCCGCCAGAGGGCCCTGTGATCGCGGTTGCCAATCACCCGCACGGATTGGTGGATGGGATGGTGTTGGCGGAGCTTATTGGCCGTCGTCGTCAGGATTACCGCATCCTCAGCCGTTCGGTTTTGGATGGGTTGGACGAGGTGGCATCATCTTACATGATCCCCGTGCCGTTCCCCCATGACCCCGATGCACAACAAAAGATGGTCGAAATGCGTGCCCAGACCATGGCGCATCTGAAAGCAGGCGGGCTTGTCACGCTTTTCCCGTCCGGAGTGGTCGCGTCATCCGACAGTCTGTTTGGTCCGGCGATTGAACGGGAATGGAATGTCTTTACCGCGCAGCTGATCCGCCGGTCCGGCGCAAAGGTGGTGCCAATCTATTTCCCCGGCGCCAATTCGCGCTGGTATCAGATGGCCAACCGGCTGTCTGCGACCATGCGGCAAGCCTTGCTGCTGCATGAGATCGTCAGAAGCTGTAACCGCCCGCAAAAGCCGGTGATTGGGCCAGTTCTATCGGACGTCGAGATGGAGCGCCTGCATACAGACCCACGCGGTTTCATGGGGTGGCTGCGCAGCCATACGCTGGCGTTAGGACAGCCTCGCGACTAACGGCGGGTCACCGTCACCGCGTGGGAACGGGCGTGTCACCACGATAGTCATAAAATCCGCGTTTGGATTTCCGACCAAGCCAACCGGCTTCGACATATTTGGTCAAAAGCGGGCAGGGGCGGTATTTCGTATCCGCCAACCCGTCATGCAGCACGTTCATGATCGCAAGGCAGGTGTCCAGCCCGATGAAATCCGCCAGCTCAAGCGGGCCCATTGGGTGGTTCGCGCCCAGCTTCAACGAGGTGTCGATGCTTTGCACCGACCCGACACCTTCGTAAAGCGTGTATACGGCCTCGTTGATCATCGGCATCAGGATGCGATTGACGATGAAGGCGGGAAAGTCTTCCGCACTTGCGGCCGTTTTGCCAAGTCGGTCCACGACATCATGGCATGTTTTGAAGGTTTCCTGATCCGTTGCAATGCCCCGGATCAGTTCTACAAGCTGCATCACCGGAACCGGGTTCATGAAGTGAAACCCCATGAATCGCTCTGGACGGTCCGTGCCGCTGGCCAGCCGCGTGATCGAGATTGACGACGTGTTGGAGGTCAGGATCGTGTCAGGTTTCAGATGCGGCAGCAGCCCGTCGAAGATTTTCTTTTTCAGGGCTTCATTTTCAGTCGCAGCTTCGATGATCAGATCGGTTGCACCAATATCTGGCAGCTTCAACGTGGTTGAGATCAGACCCAACGCCGTGTCGCGCTCCGCAGACGTGATTGTTTCGCGGGCGACCTGCCGTTCCATATTCTTTGCAATGCGCGCCATGGCGGCGTCCAGACTGTCCTGACTGATATCATTCAGGCGCACTTCGTAACCGGCCAGAGCCATCACGTGCGCGATACCGTTGCCCATTTGCCCGGCACCTACAATGCCTATCGTCTCGATGCTCATCTGATCCCTTTCATTGTCTTGCGACAGAGTATGCGGCAGCGCGGCAGGGGTGCAAGGGTTAAGCACGGCCTAAGAAAATTTGCTGCATTTGAGGGTTAGCCAAATGAAAACCAGTTCATGCGAATCATCGTCCCGGGTGAAAATTGTTGGAGTGGGTGGAATGGCTTACGATACTTTGGGCAAGGGCCCGTTGAACTATCAGTTGTGCAGGTACGGAACGTCAAAAATCCTGTTTCGCGGACCGAAGAAGAAGCTGACCGCGCCATATGTCGCGGTGTTGGGCGGCACAGAGACCTTTGGCAAATACCACGCGCATCCGTATCCGGAATTGCTACAGCTGGAGCTTGGAATGCAGGTTGCGAATTTTGGCTGCCAGAATGCAGGTGTGGATGCGTTTCTGCACGATCACGGGCTTCTGACGCTGAGCAATCGCGCGAAGGTTACCGTGCTGCAAGTGCCCGGCGCGCACAACATGTCCAACAGGTTCTATTCGGTGCATCCGCGGCGCAATGACAGGTTTCTGCGTGGCTCGAACCTGTTGAAAGACCTTTATGACGACGTCGATTTGACCGAGTTCAACTTTACCCGTCATCTGCTCACCGCGCTGCACGATGTCTCGGTTGACCGGTTCGCCAAGGTCGTGGACGAACTGCGCGTGGCGTGGGTTGCGAGGATGAAATTGCTGATCGCGAAATTGGACTGTGAGGTTGTCTTGCTTGTGGCTGGCCGATCATCCGATCAGCGACGGTGCGCGGGATGGCATCAATGGATCCGACCCTCTGTTCGTCGATCAGGAAATGGTGCAAGCCATCGCACCGTTCGTTGCTGATGTTGTCGAGGTCGCAATTTCTCGCCAGCAGCAGAAGGATGGGCGTCGTGAATTGATCTTTGCAGACATGGATGAACCAGCTACGCGTGGCATGCTTGGCTCGATCGCCCACCGCAAGACCAGCCGCGCCCTGCATGACGCCATTGATCGGCTTCGGTAAGCGGTCAATGAAAAGGCCCGCTGAAACAGCGGGCCTTGATCAATTCAGATCGTTTCGACGTCAGAGTTTTTCGGTCAGGGCCGGGACGGCGTCGAAGAGGTCGGCAACCAGTCCGAAGTCGGCAACCTGGAAGATCGGGGCTTCTTCGTCCTTGTTGATCGCAACGATGATCTTCGAGTCCTTCATGCCAGCCAAGTGCTGGATGGCGCCCGAAATGCCGACGGCGATGTAAAGATCGGGGGCGACGACCTTGCCGGTCTGACCCACCTGCCAATCGTTCGGGGCATAGCCCGAGTCGACGGCTGCGCGGGATGCGCCAACGGCGGCACCCAGCTTGTCGGCCAGTTTCTCGATCAGGGCGAAGTCGTCTTCCGACCCAACACCGCGACCGCCGGATACGACAACGCCAGCCGAGGTCAGCTCGGGCCGGTCGCTTTCGGCAACCTTGTCTTCGACCCATTCCGACAGGCCTGGGTTGGCGGCAGCCGACACGGTTTCGACAGATGCGGACCCGCCTTCGCCAGCCGCATCAAAAGTCGATGTGCGGAAGGTGATGACCTTCTTGGCATCTGACGACTTCACAGTCTGCACGGCGTTACCGGCATAGATCGGGCGTTCAAATGTATTGCCGTCAACAACGCCGGATGCGTCCGAGATCACCATAACGTCCAGAAGCGCAGCCACGCGGGGCATCACGTTCTTGGCGTCGGTGGTGGCGGGGGCCACGATGTGCTCGTAATCGCCAGCCAGCGAAACGATCAGGGCTGCGGTCGATTCGGCCAGGCGGTGACCCAGCGATGCGTCTTCGGCAACCAGCACCTTCGACACGCCGTCGATCTTGGCAGCAGCGTCGCCAGCAGCGGCGGCAGATGCGCCAGCGGCCAGAATGGTCACGTCACCCAATGCCTTGGCGGCGGTGACAGCCTTGGCGGTGGCGTCCATCGCCAGTTCGCCATTGTTGACTTCTGCGAGAAGAAGAACAGCCATTATACAGCCCCCGCTTCTTTAAGTTTCTCTACCAGCTCGTCCACGGAACCAACGATGATGCCAGCAGCACGGGCTGCAGGTTCGGTGGTTGAAACGATCTCAAGGCGCGGGGTCACGTCAACGCCGTAATCCGCAGCGGTCTTTTCATCCAGCGGCTTTTTCTTGGCTTTCATGATGTTCGGCAGCGACGCATAGCGCGGCTCGTTCAATCGCAGGTCAACGGTGACGATGGTCGGCATCGACACTTTGATGGTCTGAAGGCCGCCGTCCACTTCGCGGGTCACAACAGCCTTGTCGCCGTCAATGTCCAGCTCGGAAGCGAAGGTGCCTTGCGACCAGCCCAGCAGGGCCGACAGCATCTGGCCGGTGGCGTTCATGTCGTTGTCGATGGCTTGCTTGCCCGCCAGAACAAGGTTCGGCTGCTCTTCTTCCACGACTTTCGCCAGAATCTTTGCAACGGCCAGCGGTTCGATGTCGTCGTGAACATCGTCGGCAGCGACCACCAGAATGGCACGGTCGGCCCCCATCGCCAGCGCCGTGCGCAGGGTTTCCTGAGCTTGCTTCACGCCGATTGATACGACGACGATTTCCTCCGCCTTGCCGGCTTCCTTCAGGCGGATGGCCTCTTCGACGGCAATCTCGTCAAAGGGGTTCATCGACATTTTCACGTTTGCAAGATCGACACCCGTTCCGTCCGCTTTCACACGAACCTTCACGTTATAGTCGATCACGCGCTTCACAGGCACAAGCACCTTCATTGGCGTGTCTCTCCCAATTAGGCCCCGGTTGGGGCGGTCTCAGTTCCCCACCCGTTTACCGGGTCGGAGACGCTGAAAACAGCGTAAAATCGTCACGTTCTGTCCAAAGGACGCCGCGTTTTTTGCTTTTGACGGGGATTCGTTACGAGAATGTTTCTGCCAAGCGGCGATTGGGGACTTTTGCACCGACACGGGAGCGGCGTGCATAGTGTTCGGGAATCGGTAAGGAGTATTTGAAATGCAGACAGAGACAGAACCACTGGAGGTCATTGATGCGCCCGCGCGGACGATAGCGGGCACTACGAAAACTTACGACATGCAATCCCGAACGGCCATTCCGGATCAATGGCGGGCGTTTTTCCAGGCAGACCACCAGATCGAAAACAGTGTCGCGGGCGTAATGTATGGTGTGTCGTTCGACGCCGATGCCGCAGGCACATTTCGCTATGCCGTCGGTCTGGAAGTGTCAGACCGGTCTGCGACATTGGCGCCAGAGCTGTGTTACGTAGATTTGTCGCAAGGGCGATATGCCGTGCGCCGGGCCTTTGGTCCAGTAAGCGAGCTGCCGCGGATTTTCGACCGTGTTTTCGCCAAGGATTTGCCTGCCAAAGGGTTGCACGAACGCGATGGCGCTTGTTTTGAACGCTATCCCGATGATCCACGCAACAGCGCGGATATCATGGCCTATGAAATCTGGGTTCCGGTTCAGTGACGGGCTGTGCTTCAATCTAGCGGTTCGCCCCCGGCACCCAGAGCACGTCTGATTTGCCGTCATCATTGGCGATGCGGGCGGCAACAAAGCACCAGTCCGACAGGCGGTTCAGGTATTTGATCGCGGCTGGGTTCACATCCTCCTGTGCGGCCAGTTCGGTGGCCAGGCGTTCGGCCCTGCGACTGACGGTGCGCGACAGGTGCAGATGGGCGGCAAGCGCGGACCCGCCGGGCAGGATGAAACTGCGAAGCGGCTCCAACGCCTTGTTCATCGCATCGATCTCGGCCTCCAGCCGGTCGACCTGTTCCTGCGCCATGCGCAGCGGGGGATATTCGGCCTCGGCATCCTTTGCCATTTCGGGGCGGCAAAGATCGGCGCCAAGATCAAACAGGTCGTTCTGAATGCGTGCAAGGGCGGCGTCGACGTCCCCCTCGGCATGAAGTCTGGCCAGCCCGATGGTCGCGTTGGTTTCATCCACGGTGCCATAAGCATCAACGCGGGGCGAATGCTTGGCGACACGCGACCCGTCGCCCAATGCGGTTTCGCCCTTGTCCCCTGTGCGGGTGTAAATCTTGTTCAGAACAACCATCAGCCAGCACCTCCGCGCAGCCAGACAAAAAGAAGGATCAGCGCGATGGCAATGGCCTGCGCCGCGACGCGCCACCGCATCATCTTGTTGGAATATTTCCGCGAGGTGTCTCCGCCGATGCCAAACGATCCGATGCCAAGCATCAGAATGATAACCACGGCACCGCAGGCAACCGCGACAAGTACGAATAATGGGTCGTCGAACATGGAAAATCCTCGGCTTCAGTCCCTGATGAGATAGACCTGCAAGGGCAAAAAGGCGAGGGGTAATCGGCCGCGTTCAGCCATTGGGCGTCAGGCGGTCCCCCATCCGGGTTGACAGAACGCGCCGGGCGATCCCTGCGATGCGGGTCGCGGTGGTGACGTAGTAGCGCGGTTTTGGCTTGGGGCTTTCCAGCGCATGGATCAGTTTGTCGGTGACGGCCGAGGGGGGCAGTTCGAACCGGTCTGGTGTGCCGCTGTCGTCATACAGACGCTCGCGCAACTTGCGATACAGGCCAGCACGTGGGCTGTTTTCCCAGTCGATCCAACGTTCGAAATGCGGTTGTGCGTTCTGGCGGATTTTCGTGGTGATCGGGCCGGGCTGGATCAGGACAACCTTGATGGGTGTGCCGCGCATCTCAAGCCGCAAGGTGTCGGTCAGGCCTTCCAGCGCAAACTTTGACGCAACATAAGCGCCGCGCCACGGCATGGCGGCAAACCCCAGAACCGAGGAATTGTTGATGATCCGACCGTGACCCTGCGCCCGCATGATCGGCAGGGCAAGGCGTGACAGATGGTGGTAGCCAAACAGGTTCGTCTCGAAAATGTACCGTAGCGCATCGGTGGGAAGGTCTTCGACTGCGCCGGGGATCGCGAAGGCTCCGTTGTTGAACAGCGCGTCCAGCGTGCCGCCGGTGCGATTGGTGGCCTCAGCGATGGCAGCATCCATGCTTGCCTCGTCCGCGTGATCAAGCAGGAAACTTTCAAAACCTTCGGAACGGAGGCGTTCGCAGTCAGCCTGTTTTCGACACGTGGCGAAAACCCTCCAGCCGCGCTTGGCCAATGTTTGCGCTGCGTCATAGCCGATACCGGACGAACAGCCGGTGATCAGAATGGATTTTCCGTTGGTGGTCATGCGGTGATCCCTGTTCTGCGCAGGCAGCACTAAGTCGGCAGAGCGGGGCGGGGTCAATAAAAAACGACGCGGGCCGACAATCGGCCGCGCCGTTGAGCCCATCTTGGCTCATTCATCTTTTGTCAAAGCTGCGACGTCAGGAATTTCGACGCCATGAAGCCGCGTTCGCCGGTGTCGACCACTTTGATCTGGCTCCAACCGCTGTCGGTCGTGCCCATATTGTAAACCTCGGTCCCGCGGGTAAGCTTGGCGACAACGCCGTGGCTGGTCGACGGTCCTGCGCGCATGTTTACGGTTGTACCGCTGACGAAGACGGTTGGAAATGCGTCGGTGGTCAGGTTTGCGGTCGCAGGTGTCGGTTTGGCGATTTTGGACGCCATCTTCCGGGCTGCCGCTTCTGCCAGCTCTGCTGGCGATTGCGGCGCCTGAGCACCAGCATCCGTGACGGGTACGGCCATCAATCGTGCAGGTGTGGCCTTGGCCGGTTCCGTGACCGTCGGTGCTGCATTTGCTGTCGCGATAACCTCGCCTTCTGCGGTTTCGGGTGAGGCTGAAATCCCCAGATCAGGTGATGCAGATACCGGCACAATCGTGTCCTGCGCAATGGTTGGCTCGCGCCCGATACGGTCAACCGGCAGATCGCTATCCCGCCCGAAATGGACCATCGCGACGCCAAGCACCCCGATCGTCAGGCAGCTTAGTTTAATAATTCCCACAATTTTCCCCTTTTAACCATCTACTCTTAACGAGGTTTTTTTATTCTTCTGTTCGACTTCCTAACGCCGACCCCCATCGGCAGGATTGAAACAGAAGCTTGTTTTGTTGGTGTTAAAATGAACACCGCGTCATAAAAATTTCAGGGGAAAGATCGACATCCTTTCCCACGGTAGCTTTACCCTTCCCACAGCACTCGATACACAACAATTATGAACGATTTGACCGACGACAGCAATAAAAAGTCCCATTCCGTATCCGAGCCTTTGCGCCGGGCGATTGGGGATCGCTACCTGACCTATGCCCTGTCCACCATCATGCACCGGGCCTTGCCCGACGCGCGCGATGGTTTGAAACCTGTGCACCGCCGCATTCTTTATGCGATGTCGCGGCTGAAGCTGGCGTCAGGTGGCAAGTTCCTGAAATCCGCGAAGATTTCCGGCGATACGATGGGGGATTTCCACCCCCATGGTGACGCGGCGATTTATGACGCCATGGCGCGTTTGGCGCAGGATTTCGCGGTGCGCTATCCGTTGGTCGACGGGCAGGGGAACTTTGGCAATATCGACGGGGACAACCCGGCCGCCAGCCGATACACCGAGGCGCGGATGACCTTCGTCGCCGAGGCGATGTTGCAAGGGCTGGACGAAAACGCCGTTGATTTCCGCGACAATTACGATGGTCGTCTGACGGAACCGGTGGTTCTGCCCGCCGAATTTCCGAATCTGCTGGCCAACGGGGCGTCGGGGATTGCTGTGGGCATGGCCACCAACATCCCCCCGCACAACATTGCCGAACTGATCGACGCGTGCCTGCACATGATCAAGGTGCCGGACGTGCGTGACGACACGCTTCTGAACTATGTGCCCGGCCCGGATTTTCCGACCGGCGGGGTGATTGTCGAGCCGCGTGAGAATATCGCACAAGCCTATCGCACCGGGCGCGGATCGTTCCGGCTGCGCTGCAAATGGGAGGTCGAGGATCTGGGTCGCGGTCAATGGCAGATCGTCGTGACCGAGATCCCGTATCAGGTTCAGAAGTCCAAGCTGATCGAAAAGATCGCCGAGTTGATCCAGACCAAGAAGATCCCGATTCTGGCCGATGTGCGCGACGAAAGCGCCGATGACATCCGCATCGTGCTGGAACCGAAATCCAAGAACGTGGATGCCGAGCTTCTGATGAACCTTATGTTCCGCAACTCGGACCTTGAAACGCGGTTCAGCCTGAACATGAACGTGCTGATCGACGGCGTGACGCCGAAAGTATGTTCGATGAAAGAGGTGCTGCGCGCCTTTCTTGATCACCGCCGCGATGTGCTTCTGCGCCGCTCGCGTCACCGGATGGAAAAGATCGACCACCGGCTTGAGGTGCTCGAGGGCTTTATCGTTGCTTTCCTGAACCTTGATCGCGTCATCGACATCATCCGCTATGACGATGATCCCAAGGCCGCCCTGATGCGCGAGGATTGGGGCCGCGATCACGTTCGGGCGATGAGTGAAGCGGATTACGTCAGTCCGGCCCCCGGTGAGGGCGAGCTGTCCGATGTGCAGGTTGATGCGATCCTGAACATGCGTTTGCGCAGCCTGCGGCGTCTGGAAGAAATCGAGCTTGTGCGCGAACGCGATGCGTTGATGGAAGAGCGCGCTGGGCTTGAGGATCTGCTGGACAGCGACACCCTGCAATGGGCGCGTATTTCCGAGCAGTTGAAAGAGACCAAGAAGCAGTTTGGAAAGGACTACGAAGGGGGCGCCCGCCGCACCCAGTTCGCCGAAGCGGGCGAGGTCGAGGATGTGCCGCTGGAAGCGATGATCGAGAAGGAACCTATCACGGTCGTTTGTTCGCAAATGGGTTGGATCCGCGCCATGTCGGGCCATATCGACCTGACCCGCGAGTTGAAATTCCGCGACGGTGACGGACCCCGCTTCATCTTCCACGCCGAAACCACCGATAAACTGCTGGTGTTCGATTCCAACGGCAAGTTCTTCACCCTGTCGGCAGCCAATCTGCCCGGTGGGCGTGGCATGGGGGAACCCTTGCGCCTTATGGTCGACCTGCCGAACGAGGCCGAGATCGTGGACCTGTTCATTCATCAGCCCGGGCGGCGCCTTCTGGTCGCTTCGACCGAGGGGAACGGGTTTATCGTCGGTGAAGATGATGTTCTGGCGCAGACCAGGAACGGCAAACAGGTGCTGAACGTGGGGGATGCGCGGGCCAAGGTCTGCAAGCCGGTCGAAGGCGATCACGTCGCGATCGTGTCGGAAAATCGCAAGCTGCTGGTGTTCCCGGTGGCCGAGATTAACGAGATGACACGGGGCAAAGGTGTGCGGCTTCAGAAATACAACAGTGCGCGCGGCAAGCAGGGCGTGCTTGAGCTGGACGGCGGTTTGTCTGACCTCAGGACCTTCGACTGGGAAGTTGGTTTGTCATGGCCTGCCACCGGTGACCGCACCCGGACCGAGCCGGACATGTCCCCGTGGCTGGGCAAGCGTGCAGGCGTTGGCAAAGCACCGCCGCATGGCTTCCCGCGTGATAACAAGTTTGACTGACCGATGCCGCCTGCCAGCCTGAACATCACTTACTCTGGGCGCAAAGGCCCGATGCTTGGTCTGGCGCTGCGAACCGGTCTTCTGACCATACTGACCCTTGGGTTCTATCGGTTCTGGGCCAAGACGCGCCTGCGTCGTTATTACTGGAGTGCCATCCGCCCCGGAGGGATACCGCTGGAATATGTGGGCGATCCGCTGGAAAAGCTGCTGGGCTTCCTTGTCGCCGTGGTATTCATGGCCTTCTATATCGGGATCGTGAACCTGCTTTTGATGTATGTCAGCTTTGCGCTGCTCAATGGCAATGTCGCGGCCTATCTTCTAAGCTTCGTGGGTCTCGCCCCCATCGTGTTTTTCGCCCAGTATCGTGCCCGCCGGTATATTCTGGCCCGCACCCGCTGGCGGGGCATTCGGTTTGGGTTGGAACCCGGCGCATGGGGCTATGCGTGGCGCGCCATGGTGCACTGGGGGCTTGCCATTGTGACGCTGGGGCTGGCCTGGCCGCTGACCACGCTTTGGCTTGAGAAGTACAGGATCAGCCACACCTATTACGGTGATCAGGTTTTCGTGCAGGGCGGGCGGCGCGGGATGCTGTTTGGATCAATGAAGCACATCTACTATCCGCTTGGGCTGTCTGTGATCGCCGGGGGGATGACTGCCGCGTTTGAAAACCCAGCTTGGATCGCGGCGTTCGTTCTGACAGTGCCTTGGTTTGTCTATGGGCTGGCCTATTGGCGCGCCGACAGTTTCAAACGCATGACCGAGACGAAAGAACTGGGCGCGATGCGGTTTCGCACCTTCCCCCGGCCCGGCAAAATTGTCGGCATCTACGCGCTGGGCTGGTTTCTGATCTATCTGGTCTTCACGGGATTGACCCTTATCGCCATGGGAATCCTTTTGGCGGCGGTCGGTGGCGCGGGGTTTGATATCGAAAATCCCGATCAGATAGAAATGATGTTGGCCGCTGGCACTCCTGTTCTGGTCTTTGTCTACTTTGTGATTTTCCTTGGGTATCGCGCGATGACTCATGCGTGGATCACGCTGCCCATCGCCGCGCATTTTGCGGAAGTCACGCAGATCCTGAACGCCGAGGATCTGCACGAGATCACCCAACGCGACCGGGATGAGTTTGCGGAGGCAGAAGGATTTGCCGAGGCGTTGGATGTGGGGGCAGCGATTTGACCGAAACACAGACACGCGCCGCCGCGTTCGCGGATTTTGTTGCGGGCGAGCGTGCGGTCCTGACGCGCGTATCGGTATGCTTGCTGGCGGAAGGGCTTGAGCTGGCGCAGCCGGATGGTCAGTCCGTGATCTGGCGCTGGGCCGAGTTGCGGGCCGAACCCGATCAGGCCGACAAGGACGCGCTGGTGATCAGCCGATCCGGCGACAAGGTCGCACGGCTTTACCTTCGGGACAAAAATGTGAAGGCACAGGTTCGCACCCGCGCACCGCATCTGAAAAAACGCGACCGGGCGATCTCGGTCCCCAAGTTGGTGACGTGGGCCGGCGGTGCGGCGGCGTCTGTCGCGGCGATTATTTTCGTGCTGGTGCCAATGATGGCCGCACAACTGGCCGTGTTGCTGCCGCCTGAGGGCGAGAAGGCGCTGGGCGACACCACGTTTGAACAGATTCGCATGGCGCTGGACGAAACCGGGCTGGCAGGGGCCGCAATCTGTGAAGCCCCCGCAGGGAATGCTGCCATGCAGGCCATGTATGACAGGCTTAACCCCGCATCCGATCTGCCTTATGACATTCAGATACACATTCTGGATCACGATATGGTCAACGCCTTTGCCCTGCCGGGCGGGCGCATCGTCTTCTTTCGTGGGCTGATCGAACAGGCAGAGAACCCGGAGGAAGTCGCCGCCGTTCTGGCCCATGAAATCGGTCATGTCGTCAATCGCGACCCGACCCGCGATGCGCTCAGATCGGCAGGATCTCTGGGTGTTCTGGGCCTTTTGTTTGGTGATTTTGCGGGCGGGACCATAGCCCTTTTTCTGGCCAATCAACTGATCAATGCATCCTACAGCCAGTCGGCCGAGGCAGTCGCAGACGACTATGCCCATGAATTGCTGGACAAAGCCGGAGTGTCACCTGCCGCGCTGGGCACGATGTTCGAACGATTGCTGGCCGAGCATGGCGACGCGGAGGGAATCGTGGCGCATTTCATGTCACATCCGCAAATGGGCGAACGGATTGCAGCGGCACAGGCGGCCGTTGTTGAAGGACAGACCTATGGGTCGATACTTGAAGCGGATGCCTGGCGATCCCTGCAAACCGTTTGCGGCGGCACGTCAGCGGTTCAATCTGATCAGGATTTGCCGGACAAGAAGCCTTGGCCGGGCGACGACTGAACCGATGTCGCAAGGTCTTGCGGCGGTTCATGGATTCCCAAATGAAACAATCTTGCCTTTCCCGCTGATGCAGGCCACGGAAGCCTTGATTTTCCCGCCGTGAACGAGTAGTCAGCGCGCGATATTGAACCCGGGTTCGGCGAAACCCCATCAGACACAAGGCTTACGGCACATGGCTAAGGAAAAGTTTGAACGCTCCAAACCGCACGTCAACATCGGCACGATTGGGCACGTTGACCACGGCAAGACCACACTGACGGCTGCGATCACCAAGTATTTCGGTGACTTCAAGGCCTATGACCAGATTGACGGTGCACCGGAAGAGAAAGCGCGCGGGATCACGATCTCGACGGCGCATGTTGAGTATGAAACCGATACGCGTCACTACGCCCACGTCGACTGCCCCGGCCACGCTGACTATGTGAAGAACATGATCACGGGTGCGGCGCAGATGGACGGCGCGATCCTGGTTGTGAACGCAGCTGACGGCCCGATGCCGCAGACGCGCGAGCACATCCTGTTGGGCCGCCAGGTTGGTATCCCGACCATGGTCGTTTACATGAACAAGGTTGATCAGGTTGACGACGAAGAGCTGCTTGAGCTGGTCGAGATGGAAATCCGTGAGCTTCTGACCGAATACGGCTATCCGGGCGACGATGTTCCTGTCATTCCGGGTTCGGCTCTGGCCGCTCTGGAAGGTCGCGACGAGGCGATCGGCGAGGATTCGATCCGCAAGCTGATGGCCGCTGTGGACGAGTTCATCCCGACACCGGCCCGCCCGGTTGACGGTGCGTTCCTGCTGCCGATCGAAGACGTGTTCTCGATCTCGGGCCGCGGTACGGTTGTGACCGGTCGTGTTGAGCGTGGTGTTGTGAATGTTGGCGACGAGATCGAAATCGTCGGCATCAAGGACACGCAGAAAACCACCTGCACCGGCGTTGAAATGTTCCGCAAGCTGCTGGATCGCGGTGAAGCTGGCGACAACGTTGGCGTTCTTCTGCGCGGTATCGACCGTGAGAAAGTTGAGCGTGGCCAGGTTCTGTGTAAGCCGGGTTCGGTGAACCCGCACACGAAGTTCGAAGCCGAGGTCTATATCCTGACCAAGGAAGAGGGTGGCCGTCACACGCCGTTCTTCGCGAACTACCGTCCGCAATTCTACTTCCGGACCACCGACGTGACCGGCACGGTTGAACTGCCTGCAGGCACCGAGATGGTGATGCCGGGCGACAACCTGAAGTTCAACGTTGAACTGATCGCCCCGATCGCGATGGAAGAAAAACTGCGCTTCGCCATCCGCGAAGGCGGCCGCACCGTCGGTTCGGGCGTTGTCTCGAAGATTATCGAGTAAGAACGCCCCGCGTTCTTGCAGCGACAGGCGATTTGGCGGTTACGCCAAATCTGCCGAGAGCTTAAGTAATCGGATCTCCGATGCTTCAACCGAAAGGGCGCCCCACGGGGCGCCCTTTTTGGTTCAAGCCATGAGATGATCTGAGACGCACAATCAAACATTTGTCGAAGATTATCGAGTAACAATGTGGCTTGGGCGTACGCCCAAACGCATTGAGTGGGGACCAGAATTTGGCGCAGCCAAATTTAAGGCCCCACCCGCTCGCAAATCACAAAAGGGCCTCGCACCACGCGGGGCCCTTTTGTTTTGGCGACAGGTGAATTGACGCAGTCAAATCGCCGAGAGTCAGAGAGACTGAAGATCAGGAAAGGGCGCCCCGCGGGGCGCCCTTTTTGATTGGATACTCTTGCCGTTGAGTAATCAATCTATAGTGTAGCGATTAACCTAATTGCCACTGTAGGGCGCGTGATCTTGCTGTTCTTGTTCATCGTAACGTTTCTGTCGCTGTTGTTCACACTTTTTGCCCTGTTCGAGCCGGGGTGGGCTGATTTTCTTCTGATCTCATTGCCCGTTGCGTTGGCCAGCTTGTTCTTGTTGCTGCGATTGTTGATGACGCAGCCGCGGTCGGTGAAGCGAAAATCCCCGCGCCCTGCGCATAACCCGCGCCCTGCGCATAAGAAGGTTTGGGCAATCGTTGATGGGTCGAATGTGATGCACTGGGCAGACGGAGAGCCCAGTGTTGATCCGCTTTACGCGGTAACGCGGCGATTGAAAAAACTTGGCTTCTCTCCTCGGGTCTTTTTCGATGCCAACGCCGGGTATCTTCTTATGGGGCGGTATCTGCATGATCGTGATTTTGAAAACATCCTGCGTTTGCAGAGTTCATCAGTTACCGTGGTTCCCAAGGGAACAGTCGCGGATGAAGAGATCTTGCGCGAAGCGCGCAAACTAAAAGCAATCGTTGTGACGAATGATCGTTATCGCGATTGGGCGGACCGATATCCCGAAGTGCGGAAGAACGGGTTCCTGATGCGTGGGAAATATACGTCGAACGGATTGGTATTGGACGTTGATGTCAAAGTGACCGCGTAAGATGAACGGCGGCGAACACCTTACGATTTATCCGGATCCATCATCCTGTGACCCGTCCGAACCCCCGGATTGGCCTTGATGGCGCGTTTCATCCGGTAAATACGCTGTTTCTTGCGCCAGCTTCGGGCAAGGGGCTGAACCTCGGTCAGGCAGTCGATAAGTGCGTTGTCGTCAAGGTTGCCGACCTTGCCAACCTCCAGCGCCTCGTCGTCAACCTTGCGGATGTTCTGGAAGATCACGGTGTCGTCGGGGCAGAAGGCCACCGGCCTGAACCAGTCTTTCATCAGCTGCATCTGCACCGGGATCCATGGAAGCCGCCAGTGGAAGTAATCTTGCTGCACCACCAGTGATTGCCCCGGTATAAGGTGCGGAAAGAACCGTTCGGCGATGCCGTCTGTGGTCTCGGTCGATTTTGCGGCGTCCATGACCAATAGTTCAATCGGTGAACCGTCCCAGGTCTTTGTCATGATGTCGCCGCGGTGCAGGGTGACGCGATCTTCCCACGGTTCCAGAAGGTCGCGGGCCAGCCAATAGATGTCGGCCCCTTCGAACGGCGCGATGCCCTTGCGATAGAGTTCGTGCGTCTTGGTCCGCTCATCCGCCTTGAAGCGGTCATACGCATGGACCCAATGGGATTTGCCCGCGTCCATATGCCCGTCAGCCAGTCGCGCCGTTGACCCGCCTACGAAGCATCCCAGATCAACGACGGCTCCGATATCCTGGGTCCAATGCGACGTCAGCCAGTAATAGAGTTTCTGCTCTCGCTGCGCCAACATGGTGGGCACGCTCAGGGCTTGCTCCATCTCGGCACGGTTGATGGCACGCCATGGTGCCGCCTTGAACTCACTGGTATCCCGTATCATCTTAATTCCGTGTTACCGCATCATCTGGCAGGTAAACAGCCGAAGATTTAAGCTCGGGTTGCTTTCTTCGCAGATTGTCGCTGAAAGCGCTTGAAAACCCCTGCGCCTTGCCGTAATCCGACCCTCGGTCCTAGGGGTATAGCTCAGTTGGTAGAGCGACGGTCTCCAAAACCGTAGGTCGCGGGTTCGAACCCTGCTGCCCCTGCCATTTCCACCGCATCGCTGACCCTGACCACGTCTTTTCGGCTTAATTGTCGCGGCACAGGTCCGACGAGGCTTGAAAACCCCGCGCGCATTGCGTAATTGACCGCCTGTTACATGAAAGGCTGAGAAACAAGATGACCAATCCGCTGCAATTCATCCAGCAGGTGCGTGCCGAAGTGTCGAAGGTGACGTGGCCGACCCGCCGCGAAGTGCTTCTGACCACAGGTATGGTCTTTGTGCTGGCCGCGCTGACGGCGCTGTTCTTCTCGCTTGTCGATCTGGGTATTCGCAGTGGCTTGGCCGCTGTGCTTGGTCTGTTTGGCTGAGTTTTTGCCTGACCCCTTGAAATGAGCACGTATCGGGGGTAGTTCGGGCGACACTTCGGGACGGGCGTGTGGCGATTCGAGTTGCACGCCGCTTTTTTGTTCCCGAAATAGGAATTTGAATGGCCCTTTGGGCGCAAGAAGGCAGAGGCTGATATGGCGAAACGGTGGTATTCGGTGAGCGTGCTCTCGAACTTCGAAAAGAAGATTGCCGAGCAGATCAAGACCTCGGTCGAGGAAAAAGGTCTGGGCGAGGAAATCGACGAGGTTCTGGTCCCCACCGAAGAGGTGATCGAGGTTCGTCGCGGTAAGAAGGTGACCACCGAACGTCGTTTCATGCCCGGCTATGTGCTGGTGCATATGGAAATGTCGGACGAGGGTTATCACCTGATCACGTCGATCAACCGTGTCACCGGTTTCCTTGGCCCACAGGGTCGACCGATGCCGATGCGGGACGCCGAAGTAAACGCGATCCTGAACCGCGTTGAAGAAGGTGTCGATGCGCCGCGCACCCTGATCCACTTCGAGGTGGGCGAGAAGGTTGCGGTGACCGATGGTCCGTTCGAAGGCTTCGACGGTATGGTTGAAGATGTGGACGACGAAAACCAACGCCTGAAGGTGACGGTGTCGATCTTTGGCCGGGCCACCCCGGTCGAACTGGAATACACGCAGGTTACGAAACAAACCTGACGTGGTTGCCGCCCCATCGGGCGGACGTGGGAGGGGCAGGGATCGCGATCCCCAATCCAGACCACGGCAATCGAAGGCAAAGGGACGCGTCCCCGCGCTGTTGTTAAAGGAGAAGCCAAATGGCTAAGAAACTCGCTGGCACGATGAAGCTGCAGGTTCCTGCAGGTCAAGCCAACCCCAGCCCGCCCGTCGGCCCCGCCCTGGGTCAGCGCGGCATTAACATCATGGAATTCTGCAAGGCGTTCAACGCCAAGACGCAGGAAATGGAGCCCGGTGCGCCGTGCCCGACCGTGATCACCTATTATCAGGACAAGTCCTTCACGATGGACATCAAGACGCCGCCTGCGTCCTATTTCCTGAAAAAAGCCGCCAAGCTGAAGTCGGGTGCCAACAAGCCCGGTCATGAAACGGCTGGCACGGTGACCGCTGCCCAGGTGAAAGAGATCGCCGAGGCAAAAATGAAAGATCTGAATGCGAACGACATCGACGCCGCCATGCAGATCGTACTGGGCTCGGCCCGGTCCATGGGTATCGAGGTGAAGTAAGATGGCGAAACTGGGTAAACGCACCAAAGCCGCACGCGAAGCATTCGCCGGCAAAGAGAACCTTTCGGTCGAAGAAGCTGTTGCGCTGGTCAAGGGCAACGCGAAAGCAAAATTCGACGAAACCATCGAAATCGCCATGTCGCTGGGTGTCGATACGCGCCATGCAGACCAGATGGTCCGCGGTGTGATCGGCCTGCCGAACGGCACCGGTAAAACCATGCGCGTCGCCGTGTTCGCACGCGGCCCGAAAGCGGAAGAAGCTCAGGCAGCTGGTGCCGACATCGTCGGCGCGGAAGACCTGATGGAAACCATTCAGGGTGGCAAGATCGAGTTCGATCGTTGCATTGCAACGCCGGACATGATGCCGATCGTTGGTCGTCTGGGCAAAGTTCTTGGTCCGCGCAACCTGATGCCGAACCCCAAGGTCGGCACTGTGACCATGGACGTGAAGGAAGCTGTCGAGGCGGCCAAGGGCGGTCAGGTTCAGTTCAAGGCTGAAAAAGGCGGCGTGGTTCACGCCGGTCTTGGCAAGGCCTCGTTCGACGAAGCCAAGCTGGTTGAAAACGTGCGCGCCTTTGTCGACGCCGTGCAGAAAGCCAAGCCGACCGGTGCCAAAGGCACCTATATGAAGAAGATCGCGCTGAGCTCGACCATGGGTCCGGGCGTCACCATTTCGGTGGACAACGCGACTGGGAACTGATCTTCGTCAGTCAAGCACACGGAAGGGCGCCGTTCATGGCGCCCTTTTTTGTTTGGATATGTGCTTTTGCCCTGTGACCGGTTTTATGCTAGTGTGCAAAAGTCATGAGGGTGACGTGTGAAAACACGCGCCCGTTTAGGGGTTGGAAAACCGCTTCAAACATCTTACATAGCTCATGCAGTCCAGCGTGCGATTCGTCGTGCGCTGTTTTGCATTTCGTCCGAGACGGTGGGTGACGCTGGTGGGCCAAGCTGAAAAGCAACCGCGCGCAAGGGTCATAATTCCTGCCTGAGATGGGAAATGAACAAAAGAATTCTCGTGGCCGTTTGGCTTTGGGGCGATTTTGCGAAGGACCCGTATCACGGACCCGATTGCCGGGTTTTCTCTGAAAACCTGGTGAAATAAGAGCCGGAGGGTCTGACCCTCCATACTTGGAGTAAAACTGTGGATAGAGCCCAGAAAGAGAAAGTGGTCGAGGAACTCGGCCAGATCTTCGAAAGCTCTGGCGTCGTAGTGGTTGCACACTACGCGGGTCTCACGGTTGCCGAGATGCAGGACCTGCGGTCGCAAATGCGCGAAGCTGGCGGGTCGGTGCGTGTTGCCAAGAACAAGCTCGCCAAAATCGCCCTGGAAGACAAGCCGGCCGCTTCTATCGCCGACCTTCTTTCGGGCATGACCGTTCTTGCCTATTCCGAAGATCCTGTGGCTGCGGCCAAGGTCATGGAAGGTTACGCCAAGACCAACGACAAGCTCGTTATTCTTGGTGGTGCCATGGGCGAGACGGCGCTGGATACGGCCGGTGTCAAAGCTGTTGCCGCTATGCCGTCGCGTGACGAGCTTATTGCTTCGATCGTCGGCTGCATTGGCGCACCTGCTTCGAACATCGCTGGGGCCATTGGCGCGCCTGCTTCGAACATCGCATCCATCTTGTCCACGATCGAGGACAAGGCTGCTTAAGCAATCTGAGCCCCGTGTAGCGGATGACCGCCTCACGTTGGAACACATCTAATAACGGAAAGAAGTCAAATGGCTGATCTGAAAAAACTGGCTGAAGAGATCGTGGGTCTGACCCTTCTCGAAGCACAAGAACTGAAAACCATCCTGAAGGACGAATATGGCATCGAGCCCGCTGCTGGCGGCGCTGTCATGATGGCCGGTCCTGCTGGTGGCGACGCTGGTGCGGCTGCCGAGGAAAAAACCGAGTTCGACGTCGTTCTGAAGAACGCCGGCGCCTCGAAAATCAACGTCATCAAAGAAGTTCGCGGCATCACCGGTCTTGGCCTGAAAGAAGCCAAGGAACTGGTCGAAGCTGGCGGCAAGATCAAAGAAGGCGTGGACAAAGCCGAAGCAGAAGACATCAAAGGCAAGCTGGAAGCAGCTGGCGCCGAAGTCGAGCTGGCCTAAGCCCTGCGCTTTTGGGCCGGTTCAGGCCCATGAATATGGCTGGGCCCGGAGAAATCCGGGTCCAGCCGAACCTGTCTTGAAGAGGGCCTGATTGGTCGGGCGTTCTTCTGGGAAAGGTTCAATGGATCGGGAGGAAACCCTTGGGCGGGTTTCCGGGAATTGGTTCGAACCCCCAGTCTCGGACGAGGCGTCGCCGGTGACCCGACGGTCGGCGCATCAGTTGAGAAATGAAAGGTAATTACCTTATGGCGCAGACCTATCTTGGCCAGAAACGCTTGCGTAAGTACTACGGCAAAATCCGTGAAGTGCTTGAGATGCCGAACCTGATCGAGGTTCAGAAAAGCTCTTATGACCTGTTCCTGAACTCCGGTGATCAGCCGCAACCGATGGACGGCGAAGGCATCAACGCTGTTTTCCAGTCGGTGTTCCCGATCAAGGATTTCAATGAAACCGCAATTCTGGAATTCGTGAAATACGAGCTGGAAGAGCCGAAATTCGACGTGGAAGAATGCCAGCAGCGCGACCTGACCTATTCGGCGCCGTTGAAGGTGACTCTGCGTCTGATCGTGTTCGATGTGGACGAAGATACCGGCGCCAAGTCGGTCAAGGACATCAAGGAACAAGACGTGTTCATGGGCGACATGCCCCTGATGACGCCCAATGGCACCTTCGTCGTTAACGGCACCGAGCGTGTGATCGTGTCCCAGATGCACCGCTCGCCCGGTGTGTTCTTTGATCACGACAAGGGCAAGACGCATTCGTCGGGCAAATTGCTGTTTGCCTGCCGCATCATTCCCTATCGCGGTTCGTGGCTGGATTTTGAATTTGACGCCAAGGACATTGTTTTCGCGCGTATCGACCGCCGCCGCAAGCTGCCGGTGACGACCCTGCTTTATGCACTGGGTCTGGATCAGGAAGGCATCATGGATGCCTATTACGACACGGTTCAGTACAAGCTGAAGAAGAACAAGGGTTGGGTTACCAAGTTCTTCCCCGAACGCGTCGCAGGCACCCGCCCGACGATGGACCTGATCAATGCAAAGACCGGCGAAGTGATCGCCGAAGCCGGCAAGAAGATCACCCCGCGCGCAGTCAAGAAGCTGATGGAAGACGGCAAGGACATCGACCTGCTGGTGCCGTTCGATTCGATCGTCGGCCGGTTTGTCGCCAAGGACATCATCAACGAAGACACCGGCGCGATTTATGTCGAAGCCGGTGATGAACTGACGCTTGAGCACGACAAGGATGGCGAGTTGATCGGCGGGTCGCTGAAAGAACTGCTGGATGCGGGCATCACCGACATTCCGGTTCTGGACATCGACAACGTCAATGTCGGCCCCTACATCCGCAACACCATGGCGGCGGACAAGAACATGGGCCGCGACACCGCGCTGATGGACATCTATCGCGTGATGCGTCCGGGTGAACCCCCCACCGTCGAAGCCGCTTCGGCCCTGTTCGACACGCTGTTCTTTGACAGCGAGCGGTACGACCTGTCTGCCGTTGGCCGTGTGAAGATGAACATGCGTCTCGACCTTGACGCCGAGGATACTCAGCGCACCTTGCGCCGCGAGGACATCGTGGCCTGTATCAAGGCGCTGGTGGAACTGCGCGACGGCAAGGGCGATATCGACGATATTGACCACCTGGGCAACCGTCGTGTGCGCTCGGTCGGTGAGTTGATGGAAAACCAGTATCGCGTCGGCCTTCTGCGCATGGAGCGTGCGATCAAGGAACGTATGTCCTCGGTCGAAATCGACACCGTGATGCCGCAGGACCTGATCAACGCGAAACCGGCTGCGGCTGCTGTGCGCGAGTTCTTTGGCTCGTCGCAACTGTCGCAGTTCATGGACCAAACCAACCCGCTGTCGGAAGTCACCCACAAACGCCGCTTGTCGGCGCTTGGGCCGGGCGGTCTGACACGAGAACGCGCGGGCTTCGAGGTGCGCGACGTGCACCCAACCCATTATGGCCGCATGTGTCCGATTGAAACGCCGGAAGGGCCGAACATCGGTCTGATCAACTCGCTGGCAACCTTCGCTCGTGTGAACAAGTACGGCTTTATCGAAACGCCCTATCGCAAGGTTGTGGAAGGCAAGGTCACGGATGAAGTGAACTACATGTCCGCGACCGAGGAAATGCGCCACACCGTGGCGCAAGCCAACGCGCATCTGGACGAAGAAGGCCGGTTCGAGAACGAGCTGGTGAACACCCGTCAGTCGGGCGAATACACCATGGCGCAGCGCGAAAGCGTTGACCTGATCGACGTGTCGCCCAAGCAGCTGGTTTCGGTTGCGGCCTCGCTTATTCCGTTCCTGGAAAACGACGACGCCAACCGCGCTCTGATGGGCTCGAACATGCAACGTCAGGCGGTTCCGCTTTTGCGGGCCGAAGCGCCGTATGTCGGCACCGGTATCGAAGGCAAGGTTGCCATCGACTCGGGTGCTGCCATTCAGGCCAAGCGTGGCGGTGTGATCGACCAGGTGGATGCAACCCGTATCGTTGTGCGCGCCACCGAAGATCTGGGTCTGGGGGATGCGGGCGTCGACATCTATCGTCTGCGCAAATTCCAGCGTTCGAACCAGAACACCTGCATCAACCAGCGTCCGCTGGTGAAAGTTGGTCAGCGCGTGTCCAAAGGTGAAGTCATTGCCGATGGTCCGTCGACCGATATGGGTGAGCTGGCTCTGGGTAAAAACGTGGTCGTCGCGTTCATGCCCTGGAACGGCTACAACTACGAAGACTCGATCCTGATTTCGGAACGTATCGCACGCGATGACGTCTTCACTTCGGTGCATATCGAAGAGTTCGAAGTTGCTGCCCGTGACACCAAACTTGGGCCGGAAGAAATCACCCGCGACATTCCGAACGTCGGTGAAGAAGCGCTGCGCAACCTCGATGAGGCTGGCATCGTTTACATCGGTGCGGATGTTGAACCGGGCGATATTCTGGTCGGTAAGATCACTCCGAAGGGCGAAAGCCCGATGACGCCGGAAGAAAAGCTTCTGCGCGCCATCTTCGGTGAGAAGGCATCGGACGTGCGCGACACCTCGCTTCGTGTGAAGCCGGGTGACTTTGGTACCGTTGTTGAGGTCCGCGTCTTCAACCGCCACGGCGTTGAAAAAGACGAACGTGCCCTTCAGATCGAGCGCGAAGAGGTCGAAAGCCTTGCCCGCGACCGTGACGACGAGCTGCACATTCTGGAGCGCAACATCTATGCGCGCCTGCGTGGCATGATCGAAGGCAAGGTCGCCGTGAAGGGGCCGAAAGGCGTCAAGGCCGGGTCGAAGATCACCGACGAGCTTCTGGAAAGCCTGAGCCGCGGCCAGTGGTGGCAGCTTGCGCTGGAAGACGAGGATGATGCCAAGATCGTCGAAGCCCTGAACGAGCAATTCGAAGCCCAGAAACGTGCCTTGGATGCACGGTTCGAGGACAAGGTCGAGAAAGTCCGTCGTGGCGACGACCTGCCGCCGGGTGTCATGAAGATGGTCAAAGTCTTCGTTGCCGTGAAGCGCAAGCTTCAGCCGGGCGACAAGATGGCCGGTCGTCACGGGAACAAAGGTGTTATTTCCAAGGTTGTACCGATGGAAGATATGCCGTTCCTGGCTGATGGTACGCCGGTTGACTTCTGTCTGAACCCGCTGGGCGTGCCGTCGCGTATGAACGTTGGTCAGATCCTTGAAACCCACATGGGTTGGGCCGCACGCGGTCTGGGTCTGAACGTGGACGAAGCCTTGGACGAATATCGCCGCTCGGGCGATCTGACTCCGGTGCGTGAGGCCATGCGCATCGCCTATGGCGACGATGTCTATGAAGAAGGCATCTCGGGCATGGACGAAGACACGCTGGTGGATGCAGCATCGAACGTCACCCGCGGCGTGCCGATCGCAACGCCCGTCTTCGATGGCGCCAAGGAAGCAGACGTCAACGACGCGTTGACGCGTGCCGGGTTCGACACGTCGGGCCAATCGGTTCTGTTTGACGGTCGCACCGGCGAGCAGTTCTCGCGCCCCGTCACGGTTGGTGTGAAGTACCTGCTGAAACTGCACCACCTGGTCGACGACAAGATCCACGCGCGTTCGACTGGCCCGTACTCGCTTGTCACGCAGCAGCCGCTGGGTGGTAAGGCGCAGTTCGGTGGTCAGCGCTTCGGTGAGATGGAAGTCTGGGCTCTGGAAGCATATGGCGCGGCTTACACGCTGCAAGAGATGCTTACCGTCAAGTCGGATGACGTTGCTGGCCGTACCAAAGTGTACGAGAGCATCGTCAAAGGCGAGGACAACTTCGAAGCCGGTGTACCGGAATCGTTCAACGTTCTTGTCAAAGAAGTCCGCGGCCTCGGCCTTAACATGGAACTCCTGGATGCGGAGGGCGAGGAGTAAGGCGCCTGCCTTACCCCTCCCACCCTTCCCCTGATTAAAGGAAACGCAAAATGAACCAGGAACTGACAACCAACCCGTTCAACCCGCTGGCTGCCCCCAAGACCTTTGATGAAATCAAGGTGTCGCTGGCCAGCCCGGAACGGATCCTTTCGTGGTCGTATGGCGAGATTAAAAAGCCCGAGACCATCAACTACCGGACGTTCAAGCCTGAACGTGACGGTCTGTTCTGTGCCCGTATCTTTGGCCCGGTCAAAGATTACGAATGCCTGTGCGGCAAGTATAAGCGTATGAAGTATCGCGGCGTTGTCTGCGAAAAATGTGGTGTTGAAGTTACCCTTCAAAAAGTACGCCGCGAGCGTATGGGCCATATCGAGCTGGCCGCGCCCGTCGCGCATATCTGGTTCCTCAAGTCGCTGCCGTCGCGCATCGGCCTGATGCTGGATATGACGCTGCGTGATCTGGAACGCATCCTGTACTTCGAAAACTACGTTGTGATCGAGCCGGGCCTGACGGACCTTCAATATGGTCAGCTGATGACCGAAGAAGAGTTCATGGACGCCCAGGACACCTATGGCATGGACGCCTTCACG
This sequence comes from Aliiroseovarius sp. Z3, assembly GCF_029105185.1. Classification (GTDB taxonomy): domain Bacteria; phylum Pseudomonadota; class Alphaproteobacteria; order Rhodobacterales; family Rhodobacteraceae; genus Aliiroseovarius. The sequence continues at coordinate 27,074 of NZ_JAFMZK010000007.1, read as the reverse complement.
GCGAACATCGGTGCCGAAGCCATCCGCGAAATGCTGGCGGCGATTGATCTGGAAGCCGAAGCCGAGCAGTTGCGTGCTGATCTGGCTGAAGCCACCGGCGAGTTGAAGCCCAAGAAGATCATCAAGCGTCTGAAGATCGTTGAATCGTTCATTGAATCGGGCAACCGCCCGGAATGGATGATCCTGACCGTGATCCCGGTCATCCCGCCCGAGCTGCGCCCGCTGGTGCCGCTGGACGGTGGCCGTTTCGCGACCTCGGATCTGAACGATCTGTATCGCCGCGTGATCAACCGGAACAACCGTCTGAAACGTCTGATCGAGCTGCGCGCCCCTGATATCATCGTCCGCAACGAAAAGCGGATGCTGCAGGAATCGGTCGATGCCCTGTTCGACAACGGCCGCCGTGGCCGCGTGATCACCGGCGCCAACAAGCGTCCGCTGAAATCGCTGTCGGACATGCTGAAAGGGAAACAGGGTCGCTTCCGTCAGAACCTTTTGGGGAAACGCGTCGACTTCTCGGGCCGTTCGGTCATTGTGACCGGTCCGGAGCTGAAGCTGCACCAATGTGGTCTGCCGAAGAAGATGGCGCTGGAGCTGTTCAAGCCGTTCATCTACTCGCGTCTTGAAGCCAAAGGCCTGTCTTCGACCGTGAAGCAAGCCAAGAAACTGGTGGAAAAAGAGCGTCCCGAAGTCTGGGATATTCTGGACGAGGTGATCCGCGAACACCCGGTCATGCTGAACCGTGCGCCCACGCTGCACCGTCTTGGCATTCAGGCGTTCGAACCGGTTCTGATCGAAGGTAAAGCCATCCAGCTGCACCCGCTTGTCTGTTCGGCATTCAACGCTGACTTCGACGGTGACCAGATGGCTGTGCACGTGCCGCTGTCGCTGGAAGCCCAGCTGGAAGCCCGTGTCCTGATGATGTCGACGAACAACGTTCTGTCGCCCGCCAACGGCGCACCGATCATCGTTCCGTCGCAGGATATGATCCTTGGCCTTTACTACATCTCGATGGAGCGTGAAGGCATGAAGGGCGAGGGGATGGTGTTCTCGGACGTTGACGAGGTTCAACATGCTCTGGACGCTGGCGAAGTGCATCTGCATGCCAAGGTTCAGGCGCGTCTGCCGCAGGTGGACGAAGAGGGCAACACCGTGATGATGCGCTTTGAAACCACGCCGGGCCGCATCCGTCTGGGCGCGCTTCTGCCGCAGAACAACAAGGCGCCGTTTAGCCTTGTGAACCGTCTGCTGCGTAAGAAAGAAGTGCAGCAGGTCATCGACACCGTCTATCGTTATTGCGGTCAGAAAGAGTCGGTTATCTTCTGTGACCAGATCATGTCCATGGGCTTCAAGGAAGCGTTCAAGGCTGGCATCTCGTTCGGTAAGGACGATATGGTTATCCCGGACACCAAATGGCCGATCGTGGACGAAACCCGCGATCAGGTTAAAGGGTTCGAACAGCAGTACATGGACGGTCTGATCACGCTGGGCGAGAAGTACAACAAAGTTGTCGACGCCTGGTCGAAGTGTAACGACAAAGTCACCGACGCTATGATGGACACCATCTCGGCGAACAAACGCGACGAAAATGGCGCCGAAATGGAACCGAACTCGGTTTACATGATGGCCCACTCGGGTGCGCGTGGGTCGGTTACGCAGATGAAACAGCTGGGCGGCATGCGCGGCCTGATGGCGAAACCTTCGGGCGAGATTATCGAAACGCCGATTATCTCGAACTTTAAAGAAGGTCTGACCGTGCTTGAGTACTTCAACTCGACCCACGGTGCCCGTAAGGGTCTGTCGGATACCGCTCTGAAAACCGCGAACTCGGGTTATCTGACCCGTCGTCTGGTTGACGTGGCGCAGGACTGCATCGTGCGTATGGTCGATTGCGGCACCGAAAACTCGATCACCGCGGAAGCGGCGGTCAATGACGGTGAAGTGGTTGCGTCGCTGGGCGAACGTGTTCTGGGCCGCGTAGCTGCCGAGGACGTTCTGGTTCCGGGCACTGACGAGGTGATCGTGGCCAAGAACGAGCTGATCGACGAACGCAAAGCGGACGAGATCGAAGCCTCGGGCGTGGCAACTGTGCGCATGCGCAGCCCGCTGACCTGTGAAGCCGAAGAAGGCGTTTGCGCCAACTGCTATGGTCGTGACCTGGCACGCGGCACGCGTGTGAACACCGGCGAAGCTGTCGGTATCATCGCGGCGCAGTCGATCGGTGAACCGGGCACGCAGCTGACGATGCGGACCTTCCACATTGGTGGGGTTGCCCAGGGTGGCCAACAGTCGTTCCAGGAAGCCAACCAAGACGGCAAGATCGAATATCGTAACGCCAATATTCTGGAAAACCGTGACGGCGAGATCGTTGTCATGGGCCGGAACATGGTTCTGGCCATCATTGATGGCAACGATGTGGAACGCGCCACGTTCAAACTGGGCTACGGCTCGAAACTTCACGTCAAGGACGGCGCGAAAGTGGCGCGTGGCGACAAGTTGTTTGAATGGGATCCGTATACGCTTCCGATGATTGCTGAAAAGGACGGGACGGTGAAGTTCGTCGACCTGATCAGCGGTATTTCGGTGCGTGACGAAACCGATGATGCAACCGGCATGACACAGAAGATCGTGTCTGACTGGCGGTCGGCGCCGAAAGGCAACGAACTGAAGCCGGAAGTGATCATGGTCGGCGAAGATGGCGAACCGGTGCGCAACGAGGCCGGCAACCCCGTCACCTATACCATGTCGGTGGATGCGATCCTGTCGGTCGAGGACGGTCAGTCGGTGAAAGCCGGTGACGTGGTCGCGCGTATCCCGCGCGAAGGCGCCAAGACCAAGGACATCACCGGTGGTCTGCCGCGTGTGGCCGAACTGTTCGAAGCGCGTCGCCCGAAAGATCACGCGATCATCGCCGAAATCGATGGTTACGTGCGCTTTGGCCGTGACTACAAGAACAAGCGTCGCATCTCGATCGAGCCTGCGGATGAAAGCCTTGAGCCCGTCGAATACATGGTGCCCAAGGGCAAGCACATTCCGGTTGCGGAAGGTGACTTCATCCAGAAGGGCGAATACCTCATGGACGGCAACCCTGCGCCGCATGACATCCTGTCCATCATGGGTGTCGAGGCCTTGGCTGACTACATGATCGACGAGGTTCAGGACGTCTATCGCCTGCAAGGTGTGAAGATCAACGACAAGCACATCGAGGTGATCGTTCGCCAGATGCTGCAGAAGTGGGAGATCTTGGACTCGGGCGAAACCACGCTTCTGAAGGGCGAGCATGTGGACAAGGCCGAGTTTGACGCTGCCAACGAGAAGGCAGCGGCAGAGGGTCGTCGTCTGGCATCCGGTGAGCCGATCCTTCTGGGGATCACCAAGGCATCGCTGCAAACGCGTTCGTTCATCTCGGCCGCGTCGTTCCAGGAAACCACCCGCGTTCTGACCGAGGCGTCTGTCCAAGGTAAACGCGACAAGCTGGTCGGCCTGAAAGAGAACGTCATCGTCGGTCGCCTGATCCCGGCCGGGACCGGTGGGGCCACACAGCGTGTGCGTCAGGTTGCACAAGCCCGCGATATGAAGGTGATCGAAGAAGCCCGCGCAGAAGCCGAAAAAGCTGCTGCCTTGGCTGCACCATCGGAAGATGTTTTCGGCGACACGTCCGAGGATGACAACGGATTGGTCGAAACACCAGAATTCGGTGGTTCAGAGCAACCCTGATCCGAACAATAAGTCTACAGGAAAGCCCCGCCAACAGGCGGGGCTTTTCATTTGCCAGATCAACACTTCTTTGATTAGGCTTCAGGCCGTGCAGCTGGCCCGGTCCGAGCGGTCGCGAATTCACCTTGCAAATGATCAGATGGAAGACCGATGTCAGTCTCAGACAACATGAAAGGTGCGGCATTGATGGCTGGCTCGATGGCCGGTTTCACCTTCAATGATGCCTGCATGAAGGCGCTGTCAGGTGATGTCCCGCTGTCACAGGCCGTGTTTTTACGCGGTGTTGTAACCTGTTTGATGCTGTATGGTCTGGGGTTGGCGCTTCGATCGCTGTCCTTCCGGCTGGGTTATCGGGAATGGAAGCTGATACTCTTGCGGTCCTTAGCTGAAATGGGGGCCACCTACTGTTTTCTCAGTGCCTTGTTCAACATGCCAATTGCCAATGTCACCGCCGTGTTGCAGGCCTTGCCGCTGACCATCGCACTGGCCGCCTGGGCTTTCATGGGTGAGCCTTTGGGATGGCGGCGCCTGTTCGCCATTTTGGTTGGCTTTGTCGGTGTTGTGCTGATTGTCAAACCTGGCGGCGATGGGTTCACGCTCTGGTCCGTTTATGCGTTGGCTGCGGTCGGCTTCATCACGCTGCGTGATCTCATTGTCCGAAAGATGTCGCCGGCAACACCGTCGATGACCGTGGCCTTGGTGGCGTCCATCGCGATCACCGTGGCTTTTGGATTTGCGTCACTTGGTGTGGACTGGGCGCCTGTCACGCCAAGAAGCGGCGGGCTTCTGACCCTGTCCGCCGCCTTCATATTCATGGGCTATCTGTTTTCGGTGATGGTGATGCGCGTAGGCGACATCGGGTTTATCGCACCGTTTCGATACACCGGACTGATCTGGGCATTGATCATCGGGTTGATCTTTTTTGGTGAATGGCCAGACTGGGTGACCCTTGTTGGTGCAGGGATCGTTGTCGCAACTGGCCTGTTTACCCTGTTTCGCGAACGGCAAGTGTCGCAGCGGGCAAGGGCGAAAGGGCTTCTTTGAGAACACGACCAATGGCAGCCGTCGCAAAGACGGGGTTGGCCGGTTGACAGGGGGGACGACTCCTCCTATACGCCCAGCATCCAGCTGGGTCTAACCCGGCATTATCAGAATTGAGGGATCAAGGTCGGGGCTACTTTGAAGCACTGATCCTCTGTGAACCAACCGCGTCGCTTGCCTCGGAATGGAAGCGGTCGCGGATTTTCGCTTTGCAGACGTGCTTGGCGAGGAAATGCAAACCGCACGGGGACACTCGTGCAAACACATGTGTTGAGAAACGGGAAAACTGCCCTATGCCAACGATTCAACAGCTGATCCGCAAGCCGCGCCAGCCTAAAGTAAAACGCTCCAAGTCGATGCACCTGGAGTCCTGCCCGCAAAAACGTGGCGTTTGTACGCGCGTTTATACAACCACACCGAAAAAGCCGAACTCGGCCATGCGTAAGGTTGCCAAAGTGCGCCTGACCAATGGGTTCGAGGTCATCAGCTATATCGGTGGTGAAAGCCACAACCTGCAAGAACACTCGGTGGTTCTGATCCGCGGCGGTCGTGTGAAAGACCTTCCGGGTGTGCGTTATCACATCGTTCGCGGTGTTCTGGATACCCAGGGCGTCAAAGACCGTAAGCAACGTCGTTCGAAATACGGCGCCAAGCGTCCGAAGTAAGGAGATCCGGGAATGTCTCGTCGTCACGCCGCTGAAAAGCGCGAAATCCTGCCCGACGCCAAATTTGGCGATCGCGTGCTGAGCAAGTTCATGAACAACCTGATGATCGACGGCAAGAAGTCGGTCGCAGAGAAAATCGTCTATAACGCGCTGGATCGCGTTGAAGACAAAATCAAGCGCGCACCCGTGGAAGTGTTCCACGAAGCGCTGGACAACATCAAACCGTCGGTCGAGGTTCGCTCGCGTCGTGTTGGTGGTGCCACCTACCAGGTTCCGGTCGAAGTGCGCCCCGAGCGCCGCGAAGCACTGGCCATCCGCTGGCTGATCACAGCCGCACGCAACCGCAATGAAAACACGATGGAAGAGCGCCTTGCCGGTGAACTTCTGGATGCCGTGAACTCGCGCGGGACTGCCGTTAAGAAACGCGAAGACACCCACAAGATGGCCGACGCCAACAAAGCGTTCAGCCATTACCGCTGGTAAAGCCAAGGAAGGATTACACCCATGGCACGCGAATATCCGCTCGAGCTGTACCGCAACTTCGGTATCATGGCTCACATCGACGCAGGTAAAACCACCTGCTCCGAGCGTATCCTGTACTACACCGGCAAATCCCACAACATCGGCGAGGTGCACGATGGTGCAGCCACGATGGACTGGATGGAGCAGGAACAGGAACGCGGGATCACCATCACCTCGGCTGCGACCACCACATTCTGGGAACGCACCGAAGATGGTGAAACGGCTGACACGCCCAAGCACCGCATGAACATCATCGACACCCCCGGCCACGTTGACTTCACCATTGAAGTCGAGCGTTCGCTGGCGGTTCTTGATGGTGCCGTTGCCGTTCTTGACGCAAACGCAGGTGTTGAACCCCAGACCGAAACCGTGTGGCGTCAGGCTGACCGCTACAAGGTTCCGCGCATCGTGTTCGTCAACAAGATGGACAAGATCGGTGCCGACTTCTTCAATTGCGTTCACATGATTGAAGACCGCACCGGCGCACGCGCAGTTCCTGTCGGCATTCCGATCGGGGCCGAGAACGAGCTGGAAGGTCTGATTGACCTTGTCACCATGGAAGAATGGCTGTGGCAGGGCGAAGACCTTGGCGCATCGTGGATCAAAGCTCCGATCCGCGACTCGCTGCGCGACATGGCAGACGAATGGCGCGGTAAAATGATCGAAGCGGCCGTCGAAGAAGACGATGACGCGATGATGGAATACCTGGAAGGCAATGAGCCTGACGTTCCGACCCTGCGCAAACTGCTGCGCAAGGGTACATTGGCCCTGCATTTCGTTCCGGTTCTTGGTGGCTCGGCCTTCAAGAACAAAGGTGTCCAACCGCTTCTGAACGCTGTTATCGACTATCTGCCCAGCCCGCTGGACGTTGTTGATTACATGGGCTTCAAGCCTGGTGACGATACTGAGACCCGTAACATTGCCCGTCGTGCGGACGATGATATGGCGTTCTCAGGTCTGGCGTTCAAAATCATGAACGACCCCTTTGTCGGCTCGCTGACCTTTACCCGCATCTATTCGGGTGTCCTGAACAAAGGCGACACGCTTTTGAACTCGACCAAAGGAAAGAAAGAGCGCGTTGGCCGTATGATGATGATGCACTCGAATGACCGTGAAGAGATCACGGAAGCATTCGCAGGCGACATTATCGCTCTGGCAGGTCTGAAAGACACCACAACCGGTGATACGCTGTCCTCTGTCAACGATCCGGTGGTTCTGGAAACCATGACCTTCCCGGATCCGGTGATCGAGATCGCGGTTGAGCCGAAAACCAAGGCTGACCAAGAGAAGATGAGCCAAGGTCTGGCCCGTCTGGCCGCTGAAGACCCGTCGTTCCGTGTGGAAACTGATCTGGAATCGGGTCAGACCATCATGAAGGGCATGGGCGAACTTCACCTGGACATTCTGGTGGACCGTCTGAAGCGCGAATTCAAAGTGGAAGCCAATATCGGTGCCCCGCAGGTTGCGTATCGCGAGACGATCTCGAAAGAGATCGAGCACACCTACACCCACAAGAAACAGTCGGGTGGTTCGGGTCAGTACGCCGAGGTGAAAATGATCATCTCGCCGACCGAAGCCGGCGAAGGCTATTCGTTCGAAAGCCGCATCGTTGGTGGTGCCGTTCCGAAGGAATACATCCCGGGTGTTGAAAAAGGCATCAACTCGGTTATGGACAGCGGCCCGCTGGCTGGCTTCCCCGTGATCGACTTCAAGGTTGCCCTGATCGACGGTAAGTTCCACGATGTTGACTCGTCGGTTCTGGCCTTTGAAATCGCTGCCCGTATGTGCATGCGCGAAGGTATGCGTCTGGCTGGTGCCAAGCTGCTTGAGCCGATCATGAAAGTGGAAGTGATCACGCCCGAGGAATACACCGGTGGCATCATCGGCGACCTGACCTCGCGTCGTGGTCAGGTGTCGGGTCAAGAGCCGCGCGGTAACGCGATTGCGATTGACGCGAATGTTCCGCTGGCAAACATGTTTGGCTACATCAACACCCTGCGTTCCATGTCCTCGGGCCGTGCGCAGTTCACGATGCAGTTCTCGCATTACGATCCGGTTCCGCAGAACATCTCGGACGAAATTCAGGCGAAATTCGCCTAATCGAACAAGCCGGGCAGGGATGTCCTTGCCCGGCGATCAGATTAATAGGAGGCCATCATGGCTAAGGAAAAGTTTGAACGCTCCAAACCGCACGTCAACATCGGCACGATTGGGCACGTTGACCACGGCAAGACCACACTGACGGCTGCGATCACCAAGTATTTCGGTGACTTCAAGGCCTATGACCAGATTGACGGTGCACCGGAAGAGAAAGCGCGCGGGATCACGATCTCGACGGCGCATGTTGAGTATGAAACCGATACGCGTCACTACGCCCACGTCGACTGCCCCGGCCACGCTGACTATGTGAAGAACATGATCACGGGTGCGGCGCAGATGGACGGCGCGATCCTGGTTGTGAACGCAGCTGACGGCCCGATGCCGCAGACGCGCGAGCACATCCTGTTGGGCCGCCAGGTTGGTATCCCGACCATGGTCGTTTACATGAACAAGGTTGATCAGGTTGACGACGAAGAGCTGCTTGAGCTGGTCGAGATGGAAATCCGTGAGCTTCTGACCGAATACGGCTATCCGGGCGACGATGTTCCTGTCATTCCGGGTTCGGCTCTGGCCGCTCTGGAAGGTCGCGACGAGGCGATCGGCGAGGATTCGATCCGCAAGCTGATGGCCGCTGTGGACGAGTTCATCCCGACACCGGCCCGCCCGGTTGACGGTGCGTTCCTGCTGCCGATCGAAGACGTGTTCTCGATCTCGGGCCGCGGTACGGTTGTGACCGGTCGTGTTGAGCGTGGTGTTGTGAATGTTGGCGACGAGATCGAAATCGTCGGCATCAAGGACACGCAGAAAACCACCTGCACCGGCGTTGAAATGTTCCGCAAGCTGCTGGATCGCGGTGAAGCTGGCGACAACGTTGGCGTTCTTCTGCGCGGTATCGACCGTGAGAAAGTTGAGCGTGGCCAGGTTCTGTGTAAGCCGGGTTCGGTGAACCCGCACACGAAGTTCGAAGCCGAGGTCTATATCCTGACCAAGGAAGAGGGTGGCCGTCACACGCCGTTCTTCGCGAACTACCGTCCGCAATTCTACTTCCGGACCACCGACGTGACCGGCACGGTTGAACTGCCTGCAGGCACCGAGATGGTGATGCCGGGCGACAACCTGAAGTTCAACGTTGAACTGATCGCCCCGATCGCGATGGAAGAAAAACTGCGCTTCGCCATCCGCGAAGGCGGCCGCACCGTCGGTTCGGGCGTTGTCTCGAAGATTATCGAGTAAGAACGCCCCGCGTTCTTGCAGCGACAGGCGATTTGGCGGTTACGCCAAATCTGCCGAGAGCTTAAGTAATCGGATCTCCGATGCTTCAACCGAAAGGGCGCCCCACGGGGCGCCCTTTTTGGTTCAAGCCATGAGATGATCTGAGACGCACAATCAAACATTTGTCGAAGATTATCGAGTAACAATGTGGCTTGGGCGTACGCCCAAACGCATTGAGTGGGGACCAGAATTTGGCGCAGCCAAATTTAAGGCCCCACCCGCTCGCAAATCACAAAAGGGCCTCGCACCACGCGGGGCCCTTTTGTTTTGGCGACAGGTGAATTGACGCAGTCAAATCGCCGAGAGTCAGAGAGACTGAAGATAAGAAAGGGGCGCTCGCAGGAGCGCCCTTTTTTTGCATTCAAGCGCAACAGAAGGGTCGGGCGTGGCCCGGGCAAGCCGGACCGGGGTTGAGATTGCAGGGGCTACTAGGGTTGCTATAATAAGTAGATTGAATGACTGTGGCGCAGACTTAGCTTGCTGCGTTTTTTCCGGTGATTGGGGATCTATGCCGAGTTTGAAAGATTTTGTGGCAGCACTGCAAGCCGGATGGTTTCCTGCACTTGCTGCCTTTATTGGTTGTGCAATTGTACTGTTAGGTGACTATTTCAGATGGCCCTATTTAGATGGAAGCCCGGCCTACCTACTGACGATCGCAGTGTATGTAGGGGTTTTCTCGTTTAGTGTTCTCACAGCAAATTTAGCCTATATGCCAGTTTTGATTTGGAACATTTATTCCGATAGAAGGGCAAAAGAACGCTTCTTCAAAAGGATTGAAAAGGAAATTGAGGAGGCCCCCAGTGCTGAGAGAGAACTACTATCGTATTTAGTTTCCTCAGGACGTAGAGCGTTCACTTCCGAGTTCGACGATAAACGGCTCGTTCCCTTGGTTTCTAAGGGCCTAATTATCAGGCAAGGCGGGCAGCATAGTGTACTGGACTGGCCCTTTGTTGTCAGACAGGAAGTTTGGGACTATTTGACAGAACACAAAGAGCGATTTGAGATTTCCGACCTGACCAACGTAGAAGATCCCTTTAGAAAGAATGGCTGGCTAATCTAGCGCGATTCATCTGAGTTTTGCTCAACGCTAATGTTCATGTTTTTTCGGCGCTCACCCCTTGCCACACCCCCAAAACCCCTCTATTACGCGCTAGTTCGCTGGAAAAGCGGCTTGGCGGGATTCGGTCCCGCTTTTCGTTTTTTCCGGGGTTCGACGAGGGCAGGTGGAATGAGCCATCTGTCGTCCTATCAACTCTCTGCCTGAAAGGGCGAATGCTATGACAAGTCAAAACATTCGTATCCGTCTGAAGGCGTTTGACTATCGCGTGCTGGATGCCTCCACACAAGAGATCGTCAACACTGCCAAACGGACCGGTGCAAACGTTCGCGGCCCCATCCCGCTGCCGAACAAAATCGAGAAGTTTACGGTTCTTCGTGGTCCCCACGTTGACAAGAAATCCCGCGACCAGTTCGAGATCCGCACGCACAAGCGCCTGCTCGACATCGTTGACCCGACCCCGCAAACCGTCGACGCGCTGATGAAGCTCGATCTGGCTGCTGGCGTTGACGTTCAGATCTCGGTCTAAGGAGGGTATCACAGATGCGCTCTGGAATTATCGCGAAGAAAGTGGGCATGACCCGCTTGTTCATGGAAGACGGCAAGCAGATCCCTGTCACCGTTCTTCAACTGGAAAACCTGCAGGTTGTTGCCAACCGCACCGAAGAGACCGACGGTTACACCGCCGTTCAACTGGGTGCTGGTGAAGCAAAAGCCAAACGCACCTCGAAGCCGATGCGCGGCTATTTCGCCAAAGCTGGCGTTGCCCCCAAGCGCAAACTGGTCGAGTTCCGCGTTCCTGCTGAGAACCTGATTGCCGTTGGCGAAGAGATCTCGGCCGAGCACTATGTTGCCGGTCAGAAGGTTGACGTTGCTGGTACGTCGATTGGTAAAGGCTTTGCCGGTGCCATGAAGCGTCACAACTTCGGCGGTCTGCGCGCCTCGCACGGTGTTTCGATCAGCCACCGCTCGCACGGTTCGACCGGTCAGTGTCAAGACCCCGGCCGCGTGTTCAAAGGCAAGAAAATGGCCGGCCACATGGGTTCGGTTCGTGTGACCACACAAAACCTGGAAGTCGTGAAGACCGATGCCGATCGTGGCCTGGTGTTCATCAAGGGCGCTGTCCCCGGCTCGAAAGGTGGCTGGGTCACCGTCAAAGACGCCGTGAAAAAGAAGCTGCCCGAGAATGTTCCGTTCCCGGCTGCTCTGAAATCGGCTGCAACCGAAGCACCTGCGGAAGAAGCTCCCGCGGAAGGTGGTGAAGCATGAAACTTGACGTAATCAAACTTGACGGCAAAAAAGCCGGTTCGGTTGATCTGGACGAGGCCCTGTTCGGTCTTGAGCCGCGCGCAGACATTCTGCACCGCGTGGTCCGCTGGCAGCGTAACAACGCGCAGGCTGGCACCCACAAGGTCAAGACGCGTTCGGAAACCAGCTATTCGACCAAGAAGATCTATCGCCAGAAGGGCACCGGCGGCGCACGTCACGGTGACCGTAACGCACCGATCTTCCGCAAAGGTGGTATCTATAAAGGTCCGACCCCGCGTTCGCACGGCCACGATCTGACCAAGAAATTCCGCAAGCTGGGTCTGAAGCACGCCCTGTCCGCCAAGGCGCAAGCTGGCGAACTGGTTGTGATCGAAGACGCCGCGTCGGAAGGTAAAACCGCCGCACTGGCCAAGCAGGTCAAAGACCTGGGCTGGAAACGTGCTCTGGTCATCGACGGTGCCGAGGTGAACGAGAACTTTGCACGCGCTGCAAAGAACATCGAAGGCCTGGACATCCTGCCGACCATGGGCGCCAACGTGTATGACATCCTGAAACGTGACACTCTGGTGCTCACCAAAGCAGGTGTCGAAGCTCTGGAGGCTCGCCTGAAATGACCGATAAAGCTGCACTCTACGACGTGATCCGCAAGCCGCTCATCACCGAAAAAGCAACCATGGCATCGGAAGCCGGTGCGGTTGTTTTCGAAGTGTCGAGGGATGCCAACAAGCCGCAGATCAAAGAAGCCGTTGAAACCCTGTTCGGTGTGAAGGTGAAAGCCGTCAACACGTCGATCACCAAGGGTAAAGTCAAACGCTTCCGCGGCCAGTTGGGCAAGCGCAAGGACGTCAAGAAAGCCTATGTGACCCTGGAAGAAGGCAACACGATCGACGTGACCACCGGTCTCTGATCGTCAGGCTGACGTGAGAAATGAGGGCCCCTGCCGAAAGGCGGGGGCTTTTTCTTTTGAAAGGGAATATTTGCTTTGAGCCCAAAGTTACCGAGTTGCAGCAACGCCGCGAATGACGACTTTGGTGAAGATTCTCCTTGGATTATTCCCATGACCCATCCTTCGCATCGACAAGGTGAATGATCGAAGCTGGGCTTGAAATCCAATACCCGTCGAAGTTTTTACCGAGCTCTTCGATTTCGTCGCACCGTGCGACACCGGCCTTATCCAAGACTTCGGCAGCTTTCTCTGTATCGTCCGTTACGATCTCAAGCCATAGCTCGGCCTGGCTAATCGCGCTGACCTTATCGACCCACAGATTATTCGCACCGAACTTGAAGCCAACCGCCTCCCCTGACGGGCCTCCGATCTCCTCAAGCCCCAAGGTGTTTCTGTAGAAAGCAACAGTCTGCTCGTATTGATGTGGCGGCACCTTCATCGCGATGTTTTTGCCGCCAGAGAATTTCACGCTCATGTCTGATTTACTTCCCGACCATGATTGTTTGGACGAATGAGACGACGGATGCCTACACAAATCGTGATGCATCGCGCGCCGCAGTAGCTCTCATTCCACATGTGATCTCAGCCGTTGCAGAGTATCGTCCCACTTCAATGCCACTTGATTGAGGAAAGCGTTTGCTTCGTGGAGGCGCGCTGGTTCCAGACTGAATCGTGTCTCTCGCCCGGTTTTTTCCGACGACACGACTTGTGCTTCCGTCAATGTCTTCAGGTGTTTGCTAATCGCTTGCCGGGAAACATCGGTTCCCTCACAAAGCGCCGAGATCGAGAGTGCGTCCTGTTGCTGTAACCGGGCAACGATCGCCAAACGGCGAGGATCACCGAGCGCGGCAAAGGTCGCCGCCAGGTCTGGCTGCGCAGGATTATGCTCGGGAGTCATTCCACAAACCTTCTGATGTTTAATGTCTGCTGATCCCAACCACCCTGATTGTCGCGGAATGCTTGCAGTTGCCGGTCCTTTGGTAGGTTCTTGAAACCACTTTCCCGCACGGTGAGCCTTGTCCCGATGGTGCTGGGCTCAAGAAAAAATTCGACCAGAGTTGTCTTCTGATCGACGTCGGGATCATCAGGTTGGATGCTCTCATCCATTGGCCAGACGAAGCTGAATAGACGCGGCTCATCCAAGGCGACGATCTTCGCCCAGAACGGTAGACCCTCATGCCCGGGATATCTGGTTTCACCGAATGTCAGCTCCCCCAGCTTGAATGGTCCGTGAAGCGACAGGCCGAACCACGCACCAAATTCCCCATGGTCGGTGAGCGCCTTCCATACCCTGTCAACGGGCGCCTTGAGGTCAATGGTTCGTACGATTTCATTTTCCATGCGCAACTCCTTGGTTGCACATTGTCACACTCCTCGTCTTTACGCAACCCTTGGGTTGCGCGTTTCGACTGGATGCGTTCGCGGGTGCGATGCCAAAAAGCAGACATCTTTCGAACCAAGGCATAAAGCGGCTTTGTCCGCAACACTGTCATCGCAATGGCATGCCTAACCAATGGGGTTATTCAGTCACGTTTTCGGGTCGCTTTACACCCCACACCGGAATTTGACTCGCGATTCGCGCCTGTTTGAATAAGTTGGAACGGTTCGATGATCTGCTCATCTGGAAATGAGGTTTGTACTTATGTTGACCCGACGCCATTTTGTAATCACGTCTGCCGCGATGTTCTCGGCGCCAATTGCGACACCCGTTTGGGCGCAGGAACAAGCCACCACGCAGGCTGCCGCCGTAAAACCGGCGCAAACCAAACGGCGCCCGGTATCGGACAAATCCAAGTGGGCGGCATATGACGCGCAGGTGACGCCGGCAAACTATGATCCGGCCACGTCGAACCCGTGGGGGCTGCACCCGCGTTTCCTGCCGAAGCTCGTGCAAGCCAATTCCGGGCTCAAGCCGGGTGATATCCATGTCGATGCCGTCGCGCGCTATCTTTATCATATCCGGGATAACGGCACCGCGATGCGCTATGGCGTGGCGATTGCGCGCGGGAATTTGTACGAACCCGGCACCTACACAATCCGTCGCAAAGCCAAGTGGCCGACATGGATCCCGACCAAGGAAATGGTTGCGCGTGATCCCAAGGTCTATGGCCCGCTAGAGGACGGTATGGATGGTGGTCCGCGCAATCCGCTGGGCTCACGCGCGTTTTACCTGTTCCAAGGCAACCGCGATACGTATCTGCGCATTCACGGCTCGCCCGCGCCCCGGTCCATCGGTGGACGCGCAAGCTCGGGCTGTGTGCGCATGGTGATGGCGCATATTATCGGTTTGTATGATCAAGTCGAAACCGGCGTGACCGCGCATCTGTATCCGGCTGAAAGCATTACGGCGCGCAGCTAAGCGCGCCGTCTGTCACGCGGCGGGGGCGTCGTCGCGCTTGGCGCATATCGGCTGACCCTTGCGGTTTCTGAGCGGCAGATAGGTCGTTTCGACCGGGCCTTGATAGCGATAGACAAAACATCCGTCCGAATTGTTGAGCCGCACATCGCTGAGGTCTTGCCCCGGTGCCGCAATCGCGCGCACGTTTTCCGGCACTGAACCAAACGAGCGTGTGTCCGCCCCGCCGCTGGCGCCTTCCGGACTGACACAGGCCGACAGTGAAATCACAACCGCGCCCGTCAAAATCCCCAACTTCTTCATCACAATGTCCCCATAAGTTTCTTTTGGGGAAGGATGGGGGATTTTGGGGCAGAGGGGAAGGGGGTTGTTTGGGAAGGTGGAAGAGTTCGTCTTGCTTGTAACACGGGGCTGAGTGAGGGGTGGAACTCGATCACTTTCCCATATAG
This sequence comes from Aliiroseovarius sp. Z3, assembly GCF_029105185.1. Classification (GTDB taxonomy): domain Bacteria; phylum Pseudomonadota; class Alphaproteobacteria; order Rhodobacterales; family Rhodobacteraceae; genus Aliiroseovarius. The sequence goes on along the minus strand of NZ_JAFMZK010000007.1, from coordinate 11,680 downwards.
CCGGATGCCGCGCTTTGTACGAATGTCGGCTCCTCAGAAGTAATACGGCCAAAACGTGACAATATCAAACGCAGTTTTCCCAAAGGTTTGTGGCACAAGATTCTTCAGCATTTCAGCCGACCATGACGCCAGTGACAAAATCGACCGATTTTGACGCATTGGTTTGGTCAGGGGATTTGTTGCACAGAGTTGAACAACGGCATCGTTGCGGAGCGTTGCTCTTGTCGGGTAGGCTTGGAGTGTTGGCTTCGAGGATTAATCAATGGGCACTACAACAGAACATCAAAAGTCAAAGGACGCGGTACTTGCGCTGAGCTGGATAGACATTGGCGCTTTCGGTGCAGTTCTTGCCTGCTTTGTCGCGGCCATCGTCTTGCAGTCGTCGTCGGTTCAGGTATCCGGCGGACTTGCTGCGTTTGCGGGCGGTGTAATACTTGCTGCATTTGTGACGCATGCTCGAGCGCGCGCGAACGCGATATCTTCTGCTAAGGAGGAATTCCACGCGGCGAAGAAAGAAGCCGAAACCTTCAGGACGCTCCGAGATGAGATGAAGCGCAAGGAGTAAGATTTCGTGCCGCCTCCCGATCCGCGCAATCGCGCCGCATTCAACTCACATCTCGACTACAATCTGCCTTCCAGCATGAGCAGAGAGGAATTGTTCATCGAAGGTGCTCACTGGAGCCAATGGCTCGATGACAACGGCTATATTGGTAATGAACCCTCGCCAGGGCGGCTGCTGAAGTGGTTGTCATATGGAATTGAGGCCATGGGAGTCTTCTTCACCTACCTCGGCGCAGCGGGCCACATTTCCGATACTGCAGGACTTCTATCTACGTGGGGAGGTATCGCGGTCATGACGTTGGGCTTGCTGCTCATGAAGTTCTCTTCCGCAGCGGTTCAGCGGGATCGCGATGCCGTAGTCTCCGTCGGGCTGCGTCTACGCACGATCAATCAAGAACTTAGTAGCATTCGATACGGTCATCGACGCTGACCATTTGTTGAATCGAATTTTGCTTGCATGAGCTGTGCGCACGCGAACATGATAGAACTCATACGTTTCTGCCCTCGGCGAAATCGATCGTCTATGACCGAAGGCAAATTCTCAAAGCAGTCACTGGCGCGGCCGCAGCGAAAGCTCGCTTCGTCCGCGAAGCTGCCGTGTAGGTGCCAAAATCCCATCCAGTTGGCCGAGCGGAAGACAGCATGTCTTTCACCCGAAAACCCCCACCATCCCCTAGACACCCCCAACCAACCCTGATACATCGCGCAGGTCGCGTGGCCTCGGATTCGTTCCGGGGCCTTGTGACATTTGGAATTTGGGTCCTGTTTCGCCAATGGTGGGCGGGGCTCTGTAACTCAGGCAGGTGACTGCCTCAAAGCAACGGAAGACAGAAAGCATGGCACTCAAGTCGTACAAACCGACGACGCCAGGCCAGCGTGGGCTGGTTCTGATCGACCGTTCGGAGCTTTGGAAAGGTCGCCCGGTTAAGTCCCTGACCGAGGGTCTTACGAAATCGGGTGGTCGGAACAATACCGGACGGATCACGTCGCGCCGCCGTGGTGGTGGTGCGAAGCGTCTTTATCGTATCGTGGACTTCAAACGGAACAAGTTTGACGTCGCCGCCACTGTTGAGCGGATCGAATACGACCCCAACCGCACAGCCTTCATCGCGCTCGTGAAGTACGAAGACGGCGAACAGGCTTACATCCTGGCCCCGCAGCGTTTGGCTGTTGGCGATCAGGTCATCGCATCGGCCAAGGCCGACGTGAAACCCGGTAACGCGATGCCCTTCTCGGGCATGCCCATCGGTACCATTGTCCACAACATTGAGATGAAACCGGGCAAGGGCGGCCAGATCGCCCGTGCAGCCGGCACATATGCTCAGTTTGTTGGTCGCGACGGCGGTTACGCTCAAATCCGTCTGAGCTCGGGCGAACTGCGCCTTGTGCGTCAGGAATGCATGGCCACCGTTGGTGCCGTGTCGAACCCCGACAACTCGAACCAGAACTACGGTAAAGCCGGTCGTATGCGCCACAAAGGCATCCGTCCCAGCGTTCGTGGTGTTGTCATGAACCCGATCGACCACCCCCATGGTGGTGGTGAAGGCCGGACTTCGGGTGGTCGTCACCCGGTGACCCCGTGGGGCAAGCCGACCAAGGGTGCGCGCACCCGCAACAAGAACAAGGCGTCGTCGAAGCTGATCATCCGCTCGCGTCACGCCAAGAAGAAGGGGCGTTAAGATATGGCACGTTCTGTCTGGAAAGGCCCTTTTGTTGACGCTTACGTCCTCAAAAAAGCCGAGAAAACCCGCGAGTCGGGTAAAAACGAGGTCATCAAGATCTGGTCGCGTCGTTCGACCATTCTGCCCCAGTTCGTGGGCCTGACCTTTGGCGTCTATAACGGTCAGAAGCACATTCCGGTGAGTGTGACGGAAGACATGATCGGCCAGAAGTTCGGTGAATACTCGCCGACCCGTACCTATTACGGTCACGCGGCTGATAAAAAAGCGAAGAGGAAGTAAGCCATGGGTAAGGATAAGAATCCCCGCCGCGTGGCCGACAACGAAGCAATGGCGAAAACCCGCATGCTTCGCACGTCCCCGCAAAAACTGAACCTGGTTGCTGGCATGATCCGCGGCAAGAAGGTCGATAAGGCTCTGAATGACCTGACCTTCTCGAACAAGCGTATCGCACAGGACGTGAAGAAATGCCTTCAGTCCGCCATCGCCAACGCCGAGAACAACCATAACCTGGACGTTGATGAGCTGATCGTGGCGGAAGCCTATGTCGGCAAGAACCTGACCATGAAACGCGGTCGTCCGCGCGCCCGTGGTCGTTTCGGCAAAATCATCAAACCGTTCTCGGAACTCACCATCAAGGTGCGTCAAGTTGAGGAGCAAGCCTAATGGGTCAGAAGGTAAATCCGATTGGCATGCGTCTTCAGGTCAACCGCACCTGGGACAGCCGCTGGTATGCAGACACGAAAGATTACGGCGATCTTCTTATGGAAGACCTGAAAATTCGTGACTTCATCAAAAACGAATGCAAGCAAGCCGGTATCAGCCGTGTGATCATCGAACGTCCGCACAAAAAGTGCCGCGTTACGATCCACACTGCACGCCCCGGTGTGATCATTGGTAAAAAAGGCGCAGACATCGAAACCCTGCGCAAGAAAATCGCCAAGATCACCGACTCGGAACTGCACCTGAACATCGTTGAGGTTCGCAAGCCCGAGCTGGACGCCGCATTGGTCGCAGAATCGATCGCTCAGCAGCTTGAGCGCCGTGTGTCCTTCCGTCGTGCCATGAAGCGCGGCGTGCAGAACGCAATGCGTATGGGCGCCCTGGGCATCCGTGTAAACGTCGCTGGCCGTCTGGGCGGTGCCGAGATTGCACGGACCGAGTGGTATCGCGAAGGCCGTGTGCCGCTGCACACCCTGCGCGCTGACATCGACTATGCACATGCTGAAGCAATGACGCCTTATGGCATCATCGGCATCAAAACCTGGATCTTCAAAGGTGAAATCATGGAGCACGATCCTGCTGCTCGTGATCGTCGCCAGGCAGAGCTTCAGGAAGGTCCCGCGCCCCGTGGCGCTGGCGGCCGTCGCTAAGGAGCCAAAGATATGCTGCAACCAAAGCGTACTAAATTCCGCAAGATGCACAAAGGCCGGATCAAGGGCGAGGCCAAAGGCGGCTCTGACCTGAACTTCGGTTCCTATGGTCTGAAAGCGCTTGAGCCTGAGCGTGTGACTGCACGTCAGATCGAAGCTGCCCGTCGTGCCATGACACGTCACATGAAACGTCAAGGCCGCGTCTGGATCCGCATCTTCCCGGACACCCCCGTGACCGCCAAGCCCATCGAAGTTCGTATGGGTAAAGGTAAAGGTTCCGTGGACCGTTGGACCTGCAAAGTGAAGCCGGGCCGCGTGATGTTCGAGATCGACGGCGTCAACGACGACGTTGCTCGCGAAGCTCTGCGTCTTGCTGCCATGAAGCTGCCGATCAAATCGCGCGTCGTTGTGCGGGAAGATTGGTAAAGGTCGAAAACGCTCTGCGTTTTCTGGCCAGTGCGGTGTAGCGAATTTCCAAAGGAAACTCGCGGGCCGCACCCCGGTAGAAACAAGAAACCCCCGTCGAGAAATCGGCGGGGGTTTTGTTGTTGATGGGTGTTGCGATCTATGATTGAAGGATTGGTAAGGCACTAATTAATAAAGTGAAATTTGGTATGAAGAAGATTGTCGCGTTCATTGGACTTGGTTTTTTGGCCTCATGTGTCGCTACACAAACGCCATACGAGAAGTATCTCGAAGGTAAGCCGCTTGTTAACTATCCTTATAAGGCTGGGGCTAGCCCAGCAAATATTCGAAATATTGGTACTGATTGCGAGATTGAAGCGGCTCAGCGAGTACCTCAAAACATCGTCGTTAGAACTACGCCGACCTACACCACACCTACACAGACATATTGCAACCGAGTTGGTACTCAGGTGCTGTGCAACACCACGGGGGGACAAACTTATGGTGGTCAAGTGTCATCCTATGATGCCAACGCTAATTTGCGTGTTCGTGCATATGCGCAGTGCATGTCTAGGCGTGGCGTGCGCTTTCTAAATATTCCGGCGTGCCCCAATGGTGTTGATCTGTCTTCTCAGAATAATGAAAAGGTCTTACGCCCTCTTTCAAAGCGCACCTGCTATCAAGTCTACCCGAATGGCGGTTTGGCAATTGGTGATGGATAAACACGGGTTTTAGTTTGGTTAGGCCCGTGCCCTGCACGGGCCACGCCCGACCCTCCCCACGGGAGGGCGTATTGCAACCTATCAAAATGCAGGATCGTTTGCGGTGGGGCTATGCGGCGCGAAACGGGACCGAAGAGATACGCCCACCCAAGGTCGGGCGTGGCCCTACACCCCAACCCCCAAAACCCCAATCGCTTCTTCCAACTGGGTCTCTTCATACCCGAAATGCGAGTGCACGACAGTTTCCAGCTGACGGAACACCGCGCGGGCTTCGTTGAACTTCTCGGCGTCCACGTCAAACATCAGCGCCATGGAGGCGCGTTCCAGTCGGACCAGCAACTCGTGCACAACCTTGTGTTCTTCCATCAGCCGCTTAACGACCGCGCGCAGGGCATCGTTGCCGCGCCCGGCCAATTGCGGGAACAGGCTGTATTCCTCGATATCGTGATGCCCGTTCAGCACCATGCATTCGCGCCCGCAGAGCGATCCGAACTGCCGGACGTTCTGTGCGAACTCGGCTTGGGTCACGGCATCGGACAGATCTTTGCCTGATGCCTCGCCCGCCTCGATCCGGTCCAGCACGATCCCGATCCGGCCCACATCGTTCAGGTGCATTCGGTGGATCGCCGCCAGCCGCCGCCCCATGCGCCGGTCCTGATCCGTTGCTTCGGGCAGGGCGGGCATTGTCGGGCGGGTGCCGAAGTCGACGGTCAGCCCCGTCAGCGGTGTGTCGGCGAGTGTGCTCATCTTGCCCTCGGTCATTGCGTATCGGCGGCAGATATGCCGCGCGCCGAGGATTACAATGCTGGGAGCTTAGCGCAACAGCTCATCCATTAACCCGATCACCTCGAGCACTTTGAATGTGGTGGGATCGGCGCGATAGATCATCTCGCCCACGCGGTAATAGCGATAGCGGGGATCAAGCCGATAGCGGTCGTAGTCGGTGAAGCGATAATAGTCGTAATGCTCCAGATCATCGCCCACCCGCGGTCTGGCAAGCCCGGGTGGGATGCAGGGCGGGTTTTTCTTGGCCAGACCCGGCGGGCAGCCCCTGGTAATCGCGCCCGTATGCTTCACCTTGCCTTTTCCCTGACCATGTCCCTTGCCGTTCCCGGCGAAACCGGCGGTTGCGATCAGCGGGATCAATACCAGAGCCATTGCGGTTTTCGTTGCGGCCTTCATCATTCACTCCATCCAATGTTCGCGTGGCCCTTGATGGTCAACGGCCTGCAAACGTGTGGGTTCCAGTCGGGGTGAAATTGGCCAACGCCGGGTTGATATACAATATCACGCGCAATGGGCACCGCGTGCCTTGCGGCTTTTCGCCTGTCCCCGGCGATCTCCGCGCGGAAACGCACCGAGGGCAGCGATCACTCGCCCCATTTGTAGTTGAAGCTCACCGAAAGCCGTTCTTCCTCGCCAGTGTTTTGCATCACCTCGTGGCGCAACCAGCTTTCCCACAACAACACGTCACCTTCCGCCGGGCGCTTGGTGATGAAGTTCTGCAACTCCTCGCGCGCGTTCTTGCGACGTGGGGGCGCCGCCATCATGCGGGCGTGACGCGGGTCTTCATAGCGTAGCGCGCCGGCGCCTTCGGGCAGCGCCAAATAGGTGGTTCCGGAAATGACCGAATGCGGGTGGATATGCGCCGAGTGATAGCCACCGGGGGGCAGGATGTTGATCCAGATATCTTCCAGTACCAGCGCGCGATCATCCAGATTGAACTCCAGATCCTCGGCAAAGGCCGCGACGTGCTTTTCCAGGTTGTCGACCAGATCCTTGAAGATCGGAAAGCGCCAGGGCAGGTCGGTCAGCGACGCGTAAGAGGTGTAGCCGGGATACCCCTCGGCCTCGCACCATTCCTGCCCGGCCTCGTCATCCTCGGCGATGGAATAGCAGCTGTCATAAAGCTCGTCCTGGCTGACCTTGGGGTCAAACTCGGACAGTTGAGCGTGGTAAAGGCGGGTCACGAAGAGAGAGGATATATTGGCCATGGGGGCTTTGTAGACCACTTGGAAAAAAGGGGCGAGCCTTGATGCGACATATTTGCATGCCGGTTGAAGGTGGTTTGCTGATAACTACCTAACAATCAAATGCTAAAAAAGGAATATAACCATGTCTAACGAGACGATCTGCAAACATCTGAATACAGCCCTTCAAATGGAAATGACTGCTGCGCACCAATATCAGCTGCACGCACATGTGCTGGATGATTGGGGGCTGGATAAATTGGCACAAACCATGCGCGGCGAGTTTGAAGAAGAACTGGGCCATTCCGGTCGTTTTATGACGCGTATCCTGGAGCTGGGCGGCGAGCCTGAAGTTGCCTTTGCCGCAACGCCAAAGGCAGCAAAGACCTTGAAAGAGATGTTCGAGTCCGACCTGAAGGACGAAAAAGAAGCCATCGTGTTTTACACACAAGCGTCCAAGGCGGCCTATGAAGCGGATGACCTTGCGACGAAAGCCCTGTTCGAAGAGATCGCGATCGACGAAGTCGGGCATCGCGGATGGCTTGAGTTGCAGCTGAGCCTGATCGAACGGATCGGCGAGCAGCGTTATGCCTCGAAATTTGTCAGTGGCGGCGGCGAGGAAGAAAGCCAAGCATAAACTGAAGAAACAGGCGCTTTGCTGTTGCCATGAGCGCCGTTGTTTCATATAGACCCACATCGCGCGGATTCCCGGCAACGGGATTCGTGTGTATTGCATATAACCCACCAGATTTAGGGTGACCTGCCAGCAAAGACGGGTAGAGCTCTCTGGTGCAAGGAAAGGAATAGGCGAATGAACGCCAAGGAACTGCGTGATCAGTCTCCTGACCAGCTGCGCGAAAAGCTGGCAGAGCTGAAGAAAGAGGCCTTCAACCTGCGTTTCCAGCAGGCCACCGGTGCCCTCGAAAACACTGCCCGTATGCGTACAGTACGTCGCGACGCCGCGCGCGTTAAGACCGTATTGAACGAACAAGCCCGCGCTGCGGCTGAGTAAGAGGAGCCCTGAGAATGCCCAAACGTATCCTGCAAGGCACTGTTACCAGCGCCGCAAACGAACAAACCGTAACTGTGTCGGTCGAACGCCGCTTCACACACCCGGTTCTGAAGAAAACCATCCGTAAGTCCAAGAAGTACCGGGCTCACGATGAAAAGAATGCCTACAAGGCTGGCGACGTGGTCCGCATCATCGAATGCGCGCCGAGATCGAAAACCAAGCGTTGGGAAGTTCTGGAAGGCTGAATTCTGCCTTCCCGGACGACTTGACATAAGTCGAAACCCTGGGGGTTACGCCACGCATCGGCGCCCCAAAGGTCGGGAGAAACCACATGATCCAGATGCAAACAAATCTGGATGTAGCTGACAACTCAGGCGCTCGCCGAGTTCAGTGCATCAAGGTTCTGGGTGGTTCCAAGCGTAAATACGCATCCGTTGGCGACATCATTGTTGTCTCGGTTAAGGAAGCCATCCCTCGCGGTCGCGTAAAGAAAGGTGACGTCCGTAAGGCCGTCGTCGTGCGCACCGCCAAAGAGGTCCGTCGTGAAGACGGCACCGCCATCCGTTTTGACCGCAACGCTGCTGTCATCCTGAACAACAACAACGAGCCGATGGGCACCCGTATCTTTGGACCGGTTGTTCGTGAACTGCGCGCGAAGAACTTCATGAAGATCATCTCGCTGGCTCCGGAGGTGCTGTAAGATGGCTGCTAAGTTGAGAAAAGGCGACAAGGTTGTCGTTCTGGCCGGCAAGGACAAGGGCAAACAGGGCGAGATTTCGTCGGTTGACCCGAAAGCTGGCAAAGCCATCGTTGATGGTGTGAACATCGCAATCCGCCACACCCGCCAAAGCCAGAACAGCCAAGGTGGCCGCATCCCGCAAGCGATGCCGATCCAACTGTCGAACCTGGCGCTGCTGGACAAGAACGGCAAAGCAACGCGCGTTGGCTTCCGCGAGGAAGACGGCAAGAAAGTGCGTTTCGCCAAAACCACCGGGGAGACTGTCTGATGCTTGATACTGCAAACTACACCCCCCGCCTGAAAGCCGCTTACAAGGACAGCATCCGTGCCGCCCTGAAAGAGGAATTCGGTTACAAGAACGACATGCAGATCCCGCGTCTGGACAAGATCGTTCTGAACATTGGTTGTGGCGCCGAGGCCGTGAAGGACTCGAAAAAAGCCAAGTCGGCTGTGGCTGACCTGACTGTGATCGCGGGCCAGCAGGCCCTGACGACGAAAGCCAAGAAATCCATCGCTGGTTTCCGTGTCCGTGAGGACATGCCGCTGGGTGCGAAAGTGACCCTGCGCGGCGACCGGATGTATGAATTCCTGGATCGTCTGATCACCATCGCGATGCCCCGTATCCGCGACTTCCGCGGTGTATCGGGTACCTCGTTCGACGGTCGTGGCAACTATGCCATGGGCCTGAAAGAGCACATCGTGTTCCCGGAAATCGACTTTGATAAAGTTGACGAGACCTGGGGCATGGACATCGTGATTGCCACCACCGCGAAAACCGACGCGGAAGCAAAGAGCATGTTGAAGCACTTCAATATGCCCTTCAACAGCTGATCCGCGGGAAGGAATAGACATGGCTAAGAAAGCAATGATCGAACGCGAGAAGAAGCGTCAGAAGCTGGTGGAAAAATATGCCGCCAAGCGTGCTGCGCTGAAAGAGATCGCAAACGACGAAAGCAAGTCAATGGAAGAGCGTTTCACCGCCCGCCTGAAACTTGCCAAACTGCCGCGCAACAGCTCGGCGACCCGGCTGCACAACCGTTGTCAGCTGACCGGTCGTCCGCACGCTTACTACCGTAAGCTGAAAGTGTCGCGTATCGCGCTGCGGGATCTTGGGTCGAACGGCCAGATCCCCGGCCTGGTGAAATCAAGCTGGTAAGGGAGAGACAGATATGAATGATCCTATCGGCGATATGCTCACCCGTATCCGCAACTCGCAAATGCGCGGCAAGTCGGTTGTTTCGACACCTGCTTCGAAACTGCGTGCTTGGGTTCTGGATGTTCTGGCTGACGAAGGCTACATCCGCGGTTACGAAAAAGGCACTGACGAGCGTGGGCATCCCACCCTCGAAATCAGCCTCAAATACTTCGACGGTGTTCCGGTTATCCGTGAACTCCAGCGGGTTTCGACCCCTGGCCGTCGCGTCTATATGGGCGTGAAAGACATCCCGCAGGTCCGTCAGGGCCTTGGCGTTTCGATTGTCTCGACCCCCAAAGGCGTCATGTCCGATGCAAACGCTCGCAACCAGAATGTTGGTGGCGAAGTGCTTTGCACCGTCTTCTAAGGAGGCTTTCGAATGTCTCGTATTGGTAAAAAACCGGTCGAACTGCCCAGCGGCGTTACTGTGACGCAGTCGGGTCAGACCGTAGAAGTTAAGGGCCCGAAAGGCGTTCTGAGCTTCACCGCAACCGATGATGTCACCATCTCTGTTGAGGACAACCAGGTTAACGTTGCACCGCGTGGCAAGTCCAAGCGCGCACGTCAGCAGTGGGGCATGAGCCGCACGATGGTTGCCAACATGGTTACCGGTGTCACCGACGGTTTCAAGAAAGAGCTGGAAATCAACGGTGTTGGTTACCGGGCCCAGATGCAGGGCAACACTCTGAAACTGAACCTCGGCCTGTCGCATGACGTTGACTACGTTGCACCGGAGGGGGTCACTGTGACCGCTCCCAAGCAGACCGAAATCGTCGTTGAAGGCGTCGACCCACAACTCGTCGGCCAGGTCGCGGCCAACATCCGCGCATGGCGTAAGCCCGAGCCTTACAAAGGCAAAGGCATCAAATACAAAGACGAGTATATCTTCCGCAAGGAAGGTAAGAAGAAGTAAGGACCAGACAGATGGCAAACAGCAAACGGACCCTGTTCCTCAAGCGCCGCCTGCGCGTCCGGAACAGCCTGCGCAAACACAACGTAGGCAAGATGCGCCTTTCGGTGCACCGCTCGAACAAGAACATCAGCGTTCAGCTGATCGACGATGTGAATGGCGTCACCCTGGCTTCGGCTTCTTCGTTGGAGAAGGATCTGGGCGTGGTTGGCAAAAACAACATCGACGCAGCCAGCAAAGTGGGTGCAGCGATCGCGGAACGTGCCAAGAAAGCCGGCGTCGAGGAATGCTATTTCGACCGCGGCGGCTTCCTGTACCACGGCAAAGTGAAGGCTCTGGCCGACGCGGCGCGCGAAGGTGGTCTGAAGTTCTAAGTGACCTGAGAGGGGCGCCGGACCTGATCCGCTGCCCCTCCGATGATCCGGGGGCACATCAAACGCCCACCAGGATTGAGATAAACGGCGCAAACGCGCGCCATCATGAAAGGAATGCCTGATGGCAGAACGTGAAAACCGCCGGAACCGTCGCGACCGCGACGAAACCCCGGAATTTGCCGATCGTCTGGTTGCGATCAACCGTGTGTCGAAAACCGTTAAGGGTGGTAAGCGCTTTGGCTTCGCCGCACTTGTCGTTGTTGGCGACCAAAAAGGCCGTGTTGGCTTTGGTAAAGGTAAAGCGAAAGAGGTCCCCGAGGCCATTCGCAAAGCCACCGAGCAAGCCAAGCGTCAAATGATCCGCGTGCCGCTGCGCGAAGGTCGCACGCTGCACCACGACATCGAAGGTCGTCATGGCGCCGGTAAAGTGGTCATGCGCACCGCCCCGGAAGGTACCGGTATTATTGCTGGTGGTCCGATGCGTGCCGTGTTCGAAATGCTGGGCGTCAAAGACGTTGTGTCGAAGTCGATCGGCTCGCAGAACCCATACAACATGATCCGCGCCACCATCGACGGGCTGCAAAAAGAAGCCAGCCCCCGCATGATCGCCCAACGTCGCGGCAAGAAAGTCGCCGACATTCTGGGCGCCAAATCTGAAGCTCCGGCAGACGCCGAAGCCGCAGACGCGTAAGGAGACTGATCCATGGCTAAAACCATCGTCGTCAAGCAGATCGGCTCCC
>NZ_JAFMZK010000006.1 GCF_029105185.1 Aliiroseovarius sp. Z3 | reverse complement strand
GGCTCAGGCTCAGGCTCAGGCTCAGGCTCAGGCTCAGGCTCAGGCTCAGGAATTATGTCTGGTGCATTCGCATCGGTGTCAACGGGCGCGGATGCCTCGCCAGTAGCCTCCTCGATGGGGGCGTCGACCTCTTCTTCTTCGCCTCCGTCCTCGACAATCGCCTCAAGCCCCTCTTCCAGCTTGGATGACGATTTGAACAGACGTTCTTTGAGTTTCGAGAAAAAAGCCATTTGCGCCCTCTTGATCGCTTTCTATCCACCTAAGCCACATGGGGGGCGGATGGAAGGGGCAGCAATGCGGTCAGGCCGATAACCCGCCCCAAAGGATCAACACCTGACCGGCAACATATAACGCCCAGATCGCGTATCCAGCCTTCAGCCGGTGGTGATGCGTGTCAGACATCCGAAACAGGTTGATGGCAAGAATAACATCCGAGAGGATGAACAACCCCGCCCCGACGACGGTCCATCCGAAGGGCAAGGTCAGGGCAGAAAGCCCCATCACGCCAATGATCACAACATAGATACGCACGGGCCATTGAAGATGCCCGGTATGTGTGGCCAGCCAAAGTTCGGTCGACATCATCAAACCAACAAGGATGATCGCCGCGATGGGGGCTGAAGAAAATGCGTCCCACACATGGGCATCCGAGATGCCCAGCAAGTGCAGAATATACGCCAGATGGGCCAATGCGAAGGCAGACAATCCATACAGAAACGGTGCATCGCCATCGCGCGACAAGCCGAAATCCCCCAGCGCGGACAGAAACAACCCCGCCACAAGAAATGGTCCCAGACCCGCAAGGTAGGCGGCTAGGGCAAAGGCCAGCAGAGGAATGGTTTTGATGGCAGACCGCGTCCATGTCGGTTTAGACGAGGTCAGCGGAAAATATGCGGCGGCAAAGCTCAGGCCCAAAAGGATCGGCAGGTAGATCATGACTTCTTCCTTGCACCAGAGCCGTTAACAACAGGTGATCGCGCTTAGCACAACACATGCCTGCCCGGGCGCACGGGTCAAGCGTGACGTTGGAAGAACCGACTAGACTGTCGCCCTAAATCTCGTCCGGGAAGTGCTTCATGGTCATCAGGATGGGATTTGGTGCCGCCTGCCCCAAACCACAGATCGAGGCATCTTGCATCACTGTGCACAGTTCGGTCAGCAAGCCTTGATCCCATTGATCCGCCTGCATCAGCTTCACAGCTTTCTCGCAGCCGGATCGGCACGGGGTGCATTGTCCGCAACTTTCATCTTCAAAGAAGCGAAGCATGTTCAGGGCGGCATCGCGTGCGCTGTCCTTGTCCGACAAGACGACGACCGCCGCTGACCCGATGAACGTGCCATGGGGCTGCAAGGTGTCGAAATCCAAAGGGATGTCATCCATTGCCGCAGGCAACAAGCCCGAGGACGGACCGCCCGGTTGGTAGGCCTTGAAGCTGTGCCCGTCGGCCATCCCGCCACAGGCGTCGATCAGGTCGCGGATCGTGGATCCGGCGGGCAGCAGATGCACGCCTGGATTGGCCACGCGACCCGAGACTGAGTAGGATCGCAGCCCCTTACGTCCGTTCTTTTCAACCGAAGACAATACCTCGCCTCCTTCGCGCAGGATACGCGCGACCCAGTGCAGGGTTTCGACGTTGTGAACCAAAGTCGGGCGGTTGAAAATGCCCACCTGCGCCACGAAAGGCGGGCGATGACGGGGCAAGCCGCGCTTGCCCTCAACCGATTCGATCATCGCGCTTTCTTCGCCACAAATATAGGCCCCGGCCCCCCGGCGCAGGTCGACATAACCGCGCGCGATCAGTCCGGCGTCTTCCAGCGCCGCAATCTCGCGACGTAGGATTTCCAGCACGGCCGGATATTCGTCACGCATGTAGATAAAGCAGGTTTCCGCTTCGACTGCCCACGCAGCGATCAACATCCCTTCCAGCATCAAATGTGGTGTACGTTCAAGGTAATAGCGATCCTTGAAGGTGCCCGGCTCGCCCTCGTCACCATTGACAGCCAGATAGCGCGGACCGTCATTGGCACGCACAAAGCCCCATTTCTTGCCCGACGGGAATCCCGCACCCCCAAGGCCGCGCAGACCGGCGTCCAGCACCTGCGTTTGCACCGCCTCCCAATCGCCATTGCGACGCAGGTCTTCCAGCGTCGCATAGCCACCTGCCGCACGATAGGCGGTAAGGTCTTCATACTCGGGCAACTTGGTATGTGTCTCACCCGCCGAAATCGCAGCATGGACCTTTTCCGGTGTGGCGTGGTCGATGTGGTTGTGGCCCAGTTCCAGAACCGGCGCGGTATCGCAGCGCCCCATGCAAGGTGCGCGGACGACGCGAACCTGATCTGCAGCCAACCCGTCCTCCAGCGCCTTTTGCAACGCCTCGGCCCCGGCCAGTTCGCAAGACAGGCTGTCACAAACACGGATCGTCAAGGCTGGAGGAGGTGTCTCACCTTCGCGCACCACGTCAAAATGGGCATAGAAACTTGCAACCTCGTAAACCTCGGCCTGGCTCATCTTCAATTCATGTGCCAACGCACGCAGATGCGCGGCAGATAAATGACCATGGGTGTCCTGAATCAGATGCAGAAACTCTATCAACAGGTCGCGGCGGCGCGGTCGGTCGCCCAGCAGGGCCTGCACCTCTTCCAGCGCGACGGGATCAATCTGGCGGCCTTTGGGCCTGCGGCGCCCTTTGCCTTTACCTGATTTCCAGATGCCTTTTTTGTCGTCCAGCGCCATGATCAACCCCGATGTGATATCGCCCCCACATTAAACAGCGCCCCAGTGCCCGCGCCATCCAAAAACGACATAGATGTGGCGGATTGCGTATCCTTGCGGATTCAACGATATTTTGCCAAAGCCCCCAACCGGGTTGTCAGTCGGAGCGCCCATGTCTGATCTATTAGCACATCCGTTGAAGGTTTTCGCGATTACCAGCCTGACGCCCGTCGCACTGATCGCGCTGGCAGCATTTTTCGGAGGTTGGTTTGCCGCCGCGGCCCTGACCTACATGACGCTGTTCGCTTATGCTTTGGATGCGATTATTGCGCGTGTTGCCCCAGCTTTGGACGAGGACGAAACGGCCGATGATGCTGATCTGCTATCGGCCTTGCTTGCGATCTGTCACTTTGGATTGCTCGGCCTCGTGGTTTATTCACTGGGCGGCGGGATGCAGCACAGCCTTGCTGCAACCACCTGCACCTTCCTTGCCGCAGGGCTGTTTTTCGGGCAGGTGTCAAACGCGAATGCGCATGAGCTGATCCACCGAAGCAACCGCTTCCTTCGCGCGCTCGGCAGGTGGGTCTATATCTCGCTTCTGTTCGGCCATCACGCATCTGCACATCCCAAGGTGCACCACCGATGGGTGGCCACACCCGACGATCCCAACACCGCAGAGGAAGGGGAAAGTTTTTACGACTTTGCCCCCCGCGCCTGGGTTGGATCATTCGTCGCGGGCTATGAGATGGAGAAACAGGATCTTGCACGCAGCCGACGGCGTGGGTTGAACCCCTACTTTTTCTATGTTGGCGGGGCGTTTCTGATGATGGCCGCAGCACTTTGGATCGGCGGAATTGGCGGCTTTCTGGTCTATATTCTGTTATGCCTTCATGCTCAGATGCAGCTGCTCTTGTCAGACTATGTTCAGCACTACGGGCTTGTGCGCGACAAGAATGCGAACGGTGACTATGCCCCGGTTGGTGCAGGTCACAGCTGGAACGCACCACATTGGTTTTCCTCCCACATGATGCTGAATGCGCCGCGCCACTCCGACCACCACGCGCATCCAATGCGATCCTATCCCGCGCTATCGCTGCCCAATGCAGAGCTGGCTCCAATGTTACCCTATTCCTTGCCGTTGATGGCAACGATCGCTTTGATACCGCCGCTATGGGATCGGGTGATGGGGCGGGCATTGGGCAAATGGCGCGCGAGAAACGCAGAGGCATCTTAAGGGCTCGCCGCGATCCGGCAACGACAGGGAAATAAATGGCTGGTTTCCCCGTTGCCATGTTAGCGCACCCAGTTAAGGTGCGTATTGTCGCAAACCACTGGAGCACCGACACTTTGATCAAGCACCAGCCATTGGCTGCCAAACCAGAATTGTGAGGCGGCAGAACCGCATTCCATCAACAAACCCATAGCGATAAAGGGCATACGCCCCTATATTGGCTATGAAACGGTGACCGAGAAAGGGCCCCGATTGTCTGAGACCGGACTACAAAAGACCGCTTTTTTCGTGCTTGTCGCGCTGATCCTCTATGTCTCGATCACGGGGGGCGCTTGATGTCACAACGTTATGGCGGAGAATTCAGCCCGAAATCTTCTGATCGCAATTCCGACACACGAACAGACACGGGGCCTGTCGAACGGTCGCCGTATCGCGGCAAAATCCGTTCGCGTGCAGGGGGGCGGGTCAACTTGTTGTTTCTTGCCCCGCTTCCGCTGGCCTTTCTGGCGTTTTTCCGCGACCCCGGAGACCTAATTCTGCGGCTGTTGGCATTTGGCGCGCTGATCGCTGCGGCGTGGCTGACCCGCGAAGGCATCTTGGCGCAGGAAGAATATGACGCCCGCAAGATCGCGCGCCGTCCAGCCGTGCCGCGCAAGCTGTTTGGTTCGGCCATGACCGGGATTGGCTTGTTTCTGGCAGCTTCGGTCGATGGAACGCCAATCATCGCAGCAGCACTTGGGCTTCTGGGGGCTGGTCTGCACATGTTATCATTCGGACTGGACCCGCTGCGCGATAAAGGCATGGAAGATGTGGACACGTTCCAAACCGACCGCGTCGCCCGTGCTGTAACCGAGGCTGAAAAACACTTGCGCGCAATGAAGGAAACCATAGACCGCACCAAAGACCGTCGGCTTGAGGGGCGCGTGGACCGATTTATCGCAACCGCGCGCGCTATGTTTCGGACGGTCGAAGACGATCCCCGCGATCTGACTGCCGCACGGAAATATCTGGGTGTTTACTTGCTGGGCGCCCGCGATGCGACAACCAAGTTCGTCGACATTTACATGCGCGATCCCGGCGGGTTGGCCCGCGCGGATTACGAAACCCTGCTGGACGATCTGGAAGCCAATTTCGCCGCCCGAACCCGACAATTTCTGGACGACAATCGCACCGACCTTGACGTCGAAATCGAGGTTCTGCGCGAAAGACTGGCACGCGAAGGCGTGCGAACCGAGTAATTTGTGAGGATTTTCAAATGACTGATACGACCCGCCAAAAGGCCGAAGCCGCGCTGAAGGACATCGAAAAAGTGACAGCTGTCGTGCTGCCCGAACCCTCGGGTGCGCTTGTGCCGTTGGAAAAAGCCAACAAGAAAGTCAGCGCCGAAATCGAAAAGCGTATGGCCGAAATCGACATGGAAAACACCCAGTCGATCATCGAGTTCGGATCGGCCGCGCAATCCGAGTTGCAGGTTATCAGTCAGGATATGCTGGCCGGTGTGCGCAACAAGGATGTGGGGCCAGCCGGTGATAGCTTGCGCAACATCGTCACCACGATCCGCGGCTTTTCGATCAGCGAATTGGACATGCGTCGCGAACGCAGCTGGTGGGAAAAGCTGCTGGGCCGCCTGGCGCCTGCCGCGAAATTCATGGCGCGATATGAAGACGTTCAGGGGCAGATCGACAAGATCACCGACAATCTTCTGGGCCATGAACACACGCTGTTGAAAGACATCAAGTCGCTCGACAAGCTCTATGAGAAAACGTTGGAATTCTATGACGAGCTGGCGTTGTACATCTCGGCGGGCGAAGCAAAATTGGCCCAGCTGGATGACACGGTTATCCCTGCCAAAGAAGCCGAGGTATCTGAAGCGCCTGAAGAACAAGGTGTGATCAAGGCGCAGGAACTGCGTGACCTGCGTGCTGCGCGGGACGATCTGGAACGCCGCGTTCACGACCTGAAACTGACGCGTCAGGTGACGATGCAGTCGCTGCCCTCGATCCGGTTGGTGCAGGAAAACGACAAGTCGCTGGTGACCAAGATCAACTCGACCTTGGTGAACACCGTGCCGCTCTGGGAAACCCAGCTGGCACAGGCTGTCACCATCCAGCGTTCGGCCGAAGCGGCGGCCGCTGTCAAGGACGCCACCGACCTGACCAACGAGCTTCTGACCGCCAACGCCGAAAACCTGCAAGAAGCGAACCGTATGGTGCGCAAGGAAATGGAACGTGGCGTGTTTGATATCGAAGCCGTGAAATCCGCAAATGCCACGCTGATCGCCACGATCGAAGAAAGCCTGGCGATTGCTGACGAAGGCAAAGCCAAACGCGCCGCCGCCGAGGAAGAGCTGACTAAAATGGAAGCCGAGTTGAAGGAAACGCTTGCCGCCGCAACGTCGCGTGGTACGGCATCGGCCCACAACATGGCCAGCTCGGTGCCGCACGGATAAACCGGACTGCGAAGGGAACAGAATGCGGCGACACGCCCTGAAGATGGCAACCGGAGCGCTGGCAGCAATGCTGGCGCTATCGGCATGTCAATCAGCCGGTCCGGGCGTGTCGGGATTGCCCACATCGCCAACACCGAAACCAAGGGCGGCGTCAGCCCCCCTGGTGCCGAGTGCTGAAAGCAAAGCGTTGGCGACCTATTACGCCAGCGTTCAACGCAGTTTGCTGACGCAAGGTTTGTTGCGCACGGACGGGGGTGGTGCTGATGTGCCGTTCAGCGCGGCCATGCTGGCCCGAAATTTCGAGCGTATCGCGTTCTTTCAGGAATACTCCTCTGCCGGCGGACGCTTGATCGCGCGCGAAAATGCGTCACACCTGACGCGCTGGGAAAAACCGGTGCGGGTCTCCATTCAGTTTGGATTGTCGACACCGGACGCGCAAAAGGCACAGGACCGCGCCATTCTATCCAGATATGTACGCAGGCTGGCCCGTGTCACTGGTCACCCGATCAGCATGACCAATGGCGATGGAAATTTCCACGTCTATATCCTGAACGAGGATGAGCGCAGGGCCTTTGGGCCGGAACTGCGCCGGGTCGTACCTGGTATCAGCGCACTCAGCCAACGTGCGGTTCTTAACATGCCGCGCGATACCTATTGCCTTGTTTTCGGGCGCGACCCGGCCAATAACGGGCAATTCGAACAGGCCGTGGCTGTGATCCGAAGTGAACACCCCGACCTGATGCGCACCTCGTGCATCCATGAAGAGGTCGCGCAAGGGTTGGGTCTGTCCAATGACAGCCCGGTCGCCCGCCCGTCGATCTTCAATGATGACGAAGAATTCGGGCTGCTGACCACACATGACGAAAACCTGCTACGTATGCTTTATGATGATCGGCTGCGACCGAACATGTCGGCGGACGAAGCCCGCCCAATTATCAAACAGATCGCTGCCGAGCTGACCGGCGGCGCAGTATGACCGACACCCCAAGGAGGGAGCGTAACAATGGGAATTCTTGATTTTCTGACTGGCGAATTTATCGACGTGATTCACTGGGTGGATGACACGCGTGACACCATGGTCTGGCGGTTCGAACGCGAAGATCACGAGATCAAATACGGAGCGAAACTGACAGTTCGTGAAGGACAAGCGGCCGTCTTTGTCCATGAAGGGCAATTGGCAGACGTTTTCACCCCCGGTCTGTATATGTTGGAAACCAACAACATGCCGATCCTGACAACGATCAACCATTGGGATCATGGCTTCAAATCGCCGTTCAAATCCGAGATTTATTTCGTAAACACAACCCGTTTCAACGATCTGAAATGGGGCACCAAGAATCCCATCATGCTGCGCGACCCCGAGTTCGGTCCGACCCGCATCCGAGCCTTTGGCACGTACAGCGTGCGCGTTTCAGACCCCGCAAAGTTTCTGGTCGAAATCGTCGGAACGGACGGTGAATTCACGATGGACGAAATCAGCTATCAGATTCGCAACATCATCGTTCAAGCCTTCAGTCGCGTGATTGCAGGGGCCGGCATTCCCGTTCTGGACATGGCAGCCAACACGGCCGATCTGGGCAAGCTGATCGCAACAGAAATCTCGGGGATCATCGCCGAATATGGCCTTATCATTCCCGAATTCTATATCGAGAATATCTCGCTTCCCCCGGCGGTCGAGGCCGCATTGGACAAGCGCACGTCGATGGGTGTGGCTGGTGATTTGGGCGCGTTCACCCAGTATTCAGCGGCCGAAGCAATGACGACCGCCGCGCAAAACCCCAACGGAGGCGACGGCATCGGTGCAGGGCTGGGTATGGGGCTGGGCATGGCGATGGCAGGTCAAATGGCGCAGACCGGGCCGTGGGGGACCGCACCCATGGCACCCGCGTCTCAGACACCGCCACCACCACCAGTCGAGCATGTTTGGCATATTGCCGAAAACGGAGAAACCAAGGGGCCATTTTCCAAGGCCGCATTGGGCCGCATGGCCGCGTCGGGCGAGTTGTCTCGCGACACCCATGTCTGGACCTCGGGTCTGGACGGCTGGCAAAGGGCCGAGGACGTGGCGGAACTTGCGCAATTGTTCACCGTACTGCCACCCCCGCCCCCCAGCACCTGAATTTTCGGGCGGCATCCATGTCGCCCATCCCTTTCCACCGCCTGAATGAAGGGGCTGCCCCGGATGGCCTTTCCGCGTGAAGACACACAAGCGCCGCTGGAAGAACACCGCTTTCCCTGCGACCAATGCGGGGCAGATTTGCGGTTCGATCCAGAACGCAACCTGCTGACCTGCGATCACTGCGGCAATGAAGAGGCGATTGATGATCGCCCGCAAACGGTTCCGGTCATCCGTGAACTGGATCTGAAACGCGCGCTATCCGAACAACTGCCTGACTCAGAAACCGAGATCACGCGCGTTGTGACCTGCCCAAACTGTGCGGCGCTTATTGAGTTTGACCACGATACCCACGCCTCGGAATGCCCGTTCTGCGCCACACCCGTCGTCACCGACACGGGCGCGCATCGGCGGTTCAAACCGAAAGGGCTTGCCCCTTTTGAGGTCAAGGAACGCGATGCGCACAAGGCAATGACCGATTGGCTGGGGCGGTTGTGGTTCGCGCCCAATGGTCTGCGCGAATACGCCCGCAAGGGACGGCGTATGTCCGGCATCTATGTGCCATACTGGACCTACGACGCCGACACGCGCACCAGCTATAGCGGCCAGCGTGGCACGGTGCATGAACGCGTGCGCAATGTGACGGTCAACGGCGAGCGACGTCAGCAACGCTCGCAAACAGTAAGGTGGCGCCCCGTGTCCGGAAAGGTCGCGCGGTTCTTCGATGACGTTCTGGTGTTGGCGTCGCGCGGATTGCCGAAGAAATACACCGATGCGCTGGAGCCGTGGGACCTGTCGCGGCTTGAACCCTATCGGCCCGAATATCTGGCAGGGTTTCAGGCAGAGGGCTATACTGTCGATCTGGAGCAGGGGTTTTCCGAAGCACGCGATTACATGAACCGGATCATCATGCGTGACGTGAAATTTGACATCGGCGGAGATCGTCAGCGGATCAACTCCATGGATACGAAAATGTCGGATGTGACCTTCAAGCATATCCTGCTGCCCGTGTGGCTGGCTGCCTATAAATATCGGGGCAAGACCTATCGGTTTGTGGTGAACGGTCAAAATGGGCGGGTGCAGGGCGAACGACCGTATTCCGTTTGGAAGATCACTTTTGCCGTCATTTTGGGGCTGATTGCCGCTGCGATAATCGGTTATCTATCGGCCCAAAGCCAATAGGATCACACCATGCAGTATGATGATTTCACAGCGCTTCTTGGCGCGCGGTATTCTTGCCGTGGATTTCGCTCTGATCCGGTGTCCGAGGATACGATCACCAAAATCCTGACCGCCGCGCAGAAAGTTCCAAGCTGGTGCAACGCACAACCATGGCAGGTTGATGTCACTATGGGCACAGAAACAGACCGTCTGCGTGAAGCGCTCTATAGCCACGCAATGACCGCAGCCCAAACCCCGGATGTCCCTTGGCCCAGCGCCTATACAGGCGCCCACCAGTCCCGCCGCAAGCGGTGCGGACTTCAGCTTTATGACAGCGTCGGCGTGGAACGCGGCGACCGGGCTGCCTCGGCCCGGCAGATGACGGAAAACTTCCACCTGTTCGGCGCACCCTGCTTTGCCCTGTTGACCGCCCCGGCTGAGCTTGGCCCCTATGCCTATCTGGATTGTGGAGGGTTCATCACCGGGTTCACCCTTGCGGCCGCATCACTCGGGATCGCCTCGATACCCCAGGCCGCCGTTGCAGCCTATGCCCCGTTTCTGCGTGACTGGTTTGATTTGCCTGATGATCGTATCGTCCTGTGTGGGATATCGTTCGGGTATGCTGATGAAACGCATCCCGCGAACGGGTTTCGCACCTCACGCGCACCATTGGACGAATGGGTGCGCCTAAGTGGACAAAAGGAAAAGACGTGAAAGCCCTGATCCAACGCGTAAGCGAAGCCTTCGTCCATGTCGACGGAAAGCAGGTTGGCCAGACCGGGCCGGGCCTGTTGATACTTGTCTGCGCGATGGAGGGTGACGACACCGCCAATGCAGATGCGCTGGCCGCAAAGATCGCGAAACTGCGGATTTTCAAAGACGAGGCTGGCAAGATGAACCGCTCGTTGCTTGATACCGGTGGCGGCGCGCTGGTGGTCAGTCAATTCACGCTGGCCGCAGATACGTCGCGCGGCAATCGTCCGGGCTTTTCGGCCGCCGCGAAGCCCGTCGACGGAGAACGCCTTTACAACCAGTTCGCCGATGCTTTGCGCGGGCTTGGCATTGCAACCGAACAGGGGCGTTTCGGGGCCGATATGAAGGTCACGCTGGTGAATGATGGCCCCGTAACGATCTGGATGGATATCTAAACCAGACCCCGTTCAATATCCCGCTTCGCGATCCACCAGATGCAACAGCGGCTCGCCTGCCTCCCCGCGTCGAATATTCTCGGCAATGACCCGCGCGGCTGACGCCGGACGGGTGTCAGCCGCGATATGCGGCGTGACCGTCACGTTGGGATGTGCCCAATAGGGATCGTCGTCAGGCAAGGGTTCGACCCGGAACACATCCAGGGTGGCATGTCCAACCTGCCCGCTGTCCAGCGCAGCCAACAGGGCCTGATCATCGATCAAAGGGCCGCGCCCCGGATTGATGATCACTGCGCCTTTCGGCAGCCAAGCCAGTCGCTCGGCGTTCAGAATGTTCTCGGTCGCCGGGGTTTTGGGCAGAAGCAACACCACAATCTCAGCGCGGGACAGCACATCCTGCAACCCATCGTCCCCGCTGCAACATTCGATACCGTCGATCTCTTTCTGGCTGCGACTCCATCCACACACGTTGAAGTTCAGGGCGCGAAGCGACTTTGCGGCCGCCACCCCCAAGGCCCCCAGACCCAGAACAGCCACCGTCCGGTCGCGCGCCAAGGGCGGTGCAGGCTGGTTCCATATCGGAGCGGTTCGGTGAATATACCGATCCATCCCAAGATGGTGACGCAACACCTGGCCTGTGACCCATTCGGTCATCCCCTCGGTCAGGCCATCATCGACCATCCGGGTATAGGGTTGCGTCAGGGTTGGGTTGCCCACAACCTTCTCGGCCCCAGCCCAAAGCCCAAGCACGGCTTTGGTGCGTTTATACGGCGTGAAATCCTGCACCGGGCCGTTTGGTGCATAGACCATGTAGTCCACATCTTCGGGTGCCACGTCATTTGAAACATTGGCAGAAATGCCCAGTTCCGCCAACGCTTTGCTTAGCTCCGTGTGATAGATCGACCATAGTTTGGGATTGCCCGCGTAGAGAACATTGATGTTCACCGTTTCTGCCTCGCCCGATGTACATGCGCGCTTTGCACAAGACCGAAACCGACCAGCAAAACCAACATCGCTGATCCGCCATAGCTGACCAATGGCAGGGGCACGCCGACGACCGGCGCCAGCCCCATGACCATCGACATGTTCACAGCGAAGAACAGAAAAAACGTGATCGCGACACCCAGCGTCAGAAGCGAACTGAAGCGGTCCTTGTTTTGCAGCGCAGAGGCGACACAGAACGCCAGGATCAACACGTAAAGCGCCAACAGGGACACACCACCAAGGAACCCAAGTTCCTCTGCCAAAGTGGTGAAGATAAAGTCAGTCTGCTTTTCAGGCAGAAAATTCAGACGTGACTGCGTGCCTTGCATGAAACCCCGCCCGGTCCATCCCCCGGAGCCCAACGCAATCTTCGACTGTGTGATGTGGTATCCTGCCCCCAGCGGGTCGGATGACGGGTCAAGGAAAGTGTCGATGCGGCGGTACTGATAATCCTTAAGCAGCTGCCAATCCGTACCACGCGACATGAACACAGATGTCACCAAACCAATCGCCGCTGCGATGACCACACCAAAATACCATAGGCTGACACCGGCCAGAAACATGACCGCGCCGCCGCCCATTAGCAGAAGGATCGACGTGCCCAGATCTGGTTGTTTCAGAACCAAGGCCGTGGGCAGAAGGATCAGAACAATCGGCAGCAGCACCCAGAACGGCCGCGAGACCTTCTTGATATCAAGCCAATCATAGTAAGCGGCCAGGATCATAACCAAGGTGATTTTCGAAAGCTCGGAAGGCTGCAACCTGATGAACCCCAGATCAATCCAACGCTGCGCGCCCATACCGGTCGCACCCACGAATTCGACAAGGATCAGCA
The DNA here is from genome assembly GCF_029105185.1 of Aliiroseovarius sp. Z3. Taxonomy (GTDB): domain Bacteria; phylum Pseudomonadota; class Alphaproteobacteria; order Rhodobacterales; family Rhodobacteraceae; genus Aliiroseovarius. The sequence continues at coordinate 226,755 of NZ_JAFMZK010000006.1, read as the reverse complement.
AGATCAGCGACAGAACGTATCCAAGCCCAGCCATGTTGCGCCAAAACCAGATCGGAACCATTGCGATGGCGAACATCAGCGTCATGCCAAGGGCAAACCGCTTCATCTGTGCCGAAGCCCATGGCTCCATGCTGCCTCCCGCCACGGAATAGAGCATCAAGAACCCCATCGAGGCCACAGCCGTCAGAAGCAACACCAGGAACCAGTTGACGTAAAGCACCTTACGCAGCCCCGTGGGCACGTATTTTACGTTATACTCCAGATAGCTCATGCCTGATCGCTCCGGTCGGCGAAACGTTCGGCAGGCGGGCGGCTCAGCATCTCTTCGATCTCGCGCTGGCGCGACCGAATAGTGCCGCGCTGGCTCGACGGATAGGCTTCAAGCGGCGGTTCGCCTTCGTAGACGGTTTGCAACAGGATATCGCGTGCAATCGGAGCAGCGGCCGTTGATCCACCACCCCCATGTTCGACGACCACGGAAACAGCATAACGCGGTGCCTCGGCGGGTGCGTAGCAAACGAACAGGGCATGGTCACGGCGGTTCCATGGCAGGTCTTCGTTGCGGGTCACGCCGCGCGCGCGTTCGGCCTTGGTGATGTTGCGCACCTGACTGGTGCCAGTCTTACCCGCCATCCGCAGACCTTCGGCAACGATCTTGGATCGTCCGCCAGTGCCACGCTTGGCGTTCACGACCTCGTACATCCCTTGCCGGATATACTGTAGGTTATCTTGGCCAATACCCAGTGGCCCATCGTTAAGGATCGGCTGCTCGACCCCGTTGATCGCACGCACCACCCTTGGCGAAATGGCTTGGCCTGTTGCAATCCGTGCCGTCATCACGGCCAGTTGCAGGGGCGATGCCAAGACGAAACCTTGTCCGATGCCAGCATTCAGACTGTCGCCAATCACCCAATCCGACCCACGGGTGTTTCTTTTCCACGCTTTGTCTGGAACCAAACCCTCGGCCACCGCCGACAGTGGCAAATCATGCCGATCACCAAGCCCAAGACGCCGGGCCATCGCCGAGATCTTTTCGATGCCGACCCGCTGGGCAATATCATAGTAGTAAACATCGCAGCTCTCGCGCAGGCTTTTCACCAGATCAACCTTGCCGTGCCCAGCACGTTTCCAGCAGTGAAACCGCCTTTTATGTACCTCGAGATGGCCATAACACTTCACGGTTTCGCCAACCCCGATCACGCCCTCTTCCAACGCGGCCAGCGCGGTCACCATCTTGAACGTCGAACCGGGTGGATAGGTGCCCTGCGCCGGTTTCGCAGCAAGCGGGCGATAGGGATCATCCAGAAGCGCCTTGTAGTCCGACCCTGAAATCCCACGCACGAATTTGTTGGGATCAAAAGACGGCGTCGACCCAATGGCCAGAATGTCGCCAGTTTGCGTGTCCATCACGACCGCCGCCGCGCTTTCGCCCGCCATCCGCGCCTGAACATAGGCCTGAAGGTCCGCATCAACGGTCAGCTGAATGTTGTCGCCTGGCTGCCCTTCTTCGCGACCCAACTCGCGCATCTCCCGACCGACAGCATTCACTTCGACCTCGCGCGTACCGGCCGAGCCGCGCAGCGAAAGCTCCAGCTTCGCCTCGACCCCGCTTTTGCCGATCTGAAAACGCGGGATTTGCAGAAGTGGATCAGGATCTTCCAACTTGCCAAGATCATAATCCGACACCGGTCCGACATAGCCCACCACATGCGCGAAATCAGACGCGCGGGGGTAAATGCGCGACAGCCCGACTTCGGGGGTGATGCCGGGCAGGACCGGCGCGTTTATCGCAACTTCAGCGACATCTTCCCAAGGGACGCGATCCGCGACGGTAACTGGCACAAAGGAACTCCGGCGCTTCATTTCTGACAGAATGCGCTCGACCTCTTCATCTTCGATCCAGACAATTTTTCGCAACCGGTCCAGCACTTTGGCCGGATCGCCCGCATCTTCGCGCACCAGAACAATGCGATAGTTCTGCTCGTTACCTGCAATCAGTTTACCGTTGCGATCATGGATCATACCACGGGCAGGCGGGATCAGCTGGAACTTGATGCGGTTTTCTTCGGCAAGCGTGCGATATTCTTCGGTCTGATCAACCTGCATGAAACGCATCCGCCCCACCAGCAAAGCAGCGAACGACACTTGCAGACCACCCAGAAACAGGCCGCGGCGTGTGATGCCACGGGCGCTTTTCTCGGTATCAACTGGCGATCGCTTCATGACGCTTGCCTCGTGATTGCGTCGTCTCCGGGTTGTAGTTTTTCAACGCCCAGCAGAAAGACCGATACAAAGACCACCAGCGGATAAACCAAAGCAGTCGAGATAAGTTGCATCAATTCCCGCCCGAATGGAACTTGATCGACAAAGAACACAGTCAACAGAACACGTTGCCCGATCAACATGGCGAACAATGTCATGGCGACAAGCCCCCATTCGACAAGGAAATGCTGTTCGCGCAGACCGGATTCGCGACGACGCAGAAATTCGGACCCTGCGACGACCATCAAAGGCCAGACGCCGGGGACACGCAATAATAGCATATCCATCAGAAAAAACAGAACTGCGACCAGCAACACGGGCACATAGTCCGGGCGGCGTAGCACCCAGGCAAACGTGAAGGCCAGCAGGATATCCGGGCCGGGGAAACGCCCCGGTGTCAGGTCAATCGGCAGAAGGCGGGCAAACAGCACGACCGCCGCGATGGCGGCGAGTGCGATCGAGAAAAGCCAGCGCATGAGGGTGAGATGGTCTGTCATCCGTCAGTTCCCTCGGTCGCTGGCGCATCGGCTTGCGCTTCTGTGCCTTCGCTTTCTGTGCTTGGTTCTGGCAGTGGCGGAAGCGCAGGCGTCGAGACGATCAACGCCCCGTCGTCATCCACCTTCTCGCCGGGGTGGCTGCGCAGGACGCGCAGGAACTCTAACCGTTCGTAGTCAGCCGAGAGGCGGACGCGCAAGCGCCGGTCGGTGCCCATCGCGACATGCCCGACCAAAAGCCCCGCCGGGAAAACCCCTCCATCCCCCGAGGAAACGACACGATCGCCGGGGCGCACCTTCTCTGGAGCCTCAAGAAACTCGATGGGAGGGGCGGCAGAATTATCCCCCACCAGCAAGGCCGTCTGACCTGACGGTTGGACCATGATCGGCACCCGGCTGTTACTGTCGGTCAACAAGATCACGCGACTTGTTTTCTGACCGACACCCGAAATCCGACCCGCCAATCCCAACCCGTCCGTGGTGGCCCAACCATCAATGATCCCGTCACGCGCGCCGATGTTCAAAAGTACAGACTGCCGGAATGGCGAGCCGCTGTCCGTCAGCACGACGCCGGTGACGTATGATAATTGCGCATCCAGCCGAACGTTGTTCAGGTTCAGAAGCTGCGCATTCTCCTGTTCCAATTGAAGCGCGGCCTCTTTCCACGCTTTCATCTGCTGCAACTCGCGGCGAAGTTCCTGATTTTGATCATAAATCCGCTGATAGGATTGAAAATCTTCGACCATTCCCACCAGCTTCGTCACCGGCACCAGCGCCCAATCGAAGCTGGGCACCACACGATCCACCAGATTGGCGCGGAAGCGCTCCACCCGCGGGCTGTCGATGCGCCACAGAAGGAAGATCAGAAACAGACACAGCATCAGGATACCGATCATCAGCCTGCGCAGCGGGCGGGCGTAGATGTCGCTCTGATTGCTCTTTTTTGCCAAAATGGCCTCCGCTCACACCAGACGAGACCAGCCCCGACGACACGGGGCAGGACGGTCAGCTGTCGTAGTCGATGACGTGGCGCAGTTGCTTTTCGAATTCCAACGCTTTGCCAGTGCCCAGCGCCACGCAATTCAGGCTTTCATCCGCGACCGAGATAGACAGCCCGGTTTGTTCGCGCAGCGCAAGGTCCAACTCGCCCAGAAGCGCGCCACCACCTGTCAGCATCACGCCGCGGTCCACGATATCAGCCGCCAGATCGGGCGGGGTCGCTTCCAGCGCGGTCATCACCGCTTCGCAGATCTGTTGCACGGGTTCGGCCAGCGCCTCGGCCACTTGCGCCTGTGAAATCTCGGTTTCTTTGGGTACGCCGTTCAACAGATCGCGACCCCGAATCTTCAGCGACGCTCCGCGCCCATCATCCGGCATACGAGCCGTGCCGATCGAGGTTTTGATCCGCTCTGCCGTGGTTTCCCCAACAAGGATGTTCTGCTGACGACGCAGGTAGTTGATGATCGCATCATCCATCCGGTCGCCACCCACCCGCACCGAGCGCGCATAGACGATGTCGCCCAACGACATCACGGCAACCTCGGTCGTGCCGCCACCGATATCGACAACCATGTTGCCGGTCGGGTCGGTAATGGGCATCCCCGCGCCAATCGCTGCGGCAATCGGTTCGGCAACCAGCCCGGCCTTGCGGGCACCGGCCGAGATCACAGACTGGCGAATGGCTCGCTTTTCGACGGGGGTTGCGCCATGCGGGACGCAGACGATGATTTTCGGCTTCGAGAAGGTCGTGCGCTTGTGCACCTTGCGGATGAAATGCTTGATCATCTCTTCCGCGCTGTCGAAATCCGCGATCACGCCTTCGCGCATGGGTCGGATGGCCTCGATCGAACCGGGTGTGCGGCCCAGCATCAGCTTGGCGTCTTCGCCCACGGCCAGCACCTTCTTGACGCCGTCTTTAACATGGTAGGCAACAACCGAAGGTTCGTTTAGGACAATTCCCTTGCCCTTCACGTAAACCAGCGTGTTCGCCGTCCCAAGGTCAATTGCCATGTCCGACGAAAACAAACCCGAAAGCCCAACCATTACAGCCTACCCCGCTTCAATACCCTTGTGGTCCGCGATTCCCCAAAGGACGCAGACCGATGGATATATAAGGGTCAGCAGGCTCAGGTGAAAGGCCTAATACGCGTTCGCAAGCGGCTTATTGCTTAGATGGAAGGCCGGGAAACGCCTTGTGCGGGTTGGATTCAAGCGCCTAGCCGTGGGTCGGCCAGACCCTGTGTTCATCGTCGATGACGAAGGCATGGGCGTGGCTTTGCCCATGACCATGATGGGCTTTCATGTGGGGGTGATCAGGCGACAGGTGGGGGTGACTGTGTTGAACGATCCTTTCAGCATTCGCGGGCCAAAACCTGATCGCGGACAGAACGCCCAGCGCGCCCAACCCACCAAGCATAAGAAGTGAAACCGAAAGGCCAGCAATTTTCCCGACCCACCCCGCCAGAGGATAGGTCACAAGCCAGCACGCATGTGACAGCGCGAACTGAGCCGCAAAGAGTGCGGGGCGATCCTCGGAATGGGCTGAGATGCGCAATAACCGCCCGGATGGCGTCAGGATCGCCGAATAGAGCAAGCCGAAAAACGCCCAGATCGTCAGGAACACCCCCCAGGGCGGCAAGGAATCCCCCCAGCTTAGTGCGGCAAAGACAAAGGCAAGCGCGGTCAGAGCAATCGCCGACGGCATCATAACATCACGTTCCCGCATCCGGCTCAACAGCGGGGGCAACATCATCGCGGCCAGCATGGAACCACCCCCGAACGCCGCCATGGCGACGCCCAGCGCCCCTTCCCCCAAACCGTAGTCGGCCCGAACCAGCACGACCGTATTCACCAGCACGAAGGCGCTGATAGCAGCGGCAGTCATGTTCAACGACAGCAACCCGCGCAAACGAGGTGTCGCAAGGTAAATGCGGCTGCCGCGTGTCAAGCGATCCCGGAATGATCGTTTCTCGTCCGGCTGCGCCCGGTCTGGCAACGAACTGCGCGCCACAAGGACGGCCGAAATCAGAAAACCAATCACCGTGCCAACGAACAACCCGTGGAACGAGATCACCGCCAGAAGCAAGGCAGCAAGTGTAGGGCTTAGAAGGTTTTCGACGTCATAGGCCAGCCGCGACAGGGATAGTGCCTGCGTATAGTCGTCTTCGTCGGTCAGCACATCGGGGATCGTGGCCTGAAACACCGGCGTGAAACTGGCCGATGCAGCTTGCAGCAGAAAGATCAGGGTATAAATCTGCCAAACCTCGGTGACGAACGGCAGGGCAAGCGCAACCGTTGCGCGCACCAAATCTGCACCGATCATAACCGCCTTTCGCGGCAGTCGCTCTGCAATCGCAGCCAACACCGGTGACAGACCGACATAGGCAACCATCTTGATCGTAAAGGCCGTTCCCAGCACCGCCCCCGCCGCGTCTTCTGCCAGCTCATAGGCCAGAAGACCCAGCGCGATGGTCATCAATCCGGTGCCCAGCAAAGCCACCACCTGAGCGGTGAAGAGTGCGGCATAAGTGCGGTTTGACAGGGCGCGTATCATACGGGCGAGTGTAGCCCCGCCCGTATGCAGGTCAATGTATCAAACGCCTTCGGGCTTGGTTTTCTCGCGCCGTACCAACAGGTTGTTCAATGCGTTCACATAGGCCTTTGCCGAGGCAACGACGGTGTCCGTGTCAGACGACTGGCCGGTGACGATCTTGCCGTTCTCTTCCATCCGGACAGACACGGTCGCTTGTGCGTCGGTCCCTTCGGTCACGGCATGCACCTGATACAATTGCAGCCGTGCATCATGCGGAAACAGATGCTGGATCGCGTTGAAGGTTGCATCAACCGGCCCGTCGCCCGTCGCTGTTTTTTGATGGTCGACCCCGTCGATCTCCAATGTCAGGTCAGCGGACTGAGGCGCTTCCGTGCCGCAGATCACGCGCAGGAATTTCACCTGAATGCGATCATTCGCGGCGTCCGTTCCATCGCGCATCAGGGCGATCAGGTCGTCGTCGAATACCTCTTTCTTGCGATCTGCCAGTTCCTTGAAGCGCACGAACACGTCTTTCAACTGGTTATCGCCCACGTCAAACCCCAGTTGGTTCAACCGGTCGCGCAAGGCGGCGCGGCCCGAATGCTTTCCCAGCACCAGGCTGGTTTCGGACAGGCCCACATCTTCGGGACGCATGATTTCAAAGGTTTCGGCGTTTTTCAGCATCCCGTCCTGGTGGATGCCGCTTTCGTGGGCAAAGGCGTTCTTCCCAACGATGGCTTTGTTGTACTGCACAGCAAAGCCGGACACCTGCGCCACGCGGCGCGAGATGTTCATGATTTTCTTCGTATCTACGCCCGTGTTCCACGGCATGATATCGTGGCGCACTTTCAGGGCCATCACGACCTCTTCCAGAGCTGTATTGCCCGCGCGTTCGCCCAGACCATTGATTGTGCATTCAATCTGGCGCGCGCCCGCTTCGACCGCAGCCAGCGAGTTCGCCGTCGCCATGCCCAAATCGTTGTGGCAGTGGGTGGCAAAGGTAACCTCGTCCGCCCCCGGAACCTTTTCGATCAGCATCCTGATCAGATCGGCACTCTCGCGCGGCGCAGTATAGCCAACTGTGTCGGGAATGTTGATGGTGGACGCCCCAGCCTTGATCGCGATCTCGATCACGCGACACAGATAGTCATGCTCGGTCCGGGTTGCGTCCATCGCAGACCATTGAACATCATCCGTCAGATTGCGCGCATGGGTGACCGTCTCGTGGATCAGATCCGCCATCGCATCTTTGGTCAGATTGGGGATATCCCGGTGCAGCGGAGACGTACCGATAAAGGTGTGAATGCGCGGTTTGGCGGCATGGCGCACGGCTTCCGCGCAGCGGTCGATATCTTTGAAGTTTGCGCGGCTCAGCCCGCAGATGACCGAGTTCTTTGATCGCTTTGCAATCTCGCTGACCGCTGCGAAATCACCTTCCGAGGCAATCGGGAAACCTGCTTCGATGATGTCGACGCCCATGTCGTCCAGCATCTCGGCGATTTCCAGTTTCTCGTCATGGGTCATGGTCGCGCCGGGGCTTTGTTCGCCGTCACGCAAGGTTGTGTCGAAAATCAACACGTGATCCGATGTGGTGGTCATAGTCTTGTCTTTCAGTAGATGTGTCTTAGCCTTGGTGGCCCAAATCCGGGCCGGTTCGTGGCGCGTCTGGCGGTTCCCCTGAGCGGTCGCGCCAAAACGGCACGCTCAGAGGCGGCTAAGAAGAAGCAGAAGGCCCAGCGCGGGGCGGTGTGTGATATGTTTCTGCGTTTCCATGGCGCGACTATAGGGCGGTTTTGGCCAAGATAAAGCCCTTTTTCTGACAATCTGGGACAATTTACCGGGCCAAGCTTAGTTGGTGGCGGCATCCGAACTGGCATCCGCCGCGGCTGCCCCCGCTGCGCTGTCAACTTCGGGTGCGGGCACCGTGATGGCTGCTCCGGCAATGACGCCGTCCTCCCAGGTGCCATCCTCCTGACTGCCATCGGCGCGGGTCACAACCCCTTCGCCATGACGTTTGCCTTTTTGGAAGCTGCCCTCGTAGCGATCGCCATTGGCATAGATCGCCACGCCTTGACCGTGAAACAGCCCAGACCGCCATTCCCCTTCATACGAGAACCCGTCGGCGATCGTGTATTTGCCCTTGCCCTCGCGTAGCCCTCCGACGAATCCACCCTCATACGTCGCGCCATCGGCGAAGACCGATTTGCCTTGGCCGTGCGGCTGACCTGCTTGCCAATCCCCGACATAAGAAGTCCCGTCCGCCGTGGTCAAGCTGCCCTGTCCGTCATAAAGCGCGTCTTTGAACATGCCGTCGTAAACCGTACCATTGGCATAGCGGGCGATACCTTTGCCTTCGATCACGCCGGCTTTCCATTCACCTTCATACGTATTTCCATCGGGGTATTTGATCATGCCTGTGCCATCAGCCACCCCATCGCGAAACTGCCCCTCGTAAACCGAGCCGTCGGGATAGGTCACTTTACCCGCACCTTCGATCACACCGGCAACCCAATTGCCTTCATAGCGATAGCCATCAGCACCTTCAAAAACACCCTGCCCCTGGCGCTTGTCCTTTTCGAAACTTCCTTCATAGCGGTCGCCATTGGTGTATTCGACCACACCCTGCCCCTGACGGGCCCCCGCTTCGAAGTTTCCGGAATAGATATCGCCATTGGCCTGTTTCAGGATGCCTTCACCCTGCATCTGACCCTTTTCCCAGGTGCCGTCGAAAATCATACCGTCCGCTTGGGTCAGAACGCCCGTGCCATGTCGTTCGCCTGCGCGCATCTCACCGTCATATGTTGAACCGTCCGCATAGGTCGAGGTGCCACGTCCTTCTTTTACGCCAGCAACCCAATCGCCTTCATAGATATATCCTGTCGGGCTTTGCAGACGCCCTTGACCATGATGCATGGCATTTCGAAACCCGCCTTCGTATTTTATTCCGTTGGCATAGATCGCCAGACCGGATCCGTTGATCTTGCCATCCACCCAATCCCCCTCGAAGGTCGACCCATCTGCGAAGGTGATCTTGCCGAACCCCTCGGGCTTGCCCTTGGCAAAACTGCCTTCGTAAATCGAGCCGTTGGGGAAACGCGCCACGCCCTGTCCGATGATCTCGCCTTCAATGAACTCGCCGGTATATTCGTAACCCGTCGGCAGTTGCAGCGTGCCCATTCCATGCTGCACTCCGCCCTTGAACGTCCCCTCATAAACCGCGCCATCCTCGTATTGCTTGGTCTCGATCTGCGCGACGGCGGGCAACGTGCCCAGCGCCAGACCAAAGACGACACCACGAAAACCTGTGCGAAGGGGAACCATGTCCAACCTCTTTCAATAAGTGATTTTTCCGCGCTTAAACCCACGCAAACCCGCAGCAAGACTATGCGAGCCGTGGCCCCGAAACAACGGTTTTCCAACGCATGGTCTTTATCCCGCACACAAACCTGCTACATCTGTGCGCAAGATCAAACCCGGCTTGGATCGCCGGGCCACAAGGATACGCGCGATGAGTGACCATTTCCGCCTGACAATGGCGCAGCTGAACCCCACCGTTGGTGCAATTGCCGCCAATGCCGACAAAGCGCGCGCTGCGTGGGAACAGGCCAAGGCGGCGGGCAGTGCTCTGCTGGCCCTGCCTGAAGCATTCATCACCGGCTATCAAACGCAAGACCTTGTCATGCGCCCCCAGTTCTTTCGCGATTCCATGGCCGCGGTTGAACAACTGGCCGCGGATTGCGCCGATGGCCCCGCAATCGGCATCGGCGGGCCGTTTCACGACGGTACGCATCTGTTTAACGCTTATTACATTCTGCACGGCGGCAAAGTGGCTGCGCGAGTCCTAAAACAGCGGCTGCCCAATTTCACGGTATTCGACGAAGAGCGGCAGTTTACCTCTGCCGATCCGCAAGGCCCGATTGCCATGGGCCCAATCCGTGTCGGCATTCCGATCTGCGAAGACGCGTGGCATGGCGAAGACGTATGCGAAACGCTGGCCGAAAGCGGAGCCGAAGTTCTGCTTATTCCGAACGGATCACCCTATTACCGGCGCAAATTTGATGTACGCGTGAACCACATGGTGGCGCGCGTGGTCGAAACCGGTTTGCCGCTGCTCTATCTGAATATGGTGGGCGGTCAGGACGATCAGGTGTTTGACGGAGGGTCATTCGCCCTGAACCCGGGCGGGGAGCTTGCCTTCCGCATGACCACCTTTGACGAAGAAATCCGCCATGTCGATCTGAACCGCACGGACGACGGTTGGCGCATTGCCCCCGGCCCCATCGCCGTGCATGGGGACGAGTGGGAACAGGACTATCGCGCGATGGTCGAATCCTTACGTGACTATATGGGCAAGACCGGTTTCAAACAGGTGCTTCTGGGTCTGTCCGGCGGGATCGACAGCGCGATTGTAGCAACCATCGCCGCGGATGCGCTTGGTCCCGAGAACGTCCGCTGCGTCATGCTGCCGTCGGAATACACGTCACAAAACTCACTGGACGACGCCAAGGACATCGCAAACCGACTTGGCTGCACCTATGATTTCGTGCCGATCAAAGAAGGTCGCGACGCGATCACCAATACGCTCGCTCCGTTCTTCGAAGGCACCCAGCCTGACGTGACCGAAGAAAACATCCAGTCCCGCCTGCGCGGATTGCTGTTGATGGCGCTGTCCAACAAGACCGGCGCGATGCTTCTGACCACCGGCAACAAATCCGAGGTCGCCGTGGGCTATGCCACCATCTATGGCGACATGGCGGGCGGCTATAACCCGATCAAGGACTTGTACAAAACGCGTGTCTTTGAACAATGCCGCTGGCGCAACGCCAATCACCGCGACTGGATGAAAGGCCCGGAAGGCGAGGTCATTCCGGTGTCGATCATCGACAAACCGCCCTCGGCCGAGCTGCGCCCCGATCAAAAGGACGAAGACAGCCTGCCACCCTATGAGGTGCTGGATGCCATCCTAGAGGGCTTAATTGACGACGAGAAATCCGTGGCCGAACTGGTCGCGGACGGGTTTGACCGCGACACCGTCAAGAAGGTCGAGCATCTGATCTTCATCAGCGAATACAAACGCTTCCAATCCGCGCCGGGCACCCGTCTGACCATGCGCAGCTTCTGGCTGGATCGGCGTTATCCGATCGTGAACCGTTGGCGGGACACAAGCTAGGCCGCCCCGCCAACAGGCTTCATCCCATCAAAAGCTGATAGCTGTGCGGCACGTATTGAAATCCTGAATCACGGGCCTCGACATAGCCCAGTGCCGGGAATGGCATGTGATAGCCGATGAAGGGCATCTTTTCGGCTGCCAGCATTCCCAGCAGCGATTTGCGCGTTGCGGCTGCGGCTGATTTGTCCATATCGAACCTGACCTCCCAGTCGGGATAGCCCAGCGACCAGATATAGTGGTTGGCGAAATCCGCTGCGACCAAAAGCGATTTTCCATCGCTTTCCAGACGATAGGCCATATGACCGGGCGTATGGCCAAAGGCCTCGACCGCTTCGATCCCGGAGACAACGGTATCGCCACCGTTGATCATCGTCATCTGTTCAGCCAGAGGCGCCACCTTGGCATCGAACCCTTCATTTCCTGCCGCCGCCCAGTGGTCGAACTCGATCGCGCCGGTGACATAACGCGCATTCGGGAAGGTTGCGCCGGCGTCGCCTGCCAGCCCTCCGATATGGTCGCCATGCATGTGGGTGATGACCACAATATCCACCTGATCCGGTGTATAGCCCGCCCCGGTCAGTGCCGCTGTGATCCCGGCCGGATTCAAGCCCGTGTCGAACAAAACAAGCTCGGACCCGGTATTGATCAAGGTTGGCGTAAAGAAAAACTGCGCCGCATCGGTTGGAATATGGGCCGCTTCGGAGACCGCTGCGAACTCGTCCTCGCTGACATTCATGCCGAAGATGCTTTGCGGTTCTTCCACCGTGCGGTTGCCCGCCAGAAGGGTCGTGACCTCGAACTGGCCCAGCTTCACGGTCTGCGAAGCAGTGCTGGACAGACCCATTTGCGGCGCCATCGCCCGCGCAGATCCAGCAGCAAGTCCTGCCAATGGCGCGGCAGCCCCCGCCATCAACAGGTGTCGGCGCGATAGATGTGGAACAGAGAAAGATTTCATGAGTGACCTCCCGGTATGAGCAGATTTTGATGAAATACAGACCTGCACTATACTTCGAATTCCGACGAAAATGGATGGCGTCACGCAATCGTGACAGGATCGAAAGCAAGGGCATGAAATGAGTGCAAAGGAAAACAAGACACGTCCCACCGGCCAGACCGTTGTCGATTTCATCAACTCAGTCGATCCCGAAACGAAACGCAGGGACGCCGAGACGATGGATCGGCTGTTCCGTCGGGTCACTGGCTTCGCGCCGGCCATGTGGGGGCCATCCATCATCGGCTATGGCAGCTATCACTATCGCTATGCCAGCGGGCGCGAGGGCGATTTTCTGGCCACCGGATTCTCGCCCCGCAAGGCGCGCCATTCGATTTATATCATGCCGGGATATGCCGACTATGGGGACATTCTGACCCGGTTGGGCAAGCACAAGATGGGCAAGTCCTGCCTTTATGTGAACAAGCTGGCCGATATCGACTTGGACGTGTTGGCCGAGTTGATCCGCGCCGGATTGCGCGATCTGGACAAGACGTGGAAGGTGCAGCCCAGCTGATCATTCCCACCAGCGATCAATTTGGGCAATATCGGCGTCTGACCAGCCGAAATGATGCGCGAACTCGTGCACGATGATGTGCCCCACCAATTCTGCCAGCGAAACGTCTCCGCGCGACGCCCATTCATCCAGAATGGGCCGTCGAAACAGCGTGACCGTGTCGGGTGCGAAGGGCTGATCGGACACGGATTTCTGTGTCAGCGGAATGCCCTCGTAAACTGCGGTCAACTCGAACGGATCCTCGATCTCCATCTCGGACAGCAATACGGCGTTCGGCATGTTTTCGACGCGGATCGCGACCTCCAGCGCCTTTTCAACAAAGGCTGGCGGCAGACGCATCCGGGCGTCATTTGCAAGTGCCTCGATATCAGCAATTGAAGGGGCGTATTTGCGAGTCATACCAGATTATATGGACAAATCGGGACCAGTATGAAAGAGGGTCGAGCCAAGGAGACCTGACCCATGACCACCACCCGCTTTGCCCCATCGCCCACCGGCTACATCCATGTTGGCAACCTGCGCACCGCGCTGTTCAACTATTTGATAGCTGCCAAGTCGGGCGGAAAATTCATCCTGCGCCTTGACGACACCGATCCGGAACGCTCCAAGCAGGAATACGCGGACGCGATCATGGAGGATCTGGAATGGCTGGGCCTGACATGGGACCGAGTTGAAAAACAGTCAGACCGTCTGGACCGGTATGAAGACGCCGCACAGAAGCTGCGCGACATGGGCCGCTTCTACGAAGCATTTGAAACCCCGACCGAGCTGGACCTTAAGCGCAAGAAGCAACTGAACATGGGCAAGCCGCCGGTCTATGACCGTTCGGCGCTGGCCCTGTCAGAAGACGAAAAAGCCAAGCTGCGCGATGAGCGCGGGCAAGGCCACTGGCGGTTCAAGCTGGATCACGAACGGATCAATTGGGCTGACGGGATTCTGGGCGACATTTCGATTGATGCCGCATCCGTGTCGGACCCGGTGCTGATCCGGGGCGACGGGCAGTTCCTGTACACGCTTGCCTCGGTCTGTGACGACATCGACTTCGGCATTACGAACGTGGTGCGCGGGTCGGACCATGTGACCAACACGGCCACACAGATCCAGATCATCGAAGCGTTGGGCGGCAAGGTGCCATCCTTCGCCCACCACTCGCTTTTGACCGGCCCGCAAGGCGAGGCGCTGTCCAAGCGCCTTGGCACACTGGCCATCCGCGACTTGCGAGAGCGCGGTGTGCAGCCAATGGCCCTGCTGAGCCTGCTGGCGCGATTGGGGTCATCACAGCCGGTCGAGCTGCGCAGTTCGCTGGACGAGATCGTCGAAGGCTTCGACCTGTCGACCTTTGGTTCCGCTCCGACCAAATTTGATGTCGACGACCTGTTCCCGCTGACCGCCCGTTATCTGGCGAATCTTCCCGTTGATGCTGTGTCGAGGACGTTGGATGACCTCGGCGTCCCGTCCGACAAAGCCGAAGCATTCTGGACCGTGGCACGTGAAAACATCACGACGCTGGGTGATCTGGAGGCTTGGTGGACCCTGTGCCGCGACGGTGCCGACCCGGTGATTGACGAAGAAGACCGCGAGTTTGTTACCAGCGCGATGAAACTTTTGCCCGATGGGCCGTATGACGCCGATAGCTGGTCAAACTGGACCGCAGCAGTGAAAGACGCCACCGGACGCAAAGGGCGCGGGCTGTTCATGCCACTGCGTAAGGCGTTGACCGGGATGAGCCACGGGCCGGATATGTCGGCCTTGATGCCATTGCTCCAGGTTATTCGCGCAAAGGGCTGATATCTCGCAGTCGCGGGTAAGGTCCGGTCGAGTTCAATTGCTTCTGGCCCACCGCGCGTCTCTCCTCCATGCTGCAGGGGCGTGACAGGAGAAGACGATGGCCCAACCAACAGATGAGAACGGCACACAAGCGAAGTTTCTAAGCGGCAGTCTGATGCGTCACATCACGGTCATGTCGCTGACCGCCTCTGTTGGTTTGATGGCGATTTTCCTTGTCGACCTCGTCGACATGATTTTCATCTCGATGCTGGGACATGAAGAGCTGGCGGCGGCCGTGGGCTATGCCGGTGCAATCCTGTTCTTCACCACATCCTTCGGGATCGGCATGTCGATTGCCGCGGGTGCGTTGGTTGCGCGGGCCTTGGGCGAAGGTGACACACAAACCGCCAAACGCCGGGCTGCAACGGCCCTTCTGTATGGCGTCGTGATCGGAAGCGTTTTTGCCGCTGTCGTCTGGATATTCGTTCCCCAACTGACCGCGCTTTTGGGTGCGTCCGGCGAAACCTTGGTGCTTGCCACAAGCTATCTCAGGATCATCTTGCCCAGCCTGCCGATCCTGATCGTGGGCATGGTCGGCGGCGCGATCCTGCGCGCCCACGGGGACGCACGCCGTGCCATGATGGCAACGATCTGGGGCGGCGTTGTGAACGCAGTGCTGGACCCAATCCTGATCTTCGGACTTGATCTCGAACTGACAGGGGCCGCCCTTGCCTCGGTTTGCGCGCGGGCAACCATTGCGGTCATGTCGCTTTATCCTGTGCTACGCTTTCACGGCGGGTTGGACCGCCCCAGATCGGTCGACTTCAAGGTTGATTTCACCGCAATCATGACCATCGCCCTGCCCGCCATCCTGACCCAGTTCGCAACGCCGGTCGGTCAGGCCTATGTCACCCGCGCCATGGCAGAGTTTGGCGAGGATGCCGTGGCGGGCATGGCCATTGTCGGGCGGCTCGTCCCGGTCTCATTCGCCGTGATTTTCGCATTGTCGGGTGCAATTGGCCCCATCGTCGGCCAGAATTTCGGGGCTGGTCAGCTGGACCGGGTGCGCCGCGCCATTCGTGACGGGTTGGTATTCGTCCTATGCGTCTCGGTCGGAGTCAGCGCCATATTGTTCGTCCTGCGCGCGCCGATTGCGAATCTTTTCAGTGCCGAAGGCCTAAGCCGCGAGCTTGTTTATCTGTTCTGCGGACCATTGGCGCTGGCGTGGTTCTTCAACGGCGTGATTTTCGTCACCAATGCCAGTTTCAACAATCTGGGGCATCCGTTCTATTCGACTTGGGTGAACTGGGGGCGACAGACACTGGGCACGATCCCGCTGGTCATACTGGGGGCCGCCTATTGGGGCGCACCCGGGGTGCTGATCGGTCAGGCGATCGGAGGGGTGATCTTCGCCGCCATCGCCCTGCTATTGTCGGCGCGCGTCCTGCGCATGGCAGAACGCGGCGAATGCGAGGCGGATGCCCACCCGTTCCAGCGGCAAACCCGCCTAATATCGCTGTTTGGAATGCGGCGATAGGCGCGACAGACCTTCATCGACGATCTGCCGCTCTTCCTCGGTCAGTGCCTGCGCACGCGAGTATATTGGGGCATCGCGGTCGTTCAGGATGGGCGCATGCCAACCCTCTGTGGTTTCGAAGAAATGTGTGACACCAGCCATACCGAACTCGGACAAGTAACCCTGCACCACCACATCCAGATAGCTGAGTAAAACCGGATTATCGTCTGTCGGCTCAAAATGCTTATCGGGTTCAATGGCATAGATCGCCACATTCACCGCACCAGCCTGATGTCGCAGCTCAGACCCAAGCGGGACGCGCGCATAGGCCCGCTCGCGTTCATCCAGTGCTGCCCAATCTGCTCCGGGCACCGAGGCGATCAACCCTTCGATGTAATCCTGCCGATCCGGCACCGCCGTCAGATAGCACACCTTCCTCAACGGCGAGCGGCGCCACGCCCTTCGCCAACCCGTCACCTGCGCGGGCTGGGCGTTCTGAAATGAATGTGTGCGACGATTCACCAGCGAACCATAGCCAAAGAAATAGGGGTCATGCATGAACTTACTGTGCCGCCGCATGCGATTGTATTCAAGCTCTTGCCGAAACCGGTGCGGACGGATAACTTGGCGTCATCGCATCGGGAGAATCTGGCGAAAGCTGGTGCCGAAGGAGCAACCGCCCCGGTAAACTCTCAGGCCCACGGACCGATGCGGCGCACATGACTCTGGAGAGAGGCACACAGATGCCCGCCGAAGGGATAACGATCTCAGGCGAAACGGACAGAGGGGGCATCGATAGGCGCGCGAGCGTCTGAAAGATGCCGGGCGCATGTCTTCCATGACTCACCGGTAGTAGTTGGAGGAATGGCCATGGGTGCAGCCCAAGACAATCTGAAACGGACGGGTCTGTATGACCTGCATCTGGAGCTTGGCGCCAAGATGGTGCCGTTTGCAGGCTATGAGATGCCTGTGCAATACCCGCTGGGCGTGATGAAAGAACATCTTCATACACGCAATGCCGCGGGCCTGTTTGATGTCAGCCACATGGGGCAAGTGATCCTGCGCGGCGAAAAGCCTGCACAATCGTTGGAGCGCATCGTGCCACAGTCCGTTATGGCCCTTGCTGAAGGTCGCCAGCGTTATGGTCTTTTCACCAATGACGATGGCGGCATTCTGGATGATCTGATGATCGCCAATCGCGGCGACCATTTGTTCCTTGTCGTGAACGCAGGTTGCAAGGAGGCCGACATCGCCCATATGCGCGCCCACCTGACCGATTGCGAGGTCGAGGTGATTGACGATCGGGCGCTTCTGGCTTTGCAAGGCCCTGCGGCCGAAACCGCACTGTCCCGGCTTGTACCTTCGGCCAAGGACATGAAATTCATGGATGTGGCCGTCACCGGCAGCGATTTTGGCGAGCTTTGGATTTCACGCTCGGGCTACACCGGCGAAGACGGCTATGAAGTTTCCGTGCGGGATGCGCATGCCGAAAACTTCGCCCGTGCTTTGCTGGCAATGGAAGAGGTCGAACCGATCGGGCTTGGTGCGCGTGACAGCCTGCGGCTTGAGGCCGGGCTGTGCCTCTATGGCAACGACATTGATACGACCACGACACCGGTAGAGGCTGCATTGGAATGGGCCGTTCAGAAAGTGCGCAAGACCGGAGGGGAGCGTGAAGGCGGCTTTCCCGGCGCAGAACGTATCCTGGCCGAGTTCGACAATGGCGCATCCCGCCGCCGCGTCGGGCTTTTGCCGGAAGGTCGCGCACCCATGCGGGCGGGCACCGTGCTTTTTGCGACCGCTGACGCGGATGAACCCATCGGTGAAGTCACATCCGGCGCATTTGGTCCGTCCATCGAACGCCCGATGTCGATGGGCTATGTCGCGATTGATTACGCCGCCACCGGCACACAAATCTTTGGCGATGTGCGCGGCAAGCGCCAGCCTGTAGTGGTCGCGGACATGCCGTTCCGCCCCGCCACCTATAAACGTTGACCCCAGTAATCCAGCAGGAGAAACAGAATGAAATATACCGAAGAACATGAATGGCTGCGTGAAGAAGACGGCGTCTATGTGGTGGGCATCACCGCCCACGCCGCCGAGCAGCTTGGAGACGTTGTTTTTGTCGAACTTCCCGAGGTGGGCGATACCGTGTCCAAGGATGACGAGATTGTCGTGATCGAAAGCGTCAAGGCCGCGTCCGATATCCTCAGCCCGCTGGACGGCGAAATCCTCGAGGTGAACGAGGCCATCGTCGACGAACCCACCAAGGTCAACGACGACCCTGAAGGCGAGGCATGGTTCTTCAAGATCAAGGCGTCGGACACCAGCCCGCTGGACGATTACATGGACGAAGCCGGATACAAGAAGTTCATCGGCTGATCCACGGATCATACCCCTTTCCGCACAGGTGCAGGGGCCATTCGGCCCTTGCCAAACCCATATGCCTGCCCCCCGCACGGAGAAACGCAATGTCGTTCACGCCCACCGGTTACAAACCCTATGACTTCGCCAACCGCCGTCACATTGGACCCTCGCCCACCGAGATGGACGAGATGTTCAAAACCATCGGCGTCAAGAATTTGGATGACCTGATAGACCAGACCGTCCCCGAAAGTATCCGACAACAGGATGCTTTGGACTGGGGGCCAGCCTTGTCCGAACGCGAGGCGTTGCACAAGATGCGCTATACTGCGGCGAAAAACAAAGTCATGCGCTCGTTGCTGGGCCAAGGGTATCACGGCACCGTCACGCCGCCTGCGATCCAACGCAACATTCTTGAAAACCCAGCCTGGTACACAGCCTACACGCCCTATCAGCCCGAGATTTCGCAGGGTCGGCTTGAGGCGCTGTTGAACTTCCAGACCATGATTTCCGACCTTACGGGGCTTGAGATTGCGAACGCATCGCTGCTGGACGAAGCAACTGCCTGCGCAGAGGCGATGACGATGGGGCAGCGTATCGCCAAGTCGAAAGCCACGAAATTCTTCGTGGACGAGGCCTGCCACCCGCAAAACATTGCCGTGATGAAAACCCGCGCCGCGCCCTTAGGAATCGAGATCGTCATCGGCGACCCGGAAACCGATCTTGTCGCGGACGAAGTGTTCGGCGCAATTTTCCAATATCCCGGCACATATGGTCGTGTGCGTGATTTCACTGACCAGATCGCGGCCCTGCACGATGCGAAGGCTGTTGGTATCGTATCCGCCGACCCGCTTGCATTGACCGTGTTGAAAGAGCCGGGCGCGATGGGGGCCGACATTGCCGTCGGATCGTCGCAACGCTTCGGCGTCCCGATGGGGTTCGGCGGCCCGCATGCCGCATACATGGCCACCGCCGACAAGCACAAACGTTCGATGCCCGGCCGCCTGATCGGTGTATCGGTCGATGCGCGCGGCAATCAGGCCTATCGCCTGTCACTGCAAACCCGTGAGCAGCACATCCGCCGCGAAAAAGCAACCTCGAACGTCTGCACGGCGCAAGCGCTTCTCGCCGTGATGGCAGGCTTCTATGCCGTGTTCCATGGTCCCGAGGGTTTGAAAGCCATCGCGCAGGACGTGCACCTGAAAACCGTGCGTCTGGCCAAGGGGCTTGAGGATGCGGGCTTCACCATCACCTCGAAGCACTTCTTTGACACGATCACCGTGCATGTGGGCGCGCTGCAAAACACCGTTCTGAAATCGGCCCGCGAGGAAGGTATCAACCTGCGCCCGGTGGACACCGAATATGTCGGCATCACGCTGGACGAAGCGACTCGCCCTGCTGTGATCGAAGGCGTTTGGCGTGCGTTTGGGATCACCCGCAGCTATGACGACAGTGACAACGAATATCGTCTGCCCGATGACATCCTGCGGACCTCTGAATACCTGACTCATCCCGTGTTCCACATGAACCGGGCCGAGACCGAGATGATGCGCTATATGCGCCGCTTGGCCGACCGTGACTTGGCGCTGGACCGCGCCATGATCCCGCTGGGGTCATGTACGATGAAGCTGAACGCGGCTGCTGAGATGATGCCAGTCACATGGCGCGAGTTTGCCTATATCCACCCGATGGCGCCCGAAAAGCAGGTCGAGGGCTATGCCGAAATGATCGAGGATCTGAAGCAGAAGCTTTGCCTGATCACGGGCTATGACGACATGTCGATGCAGCCCAATTCGGGTGCTCAGGGCGAATATGCCGGGCTTCTGACCATTCAGGCCTATCACAAGGCCAATGGTCAGGGGGATCGCAACATCTGCCTGATCCCGATCTCGGCCCATGGCACGAACCCCGCTTCGGCACATATGGTCGATCTGGACGTGGTGGTCGTCAAATCGGCCGAGAACGGGGATATCGACCTTGATGATTTCCGCGCCAAGGCAGAAGCCGCAGGCGACAAGCTGGCCGCCTGCATGATCACCTATCCGTCAACCCATGGCGTGTTCGAAGAAACCGTGCGCGAGGTGTGCAAAATCACCCATGACCACGGGGGGCAGGTCTATATCGACGGGGCGAACCTGAATGCGATGGTTGGTCTGTCCAAGCTGGGCGAGATCGGCGGCGATGTCAGCCACCTGAACCTGCACAAAACCTTCGCCATTCCGCATGGCGGCGGAGGCCCCGGCATGGGTCCGATTGGTGTGAAGGCGCACCTTGCGCCACATCTGCCCGGCAACGGCCTTGTCGGTGAAGAAGGTGCGGTGTCTGCCGCCCCCTACGGTTCGGGTTCGATCCTGCCGATCAGCTGGGCTTACGTCCTGATGATGGGCGGTGACGGGCTGACCCAAGCAACCAAGGTGGCGATCCTGAACGGGAACTACATCGCAGCCCGCCTGAAAGGCGCGTTCGACGTTCTGTTCACCGGCAACAATGGCCGCGTCGCGCATGAATGCATCATCGACACCCGCCCCTATGCCGACAGCGCAGGCGTGACCGTCGACGACATCGCCAAGCGGCTGATCGACAACGGCTTCCACGCTCCAACGATGAGCTGGCCGGTGGCGGGCACCTTGATGATCGAACCGACCGAGTCCGAGACCAAGGCCGAGCTGGATCGTTTCTGCGACGCCATGCTGGCAATCCGCGAGGAAATCCGCGAGATCGAAGAAGGCAAGATCGACCCGGAAAACAACCCGCTCAAGAACGCACCCCACACTTACGTGGACCTCGTCGGTGAGTGGGATCGCCCCTATACCCGCGAGCAAGGGTGTTTCCCGGCAGGCAGCTTCCGGGTGGACAAATACTGGTCGCCTGTGAACCGGGTCGACAACGCTTATGGTGACCGACATCTGGTCTGCACATGTCCGCCTCTGACGGACTACACAGACGAAGGTTAAGTGTCGCGATAACGACCAACACAGAAAAACGGGCGGTGGATCACTCCACCGCCCGTTTTACAAGACCTCAGCCTTTTGATCGCTCTAGCATTCCAAACAGATCGCGCGGGTCGTCGGGATCGGCCAACATGTCAAGCTGGGTGAAGTACTCCGTCCCAACAATGGCATTCGAGATGTAGCGAAGCGCCGAGAAATCCTCGATCGCGAAGCCAACACTGTCGAACAGGGTGATCTGCTTGGCATCACGGCGACCTTTTGCCTGCCCGGTGATCACCTGCCACAGCTCGGTGATCGGGTGATCCTTCTCCAACTGCTGGATCTCGCCTTCGATCCATGTCTGTTCAGGATACTCTACGAAAATGTTCGAGCGCAGAAGGATGTCACGGTGCAGTTCGGTTTTGCCGGGGCAGTCGCCGCCAATCGCGTTGATATGCACCCCCTCGCCAATCATGTTGTCGGTCAGGATGGTCGCATATTGCTTGTCGGCGGTGCAGGTGGTGATGATCTGCGCGCCTTCCATGCTTTCCTCGCCCGTTTTGCACGGCACGACGGTCAGTCCCTGCCCTTGCAGGTTGCGGGCGCATTTCTCGGTCGCAGCGGGATCAATGTCATACAAGCGCACCGTGTCGATGCCACAGATCGCCTTGAATGCCAGGCACTGGAATTCCGACTGCGCACCGTTGCCGATCATCGCCATGGTGGTTGCACCCTTCGGTGCCAGATGCTTCGCCGCCATGGCCGAGGTTGCCGCCGTGCGCAAGGCTGTCAGCACCGTCATCTCGCTCAGCAGCTTGGGATAGCCCGAGCTTACATCCGCCAGCAGACCAAACGCCGTAACGGTTTGCAGCCCTTCCTTGGTGTTCTTCGGATGTCCGTTCACGTATTTGAAGCCGTACATCTCGCCATCCGAGGTCGGCATCAATTCGATCACGCCGACATCGGAATGGCTGGCCACGCGCGGGGTTTTGTCAAACAGCTCCCACCGTTTGAAATCGGCTTCAATTTCATCGGCCAGCTCGATCAGCAGCTTTTCAATGCCGATATGATGGACAAGTCCCATCATGTGTTCGACCGAGACGAAGGGTACATAAGCAAGTTCAGAGGGCAGAGGCGGCATTGGATGTCCTTTCGACGATCAGTAACTTTGGGTGCGGCGATCAAGCACGCGGCGGCCAAACAGGCTTGCGGTCAGGTCCACCATCAGACGGGCGGTGCGGCCGCGGTCATCGAGAAACGGGTTCAGCTCGACCAGATCCAGCGAGGTGACAAGGCCGCTGTCATGCAGCATTTCCATGATGTGATGGGCCTCGCGGAAGGTGGCGCCACCGGGGACAGTGGTGCCCACGGCAGGCGCGATGTCTGGTTCGATGAAATCCACATCAAGGCTGACATGCAAAAGGCCGTTGGTTTGTGCAACCTGATCAAGAAACGGCAACAGCAGCTTTGCCACGCCGTTTTCATCAATCGTGCGCATATCATATGTTTGCGCGCCCGAGGCCTGCAAAAGCTCGCGCTCCATCCCGTCAACAGACCGAAGACCGATCATGCAAACATTCAACGGATCAAGACGTGCCGGAAGTGGTTTGCCCAGCATATCGGGAAATCCGTCCAGCCCGCAGGCGAAGGCAACCGGCATGCCGTGGATGTTGCCACTGGGTGACGACGCGGGAATGTTGAAATCGGAATGTGCGTCTAACCAAAGCACATATTGCGGGCGTCCCATTTCGGCAGCTGCCGCCACATGGCCGGTAACAGTACCCAGTGACAGCGCATGGTCCCCTCCAAGGTAAATTGGCAGCACATCCTGATTTGCAAGCTCATAAGCATGTCGATGCAGGCTGCGGGCCCATCCCGCGACTTCCGGCAGAAACTTCAGGTGCGTGTGCTCGGTTTCAAGGGTGCCAACCTCGTCACGTTGCGCGTCGCCCAGATCGACAACGTCATGACCCAGTGACGACAGCTCCTCGGCCAAACCTGCAGTGCGATAGGCCGCTGGCCCCATGATGCAGCCGCGACGCCCTGCGCCTTCTTCTATTGGGGCGCCAAGCAGGTGAATATTGGTCATTTGGCCTCTCCTTCCGAGGTTGCTTGCGGACGCTGGCTTAGGTGGATGCCTGCAATGGTGCAGCGCACGGACCCGCCTGCCATTTCGATTGTAGGGATATCCAACGGTAGTATCTTCAGATGCGTCTCGATTTTCTGGCGTTGCGCCGGGGACAGAGCATCATAGGCGCGCGTAGACATGGCCAACAGACGACCGCTTTTCCCCTGAAGCTCGATGGCGTTGCCTGCGAAATTGGCGATCTGCTCCTGCGTCAGTTCGACAATCTCCCGGCCACCTTGCACCAATCGCGCGCGCAACTCGTCCCGGCGCGCTGCATCGTGGATCGTCTGCAGCCCAATCAACGCCACATCGGTGCCAATGCACATCAGCACATTGGTATGATAGATCGGCACATCATCAGCATCATAGGCATCAAACACCATCGGTTCGTAGTTGAAATGCGTGCAGAACCGCTCCAACAACACCTCGCTTGTGCGTCTGGACCGGGCGGCATAGGCCACGCGTTCGACGTGATCCAACACCATCGCGCCGGTGCCTTCCAGAAACAGCCCATCCTGCTCTAACCCGGAATAGTCGATGATGTCCTGCACCCGATAGCGATGCTTGAGCATTTCCAACACATCGGCACGCCGCTCGATCCGGCGGTTCGGCGAATACATCGGATAGACCGCCACATGCCCACCGGGATGCGTCGAAAACCAGTTGTTCGGAAACACGGCGTCTGGGCGATCATCACGCGGATCGTCGAAAAGGTGAACCTGAACGCCAGCCTCGCGCAATGTCTGCACCGCCGTCGTCACCTCGGCTTTTGCCTGAACAGCCAGATGTCCAGAGGCACCTTCCGTTACTTCAGTTTGAAACCCATTGTCCCGCGCCGTTTCGGCATTCGGGTGGAAATTGTGCGGACGGATCATGATCACAGCGCTTGGGGCCTGAAGCGAGCTTTGTGGCATTTGGGTCTCTGGTGGGTTTCTGAGCAATGCGAGACCCCAAGCATAGCACCCACATGTTTTCTGATATAATATACATAACTATAAATTATTGCGCATATTCTTGTCATATATCTCTATATCACTTAGCAATATGTTATGCATATTTTTGATGACCTTGATCGCAACTTGATCGCAATCCTGCGCGAAGACGGCCGCGCACCCATTTCAAAACTGGCCGAAATTCTCGGTGTGTCTCGTGCTACGGTGCAAGCCCGCCTTGATCGTTTGCTGGACAGTGGGGCGGTTCTGGGCTTCACCATCCGCGCGCGGCAGGACCACGGCCCGGATGGGGTTCATGCAATCATGATGATCGAGGTTTCGGGAAAATCCACCACTGCTGTCATCAAACGTCTGCGCGGTCTTCCCGAGCTGCGTAGCCTGCATTCAACAAACGGGAAATGGGACCTTGTGGCGCAATTGACCGCTGAAAGCCTGACCGATTTCGACCGAGTGCTGCGCGATGTGCGGGTTGTCGAAGGGATCACCAACAGCGAAACCAGCATTCTACTCAGCACGGTCTGATCCCTTGACGTGGGCAGGCGCCACCATCATATGCATCTTATAGAATTTGAAGGAATGCCTCATGTCCAGCTCAGCCAAAGTGACCTGCCTTGAATGTGGCAGCGTTAACCGCGTCCCAACAAGCAAACTGGGCGCAGGCCCGAAATGTGGCACCTGCGGCGCGAAGCTGTCTGACGGCAAGGTGCGCGAGCTGGATCCGACCACGCTCGCGAAAGCGGCCAAAAACGACAGCACCCCATTGCTGGTGGATTTCTGGGCACCGTGGTGTGGACCGTGCCGTTCGATGGCCCCAGCTTTTGCACAGGCTGCACGGTCAATGTCGCCACAGGCCCGTTTCGCGAAGATCAATACGGAAGACCACCCGAAAGTCTCTCTGCAGAAGAACATCCGGGGCATTCCCGCGCTGATCCTGTATCAAAACGGCAAGGAAATCGCGCGTCATGCCGGGGCCATTCCAGCCAATGCGATCGAAGACTTTGTGCGCAAGAACGCATCTCTGTAGTGCATCACACAAATCCTGACTATTTCTGTCAGAACAGCTTTACCTCATTGGCTAACCGCATTACAACGGGGCGCTCTCTGTAGGAACCTGTGATGCGCGGCCTGCTTTTTCTGGTAGTCTATCTGATTGGCGGCCCGATGGCGTCGGCCGAGGGCCATCCCCCGTGGGGCGAGCCACATCTGGCCCCCACCCCCCGCACCAATGACGAAAGCCGTCGGATTCAAACCGCAATCGCGGCCGATCCCAAAGCAGTCTCGCCATATGAAAGCCGGTCTGCCGGTGCGGCCACCGCAATGTCACCGCCGGCTCATGCGCCGTTTTCCGAACCTGCGTCTGGCTTGACTGCCGAACAGGCGCTGGATTTCAGGCTGGGCGAAGCCTTATTCGAAAAGCTATGGGTTCAAGGCCCCGCTTCTACGATTTCGTCAGACGGGCTTGGCCCGCTTTACAACGCCCGCGCCTGTTCAGCCTGCCACATCAACGATGGCCGGGGACATCCGCCAACGGACCCCAGCGATGCGACCCCCGGTCTGGTCTTGCGCTTGTCGCAAATTGATCCGGCTGGATTGGTGCGGTCAGATCCCCAGTATGGGTTCCAAATTCAGGACCGGGCGATATCGGGGCACCCGGCCGAGGCGTCGATCGCGATCCATTATGAGACCAGAACCGTTCCCTTGGCGGACGGCCATGTCGTTGAACTGCGGCAACCAACCTACACACTCGCATCTCCCATCTATGGGGAGCTGGATGATCAGACCATGACCTCGCCCCGCATCGCACCTCCGATGATTGGGCTGGGACTGTTAGAGGCGATACCGGAAGCCGATATTCTGGCAAATGCCGACCCCGATGACACGGATGGGGATGGAATTTCCGGTCGACCCAACCGTGTCTGGTCACGCGAGTATGGCCAATGGATGCTGGGCCGGTTTGGCCACAAGGCGGGCAATCCCACGATACGCCAACAAACCGCCGACGCCGCGAATGGTGATATCGGCCTTTCCAGCACGTTGTTTCCCGCACCGCATGGCGACTGCACTGAACGGCAAACCGACTGCCGCGCGGCGCGCAATGGCAATTCTGCCGCTCAGGACAATCAGGAACTGGGCGACACGGCCTTGGGTTTGATGGCTTTCTACGCCGCCAATCTTGCGGTGCCAGCACGTGTGAATACGGATGATGAACAGATCCTCGAAGGAAAGTCCTTGTTTCACACATCTGGCTGTGCCGCCTGTCACCGACCAGCGTTTGTAACTCACCGCCTGCCGGACGATCCTGCGCGGTCCTTCCAGCTGATCTGGCCTTACACGGACCTGCTTCTGCACGACATGGGTGATGGGTTGGCAGACCTGCGTCCGGAAGGGCGCGCCACGGGCCGCGAATGGCGCACGCCGCCATTGTGGGGGTTGGGCAGAACCGAACAAGTTGCGGGTGAACAAAGCTTCCTTCACGACGGACGTGCGCGTACAGTGTTGGAAGCGATTATGTGGCACGGTGGCGAAGCGAATGACGCCCGTGAAACCGTCCGGCGGTTCAGCACCGAAGATCGTGCCGCCCTGATCGCGTTCTTGGAGTCCTTATGAAAAATCTTGCAACCCTCATGGTCGCCTGCCTTTTGCCCACGGTGGTGTTTTCCGCGGACACGCCCCCAGCCATCGACCACGTCGCTGTGTCAGACCGTGTTCTGGTTGTTCTGGAACATCAGTTTGACGCGTTTAAGGACGAAACTGCCACCCTGTTCGACACCGCGATCGCCTATTGTGATGGAACCGCCGACCGCAGCCTGATCGAGGACGCTTTTGCCGATAGCTGGCGTGCATGGGCACCGCTGGATGCATATCAGTTTGGCCCGATAGAAACCCAAGCAGCTGCGCTCACCGTCAATTTCTTTCCAGACAAGAAGAACTTCGTTGGACGGGCGGTGTCTGATCTGCTCAAGCGCCCGGAAAGCGATCAGGCAGACCCTTCGGTAATCGCCGCATCCAGCGCCGGCACCCAGGGACTGCCCGCAATCGAACAGTTGCTGTTTGATGACAAACAAACCTGCCCGGCGCTGGTCGGAGTGTCCGGCAACCTTGCCCGGATCGGAGCCGAGCTTTACGAGGGTTGGTTTGCTGCCGATGGCTGGGCCGATCTTGTCAGGAATGCAGGTCCTGAGAACCCGGTTTATCTGTCACATCAGGAATTTACCCGCCAGATATTCACCGCACTCGACTTTTCGATCTTGCGCCTGCGCGAACATCGGATCGGGCGCCCCCTTGGCACCTATGAACGCAGCTTTCCCAAACGGGCGGAGGCGTGGCGGTCCGGCATTACAAATGACATCATGGTCGCGCAGATCGACGGCTTGATCGAGGTCGTCGAGAAAGGTTTTGCCGACAGCATTCCCGACATAACATCAGCCGAGATCACGCAAATCGCGCGCGACATCCAAACGCGCATCCGGTCCATTGGCGCCCCGCTGTCACAGGCGCTGGACGATCCGCTAACACGCATCCGGGTGGAGGCGGTACAAACCAATCTCGACTACCTGCAGATTCGTCTTGATAACGAGGTTGGGAATGCCCTGGGTGTCAAAGCCGGGTTCAGCGCCGGGGATGGAGATTGACATGAAACGCCGCAGTTTTCTTGTCGGGGCGTCCGCCAGCCTTGGAATGGGCAATTTGCCTACACTTTCATGGGCCGCCGCTGGCGCGCCCGACTTTATCACAGCTGGAAATCTGGCCGATAAAAGCTCGTGGTTGGTGGGACTGACCCAGAGCGGCGAAGTGGTCTTCCAAATCCCCATTCCCAATCGCGGACATGCGGCGGCAGTCAACCCACAGGCCGCTCAGGCCGTGGCCTTTGCACGTCGCCCGGGGCGTTTCGCGGTGGTGATTGACTGCGCCAATAGTTCTGAAGTTGCACGGTTGGAAACACCTGAAGGGCGGCACTTCTATGGGCACGGGGCGTTTTCAGCGGATGGAAAGATCCTGTTCACCACCGAGAACGATTATGACGCGCCAGCGGGTGTTCTTGGTATCTGGGACGTGACCGACGGGTATCGCCGCATAGGCGAAGTGCCGTCTGGCGGGATCGGCCCACACGAAATCCTGCGCCTGAATGACGGTGGTTTTGCTGTTGCCAACGGTGGCATCCAGACCCATCCCGACATGGCGCGCGCAAAACTGAACCTGCCGTCAATGCGCACCAATCTGACCTATCTCTCCCCGAAAGCAGAGATCATTGACCAGATAGAATTGTCGGGCGACATGCACCAGAACTCAATTCGACATATCGCGATAGATGGAACCGGCGCGATTGTCGCCGCACTTCAATGGCAAGGCATGCCGACGCGCCAGGTGCCATTGGTTCTGAAGCACGAACGCGGGCAAAAGGTGCAGTTTATGCCGCACCCGGACACGCGACTGTTGAAAAACTATGCGGGGTCTGTCGCGGTTTGTCCAAGCACTGGAGAGGTCGCAGTGACGGGGCCAAAAGGCAGCACGGTCATATATTTCAGTGCTGACGGCTCCGCGATCGGCTCTGAACATCACAGCACGGCATCCGGCGTTGCGCCCGCACCAAGTGGCGGTCTGATGATCACCCGAGACGGCGGGTTGGTTCACCGTCACAAAACTGGTGAAACAGTAATCCCAGTGGCAGGCGACTGGTCGTGGGACAACCATCTGGTTGCACGCTAGTCAAGAAATTCCCAACTGTCGGCACCGTCAAAATGGCGCACTGGTATGTCAGCGATATCCGAAGGTTCGGCCATTCTGAGGTTCAGGGCGATACGCTGTTGATCGGCTTTTGGGCCAGGCCCCCAATGGGTGATACAGCCACAGGTCTTGCAGGCGTGGAAGTCGATCAAGTGATCGCCCCAGCTATAGGTTTTCGTGTGGTTCCGCCCGGTCAGAATTGCGCCCGTGTTGGGCGGACAATGCGCCCACAGCGCGCCATAGCGGCGGCATATGGAGCAATTACAGGACACCACAAACTTCGGCGCGCTGACCTCGAACGTCACGGCCCCACAGTGACACGCACCTTGGATCATCTCAGCCATTGTCATCCCCTCTCAGCGCCGCACTCAACACAGCCTTGCAATGTATATGGGTTGTGTCAAATACGGGGACCGAGACATTGCCGGCGTTCAGCAGCATCCCGACTTCGGTACAGCCGAGGATCAGGCAATCGCAGCCGGCCTTGATCAGCCGTGCGGCAATCGCCTCGTACTGCGCGCGGCTGTTATCGGTCACAATGTCCTTGCACAGTTCGTCATAGATGATCCGGTGCGTCTCTGCCCGGTCTGCGTCGTTGGGCACCACCGGAGACAGCCCTGCGGCCTCCAACCGGTCCAGATAGAACCGCTGCTCCATCGTGAAGGCGGTGGCCATCAGGCCGGGACGTGACAGTCCCTGCGCCCTGATCGCATCAGCCGTCGCGTCAGCAATGTGAATGAAGGGGATCGTCACATCCGCCATCATCTCGTCCGCCAGCTTGTGCATGGTGTTGGTCGCCAGCACCAGAACCTCGGCCCCGCCCCGTTCCAGCGCCTTGGCGTTGTCGTTCAGAATCTGTCCGGCGGTTGCCCAATCCCCTGCCGCTTGCAAGGCTTCGATCGGCGCGAAATCCAGCGACCGGATCAACAGCTCGGGCGAATGCAGTCCTCCCAGCTTCACCCGCGTCAGATCACAGAGCGTGCGATAATAAATTTGCGTGGACGCCGCAGACATGCCGCCCAGAATGCCAATGGTTTTCATTGCGCCCCCTTCCATTCTGCCAGCCTAACCCTGCTGACCCAAAGAAAAAACCCCGCCTTGAAGACGGGGTTTCAGGGAAGCTCCGAAAAGATCAGCCGTTAACGCGGATCGTTTCGTTCTTCGGGTCATAGGGGCTGTCGACCGTGACCTCGGCATCATGGAGACCGCCCATGATCTTGACCTTCAGTTTCTGGCCCGGCACCGCCAGGTCCGGCGGCAGATAGCCCATGCCGATCGACTTCTCAAACGCGACCGAATAGCCACCCGAGGTCAGACGACCCACTTTCTTACCATCCAGGAACAGCGCCTCGCGGCCCCATGGGTCCGCATCATCCGGCCCGTCGATCAGGAAGGTGCAGCACTTCACGCGCACGCCGGTTTCCAGCATGGCGTCTTTGCCGTGGAAGTCTTTTTCCAGATCAATGAAGCGCGGCAGGTCGGCCTCTTGCGGGGTCGCGTCGCGGCCCAGCTCGGTCCCGAATGCACGATAGGATTTTTCCTGACGCAGCCAGTTCTGCGCGCGGGCGCCAACCAGCTTCATGCCGTGCTTTTCGCCTGCTTTGGTCAGCAGATCCCACAGATAGTTCTGCATCTCGATCGGGTGGTGCAGTTCCCAACCCAGCTCGCCGGTATAAGCCACACGGATCGCATTGACCGGGCACATGCCCAGCTCGATCTGCTTGGCCGACAGCCACGGGAACGCCTTGTTGGTCAGCGCGTTTTCCGGGTCGGCATCGACGATGATCTCTTTCAGAACGTCACGCGATTTCGGACCCGCGATGGCGAAGACGCCCCACTGGGTGGTCACGTCCTGGATCTCGATATAGCCGAACTCGTCCATCTTGTCCTCGGCCGCCTTGCGCAGGAAGTCGGCGTCGTACTCGGTCCATGCACCGGCCGAGACGAGGTAGTAGTTATTCTCGCCATTGCGCACGATGGTGTATTCGGTGCGGGTGGTGCCTGCAGACGTCAGGGCGTAGGTCAGGTTGATCCGGCCAACGCGCGGCAGTTTGTTACAGGTGAACCAGTCCAGGAACTGGGTCGCGCCGGGGCCTTTGACGACGTGCTTGGTGAAGGCGGTTGCGTCGATCAGGCCAACGCCTTCGCGCACGGCTTTCGCCTCGTCCACGGCATATTGCCACCAGCCACCACGGCGGAACGAACGACTTTCTTCGTCGAAGTTCGAGGGCGCATCGACGGGACCATAATAGTTCGGACGTTCCCAGCCATTCACCCAGCCAAACTGAGCGCCTTTTTCTTTCTGACGATCATAGGCGGGCGAGGTGCGCAGCGGGCGACAAGCCGGGCGCTCTTCATCCGGGTGGTGCAGGATATAGACGTGTTCGTAGCATTCTTCGTTCTTACGCGCTGCAAACTCGGTGGTCATCCAGTTCGAGCTGTAACGCTTGGGGTCCAGCGACGCCATGTCGATTTCGGCTTCGCCATCGACCATCATCTGGGCGAGGTAATAGCCGGTACCGCCAGCAGCGGTGATCCCGAAGCTGAACCCTTCCGCCAGCCACATGTTGCGCAGACCGGGGGCCGGTCCCACCAGCGGGTTGCCGTCAGGGGTGTAGCAGATCGGACCGTTGAAATCGTCTTTCAACCCGCTTTCCGCACAGGACGGCACACGTTCGGCCATCGCCATGTACTGGTCTGCGATGCGGTCCAGATCCAGCGGGAACAGGTCGGCACGGAAGCTGTCTGGCACGCCATGTTCAAAGCGGGCGGGGGCGCCGCGCTCGTAGATACCAAGGATCCAGCCGCCGCGTTCTTCACGGGCATAGCTTTCGTTGTCGGCGTCGCGCACAACGGGGTGCTCGGGGTTGCCCGCTTCACGCCATTTCACCAGCTCGGGGTCTTTGTCCATGACGATGAAGGTGTGTTCCACCGGGATGGCGGGCATCTTGATGCCCAGCATCTTGGCGGTGCGCTGTGCGTGGTTGCCGGATGCGGTCACGACGTGCTCGGCAGTGATCACCACCTGCTCATCACTTTCAACTAGGTTGCCGCCCTTTTCCACCATCTTGGTGCAGGTGACTTCCCAGTGGGTGCCGGTCCAGTGGAACGCGTCGGCTTGCAGCTTGCGTACGATGTCCACGCCGCGCTGACGGGCACCCTTGGCCATCGCCTGCGTCACGTCTGCCGGGTTAATGTATCCGTCCTCGGTGTGATAAAGCGCACCCTTCAGGTCGCCGGTTTCGATCAGCGGCCAGCGCTCTTTGATCTGCTCAGGCGTCAGAAATTCATAGTTGATGCCAACGGTGTCCGCGGTGGAGGCATAGAGCTGGTATTCATCCATACGCTCGTCGGTCTGCGCCATGCGCAGGTTGCCCACAACGGCGAAGCCCGCGTTCAGGCCGGTCTCTTCTTCCAGCGTCTTGTAGAACTTGACCGAATAATCGTGGATGTGGGTCGTCGCATAGGACATGTTGAACAGCGGCAGAAGACCGGCAGCGTGCCAGGTCGAGCCCGAGGTCAGCTCGTCCCGCTCGATCAGCATCACATCATCCCAGCCCGCTTTCGCAAGATGATAGGCAATCGAGGTGCCAACGGCACCACCGCCGACGACAAGCGCTTTGACTTGGGTTTTCATGGGGCGACTCCCTTGGGGTATTTGCGTTGCATCATAGATGCCGAAAGGCAGCGGTCGGGTCCGAACCTGCCCGACCTTACACATAATGAAAACGACATAGCTGTGGGATTCAGCGGTTTAACGCATCAGCAAGTCGATTCACGGGGATGACTGGGGCGATCAAAGCCTCGATCTCCTTGCGGCGCGGGTTCGCTGGGTCAAACAACGTCATGCACATATAATCCTCGACCATCGCGGCCTGTGCTTCAAATCCATAGGACAGATATGCGCCTGCCTCACGTGCCGGCCAGTAATAAGGATCACCGGGCCGAAGGCTTTCGGCACCTGATTTGAAAGGCGAGTATCCCGTGCGACCACGGTTTTGCCACTGCCAAACATGCACCAGCTCGTGCATCATCAGAAGGGCTTGAGGCATTGGCAGGCTTTCGGGCCAGCCTTCAAACATGTCATCGCGATATAGATCGCGCTTCAGAAACACTTGATTCCACAGGACAAACCCCGCCGGAAACTCGATCTTGCGATCCGGCTGGGGCACGCGATCGCAGATGCCCTTAGGCAGTTTTCGTGCGTTCTGTTTCGCAGCGCCCGCCGGGATCGGATCTGATTTTGGCAGGGGAAGTACCCCTATTCCCGCCCGCACGCGCACTCTTTCGGTGTCCAGACTGTCGCCGAAGACAAGTCGCGACATATGGACCTCGGTGTCTGACAGTTTTCGGGCGCATCCTGCAACGCCCAGCGCCACCAACAGCCATGCCACAAAGATCAGCCGGACATTCATGTGAGGCAATCAGACCTACAGCATCCCCGGAACAACTTGATCAGGCGGCCGGTGCCCATCCGCAAAGGTCTTGATGTTGATCAACACTTTCTCGCCCATCTCGACGCGCCCTTCCACGGTTGCGGACCCCATATGCGGCAAAGCCACCACATTGGGCAGGTCGCGCAGGCGCGGATTAATCTCGTTGCCATGCTCGTAGACATCAAGGCCCGCGCCAGCGATCTCGCCCGCGCGCAACATCCGCGTCAGGGCGTTTTCGTCGATCACCTCGCCGCGCGAAGTGTTCACGATCACCGCATCAGGTTTCATCAGCTTTAGCCGACGCGCATTCATCAAATGGAACGTCGACGGCGTATGTGGGCAGTTGATGGAAATCACGTCCATCCGCGCCACCATCTGATCAAGGCTTTCCCAATAGGTCGCCTCCAACTGTTCTTCGATCTTGGCGTGCAGCCGCCTGCGGTTGTGGTAATGCACCTGCATCCCGAAGGCGCGGGCGCGCATCGCGACCGCCTGTCCGATCCGGCCCATGCCCAGAATCCCCACGCGTCGGCCCTGAATCCGGTGGCCAAGCATCGCCGTTGGCGACCACCCGGCCCATTCGCCAGATGCCATCAGCCGAATGCCTTCCGGGAACCGACGGGTTACGGCCAATATCAAGGCAATCGCCATGTCTGCGGTGTCATCTGCCGATACACCGGCTGTGTTCGAGACCAGAATACCGCGCTGCCGCGCTGATCCCACGTCGATATGGTCAACCCCGGCACCATAATTCGCAATAAGGCGCAACCGTTCACCGGCACCGGCCAGCATGTTTGCGTCGATCTGGTCGTTGATCGTCGGGACAAGCACATCACAGCGTGCCATCGCGTCTGCCAGTTCGGATCGCGTCATCGGTGTGTCGTCATCCCGAAGCTCGACATCGAAAAGTTCTTTCATCCGGGTCTCGACGACCTCGGGCAACCGTCGCGTGACAACAACACTCAGACGTTCAGCGGCCATGCCCGCCCTCCCTTTGGCTTTTCTTTTGCGCGTCTCCCTGACAAAGTGACAAGGAACGAGGCAAGGCACAAGCACCGCCGGGACGCAAACGAAAGAAAATTGCGCGCGCGCTGGTGTGACACAGGAAATGAGGACGGAAATGCGGTTTTCCAGCATGTTGGCAGTGATTGCGATCGCCATAACTGCCGTCATTTGGGTCGAGCCCGCGATGGCGGACCAGGGTCAAGGCGCGCAGAAACGCGGACCTGTTACCAATCTGCCGATTCCACGGTTCGTTTCCCTTAAGACCTCGGAAGGAAACGTGCGCCGCGGGCCATCCCTGCGCCACCGAATTGACTGGGTCTTTAAACATCCCGGTATGCCCCTGGAAATCATTGGGGAGTTCGGCCACTGGCGGCAGGTGCGTGACCGTGACGGCGTCGGTGGGTGGGTGCATTACTCGCTTCTGTCCGGTGTGCGCACGTCAATTGTTGATACGGACCTCAGCCCGCTTTTCAGCCGCGCCGACCCCGAAAGCCAGATTGACGCTTATCTTGAGGCTGGTGTCATTGCGCGGCTTGAGAGCTGCGGCCTTGACTGGTGCCGGGTTAAGGCAGACGGCATCCGGGGCTGGACGCTCAAATCCAATCTTTGGGGTGTGCGCCCAAACGAAGTGATCGAATAGAACCACCACCCTTCACTTGCGTCGGGCAAAACCGCTGGGTAAGCCGGAAGCCATGACCGAAGATCGTATCAGACTGAACCTTTCCGCTGGCATCGCGTCGGCATCGGTGGCGGTGACGCTGGTGGCGCTGAAGCTCTGGGCGCTCGGGCAAACACAGTCGCTATCGGTCGCGGCATCGCTGGCCGACAGCGCAATGGACCTGATGGTGTCACTGGGGGCTTTGGCTGCGATCTGGTATGCTGCCCGCCCCGCAGATGATGATCACGCCTTCGGACATTCCGCCGCCGAGGATCTGGCCGCCCTTGGGCAAAGCCTGTTCATCATGGCCTCGGCGGGTGTCATCACATGGGCCGCCGTCGCGCGGCTTTTATCCGGGGAACCCGCCCCGATCATGGCCCATCAGCGCGGCATCGCCGTCATGGTCCTTTCCATCGGCCTGACAATAGCACTGGTGCTTTGGCAACGGCATGTCGCATCGCGAACCGGGTCGGCTGTCGTGAAGGCCGACAGCCTGCATTATCTTGGCGACCTGATCCCCAACATTGGGGCAATCCTGTCGCTGTGGGCTGCGAACCTGTTCGGGATGGAAGCCATCGACAGTGTCGTCGCCATCGGGGCCGCCATCAAGCTGGTGGTTGGTGCCCTGCGCATCTTCAAAACGGCGTGGGACGGGTTGATGGACGCCGCCGCCGACCCCGATCTTGTCACCGGGGTCGAGGAAATTGCCCGCACCCATCCCGGCGTCCACGGCTTTCACGATCTCAAGACACGCCGTTCTGGTTCGATCACGTTTGTGAATATGCATATCGAGCTGGACGGCAACCAAACCCTGAATGATGCGCATGCCATCGGCGCAAGCCTGCGCCGCGCGATCCTTCGCGCATACCCCGATACGGACGTCATGATTCACAAGGATCCTGTCGGTGTGACACCACACCCCGATGATCCATCACGTCAGGCGACGTAAGCTCAGGCCTCCGCCAGCCCGCGCCCTTTCAACAGCGCCTCCACACCCGGCAAGCGCCCGCGAAATGCGGTGTAAAGGTCTTCGGCATCGACAGAACCACCTTTGGACAAGATGTGGGCCTCTAATCTCTGAGCCATATCAGGGTCAAATGCATCCCCCGTTTCCTTGAACGCCTCGAAGGCATCGGCATCCATCACTTCCGACCACATGTAGCTGTAATAGCCAGACGAATACCCGTCGCCCGCAAACACATGCGCAAAATGTGGCGTCGCATGCCGCATCTTGATGGCCGGGGGCATCCCGATTCGATCCAACGTCGCCTGCTGCGCAGCCATGGCGTCAGCAGGGGCCGGACGATCGTGGAAATCCAGATCAACCAAAGCCGATGACAGGAACTCGACCGTCTGGAAGCCCATATCGTGCGTCGATGCCGCCAGCAGACGTTGCAACAGCTTGCCGGGCATGGGTTGTCCGGTTTCAGCATGGGTAGCGAACTTGCCCAAAACCTCGGGCACTTCCAGCCAGTGTTCGTAAAGCTGGCTGGGCAGCTCGACAAAATCACGCGCAACAGACGTCCCCGAGATCGACGGATAGGTCACATCCGACAGCATCTGGTGCAGGGCGTGCCCGAATTCATGAAACAGCGTGCGTGCATCATCCCATGACAACAGCGCGGCCTGACCCGCTTCGGGCTTGGCAAAGTTGCAGACATTGACGACCACAGGGCGGATGTCACCGGCCAGTTTCTGCTGGCTGCGGATCGCCGAACACCACGCACCGGACCGTTTCGAACCACGGGCGAAATAGTCCCCGATGAACACCGCGACATGCTTGCCATTTCGCGTAACATTCCAAGCACGTGCGTCAGGATGATAGAGAGCCACATCAAGCGGGGCGAATTCCAACCCGAACAGACGGTTTGCAGTGTCAAAAGATGCCTCAATCATCCGGTCCAGTTGCAAGTAGGGTTTGATCTCGGCCTCGTCCAGATCATGTTCGGCTTCGCGGCGCCGTTCCGCGTAATAGTGCCAGTCCCAAGGCTCCAAATCACCGTTGTGACCGTCTGCATGCAGCATTTCTGTCATTTTGGCAGCATCGGCCAAGGCGGCTTTGCGGGCGGGTTCCCACACTTGCATCAACAGATCACGCACCCGATCCGGGTGACCAGCCATCTCGGTTTCCAATTTGAACTGAGCAAAATTTTCATAGCCCAGAAGGCGCGCGCGTTCCTCGCGTAGGCCCAGCGTTTCGGCGGCAATCGCGCGGTTATCAGTCTCACCACCATTCGCCCCGCGTGCAGTGTAGGCCAGATAGGCCGTCTTGCGCAGATCGCGCCGGGGGGAGTGTTGCAGAAATGGTGTGATAACTGACCGCGACAACGTGACGGCCGGACCGTTGCAACCCTTCTCGGCCCCCGCCGCGCGGGCGGCGTTGACGACAAAATCGGGCAACCCCTCAAGATCTTGTTCGGTCAGGGGCATAAACCACGACCGTTCATCCACCAGAAGGTTCTGCGTGAACGCTGTCCCCAGGCTGGCCAGCTTCTGCTGCACCTCTTTCAGGCGCTCTCGACCCGCCCCTTTCAACAGCGCGCCAGAACGCACGAACCGGCGTCGGGTCAGCATCAGCACGCGGGCCTGTTCGTCGGTCAGGTTCAGCGTTTCGCGCGCCTGCCAAAGGGTTTCGACCCGTGCAAACAGCGCTTCATTCATCATCACCTCGGACGAAAACGCCGCCAGACGCGGGGAAAACTTGCGTTGCAGCTCCTCGCGGGCCGGTGTGCTGTCTGCCCCAGCGACGTTATAGAACACGCCCAAAACCTGATCCAGGGCGGCGTCGGACAGCTCCAACGCCTCGATCGTGTTGGCGAAGGTGGGCGCTGCGTCGGTTCCGGCGATCGCGGCGATAGCGGCCCGTGTCTGATCCAGCGCGGCATCGAAGGCGGGTTCGAAATCACCATCCCGGATCGCGTCAAACGGAGGCAGGTTGAACGGGGTGTCCCAGTGGGCCAGCAGCGGATTGGTCATCGGCAAATCTCCTTTGCCAAGAAGCTATGTGGCGCGTGCGACGATTGCTAGAGCGCAAAACAACTTGGGACGTTTGCTAGACTAATAACTGCACCTCACATGGTGACGAAATTGCAATCATACAAAGTTCGCAAACTCCGCGCTGCTTGGTTCAACTTATCGTTTAGCATTTGATCAGCATTGTTGAGTTGTTTCACTGCATCCGAGCCGTTCTTGTTACGTATGGCATCCGCCATTTCGTATGCAGCGTCCTTCAGCGCGACTTCTACTGCACCGCGGAAAAACGATCCGGCTTCTTGCACACGCATGTCGAAGTCTTGTTGGCTCTCTTCCGCGCGACGCACACACTCAAACTGTATTACCTCGCCATCTTTCAAGCCTGGCAGATTCACTGCGACATACTCATTCTTTCCGACGGTCAGAAAGGCAAGCGTTACCAAACACGTGATAGCCAATATGATCGATGCTGCCTGCCACCATTTCATCGCAGAAACCCTATCGCTGCTCTCTTTTGGTCCACCTAGGGAGGAAGCGACCAACCGTCCGCAAACCCCAGTTGCGCGGAAATTATGTGTAACGGGATGGGACTACAAGCCGCTTCTGCTAGCTTTCACCAGTCAATCCTGATCAAGATCGCGGCGAAATGTTTCGCAGTCCAGATCGCCGATCTTTTCGTTCCCAGTTCGGATAAAGCCCACCTTCTCAAGCACACGTTTCGATGCGATATTATCCAGCAAAACACGCGCTTCAAGCGCCCAAACACCCCGGTCACACGCCTCTTGGCAGGCCATCGCAACCGCGCGGGTCGCAATCCCCTGCCCGGTATGGGCTTGGCCGATGCGATAGCCCAGTTGCGCCACGCCACCCTCTAACGCGGTCACGTTCACCCGTCCAACGATCCGCCCATCGACCTTCAACAAGAACATCATCTCGCCTGCCTTTACCTGCTCGCGCACGATGTCCGTCAGAGAGGCAAGGTTCCAG
This sequence comes from Aliiroseovarius sp. Z3, assembly GCF_029105185.1. GTDB lineage: Bacteria > Pseudomonadota > Alphaproteobacteria > Rhodobacterales > Rhodobacteraceae > Aliiroseovarius. Next base: position 187,347 of record NZ_JAFMZK010000006.1, on the reverse strand, counting down.
TAGCTGTCCGGGCGAGGGCCAACATGCTTTTCGAACCACGACCGGTTCTCGACCTCGAACGCAAACAGGCTGGGCGCATCGTCAATGCTAAGCGGGGCCAGTTCCAGATCAGGCACAGCAGGGGCATCCATCGCGCCTGAAGGTGCGGATCACCCGCGTCTCGGCATACATCGCGTCATAGATCAGCATCCGCCCACGCAAACCTTTGCCCGCGCCGGTGATTTCCTTGATCGCTTCGGTCGCCATGATGGATCCGATGATACCCGGCAACGGACCGACCACGCCCGCTTCGGAACAATTGGGGGCAAGGCCGGGGGCAGGCGCTTCGGGGAAGATACATTGATAACACGGCGCGCCCGAGGCCGGATCGAAGGTAGAGACCTGCCCTTCCCACTGACTGAGCGCACCGCCGATCATCGGAACGCCCAGTTTCGCGGCGACACGATTGACCAGATAGCGGGTCTCGAGATTATCTGTGCCTTCCAGCACCAGATCATAGTCGCCTATCAGCTCTTCTGCGATGTCTGCAGTCAGACGGCGGTTATAAGGGCGCACCGTGATCGCAGGGTTCTGTGAACGCATTGCAGCCTCGGCGGAAAAGACCTTCGGTGTTCCAATATCAGCGTCGCGATGAATGACCTGCCGTTGCAGGTTCGAATTGTCGACCACGTCATCGTCAATCACACCAATTGTTCCAACCCCGGCGGCAGCCAGATAAAGCAGCACGGGCGAGCCAAGCCCCCCTGCCCCCACGACCAAAACCCGTGCATGTTTCAGGGCCACCTGCCCCGGTCCACCGATTTCGCGCAGCACGATATGGCGGGCATAACGGTTTAGCTCAGTTTCTGAAAAAGGACCGTCATCCGTTTCCGCAACCGGCACTTTCGGCGCTCGCGCCTTCAGCCATGCCAGTCCACGCCCATAAAGCGCACCCAGAGCAATGACGGCAAACAGAACGGCCCATGATGCGAAACTGCCGCCCAGCGCCTGACGTATCTGCGCGTCTTCCGGCAAGACCAAATGGCTCAACAGCACCACCGCGCCCAGAAGTGCCGTCAGCTGCCAACGGCGCGTGACAGACAGGCCACCAAAGGCGCCGCCCACCCAGATCACCGCTGCCCAGATCAGAACCCAGATCACTGCCGCCTCCGATCAGCCACGCCCGGTCGAGCCGAAACCACCCGCGCCGCGGGTGGTATCTGTCAGTTCGTCGACTTGAACATAATCCGCCTGCACCACCGGTGCGATGACGGCCTGCGCGATGCGATCCCCGTGGCCGATGACAAACGGATCAGCGCCCAGATTGATCAGGATCACTCCCAGCGGGCCGCGATAATCGCTGTCGATGGTGCCGGGGGCATTCGCCAAGGTGATACCGTGTTTGGCCGCAAGACCCGAACGCGGGCGGATCTGCATTTCAAAGCCGTCGGGAATCTCAACGCGCAGACCCGTTGGCACGATGCGCCGTTCCATCGGGGCAAGCGTCCAGCCGGTCTTGCGATCCGCATCCGGCAAATTGGCGCGCAGGTCTGCCCCGGCAGACCCAGCGGTTTCGTAGCTGGGAAGCAAAACGTCCGGGTCGGCGTCAGGATCACGCAATACGTTAATGGTGGGCATCACTTATCACCCCCGATTGCTTCGGCAATTCGGGCGGCGAGCTGTCGCGCCACATCATCCTTGCCCATGCGCGGCCAATCATCAGCGCCTTGATCCGATATCAACGTCACCGCGTTTTCAGACCCGCCCATGATACCAGTTTCCGGGCTGACATCATTGGCGACGATCCAGTCACAGCCCTTACGTTTGCGCTTGGCGGTGGCATTGGCAACAACATCATTGGTTTCGGCAGCAAAGCCGACCACCAAAGCAGGGCGACCCTTCTTCATCTGACTGACGGTGGCAAGGATGTCGGGGTTTTCAGCAAACTCCAACACTGGCAAACTGCCTTTCTTGTCCTTTTTAATCTTCTTGTCCGAAGCCGAAGCGACACGCCAATCGGCAACCGCGGCAGCAAACACCGCTGCATCTGCGGGCAGCGCAGCCTGAACGGCCTCCAACATCTGCGCAGCGGTCTGCACTTTGACGACTTTCACCCCGTCAGGTGGCGGCACATCTGCCGGGCCTGTCACAAAGGTCACATCAGCCCCCAACGCCGACAGGGCGCGTGCCAAAGCAGTGCCTTGCGCCCCCGAGGAACGGTTAGCAATGTAGCGCACAGGATCAATTGGTTCATGGGTGGGGCCAGAGGTCACAAGCACATGCTTGCCCTTCAAGGGACCATCCATCAGCGCCGCTTCGACGACGGCAACAATCTCTAACGGTTCGGACATGCGGCCGGGCCCGAACTCACCACATGCCATGGCCCCGTCGGTGGGACCGACGAACAGCACGCCATCGCCCTTCAGGGTTTCGACATTGCGCTGGTTGGCCGGATGTTCCCACATCCGCACATTCATGGCGGGTGCCACCAGCACGCGCTTGTCCGTCGCCATCAAGAGGGTCGAGGCAAGATCGTTCGCCAGCCCCCCCGCCATCTTTCCCAGTAAATCAGCAGTTGCGGGCGCAACAACCACCAGATCGGCGGAGCGGCTGAGTTCGATATGACCCATCTCGGCCTCGTCCGTCAGATCGAACAGGTCAGTATAGACCTTGCGCGCTGCCAGACCGGACGCGGACAAGGGTGTCACAAATTCCTGTCCTGCACGGGTCAGAACCGGAGTCACCTCGGCGCCGCGTTCACGCAGGCGGCGGATCAGGTCCAGCGCCTTGAAGGCCGCGATCCCGCCGCCAATTATCAAAAGAACATGTTTGCCAGCCAGCATAGGCGCCCCCGATTTCGCTTTATCAAACAGTTACGGGACCAGCGCGCATGGATCAATGGGCAGGACGCGCGCCGATCACTTGAATGCGTCGCACGGATCGGGTCGGTCAACACTGGGCGCGTCATAAACAAGGTCAAACGTTCCTTCGGGCGCGTTTCCATCTTCGGCCTGACCCACGCTTATTATGACCAGCTCCGAACGGGCCAGTCGCAGCATGGCCGGCACACCCCAATCCGTCCGCGCATGTCCATTGCCGGTTATGATGACCATGGGCTTTCCAACCTGATCAAGGGCATCCACCGCCGCTTTCGCAAGCGTTGCATCGCGCAGACGCTGCACCTCGATCATGCCGCCCAGCGCAATACGGGGCATGGCTTCGCAATGGGCGAAGAACTGAAGGTCCAACCGTTGGTCATACTGGTCCGTGGGCAGCGGTTGATCCAGTCCGAACAACGCCACATCACCGTCGAAATGCGCGGCGACGCCATCAGTATAGCTCGCCCGCGCCACGTCACGCGGGACGGCAGCGCCGAAGATCTCGGCGTTCGACGCCGTGAAGATCGGCAGATACATCTTGTAGTCCGGCCAGCCTGCCTCCTTCCACGCAGCGCCATAGCCGGGCAGATCTTTCGTCAGCGCCGCAACTTGCTCGGGTGTCAGCATCTCAAGCACCAAAGCCGCTGGTTGCAAAGCGGCGACAATCTGTGCCTGCACGTCGTGATGGGCCGGATTGTCATGGGTTTCGCCAATGATCACCACGTCCGCCGTTGCAAAAAGTGCCAGATCATCCGCGCTTGGCCCGGCATCCAAGGGAAACGCTACAGTCGGGGTCAATAGCGCAAAAAGAAAGGGATACAGTTTCATGGGGCAAAGCTATGTCTGGTTGCACACCACCTCAAGCGCTTTCGCCTTGGCGGACCCGGTGTCGCAGTGCTAGGCAAGCGCCATGACCGTCACGCTTCCCCCCCTTACGCTCGTTCTGGGCGGCGCTGCATCCGGCAAGTCGGACTATGCCGAACGGCTGGTGACCGCGACCGCGCGCGCCATGCTTTATGTCGCAACCGCTCAGGCACATGACACGGAAATGACGGCGAAGATTGCACGTCACCAATCCAGACGCGGCGCTGGCTGGCGCACGATCGAAGCGCCACTGGACGCCACCTCGGCCCTCTGCGCTGCAGGCAATGCCGAGGTCGTCCTGTTCGACTGTGCCACCATGTGGCTGTCTAATCATCTTTTTGCCGAAGCGGACCTGGTAGATGCCGAAGCGCGGCTGTTCACCGCCCTGTCCGGCTGCGCGGCACCTGTTGTCGTCGTCTCGAACGAAGTCGGCGCGGGCATCGTGCCCGAAAACGCACTGGCACGCCGATTTCGACAGGCGCAGGGTGAGTTGAACCAACGGATTGCCCTGCGCGCAGATCTGGTGATCACGGTCATGGCAGGTTTGCCTTTGGTCCTGAAGGGCCGCTTGCCCACGGGTGCGCCATGACCACCCCGGTCACCTGGTGGTGGGTGCGGCACGGCCCAACACACGCAAAAAACATGGTCGGTTGGCGCGATTTGCCAGCGGATTTGTCGAACAAAGCCGCCCTTGAGCGTTTGTCAGATTTCTTACCAGACCAAGCGGCTGTCGTGTCCTCCGACTTGTCCCGCGCCGTTTCAACCGCGGATGCAGTGACGGGCACGCGTCACCGCCTGCCCCATCAGCAATCCCTGCGTGAGTTTAACTTTGGCGACTGGGACGGATTGCATTGGGACGAGGTCGCCACCCGTGACCCCGCCCTGTCCCGCGCGTTTTGGGAAGACCCGGGCGACCATCAAGCCCCGAACGGTGAAAGCTGGAACCAACTTGCCGGGCGGGTCTCGGGCAGCGTCGACCGGATCAACACCAACGGCCATCGCCATGTCATTGCCGTGGCGCATTTCGGCACCATACTGACTCAGATCGCGCGGGCCGGTGGCATGACACCCTACGCCGCTTTGGGACACAAGATCGACAATCTGTCGGTGACTCGGCTGGACTGGGACGGGCGGCTCTGGTCCATTCATTCCATCAATCACCTGCCCTGATCGACATGGTCACAAATGACGATTTGCATGGATCGTGCGCCGCGCTAGGCTTCGCACATGACCTATGATCTTTATATCGGCGACCGCGCATTTTCCAGCTGGTCCTTGCGTGGCTGGTTGATGCTTGAACGCTTTGCTATTCCACACCGCACGCATCTTGTCGGCCTGTATTCGGGGACGATGGCGCAAGATCTTGCACCATTGGCACCTGCGCGGCTGGTGCCCGTGATGCGCATGCCCGAAGGCACCGTTGTGGGCGACACAATCGCCATGGCCGAAACTTTGGCAGAACGTCACCCGGATGCCGGGTTGTGGCCCGCCGACCCTGCCGACCGTGCGACCGCCCGGTGGCTTGTCGCCGAAATGCATTCTGGTTTCACATCTCTGCGTACCGAATGCCCGATGCAGCTATTGGGTCAAGTACTGGGGTTTGTTGCTTCAGAGGGGGTTTTGGATGACCTCGCCCGGATCGAAACCTTGTGGCGTGCCACGCTCGAAAAATCCGGTGGCCCATGGCTGTTTGGGGACTATTCGCTGGCTGATGTATTTTATGCTCCGGTGGCTGCACGTATAGCCGGGTTTGGGTTGCAGGTTTCTGCCACTGCGCAGAAATATGTGGACACCCACCTGGCAGACCCCGCCTTTCGGCGATGGCGCGCGTTGGGGATGACCAAAAGCTATGATCCCGTGCCATATATCGAAGGTCAGCCCATTTCAGACTGGCCCGGCCCGGCCCCGCGCGCGGCGCAGCCGGATGAGGGTCCGTCGGTGAACCTGACGTGCCCCTATTCCGGCGATCCCGTCACTGATTTTCTTCGCATGGACGGCAAGGTTTGGGGCTTTTGCAACCCGACCTGTCGCGATAAGACCATCAACGACCCAGAGGTATGGACGGCCTTCATGGAAATGGTCAACGAACACGACGGTTAACCATTCGGTAACCACAACCTCCTAGTTTCAGATCAGCGAAACATGGGGTCGGTGATGGTTTCTCGGATAAATACGGTCGCATTCGAAGGAATTCGCGCCCGACTTGTCGAGGTGCAATGCGCCCTGTCTCCCGGCTTGCCCAGCTTCTCGATCGTCGGCTTACCGGACAAAGCGGTTTCAGAGGCCCGAGAGCGGGTGCGCGCGGCACTGTCTGCGATGTCAGTCGCCCTGCCGCCGCGCAAGATCGTCATCAACCTGTCCCCTGCCGACATCCCGAAAGAGGGTTCGCATTTCGACCTTCCCATCGCGATGGCACTTTTGGCCGAGGCGGGTATCCTGGCGCGCGAAGACATCGCCGATGTGGTCGCCCTTGGCGAGTTGGCGTTGGACGGCACCCTGCTGCCGGTTGTCGGCGCCCTGCCCGCCGCACTGGCAGCCGCGGAAAAAGATATGTCGATGTTCTGTCCCAGGGATTGCGGGGCCGAGGCTGCCTGGATCGGCGCCACCAAAGTGCATGCCGCACCTTCGCTTGCCGCCGTTTTGCAGCATTTCACCGGACAGACACCCTTGGATGTGGCTGAACCCGGCAAGGTCACAACCGACGTCACCACCAAAGACCTGCGCGATGTCAAAGGGCAGGAACGCGCCAAACGCGCGCTGGAAATTGCCGCCGCTGGGCGCCATCACCTGCTGCTTGTTGGTCCTCCCGGATCAGGCAAATCCATGCTGGCAGCGCGGTTGCCGGGGATTTTGCCACCCATGTTGCCAGCCGAGGCGCTTGAAACTTCGATGATCCATTCGGTGTCGGGCCTGCTGGACGGGGGTGGTATTTCGCAAGACCGCCCCTTTCGCGCACCGCATCACACGGCGTCCATGGCTGCCATCGTGGGTGGGGGGCGCGGTGCAAAACCCGGCGAAATCAGCCTTGCCCATAATGGCGTTCTTTTCATGGACGAATTTCCCGAGTTCAGCCGACAAGTGCTGGAGACCCTGCGCCAGCCGTTGGAAACGGGCGATGTGACCGTCGCGCGGGCCAATGCTCATGTCCGCTATCCCAGTCGATTTCTGCTGATCGCGGCGGCCAACCCTTGCAAATGTGGTCACCTGACGGACCCCAACCGCGCCTGCAACCGCGCACCATTGTGTGGCGAGGACTATATGCAGCGGATTTCCGGCCCCCTGCTGGACCGGTTCGACATGCGGATCGAAGTGCCACCGGTCACGTTTCAGGACCTCGATCTGCCTGCAAATGGCGAGCTGTCAACGACGGTCGCCCAGCGCGTAACAAACGCCCGCGCCATTCAGGCCGAACGCTATGAGGGGCTAAGTGACGTGACAACAAATGCCGACATTGAAGGCAAGACCCTGACCGAGTTCGCCAGCCCGGATCCAGATGGGCGCGATACGCTTCTGAAAGCGTCCGAGCGGTTTGGCCTGTCCGCGCGTGGCTATCATCGTGTGTTACGGGTTGCCCGCACCATCGCCGATCTGGCCGAAGCCCCGAACATCACCCGCAAACACGTGGCCGAGGCGCTTAGCTTTCGCCTTGTATCCCATCGCGAAACTGTCGGGTGATGAATTTAGCCGCGCGCCGCAATGCTTCGCGCGCCTCGGGCACCCAACCATCCAGAATTACCCACACATGCGGCGCATCCGGCCATTCGTCCAGTTCGACGTGACCACCTGCTGCCCGCAAGACCTCTGCCATCCTCAGACTCTCATCGCGCAAGATTTCCGTCGTAGAAAACTGTAAAAGCGCTGGTGGTGGACTGTTAAAGCCATGCAAAACAGGTGAAGCGCGCTCGTCATCCGCCACGTTTGGGCCGAGATAATTGTCGACCACCAAATCGCGTCGTTCGGAGGGCAAAAGCGGGTCTTTGGTCTTGTTGTTCTCGAATGCCGGTGAGGTGAACCGCAAATCCACGATAGGCGAAAAGGCAAAGACCGCACGCGGCGCGGGCAGTCGCCCGTCGATCTGGGCAAGCAGCGAAAAGGTCAGCCCACCTCCGGCACTGTCTCCGCCAACAATGATGTTTTGCGGGTCATATCCATCCGCAATCAATGCTTCATAGGCGGCAATACAATCGTCAAGGGCTGCCGGAAATGGATGTTCGGGTGCCTTGCGATAATCCGGCGCGCAGACCCGCAGGCCGGTCAGCCACGACAGCCGTGCCAGCATCTTGCGATGTGTGTTGGGGGATCCCGCGACAAAGCCCCCGCCATGAAGATATAGGATGACCTTGTCCATCGGCGCGGGATGTGAAACCGGGCGCGTTTCGATCCACAGCGTCTTAAGCGCGCCGCCCAGCTTCGCCTCGCGATACCATGCAAATGGAGGCGCACGAAACATCCAGTTTGCAGCGTGCTCCAACTCATGGCGCGCCCGGGTAACGTCATTCAGATGCCGCAGGCGGGTTTTAACAAACAGACGTCCACATAATTTGGCCGCTGAAAGTTGCCAGCTCACGCCCTGCGTGCCTCGATCGCTTGCCAGATTTTCTCGGCGATATTCACACCGTCAAACCGCTCCAGTTCCTGAATGCCTGTAGGCGAGGTCACGTTGATCTCGGTCAGGTAGTCACCGATCACGTCAATCCCAACGAAAATCTGCCCCTTTTCACGCAGAAGCGGGCCGATCGCAGCACAGATTTCCATATCGCGATCGGTCAACCCGACTTTTTCCGGGCGACCACCGACATGCATGTTCGACCGCGTTTCACCCGCCGCGGGCACGCGATTGATGGCCCCCACAGGCGCGCCGTCCACCAGAATGATACGCTTATCGCCGTTGGACACATCGGGAAGGAACTTCTGCGCGATCAGTGGCTCACGGTTGATGCCCGCAAACAGCTCGTGCAGCGACGCAAGGTTGCGATCATTGGCGTCCAGTCGAAATACCCCGGCCCCGCCATTGCCGTAAAGCGGTTTCAGAATGATATCGCCATGTTCCTCTTTGAAGGATTTCAAGGTTGCGAAATCGCGCGCGATCATCGTCGGTGGGGTCAGATCGGGGAACGCCAGCACCAACAATTTCTCAGGATAGTTCCGCACCCAGAACGGATCGTTCACGACCAGCGTGTCGGGGTGGATCATGTCCAGAATATGCGTTGTGGTGATATAGCCCATGTCAAACGGCGGGTCTTGTCGCAGCCAGACGACGTCAAAATCCTGAAGGTCGACATCCATCTGATCCCCCAAGGAAAAGTGATTGCCCTTTTCGCGGCGCACCGTCAGAGGCCAGCCACGTGCGCAGACCTTCCCTTCCCGGTAACTCAGTTGATCCGGCGTATAGTAGAACAGCGAGTGACCCCGCGCCTGTGCCTCTTCCGCGATCCGAAACGAGCTGTCCGCGTCAATATCAATGTGATCGATCGGATCCATTTGAATGGCGACTTTCAGCGACATGGCGCACTCCCTTTTTCAACTTCCCTTACATGGGACAGCGGGCGCCAATGCGCAATGGGCTTCAATAGGCCAATGCATTCTCGATGATCTGCGTCGCCCCCTGGGCATCGACCAACGCCACATCAAACCGGCAGGGCGTCAACTGTCCCCTTGGTTCATTTTCCAGATACTCGCAGGCCGTGGCATGAATGCGTTCAAGTTGCGCCGGGGTGATCCGCTGGGCGGCACGTAGAAAATCGCGGGATTTCTTGACCTCGACAAACACCACCGTGTCGCCGTCGCGGGCAATCAAATCAACCTCGCCGTATTGGCCACGCCATCGGCGCGCTTCGACCATTTGCCCCCTGCGATCATAGTCGGTCGCAATCGTGTCTTCAGCGGCGTGCCCTGACAAATAGGAGGCAAGCCCGCTCATCCCTGACGCCCAAGATTCAGCGCCGCCTGATAAACCTTGCGACGTGGCAGACCCAAAGCATGGGACACCGCGTTGACGGCATCTTTCATCGACATATCGGCCATGGCTTTCACCAGCATATCCTCCATCGCGCCGTCGTCTTGCGCGTCGTGGGCTCGATCCAGCACAAAAACAACCTCTCCCTTGATCGGGTTTTCGGTCAATTGTTCCGCCAGTTCGGCCACCGTTCCGCGCTTCACCTCTTCAAACTTCTTGGTCAGCTCGCGGCACACCGCCGCCTGACGCATATTCGCCCCAGAGGAGCACAATTCCGTTAACAGCTTCTGAATACGCTTGGCACTTTCAAAGAAAACCAGCGTTGCTGGAAGGGGCAGCAGCTCGGCAAGCCACGTTGCCCGTGCGCCCTTGGCCGCAGGTGGAAACCCGGCGAACAGGAACCTGTCAGTCGGCAACCCGGACAGGCTAAGCGCGGCGAGCGTGGCAGAAGCCCCCGGCAGCGCCGTCACGTAGTGCCCGCGCTCGGCCAGGTCCCGCGCGAGCGCATAACCCGGATCGGCGATCAGGGGGCTTCCGGCCTCGCTTGCATATGCGACGGATTTGCCCTCAGTGATCAGCTTTACGATGCCCGCGCGCGCCGCGTCGCCGGAGTGGTCGTGGTAAGGGATCAGCTTGCGTCCATTCAAGGCTATTCCGTGAATATCCATCAGCTTACGCGTCGTGCGGGTGTCTTCCGCCGCGATCACATCAGCCGACGCCAAAACGTCCAGCGCCCGAAGCGTGATGTCACGCGCGTTACCGATGGGGGTCGCCACAAGATAGAGGCCCGGATCAAGCTGGGTGTTTTGGGGTTTCACACTGGACCTGTCGATTGTTGAGTCTATGATATGCCCGTCTGCATCGGCCGTTGGGCGCCGTGTCTGGGAAAGGATTTTAGTATGTTCTCTGTTTTCGTCCGCACCCGCAAGGTGATCGGCCTGCTGATTGCCACTTTGGGATTGACCGCGCTTGCCGCTTGTGGCGTCCAAGGTCCACAAGTCGGACAGAACATCAACCCCGGAAAGCCTGTCCCCGTAGCCCTTTTGGTGCCCGGAGGGTCGGGTTCGGCGAATGACGCGAACCTCGCGGCGTCGCTTGAAAACGCCGCGCGCATGGCGATGTCAGAACTGTCGGGGGTCGAGATCGACTTGCGTGTTTACAATACAGGCGGCAGCCCGAATCAAGCGGGCGCGATGGCGACCAAAGCCGTGAACGATGGTGCAAAAATCATTCTCGGACCAGTCTTTGCCCAAAGTGCAAATGCCGCCGGTGTCGCGGTGGCGCGGCGCAATGTGAATGTGCTGAGCTTCTCGAACAACACCGATATCGCGGGCGGCAATGTCTTTGTTCTGGGCAACACGTTCGAGAATGTCGCAAACCGGCTGGTCCGCTATGCCGCGCGCACGGGCAAGGGGCGGATCATGATCCTGCACGGGAATGATCAAGCCGAGGTTCAGGGCAGCAATGCCATACGGACAGCAATCGCAAACTCGGGCGCAACCCTCGCCGGCACCGCTTCTTTCGAGCTGTCGCAGAACGGCATCATCAATGCGATGCCGACCATCAGTTCCAAGGTCAAAAGCTCAGGCGCGCAGTCGGTGTTCTTTACCTCAGGCACATCCGGCGCCCTGCCCTTCCTCGCGGGCCTGCTGCCTGAAAATGGTGTCAACCCCGCCACGACCCAGTTCATCGGCTTGCAGCGCTGGGATATCCCGTCGAATGCCCTTGCCCTGCCGGGCGTCCAAGGGGGCTGGTTTGCCCTGCCTGATCCGGGATTGTCCAGCCGCTTCGCGAGCCGTTATCAGGCGCGTTATGGTGCTGCCCCGCATCCGATTGCGGGACTGGCCTATGACGGTATCGCCGCCATCGGTGCGCTTGCCAAATCCGGCCGTGCGAATGCGCTGACCACGACCGCATTGACCCAGTCGCAAGGTTTCGTGGGCGTCAACGGCATCTTCCGCCTGCGCCCCGACGGCACGAATGAACGTGGGCTGGCTGTCGCTCAGGTACGAAACAATCAGGTTGTCGTGATCGACCCTGCACCCAGAAGTTTTGGCGGTGCCGGGTTCTGAGCCAAACCGGGACGCCTTCCCCCCGGTTTCTGATTTGATCTGTCCGGCGCGCGACATCTTCGATGGTGACGCGTTATGGAACGAGCTGCAGCCCGTGTTCGACGACGCGTCCGATGCAGCAACCGTGCGCAATGCGACGGTATCGGCGTTACGCGATGCCATGAAAGCGGGCCGCACGGCCATCGCCACCGCACTTGCCGATCAACCACTGACCGCTTATCCGGCCATTGCGTCCTATGCCTATCTGACGGATGGGATTGTCTCGCTCATTTACCGGGTGGCCATTGAACGGTTGCATCCCCTAGCCAACCCGACCGCATCCGAGCGGATCGCGCTGCTGGCAGTGGGTGGGTATGGGCGCGCTGAAATGGCACCCCAATCGGATGTCGATCTGCTGTTCCTGACCCCCTATAAGATAACCCCATGGGCCGAGAGCGTGATCGAAAGCATGTTGTACATGCTGTGGGATCTGCGTCTGAAAGTTGGGCATGCGTCACGGACGATCGACGATTGCCTGCGTCTGGGCCGAGATGATCTCACCATCCGTACGGCGTTACTGGAACAGCGTCACATCTGCGGAGACGCCGCGCTGGCACAGGAACTTTCCGAACAACTTTGGAGCAAATTGTTCAAGAACACGCTGGCGGAATACATCGAAGCCAAATTGGCTGAACGTGATGCCCGACACGAAAAACAGGGCGACCAGCGATTTATGGTCGAACCCAATGTAAAAGAAGGCAAAGGTGGTCTGCGGGATCTGCAAACCCTGTTTTGGGTCGCCAAATACCAGCACCGGGTCAAAAAGCCCGAGGATCTTGTCTCGAAGGGTGTGTTCACCGAGGAAGAATTCGAAACCTTCCGCGACGCCGAGGAGTTTCTTTGGGCCGTTCGCTGCCAGTTGCACCTTGTGACCAATCGCCCCTCGGATCAGTTGACCTTTGATCTTCAAGTCGAAGTTGCGGATCGTCTTGGCTTCAAGGACACGGAAGGGCGGCGTGGGGTCGAACACTTCATGCAGGCTTATTTCCGGCACGCCACCCAAGTGGGCGACCTGACACGCATCGTTCTGAGTGCGCTGGAAGCGGCCCAGTTGAAAGAGGCCCCCGCCCTTCTGAGATTGTTCAAAAGCCGCAAACGCCTGAAAGCGGGCTATCGCGAGAAACACGGTCGACTTGATGTGGTCAGCGGCAGCGCCTTCCTGTCAGACAAGTTGAATCTGCTTCGCCTGTTTGAAGAAGGTTTGCGCGCCGGCATGTTGATCCACCCGAACGCCATGCGGCTGGTCTCGGCCAATCTGAATCTGATCGACGATGACATGCGGAACAACAAGGAAGCCAACCGGATTTTCCTTGGGCTTTTGTTGAAACACGGCAACCCCGAACGTGCGCTGCGCCGGATGAACGAAGTTGGCTTGCTGGCCGCGTTCATTCCCGAGTTCGAACCGATCGTCGCGATGATGCAATTCAACATGTATCACTCTTACACGGTGGATGAGCATACGATTCAGGTGATCTCGAACTTCGCGCAGATCGAGCGGCGCGAACTGGGGGCCGAGTTGCCAATCTCGACCGAGATCATGGACCGGGGCGTCAATCGCAAGGTGCTGATGGTCGCTATGTTGTTGCACGATATCGGCAAGGGACGACCACAGGACCATTCCATTCTTGGCGCGCAGATCGCACGCCGCGTGGCCCCACGACTGGGATTGAATACCAAAGACAGCTCAATGGTCGAATGGTTGGTCCGGTATCACCTGCTGATGTCGGACATGGCACAAAAACGCGACATTGCCGATCCGCGCACGGTTCGGGATTTCGCAAAGGCCGTGAAATCCATGCGGAGGCTTGAGCTTCTGACCGTGCTGACCGTGTGCGATATTCGCGGCGTTGGCCCGACCACGTGGAACAACTGGAAAGCCACGCTGATCCGAACACTCTACAATCAAACCCGGCGCGCGCTGGAAGACGGTATGGAAGACCTGAACCGCGCCACGCGGGGCACCGAGGCCAAGCGCGCCCTGCGCCAGGAACTGTCCGATTGGTCCGCCAAAGACCTGCGTGCCGAAACTGCACGCCATTACGACAGCTATTGGCAGGGCCTGCACGTCACGGCCCACAAGGTCTTTGCCAATCTCTTGCGCGACATCAAGGACGATGAGGTGCGGATCGACATCTACGAAGATGAAGAACGTGATGTGACGCGGGTCTATTTCGCGTTGGCGGATCATCCGGGCATCTTCTCGCGGATCGCAGGCGCGCTGACCGCCGTTCGGGCAAATATCGTGGATGCGCGAACCTATACCTCGAAAGATGGCTATGCGACGGCTTGTTTCTGGGTGCAGGATTCTGACGGGCACCCCTTCGACGTGGCACGCAAGGAACGCATTGAAAAGATGCTCCATCGCCTGCTGAAAGGCGAAGTCATCGCAACCGAAGCCAATGCCAACAGTGACAAGCTGAAAAAGCGCGAACGCGTGTTCAAGGTGCCCACTCACATCACCTTCAACAATGACGGGTCCGAGATCTACACAATCATTGAAGTCGATACGCGGGATCGTCCCGGGCTGCTGCATGACCTGACGCGGACACTGGCAAATGCGAATATCTACATTGCGTCGGCCGTTATCGCCACATATGGCGAACAGGTCGTGGATTCTTTCTACGTCAAAGACATGTTTGGACTGAAGATCATGGCCGAGCACAAAAAACTGCAGCTTGAAGCCAAGTTGCGGCAAGCAATCGAACAGACGGCCGAGAGGGCGACAGCATAATGGCCTCGAGACTGGCGCGTGGCTTCATGACCGTGGGCGGCTGGACGATGGCCAGCCGTATCTTGGGTTTCGTGCGTGATATCATGATCGGCGCGTTTCTGGGGTCGTCGGCAGTGGCCGAGGCCTTTCTGATCGCGTTTTCCCTGCCAAACATGTTCCGCCGGTTCTTTGCGGAAGGCACTCTGAACGTGGCCTTCGTGCCGATGTTTGCCAAGAAGCACGAAGGCGGCGAAGGCGCGAAGGAGTTCGCACGCGACGCCATGTCCGGGTTGGCCTTCATTTTGGTGATCTTCACCATCCTCGCGCAGATTTTCATGCCTGCGCTGGTCTATGCAATGGCATCAGGGTTCACCGAAGATAACCGGTTCGATCTGGCTGTCACATATGGGCGCATCGCGTTTCCCTATATCCTGTTTATCTCGATGGCTGCGCTGTTGTCTGGAGTGCTGAATGCGACGGGCCGGTTCATTGCAGCGGCGGCGGCACCTGTGCTTCTGAACGTAATCTTCATCGCAGCGATGTTTGCCGCCGACAGCCTTGGCCATGACATCGGAAACGCGTTGGCTTGGACTGTACCCGTCGCCGGTATCGCGCAAGCCGTTTTGGTGTGGGTGGCGGCAAGCCGTGCGGGCTATCGTCTTGTGCCGCGCATGCCGCACATGACGCCCGAGCTGAAGCGCCTTTTCATCATCGCCGCCCCTGCCGCCCTTGCCGGTGGGGTGACGCAGATCAACCTTCTTGTGGGTCGTCAGGTTGCCAGCTTCTTCGATGGGGCGGTGGCGTGGCTTTACTATGCTGATCGCCTATACCAACTGCCACTGGGCGTCGTGGGCATCGCCATCGGGATCGTGCTGCTGCCAGAGCTTTCGCGCAACCTGCGATCCGGTGACAATCTTGCCGGGCGCAATGCCCTTAGCCGCGCGGGCGAACTGTCGCTGGCGCTGACCTTTCCGGCAGCAGTTGCGCTGATGGTGGTGCCGACCCAGCTGGTCGAGGTACTGTTCCAGCGCGGCGCGTTCACGTCGGACGACACCGCTTCGACCGCCTTGGCAACCGCGATTTATGGGGCTGGCCTTCCGGCCTTCGTGCTGCAAAAGGTGCTCGCCTCGGTCTATTTCGCGCGCGAAAACACCCGCACACCGTTCTACTTCGCCATTGTGGGAATGGTCGTTAATCTGGTGGTCGCGGTGGGGCTGAGTTACTGGATTGGTTTCATCGCCGCCGCCATCGGCACAACGGTTGCCGGCTGGACTATAACCGGGCTGACATGGATTGGCGCGGCGCGCATGGGAGATGATACAAGGTTCGATGCCCGGTTCTGGCGCCGTTTCTGGCGGCTGGCGGCAGCCAGTTGGGCGATGGGCGCAATACTGTGGGTTTTGGTCATCGTTCTTGGGCCGATGTTCGGCATTCCCGGTCTGAAAATTATAGCCCTGACTGTATTGGTCGTCAGCGGGATCGTTACTTATGGGGTCTTAGGGCACTGGTTCCGCGCGTTCCATCTGTCCGAAATCAAAGGCGCCTTGCGCCGGACCTGACCCTTTACCGCTTGCGCAACTGTGCCAGAACATTTGACCAGCCACCGGGACTGACCAGAAAAGACAAACCGAAGCCCGCGGCAAACCCGGCAATTTCGGACACCCAGTTCAGACCTGCCCCGAACAGCAGTCCAAAGATCAACTGCAACCCCATCAAGAAAGCGATGATGCGGAATGCGGATAGCTGATTGCCGCCCGTTGCCGCAAGATTGGTCCATAGCAGGAATGTATATGCCCCGATAAGGCCGTAAACCGCGGGGAACCCGCCAAACAGGATGACCGGCGTGTCCCACACCACCCAATAAGCCAAGGCCCCGGCAATCGACGCACCGAAATACACCACCAGAAAGGCAAGCGGCGAGAACACCTCGCCCACCATTTTGCCCAGCGCCAGCAGAAAAACCAGCACAAACAGAAGGTGGGTAAAGCTCAGATGCAGGAACGGATAGGTGAAGAAGCGCGCAAGTTCACGAAGGGGGAAACTGCTGGTTTCAACCATCTTGGAAAAACGCGGTTCGTAAAATCCCCATTCCTCGATCATCGAAATACGCCAACCCGCAGCTTCGGGCCCACCGATGAAACCCTGACCGCCCGCTGCGAACACAAGTTCAATGCCGATCAGGAACACCGCCAGTGCAATCACGACAGGCGGCAAGGGGTTTACGGGACTTTCATCGCGATAGCTGCTCATAACTGGCTCTCCTTGGCCACTTCCACGCGGGCCTTTCTTGACGGCCCTTGCCCACATGGGTAAGCGACGAAGGATCAGAAATCCAGACGGAGTGATATCATGACCAAGCACACGCCGCGCGTCTTCTCGGGCGTCAAGCCATCCGGCGGGCTGCAATTGGGCAACTACCTTGGTGCCATCAAGCGATTTGTGGACATGCAAGGGCAGGATTTCGAGGCAGTTTACTGCGTCGTTGATCTGCACGCGATCACCGTCTGGCAAGACCCAAAGGAATTGAAGGATGCCACCCGTGAGGTCACGGCAGGCTATCTGGCCGCCGGGATTGATCCAACCAAATCTGTATTGTTCAACCAAAGCCAGGTTCCTGCGCATACTGAACTGGCGTGGCTGTTCAACTGTGTTGCGCGTGTGGGCTGGATGAACCGCATGACGCAATTCAAGGACAAGGCTGGCAAGAACGCCGAGAAGGTCTCGTTGGGTCTTTACGCATACCCTGCGCTGATGGCGGCGGACATTCTGCTCTATCACGCAACCCACGTCCCCGTGGGCGAGGATCAGAAGCAACATGTGGAACTGACGCGCGACATTGCTGCCAAGTTCAACCATGATTTCGGTGCCGAAGATTTTTTCCCTCTGCCCGAACCTATTATTGAAGGACCGGCAACACGGGTGATGAACCTGCGCGACGGATCGAAAAAGATGTCCAAGTCGGGCGAAAGCGATATGGAGCGCATCAACATGACCGATGATGCCGACACCATTGCCAAGAAGTTCAAAAAGGCGCGCACCGACCCTGACCCTCTGCCCGACACGCTTGAGGGCCTTAAGGGTCGCCCAGAGGCACGCAACCTCGTGGATATCTACGCGGGCCTGTCCGAGACTTCACCCGAAGCGGTGATTGCCGAGTTTGCAGGCGCGGGTTGGGGTACGTTCAAACCTGCCTTGGCCGAACTGGCCGTCGCCAAGCTGGGACCAATATCGGAAGAAATGGCCCGCCTGATGGACGACAAGGCCGAGATTGATCGGGTTTTGGCGCAAGGGGCTGAAAAAGCCGAAGCCATCGCCCAGCCAATTCTTGATCAAACTTATGAGATCATGGGCTTTTTGCGTTCACGCCGAGGGTAAAGCGGCGCTGATCAAAATTTGACGGTAAACAAAGGGCGCGGGCAATTTCGCGCCCTTTGTCGTTTAACTCTTTTTGGTCAATCGGACATTCCGCGCTAGGCTGGAGGTTCACAGCAAGAAGGAGCGCGCCATGAAACGGAAAGAATACACCGGGCAGGACATCAACGTCAGTTTCGATCTTGGGCGATGCATCCATTCGCGCAACTGTTTCTTGCAACTGCCGAAGGTGTTTGATCCCAAAAACCGTCCATGGGTGCAGCCCGATCAAGCCGCCGCAGAAGACGTGGCCGCCGTGATCCGCGCCTGCCCCTCCGGCGCGCTGGCCTATCAACGCAAGGACGGGCGGGATGAACAACCGCCACAGATCAACCGGCTGGCCATTCTTGAAAACGGACCAATGGTTCTTGCGGGGAACATCTTGGTCGAAAACGGTGACACGCAAACGCGCGTGGCCCTGTGTCGCTGCGGGCAGTCGAAGAACAAGCCCTATTGTGACAACAGCCACGTGGACGCAGGATTTACGACAACTGGCGAACCCGCACCCAAGACCCCGCCGGAAAAGGACGGGCAAGGCGGCGCGGTGAAGGTGGATCGGCAAGCGGACGGCCCCCTGAAGCTCGACGGGAATGTCGAGATGTGTACCGGTACAGGCAAGCGTATCGCGAAACTGGGCATGGCATTCCTTTGCCGCTGCGGACAGTCGAAGAACAAACCGTTCTGCGATGGCGGTCACAAGCAGATCGGGTTTAAGGATGCTCCCGACTGAAGGTTGGGGCGGCGTTACACCATATCTTGTATTGTTATAATATAACGCTATCTATCCCTTCATGACACACATGCCCACAATAAGACAAGAGGCGCTGCCTGAGGATATGCGCCTTTTGCTTCGGGATTACCCACGCGACGCGTGGCCTGATCACCCGAATTTCGCCGCGTCCATTCAAAACTGGATGGGGGCACATGTTATGTTCGGACAACTGGCCGAATTGATCCGCTTGAACACCGAGGGGTATTTGGACAAGCAAATCGACCCGGACGATCACGCCCGGCAACTGTCCCATTATGGAAACCTTTTGGTGCGAAACCTGCACGGGCATCACCATTGGGAAGATCACAAGTTTTTCCCGGAATTGTCCGCTGCCGATGGTCGGTTCGATCACGGGTTGGATACGCTGGAGGCTGACCACCTTGTGTTGGACGATCTGCTGGATCGGTTCACACGGCAAGCCAATCGTGTGGTAAAACTAACCCAGCTGGACGAAGCGCAAGCGCGGGAAGAGGCTCAGTCGGTACACGACCTGTCGGGGGTGCTGGAAGGATTCCTGTCGCGGCATCTGACTGACGAGGAAGATCTGGTCGTGCCGATCCTGCTTCATCACAAACTGCGCGGGTAACACCGGTGTCTGCGTCAATCGGCGCAGACACCTTGATGGGGAGAAGCAAGATGTTCACCAAAGAAACCACCGCCTTCTTACGGGATCTCAAGGCAAACAACACGCGGGATTGGTTTGCACAGAACAAGGCCCGATATTCGTCCCAGGTAAAGGACGCTGCCAAAACGTTTTGCGACGATCTTGCCCCTCGATTGGCCGCGCAATACGGCACAGAGGTCACCACCAAAATGTTTCGCATACATCGCGATCTGCGATTCTCGAAAGACAAAACCCCCTACAACGCCCATGTGCATATCAGTTTCAGCGACGCTGCGACCGGGGCAGCTTGGATGTTTGGTCTGCAGCCCGATGACCTTGTCATTGGCTATGGCCTGTTTGCCTTTGACAAACCACGACTGACCCAGTGGCGCGAGGTCGTCGCAGGTCCGGCGGGCGATCAATTGTCCGATCTGTTTGGGAACGCGCAGAAAGCCGGCCTGCGCCTGTCAGAGCCAGAACTGAAGCGTGTGCCAGCCCCTTATCCGGCGGATCACCCGAATTCGATGCTGCTGCGTCGGAAAGGCATCGCCGTCTGGCAGGACGCGCTGTCACTCGATCAGGCCATGGGTGAAACCGCAGGAGCAAATATGGCCAATGCCTTTCACGCCTTCGATCCGATCCGGAATTGGATGGTTGACCGCATGCCCGCCTGAGTGCGCCGTTTTACTAACGATCAATACCCAGTTTTTTGCATAGCTCTGCCAGCGTTGCGCGCTCGGAATCCGTCCAATTTACCTTGCGCGACTTGAACAGGGTGGCCTGGCTTTTGTGTACCGGTCCACCAGACAGGATCTTCAGGTGGTTCGCGCGCAATGTCTCGCCAGTGGACGTAATGTCCGCGACGGCTTCGGCGGTTTCATTTTTCACCGTGCCTTCGGTTGCACCCTGACTGTCAACCAGCTGGTAATCGGCCACGCCGTGATCGCGTAAATAGTCGCGGATCAAACGGTGATACTTGGTGGCAATCCGCAGGCGAAAACCATGCTTGGCGCGGAATGCTGCGGCCACCGCATCAAGATCGTCCAAGGTGTTCACATCGACCCAGCATTTCGGCACGGCAATGATCAAATCGGCATGACCGAACCCCATCGGCGCAAGCTCGATCACTTTTTCATTCCACGCACCCAGCTTTTCCCGAACCAGATCTGACCCGGTGACACCAAGATGGATACGCCCAGCGGCCAGTTCGCGCGGCACTTCACCTGCGGACAGAAGCACCAACTCGACACCGTCGATCCCATCGACAGCCGCTGCATATTCCCGATCAGACCCGGTGCGTGACAATCCAATTCCCGCCGCCCCGAACCAGTCAAAGGTCTTTTCCATCAACCGGCCCTTCGAAGGCACGCCCAGCTTCACGGTCATTGTCCCGCCTCGCCTGTCAATTCCAGCGTCAACTCGGGGCGGATTACACCACCTACCGCAGGGATGTCACGCGCCTCACCGTTCTGGTTACCCAAAACCCGTGTAAGCGCATCGTACCGGCCCCCGGTCGCGACGGGGGGCAAATCTGGACGGGCCTCGGCATAGAACCCGAAGACGAACCCGTCATAATATTCCATCGAGGTGCGGCCATAGCTGCCTTCGAAATCCAGCGTTGCCACGTCAATTCCACGTTTGGCCAAAGCCTCGGCACGCATCTCCAGCCGGTCAACCGCCTGCGCTATTGCAGGCATGTCCACCGCGATATCGCGCAAATGTTCCAGCACATTGGCGGTGGTTTCGCGCAGGCCCAGCAGGTCGTCCAGCAGCTCGACCTCCTGTGCCGAAATGGGTGCGGCGGCGGCATCTTCGCGCAAGGCGTCGATCCGCTCGGCGATCTCGGCGGGCGCACGTAGTCCGATCTGCGGTGTCTTCACATCCATCGGCTCTGTCATCGCCAGCAGGGCGTCACGGCCTTCAGGCAATGGTGCGCGCCCTGCAAACCGATCCAGCAACGCGCGGAAGCGACGGGGGCGCCAGATATGGCGCAACAATGCGGCCTTTCGCCGATCCGTCGTGCCAAGCCCGCGCACGGCCGCCAACAGCAGCCCCATATCCCCGGTGGCGGCGCGTAGATTGAAAGGTTCCAAAACCTCTTTCAGCAAGGCGAACACCTCGGCATCCGCCTCGATCGGCGACGCGCGGTCGAACACCTCGTACCCCACCTGAAAATATTCAGACGCGCGATGTTTGGACTCGTCCTGCGCGCGAAACACCTCGCCCATATAGGCATAGCGCGCGGGCTCGGCCCCCTCGGCCATGTGCATCTGCACCACGGGAACAGTGAAATCCGGCCGCAACATCGCCTCGCCGAAATCCGGGTCGTGGGTGACGAACGCCCGCGCACGGATGTCTTCGCCGTAAAGGTCAAGAAGGGTTTCGGCAGGTTGCAGGATGTCGGTTTCCGCGACGCTGGCGCCACGTTCTTCAAAGAACCGTAAGTATCGCGCGGCCTCGATGCGGACCCGTGCCTTGTCAGCCATCATAACCCTCGACGATCTCGCGCACCTTGGCGACCATCTCGGCGCGGTCGCATTCAAACTGGCTGGGGCGTTCCTTCCATTCCTCAAGCGTGGCATTCTCGGCGATCTTCGCGCCCAGCACCAAATCCTTGATTTGCACTTTTCCGGCTTCGAACTCGTCTGATCCTGCGATAATCGCCACGGGCGACCCCCGCTTATCAGCATATTTCAACTGGTTACCGAAATTCTTGGGATTGCCCAGATAGACCTCGGCCCGGATGCCCGCCTGCCGCAATTCGCCCACCATTGCCTGATAATCCGCCAACCGCGCCTTATCCATGACGGTCACGACGACGGGGCCAACCGCCCTACCACCAATCCGCCCCTTGGCGCGGAGCGCGGCCAGCAGACGATCGACGCCGATCGAGACGCCCACGGCAGGCACCTTTTGCCCGGTAAAACGCGCAACGAGGTCATCATACCGGCCACCGCCAGCGACCGAGCCGAACTGCCGCGGACGGCCCTTTTCGTCGAGGATTTCGAAGGTCAGCTCCGCCTCGAACACGGGGCCGGTGTAATAACCAAGGCCGCGCACGACCGAGGGGTCAATGACGATGCGGTCCGGGCCATAGCCTTGCGCCCCCAGCAGACTGGCAATCTCTTCCAGCTCGGTCACGCCTTCCGCACCGATGGCACTGTCACCAACCGCCGCACGCAGATTTGCCAGCGTTTGATCGGCTGTCTCGCCTTTCGAGGTCAGGAAAGCCAGCACGGGCGCGGCCTGTTCATCCGACAACCCAACCCCGTCGATATATGCGCCCGACGCATCCAGCCGCCCCTTGCCCAGAAGCTCGCGCACCCCGGCTTCACCGACCTTGTCGAACTTGTCGATGGTGCGCAGAACCGCATCACGTTCGGGGCCCTCGTCAACACCCATCACCTCTAACACACCATTCAAAACCTTGCGGTTGTTCACCCGCACCAAATAATCGCCGCGCGGAATACCGACAGTTTCGAGTGTATCTGCCAGCAACGCGCAAATCTCAGCATCCGCCGCCATGCTGGCCGTGCCGACCGTATCCGCATCGCATTGATAAAACTGTCGAAACCGGCCCGGCCCCGGCTTTTCATTGCGCCAGACCGGCCCCATTGCGTAACGGCGATAGGGTGTCGGCAGATCATTGCGATGTTGCGCAAAAACACGGGCCAACGGCGCGGTCAGGTCATAGCGCAACGCCAGCCAGTCGCCATCGCCCTTCTCGTCATATTCCTGCCAGGCAAACACGCCTTCGTTCGGGCGGTCTACGTCGGGCAGAAACTTGCCCAGCGCCTCGACCGTCTCGACGGCCGAGCTTTCCAGCGCATCGAACCCATAGCGATGATACACCGCCGCGATCTGGTCGAGCATCCGTTTCCGCTCGTCCACTTCGGCGCCGAAATAATCGCGAAACCCCTTGGGCGTGATCGCCTTGGGGCGGGGCTGTTTTTTCTGCTTGGCCATGGCTGGTCCCGGTTCCGATATCTGTTGCGGGCGGTCTAGCGGATGGGGCCGACAGGGGCAAGGAAAGCCTGCGCGGCATCACGATTTGCCAAGCGCAGCAAAAACCGCTGGGTCTTACCGGAAAGCCGCGCTATCACGCCCCCATGACACAAGATCGCCTGACCCAACTGGAAGAAACTGTCGCCCACCTGTCCCGCCAGGTCGAAGAGCTGAACGAGGTCGTCGCCCGTCAGGATGCAGAGCTGTCCAGAATGACCCACCGGGTGCGGATGCTGATGGAACGCGAGGCCGAACGGGAACAGGCGAACTCTGGCGGCGTGATCTTGGGCGACGAGCGTCCGCCGCATTACTGACATCGGGTTTCTTCTGGCCAAAAATATCCTGGGGTGAATGCGCACACGCGCAGAGGGGCAACGCCCCTCACACCTCCTCCACGTCCACCACACCCGGCAGCGACTTCAACGCCCCCTTGATCTGCGGGTTCAGCGGGAAAGACTGGCCCAATGTCATCTCGACCTCACCGGGCAGGGTGGGGTCCATCAAACAGACCGAGACTTCGCCCGGCCGCACGTTGCGCGCCTTCTCGGTCGCATCCTGCAACAAATGCGCCACCTGTGTCAGCGTATCTGCCTGATCAAGATACAGTTTCAGCGCCATCCCCCCGGCATCGGCAATCACCGCATCCAAGGGGGCGACCGACCGGCCGCGCGGGTCGAACTGGCCTTCTTCGAAGCGGCCTTCCAGCTGCATGACCACCTGCATGGTTTCATCAAAGACCTTGCGGCAGGCTTCGAAATCATCTGCGAACAGCAGGATGCCCGAGACCTGTTCTGTCGGGTCGTCGATGTTCAGGCGAAAGAACTGGTTGCCACGGGCAGACTTACGGGCCTGAAGCCCGCTGACATTCACCGCCACCTTGCCGACGGCAGCGCCGGCCCGTTCGGCCTTGTCGCGCAATTCGCGCAGGGTCATGATCCCCTTGCGGCTCAAAGCAGGCAGATAATCGTCCAGCGGGTGGCCGGACAGATAGAAGCCGATGGCCTTATGCTCTTCGGCCAGTCGTTCATTGGGCAGCCAATCGCCCACCGGCGACAGGCGCGGTTCGGGCAGGTCATCCCCCGCCTCGCCAAACAGCGACACCTGGTTCGAGGCGCGTTGCTCAAAAATCGCCGCAGAATAACTGACCAGCGCATCAAGGCTGTCAAAGACGCGCCGCCGGTTCGGGTCAAGCTGGTCGAAGGCCCCCGCGCGGGCCAGCATCTCCATCGGCCGTTTGCCGACGCGTTTCAGATCGACGCGGCGGGCAAAGTCGAACAACGTCGCAAAGGGCTTGTCGACCCCATCCACCTTGCGGCCTTCGACCACAAGCTTCATCGCCTCGATGCCCACATTCTTCAACGCCCCCAAGCCATAGACAACGCGCCCCTGATCAACACTGAAGGTTTCAAGCGAGCGGTTGACGCAGGGCGGCACGATCTCGATATCCATGCCCCGGCGCACCTCGTGCGCATAAACAGACAGCTTGTCGGTCAGGTGGATATCGCAGTTCATCACGCCCGCCATGAACTCGACCGGGTGGTTCGCCTTCAGCCACGCGGTCTGATAGCTGACCACAGCATAGGCGGCGGCGTGGGATTTGTTGAAGCCGTAGTTGGCGAATTTTTCCAGAAGGTCGAAAACCTCGGACGCTTTCTTCTTCTCGACCCCGTTTTCCGCCGCGCCTTTTTCGAATTTCGGGCGCTCGGCGTCCATCGCCTCTTTGATCTTCTTGCCCATCGCGCGGCGCAGCAGGTCCGCGCCCCCAAGCGAATAGCCCGCCATCACCTGCGCGATCTGCATCACCTGTTCCTGATAAACGATGATGCCCTGCGTTTCCTCAAGGATATGGTCGATCAGGGGATGGACGCTTTCCACTTCGCGCAACCCGTTCTTGACCTCGCAATAGGTCGGGATGTTTTCCATCGGGCCGGGACGATACAGCGCCACCAGCGCCACGATATCCTCGATACAGTTGGGTTTCATACGCCTGAGCGCGTCCATCATGCCGCTGCTTTCCACCTGGAACACCGCGACGGTCTTGGCGGCGGCATAAAGCTTATAAGTCGCCTCGTCATCCAGCGGGATCGTGTTGATCTCGTTCTCGGCCCCTTCGGGCGGGTCGTACAGCGTTTCGCCATTTGGCCCGATATGGATATCGCGCCCCTGCCCCCGGATCAGGTCCACCGCGTTCTGGATCACGGTCAGCGTTTTCAGGCCCAGAAAGTCGAACTTCACCAGCCCGGCTTGCTCGACCCATTTCATGTTGAACTGTGTCGCGGGCATGTCCGACTTGGGGTCTTGGTAGAGCGGCACCAGCGCATCCAACGGCCGGTCGCCGATCACCACGCCCGCCGCATGGGTCGAGGCATTGCGCAACAACCCTTCGACCTGTTGGCCATAAGTCAGAAGGCGCTCGACCACCTCTTCGGCGCGCGCCTCTTCCCGCAGACGCGGTTCGTCCGCCAGGGCTTTCTCGATCGAGACCGGCTTGACCCCTTCGACGGGGATCAGTTTGGACAGCCGGTCCACCTGCCCATACGGCATCTGCAACACGCGGCCCACATCGCGCACCGCCGCCTTGGACAGAAGCGCGCCGAAGGTGATGATCTGCCCCACCTTGTCGCGGCCATATTTCTCTTGCACATAGCGGATCACCTCTTCCCGGCGATCCATGCAGAAATCGATATCGAAGTCTGGCATCGACACCCGTTCGGGGTTCAGGAACCGTTCGAACAGCAGCGAATAGCGCAGGGGATCAAGATCGGTGATGGTCAGCGCATAAGCCACGAGTGACCCCGCGCCCGACCCCCGCCCCGGCCCCACCGGGATGTCATGCTCCTTGGCCCATTTGATGAAATCGGCAACGATCAGGAAATAGCCCGGAAAGCCCATGCCTTCGATGATGTCGAGCTCGAAATCCAGCCGTTTCTGGTAGTCCTCGACACTGACCGCATGGGGGATCACCGCAAGACGGGTCCGCAAGCCCTCATTGGCCTGACGGCGCAGCTCCTCGACCTCGTCATCGGCAAATTTCGGCAGGATCGGATCGCGACGATAGGCCATAAAGGCGCACCGACGGGCGATTTCCACCGTGTTATCAATCGCCTCGGGCAGATCGGCAAACAGCGTGATCATTTCCTCGGGGCTTTTGAAATAATGCTGCGGCGTCAGGCGACGGCGGCCCTCCTGCTGATCGACATAAGCGCCTTCCTTGATGCAGATCAGCGCGTCATGTGCCTCGTACAATTTCTGTTGCGGGAAATAGGCGTCGTTGGTCGCGACCAGCGGAATGCTCATAGCATACGCCATTTCGACGAAGCCTTGTTCGGTCGCGCGCTCGGCCGGCGTGGTCTGCCCGCCCTCGCCCGGATGGCGTTGCAACTCGACATACAGCCGATCACCATAACAAGCGTGCAGCCTTTGCATCAGCGCCTCGGCCTTTGGCCTCTGTCCGGCTTGCAGGAATTGCCCGACAGGGCCTTCCGCCCCGCCCGTCAGACAGATCAACCCTTCGGAATATCGCTCCAGCTCATCAAGCTGCACCTGCGGAAGCTCGCCCCCTTTGTCGATATAAAGACAGGAATTGAGCTTCATCAGGTTTTCATACCCACGCTCGTTCTGCGCCAACAGGACCATCGGCGCGGCGGGACGGGGCTTTTCACCGGGGGCGGGCATGTCGAAGGCCACATCGACCTGACAACCCATGACCGGCTGCACCCCCTGACCGGCGGCGGTGACGGAAAACTCCAGCGCCGCGAACATGTTGTTGGTATCTGTAACCGCAACGGCAGGCATCCCCGCAGAAGCACACAGACCCGGCAGCTTCTTGACCGGAATGGCCCCTTCCAACAGGGAGTATTCGGTGTGAACGCGCAGGTGAATGAATCGGGGATGTTTGGTCATTGCGTTAAAATAGACGACCGCCCGTCACGGGGAAAGCGCAGAAACGTCTAACGTGCCGATTGAAGAAACTCGATCCGATTTCCGAAAGGGTCGGCAGTATAGAAGCGCCTGAAACCGCTGAGCTTTTCGTCCCATTGGACAGGAAACATCGCCGCTTCAAGAGCTTGTGCCAGTTCGTTAAGATCATCACACAGAAAGGCGGGATGCGCTTTCTTCGCGGGCGAAAACGGTTCTTCAACACCAAGATGAACACGCACTTCACCTTGTCGAAACCAGACCCCCCCGCGCTTGGCCAAGGTGTCAGGCTTCTGCTCAACCTCTAAACCCAGAAGGATTGAATAGAATTGGACGGCCAGATCCTCTTGCCCTTCCGGCATCGCAAGTTGGACGTGATGTAACTGCATGATCATCAGCAATCTCCCAGCATGTATGCCATTGTATACATTATCTCGGCAATCGCAACCGACCCGATCCCTGTCCTCCCCCAACGCCGGACCATTGGTGAAAAGAAGGAATTTCTTGCCAGAACGCCGATTCTCGGCTTTGCTTAACCGACACAATAAAACCCCGCTTGTTTTCTACGCCGCCTCGAAGACAGGCAAAATGGGGCCACAACAGGGTAACGCGGCAGGACGAACCTCATGGATATCGCCTTTCTTCTGAACGGAGAGAGTGTGACTCTACGTGACGTGGACCCCACGCGGACCACGCTGGATTGGTTGCGCGACACGCGGGGGCTGACCGGCACCAAGGAAGGCTGCAACGAAGGCGATTGCGGCGCTTGCACGATCATGGTTGCCGACGCGCATGGTGCGAAGGCCGTCAATGCGTGCATCCTGTTTCTGGGGCAGTTGAACGGTAAATCCCTGACAACGGTCGAGGGGCTGGCGCAGGGCGACCAGCTTCACCCGATTCAGGAAGCGATGGTCGAAAGGCACGGGTCGCAATGCGGCTTTTGCACGCCCGGCATCACCATGTCGCTAACCGCTGCGCATCTGAACGGTGATCAGAACCATGACGATGTGTTGGCGGGCAATCTGTGTCGATGCACAGGCTATGCCCCGATCATTCGGGCCGCCGACGACGCCACCCATGAAGCCGTGCCAAAAGGATTTGACCCCTGTGCAGGCACGATGCCGGATACGGCAGACGAAAAAGACCCAACGCGGCCCGAAACACTGGACGAACTTGCACATGCGTTGATGACCTCGCCCCATTCGACCCTGATTGCGGGCGCAACAGATGTCGGGCTTTGGGCCACCAAGGCGCTGCGAGATTTGAACCCGGTGATCTTCCTGAACGGCGTCAAAGACCTGAAAGACATTCACATCCGAGACGACAAGATCCGCATAGGCGCGGGCGTAACACTGGAAAATCTGCGCGGGGCGATTGCTCCGCACTATCCACATTTTGCCGAGATGCTGCGCCGCTTCGCCTCGATCCAAGTGCGCAACGTGGCGACCGTCGGGGGAAACATCGCGAATGGCTCGCCCATTGGCGACACGCCGCCCGCGTTGATCGCCCTTGGCGCCACCTTGCATTTGCGGCGTGGGTCCGAGACACGGGCAATCCCGCTGGAAGACTTCTTTATCGATTACGGCAAACAGGATCGCCGCCCCGGCGAATTTGTCGAGGCAATTTCGTTCGACCGTCAGCCCGACCGGCTTCGTGTCTATAAACTGTCGAAACGGTTCGACCAGGATATCTCGGCCGTATTGGGGGCATTCAACATAGCGGTAAATGACGGCACCGTCGAAGATGCCCGCATCGCCTTTGGGGGCATGGCTGGCATTCCAAAACGCGCCTCCCATGTTGAAGCGGCCCTGATTGGAAAATCGTGGTCCGAGGCGACAATACGCGCCGTGCTTCCAATGTTTGAAAAAGACTTCACGCCGATGTCCGATATGCGCGCCTCGGCCAGTTATCGAATGGAAACGGCGCGCAACTTGCTCTTGCGCTATTGGCATGAAGATCAGGGGCTGACGGCATCCGTGCTTGAGGTGCAGCCATGAGCCTCGGTCATCCCCTTCCCCACGATTCAGGCCGTCTGCACGTGACCGGCGAGGCACGATATGTCGATGACATTCCGACACCGGCCAATTGCCTGCATCTGGCATTTGGACTGAGCGATGTGGCGCGCGGCGTCATCACCCATGCCGATTTGTCGAAGGTGCGTCAGTCGCCCGGCGTGGTGGACGTGCTGACCGCTATTGATTTACCCCATGCCAACGATGTGTCACCCTCGGTCCATGACGAGCCTATGTTGGCACAAGGCGAGGTTTTCTATCACGGTCAGCCGATATTCCTTGTGGTCGCAACCTCGCATCTTGCCGCCCGCAAAGCCGCCCGAAAGGCCAAGATTACCATCGACCCACGCCCCGCTATCCTGACCATAGACGAGGCGATGGAAGCAGACAGCCGGTTCGAAGGCGGCCCGGTGATCTGGGCGCGCGGCGATGCTGCCGACGCCATCCAATCCGCGCCACACACCCTGACCGGGTCGTTCGAGATGGGCGGGCAGGAGCATTTCTATCTGGAAGGTCAGGCCGCGCTGGCGATCCCGCAGGAAGCGGGTGACATGCTGGTTCACAGTTCGACCCAGCACCCGACAGAAATCCAACACAAGGTGGCCGAGGCGTTGGGCGTGCCCATGCACGGTATTCGCGTTGAAACCCGCCGGATGGGCGGTGGCTTTGGCGGTAAGGAAAGCCAGGGCAACGCGCTGGCCGTGGCCTGTGCCGTCGCGGCCCGGCGCACGGGACGCCCCTGCAAGATGCGCTATGACCGCGACGACGACATGGTGATCACCGGCAAACGCCACGATTTCCGCATCAGCTATCGCGCGGGCGTGGATGGCGACGGACGCCTATTGGGGTTGGAGGTCACGCAACTTGCCCGCTGCGGCTGGTCGCAGGACTTGTCCTTGCCAGTGGCGGATCGTGCGATGCTGCATGCCGACAATGCCTATCACCTGCCCGCCGTGCGGATCGAAAGCCATCGACTGAAGACCAACACAGCCTCGGCCACGGCATTCCGTGGCTTTGGTGGCCCGCAAGGCGTGTTGGGGATCGAGCGTATACTGGATCACGTCGCCGCCGCGCGCGGATTGGACCCTGTTCAGGTGCGGCGGGTCAATTTCTATCGCGACGGGCAGACCACGCATTACGGCCAGACCATCGAAGGGTTCCACGTTCCGGCCATGACCGACGCGTTACTGGATCGGGCGGACTATGCCGCACGACGGGCAAAGGTGGATGCGTTCAACGCAGATCATCCGATCCTGAAAAAGGGCCTCGCCTATTCTCCGGTCAAATTCGGGATCAGCTTCACCCTGACCCATCTGAATCAGGCGGGCGCGCTGGTGCATGTTTATGCCGACGGGTCGATCCGCATGAACCATGGCGGCACTGAAATGGGACAAGGGCTGTTCCAGAAAGTCGCTCAGGTCGCCGCACGGTGCTTTGGCGTGCCTGTCGAGGCGGTCAGGATCACCGCGACCGACACGGCGAAAGTGCCCAACACCTCGGCCACGGCCGCATCCTCGGGGTCTGACCTGAACGGGATGGCGGTGCAGGCGGCGTGCTTGACCATACGCGAACGTATAGCTGAACATATCGCGGAACTTTGGGGGTGCGCCGCGGGTGACATCACCTTCGAAGAAAACAAGCTGTGCGGACCGGAAGGGCAAACCCTTGGCTTCGCCAAGGCCGCCGCTTCAGCCTATGAGGCACGTGTTAGCTTGTCTGCCACCGGGTTCTATAAAACACCCGATATCAATTGGGATCGAATGAAGGGACAAGGCCGCCCGTTCCTGTATTTTGCCCATGGCGTCGCGTTGACCGAGGTTGTCATAGACGCGCTGACCGGCGAAAACCGTATTCTGCGCACCGACATCCTGCATGATGCGGGCAGCAGCCTGAATCCTGCCTTGGATATCGGGCAGGTTGAGGGCGGCTATGTGCAGGGGGCAGGCTGGCTAACCACCGAAGAGCTGGTCTGGGACGGCAAAGGTCAGCTTCGCACGCACGCACCGTCGACCTATAAAATCCCCGCGTGTTCGGATCGCCCGCGCATCTTCAATGTTGATCTCTGGGATCAACCCAACCAAGAGGATACGATCTTCCGTTCGAAGGCTGTGGGCGAGCCGCCCCTGATGCTGGGTATTTCCGCATGGCTTGCGCTGGCGGACGCGGTATCGGCCTGCGGCGACGGATATCACGCCCTGAATGCCCCCGCCACGGCCGAGGAAATCCTGAACGCCATAGAACGGGTGCGCGCCGGATGAGCTTCGATCTGACCCAGCTTGCCGACACCATCGCCCGGCACGGTCCCGTTGCCCGTGTTGTCGTGGCCGACACCGCCGGATCGACCCCGCGCGAGGTGGGCGCCGCGATGCTGGTCTGGCAGGAAGGGCAAAGTGGCACGATTGGTGGAGGGGAGTTGGAGCATCGCGCCACCATCGCCGCACGAAACTTGTTGGCAAGTGGCAGAAGCGCTGCCCTGAAACGTGTGCCACTGGGACCGGAGCTTGGTCAATGCTGCGGAGGCGCTGTCACGCTGTTAACGGAATGCTACACCGCTGACGATCTTGCACAACATGTGCGGGACGCTGTTGTGGCGCGCCCGGTGACCGCCTCGGACGCGATCCCGTTGGCCGTCAAACGTGTTCTGGATCAGGCACGGGCCAAAGGACTGCGTCCATTACCCCAGCTGCTAAACGGATGGATAATCGAGCCACTGGCTTGCCCAACCATCCCTGTCTGGATCTTCGGGGCCGGTCACGTTGGGCGCGCGCTTGTCGATGTGCTGTCGCCTCTGGCTAATGTGGCGATCACATGGGTCGATACATCGGTTGACCGGTTTCCGACAACCATTCCCACCAATGTTTCAGCACTGCCAGCCCCCAATCCCGCCGTGGCGGCACGGATGGCTCCACCGAACGCTCATCACCTGATCCTGACCTATAGTCACAGCCTTGATCTGGAAATCTGCCATGCGGTTCTGTCACGCGACTTTGCCAGCGCTGGTTTGATCGGGTCCGCAACCAAATGGGTTCGCTTTCGGCGACGCTTGACCGACCTTGGCCACAGCGCCGCGCAGATAAACACTATTCAATGCCCGATGGGTGACCCGGGCCTTGGAAAGACCCCGCAAGCCATTGCGATCGGGGTCGCTGCTACGCTACTTAACAGCATGGCAAGCAACGAAAAAAACAACGGGGGAATGCCAGGTGACAGGGGACACGCGCCACCAAAACGCGCTATTGACACTTGAGGGGATGACCAAAGCCTATCCCGGTGTCGTGGCCAATGATCAGGTCTCGTTCTCGATCCTGCCGGGCGAGGTTCACGCCTTGCTGGGAGAAAACGGGGCGGGTAAATCTACGCTGGTGAAAATGATCTATGGCCTGGTCAAGCCTGATGCGGGCCATATGACGCTGCGCGGCGAAAGTTTTGCGCCGGTCAATCCGGCAGCCGCCCGCAGCTCCGGCGTCACCATGGTGTTTCAGCATTTCAGCCTGTTCAACGCGCTTTCCGTCGCTGAAAACATATCGCTTGGCATGGACAATCCCCCCGACCGGCGCGCCCTGTCCGCGCGCATCCGCGAAGTCAGCCACGCCTATGGCCTGCCGCTTGATCCGGGGCGGATCGTGGGTGAGCTGTCGGCCGGGGAACGACAACGCGTCGAAATCATTCGCTGTCTTCTGCAAGACCCGAAGCTGTTGATCATGGATGAACCAACATCGGTTCTGACCCCGCAAGAGGTCGACATTCTTTTTGAAACCCTGCGCAAACTGACCGCCGAGGGCACCGCGATCCTGTATATCTCGCACAAGTTGGAAGAGATCCGGTCCTTGTGTGAACACGCCACCGTTCTGAGATTGGGCAAGGTTGTCGATACATGCGATCCGCGTGAAAAATCGGCGCGCCAACTGGCCGAAATGATGGTGGGCGACACGCTTCATGTGCCCTTCCGAGAATCCGCAGAACCCGGCGCAGTGGCGTTGGCAATGTCAGATGTGTCAATGACATCCCCGACCGAGTTTGGCACCAGTCTCCGCAACATCTCGCTTGAGGTGCGCAAAGGCGAGGTGCTGGGCATCGGCGGTGTCGCGGGCAACGGACAGGATGAGCTGCTGGCCGTTCTGTCAGGCGAAGGGCGCGCGCAGAGCGGCACGATCAAACTGGCCGATGAAGATATCGGAATGATGCACCCGAACGCCCGACGCGCACGTGGATTGTTGACCGCGCCTGAAGAACGTCTGGGCCATTCGGCAGCGCCTGATATGAGCTTGACGGAAAACGCCCTGCTGACAGGTTCGGTGCGCGAAAAGCTCGTCAAACGTGGATTTCTGCGTTGGGGCAAGACGGAACAGTTCGCGCGCAAGATCATCAAGGACTTTGACGTGCGAACACCGGGGCCTGATAACACCGCAGGATCGCTGTCAGGTGGGAACCTGCAGAAATTCGTCATTGGACGCGAGGTGCTGCAACGGCCTGATGTGCTGGTGGTGAACCAACCGACATGGGGGGTGGATGCCTCGGCTGCGGCTGCGATCCGGCAATCCCTTCTGGACCTTGCCCATCATGGCGCAGCGGTGATTGTGATCAGTCAGGACTTGGACGAGTTGATGGAAATCTCGGACCGCTTCACGGCGTTGAACGAGGGACGTCTGGCCGATCCGGTGCCCACGCAGGGGCTGGATGTTGAAACGATCGGCCTGATGATGGGTGGTGGCGAGCGGGAGACGGCAGCATGATACATCTGGAAAAACGTCCCCAACCATCGCAGTTCTGGGCAGGTTTCACGCCCATATTGGCGGTTATTGCCACGATGATTGCAGGCGGTTTCATGTTTTGGATGCTTGGTAAGCCGCCGTTGGAGGCGATCCGCACAATCTTCTGGGATCCGCTTTTTCACGAAACCTTCGGTCCCTACTCGCGCCCCCAACTATTGGTCAAGGCCGCCCCATTGATCCTGATCGCAATCGGGCTGAGCCTTGGATTTCGTGCAGGTATCTGGAACATCGGGGCCGAGGGTCAGTATATCATCGGCGCGATCTGTGGTGCGGGTGTCGGATTGGCCTTCTATCCGTCCGAAAGCGTTCTGATCTTCCCCGCAATGGTGCTGGCGGGCGCGTTGGGCGGTTGGATCTGGGCGATGATCCCCGGCCTTTTGAAAGTGAAATTCGGCACCAACGAAATCCTTGTCAGCCTGATGCTGGTCTATGTGGCCGAGAACCTGTTGGCCTCGGTCAGTCAGGGATTGTTGAAGAACCCCGAGGGGATGGGCTTCCCCGGCTCACGCAACTTCCGCGATTTCCCTGCCGCCTATAACGCCGAACTGATCAGCGGCACGGGCATGCACTGGGGTGTGGCCGCCGCGTTTGTTGCCGTCATCTTCGCCTATGTGCTTCTGACCCGGCATATGCTGGGCTTTCAGGTGCGCCTGACCGGTGAAGCCCCGCGCGCGGCCCGGTTCGCAGGGGTCAATCCCAGCCGGTTGATCCTGTTCTGCCTTGGCACATCGGGGGCGCTGGCCGGGCTTGCCGGATTGTTCGAGGTGTCGGGCCCATCCGGCCAGGTCACCATCGACTTCAACTCCGGTTACGGCTTCACCGCGATCATCGTCGCCTTTCTGGGCCGCTTGCATCCCATCGGCATTCTGCTGGCCGGGCTTCTGATGGCGCTGACCTATATCGGGGGCGAGCTGGCGCAGCTCATGCTGGGTTTGCCCGCCGCCGCGATCCAGATGTTTCAAGGCATGTTGATGTTCTTCCTTCTGGCGATGGATGTGCTGTCGCATTACCGCATCCGCTTCAACAAAACCGTTCCGGCATAAGGAGAGCGACGATGGATCTTGGTCAAATCAACCCGCTTCTTCTTCTGGCCTCGCTGATGGTTGCCGCCACGCCGATCCTGTTGGCTGCAATCGGTGAAGCGGTGGTGGAAAAGTCGGGCGTTCTGAATCTTGGGGTCGAAGGCATGATGATCACCGGGGCGGTGGTCGGCTTTGCCATCGGCGTCAACACCGGCAGCCCAGCCGTGGGCTTTGTTGCTGCCGCGGCTGCCGGAGCCGCGCTTTCGATGCTGTTTGGCGTGTTGGTGCTTTACCTGATGTCCAACCAAGTCGCCACGGGATTGGGGCTGACCCTGTTCGGTCTGGGCCTGTCCTCGCTGATCGGCAAACCCTACGAGGGGATGAAAGCCCCCAGTATGGCCAAGTGGGACATACCGGTGCTGAGCGACATTCCAGTGCTTGGCCCGATCCTGTTTCGTCATGACCCGATGGTCTATGTCAGCCTGATCATCGTGGCCGTCACATGGTATGTGCTGACCCGCACCCGTGCCGGGCTTATCCTGCGCGGGGTTGGGGAAAACCACGATGCGGCCCACGCGCTTGGCTACAAGGTCATCCGTGTACGGCTGTTGGCCATCGCTTTTGGTGGTGCGTGCGCCGGATTGGGCGGGGCCTATGTCAGCCTTGTGAGGGTGCCACAGTGGGTCGAGGGTATGACCGCCGGTGCCGGTTGGATTGCCCTGGCCATTGTTGTGTTCGCCAGTTGGCGCCCGTGGCGCGTGCTTCTGGGCGCTTACCTATTCGGCGGCATCACGGTGCTGCAGCTGAATTTACAGGCGGCAGGGGCCGCAATCCCCGTCGAAATCCTGGCGATGAGCCCCTATATCGTGACAATCCTTGTGCTTGTGGTTATCTCTTTGCGTGGCAATCACGGCGCGCCCGGATCACTGGGGCGCATCTTCCATGCGACGCACTAGGCCTTCCTGATGATCAAACACGACATTCACGAGATCCTTGACGGGCACAAGCCCGTGGGCAGCGTGAATCTTGGTCGTGTGATGGACATTCTGATTGTCGCCTCGGCGATAGCCATCGCGCTTGAAACAATGCCACAACTGCCTGTTCACTTGCGTGACCTCTTGCAGGGGTTCGAGATCTTTCTGCTGATCGTATTCTCACTCGAATATCTTGCGCGACTGACCACCGCCCCCCGACCGCTGCGCTATGCGTTCAGCTTCTGGGGGATCATCGACCTTCTCAGCATCGCGCCAGCCATCGCGCTTCTGACCCCGCAGTGGATGGTCGTGCGCACGTTCCGCCTGTTGCGCCTGGTGCGTTTGCTGAAACTGTTTCGCGGATCACACGCGATGGAACGTTTGGTCGTCGCCTTCCGGCAGGTTCGCGGCGAACTGATGGTCTTTGGGGTCATCGCGGGGCTGATGCTCTATGTTTCGGCTGTCGGGATCTATATTTTCGAACATGATGCCCAACCTGAAGTCTTCACCTCGATACCCGATAGCCTGTGGTGGGCGGTCGCCAGTTTCACAACTGTGGGCTATGGTGACATGTTCCCGATCACACCCGGCGGCAAGATATTCACAACTTTCGTGCTGTTCATCGGGCTTGGGGTCATCGCGGTTCCGTCTGCCATTGTGACGGCCGCACTTTTGGAAAGTGAAACAAATATTCAACGACGTATTCGCGAGGCCGCCGAGAATGGCGGAGACAGCGAAAAAGAAAACACGAAACCTGCTCAATCCATCAAGGGAGAATGATATGCGTGCAGTAAGAACACTTGTGGCCAGTTTCGCCATGGTCGCCGGATTGTCCGGCGCAGCCATCGCGCAAGACAAGACAAAGGTTGGCTTCATTTTTGTCGGTCCGGTCGGTGACGGCGGATGGACCTACGAACACAACCAGGGCCGTTTGGCCGTAGAGGAAGAATTCGGCGATAAGGTTGAAACGATCTATCAGGAAAGCGTGCCGGAAGGTGCGGACGCCGAACGCGCGATCACCCAGATGGCACTGTCTGGCGCGGACCTGATCTTCACCACATCGTTTGGTTACATGGACGCAACCGTTGCGGTGGCTGAGAAGTTCCCGGACATCAAGTTCGAACATGCCACCGGCTATAAAACTGCGCCGAACGTGTCTGTCTATTCCGCGCGTTTCTACGAAGGGCGGGCCGTTCAGGGCCATATTGCCGGCAAGATGACAAAGTCGAATATCATCGGTTACATCGCGTCCTTCCCTATCCCCGAGGTAATCCGCGGCATCAACGCGGCCTATATCCACGCCAAAAAGGTCAACCCGGACGTTCAGTTCAAGATCATCTGGGCGTATACGTGGTTTGATCCGGCCAAGGAAGCGGACGCCGCCAAGGCTCTGATTGAACAAGGCGCAGATGTGATCCTGCAGCATACCGACTCGACCGCGCCGCAAGCTGCTGCACAGGAAGCCGGAAATATCATCACCTTTGGTCAGGCTTCGGATATGTCGGAATACGCCCCGATGCCGCGTGTCTCGTCGATCATCGACAACTGGGCACCCTACTATATCGCGCGCACCAAGGCCGTCATGGATGGCACCTGGGAAAGCAAGTCGACTTGGGACGGCATTGGCGCTGGCATGGTTGGAATTGGCGAGATCACTGACGCCGTGCCTGCCGATGTGAAAGCAGAAGCAGAGGCATTGCGCGACAGCCTTGCAGATGGCAGCTACCACGCGTTCACGGGCCCGCTGAACAAGCAGGACGGGTCAGCCTGGCTGGCCGAGGGCGAAACGGCGGATGACGGAACGCTTGCTGGTATGAGCTTCTATGTCGAAGGCATCGAAGGCGAGATACCCTCCAGCTGATCTGAGGACAGTTCAAGCCATCGGACCTCGCCCTCGGGCGGGGTCTTTTTTGTTCGGATGCAACCAACCGCGACGGAACCGCAGGTTCTCTCCGTTTAATGTGCATACACATAAACGGAGTTCATCATGCACAAGTCTTCCCTTCTCGCCGCAGGCATCGCGATCGCCGTCGCGCTACCGTCTTTCGCCCAAAATCAACCGGGTGCACATTTTCTTGAAAACTGGGATCTGGATGAAAACGGGTCAGTCACACTTGAAGAAGCCAAGGAGCGGCGCGGCGACATATTTACCACGTTTGATACCAATGAAGACGATATCCTGACCGCGGACGAATACGTTCAGTTCGACGAAGCCCGCGAAGCCGACATGAAGGAAAACAACATTGGTCAAGGAAGCAGACAGGGGAAAGCACGCAACAGCCAGGGCATGAAACAGGTCATGGGTGAACATGGAGCCGCGATGTCCATGACGCTCGAAAACGCCGACCTGAACGGCGACGGCGAAGTGACACGGGAAGAATTCCTTGCCGGTGTCGATCCGTGGTTTGCGCTACAGGATCGCAACGGCGACAAGGTCCTGACAACCGAAGATTTTGCACGCATGTAAAGGCACCCGCGATCGACCCGCTGCTTGGAAAGGCCCTGACCAGATCGGGGCCTTTTCCTTTCTTGCGTGGCGTGTCAGGGTCCGCCCAACGCACGACCTTGAACAGACACGGTGGCAGGCATGGACGATTTCATCATCATTGGCGGCGGTATCGCAGGCGTTTCGGCGGGTGCGCGCCTGTCGCAGCTTGGCACTGTCACACTGTTGGAAGCCGAGGACGCGCTGGCCTATCACGCATCGGGCCGGTCAGCGGCGATGTTCGAAGAAAGCTACGGCGCGCCAAGCGTGATTGAGCTAAATCGCGCTTCGCGTCACCACCACGAGACCGCCAATGGCGGTGTGCTCAGCCCCCGCGGGTTGATGATCGTCGCCAAGCAAGGGCAAGAGGACAAGCTGGCCCATGATCTGACCACCATGAATATGCGGTCGATTTCGATCAACGAAGCACTTGCGCTCGTGCCGATCCTGAATCCCGAAACCATTGTCGGAGCGGGCTATCACTCGGATGCCTGGGACATCGACACCGATCTGCTGATCCAGAATTTCGCCCGCGAAATGCGCACAAACGGACAAGTCATTACCGGCGCGCGTGTTCAGCAGATCACCCGCCTTCACACAGGGTGGGAGGTCACGACCCCGAAAGGCTCGTTTGTCGCGAAAACACTTGTTAACGCCGCCGGTGCCTGGGCCGATCAGATCGCGGCGCTGGCGGGGATCAAGATGCTTGGCATCCAACCCTATCGCCGCTCCATGGCCCGTATTTCAGCCCCGGACGGGTGCGACGTGTCAGGCTGGCCGATGGTCATGGGTGCAGGCGAAAGTTGGTATGCCAAGCCCGATGCCGGTGCGTTGATCGTATCCCCAGCCGACGCCGATCCTGTCGAACCGCAGGACGCATGGGCTGATGACATGGTGCTGGCCGAAGGATTGGCCCGTTACGAAGAGATGGTGACCGCACCCGTCAAACGGATGATATCAAACTGGGCGGGTTTGCGTAGTTTCGCACCTGACCGAAATCTGGTCATAGGGCCATCGCCGCAGGACGCGCATTTCCTCTGGTTCGCCGGGCAAGGCGGCTATGGGTTTCAAACCAGCCCCGCCGCATCGCGTTTGCTGTCCGATATTGTCGCCGGAACCCCGCCCGAACTGGCGAGCGACACGGTTGCATCGCTCAGCCCTGCGCGGTTTGGATGATCAATCCAGTAGCACGTTCAGATGCTTCACCACGGACCGGGCCAGCACATCCGGTTCGTATCCCCCTTCCAGCATGGACACGATCCGCCCGCCGGCAAATTCATCGGCCACCGCCTTCAATTCGCGCGTGACCCATTCATAGTCGGCATCCGTTAATTGAACGCTGGACATATCATCGGCCACATGGGCATCAAACCCGGCCGAGATGAACACGAACTCGGGTTTGAACTCCCGCAGATGCGGCAACCAATGGGCACTGACGGCCTCGCGAAACTCGGCACTGCCCGCACCCGCAGAAAGGGGAATATCGACAAGGTTGTCGGTTTCCTTTTCATGCCCCGTAAAGGGATAGAACGGGTGCTGGAAGCTGGAGCAGAAAAGCACGCGCGGCTCGGTCTTGAAGATTTCTTCGGTCCCATTTCCGTGGTGCACATCGAAGTCAATGATCGCAACGCGTGACAACCCATGCGCCTCTAGCGCGTGTGCGGCGGCAACCGCGATATTGTTGAACAGGCAGAACCCCATCGCCTTGTCGCGCTCGGCGTGGTGGCCCGGCGGGCGGATCATGCAAAAGACCGGATTTGCCTCGTTCGCCATCACCAGATCAACGCCCAGCACGCCCGCCCCGGCAGCCCGTTCGGCGGCGCGCAAGGTGCCGGGGCTCATCACTGTGTCGCCATCAACCTCGACGCTTTCCATCCCCTGGCCCGGCGCCAGCGCATAAACCCGGTCCAGATAGTCGCGGTCATGCACGCGCTCAAGCTGCGCCCGTTCAACCAGTGGCGCATCGCGGTGGCGCACAACGTAATCCATGCCCGACATGATCAGCTGATTGTTGATCGCATCAAGCCGCGCCTTGCTTTCCGGGTGAAGGGGACCGGCATCGTGATCTCGGCACTCGGGGTGGGATATGATAGAAAGCATTCGGTCTCCTCTCCTGAAGTTCGGCCTAAAGGTCGCGTTCGACGATCACCACGTCGGGGTCGTCAGGGTCCGGGCGTTGCGTGAAGCCCAGATCCTTCATCAGTCGTAGCATCGGGGCGTTTTTGCGCAGCACCGTGCCTTCGATCACTTTCAACCCGTGATCCTGCGCGGCCTTGAACAGGCCTTTCATCAACGTCGTGCCCAACCCCTGATGTTGGATACGATCCGACACCACGACGGCAAACTCGCAGCTTTTCCAGTCCGGATTGATCACATAACGCGCGACCCCGACTTGAACCGACTCGCCGTCAATCTCGGCCATCGCGACCAATGCCATTTCCCGGCGATAATCAATCTGGGTAAACTGCGCCAGCAGTTCGGGGCTGAGTTCGTTGACCGACCCCATGAACCGCATCATCTTCGCCTCGTCCGACAAATCGCGCATGAATTGCTTTTCATGTTCGGCGTCCTCGGGCCGGATCGGGCGGATGGTCAGGGGGGTGCCGTCCCGCAGAAAGGTCTCGCGGGCAAGATGGCGCGGATAGGGGTGGATCGCCATGTGGTCATAGCGGCCATCGTTTGATGGTGGGCGCGCAACTGTTATGCGCGCATCCACTGCCAACACACCGTCCGGCCCGGCAAACAGCGGGTTGATGTCCAGTTCGACGATCTCGGGCAACTCGCTGACGATGATCGAAATCCTCTTCAGCACATCCACAAGCGCCGCCTTGTCGACCGGATCATAGTCGCGGAAACTCTCCAGCGCCTTTGACACACGGGTGCGGTTGATCAGGCGCTCGGACAACACCGCGTTCAGGGGCGGCAATGCCACCGCACTGTCTTTCATCACCTCAACCATCGTTCCACCCGCACCGAACAGGATCGTCGGCCCGAACACCGGGTCACGGCTGGCGCCGATCACCAGCTCGCGGGCCTGACGTAAATGCGACATCGCCTCGACCGTGACGCCGGACACCTGCGCCTCCGGCATGGCTTTCCTGACGCTGCCTATGATCTCGTGAAACGCGCGCGTGACGGATGCGGCGTGCGCCACGTTGATCTTCACCCCACCCACATCGGTCTTATGCGACACATCGGGTGACGAGATTTTCATGGCCACAGGGAAGCGAACGGTTTCGGCGGCGATCAGCGCTTCGTTTGCCGTCTTGGCTTCAAGTGTCAGATTCACGGGGATGTTGAAAGCACTGAGCAGGGCCTTGCTTTCCGTGTCCGACAGGATGCTTCGTCCGGCAGCCAACGCGCTGGAAATGATCATCCGTGCCCCGTCCAGATCAAGCCCTTGTTCGAACGCACGCGCACGCGGAACTTCCAGCGACAGCTTACGATTGCGATAATGCTGCGCGAGGTAAGAGAACCCCTCCACCGCCCGTTCCGGCGTTTCAAACACCGAAACCCCGGCCTCGGACAGCAATTTGCGGCCTTCCGCGACCACGTCTTCGCCCATCCAACAGGCCAGAACCGGCTTACGGTTGCGCTTTGGCAAGGCGTCTTTCACAGCCCGAGCAGCGGCAGTGGCATCAGTCATGGCCTGTGGCGTCAGAAGCACCAGAATGCCATCTGCCTCGGGGTCAGCAATCGCGGCTTTGACCGCTGCGCCATAATCTTCAGGGGTTGCATCGCCCAGAATATCGACGGGGTTGGCATGGCTCCAATATGCAGGCAGCACCTTGTCCAATGCCCTGCGCGTCGGCTCGGACAAGGGTGGTAGGCGTAGGCCCAGGTCACCCGCACGGTCGGCGGCCAGCACACCCGCGCCACCGCCATTGGTGATGATGCACAGACGGTCGCCCGTTGTCTTCTTGATGTTGGCCAAAAGCTCGGCCGCGGCGAACAACTGCCCCAGCGTGTTGACCCGTACCGCGCCGACGCGTTCCAGTGCGGCGTCAAACACTTCATCCGAGCCGATCAGGGCGCCAGTATGTGTGTGCGCCGCCTTCGCGCTGTCTGTATGGCGGCCCGATTTAAGAACAATCACAGGCTTCAGACGCGCTGCCCGGCGCATGGCCGACATGAAATTCGGCGCGTCCTTGACACCTTCAATATACAGCAGGATCGCGTCGGTTTTGGGGTCGTTCACCAGATAGTCAAGCGCATCGCCAATATCGACATCCAGCGAACTGCCCAGCGATACCATCGCCGAAAAACCTGAATGGTGCGGCCCTGCCCAATCCGCAATGGCCGAGATCAGGGCCCCCGACTGCGACACCATCGCCAGCCGACCCTTGGGCGCCTGCGATTTCAGGAACGTTGCATTCAACCCCAACCACGGACGCACCAGCCCGACGCAGTTTGGTCCGAGAACACGAATGCCACCTTTGCGGGCCTCGTGCATGACTTGGGTTTCATAGGTGCGCCCCTTCTGGTCCCCATCGCCAAACCCTGCGGACAGGATGATTGCCGCCTTCACACCTGCCACCGCACAGTCCCGCATGATGCCGGGAACGGTGCGGGCGGGGGTTGCAATGACCGCCAGATCAATATCGTCAGCGATATCCGCGATGGTGCGAAAACACTCTGCGTCACCAATCGTTTTGTGTTTGGGGTTGATCGGATGGATGGCACCATCATAGCCGCCTGAAATCAGGTTGGCGTAAACCAGCGCCCCGACGGAATTACCAGACGGGCTTGCCCCGAATACGGCGACAGACCCCGGATCAAAAAGAGGGCTGAGTGGGCTTTTGTCCATTCTGTTTGGTCCTTCGCGCATAGATTACCCGTCAGATGGGCCAACTACTCCTCCTGCCACGTTTCTGCACCTGCAAACATCACCTGTCTTTGATGTGGCTCAAGGCTTTTTGGTTGGACCAGCAGCGTGTTCAATCCCCTTCAGGATCGGACAATCCGGCCGATCGTCACCCGAACAGGCATGCACCAGCTCTGACAACGTATCCCGCATGGCCACCAGGTCAGAAATCTTCACCTCGATCTCGTCCAGATGCTCTTTGGCAATACGTTTCACATCACCACTTGCCCGTGTCTGATCTTCGTAAAGGGCCAGCAGGGCCCGGCAGTCTTCGATGGAAAAG
The DNA here is from genome assembly GCF_029105185.1 of Aliiroseovarius sp. Z3. GTDB lineage: Bacteria > Pseudomonadota > Alphaproteobacteria > Rhodobacterales > Rhodobacteraceae > Aliiroseovarius. The sequence goes on along the minus strand of NZ_JAFMZK010000006.1, from coordinate 143,726 downwards.
CCAAGCGCGCGGGATCGCGCAAGGAACGTCAGCTTGTGAAGCTCCCGCTCGGAAAACACGCGGTATCCATTGGTATCACGATTGGGTGTGACCAGCCCGATATCTTCATAATACCTGATTGTTTTCGCAGGCAGTCCAGCACGTTGGGCGGCATCCGAAATGTTCATGCAGCTTCCTCCAAAATAGGACGGACAAACCGAAGCCGCAGGGCATTGGTCAGCACCAACACCGAGGACGCCGCCATCGCCCCGGCCCCCAGCATCGGTGACAGAAGGATGCCCCAAAGGGGGTACAGCACCCCAGCCGCCACGGGGATCAAAAGGACGTTGTAGCCAAAGGCCCAGAACAGGTTCTGACGGATGTTGATCATGGTGCGGCGGCTGATCTCGAACGCGTTGGCCACACCGGACAACGCCCCCGAGGACAGCACGACATCCGCCGCTTCGATGGCCACGTCAGTGCCGGTTCCGATGGCCAGACCGACATCGGCGCGCGCCAAAGCGGGCGCATCGTTGATGCCATCGCCGACAAAAGCCACTTTGCCATAACGCGCCTGAAGCGCCTCGACCGCCGCAACCTTGCCGTCAGGCAGCACCCCGGCATTTACGTGGTCTATGCCAAGCTGGTCGGCAATGGCGGCGGCGGTGGCCGGGTCATCGCCGGTGATCATGGCAAGCTGTTTCCCCATCGCGCGCAACGCGGCCAAGGCAGGTGCGGTGTCAGGCTTGATCGGGTCGGACACACCGATAAGTGCCGCAAGCTCACCGTCGATGGCCACGAAGAACACCGTGTGGCCCTTGGCCCGCATGGGGTCTGCGCGCCCCACAAGGTCGGTCATCGGGATGTTTTCACGTTCCATGAACTTCTGCGATCCGACAAGCAGGTGTGCGCCGTCCACCTCTGCCTGCAGACCGAACCCGGTCACGGTCTGCACGTTGCCGGCTTTCGCCGGAGCAAGACCACGATCTTCCGCCCCGCGCAGAATGGCTTGGGCCAGGGGGTGTTCGCTGTGCGCCTCGGCCCCGGCAACCATGGCCAGAACCATGTCGGCATCCAGATCACCGGCAGTTTCGAATGCCGTCAGTTCAGACCGTCCTTGCGTCAGCGTGCCGGTTTTGTCGAAAGCAACGACCTGTGCAGATTGCAGGGATTGCAAGGCATCGCCGCGCCGGAACAATGCACCCAATTGCGCCGCCCGCCCGGTGCCAACCATGATCGACGTCGGCGTCGCCAATCCCATCGCGCAAGGGCAGGCAATGATCAGGACCGAGACACCCGCAACCAGAGCAAGACCAAGTGCAGGGTCCGGCCCGATCAACAGCCAGATCGCCACCGTCAGGGCGGCAATTCCCATCACGATCGGCACGAAAACAGCGGTGATCCGGTCGACCAGCGCCTGTATGGGCAGCCGTGCGCCCTGCGCGTCCTCGACCATGCGCACGATCTGCGACAAGAGTGTATCCGGCCCAACGGCCGTGACCCGTGCCTTCAACGCGCCAGTCCCATTCACGGTGCCGCCGGTCACTGTGTCGCCCGTGGTCTTGGGCACCGGCACCGGTTCACCCGTGATCATGCTTTCGTCGATCAGGCTTTCGCCCTCGATCACTTCGCCATCCAGCGGGACGCGTTCACCGGGCCGGATCACCACAACTTCTCCGGTGACAACCTGCGCCACGGGGCGCGTCACGGTTTGACCATCGACATCGACCAAAGCGTCATTCGGCGCCAGTGCCACAAGCGCCCGGATCGCTTCGCCCGTGCGGCCCTTGGCGCGGGCTTCCATCCAGCGACCGATCAGGATCAGCACGATGATCACCGCCGCCGCTTCGAAATAGACATTCGCCGTGCCAGATGGCAGGATCCCCGGCGCAAGCACCGACACGACCGAATAAAGATAGGCCGCTGACGTGCCCAACGCGACCAGCGCGTTCATTTCGGGTGCGCCACGCAACAAGGCGGGCACCCCTTTGGAAAAGAACACGCGCCCCGGCCCGACCATGACAATCGTCGTCAGAACAAGCTGAATCCAGTGCGACGTGCCAAGGCCGATTGTGCGCGCGATCCAGTGGTGGAAGGGCGGATACAAATGCCCGCCCATTTCAAGGATGAACACGGGCAAAGTCAGCGCGGCGGCCAAAAGAGCCTTTTGCTTCAGGGAACGCGCCTCGGCGTCTTTGTCGCCGGGGCCGTTTGAAGCCGCAGCGTTGCGCAGATGCGTCGGAAACCCTGCCTTGGTCACTTTTGCGGCCAGTTCATCCGGGCTGACTGCCCCGGCCAGATAGGTGACAAAGGCCCGTTCCGACGCCAGATTGACCCACGCTTCCAAAACGCCCGGCGTTGCGGTCAACACCCGCTCGACCCGTCCGACGCAGGACGCGCAGGTCATCGACCCAACGTCCAACACTACCGTTTCGCGCCGGGCGGGGTATCCCGCGCGATCCAACGCTTCTGTCAAATTGCTGGCTGTTGCAGGGGTCGAAAAGGCCACACGCGCCGTTTCATTCGCCAGATTGACAGGCGCGCTTTCGACGCCGTCAATGGCGGTCAATGCCCGTTCGGCCCGCCCGACGCAAGACGCGCAGGACAGGTTTTCAAGCTTCAGGGTCAGAGTTGTTGCAGTGGGCATGAGGTGCTCCGATATCAGGATGCACCTTACATAAGGCTTCCAGTGACTGGAAGGTCAAGACATGGCGACAGAATATTCTGATGCCGCTTGACCGCCCTGCGGTTGGGCGTATGGAGATAGTAAACACCGTTTGCGAAAAGGGGTTCCACATGGCGACATTTCACGTGCCGGATATGAGTTGCGGGCACTGCAAGGCTTCGATCACCGAAATCTTGACCAAAGCAGGGGCCGAACATCTGTCTTTCGACATGGAGGCGCGCACGGTCGACGTCAGCGGTCTGGCGACCGAGGCGGTTATCGCCAAGCTGGACGAAATCGGGTTTCCCGCAGCGCAAAAATAGAAAACCCCGGCACAGGCCGGGGTTTCTGTTTATCCGGATCAATCCCGTCAGATCACGTGGCAGGCCACTTGTTGCCCGTTGCCGCGATCTGTCAGCGGCGGTTTTGTTTCTGCGCAGACGGGTTTGGCAAGCGGGCATCGTGTGCGGAACACACAACCCGACGGTGGGTTGAGTGGCGAAGGCAAGTCGGCATCCAGAAGCATCACCTCGTTCTCAGCATGGGCCTTGGGATCGGGGATCGGGACCGCCGAGATCAGCGCTTGGGTATAGGGATGGCCGGGCGCGCGATACAGCTGCTCGGCTTCGCTGATTTCCACGACATTGCCAAGATACAGAACCATCACACGGGTCGAGATGTGCTTCACAACCGACAAATCATGCGCGATGAAGATCAAGCTCAGCCCCATTTCCTGCTGAATGTCCATCAACAGGTTGATCACCTGCGCCTGAATGGACACGTCCAGCGCCGATACAGGTTCGTCGCAGATGATCAATTGCGGCTTCAGGATCAACGCGCGAGCAATCCCGATCCGCTGACACTGTCCGCCTGAAAACTCGTGTGGATAACGGTTGATCATGTTGGGCAGGATGCCCACACGGTCCAACACCTCGCGCACGCGGGCCTTCACTTCGGACTTTGAAACGTCGGGATAGTGGGTCTTAAGCGGTTCCGCCACGATCTGGCCAATGGTCATCCGCGGGTTCAGCGACGCCAGAGGATCCTGAAAAATCATCTGCATCTCTTTGCGGTGCTCACGCATGCCGTGCTTGTTGAGCGACAAAAGATCATCACCCAGCCATAGAACGGTGCCAGCCTCCGCCGGCACCATGCGCATGATCGCACGGGCCAGTGTCGACTTGCCACAGCCGCTTTCGCCCACGATGCCAAGGGTTTCCCCCGGCATCAGGTCAAAATCGACACCATCAACGGCCTTCAATTTGTCAGGAGCGGTCCACGGCATGGCGCCTTTGGCTCTGATGTCGAACCAGACCTTAAGATCACGGACGGATAACAGAGGGGATTGGGCGTTCATACAAGCTCCTCCAATGATCGGATACAGGCACGGCGCCGCACCTTGCGGCCTGCCACGCCATTCAGCGTCGGACGGACGGTGGCGCAGTCTTCGATTGCAAATTCGCAGCGCGGCGAGAACGGGCAACCGATCGGCATATTCATCATGTTGGGCGGGCTGCCCGGAATGGTCGCAAGTCGCGCGCTTTCGACATCCAGACGCGGCACGGCCTTCAACAAGCCCATCGTATAGGGATGGGTCGGCAGTTCAAACAGCCCCTCGGTGGTGCCGTATTCCATCTGCTGCCCGCCATACATGACAAGCGTTTCCTTGCACGACCCGGCCACAACACCAAGGTCGTGGGTGATCAGGATGATCGACATGCCGAACTCGGATTGCAAATCCTCCAGCAGCTTCATGATCTGCGCTTGCACGGTCACGTCCAACGCCGTTGTCGGTTCGTCGGCGATCAGGATGTCGGGCTTGCACAGAAGCGACATCGCGATCATCACCCGCTGCCGCATCCCGCCCGAGAACTCGTGCGGATACATGTTGACGCGCTTTTTGGCTTCGGGGATGCGGACGGCGTCTAGCAATTCGACCGACTGGCGCACCGCTTCGGACCGCGAGATGCCCTTGTGATGGGTCAAAACCTCGGCCATCTGGTCTGACACCCGCATGAACGGGTTCAGGCAGGTCATCGGGTCCTGAAAGATCATCGCGATCTTCTCGGCCCGGATCTTGTTCAGCTTGCTGGTCGAGATGTTCAGTATCTCTTCCCCTGCCAGCTTGACCGATCCGGTCGCCTTGCCGTTGCGGGCCAACAGTCCCATGATGGCGAAGACGGTTTGGCTTTTGCCCGACCCACTTTCCCCGACCACGCCCAGCGTTTCGCCTGCCGTCAAATCGAAGCTGATCCGGTCCACAGCGGTGACGGTGCCGTCAGGGGTGTCGAAGTGAACGCTAAGTTCACGAACTTCAAGAAGTGCCATATTGCTAAACCCCTACCGATCTTTCGGGTCCAGCGCATCGCGCAGGCCGTCACCAAAGAAAAAGAAAGCAAACAGTGAGATCAGGAAGAAGAACAGCGGAAAACCCAGCATCCACAGGGTACCATAGCGCATCTGCCCCGCCCCTTCGTTGATCAGCGCACCCCAACTGGTCAGCGGCTCTTGCACGCCCAGCCCCAGGAACGAGATGAAGCTTTCGAACATGATCATCGACGGCACCAGAAGCGTTGCATAGACGATGACGACGCCCAGCAGGTTCGGAACGATATGGCGGATGATGATCTTGGGGGTGGACACACCCGTGGCGATCGCTGCCTCGACAAACTCCTTGTTCTTGATCGACAGGGTTTGCCCCCGCGCAATCCGTGCCATGTCCAGCCACGAGATCAGACCGATCCCGACGAACAGCATGAAAATCGACCGACCGAACACCACCAGAAGAAGGATCAGGACGAACATGTAGGGAATCGCCATGAGGATATCGACGATCCGCATCATGATATTGTCCAACCGCCCGCCGATGAACCCGGCAGTGGCGCCGTACAACGTTCCGACGATCACTGAAATCAGCGCGCCGACAATACCGATCATCAGCGAAATCTGCGTTCCCTGCACCACGCGGGCAAACAGGTCGCGCCCCAACGGGTCCAATCCGAAATAATGCTTGGTTTCGAACGACGGACCACCAAGTGTGCGCACATCGCCCATCAGGTTCCAGTCAATCTCTTCGTTCGACCAAGGGGTGAGCATTCCGCCGAACAGCGCAAACAGCGAAACAAGGATCAGGATGATCAGCGAGACGACCGCGGCCTTGTTGCGAAAGAACCGCGCCCTCGCATCTTGCCAGAGCGAGCGGCCTTTGATCACTTCGGTCGAGTCGATGGCGGATTCTACGTTTGTTACATGTGCCATGCGAGCGCCCCCTTAGTACCGAATTCTTGGGTCGATCCATGCGTAAAGCACGTCCACGACCAAGTTGAACAGGATCGTCAGCATACCGACAAGGATCGTGATACCCATGATAACCGAGTAATCGCGGTTCAGAGCGGCCTGCACGAAATCTTTACCGATCCCGCCGGTCGACAGGAACATGTCAACCACAACCGACCCGGTGATCATGCCAACAAAGGCCGGCCCAAGATACGAGATAACAGGAATCAGCGCAGGTTTCAGCGTATGACGCAGGATGATTGTCCGATCCGGCAATCCTTTGGCCCGCGCGGTTCGGATGAAGTTGGAGTTCATGACCTCAAGCATCGAAGATCGCGTAAGCCGCGCAATCGACGCCAGATAGGATGTCGCCAGCGCGATGACGGGCATGACAAGGTACGAGGTATAGGAATTGGGATCATTCGGTCCGCCCCACCAGCCGCCACCGGGCAGCCAACCAAGCCACAGTGTAAAGACCAGCACGAGAATGGGTGCCATGATAAAGTTGGGCAACGCCTGCGCCCCGATTGAGAACCCGACCGCCAGATAGTCGATCCAGGTGTTCTGCTTCAAGGCCGCCACGATGCCCAAGGCACCCCCGACCAAAACAGCGAAAACGAAGGTCCAGAACCCGTAGGTCAACGTAACCGGGAAACCGTCCGCGATGATCTGGTTCACCGTTCTGTCCTGATAAACAAAACTGGGTCCGAAATCGAAATGGAACAGAATGTTTTTCAGATATGTACCGATCTGAACGAGAAAGGGATCATCAAGCCCGTATTTGGCGTTGATGTTCTCTAACACCACCGGTGGCAATGCGCGTTCTTTTGTGAACGGCCCACCCGGCGCGGCACGCATCAGGACGAACGAGAAGATGATCAGGATCAAGATGACAGGAACGGCCATCGCGATGCGACGAAGAACAAAACCCAGCATATGGAAGCCCCGCTTTTAGGCGGGCGGCCCGGTTTCCCGGACACGCCCCGATTTGGTTAGAACAGGATAGCTTATTCAGCCACCTTGTACATCGTGCGGGAATAGATGTTGTTCATCAGATCCTCGAAAGGGAAGCCTTTCAGGTCCGGTTTGACCATGATCACGTTGGTATACTGGTACACCGGAACGATCGGCATGTCGTCGGCCAGCAATTGCTCCATCTGCTTGTATTCTTCAGCAGGGTTGTCAGAGGTTTTTGCCGCTTTCGCCAACTCGTCATATTTCGGGTTGGTGTACTTGCCGTTGTTGTGACCCGATGTCGTGGTGAACAGGTCGGTATAGGTCGACGGCTCGTTATAGTCACCGCACCACGCATAGCGTGCCATACCGAAATCACCACTGCGCAGCTTGTCCAGATGCACTTTCCATTCGAAGTTGGCCAGGGTGACGTTCACACCCAGGTTTTGCTTCCACATCTGCGAGGCCGCGATTGCGATCTTCTTGTGCGCTTCCGAGGTGTTGTAGTTCAACGTCAGCTCAAGCGGCTTGCCGCCTTCGCCATAACCTGCCTCTGCCAGAAGCTCTTTGGCTTTCGCCACCCGCTCGTCCTGTGACCAGGTCGCATAATCGATCGCTGGCATTTCGAACCCGGCGGTTTTCTGGTGCGTCCAGTTATAGGAAGGGTACTGGCCGCCTTTCAGGATGTTGTCCACGATCACATCGCGGTTCAGCGCATAGGACATTGCCTTGCGAACGCGCACATCCTTCAGGGCTTCAGGGCCGTTTTCACCCAGGTTGAACATGTAGATATACGAGCACGACCGCGGGGTCGAATAGGTCTCGTCCGGCAGTTTTTCCTTCAGGGCAGGATACTGGCCAGCAGGAACTTCGGTCTTGTCCACTTCGCCCGCGTCGTAACGCGTCAGGGCGATGTTTTCATCGTTGATAACCAGCGCAACAACCGTTTCCAGAATGGTGTTGTCGTTGTCCCAATACATCGGGTTCCGCTCGCGGGTGACTTTCACGCCCGAGACATAGTCGGTCAGGACATATGCACCGTTACCAACAAGATTGCCGGGTTTGGTCCAGTCGTTGCCATGCGCTTCAAGCACTTTCTGGTTCACAGGAAAGGTCGATGCGTGGGTCAGCATGCCGGGGAAATAGGGACGCGGCGCATCAATCTTGACCTCAAGGGTCTTGTCGTCAATGGCGGTTGCGCCCAGCGTATCGGGGGCCATTTCACCAGCTACGATCTTGGTGGCATTCTCGACGCCCATCAGCTCCATATACCACGCGTATTCGGATGCCGTGGCCGGATCTGCCAGACGGCGCCATGCGTAAACGAAGTCACCGGCGGTCACTGGATCGCCATTCGACCACTTGGCGTCGCGCAGCTTGAAGGTATAGGTCAGGCCATCTTCCGACACTTCCCAGCTTTCGGCAGCGCCGGGAACCGAGTTACCTTGCGGGTCCGAGTTCACCAGACCTTCAAACAGGTCACGCAGGATGTGCGAGCCTTCAACGTCTGTGTTGATTTGCGGGTCGAACGACTTCACGTCGTCGAGCATCCGATAGGTGTAGGTTTGGTTATCCGCGAGCGCCTCGCCGGTGACCGGGTGCATGCCCGCAGCAAACGCCGGGCTTGCAACCGCAAATGCCGAGCACAGCAGGGCCGCTTTGATTGAAATGTTCATGAAGGTTCTCCCTTATCAGTTTTTTGTGGGATGACGCATTAAACGGAACTCAATCGTTCCGCGAGAGACTCAGCTCTCCGGCAATCACCGATGAAGCATCCTATGCGCAACTTGTCAGGAGAAACAACTCCCTGCAACACTGTCGTTTTTCAACATGGAAAGAGAACAGATCGCCATGCCATACCCGCTGCATCCGTGATTATGACGGTGGGTGTCGTCAAAATGACGGAGAATCTGCTGGACGGTGCCTTCCGCCACTGCAATATTGCCAATTCCGAATGCCCGTGCGAACCTTGGACAACCAAAACCCACTGGACATATCCGAGAGAAATCCGTGCAAAGCGAACAGACATCAGCCCGCACCTCACAAAGGGATCGGGACACGGCGCAGTTACCCCAAGTGACCCATGCTCGAAATCCGGGCATGGACCTTGACATGAACTGGGTGCGCGCCGCCCAGGCCAACACTTCCGCGATCGAACGCCGCTGCGCGACGCTTCCCGGACGCCGAAGCGTGAAAAAGGAACATCAGGCGGCGTGGCTGCTGAAAGCCATCACGATGATTGACCTGACCACTCTTGCGGGCGATGACACGCCGGGGCGCGTACGCCGACTGTGTGCCAAGGCGGCCCACCCGGTGCGCCCGGAAATCATGGATGCGCTCGGCGTTGAAGAGGTTACGACCGGTGCCGTATGCGTCTATCACGACATGATCCCGGCTGCGGTGGATACGCTGAAGCATATGGGCGTCACACTGCCCATCGCTGCAGTTTCAACCGGGTTTCCCGCCGGTCTTAGCCCATATCATCTTCGCGTCGAGGAGATCCGCGAAAGCGTACGCGCCGGGGCAACCGAGATTGACATCGTAATCTCGCGTCAACATGTCCTGACCGGCAACTGGCAGGCGCTTTATGACGAAATGCGCGATTTCCGCGATGCCTGTGGCGAAGCCCATGTAAAGGCGATCCTTGCAACCGGCGAACTTGGTTCGCTGCGCAATGTCGCACGCGCTTCGCTGGTCTGCATGATGGCGGGGGCGGATTTCATCAAGACGTCGACCGGGAAGGAAAGTGTTAATGCGACCTTGCCCGTCAGCTTGGTGATGATCCGCGCCATCCGCGACTATTACGAAGCAACGGGATACCGCGTTGGCTACAAGCCAGCCGGCGGCATTGCCAAGGCCAAGGACGCCCTGACCTATCTGGCACTGATCAAGGAAGAGCTGGGCGACGACTGGCTGACACCCGAGCTGTTCCGCTTCGGCGCCAGCTCTCTTCTGGGCGATATCGAACGCCAGTTGGAGCACCACGTGACCGGCCATTATTCGGCCACCTACCGCCACCCGATGGGTTGAGGACATCAACATGACCGTGAAAGAAATCTTCGAGACCATGGAATATGGCCCCGCCCCCGAAAGCGCCAAGGAGGCGAAGGACTGGATTGCCGAACATAACGGCCAATTTGGTCTGTACATCGATGGTAAGATGACCGTTGTCGGCGACACATTCGACAGCAAGAACCCAGCCACCGGAGACGTGCTGGCGAAGGTCACGCAGGCAACCTCTGACGACGTGGACGCGGCTGTTTCCGCAGCCCGGAAAGCGCAACGGAAATGGGCCGGGCTGTCAGGCCACGAGCGGGCCAAATACCTTTATGCGCTGGCGCGGCTGGTGCAAAAGCATTCACGCCTTTTCGCGGTTTTGGAAACGCTGGACAACGGCAAGCCGATCCGCGAAAGCCGCGACATCGACATTCCGCTGGTCGCCCGCCATTTCTATTATCACGCGGGAATGGCCCAGTTGCAGGACGCCGAGTTGCCCGACCGCGAGGCCTTGGGCGTCTGTGGCCAGATCATCCCGTGGAACTTCCCCCTTCTGATGCTGGCGTGGAAGATCGCGCCTGCGATTGCGATGGGCAACACGGTGGTGTTGAAGCCTGCCGAATACACCTCTCTGACCGCGCTTCTGTTTGCGCAGATTTGCGACGAGGCCGGACTGCCCAAGGGTGTGGTGAACATCGTGACCGGCGACGGGCGTGTGGGCGAGGCCATTGTCACGCATGAGGACATCGACAAGATCGCCTTCACTGGCTCGACCGAAGTCGGCCGTGTCATCCGCCGCGAAACCGCCGGGTCGGGCAAATCGCTGACCTTGGAGCTGGGTGGCAAGTCGCCCTATATCGTATTCGACGACGCCGATCTGGATTCGGCGGTCGAAGGGTTGGTCGATGCGATCTGGTTCAATCAGGGACAGGTCTGCTGTGCCGGTTCGCGCCTGATCGTGCAGGAAGGCATCGCGGATCGTTTCTATGCCAAGCTGCGCGCGCGGATGGACAAGCTGCGGATGGGTGATCCGTTGGATAAATCCATCGACGTGGGTGCGGTTGTGGACCCGGTTCAGCACGCACAAATCACCAAACTGGTCGATGCAGGTGCTGGCGATGGCGAGCTTTATCAAGCACCCTGCCCGCTTCCCACTTCCGGCTGTTTCTATCCGCCCACGCTGATCACCGGCCTCTCATCGGCTTCGATGCTGATGCAGGAAGAAATCTTCGGCCCGGTGCTGGTGGCCACCACTTTCCGCACCCCGTCCGAGGCGATCGAGATCGCCAACAACACCCGCTACGGTTTGGCCGCTACCGTGTGGAGCGAGAATGTGAACCTGACGCTCGACATCGCGCCGAAGCTGGCAGCGGGCGTTGTTTGGGTCAATGGCACGAATATGTTTGATGCAGCCGCCGGGTTCGGTGGCGTGCGCGAAAGCGGGTTCGGACGCGAAGGCGGCTGGGAAGGGCTGCAAGCCTATACCAAGCCACGCGGCAAATCGCAGTCCTTGAAGCCCATCACGGCCTACGCCGCCCCGAAAGAAGCGAAGGTGGATGCGCTGGACCGCACCGCCAAGTTCTATATCGGTGGCAAGCAGGCGCGACCCGATGGCGGATACAGCAAAGCAGTCTGGTCAAAGCAGGGCGACCTGCTGGGCCATGTTGGCGTCGCCAACCGAAAGGATATCCGCAACGCCGTTGAAGCCGCCCATGCAGCGACGGGTTGGGCCAGGACGACCGGGCACCTGCGGGCGCAAATCCTCTACTATATCGGCGAAAACCTGTCGGCCCGCGCAGGTGAGTTTGCCGACCGGCTCAACACCATGACAGGTGGGCGTAGTGGCGCAAAAGAGGTGGACGCTGCCGTCAGCCGCTTGTTCACTTATGCCGCATGGGCCGACAAATATGACGGTGCGGCCAAACCGGTCCCGATGCGCGGTGTGGCGCTCGCAATGAACGAACCTGCCGGAGTGATCGGTGCGTTCTGTCCCGACGCGGTGCCGCTTCTTGGCCTTGTATCCCTGATGGCCCCGGCCATCGCCATGGGCAACCGCGTGGTGCTGGCGGCAAGCGAACCCTTCCCGCTGGCTGCAACCGATTTCTATCAGGTGCTCGACACGTCAGACGTTCCGGCGGGCGTGGTGAACATCGTCACCGGCAGTCATGCGGAACTGGCTGCGCCCTTGTCTGGCCATCTGGGCGTGGATGCCGTGTGGACGCAATCCGGGGCTGATATTTCGGCCATTGTCGAAGCGGAAAGCGCAGGCAACCTGAAACGGACCTGGGTCAACAATGCCCAAACGCGGGATTGGCTCGGCGCGGGTGGCGAGGGCCGTGAGTTCCTGACCCATGCCACCGAGGTCAAGACCATCTGGGTGCCTTACGGCGAATAGCCGATGCCGAAACGAAAAACGCCGCGCAGGACTTCTGCGCGGCGCTTTTGTTGTGTCACTTCTTACGCCACGATCCCAACCAGCGCGAGAACCGGCCCCGCGCTTCGTCGGCGCGGGCGTCTACGGCCTCCCAAGCCTCGCCCGCGTCTTCCAGAGCCGGATCAATAGACCGTTCGCGGAACTGCCGCCAAAGGGCGCGGACGAACCCTATGATGACCGCCAACACCAAGAAGAACAGGATATTGAACCACGGAATGATGGTCACATCCGGCCCCGTTACAGGGCGAATGGCAACCGCGTTGGGGAACGCTGAGATCAACTCGTTGCGCCACCCGTAATGCGTGACGACCGCCCATTTCGGGTTCTCGGCGGTGGATTGCAGGTCGTCGGCCTCGGTTTGCAAGTTGGCGGTGTCAAACTTGAAGTAGAACGGCCAGCCCCAGCCGGTGTCTTCGTTGCGATACACCATGACCTCTTCCGCATCGGTGCGGATGAACCCCAGAAGATAGGTCTTTTTCTTTCTGGTCTGGATAAACTGCACATCGCGGTTGACCAGCGTTGCGGACTGATCGTCCGGCTTCGACCAGAAAATGCGAGTCCAATCCCCCAAGTCCTGCCGTTCCTGATAGGTATTCACGACCCGCACCACGTCATGCTGGGGCAGGACATAGTGAAACACGCCGAACAGGATCAGGAAAATCAGGCTGCGGATGATGATACGAAAACGGCGCATGGAGAACCTCAGTTAATTAGGATAAGAGACATCAGAACGAAGATCGCAGGGATCACATAGACCAGCAGGATCAGCTTGGGACGGAAGCTTCTCTTGTAATCCTCCATCCCCTCGCGCAACCACGCTTCGCGGTCGGTTTCGTCGCCATCGGGATGTTCCTCGGCCCATTGATCTTCCAGTTTCTCTAACCGGACCGACCGGGAATACAGGCTGACCAGCACATAGACGATGCTCAGCCCGATAAACCCAAAAATGACAAGTCGCACCAACCCCATCGTTACCTCCTCTTAACTGCGCCCCACGGACCAACGATCTCGATGATCTCGTCACGCGTCCGTGTGCGGGCGGTTCGCGGCACTTTCAACGGCTCTTTCCGCCCTCCAAACAGCGCCTCCCGCGCTCCGGCCTTGTTTGCCATATAATCACGATGCAGGAATTCTGCCACAAACTCACGCTTTTCATCAGGCCATGTGGCATATGCAGCATAGAAAAGCTCCTTGTGGCAGATGAACAATTGCCGGAAATCCATCGGTGCCAGCTCGGACAGCAGCCGGTTGATCAGGTCGCGGTCGGGGTGATCGGGCCGCGCGCGCAGGGTATAGAAATAGGACGGATGGCGGCTGTCGATCCGCGGCCATTGCCCACCCGCTTCGGCCCAGCGCACCATCGCGGCCAGACCGCGAAACGCATCTGGCAGATGCGATCCCATGCGCTGCGCCACATGCCGCAGGGTGCGCGAGGACATATCGCCCAGATCAAGCCCCGCGCTGGTGGCGGCATCGACCAGAATGAACTCCATCTTCTGGCGCAGGATCGCGGCGCTGGCGTCGCCCCGTTCCCGCACCACGGGTTCGACCAGATCGTTGCGGATCAGGAAGCCCGCCAGCCGGTTCGCCTCACTCGTGTCCAGCACCTTGCCGGGCGGCGGCATGGCCAGCCGTGTCTTGTCGCCCGACACGATCATGGCGGGGTTTTCCACATCGCGGAAGATATACAGCCCACCAAAATGCGCCGTCCAGAAATTGCCCTGTTCGTATTCCTGCACGCCCAGATCGACCGGAACCTTGGTCACGTCCCCGGTTTCGCGAGCCAGGTCGATCATTTCGGCGATCAGATCATCGTCATACCAGGCGTTCGGCGCAGTCTGGAAATAGTCGATTTTCTCGGCCAGCACGCGCGCGTTTTTCACGTGGCTTTGGGTCGTGTCGGCCTCGATCACGATCTTGCGGATGTCGAACAGACGCGACGGATCCGAGATGTCATAGACCGAGTTCATCAGCTCCCCCGCCACCGCGTCATGGGCGGTCAACGCAAACAGCTTCGCCTCGTTATCCGCAATGAACTGCCGCAGGATCCCGCGCGAGGTCGAGAACATAGCATTCAGCAGCGGCGCCTTCTTCTGGTCCACCGTCAGAATGATGAACTGCCGGTTGCAGCCATTGGGGTTAAGGTAGAGCGGGTCTTTGAACTCCTCCCCGATCTCGGGCGAGAAGCCGGAGATGTCGATGTGGAATTCGGAAAGCCCCGTGCGCTTGCCCGCAAGCGAGTGCAGCGCGCGGTTATACCGCTCGATCAGCGCCGGGCTGTCGACCCGGATCAGATTGCCAAACATAAGGCCGCGTTGGATGAGGCGTTTCATATTGCCGACGTCAATTTGATTTCATCCTTCAGCTTTTCCCACTCCTTCTTCAGAAATGCTCTCATTTTCGCGATTAGCTCGCCAGTATTGACAGCTTCTCCATCCCTCAATGCAGCAACCACTATTCTGAGTTCTGTGACTATGTCCAAGGCATCTGCGTCACTATGGTTTACTAAGAGGGCAATTCTATTAACAGATCGCTTGAAACCATCTGTTTGCTTAACATCGTCGCGCGGTTTGTCTTCCAAATGCGCTAGCACCTCAATAAACTCTGTTCTAAGTGCTTCGATCCATTCTCTTCGAAATTCAGCTATCTTCATAGCGCGTTGTAAATCACGGGCCTCTTGCCTGTCTTTAGTGGCTCGACGTTCAGATGAGCGGCTCACCAAAGTAGTCACAATTAATGTCACCAAGGGGGCTCCAATGATAGTCAAAAGCTCTATGTGACTTGATATCCAAGTGTTCCAGCTATCTAAAAATTCGAAGCCCCCCACTCACTTCCCCTCCAAATACCGCTTCTTCGCCTCTTCCTGACGGGTAAAGTCGCGGACCATCGCTTCAATCGCGACCTCGTCGGATTTGTCGGCATAGCGGAACTCGGAATCGGCGTAGCGGTTGACCTCTTGGATCACCATGTCGGTGGTGATGGGGACGCGCAGCTCGGCGATCATGTCTTTCTTGGTGTCATAGTCTTTGACCAAGAACAGCTCGGGTTTTTCCATCCATTCGTCGGGCAGTTCAAAATCCATCGCGCGGACTTTTACCGCGTCGGTGATGTTCTTGATCGAGCGGCCTGTGAAGCGTTCGTCGGCTTCTTGAATGCCTTTCAGATAGGTGCCGATTTTGGCAATGTCGTCCAGTTCCCCGATCTGGTCATAGACCTTGTCAAAGACGTTCATCAGGCCGGTTTCTTGCGGCTTGTTATGCGCCTCGAAACTGCGTGCGACGGCGGATTTAATTTCCTGCGCGCCGTACAGGTCGTGGTTCCCAAGCGGGATGTCGTGGTTCTTGCCCATGAGCAGATGCAGGATGTCGATATAATCCTCGCGGGTTTGCGGACCGTCCACCAAGAAGCGCGCGCCGGCGCGTTGGCGGAGCGCATCGTCCACATTCTCGGGATAGTTCGAGAACATGCCGAAGGTGCAGTTGCCGCGCACCACGGTGTTGGCGCCCGCGAAGCTTTCCATCAGGACCGCCGTGACCTCTTGCTGGCCCGC
The DNA here is from genome assembly GCF_029105185.1 of Aliiroseovarius sp. Z3. GTDB lineage: Bacteria > Pseudomonadota > Alphaproteobacteria > Rhodobacterales > Rhodobacteraceae > Aliiroseovarius. Next base: position 127,871 of record NZ_JAFMZK010000006.1, on the reverse strand, counting down.
TGACGACTGGCGATCCCCCCGCTTGCCCGCGATCTGGTCGATGTCATCCACGGTGCCAAAGCCGATCACGTTGGGGTCGAGCACATTGTTGATGAAGGCCTTCGCATTCTGCCCCGACTTGCCCTGATAGCTGTCGATATTGTCGATGCCGAAGTTCTGATAGCGGAACGGATAGCCCGCCACCGCGCAATAGTCATTGATCAGCCCGGCCATCATCTGGATCAACGTGGTCTTCCCGGTGCCCGGCTTGCCGTCGCCCATGAAGGTGAAGATGAAGCCGCCAAGCTCGGCAAACGGGTTCAGCTTGCGGTCGAAGTCATAGGCCATCAGCATTTTGCTGAGCTTCATTGCCTGATATTTGGCGATGTGGTTGCCCACGACCTCGTTCGGTTTCTTGAAGGTCATCGTCAGCTTCGAGCCGCGATGGGCGCGGGAGGGCGTGAAGCCCGAGATGGTCAGGTCGTCAGCTTCGACCCGGTAATTGGCCGAGGTGAACGGGCCAAGGTGGCTGGCGGTCTGGGCGCGAAGCGCGACTTTCTCCATCAACTGTTCAACAAAGGCCAGAACGGTCGGGACGAGCTTGTCTTCGGACGTGACGAAGGTGGCCAGTTCCTGATCCAGTTCCCACAGCGCTCCGTTCAGGGCAAGCGGGGCGTTGTCGGTCAGGATTTCTTCCACCGCGCCGACCTCGATCGAGGTTTCACTGGCGTGACCGGCCAGCAGATAGGATGTCGCGTTGCCGAAGACGTAAAGGACGATCAGCGCCTCGGCGGTCAAGAGTTCGGAAAACGCAGCGGATTTGTCTGCCCCCAAGCGCCCCTCAAGGTTTGCGCGACGGAGGGCGGCGAGTTCAGTCTGCTCGGCAAACCCCTCGCCCACGGCCAGCGCTATCGCGATGGCGCGGCGCAGGGTGTGCAGGACCGTGGCCTGCATTGGCGAAACAAGCGGATCATCCCCGTCCGAGCTTTCGATCCGCTCGACCAAATGCACCCCTTCGGGCCGCGCGGTGGAGCGTGTCACCAGCCCCGGCGTGGTCGACCGGAACCGCCGCGCCCGCCCGATACCGGGGCTGCGTTCCGCCTTAGGGGCTTCCTTGGGTTTGGCGATCCGGGGCGTGTGATCAAACCCATCCAGATGGCCTGCCGCAGCCGCGTAATGCGCGCGGATTTCCTCTTCGCGAAGCTCCATCAGATCAGCGGGGTGAGACATCGAATACTCCTAAATATCAACGGTAGGACAGCACCCGGCCACCCGGGCTGACCACAAATTTTCGTACGTCGTGGAACCCGGCGGGGTTCTTTTCGGCAAGCACCTGAAACGGACGTTCGGGCATGATGATGGCGCGTTCCATGCTGGTCGCGCCGATCCCCGATCCCGCCCCGGCAAACGGATCGAGCGCAAAGACCTGACGTTCTACCTTGCCGAACCAGCCGGATTTCTCTTCCTTCACGGACGCGCTTTTCAACTCTTCCACCGTCCAGGCCAGCGCCCAGTCTTCGCCGGGCGGGCTTTTCGCCTGCTCCAACACCTCGCGCAGCGGGCCGGTTTGGCGCGTGAACGTGTGGCTGTACATCGGGCCGACATGGAAGCGGCGCAGACGTTTCGGATGCAGTTCATCGAAATCCTTGTCGAACCCGGTGGCGATGGTCACCAGTTGTAACCCCGCCATCGACTGCGCCATCAGATGTGACTGCATCTGCGGCCAACGGCGTTCATCCTTGGGCAGGGCTGTACGGCCTGTGTCTTCAAGCTCCATCAGATAGATTGTGGGCAGGTTCACCTCGCTGTCGTAAACGGCCCAATGGGCCAGATAAACGCGGCGCGTGTCGCGACCTTCGCCCTTGTTCATGCGCCAGATCACATCCGGGTGCATCTGCGGCCAGAACAAGTCGCCGCGCTGGAGTTCCTCGTAATAGAGCCGCTGCGACAGAGCGTATTGCAGCTTCTTCGGCACGCTCAGATCGCCGACAATCTGGCTTACCATCTGGCTTTTCAGATCGCGGGCGGAGGCCATACCCTTCAGATGCGTGTCCGCCTGCGCGGCGTCGGATGCCATCTGGAGCAGCTCCGCATGGATCGGAAACCCGCTGTCGCGACGATCAAAGGTCAGCGTCTTGCCGCCCAGCCCATAGGCCGTTTCGGACATATGGTACTTGTTCGCCAGCGCCTTGAAGCTAAGGCCCAGCTTGATCACGTATCGGGCCAGCACATCGACCTCGTCCCGTGTCAGATTGCCCTCGACCTCCATCTGTCCGGCCACACGGGCCAGATGCGCGGTGATCTTCTCGAATTTCGAGAAATAGCGCCGCGTGATCTGTGTGTCCGTCAACTCGGCATGGTCGCGCGGGGCGAAACCCGCGGATGTGCGTTCGGAGGTTTTGATGTCGTTAGTCACGGATCATCCTTGCATCTGAATCTAGCAACCTCTGCCGAACCTTCGCTGCCATACCGTTTCGCCCTGAAACCATCCAGATCGTATCTGCAAGCAACTCTCGATGAACGAAGTCTCTAAGACGGCGAAGGAGCAGGATTGGAAATACCGCAGCGATGAAGCTGAAGTAATGCCAAGTGCCCCAAGCCATCAGGGGCGCTAGGATTGTGAACATCACCCAAAACGCAAGCACACACACAACCGGAATGGCAACAACTATCAAGAAAAGTGTTTCAACCAACGTCCAGTCGATTTCTGCACTTGTAACCCAATCAAATGCCATGAGCACAATCAACGAAAGCAGGGATACACCCACCCACGCTGATAATGCCCACAAACTGCTCCTCATAGGACGTTATTGCCCATACAGGTTCTTGTCGTGCTTCTCGACGATCTCGGCGAAGCGGCGAGCGAAGCGTTCGTCGGCTTTGGCCTTTTGCTCCAGCACGTCACGGGCAAAGACCATCTGGTCTTCGTGGGCTTCCATCATGTCGGCCATGCGCTGGTTCGTCGCCGTCCCAATCGCGGCCATCGCAGCTTGGGCTTCCTTGTCGGTCTCGACGCCGATCTCGTTGATGCGGTGGGCAACGTCCTGCTGCTGCGCGGTCTTGAGCGACTTGGTCAGCGCATCATACAGCACCACGCGCTGCTTGGTGTCTGTCTGCAGCTTGTTGATCAGCACCATCTGCGTCGCGGCTTGGTTCTGCAAGCTGTCGACCCAGGTTTTGCCCTTCTCGATATAGCGCTCGAGCGTCTGCGACTTGGCAAGCTTCACTTGCTCTTCCTGCACCATCTCGTTGTATTGGCTGTTCAGATCGGCCAGTTGGGTCTCCAACTGCGTGCGCTTGGCGGCGTCCTGTTCGTTGGCAATCTTGTTCTCAAGCTCGATGATCTTGGGGTCCATGCCAAGGATTTCGGCGCGCAGGGCTTCCAGCTCGCCCACCGTCATCTCACGTTCATCCAGCGTGGCGGTCAGGTTCTCGCCGACCTTTTCCTTCTGCTCGTTCAGCATCGCCAGTTGACCTTCCAGAAGGTTCACAATCGAATCCGACTGCGCGATCAGCTCTTGCAACTTGTCGTCGATCGACGCCGTGCGCATCCGCTCCTGCCGCATGCTTTCAGATTTACCCTTCGAGAAAATCCCAACGAAGGTTTCCCAGCCGGTTTTTGACCGCATCTGATCGAAATCCGACGAGAACCCCGACGTCACATCATCCAGCCCCATGATAAGTTCAGCAATGTTGGCGTTCATCGCTTCGGTGTGGGCATGCACATCGTCCAGAGTCGCGTTTTCGATATCGATCGAGATATCTTCCCCGCTGGCGGCTTTCGCACGCGCGGTTTCGATCCGTGTGGTCAGTTCGGAAATTTTCGCCTGCGCCTCTTCCACCTGCGCCTGGCTTTCACGAATCTGCTTATCAAAACTGGACATGTGCCCTCCTTCTATCCACCAATTCTTCGATCAGGTCTTACTGCCTGTACGAAAGATGTTAATCATTGTTACATTAGCATTTAGGTTGAGCTTACCGCGATTTAAAGACCCACAACAGCGTTTTTGCTCTCGTTTTTCGCGAAAATCGACGAGGCAGACATCCACCATTGAGATACGTGCGCAGGGCGCCTAGGGTCTTGGCATGACCGACAAAATCGACCCGCTTCTGACCGAAATCGCGCGCCGCCGTGACGATCTGATCACGTTGACACAAGAGCTGATCCGCATACCGACCCTGAACCCGCCAGGGCGCGAATATCGCACGATCTGCACTTATATCGCCGAACGCATGGGCGCTCAGGGATGGAAAGTCGAGCTGATCCGGGCCGAGGGTACGCCGGGCGACAGCACAGACTATCCGCGCTGGAACGTGATTTGCCGTCACGAAGGGGCCGCTCCGGGGGACTGTGTGCATTTCAATAGCCACCACGACGTGGTTGAAGTGGGTCATGGCTGGACCAAGGATCCGTTCGGCGGTGCGTTGGAGGATGGCAAAATCTATGGACGCGGGGCCTGTGATATGAAGGGCGGGCTTGCCGCCTCGATCATCGCAGCGGAGGCGTTCGTGGCGCTCTATCCCGACCACAAAGGCGCGGTGGAAATTAGCGCCACGGCGGACGAAGAATCCGGAGGCTATGGCGGCGTCGCCTATCTGGCCGAAAAGGGATACTTCAACCCGGACCGCGTGCAGCACGTGATCATCCCCGAGCCTCTGAACAAAGACCGCATCTGTCTGGGCCATCGCGGGGTTTGGTGGGCTGAAATCGAGACCAAGGGGCGGATTGCCCACGGGTCCATGCCGTTCCTTGGCGACAGTGCCATTCGTCATATGGGCGCCGTGTTGGAAGAAATGGAGCGCCACCTGTTCCCGCTTCTCGCCACCAAACGCACGGATATGCCCGTTGTGCCCGAGGGCGCGAAGCAGTCCACGCTGAACATCAACTCGATCCACGGGGGCGAGCCAGAGCAAGACCTCGACTTCACCGGTCTGCCCGCCCCCTGCGTGGCCGACCGCTGCCGCATCGTGATCGACCGGCGTTTCCTGATGGAAGAGGACATCACCGAGGTGAAGGCCGAAGTCAGCCGGATGCTGGACGCCATCCGCGCCGAGCGCCCCAATTTCGAATACGAAATCCGCGACATGCACGAGGTCATCCCGACGATGACCGACAAAGACGCGCCGGTTGTGATCTCGACTGCAGCGGCGATCGAGAAGGTGCTGGGCGCACAGCCGTCCTATGTAGTCAGCCCGGGCACCTATGACCAGAAGCACATCGACCGGATCGGCAAGCTGAAGAACTGCATCGCCTACGGTCCTGGGATCCTTGATCTCGCCCATCAGCCAGATGAATGGGTGGGCGTGCAGGACATGATCGACAGTGCGGGCGTGATGGCGTTGGTGCTGAAAGAACTAATCGAGTAAGGCAGGCCGCGCGTCGCGCGGCAGATTTCATGCCTCCGGCGGGGATATTTGCAGCCAGAAGAAACAGCACGCCTTTCCCGGGCTTCTTCTGGCCCGAAATATCCTGGGGTAGCGTGAAACCCGTCAGGATTTCACGCGAAGGGGCAACGCCCCTTTTCCTAGACCGGGATATTGTCGATCAACCGCACATCCCCCAGCACCGCCGCGACCAACAGGCGCGCTGGGCGATCCAATGACGACACCGGCGACAAGTCGGTGGCGTCCCGCAGGTCCAGATACTCGACCTTGTCGAACCCTGAATTTTCGATCTGCGCCTTGGCGCTGTTCAGCGCGACGCGGATGTCTGCGCCCCGACGGATGGCGGTGGCGGCGCGGTCCAGTTCGGATTTCAGCGCCGGAGCGATAGCGCGATCTTTCTGCGACAGGCGTACATTGCGCGAAGACATTGCCAACCCGTCGTCTTCACGGATGGTAGGGCATCCCAAAACCTCGGTTTCGATATCGAGGTCTTCGGACAGGCGGCGCACCAGAAGCATCTGCTGATAGTCTTTTTCCCCGAAACAGGCCACGTCGGCGCGCGTTTGCAGAAACAGCTTTGCCACGACCGTCGCCACACCGTCGAAGTGACCGGGACGATGCGCGCCTTCCAGATCTTCGGTCAGGCGCGACACGTGCACGTTGGTGGCAAACCCATCGGGATAGATTTGATCCGGTGTCGGAACGTAAAGTGCGTCAACGCCAAAAGGTTTCAGTTTTGCGGCATCGTCTTCTTCGGCGCGCGGATATTTGTCCAGATCGGCTGGATTGTTGAATTGTTTCGGGTTCACAAAGATAGTGACAATAACCCGATCCGCGTTCTTCTTGGCCACTTCGACCAACGACAGATGACCCGCGTGAAGCGCGCCCATCGTCGGCACGACCGCAACGCGCTCGCCTTTGAAAATCCAGCTGCGGCGCAGGGTGCGCAGATCGTCCTTGCTTCGGATGATTTTCATTTATTTTTGACCTCATCGGCGAACACATGTTCGGGAGCCGGGAACTGACGGTTCCGCACCTCGCTGGCGTATTGAGCGATGGCTTTCTCGCCATCATCCCCAAGCGTTGCATAGCGTTTGGCAAATTTTGGTTTGAACGCGGTGAACAGGCCCAGCATGTCATCCACCACAAGGATCTGACCGTCACACCCAACTGATGCCCCAATGCCAATGGTGGGGATGGAAAGCGCCGTTGTGATCTCGTCCGACAGGCTTTCAGGCACTTTTTCCAACACGACCGAGAACGCGCCAGCCCTTTCCACGGCTTTGGCATCGGCAAGCACGCGGCCACGATCTTCACCGCGCCCCTGCACTTTATAGCCGCCAAGCGTATTGATTGCCTGCGGCGTTAACCCGACATGTGCCATCACCGGAATGGAGCGGCTTGTCAGAAACCGGATCGTTTCCTCCATCGTCACGCCACCTTCCAGCTTGACCGCAGCGGCCCCCGTGGCGCGCATCAAGCGCGCGGCGTTGCGGAAGGCCTGTTCGGGGCTTTCTTCGTAGGATCCGAACGGCATATCCACGACCATCATGGCCTGCGTAAGCCCGCGTTTTACGGCGGCACCGTGCAGTTCCATCATTTCCATCGTGACGCCAAGTGTGTCGGAAAGCCCGTGCACGACCATGCCCACGCTGTCGCCGACCAGAACGATGTCGCAATGGGCATCCATCATCTGCGCGGTCGGCGTGGCGTATGCCGTCAGGCAGACCAAGGGTGTGCCGCCCTTGCGGGCGCGAATGTCCGATGGCGTCGGCACGGTTATCTTTGCAGAAGCGCTCATGGTAGTCCTCCCCTGATCCTCTCCGCAAAGGCACTATAATGCTGCATCGCAGAAAATCAAAGGGGTGTTACCGCTACGTCTCTCTTCCCTTGCGTCGAATTGATTTCCCGCGTTTCATGATGCCGATCCCGTGTCTTGGACCAAGGAGGAGCAACCATGACCAACCTAAAACTTACTGCTGCCGTATGGGCGCTGATGACCACGTCCGCACTGGCTGGCAGCGATACGATTTCGATTGGCATGGTGCTTGAACCGCCGAACCTTGATCCGACTGCCGGGGCGGCCGCTGCGATTGACGAGGTGGTTTATGCCAATATCTTCGAAGGCCTGACCCGGTTTGGACCCGATGGATCGGTCCAACCCGGCCTTGCCAGCGAATGGTCGGTCAGTGATGACGGCCTGACCTATACGTTCAAATTGCGGGACGGTGTGACCTTTCACGACGGCACCACGATGGACGCCGATGATGTTGTCTTTTCCTTGGATCGCGCACGTGCGGAAGAGTCAACCAACGCCCAAAAAGCGTTGTTTGCAGATATCGAAGCTGTGACCGCATCCGACCCGCTGACGGTCGAGGTGAAACTGTCCACCCCCAACGGCAATTTCCCATTTAACATGGCCTGGGGGGACGCGGTAATCGTTGCCCCCGAAAGTATCGACAGCGCAGCCACCGCCCCAGTGGGCACCGGCCCGTTCAGCTTTGTCGAATGGGCCAAGGGCGATCACGTGACGATCAAGCGCAACGATGCCTATTGGGGCGCGGCGCCTGCATTGGCAGAAGCCACGTTCAAGTTCATCTCGGACCCCAACGCTGCGTTCGCTGCGATGATGGCCGAGGATGTGGATGCCTTCCCCAACTTCCCGGCCACCGAAACGCTGGCACAGTTCGAGGCTGATCCCCGCTTCAACGTCATCGTCGGCTCGACCGAAGGAGAGACGATCCTGTCGATGAACAACAAGTCCGGCCCTCTTTCGGATATGCGAGTGCGCAAGGCCATCGCCCATGCGATCAATCGGCAAGATATTATTGACGGTGCGATGTTTGGCTACGGCACCCCCATCGGCAGTCATTTTGCGCCACACAATCCAGACTATGTCGACCTGACCGGCAACTCGGCCTATGACCCCGAGATGTCCAAGACGCTTCTGGCGGAAGCCGGTGTCACGGATTTGACCCTTCGTCTGATGCTGCCACCCCCATCCTATGCACGGCGCGGGGGCGAGATCATTGCCGCACAGTTACGCGCCGTCGGGATCAACACCGAGATTTCCAACCTTGAATGGGCGCAATGGATTGAACAGGTGTTCAAGGGGAAGGATTTCGATCTGACCATCGTCAGCCATACCGAACCTGCTGACATTAACATCTATGCGCGGCCCGACTACTACTTCCAATATGACAACGCGGACTTCCAGGCGCTGATCGAGAAGCTGTCAGTGACATCCGACCCCGCCATGCGGTCAGAGCTGAACAAACAAGCGCAACAGATCATCGCGGATGACTATGTGAACGGGTATCTGTTCCAACTGGCCAAAACCGGCGTTGCCAACGCGAAGATAAACGGGCTTTGGGAAAACGCCCCGACGCAGGCCAATGACCTGACGGGGGTCAGCTGGTCGGACTAAAATCCGGACACCACCGAAGGGGCGCCATATCCGGTGCCCTTTCTCAGGACTTCGCTGCGTTGGGGTTCGGTGTCACGCGACGGTTCAACAGCGCCTCGCGCCACGTGATATAGGTGACGGCCGAAATGATCACACCCGCGCCAGCCACCACCCAGACATCCAGCGGTTCGGCAAACAACCATGCCCCCATCGCTGTCGCCCAGATAATTTGCAGAAACGTCACGGGTTGCGTCACTGACACTGGCGCTTCGGCAAACGCGCGCGACATGGCGTAATGTCCGGCGGTCGCACAAAAAGCAATCAGCACCGACCACCCCAAATCCGTAAGGCTGGGCGGCACCCAGACCAGCCAAGCCGCCGGGGCCAGCCCGATCGTCACCGTGATCGACATGATGGCAACCACGACGGCCGCGGATGCCTCTTGCGACAAGCGTTTTGCAATCAGGTAGGACATGCCCAGAAATATCGCCGTGAAAACCATGGCCAAGTGGCCCGCGCCCAGTTCGCGCACGCCGGGACGCAGGATGATCAGCACTCCCACAAAGGCAAAAACGACAGCGATCAACCGGCGGGTCGAAAAACCTTCGCCCAGAAACAGTGCGGCACCCAGCATCACATAGATCGGATTGAGGTAGTTCATCGCCACCACCTCGGCCACTGTGATCTGGGTCATGGCATAGAACCAGCACAACACCGCGCCTGTGTGCACCACGCCGCGCAGGGCAAACAGACGCCACATCGTCTTTGAGAACCGCGCCCGCTTCAACTGCCCAAGCGCGGGCAGCACGAAGATCAGCCCAAACAGGTATCGCAAGAATGCGGCTTGCGATGACGGCAACGTCTGACCGACATATTTCACCAACCCATTCAGCAGCACAAAGAAAAACCCCGCCGCCAGCATCCACAGGATGCCGTGCATGGGTCTTTGCGATGTTGGGGTCAGCGTGGTCATTCCGCGACCTGACCCGAGTTTGGTCCGAAAGACAAGAGACCCCGACGCGGTGATCCGCGCCGGGGTCGTTGCCTCACCCATTTCGGACGGTGTCAGAGTTGGGCCAGAACCTCGTCCGTGGCTTCGAAATTGGTGGTGACACGTTGCACGTCGTCGTCATCCTCCAACGCGTCCACCAGCTTCATCAGCTTCTGCATCCCGTCCAGATCCAGCTCGGTGGTCATGTTGGGTTGCCAGATCAGCTTGGTCGATTCGCTTTCGCCCAGCGCGGCTTCCAACGCATTCGATACCTCGTTCAGGTCGGTGTCAGCGCAGGTGATGCGGTGCCCGTCCTCGGTTGTTTCGCAATCCTCGGCGCCCGCTTCGATGGCAGCTTCCATCACGGTGTCGGCATCGCCTGCATCAAGCGTATAGATAACCTCGCCCTTGCGGTCGAACATGAACCCGACCGAACCGGTTTCACCAAGATTGCCGCCGTTCTTCGAGAAGGTCGAGCGCACGGTCGACGCGGTGCGGTTCCTGTTATCGGTCATGGTTTCGACAATCACCGCAACACCGTTCGGGCCATAGCCTTCATAACGGATTTCGTCATAGTTCTCGGCATCGCCGCCAATGGCTTTCTTGATCGCGCGGTCGATCACGTCCTTTGGCAAGGATTGGCTTTTGCCTTCTTTAACCGCCATGCGCAGACGCGGGTTCTTGTCCGGGTCCGGGTCGCCCATCTTGGCAGCCACGGTGATTTCTTTCGCGAGCTTCGAAAACAGCTTCGAGCGGGCAGCGTCCTGGCGCCCCTTGCGGTGCTGAATGTTTGCCCATTTTGAGTGGCCAGCCATGGCGACCTCCGAATTAATTCAGGTATGGATGTGTTGCGCGGTTCAATACAGCAGGGGTTGGGGGGGCTGCAAGACCCGGTTGTCTTTACCTGCGACCGCTGTCACGCGCGCTCGTCCTTTGGCGACCCCATGACCACATGCGTGACGATCTGATGGACCTGCGGCAGGGTCCCTAACTTGTCCGTGTGAAATCGTTTATAGGCGATCAGGTCTTCCGCCTCGACACGCAACAGATATTCGACCGTTCCGGTAATGTTGTGGCATTCACGAACCTCGTCATAGAGCGCGACAGAACGTTCAAACCCTTCCTGCGCGGCTTTGGTGTGATCAGACAGCCCCACCGTGACATAAGCGACAAACCCATTGCCCAGCGCGACCGGGTCCAGCACGGCGCGATAGCCCTTGATCACGCCCCGGCGTTCAAGCTCTTGCACGCGGCGCAGGCAAGCCGAGGGGGAAAGCCCGACACGATCGGCCAATTCGGTATTGGGCAAGCGCCCGTCCCGAGACAGCTCACGCAATATTTTTTGATTTATCTGATCTATCTTCGACATTAGTTGCAGATATTGCGGGTATTCATACGATAATGCAACCATTCTCCAGAAATTTCTCTGATAATTGCATGTATGTCTATAGAGCTTCTTTCAGCCTTTGTGGCCTTTGCATTCGTGTCGTCGATCACGCCGGGACCAAACAACCTGATGCTGATGGCGTCCGGGGCGAATTTCGGATTCCGACGCTCCATCCCGCATATGCTGGGGATCGGTATCGGATTTACCTTCATGATCGTGCTGGTCGGCGCGGGGTTGATGACACTGTTTGACCGTTATCCCGTCAGCTATACCATCCTGAAAGCGGGCAGTGTTGTGTATCTGCTTTGGTTGGCATGGAAGATCGCCAATGCGTCTGAACCCGGCACCGGCAAAGCAGGCGGCCATCCGATGAGCTTCCTGCAAGCCGCCGCTTTCCAGTGGGTCAATCCCAAGGCGTGGGCCATGGCGCTGACCGCGATCAGCGTTTACGCACCCTCGCGCGATATGGCGGCTGTGATGCTGGTCGCCACGATTTTCGGCATCGTGAACCTGCCCTCGGTCTCGGCATGGACCATTCTTGGGCAGAAAATACGGGCCATCCTGACCAATCCGGCACGTCTGCGGTCGTTCAACCTGACCATGGCCCTGTTGTTAGTCGCCACGCTTTTCCCCGTAATCTACGGGTGACGTTCGTATTCACAGGCGGTAAGCCTTGGGTATGACAACAGATCAGATTATTCTCTTCTCGCTTTTCGGTGCGGTTTTCGGCCTGCTGCTTTGGGGGCGATACCGCTATGACCTCGTGGCGTTTGCCGCCCTTATGGTCGGTGTCGTTCTGGGCGTTGTTCCGACCAAGGACGCGTTCTCGGGCTTTGGTCATCCAGCCACGCTGATCGTGGCGCTGGTGCTGGTGGTGTCGGCCGGGCTGGTGCGATCAGGCGCGGTGTTCCTGATCACGCGCACAATGGTCGATGCCTCACGCTCTCTCGGGGCGCATATTGCGCTGATGGGCGCGATCGGGGGTGTTCTGTCGGCGTTTATGAACAACGTGGCCGCATTGGCACTGCTGATGCCCGTGGATGTGCAGACTGCGCGCAAAGCTGGCCGCCCTGCGGGGTTGAGCCTGATGCCCCTGTCCTTCGCCACCATCCTTGGGGGCATGGTGACGCTGATCGGAACGCCACCCAACATCATCATCGCCTCGATCCGCGGGGAAGCCTTGGGTGAACCCTTTCACATGTTCGACTTCGCCCCGGTCGGCGCAGTTACCGCCATCGCAGGTCTGATCTTTGTCGCCCTGATCGGTTGGCGACTGATCCCACAGGCGCAAACTACCGAAAACGGCTCAAATCCAATGGAGAATTTTGGCCTCTACGTTGCGGAGCTGACCGTGCCGGAAGGCTCCAAGCACATTGGCAAACGCCTGAAAGACCTGGATGAGGTGGCCGAGAAGAACGATGTCGCAATCATTGGCCTTGTGCGTGGGAACAAGCGCCGATACGGCACCCAACGGGCCACGAAACTCGAGGCGGGCGACGCCTTGGTGCTGGAAGCCCGACCCGAGGCGCTGGATGAGTTTCGTGCCGCCCTTAGCCTGACATTCACGGATGCCGACCGCGAAGAAAAGCTGCGCGCCGATGGCGACGGATTGTCCAAGATCGAGGTTGTCGTGCCTGTCAACGCCCGTATCGTGGGCAAGACCGCCCAGTCCATCGGGCTGAACTGGCGACAACGCTCGGTGCTGTTGGGAATATCACGCCAAGGCAAGCGGATCACCAAACAGGTTCGCAAGACAGAGGTGCGCGCCGGTGACATCCTTTTGTTGCTGGTCCCACAGGGGTCGGAAAGCGATGTCACGGAATGGTTGGGGGGCCTGCCCCTTGCGGAACGCGGGCTCAAAGTCACGCAGGACGAAAAGGTCTGGCTGGCCATCGGGTTATTCGGCGGCGCCGTGGCGGCAGCCAGCTTTGGTCTTGTCTATCTGCCCGTCGCACTGGGCCTTGTGGTGGTGGGGTACACACTTACCAAGATCGTCCCCTTGTCCGAACTTTATTCACACATCGAATGGCCGGTGGTCGTGCTGCTTGGGTCGATGATCCCGCTTGGGGCGGCGCTGGAAACATCGGGCGGCACCGAACTGATCGCGAATGCTCTGGTCGGGATCACCCAAGGAATGCCGGCCTGGGCTGTGCTGACGGTTCTGATGATCGTTACGATGACCCTGTCGGATGTGCTGAACAACACCGCCACAACCATCGTTGCCGCCCCGGTGGGCATCCAGATGGCACAGGCGCTTGGCAAGAGCCCCGATCCGTTCCTGATGGCGGTCGCGGTGGCGGCAAGCTGCGCGTTCCTGACCCCGATCGGTCACAAGAATAACACGCTGATCCTTGGCCCCGGCGGCTATCGCTTTGGCGACTATTGGCGTATGGGCTTGCCGCTGGAGGCGTTGGTCGTCGCGGTTTCGATCCCCGCCATTCTGGTGTTCTGGCCCTTGTGAAATACGCTAAGGCTGGAGCGGCCAGATAAACGGGATCAAAGCCGACGCCAGAAGCCCCACCGTCAGGTTCAACGGAATACCGACTTTCAGGAAGTCCGAGAATTTATAGCCACCCGGACCATAGACCAGCGTATTGGTCTGGTATCCGATTGGGGTGGCAAAGCTGGCTGATGCCGCCACCATTACAGCCACGACCAAGGGCCGCGGATCCAACCCCAACGCATTGGCCAGCCCAATAGCAATTGGCGTGACGACCACGGCGACCGCATTGTTCGACACAAGTTCGGTCAGGACCGAAGTCAGCAGATAGATCGCCCAGACGATCAGGAACGGATGCAAATTGCCCAGAAGCGGTGCCACATTTTCCGCGATCAAGCTGACTGCACCCGAGTTTTCCAATCCGGCACCAATCGCTAACATCGAGAAAATCAGAACCAGCAACCGGCCGTCGACTGCCCCGAATGCCTCGTCCGCGTCGATACAGCGTGTTAGAAGCACCACGGCCACCGCCAGCACGGTCAGATAAAAGATTGGCGCCAAGCCAAGTCCAGCCAGCACGACCAGACCCACCAATGCCCCGACGGCAATCGGGGCGTGACCACGCCGATACTCGCGCGCCGATGGCTTTGAGACATCGAGAAGGTTCATATCCTGCGCCAGCCGATGAATATCCTCGGGGGCACCTTCCAGCAGCAGCGTGTCGCCCACCCGCACGACAAGATCATCAAGCTGGCGGCCAATATTCTGGTTCTTGCGATGCACCGCAAGCGGATAGACACCATAGCGGCGGCGCAGACGCATCCGGCCCAACTGCTTTCCCACCATACCGCAATCAGGGGTGATCAGAACCTCGACGGTCGTTGTTTCAACCGCAGACACCTGATCCACACGTTTCAGGCTCTTGTCCCGTTGCAGGCTCAACAATTCAGTCATGGCGGTGCGCAAAACCACCCGGTCACCGACTTGCAACGTGACCCCATCCAAATTGCGCCGGAGCGAGGCATCGCCGCGCACCACGTCCACCAGCCGCACACCATCGCGTTTGAACAATTGCACGCCGTTCACCTCGCGCCCGATCAGGTTGCTTTCCGGCGGGACCACCGCTTCGGTAAAGAACTTCTTGCGAGACCGGTCCGACAGAAGCGACGCCATGCTGTCGCGATCCGGAAGGATCTTTGGAGCAATAAAGTAGATATAAATCATGCCCCAAGCGACCAGCGCGATGCCCAGCGGCGTGACCTCGAATATCGTGAAGGCCTTCAGACCGTTGGCGCGCGCCACACCGTCGACCAACAGGTTCGTCGATGTCCCGATCAGGGTCAGTGTGCCACCCAGAATGGCTCCATAGCTCAGCGGGATCAGAAGTTTCGACGCCGATGTTCCGATTTTCTTGGCAAGCTGCACAAAGACCGGGATCATCACCACGACGACAGGCGTGTTGGACACGAAAGCCGAGGCGATCACCACGAACCCCATCAGGGCGGACAGGGCGATCACCGGGCTTTTTTCCGCCCGGCGTTCGGCAATCTGCGTAAACCAGTGAAGCGCACCCGTCCGCACCAGCGCGCCCATCACGATAAACATGCCGGCGATGGTCCACGGCGCAGGGTTCGACAATACTTGCAGACCCTGATCGTAATCCAGAATGCCAAGGATCAGCATGATGGCGACGCCGCCAATGGCCACAACCTCGGTCGGAAAGGTTTCACGCAAGAACATCACGAACATGCCCGCCACGACCAGCAGCGAAAGCACGGCCAACGTCATATCGCCAAAATCAAATAGACCCATCAGTTAACCCTGTTCGGTTCGTCAACGCAGTCTTGCCCGGAGCGCACCCGCTGAGCAAGCGCGGTTTTCACCGTCGCTGCAGGACATGGGATCAACGGCAAACCCGATTTCGACGAATGGGCGACCGAAAGGCCAGCTCAGCCGATATCCAATGGGGTCGATTGCGCCAGCCGCCCACCTTCGCGGATCATCTGAACGCGCGTGGCCTTGCCGGTGCGGTCATCCGTTTCAACATACAGGCCCGACAAAGTGGCTTCGCCCGTTGCGGGGGTGAAGCGGCTCTTCGACATGCCCGTGATGAAGCGGCGCATCGGTTCTTCTTTCTGCATTCCGATCACACTGTCATAGTCGCCGCACATCCCGGCATCGGATTGGAACGCCGTGCCCTTTGGCAAAATCTGCGCATCACCCGTTGGCACATGCGTGTGCGTGCCGACCACAATGCTGGCGCGCCCGTCGCACCAATGACCCATTCCCATCTTCTCGGATGTCGCTTCGCAATGGATATCGACCAGCGTGGCCTGAACCGCGCCCCCAAGGGGATGACGCTTCAACACTGCATCGACCGCCGAAAACGGGTCGTCAAAGGGACGTTTCATGAAGACCTGGCCCAACGCCTGCGTGACCAGAATCTTACGCCCTCGTGCATCGGAAAACACTCGCGCCCCGGTTCCCGGCGCATCCTTGGCATAGTTCAGGGGGCGGATAATCCGCGATTCCTGCTCGCAGAATGTCAGCATCTCGCGCTGATCAAACGCATGGTCGCCCAGCGTGATCACATCGGCACCCGCGTCCAATATGGTGCGCGCATGCGCTGCGGTCAGTCCCGCCCCACCGGTTGCGTTTTCGCTGTTCACCACCACGAAATCCAGTTTCCACGCCTCGCGCAGACCCTTCAGCCGTTCGGTCACGGCGCGTCGGCCCGCGCGCCCCATGATGTCGCCAAGAAAAAGTATCTTCATGCCCCAAGCCCTAGGGGGGATCACGTGAAAGGGCAAGTTAAAGCGTTGAGATCACACCCAATGAACACCTTCATCGGTGACGATCGCGTCCAACCGCTGATCGGTGGGTTCCAGCGGCACGGCGTCGACCTCCTGCGCGCTGTAGGCATAGCCGATGGCAAGCGTTGGCCGTTTGGCCCGAAGCCCTTCAAGCGTGCGGTCATAAAACCCGCCACCATACCCCAGACGCCCGCCCTTACGATCAAAAGCCAGCAAGGGGACAATCAGAACCTCGGGTTCGATGAACTGCCGTGTCGCCGGGATCAGCGCGCCAAAAGCGCCCTCGGTCATCTCGCAATCCGGCGTCCAGAGCGCAAAGCGCAGCGGCTCGCCCAATTTGCCAATGACCGGCACGCAAACCGGCACATGCGCCGCCATCGCCGCCATTACAGGCACTGGCGTGATTTCCGTGCGGATCGGCATATAGCCGGAGAGTGCCCTGCCCTTGTGATCAGTGACCACGGACAAAAGATGCGCGACACCCGCTGCGGACCGCGCCTCGCTATGCACGTCTTTCCGGCGGGCAAAGGCCGCCTTGCGCGCCTCGGCCTTCGTCTTTTTCAGGTCGTCTTGATCTATCTTCAAAGCAACATCACCGCAGCAAGTCCAAGGAACGCAAAGAAGCCCACAACATCCGTAACCGTGGTCACAAACGCACCAGATGCCAGCGCGGGGTCGATGTCGAGGCGTTCCAGCACAACCGGAATGATAACCCCGGCCAGACCGGCCACCACCAAATTCACGACCATCGCGACCGCGATCACGACGCCCAGCAAGGGCGTGCCGAACCACGCCACACCCACGACCCCCATGACGACGGCGAAGATCAACCCGTTGATCAGCCCCACCATGGCTTCGCGCCGGATCACACGCCACACGTTGGCTGATGTCAGGTCTTTCGTCGCCAGCGAACGCACGGCCACCGTCAGCGACTGCGTGCCAGCATTGCCTCCCATCGAGGCCACGATGGGCATCAAGACGGCCAGTGCCACGAATTGTGCGATCACATCTTCGAATTGCGCGATCACCAAGGACGCCAAAATGGCGGTCACAAGGTTCACCGCCAGCCACGGAAACCGGCGCTTGGTGGTGTCAATCACGCGGTCCGAAAGGCTGCTTTCACCCACCCCGGCCAGACGCATGATATCCTCTTCGTGTTCTTCATCCAGAATGACCATCGCGTCATCAATGGTGATCACCCCGACCAAACGGTCATCCGCATCGACAACCGGAGCCGAGATCAGGTGATACTGGTTGAAAGCATAAGCGACCTCGCCTTCGTCCTGCATGACCGGGATTGTGCGAAAGCTGTCTTCGACAATATCGGCCATCTTGACCTTGCGCGCGCTGCCCATCAGGCGGCCCAGCGTCACATAGCCCGTCGGACGCATCCGGGGATCGACAAGGATGACGTGATAGAATTGCTCGGGCAGGTCGTCCTGATTACGCAGAAAGTCAATGGTTTGCCCGACATCCCAATGCTCTGGCACGAACACCAGCTCGCGCTGCATCAGGCGGCCTGCAGATTCCTCGGGATACGACAGGGATTGCTCGACCACCGCCCGGTCGTCATCATCCAGAGCACCCAGAACCGCCGCCGTTTGCGGTTCATCAAGGTCTTCGATCAGGTCAACAACATCATCTGTTTCCAGCTCGCGGACCGCCTCGGCCAAAGCCTTCGGGGACATCGCCCCGACGATTTCTTCGCGCAGCCCCTCGTCCAGTTCGGACAGGATTTCACCGTCAAGCTCACCACCATAAAGTCGGACAAGCGCGACACGTTGGTCATGCCCCAACTGTTCAAGGATATCAGCGATATCGGCGGCGTGGACAGGTTCCAGCGCCCGGATCAGCGCCTCTGAATCCTCGGCTTCCAGCGCTGCCAGAACCGGCTGGAACACTTCCTTGTCCAGCTCATAGTCCCCTTCTTCGAGCACATCGTCGCTATGTTGATCGTCCAGCATCACGAGGCCCTCCGCTTTGGTCAGCGCGAACATAGGACATGGCCGGGCGCAATGGAACCGCAAGAAACCCATTGCCACGTTAAATTTCAGACCCTAGCCTGCCCGGTGGCGTTTACGAAAGGCACGACATGCAGCTTCTTCTGGGACAGACCGTCCGCTTCACTGCCGACCCGTTCAAGACCCCATTGCCCGAAAGCACGATATATGAACGTCGCGGTGCAGTGGCCATCAATGGCGATAAGATCGCGGATGTCGGACCAGCAGATGATCTGCGACAGAAATACCCGCAGGCCGAGGTTACAGAATACGGCGACGCGCTTATCACGCCGGGTTTCGTCGATACCCATGCTCACTATCCGCAAACGGCCATCATCGCATCGTGGGGCAAGCGTCTGATCGACTGGCTGAACAGCTATACCTTCCCCGAAGAAAGCCGGTTCGGCGATCCCGCCCACGCCGCCGAGATTGCCGAAACCTATTTCGATCTGGTCACCGCATCTGGCACGACAACCACCGTTAGTTATTGCACCATCCATCCCGAAAGCGTGGATGCCTATTTCACGGCCGCCGCAAAGCGCGGGCTGCGGGTGCTGGGAGGCAAGACCTGCATGGATCGCAATGCGCCGGACACGCTGCAAGACACGGTGCAAAGCGCCTATGATGACAGCAAAATGCTGTTGGAGCGGTGGCACGGGCAGGATCGCTTGTCCTATGTCATCACGCCCCGGTTCGCCCCCACATCGACGCCCGACCAGCTGGCCGCGCTCGGGGCGTTATGGGCGGAACATCCCGAAGTGCTGATGCAGACACATATCAGCGAACAGCACGAGGAAATCGCATGGGTCGCCGACCTGTTCCCCGAGGCCAGAGATTATCTGGATGTCTATGAACGCTTCGGCCTGCTCGGGTCCGGCGCGCTTCTTGGTCACGCCATTCACCTGACCGACCGCGAACGTGATCGCATTCGCGAGGTCGAGGCAAGCCTGATCCACTGCCCGACCTCGAACATGTTCATCGGCTCCGGCCTGTTCGACATGGCGGGCCTGATGGATCAGGGGCACCGCATCGGGCTGGCAACGGACACGGGTGGCGGGTCGTCGTTTTCGATGCTGCGCACGATGGCCGCTGCCTATGAGGTGGCGCAACTGCGCGGCCACCCGCTGCATCCCGCTCAACTCTGGTGGCTCGCGACCGAGGGATCGGCCCGCGCCCTGCGCATGGACGACAGGATCGGCACACTGGAGGCGGGAACCGAGGCCGACCTTGCCGTGATCGACCTTGCTTCGACACAGGCCATCGCCCAGCGCGCCGCGCGCGCCGAGGACATTTGGCAAGCCATCTTCCCCACCATCATGATGGGGGATGACCGCGCGATCAAAGCCGTCTGGGCGAATGGCGCATGCCTTAAAAGCTGACCAGCGCGACCCCGAACAGAACGAACACAGCCCCGGCCAATTCCTGCCGAGACAGACCTTCGCCAATAGCGAAGGAATAACCCAGCACCAGCAGGGATTCGGTGGCGATGATCGCGACATAGGCAAGGCCAAGCTCGACCTGCCTAAGCAACAGCACCTCAGATACGACTGTGCCCGCCAAAACCGTGACCAGCAGCACCAGAGGCAGCAGCGCAAAGCCATAAGAAACGTGTTTTATCAAAACGGTCGCGACCCCGTAACCAAGGGCCGCAGCCAGTGCTAGAAATGTCTTGTCACTCATTACGGAAAGCATGGTGAGCCCATCCTTTCTGCGGCAATATCCGCGTGAGTTATGGTTTAAAATACCGATGATCATAACAGAGAAGGGCGCCCAACGCAAAATACACTGGGCGGCCATTCATCCTGCAAGGCGGGTCGCCAACCTGTTCTGATCTTCGATCACGCGCGGCAAATCAATCGTCGTCATCCGACCGTCGCGCACGATCTGGCGCCCGTCGACGAACAGGTCGCGCACCTGCCGCGGCCCGGCCAGAACCAGCGCCGCAGGATCCCAACTGCCCGCGGATTCCAGCCCGGAGACATCCCAGATTGCTATATCTGCCCGTTTGCCCACGGCGATCTGGCCACAATCAGACCGCCCCAGAACCTCGGCCCCGCCACGGGTGGCAATGCGCAAGACCTCGCGGGCGCTCATCTTGTCGGCCCCGAAAGCGACGCGCTGCAACAGCATCGCCTGCCGTGCCTCGTCGATCAGATTGCCCTGATCGTTCGAGGCCGATCCGTCCACGCCCAGCCCGACCTTGACACCTGCATCCCGCATCTGACGCACCGGCGCGATCCCCGACCCAAGCCGACAGTTCGAACACGGACAATGCGCAACCCCGGTGCGCGTGTGGGCGAACAGGGCGGTCTCGGTGCTGTCCAGTTTGACACAATGGGCGTGCCAGACATCATCCCCAACCCATCCCAGATCTTCCGCGTATTGACCGGGGCGGCAACCGAACTGCGCTTGGCTATAGGCGATATCCTCGTCGTTCTCAGCCAAGTGGGTGTGCATCATCACGCCCTTGTCACGCGCCAAAACGGCGGCGTCCCGCATCAATTCGCGACTGACCGAAAACGGGGAACACGGGGCCACACCAACCCGCAGCATCGCGCCATCCGACGGATCGTGGAACGCGTCGATCACGCGGATGCAGTCCTCAAGGATGGCACGTTCATCTTCGACCAGCATATCTGGCGGCAGACCGCCATCGCTTTCACCGATCGACATCGCGCCGCGTGTTGGGTGAAACCGCAATCCAACCTCACGGGCGCCGTCAATCGTATCCTCAAGCCGCGCACCGTTTGGATAGAGGTACAGGTGGTCCGAGCTCATGGTGCAACCGGACAGGGCCAGTTCCGCCAGCCCGACCATCGCCGACACCCGCATCTCGTCCGGGCCAAAGCGCGACCAAATTGGGTAAAGCGTCTGAAGCCAGCCGAACAAAAGCGCATCCTGCCCGCCCGGCACCGCCCGCGTAAGGGTCTGATACAGGTGATGGTGGGTGTTCACCAGACCGGGCGTCACGACAGCGCGGCTTGCGTCGATCACTTCGCCAGTCGATGGCAAATCAGGACCGATTTCGGTGATGACTCCGTCAGCTATGCGGATGTCGGTGGACGACAGTTCCCGGCTGTCATCATCCATCGTCAGAATCGTGCGTGCATTGCGGATTAAATAATCCATGTTGTCTCCTCCTACCCATTTCGGTGAGACAACAGAGGCGGCGACAGAAAGGGCAAAGGACTCGCGCGCTTTGGCACTTTGCCACGCAAAGCCGGTATTCGACAATACTTTCGATCAACCTTTCAAGCGCGGGACAATATCTCCAGCGCAGCGGCGTGTATCTCCGGATTGGCCGCAGCCACCACGCGCCCGCCCTGATGTACCGGGCCGCCTTCCCAGTTGGTGACGATACCCCCGGCCGCTTGGATCACGGCCATCGGACCCTGAATGTCATAGGCTTGCAGCCCCGCCTCGACCACAAGGTCGATCTGCCCCGACGCCACCAAGCCATAGGCATAGCAATCCAACCCATACCGCGTCAGCTTGACCTGCTTTGACAATCGTTGGAAGGCTTGGCCTTCCTCGCGCGTGCCAACTTCTGGAAAGGTCGTGAACAGGATTGCATCCGACAAATCGCGCGGCGCTCGTGTTTGCAAGCGTCGCGATCCACGCGGCCCGTCAACGCGGGCTTCCCCAAAGCCCCCGACAAAGCGCTCGCCGATATAGGGTTGATCAATAACGCCAAGCTGGGGACCGTTGGCATCACCGACGGCAATCAACACACCCCAAGTTGGGGTGCCCGACAGAAAGGCACGGGTGCCATCTATCGGGTCAAGCACCCAGGTCAAACCGCTCTCTCCCGCGGTCAGTCCATACTCCTCGCCCAGAATGGCATCCTTGGGGCGTTGAGCCGCCAATATCTCGCGCATCGCCCGTTCTGCCGCTCGATCGCCTTCGGTGACGGGGTCAAACCCTTCGCTGAGCTTGTTGTCAGCGGCCAGGTCTTCGGCGCGGAAGAAGGGCAGAATGGCTTTACGCGCCGCATCGGCCAATGCCTCTGCAACGCGCAACAAGTCTTGTTGGGTCTCTGTCGTCAGATCGGTCACCATGTCACCCCGGCAGTTTGTTGACCGCGCGGTAGCAGGGCAACCGGTCTGGCGTCAAGCTCAGGCCACGTCCGACAGGACACGCGCCAGTTCAAACAGGCGACGGCGCTGATTGTCAGGGATGGCGTAATAGCTGCGCACAAGCTCCAACGCTTCTTTGTCCGCAAGGATGTCACCTGGCAACGCATTTTCCGTATCCGCGTCAGGTTTGCTTTCCAACCCTTCGAAGAAAAAGCTGACCGGTACCGAAAGGGCGGCCGCAATATCCCAAAGCCGGGAGGCCGAGACGCGGTTCATGCCGGTTTCGTATTTCTGTATCTGCTGGAACTTGATCCCGACTTTTTCAGCCAACTGCTGCTGCGTCATTCCCACCATCCAACGGCGGTGACGAACGCGTTTTCCAACATGGACATCCACCGGATGTTTCATAGAACCACTCCTCGTTACTAGATTGAATTACGCAACCACTGATCACGTGACAGCGCGTTCGCTCAACCTGTCTTTTTGGTCAGCTTTAGTCCAAATAGTGAAAAACATATTAATATCAGAATGATATACGTATTCACGGTTGGTTTTCACGCCTCCACCACAGCGAAAGTCGCCAATGGGAAAGCACACGCAAAAGGAGATTAGCACCAAGTTTTGCATTTTGCAACTCCACAACGCTGAGGCGAGCGGATGATTCTCTACTATCTTGCTCGATTTTCCGGTCAAAACCACCTAAGCAATTGCGAAAAGGAGGCCGCATGAAAACCTTACTCGTCACAGATTTCGACACACCTGCAGAGTTGACTGACATCGCTCCTCCAACACCAGTCGCCGGTCAGGCGTTGGTGGACATTCGGGCCTGCGGCTTGAATTTTGCCGATCTGCTGATGACAAAGGGCAAGTATCAGGACACCCCCACACCTCCGTTCTCGCTGGGGATGGAACCGGCTGGTATTGTCACAACCCTTGGCCCCGACACCGACGGGCCGGCGCCCGGCACAAGAGTTGTGGTCTTTTCTGGGCGTGATGGATTGGCCGAACAGGGTGTATTCGATGCAACCCGGTGCCTGCCCCTGCCCGACAACATGAGCTTCGAAGACGCCGCGGCCTTCCAGATTGCTTATGGCACGAGTCATATGGCGCTGGACTACAAGGCGCGGCTGCAACCGGGCGAAACACTGGTTGTACTGGGGGCGGCTGGTGGGGTCGGGCTGACGGCGGTCGAAATCGGCAAAGTCATGGGCGCAAGGGTGATTGCCTGCGCGCGCGGCGCCGAAAAGCTGGAGGTCTGCCGTCGGGCTGGCGCGGATCACCTGATAGATACCGAGACACAGGACATCCGCGACACAATAAAATCATTGGGCGGGGCAGATGTGGTCTATGACGCCATCGGAGGCGAGCAATTCGACGCTGCTTTCCGTGCCTGCAACCCTGATGCCCGCATCTTATTGATCGGGTTTGCCAGTGGCGACCTGCCTGACGTGCGCCCCAACCACATGCTGGTCAAGAACATCACGCTCATCGGCTTCTATTGGGGAGGGTATCTGAAGTTCCAACCCAAACCTTTAACCGACAGCCTGCGCCAGTTGCTGACATGGTATGGTGAAGGCAAGATCAAACCGCATGTCAGCCACACATTACCATTGGACCGCGCCGACGAAGCGCTTGATCTGCTCAGGCAGCGCAAATCGACGGGCAAGGTGATCGTAACGATGCAACCTTCAACCTAAAGCTCGGCAAACGCCCGGCGGATCATCGACAGCAGGTCCTGCATCGCCTGACCACCCGCATTGCTTGCCGCATACATGTTCACGCGGGTGACAGCCAGATCGGGAAGCGCACCGCCATGGTCAATTTGCTCCAGGAACGGCTGGACGGTGCCATCGATCACCGCGTGGACCGCCAGATCAGCTGACAACGAGGCTTCGATCGTGCGGGTGGAATCGCCATCTACGCCCATCTCCCACTGAATATTTGCGGCATTCAGGGCCTTTTGAACACCTTTGCGAAAGATACAGTTCCGCTCGAACGCAAGGCGCAGGGGGCGGCTGCGCCATGCCTGACCGTTCGGCGCCCCAACCCAAACCAAGGGCAGCGCGGCCAGAGTTTCGGCACCCGCGTCCTTCTCTTCCTCGGTGGTCAGTGTGATGTCGCATTCACCGCGCGCAAACATAGATTTCAGGCGGCTTGTGTAAGACGAGATCAAATGGACCCGCATACGCGGATACTCTGCGTGAAACTGTTTCAGCACGATCGGTATCGCTGGATAGACCACGTCGGACGGAACCCCCAACACGATCTCGCCCTCATAGGCGTGATCGGTCAGGCGCCCATAGACTTCGTCATTCAGGCGCATCATGCGGCGCGCATACCCCAGCAGCTGTTCGCCATCGGCGGTCAGCGATACACCGCGGCCCGAACGATCCAGAAGTGGGCGCCCCAAACTTTCCTCAAGCCGTTTAAGCTGCATCGACACGGCGGACTGGGTCAAATGCAACAGCCCAGCGGCCCGCGTCACCCCGCCTGCATCCGCCACGGTGACAAAACTGCGCAATGCTGTCAGGTCAAGATTTCGGGGCATATCACACCTTTTGATATATCTTAGCAAAAACATTCATTTTACTTATTGATCTTAAATCAGCATAAACATCAAGAACATTGATGCAATGCCAATCAACCATAACCTCAGCGAAGGAGTGACGAAATGTCTGCTGTGATCTGCACAAACACCCCAACCGTTAAACGCTCATTTTCGCCTTTGGTCTGGCTGGTCCACGCTTGGGAAGTCCACCGCGAACGCCGTGCTTTGGCAAACCTGGACGCGACCCTGCTGAAAGACATCGGCTTGACACCTGACGCCGCATATCGCGAAGCGAACCGGCCCGTTTGGGATATTCCAGCGCACTGGAACTGATACCTGATCTTTCCGATCAAGTTATCTATTCCTCTTGAAAAACAGACCGCCCTTGCCGATATTAAGGCCAAGGGCGGTTTCCGTTTGGGGCTCGCCAGTTGTGTTTTTCTGGAGGTCTAAATGGCTCAATATGATACGGTTCGCGCAGGTGTAGGTACCCGTGCTGCAATCGATGAAGGGCTTCGTGCCCATATGAACAAGGTCTATGGGCTGATGTCCATGGGGCTTCTGATTACGGCGTTGGCAAGCTGGGCCATTGCCGGCCTTGCTGTGACCACCGATCCGACCGGTGCGACCGCTGCAATCAGCGAAGGCAAGTATCTGACCGGATTGGGCGAGGCGATCTATATGTCGCCGCTGAAATGGGTCGTTATGTTCGCCCCTCTTGCGATGGTTTTCGCCTTCGGTGCCGCGATCAATCGCCTGTCTGCGTCCGGCGCGCAACTGTTCTTCTACGCATTTGCTGCGCTGATGGGTCTGTCAATCAGCTCGATCTTCCTGGTGTTCACCGGCGTGTCGATCGTGCAAACCTTCCTGATCACGGCAATCGCGTTCGCGGGTCTGAGCCTTTACGGCTACACCACCAAGCGCGACCTGAGCGCATTGGGTGCGTTCCTGATCATGGGACTTATCGGTCTGATCGTGGCTTCGATCGTGAACATCTTTGTTGGAAGCTCGATGCTCCATTTCGCAATCTCGGTGATCGGGGTGCTGATTTTCGCAGGTCTGACCGCCTATGATACGCAAAAGATCAAGACAGATTACATCGCACATGCCCAAGCCATGGACAGCGAGTGGCTGGCGAAATCTGCGATCATGGGTGCATTGAACCTGTATCTGGACTTCATCAACCTGTTCATGTTCCTGCTGCAGTTTCTGGGCAACCGTGAATAAGCAGGCGTAACAAACAATCAAAGGGCCGGTCTTCAGGGACCGGCCCTTTTTGCTTGGAAAAGGCTCATGGCTGATCGACTTCTGAAACTTGCGCTTGCCCCTTTGTTGATCGTGCAGGCGCTGCATGTGCGCAGAACAGCAGCAAGCCTTCCGGAACCACCGGGGCCGCGCGCCGGGCAGGCAGGTGATGGGCCGCCCCTGCGTGTTGCCATCATCGGTGATTCCTCTGCCGCCGGTGTCGGGGCGAACCACCAAAGCCAGGCCTTGGCGGGGCAGTTGACCAAGAAACTTGCCACACAATACCGACTGACATGGTCGTTGCATGCCAGAACAGGTGCCACAAGTCGTTCCACATTGGAGGAATGGCCCGACAACCTTGGCGACGTCGACATTGCCGTGCTGGTGCTGGGCGTGAACGATGTCACACGGCAAACGCCACTGCGTCGCTTGCTGAAATCACGCGCCCGGATATATGCGCGTTTGCGTGACAACCATCACGCACAGCGCGTGCTCGTCACGGGTGTTCCACCGCTGGACCAGTTCCCTTTGCTGCCCAGCCCATTGCGCCTTGTACTGGGGCGACAGGCGCAAAGAATCGACGCAGCCCTTGCCCAACAAGCCGTTGGGCTTGGCGTCGAATACCTTCCGTTCACCATGTCGCTGGATCCGGAGGCCATGGCAGCGGACGGGTTTCACCCCGGCCCCGCGGCCTATCGCCAGTTCGCCGACACCCTGTATCGGCATATCCAAGGCTGACAAACGAAAAGACCGCGCCCGGCGGCGCGGCCTTTTCATAAATCCAAAGGGATCAAGATTACTTGATCTTGCCTTCTTTGTACTCAACGTGCTTGCGCGCAACCGGGTCGTACTTACGAACAACCATTTTCTCGGTCATGGTGCGAGCGTTTTTCTTGGTCACATAGAAGTGGCCGGTATCCGCGGTCGAGTTCAGGCGGATTTTGATTGTGGTCGGCTTCGCCATGTCATCAGCTCCTCATCGGGTGGGCGCACCCCGCCCGGGTAAATCTCTGGAACCCGCCTTTTAGCGCCATTGGCCCCCGAGTCAACAGGCAATCGGGAAATTCGCATGGGTTCCGAAACCATGCGCAAAGCGGCGCCCCGTCGGTGTGAAATTATGCGCGGATGGCCTGTAAGCCGGATTCTGTCCGGGTGTTGCCACCCTGGATGACCATTCCTCTAGGATGCCTGTTACCAGGCACCTCAAGCTGCCAACCCGGACCTGCTCGGGGCAAGACGCCCCTGGGGTTGCCCCCGCGCGATCCCTATTTGGCATTGCTCCCGGTGGGGCTTGCCGTGCCGCCCTTGTTGCCAAGTGCGCGGTGGGCTCTTACCCCACCGTTTCACCGTGACCCGCGCAAGCGCAGGCTGTCTGATCTCTGTGGCGCTTTCCCTCGGGTTGCCCCGGCCGGGCGTTACCCGGCACCGTTGCCTTGTGGAGTCCGGACTTTCCTCGCGTCACGCAGGGGCACGCCCCAACAGTCACCCGCGGTCATCCAGCCATCCGCGCAAAGTTGGACTTAGATAGGCTAGGCCATGGCGTCAAGGCGCAAGGGCAGAAGGGGCGCTGCCCCCGCATGAGTTTCCGGGGAAACTCATGCTCCCCCGGGATATTTCAGACAAGAAAATGCGAAACGTTGGGAAGGGCCGCAAAATCCTCTTGTGACAAAGGGCCTTCGCCCCATGGGCGGTGACGCAGGCGCACAGCGGTGAGCAGCGTGGCATCGTCGATATCGGTCGGATAGCCCAGCCTGGCTGCGCAACTGCGGAAGGTTTCGATTGCGGGGTCTTCAATCGGTTCAGACGTGCCCGAGCGTGCAACAAGCCCCTGTCGCGCAAGGCGCGCCCAGTCAAAGCGTGGGCCGGGATCTGCTTTGCGCCCCGGAGCCATGTCGCTGTGGCCAATGATGCCCTCGGGTGCGATGTTCCATCGGTGCATGATCTCGGGCAACACGGTTTCAAGCGTCGACATCTGCGGCTCCGAAAAGGGTGAGGCACCGTCATTGTCCATTTCGATACCGATTGAACGGGAGTTGATATCATCCATCCCCCGCCAAGTCCCTGCACCCGCATGCCACGCGCGCATGTCTTCCTGAACCATCTGAAACAGACGTCCGTCGCGATGGATCAGATAGTGCGCGGACACCTCGTGCTCAGCGGCGCACAGACGTTCCAGCGCCTCGTCCGGGTCCGCCATCGCGGTATAGTGCAGGACGATCAAAGACGGCACCAACCCATCCCGGCGCGGGCCGAAATTCGGGGATGGGCGGGACGTGATCCGCACCTATTCGCTCGCGACGGTTTCGCCCGAGATGTTCAACGCATCGCCCGGAAGCGGGGCTGGATTGGTCAGGTCCGTCGAGGCGGGTGTCCCGTCGGTGGTGATGCCAACAGCCTCCAGGTCTGCCTTGCTGATACCAGAATCTTCGACCACCGTTTCTTCTGCGACGACGCCGCGGGCCGTGCGAAACGGTGCCGGGTTCCAGCCGCAGGCGAAGCCGTCCCCATCCGGGTCCAGCCCATGTCTGTCGCGATTGGGTCCACCGGCCTCGAGAAACGCGATTTGCGCGAAATCGGCAGACGTATAGCGTGCGCAGTTGCGCTGTGCCCGCGCGTCGCCTGACAAGGCCGAGCGGGAGTAGATTGATTGTCCCACGGTGTTGGTGGTCGACAACGCATATTCCACAACCGACACGCCACTTCCTGCAGGTCGTTCCGGCACCGCCACGACTTCGGCTTGTTGATAGGCGGCCTGATAGTTTTCGATACGCTGCGCATCACTTTCGATGCTTTCGCGGGCGGCCACGGCGCTGAAATCCTGTTCGTCGGAAATACCGGGCGCAGCCGTGCTGTCTTGCCCCGAGTCAATCGACTGGCTGGTGACCGAGCTGCCTTCGATCATAGCCGACAAGGGCGCGCCCGACACCGCTTCGGCCCGCGGCACGGCAGTGTCCGGTGACCGGTTGTCGGGGGCATTGGTTGCACAGGCAGACAGTGACGCAACAAAGGCGAACCCAATGAAATACCGCATAGAACCCTCTTTCTGGCAGGCCGATTGGTTAGCCCGCCTGCGTTACCACCATTTCTGGGGCTTTGCCACAAATCCGGCGCGTGCCTCGACCTCGTGAGCGATATTCAGCAGATCGCCTTCTTCCCACGGACGTCCGATCAATTGCAGCCCTAACGGCAAGCCCTGCGCGTCCAGACCGGCAGGGACCGAGATACCCGGCAGCCCGGCAAGGTTCACGGTCACGGTGAACACGTCATTCAGATACATTTTGACCGGGTCTGCGTTTTCCATCTCGCCCAGACCAAAGGCCGCGGACGGCGTGGCTGGGGTCAGGATCGCGTCGATCCCTTGCGCAAAGACGTCCTCGAAGTCTTTCTTGATCAACGCGCGGACCTTGCGGGCACGGTTGTAATAGGCGTCATAGAAGCCAGCAGACAGCACATAGGTGCCAACCATTACACGGCGCTGCACCTCGTCCCCGAAGCCTTCGGCACGGGTCTTTTCATACATCTCGGTGATGCCGTCGCCCTGCGCGAGTTTAGCCCGGTGGCCATAGCGCACCCCGTCATAACGGGCGAGGTTCGACGACGCTTCGGCAGGTGCAATCACGTAATAGGCGGGCAAAGCGTATTTGGTGTGTGGCAGCGAGATATCCACGATCTCAGCCCCCGCATCACGCAGCATGTCAGCGCCCTTGGCCCACAGTGCCTCGATCTCGTCCGGCATACCGTCCATGCGGTATTCCTTGGGAATGCCGATCTTCTTGCCTTTGATATCGCCGGTCAGCATGGCTTCGAAATTCGGCACAGGCAGGTCGGCGCTGGTCGAATCTTTCGGATCGTGACCGCACATGGCCTCCAGCATGATCGCCGCATCGCGCACCGATTTGGTCATCGGCCCGGCCTGATCCAGCGAGGAGGCAAAGGCCACAACGCCCCAACGCGAGCAGCGGCCATAGGTCGGCTTGATCCCGGTGATGCCGGTGAAGGCCGCAGGCTGACGGATCGAACCGCCGGTATCGGTGCCCGTCGCGGCAAGGCAAAGGTCGGCCGCCACCGCAGACGCGGACCCACCTGACGAGCCGCCGGGTGTCAGCGCGGTATCCTCGTTACCGCGACGCCACGGGTTCACTGCATTGCCATAGACGCTGGTTTCGTTCGACGACCCCATGGCAAACTCGTCCATGTTGAGCTTGCCCAGCATGACGGTGCCATTGTCCAGAAGGTTCTGGCTGACGGTCGATTCGTATTCCGGCGTGAAACCTTCCAGAATTCTTGACGCCGCCTGCGACGGCACACCCTTGGTGCAGAACAGGTCTTTGATGCCCAGCGGAATGCCACACATATCCGGCGCGTTACCGGCCTTGATACGTTCGTCCGCCACCTTGGCCTGTGCGCGCGCCAGATCGGGAGTGTTGTGCACAAAGGCGCCCAGGGCACCCGCGCTTTCGATTTCGGTCAGGCAGGCCTCGGTCAATTCCGCCGAGGTCACGTCACCCTTGCGCATCGCGTCCCGCGCAGCGGCGATTGTCAGTTTGTTCAGCTCGGACATTATTCAACCACCTTCGGAACCGCGAAAAAGCCTTCGCGCGCATCGGGCGCGTTGGACAGAACCTTCTCGGGCATGTTGCCATCGGTCACGACATCTTCGCGACGCTTCAGACGCATCGGCGTGACCGAGGTCATCGGCTCGACGCCCTCCACATCCACCTCATTCAGCTGCTCGATGAAGCCAAGGATCGCGTTGAAGTTCTCGGCCAGTTCCGGCAGACGGTCGTCTTCGACCTTGATGCGGGCCAGATGCGCAACCTTGCGCGCGGTTTCGATGTCGATCGACATGGGATGCTCCGGTCTGTGTTTCGCCAGATCGTTTAGCGTGCGCCCGCCCTGCCCGCAAGCCATGTGCGCAGGTTGCGGCACTGTCCCACGGGTGACAGCGGCAGTTTTGCTGTTACTCTGACCCCGAACGATGAAAAGGGAGGCTTTCCATGCAAATCACATTTCTGGGGCATTCAGGCTTTCGGATCGAGATCGAGGATGCCGTTCTTCTGGTCGATCCGTGGCTGGACGGTAACCCGATGTTTCCCGAAGACCGCCGGAACGAGGCCATCGACGGCGCGACCCACATTCTGATCACCCACGGGCATGGCGACCACGCATCCTCCACGCTGGCCATTGCGCGCGAAAAAGGCATCCCCATCGCCGCGATCCACGAACTGGCCACTTTCTGGGGCAATGAAGACGGGGGCGAGACGCTGGGCTTCGGAAAGGGCGGCACCATTGACCTGAACGGCGCCAAGGTCACGATGGTGAACGCCTCGCACTCGACCAGCTTCGATTACCTGGGCGGCGACCGCCCGCTTTGTGCCGGGGCCGAGGTTGGGTTCATGATCGCGGGGGAAGGTCATGTGATCTATCTGTCCGGCGACACCGACATTATGGCGGATATGGACTGGATGGGCGACCTGCACAAACCCGATATCGGGATCATGTGTGCCGGTGGGCATTACACGATGGACATGGCGCGGGTGGCCTATGCGGCGAAACGGTATTTCGACTTCAAAACCGTGATTCCCTGTCACTACAAGACCTTCCCGATCCTTGCACAATCAGCGGACGAGTTGATTGCCGCATTGCCGGATGTGAACGTCATCGAACCGGAGGTCTTGAAGCCGATCACGATCTAAGACCTAGCGACGGGCGGCAAAAAACTCCTTCAGGATCAGCTCGGCTTCGTCGGCGCCGATCCCATCATATACCTCGGGCACATGATGGCATTGCGCATGTGTGAAAACACGCGCGCCATGAGCCACCCCGCCCGACTTCGGATCTGCAGCGCCATAATACACCCGGCGAATACGCGCGGCCGAAATGGCGGTGGCGCACATCGCGCACGGCTCCAGCGTGACATAAAGGTCATGGTCGGGCAGCCTTTCGGATCCGGCACGCGCGCAACCTTCGCGGATTACCAAAATCTCGGCGTGGGCGGTTGGGTCGTTCAACTCTCGCGTCCGGTTTCCGGCCCGCGCGACCACATCGCCTGATGGGGACACCAAAACCGCGCCGACCGGCACTTCACCGCGCGCGGCTGCGGCACGGGCTTCCGACAACGCGGCATCCATATGGCTTTTGAACCTGCTCATGCCCCCTTTTGCCTTGGGCGTGCACGCTTGCCAAGGCTTCCCCTTTGCCCCGCCCCGCGCTATGCGAAGACATGACAGACAAAAAGCGCCCCCCCGTTCCAAAATCCGCCCGCAAACCTGCGCCCAGAAAACCGGCCGCCGCGACGCCCGATCCGGCGAAGGGTGATCGCATCGCCAAAGTGCTGGCCCGCGCTGGCATCGCAAGCCGACGCGAAGCCGAACGGCTGATCGAAGCCGGGCGCGTCAAGGTCAACGGCGCTGTGATCGACAGCCCTGCCCTGAACGTCACAGCCAAGGATGTCATCCTGTTTGACGACATGCCGCTATCTGACCCAGAACCGCCGCGGATGTGGCTGTATTACAAGCCTGTTGGCCTTGTGACGACCGAACGGGACGAAAAAGGCCGCGACACGGTGTTCGCGTCACTGCCCGACGACATGCCGCGCGTGATGAGCGTTGGGCGACTTGACCTGAATTCCGAGGGCCTGCTGCTTCTGACCAATGACGGCGAGGTGAAGCGTAAGCTGGAACTGCCGTCGACCGGGTGGACACGCAAATACCGTGTTCGCGTGAACGGTCGCCCCAGCGAAGAAACACTCGCACCCGTGCGCAAAGGTATCACCGTCGACGGCGACCGCTTCCAACCGATGAGCGTTTCACTAGACCGGCAACAGGGCGCGAATGCGTGGCTGACCATCAGCCTGCGCGAGGGCAAGAACCGCGAGATTCGCCGCGCTATGGAAGCGGTCGGACTGTCCGTGAACCGCCTGCTGCGCGTCAGCTATGGTCCTTTCCAATTGGGCGAGTTGAAACCGGGCGAGGTCGAGGAGATCCGCCAACGGGTCGTGCGGGACCAGCTTGGGATGGAAGCCCCCGCGAAAACGCCTGCGCGAAAACGCTCAGGTCCGGCCAAGGGCAATCACGGCGCACTGGCCAAGCCGCCTGCGAAGCGCGGGGGGAAACCGGGCAAAAGGGGCGCTGCCCCTCGCGGCCGTGGCCGCTCACCCCGGGATATTTAGCGCCAGAAGAAACGCCAGATATTTCCTTGCTTCTTCTGGCTGAAAATATCCTCGCCGAAGGCATGAAATCTTCCGCCCAACGGGCGGGAACCTGCTTAGAAAAGCGATCCTTGTTCGGGGTCTGATTTCTTGGGTTTGCCGGGCTTAGGCGCCGGTTTCGGTGCTGGGCTTGCGGCATCTGGCCGAGCATCGCTCAACGCCAAACGCCCATCCGCGAATTCGATTTCCAACGCGGTAGCCTTGCTGGCGGCGACCTGTGTCGTCACGACATCTCCATCCCCCCGCACGACGGCATAGCCGCGTTTCAAGGTTTCAGTGTAGCCCAGCGTCTGGCGCATCCGTTCCAGCGCGGCCAGGCGGTCTTTCTGACGTGACACTGACGCGAGATACGCGTTGTCCAGCCGGGCCGATGTATCCTGAAGCACTTGATGTCGCTGCTGGTTGGCTTGGACGATGCGCCCCGCATCCAGACGGGCGACCAAGCGATCAAACTCGCGGCGGTGATCTGCCGTGCCACGCGACAAGCCCGGGCCAAGACGATTGGTTGCCATGGTCAACCGATCCCGCAGCGGTGCAAGGCGCGCGGTCAAGGCGCGCGGACGCAGTCCGGCAGAGGCTTCGCTGAGCTTCACGCGTCGCGCTTGCGTCATCTGGGTCAGGGCGACAGGCAGCTTCAAAGACGCTGTGTCCAGCCGTTGGCGCGGTCCATCCAGCAGCGCATCGGCACGCGGCAAGGCGCGGGACAAATCGCGCAAGCGCTGGCTGCGTTGAGTGACGCCTTGCTCCAAAGCACGCGTCAGGCGGGTGCCCTGTTCCTCGGTCCAAGCAAGAAGTTCTATCCGCACCGGCACAGCATGTTCGGCAGCGGCAGTCGGCGTTGGCGCGCGCAAATCAGACACGAAGTCGATCAGCGTCGTGTCGGTCTCGTGCCCCACCGCCGAAATCAACGGGATGTCTGAAGCTGCGACCGCGCGGGCAACGATTTCTTCGTTAAACCCCCACAAATCTTCGATTGAGCCACCGCCACGCGCGACGATCAGAAGGTCGGGGCGCGGTAAGGCGCCGCCTGGTTGCAGGCGATTGAACCCCTCGATCGCCGCCGCGACCTGCGGGGCGCACGCTTCGCCCTGCACAGCAACTGGCCAGATCAGCACTTTGCGCGGGAAGCGATCCCGCAGGCGGTGTAGAATATCGCGGATTACCGCACCGGACGGTGATGTGACAACGCCAATCACCTCGGGCAGGAAAGGGATCTTTTTCTTGCGTTCTGGCGCAAAAAGTCCTTCCGCCGCCAGTGCCTTCTTGCGCTTTTCCAACATCGCCATCAGCGCGCCTTCGCCCGCGACCACGACATCGTCGACGTTGATCTGATACTTCGATTGACTGCCGAAGGTGGTGATCTTGCCCGAGACGATGACCTCCATCCCCTCTTCAGGCATGATCGACAGGCGGCTGACTTGCCCTTTCCAGCTGACCGCCGCAATGACAGAGCGGTCATCCTTCACGTCGAAATACAAATGCCCCGACCGCGCCAACATCACGCGCCCGACCTCGCCCCGCACGCGCACGCGACCAAAAGCGCCCTCGATGGTTTTCTTAACCGCGCCGGAAATCTCGGACACGGTGAACTCGGGGGTGTTTTCACCCGGCTGGGGATCGTCAATCAGGTCCATCTTAGTCTCCTCCGCATCCACCACCGCCGCAGTCCGACCCGCAGCCACCGCCAGAACAGCCCGCCGCGCTGTTACTGGTCTTTTTCGACACCGCTAATGGAACACCGGAAAACACCGCCCAAACCACAACAGCCGCAAGCAGACCCAGGGCCATAATGCTCCGGTCACCAGTTGTCATCGCCGCGCCCGCGATAAGCACGCAAACCACAAGCGTGATCACACGGCGAACAGGATTGTCTTTCCGCTCTTCACCTTTCCAATAGGTGTCGGGCGCAGATTCACCAAATACGGTGGCATACAACGCCCGCGTATTGCGAAACTGTTCGCGATGCCGCAGGTCATCAGCCGCTGATTTACCCACGTCATGATGCAACGGTTTTCCCAAGACCTTTGCACAGAACCCATCCCAATAATTGCGTGTGTCTGTCATATGAAGGTGCCAGACCTTGTCGATGATTACCGAGGGCGTCACCGGTGTATCGGACAGTTGCGACAAGAACAGAAAGCGTCGATATTCTTCGACCGCACCTGCGGCAAACGCATCGCTCCACCCTTCTTCCCGTGCCAAACGGTCCGCGAATCCCGGCTCGAACGGGTGTTCCTGTATCGCTTGCCACAGCTTTTCATTCTGCATGCTTGTCGAGGCCCTGCTGCTTCTGTATTTCACCCACAACTTATACAGGGAGAGCATCCATGAACATCCTCATTCTGGGCAGCGGTGGGCGTGAACATGCGCTGGCATGGGCGGTGATGCAGAACCCGAAATGCGACCGGCTGATTGTTGCACCGGGCAACGCTGGCATGGCGCAGATTGCAGAATGTGCCAAGCTGGACATCGAAGATGGCGATGCGGTGGTGACCTTTGCGCAGGAAAACACGGTTGATTTCGTGATCGTCGGCCCCGAGGCGCCTTTGGCCGCTGGCGTAGCGGATCGCCTGCGCGAAGCGGGCATCAAGGTGTTTGGCCCGTCGGCCGAGGCGGCGAAGCTGGAGGCGTCGAAAAGTTTCACCAAGGAGGTTTGCGACGCAGCGAATGCGCCGACCGCAGCTTACGGCCACTTCACCGATGCCGAGGTTGCCAAGGCCTATGTCCGCGAGCAAGGCGCGCCGATTGTTGTGAAAGCCGACGGCCTGGCCGCCGGTAAAGGCGTGATCGTTGCGATGGACGTTCAGACCGCACTGGACGCCATCGACGACATGTTCGGAGGTGCCTTTGGCGGCGCTGGGGCAGAGGTCGTGATCGAAGAGTTCATGGAAGGCGAAGAGGCGTCCTATTTCATCCTGTGCGACGGCAAGACCGCACTGCCTATCGGCACCGCGCAGGACCACAAACGTGTGGGTGATGGCGACACCGGGTTGAATACCGGCGGCATGGGTGCTTATTCACCTGCCCCGGTTCTGACGGACGAGATCGCCGCCCGCGCCATGCGCGAAATCGTGCAACCGACCGTGGACGAGATGGCCAAGCGCGGCACGCCCTATCAGGGGGTTCTTTATGCGGGCTTCATGATCAAGGACGGACGGGCGCGGTTGGTCGAGTACAACGTGCGCTTCGGCGACCCGGAATGTCAGGTTCTGATGATGCGGCTGGGGGGGCAGGCGCTGGACCTGATGCTGGCTTGTGCCGAGGAACGTCTGCACGAGGCGCAGGTGAACTGGGCTGACGACCATGCGATCACTGTGGTGATGGCGGCCAAAGGTTATCCCGGCAGTTATGAAAAAGGATCGGTGATCAACGGGCTAAGTGATCTGCCCGAGGATTCACACAACATGGTGTTCCACGCTGGCACGACCGAGGTGGGCGGCAAGATCACGGCAACCGGTGGTCGTGTGCTGAATGTCACCGCACGCGGAGACAGTTTGCAAGAAGCTCGTGATCGCGCCTATGCGATGATCGACGGGATCGACTGGCCGAAAGGGTTCAATCGTTCAGACATCGGCTGGCGCGCGCTTTAGCAGGTCAGGCGCGCTGACAGGCTGTTCGGTCCCTGATAACGACCGACATTGGTTAGTATAAGCTCGCCCCCGTCCAGACGGGTTTCGATGATGCGCGACCAGTTGGCGCTGGCGGTGACTACGACGGGCGATTCCCCAGCGCAATCTCGAACACCGCCTTCGATGACGGGGCTTCCAAACTTATGGTTTGTGACACCCCCGGCAGAAGCCAAACTCTTGAATGCAAACCCTTCCGCGCCGGGCATGACGCTGACAAGCGTTAGCCGACGCGCCAGGTGCGGACGATCAACAAAGGCGATCTCGTCGATCTGATCGCCATCAAAATCCGCAATGCCTGCGATGGCTAACCAACGATGGCGCGTCCCGATAGGCGGGCTGCTTCCACGCATAACCAACGCGCCATTGCGCCACGAATAGACGCGGATCATAGCGCCGACATCGTCCCCGCTGAACACGGTCACGATCTCGGGCGCGCCATCACCGTCAAAATCATGCAGGCGCGGGACGGTGTCTTCAAATACGCCGCCGGTGGCGTGGGTAACCACGCGTGTGCCATCAACCAGTGTGACCTCAACCGCGCCATATTCACCGCCCGGAACCGCCCCATGGCCATAACGATCCGTCCGCTCAACATAACGGGCCGCCGTGATCTGCGCCGCCAACGGGGTCGCAAGACAAAAGAACAACAGCGCGGCCCGCAGACCAATCATCAGATTTGTTTTTCCGGCATATAGACAACCAGACCATCAAGATCATCGGTCACCTTCAGCTGACAGGTCAGGCGCGACCGCTCTGCATCCGGCTCATAGGCGAAATCGAGCATGTCTTCTTCCATCGCGTCTTTGGCAGGCACCTTGTCGACCCACGCGGCGTCAACATAGACGTGGCAGGTCGAACAGGCGCAGGCACCACCGCAATCTGCTTCGATACCGGGAATATTATTGTCGCGCGCGCCTTCCATTACGGTCAGGCCGTTTGCAACATCCACGACATGTTGCGTTCCATTGTGCTCGATATAGGTAATCCTTGCCATCTGGCGCCTCCTGTTCCTGCTCGGGCCTTTCTAAACAAGGCAAATAGGCAAGACCAACGGGATTTGCCAGTCAAGACAGCTTGAAGTCGTGGAAAATGTGGTTCTGCATCGAAATGATATCGAGAAAACCACAGTGCAAAACAAAACCAGCCCGAAACGCATCAACGCGAACGGGCTGGGTTTTCACACCTGTTAGGCGTGTCAGAACGGGTTAGATATGAAACCAGCAATGGCCGTTGTCACTGGATCGTCCTGCATGATCCAGGCTCCGGCCTGTTCGATCATGGACCCGTTCGACAGTCGGTCAACACGATCATTGTAGTTAATCGCACCGACCTGGCCGAACAGGAATCCCTTGAACAACATGAACCCGACAAGCGTGAGGGTAAGCCCCTTAATTGGGAAGCCCCGGCGCAGTCTTGGTTTGCTGGGAACCAAAAGCCCGTCGCGCTCTACCAGTTGGACATAACCCTGCGACAAGCGGCGGTGCTGACGGCTAATTCCGCGCACCCTTTTTTGAAAGTCTTGAACTTGTGCATCAGTCACTTTCAATACCCTCCCCTCAATAAAAAATCAAATACACCCACGTCAGAATATGGCAAAAAAGTGTTTATGACCAGAAATCTGTCAAATTTTCGGGTAAAAAGCACTAACTTTTTTGTAACACCAGTGTCGTCCAGTCAACAATTTCTGTGCGTTCGACCAGATTGAACCCGTTCTGGACATAAACGGAAATCACCTCGTCCGCTTGCGGGTTCAGGATGCCCGACAGAATCGCATAACCCTTGGTAGAAAGGTGTTTCGCCATATCCGGGGCAAGGCCGACCAGGGGCCCTTTCAGGATATTTGCGAACACCAGGTCAAATGGTGACGCCTCCTGCAATTCGGTCGCGTTGAACCCCGCAGCCTCGACACAATGGACGCGTTCTTCCAGATTATTGGCGGCAACATTGGCCTTTGCAACGTCAACGGCGACCTGATCAATATCGCTGGCCAGAACCGGATTGGGCCAAACCCGCGCCGCGGCCATTGCCAAAACCGCAGTCCCGCAACCGATATCGACGACATTCTTGCCAACGAACCCCTGTTCGACCAACCCGTCCAAGGCCTTCAGGCATCCCAGTGTGGTGCCGTGATGCCCCGTCCCAAAGGCCATTGCGGCCTCGATCAGCAATGCGGTTTTGCCGTCAGGTATCTTATCGGCATCGTGACTGCCATGCACAAAGAAGCGGCCTGCTTCCACGGGGGACAATTCACGTCGGACATGGGCGACCCAATCGACCTCGGGCAATTCCGAGACGGTAAAGTCTTTCGCCTTGTGCACGGCTGCCAGAAGGGCCAGCCCGGCAGCGTCAGGTTCCTCGGTGAAATAACCGCCAACCTCCCACGTGCCGCTTCCATCCTCGACCTCGAACACGCCAACGCCGGTGGGTTCGGGGATCAACGCTTCCATCGCTGCGCCAAGGGCTTCGGCGGCATCCTGTCCGTCCAAAGTGGTCAGTGCGGTCCAAGTGGGCATGACAGCGTCCTTTCTGATGACAGAAATGGCCTAGCGAGCAGCGCCGGCGCGGTCAACCACAACCGCAACGCTGGCAACCGGATTACTCTGCGACCTGCGGCAGCGGGCGCGAGAAAACAGTCTCGTTTCCCTTGTCAGGGTGGCGTGGGATAAGCAGTGACAGCATCAACGAGACACAGGCCATACCCGCCGCCAGCGCAAAAACACCCCCCGGCGACACCACCCACAAATAACCCAAAATCGCGGGCAGAAAGACCGCTGCGATATGGTTGATGGTGAAGGCCACGGCGGCTGTCGGCGCGATGTCCTGCGGGTCGGCGATCTTCTGGAAATAGGTTTTCAATGCGAAGGCCAGCGCAAAAAACAGGTGATCAAGCACATAGAGCACCGCGGCCAGCACCACACCCCAGCCGAAATAATATATCCCGCCATAGGCCAGAAATACGCTGATCAATCCGATATATTCAAAGGTCAGTGCGCGACGCTCGCCCCATTTGGCCACGGCTTTGCCCATCAGCGGTGCGAAGAAGATGTTTGCGATGTAGTTGATCAGGAACAGCGCCGTGATCTCGTGCACGTCAAACCCAAAGCGTTCGACCATCATGAAGGCGGCAAAGACCGTGAAAATCTGGCGCCGTGCGCCCGCCATGAATTGCAGCGCATAGTAAAGCCAATAGCGACGGCGCAACACGAATTGCTTTAGCTGCGGTTCGGGGCTTTCAAACTGCGGATAGGCAAAGAATGCAAAAACCGCGATGGCCAGCGTCGTGCCCCCCGCGATCATGTAAACAAGATTATAGCTCAGATCGAAAGTCTTCCACGTCAGCACCAAAAGCCCGTAGCTCAACAATGCCGCCGCTGATCCAATGGACATGATCCAGCCCAGCATTTGCGGCGCACGTTTCTTGTCGATCCATTGCAGTTGAAGCGATTGGTTCACCGTTTCGAAATAGTGAAACCCGATCGACGACAGCATTGTGACGGTCAGAATGCCGCCAAAGCTGGGGAACCACGCGGTGATCGCGGTGGCCGCGCCCAGCATACCCAAGGCAACAACGCCCAGCACCTGCTCGCGAAACAGCATCAGAAGCGCAATCACACCGATGGCCAGAAATCCGGGGATCTCGCGCACCGTGTGCAGCCAGCCGATTTCAACGCCTGTGAACCCTGCCGCCTCGATCACGAAGTTGTTCAGAAGGGCCGACCAGGTGAAAAAGGCGATGGGCATCCCCGCCGCCATCAGCATCAAAAGAAAGATTGGGCGGCGCCAGAACGGCAATGTCCGGGCGTCCTCAAGGGTCAGAATCTGGTGTCTCATGGGCCCGCATTACGCCTGTTTGGACCAGTTGGCGAGGTTAAAACGCATTCACCCAAGCGTATATGTTTATGACATATGTCAAGGCACGTTGCTTCGAGACCCGGCAGAATGATCTGCAATCGACGGAGAGCCTATGGATATCGTGCCCCTGATTGACCGGATCGGAGAAGAGCCGACAGCCGCGCTGTTTGGGCTTATCACTGGTATTGTCTTTGGCGTAGCCGCCCAGCGATCACGCTTCTGCCTGCGTGCTGCCACGGTAGAGTTCGCACGGCGTATGATGGACAGTTCAGTCGCGGTTTGGCTTCTGACCTTTTCGACCGCGTTGGTCTGGGTGCAGGGCGCATCGCTT
This sequence comes from Aliiroseovarius sp. Z3, assembly GCF_029105185.1. Classification (GTDB taxonomy): domain Bacteria; phylum Pseudomonadota; class Alphaproteobacteria; order Rhodobacterales; family Rhodobacteraceae; genus Aliiroseovarius. Next base: position 86,579 of record NZ_JAFMZK010000006.1, on the reverse strand, counting down.
CTGGGCCTTATGCGGCCCGAGGACGCCCGCATGATGGCCGTGACTGGCACGTGGTCGGGTGCCATCATTGGCGGTCTGATGTTTGGTGTCGGCATGGTATTGGCGCGTGGATGTTCTGGCCGTCTGCTGGTTTTGGCAGCGACGGGTAACCTACGCTCCGTGGTTTCCGGCCTGATCTTCGCCGTCGTCGCGCAAATGAGCCTGCATGGCTGGCTTGCGCCCACCCGTGACATGCTGGCTCGGCTTTGGATGACGGAAGGCGGGGTCAATGTGAACTTGCTGAATGCTCTTGGCGTGCCGGAATGGTCCGGCTTTGCACTGGGTGTGCTGACCGCCGTGCTCGCAATATACATCGCGCGCAGGTCCGGCATGGGATATCGACGACTGGTGTTCGGCTCGGGCGTCGGCTTTGCCGTGGCTTTGGGCTGGGTTCTGACTTATCAACTGTCGCTGGCTGCGTTCGAGCCGGTCTCGGTCACCTCTGCCACCTTCTCAGGACCATCCGCCAACACACTCATGTTTTTCCTGATCCCCGACCCGGTGCTGGAGTTCGACGTGGGCCTTGTCCCTGGTGTCGTCATCGGCGCATTCGTCGCCAGTTGGTTGGCCGGAGAATTCAAGTTCCAGGGCTTCGAGGGGGAAGCCAATATGCGCCGCTCGATGTTCGGCGCGGTCCTGATGGGCTTCGGCGCGATGCTGGCCGGGGGATGTGCGATTGGCGCAGGCGTGACCGGAGGCTCCATCTTCGTCGGCACCGCCTGGCTTGCCCTTCTGTGTATGTGGATTGGCGCGATGGTGACAGATGCGCTGGTGGATCAGCGTGGCGCTGTTGAGGTCGCGGCTGAGTGACTTATTGCAGCAGGTGTTCGGAAGGTACCCATTGCGCCATCTACATTGCTATGCGCAAATGACCATTTACTAAAACGCTCAATTACAAAACAGGGTCTGCCGGGGTTGCTCACTATTTGACCACGGTTGGGTCCACTGTTCATTTTCTAACTTTTCCGCTACATTGCCCCCAAGCTTTGGCACAAAGACCACAAAGCCTATGCGCCTTTTCGCAGCAAGCGTTCACAGGATCGTCGCGGCCTCAACAGCTTCAGGGCTTTGACCTAAGCTCTGAGAATGATGCGCCCGCATTGCCGCGACCGGCAGTGTCAACCGAAGGTGTCAGATAAATGGGAGTTTTGCTCAGGAGCTTTCTCGTTTGCCTTTTGTTGGGGTTTGCCAGCCCTGCTTGGGCAGAACGCGAGGTGCATGTTGTTGCTGTTGGCAAGGGGCAGCAGCCAGACGACTATTATGCATTGCCCGAAGCCCACGTATTGGTGGATCGTCCCGGTCAGGAAATCGGCCTTGTCCTGCTGGACGGCGGCGTGCTGCGCTGGCGCATTGAAGCGACCGATGGCACGATTATCACCGAGATCATCCGAAGCGGGCCCGGCATCAGGGACAGCGAGGTCCTTCTTTCGGGCATCCCCGTGACCGGGGTGCAAGTCTCAGGTCTGCCGCTGGTCTTTAGCCCCTGGGGGCGTGATTTCCGAACGTTGATTGACAGCGTGGCGGACAGGATGAAAACAGAGCGTATCCATAGCTTTAGCGGCGCGCACCAGTTCCACGACAGATTACTGAGAGTTGATCAGGTCGACACAGAAACCGCCGGTCTTGCCCGTGACTACCTCTCGGAGCAATTGGGAACGTCCGACGATCTTCCCGCCAAACTGCGCAGGTGGCTCGCCAACGGTGAGGGGGGTGGCGGCTACTCCGTCGATTTCGACCAGACGGGGATCAGCCTGACAAGCCCTGCCGGGACGCAACGGTTCCCGGTGTCGCCCGATGTCCCCGATATCGTTTTGCCGGTTGCGGGCGTGTACGCCCCTGACGAGCAGACAATCTATGGCCTCACCTACGGCGCGGACGGCTACCTATATTCCGTCGATGTGAGAACCGGAAGATGGGACGTGGTCACCAGCCTGCACGAATATGATGCAGCGGGCTTGCTGTATGATGCGGACACTCGTTTGCTGATCACGACGGGCGCATTTTCCCGACCGGGCGAAATCAGGACGTTCGGACTGGACGGGAGCCATTCATCGACATTTATCCCAACAACCGACTTTCCGGGCCTGTCCGACCTGTTCGATTTTGGCAACGAACATGGGCCTCCATTAACACCTCGGGTTTATGCAGACAATTGGCTGCTTCTCGAAGCACTCGGTGAGGGGGTCAGCGCCTATCCGGACATTGGGCAGTATCGTATTTACGCAGTTCGGATGGATACCAGCGAGGTCAGGCTGCTGCGTTATCGCGATGAGTGAATGAAATAGCACCCGCAGGAGCGCGGTTCTACGTAGCGAGGCATTCATGTTGGTTTGATTGTTCGCGAGCGGACGCAAACCATGGAGTTTCACATCTCCCCAAAGCAGCCAGCTGAGCAAGCTCAGCGAGCGATCTGGCTGTCCCGCATAGCTGATACCGATTAATAAAAACTCTGTGGATCAATATCCACGGACACCCGCATATCCCCTTTGATCTGGAACTGTGCCAGCCAGCGTTTCAGCGCCGCTTGGATCGGGGCGGTTTTCTCGGCTTTGACCAGAAGGCGCACCCGGTGGCGACCGCGTACGCGCGCGATGGGTGCGGGCGCGGGGCCGTAAAGCTGTGCGCCGATTTGGGTGAGCGGCTCGGAGCGGCGGGCCATTTCCGCGCCAAGGTCGAACACCGCTTGGATGTCGGGCGAGGACAGAACGATGCCCGCCAGACGGCCATAGGGCGGCACACCTGCGACTTGGCGTTCAGCCGCCTCGGCTTTCCAAAATTTTTCTTCTTCACCAGCAAGGATCGCGCGAATGACCGGGTGTTCGGGTTGGAAGGTTTGCAGAAGGGCGACACCCGGCGTTTTGGTTCGCCCTGCCCGGCCTGCGACCTGTCGGATCAGTTGGAAGGTGCGTTCAGCGGCGCGCAGGTCGGACCCTTGCAGGCCAAGATCCGCATCAATCACGCCCACCAAAGTCAGCTTTGGAAAGTTGTGCCCTTTGGCGACCAGTTGCGTGCCGATGATGATGTCGGCCCCGCCGTCTGCGATCAGCTCGATCTGTTCTTTCAGCGCGCGTGCCGATCCGAACAGGTCGGATGACAGCACCGCGATCCGCGCATCGGGGAAGGCGGCGGTCACTTCCTCGGCCAGCCGTTCGACACCGGGGCCGACAGGGGCCAGCTTCCCCTCGACCTCGCATTCCGGGCAGGCCTCGGGCATCGGTTTCGTCTCACCGCATTGGTGACAGACGAGGCGCTTTTGGAAGCGGTGCTCGACCATCCGCGCGTCGCAATGGTCGCAGCCGATCTGGTGCCCGCAGGCGCGGCAGATGGTGACGGGCGCATAGCCACGGCGATTGATGAACAAAAGAGATTGTTCGCCGCGCGCGATCCGCAACCGCACGGCAGCTTTCAAGGTGGGCGAAATCCAGCTTTGCGCGGGCAGGTCTTCTTGCCGCATGTCAATCGCGCGCATGTCGGGCATCACCGCGGGGCCATAACGGCTGGTCAGTTCAATGCGTTTGTACTTGCCCGCCTCGCAATTGGCCCATGTTTCCAAAGACGGCGTGGCCGAGGCCAGCACAACCTGCGCGTCGCAAATCGACGCCCGCATTACCGCCATATCGCGTGCAGAATAAAGCACCCCGTCTTCCTGCTTGTACGAGCTGTCATGCTCTTCATCCACCACAACCAACCCAAGATCGCGGAAGGGCAGATAAAGCGCTGATCGCGCGCCAACGACCAACTGCGCCTCGCCCTGTCCGACCATGCGCCAACAACGGCGCCGTTCGGTCATGGTGACACCGGAGTGCCATTCGGCGGGGCGCGCACCGAAGCGTTCCTCGACCCGTTTCAGGAACTCGGCAGTCAGGGCGATTTCAGGCAGCAGCACCAGAGCCTGACGCCCTTTGCGCAGGCAGGCGGCGACGGCTTCCAGATACACCTCGGTCTTGCCCGCGCCCGTGACGCCGCGCAAAAGCGTGGTGCCATAGCGGCCCGCGCGCACGCCATCGGTCAGTTGTCTGGCCGCCTGGGCCTGATCCTCGGTCAGCTCTTTCCCCGGCAACGATGGGTCAAGCCGCGGATAGGGCATGTCGCGGGGCGTGTCCTCTTCCCGGATCGCGCCCAGCTTCACCAAACCTTTCACCACCGACCCGCTGACCCCCGCCAAGTCGGCCAGCTCTTTCTGGGTGAACCCGGTGCCGGGCTGATCCATCAGCACATCCATCACCTTGGCGCGGGCGTCGGTCAGACGGTTGGGGCGATGGCCGGACGTCTTCAACACCTTGCGCATCGACGGTGGATCGGACAGGCCCGGCGCACGGGTCGCAAGGCGCAGCATCTGGCTCATCGGAGTCAGGGTGTAGTCACCGACGCGAGTCAAAAACTCCGCCATCTCGGTGCGCATCGGGGCAACCTCCAAAACCCGGATCACCGACCGCAGCTTTGACGCATCAAACCCGCCTTCACCCGGCCCCCAGACCACACCCAGCACCTTGCGCGGGCCAAGCGGCACCTCGACAAACGCACCTTGCACGCAACCGCCTTCGGGCGCGCGATATGTCAGGATACGATCCAGAGGCTGCGCGGTCAGAACACCGACCCGCGCGCCCTCCTGAAAGTGCTGAATGTCGCTCATTTCGTCAAAATCCCCTGGTTGCGCGCACCATAAGGGCTTTCTGCCTGCGCGCCCATGGGGTATGAGAGCGCAAACACCGAATAGCTGCAGGAGCCGCGCTTATGAAATTCTTCGCTGATACCGCCGATATAGACGCCATCAAGGAACTGAACGACGTCGGGATGCTTGACGGTGTGACAACAAACCCTTCGATCATCAAGAAATCCGGTCGTGACATTCTGGAAGTGACCAAGGAAATCTGCGACATCGTGGATGGTCCCGTCTCGGCCGAAGTCACCGCCGTTGATGCCGACACCATGATCGCGGAAGGCCGCAAACTGGCCAAGATCGCCGACAACATCGCCGTGAAAGTGCCGCTGACCTGGGACGGACTGAAAGCGTGTAAGACGTTGACCGACGAAGGCACCATGGTCAACGTGACTCTGTGTTTTTCGGCCAACCAGGCTCTGCTGGCCGCCAAGGCGGGTGCGACCTTCATTTCGCCGTTCATCGGTCGTCTTGACGACATCAATATGGACGGGCTGGAGCTGATCGAAGACATTCGCACCATCTATGACAATTACGGGTTCGAGACGCAGATTTTGGCGGCGTCGATCCGGTCGGTCAACCACATGAAAGACTGCGCGCTGGTCGGGGCCGACGTGGCAACCGCACCGACATCGGTCATTCAGGCGATGGCTAAACACGTGCTGACCGACAAGGGTCTGGACGCCTTCCTGGCCGACATCAAAGCGGCTGGAATCAAGATTCTGTAAGCTGGTCCCAGAGGCTGCGACTGTTACGAGGGGGCCACGGCCCCCTCTTTCTGTTGGGGCTTGTGTGAAAAATCTGCCCCCCACACGATGGCTTGGTGTATGTTCGCAAAAACGACAAGAACAAAACATCGAGGCAGCAGATGAGCGTACCAGCGACGATTGACGATGAATTGCGCGCGCATTTAATTGCGCAACCCGAAACCATTTTGGATGATCAGGACATCATGCGCGCACTGATCGCCGCGAATGAACGCGTGATGGGCGCCAATATCGTGGACCTGCGCGGCATCGCGATGGAGCGGTTGGAGGCCCGGCTGGATCGGCTGGAAGATACGCACCGATCGGTGATCGCGGCGGCTTACAACAATATCTCTGGTATGAACATGATCCACCGCGCCGTGTTGCGCATGTTGGACCCCGCAGACTTTGAACTGTTCATGGCAGACCTCAGCGGCGAGGTGGCCGAGATCTTGCGTGTAGATTGCGTGCGGTTGGTTCTGGAAACCGAACACGGCCAAAAGAACAGCGCTGTCGGGCGACTGGGGCCGGTTCTGTCCATCGCACCCCCCGGGTTCGTGGATGACTATCTGGGTATGAGCGGCGAGCAATCCACGCGCCAGGTTTTCCTGCGCCAGATTCAAGAGCAAGACGAAACCATCTATGGCGACACTGGCTTCTGGGTTCGGTCCGAAGCTTGCATTCGTCTGGATCTGGGCGAAGGCCGACTGCCCGGCATGCTGGTTCTGGGGGTCGAGAATGCCGAGCAGTTCAAACCCGGACAGGGCACCGACCTTCTGGCTTTTTTCGGCGGAGTCTTTGAGCGCGCCATGCGCCGTTGGTTGTCGTGACCACCAAGGACACGTTGGCGATCTCGGACGGGGCGCGGGATGCGCTGGCTGAATGGCTGGATCACATTCGTGCGCTGGACGGCGCGTCAACGAACACGATCGCGGCATATCAAACTGATCTGACCGGGTTTCTGGCGTTCATGGCGGGGCATCTGGGCGGATCTGCCGGTCGCGGTGGCTTGGCTCGGGTTACGCTATCGGACATGCGCGCATGGATGGCGCATGAACGCGGACGCGGCGTTGGCGCCCGCTCTCTTGCCCGATCATTGTCCGCTGTAAAAAGCTTCTATCGCTGGCTCAGCGAAAGGGATGACTTCGATGCGACCGCGGTTTTGTCGACCCGCAGCCCCAAATTCACCAAGAAACTCCCCCGCCCGCTGGCACCCGACGCGGCGAAAGCGGTGATCGAGACCGCCGGAATGCAATCACGGCATGGTTGGGTCGGGGCGCGTGATATCGCAGTCGCAACGCTTCTTTATGGGTGCGGCCTGCGAATTTCCGAAGCGCTTGGCCTGACATGCGCCGATGCTCCTTTGCCGGACGCCCTGCGGATCAAAGGTAAAGGCGGCAAGGAACGGGTGGTGCCGGTTCTGCCCACCGCCCGCGACGCGGTCGAGACCTATCGCCGCCTGTGCCCGCACCCGGAAACGCCCGACGCGCCACTGTTTCGTGGCGTGCGCGGGGGGGCACTTGGGCCGCGCACCGTGCAAAAAGTGATGGAAAAGGTGCGCCTGCAACTGGGTTTGCCCGCAACCGCCACACCCCACGCCATGCGGCACAGTTTTGCGACACATCTTCTGGCCGCCGGAGGTGATTTGCGCGCCATTCAGGAATTGCTGGGTCATGCCAGCCTGTCCACAACCCAGGCCTATACAACGGTTGACACCTCGCGGCTGCTGGAAGTTTACAACGCCGCCCACCCCCGCGCGTGACCGAACAGAAGCCCACACGGTTTCTTCTTTCCCCCTTTTCAATTTTCCGGCACAAAGCGCGCATGAAACTTTCAACCAAAGCCCTTCTTGTTCACCTGCTGACTGCAACAGGTGCCGTGTTTGCAATGCTGGCCATGCTGGCAGCCGTGGACGAAGAATGGAGCCTGATGTTTTTGTGGCTGGTCGTCGCCTTCGGGGTCGATGGCATCGATGGGCCGCTGGCCCGGCGCTATGACGTAACCGTCAACGCGCCACAATATGACGGTGTCCTGATGGACCTGATCATAGATTATCTGACTTATGTGTTCATCCCGGCCTATGCGCTGTTCAAATCCGGCCTGATGCCTGGCTGGACGGGGTGGTTTGCCATCATTGTCATTACCTTCACCAGCGCGATCTATTTCGCGGACACCCGAATGAAGACCAAAGACAACAGCTTTTCGGGCTTTCCCGGCTGTTGGAACATGCTGGTCATCGTGCTGTTCGCAACGCAACCCAACTTCTGGTTCATGCTGATACTGGTCACGGCGCTTGCGGTGGCGATGTTCCTGCCGCTGAAATTCATCCACCCGGTTCGCACGGAACGCTGGCGCTGGTTCAGCTTGCCCTGCGCCTTTGCCTGGACCTTCTTTGCGGGCTGGGCGGCATGGGTCGATTTCCACCCGGAAAGCTGGGCCCATTGGGGGTTGGTGTTGACATCGATCTATTTGATTGGCGCGGGCATTGCCCAGCAAATTCTGCCGGAACGCAGCAGCGCCTGAGGGGCGATAACTTAATCCGACCACCGTTTCAGGGCGTCTTCGTCATCAACCTTGGCATCCACCCAGTCGGTTGATCCGTCACGCTGGAACTCTTTCTTCCAGAACGGGGCACGCGATTTCAGATAGTCCATCAGGAATTCGGCGGCTTCGAACGCCGCAACCCTGTGCTTGGCGGCGGCGGCCACCATCATGATGATCTCGCCGGGTGCCAATGGGCCGTGTCGATGGATCACCAGCGCATCCGCCAGAGACCAACGCTGAACAGCCTCGTCCACGATCGCCGTAATCGCCTTTTCCGTCATGCCGGGATAATGCTCGATCTCCATCCGGTCCAGCGTCCCGGCATCATCACGCACCAGACCTGTGAAGCTGACAACAGCTCCAATATCGGTGCGATCTTGCGCGAAACCTGACAGTTCTGCACCCGGATCGAACGGCTCAGACTGAACCCTGACAGCCATCTTACCCCCCGGTCATAGGTGGGAAGAACGCGACCTCGCGCACGCCTTTCAGTGGGGCGTCGAAATCCGAAAGCTCTTGATCCAACGCCACCCGAAGGGCGGACAGATCGGCGAAAGCCGCCGCATAGCGCGGCTCTCGGGCGCGCAGTTCGTCCACCAGCTCGGCCACCGTTGACGCCTGAGTTTCAAGCTTCTCGCGTGGCTCGCCGATGCGTTCGCGCACCCATGCGAAATACATGACTTCAACCATGTTCTGGATCCTCTCGCAGAAACGGCATTGCTTTGCGGAAATAGTCCCAGCCCGTCACGACCGTCAGCGCACCGGCAACCCATAGCAGTGTGATACCCAGCCAAGCGGACCACCGGCTCGCGGCCTCGTAATACAGCAAGCCTATACCATCCGGGATCGTACCATTAAATATGCCGTCAACCGTGGATTGATCCATCCCCTGCATCCGGTCCAGCAAACTGTGCTGGAATATCCCGGTTGAAAACAGAATAGCAATCGCCACCATCTGCACGGTGGTTTTCCATTTTGCCAGTTGGGTCACCTTGAGTGCCCGCGCGCGGTCGCCCAGTGTTTCACGCAGACCGGATACAAAAACCTCGCGATAGATGATCAGGGCCGAGGGCAACAGGATCCATGGCGTCACGCCCGCGTAGCCATTTATGACCAGAAGCGCGATCAGCACCATGGCCTTGTCGGCAATCGGATCCATCGCAGCGCCAAACAGGCTTTCCAGCTTCCACGCACGCGCCAGATACCCATCCAGATAATCTGTGATCGAGGCCACGATGAACAGGATCATTGCATACCAATCCGCCCAGGGTCGCGCGAAATACAAGAACATGATTGGCAACAATGGCGCTGCAATCAGGCGGGCGACGGTCAGGATATTAGGCAGGTTCCATTTCATAGGTTTCTCCTTACCCCGTCAGCCCTTGTCATGGAAGAAGCCATAGATGGTTTCGGCCAGAGTTTCAGAGATACCATCCACCGCCTTGAGGTCTTCAAGCCCCGCGCGGCTGACCGCCTTGGCCGAACCGAAGTGCTGCAAGAGCGCGCGCTTGCGGGTGGCACCAACGCCGGGCACCTCGTCCAACGGGGTTGCGCCCTGCGCCTTGGCGCGCTTGGCGCGGTGGGTGCCGATGGCAAAGCGATGCGCCTCGTCGCGCAGCCGTTGGATGAAATACAGAACCGGATCATTTCTTTTCAACGCGAAGGGGCGCTGTTTCCGTCGATGAAATTCTTCCTTGCCGTGGTCGCGGTCCACGCCCTTGGCCACACCGACCATCGGAATATCGGTGACGCCCAGCTCTTCCATGATCTCATGCACCGCACCAACCTGTCCGGCACCGCCGTCGATCAGCAGAAGGTCGGGCCAGTGTTCGCCCTGGCGATCCGGGTCTTCCTTCAACAGGCGTTTGAACCGGCGGGTCAGCACCTCTTTCATCATGCCGAAATCATCGCCGGGGATCAGGTCGTCACCCTTGATGTTGAACTTGCGATATTGGCTTTTCATAAAGCCTTCCGGCCCCGCCACGATCATCGCGCCGACCGCGTGCGCGCCTTGGATATGCGAGTTGTCATAGACCTCGATCCGCTGGGGCGGGCTGCCCAGTTCGAACGCCTGTGCGATACCGTCAAGCAACCGTGCCTGAGTGGCCGTTTCGGCCATCTTGCGGCCAAGACTTTCGCGGGCGTTGCGTTGAGCGTTGGAAACAAGTTCGGACTTCTCACCTCGCAAAGGGACCGATATTTCAACTTTACGCCCCAGCCGTTCGCTCAACGCTTCGGCCATCAGATCCTGTTCGTCCAACGGATCGGACAACAGGATCAGGCGCGGCGGCTCCTTCTGATCATAGAATTGGCCGACAAAGGCCTGAAGCACCTCGCCCGGCCCCGCCCCTGCGCCGGTGCGCGGATAGAAATCGCGGTTGCCCCAGTTCTGATGCGCGCGGATGAAGAAGACCTGAACACAGGCCTGCCCCCCTTCCATATGCAGCGCGATCACGTCCGCTTCGGCCACGCCCCGCGGATTGACACCCTGCGCCTGCTGCACCTGGGTCAGCGCCCGGATACGATCACGCAGCACCGCGGCTTCTTCGAACTCCATCGCTTCGGACGCCGCTTGCATATCAGCCGCCAGATTTTCCTGCATCTTTGTCGTGCGACCGGACAAGAAATCCTCGGCGTCGCCGACCAGCTTGGTGTAATCTGCTTTACTGATTTTCCCCACACACGGACCCGCGCACCGCTTGATCTGATATTGCAGGCAAGGTCGCGTGCGGGTTTCAAACATCGCGTCCGAACAATCGCGCAGCAGAAACACCTTCTGCAATTGGTTAAGCGTCCGGTTCACAGCATCTGCGCTGGCGAAAGGTCCGTAATAGGCACCCTTCTCTTTGCGAGCACCCCGGTGTTTCTTGATCTGCGGGAAATCATGCCCGGTAACAAGGATGTTCGGAAAGCTCTTATCGTCGCGTAAAAGTACGTTGAAATGTGGCTTTAGCTGCTTGATCAGGTTTTGCTCAAGCAGAAGGGCCTCGGTTTCTGTCTGGGTGGTCAGAAACATCATTGACGCGGTCTGGCTGATCATCCGCGCGATGCGTGCGGTGTGTCCGGTCGGCTTGGCATAACTCGAAACACGCTTCTTCAGGCTGCGTGCTTTCCCCACATAAAGCACCCGCCCCCTGGCATCGAGCATCCGGTAAACACCCGGCGAATTGTCCAGCGTCTTCAGGTAGGATTGGATGACACCATACCCAACCGGAACGTCCGACCCGCCTTGTTCGTTCCTGCTGTGCTCACCGTTCATATCAACGCTGCCCCGATTCTCTGCGTGCCTGCAATCTTAGCGTCGCGAAGACAAGAGAAAACCTGCCCACAATTTCTGTGGATAACTCTGAGGACATGTTTTGACCATCCAGAAAAACCCCTTGTATTCAGCCCGCTTCCACGATGTGCCTATTTTTTAGGCACTTTTGCAACTCATTGATAAATAAGGAAAGAATTGTAACGCCCTTGTAAACAAATGAAATCATTGCAAAAAATACGGACCTTCCGCAACGTGAACTTCACAAGTGCACAACTTTCCGATCGCTGAACAGGTTCGATACCTGCAAGCCGGGATTCACGGATTTTCCACACCGCGAATATCGGGGGTCTGCCACGCCAGATGTTGACCACCATCCACGGCGATCATTTGCCCGGTTACGGCAGGTGAATTCATGAAAAACCTAAGCGCCGCAGTGATATCTTCGACATTCGCGCCACGCTGCAGAAGTGACGCTGACCGCTGACCGTCGAAATGCGCCTGCGACTGGCGCGCGCCAATCAATGTCGTGCCGGGCGCGATGCCGTTGACACGCACATGCGGGGCCAAGGCCTGCGCACCGGAGCGGGTCAATGTCCACAAAGCGTTCTTGGCAAGGCTGTAGGTCATGAACTCGGGCGTGGGCTTCTGCACACGCTGATCGAGCATGTTGACAACAAGCCCATGGGGAAGGCTTTCACCATTTTCATCTATGGTCGCCTTGGGCGCTTGTGCGGCAAAGGATTGCATCAGGAAGAACGGCGCACGAAGATTGGAAGACATATGCCTGTCCCAGCTTTCCTGCGTGGCCGAACTTAGCGTGTCATAATCGAAGATCGACGCATTGTTGACCAGCACAGATAGCGGTCCACCCAAAGCCTTCGCCGCGCGCGGCACAAGCGCTTCAACCTGCGCCATATCCAACAGATTTGCCTGCAAGGTGACGGCTTTGCGTCCCAAGGCCTGAATGTCTCTGACGGTCTCGGCTGCGCCATCTTCCGACGTGGCATAGTGAACCGCGACATCGCATCCCAACCGCGCAAGCTCTAACGCCATGGCGCGTCCCAGACGCGCGCCTGCCCCGGTTATCAATGCGCGAGGCTGGCCCATCACGACATCCCCAGAACGATCATCACATAGACCACATAAAGCATCGACAATATGACACCCCAGACGCGGCCCATATGCCATTTCAGAAATACAAAAGGCGCCAGCAAAAGGGATGCACCAAGCATCACCCAAAGGTCAAACTGCAGAATACCAGGTTCAACCGGGATCGGGCCAACCAAGGACGCAATGCCAATAATTGCCAGAAGGTTAAACATGTTCGACCCGATCACATTGCCCAATGCGACCTCGGCTTGTTTCCGAAGCGCGGCCATAACCGTTGTCGCCAACTCTGGCAACGAGGTGCCCAGCGCCACCAGTGTCAGGCCGATGACGGTTTCCGAGACGCCAAAATGCCGGGCGATATTGGTCGATGCGTCGACAAGAAGATCCGCCCCTAGTGGCAATCCGATCAGGCCCAGAACAAGGAAAAGAATGACTTTCCACCACGGCATATTCGGATCGGCGCCTTCGACTTCTTCCTCGTCTTCACAGCAGACCTCATCTACTGCAACGTGGTTGGAGCGCCGGTGCGACAAGGCTTCGCGGAAAGCCGAGCTGAGCATCAGACCCAGCGCGGCCAGAAGCACCAGCCCCTGCACCCATGTGATCACGCCGCCCGAGCACAATACGATGAACAGAACCGTGGCCCCCATCATCTGAAGATAGCTTTTCTTGGTGTCACATGTGGCCGTGGACAGGCCCGAGATCAGGGCGGGCACGCCAAGCACCAACAGGATGTTCGCTGTGTTGGACCCAACCACGTTGCCCATCGCCAGCCCTGGCACGCCCTCGATAATGGCCTGGACCGAGATAAGTAACTCTGGTGCCGACGTTCCGAACGCGACGATGGTCAGCGAGACGATGAGCGCAGGCACCCCCAGGCGCAGCGACATGTTCACCGCCCCTCGGACAAGGCTGTCACCTGCAAGCAATAGGATAACAAGACCCAGCGCAGCAAAGATCAGATCCAAAGCTCAGCCCTTTCCGTTGCAATCGCAGGGGGACTTCCCCAGCCGATACCGTCCGCAGCGAGGACACTTCATCGCTTCTATGCGCTTCTGACCCGGGTATCGGAGTTTTCCAAACATGGCCAACACACCCATGGCAACCAGAAACAGAACGACAATCTTAATGACCATTCAAAGGCCAAAGCGCGCGTATTCCGCCCGCTCCTCTAGTGCCGCAATCGCATCTGATCCAAGCTGCAGTCCAAACCGGCTGATGAACGGGCGGCGTGGGCCATGCACACGGAACCGAACCTTGTCACCGAATTTTTCTTTCATCTTGGGAACAACATGACCGATCCCATCCGCAAGACCCTTTTCGATGGCAGCGTGGCCAAGCCAGATATCACCGGTAAACAGGTCCTCTCCTTCGGGCAGTTTCCCGGCACGGCGTGTGGTAACTTGCGTCTTGAACGCCTCGTGAATATCCTCCTGCAACGCCTTCAGACGTTTGATATCGGCAGGTTTTTCCGGCTGAAACGGGTCCAGCATGGATTTGGATTTGCCAGCGGTATATACCCGCCTCTCGACCCCGATTTTTTCGATCAAACCGGTCAGGCCAAACCCGGCTGAAATTACGCCAATAGACCCAAGGATCGAGCTTTGGTCGGCATAAATCTCGTCCGCCGCCGTCGCCAACCAATAGCCGCCCGATGCGGCGACATCCTCGACAAAGGCATAGACGGGGATCTCTTTCTCGGCCGCCAAGCGACGAATGCGCGCGGTAATCAGGCTGGATTGCACCGGGCTGCCGCCCGGCGAGTTGATCACCAGCGCGACCGCCCGCGGCTTCCCTTTGCGAAAGGCACGTTCGATCACCGGGGCAAGCACCGCATCGTTCAATTGCCCCCGCGCGCCCGACGCGATCACGCCTGACAGGCGGATCACCGCAACCAGCGGCGGCTTCTTGATGAACGGAATATAGGTTGTCATGGCTGTCATTTAGATCGCGCCTCCGGATCAAACAAGGGACTGGGGCGACGCGTGTTTCTCCTGTTGCAAATCGCCCATCATCAACTGCGCAACCGGTATCCGGTGCGGAAAATCCAGCCGATGGTTGCAAGACATGTGGTCATGAACACCGCAATCGCAAGGACGGACCAGCCCAGTGACACGTCCGCCATTCCGAAAAACGCCCAGCGGAAGCCCGAGATCAGGTAAACCACCGGATTGAACAGCGTGATCGTCTGCCAGACCGGCGGCAACATCGAGATTGAATAGAACGACCCGCCAAGAAACACGAGCGGCGTGATGACCAACAGGGGAACGAGCTGCAATTGTTCAAAGTTTTGCGCCCAGATGCCGATGATGAAGCCAAGCAACGCGAAGCTGATGCAGGTCAGCACCAGAAACGCCATCATCCAGACCGGGTGCGCGATGGTCAGATCGACAAAGAAATGCGCCGTGGCCAGTATGATCAACCCGATCATGAACGCCTTGGTCGCCGCCGCGCCGACATAGCCGATGACGATCTCAAAAAACGAAATCGGTGCGGATAAAAGCTCGTATACCGTGCCGATGAACTTGGGAAAATAGATCCCGAACGAGGCGTTGGTTGTGCTTTGCGTCAACACGGTCAACATGATCAGACCCGGCACAATGAATGCGCCGTAGCTGACGCCCTCGACCTGATCAATGCGCGACCCGATCGCAGCCCCGAACACGACAAAGTAAAGTGACGTGGACAGAACGGGCGACACAATCGATTGCATCAACGTGCGGAAGGTCCGGGCCATCTCGAACCGATAGATTGCAGCAATTGCATTCCAGTTCATGCGGCGTCCTCCTTCACCAGATCCACGAAAATATCTTCAAGCGAGCTCTGGCGCGTGGACAGGTCCGACATATGCAGCCCCGCCTCGCGCAGATCGGCAAGCAATCCGGTGATGCCGGTGCTGCCCGCCTGCGCGTCGTAGGTGTAGATCAACCCGCCATCGTCCGATACGGTCAGGGGATGGCTTGCCAGCGCTTCAGGCAGGGCCTCGATCGGGTTGTCCAACTCAATCAACAGCTCCTTCTGACCCAATCGCTTGATCAGGGCATCCTTGTCCTCGACCAGCAAAATCTCGCCTTTCGAGATCACCCCGATCCGGTCGGCCATCGCTTCGGCTTCTTCGATGTAATGGGTTGTCAGGATGACCGTCACACCGGTCTGTTTCAGCTTCGCCACAATGTCCCACATGTCCTTGCGCAGCTCGACATCGACACCGGCAGTCGGTTCGTCCAGAAACAGGATCTTCGGATCGTGGCACAGTGCTTTCGCGATCAAAACACGTCGCTTCATACCACCTGACAGCGTCATGATACGGCTGTCCTTCTTATCGTGCAGGCTAAGCAGTTTCAGGATTTCTTCGATCCGCGCATCATCCCGTGGCTTTCCAAACAGCCCGCGCGAGAACCGGACCGAATTCATCACCGTCTCGAACGGCTCCAGATTGATTTCCTGCGGCACCAACCCGATCAGGTTGCGAGCTGCACGGTAATCTCTCACGTGGTCAAACCCGCCAACGGTGATCGTGCCAGAGCTTGCCGTTGCAATGCCGCAGATGATCGAGATCAGCGTTGTCTTGCCGGCGCCATTGGGGCCAAGCAAGGCAAGTATCTCGCCTTCTTCAATTTCAAGATCAACGCCCTTAAGGGCTTGGTGGCCGCCTTCATAGGTCTTGGTCACGTCGCTGACATTCAGGATCGTGGTCATACTGTCCCCCAGTGTTGCCGCCGGCTGCTTGTTGTTCAACAGCGCGTTGCGGACCAAGTCTTTCAAATAAGCAACCCGGCAGCACCTTCAAGGCGTAAAAGCCGAACTTTTGTCTCGACCCCGCCCGCACCGGAAAATCCAACCAGCTTGCCCCCTGCCCCCATAACCCGGTGACACGGAATAATGATCGGGATCGGGTTGGCCCCACAAGCGCTTCCGACCGCCTGCGCCGAGTTCCCGGTCAGCTTCGCAATATCGCCATAGGTCAACGTGTCACCATAGGGAATGGCGGACATGGCATCACAAACCGCGCGCTGGAAATCGCTGCCATGGACATAGGTCGGCAGGTCAAACTTTGTCAGCCGACGATCAAAATAGGCCGCAAGCTGCGCACAAGCCTCGCGCAGCAATGGCGTCTGCACACCGACCGGTGCAGCGTCCCAGATCAGCCGACAGATCGCCCCCGCCTGCTCTTCCACACCCAAGCGCCCAACCGGACTGTCCATGATCGCGATATTCATGCCTTACCCTTGCGCGCGGAAACGGCGGATGCAATCCGCTTCCTGATCAAGTGGGCAGAATCCGGTGTTGATCCTGGCCGTTTCTTCTGGCGTGAAATATCCTGGGGGAGCGTGAAACCCGCCCGGGTTTCACGCGAAGGGGCAACGCCCCTCAGGCTCACATCGTGAGCCACCGATGTCCTAGCTCAGGGCTTTGTTGCAACGCTGGCAAGTGCCGGCATGATCATGGCTGCCCACATCCGGCAGAATTTTCCAGCAGCGCTGGCACTTGTCGCCACTGGCCTTTTCGAACACCACGCCAACACCCTCAATTTCCGGCAGACGGAAGGCTTCCGACGGCAGCGGGTCGTTGCTCAGCGACACAGCCGATGTGATCGCGATGTCCGCAAAGTTAACGGATTTAAGGGCGGCCAACACATCCTTGTCACGAACATGCACCACCGGAGCAGCCTCCAAGGACGCGCCAATCACCTTGTCGCGACGCTGGATTTCCAGCGCAGCCGTTACAACACGTCGGGCCCTTCGGATACCCGACCATTTTGCCGCCAGAGGTTCATCCAGCCAATCGGCAGGCGTGTCTGGGAAATCAACAAGATGGACCGAGCTGTCGTCGCCCGGGAAACGCTCGAGCCACACGTCTTCCATCGTGAAGACCAGAATGGGCGCAAGCCACGTGGTCAGGCGGTGGAACAGGATATCCAGAACGGTGCGCGCCGCTTTGCGGTTCAGGCTGTCCTTGCCGTCGCAATAGAGCGCGTCCTTACGGATGTCGAAATAGAAGCTCGACAGGTCGACGGTCGCGAAGTTGAACACGGCCGAGAACACGCCCTGGAAGTCAAACTTGCGATAGCCGTCACGGACCACGTGATCCAACTCCGCCAGACGATGCAGCACCCAGCGCTCCAGCTCGGGCATGTCGGCGGCGTCCACGCGTTCGCTATCGTCAAACCCATGCAGGTTGCCCAGCATGAAGCGCATCGTGTTGCGCAGACGGCGATAGCTGTCGGCAACGCCTTTCAGAATTTCCGGCCCGATCCGCTGATCAACCGTGTAATCCGTCTGGGCCACCCACAGGCGCAGAATGTCGGCGCCGTACTGTTTCACGACCTGCTCGGGCACGATAGTGTTGCCCAGCGACTTGGACATCTTCATGCCCTTCTCATCCAGCGTGAAGCCATGGGTCACGACGTTCTTGTAAGGCGCACGGCCCTTGGTGCCGCAAGCCTGCAGCAGCGAGGAATGGAACCACCCGCGGTGCTGGTCGGTGCCTTCCATATAGACATCCGCGATGCCATCGGGCGTGCCGTCTTCACGGTCACGCAGCACGAAGGAGTGGGTCGACCCGGAGTCGAACCACACGTCAAGCACGTCGAAAACCTGCTCCCATTCGTCAGCGTTATGCTCATTGCCAAGGAACCGCTCTTTCGCGCCCTCGGCATACCAAGCGTCCGCGCCTTCCGCCTCGAACGCCTCGGCAATGCGCGCATTCACGGCGGGATCGCGCAGAAGGAAGTCTTCATCCGTCGGCAGCGCGCCTTTCTTGGTGAAGCAGGTCAACGGAACGCCCCACGCGCGTTGACGCGACAGAACCCAATCCGGGCGTGCCTCGATCATCGAATACAGACGGTTGCGACCGGTCTGCGGCCACCATTTCACCAGTTGGTCGATCGAGTTCAGCGCACGTTCGCGGATGGTCTTGCCCATCTCGTCCTGCCCGTCGCCGACCTCGCGGTCCACAGACGCAAACCACTGCGGCGTGTTGCGGAACACGATCGGCGCTTTCGAGCGCCACGAATGCGGGTAGGAGTGCGTCACGCGGCCACGCGCGATGATGCCGCCGGCCTCGACCAGCTTGGCGATCACGGCGTTGTTGGCTTTGCCTTCCTTGCCCTTGCGGTCGAAGACCTGAAGGCCCGCAAAGAACGGCACATGCGGCAGGAACTCCGATTCCTCGCCCACATTGTGGGTCATGCGGTCGATCCAGTTGCGAGCGACAAAGGCTTCATAATCGTCAGCACCGTGGCTGGGCGCGGTGTGGACAAAACCCGTACCCGCGTCGTCGGTCACGTGATCGCCGTCGATCATCGGAACGTCGTAATCCCAGAAGCCATCTGCGCCGTCGGCACCGTTGAACGGGTGCTTACAGATCAGACCTGCCAACTCATCAGCAGCGACGTCACGCACGCGCGTGAACTCGGTCACGCGGGACTTGCCCAGCGCGTCTTCGGCCAGAGCATCGGCAAGGATGTAGGTCTGACCAGCCGCGGTCCAGCTTTCTTCCTCGGTCGCGTCCACGCGATAAAGGCCATAGGCAATCTTGTCGCTATACGCGACGGCCTTGTTCGACGGGATCGTCCACGGAGTCGTGGTCCAGATCACGACGCGAGCCTCGGCCAGATCACCTTCGGCATTGGCAAAGCTGAACGGCACCCAAATCGTGTGCGACTTGTGGTCGTGATACTCGATCTCGGCCTCGGCCAATGCGGTCTTTTCCACCGGCGACCACATCACAGGTTTCGAGCCCTGATACAGCGTGCTGTTCATCAGGAACTTCATGAATTCCTCGGCGATCACGCGTTCGGCGTGGAAATCCATCGTCAGATAGGGATCGGCCCAGTTGCCGGTGATGCCCAGGCGTTTGAACTCGTCACGTTGGATGTCGATCCAGCCTTCGGCGAACTTGCGGCATTCCTGACGGAAGTCGACAACGTCCACATCGTCCTTGTTCTTGCCCTTCTTGCGATACTGTTCCTCGATCTTCCATTCGATGGGCAGACCGTGGCAATCCCAGCCGGGAACATAGCGCGCATCATGGCCCATCATCTGGTGCGAGCGCACGATCATGTCCTTGATGGTCTTGTTCAGCGCGTGGCCGATATGCAGGTGGCCGTTCGCGTAAGGAGGGCCATCGTGCAGGATGAAGGGCTCGCGGTCGCCAGCGGTCTCACGCAGGCGGTCATAGACGCCGATCTTTTCCCACCGGGCCAGCCATTCGGGCTCGCGCTTGGGCAGGCCAGCGCGCATCGGGAAATCGGTTACGGGAAGGGTCAGCGTGTCTTTATAGTCGGGTGTGTCGGCACACATGTGTCCGGTCCTTTTCAGGATAAGTCGTCAATGTCGAAGAGGGGGCGGCGCGTAGGTCCATGCGCCTTGTCCCGGCGGCTCGTCTGGATCAGAGCGCCGGGCATATAATTCGAATAATGATGGCCTGTGCGTGCATCATGAGGGCGTTATAGGCGCGTGGTTCAGCGGCGTAAAGCCATGAAGGCCGGTTGGCCTGTGCTGTTTTGTCCTTACCGATCCCCTTGGCAGCTTCAATTTTGTCGAGTATTTCACTCGGGAAAGGTGCGCGCGATGACACAGATGACTTCGAGGCCAAATCCACTCAGACTTTTCGAGATTACACCAGCTCAGATCGATCAGGTTTTGACGGTGTTTTATGCACGGATCAGGCAGCATCCTGAACTCGGCCCTGTGTTCAATGGTCACGTGGGGATAACGGATGCCGAATGGGAGCAGCACATCGCCCTGATCGCCCGCTTCTGGCGCGGCGCAATTCTGCGCGAACCGGGCTATGAGGGCAATCCGATGCGCGCCCATATGCAGGCAGGCAACGTGAGACCCGAGCATTTCGACCCGTGGATCGCCCTGTTTGAAGAGATCGCGACCGACACCCTGCCCGCCGACACCGCCCGCGCGTGGATTGCGCTGGTGCATCGGATCGGACGCGGATTGCGCATGGGGGTCGAGGATATGACGCGCCCTGCGCGTGTGGTGCCGAGTTTGGGGTAGGCCTACCAAAATTCGGGTCGCGCCAGCATCACCCAAAATATCGCGATCATGGCCGCGAAGGCGGGCCAACCGAAGGCAAACCAGATACGGTAAAGCCGGTGATATGCGTCCGGCAGTGGCGCATCCTGCGCGGCGGATTGCTGCGCCAAATCGCGCAGCCTGATTTGGATCCAGACCACGGGAAGCCAGAAAGCTCCGACAGACAGGTACAGCCCGATTGCGACGATGATCCAGCTTTCCCACAGGCCCCACCCCAGTGACCACGCCAGCAAGGTGCCCGTGATCGGCTGAACGATGGCGGCGGTCGCCGTGAACACCGTATCCGCCAGCACGACGATCCCGGCCACATGCGCAATCATCCGGGGATCGCGGCTGCGCTGAGACATCACCATGAAAAACGCAATCCCCGCGCCGGTCCCCATCAGGACCACCGCGCCCATGATATGGGCCAAACGGAGAAGCAAAAGCCAATCCATCAGCGGTCCTCGAGCAGCGGTGACATCAGCCCGATGCACAGCATGATTGGTAGGATTTTCACCAGCGGTCCCAGCGGATCAAGCCACAAGCCGGGTGTGACGATGCTAGCCGACACGAGGTATATCCCGCAGGTCACCAGCATCCCGAGCAACGCCTTTTGCACCCACGGGCGATAAAGGATGGCGAAGCCCAGCGCCAAATCTATCAATGCCCAAAACAGGACCGCGTTTTTCGCCATCCATCCCGGCCATCCTGCGCTGGTCAACACCTCGGATGCAGCACCAAGCGAGACGACCCCGATGATACCGGACAGCAGCCAGAACAACGAAAGGACCGCAACGCCCAAGGGTACGAACCACGCCAACCGCGCCTTCAGCAGATCTGCCCCCGCAGCCGGAAACCCCGCAAGCGTATCCTGCAGGGGCGACACATCCCCCACCAGCGCGCGATAGGGGGCAGGATCCCCGTGCACCCCGTCTTTCAAAACGTCAATCGCCGTGGACCTCAGAGGGGATCGCCAGCCAAGCCGACCAAGGGTATCCGCGCCCCACGCGATGGCCCGCACCCCCCACCGGGGTGCTGAAATGATCGCACGCGCGGGGGCAACGCCCAACCATTTGCGATGGGCCGCGACCACTTCCGACAGGCTGTGAGGCGTCGGCTCGACCAGATCCAGGACAGAGCGGTCCGGCAACCGCCCATCCAGCGCATGTTGAACGGCCAGTGCCACGTCCTTGACGGAAACCGTCTGGATCGGAGCATGCTTCATCGCCATTGGCTGAATAATGGGAAATGCGGCCAGTTGTCGGATCAGCGCGGTGCCGCCATAGGATTGCGGGGCCAGAACCAGACCGGGGCGTAAGATCACCACAGGCGCCCCGCTGTCCAACAGCGCCTGGTCCCCCGCTGCCTTGGTACGAAAGAATGCGGTCGATGCCTCCGGTGACACGCCCGCGGCCGAGATCTGGACGATTTGCACGCCCCGCGCGGCGGCCGCCGTTGCCAGTGCGGCAACTGCGTCCACATGGACCGCTTGCAGATGATCACGCGGGCCGTCCTGAAGCGCGCCCGCGCAGTTCACGACGGCATCGACGCCTGTCAGTAACTCGCCCCAATGGCGCGCATCACACAAGTGGGACAGGTCGCGGAGGATCCAATCGGCATCAGGAAAGGCCTTGCGTACGGCGACGGCAGAGCGGCCAAGACCTGTCACCGCGAAACCCTCGGCCAGCAGATGGCGCATGACCTCGGCCCCGATCAGGCCATACCCACCCAGCACCAAAACCCGCGTCATTTTCCAAACAGCCCCGCCAAAGCGCGTTTGACGATCCCAGTCACGCCGGGCCGCCTACCCGTACCGAAAGGCAGAGGGCGACAGACTTCAAGCGCGGCGACGCCAACACGCGCCGTCAGCGCACCGTTCACCACCCCCTCACCAAACCGACGGCTGAGCTTGGACAGAATTCCGCCCCCGGCCAAGGATCCGATCAAATCATCCCCGACAGCCACAGCCCCTGTCGCGACAAGATGTGCCATCACCGCACGGGTCAGCCGCCAGCCACCCAGGACACCGGATCTGCCGCCATATATGTCTGCAATACGGCGGATCATGCGGATATTTGCAGTCAAAGCCGTCACCACATCCGCCAGGGCTATCGGTACGATCGCCGTGACCATCGCCACCTGGCGGGCAGCGGCTTCAACCTCTTTCACTGCGGCTGCGTCAAGTGGCGTCAGAAGCTCGCGCTCCGTTAAGGTAAGCAGAGTGTCCACATCGAAGGCATCTGCTTCGCGCTCGGCCAAGCGCTCCAATCCCCAGCGCAGATCGTCACGCCCCCGGTAAAGACGCTTGAGCTTTTCAACGACATCCCGCGCTTCGGTCAGGTCGTTGTGTGCCACAGCCGCTTCGGCGGCATGGTGTAATGTATCGACTCGGCGCAGCCGGGCAAACGCCACCCATTCCTTCAGCGCGATGATCAGCAGCACCAGAATGAAGGCCGCAACCAGACCCAGCGCCGCATAGCCCAACACAGTTTGGCGAGTGATCAGGCTGCTGACAAAATCATATGCTGCCACGGACAGAACGAACCCGGTGATCGTCAGCAGAAGCGACCAAAACCAGCGCGCCAGACGCGAGCGTTTGCGCCCCGCAAAGCTGATCGCGCCCTGCATGGCTGCCCCGGTGGCGTCAACCGCCGCAATTTCTGGCACCGGTGGGGCGTCGGCAGGCGATACCGTTTGCGTATCTTCCAGTTCGATCAACACCGGGCCGGTTCTGGGTTTTTCAGACCTGCTCAACACACAGCCCTCCAAGTAAAGCGAATATCGGGCAGATGCTCGTCATTGCCCGCCCCATCGGTGCGAAACGCCTCGGTAAACCCTTCGCGCTGATAAAAGCGACACGCGCCTTCATTCGCCTGAAAAGTATAGAGCGCCAGCTGTGGAGCTGCCGCTTTGGCATCATCCAACAAGGCTTTTCCGATCCCGTGTCCACGCGCCGCAGGCAACAAGTAAAGCGCGTGCACCTCGTCCCCATCGCGAGACAGAAATCCAAGTGTTCGCATGCCCTCCTGCGCCACTGTGGTCCAGCCGCGGCCAACCAATATCCGCGCAAAGTCTTTTTCAGACGCACGGGAATGAACGCGTGGCATCCATGGGGTTGCCGCGATCCACCCCGTCAGAATGTTTGCAATAGCGGGCGCATCCGCCATTGTTGCGGGCCGGATTTTCATAGCCGATCCCCAAACAGAAATTCAGCCGCCTTGTCCAAGCGAATATGCGGCGGCCCCTCGCCGGGTTTAAGCGACACAACGGCGGGCGCAAAGCGCATGACCTCGTAATCCGCATCCAGCCAGACCTCGGCCCCCTTTCGTGCGGGTGACAGCAGGCGCGCGGGGTCATCGGGCAGATCGCCCGGATAAAACGCCGCGGTTTTACCGCTATCCAGAAGCCGCCCGCGCACGCAATCCAGCACTCGCCCGTCGTGTTCCATGCGCTCTTCAACCGTTGTGCGCAGGGCGGCGATGGACATGGCGGCAGTCTTCGCGCCCGCAAAATCCGCCCTGTCTCGCGCTTCGCGCAGCAGCGCCTCGGTGATCGCAGTCAACCGGGGATGTTGGCTGTGGTGCAGGTGATCCGCCTTGGTGGCGGCAAACAGGATCCGTTCGACGCGTCGCCCCAGAAAGATGGAGCTGAGGAACGCATTCGCGCCGGGGCGGAAGGCGGTCAGAATCTCGGCCATGGCGCGGCGCAGGTCCTCTAACGCGGCGGGGCCTGAATGAATGGCCCCTAACACATCGACCAGCACGATCTGGCGGTCGATCTTGGCGAAGTGATCGCGAAAGAACGGCTTGACCACACGGGATTTATAGGCTTCGAACCGCCGCTCCATCTCGCGCCACAGGCTTTTGCGCGGGGTCGAACCGGGTTGAAGGATGGGCGCGAAGGTCAGGGCCGGGCTGCCTTCCAGATCACCGGGCAAAAGGAACCGACCGGGCGTGCAATCGCTGTATCCATCTTCGCGCGCAGACGTCAGATAGGCGGCAAACCCGCCGGCAAGGCGTTTTGCCTCCATCTCGTCCAGAGCGGCCGCTCCGTCGATCCCTTGCACCATACCCAGATAATTCGACGCCTGCGGGCGGTCGGCAATCCGCTCCAACACCTGCGCGGCCCAATCTTTGTAGCTAAGGTCAAGCAGGGACAAGTCCAGCAGCCATTCGCCGGGATAGTCAACAATGTCCAGATGCACGGTGCGCGGGCCACGCAATCCGCCCAGCAAGCCCGAGGGCTGGACCCGGAACGACAGACGCAATTCCGATGTGGCGCGTGTCGAATCCGGCCAGTGCGGCGTCGGTCCCGTCATTGCCGCCAGATGGGTTTCAAAATCAAATCGCGGCACCGTATCGTCCGGCTGCGGTTGCAGGAATGCCGTCTGGATACGCCCGTCAGACGCCGCCAAAAGTCCGGACATCCGCCCCCGGTTCATCAGGTTGGCAACCAGCGATGTGATGAACACGGTCTTGCCTGCGCGCGACAGGCCGGTGACGCCCAGACGGATCACCGGCTCGAACAACGCCTCGCTTGTGGCGTCGCCTATGGCTTCGATCTGTCGGGTGATGCTGTCTGCGATATCGCCTAGCCCCACGGGTGCCTCCGTCTTTTGTTCACCTGAACATATGTGCGCGGGCGGCTCTGTGCCAGAGGGGAGCTTTCACCGCGACCTCCCCGTCGTGTCATGACTTGCCCGCACCCCCGTCGCGCGATATGCGGAAGGCCATGCCCAGATACGCATTGAAAATCGAATATCACGGCGCGGGTTTCGCCGGTTGGCAGCGCCAGAAAGAACACCCCTCGGTCCAGGGCGCGATTGAGGCCGCCTTGGCCAAGCTGGAACCCGGCGATCACACCATCGCAGCGGCTGGGCGCACCGATGCAGGCGTGCACGGACTGGCGCAGGTGGCCCATTGCGATCTGGTCAAGGATTGGGAACCGTTTCGCCTGTCCGAGGCGCTGAATTATCACCTGCGCGGCCTGCGTGTTGCGATTGTTGATTGCGCCCGCGTGGACGATGATTTCCACGCCCGTTTCTCGGCGCTTGAACGGCGGTATCTGTTCCGTTTGATCAGTCGCCGCGCGCCACTGACCCACGATCGGGGTCTGGCGTGGCACATCAAGCACAAGCTGGACGCAAAGGCCATGCAGGCCGGGGCAGACCGCCTGTTGGGACGCCATGATTTCACAACTTTCCGGTCGTCGATCTGTCAGGCCGACAGCCCCGTCAAGACGCTGGACGAACTGCGGGTCGAGGAGATCGCAATCCAAAACGGAACTGAATACCGCTTTCACGTCCGCGCCCGATCATTCCTGCACAATCAGGTGCGCAGCTTCGTCGGCACGCTGGAACGGGTGGGCGCAGGGGCCTGGACGCCCGATGATGTCAGCCGCGCCCTTGCCGCCCGCGACCGGGCGGCCTGTGGCCCCGTATGCCCCCCGGACGGGCTGTATCTGGCGGGGGTCTCTTACCCAGAAGATCCGTTTGCCTGAGATGCAGGTCACGCGCCCCCGGACCTCTGGCAGATCCATCCCGGCGGGCTTCTGACGCACGCATTCCGTGTTTCCCCTTATGCCATCGCGCATATTCGCCTAACCTCGACCCAGATTTCATCTGGGAGGTATTGATATGAGTCTTGTAGGAACGCTGGCGAAAATTGCCCTTGGCGCTGCCATCGCCAAGGGGGTGTCAAGCATGGGTCGGGGCAGCACGCGCCAACGCCCCGCATCTGATCCGGGCAGCGGCAGCATATTTGGCAGCGATCATTCCCCCGGTGGTGGTCTGGGCGATTTGCTGGGCGGCCTGTCCGGCGGGGCGCCAACGACCGCCCAAAGCTCGGGTGGCGGGTTGTCCGACATGCTCGGAAATATCCTGCAGGCTGGCGGCGGGGCGCAACAATCGGGTCGGCAACCCGCCAATCCCGGCGGCGATCTGATGGACATGCTGGGCGGCATGTTGGGTGGCTCACGGGCCGGCGGTGCTGCGCAGGGCGGCCTGGGGGGCTTGCTGGAAAGCCTGTCAGGCGGCGCCCAAGGGGCAGGCCCCGCAGCCCCGGCACCCGGATCGCTGGGCGACATGCTGAACGATGCGTTTCAACGCGGCGGCTCCCCTTCGGCAACCCCGACACAAGAGCAAGAGGATCAAGCCGCTGTTCTGCTGCGTGCCATCGTGCAGGCCGCCAAATGTGACGGACGTATCGACGAACGCGAGAAAGAGGCGTTGATGCAGCACATGGGTGACATGACGCCCGACGAGGTGGATGCAGTAAACGACGCCTTCCGCCGCCCGGTCAGCGTCGAGGGGCTGGTCCGCGACGTGCCACGCGGAATGGAGGCACAGGTCTATGCGATGTCGCTGGTAGGGTTGGACCTCGACAGTCAGGCGGAAGCGAAATACCTGCATGCATTGGGTCAGGCCTTGGGGATTGACCCCCGCACCGCCAACGCAATCCATCAGCGGATGGGCGAGCCTGCTTTGTACAGCTAAGCGCCAACAGGTTCAGACTGAAATGGCACCATGCAAGTGGTGCCATTTCTGCGTTATCGGTGGTTGATGCGTTACCTGCGGCTTTACAAAGCGCCCTTTTCGGCAAGCGCCTTCACATCCTGCACAGCCGCATGGATATGACGCTCCCGCGTTCGATGGTTGGTAAATGCCGCACGCAGACAGATCATCCCATTCACATGGGTGGTCGAAAACACCGCCCGCTGATCGAGCTGCAGTTTGATCGCAATCTGGCTGTTCAGCGTCGACTGCTCTTGCAGCGACAGATCTGGGTTTGCGGTAAACACACAGATGTTCGACACAACCGGCGCAACCAGCGCCATGCCCTGCGATTGAACCAGATCAGCCAATAGTGCGGCTTGCGCGCAGTTGCGGGTAATCGAGGCCGCGAATGCGTCTTCCCCGAACATTTCCAACGCGCACCAAACCTTCAGCGCGCGGTTGCCCCGCGACAGGTCGATACCGTAGTCGCAGAACCAGCGGTCGCCCCCGGACAGCCCAGCTTCGAACCCCTCAAGATAGGGCGGGCGAACGGCGAAAGCGGCGCGGTGATCAGCCTCGTTCGCGATCAGGGCCAGGCCGCAATCATACCCGACATACATCCATTTGTGGAAATCCATCGCGATGCTGTCGGCCCGCTCGATCCCGTCGCTCAGACCGCGCCAGGGATCATCCGCCAGCCGCGTCCACGCGCCAAAAGCGCCGTCGACATGCAGCCAGATATCCTGCGCTTTCGCGACATCGGCCAGGGCGTTCAGGTCATCGAAACTGCCGACATCCACGGACCCGGCCGTTCCGACGATTGCCAGTGGCAGAAAGCCGTCGGCGCGATCCTGTGCGATTTGCTGCGACAGGGCCAACACATCCATCTTGCCATGATCGGTCCGGACAAGCCGCAACGCGTCGTGCCCAAGGCCCAACAACTCAACCGCCTTGCGCGTCGCATTGTGAACCCCGTTTCCGGCATAAACCGTCAGCTTCGCTTGCGACCCTTCGGCCCGCAGATTCGGAATGGCGCGCACCTTTGCCGCCTGAAGCGACAGAACCGTGGCCTGTGAAGTGCCAGTGACAAGCACCCCGCTTGCCTCGGGACCCATGCCCATCTTGCGGCGCGCCCAGTCGATAACCGCCCATTCCATCGCGTTGGCCCCATGATGGCGCCCGCCGACATTCGAATTCATGACCGCCCCGGCAAGCCCCGCCATCAGGTCAGACGGCAACCCGCTGCCCTGAACCCACCCCCAGAACTGCGGGTGCGTGTTGCCGCTGTGATAAGGCATCACCTGTTCGGTCAGGCGCGCGACCAGATCGCCGCCCTGCCCGATGGCGTAGGTTTCAGACAGGTCATCTGGCGGCACCTGCCACGGATGACTTTCGGCCGCGCACATGCGATCAACGCAGCGATCCAGAAAATCGTGCATCTGCTCGCGAAAAACGTTCCAATCAGGTGGGTTAAGGTGCCCATCGGGGTCAATTTCGACAGGCTCAATACCTTTGATATTCATCTGTTCCGTCACAATCCGGTCCTTCAAAATTCTTAGCAAAAAAAGGTCTTTTAATACAATCAGGGTGCACACCCGCCCTTTTCCCGGTCGGGTCGCTCTGTCATACTACACCAAATCGCAAAGCAAAGCAGCATGCAGGGCAAAAAATCTATGAGCAACGATCTTTTGGCTGATCAGGGCCACGACACCTATGACGCATCCTCGATCGAGGTGCTGGAGGGGTTGGAGCCTGTTCGCCAGCGGCCCGGCATGTATATCGGCGGCACCGATGAGCGCGCGCTGCACCATATGGTGGCCGAAATCCTCGATAACTCGATGGACGAGGCGGTTGCGGGCCATGCCAACCGGATCGAGGTTGAGCTGCACGCCGATTACGCCGTCACCATCCGCGACAACGGGCGCGGCATCCCAATTGATCCACACCCCAAGTTCCCCGACAAATCGGCGCTGGAGGTCATTCTGTGCACCCTGCACGCGGGCGGCAAGTTTTCCGGCAAGGCCTATCAGACCTCGGGCGGGTTGCACGGCGTGGGCTCGTCGGTGGTGAACGCCCTGTCGGATTCGATGGTGGTTCAGGTCGCCAAGAACAAGGAGCTGTTCGAACAGCGCTTCTCACGCGGGATCCCGCTTGGCCCGGTCGAAAAGATCGGCGCTGCCCCCAACCGGCGCGGCACCGAAGTCACCTTTCACGCGGATGAAGAGATTTTCGGCCATCACCGGTTCAAACCAAAGCGACTGTTCACCATGGTGCGGTCCAAGGCTTACCTGTTCTCGGGCGTCGAGATTCGCTGGAAGTCGCATATTGACGACGGCGAAACCCCGGCAGAGGCCACATTCCACTTCCCCGGCGGGCTGTCCGATTACCTGAAGGAAACGCTGGGCAGCGCGTCGGTCTATGCCGATCAGCCCTTCGCCGGAAAGGTCGAGTTTCGTGAACGCTTCAACGAACCCGGTTATGTCGAATGGGCGATCAACTGGACGCCATCGCGCGACGGCTACATCCAGTCCTATTGTAACACCGTGCCAACGCCCGAGGGCGGCACCCATGTCACCGGTTTCTGGGCCGCGATCCTGAAAGGCATCAAGGCGTATGGAGAGTTGGTGGGCAACAAGAAGGCCGCCAATATCACCCGCGACGACCTGATGACGGGCGGCTGCGCGCTGGTGTCTTGCTTCATCGCCGATCCGTCTTTCGTCGGGCAAACCAAGGACCGGCTGTCGACCGAAAGTGCCAACAAGATGGTCGAGCAATCGGTGCGCGACCATTTCGACAACTGGCTGGCGGCAGACACCAAATCCGCGGGCGCGATCCTTGATTTCCTTGTGCTTCGGGCCGAGGAACGTCTGCGCCGCAAGCAGGAAAAGGAAACCGCCCGCAAGACCGCCACCAAGAAGCTGCGCCTGCCCGGCAAGCTGGTCGATTGTTCCGCGACAAACCGCGAAGGAACCGAGCTGTTCATTGTCGAGGGCGACAGCGCCGGTGGCTCGGCCAAGATGGCGCGGGATCGCAAGACGCAGGCGCTTTTGCCCCTGCGCGGCAAGATCCTGAACGTGCTGGGGGCGGCGTCCTCGAAACTGGGCACCAATGCGGAAATCAGCGACCTGACACAGGCACTGGGCGTGGGCCTTGGCACCAAGTTCAACGTCGATGACCTGCGCTATGACAAGATCATCATCATGACCGACGCAGACGTGGACGGTGCCCATATCGCGTCACTTCTGATGACGTTCTTCTTCACCCAGATGCGCCCGATGATCGACGCAGGCCACCTGTATCTGGCCTGCCCGCCGCTGTTTCGCCTGACCCAAGGGGCCAAGCGGGTTTACTGCATCGACGAGGTCGAGCGTGACGCGTGGCTTGAAAAGGGGCTGGGCGGCAAAGGCAAGATCGACGTCAGCCGCTTCAAGGGGCTGGGCGAAATGGACGCGAAAGACCTGAAAGAAACCACGATGGACCCGGCCTCGCGCACGCTCATCCGCGTCACGATTGACGAGGACGAACCGGGTGAAACCGCAGCCTTGGTTGAGCAGTTGATGGGCAAGAAACCCGAGCTTCGGTTCCAGTATATTCAGGAGAACGCGAAGTTTGTGGAGGAGTTGGATGTTTAGTCGGACTTTTGGCTATATTAAAAATAACAGTTTTATGTTCTTTGCGATTGTAGTGGGGATCGTTGGGGCCAACCTATTTGCATCCAGCGGCACCACTCTGTTTTCACGACACAAAGAGATCACTGAAGTTGAGGTAAGAGCAGGGCTCTTAGAGACGGATTTCGGTCAACTTTACAATGTTATTGCGGCTGAGTTCCCTTCTGAATTCGACGCAATGATTAAGAACACGGTTTCGATCTCGAATGACAAAGGCATCACCAAAGCCGAGCAACAGCGGCTAATCTTTCAGTCTTCGCAAGAATTTACCGCGACTTTGCGCACCGAAAACATTCACCACATTGCGCACGCATCGACGGAGTCTCTTCATGATTTGCAAGCAGCGAGTTTGGCTGTGATGGAAGCGTTGCAAACTAAACCAACCATTTGCGCAAAATATGTTCTATTTGGTGGTGTCGGCCTCTCCAGATCAGAGGCGCAAGAACTACCTTTTGATCTGGTGATGGATCTGTCTACTAAGACATTTGTGGTTATTGCAGAAGGCAGGAAGGAGAAAATCCTGCGCCCTGCAGCGACAGAAGAAGACTGGCAATCGGTCGCTGAACAGTGGATGGCTTTGCCAACAACTGACGCTGACTATCTTCAGGTGCTCATATCACCCGACGCGAACAATCCCCTGACTTGTGCAGCGGCCCTTAGCTTTGAAAGGTTCTTGACGTCATACGATGGAGAGAATGCCGCAAGCATCATCGCCAGCAGTCGAACCGAAGGATAAACCGAATTGCTGCAACAAACTAGGTTTAAGTTTAGTCCGGCTCACCCCTGCACACTCTCCAAATACTCCGCCAGCCTTACCAAGGCCCCCGGCGTTGGAGTCTGCACGCCTTTTTCGTCCACCCAGACCTCCATTTCGCTTTCCAGATAGGCGCCGAATTCGGGCATCGGGCCGCGGTGGGTGCCTTGGGCATAACCGTCGATGGTGGACATGACGTAGCGCGCGGGGAATTTGCCGCCGTGGCGGGCGGTCAGGGTGGTCAGGTCCGGTGCCCCCGCCATCGCGCCGCCCTTGGCGTCTGCCCCATGGCACAGGGCGCAATTCTCGGCAAAGATCTGTGCGCCGGTTTCATCCGTCACGTCGATCTGGTTGGACTTGGCGGGGAATATGCCGTCCTGCTCGCACGCGGCAAGGGTCAGGGTCAGGGCGGGGATGATCAGGGCGGTGCGCAGCATGGAACCTCGCTTGCGTTTGGGGGTCGGGAACAGAGTATCACGCGCGGGTCCGCGTTCAACCGGAAGGTGGCGGGGCGGCGGCGATTTGCGCCTTTGCGCCCGCGCCTTGCACGATCACGCCCGCATCCAGCCTGAGCGTTCGATCCATCCGCCCGGCAAGCTCAAGGTTGTGGGTGGCGATCAGGGCCGACAGGCCGGTGTCGCGCACCAGCTCCATCAGCGCGGCAAAGACCGTGTCGGCGGTGTCCGGGTCAAGGTTGCCGGTGGGTTCGTCGGCCAGCAAAAGCGCGGGACGGTTGGCCAGCGCCCGGCAGAACGCAACGCGTTGCTGTTCGCCGCCCGACAATTCCGCAGGCCGGTGCGTCGCGCGGGCATCGACGCCCACCCGCGCCATAAGCTCCATCGCGTGGTCGCGAGCCGGTTTGTCGCCGATCCCGTTGGCCAGTTGCGGCAGGACGATGTTCTCCAGCGCCGTGAACTCCGGCAGCAGGTGGTGGAACTGATAGATGAACCCCACCTCGTTCCGGCGGGCGGCGGTGCGTCTGCGGTCCGACAGCGCGCCCATATCCTGCCCGTTGATCGCCACCTGCCCCGCATCGGCAGTGTCCAGCAGCCCCGCGATATGCAGAAGCGTCGATTTGCCGGACCCCGAGGGCGCAACCAGCGCCACAACCTCGCCCCGCGCGATCTGAAGGTCGGCCCCACGCAGCACGCGGATTTCGCCGGGCGTGCCTTCGTTATAGGTCTTTTCGATGCCCGACAGGTGCAGAACAGGGTTACTCATAGCGCAGTGCCTCGACCGGGTTCATCCGGGCCGCTTTGCGCGCCGGAAACAGGGTGACAAGAAAGGACAGGGTCAGCGACAGGCCAACCGCCGAGGCCACGTCCCAGAACTCCAGCTTCGCAGGCAGGCGATAGATGCCGCGGATCGACGGATCCCACACCCCGCCCCCGGCAAAGTAATCCACCACCGAGAAGATGGCGTCGATGTTAATGGCAAACAGGCAGCCAACGACAACCCCTGCGATGGTGCCGACAATCCCGGTCAGCGACCCGCACAGGAAGAACACGCGCAGGATGGACCCTTCGGTCAGGCCCATCGTGCGCAGGATGCCGATATCGCGTCCCTTGTTCTTCACCAGCATGATCAGGCCCGAGGTGATGTTCATCGAGGCAATCAGCACCAGCACGGACAGGATGATGAACATCACGTTATCCTCCATATCCAGTGCGCGCAGAAACGCGCCGGACCGGTCGCGCCATGTCCAATAGGTCGACGGTTCCCCGGTCGCGGTCAGGATATCCTCGATCAAACGGTCCACGCGTTCGGGGTCTTCGACAATGACCTCGATCTGATCGGCGGTGCCTTCACGGTTGAAGAAACTCTGCGCCTCGGCAAACGGAAGATAGACGCGGGTGCGGTCGATATCCCAGCGCCCGGCGGTGAAGATATAGGTCACGTCATAGGCATTCACCCGCGGGCTGGTGCCAAAGGCGGTTTTCACCCCGTTGGGCGAAATGATCTTGATCTTGTCGCCCAGCCCGATGCCCAGTTCCGCCGCCACGCCCGACCCGATGGCGATGCCGTCCTCGAACGCGGTGATGTCGCCCACGAAACTTTCCGGCTTGGCCACGCGCGGGATGGCCAGAAGGTCGTCATAGGTGATGCCGAACACCTCGACCCCCGCGTTGTTCTGGCCCGCATTGGCCATGACCTGCCCCTTGATCAGGGGGGCCGCCCGCATGACGCCGGGCACCTGGGCGATCCGCGTGGCCCACCCGTCGTAATCGGTGATCGTGTTTTCAACCTGCCCGGCATCATTCACATGGCTTTGGGCAAACACTTCGACATGCGCATTGGCTCCAAGGATCGTGTCGACAAACTCGTCGCGGAACCCGGTGCGCACGGCCAGCGTGATGATCAGGGCCGCAACCGCCAGCGTGATGCCGATCAGGCTGATCCATGTCATCGTGCTGACGCCCCCATCGGCACGCCGCGCCCGCAGGTATCGCCACGCTATCTGCCACTCGAACCGTGAAAACGGGGCTGTGTGTTTGGACACCTGTTTCTCCTGACCTCTGGTCTTTCGCGGCAAGTTGGGGGTTCGGGGGGGCAACGTCAAGCGGGCGCGCGATGTTGGCAATGTTTCGCCATTCCGACCCTGCACCGTTAACTTGTGGAGAAACCAACGTTTTCTGTGGACAACTGCTTCACTTGCGAAAGTTTGTCTTTACAGGGACTCGGCGACCTGACACCATATCTAGTAAGGGCAAGGCGCGCAGAACGCCGAACCTAGTACAGGCATCAAGTCTTAGTGGCCGCATTTGGTCTTGGCCGACCATCTGCACACCACGCCGCAAGGCTGAAACGAATGGAAGGACAAAACATGTCCGCGACCGAGCAGTTCATCGAAAGTGACGACCTTCACCCCATCGACATCGTCGAAACCATTGCAGAACACCACGCATGGGAGTTCGACCGCGTGGCCGATGACCAGATCGCGATGGCCGTTGAAGGACAGTGGCGCACCTATTCCCTGACATTGGCATGGTCGCCCTATGACGAAACCCTGCGGCTGATCTGCACGTTCGAGATGGAGCCGCCCGAGCATAGCCTGCCCAAACTTTACGAGGCGCTGAACCGCACCAATGATATGTGCTGGACCGGGGCTTTCACCTATTGGCATGAACAGCGGTTGATGGTGTATCGCTATGGCCTTGCGCTGAATGGCGGGCAGATCGTCAGCCCGCAGCAGATCGACCAGTTGATCTCAAGCGCGGTTGCCACATCAGAACGCTTCTATCCCGCCTTCCAATTGGTTTGCTGGGCGGATCGCAGTGTGGACGACGCGCTTCAGGTCGCCATTGCCGAGGCATATGGCCGGGCCTGATACAACCACATGACAGGCAACGAACAGAGCTCAGCTTCGGCTGGGCTTTTTTGCTGGCCCCCAGCCTGACGCTCGCGTTATCCATGGCAGCAACAACGGAGGAGCCATGATGAGCGCTGGGAACGTGAAAGAGCTTGAGGCACGCGGACTTGTGCTGCTGGGGTGCGGCAAGATGGGGTCGGCGATGCTGGAAGGTTGGCTGGCGCAGGGTTTGCCTGTCGGGTCTGTCTGGGTGAATGATCCCTACCCGTCTGATTGGCTGACCGGGACAGGGGTGAACCTGAACACAGACTTGCCGGACGATCCGGCCATTGTCCTGATTGCCGTAAAGCCGCAGATGATGGCCGACGCCTTGCCGACCTTGAAAGCATATGGGAACAGCGACACCCTGTTTCTTTCCGTCGCTGCGGGCACACCGATCACAACTTACGAGGCGATGCTGGGCGACAAAACACCGATTATCCGCGCGATGCCCAATACCCCTGCCGCCATCGGTCACGGGATCACGGCGATTTGCGGAAATGACCACGCGACAGCTGCGCATCTGGACATGGCAGAGGCACTGCTGTCGGCGGTCGGGCAAGTTGTCCGTCTGGACGGGGAACACCAAATGGACGCGGTCACGGGTGTTTCCGGTTCCGGCCCCGCCTATGTCTTTCACCTGATCGAAACGCTGGCGGCGGCTGGTGTCGCGCAAGGTCTGTCGCCGGAATTGTCGATGCAGCTGGCCAAGGCCACCGTTGGCGGGGCGGGCGCATTGGCAGAACAGGCCGACGATGATCCGGCGCAACTGCGCAAAAACGTCACCAGCCCCGGCGGCACAACCGCCGCCGCACTTGAGGTGTTGATGAATGAAACCGACGGCTTCCCGGCGCTTTTGACCCGCGCCGTTGCCGCTGCCGCCAACCGATCCAAGGAGCTTGCCAATGGGTGATCTGAGTTTTGATGATTTTCTGAAAGTGGACATTCGAAAGGGCACGATCACCCGCGCTGAACCCTTTCCCGAAGCCCGCAAACCCGCCATCAAGCTGTGGGTCGATTTCGGGGCAGAGCTGGGCGAAAAGAAAAGCTCGGCACAGATCACCGTGCATTACGACCCGGAAACACTGGTGGGCAAAGAGGTGCTCGCGGTCGTCAACTTCCCCCCGCGCCAGATCGGCCCGGTGATGAGCGAGGTTCTGGTCCTTGGTGTGCCCGACGAGAATGAAGAGGTCGTGCTGCTGACCCCCGACAAATCCGTGCCCAACGGTGCAAGGATGTATTGATGAAACTTTTCATCTCGCGCCCCTTGCCTGACGCGGTCATTGATCGCGCCCGTGCGGGTTTCGATGTGACTCTGCGCACCGAAACGACATCTATGTCGCAAGACGAAATGGTCGCTAGCCTGCGCGACTATGACCTGGTGTTGCCCACGCTGGGGGATTTCTATTCGGCGGAGGTTTTTAATGCCGCGAAAGACATCCGCGCCAAGCTGCTGGCCAATTTCGGCGTCGGCTATAACCATATCGACGTGGATGCCGCCCGCGCCCATGGGATCGCTGTATCCAACACACCGGGCGCCGTAACGGACGCGACTGCCGACACCGCGATGACCCTGATCCTGATGACAGCTCGTCGCGCGGGCGAAGGCGAGCGTATGGTGCGGGCGGGTCGTTGGGACGGCTGGCACCCGACGCAGATGCTGGGGATGCACGTTACCGGCAAAACCGTCGGCATTATCGGCATGGGGCGGATTGGCGAGGCAATCGCCGCGCGGTGCCAACATGGGTTTGGAATGAACGTGGTGTTTTTCAACCGATCGCCAAAATCCCCGCCCTTCCCAGCGCGTCAGTTGGACAGCATCCACGACGTGGCCCATACCTGTGATATACTCGTGATCGCCGTCCCCGGAGGGGCGGACACCCGGCACTTGATCGACGCTGACACGTTCAACGCAATGCAGCCCCACGCCATTCTGATCAATATTG
Source organism: Aliiroseovarius sp. Z3 (assembly GCF_029105185.1). Lineage (GTDB taxonomy): Bacteria > Pseudomonadota > Alphaproteobacteria > Rhodobacterales > Rhodobacteraceae > Aliiroseovarius. Next base: position 49,978 of record NZ_JAFMZK010000006.1, on the reverse strand, counting down.
CCCGTGGCGAGATCGTGAACGAGGCCGCCTTGATCACCGCACTTGATGAAGGACAAATCGCCGGCGCCGGTCTGGATGTGTACGAGTTTGAACCCAAGGTGCCTGACGCCCTGATCGCGCGGGAAAACGTGACTTTACTGCCCCATCTGGGCACGGCGACGCTTGAGGTGCGCACCGCGATGGGAATGCTGGCGATGGACAATCTGGAAGCCTTCGCAGCAGGCAAACCGCTGGTCAGCCCGGTCTGACTTAAACTCCGGTTGCGATGTCGCCGACCGCCTCACGCCAGTGGCGCCGACAAAGCGAAACATAGGTCTCGTTCCCGCCGATCTGGACCTGATCGCCAGCGGTCAGCACATTGCCTTCCCCGTCCTGGCGCACAACCATCGTGGCCTTCTTGCCGCAATGGCAGATCGTGCGGACCTCGCGCATTTCATCAGCCAGCGCCAACAAAGCAGCAGAACCGGGAAACAGTTTGCCCTGAAAATCCACACGCAAACCATAGCACATGACCGGCACACCAAGATCGTCCACCACGCGCGCCAGTTGCCACACCTGTTCGGGTTCAAGGAACTGCGCTTCGTCGATGAACACACAGGCACAGGGACCAGCCTCCAACCGCGCCTTTATCTTCTGAAACAGGTCTTCGCCCGCGGCAAATGTATCGGCATCAGACCCGATCCCGATCCGGCTGCCAATACGGGCTGCGCCAGCGCGTTTGTCCAACTGTGCGGTGATCAAATACGTCTGCATCCCGCGCTCGCCATAGTTATGGCTGGCTTGCAAAAGCAGGGTCGATTTCCCCGCATTCATCGTGGAGTACTGAAAATATAGTTTTGCCATGTACAGGGATTACGCGGCGCAGGTGCTGTGATCAAGACCATCCGGCGACATGGGCGCAGACGAAAAGGGGGCAGCAGAGACGAAATCAATACCGAGGTCTGCGGGTCGAAACCCTGGGGATGGAACGGACCTCAAACTCACTACGCGTGTCCTGCTGACACTGACCTGATCACCCGACCAGATCCCCGCCATAATACACATGACGGGCCCTTTCCGCGCGCTGGCGCAACTTGCGCCAAGCACTCGATAAACTCACCAACTTGCCACGAACTAAATAAGCCATTCCATTGCGCTGAGAATAATGGGAAAAGAATACCGGATTTCCCCGCAAGCCAATGCGGACGCGATGAGGTTACGAATATGGACAGTATCGGCAGCTATCTGAAAAAACACACCGAGGCATTGGTCAAGGATGTGGGGCTTGAAGCCGCCTGTGAGCTTACAGGCAAATCCAAGGCGACACTGGGTCGGTACTATTCCGACAGTGACGAGCATTCGGATCGCTTCATGCCAGTCGACGCCGTTGCTGCCTTGGAAGAAGCTGCGCGTTACCCTCATGTCACAGGCGCACTGGCAGAGCTGCGTGGCATCACCATGTCTTACGATGCCGAGCGCAAGAACACCCAAGGGGGCGGTGTGAATGCCGACGTTATCGCGCTGTCACAGCGGTTTGCCATGTTGATGGGCGAGTATCAGCAATCCATAGAAGACGGCGTCATCACAATCAATGAAGCCAAACGGCTGCTGCGTGAAACGCTGGCACTTCAACACGTGCTGATCGACATGAAGCTGCATCTGGAAGAAGAAAGCGGCAGCTAAGGGTTCACCCCAACAAGATCGCCAGCCATGCAACGCCACCGGCCAACGCTGACAGCGCAACAAAGGCGCTACCTGCATCCTTTGCCTGCCTTGCGAGTGGGTGAATGTCTTTCGTGACAAGATCGACGGCCCGCTCGATCGCCGTATTGATCAACTCCGACGCCACAACCAGCACGGACAACGCAAGCATCAGGGCGCGCTCGCCCCGGCTCAAATCAAGCCATAGCGCAAGGCCGCAGGAAAGAAGGCAGACAATCGTCCATTGGCGCAACGACTTTTCGGTTTCCCATGCGGTGCGCCACCCAGCCAAGGACCAGATACAAGTGTTCCAAAAGCGTTTCAGTTCTGACCGGATCATTGCCGCACCTGCGGTTGGGCATTGGCGATGTAGTGATCCACGCAATCCTGTACGCGGCGAAATCGGTCGCCGCCCAGCTTGGTGCCGCCGAACCAACGCGTGACCACGATAATATGCCCAAACAATTCTTCGCGCTCGAGCATCCTGAGAATGACCAACCCGGCACCGGCCTCTCCATCGTCCCCCTTAACCGGGCCATCATCGGGTAGGATCGCCGCCCACGTGTTGTGAGTGGCTTTGGCAAACCGCTTGTCGCGGGCAAGGTCTTTTAGAAACGCCTTTATCTCGGCGCGCGTTGCGACCGGGCCACCCGATACGGCATATTTGGACCCTCGATCCGATAGAAATCCACTGAATTGCTGCATATGTCCCGGCACCCCCCTTTTACCAACGACCGCGCTTGAATCTGGCTCTGGTCTTTGCCGCGCGAACGCGTAAACTCGACCTATGTTTACCATTGAGCACGAATTTGATGCCACTGTCGTCACTCTTGTGGACGAGGGCAGAGAGCATCTGAACGAAGATGTCACGATCAATGCTTTCGACGACTGCGTTACGTTGGAGCAATGGGATCCTCGCACGGACCTGGTGCACCGAATTACACTGTCACTTGCTCAGCTCAGGGATCTGACCGCGGCTCTGAACCTGCCTGAAGGGATCTATCGTTCAACGCAGACCAAGGAAGAGTAGGTCTTCGTCGACATGGGAGATTGACTTCCCCTTCCCCAAACCTCGAAGTGTCTGATGCCTCCGGCGGGGATATTTGGAACAAGAAAAAGCGTAGGCTTTTGTTAACCAATCCGCGTTAGCTTGGTTTTGCGGTACAGGCGGGGACGCCGATGACCGCACAAGGAAAAGCGAAAGCTTGAAAGAGAGGGCGACCCCCTCTCTTTTTTCTTGTTCTAAATATCCCGGGGTGAGGTCGCCCGCGCAGCGGGCGGCCGAGGGGCAGCGCCCCTTGGGACGTTTCAACAGATCGCTGAGACGGTGCGTCGCCTTGGTCAGTAGCTGTATTCTGCATAAAGGTGCTTCAAATCTCCGCCCCATTCGCCATTGTATTTGGCAAGTAATTCACAGGCGGGCGAACGCCCTTCTTCGACACTTTCCTGAAGGGCATTCAGGAAGTGGGTCTCGTCGGGCACCAATCCGGCATTGCCTGCGCGGGCACGGGCTTTCAGGCCGGTCTCGGCTATTTTTAGCGCCTCACGTGCAAGGTCGTGCAGGGTCACACTGCCAGCGCCGCCTTGCAGACCGTTTACCGAGGCTGCGACACGCAGGCCCTCGCGCGTTTCCGCATCAAGTCCCTTGACCAGATCCCATGCAGCATCAAGGCTGCCCTTATCGTACATCAATCCAACCCAGAAGGCCGGCAACGCACATAGGCGGCGCCACGGGCCACCATCGGCACCGCGCATCTCCATGTATTGCTTGATACGGGCTTCGGGGAAGATTGTGGTCAGGTGGTCGGCCCAATCGGAAAGCGTTGGGGTTTCGCCGGGCAGTGCGGGAAGTTTGCCTTGCATGAAGTCGCGGAAGGACTGACCCAGTGCGTCGATATATTCCCCGTCGCGATAGACAAAATACATCGGCACATCGAGCGCATATTGCACATAGCGTTCAAACCCCATCCCGTCCTCGAACACGAACGGCAGCATTCCCGTGCGGGCCGGATCCAGATCGCGCCAAATGCGCGATCGCCATGATTTGTGACCGTTGGGTTTGCCTTCAAAGAAGGGTGAATTGGCGAACAGCGCGGTGGCCACGGGTTGTAACGCCAGCGCCACGCGGAATTTCTGCACCATGTCGGCCTCGTCTGCGAAATCGAGGTTCACCTGCACCGTGCAGGTCCGATACATCATCTGTTTTCCGTGGGTTCCGACCTTGTCCATGTAGTCGGTCATCAGCTTGTAACGCCCCTTGGGCATCACCGGCATCTGATCATGCGTCCATTCGGGTGCCGCGCCGAGACCGATGAAGCGCGCACCAATCCCGTCGGCGACGTCCTGCACCTCGCGAAGGTGTTCATTCACCTCATCACAGGTTTGGTGGATGCTGTCCAAAGGCGCTCCGGAAAGTTCGAACTGCCCACCCGGTTCAAGACTGATATTGGCCCCCTCGCGTTCAAGGCCGATCAGGTTTCCGGCTTCACGCACCTCGGTCCAATTGAAGCGGTCTCGCAACCCCTCCAACATTGCCAGGATGGACCGCGGCCCATCATATGGCAGCGGTTTAAGCGTATCCTTGCAATAGCCGAACTTCTCATGTTCGGTGCCGATTTTCCACGCGTCGCGCGGTTTGCAACCGTCTACCAGATACTGGGCCAACTGGTCGTGGTGGGTGATCGGTCCGCCGCCGGACTGAGGGATGGACATGGGCGTCTCCTGCTTGTTCGCGCCTTGCAAGGTCTTTCAGTGGTGGGCCAACGGGCCGGGACTGTCAATGCAATGACATGACCGGTCGTTGCCAGATCACGACAGTGTCATGGGGCGGCGTATTGGCCGCACGGATCGCACCATTGATGTCGGCACCCGGTAAGGCGGTCAATGCATCGAACAATGCCTCGGCGCCTTTTGCCTGCGCCGGAACGAACAGAATGTCGTTTCCTGTGCGAAAGCGCCAAACCGCTGTGCCCGCGCGATCTTCGGCAATCTCGACCAGCCCAACATCATCTAACGAGACAAAACCACCGCCGACGGGGGCCAGATAGGTGATTTGTCGTTCATCCACCTGCACGACGCCAACACCACCATGTCCTGCCCGAATGCGCGCGTGACGCAAGCCCGACCACAGTATGGCGACCCCGAATGTCGCGACAGTCAGCCCTATCCACTTGATCAACCCTAACGAACCAATAGCCCACCAGAGCCCCAACGCGATCACCACGCCGCCCATTATCGCTTCGCGATACCGGGCAAGTGTTTCACCTGCTTCTGGCCGCATAAAACTCATCCGTCAGAACCTATCACGCACGGTTCAGCGAGAATTGCCAGGGTATAGGTGCCGATCCTTTGAAAGCCGATGGCTTCATAAGCGCGGCATGCCGGTTCACCGCTGGCAAACAGAATGGCGATTTTCACGCCGCGCTTTCGAGCTTCCAAAAGGTGAAGCGCAACAGCGGTGCGGGCGTAGCCTTTCGACCGGTGCTCTGGCGGAGTGTAGACGCCCCCGATCTGTACCATGTCCGGCAATGCGGCGTTAAACGCCGTTTTTGCCACGGGAGTGCCGCCAACCTCTAGAATACGATGATTGTCCGAATTCATGTGCGCGTGCGCATTTGTTCGGGCGCGAATACGGGTTTCTTCAGTCGCCGATGAACCCAACACACTGGTGTCATAATCCATGACCCAATCAAACAGTGTATCGAAATCACCAGGTTGGGCCGGGCGAAGCCGCGCATCGACCAACGGGGGTTCGAGATCCCGTAAATCCAGTTTGTAATGCGGTTCATCCCGCATCATTGAGAATGGCGCATCACGCAGGTCCAACACATCCAGCGCAACCTTGATCTGAGGCGTCGCCCCTGTGATCCCCGCCACCGTCGCTCCGTGCAACACATCGCGAAAGGCCTGCCAGTCCGCGGGGTCATTGTCGGGCGATTGGCCCATCAAAAACCCACCATTGCTTCGCCCAAAAACCGCGCGAATGGGTCCGTCTTCGATCAGCCAGAATGTGGTGGCGCGTGGATCGTCTGAGCGATTTGGCCCAACACCGAATTGCGCCAGATTGGATCGCAGAAACATCGAGCTTTCGGAATGTGGCTTGAGGAACGCATCAATCGCACCCTCGTCCCCCGATTGCGCCAAGCGGATCACGACCAGTCCCCCAAGGCCTGCTGCCAAAGCGTCATTGCCGCCACCGCCGCCGTATCCGCGCGCAAAATGCGCGGGCCAAGGCTGACGGGATGGGCATTGTCCATCGCGTGAAGGCGAGCACGTTCACGATCCGAAAACCCGCCTTCCGGGCCAATGAAGATGGCCCAGCGGTGACCGCTGGCGGCAGAAAGCGTCTCGGCCGCGCCCACCAACGCCTCGTCGCAGAACATGATTTGGCGATCCTCGGGCCACGCATCCAACAGTTTGTCCATGCGCATCAGGTCGACGACCTCGGGCACATAGGTGCCGCCGCATTGTTCCGCTGCTTCAACTGCGTGGGCCTGCAGGCGGTCGCGTCGGATGCGTTCTGAATTCGTGAACTCGGTTTGCATCGGCTGGATCAGGGCAGCACCCATCTCGGCAGCTTTCTCGACAATGAAATCCGTGCGCGCCTTCTTGATGGGTGCAAAGCACAGCCACAGGTCGGGGGGCATATGCAAAGGCCGCGACTGGGCCTGACATTCCAGAACACCCTTGCGCTTCCCGGCTTCCACAACCTGCGCCGTGAACTCTCCGTCCCGGCCATTGAACAGCGCCACCAGATCGCCTTCGCCCAGCCGCATCACCCCAAAAAGGTAATGCGCCTGCTCACGTTCCAGCGAAACGGTTTGCCCCTCGGCCAAGGGGTGATCTACATAGAGCCTGACTTTCGCCTGTTTCATGAGGGGAACCTATGACCCAAAACGCCGATATGCCAGAGCCAAAAGGACGAGTGTCCGACGCGTACACCGGCAATTGGGTCGATCATCGCGCCCCGGACTGGAGCCGCCCGTATCTGCGCCTGAGCCGCGCGGACCGGCCCATTGGTACATGGCTTCTATTGCTGCCCTGCTGGTGGGGCGTATTGCTGGCGGCAAATGTCACCGGGCGTTTCGGCTGGATGGATGTGTGGATCATGGTGGGGTGTGCCATAGGCGCTTGGTTGATGCGCGGGGCCGGGTGCACCTGGAACGATATCACGGATCGCGACATCGACGCACAGGTCGAACGGACGCGCAGTCGCCCCATCCCCTCGGGACAAGTCACGACACAGCAGGCGGCGATATGGATGGCACTGCAAGCCCTGATCGCCTTCGGAATTCTGCTGACCTTCAACGGCGCTGCCATTTTGCTGGGCATCATCTCGCTGGTGCCGGTCGCCATCTATCCCTTCGCCAAGCGATTCACGTGGTGGCCACAGGTCTTTCTCGGCATCGCATTCAACTGGGGCGCCCTTCTGGCATGGACGGCGCATACCGGAAGTCTTGGCTGGCCCGCGGTGATGCTTTATGTCGCAGGCATTGCATGGACACTGTTTTACGACACGATCTATGCCCATCAGGATACGGAAGACGACGCCCTGATCGGCGTCAAATCCACGGCCCGCCTGTTTGGTGAAAACAGCAGAAAATGGCTTCTGCTGTTTCAGATACTGACCGTCGTATTCATGGCATTTGCAGTGGTTTTGGCCTTGGCGCCCGGTGCGAACGCGCTTTTGCTGGCCATCGCACTTGGCGGTGTTTGGTTTATGGGCTGGCACATGATGTGGCAGCTGAGACAATTGAAAACGGATGATCCCGAGACCTGTCTTCGGCTGTTCCGCTCCAATCGCAATACCGGGCTGATCCCTGTGCTGTTTCTCGCCATTGCGATATTGCTTTGATTGCGCCGAACTGCGACAGGCCTTAAGAAGCGTAGGATTCACAAGATAACGGACGCCATTCAGTATGCGCCTTTCGCAAGTTATTCTGGTTCCTGCCTCGTTTTTTGTCGCTGCATTGGTGTCGCTTCTCGCAGCCAATCTTGCCGTTTCCGCGATCGAGACAACATCGCAGGACGGCGTTACAAGCGAGCTTTTTCTGCAGGGCCATGAATGGGCCAGTGTCGAAGCAGACGGGCTTCAGGTGATCCTGTCCGGTGTGGCCCCCAATGAAGCCGCCCGGTTCCGCGCACTTGCTGCCGCTGGCAAGATCGTCGATTCGACACGCGTCATCGACAATGTGACGATCCCGGCGGCCGAAGCGATCAAGCCGCCACGCTTTTCGATCGAGATCTTGCGCAATGATGCCGGTATTTCGATGATCGGACTGATCCCGGCGGCGTCCGACAGGGACGCCCTGAACAAAGACGTCAATGCGATTGCACGCGATTCACATGTCACCGACCTGCTTGAGACCGCCGACTATCCAGTGCCTGCAAACTGGGACGAGGTGCTGGCCTTCTCCGTTTATGCGTTAGAGACTTTGCCGCGTTCTAAGATCTCGATGGATGCGGACAAGGTGGCGATCACCGCTCTGGCAGATAGCGAGGAGCAGAAAGCCGAATGGGCACGCGACCTGAAACGCGCCGCCCCCCGCACGGCGCTTTTGTCGATTGATATTTCGGCCCCCCGCCCCGTGATTACCCCGTTCACCCTGCGGTTCCTGATAGACGACGACGGGCCGCGCTTTGACGCCTGTTCTGCCCATACAACCGTGGGGCGGGCGCGGATCGTGTCCGCTGCGACCGAAGCGGGCCTGACCGACGCGGCCAACTGCACCATCGGGCTGGGTGTTCCATCACCCGATTGGCCGGACGCGGTTGAAACTGGTATTCGCGCGGTCAGCGAGTTGGGCGGCGGGTCTATCACCTTCTCGGATGCGGACGTGACCCTTGTCGCCCCCGACACCACCTCGCAAGCCACGTTCGACCGCATCGTGGGCGAGTTGGAGAACAACTTGCCAGACCTGTATTCCCTGCATTCGGTCCTGCCCGCACCGGTGAAGATCGACGGCAGTGGCGAAGGCAGCGGGCCGCCGGAATTCGTCGCCACCCGCAGCCCGGAAGGGTTGTTGCAGATGCGGGGCCGCCTGACGGACGAAACCTTGCGCAGTGCCACTGAAAGTTTCGCCCGGGCAAAGTTCGGATCAGGCAATGTGTATCCGGCTACACGGCTGGACAGTGAATTGCCGAATGACTGGCCGACCCGTGTGCTGGCCGGGTTGGAGGCGCTTTCGTTTCTATCCAGCGGGTCGGTTGTGGTTCAGCCCGAGGTCGTGGACATTCGTGGCGTTACCGGCGACCCGGACGCAAGCGACTCGGTCTCGCGCATTCTAAGCGAAAAACTGGGTGCATCTGAGAACTTTCAGGTCAATGTGGATTATCAGGAAGAACTTGATCCGCGCCATGCGCTGCCCAGCCCCGAACAATGCGCCGCCACGATCAATGCGATCCTGGCCAAACAGAAGATTACATTTGCCCCCGGGTCGGCGAATATCGAAGCCTCGGCCGCCGGAATCATCGACGAGATCGCAGAAGCCATGAAAGATTGCGTGGATGTGCGGATGGAAATTCAGGGCTATACCGACAGTCAGGGGCGCGAGGAAATGAACCTTGCCCTGTCACAAAGCCGGGCGCAGGCCGTTTTGAACGCGCTTCTGACGCGACGCATTTTGACAACGAACCTGACCGCTCAGGGCTATGGCGAGGCGGACCCGATTGCCGATAACGGCACCGAAGACGGTCGCGAAGCCAACCGCCGGATCGAGTTCCGCCTGCTGGACACGTCCGAAGCGAAAGTCAGCGATGCTGACACAGATCAGGATGGGACCACTGACGCGGGCGAGACAGGTGAAACAGATGAACCATCATCAGCGCCTGATGACGGCACGACCCCGGATGCCGATGCTGACACCGGCGCTGAGGGTACCGCACCCTCGGATTCTGACGCTGGTGAAGCTGATCCCGACGCACCAGACGGGGACGCGGCGCAAGACGCCGAGGCCCCGCCCTACAGCGGCGTTGACGTATTCACGCCCGAAACTGATGACACCCGCCCCCAACCGCGCCCCGAGCGCTAGGCACCAGACAAGGACCATCCACGATGAACAGAACCGAGTTTATCATCGTCACCGCCATTATCCTGTTCGTGGCCTTCGCGCTTGGGTGGTTCACCCATTGGCTGATCCATCGGTTCGTTCACGTCGCCGGAACGGAAATGGATGAACTGGACAAGATGGCGCAAGCCCTTCACGAAGCGGAAGAAACCCGCGATCAGGCCATGACCTATCTACAACAACGCGAAGCGGAAATGTCCAACCAACTGCAACAAACCGAAGCAGAGCTAAGCGCCGCCATGGATGGTCTGCGCGACGCCCGGCAGGAAGCAGGTGAGCTTCGCGCCTATATCGAGCGGGTTCAGCAGGCGACCTGACGGTCGTTCGAAAACTCCATCGGCTCTTCGTCAAGAATGGATATTGAATCCAATATGGGGTAGCGCCCTCTTTCCTTCCATGCTCAACTGATTCCATTGCGAACAGAATGATATGCCGGAGGAGGCACGGGCATGGCTCCAAACATCCTTTTCATCATGTATGACCAGTTGCGGTTCGATTACCTCAGCTGTGCGGGACACCCGACGCTGAAGACACCGAACTTCGACCGCGTGGCCGCGCGGGGCGTTCGATTTGATCGCGCTTACTGCCAGTCCCCCGTCTGTGGTGCCAGCCGGATGAGCACCTATACCGGTCGCTATGTCTCTTCGCACGGTGCGTCGTTCAACAACTTCCCGCTGAAGGTCGGCGAAATGACGATGGGCGATCATCTGCGAAAGGCGGGCATGGGCTGCTGGCTGATCGGCAAAACCCATATGAAAGCCGATGCCGAAGGGATGGCCCGGCTGGGTCTGTCACCAGACAGCGTGATCGGCGCACGGGTCGAGGAATGCGGCTTTGATGTCTGGATCCGAGATGACGGGTTGTGGGCCGAGGGTCCGGCAGGGTTCTACGACCAGAAACGCTCGCCCTACAACGAATACCTCAAGGCAAAAGGATACCCGTCTGATAACCCGTGGCATGACAATGCCAATGCAGGCGTGACGGACGAGGGCGACATCGCGTCCGGCTTTCTGATGATGCACGCCAACAAGCCTGCCAACATCCGTGAACAAGACAGCGAAACACCGTGGCTCACGTCACGCACCATCGACTTCATTGAAGCGCAGAAGGGCAAAGCCCCATGGTGTGCCCATGTGAGTTTCATCAAGCCCCACTGGCCCTATATCGTGCCCGCGCCTTACAACGATATGTATGGCCACAATCACATCAAGCCAGTGGTCCGGTCGGAAGACGAACGCCGCGATCCTCACCCGGTTTATGGCGCTTACATGGAAGGTGGCATCGGCACCGCCTTTTCCCGCGACAAGGTGCGCGAAACCGTCATCCCCGCCTATATGGGGCTCATCAAGCAATGCGACGACCAGCTGGGCCGGCTTCTGGATTATCTTGATGAGAGCGGGCAGACCGACAACACCGTCATCGTTCTGACATCGGATCACGGGGATTATCTGGGGGACCACTGGATGGGGGAAAAGGACTTGTTCCACGACCCATCCGTGCGGGTGCCGCTGATCATCGCCGACCCGCGACCCACAGCAGATACGACCCGCGGAACAGTTTGCAACAGGCTGGTGGAACAGATCGACCTAGCTGCGACCTTTGTCGAGATGGCGGGCGGCGAAGTGCCGGATCACATCCTTGAAGGCCGCTCGCTGCTGCCGCTGCTGGGCGGGCACGAAGTGGCGTGGCGGGACTATGCGATCAGCGAGTATGATTTTTCCACCTCGGGCGCAGCCACCAGACTGGGGCTGGATCCAAAGGATTGCCGCCTGTTCATGGTCGTCACCGACCGCTGGAAGATGATGCATGCCGAGGGTGGGTTCCGCCCGATGCTGTTTGATCTGGAAAATGACCCTGACGAACTGGTCGATCTTGGCGCTTCGGACGACCATACCGAGGTAATCAAGACGCTCTATACCTATCTCCACAATTGGGCGCGTCGGCAATCCCAGCGCACCACCGTATCGGATGCGCAAATCATGACACGGCGCAAGGGTGGCTCGGGAAAAGTCGGTATCCTTCTGGGTCTTTTCGGAGACGAGGACATCCCCGAGGAATACCTCGCCGCCTATTCCGGCAAGGCGACGCCGGTCGGCAAGGCCTGACCATGCGGCTTTTCTCGACCCGGAACCGCCCGGTGCATTTGGGGCCATACCCGCTTGAAGATTTGCTTCGGGTACGCCGCGCGCCCGACCTGTCCGATATCCCCGGATTGGCGCCTGTCAGTTTCAGCCGCCCGGACAGGCCAGACAGCATCGTCAACGCCATGGCCCCCTATCAGGCAGCATTGGATGCCATCCGCGATGGGGATGTGAACCCGGCACGGGCAACCATCCCGGGTGATCCGGTGGAACGAAGTGAACATCTGAAAGCATTTGGCTATTTCTCGGATGCGTCCATGGTGGGCATCTCGGAGTTGAATTCGGATGATCTTCTCAGCCAGCCGATCATCAACCCCAATATCGAGGCGCTGGTCACATCACTGGATCACCGCGAAGTGCGCACCCTGGCTGCTGGCATTGACACATTGATGGCCGAGCTGCGCGATAGCCTTAAGTCAACGCCCCGTCCGATCAGCAGCCACCGGCATGCAATCGTGTTTCTGTATGAACACCACCGCGACCCCAGGCCGGACGAACCCGGCGCCGACTGGATCATGGACACACAGAAGCAGCGTGCCTGCCTGTTGGGGGCCGAGACCGCCATTGTCATCGCAAACTACATCCGACTTCTGGGCTTTGATGCCAAGGCGCATACCGGGGCCGCAACAGATGTGGATTTGCATCGGCTGGCTGTGGCAGGCGGGCTGGCCACCGTGGAAAACGGACAACTTGTTGCACCCTGGATCGGCCCCCGGTTCGGGTTGGCCGCCGTGACGACGGAAATGGCCCTCGCGCCCGACGAACCTCTTGCCCCTATGTCACAACAACCCTGGCACCGGATCAACGGCCCGTCATGGTGGCTGGGCACGAAGACCACGAAATCCGCCCTGAACCGCGATCCCTTTGCCAAGCGCGATTATGCAATGGGTGCCCATCCGTTCGAACGTCTGAAACGGGTGGACACTCCGACCACTTACATTGACGAAGCCAACGTCGCCCGCGTTCCGAAACGCGCCGACATGTTCGCCCGTGCCCAGTTCGGGGATATGGGGAAACATCTGCAAGAACATTCATCCGGCGGCTTGTATGTGCGTAAGGCCGCGCCCAGCTATGCCCAGCGCCGCGCATTGGGATTGCTGACGCCACTGCAAGACGGGCCCATCGCGGATCCGGCCAGCCGACCTGCCGATCTGGTCGACAACGCCAATGCTCTGAAAGCCGCCTGCTATTTCCTTGGCATCGACGCGGTCGGCACCAGCCGTTGCCCCGACTGGACGTGGTACAGCCACGACGCGACGGGGGCCGAAATAACGCCCGCGCATGATCAGGCGATCTCGATGATCGTGGATCAGGGCTTTGAAACGATGGAAGGCGCGTCGGGCGACGACTGGATTGCCGTCAGCCAATCCATGCGCGCCTATCTGAGGTTCTCGCTGATTGGCGGCGTGATTGCGCAGCAGATCCGCAACCTTGGCTACTCTGCCAAGGCGCATACCGTGATGGACGGCACCGTTCTTCAGCCGCCGCTTTTGCTGCTGGCGGGATTGGGAGAGGTCAGCCGGATCGGCGAGGTGATCCTGAACCCATATCTTGGCCCGCGCCTTAAATCCGGGGTGGTGACGACCGATATGCCGATGGCCCATGACAAGCCGATTGATTTCGGTCTGCAACGGTTTTGCAACTCCTGTAACAAATGCGCGCGGGAATGTCCGTCAGGCGCGATCACGGCCGGGCCGAAGCTGATGTTCAACGGCTATGAGATATGGAAGTCCGACAGCCAGAAATGCACCACCTTTCGCGTGACCCAGCCCGGCGGCGCGATGTGTGGGCGCTGCATGAAAACCTGCCCGTGGAACCTTGAAGGTCTGTTTGCGCAAGCGCCGTTCCGTTGGGCGGCCTCGAACCTGCCGGGTGCGGCCCCGGTGTTGGCCAGACTGGATGACGCAGTCGGGAACGGAGAGCTGAACGACACGAAGAAATGGTGGTGGGATCTGAAACTCGGCCCGGATGGCGGGTATCACCCGACAGAAGACCCGGTGAATCGGCGTGGGCTGACCCGTGAACTGAACCTGAAATACAATGATCAGACGCTGGCGGTGTATCCGGCCCCCCTCGCTCCTCCGCCCTATCCCTATCCTTTCCCGATGGATCGCGAGGCGGGTATCGCGGCCTATCAGGCCATGATTCCAGCCAGCGAATACCGCGCACGGTTGGCGACGGGCGACGTGTCCATGATCCACCGCTATACCGTCCCTGACGATGCGCCAGTGGTTCAACTGGTGGTGAACCGCGTCGAACCGATGACCGAAAGCGTGACAAAATACGAGCTGTCTTCCCTCAATGGCGCGCCGCTTCCCCAATGGACAGCGGGCGCACATCTGGATGTGTTGGTGTCGCCCGATTTTCTGCGCCAATACTCTCTGTCCGGTGATCCGGCGGACCGTATGACCTATCAGATCGGCGTATTGCGTGAACCAGAAGGGCGCGGCGGGTCGGCTTTGCTTCATCGGATATTTTCCGAGGGGCGAAAGGTCTTTGTCGCCAAGCCAATCAACCACTTTGAACTGAACGAAAGCGCCACCAAGACATTCCTGATGGGCGGCGGGATAGGCGTGACACCGATGATCGCTTTTGCCCACCGCCTGCACGCCATCGGCGCGGATTTCGTGCTGCATTACTCGGCCAGTCGACGGGCAGATGCCGGATTTCTGGACGATCTTGCCGCGATGCCATGGTCAGACCGTGTGCATTTTCATTTCTCGGATGAAGATACGCGGGCCGACTTCGATGCGATCTTGTTGAACCCACCCGATGGCACCCATGTCTATTGCTGTGGGGGCGACCGCTACATGTCGGCGGTGATGGAGGCTGCAGAACGGCAGGGGATCCCGGAAGCCGCGCGCCATCTGGAATACTTCAGTCCACCTGAACAGCCCGACTACGAAAATCACCCGTTCACCCTTAAGCTCAAAAATGGGCGACGGATTGTGGTGGCCGATGACGAAACCGCGGCAGATGCCCTGAACGCTGCGGGCATACATGTCGATGTCAAATGCTCGGACGGTATCTGTGGCGTCTGCAAATGCGGCGTTATCGCGGGCGATGTCGAACACCGCGACTTCGTTTTGTCCAACGCCCAGCGCAGCGAAAGCATGATCTTATGCCAAAGCAGGGCCGCTGACCCGGACGGCGAGATCGAGATCGACCTTTAGCAAAACGAAAATCACAGGAGGTCAGGTTATGAAGACCCGACAGGCGACAACAGAAGACGCGGCAGAAATCAGCGCATTCCTTAAGGAATTGGTGGATCGTGGGAAACGAAAAAGACCATGGGAGGAAACGTTTGTTCGTGATTGCTACGTCAACAATCCCGATGGCATTCAATGCAGCGTTGCCGTGGACGACGATGGCACGATCCTTGGGATGCAGGCCCTGTCGCGTGCAGTGCAAGGCAATATCTACGACGTGACGCCCGGTTGGGGCATTATTGGCACGCATGTCAAACCCAGTGCGGCCCGCCGAGGTGTCGGGAAAGCCCTATTCGCTGCAACGCTCACGGCGGCACAGAATGCGGGCATCAAGAATATTGACGCGACCATCGGTTCCACGAACGCCGAAGGTCTGGCTTATTACGAGGCGATGGGGTTCCGCACCTACAGGTCGGCGGATGGGGCGATCTGCAAGATGCTAGAGGTCCCGGCACCCTCAGCCTGACGCATTTTTGCCAAGGCCACACCTATTCGGCGTGTGCAACCTCTTTCGGCAAGGTCAGCAAGAAAGTGGAGCCGTCAGGGCCGGTCTGCTCCAACACCATCGTGCCACCATGACCCCGTGCCAGCTCGGCGGCGATGGCCAGCCCAAGACCTGACCCACCTTTGCGGTTGGTGCCTGCAAAGGGTTGAAACAGATGGTCCTGGGCGGGTTTGGGAAGGCCCGGCCCGGTATCCGCCACGCGAATCTGCCAATCCGTGTCGGTTTCTTTGGCCTGAACGGCAATTTCACCCGGCTTGCCGGTTGCGACAATTGCCTGTCGCGCGTTGCGCACAAGATTGGACAGAACGCGATAAAGCTGTTCGGGATCTGCGCGCAAGGTCATACCGGTCGGAATATCTTCGGCAAACGACAGGTCATGGTCGCCAGCGGCCAATCGCTCACTGTCAAATATGTCGCCCGCAAGATCGGTCAGCACCACCCATCCCAGCGACGGCGCAGGTTCCTCGGCCTTCCCGAAAGTAAGTGTGTTTTCACACAAGCTGACGGCACGGTGGATCGAGTTCACCAGCTTTGGGCCCACCCGTTTCACCATCGGATCCTTACTGCTTTCCATGCGGTCGGCAAACAGTTGCGCGGTCGTCAGAATATTCCGCAAATCGTGGCTGATCCGGGCCACCGCGCCGCCTAGTTGCGCCAGCCGTTCCTTCTGCTTCAGCGCACCGGTCAAATCGGTCTGCAGGCTTTTCAAGGCTAGCTCGGCCTCGCGCAGTTCGGTGACATTGGTGTTGGGCTGGATGATCCTGCGCGCATCTTCCGGGGCGATGGCATAGTCTTTCATATTGCTGACCACGCGCTTGATCGGTCGCACCATAAGCGAGCGCACCGCCACAAACAAAAGCCCTGCCGTGATCACCGAAATGACCGCCGACAGATAGAAGATGTTCCGCCCATATTCCAACATCGCACTGCGCAGCTTGCCCGTCATCATCGTGATTTCGATCACCAATCCGCCTTCGCGCACCGGGTCGCCGATCACGCGGATCACCTCGGGTTCCGGTGTGAACAGCCGTGCCATCGCATCCCGGATCAGGATAAAGGGTGTCGACTGCCGCAGATCGTAACTCTTATCGACCGCTGCTGGCATGGGAGAGGACAACATCAATTCCCGCACCTCATCACGCCGCAGGACAACGTTATAGACTTCGGCGTTTTCCAGAAGCTCGGCCTCCAACTCGGGGGCGATCATATCATCGGCCAAAAGCACCAGAGACGCAATTTGGGCGCGTTCCAACCGGGTGCGCAGGTAATCCTCGCGAAAGCGCGCCACGGACGGCACAAAGATCAGCACTTCGGCCAACATGACGAACAGGGTCGTCAGGATCAGGAAACGGCCTGAAAGGGTGTTAAACACGACGCGCGCTCCGCTGTTACGCCATCACGGAAGGACTCGTTGCACCAGTCCGACAATCCGCTTGACCCAAGGGTTATCAAACAGTCGCGGCGAGAAATAGGCCCCTGCTGCACGTTTGCTGACTTCCGCCATCGTGGGATAGGGCGCGACCATAGCGGCGATCTGGCTCATTTTCAGGTTATTGGCCAGCGCCAGCGCCCACAGGTTGATCATTTCACCCGCCCCCGGTCCAACAATGGAGACGCCCACGGGTCGGCCTTTCACGATCATCACCTTGATCAGCCCGTTGGTTTGCTGTGTAGCAATGGCGCGATCATTGCCTTGGAAGTCAAACCGGGCAAGTTCAAGTTTATCGCCATGTTTCTCGCATGCTTCGACTTCGGTCAGACCGATTTGCGCCAACTCAGGTGACGTGTAAGTCGCCCAGGGGATATGATCTGTGCGTTGCCTGGATGGCAGCCCAAACAGCATCGAACGGATGATAACACCCGCATGATAGCCCGCCACATGCGTGAACTGCAGCCCACCGGCCACATCGCCGATGGCATAGATCTTGCGATTGGTGGTGCGCAGACCCGCATCCACCTTGATGCCTGCGCGCGTCGGCTCTACACCTGCCGCCTTCAGATTTAACTTGTCGGTATTGGCTTTGCGCCCCACAGCGACCAGTAAATGGCTGCCCTTGAACACGCGGCCATCTTTGACTTCGACCTCGATTGCGCCGGCTTTGCCGCGAACCTCGGCCGCCATCGCATCTTCTTCGATGGCAATACCCTCGTCCCGTAAGGTGTCCAACACCTGCGCCGCCATCTCGGGGTCATCCTTACCCAGCGCTTTCATGCCCTCAATCACAGTGACCTTGCAGCCAAGGCGGCGATGCGCCTGCGCCATTTCCAGCCCGATGGGTCCGCCGCCGATGATAAGCAGGTGTTTGGGTTGTTCCTTCAGATCGAAAAGCGTTTCGTTTGTCAGGTAGCGCACGCTGTCCAGCCCTGGAATGGGGGGCACAAAGGGCGAAGATCCGGTGGCGATCACGAAGCGGCGCGCTTCGATGATGTGGTCGCCCGCCTCGACCTCGGTTTCAGATATGAACCGCCCGTATTCCTGAATGACGCGCACGCCCAGCCCTTCGAACCGGTCAACCGAATCGTGCGGCTCGATGGTCGCGATGGTTTTCCTGACATGGTCATGGGCGTCGCCCCACCCCATTCCAACCTTGGCTGCATGAAGCAATGCTTTCGACGGCACACAGCCATAGTTCAGGCAGTCCCCGCCCATCTTGTGACCTTCCAGAAGCACCACCGATGCCCCCATCTGAACTGCACCTGAAGCAACCGACAATCCGCCGGACCCTGCGCCGATGACACAGACATCAACCTTGATACGCTCAGCCATCTCAGGCTCCTTTTTTGAAGCGCTTCAGCACTATCGGCAAGGCGGCAAGCGCCGCCAATCCCAGTATGGGCAGAAGGATATGTGGCTCAAAGATGATGCCCAAATCGGGGGTCTCGCCACGGGCAAAGACCTCGCCCAGCCCGGCGCCGACGGATGTATAGACCAGCGCACCGGGCATGATTCCAACAAATGTCGAGATCACAAAGCGATAGAGCGGAACACCGACCAGTGCGGGGATCAGGTTGGCCACGAAGAACGGCACGGCGGGCACAAGGCGGATCAGGAACAAGACGGACCACTGGTTTTCGTCGATCCCATCCTTGATCGCTTTCACCTTGCCTTCGCTGGTTTCCATCCGGGCGGCGAGTTTTTCACCCAACCCCCAACGGGCGGCCAGAAAGATAATAGTGGCACCAATCGTGGCCCCGGTGACGTTAAACACCACGCCGGGAAAGGTTGCGAAAAGGAAGCCGCCGGTCAGCGTCGCAATTGTTGCACCGGGCAGCGAAAAGCCAACGATCACGACATAGGCCAAAACGAACACCAGCACGGTCATCAGGTAATTCGCATCCCGAAACGCCAATAGCGCCTCGCGGTTTTGCGCCAATGTCTCGAAACTGAGGTAATCGCGCAGCGTGAACGCCCCGATCAGGGCCACGGCAAGAATGGCCATGATCGGAAGGCGGCGCAGCATGGGATGCGGCGCGTCTTTGGGCGTCTGGGTTTTCGGTTCGGTCATCATCATATGCGGCTCCGGTGCCTGTGCGGCAGCGGGCCGCGTGGGGTTGGCATCAGGATGGGGTGAAACAGCCCCCTTGCCCACCCACATCACGCGTGGTTGAACCGTGATGACCAAATCGTTCCCACCTGTAACAAAGGGCGGAAATTTCTTCATCTGGCATTTGACTTGCCCGTCAATGCCCCCTATAGACCGGGCTTCGAATGACACACGCTCCGAATCCACCGGGATTGGGGGCATATGACGGAGACGGGCGATGAAACGCACCTACCAACCTTCGAACCTGGTTCGCAAACGCCGCCACGGCTTCCGTGCGCGTATGGCAACGAAAGCCGGTCGCAAGATCCTGAACGCACGCCGCGCGCGTGGCCGGAAGTCGCTGAGCGCATAAGCGCCGGGGCCGCAGTCATGTCTGCGCCCAAAGCTGACAACACGAAGACCGCCGAGGCCGAAGGGCCTGCGGCGGTTTCCGTTTGTGCGGACGGATCAGAACTTGCAACCCTGACGGAACGTCGGGATTTTCTGGCTGCCGCGCGCGCCCGGCGCGCCCCTGCGCCTGCATTTCTGCTGCAGGCACGTAAGCGGCGCGAAACCGAGAAAGCGCCATCTGCCCAGATTCGCATCGGGTTTACCTGTTCGAAAAAAGTTGGCAATGCCGTCGCCCGCAACCGCGCCAAGCGCCGTCTGCGCGCCATCGCGCAGGATATCCTGCCGATACATGGCAAACCCGGATGGGACTACGTGCTGATCGGTCGCGCTGAAAAAACCGCCAGCCGTGACTATGTTGATCTGAAAGCGGACCTTGTTCGCGCGCTCAATCAGATTCACACATCACGCCAGAAACCATGACCCCCGCCGCCTATCTCTTATCTTTGCCAATCCGGGCCTATCGGGTCGTCCTCAGCCCGTGGGTTGGTTGGAGCTGCCGTTATCAACCGACCTGCAGCGCCTATGCGCTTGAGGCGTTGCAAAAACACGGCGCGATCAAGGGCGGCTGGTTGGCGGCCAAACGGATTGCGCGATGCAACCCGTGGGGATCGTGCGGCTATGACCCGGTGCCCGGTTCGGATCACGACTGTACGCGCCCAGACTGACCAGATCGTGACCAGATGGACACAACCTGCGACTTCCTGAACACAGTTCTTGAAATCTCGGTTAGCCGCGCTAGAACACACCTACTCGCAGCGCACTAATCAGAAGGAGGCGTTACATGATGAATACCAGCGTTCTCCAATTCGCCTGTCGCGTTCCGGGTTTGTGGGGCACAACCGCCTCGTGATCTTCGCATCGCGCGCCTGACGGCCCCGCCAAGTTGCCCGTGAAGGGCATTTCTGACATCTCTGAAACACGTGCGTCCTGACACCATTCCTGTGTCAAAGGCCTGCGCGCGCATCAGAGAGTCCCATTAACCACAATCCAACCCAAGAGGGCCGGTTTCCTTGCCGGTATCCAATCCATGATGGACTCTAACTTTCATTCCGAGCCGCTGCGGCTCAACGATCTTGTTGACGATCTGGTCACCCGGCACGGCGCATGGCGCGTCGTCCGTGTCCTGGTCACAAACATTGCAACCCGGCGTCATCGGCGACCGCTGACAGATCATCTGTCCGATCACCTGCGACGCGACGTGGGGCTTCCACCCGGGCACCCTCCGCCACGGTTTCAAGACCCGCGGTTTTGATCTTCCTGCCCCGCAGTTTTCACCGCGGGGCGGCGAAAAACCTCTTGACCTCAAGTCGACTTGAGGTCCGACAACACATCGACATCGCGACAGGAGACAAGAAATGACTGACACACTGACCCTGCCACCCCGCGCCCACAAGACGCCCTTCCGGCTGGAAGCTACGCTGGTTGGCCTGATCCGCCGGCATGGCCGCTGGCGTGTGATCCGGGCCGCGTTCTTTGCGCGGCCCCGCCGCCAGTTCGATCTGGACACTCTGCCCCCGGCACTGAAGCGCGACATGGGGTTCCCCACGGACAGCCCCACCAAGGCGCATCCATGGCACGATCTGCTTTAGGCGGCGCGCAACCTTTGCCGCCCCGCGCCACGAATACTTGCCAGACGCCGCCAAAGCGCTTAGACGCCCGCCCATGACCGATCTTATCAGCGACCAACTGGACGACATACACCCGCTGTTTCACGGCGCGCCCTCGACCACCGAGTTCAAGAAGCTGCGCAAGCGCATCATGCGTAATGTGCGCGAGGCCTTGGACCAATACGGGATGGTTGAACGCGGCGCAAAATGGCTGGTCTGCCTGTCGGGCGGTAAGGACAGCTATACAATGCTGGCCGCGCTCTATGAGTTGAAATGGCGTGGCGTTCTTCCGGTCGAACTTCTGGCCTGCAATCTGGATCAGGGGCAGCCCGGCTTCCCCGCAACCGTCCTGCCGGAGTTTCTGGAAAAGATGCAGGTGCCGCACCGGATCGAATACGAAGACACCTATTCCATTGTCATGGACAAGATCCCGCAGGGCCGCACCTTCTGCTCGCTCTGCTCGCGCCTGCGCCGCGGCAATCTCTATCGCATTGCGCGTGAGGAAGGCTGCTCGGCCGTTGTTCTGGGCCACCACAGGGACGACATCTTAGAGACCTTTTTCATGAACCTGTTTCACGGCGGACGGCTGGCCACCATGCCGCCCAAACTGGTGAACGAAGAAGGCGATCTGTTCGTCTATCGCCCGCTGGCCCACGTGGCGGAACAGGATTGCGAAAAGTTTGCCACCCAGATGAACTATCCGATCATCCCCTGTGACCTCTGTGGCTCACAAGACGGGCTGCAGCGCCAGCAGGTGAAAAAGATCATCGACGGGTGGGAGGCGAACTTCCCCGGCCGCCGTCAGATCATGTTCAAGGCCCTGATGAACACGCGCCCAAGCCACCTTCTGGACCCGCAATTGTTTGATTTCAAAGGCCTGATGCGAGACGCTGCAGAAGATCGTGACAATTCGCTCTAATTCCCTTTGACGCATTAACCTCTGATTGACCACATGTTCCTACTTTGTCCCCGCATGGGGCATTCGCATCGCCACCTTGGGTGTGTGACGCCAACAAAAGGAACCTGTCATGGCAATCGTTCAGGGGGCTGAGCAAGTTAAACGACGTATTCGCGCGGTGTTGACCGCGCCCCATTTGGCGGCTTTTTTGCCTGCAACCATGATCCTCGCCTATTGGTATGGCGGTGAGCATCTGATGGTTCTGGTCGCCGTCGTGTTTCCTGGTCTATTGGCCATTGGTGGCGCTTTGACGCGCCCGTCACCACCGGCGCTTCGCAAAGTTGATGCAACCACTGGATTGCCGGAACGCTCCCGGCTTCTTGAACAGTTGGACCTTGGGTTCACACAAGACGCAGATTACGAGAAATCTTGCCTTGTCCTTGAAATCGACGAGATCACCAAACTGGCCGAGCAGCTTGGGAATGACGCCATTGATCATGTGTTGCGCACCGTGTCTGATCGCCTGCGGACAGCGCTGCGCGAAACCGATCTGATCTGTGTTCTGGGTGTGGGCCGCTTTGGTCTTTCCATCGACAAACGACAGCGCGTTGATCTGGAAGCAACGCTGCAATTGGCCGCCCGCCTTCAAGCCGCCGTCAGCGACCCGATCTCGCTTGATCAAACGCGGGTATTGCTGTCTTCCTGCGTGGGATTCGCTTTGCCCGGCAAGTCCCCCGAGGCCAATGGCGAGGTGCTGCTTGCAGCAGCCGAAAGCGCGCTTTCTGTCGCGATTCAGTCCGGACCCGGATCGATTCGCGCCTTTTCCAATGGCATGACACCCCGCGTCGGGCGGGTTGAACACAACCGCGACACGCTGCTCTGCGCACTGGATGAAGGGCAGATCAAACCATGGTTTCAGCCACAGCTCTGCGTGAAAACGGGGCGCATCACCGGCTGCGAGGCATTGGCCCGTTGGCAGCACCCTACAATGGGTTTGATTGCGCCGGGGGCTTTCTTGCCCGCCCTCGCCAAGGCGGGACTGCTGGAAAGGTTGGGCGAGGTTGTGCTTTTCGAAGCCCTGACGGCTCTGCGCGACTGGGAAAGTGCCGGGTTCATCGTACCCACAGTGGCCGTCAACCTCTCGGCTGACGAACTGAGCAACCCGACGCTGAGCGACAAGATCAGATGGGAGTTGGATCGGTTCGACACCCCGCCCGAGCGTTTGGTGGTCGAAATCCTCGAAAATGTAATCGCACAGACCGAAGACGACGTCGCAATCCACAATGTTACTGCGCTGACTCGTGCGGGATGTAAGATCGATCTTGACGATTTCGGCACCGGAAACGCAGCCATCGCAAGCATTGCCCGTTTCAACGTCCACCGGATCAAGATCGACCGGTCTTTCGTCACCCATATCGACAGCGACACTGATCAACAAAGCATGATCTCGGCCATCCTGACCATTGCGAAGCAACTTAATGTCGGAACACTGGCAGAGGGGGTCGAAACTCATGCAGAACATGCGATGCTTGCAGCATTGGGCTGCGACCACGCACAAGGGTATTCGATCGCAAGACCAATGCCAGCCGACGAGTTCCTGGATTGGGCATTGGCGCATGAGCAAAAAAGGGCAGCGGATATGGTTGCCCCCAAGCTTGCCTAAAGTCCAAAGCGTCGAGAATGCAAAGGGCGCGCGCCCTAAAACTGCTTGACCTTTTGCGCCCTGCCCTGTTGAACCACTCTGACCGAAATTGATGAGTGGTAGGCCCCGATGGACGACCAAAACAAGAACCTGATCCTCGCAACAGTGCTGAGCTTTCTCGTCATCACTGGATGGATGATCATGTTTCCACCGGCAGAGCCTGTCGAAGCCACCGCGCCGACCGAACAGGCGACCGCCGAAGGTCAGGTCGTTCCGGCCCTTCCCGACACCAACAGCGCGGTCGCCCCGGCGGCCACAACGGCGGATGTATCTGCCGAACAAGCAAATGTTGGCCGCGTGGAGATCGACACGCCCGAGCTTGCCGGATCCATTTCCCTTCTGGGCGGGCGTCTGGATGACCTGAAGCTCAAGGACTATCACGTCGAGCTGTCAAAAGAGAGCGACATCGTCAAACTGCTGCGCCCCACCGGCGAGGCCGAGGCATATTATGCGCTTTATGGCTGGACACCCGGTGGTCAAACGACGCTGGAAGACGTCCCTGGACCAACGACCATCTGGTCAGTTGAAACCGGCTCCAAACTGACACCGGAAACGCCAGTTACACTGCGTTGGGACAATGGCAACGGCCTGATTTTTCGCCGCACCGTGTCGGTTGACGAAAATTTCATGTTCACGATCAATCAGTCGGTCGAAAATACCGGCGACACGGCCCAGCGCATGGCGCCCTATGGGGTGCTGGCGCGTCACGGTGAACCCTCAAATCTGAAGGGGTTTTTCATCCTGCATGAAGGCGTCATCCGGCAAGTCGACAAGGAGTTGGAAGAGACCGATTATTCCGACGTGGCCGACCTGTCATTTGACGAACGCGAAGGCGCACGGGCCGACGTCGCCCAGGTCGAGGAAAACGGCTGGATCGGCTTCACGGATCATTACTGGATGACCACGCTGATCCCCGAACCCGGTCAGGGGTTCACCTCGGTCGTGCGCTATGCTGAGAAATCGGACATTTATCAAACACAAATCAGGATGCAGACACAGGATGTGGCCCCCGGTGCCACCGCCAGCGTTGAAACCCGCCTGTTCGCCGGTGCGAAAGAATGGGAAACCATCCGCGCCTATCAGAACGAAGACGGCATCCACAGGTTCATCGACTCGATCGACTGGGGCTGGTTCTTTTTCCTGACCAAGCCGATCTTTGCCGTCCTGCACTGGCTGAACGGTGTGATCGGCAACATGGGCTGGGCCATTATCGGCCTGACATTGGTGATCAAGGCGATCCTGTTCCCGCTGGCCTATAAATCCTATGTCTCGATGGCGAAGATGAAAGAACTTCAGCCCGAGATGGAGAAGCTGAAGGAACGCGCCGGCGACGACCGCGCCAAGCTGCAACAGGAAATGATGGAGCTTTACAAGAAGGAAAAGGTCAACCCGGCATCCGGCTGTCTGCCGATCCTGCTGCAAATCCCGATCTTCTTCTCGCTCTACAAGGTGATCTTCGTGACGCTGGAGCTGCGGCACGCTCCGTGGATCGGCTGGATCAAAGACCTTTCGGCGCCCGATCCCAGCTCGATCCTGAACTTGTTCGGCTTGCTGCCCTATGCACCTCCGGGTCCGGAAAGCCTTTTGGCAATCCTTTCGCTGGGCGTCTTGCCGATCATTCTGGGCATCTCGATGTGGTTGCAGCAGAAGCTGAACCCGGCGCCCACCGACCCTACTCAGGCAATGATCTTTGCGTGGATGCCATGGGTCTTCATGTTCATGTTGGGTCGGTTTGCCTCGGGTCTCGTGGTTTACTGGATCGCGAACAACACGATCACCTTCATCCAACAATACACCATCATGCGTAGCCACGGGCACAAACCGGACGTTCTGGGCAATGTCCTGAAAACCTTCAAACGCAAGTCGAAGGACGCGGGATAATGGTGCATGTCGCCGAAATCTGGCGGCATCCGATCAAGTCGCACGGGCGCGAGGCGCTTCTGAGTGTGTCCCTGAATGCAGGGGAGTGCCTGCCCTATGATCGCCATTGGGCTGTGGCCCATGACGCGGCCAAATTGGGTGAAGAGGGTCAGTGGGCACCGTGCTCGAACTTTTCGCGCGGGGCGAAGGCGCCGTCGCTGATGGCACTGGATGCTAGTTTAGACGTTGCCAGCAACACGGTCACGCTCACTCATCCAAGCCAACCCGGTATCACGTTCAACCCTGACCGTGCCGAGGATCACGGACGGTTCATCGAATGGATCTCCCCTCTTTGCCCCGCGAACCGGGCGGCACCCGCGCGGATCGTAAAGGCAGATCGCGGCATGACAGACACCGATTTCCCGTCTGTAGCGCTGATCAACCTGGCCTCTCACGCCGCTGTCGAGAAGCAGCTTGGGCAACAATTGTCCCCGCTGCGGTGGCGTGGCAACCTGATTTTGGCAGGCCTTCAGGCTTGGGACGAAAAGCACTGGATCGGCAAGACCCTTCGTATCGGTGAGGCGGAGATGGAAGTCAGGGAAGAAATAACCCGGTGCCTTGCCACCACGGCCAATCCCGACACCGGTATTCGGGATGCGGACACATTGGGCGCTTTGAAGCAGGGTTGGGGCCATCAGCAATTTGGGGTCTACGCCCAAGTTACCAAACCGGGTCATGTTCACATCGACAGCCCGGTCGAGGTGCTCGCATGAACCAGCTTCCTTTCCCTCTTGCAGACGAACCGGATCAACAAGACCGAGAGGCTGGGCGCTTGCTGTTCGCAGCCGCGACCGACTTCCTGAAAGGGGTTGTCGCGATGGACGGTCTGCCTGCGCCGGACCGGATCGAGGTTTGTTTTGCAGGACGTTCCAATGTTGGGAAATCCAGCCTGATCAATGCCCTGACGGGGCGGAAAGGGCTGGCACGCGCGTCCAACACCCCCGGCCGCACGCAAGAGATCAACTTTTTCACAGCCACCGACGGCCCCTATCTGGTGGACCTTCCTGGCTATGGCTATGCCAACGCGCCGGTCAAGGTGGTTGAGAAATGGCAGCGGCTGCTGAAATCCTATCTCTCGGGTCGACAAAATCTGCGGCGTGCCTTTGTTCTGATCGACGCGCGCCACGGCGTAAAACCCGTGGATGACGAGATCATGTCACTGCTGGACAAGTCCGCCGTGACCTTTCAAGTGGTTCTGACCAAAGCCGACAAGGTGAAGGAAAAAGACCGCGAGAAAATCCTGGCTCAGGTGCGAGGTGCGCTATCAAAGCATCCCGCAGCCTTTCCCGAGATGGTGTTGACCTCGTCCGAAAAGGGACTGGGGATCGAAACATTGCGGGCCATCATCGCAACACTGGACTGAAACACAGATCAGACGTGCTGGGCGCCATTCACTTCGATTTCGGACCCCGAAATGTAAGAGCTGTCGTCTGAGCACAGGAAATAAATCGCGGCGGCGACTTCCTCGGGCTGGCCCAGCCGTTGCATCGGCAGCTTCTCGACAATTTTCTCTGTTCCCGGGGACAGGATCGAGGTTTCGACCTCTCCGGGGGCAATCGCGTTCACGCGCACACCCAGCGGGCCGAAGTCATGCGCCATTTCGCGGGTCAACGCAGCAAGCGCCGCCTTGGAGGTGGCATAGGCAGCCCCCGCGAACGGATGCACGCGAACGCCTGCGATCGACGTTACGTTCACCACGGACCCTTTGGCCGCTGCCAGCTCATCCTTCAACCCACGGGCCAGCACGACCGAGGCGAAGAAATTGACGTGAAACACTTTGCCCCAATCCATCAGGTCGGTGTTCAGGGTGCTCAGGCGCTCACCCTTCGGGCCTTTGGGCGAAATACCTGCATTGTTCACCAGGGCATCCAGACGCCCGTCCAGTTTTTCCTGAATGACCCCGACCGCGTTGATCGTGTCAGCGGGATCGGACAGATCAAGTTGCACATGGTCGTCCCCGGCCCCACCCCACGGGCATTCTTCGGGTATGGGATGGCGCGAGCAGGTGATGACCCGCCAACCTTCCAGATTGAACCGGCGCACGGTCGCGTGGCCAATGCCACGGCTGGCACCCGTCAGCAAAAGGGTCTTCTGTCTTTCGGCCATGATCTGCGTTCCCGTCAGTAGGTTTCGCGGCAACCCTATCAGCACCCGGGCTGCGTGCAATGGGCCTTGGCATGGGGGAACCAACGCTCTAACACAGTGTGGCACGAGGATAATGGAATGAAGACCCAAGATATGAACCGCGATTGGATCGCCACTGCCCGCACTCTGTCCCAGGCCCTGCCCTATCTGCAGCGCTATACCGGCGCCACGGTCGTCATCAAGTTTGGCGGCAATGCCATGGGCGACGACGAAGAGATGGCCAGCTTCGCGCGCGATATTGTTCTGATGCGGCAGGTGGGCGTGAAACCTGTGGTCGTGCATGGCGGTGGGCCGATGATCAACGCCATGCTGGACCGGTTGCAGATCAAAAGCGAGTTCGTGAACGGCAAGCGTGTAACCGACGCGGCCACTGTTGAGGTGGTTGAAATGGTTCTGTCCGGCGCGGTGAACAAACGGATTGTTCAAGCCATCAACGCCGAGGGCGGCAAGGCTGTCGGACTGTCTGGCAAGGACGCTGGACTTGTCACATGCGATCAAACCAATCCTGATCTGGGTTTCGTTGGCACACCGACAGACGTGGATGTGTCGATCCTGCACGACCTTGCAGCAGCAGAGACAATTCCAGTGATCGCCCCCCTGGGCGCTGGCCGGAACGGCGAGACCTACAATATCAATGGCGACACGATGGCGGGTGCCATTGCTGCCGGATTGAAGGCCGATCGCCTGCTTCTTTTGACGGATGTTGAAGGCGTTAAGAACGCCGATGGGGCGGTTCTAACCCAGCTGACGCCCACGCAAATTCGCGAGATGACGGCATCCGGTGTGATTGCTGGCGGAATGATTCCCAAGACTGAAACCGCGCTGGCCGCAATCGAAGACGGTGTGCGGGCAGTGGTGATCCTTGATGGTCGCGCGCCCAATGCCTGCTTGTTAGAGCTTTATACCGATCACGGTGCGGGATCGCTGATCCGCGCGTGATCATCACCGCGCCCCATGTCGCGGGAAAGTGTCTTGCACTTGGGGTGGCAGCCCATAAATTCACCCTATGGAATACGAAATTCTTCTTCGGCTGGGCACCTTTGTGGGCCTGTTCGCATTGTTCGCGATCATCGAGGCCAAGGTGCCACGGCGCCCACGCACACAGCCGCGGCAAACGCGCTGGTTCACCAACCTGTCCATCATCGTGATCGACAGCCTGACCCTGCGCCTTATGGCGCTGTTGATGCCATTACTGGCGGTGGGTGCGGCACTGGATGCCGAGGCACAGGGATGGGGGGTGTTCAACACGCTCAATCTTCCTGTATGGGCCGAGGTCGTTGCGTCCATGCTGATCCTCGATCTGGCGATCTGGGCGCAGCATGTGGCGTTTCACAAAGTGCCCGTCCTATGGCGGCTGCACCGGGTACACCATGCGGACCGCGACTTTGACGTCACAACCGCGCTGCGGTTTCATCCAATCGAAATCGCGGCCTCCATGATCATCAAAATCGGCATGGTGTATCTGATTGGCGTCCCTGCCCTTGGAGTGATCCTGTTCGAAGTCGTTCTGAACGGGTCGGCAATGTTCAACCATGCGAATATGCGGTTGCCCCTTGGTCTGGATCGCTGGCTCAGGCTGTTTCTGGTGACACCGGACATGCATCGCGTCCACCATTCCATTCACAGAGATGAAACAGACAGCAACTATGGCTTCTGCTTGTCAGTCTGGGACCGTATATTCAAAACATATACCGACCAGCCGCGCGACGGGCATGACGACATGGTGATTGGACTGGAATGGCAAAACGACAATCCATCGAAGCTGGGCTGGAGCCTGATGCTGCCGTTTCGACGGAAGTAACCATTGATACACTGACGCGTGATGCACGCGCCCGGCACCTTGACGTTTTCGGAGCGTTGCATGACGGGCGTGAGACCGTGGTCCTTCTGGGGCCGTTTGAGCCGGGGTTTTGGGCTGGTTTCACCAAAAGCGCCGAGTATGCCGACGGATTGCCAGACCCGATGGATCGGTGGTCGAAATCCGTGATCTCTGATTTGGCAGACCGCTGGGCGGGGCAGGCCATCTTTCCCTCGGACGGACCACCCTATCCGCCGTTCTTCGATTGGGCATTGCGATCTGGACGGGCGTGGCAATCGCCGGTTACGCTGTTGGTGCATAACACCGCTGGCCTTTGGGTCAGCTATCGCGGCGCGGTGAGACTGGCAGGACACCTTGCCTTGCCCCCCGCCCCCGTTAACCCCTGCGACGCGTGCCCGGCCCCGTGCCGCACGGCCTGCCCCGTGGGCGCATTGAAACCTGAACAATACGATGTCGACACATGCCGTTCACATCTGAACGGAAAGGACAGCGCAGATTGCATGGGATCTGGATGCGCCGCGCGTCGTGCTTGCCCCATCAGCCAAAACTATGGCAGGTTGGCCGCTCAGTCTGCATTTCACATGAAAGCGTTTAACCCGATATGACACTGACTTTGATTCTGACCCGACACGCAAAATCCAGCTGGGGTGACGCAGATCTGGACGATCACGCCCGGCCATTGAACAAGCGCGGTCGCGCGTCAGCCAAAGCCATTGGGCGTTGGCTTGCCAGTAAGGGATATATGCCGGAAGCGGTACTGTGTTCAGACGCCGAGCGCACACGAGAAACCTGGGCCTTGATTGCAGACAAACTTGTGGGAGTGCCCAAAGCCTCCTATTTGCGCGAACTATATCTTGCCGATCCCAAGGTGATGTTGGACAGCCTGCGCAGTGCTGAGGCGCCGGTGGTAATGATCGTAGCGCATAATCCCGGCTCGGCCTTCATGGCACGTCGGTTGGTCGTTGAACCGCATCCCCATCCGAAGTTCAATCATTATCCGACTGCAGCAACTGCTGTTATCGAATTTGATACGGATCGCTGGGAGGATATCGACTGGGATACGGGACGCGTGGTTGATTTCGTCGTGCCGCGCGAACTCATTTAGGTGCAATTTCCAACACGCTGAAACAGACAAATACCAAATTGAAAGGCACATGATGTCGCTGGAATTTATTCTGACCTCCCTTGTCGTGGTGTTACTTCCCGGGACAGGTGTTCTTTATACGTTGGCCGTTGGGCTTAGCCGTGGTTTCAAAGCAAGCATTGCTGCCGCTGTTGGCTGTACGTTCGGCATCATTCCGGCGGCGGTTGCAAGTATCATTGGACTTGCGGCCGTGCTTCACACAAGTGCACTGGCGTTCCAGATTCTTAAGTACGCAGGCGTCGCGTATCTCTTTTTCATGGCATGGAACATCGTCAAAGACGGTGGTCCCATGGACATCGAAGAAGAGAAATCACCGCGATCTCTGGTCAAAATCGCCGTGACAGGCGCGCTTATCAACGTATTGAATCCGAAACTCTCACTGTTTTTCCTTGCCTTCCTGCCCCAGTTCATTTCGCCAGCTTCAGCCAGTTCCACCCATGAACTCGTCCAGCTTGCATTGGCGTTCATGGTGATGACCTTCATCGTCTTTGTCGGCTATGGCGCGTTTTCGGCCTCGGCGCGCACATACATTATATCCCGACCGTCTGTACTTCGTTGGATCAAACGTGGCTTTGCCGGAACATTTGGCTTCTTGGGCCTTAAACTTGCGACATCCGACTGATCCAAGGCGACATCGACGGCCTTCGACAAGCAGACACACGGGTCAGACCCGTTCCAAATAAAAAGCCCCACCAAATGGCGGGGCTTTTCACAATATACGGCATAGATCAGAGGATCTGGCTGAGGAACAGCTTGGTGCGTTCGTTTTGTGGGTTGTTGAAGAACTCGTTCGGTTCGTTCTGTTCCACTATTTGACCGGCATCCATGAAGATCACGCGGTTGGCGACCTCTTTCGCGAAACCCATTTCGTGGGTCACGCAGAGCATGGTCATGCCTTCCTCGGCAAGCTCCACCATGGTTTCCAGAACTTCCTTGATCATCTCGGGGTCAAGCGCCGAGGTCGGTTCGTCAAACAACATGATGCGCGGACGCATGCACAGCGAGCGCGCGATGGCCACACGCTGCTGCTGACCACCCGACAACATGCCCGGATACTTGTGGGCCTGTTCAGGGATCTTCACCTTTTCAAGGAAGTGCATCGCGATCTCTTCCGCCTCTTTACGGGGCGTTTTGCGCACCCAGATGGGGGCGAGCGTGCAGTTTTCCAGAATGGTCAGATGCGGGAAAAGGTTGAAGTGCTGGAACACCATTCCCACTTCCGAACGCACCTTGTCGACGTTTTTCAGGTCCGAGGTCAGTTCGGTCCCGTCCACGATGATCTGACCTTCCTGATGTTCCTCAAGCCGGTTGATGCAACGGATCAAGGTTGATTTACCCGACCCGGATGGCCCCGCGATGACGATCCGTTCGCCTTGATAGACGGTCAGGTCGATGTCGCGCAGCACGTGGAAGGCCCCATACCATTTGTTCATGCCACGAATTTCGATGGCGACCTCTTCCGACACTTCCATTTTGGAACGATCGGCATGGGTTTCGAGTGTAATAGAAGACATAAGTCTCTCCTTTAACGGTGGTCCGTGCGAAGCCGGCGTTCGAGATACATCGAATAGCGCGACATCGAGAAACAGAAGACGAAGAACATGAAGGCGATGAAGCCGTAAAGCTCCCACACCAATCCGTTCCACGCGACATCTGCACGGATAGCATTTGTAAGCCCAAGCGGATCCAGAAGGCCGATGATCGACACCAGCACCGTGTCCTTGAACACGCCGATGAAGGTCGACACGATCCCCGGGATCGAAATCTTGAGTGCTTGCGGCATGATGATCAGTCGCTGAGCCTTCCAATAGTCCAGCCCAAGCGCATCCGCTGCCTCATACTGGCCCGTTGGAAGGGCTGCCAGACCGCCCCGGATCACCTCGGCCATATAGGCTGCGGCGAAAAGCGTCACCATGATCAGCACCCGAAGGATGATGTCAAAGTTCGTGCCCGGCGGCATGAAGATGTTCAGAAGCGTCGAAGCCACGAACAGAAGCGTGATCAACGGCACACCGCGAATGAACTCGATGAAGCCAACACACAGGGCTTTCACGATCAGCAGATCGGATTGACGGCCCAACGCCAGAACGATGCCGATTGGCAGCGAACAGGCAATGGCGACCACGCCGATGGTGATCGACAGCATGAAGCCACCGAAGTTGCGGCTTTCCACAGGCTCAAGTCCAATTGGGATGATGCTGCTCATGATGCTGGCGAAGCCGCCAGTCAGGACCAACCACCAGATGACGGTTGCCAACACTGCGATGATCAACCCCGCCAAGCTGCCCACGATCGGGGTCAGATAGCGGAAAGCAATGTAGCCAACCACAAAGCCCAGCGCGGCGCCGATTGGCAACCAGATCGATCCACCCCACAGCAGCCAAGGCGCCACAAACGGGAAGATCGCCGAGAAAATCAGAGGGTTGGGAAGGCGCTTTGCCCCCGCCTCGATCTCCGCAGCACGGTCTTCTTTCGATGTGGACAGTGCCTTGAAGCCAACGAACCCAGCCGCAGCAATCAGGGCAAGCCCGACGATGATGCCAAGAGCGCCACCCAGATAAAGCGCGGCCAAACCCAGCACGGCCAGCAGCAGCACCCAGTTCATCCGGCGCGAGATCATGTTGAACAGCACAGGGATCAGGGCCACGAAAAGCAATGCGAAGGCAAGCACCGTGCGCCAGCGTTCTGCTTCGGGATAGAAGCCGAACAGGAGCTGTTGCCAGCGGTCACGGATGACCCCCCAACACGCGCCACCGCCGCCATGGCCATGGCCTGTTCCAACGATCTCTCGACACTCGTTCAGCGACGCGCTGTTCCAGGTTGGCGAGAAGAACCAAGGCACCAGTCGGCTGACCACAATCCAAAGCAGGATCAAAGCCAATACCGTCAGGATCGAGTTACCAACACCATTGAACAGGTTTTGGCGTGCCCAGCCTACGATACCGACCGACGAAGCGGGTGGGGCGCGTTCGGGCAACATTTCAGAGCGGACATAAGACATATCAGACATATCAGCGCTCCTTCAGCTTCACGGATTCATTGTACCAGTTCATCACCGCTGAAATGGTCAGCGAGATGGCCAGATACACCAGCATCAAGAGCAGAACCGTTTCAAGCTCGCGGCCTGTCTGGTTCATGGTGATGCCACCCAAAGTGCCCGTGATGTCCATATAACCCACGGCAATCGCCAATGAGCTGTTCTTGGTAAGGTTAAGGTAGTTCGAGATGAGCGGCGGGATGATCACCCGCAACGCTTGCGGCAAAATCACAAGGCTCATCGTGCGATTTGGGCGCAAACCCAGCGCACCGGCGGCTTCGGTCTGCCCTTTCGAGACAGCCAGAATACCTGCGCGCACGATCTCGGCGATGAAAGCACCAGTGTAAAGCGACAATGCTAGCCACAGTGCAATTAACGAGTTGCGCAAATGGGTTCCGCCTCGGAAGTTGAAACCCTTCAGTTCGGGATAGCCCAGATAGAAGCCAAGGATACCCATCACCACAAGGAACGGCACCACGACAACACCAAGGCGCCAATGCCATGTGCGGGGACGCACGCCGGTTGCTTCCTGCGTCGCATCCGCACGTCGCTTGATCAGCACAGACGTAAGGATACCCGCAATCAGGACAGCCAAAAGCGCCAGCAGGTCAAGGCTGACGTCAAAGCGCAGACTGGATGCGCCGAAGACGTGAACATCGCCAAGGCTGCGCGAAAACAATGGTTCGGGAATATAGACCCCGCGGTTGGTGACCGCGACGCTTTCCCAAAAGGACATCGTTGCATCGCCGCTTCTGAACGCCCGCGGCTGTGGAAGTGTTTCGATCAGGATTGCCATTATGAAAACGATCCACAACAGCACCGGAACGTTCCGGAACCCTTCGACATAGACAGCCGACAAACGTGAAATAATCCAGTTGGGTGACAAGCGCAGCACACCGATCACCACGCCGATGATGGTCGCAGCGATACACCCCAGCACAGCCACAAGCAGCGTGTTCAAGAGCCCCATCAAGGACGCACGCAAGTGGGTGTCTTGGGAATCATATTCCAGCAGTCGCTGGTTGATGTCATAGCCTGCTGGCTCGAACATGAAACGGAAGCTGGGTTCTTTGCCAAGATCCGCAAGGTTTTGTGCGGTGTTGGACAAGAGCCAGCCAAGAAGCATCAGAAAGCCGATCAAGGCGACAATCTGAATGGTCATCGAGCGATACCGGCTGTCATATAACAGCATGGATAGCCGGAACTGGCCCTGATGAGGGTCGGTTATAGTTGTCATTGATGACGTCCCCGTTGCCCCTGGCTTTGTTTCTTTAAGATGCGGATTTTACCGCTGTGCCAGGGTGCGTTCAGATAGATACGAAAAGGGCGTGGATGAACCACGCCCTTTCCAAGAATGTTTTTACCGGAACGGCGGCGAATAGATCAGACCGCCATCTTTCCACTGAGCGTTCAGGCCACGGGCCAGAGCGATCGGTGTGCTTTCGCCGATGTTCTTGGCAAACAGCTCGCCGTAGTTGCCGCCCGCCATGATGGCGCGCTTGGCCCAATCAGCGTCGAGGCCGAGCATTTCACCCAGGTTACCCTCGGTGCCCAGCATACGGTTGATTTCCGGGTTGTCGCCGGGTGCAGCCGACAGCTCGCCGATATTGGTCGACGTGATGCCCAGCTCTTCTGCCGAGATCAGCGCGTTCAGCGTCCAGCGAACGATATCGCCCCACTCGTTGTCACCGTGACGGACCAGCGGGCCCAGCGGCTCTTTCGAGATGATTTCCGGCAGAACAACGTGTGCCGACGGATCTTCGAAGGTTGCGCGCGTTGCGGCAAGACCCGAAGCGTCGGTGGTGTAGGTATCACAAGCACCGGCAAGGTACTGTTGCTGACCTTCAGCGTTGGTTTCGATCGGAACCGGCTCATAGCTGATGTTGTTTGCACGGAAGAAGTCCGCCAGGTTCAGCTCGGTGGTGGTGCCGGTCTGGATACAAACGGTTGCACCGTCCAGATCCTTGGCCGAGCTTACACCCATCTCTTTCGAGACAAGGAAACCTTGGCCGTCATAATAGTTCACGCCGACGAAGTCGAACTTCAGGTCGACATCGCGCGACAGCGTCCAGGTGGTGTTACGTGCCAGCATATCGACTTCGCCGGAAGCCAGAGCCGTGAAGCGTGTTTTACCGGTGGTCGGAACAAATTCGACCGCGTTAGCATCGCCAAGAACAGCAGCAGCCACAGCGCGGCACACACCGACGTCGAAACCTTCCCACTTGCCGTTTGCGTCCGGTGCGGCGAAGCCGACAAGACCGGTGGTCACACCGCAGTTCAGCTTGCCACGTGCCTTGACGTCATCAAGGGTCGCAGCCGCCGAAGCGCCAGCAGCGATGCTGGCGACGGTCAGTGCGCCAAGAAAAACGGATTTTTTCATGTTTACCTCTTCCTGATAGTTACCCGTAGTTTCGGGCTGAATTCGCAACCATTGTGGTCACAAGATGTTAGCGAAAGGATTGCCCCTTCGGCATGGAGAGGAGTTTGAAAGAATTGATCAGTTATCGTCAAGGGCAACATCGCGAATAGCGATGCTTAACCTAGGGGAAAGCAAGAATATTATCGAAGCTAACGCGTTGGTTGCATTATATTTCGCGGCGACTTGCGTGGAAGAACCAAGCAGCGTTCACAATGTCGATACGTTTTTTCTCTGCAAGTTCCGAGGCTTCCTCGTCCACCCCCCACTGTTCTTCCTGCCAGGTCTCGTCCAGCCGGGACAGTGACCAAGCCTCGTCCACAGATAACCTTTCGGAGGTAACAGCCAGCGCCAATACAAGCGATCCGCTGATTGCCACCAGATCATGAAAGCCTGCCAGCTCGAAATCCGACAGCGCATGCACCCGTTCCGTGAGCCGGGAAAGCGCAATGCCATCCTGCGGTTGATGCATGATTCCCGCCACCGGCACCAACCGTGCGCCCAAGTCATCAGCCGCCCAATCCAACAATGGGTCCCAAAGGTCAGACTGACGGCTGACCAGTTCTTCTGGATGGGTGGCGCGATAGCACAGCAAATCGCTATCACCATAGGCGGCCAACATGTCGGCAACATCTGCAAATTGATGCGCCACCTTGTCCAATGCCGAATTTGCGGTTCGGGTGACCGGCATCGTGTCGGGATCAATCTTGTCGACCTGCGCATCCCATTCTTTGGCAATCGCTTCGGCAAGCGCAAGTGTCGGCACTTGCAGAAGTGCCTTGGCAGGCGTCTTGATAGGGCGACCATCCAGTTCGACCGAATACCCGCCGTCGGTCTTAACGACCTGTGCCTGTTTCCAGAACCGTTTTGCCGCCCAGTCGCTCATGCTGTCCCCCAAAGTTCATCCAAAGCGGCCGCCAGATCCGCATAGGTATCGATCAGCAGGTCGGCCCCGGCTGTGACCAACCGTTCGCGCGGATGATACCCCCAGGTAACACCGATGGTGCGATAGCCCGCAGCGCGGCCCATTTCGATATCGAAGCTCGTGTCGCCAATCATCACGGCGTTGGTGGCATCTGCCCCGGTTTCCGCCAGTGCGGCTTGCAACATCGACGGGTGCGGTTTCGACGGGTGACTGTCCGCGGTTTGACTGGTGACGAAAAAGTGCCGCAGATCGTGGGCATCATAGGCGTGATCCAACCCGCGCCGCGCCTTGCCGGTTGCGACACCCAGCAGCACGTCATCCCGCTTATGCAAGTGCTCCAAGGCAGCGCGCGCACCGGGATACATCGGCGCTGATGCCTCGCCGCCTTTTTCGGCGCGCAACTGGATGAACATGTCTTTGTATTGTTGTGACGCTTCGGTGACTTCCGTTGGGCTCATTGACGGCACAAGGCGCCGGATCGCGTCATGCAGCGACAGCCCGACAATCGACAAAACCTCGGCGCGGGTGGGCAGCGTCACACCCATCGCACCAAAGGCTCTGTTCATCGCTTCGACGATGAAATCCTGACTGTCGATCAGCGTGCCATCAACATCGAACACAGCCAACCGCAAGGGCGCATCACTCATTCCAAATCCTCGAACGGGTCTGCGGGCACATCGCCCTCTTGCCAACCCATATAATTCCACGTGCGCTGCATATGGTCCGGCAGTGGTGCGGTGATCGTCACCTGTTTCTTGGTGACAGGGTGCGTGAACGTGATCGAGCGGGCGTGCAAATGCAGCTTTTTCGACAGCTCACCGCCCAGCTGTGCACCCCACCCGTCGCCAAGATTCTCCTGACTCGACCCTCCGTATTTGCCATCCCCAGCGATCGGATGACCAAGCTCGGCCATATGGGCGCGAAGTTGGTGAGTGCGCCCCGTCACAGGCACCAGCGCGACCCACGCCGCACGGCTGGCAAGTGTCGTCAGCACCGCATAATCGGTGGTGGCACGCTTGGCGCCCGGCGTTTCATCGACATGTCGCGGATGTACGCAGATCATCTTTTCCGCCTCGCCCTTGCCCCCGTGGCCCGGTGCTTTGACCAGCCCCCAGCGCAATGTGCCCCAACGTGGCTGCGGCACACCTGCCACCAAGGCCCAATAGATCTTTCGAGTATCGCGAGAGCGGAACGCCTGCGTCAGATCCGAGGCCATTTTCTGGCTGCGCGCCAACAACAAAACGCCCGACGTATCCTTGTCGAGCCGATGCA
Source organism: Aliiroseovarius sp. Z3 (assembly GCF_029105185.1). Classification (GTDB taxonomy): domain Bacteria; phylum Pseudomonadota; class Alphaproteobacteria; order Rhodobacterales; family Rhodobacteraceae; genus Aliiroseovarius. The sequence continues at coordinate 11,557 of NZ_JAFMZK010000006.1, read as the reverse complement.
CAAGACGCGGTTTTTCGTCGCGATCAAACTTCAGCGCCTCGGCCAAACCGTCCACATGGCGGGTCTGTTTGCTGCCGCCTTGGCTGGGCAGGCCCGGTGGTTTGTTCAGTGCAATGATATGGTCATCGCGGTATATTACGCAGGACTGGATCAACTTGGCATCCGCATCAGACACCCGCGGCGGGGCTTTCGGACGCTCTTGCCCGCCTTCCGGCACCGGCAATGGGGGCACACGCACTTCGTCGCCCGGCGCAACGCGGGTCGAAGTCTTCACCTTCGCGCCGTTGACGCGAAACTCACCCTTGCGACATCCCTTCTCGATCCGCCCCTGTCCCACATGCGGAAACATCCGCTTGACCCAGCGATCCAGTCGTTGCTCGGCTTCGTCCGGGCCGATTGTAATAATCTGAACGCCGCTCATGCCAGCACCATGCGGGCGACATGCAGACCTGCGATAAGACCGGCCAGTGACAGAACCACCGACCCGATCACGTAACCGCTGGCGGCGGCAATCTGCCCCCGTTCGTACAATGTGATCGCATCTAGTGAAAACGCCGAGAAGGTCGTGAACCCACCCAGCAGCCCGGTCATCAGAAACGGCGCTGCCGCCTGACCACCTTTGCGGGCCAACACGACCACCAAAACGCCCATCAAAAACGAGCCCAGGACATTCACGACCATCGTGCCCGCAGGGAAACCGTGGCCCACCCAGCGCGCAACTGCGTTGCCGGTCAGATACCGGGCCGAAGCGCCAATCGCGCCACCAAGGGCAACTTGAATAAGGGGTGTCATCATGCGGTCTGACTGAGGCCCCGCGCCGCGCTTGTCAAGCGTCAGGGTGGTCTTTGCGGACCTCTGGCGGTGGTGTTTGGCTCAATCAGCCCGTTTGGCACGCAGACGCGCGAAATAATCCGTGCGTTTCTTCAGCTCACGCTCGAAACCCCGCTCAACAGGCAGGTAATACACCCCACGTTTGATGCCGTCGGGGAAGTAGTTCTGCCCCGAAAACCCATCCGGCGCATCATGGTCATAGGCATAGCCATCACCATATCCCTGATCCTTCATCAACGACGTGGGCGCATTCAGGATATGCTTGGGCGGGGGCTCTGACCCGGTTTTCTTCGCCGCAGCCATCGCAGCCTTATAGGCGACATAGGCCGCGTTGGATTTCGGCGCCAGTGCCAGATACGTCACAGCCTGCGCCAGCGCCAGTTCACCCTCAGGGCTTCCCAATCGCTCATAGGTTTCCCACGCGTCCAAACACACCCGATGAGCCTGTGGATCGGCCAGCCCGATATCCTCGACCGCCATGCGCGTGATGCGCCTGGCAAGATAACGAGGGTCTTCGCCACCGGTTAGCATCCGTGCGAGCCAATATAACGCGGCGTCAGGATCCGATCCCCGCACCGATTTGTGCAGGGCCGAGATCAGGTTGTAATGCTCATCGCCAGATTTGTCATAGATCGCCGCGCGTTTCATCAGACGTTTGGACAGACCTTCGACATCCAGCTTGCCATCGACCTTCCACGCGAAAACCTGTTCGATCAAGTTCAAAACGGCGCGCCCATCCCCATCTGCCATCTCTAACAACGCCTCGCGGGCGTCACCGGTCAGCGGCAAGGGGCGATCCAGCTCTTTCTCGGCTCGTTGGGCAAGCCGTTCAAGATCCGCAAGCGACAGGCGGGTCAGCACCAGAACCTGCGAGCGCGAGAGCACGGCGGCATTCAGCTCGAACGACGGGTTTTCCGTGGTCGCACCCACCAGAAGGATGGTGCCGTCTTCCATATGTGGCAGGAACCCGTCCTGCTGTGCCTTGTTGAAGCGATGGATTTCGTCCACGAACAGCAAGGTGCCTTGCCCATTTGATCGCCGATGGCGCGCGGCTTCAAACACCTTTCGCAGCTCGGGCACGCCTGTGAAAATCGCGCTGATCTGAACGAAGTGCAGATCTGTTTCCTGTGCCAGCAAGCGCGCAATGGTCGTCTTGCCAACGCCGGGGGGGCCCCAGAAGATCAGCGAGCCAAGGCTGCCCGCCGCAAGCATTGTGCCAAGCGGTGCGTCCGGTCCCAGAACCTGCTCCTGTCCGACAACCTCGGACAATGATTGCGGCCTGAGCCGGTCGGCCAGAGGGCGCGGCGCATCTTTCCCGTGGTCAGACACTTTGGACGCGGGATCATTATCAAACAGGTCAGCCATGATTCAAATCTAGGGATGCGGCCCGCGAGTTGAAAGGCGAAAACGGCCCGCCTGAGCGGGTTACAGAAGGTTATACTCCTGCGCGCGCTGAATTGCTTCGGCGGTAGTGCGCACGAACAATCGCTCGCGCGCGCTGCGCAACCGTGCCTTCAGCGCGCTTTCCGATATGCCCAGAAGGGCGGCGGCCTCGGCATGGCGGCTGCCTTTGGCGATCAGGCGCAAGGCCATCCGCTGGGCTGAGGTTAGCTGCTCGGGTGGTGTCGATCTGTCATGCAGTTCCACAACCAGTTCATAGATTTTTTCTATTTCGTCATCGGTGAATTCACGATCATCACGAGCGAACCCGCCAATCGTACGCGATGCTGTAGACCCGTGCGATACGGCCACCCCGTATTTCAGACCAAACCCAGCCGCTTGCGACAGGATTCCATGTGGATCGGGCAGGTTCAATGCGCTCCACCTTATGGTGCCTTCATTGCCAAAGCCCCAAAACACCATCGGGTCAGCCAACATATACCCTTTTTCGGTGTAAAGCTGGCTCCAACGTGGGTCATAGGTCTGGATCATGATATGGGCCGAAGCATACCGAATGTGCAGCCCCAGCGCATAGCCTTTCGGCGCCAAGTCAGACAGCTTAGCCAAACCTTGATCAAGGCCAAAATCTTCGACCATCGTTTAATCCCCGATCCCCATACCTATCCTTTTAGACAGTCGCGCAGGAGTCAAACAACCTTAAATTGTTTGTGCAACTTTTCTTTGCGCGCAATGGCTTTTCCAGCAATTTTATTGAACCGCGGACAAAAAAAGCCCCGCGCACCAGCGCGGGGCTTCTAAAATCCCGATAGGGGATGATCTTTATTCGTCGGCCGCGTCGGCAGCTTCTTCTGCTTCCAGACGTGCACGGTCTGCGGCGCCTTTGGCGTCGACATCACGATCAACGAATTCGATGATCGCCATCGGTGCCATGTCGCCATAACGGAAGCCAGCCTTCAGAACGCGAACATAGCCGCCCTTGCGATCAGCAAAGCGCGGGCCAAGAACGTCAAACAGTTTTGCAACGTGCTGGTCTTGCTTCAACCGTGCAGCAGCCTGACGGCGGGCGTGAACGTCACCGCGTTTGGCCAGCGTGATCATCTTTTCGATGATCGGGCGCAGTTCTTTGGCTTTCGGCAGGGTTGTTTTGATCTGTTCATGTTCGATCAGCGAACCAGCCATGTTGGCGAACATCGCTTTGCGGTGTTCATGGGTGCGATTCAGGCGGCGGTAACCACGAGCGTGACGCATTTTCTTAATCCTTCTTTGGTGCTCTTGAACGAGCGATGCTTTGTCTGTGAACCGATGCGTGTCGGTCCCTCTCCTTGGGGCAGGATTGCCCGGATATTCCCCGCATCAGGCGGGCATTGCCGGGGCCGTACGGGACGGCCCCGAAGAAGATCAGAACTGATCTTCGAATTTCTTCGCCAGCTCTTCGATGTTCTCAGGCGGCCATTCCTCGACATCCATGCCAAGGTGCAGACCCATGCCCGAAAGCACTTCCTTGATCTCGTTCAGCGACTTGCGGCCGAAGTTCGGAGTGCGCAGCATCTCGGCTTCGGTTTTCTGGATCAGATCGCCAATATAAACGATGTTGTCGTTCTTCAGGCAGTTTGCCGAACGCACGGACAGTTCCAGCTCGTCCACTTTCTTCAGAAGCAGCGGGTTGAACTCAAGCCCATCGTCTTCGTCCTGACGACCAGCGGCTTCCGGCTCGTCGAAGTTCACGAAGATCGACAACTGGTCCTGAACGATACGGGCAGCGAATGCCACGGCATCTTCCGGCGAAACCGAACCATCAGTTTCCAGCTTCAAAGTCAGCTTGTCATAGTCCAGAACCTGACCTTCACGGGTCGGCTGAACGTCATACGACACTTTCTTGACCGGCGAATAGATCGCATCGACCGGGATCAGGCCAATCGGAGCATCTTCCGGCTTGTTCTTGTCCGACGCGACATAGCCCTTACCGGTGTTGACGGTCAGTTCCATGAACAGATCAGCGCCGTCATCAAGGTGACAGATCACGTGATCCTTGTTCAGAATCTCGATACCAGCGGTTTCCGAGATGTCACCAGCGGTCACCACCTGCGGGCCTTTGGCAGAAATCGACAGGCGCTTGGGGCCTTCGACTTCCATGTTGATCGCAACACCTTTGAGGTTCAGAACGATGTCGGTGACGTCTTCGCGCACACCAGCAACGCTGCTGAACTCATGCAGCACGTTGTCAATCTGAACCGACGTAATGGCCGCGCCTTGCAGGCTCGACATCAACACGCGGCGCAGGGCATTGCCCAGGGTCAGACCAAAGCCACGCTCCAGCGGTTCTGCAACCACAGTCGCCTGACGCGCGGGGTCGTTGCCGGGTTTGACTTCCAGCTGTGTCGGCTTGATCAGTTCAGCCCAATTCTTATGGATCATGCGTCCCTCCATACCAGTCCTGTCCCCATGTCCAAAGGGCAGGACGCCCGAGGTTAAAATGACGGAAACCGGGCCGCGACAACCGCAGCCCGGAGAAAATCGAATTATACGCGGCGGCGCTTTGGCGGGCGGCAGCCGTTGTGGGCGATCGGGGTCACGTCACGGATCGACGTGATATTGAAACCAATCGCAGCCAGAGCGCGCAAAGCCGATTCACGACCCGAACCGGGGCCTTGAACTTCAACTTCCAACGTTTTCACGCCGTGCTCTTGTGCTTTCTTACCAGCATCTTCCGCAGCCATCTGAGCAGCATAAGGTGTCGATTTGCGCGACCCTTTGAAACCCATGGTGCCTGCCGAAGACCACGAAATCGCGTTACCTTGAACGTCCGAAATCAGGATCTTGGTGTTGTTGAACGAAGAGTTTACGTGAGCAACGCCCGAGGCGATGTTCTTACGCTCTTTGCGCTTCATACGAGTCTTATCGCGTGCCATTGATCAAACCCTCCCTTATTTCTTCTTACCGGCAATGGCCTTTGCGGGGCCTTTGCGAGTACGAGCATTGGTGTGGGTACGCTGACCGCGAACGGGCAGGTTACGACGATGGCGCAGGCCGCGATAAGCGCCCAGATCCATCAGACGCTTGATGTTCATTTGAACTTCACGACGCAGGTCACCTTCAACAGTGTAGGTCGCGTCGATGTGCTCGCGAATGGCCAGAACTTCGGCATCCGACAGTTCGTTCACACGACGTGTCACGTCGATATTCACGGCTTCGCAGATAGCTTTGGCCGAAGTATGACCAATTCCGGTGATATAAGTCAGGGCGATCGGGACCCGTTTGTGGGTCGGGATGTTTACGCCGGCAATACGTGCCACGTGTCACTTTCCTTTTCGTTGCGGTTCCGTAATGCCGGAACCTTTTTTCACAACGGAAGCCCGCCGGATCATTCCTGCGGGCCACGCTGAATTTCTGGTCTGGTGGGATGGGGGAGCGACCCCGCACAACCACCGATTCCCGTTAGGGATGGGGTGACTTAGATGGGATTGCCTTGGGCGTCAACCCCATCATAGCTCCAAGCCTTTTGGACGCCCCGGCCCAACCTGTAAAACCAAAGCGCCGCGTTAGATCCGCGGCGCTTGGCAACTCATCTTTGGCGCCTGGATCAGGCGCCCAGCACCTCGGCAATCTCGCCCTGCACTTCTTCAATGGTGCCCAGCCCATTGACCGACTTCAGGTCGCCCTTGGCATAGTAATACCCGATCAGCGGCGAGGTCTTCTTGTAGTATTCCATCAGACGAATCTTCAGGCTTTCCTCGTTGTCGTCCGCACGCACGGGTTTGCCGGCGGCGCGCGCCTCTTCCGCGCGGCCAACGATGCGGCCGACGAGCACCTCGTCATTGACCTGCATCTCGATCACGGCATCCAGAGACTGGCCATGCTTCTCAAGCAAAGCGCCCAAGGCATCCGCCTGCGCCAGCGTCCGGGGGAAGCCATCGAAGATGAAGCCGCCGCCAGTGTCGCCTTCCAGCTTTTCTTCGATCAGGCCAATGACGATCTCGTCCGTGACAAGCTCGCCCGCGTCCATGATCGCGGCAACTTTCTTGCCCATCTCGGTGCCCGAGGCTTTCGCCTCGCGCAGCATGTCCCCGGTCGAAAGCTGGATCATCCCACGCGTTTCAACAAGAATCTGGGCTTGAGTGCCTTTCCCGGCACCGGGTGGTCCAAGCAGAATAATACTCATCGACGCGACGGAGCCTTCTTCGAACGTTTCTTGCCGCGCAGCTGTGATTTCTCGATCAGACCTTCATACTGGTGGGCCAGCAGATGCGACTGAACCTGTTGGATCGTGTCCATCGTCACCGACACAACGATCAGAACCGATGTGCCGCCAAAATAGAACGGGATGGCCAACTGGCTGCGCAGGATTTCCGGCAGCAGACAGACAGCGGCCAGATAGCCCGACCCAAGAACCAACAGGCGCACGACGACATAGTCCAGATACTCAGCCGTTTTCTTGCCCGGGCGGATGCCTGGAACAAAGCCGTTTTGGTTTTTCAGGTTGTCGGCGACCTCATCCGTCTTGAACGCCACTTCGCGGGTGTAGAAGAAGGTAAAGAAGACGATCATCGCCGTGAAGAACAGCAGATACAGCGGTTGGCCCGGCCCGAAATAGGCCAGAATAACCGACATAACCGGCCCCGCCTGACCCGACGAAAACGTCGAGATGGTGGTCGGCAGCAGCAACAGTGCCGACGCAAAGATTGCCGGGATCACGCCAGCGGGGTTTACCTTGATCGGCAAGTGCGACGAACCACCGTCATATACCTTCATGCCCACCTGACGACGGGGATATTGAATGTGGATCTTGCGCAGCGCGCGCTCCATGAACACGACAAATGCAATCACGGCGACGATCATCACCATCACACCGATAATAACGGCAGGGCTGATCGCGCCCGAACGACCCGACGCGAGGAATTGCGCCAATGCGGCGGGAATCTCGGCCACGATGCCGACGAAGATGATCAGCGAAATACCGTTGCCGATGCCGCGCGCGGTGATCTGTTCACCCAACCACATCAGGAACATGGTGCCGCCGACAAGGGTGATCACACAGGCGGCGATGAAGAACATGCCGGGATTGGTGACAAGATCACCGGCTTGCAGACTGTTTGCCAGTGCGAAAGCCTGCCCGGTGGCCAGCAGAACGGTGCCATAGCGGGTGTATTGGTTGATCTTCTTGCGACCCTGCTCACCCTCTTTCTTCAGCTGCTTCAACGGCTCCCACATGGAAGACAGAAGCTGCACGATGATCGAGGCCGAGATATAGGGCATGATGCCCAACGCAAAGACGCCCATACGGCTCAGCGCGCCGCCGGTGAACATGCCCAGCACGCCCGCAATGCCGGATTGTGCCTGATCCATGAATTCGCGCAGGGCGGTGCCGTCGATCCCCGGAATGGGAATATAGGTGCCAAGGCGATAGATGATCAGAAGCCCGATCGTGAAGAAAATCCGCTGACGCAGCTCGGTCGCCTTACCAAAGGCGCCCCAACTCATGTTCGCGGCCATTTGTTCTGCTGCAGATGCCATAAGGCCCCCTCGATCCAAGTAAAACACCGCCGGACCGTTCCCGGCTCCGGCGGCGCTTGAAAACATAGCAAGATATGTAAGGGGCAGCGTCGCCCCTCACAAGGTCTTATTCAGCTGCAGCCGGAGCAGCGACGGTCAATTTACCGCCAGCTTTTTCGACAGCTTCAACAGCCGATTTCGACGCGCCGGTCACGGTGATGTTGGCCTTGGCCGTCAACTCGCCCTTGGCCAGAACGCGCACACCGTCCAGCTTGCGACGTACCAGACCCGAGGCAACCAGCGTATCTTCGGTGATTTCTTTGGCGTCCAGCTTCTTTTCATCGATGAATTTCTGGATCAGGCCCAGGTTCACAACAGCGAACTTTTTGCGGTTCGGCTTGTTGAATCCACGCTTGGGCAGACGTTGGTAGAGCGGCATTTGGCCGCCTTCGTAGCCATTGATGGCCACACCCGACCGCGATTTCTGACCTTTGATACCACGGCCAGCGGTTTTACCCATGCCCGAGCCGGGACCACGGCCAACGCGTTTGCGGGGTTTGGTTGCGCCAGGATTGTCGCGCAGTTCATGCAATTTCATGTCGCTTCTCCTTGCCGGAACTGACCCACGAAGCGGAAGGGGCCAAACACGGCTTTTCTTGGTTTTGATTCTGTGGCGCAAGACGCCACCGGGGGCGTATAGACCCTTGCCGCCCGCCGTGCAAGTCCGGCGTTGTTAGCGGCGAGGCAGAAGCCCGAAGGCAATGCCGCCCAGAACCAGCGCCGATGCCAACACGGCGCGCAGGGTCAATCCTTCTCCCAACAGAATCACACCCGCCAGCATGGCGATGACCGGGACGGACAATTGCGCCAAGGCGCCGGTGCTGGCGCCCAGCGCGGGCAGGACACGATACCACAACGCATAGCCCAGCCCGGACGTAACCGCGCCCGAGGTGATGGCAAGCAGAACGCCCGATGCCGTCATGCCCTCGCCCATCACGAAGGGGAACGACGCCAACGCCACCAGTGGAACGGCATAGACGAAGTTCCACGCCGTCGCCGCCAAAGGCGCGCTTGCCCGGCGTCCGATCAGCGAATAGACACCCCATCCCAAAGCCGCCAACGCCATCAGGCCCAGCGCCCAAGGGTCAAAGGACTGCGCCTGCCCCGGCCAGACCAGATAGGCCAGCCCGCCAAGCGAGATGGCCATACCGCCCCATCGGCGGGCCGGAAAACGATCGCCGCCCAGAATGGCCCCAACAAACATGGTGATTTGGACGCCTGCAAACAGAACCAGCGCGCCCAGCCCAGCGTCGAGCGCAACATAGGCAAAGGAAAATCCGACAAGGTATGCAACCAGACCCGCAACCGCAGCCCAATCCGGCGACGGGCGCGGCGGGGCCTGCCGCGCTTTGGCCCAGAGCAGGCCCCAAAGCATGACCGCACCCGCCACAACCCGGATCAGGGCAAAACCTGCCGGCCCGATATATTCGCCCGCCAGCCCCGCCCGGTTCAAAAGCGAATTGGCCGCGAAGGCGATCATGGTCAGCGTGGTCAGGGCAATAAGTCTCAAGTCATCGGCCTTTTCGAGGTGTCCCAGCCATACCGCCACGGGCACCGCCCTGCCAATCACCTTCGCGCCATCCCGAAACGAAAAACCCCGGCATCAAGGCCGGGGTTCGTCATGCGATGTTGGGTCGCTTATTTGTTGCAACCCCGCAGATACTCGGTCCAGGTCGGAACACTGTCCGAGGTCAGGAAACGGTGTGCGGCAGTCTGAGCGGCGGTGATCACCTCGGCGATGGCATTGGCCAGCGGGGCGACGGGGGTAACAAGGGCGTTCATGTCTGTTGTCCTAAACAGGGGTGAATTGTTAGCGCCCTGATAGGAGGGGGACGGGAAGAGGACCACAGTTGAATCTGAAACCCCGGGTTGCGGGGAGTGCATGGGTTGGGGGCAAGCCACAGAGGGCAGCACCCGACCCTGGGTGGGCGTGAAGCGCCCTGTCACGCCCGAGGCGTGCCTTTGGCACGACGGGGAGGGTCAGGCGTTTCTCGAACTGAAGACCACCTGAACCAGAAAACATATCTAGCCAGTTCCTCGCATTAGTCACGCCTACGCCACGCTTTAATTACACCGGAAAGGTTTTGAAGTGATGATGGCGGACGAAACAGAAAAACGACGACAACAAGCGCAAGCAGGAATGCCCCAACCCCGTTTCCACTTGCGATGCCAAAACTCAACTCGGCGTTCGCTATTAGCTGCAACATCTTATCCGTTATTGAGGTAGGTGGTTCTAGCGTCATGACACACTCCCGGCTATAGTGTGTCACCCCTTGAGGGGTAATATCGCACCATTGAGCCCTAGCAGGTCAACAAAAACTTCTCGATTTCCACAGCTCGTTGGTACGGAAGCTTCCATCTAGCCAAAATGACGGTCTTTTATAGAGGCGCAGCACTCATATAGAGAGCGCTTCATATGACTCTAAGCTTGCGAACTAATACCTAGTATCAAAAACACCCCAGCCATTTCTGACCGGGGTGCTTCAAGTCTTCAAGAGTTGGTCCAAGCCGAGGCTCAGCCCTTCTCTTCGATGATCTCCACCATGTGCGGGATCGACGCGACCATGCCGCGGACGGCGGGGGTGTCTTCCAGCTCACGGGTCTTGTGCATCTTGTTCAGGCCCAGGCCGATCAGCGTCTGGCGCTGTTTGGCGGGGCGGCGGATCGGGGAGCCGATCTGCTTGACGACGATGGTTTTAGCCATGGATCAGTCTCCTTACGCGTCTGCGGCTTCGGCGTCTGCCGGAGCTTCAGATTTGGCGCCCAGAATGTCGGCGACTTTCTTGCCGCGACGTTGGGCGATCATGCGGGGGCTGGCTTCTTTTTGCAGCCCGTCGATGGTGGCGCGGATCATGTTGTATGGGTTCTGCGAGCCGATCGACTTCGACACAACGTCTTTGACGCCCAGCATTTCGAACACGGCACGCATCGGACCACCAGCAATAATACCGGTACCTTCCGGGGCGGTGCGCATGACCACTTTACCGGCGCCATGACGACCTTCGATGTCGTGGTGCAGCGTGCGACCTTCGCGCAGCGGCACGCGGATCATTTGACGCTTGGCTTGCTCGGTGGCTTTGCGAATGGCCTCGGGGACCTCTTTCGCTTTACCTTTACCAAAGCCAACACGGCCTTTTTGGTCGCCAACAACGACAAGTGCGGCGAAGCCAAAGCGCTTACCACCCTTAACGGTTTTCGACACACGGTTGATCGCAACCAGACGATCGGCAAATTCCGGGGTTTCGTCGCGGTCGCGACGGTTCCGGCGGTTTTCACGTTCTGCCATCAGGCATTCCTTTCATGATGGCGCGCGTTTGCGCCGTTTATCTCAATCCTGGTGGGCGTTTGATGTGCCCCCGGATCATCGGAGGGGCAGCGGATCAGGTCCGGCGCCCCTCTCAGGTCACTTAGAACTTCAGACCACCTTCGCGCGCCGCGTCGGCCAGAGCCTTCACTTTGCCGTGGTACAGGAAGCCGCCGCGGTCGAAATAGCATTCCTCGACGCCGGCTTTCTTGGCACGTTCCGCGATCGCTGCACCCACTTTGCTGGCTGCGTCGATGTTGTTTTTGCCAACCACGCCCAGATCCTTCTCCAACGAAGAAGCCGAAGCCAGGGTGACGCCATTCACATCGTCGATCAGCTGAACGCTGATGTTCTTGTTCGAGCGGTGCACCGAAAGGCGCATCTTGCCTACGTTGTGTTTGCGCAGGCTGTTCCGGACGCGCAGGCGGCGCTTGAGGAACAGGGTCCGTTTGCTGTTTGCCATCTGTCTGG
>NZ_JAFMZK010000005.1 GCF_029105185.1 Aliiroseovarius sp. Z3 | reverse complement strand
GCACCGAAGCACCGAAGCACCGAAGCACCGAAGCACCGAAGCACCGAAGCACCGAAGCACCGAAGCACCGAATTTCGGCAAATTTTGACGCGGCAGGCAAGAAATTTCGTCTGGTAACGGCTGTCATATGACGACTTTAGCTGGCCTCGCCTGAGCTATGCAGGGCTCCGCTCGGCCAGCTTGAGCCATGCACGTTAAAGGTCCAAATCTGTTTCGCTCTTTTGCTCCCGATTTTTTCCCAATTCTATTGGTTCTAGCGAAAAATCCTGAACAAGAGACGTCTGAATCGTTTCTTTGGCTGCGTCCGGTAGCTTTCCCCAAGAACGTTTCGTCTCACTGACAAACCTGTCGATCAGGCCCTCTTGATCCTCCTTCGCACTGCGGAGAATGCCATCGAGGGCGCAAAGAGCCGCAACTCCGAGGCTAGAACGATCTGCAACTTCGCGACTGGCTTGCACTTCTTTGCGCGCGTCCGTCAGTTGCATCTGCAAATAGTCAATATCGCGAGACATTTCCTGCCGTTCGACCAGCGAGACCGCGATTGTTTGGCGAAGAGTTTCGCTCGCCTCAGCAGAAGCACGCTCACGCCAATCTTCATCTTTTTCGGGCAATTCAGAGCCTGCACCGACCGAACGCTCTGGCAGTTCAACGGAAATTTGATCTAAAGCCGCCAACTGAGCATAGTATTTCTTGATGCTTTGATGGGTTGCACCAGAACGTTCCAACCCGCGCTCAAGTCCGAAGTTTGCCCCCACCCGCGTGGCAAACTCCGTCTGCATAGCAGACAGCTGCCCTTTGCCTCCGATCAATCCACGTGCATTCAGCCGCCCACGGTGATCGATCGGAATAATCAGGGCCTGAAGGTGAGGTGTCGTTTCGTCATCGTGGATTACAGCCGAGAGGATGTTTTCCGCGCCGTGACGCTCTTTCAACCAATCCAGGGCTTGTTCGAGATAGGCATTTGAATTCTCGGCCCCAATCCGTTCCATCGCTTCTGGCGAGGCTGTTACCACATACTCTAAAGCCCGCACTGCGTTCTTTCGCACCTTTTCGGGTGCCCGAGCATTCCACAGCTCTGCTATCTCTTCAGATCCAGTAGCTCCCAAAAGAACCTGATTGCTATCCTTACGGTTCGGGTCGGCATTGTCGGCATCTCGCTCTCGAAAATTGTGACGCGCCGCCGCCGCCAAATCGCCGGCTGTCTTGATCTTTTTCACGCGAAGGATCGCATACCGCCTTTGACCCTTCGGCGGACGGGCTCTTGGCCCACGCGTATCAGATGAACCTGGAGCGAAGCGGGATTTCAGTGGTTCGAGCTCTGGTACGATTTCATTGTTCATAGTGAGGTCCTCAATCGATATTTTTTAAATGTCCACTCACTAGACAATTTGCTTCGCAATTGTCGTTCGACCCGATCTGGTCGGGTACTTGGACATTTAAAACCACTCTTTCCGCCTTTCCGCTTTTCCGGTTTTCCGGTTTTCCGGTTTTCCGGTTTTCCGGTTTTCCGGTTTGAAGCAATTACTGACATCCTGAGGTGTCAAGAAGATCCAGAAATTCAAACATCAAACGGCCCAGATCATCAGGTTGGTTCACTCTTCATCGCGGTCCGAGTATGAAAGCTCCATCTCTCTGCCATCATGGCTGCGCCGCACCCAAACGCCATCTGAACGGCGCTGGATAAGAGGTATTCCACGCATTTGTTGGTCTCGCAGGAGTTTGCGCTGTTTGGCTTGGATGCTGCCCAAATCTGCTTTGCATTGATCATTGGTCATACTGCCCTCACGCTTCGTCATGCTAGTGCTGCTCCTTGCCTAAAAACTTGCCGCTGCCTGCAATCTTTGATTGTAAACATCAAAGATGTTCTGCCCGTCCTCGCCAGATTTCCGCCCATCCATTTGCGTCTCTGGAGGCGGCTCGCTCACTCAGCTCCGCGGCTGCGTACTTTCGAACAAATCTATGCGCCTGCTCGTCCTCATATGCACTCGTCAATTCAGAATCCGACGGAACAATACCGCTGCAGACGACGCGAAAAAACGCTATGGGCGCAAACACGAAAGCGAGAACGACGGCAACTTTCACCGAAGCTTTGACGTATGCCTCACCATCTTCGAAGATCGATATCCCTTGAATGGCCGAAAATGCAAAACCCACGGCGACGGCAATGATGGCAGCTATTAAAATCGCCCAAGGAGAGCGTGAAAAATCGAGTATCTCGAGCTGATCATTCACTGCCGCCAACACAACTTTCCAACTCATGATCACTACCTCATTCGTGACGCGAGATACCGCACCTTATCCACGGTATTGTAGCCGACTTGCCGCGCGGCTGAAGACGCCTGCGGTAGTTCTCGGCCAATTCCCGCTTCCGCTGCTCCCCTCATACCAGCCCCTACATCCCGAACCGCACCAGAGCTGAGTCTCGCTGCTCCGGTGCCCATACGCTCAGCATTGCGGGCGACGGCTCCGATCTCAATGCGCGTTTGGGCCAGTGCTTCGGCCCATCCCGGCACCTGGCGAAGCAATAGCAGCCCAAGCCCCATGGCGAACACAAACCCGAGCGCATCTCCGATAGCTGCCACATTTTCGCTATTGCCTGGCGAAAGTTGATTTTCGAAAGCGATCACAACCCCCAACGCGGCGGCGACCAACAACGATACCATCGCAGCCCCCAGCGAGACCTTAATCCACCCCTCGAAAAGTGGTGCCGATTGCTTGAACAAGGTGGCAGCGATTGCGACCGGCGCGACCACGATCATGACTGCAAGAACTGTCTTGGCGATGATCAGTATCCCGACGGCCACTACCAGCGTGATCATCGTCACGCCCACGATAGCGATGCTAGCGAGTGCACCAGAAATGTACCCGCTGCCATCAACCACGGCCTGCCCAAGATCGAGGCTTTCCTGAAGGAGGCGATCCAGTTCCGGATAGAGACCGGCAATATCCTGACTATACCCGAGCGTTGAGAGCACCACACCGCCGATTTGTTCCGGTGCCTGCGTCAAAGCCATGTAGACCAGCGAAAAATTCGCCCAAGAAGGCAGGAACACCATGACCACCGAGAGGCGGACGATCAGATTCACGCCATTTGCCAAAGACATCGGAACCGCCTGGATCATCAGATTTATTCCGAGGATCGCGATGACAAGAACCGCTGAAAGCTGGAAGGCAGGCATCAGCGCCGCGCCCACTTGATCGTAGGCGCTTTGACCGACTGAAGCGACGACCGTGTCAACAAACGCCATGAGGGATGCAATGTAGTCCACAATCAATCTCCTTGGCAGTTTGCGTTTCGGAACTCGGTATAGCGGCCGAGAATGTCTGAGAGCTCTTGAGATCTCCAATCGCGTAGCTGAATAACATCATCCTGCGTAAGCTCGTTAGGCGATTTTCCCAAATGCCCGATAACGAAGTCGGAGAAAGGCCAATCGAACATGCAAGAACAGCTGCCTTCCTCAAGAAAGCGCTTTTGCGCGGCGATCTTATAAGCTTGTTCGATGTGCATCCGGTTCGCAAAATGCTGGGAGAAAACTGGTAAGTCCGGCACGAACATGCTGCATGTCGATGCCGTTGGCTGGAACACCCACATTCTGCGACGGCGGATCTCTTTCATCGCAGCCATCAGGTTTTCTTGATCACCGGCTTCAATCGCATCTCGCACGGCAGTTTTCAACTCTGGTTCGGAAAGGCTCGCCAACCGTTCAGCTGCAACTTGGTGGGTTGTCACCAGCAGCAACAAAGCCGCAAAGGGTAGGCATTTCATCGTAAAACTCCTGCCGAACGCGCCTCTTCAAGCGATAGATAGCCACGACTAATGGCCTCTTTGGCCTGCCTCTCGGTAACATGCGCGCACATCCAACTGCGCTCCTTCACCCATTTAGCAATTTGTTCATAGTGGCGATCGGCTCTCGCCATTTCTTCCTCTTTTTCCGCTCGCAATTGTTCCACGCGCTGCACCCATTTTCTCTGCCGGAACCAGTTGTCTGAAAAACTGACCTTGGACCTCGTGAAGCCTGCGCTTTCTCTCGCATAAATCTCGACGGCGGCGATCAATTCGCTCACTTCGTAGCCTTCTTCGACAGCCGATGCTGCCTCTTTGAGAGTAACCCCCTTGTTACGACGGCGATCCACAGGAAAAGCATCCCAGACTTCGTCGATGTCCCTTGCGCGTGTAGGTGGTTCTTGGATTGTTTTAGGGTGGTTTGGGGTCCGCTCTGGGCGGGGTACCGGGTCCGGAGAGGGCCCAGTACTAGGTTCACACGGAACCCCGTCCTCTGTGGCCCCCCTCAAATCTGGAGTATCATCCGGTGGTTCCGCGATAGGCTCCAAATTGCCAATCCGAGCGAGGTCTAAACGATAGATGACCGTGTAACCATTCTTGCAACGGCGCCTTTGGCCAGTCTCGACCAAAAGACCCTCCTTCACTAGTTCGCCAACGGTTCTTTTGACGGTGCTTTCACCAAGCTCGGTGTGCCGTCGGATGTACCCTTTGGAGCAATAAATTCCCGAACCATCATCACTCGCCTTATCGGCTAGAAGCATGATGATTTGCTTACGCACGGGGCTGCCGAATTTTCTAACCGCACAAAGGTTTGCGACTTTCCAACTCATGATTTTGACCTCAGCCAGCCGGAGAAACGCGGTTTTCTTCGACAAATGCGTTCAAGTCAGTGCCCAAGTATTTGACCCGTCGCCCAAACTTTACGAAAGCCGGCCCAACCCGACGATGGCGCCATTGCGCCCGCTTGTTTCTCGATGCAATCAGATCCAACTCTGGATCGGTATCATCGTAGATGCGTTCATTTTCAAAGATTTGCTTCTGCATCATTCAACCTTCTCCCAGTTATGTTACTCTGGAAAAGGTTTCATAGAGTTCGGTTCAATTTAATCCGGATCGCAAATCCGGATAATAACCTATTGAAAATCAAGAAGTATTGGTTGTGAAGGTGGGCGCATTCTGATCGTGCGTTTAGCAAGCAGTCGGTCCCACATGTAGTTGGCAAACTCTGGAAAATCCCCAGGTGAAATAAGGGGATTCTGGGACGGAGGGAGATGTGCCGCCCAAGCTTGGTGATCAAAGCGACGATAGTAAATATACACGTAGGGCAGCACGGTTTCATAAGACTTAAACCGCTTTTCAAAGGTATCCGTAGACAGATGCCTGTAGGCGGATGGCAGCGCTGCTGTGTCTGGCAAACTGGAGGCGCAGTTCTTGCGGAGTTCCGACATGTCAGCTCGCTTTAAACGGAAAGTGTTGATAGCCTTCTGGATCGAATGCGCTTTGCCATGCCCCTTCAGCATGAACTCCAGAGCTATCCCAAGAGGAAACAGCTCATCTCCACAAATTTTTGGCCAGTGACTTTCCGCTTTTAGGAATTCGATCCGTTTTGGATCTAGTGCAGTGGCAATCGTCTGATAGCCGAGTTTGGCAACTGGTGTCATCCGAGTTAAATTATCCCTTGTCCAATGCGAAACCTCATTCCCGAGAGCCCCAAGCATAAGATCATTAAAAGTCAGGCGATAACGGGTCGCAATTAGGAGGGTTTTGACTGCTAGCCACCGAGCTTCACATTCAGATACGAACTCAAATTGGGAAGTACGTGCAACGAGGATTTGCTTCATAGCTTAACCTCACGGGTACAGTGTAAAGACCATTTTTCCATGAGGATCTTCCGCTGCACCAGAAGATCAGAGCGCGCATAAGCCCGCTCGACTTCGGTCCCTACTTTGTGTCCAAGACTCATTTCCGCGACTTCTCGAGGAGCGTCGCCTTTCTCGGATGCCCAATCACGAAACGCAGATCTGAACCCGTGGACGGTGACGTTTTCGACGCCCATTCGTCGAAGCAACATCAGCATCGACATGTTCGACAATGGCTTGTGTCGACGCTGCCCTTCAAAAACGCATTCTGATCGCAACGCCGTCAGCGGTTCGAGTACCTCAAGCATTTGAGCGGTAAGCGGCACTCGATGTTCAGCCCCGGTTTTCGTCCGTTCCGGTGGGATGATCCACAGCAGATCATCAAAACTGAATTCGTCCCACGAAGCGTGCAAAATCTCACCGGTCCGACAAGCCGTCAGACATGTGAACATCAACGCACGGGCGGCCGTGCCCTTTTGCTCGGACAGTTGGGCATAGAATGCAGGCACATCCTGCCAGCGCATCGCGTTGTGGTGTTTCACCTTCACCTTCACGCGCGGCAGCACACGTGCATCCATCACCACCGTCACGGGGTTTTCCCCTTCGCGATAGCCCCGTGATCGCGCCACATCGAGTACTGCCTTCATCCGCTGCGCCACCCTGCGCGCAGTTTCATGCTTCTCGGTCCAAATTGGAGACAGCACCTGCAAGATTTCCGGTTGGTCGATATCCGAAACTGGCATCCGGCCGATCTTGGGGAAGGCATAGTCGGCAAGCGTGTTGATCCACTGTTGCCCGTGCTTCGGGTTCTTCCAGGTGGGCAGCCGTTCAATATGGACTTGCCGAGCGACCTCTTCGAAACACGGCACGTCCTGATCACGGTGGTATTTCGGATTCAACCCTTGCTTGGCTAGGCGGCGATACTCCAAGGCCCGCTCTCGTGCGACATTGAGTGTCACCACATCCGCGCCACCGAGGCCGAAATCTGTACGCAAAGGCTTTCCCTGGCGATTCCGCTGCCCTTTAACCGTGACACGTACAATCCAACGTCTTGCACCGGACGGGTCGACAACAAGATACAGCCCGTTACCATCACCATGCCGGCCTGATCCGAGCGTTCGAACGAGATTCTTGGTCAATTTCCCCGCCAGATAGGCCATGAAGATACCACCTTTCATACCACGAAATGAACAGAACCCAATGCAATCGAAGAAAACTGAAAACAGCAAATCAATGCTAATGGGTGCGTTTTATCAACGGTTTATACGCTAAACCGCTGCTCTGTGCAGATCAATGAAAATGGTGGGTGGCGGAGACGAAGGGATTCGAACCCTCGAGACGGTTTCCCGCCTACTCCCTTAGCAGGGGAGCGCCTTCGACCACTCGGCCACGTCTCCGTCGACGCGTATAGCCAAGCGAACGTGGGGAAGACAAGGTGAAACTTCCGTTCCGGAAAAAAAGTTCACAGGGCTGGAATGGAAACCGTGGAAGGCAAGAACTGCGCTCAGTCAATCCGGCATGAAACAGAAATCGTGAGAGCGCTCAGACGATTGCTGAGCAAGTAATTTAACCGGTGTTTGGTGCCTATGTGTTTTCCAATCGCTCTGGCAACAGGTTCAGGATCCCCACCGCTTGACCCGGCCCGGCACAAACGCTTGAGTGATAGATGAACATGTTAATAGGATCATGTTGTGTGAACTGAGGTGGCGCTGAGCTAAGACCACCCCGAAAGGATGCCCTATGACCGCCGAATTCATGTTGATCACCTTCACGCTGTTTCTGGCTGGTGTTTTGGCGGTGCCGATCGCTTCGCGGCTCGGGCTTGGGTCAGTTCTGGGATATCTGCTGGCCGGTATTGTCATCAGCCCCTTCCTGCACTGGATGGGGGCTGACGTCGTGGCGCTTCAGCATTTCTCGGAATTCGGGGTTGTGATGATGCTGTTTATTGTCGGGCTCGAAATGAACCCGCGTGCGCTTTGGAACATGCGATCCCGTATTTTCGTACTGGGCGGTTTGCAAGTGGCTGTCACGACAGTTCTTGTCATGCTGATCGCCATGGCATTTGGCCTGCCCACGACTGTTGGATTGGCGATTGGGTTGGTCTTTGCCCTGTCATCGACGGCAATCGTGAACCAAACGCTGCGCGAAAAGGGTCTTCTGCGATCTGATGGGGGACAGGCGAGTTTCTCGGTCCTGTTGATGCAGGACATCGCGGTTATTCCGATGTTGGCATTGATCCCCCTGCTCGCCATGCCGGAACTGGCCGAGACTATGTCGCATGGCGCCGCTGATGCTGGCGATCACGGCTCTGGCGCATCCCATTTGAACCTCAGCCTGGTTGACGGTCTGAACGGCTGGCAAACCGCGCTGGTCACACTTGCGGCCATTGCGGCTGTAATCTTTATCGGCACCTATTTGACCACGCCGATTTTTCGGTTCGTGGCACGGGCCAGATTGCGCGAGCTTTTTGTCACGGCGGCGTTGATGATGGTCCTTGGTATCGCATTGCTGATGACCGTCGTCGGATTGTCACCGGCATTAGGCACATTCCTGGCCGGTGTGGTTATGGGGGGCAGTGCATATCGGCATGAGTTGGAAAGCGATATTGACCCCTTCAAAGGGATCTTCCTCGGTGTCTTCTTCATCACGGTCGGGGCCAGTATTGATTTTGCTCTGTTGGGCAACAACTTCGCCTTGGTGCTGAGCCTGACGATCGGGCTGATTGTGCTAAAATCCGCAGTTCTTCTGGCATTGGGGCGCGCCTTTCACCTGACGGGTGGCGACAAATGGCTGTTCGGGCTGGGACTCGCGCAAGCCGGTGAATTTGGCTTTGTTCTGTTAACCTTCACTGTTGCCAATGCGGTCATTCCCAAAGACATCGCCGATCTTCTGTTGTTGGTGGTGGCCCTGTCAATGCTGCTGACGCCGGCGCTGTTCATTCTGTATGACCGCGTC
Organism: Aliiroseovarius sp. Z3; assembly: GCF_029105185.1. GTDB lineage: Bacteria > Pseudomonadota > Alphaproteobacteria > Rhodobacterales > Rhodobacteraceae > Aliiroseovarius. The sequence continues at coordinate 289,722 of NZ_JAFMZK010000005.1, read as the reverse complement.
ATCGCACCACGGTATTCCAGCGACGACACCCGCGAGGCTGACACGATTGAAACACCGGCTGAGATCATCATTGCGGGCCATGGCCGGTTTGGCGGCATCGTAAACCGGGGTTTACGAGCTGCCGGGTATGATACGACTGTTCTGGATTATTCATCCGAGCAACTGGAAATGCTGCGCCGGTTCGGGATCAGCGTGCATTTCGGCGATGCGACACGCCCGGATATGCTGCATGCCGCCGGGATCGAGGATGCCAAAGTTCTTGTCGTCGCAATGGATGACAAGGAGTCGATAACCGAGCTGACCCGCTATGTCTGCGCCCATTTCCCGGATGTGCACGTCATCGCCCGCGCGATTGATCGAAACCATGTCTACGATCTGTGGTCCGTTGGCTGCCGCGACGTCATTCGAGAGGTCTATGACAGTTCGCTTCGCATGACCCGATCGGCTTTTGAAGCCCTGGGGCACAGTCGTGCCACGGCTGAGCGAATGGTCGCAGAGTTCGACAGCTCGGACCGCGAGGTCATGCTGGACCTTGCACAGCTGCACGACATCGACACGCCAGCCTTTGAAAATGAAGCCTACATGCAGCGGGTAGACGAGATGATGAAGGTCTGGGAAGAACAATTGGCCGGGCGCGTTGCGAGCGCGACCAAGAGCACCGAATGAATGGCTCGTCGGAACACGCGCATTCAGACGGTGGACGCCGATGGGCTGCGCAGATAGAAACAGTGCTTGAACAGGATGACGCGCTGCTTGCACGGTGCCGTTTACAGGGGAAAGACAGTGCCACTGGAAGTGTATAAGACGATTGCGCGCAATTCGCTTTTCATGCGCGCCTTGCCCGATGTGCATGTGGACGCGATCTTGGCACAGGCCACCTGGCGACATTATGAACGCGGTGAAACATTGTTCATGCAAGAGGATCCCGCCGATGCGATCCACATCGTGCTGGATGGCTGGGTCAAACTTTATCGTATGACGCGCGGCGGAACCGAAGCTGTGGTGAGTGTGTTTACCCGTGGTGAGAGTTTCGGCGAAGCGGTCGCCCTGCGAAAGCTGCCCTATCCTGTGTCTGGCGAAGCGGCAACCAACTGCGAAGTGATGCACATTCCGACCAACGTCATGGTGCAACTGGTGAAACAGGACCCCGAGGTCGCGCTTTCAATCCTGTCGTCCACCTTCACCCATCTACATGGCCTGGTGAAACAGCTTGAACAGCTGAAAGCCAAGACTGCCCCGCAGCGGGTTGCCGAGTTTCTTTTGGCGTTGTGCGAGGGCACGCCAGACGAATGTGCCATCAAACTGCCCTATGACAAGGTGTTGATCGCAGGGCGTCTGGGCATGAAGCCCGAAAGTCTGTCACGCGCGTTCTCGCGGCTGGGCACCTATGGTGTTCGGATCAACAAAAGCAGTGCGATTATCAGCGATGTCCAACAATTGCGCGATTACGCGCGCGACGACGGTTAGAGCGCGTTAGCGACGACCCCAAAGTCGCCCCCCTCTCAGATCATCCACATTTGGAATGCCCGCAGGACGCACATGTCATGCAGCCTTCGATCATCCGCATGTCATACTGCCCGCAGCTTGGACAGGCGGGGCCGCGCGGAGCATTACCAAGGTTGACCACTTCGGCCTGCGGATCGGATTTCAAGCCCATCCCTTCGCCTTCAAGGAACCCTGTCGCCACCATATGACGTTCAATCACCCCGCCAATGGCTGCAAGGATCGACGGGATATATTTCCCCTCCATCCATGCCCCACCGCGCGGGTCGAAGACCGCTTTCAGCTCTTCAACCACGAAACTCACATCCCCCCCACGCCGGAACACGGCCGAGATCATGCGGGTCAGCGCCACGGTCCAGGCGAAGTGCTCCATGTTCTTCGAGTTGATGAACACCTCGAACGGGCGGCGGTGGCCATTCAGCACCAGATCATTCACGGTAATATAGATCGCGTGTTCGCTGTCGGGCCATTTGACCTTATAGGTATGCCCTTCAAGCGATTGCGGGCGATCCAATGGCTCCGAGATATAGACAACATCCGCGCCGCTGTCGGCCTCGGGCACTTTCTCGCTGTCTGTGGACACGGACAAAACCGATCCCGTCACGTCATTGGGACGATAGGTCGTGCAGCCTTTGCAACCGCTGTCCCACGCCTCCATATAAACGTCCTTGAACGCCTCGAAACTGATGTCTTCCGGGCAGTTGATGGTTTTGGAAATCGAACTGTCGATCCATTTCTGCGCAGCCGCCTGCATCTTCACATGCGCCAGCGGTTCAAGCGTTTGGGCGTTTACAAAGTAATCCGGCAGCTCCTTGTCGCCAAACTTATCGCGCCACATCTGCACGGCATAATCGACAACCTCTTCTTCCGTGCGGGTTCCGTCTTTTTGCAGCACCTTGCGGGTGTAAGCGTAGGCAAAGACCGGCTCGATGCCCGACGACACGTTACCTGCGTAAAGGCTGATTGTGCCCGTCGGCGCGATGGAGGTCAGCAGCGCATTGCGGATGCCATGTTCACGGATCGCGTCGCGTACGTCCTTGTCCATGTGCTTGAGCGACCCGGACGCCAGGAACTTCTCTGCATCAAACAGGGGAAACGCCCCCTTCTCTTTCGCCAGGTCCACCGACGCAAGATAAGACGCCCTTGCGATTTGCTTCATCCATGCTTCGGTCTGCGTTGCGGCCTCGTCCGAACCATAACGCAGGCCCAACATCAGAAGCGCGTCGGCAAGCCCCGTGACGCCAAGTCCGATACGGCGCTTGGCTTGCGCCTCCTGTCGCTGTGCCTCCAGTGGGAAGCGGCTGGCATCAACCACGTTGTCCATCATGCGCACGGCGGTTGCGACCAGTTCGGTCAGCGCGTCGCCATCCAGATGTGCGGTGGCTTCAAACGGTTCCGCAACAAGACGCGCAAGGTTGATCGACCCCAACAGACAAGCGCCGTAAGGCGGCAGCGGTTGTTCACCACAGGGGTTGGTGGCCGCAATGGTTTCGCAATACGCCAGATTGTTCATCTGGTTGATCCGGTCGATGAAGATCACCCCTGGCTCGGCATAGCCATAGGTCGCCTTCATGATCTTGTTCCACAGATCACGGGCTTCAACCGTGTGATAGATGGTGCCTTCGAACTTCAGATCCCAGCTGGCATCATCCTTCACCGCCTGCATGAAATCATCCGTGACAAGAACCGACATATTGAACATGCGCAGACGGGCTGCGTCGGATTTGGCTGTAATAAAGTCTTCAATGTCCGGATGGTCGCACCGCATGGTCGCCATCATGGCCCCGCGACGCGAACCTGCCGACATGATCGTGCGGCACATCGCATCCCACACATCCATGAAGCTGAGCGGCCCGGAGGCATCAGCCGCCACCCCTTTCACATCCGCGCCGCGCGGGCGAATGGTCGAGAAATCATAACCGATTCCACCGCCCTGCTGCATGGTCAGCGCGGCCTCTTTCAGCATGTCGAAAATACCGCCCATACTGTCGGGGATTGTGCCCATGACAAAACAGTTGAAAAGCGTCACCGACCGCCCGGTGCCAGCCCCTGCCGTGATCCTGCCCGCAGGCAGAAACTTGAAATCTTCCAAAGCGCCGTAAAACGCATCTTCCTGGGCGGGCTCAGCTTCCGACAGGGCACGCGCGATGCGGCGCCATGTGTCTTCAACAGATTTGTCCTCGGCTGTTCCATCGGCATGCTTCAGCCGGTATTTCATATCCCAGATTTGTTCGGCGATGGGGGCAGCAAAACGGCTCATGCAGGCGATTCCTATGCGGGTTGGAAGGCTTTCCAGAATAGAGCCGGCAGCGGGGTCAGGTCAATTGCCAATGGACGAGATTCGGCGTAAAGTGGCAAGCCAAACACAATATCTGGGGGCGACTTTGTGACCGGAACCATAAATCTGGTAAAACTATGCGTTGGCGCCGAGAGGGTGGAAGACCTTGAAACCTGGCAAGCGGCCCGCATGGCACAAGGCGGGCAGGCCAATCCTCGTCATGTCACGCGCATGTGGCCGAAACGCGACGAAGAACTCCTGGCAGGTGGCTCTTTGTATTGGGTTTTCAAAGGGCTTGTCCTTGCCCGCCAACGCATCGTTCGTTTGGAAGAGGTGATCGGCGACGACGGGATACGCCGCTGCGGCATCGTCCTAGATCCGCAGGTCGTCCGTACCGAAAGCCAACCACGCCGTGCTTTCCAGGGGTGGCGATATCTGACGCCTGCGGACGCTCCGCGCGATTTGTCGACAACGCGAACCGATACCGATGACACGCCCCTTCCCAATGACCTTGCCGCCGCGCTGGCAGATATCGGCATACGCTAGCCGCCAATGGCACCATCCAGTGTCACAAAACGGTTTCTATTCTGATCGATAATCTGACCTGTGCCCGATTCCCGGTTTGGCCGGTGGCCCGCCCGGACAGATCAAATCGCACATTGCGTGTGCCCGTCCCAACTTTCCGCATGCGCCCGCCCCTGGCAGCAAACCCCAGCTGCCGGGGGCGTCCTTTCCTGTTCCGTGCATTCGCAATGGGTCTGGACACCTGACCTTTGCCTGCTAATCTCGGCCCCAGCTTCAAGGAGGCTTCGATGGCTACCGGCACAAACATCCGCACCTATTTCAACGGCACGTGGCACAAGGGCGACATTCCTGTGATGAACGCTGCGGATCACGGGTCGTGGCTGGGCACAACCGTATTTGATGGGGCGCGGTATTTCGAAGGTGTTCACCCGGACATTGAACCCCACTGCGCGCGGGTCAATCGGTCAGCCGAAGCGTTGATGATCACCCCGACCATCAACACCGCCGATATGGTCGAAATCGTGAAAGAAGGTCTGGCCACCTATCCCAAGGACGCTGCCGTTTACATTCGCCCGATGTATTGGGCGCTGGAGGGTGGTGATCTGGGTATCGTGCCGAAAAAAGGCGCCACGGGTTTTGCCATCTCTCTGGAAGAGATACCGATGGCACCTGAAACGGCGTCGACCACCCTGACCACCACCCGCTTTCGCCGCCCGGTCATGGAAGATGCCGTGGTGAATGCAAAAGCGGGGTGCCTCTATCCCAACAACGCGCGGATGCTGGCCGAGGCGCGCGCCAAAGGGTATGGCAACGCGCTGGTTGCGGATGCCCTTGGCAACGTGGCAGAGACCTCGTCTGCCAATGTATTCATGGTCCGTGACGGCGAAGTGTTTACGCCGATAGCCAACGGCTGCTTTCTGGCCGGGATCACCCGTGCGCGCCACATCACCAACATGCGCGCCGACGGGATCAAGGTACATGAAACGGTTCTGACCTTCGACGATTTTCACAAGGCGGACGAGGTGTTTCTGTCAGGAAACATGATGAAAGTCACACCAGTCAGTGAATTTGACGGCACAATGTACAATTCCGGTCCGATGACACGCCGGGTGCGCGAACTTTATTGGGATTGGGCGCATTCTGATGGCTGAGCCGCTGCGAACGATCCTGACACTTTGTGTCGGGTCACTTGGCGCAGCGGCGGGATGGGCGATCAATATGCCCATGGGATTCCTGCTTGGTCCTGCGCTCGTGGTGGCGTTTGCCAGCCTGCGCGGCATGGACACCGATATTGCGCCACCGTTGCGCAACGTGATTTTCATCCTGGTCGGGATCACTGTCGGTTCGATGGTGACACCGACGAGTGTTGAAGCCGTGATCCGATGGCCGATAGCCTTCACCATGCTGGCCGCGCTGACCATCGCGACCCCCTATATCGGACGCTGGGTGCTGACCCGCAGCATGGAATTTGACCGCGACGAAGCCTTCCTGTCCGCCGCGCCGGGACATTTGAGCCTTGTTGTGTCTCTTTCCGACAGCCTTGGCATCCCCGTCGCCCGACCAGCCATCCTGGCGTCGTTCCGCGTTCTGGCGCTCAGCCTGTTTGTCCCAATTGCCGCCCGCCTGTCCGGGATCGAGCTTGGACCCGGCCTGCCGGTAGGACGAGCAACCGCGCCCTGGCTGATGATCGGGGCAGAGCTGTTGGTGGCACTGGCTTTGACGCCGGTCCTGATCAAATTTCGCTTGCCTGCCCCCCTCTTGCTGGCGGCGATGATTGCCGCGGCCGGGTTTCATCTGACCGGGGCGGTCGATGGCAACTTGCCACCCTGGGTCAGCCAAGTGGTGCTGGTGATGATGGGGTGTCTGATTGGCACGCGGTTCTCGGGCGTGACATGGCGGGATTTGAAACACAACATGGCGGCGGCGGCGGTCGTGGTCCTGCTCACGGCCTCTTTGGCTGCCGCGGTCGCTGTTCCGACGGCGATCCTGTCGGGCTTGCCCACGCTGGACATGCTGATCGGGTTTGCACCAGGCGGGCTTGAAACCATGATCGTGGTGGGCGTGGCGATGGGCGCGGATCCCAGTTTCGTTGCGGCAGCGCATGTCGGGCGGCTGGTCTTGCTGGCGATCCTGATCACCACCTACGCCACCCGCATTGCACGGCGGGCCGTGCGTTGAAAACCGTGGACAGCACCCTGCCCCTCATGCAGACTGACCCCGTTTTGGGAGGACCAATATGCGCAAGTTCCTTGTGATCCTGGATGACAGCCGCGAATGCCTGAACGCGATGCGTTTTGCCGCCATGCGAGCCGCCAAGACCGGTGCCGGTGTGCAGGTTCTTTCGATCATCGCGCCGGACGAATTCAACCACTGGATCGGGGTTGGCAACATCATGCGGGAAGAGGCGCGCGAACGTATCACCGTGCATTTCGAAGTGTTCGCCAAGTGGATGCGCGACCGGCAAGGCGTGGACCCTGAACTGGTCATCCGCGAAGGTGAAGCGGTGCCCGAAATCATCGCCCAGATCAACGACAACCCCGATATCGGGGTGCTTGTTCTGGGGGCCGGGTCTGAAAAGAACGGCCCCGGCCCGATCATCAACCAGATGATGCGAGCCTCGGCGACACTTCCGGTGCCCATGACCATCGTGCCGGGTGAAATGTCCAAGGATCGACTGGAAGAGATCACCTGACGGCCCTGCAACCTTGACTCTGCCTTGTCTGAGGCCCATATCAATCCTGATAAAAAAGGTGCGCCAACATGTTCATCCAAACCGAATCCACACCGAACCCCGCCACGTTGAAATTCCTGCCCGGGCAGGCCGTGTTGAACACCGGAACCGCTGATTTTCCGACGGCTGAGGCGGCAGGTGGTTCTCCCTTGGCCGAACGCGTCTTCAAAGTGCAGGGCGTCACGGGCGTATTCTTTGGCGCCGATTTCGTCACCGTAACCAAGGCGGATGAGGTCGACTGGGATCACATCAAACCGGCCATCCTTGGCGCGATTATGGAGCATTTCCAGTCGGGCCAACCCATCATGGCCGGCGAGGCAAACACCTCGGCGGGTCATGCCGAACACGACGGTGAAGATGGTGAGATCGTCGAGCAGATAAAAGAGCTGTTGGACACACGTGTTCGACCGGCGGTTGCCCAAGACGGTGGTGATATTACCTTCCATGGGTTTGATCGCGGCATCGTCTACCTGCATATGCAGGGTGCCTGCGCAGGTTGCCCTTCATCGACGCTGACGCTGAAGATGGGGATCGAGAATCTGCTGAAGCACTATATCCCCGAAGTGATCGAGGTGCGCCCTGTTGCCGCCTAAGCCACTGATTTTAGCATTTGACACCTCGGCCGCGCATTGCGCGGCCGCTTTGCTGTCGGGTGACAAGATCATCGTTTCACGTTTCGAACCCATGTCGCGCGGGCAGGCCGAACGCTTGATGCCCCTGCTTGAAGAGGTGCTGGGCGCCGCTGGTTTATCATGGCGCGATCTTGACGCCATCGGGGTCGGGATTGGGCCTGGCAACTTCACCGGGATACGCATATCCGTTGCCGCGGCGCGGGGTTTGGCGTTGTCTTTGGGGGTGCCCGCGATTGGCGTATCATCGCTTGAAGCACAGGCCGCGGACGCCAAACGCCCCGTCTGGTCGCTGATCGACGCACGGCGGGATCATGTATATGCTCAGTATCTGCGCGCCGGTGGCGATGATGAAGCGCCAAGCCTGATGTCCGCCCGTGAAGCTGCCGCGCTCACCGGTGCGCGCGTTGGACCTGACGCATTGGCGGACCCTGCCCCCGCCATTGCGCGTATCGCTGCTGCGCGCCTTGCGCGGGCAGGAAAAGCACCGATCCCGCGCCCTGCCCCGCAATACATCCGCGCCGCCGATGCCGCCCCGCCCCGCGATCCGGCACCCGTCATCCTTCCCTGAGAGCCAAGGAATGATTGACCTCACCCCGGTTCAACTTGCGCAACTCCATGCTGCGGTGTTCAAGGCAAGCCGCGCGTGGAGCGAAGAGGAAATGCGGTCGTTGTTGTCTTCTCCTCATGTCCTTGTGGCGGGGACAGAGCACGGGTTTGCAATGGGGCGCGTGATCGGGGACGAAGCAGAACTTCTGACAATCGTCGTCCACCCGGATCAGCAAGGCAGGGGTATCGGGCGCACGCTTCTGACCAGTTTTGAAGATGAAGCGAAATCGCGCGGCGCAAGGCTGGCTTATCTTGAAGTCGCCGCGGACAACGAACCAGCGCGGGCAATGTATATTACGTCGGGTTGGAGCGAATCTGGACGCCGGACCGGATATTATACACGCCAGACAGGCAGCCCGGTCGATGCCATCCTGTTGGCCAAGCACCTTCCCTTGCGTGAACCGTCTGAAAAATAGGCGTTTTCAGTCCGGGCAGTGAAACTTAATGTTGACCCCACCCTTGCCCTCCGCCCAAAATCCCGGATGATCCTATTCAGCGATCTGCTCGCAGACTCTGGGAATCGGCTGACATTCCGTCAGCGGCCCCCAACAACAACAACCGGGAGTATCAACATGACCCTGATGAAGACATTTCTTGGCGCGGCTGCGTCGATGGCCCTGACCGCCGGGGCGGCGCTGGCCGATCCCGCGATCATTTTCGACCTTGGCGGCAAGTTCGACAAGTCGTTCAACGAAGCTGGTTTCAACGGCGCTGAAAAATGGGCGCAGGAAACCGGCGGCAGCTATCTTGAGATCGAGCTTCAGTCCGAAGCCCAGCGTGAACAGGCGCTGCGCCGCTTTGCCGAAACCGGCGCCAACCCGGTGATCACCCTGGGCTTTGCCATGTCGGCAGCCTTGTCCGAAGTGGCCCCGGACTTCCCGGAAACCACGTTCGTGACCAATGATGGCTGGTCGGATGCGCCCAACGTGCTGAACGTGGCCTTTGCCGAACATGAGGGGTCGTATCTGGCTGGGATCATGGCGGCCATGGCCTCGAAATCAGGAACCGTCGGTTTCGTGGGTGGGATGGACATTCCGCTGATCCGTAAATTCGGTTGCGGCTATGCGCAGGGTGTTCTGGCAACCAACCCGGATGCCAAGATCATCTCGAACATGACCGGCACCACACCAACCGCGTGGAATGACCCGGTGAAGGGTGGCGAGCTGACGAAAGCTCAGATCAGCCAAGGCGCTGACGTAATCTATGCAGCTGCAGGGGGCACAGGTCTTGGCGTGCTGCAAACCGCAGCGGACGAAGGCGTGCTGTCGATTGGCGTCGACAGCAACCAGAACTACCTGCACCCGGGCAAAGTTCTGACGTCGATGGTCAAACGGGTCGATGTTTCGGTCTATGACGCGATGATTGAGGGCGAAGAACTGAAACCCGGCGTGCGCGTTATGGATCTGGCGCATGAGGGTGTTGGCCTTGCGATGGACGAACACAACGCAGAGCTGGTCACCGATGATATGAAAGCCGCCGTCGAAGACGCCAAAGCCAAGATCATCTCGGGCGAAATTGCCGTCCATGACTATCAGTCGGACGACACCTGCCCCGTCATGAAGTTCTGATCGAACAATGGCTGATGTGATCAAAGGGGGGCAACAGGCGACTGTTGCCCCTGCCATCGAACTTCGCGGCATATCGAAGGCCTTTGGGCCTGTGCAGGCGAACAAGGACATCTCGATATCCGTGCAGCCGGGGACGATCCACGGGATCATCGGCGAAAACGGCGCGGGGAAATCGACCCTGATGTCCATCCTCTATGGGTTCTACAAAGCGGATAAAGGGCAGATCTTCATCCACGGAAAAGAAACCCAGATCCCCGACAGCCAGGCCGCGATTGCAGCCGGTATCGGAATGGTGTTCCAGCACTTCAAACTGGTTGAAAATTTCTCGGTGGTTGAGAATGTGGTCCTTGGGGTCGAAGATGGCGCAATGCTTCGCCCTTCGCTGGCCAAGGCGCGCAAGTCACTGAAATCGCTTGCAGAAGAATACGAACTCCACGTTGACCCGGACACGCTGATCGAAGATCTTGGCGTCGGGGTACAGCAGCGTGTTGAGATCCTGAAAGCTCTTTACCGCGAAGCGGATATTCTGATTCTTGACGAGCCGACGGGCGTGTTGACACCCGCCGAAGCCGACCACCTGTTCCGTATCCTGAATGGCCTGCGCGACCAGGGCAAAACGATCATCCTGATCACCCACAAACTGCGCGAGATTATGGAGATCACGGACACCGTCTCTGTCATGCGGCGCGGCGAAATGACAGCGACAGTCAAAACCAAAGACACCAACCCCGAACATCTGGCCGAACTGATGGTGGGCCGCAAGGTGCTGCTGCGCGTAGACAAAGTACCTGCGACCCCCGGCAAGAAGATTCTGGAAGTCGATAACCTGCACATGGTTGACGATCATGGGGTGGAACGCCTGAAAGGCATTTCTCTCAATGTGCGCGCGGGCGAGATTCTTGGCATCGCCGGGGTATCCGGAAACGGCCAGTCGCAGTTGCTGGAGGTTCTGGGCGGCTATGCCACCGCCACAGGCGAAATTCGCGTCAACGGCGACCCGATTGATCTGACCGGGAAATACTCAGACGGCCGTTCGCGACGCAAGCGCGGGATCGCGCATGTACCAGAGGACCGGCAGGAACACGGCCTGATCATGGACTTCCCGGCGTGGCAGAATGTCGTCTTTGGCTATCACCATGCGCCCGAGTATCAAAAGAATAAGCTTTTGATGGATAACGCTAAAATACTTGAAACGGCTCAGGACAAGATGGATCGTTTCGACGTAAGGCCACCAAATCCACAGCTGGAAGCCAAAAGCTTCTCGGGCGGCAACCAACAAAAAATCGTTGTGGCGCGTGAAATTGAACGCAACCCTGACCTTCTTCTCGTCGGGCAGCCCACGCGTGGGGTCGATATCGGGGCAATCGAGTTCATTCACAAACAGATCATCGCACTGCGCGATCAAGGCAAAGCAGTGCTTCTGGTCTCGGTCGAGTTAGAGGAAATCCTGTCCCTCAGCGACCGGATTGCTGTGATGTTCGATGGCCATATCATGGGCGAACGGTTGCCCGATCAGACCGATGAACGTGAACTGGGTCTGTTGATGGCCGGGGTTACACAGGAAGGGGATGCAGCCTGATGCAGAAAATGCCCAAATGGGCCGATGTGGCCCTAATTCCACTTCTGAACCTTCTGATCGCCTTCGTGTTGTCGGGGCTGGTCATTCTGGCCATCGGCGAGAATCCAATCAAGGCCCTGCAGACCATGATCACCGGCGCGCTGGGGTCGACCTATGGCTGGGGCTATACGCTTTATTATGCCACCAACTTCATCTTCACCGGGCTTGCGGTATCGATTGCCTTCAAGGCCGCGATGTTCAACATCGGTGGCGAGGGTCAGGCGATGATCGGCGGGCTAGGCGTTGCGTTGGTTTGTCTGTACATTCCCTTCCCCCATTGGTCGGTCGCACTTCTGTTTGCCATGGTTGGCGGGGCTGTGTTTGGTGCCGCATGGGCTTTCATCCCCGCCTATTTGCAAGCCCGACGGGGCAGCCACGTGGTTATCACCACTATCATGTTCAACTTCATAGCCGCCTCGGCGCTGAACTATGTGCTGGTCAACGTGCTACGCCCTCAGGGCGAGATGAACCCGCAAACCGCCAACTTCCCCGAGGCAACACACCTGCCCACCCTGCACGAGTTTCTGGCACCCATAGGGATCAACTTCTCGAAATCCGCGCCGGTGAATGTGTCGCTGTTCGTCGCGCTTGCAGCATGTGTGATCGTCTATCTTCTGATGTGGCGCTCGCGTCTGGGTTACGAGATTCGCGCCTTTGGTCTGTCGTCTGATGCATCGGTCTATGCGGGCATTTCTCCGTTCAAGATTATCATGGTCGCCATGCTTCTGTCTGGCGGACTGTCCGGCATGATGTCCATCAACAACACCATGGGCGAAGCCGAGCGGCTTGTGCTGAACTCGGTCGAAGGGGCGGGCTTTATCGGCATCGCTGTGGCCCTGATGGGCCGCAACCACCCGTTCGGCGTGCTGCTGGCCGCGCTTCTGTTCGGCTTCCTTTACCAAGGCGGCAGCGAATTGTCCCTGTGGACGAAGATCCCGCGCGAGCTTGTCACCGTCATTCAGGCACTGGTGATCCTGTTCACCGGGGCGCTGGACAACATGGTTCGGGGGCCGGTTGAACGCGCCTTCATCCGGGCCGCGAAGCAGGAGGCGAACTGATGGATTTCCTGACGATCATCCAAATCGCCGACAGCGCCCTGCGCCTTGCCACACCCCTTTTGCTTGCCTGTCTTGCCGGGCTGTTCTCTGAACGAGCGGGCGTTTTCGATATCGGGCTTGAGGGTAAGATCCTCGCCTCGGCCTTTTTCTCGGCAGCGGTCGCGGCAGCAACCGGGTCGGTCTGGTTGGGGCTTCTGGCCGGTGTTGCGTCTTCGATCGCCTTCTCTGGTGTGCATGGCCTTGCGTCGATCACCTTTCAGGGCAACCAGCTGATCTCCGGCGTCGCACTGAATTTCTTTGCCTCGGGCATTACAATTCTGATCGGCACGGCGTGGTTCGGTCTTGGTGGCCGGACGCCGAGCCTGTCGGGCGGTCAGCGTTTTTCGCCGGTCGAGCTGCCATTTGCGAATGCAGTCGCGGATGTGCCGATCCTTGGACCGATCTATTCCGACCTGTTGTCAGGCCACACGATCCTTGTCTATGTGGCGCTTCTTATGGTGCCGCTATCTTGGTTCGTTTTGTATCGCACCCGCTTCGGTCTGCGCCTGCGCGCGGTGGGTGAAAATCCGGCCGCGGTTGATACAGCAGGTGTGTCGGTGATCCGGCTGCGCTATGCCGCGATGCTGATCGCGGGCATCCTGTGCGGACTGGCTGGCGCTTATCTTGCCACTGGTTTGGCAGCAGGCTTCGTCAAGGAAATGAGCGCGGGGCGTGGCTATATCGCGCTGGCAGCCCTGATCTTCGCACGCTGGCGGCCTTGGCATGCGCTTTATGCCACGCTGTTGTTCGGACTTCTGGAAGCCATTGCCAACCGGTATCAGAACATCGACCTGGGCACATTCGTCATCCCGGTGCAGTTCATGCAGGCCCTGCCCTATATCCTGACAGTGATCATTCTGGCCGGGTTCGGCGGCACCGCCGTCGCACCGAAGGCCGGGGGGCAACCCTATGTCAAAGAGCGCTGAGAACCTTGCCAGACAGGTGCGCGACTTAGCCGGACCTGAGCCGGTCGAGGTCGGGTTGGTCCTTGGGTCCGGCCTGGGGCATCTGGCCGACACGGTCGATGGGGTCGCAATCCCCTACGACCAGCTCGACGGTTTCCCGCAGGCACATGTTTCAGGGCATAACCCGAAACTGGTGATCGGTCAGTTGGAGGGCACGCGGGTGGCCGTGCTCGGCGGGCGGTCGCATTACTATGAAAACGGAAAAGCCGACGCGATGCGTCTGCCGCTGGAGCTGTTGAAAGCGTTGGGCGCGGATCGCCTGATCCTGACCAACGCGGCTGGATCCATGCGGCTGGACATTCCGCCGGGCGAATTGATGCTGATTTCGGATCACATCAACTTCTCGGGTCTAAATCCCCTGATCGGAGAAGCATCAGACGTACGTTTCGTTCCCATGGGGGGCGCCTACGACGCAGACATGCAGAAGTGCTTTGCAGAAATCGCCAAGGATGAAGGCATTACCCTGACCCCCGGTATCTATGCCTGGTACTCCGGCCCGTCGTTTGAAACTCCCGCCGAAATCCGTGCCATTCGCACGCTGGGGGCAGACGCGGTCGGGATGTCTACCGTACCCGAAGTGATTCTGGCGCGGTTCCTTGGACTGCGGGTTGCTGCGTTTTCCACCATCACCAACATGGCACAAGGTCTGTCGGACGAGGCGATTAGCCATGAACATACCAAGGCTATGGCGCCACTTGGCGCAGAAAAGCTGGAAAAACTGGTTCGACGATACTTAACGCGTGACTAACGCCCGCTTCATGGGCCAATAAAGAAACAGATCGTAGATACACAGCCAGCCCAGAGTTTTTTCCTAATGCAGATTTACCTGCCAATCGCCGAGGTTTCCGTAAACGCATTCTTGTTGCTCGGGCTTGGGGGGATCGTTGGTATACTGTCCGGCATGTTCGGGGTTGGCGGCGGCTTTCTGATGACGCCCCTTCTGTTCTTTATCGGCATCCCACCCGCCGTCGCGGTGGCCACCGAGGCCAACCAGATCGTCGCAAGCTCATTTTCCGGCGTACTGGCACATCTGAAGCGCAAGACGGTGGACCTTCGAATGGGGGTGGTGCTGCTAATCGGCGGTCTGATCGGGGCTGCGTTGGGCGTGCAATTGTTCAATGCTTTGAAGGCTATTGGGCAGGTCGATTTGCTGGTCAAACTGTCTTATGTCCTGTTCCTTGGCATCATCGGATCGTTGATGTTTGTCGAAAGCGTGCGGGCGTTGATGAAAACGCGCGGCGGATCCGCTGTGCCGAAACGGCGCAAACACACTTGGGTGCATAATCTGCCGTTCAAGATGAAGTTCCGCACATCGGGCCTATATATCTCAGTGATTCCTCCCATTCTCGTGGGGGTGCTGGTGGGTATTCTGGCGGCGATCATGGGCGTTGGCGGTGGCTTTATCATGGTGCCCGCGATGATCTATCTGCTGGGAATGCCGACAAAGGTGGTCGTCGGGACATCACTGTTCCAGATCATTTTCGTGACCGCTTTCACGACGCTTCTGCACGCCACGACCAACTATACAGTCGATATGGGGCTGGCGGTTCTTCTATTGATCGGCGGCGTTGTTGGCGCACAGATCGGTGCGCGCATTGGCGTGAAGCTCAAGGCCGAACAGTTGCGGGTCTTGCTGGCGCTGATGGTTCTGGTGGTTTGCGGCAAACTTGGGTTGGACCTGCTGATCCAACCGACCGAGCTTTATGAAATCGGTCAGGCGGGAGGGCACTGATGCTGCGCTTCCTCTCCATCCTCATGTTGATTGTATTTGCCGCCCTGCCCGCATCTGCGGAAAAGGTCGTTGCCGGGCTTAGCCAGAACCGCGTTTCAATCACCGCGACTTTCGTGGGGTCCGAGATCCTGATCTTCGGCGCCGTCAAGCGCGACACCCCGCCCCCGACCGACAGCCCCCTTCAAGTGATCGTCGTCGTCGAAGGCCCAGCCCATCCGGTCACGGTCCGCAAGAAGGACCGACGCTTCGGGATCTGGGTTAACAGTGACTCAATAGAACTCGCCGCTGCGCCAAGTTTCTATGCGGTCGCAACTTCGGCCCCGCTGACCGAGACACTCTCGATCCTTGACGATTTGAAACACGTCATTTCGGTCGAGCGGTCGATCCGCATCAGCGACACCCCCTTCACCAACCAAGACCCGCGCGATTTCACCCGCGCGCTGATCCGTATTCGCGAGAAGTCTGATCTTTACAAACTCATGGAAAACAGTGTCGAGCTGCAAGAGGAAACGCTGTTCAACACACGCATTGCCTTGCCGGCCAATGTGACCGAAGGCGACTATCGCACGCGCATCTATCTGACGCGCGCGGGGACCGTTGCTTCGCAGTATGAAACCGTGATCAACGTGCAGAAGGTCGGTTTGGAACGTTGGATCTTCAACCTCGCCCATGAACAACCACTGATCTATGGTATTCTGTCCCTTGTTATTGCGATTGCCGCTGGCTGGGGGGCGTCAGCCCTGTTCCGGGTGATCCTGCGCACGTAACTACCCCAGACGGGTCTATGCCACGTCTTCGCCTTGCGCTTCCAATGCAAACGGGACCGGTTTGCTGGGTAGGTCTTGTGTCGACAGCTCGGCCTCTGGCCGGGCCATGGCATAGCGTTTCACCCAATGCAGGCGCGTTTCGGCCCGTGTGATTGCCACATAGGCCAGTCGCTTCCACAAAGGCAGCCCGGCCTCGGTGCGCCCTGCCCGCGACGCCGCCCAAATATCTGGTGCAAAGACCTGAACTTCGGGCCATTGCGACCCCTGCGCCTTGTGGATGGTCACCGCCGCCCCATGCAAAAAAGCCGCGCCCATATGTGCGGCATATGGAATGAACGGCTCTTCTTCGTCCGGCATTTCTATCTTGATGATTGACGCGGCGGACAATTGCGGGTCTTCAGCACCCAGCACATGCAATCGGGAAAACCCCGGTCGTTTTCCGGGGCCAAGATAGACACATTGTGCCCCCTTGATCAGGCCACGCGCTTCCAGATCAATCCGTTTCTTGCGGTGCTTCAGTGGAAGCTCAATTCCATCACAGATCAACGGCTCACCGGGCATCAGCTCATGCTCGGGCGCACCAAACGCGCCCCGGAATGCCGTGATCAGGCGCACGCGCGTTACATTGCGCCACACCAGAACCGGAGAGCGTGCCATGAGGTCGGCATTTACGCGCGGCGCAACAACAACACGGTCATCTGAACGCGCAGCCTCTTCGATCATTTGCTCGAACGATGCGAAATCCAGTGTGTCATCCGCCAAGGCATGCGCAAGGTCCAGAATAGGGTTGTCCTGCTCCTGCCGATGAATGCGGTGCAGCACCATCTTGCGGCTGTCGCCCAACCGATCGAAGACCATTTCACCAGACTGCCCCACCGGGGCAAGCTGGGCGGGATCGCCGAACAGCACCAGTGTCGGAAAGATTTCGCGCAGATCGTTGAACTGCTTTTCATCCAGCATCGAGCTTTCATCAACGAACCCGATGTCCAAAGGGTCATCCCGTCGTTTCCAACCGGTAATGAAATCTGATCCGCGCAATCCCGCGGCGGCCAACGCCCCGGGAATAGACTTCTGGGCTTGGTAGAATGCAAATGCGCGATCCAGCGCCGCCTCTGTCAGACCTTCGATCGCGGGCCGTTCGCCATTTCCCGCCAGCCACTCGGCAATCTTCTCGTATTCGGGGTCATAGACGGGCGTGTAGAGGATACGATGGATGGTCGTTGCGGGCACCCCGCGATTGCGCAGCACGCTGGCAGCCTTGTTGGTCGGGGCCAGTATGGCCAATGTCCTGCGATCCTTTCGGCGTTTACCTTCCCAATCACCGGACACAACCTCGACACCAGCTTCTTCTAATGCGCGGTATAGCTGGGCAAGCAACATCGTCTTGCCTGAGCCCGCCTTGCCAACGACCGCCATGACCTGTGACTTTCCGTCCGACATTGGCGTTAGCAGCGCATCGTCCAGATTCACCCCTGCCCCGCGCAGCATATCTGCCACGCGGTCATGGGCATCCGCTTGGTCGTCAGAGTAGGTCAGGTGCGCGCCAATGGTCATGGCGCGACCCTAACCTGCGCTCTGATGCTGCGCCAGCAGGTATGGCGCAGATCCGTCCTATTACCGCTTATGCACTTGCGGGAATGGCGTCCGGCGCAACAACACGCTGGCCAAGACCCAGGGAATAGCGCAGCCAGTTCTTGCTGGTTTCGCGATCCACGCCCACGCGGGCAAGAGTCGGGGCAAATGCATCATCATTCATGGACCAAAGGCCCACGCCAATGCGATCTTTGCCTTCACCAGCCGTTCCGATGACTTCCGGCTCCAGCCCCATCAGGCGATAAATCCGTTCCATCCGCGGATCGAACACACCGACATAGTGGCGCAGCTTGAAGGCATCCATCAGTTCGCCAGCACCAAGCGCCAGAGCGGCAGAAGCGCGACGATCCGCGCCGGGTGCAAGGCAGAAACGTGTGCATTCCCAGATCAGCGGGCTTTCGATATGCACCCCGTCCGTCAGGTGATCGAAATGGTCGTTGACCATGGTTTGCCCCACTGTAGGTAGAAAACGCATGGATCCGCCGTGGCGGCCATCTGCTTGTTCCCAGATCACATAGAGGGGATTCATGTCGTCGTATTCATCCCGCTCGTGCCCTGCGTCGTCGACGTGGACGTCCCAGCCCAACCGACGAGAAAACTGTTCAGCACGATCGCGGAACATAGTGTCTGCAAGCAGAGGGAAGTTATTCAAATCATTACCATAGAGATAGCGCAGCATCGGTTTGGCTCCTTTGTCCGATAAGTTAGCCAAATGATGGTCGCCTTATGGTTAAAATAAGGCAAATGTCTTGAGCGTTTTAGATGTATTTTATACGATTATGATCCCCGTAGACAACGCACGTGCTACCGCATGGGTTGTATTCATGGCGCCCAACTTGTGGCGCGCCGATTCGATATACACTCTTAACGTGTGTTCTGATATGCTCATTTCTGCCGCAGATTGCGCGCGATTCATCCCTTTCGCCAAACAGGTCATCGCCGTCAATTCACGAGGCGACAGCGACGGGGACTGAACGTCCTGACCCCATTTCTCGAATTCGAGCGCTTTTTTGTTGAGTTCGTGCGAGATGATCATCAGATCGTGTGTGTTCTCATCGACAAAGGTTTCCCATGCGTCATCTTCCGCGGTCGCATTCATGGTAAACAGCGCGAATTGCCCGTTGGGTCCACGTATCGGAATGGTGAATCCCTGATTGCCCAGACCATAGTTCATAGCATCCTGGAACATCTCGCGTGCCGCCTTTGACGACCAATCGAGCGACTTCCAAATTACGGGGGTAAACCTTTGAAAACATCCGAAAATAACAGGATCTATGCGCAAGTAATCCTTTTCGAGATAGCGGTCGACCCATTCGGCGCTGTACGTGCCTGCACCAAATCTTTCGCCAACAGAATTGACCCAATGATAGACGGTATGAGAGACGTCGTAGTGATCCCGCAGAGCCTCGGTTATGGCTTGCAGGTCTTCAAGCGAGTTCGCCGCCTGCAACGTAGAGACAAGGTCTTCCAACCGGTTTTTCATAGTCGCGCGCGTTCTCCGTCTCTTGACGTGAGGCAGCAGCGATTTCGGTCATGGCAATCAGTCGCGCGTCGTCAAGCTGGTCAGCCGTGACGTTCAAACCATTTTTAACCGCGTAAGCCTTCAGGTCAGTAAGAACATCAATGATCCATTCATCAGACATGTAAAGCCTCGATCTCGCAAGTTTGGAAATCAACCTTCGCATGTGTTTTTGCGCTTCGGTATTCACCCATTTGACCTCCCCATAAATGGGGAGGGTGATTTGCGTAACATACTGATCTCTGAATAAGCCGACCAAGCGGTCAACTCTACTTCAATGTGATTCGCTTCGATAACGAGTGAAGTGTCTCAAGATTCGACAAAAAAGCCCCCCAATCCTGTTCGGACGGGGGGCCAAATTTCAGCGGTTTTCTGACCTATTTCGGGCCGGCCTCAAGTGCGTCTTCGAAGGTGCGCAGACCGGTTTTCGGTGCCTGAACCAGGACCGCCATGTTGCCGGGCTTGTGTTGATTGCGCAACATTTTCATATGTGCGTCCGGGATCTCTTCCCAAGGGAACACCTCGGACATACAGGGGTCGATTCGTCGTTCGACCATCATGCGGTTGGCCGAGGCGGCTTGCTTCAAATGTGCGAAGTGGCTGCCCTGAATGCGCTTCTGGTGCATCCAGAGATACCGAACGTCAAACGTACAGTTGAAGCCCGTGGTCCCCGCGCAGATCACGACCATGCCGCCTTTCTTACAAACGAAGGTCGACACGGGGAACGTGGCTTCGCCGGGGTGTTCAAACACCATATCCACATTGTTGCCTTTGCCCGTGATATCCCAGATCGCTTTGCCGAACTTGCGCACTTCTTTGAACCAGGCGGCATATTCAGGCGTGTTCACGGTGGGCAACTGCCCCCAGCAATTGAAATCCTTGCGGTTGATCACGCCCTTTGCGCCGAGTGACATAACAAACTCGCGCTTGTCCTCTTCCGAGATCACGCCGATGGCATTCGCACCGGCGGCATTGATCAATTGGATCGCAAAGGATCCCAGACCGCCCGATGCCCCCCAGACCAGAACATTCTGTCCGGGTTTCAGCTCATGTGGCGCATGCCCAAACAACATCCGGTAGGCCGTAGCCAGTGTCAGCGTGTAGCAGGCACTTTCTTCCCATGTCAGATGTTTAGGGCGTGGCAAAAGCTGTTGCGCCTGCACATTCGTGAACTGCGCAAACGAGCCGTCCGGGGTCTCGTATCCCCAAATTCTTTGGGAGGGCGAGAACATCGGATCGCCGCCGTTACACTCTTCGTCGTCGCCGTCATCCTGGTTACAGTGAATGACCACTTCGTCACCCACTTTCCAGCTTTTCACCTTGTCGCCAACAGCCCAAACGATGCCAGAAGCGTCTGACCCCGCGATGTGATAATCCGCACCGTGGCCGTCAAATGGCGAAATAGGTACGCCCAAGCCAGCCCAAACACCGTTGTAGTTCACACCAGCGGCCATCACGAGGACCAGAACCTCGTGACTATCCAAAACGGGCGTATCGACAACTTCGACCAGAAAGGACTTGTCCGGTTCGCCATGACGTTCCCGGCGAATGGCCCAAGCATACATCTGTTTGGGGACATGCCCAAGCGGCGGCATCTCACCGATCTCGTACAAGTCCTTCTTCGGGGCATCGTAGTCAGCGATGCTGGGTTGCGTATCCAAAGCCATCGGGGCCTCCTTCTGTTGCGCGTTATCCGATTCTATTGCCGCAATGCAGAAATGCGGTTGCTAGTGCAGCATTACGTATCGCTCCGCAAGATTGCAACAACAATCGGCCATTTTTTGTAATTTTATGTCGCGTACGATTTCTGCGACAACGGGCTTTAATCCGGCAATACGGCGGCGTCAGCGACTTCGGCCGGGCTTAGGTCCGATATCTGAACCGTCGTGATGGCATCAGACAGGTGCGCTATGGAATTGGCATAATAGGCCAGAATCAAGCGATCCGGTTTGTTGACGCGATATCGCGCTTGCGGCCCCTCGCCTTCTTCAATGATCAGTTTGCGTTGCATAAGCAGCCGAATACCGACTTCGGCCGCATAACTCATGTCGCCCCGTGGCAAATGCACATGGGCACCCCTCGCCTCCATATCCGAGACCAGCAATGAAAAGCGGGTTTCCAAATCGGTTCGGGTCAATGTTTCCTGCTCCAGCACGATCGCGGCCACCACGGGCACAGGCAGAACCGGAACGACATCGCGGATGCGTGACATCAATTGGTCACCAAGGTCTTCCAGCAAATCCTCTGCCCCGTGGGTCTCGAGATAGTCGTTCAGCGACAAGGGGCGGCCGAACGACACGCTGGCATAGCCGAAGCGATGAAACTTGCCGGTCAGGCACTGCCATAGATGCCGGCCAACATGCCGGGCAACGTATTTGAAGCGTAACCCAAACCGTCGATTGCCCTTGATGTCGGCTCTCACAAGCACCCGGTCCTCAAGAACCCGGTCATAGTTCATCGCGACGGGAACGAAGACGACATTGCGATTCACCGCAGGGTCAAAATCCTGCACGAGATAGCTCAGAAGTCCCAGCTTCGGTTCGCCAACTGTCCCGTTCAGACTTAGCCCACCTTCAGGGAACATCGCCTGCGTGACACCGCCATCCGTTGCCAGTCGCACATAACGTGACAAAACTTTGCGATACAGCGCATTGCGGCTTCTGCGGCGGATAAAATACGCGCCCATGGATCGGATCAACATGCGCAGCGGCCAGACCCGCGCCCATTCCCCCACGGCATAGGATAGGTGTGATCGCTCGGCGGCCAGCCATGTGACCAACACGTAATCCATGTTCGACCGGTGATTCATCACGAAAACGATGGTCGAATCCGGGTCGATTTCCTTCAAACGCGCTTCGTCGAAGGCGCCGAGCCTGACGCGATAGAATGCCCGGCTCAGAAGCTTGGCGACACCGATCCCGAACCCGAAATAAGCCGTTGCCGAAAACCGAGGCACGATCTCGCGGGCATAGCGTTGCGCGGTTTCAAACGCGACCTGCTCGGGCACGCCCGCGCTTCGGGCATGTTCGGCAACCGCCTTCGCCACCTCGGGGTCATAAGACAGACGCTGCACCATGTCATAGCGACGTGCCAGCTTAAACGGCTCGATCGGACGTTCGAGTTTTTCGTTCAGCCGCTCAACCGCGCGTTCAAGCCGTTTGCGGAAGAACCAGCGAACCGATGGAAACAGGAAATGGGACGCGAACGTCACCGTGGCGAAGGCCAGAATCAGAATAAGAAGCCACAGTGGCAATTCTATCGAACGCGTCATGGCGACAGGTTTTCAGGAAAAGGCAACAAGGTAAAGACAATGCGTCACGGGCAGTTCTATCATCTTTCTGGATATCCTATGCGGGATGACAATCGTGCCTTGCTGCTTACGCCAGCGCATGAGACCTGAACATTGCGTAATTTTCTTCCCTTGAAATTCGCCCTTGCGTAATATTCTTTCGTCTGCGAAAAATGCTGCAGCGCAACAAATCGATGAGTCTCTGACATGTCCCGCCAAAACTCGATCCGCCCCTGGCTTTTCCGCACCTATGCCGGTCATTCGACCGCCAAAGCCTCGAACGCGCTATATCGGACCAACTTGTCGAAAGGCCAGACCGGCTTGTCCGTCGCCTTCGATTTGCCGACCCAAACGGGCTATGACAGCGATCACAAACTGTCACGGGGTGAGGTGGGCAAGGTCGGCGTGCCGCTAAGCCACTTGGGCGACATGCGCACCCTGTTTGCAGATATTCCGCTGGAGCAGATGAACACCTCGATGACGATCAACGCCACTGCGCCATGGCTGTTGTCGCTCTATATCGCCGCCGCCGAGGAACAGGGCGCCGATATCTCGAAGCTGCAGGGCACCGTTCAGAACGACATCATCAAGGAATACCTGTCGCGCGGAACCTATGTCTGCCCGCCGAAGCCCAGCTTACGCATGATTACCGACGTTGCTGCCTATACGCGCGAGCACCTGCCGAAATGGAACCCGATGAATGTGTGTTCCTATCACCTGCAGGAAGCTGGCGCGACGCCAGAGGAAGAGCTGGCCTTCGCACTGGCCACAGCCATTGCCGTTCTGGACGACCTGAAGGAAAAAGTGCCCGCCGAGGCGTTCCCCGCTATGGTTGGCCGCATCTCATTCTTCGTGAACGCCGGCATCCGCTTTGTAACCGAGATGTGCAAGATGCGCGCCTTTGTCGAGCTGTGGGACGAAATCACCCGCGAGCGTTACGGCGTTGAAGATCCGAAATTCCGCCGCTTCCGCTATGGCGTGCAGGTGAACTCGCTTGGTTTGACCGAGCAGCAACCGGAAAACAACGTCTACCGCATCCTGATCGAGATGCTGGCTGTGACGCTGTCGAAAAACGCCCGCGCCCGCGCGGTGCAACTGCCCGCATGGAACGAAGCCCTTGGCCTGCCCCGCCCTTGGGATCAGCAGTGGTCCCTTCGGATGCAGCAGATTCTGGCCTATGAGACCGACCTTCTGGAGTTTGACGACCTGTTTGACGAAAACCCCGCCGTAGAACGCAAGGTCGCCGAACTGAAAGACGGCGCGCGCGCCGAACTGGCCCAGATCGACGGGATGGGCGGCGCGGTCGCGGCCATTGAGTACATGAAATCGCGATTGGTCGAGTCAAACGCCCAGCGCATCAACAAGATCGAGGCCGGCAAGACCACGGTGGTCGGTGTGAACCGCTGGACCGAAGCCGCAGAAAGCCCGCTGACGGCTGGCGAGGGCGCCATCATGGTTGCCGACAAAGAAGCAGAGGCCGACCAGATCGCGCGTTTGGAACAATGGCGGGCGGATCGTGACGACAACGCCGTCAAGGTCGCGCTGGACAACCTGCGCGCCGCGGCCAGGTCCGGCGACAACATCATGCCCCCCTCAATCGCCGCAGCGAAGGCCGGTGTCACCACGGGGGAATGGGGCGAGGTAATGCGCCAGACCTTCGGCCAGTATCGCGCGCCCACGGGCGTGTCCAAGAACCCGTCGAACCGCACCGAAGGGTTGGAGGACATCCGCGCCCGCGTCGATGCAGTGTCGGACGCGCTTGGCCGTCGCCTGACCTTCCTCGTTGGCAAACCCGGTCTGGACGGCCATTCCAACGGCGCCGAACAGATTGCCGCCCGCGCCCGCGACTGCGGCATGGACATCACCTATGAAGGCATCCGCCTGACGCCCGAGGAGCTGGTGGCTTCGGCCATCGAAACCAAGGCGCATGTCGTTGGCCTTTCAATCCTGTCGGGCAGTCACATTCCGCTTCTGGAAGAGCTGATGGAGCGCATGAAAGACGCCGGTCTGGGTCACATTCCCGTGGTCGCAGGCGGCATCATCCCCGACGAAGACGCCGAGCGTCTGCGCAACATGGGTGTGGCCAAGGTCTATACGCCGAAAGATTTCGAGCTGAACACGATCATGGAAGATATCGTGACGCTGGTTGCCCCGAAAGCCGCCGCGGCCGAATAAAGGTCAGTCGCCTAGCCCAACCAACTTTTCGATCAGTTGGTCGTAGGTATAGCTTTGCGCGATTTCTCCCATGTCGCCCTCACGAAACCGGGCGTCCATGGGAAGACAACCGATCCCGCAAATCTGGCTCGTGACCATATCGGTCGTATCAATATACCAAAGCCGACCGCCCGGAGTGGCAACCCAGCCATCGACGCCTTCCAGCTCGTCAGTTTCCATGTCATCGCCAGATGGCACCTCGTTCGCGTATCGGGTCGAGAACCCACCATGAGTATGATAAGACGCGATCACTGTGACCAGGTTGACCGGATCATTGGCCATGCAACTGCCTTTGCCGCCGCGCTTGGCCTTTGACGCCGCCAGCTTGCCGGAGCGATCATAGCCGATATAGCCGCAATACTCGCGATTGGCCCGGATCGAGATCGGTTGAAGCTTCGCGAACACCTTCTTTACCAAGGCAAGCTCGCCGGGCTCTTGCGCCCAGAGGGGAAGTGGGAGGATAAAGAGGGCTACGAACAGCGCGTGGATCACAGATTTTGTTTTCATATGCGCGACTTTATCCACAGGAGACAGCCATGACCATCCATATTGGTGCCGCCCCCGGCCAGATCGCAGAAACCGTCCTGATGCCGGGCGACCCCTATCGCGCCCGATGGGCCGCCGAAAACTTTCTGGAAGGGGCCGAACTGGTCAACGAAGTGCGTGGAATGCTGGGCTTTACCGGAACCTACAAAGGCAACCGTGTCAGCATTCAGGGATCCGGTATGGGGATGCCCAGTCTGTCGATCTATGCCAATGAATTGATCCGCGATTACGGGGCGAAGACCTTGATCCGTGTCGGGTCCATCGGGGGTATGCAGCCTCAGGTCAAAGTGCGGGACGTGGTCATCGCGATGACCTGCACGACAGTCGCGACACCGTCTTCCACCATCTTTCGCGAACTGAATTATTCGCCCTGTGCCGATTATACACTGTTGGAAGCCGCAGTATCAGCAACACGCAAACGCGATGTTGGCGTGCATGTGGGCGGGATCTACAGCTCGGACACGTTCTATGACGAGCGTCCTGACCTGAACAAAGAAATGACGCGTCACGGCATTCTAGGGGTCGAGATGGAGGCCGCCGAACTCTACACCCTTGCCGCCCGCCACGGGGTGCGCGCACTGGGGATCATGACGGTATCCGATCACCTGCAAACCGGTGAAGCCTTGCCATCGGATCAGCGCGAACAAAGCTTTGGCGACATGATCGAGATTGCGCTGGAAGCCGCCTTCGCCTGATCGGCGCGCTTAAACGCCATGCGTTCGGTCATAGCCGTTAACAGGCGGCTGTGACCACCCCTGCAATGCACGCTTGTCAGGGGTGAACACCTCGACCAGAAGCGGATAACAGGCGGCAGCATCAGAGCTGTGCTCGGACGAGCAATCGCCACCGGGACAGGCGCTGAGCGCACCCAACAGGTCAATCTCGGCAAAGAACTCAAGGTAGTCGCCGGGGCGCACGGGGCTGGCTTTCATAAAGTATTGCCCCGTGTCCCGCGTGAACCCCGTGCACATGAAAACATTCAGAACGTCGTGGATATGCGGCTCTGCTTCGCCTGTCGAACAATCAAGGTAATCGGCCAGCGCACGGGTCAGATTGGAGTGGCAGCAATGGTGATATTGCCCACCGGCCAGCAAGTTATGCGTGTAGGGGTCGCACCGCGTGCCAATCACGTCATGCACTGACCCGCCAAATTCGTCGAACCCATACCAATCCAACGTGTCGTTGACGATTGTCGCAATGGGGCGCAGAAACGGTTGACTTGACCAAATCCGATCTGAGATGGACAAATGCGTGCCGTGAAGCGCCCTTGTCTTGCCAGAATAGAACCTTTCCGCCAAATCATGCAGATTCCACAGGTTCAAATCGCCGACCTGTGGTCCTTCGATGGATGTAATGCGGAAGAAATGACCCGCCGGCACCTGAAACACCTTGGCATCACGCGGGGGCACCACCACTTCGGCGGTTTTCGTCGCTGTATCCCGCGCCGCCCGATACAGCGCAAGATTAGGCGCTGGCAAGTCTTCCACGGGATAGCAGATTACCGGCGCGACCGCGCGGCGCTGCGCCGCATCTTGGGGCGGCGCACTGGCAGGAGTTTCAGGCTTCATGTTGGGACACCTTTTCTTTTTGACATCTGGCCACAGCGGGCCGGACCACGCAAGCACGTCTGGTCGGCACACAGCAATTGACAACGCTCAGTCCAATTGTCATCTGATATGCAGATTGATCGGGATCCACATGAAACTTGCCTATGTCATCGCACCCGGACGGGGCCAAACCAATCTGTTGCTTGCTGGTGTCGCGGATGCATTGGCGCAACACGGGCTGACCCTGTGCGGGACGGTCCAGCTTGATACAGAACGCGCCGAGGATCACCATTGCGACATGGACGTCCTGATCCTGCCTGACGGCCCGAAAATCCGGATCAGCCAATTTCTGGGCGCCAATGCGCGCGGCTGCAAACTGAACCCCGAAGCGCTGGAAACAGCCGTGGGCCAAACCGAGGAACGGTTGAAAGCCGGTGCCGATCTTTTGATCGTCAACAAGTTTGGCAAGCAAGAGGCCGAAGGGCGCGGCTTTCGCGAAGCTGTCGGCGAAGCGCTGGCACGTGATATTCCAGCAATCATCGGTGTTTCTGAAGGGTCGCGCGAGGCGTTCATGACCTTTGTTGGTGATGCCGAACAGCTTTCCCCCGACCATGATTCCGTACTGTCATGGGCGCTGGAGGCAACGCGGTGACGAGGTGTTGGCAGCGCAGCATCCCTTGCCCAGCCTGATCAAGTGACTGTGATGGCGACAGATCCGCTTTACCAATCATATGATGTGATCATTGTGGGCGGGGCCATTATGGGGTCGTCGGTGGCGTGGTGGTTGAGCCAATCACCGGACTTCCAAGGCCGCATGCTGGTGGTCGAACGGGATCCAAGCTATGCGCAATGCTCGACCGCGCATACGAACTCCTGCCTCAGACAGCAATTCAGTGAGCCACTGAATGTGCGAATCTCGCAGTTCACCGCAGAGTTCATCAAGAATTTGCGCGCCAATATGGGCGGTGATCCCCGCATCGAAGATCTGTCTATCCAGAACTTCGGATATCTTTATCTGGCCGACACCATGCCGCGAGCCGACGCGCTGTGCGCCGCGCAAGCCATGCAACACAAATTGGGGGCAGGAACCCGCATTTTGACGCAAGACGAACTCGCACAAGCATTCCCCTTCTATCAGCTGGACGACATTCTGTTGGGAAGCCACGGCACGCGCGATGAAGGCTATTGGGACGGTGGCGCGCTGTTTGACTGGTTCCGGCGCAAAGCAATCGCGGCGGGTGTCGAGTATGTGGCGGGTGAGGTCGAAGCGATCACCACGGCACGGAACAAAGTGGGCAATGTCACGCTCTCCTCAGGACGGACCCTATCCTGCGGACATCTTGTCAACGCCGCTGGCCCCCGTGCCAATCTGGTCGCGCGCATGGCCGGGTTGGACATTCCTGTCGAACCTCGAAAGCGTTTCACATGGGTGGTCAAGGCAGAACGCCCGCTTGACCGCGAGCTGCCGCTGACCATCGACCCATCGGGTGTCCACATTCGACAGGATGGCCCTGAAACCTATATGGTCGGCGCGCGCCCCGACCCCGACCCGGCGGTGGCCCCCGATGACTTTCACATGGATCATGGTCTATGGGAGCAACACGTCTGGCCCATCGTAGCGACGCGTATTCCACAATTCGACGCCCTGAAGATCGTCCACGAATGGGCGGGTCACTATGCCTATAACACATTGGACCAGAACGCCATTCTTGGCGCGCATACGGCGGTGGATAACTTCTTCTTCATCAACGGCTTTTCGGGTCACGGGCTGCAACAGGCCCCCGCGATGGGACGCGGATTGGCCGAGTTGATCACCACTGGCACATTTCAGACATTGGACTTAAGTCCGTTTGGGTACGACCGGATCACTGAAAACCGCCCGTTTGGGGAACACGCGGTGATCTAGGCTTCAGCCGCGATGCGCCCCATCAGACAGCGTTTTTACAAACGCCAGCACATCCGAAACAGGTTCACCCGCAGCGATTTTCGCCACGATGGCACTTCCAACGACCGTCCCGTCAGCGACGCTTGCAATCGCCTGCGCCTTTTCGGGTGTATTCACACCAAACCCGACAATCACGGGAATGTCCGTCGCGGCCTTGATGCGCGCCACCTCTGGCCCGACATTGCCCGCCTGTGCTTCGGCAGACCCGGTGACGCCGGTGACAGAAACGTAATACACAAAACCAGACGTGTTTTGCAGAACCTTCGGCAGGCGCTTGTCGTCGGTGGTCGGTGTGGCGAGCCGGATAAAATTCAACCCAGCCTTCTGTGCGGGGATGCAAAGCTCGTCATCTTCCTCGGGCGGCAGATCGACGACGATCAGCCCATCCACGCCGGCGGCCTTGGCATCGGCCAGAAACTTGTCCACGCCCCGGCTATAGATCGGATTGTAGTATCCCATCAGCACAATCGGCGTGGTGTCGTCCCCTTTGCGAAACTCGGCCACCATATCCAGCGTCTTTTGCAGGGTCATGCCACCTTCAAGTGCGCGTTGGCCCGCAAGTTGAATGGTCGGCCCATCCGCCATCGGGTCGGTAAAGGGAACACCCAGCTCAATGATATCGACACCCGCTGAGGGCAGTCCTTTCATAACCTCAAGCGAGGTCGCCATGTCGGGATCGCCACCCATGATATAGCTGACAAACGCCTTTTGACCCTTCTCGGCCAGGGCAGCAAACTTCGCATCAATCCGGGTCATCATCGGTCCTTCATCAAGTTCAGGACCGATGTGCCGAATACGGGCGGGAAAATCAATGGCTCACTCGTAATCGCTGTCCGCCATGATCATCCAGCGCACACCGAATTTATCGCTCAGCGTGCCGAAAAGAGGCGTCCAGAACATTGGGCTGAGCGGCATTCGCACGTCGCCTCCTTCTGCCAGGGCATCAAAGACCCGCTTCGTCTCGGCCTCGTCCGGTAAGGAAATACAGACATTGCAGCCGGCCATTGCGGGCGTCTCGCCGCTTGGATCATCACTGGCAAACAACATCCCGTCACCAATGGCGACACTCGCGTGCATCACGGCATCGTCGGGCACGTCGGGCATCTGTTTGCGATCTTCTTCGGGCATGTCCTTGAACGCCATAATCTCGGGGGCTTTGCCGAAAATCTCGCCGTAACGGGTAACGGCATCACGGCAGGTATCTTTGAAAAACACGTAAGGAATAGGTTGCATGGCAAATCTCCTTTGTTGCGCGCCTTCACAGTTCACCACGCTTGCACCCATCCTGTCAAAGCCCTAGAAGGCCCCGAACACTGCATGAAAGGGGCCGGGATGGGTTTCAAAATGGGCATCGTGGGTCTGCCGAATGTCGGCAAATCGACCCTTTTCAACGCGCTGACCAAAACGGCCGCAGCGCAGGCAGCAAACTTTCCGTTCTGCACGATCGAACCCAATGTTGGCGAGGTGAACGTGCCGGATGACCGGCTGGACAAACTGGCTGCGATCGCCGGGTCGAAAGAAATCATTCCAACGCGGATGACCTTTGTCGATATCGCCGGTCTGGTGAAAGGCGCGTCCAAGGGCGAAGGGCTGGGCAACCAGTTTCTGGCCAATATCCGCGAGGTGGATGCCATTGCCCACGTGTTGCGTTGTTTTGATGATGGCGACGTCACCCATGTCGAAGGCCGGGTGAACCCCGTCGAAGACGCCGAGGTGATCGAGACCGAACTGATGCTGGCCGATCTGGAAAGCATCGAGAAACGGTTGCAAAACATTGTGCGCAAGGTGCGTGGAGGCGACAAGGAAGCCGTGCAACTGGAACGCCTGATGCGCGCGGCCCAGGAAGCGTTGGAGGCAGGTCGCCCTGCCCGCACGGTCGAGGTGGACGACGAGGATCGCAAAGCATGGAACATGCTGCAACTTCTGACCACCAAAAAGATCCTGTATGTCTGCAACGTTGACGAAAGCGACGCGGCCAGCGGCAACACATATTCTGAAGCCGTAGAAAAAATGGCTGCCGAGCAAGGTGCGGCTTCGGTCGTCATCTCGGCCAAAATCGAAGAAGAAATCAGCCAGCTTGATGCGGATGATATGGAAATGTTTCTGGAAGAGCTGGGCTTGAAAGAAGCCGGGTTGGATCGCCTGATCCGTGCGGGCTACGAGTTGCTTCACCTTGAAACCTACTTCACCGTCGGCCCGAAAGAGGCCCGCGCATGGACGATCCGCGAAGGTACCCGTGCCCCTCAGGCGGCGGGTGTGATCCACGGTGATTTCGAACGCGGGTTTATCCGGGCGGAAACCATCGCGTATGACGACTATGTCGCGTTGGGCGGCGAAGCCGGGGCCAAGGAAGCGGGCAAGATGCGCGCCGAGGGCAAAGGCTATCAGGTGAAGGACGGCGACGTTCTGCACTTCCTGTTCAACGCTTGATTCCACACGAAAGAACAGCGAAAAGCCGGGCTACCCCAAGCCCGGCTTTTCTGTGAGCGCGCGGGACAGCACGCTCTGGGAGAGATCGAATTCCCCTCAAACCGCCCCGCTGTCTTTGTCAGCGGTTCTGGCTTTCCCCTTCACATGGTTTGCGAAACCAATCGCAGAAACGGTCATGCCGAACACCATGGTGAACATCTGGACGGTCGATACACGATGTTAAAATCACTCGTATCCTATCCCCGACCGTCCCGTTCAAAGTCTTCAATAAATAATCTGGTTATCGAAAAGGCCTAATAAAACTTGGCGTTAACTTGCTGCGAAATATGCTGCGGTGCCTGACCTGTGTTCAGGTTTCGCCAAGTCGGCACATAAATCAATGCCCCGACAACCGAATTGACGCTTAATTCACGCCCCTAAGACACAGCGGTGACGCTGGGCGAAACAAAGGTCGAACATCGCGGTATCAGGCCTGAAATTCAGAGATGAATGTGGTGCGGGCGGTGGGACTCGAACCCACACGGGCACAGGGCCCAACAGATTTTAAGTCTGGTATGTCTACCATTCCATCACGCCCGCACCGGGTGGGGCGTCGCCCCTGCCCTTTCCCTACCTTCTATGAAATCTGGTGGCAATCGGTCAGATGAATTTACAAACGGACCGTTCAGGTCAGGAATGCAGGGCTGTCATCCTTGATCGCCTGCATCACCACGTGCGTTGAGCTTTGTGCCAGATGCGGAAGGGTTGAAATCGCCTCTCCCAGAACGCGTCGGAAATCGCGCATATCATGTGTGCGTACCTTCAAAAGGTAATCAAAATGCGCCGCCAACATGTGGCATTCTTCAACCTCGGGAATGCTTGCAACCTGCTTGTTGAAGGCTTTCAACGCAGCTTCGCGGGTGTCGGACAACTTTACCTCGACAAAGGCGACATGATCCCGCCCCAAACGGATCGGGTCAATCTCGGCGCGATATCCGGTGATGACGCCTTCCGCTTCCAATCGGCGCACGCGAGCTTGGGTCGGAGATTTCGACAACCCGATCCGCTGTGCCAGATCGGTGATCGAAATCCGCCCATGTCCGGATAACACGTCCAGAATCTTGCGATCGAACCGATCAAGCTCCACTTGGTTGTTTTCCTGCATGTGACACCTATTATCAGCCACTTCGACTGTAGTTTTGCGATAATCGGGAAAATCGCCTTGCGTTTTCGGCATATCATAGGGGAAGTGCAAACACCATGAGGATCCGCACATGACCGATGCCCTTCGCCAGAAAATCGACGATCTTGCCTATGCTGGCGAGGAACAGCATATCCATGCGCTTGCCAGTGACGCGGGCTTGTCCAGTGACGATCGCGCGCGGATCGCGGCCAGCGGGGCCGATCTTGTGCGCGCGATCCGTGCCTCGTCCGACCCGGGCATGATGGAGGTCTTTCTGGCCGAATATGGCCTGTCGACGGATGAAGGCATTGCGCTGATGTGTCTGGCCGAAGCCCTGCTGCGCGTGCCGGACGCCGAAACCATCGACGCGCTGATCGAAGACAAGATCGCGCCCAGCGACTGGGGCAAGCATCTTGGGCGCTCGTCCTCCTCGTTGGTGAACGCCTCGACCTGGGCGTTGCTGGTCACGGGAAAGGTGTTGGATGAACGCGAACCGGGGATCACCGGTGCATTGCGCGGGGCGGTCAAACGTCTGGGCGAACCTGTCATCCGCACCGCCGTAGGGCGTGCGATGAAAGAGATGGGCAACCAGTTCGTGCTGGGCGAAACCATCGGTGCCGCCATGAAGCGCGGATCGAAGATGGAGGCAAAAGGCTTTACCTATTCCTATGACATGCTGGGCGAAGCTGCCCTGACCGATGACGATGCGCGGCGTTACCAGATGTCCTATGCCAAAGCGATCTCGGAAATCGCGAGCGCCTGCAAATCGCGTGACATACGTGCCAACCCGGGCATCTCGGTCAAACTATCTGCCTTGTTCCCGCGCTACGAACGCGCCCAGCGTGACCGGGTGATGGACGTTCTTGTACCCCGTGTTTCGGCATTGGCTTATCTGGCGAAATCGGCGGGCATGGGCTTCAACATCGACGCCGAAGAAGCGGATCGCCTGCAAATCTCACTTGACGTGATCGAGGCGGTGCTTTCCGACAAATCACTGGCCGGTTGGGACGGATTCGGTGTGGTCGTGCAGGCCTATGGCCATCGTGCCGGCACGGTCATTGACTGGCTGCACGCACTGGCAGAGCGGCTGGACCGCAAGATCATGGTGCGACTGGTGAAAGGCGCCTATTGGGACACGGAAATCAAGCGCGCGCAGGTCGAAGGTCTGGACGCGTTTCCCGTGTTCACCCGCAAAGTGGCCACCGATGTCAGCTATATCGCGAACGCGCGCAAACTGCTGCGGCTGACGGATCGCATTTATCCCCAGTTTGCCACACATAACGCCCATACCGCCGCGGCTATTCTGGATATGGCAAAATCCTCGGACATCGCTGCGCATGACTATGAATTCCAGCGCCTTCATGGCATGGGCGAACGTCTGCACCAAATCATCATGGATGAAAATGGCACACGCTGTCGGATTTACGCCCCCGTCGGCGCGCATCGTGACCTGTTGGCTTACCTGGTGCGCCGGTTGCTTGAAAACGGCGCCAACAGTTCCTTCGTGAACCAGATCGTCGACGAAAGCGTTACGCCGGAAGAGGTCGCCGCCTGTCCGTTCGATGCGCTGGATCATCCCGCGCCTCATGTTCCCACGGGGCCAGAGCTTTATGGGGATCGCAAGAACTCCAAAGGGCTGGACCTGACCTATGAACCGCATCTTGCGCAGATTGACGCGGCCCGCGAACCCTTTGCCGACACAAGCTTTGCGGCCGAACCGCTGATTGCCGGAGCACGTAAGGGTGGGAAAGATGTTGCCGTCACCAACCCCGCCAATGGTGACAAGGTTGGTCATGTTACATGGGCCAGCGCCGAGGACGTTCAGACCGCTCTTTCTGCGGCAACCCGTTGGGACGCCGCGCCGGAGCTGCGCGCCGAAGTTCTGAACCGTGCAGCGGATCTCTATGAAGAGCATCTGGGCATCTTCTTTGCCCTTCTTGCCCGAGAGGCCGGGAAAACGCTGCCGGATTGTCTCGGCGAACTGCGTGAAGCTGTTGATTTCCTGCGATATTATGCATCGCGAATTCCACACCTTACCCGCGAAGCGCGGGGGGTATTCACTTGTATTTCGCCGTGGAACTTCCCTTTGGCGATTTTCACGGGTCAGATTGCGGGCGCTTTGGCGGCAGGCAATGGCGTGCTGGCCAAACCTGCCGAGCAGACCGGGATTATCGCCTATGAAGCTGTGAAACTGCTGCACCAAGCGGGCGTGCCGCGCGAAGTGTTGCAACTTCTGCCCGGTGACGGGGCCACCGTTGGGGCGGCTTTAACCTCAGATGCGCGCATTGACGGTGTTGCCTTCACCGGATCGACCGAGACCGCCCAGATCATCCGCCGCGCGATGGCCCAACATATGTCACCCGCGGCTCCTCTGATCGCGGAAACTGGTGGGTTAAACGCAATGATCGTGGACAGCACCGCATTGCCCGAACAAGCGGTGCGCGACATTGTGGCCTCCAGTTTCCAGTCGGCAGGACAACGCTGCTCTGCCCTGCGTTGCCTTTATGTTCAGGACGACATTGCCGACAGCCTGACCGAAATGCTGATTGGCGCGATGGACGAGTTGACACCTTCGGATCCGTGGCACCTGTCGACCGACCTTGGACCGGTCATTGATGACGAGGCTTATGAGGGCATCCGCACCTATGTCGATGCCGCCCGCAAAGATAAGCGGCTGGTGCATGAGTTGACCGCCCCTAACGGCGGGCACTTCATCGCCCCGACCTTGATCCGCGTCAGCGGCATTCACGAGATGGAGCGTGAAATCTTTGGACCCGTTCTGCATATTGCACGCTACAAGGCCGAAAACCTCGATGCGGTCATCAGTGCGATCAATGCCACGGGATACGGGCTGACTTTTGGCCTTCACACCCGGATTGACGACCGGGTTCAGCACGTGGTTGATCGCATCCATGCGGGCAATGCCTATGTGAACCGAAACCAGATCGGCGCCATCGTCGGCTCGCAACCCTTTGGCGGCGAGGGTCTGTCGGGCACCGGCCCCAAAGCAGGCGGTCCGGCCTATATGGACCGGTTCTGCGCGACAGACCCGGCCCCATTGACCGGTCGGTCGGACAGTCATGGAACGCAAGCCGCGTCGGATCTGGCGCAAGCCATAAACGCCGCCACGCGTGAAGCCACACTTGCATCGACCCGCCTGCCCGGCCCAACCGGTGAGCTGAATCAATTATCCACCCATCCCCGCGCGCCATTCCTGTGTCTTGGCCCCGGCTCAGCCGTGGCTGAACGCCAGAAAAGCGAGATCGAGGCGCATGGCGGATTGGCCGTGATTGCTGCCGACTTGTCTGCGGAACAGTTGTCCAATGTCGAAGGCATCGGCGGTGCTGTCTATTGGGGGGACGAGGCGGACGCACGAACGCTTTCACGGGCATTAGCCGATCGAAGCGGGGCAATCCTGTCCCTGATCACCGGCGCAATCACCGATGAGGCTGTGACACATGAACGGCACTTGTGCGTGGACACAACAGCCTCAGGCGGCAACGCCGAACTGTTGATGCTATCGCAGCCGCCCGATCTGGCCGCAGAATAAGGTCACCCGCTTGACCCGGTGGACGCCATCGGGTCAAGTCCTTCCATGTTTCCGATACGCGACCACAATCCGTCCGAACGCACGCCCTATGTCACCTATGGGCTGATTGCCGTGAACCTGATGGTCTTTCTGATGATGCTGCCCCTTTATGGCAACGAGGCCGCATCGGGTCGTGTGTTCATCCAATATGGTCTGATCCCACTACGTTTGATGAACGGGGACGGGTGCGAAACAATCCTGACCTCGATGTTTTTGCATGGCGGCTTCATGCATTTCGCAGGCAACATGCTGTTTTTATGGATATTTGGCGACAATCTGGAAGACATCCTTGGCCATGTCAGATTTGCCATCTTCTATCTTGTCTCAGGCCTTGGCGCGGCGCTGCTTCAGGTGGCCGCTGACGTTTCCAGCGTTGTCCCAATGGTGGGGGCATCGGGCGCAATTGCCGGTGTGATGGGCGGCTATCTTCTTTTGTTTCCACGCGCGCGCGTCGACGTCCTGTTCATCATTGTCGTGATATTCAAAGTGGTTCCCTTCCCGGCATGGCTGATGCTGTTGCTCTGGTTCGGATTGCAGGTGGTCAACGGTGCGCTGAATTGGTCACAGATGGGGGGCGGAGTCGCCTATTGGGCGCATGCCGGCGGGTTTATCGCCGGATTCCTGTTTGTCTTGCCAGTTTGGAAAGGATTGGGCGGGCAGGCATTTTGGACCCGCACGGACGGGCATCCCGATCATCCAGATGCGCGTTACAAGTTCGCAAAAAGCTCAATACCAGCAATTCGCCGTCGGAAATAAACGATTGGTTTGGCAAAGCACGTGCTCAACAACGCTGACCCCGTGGCGGCACAATAAGGTTCCTAGCTGCCGACAGGTTGACTGGCCACAACGCTACTGATCTTATCGGTTAGCCCGGGAATATTACCCGCGACAATAAACATGCTGGCCATCCCCAACATAACAAGAGATGCTGTCAACACGACCCAATCGACAGTAACCGCACCGTCTTCGTCCGTGATCAGCCCAGAGATACGGGCACCAATATTCTTTAACCGTTTCATATTGCTTTTCTTCCCGAACAATCAGGCAGCAATATGTCCTTGAAGCGGTATTTTGCAGTTACCGGCGGGGGTCAGGCATCCCGTACAAGACCTGAAAACTTGTCGAAGATCGCTTCGTTTGCCGCAATGATTTCGCCATCTTCCAGGATCGAACCGTCAGGATTGATCGGCGCCACGAAGCCACCTGCCTCGCGCACGATGACCAAACCAGCCGCGACGTCCCAAGCGTTCAGACGGCGTTCCCAAAAACCATCGTAGCGGCCAGCGGCCACATAGGCGAGATCCAGCGCCGCTGCTCCAAACCGGCGTACACCGGCGCAGCTTGGCAGGATACGCGCGAGGTCTTGCAGCGTGTCGGGTAGATCGGCACGGCCTGCAAAAGGCAGACCGGTTGCAAACAGGCCTTCGATCAGACGCGACCGACCGGATACACGCAGACGGCTTTGGTTCAACCACGCACCTTCGCCCTTTTCGGCGGTAAACATCTCGTCCTTCGCGGCGTCATAGATCACGCCTGCTACGATTTCGCCTTTGTGTTCCAGTGCAATCGAGATCGCCCAATGTGGCAAACCGTGCAAAAAGTTCGTGGTGCCATCCAGCGGGTCGACGATCCAGCGACGGGTGGGATCCTTGCCTTCGATCTCTTTGCTTTCCTCGGCCAGCCAGCCATAGTTGGGACGCGCTTCCATCAGGATGTCGCGAATAATCTTTTCGGCAGCAATATCCGCCTTGGACACAAAGTCGCCCGCACCCTTCATCGAAACCTGCAGGTTTTCGACCTCGCGAAAGTCCTTCACAAGACTGCGGCCCGCCATTCGGGCAGCCTTGATCATCACGTTCAGATTTGCACTGCCTTCCATCGGGGCGCTCCTATCATCTCAGACGGCGCGTATACGCTGGGATGCCTTGTTTGCCAAGCCCGTTTCACCACATCATGCGCGCTGTAGCTTGACGGGTTCAGACCGGCACAACCTGATCATGTGGGCGATGTAAGGCATGATCGTATCCTCCTCGCGTGTGGCGGCAAACATGCGTTTGGACAGCCCCTTCTCGGTCAATGATCGCGTGACATAATCTGGATTGTCCTCGACATTGCGAAGCACCCAATCGGGCATTACGGCCACGCCCCGCCCGGCGGCAACCAGCATCAGGATCACCTCGGTCATCTCCACCTGCCTCACGGCCCGCGGCTCAACCCGTTCCGGGGTCAGCAACCCGGTGAACACGTCTGTTTTTGATCGGTCGACGGGATAGGTCAACAGCATCTCTTCTTCAAAATCTTCGGCCTCGATATAATCATGCTTGGCCAGTCGATGATTGGACGCCGCGACAAATCGAGGCTCGTAATCGAACAATGGCGAGAACGCTATTCCCGGCAGGGCAACCGGATCGGATGAAATAACAAAATCGACTTCCTCCCGTCTCAGCGCTTCCAGCGCGTCGAAGGCAAGACGCTGGCGAATATCCAGATCAACTTCGGGCCAAGCCTGACGCAGCTTATCAAGCACCGGAAACAGCCAGTCAAAACAGGCGTGACATTCAATCGCGATGTGCAATCGGCCGGACCGGCCCGACTTCAGCGACCGGAACTCTTCTTCCAGCCGAGACACTTCGGGCAAAATCTGCTCGGCAAGGCGCAGTAGTTTCAGTCCTGCAGGGCTGAGCTTCATCGGTTTGGTGCGACGGTGGAACAGCTCCATCCCCACTTGATCTTCCAAGCCTTTGATCTGGTGGCTGAGCGCTGACTGGGTGATGTGCAGAATGTCTGCCGCCCGTGCCAAACTGCCCGCCTGATGGATCGCACGGATGGTGCGCAAATGACGAAATTCCAGGTACATGCACAAGACTCATGTTTATTGTGAGAATTATGAATTTGTCTCACAAACCAAATATCGGCACAAGAGGGCAACAGTCACTTCCACGAATCCCGAGGCCGCCATGACCACGCCCAACATCTCGTTCGAGTTCTTTCCACCCCAGTCGCTTGATGCGTCATTCCGACTTTGGGAGACCGTGCGCGAACTGGCGCCATTGGACCCCGGCTTCGTGTCGGTCACTTACGGAGCGGGTGGCACGACCCGTGAATTGACACATGACGCCGTGCAAACCATCCATAAACATTATGATCTGAATGTCGCTGCCCACCTGACATGTGTGGATGCCACGCGCGATGAAACATTGGCCATCGCAAAAGAATATGCCCAGACTGGTGTTTCCGAGATCGTCGCCCTGCGGGGTGATCCGCCCAAGGGCAGCGATGGCTTTGTGCCGCATAAAGACGGGTTTGCCTCGTCCGTGGACCTGATCGAAGCCCTTGCGGAAACCGGTGATTTCCATATCCGCGTTGGTGCCTATCCCGATCCGCACCCCGAAAGCGCCGATCTGGATGCCAACGTGGAGTGGCTGAAACGCAAGGTTGAGGCCGGTGCCAACTCGGCCATCACACAATTCTTTTTCGAAGATGACACATTTTTCCGGTTCCGCGACAAATGCGAGAAAGCCGGGATCGACGTGCCGATCATTCCCGGCATTCTGCCGATTGAAAACTGGAACGGCGTGCGCAAGTTTGCGGAACGCTGCGGTGCACATATTCCAAGCTGGCTGGACGATGCCTTCGCCAAAGCCGCCCGCGACGGGCGCGAGGACTTGTTATCCACTGCGCTATGCACCGAACTGTGTTCCGACCTGATCGACGGCGGCGTCGAGGATCTGCATTTCTACACGCTGAACAAACCAGCCCTGACCCGTGAAGTGGCCCATGCCTTGGGCATCACACCGCGCGTCAAGCTGCAGGATGTCGCTTGACAGCAGAAACGCTGGCGCGCTGGTTTAATCCCCAGCGCGCTGCACCGTCACCATCTCGATCTGCCCATAGCCATTGAAACGGGTGACCGTGGCAAGGCTATAGGCCCCCATCCCCGAAAACAGCACGTAGTCGTCTTCTGCCAGATCCTGGGGCAGCGCCAAAGGGTCCGGGAGTTGGTCGATGGAATCGCAGGTCGGACCAAACACTGTGCGCTTGGTCATCGCACCCTTGTGCGGGTTCCCATCGGTTTGAACGGTCACAATGCGATCCGGCACCCCGATGGACGGGGCTTCGGACAGAGCGCCGTAAATCCCATCATTCAGAAAAACAGCTCCGTCCTCGCGAATGGATTTCACCCGTGTGGCAAGAGTGAAGGCTTCGGCCACCATCGCCCGCCCCGGCTCGCAAACCAGCATGGGCGCGGCTGATCCAAATGCATTTTTGACCGCACGATGTATCGCCGCAAAGATCGCATCCAGGTCGGGTGCCACGCCGCGATTGGCGGCAAAACCACCCCCAACATTTAAACGCGCAAGTTTCACGCCTGCTTCCTTCGAAACCTCGGCGCATGTTGCAATATAGGTCGACCAAGCTGACGGGCTGGCACATTGGGTGCCGGGATGGAAGGTCATCGACGGAATGAAGCCCGCCTCTTTCACCATACGCAGCAACGCAACGGCCTGTTCAACATCCGCCCCGAACTTGGCGCCGAAATGATAGGCCGCACCCTCTACCGGCAGGCGCAGACGGACCGAAATCTCGATACCGTCCGGATCGACCTGCGCGCGCAGCTTTTCAAACTCATATGGGGCATCGACGGAATAGGACCGGACGCCCAGCGCCACCGCCTCGGCAATTTCATCGCGCGAGCGTACGGGGTTGTTATAGTGCATCACGGCGTCAGACGAAACGGCACGCAGGGCATGCATTTCGGCCGGGCTGGCCACGTCGAAGGCGCCGATCCCACAGGCCACGAGGTTTTCCAGCACAACGCGGGAATCGTTGGCTTTTACCGCATAGGTCACAAGCCCATCGAACCCGTCGACAAACGTCTGGACGGTCGTCTGCAAGGTCGCTGGCGCGAAATAAAGCACCGGCCGCTGTGGTGTTTCGGATTTCAGATGTGACAGGGCTGTCAGCCAGATCGAGGGTTGCCTGCTCATGTTCGTTCGCTTCTCTAAAAGGTCTGTTCGCGTTGCTCTTTTAGAATCTGAACAGTCGCCGTCGATTTCCAGTGGCATTTCGGACAATATGTCGTGTATTTTCCGCCGAAACATCGAGGATACCAATCAAATGGACGAAAAAGACCGCGAATTGCTTGCCCAGCTTGAAGGAAACGCGCGCCTGCCGGTGGCCACGCTTGCCCGCCGGTTGGGGCTTGCCCGCTCGACTGTTCAGGCCCGCATCGAACGGTTGGAAGAAAAAGGCATCATAGCCGGATATGCTCTGCGGCTTGGGGATGCTGCCCGTGGCGATCGGATCCGCGCAACCGTTCTGATCGCGATCGAGCCACGTTCGACCCCGGCCGTTCTTGCGCGCCTGAAGACCCTGACAGCGGTTGAAACGGCACATACGGCGTCAGGCAGGTTCGACATGATCCTTCAACTTGCCGCGAAATCCACGGCGGAACTGGATCAAACGCTTGATGCGATTGGCGAAATCGACGGGGTGAAAAGCTCGGAAAGTCTGATCCACCTCTCGACGCGGATCAACCGGTTGGGCTAGAACCGTCGCATTGATTTATCCTATTCCCAGACGAGGCCGCCATGACCATTCAAACCATTCCCACCGCTCCGATTGATGGGCAGAAGCCGGGCACATCGGGATTGCGCAAGAAAGTGTCGGTCTTTGCGACACCCGGTTATCTGGAGACCTATACGCAAGCAATCTTTGATGCCGTTTCGCCCGAGGGCGCTGTGTTGGTGATGGGCGGAGACGGTCGATATTTCAACCGCGAAGCCATGGCGACCATTCTTCGCATCGCCGCAGCAAA
The DNA here is from genome assembly GCF_029105185.1 of Aliiroseovarius sp. Z3. Classification (GTDB taxonomy): domain Bacteria; phylum Pseudomonadota; class Alphaproteobacteria; order Rhodobacterales; family Rhodobacteraceae; genus Aliiroseovarius. Next base: position 248,048 of record NZ_JAFMZK010000005.1, on the reverse strand, counting down.
TGGCGTGGCGCGCGTTATCGTAGGTCAAAACGGCATCCTATCGACACCTGCAGCAAGCCACTTGATCCGCAAACGCAAAGCAAACGGCGGCTTGATCCTATCAGCCAGTCACAATCCCGGCGGGCCTAGCGGTGATTTCGGATTGAAATACAACATCGCCAATGGCGGCCCTGCACCCGAAGCCGTAACAGATGCGATTGTCGCCTGTGCAGACCGGATCGACCGCTACAAGATCATTGCGGCAGACGCACCAGCCTTGAGCAACCTCGGAGAGGTTCGTTTCGGCGACATGGTGATCGAGGTGGTCGACCCCGTCTCGGATTATGCCACGTTGATGGAAGAGTTGTTCGATTTCGATGCCATCCGCCAGATGATTGCAGGTGCTTTCACCCTTCGGTTTGACGCCATGCACGCGGTCACCGGCCCTTACGCCACAGAGATATTCCAACAACGTCTGGGCGCACCATCCGGATCCGTCATCAACGCCATACCAAGCGAGGATTTCGGCGGCGGACATCCCGACCCGAACCCGGTCTGGGCCAAGCCACTCTATGATCTCATGTTGGGGTCGGACGCGCCAGATTTCGGCGCTGCATCCGACGGGGACGGTGATCGCAACATGATCCTGGGACGCGGGATATACGTGACACCGTCAGACAGTTTGGCCATCCTTGCGGCGAACGCCCATCTTGTGCCGGGGTACCAAATTGGCATCGCGGGTGTCGCGCGGTCAATGCCCACCTCGACCGCCAGTGACCGGGTTGCCGACCATCTTGGGGTAGAAGCATTTCAAACCCCAACCGGATGGAAGTTTTTTGGTAACCTGCTGGATGCCGGTCGGGCCACGTTGTGCGGCGAAGAAAGCGCCGGAACCGGGTCAGATCATGTGCGTGAAAAGGATGGCCTTTGGGCGGTCCTGATGTGGCTGAATATACTTGCGGTTCGCAAGGTGTCTGTTGCGACGCTGGTCAAAGAGCACTGGGCGACGTTCGGGCGCGATTACTATTCGCGCCACGATTATGAAGGGATCGCCGGCGATGCGGCAGCGGAGTTGATGGACGCGTTGAAAGATAATCTGTCTTCCCTGCCTGGCAAAAGCACGCACGGAATGACGGTGAATGCGGCTGAAGATTTCAGCTACACCGATCCGATTGATGGCTCTGTCAGCACAGGTCAGGGCATCATCCTGACGTTTGAAGGCGGTGCGCGCGCAATGTTACGCCTGTCTGGGACCGGAACCGAAGGTGCTACGTTACGGGTGTATCTTGAACAATATGCACCGCCAGACACTTCTCATGATCTGGACGCCCAAACAGCCCTATCCAACGTCATCAAGGCGACAAGCGAGCTTGTACAAATCGAACACTTCACGAAACGAAAGGCACCAGACGTCATCACCTGAATGCCGAATTTCCACCTTATCGGGAGTGTTTTGCAGGGAAAATCACAGCGTATTGCTATTATTTGGGCCATAGCCTAGTTGTTTTTTTACGACTACGGTCAGCTTTATTAGGGCATTTTTAAATCTTATGCGCCCAGACTGGGCAATTTTGGTAATATTTGGAAAAACACCGAGCAGCGCGGGTCGGATACAGGCTAAGCTATTCAATGTTGGCCGGCCGTGCATTCTTCAGGAATCTCGTGTGTTCTTTGTTGCGAGGGGCAAATGAAAAACTATTCCGAGGATCGGGCATCACATCGCTCAACATTCAAAATCAGCACCAACGCGCGACGGTTTGCGATCGTATCAACGCTGGCGCTGACGGCGCATCCGGTGTTTGCGCAGACGTCGTCTCCGACCATGGAAGAAATTCCAACCTTTGATGATGGGGCTTTGGTAACGGCATCCGATGCAGTGGATGTGTCTGCCGACGGGTCAGTGGTTGTCGGCAACGCATCGGACTCGGGTACCGTCCCACGGGCATTTGCCTATGTGGGGGGTACACTTGTCGATCTTGCCCCCGCCATTGGTGATTTCAGTTTTGCCACCGGAGCAAGCCAGGACGGATCGGTTATCTCTGGCGTGTCGTGGACGGGCGGCTTGCCAACAATGTTTTATTGGACGCAGGCCACCGGCGTTGTGAATATTCCAATCAGCGCAGGCGTTTATGGCGAGGCAAACGACATCAGCGCAGATGGCACGCGGATTGTCGGCACCATCTATGACAATGGTGGCGCGACACCGCCGCCCGCTACGCCAACGGACCCTGCCCCGTATGATCGCGCCTTTGTCTGGACGCGCGCGACAAATACCTTTGTCACCTTGCCCAGCCTGGTCGCGGGCGGTGACACATATGGATACGACATCAGCGACAATGGCGGCGTCGTTGTCGGTCGGGCGACAACGGCGACAGCAATTCACGCGTTCCGCGCCGTGGTTGGCGGGGCCATCACCGATCTGGGCACCATCGGTGGTGCCACAGGGTCAAGCCGCGCCAATGGCGTCAGTGGCGATGGGCTTGTGGTCGTCGGCCAATCGGTCGCACCGTCGGTGACAGGACAGCGCGCTTTCCGCTGGAGTGCTGGCACTGGTATGGTTCAACTGGCTTCGACGGATGAGGCGAATGTGGTCTTCTCGCTCGCCAACGCCGCCAGTCAGGATGGCTCGTATGTCGCGGGCGCTGCCCGCTATTCGACGACACCGGGGTATCGCGCATTGCGCTGGGACGAAAACGGCGTGGCACAGGATCTGGGCGATTTGACCACGGGCAACACCGGAACCTCGTTTGCGAACGGGATCAGTGCCGACGGCTCTGTCGTGGTTGGTGTGGCCAGCAATGACGCGGGCGATTCACGCGGTTTCATATGGCGCGATGCCGTAAAACCCGGTGGCACGATGCTGGATCATATCAACACCCTGACGCAAGTGTCTAACAACGCTGCCGAACAGGCGGCAGGCGCGCATTACATGGACAAACTGGTCCAGTTCACCCTTGGCCAATCGCTTGAACTGCCCGTCGATGGCGCCAGCGGACAACGCAGCAAAACCGGGCTGGGTCGCCCCTATTCGATCAAGGTTACAGCAGGTGCAGCAAACAATCGTGATGGCAATGACACCGCGCTTGCCGGTTTGATTGCCGCAACCGCGCTGTCCGACAACTTGTCTTTCGGCGGCTCGTTCGGACTTGGCAAGGATGACGACACACTGACCGGGTTTGGAATAGACGGAAATTTCCGCACCTTTGGCATCTATCTGCAAGGCGGGCATCCAGCCACCGAGGGGCTGAACTGGAAACTCGCCACAGCGCGTTCTGCGGCCCAGGTGGACATCACCCGGTCCACCGCCCTTCCAAACACCGAACGCGGGACAGGCACCGCCGACATGAGCGCCCATGCAACCTCGATCGAGCTTGGCTATGGTATGCAACGCGGGACCGCGCTGGTTACGCCGTTCCTGCGCGTCACCCGCTCGTCTGTTCAACGCGATGGGTATACGGAAACAGGGGCTGTGGCTTTTCCCGTGACCTATGATGACTACGAGGTCAGCGCGACAACCGCCACGCTAGGTGCCGATCTGCGCCTTCCGGTTTCACAAGCAGGCGCTGTGCGACTGACGGCCGGTGTTGAATGGGATCTGACGCGTTCCGCCGACACCGTGTCGGGCACCAGTGCCATTCCGGGCATGACGAGTTTCGCGGTGGCTGGCCCGGCGCTTGAGAATAAGAACCGGCTGTTTGCCGAAGCCCGGTACACCCACATGCTGGGCAATGGGCGCAGCTATGATCTGGGTCTTGGGGTGCATCAAACACCCTATGCGGACAAGCCATCAGTGATGGCAACCATCGGCTATCAGATGGATTTCTGATCTTCGCAAAAGAACGTTCATTCGACGCCCGGGCCATCGCTCGGGCGTTGTCTTTTATGGCTGGGCTTTCCCTTTGTCGCTGTCTTGGGTAAACGGTCTTGAACTCATACGACTTGGGACGAAACCATGGCCATGGACAAGACTTTCGACGCAGCCGCCGCCGAGCCGCGCATCTATCAAAACTGGGAAGAATCCGGCGCCTTCAAGGCCGGTGCCAACGCCAAGCCGGGCGCGGACAGCTTCACCATCATGATCCCGCCACCCAACGTGACGGGCGCGCTGCATGTGGGCCATGCGTTCAACAACACGCTGCAGGACATCCTGATCCGCTGGCACCGGATGCGGGGCTTTGACACGCTGTGGCAACCCGGCCAAGACCACGCAGGCATCGCCACGCAGTTGCAGGTCGAAAAGATGCTGGCCGAAACCCAGCAGCCCGGTCGCCGCGATCTTGGGCGCGAAAAGTTTCTTGAGAAGGTCTGGGAATGGAAGGGCGAATACGGCTCAACCATCATCAACCAGTTGAAGCGTCTGGGATCCACCTGCGACTGGTCACGCAACGCCTTCACCATGGCCGGTGCGCCGGGTGATCCGCGTATTGGGCACGAGAACTCGGCCAACTTCCATGACGCCGTTCTGAAAGTCTTCGTCGACATGTACGACAAGGGCCTGATCTATCGCGGCAAGCGACTGGTCAACTGGGACCCGCATTTCGAAACCGCCATTTCGGACCTTGAGGTCGAGAATATCGAGACCCCCGGCCACATGTGGCACTTCAAATACCCGCTGGCCGATGGCGCGACCTATACCTATGTCGAGAAGGACGAGGACGGGAATGTCGTGCTTGAGGAGGAGCGCGACTATATCTCGATTGCCACCACACGGCCCGAAACCATGCTGGGTGACGGTGCGGTTGCTGTGCACCCGGACGACGCACGCTATGCGCCCATCGTGGGCAAGCTCTGCGAAATCCCCGTGGGTCCGAAAGAGCATCGCCGCCTGATCCCGATCATCACCGACGAATACCCGGATATGAATTTCGGGTCGGGTGCGGTGAAGATCACCGGCGCGCATGATTTCAACGACTATCAGGTCGCCAAGCGCGGCGGCATCCCGATGTATTCGCTAATGGACACGCGCGGGCATATGCGGGCCGATGGCCTGCCCTATGCAGACGAAGCCGCAACTGCCCAGCGCATTGCCAATGGTGAGGAAGGGTTCGACGAGGCGAAGATCGCCGCGATGAACCTTGTCCCGGATGAATTCCGCGGGCTTGACCGGTTCGAGGCCCGCAAGCTGGTGGTCGATCAGATCACCGCCGAGGGTCTGGCTGTGACGCACGACGTCACGCGGGTTGAGAAGGATGACGACGGCAACGAGACCCAAGTCACCGAGACCGTGCCGTATGTCGAAAACAAGCCGATCATGCAGCCCTTCGGCGACCGCTCGAACGTGGTGATCGAACCGATGCTGACCGACCAGTGGTTCGTGGACGCCGAGAAAATCGCCGGCCCCGCGCTGGACGCCGTCCGCAATGGCGATGTGAAAATTCTGCCCGAAAGCGGCGAGAAGACCTTCTATCATTGGCTGGAGAATATCGAGCCGTGGTGCATTTCCCGACAGCTCTGGTGGGGGCATCAGGTGCCGGTTTGGTACGGTCCGAAATTCGATGAAGCTGGCGAAATCACAACCGGGCTTATCCCATTCTGCGCCGCGACAGGACACGAAGCACTGGAAAAAGCAAAAGCGTACTATCGCGGATTGCTTGGCCCAATTGAGGTCTCGCTTGCAGAAGAAGAGGATGGCCTGGTCGAAACGGTTCTGAACATTAACCGGGGACTTGTCTTCAACGATGAGCACGGAAACTACGCGATGGTCGAGCTGGTCCGCGACCCCGACGTGCTGGACACGTGGTTCTCGTCCGGCCTCTGGCCCTTCGGCACGCTGGGCTGGCCGCAGGACACCGACGAACTTAACCGCTTCTTCCCCGGTGACGTGCTGATCACGGGTCAGGACATCCTGTTCTTCTGGGTTGCGCGCATGATGATGATGTCTCAGGCTGTCTGCCACAAGAACCCGTTCCACACGGTCTATCTGCACGGGCTGGTCCGTGACGAGAAGGGCAAGAAAATGTCCAAGACCACGGGCAATGTGATCGACCCGCTCGAGATCATTGACGAATTCGGCGCAGACGCTTTGCGGTTTACCAACACCGCCATGGCCTCGATCGGGGGCGTGTTGAAGCTTTCCAAGGATCGCATCGCGGGCTATCGCAACTTCGGCACCAAGCTGTGGAACGCCGCCCGTTTCGCAGAAATGAACGAATGCAAGCCCGTCGCCGATTTTGACCCCAAAAACCCGACGCAGACAGTAAATCGCTGGATCGTCTCGGAAACCGCGTCCGCGCGTGTGGAACTGGACGAGGCATTGACCGCCTATCGCTTCAACGATGCGGCGAACGGGCTCTATGCCTTTGTTTGGGGCAAGGTGTGCGACTGGTATGTCGAATTTGCTAAGCCGCTTCTGAATTCAGAGGATGAGGCAATATTGGCCGAAACCCGCGCCACTATGGCTTGGGTGATTGACCAATGTCTGATCATGCTGCACCCGATCATGCCGTTTATCACGGAAGAGCTTTGGGGGCAGATCGCAGAGCGCGACACGATGCTGATCCACGCCGATTGGCCGGACTATGGCGCTGAATTGACGGATGAAGCTGCCGCGCGCGAGATGAACTGGGTGATTTCGCTGATCGAAAATATCCGTTCCGCCCGCGCGCAAATGCATGTGCCCGCCGGGCTGAAAGTGCCGCTGATCCTGCAAGAGTTGGATGAGACCGGTCGCACGGCTTGGACCAACAACGAGGTGATGATCCGACGCATGGCGCGGATCGACAGCATGACCGAAATGGCGGACCTGCCCAAAGGCTCGATCACCATTGCCGTTGCAGGCGGTATATTCGCCCTGCCCTTGGCCGACATTATCGACGTGGACGAAGAAATCGCGCGGCTTGAGAAATCTCTGGGCAAACTGGGCAAGGAAATCGGCGGGTTGCGAGGGCGTCTGAAGAACCCGAAATTCGCCGAGAATGCACCGCCTGAAGTGGTGGAAGAGGCGCAGGAAAACCTTGCAGCGCGTGAAGAAGAAGAGGCGACGCTGAATGCGGCGCTGGCACGGCTTCGCGAAATCTGATTGCGGGTGCCAATAGGGGGAAGGCTCACGTTGTGAGCCTGAGGGGCGCCGCCCCTTCGAGCCAAATCAGCGATTTGGCTCTACCCCGGGATATTTTGGGCCAGAAGAAGCCTTAGGGGACAAGGCGCTCCACGGCCCGCATCATGCCCAGCGACTTATCATAGACGAGCGTCAGCACCCAGCGCATCGGGGGCGCGTTCGCTGCCTTGGTGGCGATTTGCGGTAAGCCACGCGTGGCCCCGACTGCGACCGCGCCGGTCAGAAACAGGCGTCTGTTCAACTTGGGCATATGTCACCCTCCACTCGTTATCACACCGTTCAGATGGGGATCATGGTGCAGATTTCAACCTTGTAGACGGCGACCCGCCCTGCTCTAACGCTCGTATGACAAAGACCTATGCCCGCCTGACCCCGCTTGCTGACAGCCTTCCCGCCTCCGTCCCGTTTGTCGGGCCAGAAACACAGGAACGTGCGCGTGGTCGTGCATTCGCGGCGCGGTTGGGGGCGAATGAAAACGCCTTTGGGCCGTCCCCTAAAGCGATCAATGCCATGGCGCAGGCCGCGCGCGACGTGTGGAAATATGGCGACCCCGAGAATTTTGATCTGCGCACCGCTTTGGCCGAGCATCTTGGTATCTCAGCCGACAACATCATGGTTGGTGAAGGGATCGACGGGTTGTTGGGCTATCTTACGCGTCTGATCATCGGTCCGGGTGATGTCGTCGTCACTTCGCAGGGCGCGTATCCCACGTTCAACTATCATGTCGCGGGATTTGGTGGACGGATCGAGACGGTACCCTATGTGGACGACCGAGAGGACCCGGCCGCATTGATCGCCCGGGCGGCTGAGGTCGGTGCAAAACTGATCTATATCGCGAATCCAGACAACCCGATGGGGACTTGGCACGATGCAGCCACCATGCAGCGCATGATTGATGCGGTGCCGGAAGGGTGCCTGCTTGTCCTCGACGAAGCGTATGTCGAGTTTGCGCCGGACGGAACGGCCCCGGATCTTGTGGCGGACGATCCACGCGTGATCCGCATGCGGACGTTTTCAAAGGCCTATGGGATGGCCGGGGCGCGCATCGGATATGGAATTGGCGCGCGGGAACTGATCACCGCGTTCCACAAAATTCGCAACCATTTCGGAATGTGCCGAATTAGCCAGGCAGGCGCGCTAGCGGCCTTGCAGGATCAGGACTATCTTCACCGGACAGTTACCAATGTGGCGGACGCAAAACGCCGAATTGCCGATATTGCGCGGGGAAACAACCTGACCACCCTGCCCTCGGCCACCAACTTCGTTTCTGTCGATTGTGGCGGGGACGGCGCGTTTGCCCGAGCGGTGCTGGAGGCGCTGATCGCCCAGGATGTCTTTGTGCGCATGCCGTTTGCCAGTCCGCAAAGCAGATGCATTCGCGTCTCCGCCGGACGCCCCGAGGAGTTGGAAATTTTCGCAGCGGCCTTGCCCAGCGCCCTTGCGACGGCGCGCGGTTAAGCCTCGGAGATCACTTGCGCAGCAGCCTCGAGCGCGCCCGCCCCATGCGCGATGTTCAGCGCCATCAAACCCGATTGGATGGAAGACAGCGCCCCCATGACCATCGGTGCATTTACATGTCCCATATGGCCCAGCCGAAAGAAGCCGTCGGCATTCGGATCGTCATCTGATTGCATGCCCAGCCCGATCCCCAATGTTACGCCCGTCTTTTCTTCGGTCCAGCGCCGCAGCGCCGTACCATGGGGGGCACCGATGCGAAGTGACGTAACCGCGCAGGAACGATGAGCAGGATCTTTCACGTTCATTTCCAGCGGGCCGGAGGCAGCCCAGCAATCAAACGCCGCCCAGATCGCGCGGGCCAGATGGGAATGACGTGCCCAGACAGCTTCAATCCCGCCTTCCTCGGCGATCATATCCAGCGCCTCTCGCAACCCGTATAGGTGATGCGTCGGGGCGGTGCCGCCAAAATACTGGTAGAACAGTTCCGGGTCGGCCCGATCGCTCCAATCCCAGTAGCGGGAAACGCGGGTCATTCCTTTGCGCACTTGTGCGGCCTTGTCGCTGAAAAACACAAACGCCATACCCGGCGGCACCATCAGCCCCTTTTGCGATGCAGCGACCGCGACATCAGCGCCCCAGCCGTCCATTTCGAACTGATCGCAACCGATGGATGCGATGCAATCGACCATCAGCAGTGCCGGATGACCCGCTGCATCCATTGCAGCACGGACTTCGGCCACATCGTTCTTGATCGATGTCGATGTATCCACGTGAGTCAGCAAGACAGCACGGATCCGATGGTCTGGATCGGCCCGCAACGCGGTCTCGACCCGGTTCGGATCAACAGGCGTGCGCATACCAAAATCTTCGATTTGAACGTGCACGCCTAGTGCCTCGGCCATCTCGGTCCAGCCGTGCCCGAACCGCCCGGTACACAGTGACAGGACCGTATCGCCGGGGCCAATTACGTTGGACAGGGCAGCCTCCCACGCGCCATGACCATTGGCAATGTAAATTGCAACGTTATGCCGGGTGCGTGCCACCGCCTTAAGGTCGCCGATCAATGCTGGCATCATCTCAACCAGCTCGCCTTCATAGATGTTCGGTCCGGGTCGGTGCATCGCGCGCAGCACACGATCCGGTATGACTGACGGCCCAGGAATGGCGACATAGGGACGTCCGAAACAAAGTGTCATAGCGCGCTCGTCATATAGAAGGTTTCCCAATCGGTAATCTGCCGTCGTACCCGCGTCAACAACCCGCCTGTCCGCTATGCTTGTCTGGATCAGCCCGACAGGATACACCGCCGGGATACCGCCCGCATCTTTGCCGGGCTTGCGAACTGGAGACACCATGTTTTCCAAGGTCTATGCCCGGATCAAACAATGGGAACGGGGCTGGAAAAGCTCGTTTGGCACCGACATCTCGACGCCTGAAGGGCGCCGGGCCGCGCGGCGTCACAACAACATCGTGGATCATGCGTTTCTGCGCCGTATTCTGCCCAATCGTTACCAGTTGTCGACCGAAGCATGGCGATCCAATCAGCCTGACCCGTTCCACTTCCCGGCCCTGCAAAAAATCGGCATTAGAAGCGTGATCAATCTGCGGGGGGCGGACAAGTTTTCCTACTACCTGTTTGAGAAGGAAGCCTGCAGGGATTTTGGCATGGCCCTGCATGACCACGAACTGTTCGCCCGCGTTCTGGGCAGCCCAAAGGATTACCTGGACCTGCTTGACCTGATGGAAAAGGTCGAGAAACCGATGCTGATCCATTGCAAGTCCGGGGCCGACCGCACCGGGATAGCCGCCGCGCTTTATCTGTTGGATCAGAAAGACGCCAGCATCGACGCGGCACGGGCGCAACTGTCATTGAAATACGCACATCAACGCTGGTCAAAGGCGGGCATTCTGGATCATCTTTTGGACAGCTATGCCACCCATTGCGAGGCCGATCCAATCCCGGTGCGTGACTGGTTGGCAAACCACTATGACCCGGAGGCGGTGACCGCCTCGTTTCTCGCCAAGCGGAGCAAAGGATGAGCGAAATCAAGCGCCCTGACATGATCCGCTGGATGTGGCGCAGCTATATGCGTGCCTATCGATGGCCGCTTATTGCCGCTGTTTTCCTGATGCTGCTGGAAGGTCTGGCACTTGGGGGGCTGAGCTACATGATCAAGCCGATGTTCGACGTTGCGTTTTCGTCGGGCAGCACATCGTCGATCGTGATGGTTGCCCTGATCGTGGCGGCCATCTTCATCACACGCGCTGTGGCGGCCTTTGGGCATCGCGTGTTGATGGTGCATGTGGGGCAACGTGTGGCTGCAAAACTGCAGTCGGACATGGTTGCGCATATGTTGCGGCTGGACAGCAACTTTTTTCGCGACAACTCCCCCGGCACCCTGATCGAACGCGTACGCGGAGACGCTCAGGCCATCGCGACCATATGGGAGGTCGTGCTGGCTGCGGTCGCCCGCGATGTCGTGTCACTTCTGGCGCTTTTGGGCGTGGCCCTGTCCATCGACTGGCTTTGGGTTGTTGTGGCCGTCGCCGCTGCACCAATCCTGACCATTCCAATGGGCATCCTGCAAAAGCGCGTGCGCCGCACGACCACCGACAGCCGATCGTCGGCGGCCCAGATCTCGACCCGGCTGGACGAGATTTTCCACGGCATCAACTCGATCAAACTGTCTGGCACCGAACGCCACGAACAAGGACGCGTAGATCGTGAGATTGACGCCTTCGCCCGCACCCATTTGCAAAGTCAGGCCAATCAGGGCGGGATCGTCGCGATGGTCGATATCATCGCCGCTGTCGGCTTCTTCGGCGTGCTGGTTTATGGCGGGATGCAAATCAATTCAGGCGCCAAGACGGTCGGTGAGTTCATGAGCTTCTTCACCGCCATGGCGCTGGTTTTCGACCCGCTCCGGAACCTTGGCAAGGTGTCGGGTGCCTGGCAGGCGGCTTTGGCAAGCCTTGCGCGCATCCGCAATGTCTTTGATGAACGCCCGTCAATCCTGTCACCCGCGACGCCAGCCGCACTGCCCATCCCGGCGCGCAAAGCCCGGATCGAGCTGAAGGATGTCAGCTTCTCTTATGGCGACACACCGGTTCTGCGAGGTGCGAGCTTTACCGCGGAGGCGGGTAAAACGACGGCCCTTGTCGGGGCCTCCGGCGCGGGGAAAAGCACGGTCTTCAACCTTTTGACACGGCTGGCGGACGCCAAGACTGGCAAGGTTATGGTTGGTGGAACGGATGTGACACGCCTGCCGCTGAACAAATTGCGCGGGCTGTTCTCGGTCGTCAGCCAAGAGGCGCTCTTGTTCGACGAAACCTTGCGCGACAACATCCTGATGGGGCGCACTGATGTCGATGAGAAGAAGCTGAAACATGCGCTGGATGTGGCACATGTTTCGGATTTCCTGCCACAAATGGAGCATGGGTTGGACACGCAGGCTGGGCCGCGCGGGTCGAACCTGTCGGGCGGGCAGCGACAGCGCGTGGCGATCGCCCGGGCCGTTCTGCGCAACGCACCGTTTTTGTTGTTGGACGAAGCCACATCGGCCCTGGACGCAAAATCCGAGAAGTTGGTGCAAAAGGCATTGGACGAGCTGTCCAAGGATCGCACGACACTGGTCATCGCCCACCGCCTGGCGACCGTGCGCGAGGCCCACAAGATCGTGGTGATGGATCAGGGGCAAGTGGTCGATCAGGGCACGCATGATGAGCTCTTGGCGCGTGGTGGCATCTATGCGCAGCTTTACAAATTGCAGTTCCAGGACGAAGGCACACGCGCGCCGACCCCCACCCGACGCAAACGCCGCAAACAACGCCTGCCACAGGTCGAACAGGCCGAACCATCCCGTTGGTCGGTGCGCAATCTGTTTCGTGGCCTGGTGGGAAACAGCCGCGACTGACCTTTCGCTTTAAACGCGCATGTCTATATATGGGACGGCGACAGGAGAGCAGAATGACCACAGACACACCGCGCACCGTTCTGCGCATCGCTGGCAGTGATCGGCAGGATTTTCTTCAGGGTCTCATCAGCAACGACGTGAACAAGCTGGCCGACGGAATGGTATATGCCGCCCTGCTGACCCCGCAGGGCAAATATCTGGCGGACTTCTTTCTGGTGCAGGACGAAGAGGCGATCCTGCTGGACGTGGCAGAACCGCTCGCGGCTTCGCTGGCCCAGCGGCTTACCATGTACAAGCTGCGGGCAGACGTACAGATTACATCGACCGATATTACGCCATCGCGCGGAATTGGTGACAGGCCTGCTGGTGCCTTAGCAGACCCCAGACATGAGGCGCTTGGCTGGCGTGCCTATGACGGGCAAGCCGCACAGGATAGCATCGATTGGGATGCCATCCGTGTCGCCCATTGCATCCCGGAAACCGGCATCGAATTAACGCCCGACACCTATCCGCTCGAGGCGGGGCTGGACCGGCTGAACGGCGTGGATTTCCGCAAGGGCTGCTATGTCGGGCAAGAGGTGACGGCCCGCATGAAACATAAGACGGGTCTGAAAAAAGGGTTGGCAGTGGTCCAGATCGACGGCACGGCCCCCATCGGCACGCAGATCGTGGCATATGGCAAACCCGCGGGCACGTTGTTTACCCAGTCCGGGAATCAGGCCATCGCCTATCTGCGCTTTGATCGGGCAGGCACGGACATGCAAGCCGGTGATGCTTCGGTATCCTGGACGGGATAACGCGCCTCAGGCGTGCCGCCATTTTCCGGACGCCAACCCGTCCAACGTCCATGCCCCGACCGCAGACCGGATCAGACGCAGGGTTGGATGCCCCACTGCGGCGGTCATCCGACGGACCTGCCGGTTCTTGCCTTCACGGATCGTAAGTTCGATCCAGCAATCCGGCACGGATTTGCGAAACCGCACGGGGGGATCGCGCAACCACAGCGACCTGGGTTCCTCCATGCGACGGACTTTTGCGGGGCGGGTCATGCCATCTTTTAGCGCGACACCATCACGCAACGCCTGCAATGCAGCCTCATCCGGTATCCCTTCGACCTGAACCCAATAGGTCTTGGGCAATTTATGACGGGGATTGGCGATTTTGGCCTGTAGCTTACCGTCATCCGTCAGAACCAGCAGCCCTTCGCTGTCGCGGTCAAGTCGCCCGGCGGGATAGACACCCGGCAGGTCAATGTAATCGGACAGGGTCTGGCGCGGTGATCCTTCGGAACCTTTATCAGTGAATTGGGACAGCACGTTGAAGGGTTTGTTGAACAGAATGGTCGTCATATGTGCCCCCAGTTTGAACCCCAACGAAAAAGGGCAGAGCGACCGCCCTGCCCCGATTGCCTTCATAAGCGCGCGTCACGCGCGCTCGGAATATTCCATGGTCTCTGTGTTCACCACGATCGCCTCGCCCTGCCCAACGAAGGGTGGCACGGAAATGCGCACACCATTGTCCAAAAGCGCAGGTTTGAAACTGTTCGCAGCAGTCTGGCCTTTGACGACCGGCTCCGTCTCCTCGATGGTGCAGGTGACTTTCTGCGGCAAGGTCGCGTTCAGGGCCTCGGTCTCGTAAAATTCGACGACGATGGTCATGCCGTCCTGCAGGAAGGGGCGGCGGTCGCCCAGCAGATCGGCAGGGATCTGGTTCTGCTCATAGGTTTCCGTGTCCATGAAGATCAGCATGCCGTCATCTTCATAAAGGAACTGTTGGTCTTTCTGTTCCAGACGCACACGTTCGACTTTGTCCGCAGACCGGAAACGCTCGTTCAGTTTTGATCCGTTGCGCAGGTTCTTCATTTCGACCTGAGCAAACGCGCCGCCTTTGCCGGGCTTGACGTGATCGACCTTTACCGCAGCCCAAAGGCCACCATTATGCTCCAACACGTTGCCGGGGCGGATTTCGTTACCATTGATTTTGGGCATGCCATAAACCTTCGCAAAAGGTTGAACTCTGTTGGCCTGCACCTATATCTTGGTGGTCTGGCTCTGGCAAGGCGACGTATTTCGCATGTCTGGGGCCAGAGGTATGCAATAAACGCATAGCAGGCATGTGGCTGCGGGGATACCGAATCGCGCAGAAAACGCCATATTGTCCGCTACTCCGACGAGCGCAAGAGCAAGAATAATAAAGGACGACCATGCTGGACTCCGTAGACGGTACCGCTTTCAACAACGAACAAGGCAACCGCGCGCGCAAATTGTTTGCCGCTGTGGTATTGGCTGCCTTGGACGACGCTATTGCCGATGACAAAAAGTATGGCAATGGCCCGGATCAGATTGCCCGCTGGGCACGTTCGCGCGATGGGCGTGAAGTGCTGAGCTGTGCTGGCATTGACCCCAACGAACGCGTTGTGAAGGGTCTGATGGAATTTGTTTCCAAAGGCATTCGCACCTCGGTGGCACTCAGCCGCGAAGAAAGCGAGCGGCGCAACGCCGCACAGGCAGAAGCTGCATAAGCAAACAATCCGTTTCGGGTTGAGAGAGGTCGCGCCCCATGGGGCGCGTTTTTCGCTGATGGTGACTCATCGGTCGGTTCAGGGCTGGGCAGATTTGCGAAAAGTCCCTATGCAACCGGTATGACCAAAGCGATTATGATACAGGGTGCTGGCTCAAACGTGGGGAAGTCCTTGCTGGTGGCAGGGATTGCACGCGTTTTTGCAGCGCGCGGCCTGAGCGTGGCCCCGTTCAAGCCCCAAAACATGTCCAACAATGCCGCTGTAACCGTCGATGGCGGCGAGATCGGCCGCGCGCAGGCCCTTCAGGCTCGTGCCTGTGGGTTGGAGCCAATGGTCGACATGAACCCCGTGTTGCTGAAACCAGAAACCGACACAGGCGCGCAGGTCATTGTTCAGGGGCAACGGTTCGCCACAATGAAGGCCCGCGATTATGGCAAAGCGAAAGCCGATCTGATGCCGCGCGTGCTGGACAGCTTTCACAGGCTAGGCGCTGGCCGCGATCTGATCATTGTCGAAGGCGCCGGCAGCCCGGCCGAGATCAATCTGCGCGCCGGTGACATTGCCAATATGGGCTTTGCCGAGGCTGCAAACCTGCCCGTCATTCTGGCCGGTGATATTGACCGCGGCGGCGTGATTGCACAGCTTGTGGGCACGCACGCCGTGCTGCCTGACGAGGACCGCGCGCGGATCAAAGCCTTCCTGATCAACAAGTTTCGCGGCGACCCCACCCTGTTCGCCGACGGTGCCGCCGCAATCGCGAACCGCACCGGATGGCATGATCTGGGCACCCTGCCCTGGTTTGCCGACGCGTGGCGCTTGCCTGCGGAAGACGTGATGGACATCGCCACCCGCCCCGGTGGCGCATTCAAGATCGCAGTGCCGCGCTTGAACCGGATTGCCAATTTTGATGACCTTGACCCGCTGGTCAACGAACCCGAAGTGACGGTCGACATCATCGAACCGGGCCGCGCCCTGCCCGGCGACGCCGATCTTGTGCTGATCCCCGGTTCCAAGTCCACGATTGCCGACCTTGCCGACTTCCGCGCCCAGGGTTGGGACATAGACCTTGCCGCCCATATCCGGCGCGGCGGTCACGTGTTGGGGATATGTGGCGGCTATCAAATGCTGGGGCAGACAATTGTCGACCCGGACGGGATCGAAGGATCACCCGGGCAGGTAACAGGTCTGGGACATCTTCAAATCACAACTCATCTGGAACCGAAGAAGACCCTTGCCCTGAGCAAAGCCCGCCACATCGCCTCGGGCGAGGCTGTCTCGGGCTACGAGATCCATCTCGGTCGCAGCTCCGGCCCCGACACGGCAAGGGCGTGGCTATCGGTTGGTGATCGACCCGAAGGAGCAGCCAGCGCCGATGGCCGCGTTTTGGGATGCTATCTGCATGGGCTGTTCTCGGCGGATGGGTTCAGGAAAGCCTATTTGGAACGTTTGGGGGCAACCGCAGCGTCAACCGGCTATGAAACCCGCATAGAAGACACGCTGAACGCCTTGGCCCAGCATGTCGAAGCCCATCTGGACCTTGACCAATTTCTGTCACTTGCAGAGTGACGAGGAGCGCTTACTCCAACCCTTTCAGGGTCAGCGCGCGCTCAATCTCGCGACGGACAAAGCGACGTATCGACTGGGTGATCTTTTCCCCAACCTCGCCTTGCAACTCTTCGCGCACCAGACGGGCGACCATCGCCTGAACGACTTCTTCATCGATGATGTCAGTGTCATCGTCCACAATCTCGACCTCACGCCCAACCGGGCTTGGAGGCATCCGCTCAGCGTGGTGCTCGACAATTCTGGCGGGCGGCGCAGGTTCCACGTCTTCGGGATCAGTTACGGCCATAAACGGCGCTTCATCAGCGTCGTCATCGGTAGACTTGGCCGACCAGTTTTCCGGTTCGCTTTCGCCAACGATGGTGTTTTCATCCTCGGTTTTCAGTCGCGCCGCGTGGAACATCAAGACATCGGTCTGGGTTGTCTCATCCCCACCGTCTGCTTCCCACACATCGTCTGGGCTATTGACGACCTTCTCGAACTCCGAGACACGTCCGGTCAGGCTTGCCGCGTGGTCCGGGGACGCAGACATGTCTTCCGAATAGTCTTCAAGCTCGTCATCCGGCGACAAGGTGTAACCGCGGTGCGAGAAAACCGGACCTCGCCGTTCAGCTTCGCCTGGGTCTGCGCCTTCTTCTGGCGTGTTTTGAGGGGGCGTCGCAGACGCGGTCGATTGTTCCGGGGCCGGGTTGCGGTCATCTGCCGTGCCCGAGGGTTTTGCGCTGCTCTCATCATGTACGCGAAACGCGGGTGTCAGGACCAGCTTTTCTGCCTTACCTGAATCCGCGCGCCCATCGGTCGCCTTGCTCTCAGAAATCAACCGACGAATCGAGGACAGTACATCCTCTATCTCGGCATTTGAAACCGGGTCAGACATGCAAAAACACCTGCAAAATTGTTCCTTGGACCGGTCCGTCCGGCCTTCATTACCAGAACACTACCCAATGCAGAGCGTTCGCACAACTGAACGAACTGTTTCAATTTTTGCCAAGTGCTTCCAACAAGCTGTCTAATCGCTTGCCCTGCGGGCTAACCCGGTGGACAGGAGCGGACTTGACCGTGTTGTAATAGGCTTCGGGATCATAGATCACCACGCCCAGTTTCAAGTGCTCTGCCGTTAATAAGCCCATCGAGGACAACAAAGAATAGGCGGCGAGGTACTGGTTGGATTGTGCGGTGATGCGGCTGGCTTCCGCGTTCAGCAGCTCTTGCTCGGCATTCAATACGTCAAGCGTGGTGCGCGATCCCAACTGCGCCTCTTCTCGTGCGCCACGCAGGGCAACACGGCTGGCACGGATCTGACGCTCGGTGGCTTCAAGAGATGCGGCAGCAATGGCAAGCTGCGCCCAAGCATTCGCGACACCCTGATCAACACCCAGACGCGCTTGGTGCAACCCGGCGCGTGCGGCTTCGGCGTTGGCGACCGCCTTGCGATAGTCAGCCGACAGTTTGCCACCCGAATAGATGGTTCCGCGAAGCGCCACGCCAACACTGTTTGAGACAAAATCCGCCCCACCCACGTCCTGCCATTTGGTTTCCGCACTGCCAACCAGCGCGGGCTTCATGGCCGCCATCGAAATCTCGATGGCAAGGTCGGCCGCCGCCACGTTGTGTTGTGCCGCAAGAATATCAGGATGGCCCTGCCGTGCGATGGCTTTTGCCGCATCCAATGTTTTTGCTGTCATTGGCAAGGCAGGTGGTACGGACAATGACCCCGGCAAATCCCCGGTTGCCGCACGATATTCCTCGCGCGCGATGGCAAGATTGCCGCGCGCCGAGGCTTCGTTTGCGCGGGCGGCCGCCAGTCGAGCTTGCGCCAAGGCAACATCGGTTTGCGTCACTTCACCCACTTCGAACCGGTCGTTGGCCGCACGCAGTTCCTGCGTCAGAACCCGAACCGAATTGCCTTGAAGCTGCGCGTTTTCGACGGCCGATCTGACATCCACATACGCCTTTACGGCACGCAGCAGGATTTGCTGTTCGACACTGATCAAACTGTCGCGCGTGGCCAGCACAATCTCTTTCTGAGCTGCAACGGCTGCCTTACCCCGCCCGAAATTGTAAATCAGGAACTCGGCTGTCAAAGACGCAGATGTGGCCCATCCGGAATTTCCGGAAATGCTTGTGTTCGGGTTCGTCCAGCCATGAGAAATGGCGTAACTCAGGGTCGGGCGCAGCGCCGCCTGCGCAATCGCGACATCTTCATCCGCCGCGCGCAGCAGAGCCTGGTTTTGATCCAACAGACCACTGTGCTTGTAAGCGGCTGCCATCGCATCCGACAGTGTTTCCGCCATGGCCAGCGGCGCATGGGTGAGCGAAACACCGATCGCCATCAGAACACCAGCACATTTCATTCCAAATCGACCGGCCATCATGCAACCTCATTCATATCGGGCTGGGCGCGCTTAAGACAGCACCGTCCCGTATCTCATCAAAGTACAAAATCGGGGGATTTCTGAAACCCGTCGATCACAGGTGCCCCGGCGCTAAAGCTGTGGCGCCACACGACATTCCCGTCAATCTTATAGCCCACCTTGACAGTGCCCAGCATACCTTCGGCGAAAATACAGCAAATCCGGCCACCATCCTTCAGTTGATCCGTGACCTTAGATGGCACCAGTTCGACCGCCCCCTGAATCAGAACAACATCATAGGGACCGTTCTTTTCGTTCCCCTCCGCCAACGGACCAGCGATAACTGCAACGTTATCGGCCCCGTGCTCGGACAGGTTAGCTTGTGCTTCTGCCGCCATCGCTTCGTCTGCTTCTACGGCAACAACGAAATCGGCAAGACGCGCCACTACGGCAGAACTGTATCCAAGACCGCACCCCAGATCGAGCACCAACTCGTCACGCTGAATATCCACCGCATCCAGCATCTTCGCCAATGTGCGCGGCTCCAGTACAACACGTCCGCCATCCAGCGCGATATTCTCACCGACATAGGCCGCTTCGCGCTTGGCATCCGGCACATAGTCTTCGCGTGGGACAGAAAGCATCGCGTCAATAATCGGGAACTTGGTCACATCCGACGGGCGAACCTGCGTGTCCACCATCATCGTGCGGCGCATGGCAAAATCAGTCATGTCTGGCCTATCATTTCTAAGACGTCTGGCTTCTCTTGCCATAGATAGCCAGACGCGGCAATCCCGCACCGAACGATATGGATAAAGCGTCGCAGCCCGACAAATCTGATTTCAACAGCTGTTTTACATCCGCACAGCGGTTCCGGGCTGGACATGTCCCCGGAAATGGCGATAGAGAAGCCAAACACCACGGATGGCGAGTTGGCGGAGTGGTGACGCAGCGGATTGCAAATCCGTGTACACCGGTTCGATTCCGGTACTCGCCTCCATTTAAAAACAATCACTTACATTACTCCTTACCGTGTTTGGGGGCCCGCGTTTACAGGGGCGTTTACATTTTTGTCTCCTGAGACAGTGATTTTGCTCGATTGAGCTTGCGCAAAACCGCATCGCTTTCGTCCGGGCTAACCTGCGCATAATGCTCGATTACCTGCGCCGCGTAGCGAACCGACCACCCCATCAGCACCGCAATCTGGCGCAAAGACAAATCGGCATTCACCAATCTTGTCGCCGCCGTCCCGCGCGTATCAGACAGAGTCTTCTCCCTGCCGTCGATCCAAGGGGGATCTGAGCTTCGCGCCGCCACTTGGTGATCAGGTTCGATGCCCAACGGGCCATCAAAGGCCTGCCAAGCTCTGACACCGGCAACACCTCTTGGCCTTCCGGCGTTTCTGCGATCAATTTCTCAAGTGCCGATGTGGCAGGGATATATGCGATCTGGCCGCGATTACTGGTCCTGAAACGAAGGCGCTTGCCGTGCGGCGTGTCTTCGAATTGGTCCATTTTGACCTGAACCAGATCGGCCGCTCGCAAGCCGGTTTCGCATCCGGCGGTCAGTATCCTCTGCACCCATTTCGGCGCGTGTTTATTGAATTGAGCGACGTCGCCACTCGTCCAGATGATTTCTGTGCGGTTCGATTGGTAGAGCTTCTTGAGTTTGCGGCAGTGATGCTCTTTCAGCTTCCCCTCTTCCACCGCCTAATTGAGGATCCGTGCGCGTGGGTTCCTGCCATATCGTGCTGCTTGGGCGAATGAAGCCACTTCTTGCGCCAATTGTTGACCTCGCCCCTTGAGGCGCGCTCTTCGAACATTGCGACAGGATCGGCACCGAACTCCTCGCGGAACAGTTCCAGCCATTTGCGGATAAACATCAAACTTCGGTGCCATTTGTGGCCTCCTCGATCAAAGTGACGCAGGTGAGGCTTCGCGCCCCCTTCCGCCGATGGGCTGCGCCTCGGCCACCTGATCTGACCGAATACGCATGTATTCGGCGGAACAGAGTGGGAGAGGGCAAAGCCCGACCCACGGTCCTGAAAGGGGCTGTCAATCGGCCACATTTGCGAAGAAAATGTCTGCGCCGAAATCAAACGCCAATTTGCCGCGCGAGGAATGGCTTGCCCGCGAGACAGGGGAAATTGGTGGCTTATTTTGGGGATGGCCCAAGGTTGACCGCCACGGTCAGGGATGTTGGGCGGACCAAATCAGAAAAATGATGTCTGGAACGGGGTGAGCGGGCCAACGGTCCGTTGAGCCTCGGTGCAGACACAATCACTCCAAAAACACACAACTAAAAAGCGAACCATTTTTTACGCTGCCCCGTAATTCGGATGGCAAACGCCCAAGAATACGCATAAATTGCCTGCAATAATCTTGAGCAGTTGGGGGGCAAATCCTTTGAATCAGAACCACGATAAACTTGTCGGCCTCATTTGGAGCATCGCCAACAAACTTCGCGGCCCTTACCGCCCCCCACAGTATCGTCGTGTCATGCTGCCCATGACGGTTCTGCGCCGCATGGATCTGGTTCTCGCTCCGAATAAAGACAAAGTGCTCGCACAGTACGAAAAGCTGAAGGCCCAGAGCCACAGTGAAGACGCGATCCACAAGATCCTCGGCAAAACCGCAACCGATGACCGGGAGCAACCGCTCTACAACGTCAGCAAATATGACTTTGAAAAGTTGCTCGGGGATCCAAACAACATCGCGCGCAATCTGGTCACCTACATCGAAGGCTTCTCCCCCAAGGCTAAAGACATCTTCTCAAAGTTCGGCTTTGATGCCGAGATTGAGAAGCTCGACAACGCCAACCGTCTGTTCATGGTGATCCAAGAGTTCGCCAAGCCCGAAGTTGACCTGCACCCCGATCGCGTCAGCAACTTGCAGATGGGCTACGTCTTCGAAGAGCTGGTTCGCAAGTTCAACGAACAGGCCAACGAAGAGGCCGGGGATCACTTTACCCCGCGCGAGGTCATCCGCCTGATGGCCCACCTCATGTATACCGAGGATGAAGACGTCTACACGCCCGGCATCGCGCGCACGATCTACGACCCGACCTGCGGGACCGGCGGCATGCTCTCGGTATCCGAGGAATACATCCGCGAGCAGAATCCTCAAGCCAACCTGCTTCTATACGGTCAGGAATACAACGCCGAGTCCTACGCGATTTGTTGTTCTGACCTGCTCATCAAGGATGAACCGATCGACAATATCCACTTCGGTGACACGTTGGGCGACGGAAAGACCGAAGACGGTCACTCGGATAAAAAATTCCACTACATGATGGCCAACCCGCCCTTCGGCGTAGAATGGAAAACCCAGCAATCCATCGTTCAGAAAGAGGCCGACGCGCTCGGCTTCTCGGGCCGCTTTGGCGCGGGCACACCGCGTATCAATGATGGTGCTCTGCTGTTTCTACAGACCATGATCAGCAAAATGCGCCCCAGCCCCGAGATCGGCGGCGACGGTTCCAAAATCGCCATCGTCTTCAACGGCTCACCGCTTTTCACGGGCGACGCCGGATCAGGCGAAAGCAATATCCGCCGCTGGATCATCGAAAATGACTGGCTCGACGCGATCATCGCGCTACCAGATCAGATGTTCTACAACACCGGGATTTTCACCTACATCTGGATTGTATCGAACCGCAAACGCCCTGAGCGTCGCGGCAAGGTACAGCTGATCGACGGCACCAAGCATTTCATGAAGATGCGCAAGAGCCTGGGCAACAAGCGCCACGAACTTGGCGACGGCGAGGATGGCAAGCCAGACCATATCGGCGAAATCACTCGCCTCTATGCCGCCTTCAAACACGACGACACCTCGCGCGTCATCATCGACGGCGAAACCAAAGAGCGGATTTGTTCAAAGATCTTCGACAACCGCGACTTCGGTTATCTCAAGATCACGGTCGAACGCCCGCTCAAGCTGAATTTCCAGGCCAGCGGGGAACGCATCGCTCGGCTGGCGGGCGAGACGACTTTTGCCAAGCTGTCCGAAAGCAAAAAGCGTAAGGACAGTGCCGTCATCGCGGCGGAGGAAGAGGCTGGCAAAGCGCTGCAGGCCCAGATCATTGCCGTGCTGGAGGGCATGCCCGACACGTTGGTCAAGAACCGCGACGACTTCACCAAAACGCTTAACGTCGCGTTCAAATCTGCGGGCATCAAGCTCGAAGCGCCGATCCGCAAGGCGATCCTCAGCGCGCTGTCGGAACGGGATGAGACCGCCGACACCTGTACCGACGCCAAAGGCAACCCCGAGCCGGATACCGAGCTGCGCGATACCGAGTTGGTGCCGCTGCCCAAGGATATCGAACTGCCCATGCTGAACGCGGGTGAAGGCGAGCTGACGGATGTTCAGCTGCCCGATCTCATGCATGATCACATCGGGGCCTATCTGGCCGCCGAGGTGCATCCGCATGTGCCTGACGCCTGGGTCGACCACAAGAAAACTAAGATGGGTTATGAAATCCCGCTCAACCGACATTTCTACGTCTACGAGCCCCCGCGCAAGCTCGAGAAGATTGAAAAAGATATCGAGGATGTCACCCGCGACATCATGGAGATGCTTAAGGGGATCACCGCATGAGCTACGCCCCTTATCCGGCATACAAGGACAGCGGCATCCCATGGCTTGGCCAAGTGCCTGAGGGATGGGAGGTGAAACCGATCAAATATGTTTCGACCTTCAATGACGAAGCTTTGCCGGAGGCCACCGATCCTGAGTTGATGCTGAATTACGTTGATATTTCCAGCGTCAGCTTGGTCGAAGGCATCAAAAAAATCGAGCAGGTCGAGTTCGAAAAGGCCCCGTCTCGAGCGCGTCGCGTTGTTCGTGAAGGTGACACCATCGTCTCGACGGTTCGGACGTACTTAAAGGCAATTGCGCCTATTCGAAACCCAGTTGACAACATGATCGTTTCAACGGGCTTTGCCGTCATCCGCCCTGACCAAACAATGAACCCTGACTTCCTTGGCTATTTCATCCAATCAGAGGGTTTTGTGGGAGAAGTTGTTTCAAAATCTACGGGCGTCAGTTACCCCGCGATTAACCCAGGAGACTTGGTAGCAATATCCGGCGTTCGCCCGCCCTTCAAAGAACAAACCGCCATTGCGGACTTTTTGGATGAGAAGACGGCCGAGATTGATGATCTGATCGCCAAAAAGGAAGAGCTTCTGCGCCTCCTGGCCGAACAACGCACCGCTCTGATCACCCACGCCGTCACCAAAGGCCTCAACCCCAACGCCCCCATGAAACCCAGCGGCGTCGTTTGGTTCGATCAAGTGCCCGCACACTGGCAAGTCAGACGGCTAAAGGATGTTGGAACCCTCACCGGCGGTACTGGCTTCCCGCACGAATTTCAGAATGTTCAGGGCGAAGAACTCTATTTCTATAAGGTGGGAGATCTGGCGAAGTCGGAAGACGGTATCCACCTCACATCCGCTCCCCACACAATTGGCCGTGAGACAGCTGCAAAGCTGCGCGCGACCGTCATTCCGCCTGATGCCATTCTTTACGCAAAGATTGGCGCGGCTCTCCTTCTGAACAGGCGTCGCATTTCGACAGCTAATTGCTGCATCGACAATAACATGACGGCTTGGATCGTAGACCCATCCAAAGTCCTGCCGCTCTGGGGGTTCTATTGGATGAGTACGGTCGATTTTGGGGAGCATACCAATCCCGGCGCGGTTCCTTCACTCAGCGAAGGGTATCAATCAATATTGCCGATAACTCTCCCACCGCTTGATGAGCAGCAAGCCATTGTTGGCCAGCTTACCAATGAAACGAAAGCGATCGACCAAACCGCTCAGAAGACACGTGAAGCGATAGAACACCTGCGCGAATACCGAACTGCACTGATCGCTAACGCAGTGACCGGCAAGATCAAGGTGGCATAAATGACCACTGATGTTGGTACGTATTTCGACTGTCTCGAAAGCTATTTTGCGGAGTACTATAAACTTGCTCGCGGCGTGGATGAGGTCAAACTCAAGGAAAGAGTCGATACCAGAACAGGGCAAGTAACCCGGACGGTCGACCTGAAGTTCGGCAGCCCCACCTTTGCGCTCAAATTGGACAAAAAGAACGGAAAGGGTAACGTTGAACCGCTTTTTCATTTCTTCAACGACACGTCACAACCGTGGTCGAAACGATGTGATTTCGTGCTTTTCCAAAAGGAAAAGCGCTGCATCGGCGTGTATGCGTTGGAATTCAAGAGCGAAAACATCCCAGCTGACACTGTCAAAGCGCAATTAGAGCGTACCGAAAGCTGGTGTCGCTGCATCCATTCAATCGTCCAGCACTACACTGGCGACAAGGTGCCCTTTCAGTTCCGCAAATTCCTTTTGACAGACAAGACCGAGGCAGATGCCTATTTGCAAGCCGACGGAAAATATCTGAGGGTTGATCCAAAGATCCGCCATTTCAACTATGCCGACGTGCGCGGTCAGACATTGGAAGAGCTGGATCATGAAAGAAACATAAAGATAAGCTGAGTTTTATGAGCAAACATACCGAAATCCGTTTTGAAGATGCCATCACCGAAAGCCTGACTACTGTCGGCGGGTATGCCTTGGGTGACCCTGACGGCTTTGATGCCGAACGCGGGCTGTTCCCTGACGATGTCATCGCCTTCATCGAGGCGACACAGGCCAAACGCTGGGCCAGCCTGCAAGAATTCCACGGCGACCGCGCCAAGGGCACCCTGCTGGACTCGCTCTGCAAGGAACTGTCTACCAAAGGCTCGCTGCATGTGCTGCGTCACGGGTTCAAGTGTTTCGGCAAAACGTGGAAGCTAGCCTATTTCGCGCCCGCTTCGGGCATGAACCCTGACGCGCTGGCAGACTATGCCGCCAACCGTCTAACCGCCACGCGGCAGGTGCATTTCGATCCCAAGCAAAAGGGGCTCTCGCTCGACTTGGTGCTTTCAGTCAACGGTCTGCCGATCGTGACGATGGAGCTTAAAAACCAGATGTCCGGCCAAACGGTCGAACACGCCAAGAAGCAGTACAAGTTCGACCGTGACCCGACCTGCCCAATTTTCCGCTTCAAGGAACGGGCGCTGGTGCATTTCGCGGTTGATACCGATCTGGCCTACATGACCACGCGGCTGAGCGGATCGAAGACTTTCTTTCTGCCCTTCAACAAGGGGCACGGGCACGGCGCGGGTAATCCGCCGGATGAGGACAACTACCGCACGGCCTATCTGTGGGAAGAGGTACTGACCAAGGATAGCCTGATGGATATCCTGGCGCGCTATCTTCATTTGGAGGTCAAGGAAACCAAGGTCGTGACAGCGCGCGGGATCAAGACCTCGCGCAAGGAAACTATGATCTTCCCGCGATATCATCAGTTAGGCGCAGTTCGGAACCTCGTTGCTGACGCCAAGGCCAAGGGGCCGAGCCACAACTATTTGATTCAGCATTCGGCTGGGTCTGGCAAGTCAAACTCGATTGCTTGGCTGGCGCATCGCTTGTCGAGTTTGCATGATGACACTGATCAGAAGGTATTCAGCACCGTGGTGGTGATCACTGACCGCCGCGTGTTGGATCAACAGCTGCAGGACACGATCTATCAGTTCGAGCACAAGCAAGGCGTGGTCGAAAAGATCGACGAAAACACCCAGCAGCTCGCCAAGGCGCTGTCAGGTGGCGTCCCAATCGTGATCACCACGATCCAGAAGTTCCCTTTCATCGCGCAGGCATTGGACACGCTGTCCAAGAAGGGTGAAGGCGTTCAGATCGATACATCTGGCAAGAGCTTCGCCGTTATCGTTGACGAAGCGCACAGTTCGCAAAGTGGCGAGACAGCCATGGAATTGCGCAAGGTACTTAACCGAGAGGGTATTGCGGCCACCATCGCCGAACAGATCATCGACGACGAAGAGGAGCAAAGCCTTTCGGACGAGGCAAAAGAGGCCCTGTTCCAGAAGATGCTCAAACGCCCCCGCCAGAAGAACATCAGCTTTTTCGCTTTCACCGCTACGCCCAAGTTTAAGACGCTAGCGGTCTTCAATGAGCCGGGACAGAACGGAAAGCCCCCTTTTCATCACTACTCCATGAGGCAGGCCATCGAGGAAGGCTTCATCATGGACGTGCTCAAGAATTACACGACCTACAAAGCCTATTACGGGCTAATCAAGTCGATCGAAGATGACCCAGAAGTGCCGCGCAAGAAGGCCGCCAAGCAGCTCGCGCGCTTCATGAGCTTGCACCCGCATAATATTGCGCAAAAGGTGGAAGTAATTATTGAGCACTTCCGCCATCATACGCGTCATAAGATTGGTGGCCGCGCCAAAGCGATGGTGGTCACCGCATCGCGCTTGCATGCGGTTCGCTATAAATTGGCTTTCGACAAATACGTCAAAGACAAAGGCTACGGCGACATCAAGGCACTGGTGGCGTTTTCCGGTTCGGTGAAGGATCCAGACTTCCCCGAAAAAGAGTACACCGAAGTCGGAATGAACAAGGGCATCAAAGAAAGCGAATTGCCCGAAAAGTTCGGCACTGAAGAATACCAGGTGCTTCTCGTGGCTGACAAATATCAAACTGGTTTCGACCAACCCTTGCTTCACACCATGTATGTCGACAAGCGCTTGTCAGGCATTCAGGCGGTCCAAACGCTCTCGCGCCTTAATCGACGGACAGCAGGCAAAGAAAACACTTTCGTGCTGGATTTCGTCAACGAACGTGATGAGATTTTCCAATCATTCAAAGACTACTACGAAACTACAGACGCTGGTGAAGCGCCGGATCCGCACCAACTTTACGAATTGCAGCATTCGATCGAAGAATGGCGTGTTCTTGGCAGCGATGAAGTCGATCAGGTTTGCGAAATCTGGTTCAAGAACCGCAAAGAACCGACGGCTTCCGATCATCGCAACATGAATGCCTTGATTGACTTGGCCGTTGAACGCTTTGCGGCTCTGGAAGATGCCGACCGCGAGCTACTGCGTGGCAAGCTCACCAGTTTCCGAAACCTTTACGCCTTCTTGTCTCAGGTCGTACCGTATCAGGACTCAGACCAAGAAAAGCTCTACACCTACCTCCGCCTCCTTATCCCGAAACTCCCGAAACGCGCAGAGGACGATCCATTTCAATTCGGCGACGAGGTAGAGCTACAATACTACCGCCTGCAGAAAATCAGCGAAGGCGGCATCGACCTTTCGCGGGGTGAAGCTGTTCCGCTGAAAGGGCCAACGGAAGTAGGATCAGGGATTTCTAAAGATGAAGCTGTCCAGCTGAGTTTGTTGGTTGACACGTTGAATGAGCGGTTTGGGACCGAATTCGACAAAGCTGATGAGTTGTTCTTCGATCAAGTGGTTGAGGTCGCAACAGGGAAAGAAAAGTTGCGGGAAGCCGCGCGGGCGAACACGCTGGACAACTTTTCCCTAGTCTTCAACTCCATGCTTGAAGGCATGTTCATTGAACGCATGGAAGGCAACGAAGAGATTTTTGCCAAACTCATGAACGATGATCGGTTTCGAGAGGCTGCGGCCAACGGCCTCGTGAAGCGTGTTTATGATTCAATTGTTGGAGCAAATGCCACTTCGGACGATCCGGACGATGAACCAGACACGGACGACCCCGGACCTATGGTTAACCGCGAGTAGTAGGCAAAGATGACAGACGCCGAAAAGAAAGCAGCGCACAAAGAACGCTTAGAACAAAAAACCGTCGTCACTTCTCGGCTAAGTGAAACGACACGGTTTGTTGCCTTTGGGATTGTCGCATGGGTTTTCGCCGTTCAAGCCTCTGATGCCAAGTTCTCGAAGACTTATATTCAGGCTCATGAAATCTGGATCAACACAGCTGGAGCGTTGGCAGTCATTTCGATTGCGAGCGACTATTTTCAATATCTTTGCGCATACCTGTCTGTGAAACATGCCTTAAACCGAAGGGAGCAAGGCTACAAATTCAGCAGAAACCATCCCGCCTATTTTTTTGCAAACGACGTTCTTCATCATCAAGCAGGTTACTCTAGGACTGGGTGCAATTGCGATCGCCGCAACCTTCGCGCTGCACATTTTCCTTAATTAAGTCAATTTCGTAGATCGAAAACGCAAAGCAAGACTGTGATGGGCAACCAGCGACCCTGCGCCCCCTTGAATAACAATACACCAGGGCGGGAAACCCGCCCTGGTGTATTGTTATTCGGTGATCGGTTCTTCATCGCGACGCGGAAAAGCGACCATCTCAACATCGGAGAACATGCTGTGCTTGATGTTGATCGAGGTGATGTTGCCGCCGTCGTCGGTGTGTACGAAGAGGACGCCGCAGCGGTCCCAGAAGTTCTTGCCGTCTTTTTCGCCGGATTTGACGTTCAGTTTCAGAGTTTGAGTAGCCATGTTTTGATCCTCACTTTGAGTGTTTCGATGAACATGCCCAAAGCTGGCACCAAGGGGCTGTCAGCGAGAAACTTGCCTCGCGAGGAATGCGCTGGTGCAGGGGAAGTTTCTTGTTGAAGCGGGGCTTAACCGCGTCTGACACGACTGCCCGCTTATGTTCAGCAATCAGAAACACGGCGTTGAGGATCTGAGTTTGGCCATCAATCGCTGGGCTGGTCCGTCAAGTTGGCCCGGAACGCTGCAATTGCTGTACTGGGCCTGCAGATTGCTGTCAGTCAATATGATCTGCGGATCATACGGCTTAAAAGGCAGCTGAACGACGTCGTGCGCCAGCAACAATGGCTTCGGCCAATGGCTGTGGGAACCCATCCGGCAAGTCTGCGAGTGTCTTGTCCAAGGCGGGTTCAAGCTCTGTCGCAATGTCCGACAAGATCTCTTCCGCCAGCGCCACACCAAAACCAGCCGTCTTTGCAGCCTGCAGGAAATGGCGAGGCACCACCTCATTGATCCGATAGTGCCCATCGACCGCCATCGCGAGGCGCATCCGGTTCTGGCGGATTTGACCGTCATCCACGGCTTTTTGTGCGCTCAACACGTCATAAAGCGGGGTCATAAGGAAACCTCCGGGGCGCAATGCAATGCTGAAATTCTTTGCGTGCCCGTCCGTCGCGCCCAAGAGCCAGAACAGCACCTGCGCGCGAAAGAAGGCGCGCTGATCTGCCTCGGGGGCATCACTTCCGGTCAGTAATCCGATCCCTTCGGTGATCCCTGGCCCGCCGTCCATTTGATACTTCTGGCTGGGTGGGACAGTCAGCGCTTGACAGAAGTCTTCCTGCGGGAGGCGGATCAACCGGCCATCTTTGGTCCAGCGCCTATCGAACCGGGTCACAACAAGGCTCCGCACGTCCTCGAAGTCGGCAATCTCGACTTCAGCCACATCCATACCCATGGCACGGCAAAGGCTAATGCAGAAAAATTCGTTCTCAACACTGTCAGACAAATCGATCCCTGCGGGCAGAACGCCAAGCTGCGTCTTGAGGATATGGGTTGTTGGGGTGAGCCCCGATGGACGGATCCACGCGCCCTCGTGGCGTAGCAGCGCCGTTTTCTCCTGCGCCCCTGCGATAGAAATGCGGAAGTCGTCTTCCTCATCCAAGCCAAGCGGAGCGTTTGCGAGGTTGCGTAACATATCCGCAACCTGTGCCTCTGAAACGGGCTCTCCCTCGAGTGCGCCAAACTCGGGGATCTCGCCCGAAACGAACTGCAAAGCCCCTACGCAATCGCGCCCGATTTTCTCCAGCATGTGCCAGGCGTCCGTACCGCCTGCACGCACCCGAGCGGCTACGCGTTCGCGTATCGCCTGATTGTCGGGCAACAGGTTTTCCAGGTAGGCAATGACAGGGCCGCCCTGGTGTGCCACTTCACGCAAAGGCAGGGATAGAGAGATGGGCATGGCGTGTTCCCACGACAGCCAGTCCGGATCATAGGTGAAGTTGATTGCGCCCGAGCCTGCGAGACGCAATGCCCCCACCAGCCTTCCATTCAGAAGCACCTGCATCGTGCCGCTACGCCCGCGTTTGGCCATCAGAAGATATCCTCGATTTCAAGCGAGCCACCGCGCTCCACCAATCGGAACTCAAGCCCAAGAGCCGCCATGACAGCGAGCACAGTGGCGAGCTTGGTTCCCGCGTCGCCATTCTCGAGCGACGAAATCGTCGCGACGCGCAAATTCGTGCGCGCGCTGATATCGCTTTGGGTCCAGCCGCGCGCTTTGCGCGTCCGGCGGAGTGCCTCGCCGATCTGCTCGGCCGTTCGTGCTGTGAGGTCCATGATGCGGCTCCTTTTACGGCATAGCGTAAATGAAAACAAATTACGCTGCAACGTAAATATTCACTTTTTACGCTATAGCGTATTACTCGAGCCGCACTCATGCCTGCAGCCCTGCAGCTCGCACCTGCTCGGGCGTCACCAGCTTTGACGCGATCAAGTCCTCGATCTGGCGGTTCGTAATATGGAGACACAGGGGATGGCGCTCGTGGATCCATTCTGCAAGGCTGGCGCGGCCCTTGGCTTCGGCCTCTCGCGCCTTCTCGCGGTCGGCCTGGATCTGGGCCGGTCCCTTCTCCCACCGGCGCATCTTGAACCAATTGTCCGAGAAACAGACCTTGCTGCGCGTGTAGCCCTCGCTTTCCTTGGCATAGGCTTTGACCGCCTGCTTCAGATCATCGGGCTTCACTCCGGCCTTCACAGCTGCTGCGATCATTCGCAGACTGGTTCGACGGTCTCGGATCCTGTCTTCAGGATAGGCCACCAAGATCTTCTCAGCTTCAAGATCTTCAACCTCCTCCGCCACCTCGCGCCTGCGCGTAGGTGGTTTATGGATGGTTTTAGGATGGTTTGGGGTCCACCGTCTCAATATCGGGCTCAGCCTTGGGTTCGAGCGCGGCCACGCGCTCCAGAACAATTCGGTAAATGACGGTGTAGCCGTTCTTGCAGTGCCGCCGACCCGTCTCGATCAGAATGCCTTCGCGCAAGAAGTCGATGATGGTGCGCTTGACCGTGCTCTCGCTGAGTTCTGTGTGGCGCTGAATTGTCCCTTTCGAACACCAGATACCAGAGCCGTCGTCGCTCGCCTTATCAGCCAGAAACATGATGATCTGCTTGCGCGCTGCGCTGCCAAAGCGGCGCTCTGCGCATTCATTTGCGATGCGCCAGCTCATGATCTCACCGCCAATTGGGTTGAGGTCAGACTGGAAATGCCGTAGGTATTGGGACGGAAATATTCTGCTATGCCGTTGAGGTGGGTGGCCGCCCCCTCAGCGGTTTTTCTTTGCCTTCTCGCCAGAGCAAGAGCCTGTGAAAAACCGTTTACTTGGGCCTCATAACCTATTGAAAAGTGACCCTGAACGAAACAAGTCCGTTTGCAATTTCTCCCTTTGAAATCAATGAAGTTTTCCGGATTTCAAATCCGTGTACACCGGTTCGATTCCGGTACTCGCCTCCAATAACGACCATCACCAATTACTTTAATTCTCAAGCTGTGAAAGCTCATAGCAGGGCGTCAGGTGCATTGGCATTCTTCAAGCCATGGAATATTGGCTGTCCAACACCCATCTGGGAAAGAACTATGCTGCCAAAGGGGTATTGAAGTGAGCACTTATACCAAGTCCGCTGACGCCATCGCAAAACTGTCGCCGGAACAGTTTCACGTGACGCAGGAAAATGGCACGGAGCGTCCCGGAAGCGGCGAATACCTCGATAACAAGGAGCCCGGCATCTATGTCGATATTGTCTCGGGTGAGCCGTTGTTTGCATCCACGGACAAATATGAAAGCGGATGTGGGTGGCCCAGCTTTACAAAACCGATCGAGACCACCCATATCACCGAATTGCGAGACGCAACGCTGGGCATGGTGCGGACCGAAGTCCGATCGACTCATGGCGACAGCCATCTGGGTCATGTGTTCCCCGATGGGCCTACGGATCGGGGTGGTCTGCGCTACTGCATCAATTCAGCGTCACTTCGCTTCGTGCATCGTGACGCGATGGAAGCGGAGGGCTATGGTGCCTATCT
Organism: Aliiroseovarius sp. Z3; assembly: GCF_029105185.1. GTDB lineage: Bacteria > Pseudomonadota > Alphaproteobacteria > Rhodobacterales > Rhodobacteraceae > Aliiroseovarius. Next base: position 215,275 of record NZ_JAFMZK010000005.1, on the reverse strand, counting down.
CGACCAAGTGGAGGATATCTGATGGCACAAGAACGCGCGGTTCTGGCAGGTGGGTGTTTCTGGGGTATGCAGGATTTGATCCGCAAGCTGCCCGGCGTGATATCGACACGCGTGGGATACACGGGTGGCGATGTGCCCAATGCGACCTATCGCAACCACGGCACCCACGCCGAGGGGATCGAGATCATCTTTGACCCTGAGAAGATTTCCTTTCGCCGATTGCTGGAATTTTTCTTCCAGATCCATGATCCGACAACGCCCATGCGACAAGGCAATGACATCGGTCCATCATACAGGTCCGCGATTTACTATGTTAATGACACCCAAAAGGCGGAAGCCATGGACACCATCACTGACGTGGACGCCTCGGGTCTATGGCCCGGAAAGGTCGTAACCGAAGTCGAACCTGTTGGTGACTTCTGGGAAGCCGAGCCAGAACATCAGGATTATCTTGAACGTATTCCCAACGGATATACGTGCCATTTCGTGCGCCCGGATTGGGTTTTGCCCAAACGCGACGCCGCCGAATAACACCTTGATCAGACGCGCAGACATTGCATACGCGATGTCTGCGCCTGTTTCGTCGCAGGAAAAGACCTTGCTGCCCGTGCTCGCTTGTCGTTATCTGCACAGCGATCATGTTTGTTTCGCACGCTTTCACATATACCCGTTCGCTGTGTCGCAACGCCGTCGCGCTGATATGTTCAGCGGTGGCCTTCGCGGCTTGCTTGAACCCGGAACCCGCGCAAGCAGACGACATAACGGTATTTGCAGCCGCAAGCCTGAAAGACGCGTTGGATAAGGTCGTCCTGGGATACGAGGCTCAGACCGGCCACAATGTAAGCCTGTCTTATGCAGGGTCATCGGTTCTGGCGCGTCAAATATCGCTTGGCGCCCCAGCGGATGTTTTCGTCTCGGCCAACACCGACTGGATGGATGTTCTGGAGGAGGGCGGAAAGATCGTGCCGGGCACCCGTATTGATCTTCTGAGCAATTCACTGGTGCTCATCGCGCCCAAGGGTGCAAAGCCTCTTACCTCTGGCGATTATGCCGACATCGCTGTATTTCTGGATGGTCGCCGACTGGCAATGGCCCTGGTCGATGCAGTGCCCGCTGGCGTCTATGGCAAAGCGGCGCTTGAGACATTGGGGCAATGGGACACCCTCGCCCCCTTGGTCGCACAAACCGACAACGTTCGCGCAGCACTGGCGCTTGTGGCGCTTGGACGAACTCCGCTTGGGATCGTCTACGGAAGCGATGCCAAAGCCGAACCGAGAGTGCAAGTGGAGATGCAGTTCCCTGCCCACAGCCACCCGGTCATTCGCTATCCGGCGGCCGCCGTTGCTGGTGACAACACGGAAACGGCACGCGACTTTCTGAACTGGCTGCAGCAGGACGCGACCATGGCAATCTTTGCAGATCATGGCTTCACCAGGTTGGAGGGCTCATGACCGACTGGCTTGGTCCGCAGGAATGGCAGGCAGTCGCGCTGTCCCTGAAGGTGGCATTTTGGGCGACGCTGCTGTCGCTTCCGCTGGCCATTTTCGTTTCGCACGCCTTGGCACGGTGGGAGTTTTCGGGCAAGCAGATCGCCAACGGTCTGGTTCACCTGCCGCTGATCCTGCCTCCGGTCGTCACCGGCTATCTGCTTCTGCTGATCTTTGGCGTAACTGGTCCCGGTGGACGCTTGCTTGATGCCTTCGGTGTGACCATCGCTTTTCAATGGACGGGGGCGGCCCTTGCCGCAGCGATCATGGGGTTTCCCTTAATGGTGCGGGCGATCCGTCTATCGATCGAAGCTGTTGATCGACGCTTGGAAGAGGCCGCGGCGACCCTCGGTGCCAGCCAACTACGCATCTTTGCCACGATCACCCTACCCTTGGCCCTGCCGGGCATCTTGACCGGTGCCATCCTTGGATTTGCCAAGGCGATGGGCGAGTTTGGCGCGACAATCACGTTCGTGTCGAACATTCCGGGGCAGACGCAAACACTGCCTTCAGCCATTTATAGTTTTTTGCAAGTTCCCAGTGGCGAAATACAAGCAATGCGATTGGTGATCGTGTCTATCGTAGTTGCCATGGCAGCCCTGATCCTATCCGAGGTTTTTGCCAGACGCGTCGCCAAACGGATGGAAGGCGCATGACCCCTCCCGCTCTGTCCGTACGCCTTCAGCAGGCCATGGAAGATTTCACACTAGACGTGAACTTCGACGCCTCCGCGGGTTTGACGGTCTTGTTCGGCGCGTCGGGTTCAGGGAAAACGTCGGTCATTGATGCCGTTGCAGGACTGAGCCGAGCTGCATCGGGGCGCATCGTTGTCGCAGATCAGGTATTGATGGACAGCACGCGCAACCTGCATTTGCCGCCGTACAAACGCCAACTTGGCTATATCTTTCAAGACGCCCGCCTGTTCCCGCACATGAGCGTCGCCCGCAATCTGGATTACGCGCGTTGGATCACGCGCAGCCCCAGGAACCAGCCCTCTTTTGACCGCGTGGTCGAGATGTTGGGAATTGCCCCCTTGTTGTCACGCCGTCCGGCCCGACTGTCCGGCGGCGAAAAGCAGCGCGTCGCCATCGGACGCGCCTTGCTGGCCCGCCCCAAGCTGATCCTTGCAGACGAACCTCTGGCAGCGTTGGACGATGCTCGAAAAGGCGAAATCCTTCCATATTTCGAGCGGTTACGCGATGAAAGCGATGTGCCGATCCTGTATGTAACCCACGCGGCGGCCGAGGTCGCGCGACTGGCGACGACCGTTGTGGCGCTGGAGGCTGGCCGTGTGATCCGCCAAGGCACCGCTGCCCAGGTACTGGGCGACCCCAGCTTTATGCCCGGTGGTGTGCGCGATATCGGTGCGGTGATTGAAACGCGCGTGGCGGCCCATCACCCCGACGGTTTGACCGAACTTGCGGCGGGCGGTTTGCCCCTTCTATTGCCGCATGTTGATCGTGCAATTGGGGATAAACTGCGTCTTCGTATCGCCGCGCAGGATGTGATCTTGTCCAAAACCCGACCCGAAGGCATGTCAGCGCTGAACATCTTGCCCGGCACGATCGCAGATATCAAAGCGGGCAGTGGACCGGGGGCGGTCATCTCGCTTGACACTGCCGCAGGGCGTGTCTTGGCCCGCGTCACCAAACGCTCTGTCCAAGCGATGGATTTGCACCCCGGAGGCGCGGTTTTTGCGGTGGTCAAATCGGTCGCCGTGGCACCGGGTGATGTTGGTGGCGCGTCCCGTTAGAACTTGTCGCGCAGGGAAAACCAGAACATCGCAGCAACGAGCAACGGCCAGCGCATCGCCACGCCTCCGGGAAACCGCGGAGTTGGCACGGACGCCATCAGATCGAACCGCTCGGCCTGCCCCGCGATCGCTTCGGCCGCCATCTTGCCACCCAAAGTTGCCATCGCCACCCCATGCCCGGAATAGCCTGATGCCGACAACACGTTGCCCTGAAGCCGGGCGAAATGCGGCATGCGGTTCAGGGTGATCCCCAACGTGCCGCCCCACGCATAGTCAATTCTGGTGTCCTTCAGTTGAGGATAGATCTCTAGCATCGGTTTGGACACCAGTTTCACAATGTCCTTCGGGAAACGGTAGCCGTAGCTTTCGGCACCACCAAACAGCATCCTGTTATCATCAGACAGACGGAAATAGTTGATCACGAACTTGCTGTCCGCCACCGCATGACCATCGCGGATCAGCGACTTGGCAAAGCTGTCTTCAAGCGGTTCGGTGGCAAGGATGTAATTGTTAATTGGCATGACGCGCGCGGCCACGTGCCCTTCGGCATTGCCAAGATACCCGTTGCAGGCCCACAACACATGACCCGCTGTGATCTGCGCGGCGTCGGTTGTCACGACCACCTTCGGACCGTCTGTCACACCTGTGACGCGGCTGGTTTCAAATATCCGCGCGCCAGCCGCGACGGCAGCACGCGCCATGCCAAAGGTCAATCGCAGCGGGTGCGTATGCCCACCCCCCATGTCCAACGAACCACCGTGATACGCAGGCGATCCGCAAAGCGCGTGCATTTCATCGCGATCCACGGCGCGGATCAGGTCATAGCCGTAATCTTCGTTCAGCTTGCGCACATAGGCGTGATCTTCGGGCACATATCGCGGCCTGTGCATGGCGTGCAGGATACCGTCCTTGAACCCTGCGTCCGGCGCGTGCCTGGCCACGATATCGCGCACCGCCTGAACACTTTCCAGCGACAAGTCCCACAGTTTTCGGGCATCATCGCGCCCGACCATCTTTTCCAGCGCGTCCTGTTCCAGCCTCTGGCCCGTGCCGACCTGTCCTCCGTTGCGGCCAGACGCGCCGAAGCCGACGCGCTGTGCCTCCAACAGCACCACATCATAGCCACGTTCGGCCAGATGGAGCGCCGCTGAAAGTCCGGTGAATCCGCCCCCGATGACACAGACATCGCAAGCCAAATCGCCCGACGCCGCCCGATAGGGCCCGGGGGCATCGGCGGTGGCGGCATACCACGATTGCGGGTATTCCCCGTGCCGGTCGTTGGCGGTCAGTAAGTCCATGAAACCCCCGCGAAGAAAGGGCCGGGGTATCCCGGCCCGGTCAGGTCAGCCTGCAACCAGCAGACCTTTCTCTTTCACGATCTCATACGCCTCGTCCAACGACTTGCGGGCGCGCTCGATCAAGGTGTCGATCTCGGCCTTCGTGATCACGAGGGGCGGCGAGATAATCATCCGGTCGCCCACGTGGCGCATGATCAGGTTGTTGGCAAAACAACGCTCTCGCGTGATGTAACCGACTGTACCAGTATCGGCGGCAAAGGGTGCGCGCTTGGATTTGTCAGGCGTCAGGGCGAGCGAGGCCATCATACCGACGATCTTTGTTTCTCCGACAAACGGGTGATCTGCCAGCGAATGCCATTTCTCGGCCAGATAAGGCGCGGTTTCTTCGCGCACACGGTCAACAATGCCTTCTTCGGCCAAAATCCGCAGGTTTTCCAACGCAACGGCGCAGGCGACCGGATGGCCGGAATAGGTGTAGCCGTGATTGAACTCGGTGCCGGCGAGCACTTCGGCCACTTTGTCGGACACGATCGAGGCGCCAATGGGCACATAGCCCGAGCTTAGCCCCTTTGCGACGGTCATGATGTCGGGCTTGATATCCAACGTCTGGCTGCCGAACCAGTTTCCCGTGCGGCCAAAGCCGGTGATGACCTCGTCCACGATCAGCAGAATGTCATATTTCTGGCAAATCCGCTGAATCTCGGCCCAATAACCATCGGGCGCGACGATCACACCACCTGCGCCCTGCACCGGCTCACCAATGAACGCCGCGACCTTCTCGGGGCCGATTTCCTTGATCTTGGTTTCAAGCTGCTGGGCACGTTCAAGCCCGAATGCCTCGGGGTCCGTGTCGCCGCCTTCTGCATACCAGTTGGGCTGGTCGATGAACTCGATCCCCGGAATGGGCAGGCTGCCCTGTCCGTGCATCCCCTTCATACCACCCAGCGACGTGCCGCCAATGGTGGACCCGTGATAGGCATTCCAGCGTGAGATGATCACCTCGCGCCCGGGCTGACCTTTCTCGGCCCAGTAAGTGCGCACCATGCGGATGTTGGTGTCATTGGCGTCCGAGCCACCATTGGCATAGAACACATGGTTCAGATCGCCCGGTGCCAGCTCGGCCAGCTTTTGCGCCAGCGCGATGGCAGGCACATGGGTGGTCTGGAAGAAGGTGTTGTAATACGGCAGCTCGCGCATCTGGCGGGCGGCCACATCGGCCAGTTCGTCACGACCATAGCCGATGTTGACACACCACAGCCCCGCCATCGCATCCAGCACTTGTTCACCTTCGCTGTCCTTCAGCCATATCCCATCGGCCGATGTGATAACCCGTGCACCCTTCTGCTTCAGGTCATCGTCAGTGGTAAAAGGATGCATGTGGTGCGCAGCGTCGATCGCTTGCAGCTCGGCGGTGGGAAGGTGGTTTGTGATCTTGTTCATGTCGGGAACTCCTAAAACAGTCCGGCGCAAAGCAGCAGGCTTGGAATCAGTCGGTGCCGTGGCTCTGCGAAAAGCTGCGCTCAGAATATGATCAAAATTTCTACTGTCAACGGCGAGACTGAAATCTGATCAAATCTTCTCAGCCATCAGAGTTTCCCGAACCTGAGCGATTCCCTGTTCAATGTCGCCCCGAACGGCATTGGCGACCCGGTCTGCATCACCGGACTTCAAAGCCTCCAGCGCTTCGGCATGCTTGTCGGGCAAGTTGGCTGTGCCATAGCGACCCAACACGACGCGAAGGGACGGGCCTGCGCGCAACCACAACATATTGGCAATGGACGACAGAACCTCGGTGCCTGCCAGATCATACAGATAAGCATGAAAGCGATAATTATGTTCCAGATAGCCACGCACATCCCCACGATCAATCGCCGCGTTCAGCATATCATCATACTGAACAAGGCGATCAAGCTCTGCTGAACCGATGTTTTTCGTAGCCAAACGAGCCAACTCCGGCTCGATGCTCAGACGAGCAAAGGCGATTTCGTCCCACTGCGCCATGTCGGGCTGCGGCACCGACACACGGCGGTTGCCTTTGAAGATCAGCGCCCCTTCCGAGGTCAGCCTGCGGATCGCTTCGCGCACCGGCGTCATGCCGACATCCAGCACCTGAACCAAACCCTGAATGGTGACAGGCTGGCCTGGCGCAAGTTCGCCGAACAGAATCATTTCACGCAAACTTCGGTAAACGCGTTGGTGATCCGGTAATTTAGTGGGTCTGTCGGACACGTGCGCCCCCCTTATCACAATTGTTTTGCCAATTCCGGCTGCGAAGATAATCTTTGAAAGCAATCTACTATGCTATCAGCAATATTACCATATTGCGCAAATGGATTTTTTTTGATCAAATGTCGCAAGTCTGGGTGAAAGCTCAAAACAGGGAGAGACTGTAAATGAAAAAAACTTGGGTATTGATGGGTGCCGCACTGGCCATGGGGGCAACAGCTGCCACTGCGGATGAAGTGCGTGTGTACAACTGGTCAGATTATATCGACGAAGACCTTCTGGCCAAATTCGAAGAAGAAACCGGCATCGACCTTGTATATGACGTGTTCGATTCCAACGAGGTTCTGGAAACCAAGATGCTGGCTGGCGGCTCGGGCTATGACGTGGTGGTTCCCACCGCGTCGTTCATGGAGCGCCAGATCACGGCAGGCGTATTCCAGACGCTTGACAAGTCCAAGCTGCCGAACGCGGGCAACCTTTGGGACGTGATCGCAGAACGCACCGCCCAGTTCGACCCGGACAATGCCTACTCGATCAACTATATGTGGGGCACAACCGGTCTGGGCGTGAACGTCAACAAGGTTGCCGAGATGCTGGGCGAGGATGCCCCGATCGACAGTCTTTCGCTGATCTTCGATCCGGCCAACATGGAGAAACTGGCCGCTTGCGGTGTGCATATTCTGGACGCGCCGGACGAGGTTGTGCCTGCAGCACTGACCTATCTTGGGGAAGACCCGAACAGCCAGGATCCCGACGTGCTGGCGAAGGTAGAGCCGCTGATGACGGCGATTTCCCCTTATGTGCAGAAATTCCACAGCTCGGAATACATCAACGCGCTGGCCAATGGCGATATCTGCGTGGCCTTCGGCTGGTCCGGTGACGTGCTGCAAGCCCGCGACCGCGCGGACGAGGCCGATAACGGTGTCGAAATCGCCTATAACGCCCCGAAGGAAGGGGCCTTGATGTGGTTTGACCAGATGGCGATCCCGGCCGACGCCCCCAACCCGGACGGCGCGCACAAGTTCCTGAATTTCATTCTGGACGCGCATAACATGGCCGCGGCTTCGAACTATGTCTATTACGCCAACGGCAACAAGGCATCGCAGGAGTTTCTTGAGGAGGATGTCATCGGCGATCCCGCCATCTATCCGACGGATGAAGCCATGGCGAACACCTATGTGAAAGCGGCCTATCCTTCCAAGGTTCAGCGGGTCGTGACGCGCATGTGGACAGCAATCAAATCGGGCACCTGAGCCTGACCCGACCCCCTGCATCCGGTATGCGGGGGGTCTTTACTTTTTCCCGAGGTTATCATGTCTGACGCCGCCACCGCACCGGTCTCTGTTTTCGCACCCTGGGAAGATGCCCAGGCCAAGCCCTTGATCCAATTCCAGAACGTCACCAAGCGATGGGGCGATTTCACGGCAATCGACGACCTGTCCATCGACATCTACACCAGGGAATTCTTTGCGCTTCTGGGGCCATCGGGCTGCGGCAAGACCACGATGATGCGGATGCTGGCCGGGTTCGAGACCCCGACCGAGGGCACCATCCTGATCGACGGCCAGAACGTGGCCGCCATCCCCCCCAACAAGCGCGCTGTGAACATGATGTTTCAAAGCTACGCGCTGTTTCCACACCTGTCGGTGGCTGACAACATCGCCTTTGGTCTGAAACGCGACAAGTTGCCCAAGGACCAGATCGCCGCACGGGTCGAAGAGATGCTCAGCCTTGTGCAGCTGAACAGGTTTGCCAACCGCAAGCCGCACCAGATTTCCGGCGGTCAACGCCAGCGTGTCGCCTTGGCGCGATCACTTGCGAAGGCCCCCAAGTTGCTTTTGCTGGACGAACCTCTTGGCGCATTGGACAAGAAGCTGCGTCAGGACACGCAGTTCGAGCTGATGGACATTCAGGAAAAGACCGGCACCACCTTCGTGATTGTAACCCACGATCAGGAAGAGGCGATGACCGTCGCCAGCCGTATCGCCGTAATGGACCATGGCAAAATCATTCAGGTCGATACACCGTCGAAGATCTATGAAGAGCCGAAGTCGATCTATGTCGCAGATTTCATCGGGGACGTGAACCTGATCAAGGGCAATGTCTCCAGAACCGGCGACGGGCACGCGTCTATCGCATGGGCCGAAGGTCAACCTGATCTGACCGGCATTTCACATCAGGATCTGCCCATCGGCAGTGCCGCCACCCTTGCCGTGCGGCCCGAAAAGCTCAGCATCTATACCTCGCGCCCGAAGGACCAGTCCAACGTGATCAAGGGCAAGGTTCTGGACATCGCCTATCTGGGCAACATGTCCACCTATGTGATCGAAACCCCGTCCGGCGATCTGATCAAAGCGCAGATTGCCAACACGCGGCGCATTCACCGCCGCCAGATCACGTGGGAAGACAAGGTCTGGCTCAGCTTCACAGACACCGCTGGCGTGGTGTTGGACAAATGAAACGCTTTGGCCTGATTTCCGTCCCCTACCTGTGGCTTCTGGCCCTGTTTCTGGTGCCGTTCCTGATTGTTCTGAAGATCAGCCTGTCAGACACCGCCTTGTCCATTCCGCCCTACACGCCGACACTTGACCTGTCCCAAGGCTGGGCCGGCATCAGGGAATGGTGGGCTGGGCTGGATATGGAAAACTTCACCTGGCTGACCGAGGACGATCTTTATTGGAAGGCCTACCTGTCCAGCCTGAAGATCGCCATCATCTCGACCGTGTTGACGCTGATGGTTGGCTATCCCATCGCCTATGGCATGAGCCGCGCGCCGGATGAATGGCGCCCCACGCTGATGATGCTGATCATCCTGCCGTTCTGGACCAGCTTCCTGATCCGCGTTTATTCGTGGAAAGCCATCCTGTCGAACGAAGGGCTGCTGAACCAGCTTCTGATGAACCTTGGCATCATTCAGGAACCGCTGATCATCCTGAATACCAACCTCGCCGTCTATATCGGCATCGTCTACACCTATCTGCCCTTCATGGTGCTGCCGATCTATTCGGCGCTGGAACGGCTGGATGAAAGCCTTCTGGAAGCGGCCGAGGATTTGGGATGTTCCCGCTTCACCGCGTTCTGGCTGGTGACGTTCCCCCTGTCCAGGCAGGGCATCGTCGCCGGGTCCTTCCTCGTTTTCATCCCCGCAATGGGCGAGTTCGTGATCCCGGCCCTGCTGGGCGGGTCGAAAACCCTGATGATCGGCAAGGTCCTGTGGGAAGAATTCTTCTCGAACCGTGACTGGCCTGTGGCGTCGGCCGTGGCGGTCGTGCTGCTGCTTCTGCTGATCGTCCCCATCGTCCTGTTCCAGCGGAACGAGGAAAAACAGCGGGAGGCCGAGAAATGAGGCGTCTGTCCTGGTTCAACGCGGTGTCCCTGACGCTGGGATTTGCGTTTCTCTATATTCCGATGATGATCCTGATCACCTATTCCTTCAACGCGGGTAAACTCGTGACGGTTTGGTCGGGTTTCTCAACCAAATGGTATGGGGAGCTGTTCCGGAACGAGGCGTTCCTGGACGCGGCATGGGTGACATTGAAGGTTGCAGTGATGTCTTCAACCATCGCCACCATTCTGGGCACCATGGCGGCTTATGTGATGGTCCGTGCCGGGCGCTTTCCGGGTCGGACACTGTTTTCCGGCATGATCTATGCGCCGCTCGTGATGCCCGAAGTGATCACCGGTTTGTCGCTGTTGCTTCTGTTCATCTCGATTGGGCTGGATCGTGGCGTGATGACCATCGTGCTGGCGCACACCACATTCTCGATGTGTTTCGTGTCAGTCGTGGTGTCCTCGCGTCTTGTGACCTTTGATCAGTCGCTGGAAGAAGCCGCACTTGATCTGGGCTGCACGGGGTTCGAAGCCTTTCGCCTTGTCACCCTGCCCATCATCATGCCTGCGGTCGTGTCGGGATGGCTGCTGGCCTTCACCCTGTCACTGGACGACCTGGTGATCGCGTCCTTCACCTCCGGCCCCAGTTCGACAACCCTGCCGATCAAGATCTTCTCGGCGGTGCGGCTGGGTGTCAGTCCTGAGATCAACGCCCTTTCTACGATTATGATCGGCTTGGTGACGATCGGCGTGATTGGCGCGTCTCTCACCTCGAAACGATCTATTGCGAAACGTCAGAAAGACGAACAAGAGGCCATTCTATGAGCAGTTTCCTTGAAGAGTACGCCAGGTATTGCGACGCCCATGGACGGCCAGATCGGCTTGAGCTGATGCTGTGCGACATCAACGCGGTTCTGCGGGGCAAATGGTTGCCCGGGGACGACGAACAGAAACTGGACGATGGCGCCGTGCGCCTGCCCCATTCCACCTATGTGCCCAACATCCTCGGGGCCGAGGTGTCCGAAACAGGATTGGGCATTGTCGTGGGCGACCCTGACGGACGTATCGTCCCGATCCCCGGATCACTTAAACCTGTGCCATGGGCCAAGGGGAACATGGCGCAAGTGCAGGTCGAGATGCTTGACCCGGACACCGGCAAGATCAGCGAATTGTCATCGCGAAAGCTGCTCTCCAACATGGTCGACCGATTCCACGACAAGGGCTTGCATCCGGTTCTTGCCAGTGAACTGGAATTCTATCTGATCCAACCGCGACAAAGCGAGGACGAAGCGCCAACGCCGCCGGTCCGCAGCCCGGATGCACAGAACTATGATCTTGAGGTGTTGGAGCGCACGCAGGATGTTCTGGATGACATTCTGGAAATATCCGCCATTCAGGGCATTGCGACCGATACGCTGATTGCCGAATATGGCCCCGGCCAGTTCGAGGTAAATTTCCACCACACAGACGATGTGATGAAGGCAGCCGATACGGCCCTTCTGTTCAAGCGGCTGGTGCGAGGGGTGGCCCGCAATCATGGGTTAGAGGCCACATTCATGGCCAAGCCCTATGCCAATTTTCCCGGCAACGGGATGCATCTGCACGCCTCGGTCGTCGACAAAAATGGCAAGAACATCTTTGACGACGGCAGCGGACAAGCCTCGGAAAGGCTGCGCGCCGCCGTGGGTGGTTCACTTGATACCATGCGTGATCTGCAGGCCATCTTCGCGCCGCATCTCAATTCCTATCGCCGCTACCGCCCGATGAGCTTTGCTCCGTCGGCCCCCGACTGGGGATACGACAATCGCGCCGCCGGCGTCCGACTGCCCGAGGTCTCGGGGCCGGGGGCCCGGTTGGAACACCGGATCGCTGGCGCAGATGTGAACCCCTATCTGGTGATCACCGCCATTCTGGGCGGCATATTGCACGGGTTGGAAACGACACCAGACCTTCCGTTGCCGTTGGACGACCCGAATGCCGAAACCGCCCCACGCTTGACCGCGGACTGGATCCGCGCGGTCGACCGTTTCTCGCAATCAGACATCGCAGCGGACATTTTCGGCGCGCAGTATCGCGACATCTACGCCGCGGTGCGACTGGACGAAATTGACCAACTGACAAACGAGATCAGCCACATCGAATACCGCGCCTATCTGGGCCGGCTCTGACCCATGCCCCGCCGCATCTATGAAGGCTATGCCTATTCTGATGCGGCTCGGGCGGAATGCATCTGGCCGCTGCCCGATCAGAACTGGCCCGCGTTAGATGGCGAAACGACAACGGACGTCGCCATCATCGGCGGCGGTTACACCGGCTTGTCGGCAGCCCTGCATCTGGCCAAGTCTGGTGTTGACGCCACCCTGCTGGAAGCACACGTGCCCGGCTGGGGCGCCTCTGGTCGCAACGGTGGGTTTTGCTGTATCGGTGGCGACAAAATGGGTCCGGGTGCAATCCGCAAGCGGTTCGGCCCGGATGCCGCCCAAGCCTATTTCACAGCCCAACGCGGTGCAATCGACCTTGTGAAAGACCTGCTTGCGACCAATGATATCGACGCCGACACCCATTCGAACGGCGAGGTACAACTTGCCCATCGCGCCAACGTGCTGCCCACCTTGCGGGCCGAGCGGGACCACTGGGCGGGCTGCGGAATTGACGCCACGTTGATCCCGCAGCAAGAGCTTGCAAACCATGGCCTGTCCGGCACCTTCTATGGTGGACTTCACGTGCCGTTGGGCTTCGCCCTTAACCCCGGTAAATTCGTGACGGGCCTTGCAACCGCCGCCGCACATGCAGGCGCGCGTATTCATGCGCACAGCCCTGCCCTGTCGATCACCCAAACGAATGGCAGGTACAGGCTGGACACACCAAACGGACGCCTGATAGCCAGAAAACTGATCCTCGCCACCAACGGATATGGCACCGACGGCCTACCCGACTGGCTCACTGGTCGTTATCTGCCGCTGCAATCCAACATACTGGTCACCCGCCCGCTGTCAGACAGTGAAATCTCGGCACAGGGCTGGACCACCGACCTGATGGCCTATGACAGTCGAAACCTGTTGCACTATTTCCGCCTGCTGCCCGACCGCCGGTTCCTGTTTGGCGCGCGCGGTAACGTTCGGGCAAGCGCACAGGGCCAGACCGAGATGCGGGCGCGTATGCGCCGAGACCTCGCAGCCCTGTTTCCAGCATGGGCCAAGATCGAAACCCCGTACTTCTGGTCCGGCCTTATCAGCCTGTCGCGTGACTTGCTTCCCTATGCCGGCCCCATCGGAGCTTGGGAAAACGCATGGGCTGGCATGAACTATCACGGCAACGGGGTCGCCATGGGCACATGGGTGGGCGTGCGGCTGGCTGACATGGCGATGGGGCGCTCCTCTGCGTTGCCCATCCACACACGCACCTTGCCGCGCTTCCCGCTACCGGGGCTCAGGCGCAGCTATCTCTACCCCGCGATCCTCGGCTATCGGTGGAAAGACGGCCCACCGACCGCCTGACCGTCAGGGTTTCTTCTGGCTTTAAATATCCTGGGGAAGAGCCAAATCCACGATTTGGCTCTGGGGCAACGCCCCTACCCCTGAAACAGCGCAGCATAATCTGCACGCATAATGTTTTTCTGCACCTTGCCCATGGTGTTACGCGGCAACGCTTCGACCACCAAGACGCGCTTAGGCTGTTTGAACTTTGCAAGACGCTTCGAGATCCCTGCTAGAATGCCCGCCTCGTCCAACACAGTTTCAGACTCCAAAACAACAACCGCCACCACGGCTTCTCCGAAATCGTCATGCGGCACCCCGATCACGGCGCTTTCCACGACACCGGGCAAATCGTCGATCACGCCTTCCACCTCTTTCGGGTAGACGTTGAAACCGCCTGTGATGATCAGATCCTTGCCACGCCCCACGATCGTCACATACCCTTCTGCGTCAATCGTGGCGAGGTCGCCGGTGATAAACCAACCATTCGCGCGCAGTTCTTCGGCCGTTTTCTCGGGCATCTGCCAATACCCCGCGAACACGTTGTCGCCCCGGACTTCCAGCACACCAATCTCGCCGGTTGGCAGCTCTTCCCCCGTTTTCGGATCGCACACCTTCACCTCGACGCCGGGAAGCGGAAGGCCAACCGTCCCTGCGCGCCGATCACCCTCGTAGGGGTTTGATGTGTTCATATTGGTTTCCGTCATCCCGTATCGCTCCAGGATCGCGTGCCCGGTGACCGTGCGCCATTTCGCATGCGTGTCCGCCAACAGCGGGGCCGAGCCCGAGATGAACAGGCGCATATTGCGCGACGCGTTGGCCAATCGGTCGTCTTTCAGCAGCCTTGTGTAAAAGGTTGGCACCCCCATCAGCGCAGTTGCGTTTGGCATCGCCTCGATCACCGCACCGGCATCGAAACCCGGCATGAAGATCGCTGCGCCTCCGGCCATCAGCGTCACGTTGGTGGCGACGAACAGGCCATGGGTGTGAAAGATCGGCAGTGCGTGGATCAGCACGTCCTGCTCGGTAAACCGCCAGTAATCGCGCAATGTCTCGCTGTTTGATGCCAGCGCCCGATGCGTCAACATCGCCCCTTTCGACCGACCAGTCGTGCCCGATGTGTAAAGGATCGCCGCCAAGTCCTGCGCGTCACGCGCCACCGCCTGGAAGCCCGGTGCCTGCTCATCACGTGCCGACACCAGAGTGCCCGCTTCATCCATGCCCAAGGTCAAGACCTGCACCACGCGCGCGTTTCTTGCCACCGTCTCCAAAGCCTTCTGCGTCGTGGGATCGCAGACGAAGACGTGCGGCGCGGCATCGCCCAGGAAATACGCTACTTCATCCGGTGTGTAAGCCGTATTCAGGGGCAGAAACACACCGCCTGCAAGCACCGTGCCGACATAAAGTTCCAGCATGGCCGGTTCTTTCGGGGCCTGCACTGCCACCCGATCCCCAGGCCGGACACCCAACGCCACCAACGCTGCGGCCATCCGTTCGGCATTGGCCCAAAAGTCACCATATGTGATCACTCGGCCATTTCGTGCATCCGTCAGGAATGTCGCCGCGTGACGCCCGTCCGACGCGCAAGAAATGGCATGGGCAAGGTGGTTCCGGTCGTACATTCGATCCTCCTGAAACTGCGCATGAATTAGCCGTGCACATCTGTCGGGTCAATCGCCCCGCTTCTCCGACCATCAGGTGTCACATCTGTCAAATTGACAATCCGTATGATTGCCCCATGTTGGCAGCATGATGAACCCAGCAATCTGCATCCCCTTCTTCTCTGGCTTTGGGCATACAAGGCGCATCGCGCAGGCCATTGCACAAGGTGCCGGACCCACAGCTTATTTGATTGATGTCGCGGCTATGACCGATGCCGATTGGCAAGCGCTGGACGCGGCTGACGCCATCATTTTCGGGGCGCCGACCTATATGGGGTCCGCTGCCGCCCGGTTCAGTATGTTTCTTGAGGAGGTCGACACGCGTTGGGAGAACGGTAGATGGGTGGACAAGATCGCCGCTGGCTTTACGACGGCCATCCACCCCTCGGGCGACAAGCTGGCCACGTTGCAAAGGCTGTCCATATTCGCAGCACAGATGGGCATGATCTGGGTCGGTCAGTCCGAAATTGGAGCTCCTGTGAAGCCTGACCGCCCCGGTGCCAATCGCGACGGAAGCTGGTTGGGGCTGATGGTCACCGAGCTACTGGGGCAGGATGACGATTTGCCTGCGGACGATCTTGAAACCGCCCGCCGCTTCGGGGAACGCATTGCGACGGCGACAGGTCGATGGGTGCAAGGGCGCGCATGATGTGTTGTCGGCAGCCTGGATATTCGCCGCTAGCGATGCGCCTTTCGTGCCATGTTAATCCGCACTTCCATCATTGACATGTTTTTCATGATATCAAGCCGACGTGCGCGATCACCGGTTGCAGCCAGCTCGTCGCGCAGCCGACGCAATTCGCGTGACAGGCTGACAAACTCCGGCACGGCGTTGCTGTCCTGGATCAGACGATTGATCAACTCGTTTTCAGGATCATCGACATTCGGCAAGGGCTTCCCGGCACCCGCAAGATTGTCAAACTCGCCCGACGCCTGAGCGTCGCGAATTCTTTGGTCAATCAGATCGAACAATGGGTGGTCCATGCAAACAGCATAGCCAACCATCTGATCCGATCAAGAACACAAAACCCCCGCCGGGATATCCAGCGGGGGTTCCAGAATGGCTATCGTTTTACTTCAAAGTGATGCGGCCATCTGTATAAGGCTGATAGGGCGCATTCGCGGCCAGGAACTCGGCCGTCACATCCGCAAGGTCCGGCCCAAAGTCATAGGCGTTTTCGGCGTCACGGAACATTCTGTACCCGTCACCGCCGTTACGGACATAGTTGTTGGACACAACGCCATACATCTTCTCGGGGTCCAAAGCCTCCCACGTGCCGTTCATATCGACCATCACCTCCACCACGCGTTCGCCTGTGGAATTGCCTGTTTCGACGACATATTTCATCCCGGCAACTTGCGGGAAACGACCGTCATTCTCGGGGTCATCAAACTGGCCCATCCCGTTTTCCAGCGCATCTTTCAAGGTCGCGCCGGATACGAAGAACGTGGACAGCGTGTTCTGGAAAGGCAGCACTGTCAAAACTTCACCCTGGGTCACATCACCCGCGTCAATCGAGGCCCGAAGCCCCCCGGAATTGGCCAGCGCGATCTGAATGCCCTGGTCTTTCACCCGATCCAGCATGGCGTCAGCAACAAGATTCCCCATTGCGCATTCCATGTGACGGCAAACGTCACGCGACCCTTCGATCGCTTCGCTGGTTGTCGCGACAACCTTGTTGCGGATCTCCTCCAACGGTGCGGCTGCTTCGGTGATGCGGGCGACGGTTGCCTCATCCTCGACCACGGCTGCGTCCATGATGATCGGTTCGCCCGTGGCTTCGGTGATATTACCGTCGTCGTCGAATGTGACATTCAGCTCGCCCAGGAACTTCCCGTAGGCATAAGCAGACACGATTGCCGTGCTTCCAACCATGGTGGGATAAGGGCCTTCCGCGCGCTCGTTCGTGTTCGACAAGAGCGTATTCGTATGTCCGCCCACGATAATGTCCACACCCGTGGTTTTCTCGGCGACCAGTTGGTCGATACGATATCCCGAGTGGCTCAGAACGATGATCTTGTTCACGCCTTCTGCCGTCAGCTTGTCCACTTCGCCCTGAACCGCGTCGACGGGATCGGTGAAGATAATGTTCGGACCGGGCGATGCCAGTTCATCGGTGTTTTGCGGAGTAAGGCCAATCAGACCCAGCTTTTCGCCGCCACGCTCGATGACGGTGGATTTTGCCAGCTTGTCAGCCAGAAGCTCTTCTCCGGACACGTCTGCGTTCGACATCAGGACGGGGAAATCCACCGCGTCCATGAAGCCGCGCAGCACTTCTGGGCCGTCGTCAAACTCGTGGTTGCCCACGGTCATGGCATCATAACCCATCTTGTTCATCATTTCGGCGGCCAGCTTGCCCTTGTAATAGGTATAGAACAGCGTGCCCTGGAACTGGTCGCCGCCATCCACAAGGATAGAATTGTTCGTGCGTGCACGTGCCTCGGCGATGGCGCTGACCAAACGGGCTGATCCACCAAAACACTTGCCCTCGGCGTTATCTTCGGTCGAGCAGCCGCTATCATATTTGCTGATCGGTTCGAACCGGGCGTGAAAGTCATTGGTGTGAAGCACGGTCAACGTATAATCCGCCGCTGCCGTACCCGCTGTCACGGCCAATGCCGCGACGGTTGTCATGAAACGCGTAATCATTGGGAACCCCCTGTTGTTTTATCTTGCAAACAAGTTGACGCGAGTCGGCCTGACTTGTCAAAGATCACCGCCGGAATGTCCCATTGACGTAACAGTAAGATGTCGGGCCAGATGCGAACCGCGGCCTTGAAAACTTAACATGACTTGACGAAGTGCACCCTGCGCGTCACATGAGGGGCATGCAGATTTACAAACTTTTCCGCGCCGCAGAATGGCAGGCGTTCAAGGCGGCAGGCAAAACGATGGGGGCGCCCGTCGACCTGCAGGATGGCTTCATACACTTTTCAACCGCGGCTCAGGTTGCCGAAACCGCAACAAAGCACTTCGCGGGCGAAGACGGTTTGGTGCTGGTCGCCTTCGATTCCGGTGCCCTGGGCACCGCATTGAAGTGGGAGCCTTCGCGCGGCGGCGCCCTGTTTCCCCACCTTTATCGTGAACTCATGCTGTCCGAAGCACTGTGGCATCGCGCATTGCCACTGGGGCGCGACGGGCACGAATTTCCCGAGTGTCTTGCATGAACCTGATCGAGAAAATCGCGCTTAAAGTGCTGCATCAGATTGACCCGGAACGCTCGCATTCGCTGGCCCTGATGGCGATGAAGGCCGGTGTCGTGCCGATGCCGGGCATCGTGACAACAGACCGGCTGAAAACCACGTTTTGCGGGCTGGAGATGACGAACCCCATCGGGCTGGCCGCAGGTTATGACAAGAACGCGACGGTTGTTGACGCCCTGACCCAAGCGGGCTTTGGCTTTGTCGAAGTGGGCGCTGTCACCCCCCGACCGCAACCCGGCAACCCAAAGCCGCGCCTGTTTCGTCTGACCGAGGATCAGGCCGTGATCAACCGCTTTGGCTTCAACAACGAAGGGATGGAGGCCGCGGCTGCCCGTCTGACCCGTCGGTCACGTCGTCGCTCTGTACCGGTAGGACTGAACCTTGGGGCCAACAAGGACAGTGACGACCGCGCCGCCGATTACGTCCGCGTGTTTGAAACCTGTAGCCCCTTCGTCGATTTCGCCACGGTAAATGTCAGCTCGCCCAACACCGAAAAGCTGCGTGACCTCCAAGGGGCTGACGCATTGCGGGGCCTGTTGTCCGGCGTGCTTGCTGCGCGCGAAGGGCAAGACAAATACACGCCGGTCTTTCTGAAAATCGCGCCGGACCTGACCGATGCAGAACTGACCGAAGTGGCGGCTGTCGCAAATGAAGTGGAGGTCGATGCCATCATCGCCACCAACACCACCCTGTCCCGCGAGGGTCTGAAAAGCCGATATAAATCCGAAGCCGGAGGCCTGTCCGGCCCCCCGCTGTTTGAAAAGTCCACGCGCGTTTTGGCCCGCTTGTCGAAGTTAACTGACGGCACGATGCCGCTGATCGGGGTCGGCGGTATTGCCTCGGCGGAAGATGCGTATCAGAAAATTCGCGCGGGTGCGTCGATCGTGCAGCTTTATTCTGCGCTTGCTTACAAGGGGCTGAGCCTTGTGGAAGAGATTGCATTGGGGCTGGACGCGCTATTGGAGCGAGACGGGTTCGCTCATGTCGCGGATGCCGTCGGAACCGGACGAGAGGACTGGCTATGACCGAGATCTGGCACAACCCGCGCTGTTCGAAATCGCGACAGACACTGGCAATCCTTGAAGAGCGCGGCGAAAAAATCACCGTGCGCCGATATCTGGAGGATGCTCCCAACGCTGCCACGCTTCGGTCGGTTCTGGCTGCCCTCGATGTCACTCCCATTGCGATCATGCGGACGGGCGACAAGCTGTTCAAAGAACTTGGGTTGGCCAAGGACAGCCCTGACGATGCCCTGATCGCAGCCATGGTGGCGCACCCGATCCTGATCGAACGCCCCATCGTGATCAAAGACGGCAAGGCGCGGATCGGTCGACCACCGGAAAGCGTGATCGAGATCCTTTAAGAAGCTGTCTGTTCCAATGCAGGATAGCGCAGCCCGAGCGTGATACCGCGCGCGATGAACGAGATCAGTAATGCCAGCCACAGCCCGTGATTGCCGATAAGCGGCATCAGTGTCAGCACGGCAATGATATAGATTGCTGCGGACACCACCATCATGTTGCGCATGTCTGCTGTGCGGGTCGCGCCGATGAATATCCCGTCCAGCATCCAGGACGGCCAACCGACCAACGGGGCAACGACCATATAAATCAGAAACACCCGCGCTGCCGCACGCACATCTTCTGCGGTCGTCATCAGGTCGATGGCCACGCCGCCAAATACCAAGAACCCCAATGCCAAGACCACGGATATCCCCGCCCCCCACTGGCTGGACATGATCGCCGCACGACGAAGCCCGGCGCGGTTTCGTGCGCCCAGCGCTTGTCCGACAAAGGTCTCTGCACCGAAGGCAAACCCATCCATTGCGAAGGCCGTTACGTTCAGGAACTGAAGCAATATCTGGTTGGCGGCCAGTTCCACATCGGAAAAGCGTGCACCAAAGAACATAAAGCTCGTGAAGATCGCAGTCAGCAGCAGCGACCGGATCAGAATGTCGCTGTTCACAATGGCCATTCGCTTCAGGGTTTCGGCATCCAAAATCCGCGCACGATCACGCCATGCCGCATTGGCGAACACGTCCCGGCACAGCCACAAGGCAAAGGCTGCACCGCCGACCTCGGCGATCAGAGTCGCAACGGCAACCCCTTGGATCCCCCAACCCAGCCCCAAAACGAACCATATATCCAGAACGATGTTGATGCCGTTCATCGCAACTTGCAGGACAAGAATGGACCGTGTGCGCTCCAGTGCAATCAACCAGCCGCTAAAGGCGTTCAACGCGATGACAAACGGCGCACCCCACACCCGGATGGCCAGATAATCTCGTGCCATGTCCTCGACCTCGGCGGAAGCCGGGGCAAGTTTGAACGCAGCCCAGAACAGTGGGATTTGCAACACGATCAGGGCCAGCCCAGCAGTCACCGCGATCAATACCGCCCGTGTCAACATGGCCGATACCTCGCCCATGCGCCCCGCCCCATAGGCTTGCGCGGTCAAACCCGTGGTGCCCATGCGCAGGAAACCAAACACCCAATAGAAGGTCGAAATCACCACGGCCCCGATCCCCACCGCGCCAATCGGAGCAGCTTCACCCAACTGGCCGATCACGCCGGTATCCACGATGCCCAGAATGGGCACCGTCACATTGGACAGAACAATTGGCCCCGCGACCGCCAGGATACGGCGGTGGGTGATCTGCACCTTGCGCGTGGTCATTTACTGGGCATCAGGAAATGGCCGGTCGCCTGTGCGTAAAGCTTGTTACGATTGTCCTGCCATGCCTCGACATGCACCGAGGCATAGCGCCGCCCTTGTCGCACGATCCGCGCCCTTGCATAAGCGTCACGGGGCAGGCCCGAGCGAAGATAGTCAATTGAAAAGTCGATCGTCTTGGGCAGGTAAGGCAGGTTATCCGGCCCAAGCGTGCCGGGGTCCAGCTTCCCGGTCTCCATATCCTCCCACAGGGACACCCAACTGAGTTCGACCACCGCCGCCGTTTCCAAAAAGGCCGCTGTCACCCCACCGTGAATGGCGGGAAGCAACGGGTTGCCGATCAGCTTGTCCGAGAACGGCAAGACCGCGGTCAATTCATCCCCGTGACGCTCGACCGTGATGCCCAGAAAGCTAAGGTATGGTACACTTTCGACCAGCGCCGACAGGGCAGCATCGCGACGTTTCTTGACCACTTCAACAGGTTCCGGGCGTGGGCGCTTTGCTGTTCCACTCATGCCACGTCCCCCCCGCTGATTTCGGACGAGATTTCGGTCGAGCGCCGTTTCGGGTCCCCATCCGCAGAAAAGGCACCCGTTGCCGTCGCTACAGGACGGTTTTCATCTTCGTCCAGCGCGACCGCGCGCACGAAAGCGACCGAACGCGTGACATGATAGCAGGTTGCCCGCGCCGTAATTCTGTGACCAGGCGTGGCCGGACGCATATAGTCGATGCGCAGATCAATCGTCGCGGTGATCGCCGGAGCGTCGGGGTGGCTCATCACAGCCGACCCGCAGCAGGTATCCATCAGCGCCGACACCGCACCGCCATGAATCACCCCTGACCGCGGATCGCCGACAAAGCGGGGATCATAGGGCATAGACATCACCGCCTCGCCTTCCCCCAATTCATCAAGGGTCATGCCCAAAGCCCCACAATGCGGAATGGCTTCGGTAAATTTCCGAGCAATTTCAGCTTTTTTCTCGGGAGTCAGACCTTTGATCATCACAGGTTCCCTTTTTGCCGTGTCCCGTCTTTTATTGGCTGTCGCAAAAGGCACGTCCAGCCCCTACTTTCGCAATCAAGATTTATTCGCGACTTCAACAGCACCCATAACCGACGTCCATGCTCACGGCTCGGCCTTCACCGCCGCCACGCTTTTGATTTTCTGTGGCGCCGAGCGACTGTCCAACTTTGATATTGATGAAAGCCTGTCCAAGGCACAGGGGCGCACAAGTCTCGCGGGCAGCCCTCTAGGGCACGACACCAGACTGTGGCGGGGCTGTTGTAGCGACCCTAGCGACACTGATGGCGATGCCTTGTTCCCTGCGATTGCCCTGAACCCGAAAGCTGCGGTGATGGCGACACTTTATTCAAGCATCCTCGCCTTGATCGTAGCCTACGCATTCTTCGTTCTTGCCCCCGGCTTCATGAATTAAGTCAACCGACAAGGACAGGTGCTTCTACGCAATTGCGCCCCATGCCCCTGTCGATTACGCTGTGCCCCACACAGAATGGAAATGGGGCACCGATGACTGAAGACCGCCTGACCTTCAAGGAAATGTGCGCGAAGTTCGACGTAACGCCGCGCACGCTCAGATACTACGAGTATATCGAGCTACTGAGCCCCGAGAAGGAAGGCCGCGCCCGTTTTTATACCCCACGCGAAGTGGCGCGTATGACGCTGATTCTTCGCGGGCGTCGGTTTGGGTTTTCACTCGAAGAACTGCGGCAGTGGCTTTTGATCTATGATGAGAAAGGCACCGATGCACAAAACCGCGCGTGGGTTGAGCTTGCCGACCGGCAACTCGTTGACCTGCGCAGCCAGCATGAACAACTGGCGGAAAGCATCAAAGATCTTCAGAAACTGCGTGATGATGTGGCTCAAGCGTTGAGCTAGTACAGGCTGATTCTCCTTATTTCATTTGGGATTTGGCTTTTTTACTGCACGAACCCAGGATTTTCGCTGACCCTGCGGCACCCTGTTTTCTGTTGAAAACCATACCCTTGCGTCATGCAGGCAGATTTTCGACGTTACGTAACGACAAGAAAAGCTCTGACGCCACGTTACATTTACGTCAACGTAAACTTATATTGTATGACGTGCTGGTCAGACTACACGACCGGCGTCGGGTAAAGATTGGAGCTAGTATGACCGACGAACTTATGACCATTCGGCAAATGTGCGATGCCTTCGACGTCACCGCACGTACTTTGCGCTTTTACGAGGCGAAAGAGCTTATTGCGCCCATTCGTGAAGGCCAGAAGCGGCTGTTTACCAAGCGTGATCGTGCGCGACTGAAACTGATCCTGCGCGGCAAGCGTTTCGGCTTTTCGTTGGAAGAGATCCGGCAGCTGCTGGACCTTTACGATCGCGGCGATCAACAAAAGACGCAGTTGAAACGCACTTATGACGTGGCACAGGGCCATCTTGAGGACCTGAAACGCCAACGGGCTGAACTGGACGACGCCATCGACGATCTGACAAACCAGTTGCAATGGGTGAACGACAAGATCGCCTCACTCGACGATGAACAATAAGACCCAGGACAAGGACGACCTCTATGCCCAGCTATACCGCGCCGACCAAGGACATGGCCTTCCTTCTGCATGAAGTGCTTAAGGCGGACAAACTGAATATCCCCGGTTATGACGAACTGGAACCTGACTTCACAGGCGCGGTTCTGGAAGAAGCCGGCAAAGTGGCCAGCGAGGTTCTGGCCCCCCTGAACGTCGTGGGTGATCAGGAAGGCTGTCGGTTGGAAAACGGTGTCGTCTACACCCCCACCGGTTTCAAAGATGCGTTCGAGCAGATGAAAGAAGGTGGCTGGACCGGTCTGGACATGCCCGAAGAATTCGGTGGCCAGAACATGCCCGTCCTGCTGGGTACAGCAGTGGGCGAGATGTTCTCGGCTGCAAACCAGTCTTTCACAATGTATCAAGGTCTGACGCACGGCGCTGCTTCGGCGATCCTGGCGCATGGCACAGACGAACAGAAAGCGACCTATCTGCCCAAGATGATCAGCTGCGAATGGACGGGCACCATGAACCTGACCGAACCGCATTGCGGTACCGATCTGGGCCTGATGCGCACCAAGGCAGAACCGCAGGAGGATGGCAGCTATAAGGTCTCAGGCCAGAAGATTTTCATCTCGGCTGGCGACCACGACATGTCGGACAACGTCATCCACCTTGTGCTGGCGAAAATCCCCGGTGGCCCCGAAGGCATCAAGGGTGTTTCGTTGTTCATCGTGCCCAAGTTCAACGTGAACGAGGACGGCTCGGTCGGATCGCGCAACGGCGTTTCGGTTGGCAACATCGAACACAAGATGGGCATCCACGGCAACTCGACCTGCGTCATGAACTATGACGAGGCGACCGGATACCTGCTGGGCACCGAACACAAAGGCATGCGCGCCATGTTCACCATGATGAACGAGGCGCGTCTGGGCGTGGCAATGCAAGGTCTGGCACAAGCCGAGGCCGCGTATCAGAACGCCGTCATCTATGCCAAGGACCGTCTGCAAGGGCGTGACGTAACGGGCGTGAAAAACCCGGACGGCCCCGCCGATCCGTTGATCGTGCACCCCGATATCCGCCGCTCGCTGATGGATCAGAAAAGCTTCATTGAAGGCGCACGTGGCTTCCTGCTCTGGGGCGCTCAGCTGATCGACCAGGCACATCGCTCGGAAGACAAGGACGCAGATGGCCTGATCAGCCTGATGACCCCGGTTCTGAAAGGCTTCCTGACCGATCAGGGCTTTGACATGACCGTGCTGGCTCAGCAAATCTATGGCGGTCACGGTTATATCGAAGAACATGGCATGAGCCAGTTTGTCCGCGACGCCCGCATTGCGCAGATATACGAAGGTGCGAATGGTGTGCAGGCGCTCGACCTGGTTGGTCGTAAGTTGGCCGCAGACGGCGGCAAACACGTGATGGCCTTCTTCGAGTTGATCAAAGCCTATTGCAAGGAACACAGTGAAGACGATGCGATGAAGGATTTCATCGACCCCTTGAAAACCGCGTCGAAACACCTGCAGGCCGCGTCAATGTTCTTCATGCAAAACGGCATGAAGAACCCGAACCACGCGCTGGCGGGCAGCTATGATTTCATGCACCTGTTTGGCCATGTCTGCCTGGGCTACGCTTGGGCGCAGCAATCCCGTGCTGCGTTGGACGCCCTTGCAAATGGCGCATCTGACGCCACGTTCTATGAGACCAAGCTGACCACGGCGCGTTACTATATGGCACGCCGCTTGCCCGCGACCGGTATGCATCTGGCCCGCATCGAAAGCGGTGCAGACACCGTGATGGGTTTGGACGCCGACGCATTCTAAGCCGGGCAAATCAAGCAAGGAGACATCATGCCGAAACGTTTCAAACTGACCCGCCGTTTCCCCTGTGCAATGACAGAGGATGGCTATCGTCGGCTCAGGCGTTTCGCGAAAGAGGCGGGGCTTGACGAAGGTGAAGCCCTGTCCTTCCTCTTTGAACATTTCGACAGCGTGACGGACCATGAAAACCTGACGGCTCGATTACGGCTGTTTAATTCGGAACTTGATGCACGCAAACGCTAACCATACCGCCGGAGGCACGAGTTGAAGCCTCCGGCGGGGATATTTTCGACAAGAAAAAGCAGGCACGGTTTTTTCTTGTCCGAAGTATCCCGGGGGTCTGGGGGCAGCGCCCCCAGCTACGGAACATCGACAAGGAGGACCGGATGACGATCAAACTCTATTGCTTCGGCGAAAGCGGCAACGCTTATAAGGCTGCTCTGACGCTGGAGTTGTCGGGCCTTGAATGGGAACCGGTCTTCGTCAATTTTTTCAACGGCGAGAGCCGCAGCCCAGAGTTTCGCGACCTGAACCCGATGGGCGAGATCCCGGTTATGATTGACGGCGATGTCACCCTGTCGCAATCAGGCGTCGTTCAGGATTATGTATCCTCGAAATCCGGCAAACTGGGCGGCACCAGCGCCGCTGAACGCCGCGAGATTCTGCGCTGGCAGTTCTGGGACAATCACAAATTGTCTTCTGTTGCGGGAAACACCCGTTTTTTGATGAACTTCGTGCCCGAAGATAAGCGACCAGTCGAGGTGATCGCCTTCAATCAGGCCCGCCTGAAAAGCGCCTACAAGGTTCTTGAAGGCGAGCTTACACAACGGGACTGGCTGGTCGGTGAGGCCATCACCATCGCCGACATCTCGTGCTGCGGATACCTTTTTTATCCTGAACCCTTCGGCTTTGACCGCGCCGAATGGCCCGCAATTGACGCCTGGCTGACCCGGATTTCCGAGACGCCCGGCTGGAAACACCCCTATGACCTGATGCCCGGTTCCCTTCCGGACCGCGCGTGATTTCGAAAGGACGAATGATGACCGACGCCTATATCTATGACGCCGTGCGCACCCCGCGCGGCAAGGGCAAGAAAGACGGAACGCTGCACGAAGTGACAGCGGTGCGCCTGTCCTCTGTGGCTTTGAACGCGCTGAAAGAGCGCAACAATCTGGACGGTCATGCCGTCGAGGATGTGATCTGGGGCAACGTGACCCAGGTTGGCGAACAAGGTGCCTGTCTGGCCCGCTCCGCCGTGCTCTACTCCGATCTGGACGAGCGTATCCCCGGCGTCTCGATCAACCGTTTCTGCGCCTCGGGCCTGGAAGCCGTGAACATGGCCGCGAACCAGGTGAAGGGCGGCGCCGGTGAAGCCTACATCGCCGGTGGTGTGGAAAGCATGAGCCGCGTGCCCATGGGTATGGACGGTGGCGCGATTGCCGCTGACCCCCATCTGGCCATGAAGGCTTACTTCGTGCCGCAGGGTATCTCGGCCGACATCATCGCGACCGAGTACGGCTTTAGCCGCGATGACTGCGACGCCTATGCGGTCGAAAGCCAGAAACGCGCCGCTGCTGCGCGTGCCGATGGCCGCTTCAAATCGATCGTCCCCGTCACCGACCAAAACGGCCTGACCGTGATGGATCAGGACGAGATGATCCGCGAAACCACCATGCAGACGCTGGGCGGCCTGAACCCTTCGTTCAAAGCGATGGGCGAAGCGATGCCTGGCTTCGACGCTGTGGCCCTGTTGAAATACCCGCATCTTGAGCGCATCAATCATGTGCACCACGCTGGTAACTCGTCGGGCATCGCAGACGGCTCGGCCGCTGTGCTGATCGGCAACAAAGAGTTCGGCGAACGTCACGGATTGAAACCCCGCGCGCGCGTCAAGGCGACCTCGAAAGTGGGCACTGATCCGACGATCATGCTGACCGGCCCGGTCCCCGCGACCGAACGCGTTCTGCAAGCCGCTGGCATGTCGTTTGGCGACATCGACCTGTTCGAAGTCAACGAAGCCTTCGCATCCGTCGTTCTGCGCTTCATCCAAGCCTTTGACGCTGACACTAACAAGGTGAACGTCAACGGCGGCGCGATTGCCATGGGCCACCCGCTGGGCGGCACTGGCGCGATGATCCTTGGCGCCCTGCTGGATGAAATGGAGCGCTCGGACAAGGAAACCGGTCTGGCCACGCTCTGCATCGGCTCGGGCATGGGTGCCGCCACCATTCTGGAACGCGTGTAAGGAGACGTAAACATGGCTGATTTCAACTATTCCGTTGACGCCGACGGCGTCGCCACCATCGCTTGGGATGTTCCCGGCAAATCCATGAACGTGCTGTCCTATGCGGCGCTTGAAGAACTCAATGCGCATGTCGACACGGTGCTGTCCGACGACAACGTGAAGGGTGCAATCATCACCTCGGCGAAGAAAGACTTCGCGGGCGGGATGGACCTGAACGTGATCGCTCAGATGAAATCCGACGCGGGCGACAACCCGGCACAGGGTCTGTTTGACGGCATCATGTCGATGCACGGCGTGCTGCGCAAAATCGAGCGCGCGGGCATGGACCCCAAAACCAACAAAGGCGGCAAACCGATTGTCGCCGCCCTGCCCGGCATCGCGCTTGGCATCGGTCTGGAGATCCCGCTGGCCTGTCACCGCATCATCGCGGCAGACAACCCGAAGGCCAAAATCGGCCTGCCGGAAATCATGGTTGGCATCTTCCCCGGCGCAGGCGGCACCACCCGTCTGGTGCGCAAGATGGGCGCAATGGCGGCCGCCCCCTTCCTGCTGGAAGGCAAAACCGTGTCGCCCGACAAAGCCAAAGCGGCTGGCCTGATTGACGAGGTTGTTCCGGCAGAGGACCTGCAAGCCCGCGCGAAAGAATGGGTTCTGAACGCCACCGATGCGGACATCGTGAAACCGTGGGACGCAAAGGGCTACAAAATGCCCGGCGGCGCGCCCTATCACCCCGCTGGTTTCCAGACCTTTGTTGGCGCGGCCGTGATGATCCATGGCAAGACCAATGGCGTCTATCCGGCGGCAAAAGCCCTGCTGGCGGCTGTCTATGAAGGCGCAATGGTGCCGTTTGATGATGCACTCCGCGTGGAATGCCGCTGGTTCGTCAATGTGCTGATGAACCCGTCGTCCAGCGCCATGATCCGCTCGCTCTTCATCAACAAACAGGCGCTTGAAAAAGGCGCTGTGCGTCCGAAAGACGTCGATGATCAGTCGGTCAAGAAGGTCGGCGTTCTGGGTGCAGGCATGATGGGCGCTGGCATCGCGCTGGTATCCGCCATGGCTGGCATGGAGGTCGTTCTGATCGACCAGACGCAAGAGGCCGCAGACCGCGGTAAGGCCTATTCGGAAAGCTATCTGGACAAGGGCATCGCCCGCAAGAAAGCCACGCCCGAGAAGAAAGAGGCCGTTCTGTCGGCGATCACCGCCACCACCGATCTGGAGGCCCTGAAAGGTGCCGATCTGATCATTGAAGCCGTGTTTGAAGACGTGGGTGTGAAAGCCGAGATGACCAAAAAGGTCGAGGCCGTGGTTGGCCCCGATTGCATCTTCGCCACCAACACCTCGACCCTGCCAATCACCGAGCTGGCCAAGGCGTCTGAACGTCCCGAGCAGTTCATCGGCATCCACTTCTTCAGCCCTGTCGAACGCATGATGCTGGTCGAGATCATCAAGGGCAAAGAAACCGGCCCGCGTGCTGTGGCCAAGGCGCTCGACTATGTGCGCCAGATCCGCAAGACGCCGATCGTGGTCAACGACGCGCGCTTCTTCTACTGCAACCGTTGCATCATTCCCTACATCAACGAAGGGATGCGCATGGTTGGCGAGGGCGTCAGCCCCGCGCTGGTCGAAGGTGCTGCAAAACTGCTGGGCTTCCCGGTTGGACCGCTGCAACTGGTCGACGAAACCTCGATTGATCTGGGCGTGAAGATCGCCAAGGCGACCAAGGCCGCGATGGGCGACGCCTATCCGGACGACGCTGTCGATGACATCATCTTCTGGATGGCCGACGAAGGTCGCATGGGCCGCAAGTCGAACGCGGGCTTCTATGACTACGACGAGAAGGGCAAGCGCACCGGCTTGTGGGAAGGGCTTGGCGACAAGTTCCCGCTGGCGGATGACCAGCCTGACCTGACCGAAGTCAAACATCGTCTGATGATGGCACAGGTTCTGGAAGCCGTCCGTGCGCTTGAAGAAGGCGTGCTGGAAGACATCCGCGAAGGCGACGTGGGCGCGATCCTGGCGTGGGGCTTTGCGCCGTGGTCGGGCGGTCCGTTCAGCTGGCTGGACATGATCGGCGCTGGCAAAGCGGTCGAGATCTGCGACGGCCTGACAGACGCCCACGGCGCGCGGTTCACAACGCCCGCCCTGCTGCGGGATCTGGCGGACAAAGGCGAGACCTTCTATGGCCGCTTCGACACGGCAGCAGACGCAGCCTGATACCGCCGCATCCAACATGACAAGAAGGCCCGGGCAATCGCTCGGGCCTTTTTAGAATGTGTATGAAAATCTCTGGATGTCCTTGGCGCAAATATCAGCAACAAGTGCTGCATCGCCATCGGAATAATAGCTGCGGTAATCGGCGCGGCGGTCAGACTTGTTTTCGTGAGGCATCGGACCAAGCGTAAAACCCAGATGTTCTTCGAACGGGGCAAGATCGGCGGGCAATTCTTCGGTCCGGGCAAACAGATCACAATGTTCCCGGCCACTCTGATCCAGAACGTAGCTTTCAATCGGCGAAGCGACGAAACTGTCAATCGTGTGCTGATGGTTCAGAAACTCGGAAAACGTCAGAGCATGCGCAAGATCAACTGCCGGATGATCGAAATGCTGCGCCTTGAGCCAATGATAGTAGCTGACCAGCCTGTCCCACGGGTTTCGCACCAGTGTCACGATGAAATAATCCTCGATCTGGTCCTGCGTCACGAGGCCGTAAATGTCGCGCAGCTTTGAATGCTTCCAAAGCCGACCAGAGGACTGAACATGTTTCATGCGTCTGCGCCGCCGAACCGCTTTCGGGGTATCACCCAGCATGATGTCGTCTTTCATCGCCCGCGCCTCAAGCGCTAGGGCAAGAGAGGTTCCGCCGGTTTTTGGCGGGTGTATGAAAATATAGCGACGCCCGTGCGAGATGATCATGCCCTGACCATAGCTTGGTTTCAAACGGCGCGCGAGCGTAAGGAAATGATCGCGCCTGAGACAATGATCAAAGCCATCCCCACAACCGCGCGGGCGGGGACCGGGTCGCCAAACAGCACAAGGCTCCACCCCGCCGCGAATGGCAGAAGAAGATACTCATAGATCGCCACCTGTGCTGCGTCGCCCATCTGGTAGCCTTTGAAAATCAGACCGACTGCGATCAAAGACCCCACCGCCTGCATAACCGTCAGCCCCCAACCCATCGGCGTGGGCCAGACCATGCCGCGCACGATGAACCCTTCGGGCCCGGGGGGCACTTCATGCACCCACATCGTCATGACGACGGAACCCATAAGACCAAACAACCCCAACGCAAGAAAGAAATACAGCAGCATGGACAAGGCGCTTTCACCTTCGCACCATTGGCGCGTGGCGATCCCTCCGATGGCATAGAAGAATCCGGCTGCCACGGGAACAAAGGCGACGGGATCAAGGCCGTTTGCAAACGGGTCCAGCACGATCAACACGCCCACAAATCCCACCACCGCGGCGCTGATCCGCGTCACACCCACCGGCTGACCAAGAAACAGGGCGCCGATCAGCAGCACCCAGATCGGCGCGGTGAACAGCCCGGCTGCGACCTGTCCGATGGGAAGGAAGGCCAGACAGCCGAAGTAAATCAGCATCGCGACAGCCGCGAAACCACCCCGAACCATCACGGCCCAATGGCGGATGGGTTTCAGCCGAGCCCGGCCCGCCAATGACAGAAGCAAAAGAAGGCCGACGGCCATCGTCGCACGCATCAGGTGAAACTGCCAAAGGCCAAGGTCACGCGCGATCAACGCAACGAAATTGTCAAAGAACCCCAGAAGGAACATCGACAGACCGATTGTTCCTGCCGCCGCAAGCGTTCGATCGCCAGCCATGTCGCTTTCCGCCCTTTGTTCATGTGTCGCGAGCATTGACCACACGGGTATCGTTCTGGTCTGCTCGTAAAACGACATACACGAGTGAATTGTCGCAGCAAGACAGGGAGGAACACCGATGGGTTGGATGGCTGACGAAACCGGGTTGGACAAATGCGCGGCAAATTTTGTGCCCCTGACGCCTTTGTCGCATCTCAGACGCGCGGCACGGGTGTTTCCAAAGCGCGAGGCGTTGGTTTATGGCGAACGTCGGCTGACCTATGCGCAGTATCACGCACGGGTGACACAGTTGGCTTCGGCGCTGGCAGGCCGGGGGATCAAACCGGGTGACGTGATTGCCACGCTCCTGCCCAACACGCTGCCCCATGTGGAAGCCAGCTTTGGCATCCCGGCCTGCGGTGCGGTGTTGAACACGATCAACACGCGGCTGGATGTGGACACGGTGGCCTATATCCTTGCCCATGGTGAAGCCCGTGCCGTGCTGGTCGACACCCAGCTTCTGCCGCTGGCAGAACAGGCGATCAGCCAACTGACCGATCAGGGCAACCCTGCCCCCTTGATTGTCGAGGTCGCCGACCCGGCAGCAGGTTTCCCCGCCATTGGAAACCATCTGGAATACGAAGACCTGCTGACCGAAGGCGACGCTGGTTTCGACTGGATCATGCCGCAGGACGAATGGGAAAGCCTTGCCCTGAATTACACCTCGGGCACAACCGGGCGGCCCAAGGGTGTCGTCTGCCACCATCGTGGGGCTTACCTGATGACAATGGGCACGCCGATCAGTTGGGGGATGACGCTTTATCCGCGCTATCTGACCATTGTGCCTTTGTTTCACTGCAACAACTGGAACCATTCATGGATGATCCCGGCGCTTGGTGGCACCGTGGTTTGTTGTCGCGACATCACCGCCAAAGCAATCTATGACGCGATTGCGGATGACGGCGTGACCCATTTCGGCGGCGCCCCCATCGTGCTGAACATGATCGTGAATGCGCCCGACAAGGATCGCCGCGACTTTGACCACACGGTCGAGGTGTTCACCGCAGGGGCCCCGCCAGCTGCCGCCACCTTGGCCGCGATTGAGCCGCTGGGCTTCAACGTCATGCAGGTTTATGGCCTGACCGAAACATATGGACACGTCACCGAATGTCTGTGGAACGGCCCTGACTGGGACACGCTTTCGCAGGACGACAAGGCGTCCATGAAGGCACGCACCGGCGTCGCCATGCCGCAGATGGAAGACATCACGGTTCTGGACCCGGAAACGATGACCCAAGTGCCGATGGACGGCGAAATGATCGGCGAGATTATGATCCGTGGCAATTCGGTCATGAAAGGTTATCTGAAAAACCCCGACGCCACGCGCGAGGCGTTCATGGGTGGTTACTTTCATTCCGGCGACATCGCGCATCAAACGCCGGACGGCTATATCCGCATCACAGACCGTGCCAAGGACATCATCATCTCGGGCGGTGAAAATGTCAGTTCGGTCGAGGTCGAGGGTGCGTTAATGCACCATCCTGCCGTCAGCCTCTGCGCCGTCGTCGCCAAACCTGATGACAAATGGGGAGAAGTGCCCTGCGCTTTTGTAGAGCTCAAAGACGGTGCACATGCGACCGAAGAAGAGCTGATCGCTTTCGTTCGCAGCCGTCTGGCTGGGTTTAAAACGCCCAAGATGATCGAGTTTTGCGAGTTGCCCAAAACCTCGACCGGGAAAATCCAGAAGTTCGAATTGCGTGATCGTCTGCGGAACGCGTCCTGACCCACCTCGTGCATTGCCCCAACGACGGCAACGGACTATTCTTTTGGTAACGATAACGAGCAGACGGACCCGTCCGACACATGACGGCCCTCACGAAATATCAACGGCTGGAGGCAGCCGGGTTGTGGCGCGGCGCCCCCGACGCCCAACGCCGGGATGTGATCGTGTCGCTGGGGGATGCCACGCTGACGATCTCGGACACCCATGATACGGCCCTGACCCATTGGTCCCTACCTGCTGTGATCCGGATGAACCCGTCCGAGCGCCCGGCGCTTTTTACACCGGGTGAAGATGCCACCGAAGAGCTTGAGATAAACGACGACACCATGATCCGGGCGATCGAGAAGGTGCGCAGGGTTGTGGAACGCCGCCGCCCCCATCCAGGCCGCCTGCGCCATTGGATTACCGCCGGATTGTTTTGCCTGCTGCTCGCGCTTTGCGTGTTCTGGATGCCCGGTGCACTTCGCGGTTACACCGTATCCGTGGTGCCGGAGCCAACACGGGATGCCATCGGGCAACGCATACTGAACCGGATCGGCAGGGTGGCGGGTCAACAATGCGATGGGCGCAACGGACAGGGCGCGTTGGATCGCTTGAAAAACCGTGTTCTGGATGGATCAACGACCCGCGTGATCGTTTTGTCTGGTGGGGTACAGACCGCAACGCATCTGCCGGGACAAATCACCCTTCTAAATCGCGCGCTGATCGAAGATTACGAGGAACCCGATGTGGTCGCAGGCTTCCTTCTGGCCGAGGACATGCGCCGCCAAAACACTGACCCGATGAAAGCCTTGCTGGAACATGCCGGGTTAAAAGCGACGGCCCAGCTTTTGACGACGGGCGATTTGCCCGACAGCGTGATCGACAATTATGCCGAAGACCTGCTGACCGCGGCGCCGGCCGTGCTGAGCCATGCCGCACTGTTGGCGCGCTTTGAAAAGGCAGGGATACGATCCACGCCCTATGCCTATGCGCTGGACCTGACCGGCGAAACCACGCTTGAGTTGATCGAGGCTGATCCGGTGCCCCTGGCAGACGCGACGCCCTTGTTGACTGATGCCAACTGGGTGCGTCTGCAAGGCATCTGTGGCGAATAGCCCCCCCAAGCGCCCGACTTACTTCGTTCCGAACATCCGATCGCCAGCGTCACCAAGGCCGGGAACGATATAGCCTTTGTCGTTCAGCTTTTCGTCCAGTGCGGCGGTGATAATCGGCACATCGGGGTGCGCCTCTTTCATCCGGGCCACACCTTCGGGGGCGGCCAAAAGACACATGAAACGAATGTCCCGTGCACCTGCCTTTTTCAGCAGATCAATCGCGGCGGCCGAGCTGTTTCCGGTGGCCAACATCGGGTCAACCGCGATGACCAAACGGTCTTCCAACGCCTCGGGCACCTTGAAATAATACTGCACGGGCTCCAGTGTTTCTTCGTCGCGATACAGCCCGACAAACCCAACGCGGGCGGACGGAATCAACTCAAGCACACCATCCAGCAGCCCGTTGCCGGCCCGCAGGATCGACACCAGTGCCAGCTTGCGCCCCGCCAGAACCGGAGCATCCATTTCCTGCATCGGTGTCTTGATACGCTGTGTTTCCATCGGCAATTCACGCGTCACTTCATAGGCCAAAAGTTGGCTGATCTCGCGCAGAAGTTGGCGAAAATGATTGGTCGGCGTTGTCTCGTCGCGCATCAGGGTCAGCTTGTGCTGGAGCAACGGGTGCTTCACGACGGTCAGATGTTCATACATCCTGGGCCTCCACTATCTTGCGCACGCGGTCGCGCGTGGCCTCATCACAAAATGCCGCCTCGGTGGCGGTCAGGTTCACGGCTTTGAAATCCGCCGCATCCCAGCCGAACTGGCGCGACAGGTTTTCATATTCTTGCACCATATCCGTGCGGAAAAACGGCGGATCGTCGGTGGACACGGTGACCTTCACACCCTGGTCACGCAACTTGGCAATGGGATGCGCGGCGAGGTCTGGATAAACGCCCAGAAAGACATTGGAACCGGGGCAAACCTCTAGCGTAATGTCATCTTCGATCAGGCGATTGACCAAAGCGGGATCCTCGATCGCGCGCACACCGTGGCCGATCCGTTCAATCTTAAGATCATCCAAAGCCGCCCGCACTTCGTCCGGACCATTCCATTCGCCTGCGTGGGTCGTCAGTTTCAATCCCGCTTCGCGCGCCATATCAAACGCATAGGCAAAATCACCTTGCTTGCCTGATTTCTCGTCACCACCCATACCGAACCCGGTGATGAAGTCGCCCGCAGTTTCCTGCGCACAGCGCGCGGCCTCGTGCGCGGCATCGGGGCCGAAATGGCGCACGGCAGTCACAATCCCGCGCAGGATGATTCCCCGGTCGCGCTCTACCTCGGCTGCCGCATCCTGTATGGCGGCAAGATAGTCGCGCCAAGCGATCACATCCCGCCCACCGCAGAAATCTGGCGAGATGAAAGTCTCAAGATATACGACGCCAGCATCGGCGCTGTTTTCAAGCACCGCACGGGTCAGGCGAGCATAATCACTCGGACTTTTCAAAACCGAGGTCGCAGCTTCATAGACTTCAAGAAAGTGCCAGAAGTCGCGATAGGCATAACCGCCGTCCGCCTCGAAGATGCCCGACAGATCGACGCTTTTTTCCTTCGCCAAACCGCGAATGAAATCTGGCGGAGCCGCACCTTCGATATGGGTGTGCAGTTCGACCTTTGGCAT
Source organism: Aliiroseovarius sp. Z3 (assembly GCF_029105185.1). Lineage (GTDB taxonomy): Bacteria > Pseudomonadota > Alphaproteobacteria > Rhodobacterales > Rhodobacteraceae > Aliiroseovarius. Next base: position 179,266 of record NZ_JAFMZK010000005.1, on the reverse strand, counting down.
TGCTGTGTAATTCATAGAAACGATTTCCCCGCCCCGTGATCCTTTAGTCCGAGATGTGCAGCGACTGATGCCCCAATGTCCGAGAAACCGCAAATGCCTATTTCTTTCAGACCAAGCCCCGCCCCGATCACCGGCACGCGTTCACGGGTGTGGTCCGTGCCGACCCATGTCGGATCGTTACCGTGGTCAGCCGTGAAGATCAGCAGGTCGCCATCACGCATCTTGTCGAACAAGCGCGGCAATTCGGCGTCGAACCACTCCAACGCGCGGGCATAGCCCGATACATCGCGGCGATGCCCGTATTTCGAGTCGAACTCGACAAAGTTGGCGAACACAAGATCACCGTCCTGCGCCGTATCCATTGACGCCACCAGATGCTCCATCAATTCGGCGTCGGCCCCCTTTTTCAGGGTATCAATCCCCCGATGGGCGAATATGTCGCCAATCTTGCCGATCGCATGAACCTTGCGTCCTGCGTCATGCACCCAGTCGCACAAGGTCGGGCTGGGTGGCGTCATTGCGAAATCGCGGCGGTTGGTGGTGCGCTTGAAACCCTCGGCCTCGGTCCCGACGAAGGGGCGCGCGATTGCGCGACCGATCTGCATCTTGTGCACTTCGGGCGCGATGGCAGCACAGAGGTCAATCAACCGGTCAAGACCAAATGCTTCCTCATGCGCGGCGATCTGGATCACGCTATCGACCGAGGTATAGACAATCGGCCAACCCGTGCGCATGTGTTCAGCCCCCAATTCATCAAGAATCGCGGTGCCAGAAGCGTGTTTGTTGCCCAAAACTCCATCCACGCCCGCGATTTCGCAGATCCTGCGCGTCAACTCTTCTGGAAAGGCGGGTTGGGTGTCCGGAAAATAACCCCAGTCCCACGGCACGGGCACACCGGCGATTTCCCAATGACCGGACGGCGTATCCTTGCCCTTCGATATCTCCTCAGCCGCGCCCCACAGGCCTTGTGGTTTGGCATCCAGCCCCGGTGTATCATCGCCCGAGGCCAATCGGATCGCAGCGCCCAGACCCAGCCCATCAAGATTGGGCATTTTCAACGGCCCGGATCGCCCGTCGGTGGCCCGGCCATCTGCGCAGGCCTGCGCGATGTGAGCCAGCGTGTTCGAACCAGTGTCCGGCACGGTCTTGTCATTGACAAACGCGTGCGCATCAGGCGCACCGCCACATCCGGCACTGTCCAGAACGATCAGGAAGGCTCGTGTCATGTATTCTCCATATGCTCGGTGCCGAAAGCGCCCGGCAGCAACTCTGCCATGGTCATGGTCAGGCTTTCGCCACCCAGCGTCATCATTGTGATGGTGGCATCTGCATCCCCAAACTCGGCAAGTTTTTGTCGGCATCCACCGCAGGGTGTGACCGGCAACGGCGCATCGGCAATCACGACTGCCTCAACCACCTTGTGGTCCCCCGCCACGACCATGGCTGCGATCGCCCCGGCTTCGGCGCAGGTGCCTTCGGGATAGGCCACATTCTCGACATTGCACCCAGCATACACCGCCCCGGACGCACAACGCAGCGCCGCGCCAACCTTGAAGTTCGAATAAGGCGCATAGGCATTTTCACGAGCGGTTTTGGCAGCCTCCAATAGCGACATCGGACCTCCTGTACGGTGATGGTAAGGACATTCAACCAAGGTGGCGCGGAGCGACGTCGGATGCAAGGCCAAACCGTGCCGAGTTGACGCGCCCGCCAATACCTGCGCTAACCTATGATTGCGCAAGCAGGCTTGATTGCGCGCGGTTGCCTGTAGTAAGGCGATCTTGAAGATAGTTTAAAGCTAAACTTCTTACTGGAGGACGCCGTGAGCGACGACAATTACCCCCGAAAACGCGCGTTGGATTATCATGAGTTTCCGAAACCAGGGAAGCTGGAAATTCGCGCCACAAAGCCCATGGCAAACGGGCGCGATCTTAGTCTGGCCTATTCACCGGGGGTCGCCGAAGCCTGTATCGAAATCAAGAACGATCCTTCTGTAGCAAGCCGATACACCGCGCGCGGCAATTTGGTAGCCGTGGTGTCGAACGGGTCTGCCGTGTTGGGTTTAGGCAATATTGGTGCACTTGCGTCAAAGCCCGTGATGGAAGGCAAGGCCGTTTTGTTCAAGAAGTTTGCCAACATTGATTGCTTTGACATCGAACTGAACGAAAACAACCCCGAGAAGCTGGCCGAAATCGTCTGTGCGATGGAACCCAGCTTCGGTGCGATCAATCTTGAGGACATCAAGGCGCCCGATTGTTTCATCGTTGAACAAATTTGTCGCGAGCGCATGAACATCCCGGTGTTCCATGACGATCAGCACGGCACAGCAATCGTTGTTGGTGCAGCGGCAACCAATGCATTGCGCGTGACCGGTAAGTCCTTTGATCAGATCAAGGTGGTGTCGACCGGTGGCGGGGCTGCAGGTATCGCCTGCCTTAACATGCTTCTGAAGCTGGGCGTAAAACGCGAGAATGTTTGGCTCTGCGACATTGACGGGCTGGTTTATAAAGGCCGCGAAACCGAGATGACGCCGCAGAAAGCGGCATATGCGCAGGGCACAACCCAAGCCGCGTTGGATGACGTGATCGAAGGGGCCGACCTGTTTCTGGGCCTGTCCGGTCCCGGCGTGCTGAAACCGGAAATGGTTGCCAAGATGGCCAAGCGGCCGATTGTGTTCGCTCTGGCAAACCCAACCCCCGAGATCATGCCGGACGAAGTGCGCGCCGTTGCGCCCGACGCGATCATCGCCACGGGGCGTTCGGACTTTCCCAATCAGGTCAACAACGTCCTGTGTTTCCCGTTCATTTTCCGGGGCGCGTTGGATGTCGGCGCGACCGAGATCAACGACGCCATGCAGTTGGGCTGTATCGAAGGGATCGCGGCGCTGGCCCGCGCCACCACATCGGCCGAAGCAGCGGCGGCTTACAAGGGCGAACAGCTCAGTTTTGGCGAAGACTACCTGATCCCGAAACCGTTCGATCCGCGCCTGATGGGTGTGGTCGCAAGCGCAGTTGCAAAAGCCGCCATGGAAAGCGGTGTTGCCACCCGCCCGGTCGAGGATTTGGCGACCTACAAAGAAACGCTGGACGGGTCTGTGTTCCGGTCCGCCCTGATCATGCGCCCTGTGTTCGAGGCCGCCGCCACCGCCGAACGCCGTATTGTGTTTGCGGAAGGCGAAGACGAGCGGGTCTTACGCGCTGCCAACGCGATGCTGGAAGAAACCACCGACGCCCCGATCCTGATCGGGCGTCCAGACGTGATCGCCCAACGCTGCGAACGCGCGGGTTTGTCAATCACGCCAGGCAAGGATTTCCAGATCGTGAACCCGGAACGCGACGACCGTTACCGCGACTATTGGACCGCCTATCACCAGATCATGGCGCGCAAGGGCACCACGCCAGACCTTGCCAAGGCGATCCTGCGCACCAACACGACGGCCATTGCCGCGATCATGGTGCATCTGGAACAGGCAGACAGCATGATCGCCGGTACGTTCGGTCAGTATTTGTGGCACCTGAACTATATCAAGCAAATCCTCGGAACAGATCAATTGCACCCGGTTGGGGCGCTCAGCCTCATGATCTTGCAGGACGGCCCGCTGTTCATTGCCGACACACATGTGCACAACATCCCAACGTCTGAGCAGATCGCAGAGTCAGTGTGTGCAGCCGCTCGTCATGTGCGCCGTTTCGGGGTCGAGCCGAAGATCGCGCTGTGCTCGTATTCTCAGTTCGGCAATCATGATGGCGACAGCGGCAAACGGGCCCGCGGCGCATTGGAGATTCTCGACAGTCGCCCGCGCGATTTCGCCTATGAGGGTGAGATGCATGTCGATGCTGCTTTGGACACCGACGTCAGGCAGCACATATTCCCGGATGCGCGCTTTGAAGGGCCAGCCAATACCTTGGTTTTTGCCAATGCGGATGCGGCAAGCGCCGTTCGCAACACCTTGAAGGTGAAAGGTGGCGGGTTGGAAGTCGGACCGATCCTGATGGGAATGGGCAACCGCGCCCACATCGTCACGCCGTCGATCACAGCGCGCGGGTTGCTGAACATGTCGGCGGTTGCCGGCACCCCCGTCGCCAAGTATGGATGAGGCGACTCACGTCTGCTAATCTTTGCAAGCCTGACTTTGCAATTTTGCAATCTTTGACTTTTTCAAACTCGAGGGGCTTATTTCTCTGCGGTTTGCAAAAATTTGCAAGCCGTTTCCAGCCTGATTGCAAATTTTCCCGGTTAAACCGTCGCACTGCGATACGCCAAGCTTGCCCTAACGATAGCCAGAGGCGTAACACTTCATACCAAGGGAAACTGGAGGAAGTGCACCATGGCATACAAAGACGTTTACGCTGCGTGGCAGGCGGACCCGGAAGCTTTCTGGATGGACGCCGCACAGGCGATCAGTTGGGACAAGGCACCTTCGAAAGCGCTCTTTGACGAAAACGCACCGCTTTACGAATGGTTCGCAGACGGGATGGTGAACACGTGCTATAACGCGGTCGACCGGCATGTCGAAGGCGGCCGCGGTGATCAGGTGGCGATCATCTACGACAGCCCGATCACCGGTCGTCAGGCCAAGATCACATATGCCGAGTTGCAAACCCGCGTGGCGGCATTGGCGGGTGCCCTGAAGGCAAAGGGCATCGAAAAGGGTGACCGCGTCATCATCTATATGCCAATGGTGCCTGAAGCCTTGATGGCAATGCTGGCCGTCACCCGCATCGGCGCCGTGCATTCGGTCGTGTTCGGTGGCTTTGCCTCGAACGAACTGGCGGTGCGGATCGACGACGCGAAACCCAAGGCGATCATCGCGGCCTCATGCGGGATCGAACCGGGTCGCGTCATTGCCTATAAACCGCTTCTAGACGGGGCAATCGACATTGCCGACCACAAACCTGACTTCACTGTCATCTTGCAACGCGAAGAAGCCATTGCAGACCTGACCTCCGGGCGTGATTTTGACTGGGCCGAGTTGGAAGCATCCGCCAAACCAGCCGATTGTGTGCCGGTCGAGGGCAACCACCCGGCCTATATCCTTTACACCTCGGGCACCACCGGCCAACCGAAAGGCGTGATCCGCCACACGGGTGGCCATCTGGTGGCCCTGAACTGGACGATGAAGAACCTGTACAATGTCGATCCGGGCGACGTGTTCTGGGCGGCATCGGATGTGGGTTGGGTCGTTGGCCATTCTTACATCACTTACGGACCATTGGTGCATGGCAACACCACCATCGTCTTCGAAGGCAAGCCGGTCGGCACGCCGGATGCGGGCACCTTCTGGCGGGTGATCTCCGAGCACAATGTAAAAACCTTCTTCACGGCCCCCACCGCCTTCCGCGCCGTGAAACGCGAAGACCCCAAGGGCGCGTTTGTGAAGAAATATGACCTGTCCAGTCTGAAACAGGTCTATTTGGCTGGTGAGCGTGCCGACCCTGACACCATCGTGTGGGCGCAGGACCAATTGAACGTGCCTGTGATTGACCACTGGTGGCAGACGGAAACGGGTTACGCCATCGCAGCCAACCCGCTTGGTATCGAAGAGCTGCCCGTCAAACTTGGTTCGCCATCGGTGCCAATGCCCGGCTATGACGTGCAAATTCTGGACGAAGGGGGGCACCCGATGGCAGCCGGCGAACTGGGTGCGATCGCGATCAAACTCCCCCTGCCCCCTGGCACTCTGCCAACCCTGTGGAATGCGGAAGAACGATTCAAATCCAGTTATTTGAACACCTTTCCGGGTTACTATGAGACCGGGGATGCGGGATACAAGGATGAAGACGGCTATCTTTACATCATGGCCCGCACCGATGACGTGATCAATGTGGCTGGGCACCGCCTGTCAACCGGCGCGATGGAGGAGGTCTTGGCGTCCCATCCAGACGTGGCCGAATGTGCTGTCATCGGCGTCACGGACCAGCTTAAAGGTCAATTGCCGTTGGGCATGATCTGCCTGAACGCGGGCACCGATCGCCCCGAGGCGGATGTGACCGCCGAATGCGTCAAACTGGTGCGCGAGAAAATCGGTCCGGTGGCGGCCTTCAAGCTGTGCATTGTGGTCGACAGACTGCCGAAAACACGGTCGGGCAAGATTCTGCGGGCCACTATGGTCTCGATCGCGGATGGCAAGGATTACAAGATGCCGGCAACCATTGATGATCCGGCCATTCTGGAGGAAATCCAGGAAGCGCTGCAAAGCCTTGGCTACGCCGATTAACACCGGGCCAGAGGCCTGCAAGACTCACCCAACCCGGCGTTGGGTGAGTTTTTTTTGGCTTTTCGGCATCGGGCTGGCTAGAACCGGTTGGGGAATAAAAAAAATTGCGCCAGCGGACTGGGGGGAAGATGGCGAAAGATGAACGGGACAAACCCAGCGTCACTGGATCGGCTAACGACGATAAGGACGGGCACCCACCCGTCGTGATGGCTTTGGCCCCGCCAGTCATCGACAACCTGTTTCCCGCCACGGTTTTTAGGACGCTGGATTGCGATGTCAGGTATGCGAACTCCATTGCTGAGGCTCGGATCATTGCCAAGGATGACATTGTCGATATTGCGCTCCTGCCGCTCGATGTGAACGGGCGCAGCGTTCTACCGCTTGTTCGTGAGCTGATGAAGCGAAACATCGAGCAAGCGATCATCGTCGTGCCTCAAAGCAATCAGATCAATGATGCTGCGGAAGCCATGCGGCTTGGGGCCATGGATTGCCTTTTCGTGCCGTTCACACCCACCCGTTTGGAAAAAACCGTCGGTCAAGTGCTTCAGAAAATTGGCGCTGGCGGTAAGGGCCGAAGCCGGGCGAAGACAACGTCCAAGCCACCGCCGCGCGAGGCCAATCAGAAATCATCCGGTTCCGTCCACACCAAGCCCGTCGATCCGTATTGGATGAGGCACGGCATGGTCTTGTCCGACCTGTCTATGAAACCCGTCTTGCATGCGCTGGATACGGTCGCCGCGTCGGACGCTCCAATTTACATCCACGGTGAAACCGGCACTGGAAAGGAGGTTCTGGCCCGTGCGCTCCATGCGGAAAGCAGTCGGGCCACGGGGCCCTTTGTTGTCGTCGATTGCGCGCGACTTGAACCTGACAACCTGACGCGTCAGGTCTTTGCCGACAGCGGACATGGCACGCAAGGCGTAGCAAGCACTGTCGATGGTGGCACGTTGTTCCTCGACGAAATCGCGCGGACGGATTTGCGGGTGCAAGAGCAACTTATGCGGTTTCTGGAAAGTGGTGATATCACGCCGCTCGGCAACGTTGATGCATCCAAGGTTGATGCGCGTATCATCTGCACGAGCACCGAAGATGCCCGGGCCGAGATCGAGGCCGGGCGCCTTCGCGAGGATCTGTATTACCGTTTGCACGTCGTGCCGATCTCGCTGCCTGCACTGCGGGACCGCGGGGACGACATATTGGCTATCGCCAACACCAAATTGATCCAAACCGCCAGAAAGGAAGGGCGCAGGTTTCGCGGCTTCACACCCAGTGCCGCCGACATCCTGATGTCTCACCGTTGGCCGGGCAACATACGCCAACTCACCAATGTTATCTGGAATATCGTGCTGCACCATGATGGGGATATGGTCACAACCGACATGCTGCCTGTTGACCTTCTGGCCGGGCTTGCTGAGCCAGTCGATGCCACGGGACGCCAGCAGGTTTTGGCGGAAACGGGGCTGCTGGGACGACCCTTGGCGGAAATCGAGCGCATCGTCATCGAGGAAACAATCCGAGCGCAAGGGGGCTCTATCCCGCAGGCCGCGCAGGTTCTGCAGCTATCGCCATCGACGATTTATCGAAAACGGGAAGGTTGGGTCCGCAAATAGCGCGACAGCTTAGACAAACTGTTCGCGGATCAGACGTTCTTCCAAACCGTGCCCCGGATCGAAAAGAATACGGTGCTTGATCTTGTTGTCCGATCTGATTTCTACGGACACCACGTCGCGAACGGATCGCCCATCCGCATCGGCCATCACTGGCCGCTTCTCATGCTCCATTACATCAAACCGCACCACTGCGTTCTTCGGAAGCAAGGCACCGCGCCATCTGCGTGGGCGAAAGGCAGCCATTGCCGTCAGGGCGAGCACATCTGATCCAATGGGCAGAATCGGACCATGTGCCGAGTAGTTGTAAGCCGTTGACCCGGCAGCCGTACAAAGCAATGCACCGTCGCAGACCAGTTCTGACAGGCGCACTCGACCATCTACACTGATCTGCAGTTTCGCGGCCTGAGGCCCTGCGCGCAGCAAGCTGACTTCGTTAATCGCAAGTGCCTCGTGCACACTGCCATCCTTCCTTTCCGCACGCATGGCAAGGGGGTTGATCACCTCTTCCTCGGCGGAAATCAAGCGTTCGACAAGATCGTCGGGCGAATACTCGTTCATCAGGAACCCGACGGTGCCACAATTCATGCCATAGACCGGGATCGTCAGCTCCTGCGTCTCGTGCAGCGTATGCAACATGAACCCATCGCCCCCCAACGCGACGATCACATCGGCGTCCTTGACGTTTTTGTTGCCGTAGCGGGCCACCAGTTCCTCTTTCGCGGTCTCTGCAATTTGCGCATTGCTTGCGACGAAAGCGATGTTTTGGCTCATGTCTGGGTTTCCTGTACGTGTCCCTTGGTTTCCGAAAGAAACACATGTTTCCGCAAAGTGCCAGAAATTGCCGCGTCTTTCCGCAGCCATGTCGCTTTCCGGTCTTTGCGATCTGGTTTGTTTCCGATAGGAAATCCGGACATCTGGCTTCCAACCCAAGGACTACGCGCATGACTGCCACCCGTGACCAAGGTTTCTTCACCGAATCCCTCGCCTCTCGCGACCCCAAGCTTTATGGCTCAATCACTGATGAACTGGGGCGCCAGCGCGACGAGATCGAGCTGATCGCCTCGGAAAACATCGTGTCCGCCGCCGTGATGGAGGCACAGGGCTCGGTTCTGACCAACAAATACGCCGAAGGGTATCCGGGCCGTCGCTATTATGGCGGATGCCAGTTCGTGGATGTGGCCGAAAATCTGGCCATTGATCGCGCGAAAGAGCTGTTTGGCTGCGAATTTGCCAACGTGCAGCCCAATTCGGGATCGCAGGCCAACCAAGGTGCGTTCATGGCGATGATCCAGCCGGGCGATACGATCCTTGGCATGAACCTTGCCTCGGGCGGGCACCTGACCCACGGTGCGGCGCCGAACCAGTCGGGCAAATGGTTCAACGCGGTGCAATATGGCGTGCGCAAGCAGGACAACCTGATCGACTATGATGAAATTCAGGCGCTGGCGACCGAGCACCAACCCAAGCTGATCATCGCTGGCGGCTCGGCCATCCCGCGCCAGATCGACTTCGCCAAATTCCGCGAGATCGCGGATTCGGTCGGAGCATTCCTGATGGTCGATATGGCCCACTTTGCCGGTCTGGTGGCGGCAGGCGAGCATCCCTCGCCCTTCCCCTATGCCGATGTGGCGACCACCACGACCCACAAAACCCTCCGCGGCCCGCGTGGCGGCATGATCCTGACCAACCGCGAGGATCTGGCCAAAAAGATCAACTCCGCCATCTTCCCCGGCATTCAGGGCGGCCCGTTGATGCACGTGATCGCAGCAAAGGCCGTGGCCTTCGGCGAGGCATTGCGCCCCGAATTCAAGACCTATCAGAAGCAGGTGCGCGCCAATGCCGTCGCGCTGGCAGATCAACTGATGAAGGGCGGTCTGGACATCGTAACCGGCGGCACCGACACCCATGTGATGTTGGTTGACCTGCGTCCCAAAGGCGTGACCGGCAACATCGTGGACAAGGCCCTTGGCCGCGCACATATCACCTGCAACAAGAACGGCATCCCGTTCGACCCGGAAAAACCCACCGTAACGTCGGGCATTCGCCTTGGCACCCCCGCCGGCACCACCCGTGGTTTTGGCGAGGCCGAGTTCCGTGAGATTGCCGACCTGATCGTTGAAGTGATTGACGGGCTGGCGGCAAATGGAGAAGACGGGAACGGCGCGGTGGAAGCAGCGGTCAAAGCGAAAGTTGCCGCACTCTGCGCCAAGTTCCCGATGTATCCGAACTTGTAAGGAAGGCCGGTTGGTCAGCAAACCTGCTGACGTCCAACGCCGCAAATGATGAAAGCCCTGGACGATGTCCGGGGCTTTTTTTACGTTACCCGACGGATTTGTGATCCGGGATCAAAGCAGACCACGCCAGACAAGCACCCCGGCAACCAAGGCAGCGACAATCAGAAGATTCATCAGAACACTGGCCGAGACGCTCACCGCGATGCCCCGCCGCCGATCCCAGGCATCCAGGTTCAGAAGGTAGTGCTCGATCGCATCAGCGGCTTTCTCAAGCCGCTTGGGGTCCACTTGCCGACCCAGACGTGGGTGTTCTGACAGCTTCATCGCCTCGACCAGTTTCGCACCGTCGCCGCGCAGATGACGGGGCAACAGCCGCCCGGCGCGACGCAACTTGGTTTCAAACCCCGTGCCGCGAATGTCCAACCGCTGTTCCAGCAATTGGGCCAGCCGATCTGTCCGCGCGCCTAAATCCACGACGGTTCTCGTCCTGCTTTGTCCTTCTTCACCGCCATCTTATCGGTAACGACTGTGTATGCGAAAGGGCTCGGGGGAATAAAAAGGGCTTCAAGCGCGATCACCGCCACGCTATCAAACCGCATGCTTGAGATGCAGACATATGGTACCGACACGATACAACCACCTGTTCTGATCGCCCACGGTCTTTTTGGCTCGGCGCGCAATTGGGGCGTCATTGCAAAACGCATGTCAGACACCCGCCGCGTGGTGTGTGTGGATATGCGCAACCATGGGCTAAGCCCTTGGACCGACAGTCATAGTTATCCTGACCTTGCCGCCGATCTTGCCGAAGTCGTGACCAGGCTGGGCGGCACCGCGGATGTCATCGGACATTCAATGGGCGGAAAGGCTGCGATGGTTCTTGCGCTGTCTCACCCCGACAGGGTGCGCCGCCTTCTGGTCGCAGATATCGCCCCCGTCGCCTATGCGCACAGCCAGCAATCTATGATCACGGCTATGCGTAGTATCGACCTGTCACAGGTCGAAACGCGCGGTGATGCCGACAGGCAACTGGCACGTGTCGTCGAAGAGGCTTCGGTGCGGGCGTTCCTGTTGCAGTCACTGGATGTCAAATCACGTGAATGGCGTCTGAACCTCGATGTGCTAGAGCGCGATATGGATCTTGTTATCGGCTTTCCCGACATTCACGGGCTATACACCGGCCCTGCCCTGTTTTTGTCCGGGGCGATGTCCGACTATGTTTTGCCTGATCACAGACCCATCATCAAAGGGCTGTTCCCGAAAGCCAAGTATGCTAAGATTCCGCAGGCCGGGCACTGGCTACACGCCGAAAAGCCACGCGAATTCGAAGCCTCGGCGCGCGTGTTTTTTGACGGGTGATTATTTTGACGAATGACGTGGACAACCGCCAGATGCGGCTGTCGTCAGCACATGGTAAATCGTATCAGTGCGTCCAGGGGCCACGCCGATTGGTGGCGAAGTTTTCACCATAGCCACCGGACCGAATGTTTGCCCGGCGTTTATGTGGTTCCTGCACTATCGCTTCGATGCCACGTTCACGTGCATAGCTCAACGCCGCTTCTTTGGTGTCGAATTTCAGACGCACTTGGCTTTGAGTGTCGGACGAACTGGTCCAACCCATCAACGGATCCACGTCGCGCGCTTCGTCTGCTGCATATTCCAACAGCCACACCTTGGTCTTAGCCTGCCCTGATGTCATGGCGTTACGAGCGGGTTGATAGATACGTGCACGCATCCGGGATCTCCTTGAAAGCCTGTGCGGTTTATCCGGCATGCGTGGACGTAATTCAAGCAAATAAGGAACTCATATTGGCAGTGTCGGATGCGGCTTCCAGCCCAGCTGCGGGCCGGAAGCGCTTTGTGAGTGGTGGTTTTTGAGAGTTCAGAGTGGCTGCCGGTAGCTCCGAGGGAGCGAGGGGTGGGGTGGGTGTATCGTCGCCACCGGCAGTCCGTTCTGCTGCTTGCAACACAAACCTAGCGCGACGCCATAGCTAAGACAAGTGCAAAAAAACACTATTAGTTGCATTTTTTGAAGAAAATTTTTCTTATTTTTCTTTTTATTTCAGATATTTAGATAGCACTAAGCAAAAAGGTGGCTAACGCTCCTCTTTGCACAAATACAACCATTGGTTGCCAACTGGTAAATGCTTTCACATATCTGAAAGCCACTATCTGGACCCCATAGTCCGAAAATCGGCTATTCCGCTCAATTCGCTAATTATGGGGAGGGAAAGGTAAAGTAATCCTTACCCCTTGAAGAAGAACAAAATGTGACCATTCTAAACGGCGGAAGGATTCGCATGACCCATAGCCCGTTGACCAACCCGACATTCGCGCCGACAGCTCGCCCCAAACTTGAAGGCGGCAAGCGATTTGTGATGAGCACACCTTTCAAACCTGCAGGCGACCAGCCCACCGCCATCGCGGAACTGGTCGGCGGGGTCGAAGGCGGGGAACGCGATCAGGTGCTTTTGGGCGCCACCGGCACCGGCAAGACCTTCACCATGGCAAAGATCATCGAGGAAACCCAACGCCCCGCGATCATTCTGGCCCCGAACAAGACCCTTGCCGCCCAGCTTTATGGTGAGATGAAGGGGTATTTCCCCGACAACTCGGTCGAATATTTCGTCAGCTATTACGACTACTATCAGCCCGAAGCCTATGTCCCCCGCTCGGACACCTTCATCGAGAAGGAAAGCCAGATCAACGAACAGATCGACCGGATGCGCCACTCGGCCACGCGGGCGCTTCTGGAACGTGACGATGTGATCATCGTGGCCTCGGTCAGTTGCATCTATGGCATCGGCTCGCCCGAAACCTACACCGCCATGACGCAGGATATCACGGTGGGCGAGGAATACGACCAGCGATCCATCATGCGCGATTTGGTCGCCCAGCAATACAAGCGCAACGACAACGCGTTCCAGCGTGGCAGCTTTCGGGTGCGCGGCGACAGTCTGGAAATCTGGCCCAGCCACTTGGAAGATCGCGGCTGGCGGCTGTCCTTCTTCGGGGAAGAGCTGGAAAACATCACCGAGTTCGATACCCTGACCGGGGCCAAGACCGACACGCTGGAAAAGGTGCGCGTCTATGCGAATTCCCACTACGTGACGCCCACGCCGACGCTGAAACAAGCGATTCAGAATATCAAACAAGAGCTTGCAATCCGCCTGAAACAGTTCGAGGACGAAGGCAAACTGCTCGAAGCCCAGCGCCTTGAACAACGCACGAGGTTCGATCTGGAAATGCTGGAAGCTGCCGGATTTTGCAACGGGATCGAGAACTACTCGCGCTACCTGACGGGCCGCGCGCCCGGCGAACCGCCCCCTACCCTGTTCGAATACATCCCCGACAACGCGATTGTGTTTGCCGATGAAAGCCACGTGTCCGTGCCGCAGATCGGCGGCATGTATCGCGGCGACTATCGGCGCAAGTTCACACTGGCCGAACATGGATTCCGCTTGCCTAGCTGCATGGACAACCGCCCGCTCAAGTTCGAGGAATGGGACGCCATGCGCCCGCAATCGGTCTTTGTCTCGGCCACACCCTCGAACTGGGAGCTGGAACAGACAGGCGGCGTTTTCGCCGAACAGGTGATCCGCCCCACTGGCCTTCTGGACCCCGAAGTCGAAATTCGCCCGGTCGACATGCAGGTCGACGACCTGCTGGACGAGGTGCGCAAAGTGGCCGACCGCGGCATGCGCACATTGGTCACGACCCTGACCAAACGCATGGCCGAAGACCTGACCGAATACCTGCACGAACAGGGCATCCGCGTGCGCTACATGCACTCGGACATCGACACGATCGAGCGGATCGAAATCCTGCGCGACCTGCGTCTGGGGGCCTTCGACGTGCTGGTGGGCATCAACCTGCTGCGCGAAGGCTTGGACATTCCCGAATGCGGGCTGGTCGCCATTCTGGACGCGGATAAGGAAGGCTTCCTGCGCTCGGAAACCTCGCTTGTGCAAACCATCGGCCGCGCCGCCCGGAACGCCGAAGGCCGCGTCATCATGTATGCCGACCGGATCACCGGGTCGATGGAACGCGCGCTGAACGAAACCAACCGGCGGCGCGAGAAGCAGCAAGCCTATAACGAACTGCACGGCATCACGCCCGAAACCGTGAAGAAGAATGTCGAAGACGTGCTGTCCGGGCTTTACGAGGGCGACACCGACATGTCCCGCGTCACGGCCACCATCGACAAACCAATGATCGGCGACAACCTGATCACCCATCTGGAGGGGCTGAAAGCCCAGATGCGCAAAGCCGCCGAAAACCTTGAGTTCGAAGAAGCCGCCCGCCTGCGCGACGAGGTGCACCGTCTGGAAGCCGTCGAACTGGCCATCGCCGACGACCCGCTGGCGCGGCAATCGGCGATTGAGGCCGCCGGTGAGGCGGCGCAGAAGGTGAAGGGGCGGTCAACGGCTGGGAAGCCGGGGCAACGGGCGGGTCGGGGGAAGAAGCGGTAGCGCAAATATTTCTGAACTGTTGACTCACAAAGATGATCTTTTTAGTATCAAAATGATACGAAAAGGATGCTAATCTTGCCAACTATCGAAATCGACTTGGATGTATATGCTGCCATTTGGACAAACCGCGTTACACCTGAAGCTAGCGAAAACGAGGTCCTAAGGAGGGTGCTCGGCCTCGACGACCCGAACACACTCAGGCCTACGCAGATCAAAAAAGATCTAAAGAGTCACAACTATGGAAAGGAAAGCGCGCCAATGTTGCAAGTCCCAGTTGGCAAGATTCGCTGGATCGACGATGTAGTTGCTGCCCTTCAAACATTGAATGGTCAGGCCACCCTCCATCGGATTTACACACAAGTTGAAAAGCAGCGATCAGAAGCACGGCGAACATTGCCGAAAAACCTTCAAGCAATTGTGCGTCGCTCACTGGAGGAGCAGTCATCTGATTCAGAGGCCTTTAAAGGACGCGATGACTTGTTTGAACACGTCCGGCGTGGCGAATGGCGGCTTAGATAACGATTTGGAGAGATCACACGCGATTAGACTCAAGTCGCCTTTCAATCAAAGTCTCGATACGCAGATTAACCGCTGGATAATCCGGTCAACAGTTCGGGCATCAACTCTAGCCGCCTCTGCGGCCAGCCCTATCCCCTTCTTCTGGCCCCAAATATCCTGGGGTGAATGCGCGCAGCGCAGAGGGGCAAAGCCCCTGCCCCCTATATCAAACGCGCCCGCCATTTCTGACGAGCGCGTTTTTGCCTGACCCCGTGAGTGGTGGAAGATCGGTCAGACGAATGTGAAGCTGTTGGCAAAGGGCATTTCGGTCGGGCGCTCTCCGGTTGCCTGAAATATCGCCTCGGCCAAGGCGGGGGCGGCAGGTGGTACGGGGGGTTCGCCGATGCCCGTCACCCGGTCACGGTTTTCCAGCCCGCGCACGATGATTTCCGGCGTTTGATAGTTCCGCAGCCCCTCGAAATCGAAAAAGTTTTCCTGTTCGGCCTTGCCGTCAGCATAGGTGATTTGACTGTTGATCGCGTGGCCCAGCGCCCAGATCACCCCGCCTTGCACAAGGTTTTCGAAGTTCACCGGGTCGACGACGCGCCCCACTTCGGCGGCGACCCAGACCTTGTCCAGTTTGATGCCATCCTCGGTGTTGGTGATCTCGATCACCTCGGCGACGGGGGTGCCGAAGGACAGGCTGAAAGCAACGCCACGCGCCTTGCCCGGACCAAGGGATCCGCCCCAGCCCGACATCTCGGCCACGGTTTCCAACAGCTTGCGCGATGGTGCGTCTGTCATCAGCCGCAAGCGTTCCTCGATCGGGTCGGCTCGGGCTTCATGGATCAGCGCGTTCAGGAAATTCTCATGGAAAAACCCGTTTTGCGACGCCCCAACTGACCGCCACGAACTGACCGGCCCAAGTTTGGGGGTCCGATACCCCGTCACACGATAATGTGGAATGGCGTAGGGCTGATCCCATAGGGCTTGGGTGATGGTGCTGTCGGGACCGGGCAAGCCAAACCCTTGCCTTTCACCCATCTGACTGTCCAGAATCGACGGGCACGCCACCCGGATATCCATCGCGACGACCTTGCCATCCTCAACCGCCCCCCGCGCACGCATCATGGCAATCGGGCGGGTGTAATCCTGCGCCGTGTCTTCCTCGCGCTTATAGGTCAGCTTGACCGGCGTGCCCGGCAGCGCCATTGCCAGCTCGGTGCAACGTTTGACGACCTCGTCTTCCAGCCGGTGCCCGAAACTGCCGCCCATCATCAGGATATGCACATGGACATTCTCGACCGGCACACCCGTCATGTCGGCCACGCTGGCCTGGGTCATGCGGGGGATCTGATTGCCGGTCCAGACATCGACGCGGTTCTCACCAACCAGAACCGTCGCGTTCAGCGGCTCTAGTGGCGCATGTGCCAGATAGGGCGCGCGATATTCCGCCTCGACCGTCATGGACACGCCATCCACATCACCATCGTCGCGCGGCTGGGAATCTTGGTTGCCTGTTTCAAGCGTATCCGCCAGAACCTGCCAATGTTCATCCTGTGTGGCGGGGTACGGGGCCGGGCCCCATTCAATCTCAATAGCGTCCGCCGCTTGGAAGGCCCGCCAAGTATTATCCGCGATCACGCCGAGACCGCCCGTCACAGGGATGATATGTCGAACACCGCGCATGGTTTCAGCGGTCGTGGCATCGAAGCCGACAACCTCGCCCCCTTTGCGCGGGTTCAGGCGAATGGCGGCGTGGACCATCCCGTCCATCCGCGTGTCGATCCCGTAGGTTTGTCTGCCCGTGGATTTCGCAACCATATCGACACGCTGCATGGGCTTACCAAGAAGCCGCCATTGAGTTGTTGGGCGCAGCGTCACATCGGTGATCGGGTCAATCTGGGCGGCTGTCGCGGCCAGTGCCTGATAAGGTAGCCGCTTGCCATCGGGCAGAACGACGGCGCCCCGCTCGGTCTTCAACTGCGTGACAGCCAGACCACTTTGTTGCGCCGCTGCCGCCTTTAGCGTTTCGCGGGCAACGGCCCCCGCCACGCGTAACTTCTCGTACCCGTCAGGCACTGTGGTGGACCCGCCGGTCAACTGCATGCCCATGAACTTCATCACCGCATCAACGGTCCCGCGCATGGCATTGGCCGCCGCACCTTGGTTGGTGCTTGGAAATGGCACCGCATCATTTGCCAGCGCCGTGTTGTAATAGGCTTTTGACGGCGGGCCAGGATCAACCCTGATCTGGTCAAGCTCAACATCCAACTCCTCGGCAATCAGCGCCGCCTGCACCGAATAGACCCCCTGCCCCATATCCGCGCGCGGAGTGATCAGCGTGATGCCCTCAGCGTTAATCAGTACATAAGGCGTCAGGGCCGCCTCGCCCTCCGCCAAACCATCCAACAACGGGTTCTTTGCAGGTCGTTTGTATTGATAATAGCCAAAGGCGACTCCGCCCAGAATGGCGACAGAACCCACCATGAAGGTGCGACGGGCGATGGTTCCAGCGCGGCCCATGATCAAGTGCCCTGTAACGTTTTGGCAGCCGTTTTCACGGCCGCGCGGATGCGGGGATAGGTTCCACACCGGCACAGGTTGCCCGACATCGCCTCGTCGATATCAACATCCGATGGCTCAGGCGTGTGCGAAAGTAATTCGGCGGCCTGCATCATCTGACCACCTTGGCAATATCCACATTGTGCAACCTGATGTTCTAGCCATGCAGCTTGAACAGCGTGCATTTCATCCGGCGTTCCCAACCCCTCGATCGTGGTGACGGGACCGTCCACATCCGAAACAAATGTCTGGCACGAGCGCACGGCAACGCCGTTGATATGCACCGTGCAAGCTCCGCAGGCGGCAACGCCGCATCCATATTTCGGCCCGTTCAGACCGATTTCATCGCGCAAGACCCACAACAAAGGCATGTCGTCTTCGACATCCACGTCATGAACCGTACCGTTCACTGTAAGTTGCAACGATCAGCCCCCTAATCGCCTATTTGCTGTCTTGGCCCGTCCTGCCAACGCCTAAATGACCGCTGGTCATGTAATAGTGATCATAGAATAGCGCGTTAGGCAACTGTGATTTGAACAAGCCAACCAATCGGTTGCCCGGATGTTCGGGTCTCAAGTGGTTGACCGCACTGGGTCACATATCGGGTTGATACCGATCGCGGCGAGGTTCTGTTCATGACTTTGGTTGGCTCTGGAAGTACGGGACCAGTTGGTATGAATTCGGCACCTTCGACCGGCCAGCCACCTCACCACAGATGCCCGGTCTAATCATTTATTTTTTACCATCTGGTAAAATTCTTGATTCTGTGCCTTGATAGAAAGACGAAAACAAGAACGGGAATCAAAAAATGCCCCAAACCAACAGGGAAAACGGAATATCTCCGGCCCGATTAGCGCCAGCCGACGTGCAAGCCAATTTCTCGGACCTCCACCCAGCATATGATGAACACGAGGCCAGGGTGGCCGCTGATCGTTGCTATTTCTGCCACGATGCGCCGTGTATGACAGCATGCCCCACCTCGATCGACATCCCCCTTTTCATCCGTCAGATCGCAACGGGAACATCGGAAGCCGCCGCGAAAACGATCTTGGACCAGAACATTCTGGGCGGGATGTGCGCGCGTGTCTGCCCGACCGAAACATTGTGCGAAGAGGTTTGTGTGCGCGAAATCGCCGAAGGCAAACCGGTTGAAATCGGTCGCCTGCAGCGCCACGCCACCGACACTTTGATGGCACAAGGCAAACATCCCTTCACCCGTGCGGCGTCGACCGGAAAGACAGTGGCCGTGGTGGGTGCTGGCCCCGCAGGTTTGGCCTGTGCACACCGTTTGGCGATGCTTGGCCACGACGTGGTTGTGTTTGAAGCACGCGCCAAAGGGGGCGGGTTGAACGAATTCGGGATCGCCGCTTACAAATCCACCAACGATTTTGCGCAGAAAGAGCTGGACTGGCTTTTGGGCATCGGCGGCATTGATATCCGCTATGACCAACCGCTTGGCAAATCGGTCACACTGGACGGATTGCAAAGCGATTTTGATGCAGTGTTCCTTGGCATGGGGCTGACAGCGGTGAACGCCTTGCGCCTTGACGGGGAAGACAAGGAAAACGTCACCGATGCGGTCGATTTCATTGCCGAGTTGCGTCAAGCCAGCGACCTGAGCAAGTTGCCCGTTGGGCGGCGCGTTGTCGTCATTGGCGGTGGGATGACAGCCATCGACGCGGGTGTTCAGGCAAAATTGCTGGGCGCCGAAGATGTGACCATCGTCTATCGTCGCGGGCAAGAGGCGATGGCAGCCTCGAAGTTCGAACAGGATCTGGCGCAGCAAAAGGGTGTGACCCTGATCTGCAACGCAACCCCTGTCGGGATCGAAGGAAACGGTTCGCTGACAGGTGTAACCTTCGCCTACACCGAAACCCAAAACGGTAAGCTCGTGACACTGGACGAGACGTTTACCTTGCCTGCCGATCAGCTGTTCAAAGCGATTGGGCAAGCGTTGGGTGACATACCGGACACATTGAAAATCGAAAGTGGTAAGATCACGGTGGACGCGGCACAAAAAACCAATGTCGCGGGTGTCTGGGCCGGGGGCGACTGCGCCTCGGGCGGGGACGATCTGACTGTAACCGCTGTTGCCGAGGGCCGTGATGCGGCCATGGACATCCACGCCACTTTGACAGGAGCAAGCTAATGGCCGACCTGACATCAAACTTTCTGGGAATTAAGTCACCGAACCCGTTCTGGCTGGCCTCGGCCCCGCCCACCGACAAGGAATATAACGTGCGCCGCGCGTTCGAAGCCGGTTGGGGTGGCGTGGTCTGGAAAACACTGGGCGCGGAAGGGCCACCTGTGGTCAACGTCAATGGCCCGCGTTATGGCGCGATCCATGGTGCTGACCGCCGCCTTCTGGGCTTGAACAACATCGAGCTGATTACCGATCGCCCGCTTGAGGTGAATCTTGAGGAAATGACCCGCGTGAAGAAGGACTATCCCGATCATGCGCTGATTGCTTCGGTCATGGTCCCTTGCGAGGAGGACGAATGGAAGCGGATCATCCCGCGCATCGCGGAAACCGGCTGTGACGGGTTCGAGCTGAACTTCGGCTGCCCGCACGGCATGGCCGAACGCGGCATGGGATCCGCTGTCGGTCAGGTGCCGGAATATATCGAGATGGTCACGCGCTGGTGCAAGGAAGCCACCGACCTGCCCGTCATCGTGAAGCTGACGCCGAACATCACCAATATCCTGATGCCCGCGCAGGCGGCCAAGGATGGCGGAGCGGATGCGGTCAGCCTGATCAACACGATCAATTCGATCACATCTGTTGATCTGGATGCGATGTCGCCTGAACCGATGATTGACGGCAAGGGCACGCATGGCGGCTATTGCGGCCCTGCGGTGAAACCCATCGCCCTGAACATGGTGGCCGAGATTGCGCGCAACCCCGGCACGCATGGATTGCCCATTTCCGGTATCGGCGGCGTCACAACCTGGCGCGATGCCGCCGAGTTCATGGCGCTTGGGGCCGGTAACGTGCAGGTTTGCACGGCGGCCATGACCTATGGGTTCAAGGTTGTGCAGGAAATGATTTCGGGGCTCAGCCAGTGGATGGATGAAAAAGGCTACACCTCGGTCGATGAAATCGTCGGACGGGCCGTTCCGAATGTCACCGACTGGCAATATCTGAACCTGAACCACGTCACCAAGGCACGGATTGATCAGGACGCTTGCATTCAATGTGGCCGCTGTTACGCCGCATGTGAAGACACGTCGCACCAAGCGATCAGCATGTCGGATGACCGTGTCTTTGATGTGAAGGATGACGAATGCGTGGCGTGTAATCTGTGCGTCAATGTCTGCCCGGTCGAGGGCTGCATTACCATGGAAACCATTGCGCCGGGCGCCATGGATGAACGAACAGGTAAGGTTGTTGAAAAAGAATATGCCAACTGGACAACCCACCCCAACAATCCAACCGCCACAGCCGCCGAGTAAGGCTGGGATGGCCCTGTCCCCCTCCCGGCAGGGCCATCTGGCGATGTTATCCTTTTCGGCACTGGTTTCGCTGTCGTTCAGCTTTGGCCACATCGTCGCGAAAGAAATCACTCCGACCGCCCTGAACACCGTGCGGTTCGCGCTGGCCGCGCTGGTCCTGTTTGGACTGGCGCGGGTTTTGCGCATTCCCATCGCCCCTGTCTTCACGGGCTTCTGGCGCTTCGGACTGATGGGCGGTCTGATGGCCGTCTATTTCATCACCATGTTCGAGGCGCTTCGCGTCACGACCGCCGTATCCACCGCGGCAGTCTTTACTTTGACACCCTTGATGGCGGCAGGTTGCGGGTTGCTGATCGCGGGGCAGAGGTCAGGCCGCTGGACGCTGATTGCGCTGACAATCGGCGCAGTGGGCGCCGTATGGGTCATCTTTCGCGCAGATATCGGCGCGCTCATGCGGTTCGAGCTTGGCCGAGGCGAAGCGCTGTTTGCAATTGGTGCGCTGGCCCATGCTCTGGTGCCCGCGCTTGCCCGAAAGTTGGCAAGCGATGTCAAACCGTTACAAACTTCACTTGGAACGGTGCTCGGGGCGCTGATCGTTACCGGACTCTATGGATTTAGCGACCTCATCCACACCGACTTCGCAAGTCTTCGCCCTGCGGTTTGGATGGTCATTGCCTATCTTGCTATCGTCACCACCGCTGGCACGTTCTTTCTGGTACAATATGCCGCCCAGCGCCTGCCAGCCAGCAAGGTCATGGCTTACACATATCTGGTGCCAAGTTGGGTCGTGCTTTGGGATTTCTTGTTTTACGGCACCACCCCCCCTGCCCTGTTGCTGGCGGGTGTCGCCGCGACGCTTCTGGCGCTTGCGATGTTGCTTAGGGGTGAAGCGCCCTGACGAGCATGTGCTTGATAAACACTTCCGCATCCTCAAACCGCGTATCACTGCGCACCGGACCCAAAACCGCCTGCACCTGCAAATCGAAATCGGCATAGTGCTGGGTCATCGCCCAAATCGAGAAGATCAGGTGATGCGGATCAATGGTCGCCAGCCGTCCCTCGACCATCCAGGTGGCAATGACCGCTGCTTTCTCATCGACCAGTGATTTAAGGTCCTTTGTCAGCATATTCCCCAACCGTGGGGCACCATGCAGTATTTCGGTTGCGAACAACCGGCTTTCGCGCGGCATCTCGCGTGACATTTCCATCTTTCGACCGACATAGGTCAAAATCTCGTCCAGCGGTTCGCCGTCCTCGGACAGATCGCGCAAGGGGCTGACCCATTCTTCCAGCAGGCTTTCCAGAAGCTCGGAATAGATCGCTTCCTTGCCACTAAAATAGTAGACGATGTTTTGCTTGGACAACCCGGCAGCATCCGCGATTTGGTCCAAGGTCGCCCCGCGCAGTCCTTTTTCCGAGAAGACGTCCAGCGCCGCCTCAAAAATCGCCCGCCGTTTCTCGCGCTGTATGCGGGTGGGGCGGGATGTCGATCCTGCTTTCGCCATGATATGCTGTCCCTACGCCCGGTTGAGATCTGGCAGCGCGACACCGCATAGCAGAAGGTCTTTCACCGCCGCCTTCGTCTCGTTCCACTGCGCATCGGTGAGTTCAACGCCGTCGTTCAAGGTCGTGATCTGATGGGTGAAATCCGCGTAATGCTGCGTCATTGCCCAGATCGCATAAAGCAAATGGCGTGGGCTGATCGGTCGAATCTGGCCGTTTTCTATCCATGCATCGATCACCGCAATCCGGTTCTCTGTCCATGATCTCAACTCCTCTTCCAGATAGTCCTGAACGATGGGCGCACGCTGAATGATCTCGTTCGCCCAGACCTTTGATCCATACGGTCTTGTCCGGGCCAGATCGAGCTTTGTGTCGATGTAATCGCCCAGTGCGTGGATCGGATCGTTGTCTGTCGCGATACTGTCTGCGGCGGCGCGCCAGATATCAAAAATCTCACCCACGACACGTCGATAGAGCGCCTCTTTCGTTTCAAAGTAATACACGACGTTCGACTTGGGCAGCCCCGCCACCGCCGCGATCCGACTGATGGATGCACCGGCATATCCGAACTCGGCAAACACCTTTTCAGCGGCGGCCAGAATACGGGCTGTCACCTCTTCGCGATTGCGGCTTTGGATCCCTCTTGTCGTCTTGTTCACGTCGCTCTTTACACTCGCTTTCCAGGCCCTCTTGCGTGCGAAACCAGCACAGGGTTTCATCTTGTGCCACGAGTTTTGCCTGAAAAACAGGTATTTCTGCACGATCGGTCAGAAAAAGATTGACCGATCGTGCAGAAATCCGTCAGCCTGTCATCAAGACGGAATCTAAAATCCGCGCTGCCGCAAGCAAAGCAATTGGGAGATTGATATGAGCCAAGGAAGCAATTTGCGCATTGATCCTGACCGCCTTTGGGACAGCATCATGGAGATGGCCAAGATCGGCCCCGGTGTCGCCGGGGGCAACAACCGCCAGACGCTGACCGATGAAGACGCCGAAGGCCGCGCGCTGTTTCAGACATGGTGCGAAGCTGCGGGTATGACGATGGGCGTCGACACGATGGGCAACATGTTTGCCACCCGCCCCGGCGAAGACCCGGACGCCCTGCCCGTCTATATGGGCTCGCATCTGGATACGCAGCCCACGGGCGGCAAGTATGACGGCGTTCTGGGCGTGTTGGGCGGGCTGGAAGCCGTTCGCACGATGAATGATCTGAACGTCAAAACGAAACATCCGATTGTCGTCGCCAACTGGACCAACGAAGAAGGCACCCGCTTTGCGCCGGCCATGCTGGCCTCGGGCGTGTTTGCGGGCAAGCACACGCAAGACTGGGCCTACGCGCGCGAAGATGCCGAGGGCAAGAAATTCGGAGACGAGCTGAAGCGCATCGGCTGGGTCGGCGATGAAGAGGTCGGCGCGCGCAAGATGCACGCGATGTTCGAACTGCACATCGAACAGGGCCCCATTCTGGAAGCCGAGGGCAAAGACATCGGCGTCGTCACCCATGGTCAGGGCCTGAACTGGCTGGAAGTGACCATCACGGGCAAGGAAAGCCACACAGGATCAACCCCCATGCACATGCGCATCAACGCGGGCCGTGGCTTGGCGCTGATCACCGAACTGGTCCACGAGATTGCGATGAAGCACCAACCCAACGCGGTGGGGGCGATCGGCCATATCGACGTCTATCCAAACTCGCGCAACATCATCCCCGGCAAGGTCGTCTGCACCGTCGATTTCCGCTCGCACCTGCAAGAGGTGATCGACGCGATGATCGCTGAGTTTGACGAGCGTGCGCCCAAGCTTTGCGCCGATATTGGGGTTGAGATGAGCTGGGACATGGTCGGCACTTTCGACCCGCCCGCATTTGATGAGGGCTGCGTGAAGGCCGTGCGCGATGCGGCGGAAGAGCTGGGCTATAGCCACATGGATATCGTCTCCGGCGCAGGCCACGACGCCTGCTGGATCAACGAGATCTATCCGACTGCAATGATCATGTGCCCTTGTGTGGACGGGCTGTCGCACAACGAGGCCGAGGAGATTTCCAAGGACTGGGCAGCGGCGGGCACGGATGTGTTGCTGCACGCAGTGCTGGCGACGGCGGAGATTGTGGAGTGAAGCTGCACCGCCGGACCGGGGCCAGCCCCGGACCCCGGGATATTTTTAGCCAGAAGAAGAGGTAGGATCCTGAGCGATACCGGCCCAAGGCAATCAGGGAGATAACAAATGACCAAAGTCATCAAAAACGGAACCGTCGTCACGGCGGACCTCACTTACAAAGCAGACGTCCTAATCGAGAACGGCAAAATCATCGAAATCGGACCGGACCTGAAAGGCGACGAGGTGCTCGACGCCACCGGGTGCTATGTCATGCCCGGCGGGATCGACCCGCATGTGCACCTCGAAATGCCCTTTATGGGCACCTATTCCTCGGACGATTTCGAAAGCGGCACGCGGGCCGGTCTGGCGGGCGGCACCACGATGGTGGTTGATTTCTGCCTGCCAAACCAAGGCGAAAGCCTGCTGGATGCGTTGAAGCGTTGGGACAACAAATCGACCCGCGCGAACTGTGACTATTCGTTCCACATGGCTGTTACGTGGTGGGGCGAGCAGGTGTTTAACGACATGCAAACTGTTGTGCAGGAGCGCGGTATCAACACCTTCAAGCACTTCCTCGCCTATAAGGGCGCGCTGATGGTGAATGATGACGAGCTTTATTCGTCCTTCACCCGTCTGGCCGAACTTGGCGCCACCCCGATGGTCCACGCCGAAAACGGTGATGTGATTGCCGAGCTGTCCGCCAAGCTGCTGGCCGAGGGCAACACGGGACCCGAGGCGCACGCCTATTCCCGCCCCTCTCAGGTCGAAGGCGAGGCCACCAACCGCGCGATTATGATCGCCGATATGGCCGGCGCGCCGCTTTACGTGGTGCATGTCTCGTGCGAGGAAGCGCACGAGGCTATCCGCCGCGCCCGTATGCAAGGCAAGCGCGTGTGGGGCGAGCCGCTGATCCAGCACCTGACGCTGGATGAAAGCGAGTATTTCAACGCCGATTGGGACCACGCCGCCCGTCGCGTGATGTCGCCCCCCTTCCGCAATCAAAAGCACCAAGACAGCCTGTGGGCGGGTCTGCAGTCGGGCAGCCTTTCGGTTGTCGCGACCGACCACTGCGCCTTCACGACCGAGCAGAAACGCTTTGGCGTGGGCGATTTCACCCAAATTCCCAACGGAACCGGCGGGCTTGAGGATCGGATGCCGATGCTGTGGACCCACGGCGTGGCCACGGGCCGTCTGACAATGAACGAATTCGTCGCCGTGACCTCGACCAATATCGCGAAAATCCTGAACTGCTATCCGCGCAAGGGGGCCGTGCTGGTCGGCGCTGATGCGGACCTTGTGGTTTGGGATCCCGAGAAGTCCAAGACCATCGCGGCAAGCACGCAGCAATCCTCGATCGACTACAACGTCTTTGAAGGGCACGAGGTCAAAGGCCTTCCGCGCTTCACCCTGACACGTGGTCAGGTGGCTGTGCATGACGGAGAGATCCGCACGCAGGAAGGCCATGGACAGTTTGTCGAACGCGCACCGAATGCGACGGTGAACACGGCGCTGTCCAAGTGGAAAGAACTGACCGCACCGCAACCGGTCAAACGCACCGGCATTCCGGCGACGGGGGTCTGACGTGACGCGAGAGACGGCAATCAAGGCAGAGAACCTCTCTCTGACCTTTCAGACCAATGACGGGCCGGTGCATGCGTTGAAGGACGTGTCGCTTGACATCAACAAGGGCGATTTCGTCAGCTTCATCGGTCCGTCAGGATGTGGCAAGACCACCTTCCTGCGCTGCATGGCCGATCTGGAACAACCCACTGGCGGGTCGATCACGGTCAATGGCGTATCTGCGCGCGAGGCGCGCAAGTCGCGCGCCTATGGCTATGTCTTTCAACATGCAGGGCTTTATCCGTGGCGCACCATCGGCAAAAACATCCGTCTGCCGCTTGAGATCATGGGTTACCCGAAAGCCGATCAGGACGCGCGCATCAAGCGTGTGTTGGAGCTGGTCGAGCTGGACGGTTTTGACAAGAAATTCCCGTGGCAGCTGTCTGGCGGAATGCAGCAACGTGCCTCGATCGCGCGGGCGCTTGCCTTCGATGCTGACATTCTGTTGATGGACGAGCCCTTCGGCGCACTAGACGAGATTGTGCGGGACCACCTGAACGAACAGCTTTTGAAGTTGTGGGCCAAAACTCAGAAAACGATTGCCTTCGTCACCCACTCGATCCCCGAAGCCGTCTATCTGTCGACCAAGATCGTGGTTATGTCACCTCGTCCAGGTCGTATCTCTGACGTGATCGAGAACCCGTTGCCAGTGGATCGGCCGCTGGACATTCGTGACACGCAGGCATTCTTGGACGTGGCCCATCGGGTGCGTGAAGGGCTGCGCGCGGGGCATTCTTATGACTAAGACCGCGCTTTCCGTATTGACCGTGTTGGCTGCAATTGTCGTCACCTGGTATCTGGCGGTCGCCCCGATGAACATTCGTGTTGCCCTGGATCAGGCCGAGCGCGCGGGCGGGGCCATTGACCCCCCTTCGGCGGTCGAGCGGCGCGAAATGTCGAACTGGGTGTTGATGGCGAAAAACCGTGATTACATCTCGGAAGGGTATAATCTTGAACGACCGCGACTGCCCACGCCAAAACAGGTCGCACAGGAATTGTGGAAAACCACCGGGGCCATGGTTCTGAAAGGTCGCACATGGTCGAAGCGGTCGTTGATCTATCATGGTTGGATTACGCTGCAATCGACGTTTTGGGGTTTCTTGCTGGGCACGACCATCGGGATCATCGGTGCCGTCGCCATTGTACAGTCCCGCGTGATCGAAATGTCGGTGATGCCGTGGGCCATCATTTCACAGGCCATCCCTATTGTGGCACTGGCCCCGATGATCATCGTCCTGTCATCACAGGTAGGGATCGAGGGGCGCGGCTTTCCCAAGGCGTTGATCTCATCCTATCTATGCTTTTTCCCGGTGCTGGTCGGGATGGTCAAAGGGTTGCGATCACCAACCAGCGAGCAATTGGATCTGTTGAAAACCTATAGCGCCTCGGGCGTGCAGCGGTTCCTGAAACTGAGGGTGCCTGCCTCTCTGCCTTATCTGTTTACTTCGCTCAAGATCGGCATTGCGGCAGCACTGGTCGGTGCCATCGTGGGCGAGCTTCCCACAGGCGCAATCAGCGGCCTTGGAGCACGTATTCTGATCGGCGACCAGTTCGGCACGCCGCTGGCGATCTGGGCGGCCCTGTTTGCAGCGGCAATCCTGGCAGGGGTGCTTGTCACCCTTCTTGACCGCACACAGCAGGTGCTTTTGCGACGGATGGGGATGCGGTCATGAATTGGTTGATCATTGCCATTATCTTCTGGCTGGCGGCTTGGGCCGCGAATGTCGCAATGGTTCGGTCGAAATGGTCCGACACCACGCTGGTGCGCTTCGTTGTTCCGGTCATCTTCGGCCTCACGCTGGTCGTCGCTTGGGAGGCGCTGGTCCACACGTTCAATGTCTCGGCCGCCATTCTGCCCGCCCCCTCTGCGGTTGCCGACACGTTTGCCAGATCGACCGACATGCTGTGGGAGGATTTCACGCAAACCGTCCTGAAAGGCGCGTTGCGAGGGTATTTTATCGGCGCCGCGGCGGCTTTCGTGGTTGCCATCCTGATCGACCGATCACCGTTTCTGACCCGCGGGCTTCTTCCGATCGGAAATTTTGTCGCCGCCCTCCCTATTGTTGGTGTCGCACCAATCCTGGTCAGCTGGTTCGGATTTGATTGGCATTCAAAAGCCGCCGTAGTGGTCGTCATGGTGTTTTTCCCCGTGCTCGTGAATACGGTACAGGGGTTGCGCGAAACGGATGCCATGCTGCGGGACCTGATGAAAACCTATGCCGCAGGGTATTTCAAAACCCTGTGGAAACTGCGCATTCCCGCCGCCATGCCATTTATCTTCAACGGTTTGAAAGTCGGCGCCACGCTCGCCCTGATCGGCGCAATCGTGGCTGAATATTTCGGATCACCCACACGCGGCATGGGGTTTCGCATTTCGACCGGGGTCGGCAGCCTGTCGATTGACCTTGTCTGGGCCGAGATCGTCGTCGCGGCATTGGCAGGCACGCTTTTCTATGGTGTGGTTGCATGGTTCGAAAAGAAGGTGACATTCTGGCACCCATCCCAACGAGGCTGAGCAAAATAATAACAAACTAAGTTCAACAAGGAGAAAATGATGAAATTCAATTCAGTGATCGGGGCCATGGCCCTGGCTGTCACATCAGGTACCGCGATGGCGGCGGATGATGTGACCTTGCAGTTGAAATGGGTCACGCAATCCCAGTTCGCCGGGTATTACGTCGCGCTGGATCAGGGCTTCTATGCCGAAGAAGACCTTAACGTCACCGTCCTTCCGGGCGGGCCCGACATTGCCCCTACGCAAGTGATTGCTGGCGGCGGCGCTGACGTTATTGTCGAATGGATGCCCGCCGCCCTTGCCGCACGCGAAAAAGGCCTGCCATTGGTCAATATCGCACAGCCCTTCGCATCGTCTGGCATGATGCTGACCTGCTGGGGCGACGTCGGTATCGCAAGCCCGGATGATCTGGCCAACCGCACGCTTGGAGTCTGGTTTTTCGGCAACGAGTTTCCGTTCATGAGCTGGATGTCCAAGATGGGCTTGTCGACCGACGGGGCCAGCGAAACCGGGGTCGAGGTTCTGAAACAGGGCTTCAACGTCGATCCGCTGTTGCAGCGTCAGGCCGATTGCATTTCGACCATGACCTATAACGAATACTGGCAAGTGATCGACGCTGGTGTGACGCCGGAAGAGCTGATCACCTTCAAATATGAAGATCAGGGCGTCGCAACGCTTGAAGATGGTCTTTACGTGATGGAAGAAAATCTGAGCGACGAAGCCTTCGCCAACAAGATGGAACGCTTTGTGCGCGCGTCGATGAAAGGGTGGAAATGGGCCGAAGAAAACCCGGAAGACGCCGCGATGATCGTACTTGAATATGACGAAACCGGCGCGCAGACCGAAAAGCACCAGGTCCGCATGATGGGCGAGATCGCCAAACTGACCGCAGGGTCAAACGGTGCCCTTGACCCCGCCGCGTATGAGCGGACGGTCGAGACGCTGTTGTCCGGCGGATCCGATCCCGTGATCACGAAAGAGCCTGAAGGGGCATGGACCAGCGTCATTACAGATGCGGCCCTGAACTGATCGGGCCAGCACACAAAGAAGAAACGGCGCGCTGACCTCAGCGCGCCGTTTTGTTTCCCGGGTGTTTCGAAATCAGTTGGACGACCCTGACAGATACCCATTTAGTTCTTCTTTCGCGTCGGCCACGACACGACCGCTTGGCAGGGTCAGATTGCCCCCAGCCGCAAGCTGATCCGACATTTCCTCATAGCGCGCTTGCCAGTTTTCGGGCAGTTCATGTGCGATGCCTTGGTGGCAGTCGATACAGGTCTTGCCTTCGTCCAGCGCGATCTGGTGGTTGTCGGCGGCGCGGTTTTCCTGCTGCGTGAAGTCCATGAAGTCGAAGCTGTGGCAGTTACGGCATTCCTTGGAATCCGTCGATTTCATCCGGCGCCATTCACGGGCGGCCATGTCAATACGATGATCTTCGAACTTCTCGCGCGTCCAGATCGAGCGTGTGATGAAGTGTCCATACAGCTCTTTCGAGGCTTGAATCTTACGCACGATCTTCGGCCCCCAATCCTTGGGCACGTGACAATCCGGGCAGGTCGCCCGCACGCCCGAACTGTTGTTCTGATGCACCGAGCCCTGATACTCGGCATAAACGTTATCCTCCATCTCGTGACACGAGATGCAGAATTTTTCGGTGTTGGTCATCTCAAGCGCCCAGTGGAAACCACCCCAGAAAACGACCCCGGCGCCGAAGCCGACAATCAGGATGATACCAAGCGAGATCGCCCCCGCAGGCGACCAGAATTTGCGCCACGTTCGGCGGATGAAACCGGGGTTTGCTTTCGACATGTCCCTTATCCTTTCCCTTGTCCGTCCAGCCCTAGTTCGACGGCGCGAACGTGTTGTCGACAAGTGCGGGCGCATCTGCCTGCGGCACGTGGCACTGGTTGCAGAACCAGCGGGTTCCGGCGACGGTATCAAGCTGGTTGCCTTCGCGATCCAGATAATGGGTCATCGACAATGTCGGTGCCCGACGCTCGCCAGCCACGGTCCAGTCATGGCAAGACAGGCAGCGGTTGGCTTTCAGGTCGATCTGATATTGGTCGATCGAGTGGGGCACCAAGGGGGGTTGCTGGCGATAGTTGCGCGCAAACCGGGTTTCCTTCTGGTGAAACACATCTTCGACCGCAACGGGATCGGACACGTCGGCCCCGCGCAGAGTGCTGACGCCTCCTGTGCTTTGCGCGAAGGCAACGGTCGCCAGAAGCGTCGGGGCAACGATGGCGCTGATCAAAAAGTTCTTATTCATTTGGGCATCTCCCGTATTTTTGTGTCTCAGGCCGCGCGACTGGCCTCGGGTTGACGTTGTTTGTTCCGGCGGACCGCGCGGGCTGGCGCGGGGGTCGTATCGAACCGGGTCGTGAACTTGAAAACATCGGGCGCGCAGACATCCACGCAGCGACCGCAATTGGAGCAATCGGGCGACAGGATGATCGGCGTGTCCTCATCCGCGCCGCGAAGCGCGGGGGTGATAACATGCATTTCGGGGCAGACTGCGAAGCAATCCATGCAGTCGTCGCATTCAGAACGTTTGACCGCGCTGACCCGCAGGATCGAGCCATGACCGAGCAGGCCGTAGAAGGCCCCGACCGGGCAGAGATGTCCACACCATCCCCGGCGCGACACCACAAGGTCGAACAGAAACACAGCCAGCACGAAGGTCCAGGCGAAACCCATCCCAAAGATCAGGCCACGGTGCAACATCGAGATCGGGTTCACGAACTCCCACGCGATCGTGCCGGTCAGGGCGGACACGACCAGCACCATTCCCAACACCCAATACCGGGTGCCGCGTTTGGGCTGCCAGCCCTTGGCCAGACCAAGGCGGTCATGCAACCAATGGGCAGCATCGGTGACGGGGTTGATCGGACAAACCCAGCTGCAATAGACGCGACCCCCGATCAGGGCATAAACCACCCCTACGATCAGCGCGCCGATGATGGCGGTCATTTCGGGCCAGTGTTGGGCCACCAGCCCCTGCACCAAAACGAACGGATCGGTCAGCGGTAGAACATCGAATGTCAGCGATCCGGCCAGATTGCCTTTCACCCACCAGATGCCGAACCACGGGCCCAGCAGGAACAGACCAAGGAAAAACGCCTGAGCCACACGGCGCAGGATCAGGAACCGATGGGCCATCCACCAGCCTTTGTCGCGAATGGCCTCTTGACCGACGGGAAGGGCGGTCTTCTCGCTCATTGCCCTGCCCCCCCTGTGCCGGGAAGTTCGAAGGAGGGGGTGAAGCCGCCATCCATCGACGGATCGGGCATCCCGTCGGGCAGATAGCCCCCCGGTGCAGCCAGATTGTCGGTGCCCGGTCCGGGCAGGCGATCGGGCAAGTCGATGATGTCGTCCACCATCGGGTTGCGGTCTTCCCACCCCAGCTTGTAGTGATCTGCAGCCTCGGCCATGGCAACACGGCGCGGCAGAACCTTGATCGCGGCCTCGCCCGGCAGGACGCAGGATTTCTCGCATTTGCCACAGCCGGTGCAGTGATCGGAATGCACGATGGGCATGAAGATCGCGTGCGCGCCAGAGCGTTCGTTGTGACGACGCTCCAACGTGATGGCTTTGTCAATCACCGGGCAGACGCGATAGCAGACATCGCAGCGCAGACCGAGCGCATTCAGGCAATGCTCCTCGTCGATCAGCACCGCAAGCCCCATGTCGGCGTCGTCGATATTGGTCAGCCCGTGATCCAGCGCGCCGGTTGGACAAGCAACAACACATGGGATGTCGTCACACATCTCGCACGGGATATCGCGGGCGGTGAAATAGGGTGTGCCGGTTGCGGGGCCTTCGATCCCCAACTCGGCCAGCTTCAGCGTATCATAGGGACAATCCCGCACGCAAAGCCCACAGCGAATGCAGGCCGCCAGAAAATCCTCTTCCGGCAGGGCACCCGGCGGTCGGATGGCTTGTGCGGGCAGCGCCCGCGCATCCGTCGCCAGTTTGCCAAGCGCCATGCCCGCCACCGCGCAAGCGCCTGCCGCCCGCGCTGCGTCCTGAAGGAAGCGGCGACGACTTGTCGGCGTGGCGTTGCGTTTTGGGGCGGCGGACATGGTGTTTCTTTCCTTCAGTACCGGGCCTAGGCGCGCTCGACCTTACAGGCGCATTTCTTGAAATCGGTTTCCTTGGAAATCGGGCATGTTGCGTCCAGCGTCAGCTTGTTGGTCAACTGTCCTTCGTCGAACCACGGCATGAACACGACACCACGGGGCATCTTGTTCCGGCCACGGGTTTCGACGCGCGACAGAACCTCTCCACGGCGGGTTGAAACCTGAATCTCCTGCCCACGCTTCAGACCACGATCCTTGGCGTCATCCGGGTGCATGAACACCACGGCCGACGGGAACGAGCGGTGAAGCTCGGGCACGCGGCGCGTCATCGAGCCCGAGTGCCAGTGTTCCAATACACGACCGGTCACGAACCAGAGGTTGTATTCCTCGTCCGGTTCTTCGGCGGCGGGTTCGTAGGGCGCAAAGATGATGAAGGCTTTACCATCAGGCTTGCCATAGAACCTCACACCCTCGCCTTCTTTCACGTAAGGGTCATAGCCTTCGCGGAAGCGGTAAAGCGTTTCCTTGCCGTCTACCACCGGCCAGCGCAAACCGCGCGCCTGGTGGTAGGTGTCGAAATCCGCCAAGTCGTGAGCATGGCCGCGACCAAATTCGGCATATTCTTCGAACAGACCTTTCTGCACGTAGAAACCAAAATGATCGCTTTCGTGGTTGTCGAACCCTTCGGCCACTTCCGAGACGGGGAATTTGTTAACCTTGCCATTCTCGTAAAGCACCTCGAACAAAGTCTTGCCTTTCAGCTCGGGCATGGTGTCCAGAAGCTCGGCGGGCCATACCTCGTCCGTGGTGAAGCGTTTCGAGAATTCCATCACCTGCCAGACATCCGATTTTGCCTCGCCAGGGGCAGATACCTGCTGGCGCCAGAACTGGGTGCGGCGTTCTGCGTTGCCGTAGGCGCCCTCCTTCTCGACCCACATCGCGGTGGGCAGGATCAGGTCAGCCGACAGGGCAGTGACGGTCGGATAGGGATCGGACACGGTGATGAAGTTGTCAGGGTTGCGATAGCCCGGCAGACCTTCTTCATTCATGTTCGGTGCGGCCTGCATGTTGTTGGTGCACTGCACCCAATGGCAGTTCAGATCGCCATCTTTCAGCTTGCGGTGCATCAATACGGCGTGGAAGCCCGGCTTACCGGGAATGGTGCCTTTCGGGATGCCCCATGCGGTTTCGCAAATGTCGCGATGCGCTTCGTTTGCGACCACCATGTCGGCGGGCAGACGGTGGGCAAAGGTGCCAACCTCGCGTGCCGTGCCACAGGCGGACGGTTGTCCTGTCAGCGAGAAGGGTGAGTTGCCGGGCTCCGAAATCTTGCCGACCAACAGGTGCACGTTATACATGAGCGAGTTCACCCACGACCCGCGTGTGTGCTGGTTGAACCCCATGGTCCACAAGCTCATCACCTTGCGGTTGGGGTCTGCATATTGCTGCGCCAGACGTTCCAGAGAAGCCACCGGCACACCCGACAGCTCGGACACATATTCGGCGGTGTAAGGGGCCACGGCTTCCTTGTATTCTTCGAACGTCATGTCCGAAAGCTTGCCATGTGCCCCATCATGGGCTGGATTCTCTGCGGCTTGTTCCAGAGCGTGCTCGGGACGCAGCCCGTAACCGATATCGGTATTGGTGCGCTTGAAGTGAGTGTTCTTCTCGACGAAGTCCCAGTTCACCGCATCATTCTGGATGATGTAGTTGGCGATGTAGTTCAGGATCGCAAGGTCGGTTTGCGGCGTGAAGATCATGCCGTTGTCGGCCAGTTCGAACGAGCGGTGTTCGAAGGTGGACAGCACATGCACCTCGGCCCCCGGTTTGGTCAGGCGGGTGTCGGTCAGACGCGACCACAGGATCGGGTGCATCTCGGCCATGTTCGACCCCCACAGCACGAAGGTATCCGCGTGCTCAAGGTCGTCATAGCAGCCCATCGGCTCGTCGATGCCGAAGGTGCGAATGAAACCTGCTACGGCAGACGCCATGCAATGCCGCGCGTTCGGGTCGATGTTGTTTGACCGGAACCCGGCCTTCATCAGCTTGGCGGCGGCATAGCCTTCCCAAACGGTCCACTGGCCAGAACCGAACATGGACACGGCAGTCGGGCCTTTTTCCTTGATCGTGGCTTTCCACTTCTCGGCCATCACGTCGAAGGCTTCATCCCAGCTGACCGGCTCAAAGTCGCCATTCTTGTCGTAGACTCCGTTTGTCTTGCGCAGAAGCGGCGTGGTCAGACGGTCGGCGCCATACATGATTTTGGACAGGAAATACCCCTTGATGCAGTTCAGCCCGCGGTTCACCGGAGCCTCCGGGTCGCCTTGCGTGGCTACGACGCGGCCATCCTTGACGCCCACAAGCACCGAGCAGCCCGTGCCACAGAAGCGGCATGCGGCCTTGTCCCAACGAATGTCGGGGCTTTTCGGTTGCGCAAGTGCCCCATTGGGAAGGGTGATGCCGGCGGCCGAAGCGGTCGCGGCGGCGGCGCTGGCCTTTAGAAAGGATCGGCGGGATGAAGTCATGGACATGTTAGGTCTCCCGTTATTGGTGTTTGGTTGTCGAGGCTGCGGCAGGTTCGCCATCGAGCTCTTCGAAATGGTGATACGTCAGGGTTATCGTCAAAACGCCGGGGATCTGGTGCATCTCCATGATCTGGTCGGATGCACGCATGTCTGGCGTGTCTTCAACGGTCACGACGATGCGACCGTCTTCGTGGGCATGCACTTCACCACCTTGGGTGGCGCCAATGGCCGATATGACCTGAGCGGTCATTTCCGGCATTGTATGCACAAGGCATCCGCAAATATTCAGCATGCGCGGGCCTCCGTTTCTGGTTTGATTTTCTTGAACGAGATGGCACCAACGGGGCAGGCCATCGAACAGCCGCCGCAACCATTGCACAGGTCTTCGTCCAACATCGGTTGGGCGCGACCGCCCGTTTGCAGTTGAAACCTGATGGCGCGCTGATCACAGTGATCTTCGCATGTGCGGCAATTAACGCCGTTCATCGACAGACAACTGTTGCCAACATTCCCACGCCACAGCCATTCGTTGTCCGGTGATAGCGCGCCAAAGTCGCAGGCATCCGTACAGGCATGGCAGAAGGTGCATGCACCAGCGTTGAAATCGAGAAACGGGCGCTCGCCCGCATCTTTCATGATGATACCTTCGGGGCAGGCCGCAGCACATTCGCCGCACTGGGTGCAGGCGTCGTAAAACTCTGCCTCCGAACCTGCACCAGGAGGGCGCTGGCGCGGAACCTCCTGAACTTTGCCTTTCAAAAAGGCACGCCTGGTGGGGGATGCAGACATATCAACCGCTCGCAATTTGCTGGCTTTGGATTCCTGTTTAGACTTGGCAAGGGTGCGACTTATTGACTTGGATCAAGGAATTCGACGATTTGCCCATGCCTTCGCTTGACAGAAAAATTCATTAATTTGAATGCGTTGCGGGATAGAGCAGTTATATCGCTGTTTTAAAACAACCTTTTACTGGTTGTCGAAAATCAGCAGGTCGCGCACGACAGATACTGAACAATGAACTTTTTTCTGCGGCCCACCTTGTCGTTAAGCCAGTTGCAGATTGAAGGCGTCAGGAACCGAGTCTTGGACGGCGCGCGGCTCTGCACGCGGCTCATCGAAGCAGCAAGCCGTCTAGACGCGATTCAAGCCTGTCCTGAGGGGGAAATGAAACTCGCCTCGAACCCACCGCCCTTCCCGTCAGGCAATGATTTCAACACCGTCACCACACGCTGGGCACGGGTTGCCTGTTTCTGGTAGCTGCGGCCTGAACCACGCTTCACACGCCGCCTCCGGTATGGCCTTTTGGCTTCAGTTCACGGTGAGAGGGCGTCTTCCGATTGATGTCTGGCCCTGACCAGACAGGTAATGCAGCATGTAATCGCCCGGCTCATCGGGTAATTGTAGCACTGCCGGATTACCAGTGGCCGTCGCCACCGAGGCTTCGACGGCATCTGACCCGATCTTCTTGAGAGCAATCAGATCGCCCTCACCCTCCGGCCCGACCCAGAAAACCTCGATCTGCGCGCCGGCCGTGCCGCTGTCTGCGGCCTCAAGAACAGCCTCTTCGGTAACTGCCGCGCTGGCCTCGACGACTTTCAACATACGGCGCGCCAATACCTTTTTCGGGTTTCCGTGGGCAACATAGCGGATCAGATAAGTCCCGGTTTCAACCGGAACCTTCAGTCGAACCGGATTACTGCGGCTCGCATACTGATAATGCAGGTATTCGCCCGGTTCTGACCCAATGGCCGCCACCGAAACATAATCGTTCTTGTTGGCCGGTCCGACGAAGGACACATCAACCTCTGTGCCCAAAACCGCCGTTTCTGGCGCATCGAGCGCCACAGTGGCAGCCACGATGCTAACATCCCGCGTGGCAAGAATACGCTGCGGGTTGCCTTGCGCGATGTATCGCAGCTGATACGTGCCGGGTTCAAGCGGCAGTTTGATCTTCGATGGATTGCCACGGCTGGTATAGGCGTAAGACGTATACTTGTTGACCGGCTGATCCGGTGCCGCCACCGAGACATAGTCGTTCTTGTTGTCCGGCCCTTCCCACGTGACATCTATTGTCGCCCCAGCTTCAGCAGTATCGGCAGCATCAAGCGCAACCTGAGCCGCAACGATGGTGATCTCGCGCGTGGCCAACACCTTCGCTGGATTGCCATGGGCGATATAGCGAAGGTCGTAAGTGCCGGGTTCAAGCGGCATCTTGACCGATGCCGGATTGCCCCGCTGGGTATAAGCATAGGCGACGTATTTGTTTGGTGGCTGGTCGGCTGATGCCACCGAGATGTAGTCGTTTTTGTTGTCTGGTCCATCCCACGTGACATCAACCTGCGACCCGGCAACCGCTTCCGTCTGTGCCTCAAGCGTGACCCGCGCCGCAATAACGGTGATGGGTCGGGCCGCGATGATCTTGGCAGGGTTGCCATGAGCGACATAGCGCAGCTCGTAGGTGCCGGGATCAAGCGGCATCGTTACAGACACGGGATTGCCCCGGTTCGCATAGGCATAGTTGACATATTTGTTGGGGTTTTGATCAGGTGCCGCAACCGAGATATAGTCATTCTTGTTGTCCGGCCCTACCCATTCGACGTCCACAGCAGCCCCGGCAACCACTTCCTCCGGGGCGGTCAGCGATGCAGTCACGGCCAGAACATTCACGGTCCGGCGGGCCAATACCCGCGGCGGATTTCCTTGGGCGACATAACGAAGCTCATAGGTGCCCGGCTCGATCGGGCTTGTGACCTCGGCAGGATTGCCACGATTGGTATAGGCATAGTTTTCGTATGCATTGTCATCGGCGTCAGGTGCCGTGATCGCGATATAGTCGTTCTTGTATCCCGGCCCATCCCATCCGACATCAAGCACTGCCCCGGCCCCGATTTCTTCAACGGCGTCCAGTGTGACGGTCAGGTCTGTGACGACCATGGGGCGGGTGGCAGTGACCTCGGGTTTGCCTGTGCCACTGCGGATGTATCGTAGTTCATAAGTGCCGGGTGTCAGCGGCATTGTCAGGGGCAAGGGATTGCCCTTCGAGATATAGGTATAGTTGCGGTAGGTGCCGGGGTCTGCGTCCGGCGGCACGATCGTCACGTAGTCATTCTTGCCGATCTCGGCATCCCAAGTGACCTCGATCGTCGATCCGATGGGGGCAGTATC
Source organism: Aliiroseovarius sp. Z3 (assembly GCF_029105185.1). Lineage (GTDB taxonomy): Bacteria > Pseudomonadota > Alphaproteobacteria > Rhodobacterales > Rhodobacteraceae > Aliiroseovarius. Next base: position 140,716 of record NZ_JAFMZK010000005.1, on the reverse strand, counting down.
GACTGCTTCAAGTGACGCGTGATAGGCGATCTCTGGCAATACAAGCGTGACCATTTTGGCCTGCCCGGACACCTTGAATTCTGCTTCGGCGGTCGCTTCATCTTCAAGCCGCAGAACGGAAACGGCGTAGTCTCCTGGCAGCAGGTCAAGTTGTGTGGTGCCGGTCGGTGCTGTCTGATCGCCTGTGCCTTCAGGTGTAAATCCCCAGACCAAGCCGTCACCGATCACCGGACCGCCTTTGCCCAGAGTTGCCCGGAACGAAATGGTCACCGGCTCGGGCTGGGGTTCGGGAGCCGAGGCAACTTCGACCAGCGCGGCCCCAAGCTCTCGTGCATCGGCGGCCGACCGGAACGTGCCGCCGGTTTCTGCTGCCAGACATTGCATCTGCGCCATGGCTTCCGGGTCATTGATGTCAAAACCGATCACGTGGGCGGTGAAATCCACGCCTGCTTCCTCAAGCGCGCGGGCGGCGGCACACGGGTCCGGGTTACAGGTTTCGATCCCGTCCGAGACAAGAATCACGGTCGCTTTTTCCTCGGTATAGCGAAGGGATTGAGCGGCAGCGATGACCGCATCGGTCATAGGGGTCTTCCCCTTGGGTTTGATGGCATTCACAGCGGTTGATATTGCCGCTTTGGTTTCGGATCCCGGTGCCACCAGCGTTTCGATGTCCGAGCAATCGCCTTTGCGGCGATGTCCATACACCGTCAAACCAAGGGCCTGATCCGTTGGAAGCGTTTGCAAAAGATCGTCGATCACATCCTGCGCGATGGTGATCTTGGCGGTCCCGTCAATCTGCCCCCACATCGACCCGGACCCATCCAGAACAAGCACGGTCGAGGCACGATCCTGTGCCATTGCTGGAAGCGCAAGACCAACACACAGGAATAAAGCAGTAAGATAACGCATGACGACCCCCCGACCAATTTCCTAACAGGATGCAGATTTCGGAAGAAATTTCCAGTCAGCAGCGCTGTTCAACTATCATTCACAGCCGCGGAAACCTTTCCGCACCGGGCGACAACGATCATGACACCGACCATCGCGGCCACGGTCTTGTTTGAAATCACCGGCTCACTTGCCACATTGTTGGCGCTGCAGCGTATGGAGCGTGCGCAGGGATACAACGTGACGGATTGTTTGGCCGATATGGTGCTTGCGGCCTGATTGATCCAATCGTTCCAGTCCGTTGCAATTGCGTTTAAGAACGCCGAGCTCGATAGCCAAGTGACAAACGAGTGTAAGCGCGGGTCCAAAAAGAACCGCCATCAACTGCGGCGGCGGAACCTTCGGGCCGCGACGTGGCGGCTTCGTCGGATAAGCATGGCCAAATTATTGCGATTGAGTTGAACAAGGGTCACCGGATCGCGTGTCGATCCTGCAATGGCGACCAGCAATTCGTCATCGGTTCCCGAGGCATCCGTCACCGGATGAGAGAGATCGGCCGAAAACTCCACCGCGCGTGGGACACGGGCTTCAATCGGATCGCTCAGGTTCCGACGTGGCGCACCCGGTTCGGCCAAATCCCAGCCAGCGGGAGGCGTGCTTGAAGACCCATCCATCAAAGCCAGGACCGCCTGTCGCCAGGGTGTATCAATCGCCACCGTTGTCAGATCAGCAGGCGCGTTCGCAAGACGTAACAGGACAACCGTCACCTGATTGCCCGCCAGCGCATCTGTATCCCGGTGATGCACCATAACAAATGCCGGATAAGTGCCGGGGGGACGACGAAGCGGGATCATGGTCGGGTGGCGATACAGCTCGGTCCGATCGTAAAGCTGCGCTTCGTTGGGCAGAACGCCAGAACCCCATGGCGGTGGACCGGCCGAGCCATGCACGTAGATATCGGGACTCATATCCAGCGTGAACGTCGCAGGCGGGGTGGTGGTGCTTAACGGATCAATCGGTGCGGCATCAATATCGGCCTGCCGCGTATCAAGATTTGTGACCCGCAGATAGGTGTTGCCAACGGATGTCGGCGTGTCCGAGATGTTCAGCTCCCACATTCCCCGGCTTTCAAGCGCAGCGCGCAAAAGCCTCAGATCGCCCTCGCGGAAAATCACCAGATCCTGCACGATCGCCTGTGGCAACCCGTTGATTTCTCCGGTCCATGTCCAGCTTGGCGTGGTGCCCGAAAAGCTCAGCACCCCGCGCCAAACGCCCGCGCTGCCGCCGACAAAAACGATATTCGGATCGTCAGGATGGACAACAACGGCAAACTGCGGTGCCTTGGTGCCCGAGGTCCCGGCCACCGGATCAAGACCCTGATTGCGCAATCCGGTCGGGTGCCATGTCTCTTCGCCATCGAACCACCACAGCGTGTCCATCCGGTCGGCTTCGCCCACCGCGCCGGTATCCGTCATTTTCGATTTGGAGGTTGTGGTCACATAGAACGAGCCATGACTGCCGCGCGTCCGGTCGTGGGGAAAAACATCGGTCCATTTGCCGATATAGGGCAGTTTCTGCGACGGGCCTGTCTCGATATCCTCATTCTTGCGAATGCGGTCCTTCATCTTCCTCTCGGTGAAGCGGTGGCGGGTCCATTCGTCCTCGTCCGCCGCATAGCTGTATTGGAAGATATTCTTGTTGGTCAAAACCAGAAGCCGCGCGCCGTCAAAGTCGTTGGTGGCGTCGCCACGTTGCGCCCAGCGAAGCGTTACCGCCATTTCGTTATCGCCAAACTTGTCCTGCCCATCGTTTTCCGATCCGGGTGTGCGGGCGTCCTCGCCTTTCGGCAGGGTCATCCAGGTGTTGTCCGCATTTTCCGGGTTCCAGTCAGGCGAAAACCAGACCCGTGTCGTTCCAATGGCAATGCGGGTTTCATCCGCCTCACCTGCCACGGCAGCAATCCCGCTGTAGAAAAGAGAGGCATCGTCTTCCTTGGTTTCGCTTTCAGGGGGCGACGAGCCCGCCCCAACATTGGTGCGAAAGACGGGCCGCGTGAACCGTCCTCCGTTCTCACGCCACGTGGCTTTGATATATTGGCCCAAATAATAGGCAGAATTGGATGTGTGATACGCAACACCACCGCCATCACCCTTGCGCCACAGCCGCCACAGCGTCCCACCGACCCGTTCGATCCGGCCATTGTCTTGTGTGCCTGCAATCAGCGCACCGGGCAATTCGGGGTGACAGGCCAGAAAGCCGGGTTCCGAGATCGCAAGCCCGTAATTCAACGACACCATCCCGGCACCGCGATCCACGAAAACCCCGCCATCGCAGCCAATCCAGACTTCGCCAGCGATCGGCCGGATGGCGTGAACATCGGCATGGGCCATGTTGCCGAAAAAGGTGGGATCGGTCTGGGCCGCAAGGTTGTTTGCGGTGTTGAAATCGGTGCTAAAGTCATTCGCCGCATGGGTGCCGCTGACGGTCAGCCGGTGCATATTGGCGTTCGAGACATTGCTGACCCGGATCGTCGACCCGGCCACATAGACGATGTTTTCATTGGTTGGATCGACCGCGACCGAATTGTTGTGATGCGACGAATTGCCGTCCACCTTCACGGTCGTGCCATCCATCTTTGGCTTGCCAAAAAGGCCCGGCGGGACGTCGTCGACCACACGGGCCGGGCCGGTGCCTTCGATCCGCCACAGCCGCGCCCGATTGTGCGCCCCGGTGCCAAGCACATAGACCACTTCGGGGTTGGAGGGCGCGACCGCCAGACTCAGCCGCGCCGTGCGCCGAACGCCGTTCAGAGTGATCTTGCTGTAATTGCTATCTGGTCCGCCTTCGGTGACATACACCGCCGTTTTGCCGCTTTCATTATGCGTCAGAGCGGCATAGATGCGTTTCGGGGTCGCATTGGTCCACAGCACGTCTGAGACATGGGGCCAGGTATCTGCATCAAAGTTAAAGGGCGCACGCTCGATCCGGGTCCAGGCGGCATCCGCCACAAAGGGACCATCACGAAAGTAAAGCCCGGAAGAGGCCGCCGCGATCATCACGTTGCTGCCCGTTGGATCAAAAGACAACGGCACACCCGGCTCGTGGGTCAGCCGGAAAATCCCCGCTCCGCGCATCGCCGTCCCTTCGCGCAGCCACGGGATCGACCCCACGCTTCCCAGCGCGCTGGACAGCGCGCCGTCAAGCCGCAATATCCCGATGCCCGCGTGATCATCCGCGTGGGTGCGCCCTATGACGGCCTTCAGCTCGCCCGTCGCCGCATAGACAACGTCGTCATCCGGTGTCGCGCCGAACTCGACATCCAGCGCGCCGATGGTCAGGGATTGCACACGTCCACCGGTGCCCGAAGCCGCGCTGGGGTTTACCCCCCAACTGCCAAGCGGCGACCAGCTTTGTCCGGCATCCAGCGTCACCCAAACCCCGCCATTGGCCGCCCCCGCATAGGCACGACTGCCATCCGGCGCAACCTTCAGATCACGCACTCGCCCAGCCACCACCGGGTTGCCAGTCGCCTGCCCGTTGATCATGCCTGTCGGTCCGATCGGGATCCAGCGATTGGCGTCGGTGAAGGCGCCAAGGTCTTCCAGAACGCGCAGGTAATCCGCCCGACTGCCAAAGATCTCATCAAACAAGCCCTCTGGGGCGTGAATGTCTGTAAAGGCGTTGAAATCATGACGCTGGGCGGCAAAATCAATGCCAGCACGTCCACGGCCAGGCCAGTTGTATCGCATCAGCTTCCCTCCCCTTCCGTGCCGGGGATGGGCGCGGTTGCAATGCGCACATATCCCTCTTCAATCGCGGCGGGCGCATCTGGCAGTATCGCGGCTTGGGTGGCGGCCAGAATGGGGTCATCCTTCCACAAAAAGGGCGTGTCGCGTCGCGTCCAGATCTGATCCTCTCCGAAACTGGCGATCTTCGGCAGGCGCACCTTGTCGGGGTCGATCAACACCGGACCGATCCGGGCCGAGGGCGCCATCCGGCCAAGCCCGGCATCCACCCAATCCCGCGCCAGTTGCAAGGACTTGCGCGGCAGAATGCCCGAGGTCAGATGCACCTTGCCCGCAGGGTGCATCAGGATCGTCAGGCGGATCACCTCGCCCAGATGAATGGGAAATTCGTCCTCGCCCACCAGATAGGGGTGGTCGATCGGGTCCGGCTGGGGAATGCGCGCACCCCCAAGGGCGGCGAAATGCCCGCGCCGCCGCCCGCTTTCCAAGGCGCGGGTCTTGACGATCTTGTCGACCACGTGAAAGCGCCGGTAGTCGTCATTGATGAAATAACCATAGACCCCGTCATCATCACGGGTGAATTCCCCAAGGCGCGCGCGGAATGCGCGGTCGGCCAGATCGTCATAGACCGCCTTGCGCGCGGCGCGGGCACCGGGGGCGGACAGGTCCAGAAGGTCAAGATCATCGTAAATCTGCATCCTGATCGTCGCCCGCACCACCGCCATCGGACGCCCCACCAGCCCCGCAATATGCGGCGTTCCGAGCGAGGCGAACGTGTCGATCGACCAAAGAGTCGTATCAACCGCGCGCAGGAAGGCCGACAACGCGGTTTCCCGCTTTGCGCTTAGTGCCGTGCCGCCTCGCGTGCGTGCGTCCGCCTCGATCATCGCGGCGGCAAAACGACCCAATGGCTGAGCAGAGGGCGGCAGATCATATAGCGGCCCGGCATCTGCCGGCCCTTCCCGGCCCGGCGCGATTTCCCAGACGACACCACCGCCAATGGGTTCGTGCTGCAACTGTCCCAAGGGGTTGCCCGCGACGTCGAAGACCTCCAATGCTTCGTCGATCAGGTCAGGCAGCAGGAAACCCGCGACCGGATTGACCATCAGGTCGGGGCGTTCCTGGTTGATCGTCGCTTCGCGCGGCAGCGCGGCCCCATCGGCGGGGTCAGCCAGCCGGAACGCGATCCGTGCGGGCCGCGTCAGGCGGGGCGGCAGTTCCAGCCCTGCCCCCGGCGCAATCAGGGCCGCGGGATGCACTACCTTGCCCGGTTCAAGATCCAGAACCCGGCCAAAGGCATCGACCAGCCGCGCCGCCCTGACCCGCATCCGGCCCGAGAACAGAAGCTGCGGCAGGTCAGTCGGCGCGATCTTTTCATCTGGCGCCTCAACCTGCCCGTCCGGTGCCTCGGGCAGACCCAGCAAAGCCTCGTGAACCCCGCTCAGCGTCGCCGAGATCACATCCGCATTCGTCAGGTGCTTATAGACCGCCCGAACCTCTTTTTCGCCGTCTTCATCAAGCTGGCCTTCGTCCTCGGCATCGCGCAGGTCTTCGGCAATCATCCAGTTCGTCACAGTGGCCGTCAGGCTTTCGGCGGCACCATTATTGATTGGGCTGCGGCCCGACATGACCCGCGTGGCACCGCCCGGCGGCGGGGTAGCATCGTAATCGACCTGCCCCAGCGCCCAGCCGGTCAGCCGGTCTGTCAGATCCAGTTCGACCTCCCATTCCAGCCAGATCGGCGACCAGGGCTGCGCCCAAACGGTGACACCCAAGGGTGCGGCATCCACCCCATCCAGCAGCGAATGGCGGCGCAGCTGATCGCCCAGGGCGGCCTCCATCGGGCCAGGCACGGATGCCTCGCCGCGCTTTGCCTGCACGGTGAACCCCGGCACGGTGCCGTCATAGACACCATCGCGCGAATAGCGCAGCGCCACCTCGCCCCGCAGCCGCGCGGCCAGAACGCTTTGCGGAAACGGGCTTGTGGGTGCGGCCTGCTGGGCCAGCCAAGGTGTGGTGAACGGGTCGGTGATTACCGCGTTCTGGGCCAGCCGAACCACCTCATCGGGCAGCGCCCCATGGGGGAAGGGCTCCAAATGCTGACGGCCCGAGATACCGCCGGGAATGACAATCGGGATCTGGCTGGGCCAACGGCAGGTCAGTGTCCCGTCGGGCGAGGCCACGCCGTCCTCCTGATGGCGGCGCGAGCGTTTTGCGTCGCGGATCGCCACAACGGGTTCCAACGCCCGGAAATAACGCGGGCCGGGGCGGCGCACACTGCGCACTTTCGGTTCGGCCTGCGGGCGGCCTTCACGTTCGAAATAATTCGAAGTGAAGCCGAGATGCTCGGGCACCACGCCGACAACGCCGGGTTTCGTTGCGGACCATGTAAGATCAGTGGCGAGGGTACGCTCGGTTTGTTGACGTTCGGTGGTTCCCGCGCGATTGCGTGCCGCGCGCCCTGCGATCAGGTTTTCCGGCCCACCGCGATCAATGATCTTTTCTATGGAATAGTCCCGCCCGCGTTCAGCCTCGAACCGGGCGGCATGTTCGCGCTCTTCGATCTCGACAGCGCCATTTCTTTCGCCCAGTTTCGCAACCTGATCATTGGTCAACGCTGCGATCAGGCGCTCGGTCTCGGCGCGCGCATCAAGATCATCACCCTCCATCGCGGCGGCAGTCAGTGCGGCAATGCTGTCTTCGACCTGCGGGCCAAGTGCTGCACGAACCCTTCGGGGGTCCGGGCGTTGGTCGGCGGGCACCCGACCTGCCACCGGCACGCCGTGAACGATCCCGTTCAGCAACGTGGAATAGATGTGTTTTGGTTCTACTGCGACGAACCGCCCGCCTTCGGGCAGAAACACCTCGGCCCCCTGAGCGCCTGACAATGCAGTTGAGCTTGCCAGCGAACCGGTATCTATCAGCGCGAACCGGCTTGCGCTTTCGACACCAAAAGTCGCCAGCTCTGCCTGATACAGCATCGCCTGTTCTGTTACTGCGGTCTGCCCACTGGTGTCAGCGTTGACCCGCCAGCCCAGTTCCTCGGTCACACTGGCAAAGCCCGACGCGGTGCGCGCCGCATCCAACGGGTCTTCTGCCGCACGGCTCCACCATCCGGCGATCAGATAGGTTGCCACATCACTGAACACACCTTGCGACGCGACCTCGGCAATATCGGTCAACGGATCGTGAAAGGCGAAACGATTGAGCGTCGCGTCATAGCTGGCGGTCCAGGCAAGACTGCCACCAGCTCCGGCATTCAAATCCCGACCCTTAAGCGTCTTTCCCGTCGGGGCGCTTCCTTCTGGGGTATCTTCCTTCCAGTCCTTCAAAGCAATGACGCGTGTTGTATCGGCTTCGATCACCCAACCCGTCACCGCCATCCGCTCGGCCCCTTCTGGGGCCAGAAGTCTCATCACCAGCCAACGGTTCGGAAGGGGCGCAAGGCCCAGACCATCCCCTTCAACATCCTGCATCTCGCCATTCATCACCGCGTCGGGCATCGCCCAATGCAGATGCACCCCCGAGGGGCGCGACGCACCGGGGGCAAGCGGCGCGGGCGATGGTTCCGGCGGATCGCCATCCGGAGTGGAAATGGCACCCGGCAACCGCACAAACGCTTCGGTCGATCCCTCTTCGACATAAAGCGCCTGCACATCAATCGGGACGATCAGGCGCGGCTTGCGAATGATCTTCGGATCCCAGGTTGCGAAATCATCCACCCCAAGCCCGGTGCGCGCAATCACCGACCAACGAGGCGACGTGATCGCGGTGTTCAGAAATTGCGGGTCAAGTTCAATCGGCATCGAACACCCTTTCAAAATCGGTCGTTAGCGCCCCCACCTCTTTCGACAAGGTCGGGCGGAATACAGCTGCAATATCGAAATCCGATGTCACCTGCGGATCGCCAAAGACCTGTCGATAGGGGAAACGGATCATCTGCAAGGCAAACTCGGCACCATCCAGCGTGGACCCCATGCCTAGGCTATCATCGTCAAGAAACGCACGGCCCGTGTTGGCAAGATCCAGCACACCGGGGCTACCGGGTCGGAAACGCACAGGAAGGCGCTTGGCCTCGGCCATGGTTTCAACCTCGGCACCGTTTTCGTCGACGTAATTGGCTGTTTGCACATTGCGCGCCGGGATCGACGCAGAATAGGTGTTGGACGCCGTCTCGGTCAGGGAAACCCCGAATTGCAGCCCGCGCTTGGGCTCTTCGATGTGCACGACCTCGGGCATCCCGTCGAACAGCGCCAGCATCACCGCAGGGGCTAGCCGTTCCAGCCGCAGAAGCTTCAACCGGTCGGGGTGGGATTCGGGCAATATCTCTTCGTCATTGCCATCTGGTTCACGCGCATAGGCCCGCACATGCAGGCCCGGCCAGCCCGACACGGCGCGCGACCGCAGCAGGAAACCGGTCATTAACCCCGCGCGACCAGCCTGACGTTCTTCGCCGCCCGGCAGACGCACAAGGCGTTCTTCGCTGTCGATCTCATCTTCGATCGCGCCATACAGCCGGTCAAGCTGTGCGCGGTCCCCCGTGTTGACCGTGCCAACGGACAATGCGCCTTGGGTCAGCGCATCGGTCCAGCCCCGATCGACATAGAAAAATCGTATAGATTCAATGGGAAGCAGCGCACTGTCTGCCACGATGTTGGAAAACGGCACACCTTCCAGAAGCCGCAGGCGCGCCAGGAACTGCCGAACCTCGCGTGGTGTGATCTTGTCGTCATCTGTGAAGTCATCGACATCCGTTGCCGCCAGAACGCCGTCGATGGCGGCAACGGCTTCGTTCATTACGACTTCGGCAGTCAAAGTTGCTTTGGCCATTAGTCCAACTCCTTCTTGCGACGTTCGGTCTGGCGCTGGATCAGCACATCCAAGGCGTCTTGGTCTTGTTCCGACGACCGTCGCAGGTCGCGCTCGGGCTGCGCCGCGCCTTGGGTCAGCACGCTGCGCAAGGACTCGTCCAGCCCGGCATCCAGTGCCTGCATGATCGCGGGGTCGAGTGTCTCGGCCGAAGCACCTCTGGCAACCGCAACGCGGTCCAGAACCGCCGGGTCGTGCAGTCGCTGGGCTTCGGTCAGCACCTGTCGATCAATCTCCAACCCATTGGCCAGATCAGTGATCGGATTTGCGGCCAGATGATCAATGGGGCGACCGGGGTCGGCAATCGGACGAGCATCCCCGAAATTGGCGACAAGATCGGCTGACGCGACCTTCAGAAACCGCCTGCCAACCTCGCGCGCGACACCCTGGTTCAAGCTCAGATCAAGCATTCCAGCGAACTGACCGAACTTGCCCAGATTACCGTTCAGAAGCCGCGCACGTTCGGCCCCAAACTGTTCGCGCCGCCAACGCATCAGGCCCGCCACGAAGGAGGGTTGCGACAGCGCCAGAAGGCGCCCGATCTCAAACGCGATGGCAAGCGAAAGGTCTTCACGGCCATCCGGAATGGTCAGGCGCAACTGGTCCGAGACATGGGCCAGCACCGGCAGGTCGCCTTCATGATGGCGCCTGCGCGTGGCAAAGGGCACGAAGGGGCCACGGAACCACGCGCGGCGATCTTCGCCTTCGCGGGTTTTATGCGCCAACCCGACATGGCCGGTCCCGGTGACTTCGGGTGGCACACGCGGCTTGTCTGCGGGCGGTGGCGCATCGCCCCCGACCGGCGGCAAACATTCGGGCCGAGGGGGTTCGGCGTCCGGTCCGGGCAAGGTGCCTAGGAGCCCTACGTCGAGTTCCTGCATGATCGTATCAAGCGACCCGGCACCGGTGCAGGTGAAACTCCAGTGTGCAAGCACCGGGAAACGATATGTTTTCTCCAGCACATAGGCCTCGAACGGAATGCGGAAACCTGCTTTCATCGCGTCGCGCACCGCGAAGGCAACATCCTCTGAATTGGACGAGCTGGCGATGTCCGAAATACGCGCTGTCGTGGCACCGGACGCCCATTCCGCTGCCCGGCTCGAAGTCGCGGCTGTTGCACGTGTCGGGTTTCCCGCATTTACCCGCGCCGTTGTGCCGCCCAAGACTGCGCGGGTTCCCGGCCCGCTGCGGGGGACTTCGCCGCCAGCGAAGGGCGATGCAAAAACGGTGTCGACTTCGGCACCCATGAAGCGCAAATCCGGATCGACCGGCTGGGATGGCGTGACTGCGGCGGCGTTGAACACAAACTGTGTTGCCAGAAATGTGTTGATCGGCGGGGTCGGCGCGGGCAGTGCGTCAAGCTGACCTTCAAGGTTCAAAAGGCATGCCATATAGCGCACGGGTTTGCACGCCACCCGGTCGAATTGGGGCAGACGATTGGCCAGGACCACTGCCATGAACCCGTCATCATCCCCCAGCGCATTTTCCGTGTCGGCCAGGCTGACCTCGCGCACATGGGCCAGAAGGCGCAGATCCTCGACCGTGGGGAAAACCTTGCGCACCACCGTTTCCGGCACCGCCAGATACAGCCCTTTGACCACGTCGGACGGCCCGGTCATCGGAACGCCCGGCGTCACGCAATCAGCAATCGGGGTTTCGACCGAAATCTCGCCTTCCCCTTCCGCGATCACCACCAGCGCCAGCCATGGCGTGTTGCGATCTGCGGCTTCTTCGGGGGCGTGGGGCACATCCGGGTCGCCGGGGCGCAGCGGGCGGCGTTCCCACGGCATCGTCCGGCGCTTGATGACGATCTGCGGCAGGCGGCTTTCATATGCCCCTTCGGAATTCGCGGGCGGAAAGGTCGACAATATCTGATCGGGTGGCAGCTTGAACCGGGGCGAGGTGATGCGCACCCGGCTTGATTGGGTCTCGACATTCAGGCCGGACACGTCGGGCGAGTCGAGCGTGTGGCGGGCAACCAGATCGTAATCCCCGGCTTCAAGCGGGGGAACGAACCCGTCATAAAGCACGAATTTTCCAACCGCGACCATCTCAGTATGCCTCCTCTTTCTTCTTCGCCTTCGGTTTCGTCCAGGCGATTTTCACGGGCTTGCCACCGGCTGCGCGGGGGCGATCCAGAAGGCCCTCAAGGCTGCGGCTGTCCAGAAGCTCGGCAAACCGGTCTGCGGTGCCGCTTGCCAGCATGACGCCAGCCAGCCGCCCGGGCGCCTTGGTTTCCACGCCCACGCTGACCGGGCCGCCTTTGCCTGTCGGTGCAATATTCAGGATTAGGGCGGTGCGCGCGCCCAGATGCGCCACAACTGGCGCGACACCGGTTTCCGTTGCGCCGGTCAGGGCCAGCGCGAAATCGCGGGTCGCATCGGGATCAACCGGGCCTTCCAGCAACAGGACCAGAAGGGGTTGGAAGGTGTCAAACCGCGTGGTGATACGGCCCTGCCGCGCCAATTTTGCCGCTTTGATCCAGCCCAGCCCGGCGGCTTCGTCACGCCGCCCGATGCGCGCGCCCGCCGCGTGGACCGAGCCACCGGCGAACAAGGCGCGGCTCCAGCCGACAAAGGCCAGCTCCCGCTCGGCCATCCAGCCTGTGACCCCGCCCTTGGCCCCACCATCGCCCAACGCTTCGACAATGATCCGCGAGGTGCGGCCCGGCAAGCGGACGCGCCCACGCTCGGGCTTGCCGGTCTCCAGAACTGCGCCGCCCAGCCCGATTGCCGTCACCCGTGCAGCCCCACCGGATGTCGCGATTGTCCCAGCCCCAAGACGTGGGTCCGAACGTCGGGCGGCTGGCATGTCAAAAATGGCGATCTCACCGGGCGATAGCAAAGCACTATCTGACGCCGCGCGGCGTGCCGGACCGGTCGCCACGCGGTCGAACGCCGCCAGACGCGCGGCTGCCGCGCCATCCTGCCCAAGCCCTGCCACGAAACTGGCATTGGCCCGCGCCGATTGCGTGACAGGTGGGCGTGTGCCGGCAATGACGGTTTTTTCTCCGCGAGCCGCAGTATCGACACGGGTCAGAACTGCGGGCATTTGGGGCGAAAGGCCGGCCCTCATCTTCGCAAGGCTCGGTGCAGTGGTCCGTGCGATTTGATCGGTATTCGCAACCGTCGTGATCCGCGCGGCGGCTTCGGCCCGGATTTCGGGGCTTAGGATGGCGGCGGCGCGCGGTGGTTTGACCGACAGATCCAATTCCTTCACAGGCGCCGCATTCAACACAGTGCCGCGGGTGACAGGCTCAGGTTCCACCAACCGCTCGCCAAGCGATCCAATGCGCCCGGGCGCAACCCGTGCATTCGCACGCCCAGCCAAGGCCGCCTTGCCCAACCCGTTATCGGCAAGGATCTTTTGCTCTAACGCAAAAATTTCGAGTTGCCCCAGCCCACCCGGCACGCTCGCGACCAGCCCGCCGATGCCAGCAAGGAAGCCGGGGCGCACTGTGGCCTCGGTGACGAATGGCAAAGGTTTGCGCGGGCCAGCCTCAACCTGATTGAATGCAATTTCGGGTGGCAGCCGCCCAATGCGCGAGGGCTTGACGGTCATATGCGCGCCTTCAAGCGCGTCCAGCACCTCGCCCTTGGGCATGGATTTCTTGTCCATCTCCTGCGGCGGGCCCCACACGGCAATGGGGAACTTGCCGGTATAGCGCCCCAGAACGGTGACACCGGTTTCATTGATCCGTTCGGCCTGCGTGTCGACCCGGATCAGCGAAAGCGAAAGTTCTGATCCGTCGAGCGAGGCGTTGATCGGGGGCAGACCCAGCGGCAGGGTTGAGTAATTCTGCGGGCTTGCGTTACCGACCACCAGCCGGTCTGCAGGCAGTGTGGTCGTTACCGTCATCTCAAATTCACTCATGACTTCAAAGGGATGCTGGATGGAACCATCCGCTGTGCCTTCTTCACCTCCGGGCGGCAATGCGCCATTGCCCGCGATGGCTGTCAGTGCACGCGCCGTTCCCGGCTGCGCCTCTTCCAGGTATTTGACGACGAAATCGGTCCAGGTGATGTAGTTGGGCGAGGATTGCGCACTGGCGCCGAATTTCACCTTCAGCTTGACCGGTCCGACCTTGAACTTGGCCTCGCCCCGGAACTCGGGCCCTTCGATATAGATGCTGGCACCAAGGCTGATCTTGATCGTGATCTTGCCGATCCACACATCAATCGTGACGCCCGCCGAAATTCTGGCATAGGCCTCGGCCTCGTACCGGAACGGATCGAAATAGATGATGACGTCACAGCCATAGGACAGATGCGCCCAGGCAGGCCCCAGCGTGGCCGAGGCTTCCAGCCCGCCGCCCGCCATGATCGCCTCGGACGTCAGGGCGAAATAGTTGCCGCCCTTGATGACGATGTTGCTGACCGGCTGCCAATGGAACCCAAGGCGCGGCACAACCGGATAGCCGTCGCGGTGGAATTTCGGGTGGTAGCCGCCGAAGGTCAGGACGAACTCGCCCTTCTTCGGCCCCCCGAACCACGAGACATAGGCAAAGCCGCCGGTCAGCCGCACGCTTTCATGCAGAAGCCAGGAATTGTCGGTCAGTTGCGCCTGGATCCAGATCACGCCCTCTTCGGTTGAGAACCGGGCGACCAACGCAATCTCGATCGACACCAACCGAAACTGTGGGCGCGGCAACGCCATGCGGGCAAGACCGAAGATGTTCAGCTCGAACCCGTTGCCGAACTCGACCGCGACGACGGCAACGCCATCGACGATCATGAAACTGGTGAAACTGATCCCGGCGGCAAACCAGAATGTGCCCTTGCGCGGCGGGAACGTGCCCCTGACATTGTCCATCTCGGCCATCGGGTCAGACGGGGCCGAAGCGCTGGGATCAAGCGCCTTGATCATCACGAACTCATCGAATTTCGACAGGTCGTCCGGGACGATGATCTCGCGATTTATCCCGAAACCGCCGCCAATCCCGGTCAGGAAGAACGCGGGTGGCCCACCAATGGGGCCGACCACCGCGCCATAGGCGAAGAAGGCGGTATAACGCCCCTCGCCCGATTCCTCGATTGACGCGTATCCACCATAGATCGACAGCCCATAGGCCGCGAACCGCGCCAGCAACATACCAACATATTCGACATTCTCGGGGTTGCCGGGGTCCGAGAATTTGCGCAGCCCCCCGGCCAGTTGCACGCCGGACAGGTCCGCGCTGACGGCCAGACCCGCCAGATCGACGCTCCAACTGCCGGGGTCATAGATCGGTCCGGCATCCAGCGAATAGGTCAGTTGCAGGTCGTCCACCGCCGCCGTCAATCCGGCAATCGAGATATTGCCATCGAACAGAAGCGATATCTTCTCAAGCTCTTCACCAGTCTGCGTGACGCCCAGCCCGACCTGATCGACGTAAAGCGGCCCGAAGCCCTTCTTGATCGACAGCCACCACGGCCCGTCGCCCTCGCCCGCCGACAGGCGCACCATCACCGGGTCGGACCCGTGTTTCTGGATGGCCAGCGCCGGGCTGAACATCGGTGCCAACGCCTGCCCACTGTCCGAGCTTTCGTCCATGATCCCTTGCGCCACCGGGTTGCCGCCCGTCCCGCCCGAGACACTGACCGCAAGATCGGAAAGCTGCACCTGCACACCGCCCGCAGGCGGGCCGTTGCCGATCCGACCAAACAGATGCAGGGCGATCGAGCCGAGCGACAGGCCGAAATCGACCAGCGGCGCACCGTCCTTGCCGATCCGCACGCCCAAGCCATTGGCGGCAATCGACGGCGCGAACCCCAGGGACGGGCTTGTTTCGACCAACCCGATCACGATCCCCGCAGGTGGCGCGCCCTTGATCCAGCGGCTGTCGTTTTCAATCGAGACAACAATATCGCCCGAGGTCAGCGGCAGGCGTGACGTCAGGCCGACATTCACACCGATGGCGTTTCCATCCCGTGCCAGCCCCACGGTCAGGATGCTGTCGATCGTCACCGATGGGCCTGCATCGGCGAAGTTTTCGATCAACCGGATCATCCGCGCGATGAAGTTGTCGCGAATATCGGCCGCGCTCTGCCCGGGCGTCGGGATCAGTTGGAACAGGGCAAGGTCAAGCTGGCTGGTGTCACCATCCAACAGGATCACACCTTCCAGAAGGTCTTCGATATCACTGGATCCAGTGCCGGGAATTTCGGTTTCCAGAAGGTCCTGAACCGGGTCGGTTTGGCGCAGGAAGTCCACCACCAGTCCCAGCGTCAGCGTCAACAGGCCCGAGGCAACACTGGCCGGATCGGACACTGGCCCGCCGCCATCGTCAAACACAACCTCGAACCCCAGCGGATCAAGGATCGTGCGCAGGGTCAAAACCTGAACCCCGTCGCCCGCAATCGCAAGGCCTAGCCCCACGAAGGGCACTGCAATGCCTTCCCCCACTTCGAACGAGACCACGGGGAACAGGCTTGCGCCGCCCGCGTCAATCAGGGCTGGCCCGACGCTGCCGGTGAACTCGTCCAGCCCACCTGCGTCAAAGACCATCGCGGTGGTGATGGTTTCGACAAATGGCAACCCGGTGTCGGAATAGCCGATGGCAAACCGGAACGGCCCGGTGTCCAGCGACAGGGTGATCGGCCCGGCGGTGATATCCAGCCCGGTCGCGCTGGCGCTTGCCAACACGCCAACGGGCAGAACCGGTGCCAACGCGCTGGCCAAGGCGTTCAACGCCCCGGTGGTGATCGCGGGCCAGCGCGCGGCAAGCTCGCCTTCCGGGTCGTTCGCCCAGGCCGACAGGCGCGGACCCGTGAATTCCAGCGGCGCGCCTTCGCGCAAGACCAGCGCATCGCCCACCGCCGCCACCACGTCCCCCGCCGTGCCGCCCGCATCCACCAGCGCGTTCAGCGCCAGCGGCAGCGCAGTTTCAACCGCCGTACTGGCCAGCGCCGCAAGGCCGGGCGTGTTGGGATAAAGCGGCAGGTCGGTGCCGCTTGCGTTGCGCAGGAACAGGCTGACATCGGGGGCAATCTCAAGATGCACGGCGCTGCGCCCCTCGACCGCGCTTGGTAGCCCCGCGAAAATGGCAATGTTGGGCGCGACAGGGCCGGTGCTCGCGATCAGCAGCCCGAACCGACCCCCGAAGGTCAGTTGCTCTGCCCCGCCACCGATGGCACTGCTGTCCAGCGCCAGTGCCAGATCCAGCACCCCGCCTGCGCCGCTGAGTTCAATCGCGACGCCATCCGCCACATCCCAGCGCCCCGGCGCACCGGGCAGCCCAAGGAAGGGTCGCAGCGCATCGAAGGCCGCTGCCACACGGCTGGCGTCATAGCCACCGGCCAGACCGAACACTGCTTCGCTTTTCAACCAGCCCACCGGGTCACGGAACAGCCCGATGGGGGTGATCATCGCCCGATCACCCTCCGGGTTGGGATCGGCAAGCAGTCCGAGCAGTTCAAGCAACCCGTCGATGACCAGCTTCGCGCCGTCATCCTGATCGCGCATGTAATCCACGCCGAATTTGACCGCGCTGGCGATGGTCAACGGGGCGCCTTCGCGCACCAGAGCGACGGCATCGGCGTTCGGCCAGATCGGCAGGCTGACCGGCGCGGCACCGGGCGGTGTCCAGTCAAGCCGTATCTCCAACGGATCGAGCGAGGCGGTCAGCGCGCCCGAGGCCACCGAGCCGATGCTCAGATCCGCTGTGACCGGCCCGGCAGCGGCCGCGCAGGCGGATATGGCCCAGTTGGGCAAACCCAGCGCCGGGGCCGACCCGGCCAGCGAAAACGCCACTGACCGGGCGGCGATGTCGATACTCAGGCCCGGAATGCCGGCAAAGATCGTGTCTGCGGCATCTTGCAGGTCCAGAACCCGCGCCGCGCTGAGAAGGGCGTCGCGCACCTGCGCATCTGGTTCGTGCAATACCCGGTCAAGTGCCGTGGCAACCAGCCCGCCCAGATCGTCCACAACGCCGATTGCGCGCAACAAATCCGCCAGTGCACCCATTTCCGGGCTGGGGTCGGCCAGAACTTCGGCAATGACGGATGACAAGAGTACCCGCACCTCGGGCAGCGCGGTTGTGACCACGCCTTCGGCGGCTTCGGCCCCGGCTTCGCGCAGGGTCCAGACATCGCGGGCAAGACCAAAGACCACCGCGTCATGCAGCCTGATTTCCGCTTCCACAGGGCCAGATGCACCAAGCGGCACAGCGATATCGACGGCAATCCAGCGCAACTCCTGCGCCGCCCCCGCGCCTGATCCGGGGCCACCCAACAGCCAGCCACCATCGCGACGGATTTCCAGATGCAGCCTGACGCTCCGCTCGTCGGTCAACGAGGGAAGCGGATCAAGCGCGATGGCCCCCAATTCGACGGCCACGTGGCCCGAGACCGACAAACCGCCGCTGGTAGGGGCGATTGGCAAAAGCAGACCAAATCCCGCGCCGGTTACGGTCTCCCCGGCTTCGTATTCAGATTGCACGACCGCGCGTTCGCTCAGCCCCGCCGCTGCGGCGGCTGTCAGACCAACCTGAATCGCTGCTCGGTCAAAGACGCCATAGGCGCAGTGCAGGTCCAGACCTGCGGCAACGGCAGTCGGCAGATGTGGGGGTGGGCTAAGTTCGGCAGCGGGATCAGAGAAACGCGACAGCCCGGACAACGCCCCGAACACCGCGCGCGCGACGCCAAGTGCGGCGTCATCCGGCGTTCCCGGATCCTCGGGCGGCAACAAACCAAGGAAGGTTCGAAGGGCTTCAGCACCGGGGTTCAGATCAAAGATCGAGAACGCCACCGGAGCCAACGGCATGCCGAGGGTCAAAAGCCGGTTGATCGACGCCGGACCGACATCCTCTGCCGCCAACCAAGCCGCATGGGACGCAGCAGCATCTGCAACCACGGCGACATCGCCACCGGCTGTCGAAAATGCGGCGAATATCCGCGAGAGCCTTGCCGCTTGCCCGACCGACCCATCAGGGTCGCCAGACAGAAGTGCAACATCGGCGCGTGGGCCAAGCGCAATGAACCATTCACCCGGCATAGCGGTCGGCGCTTCGAAGGTATCCGGTGCACGCCCAGCCGGGCGCAAATCAATCCTGCGGTCGTCAGGCGCAGCCTCGAAGGGGAACGCATCGGCTTCGCTGGTCACGGCCACATGCAAGACGGTGCCCGGCGTTGCACCGAATACAGCGTTCAGATCAACGGTGTCGCGCAGCCCGGGTCCAGCGACGTTTGGAATGTCATGCCGCGATGCGCCGCTAGGCAGGGTTTCGGGCGGGGCGATCAGGCCATCGGTGCCGGCCAGTCGTGCTTCAAGCGCAGCGATCCCCTCTGCCAACGCACCAATCCGCGCGCCTGCCTGCGCCAACCCCTCGCGCGACGCCAGTTCGACCACGATCCCTGCTGCCAACGCGGCAGCATCAAGCGGGGCGTCAAGGGGTTGCCACAGCCGAAGCGCTTCGGACTGCACCAGCCCGTCTCCCTGAACGGCGCGACCGGGCATAGTCCAAAGCCCCAGCGACGGGCCGCCCAAATCCGGAGCAAGGTTCAGCCGCAAGGGATCATTCGGCGCCCCCCGGCCAGTCAACGCACCAAAGCGGTCGCGACTGCCTGACAACACCCGCCCCAGAGGTTCCAAAACCTTGCGCAGCGAACCGCCCGGATCGCTGATCAGCCGGCCAAGCCAAGCCCGAAGCGCTGCGTCGGGGTTGTCGATCAAGTCCGACAGGGGCAAACGATTGATCGCCGTATTCTCGGCCAGAACACTGGGGCGCCGCCAGCCAACAGCGGTCAGAATATCCACCGCCCATGGCGCGGCAATCGTGTCGCCCAATAGACCAATCAGCTCCTCTATTGCGTCCCATTGCGCCGGGGTCAGGGCATCGAAGCCCTGGTCAAAATCCGGTATGTCGAGCGGTATCTCGATCTCACTCACCACCAGCGCAGGATTGGGGGCGGCAAAACTGATCGCCAGCCCGTCGGTGGCGCTCCAGCCAAATCTGACGCCGACCCGGTCTGCGGCAATCGCCAGTGGGTCGTCCCCCAACGCGGTGCGCCGCGTGCCACGCCCTCGGGCGTCGATATTCAGGGTAATCTCTGCGGCGAAGGCAGCATCCGGCGCGGAAAGGTCCGCGCGCATGATCTGGATGTCCAAACTTGTGTCCAGCACCGTGCAACGCTCGCCTAGCTCCGACTGCGTTGCGGTGATCCCAATCGCCAGTTCGATCACGCCCGGATCGGGTTGCCGCACCAGCAAGGCCACCGGCCCGGTGATGCCGATGCGCCATGGGGTCTCAACGCTGCCATCGCCTGTTACGGGGTCAGCGGCCAGCGTGGTGTCGGCGATAAGCCCGCGAAGTGCGCCAAGAATGTCCGGAATGTCGGCGGCATGTGTGCTGAGGATGCCCAACCAATGGTTTCGCACTGCTGTCAAAGGGTCTGCCAGAAAGGCGGTCATATCCAAGGTCGGCATGCCCGGCACGCTGGCGGGCGGCGCAATCCCCAAAAGAACCGAAATCGCGGTTCCCGGTGGTCCAAGCTGTGCCAGAAGATCCGCGATCACCTCGTTGATCAGGGTCGTGCCGACCTCGGCAATCGCGTCCGGTGTGGACAAGTCGAGCACTTCATAGGAATTGCCTGCGATCACCACTTGATCCAGCGCAAGAATCGCAATGGGTTGGCGCAACGGACCAAGGGCAATACCCGCGCGCAACGCCTCGATGCCAGGATCACCGACCAGAAGTGGCGAACCTGAACTTCCAAGCCTCAGTTGCGCCGACAAAGATGGAACGGCAACCGCCGCGCCGGTTCCCAGATCAAGTTTCAACAGGTCTGCCACGGCCTCGACCCGCGCCGTCCCCTGTGTGATCCCGAACGAGATCGCAGGCGTCACAATAGGGCGTCCGGTCGGACCGGTCACAGCCGCGATGACCAAATCGACGCTGACCCCGCCGCCCAGATCAATGGCGAGCGTATCGCCCGACAGGCTTGCCGCGCCCCCGATCAAATCAGCCGCCGCCTGCATCCATGTCGTCTTGGCCGCGTTGTCCCCCATCAGCGATGCGAACCAATCTGCCAACACTTCCGGCCCTTGATTGACCAACCCCTCGATGGGAAGCGGTGGCACCGAACCGGCAAGACCCAAAAGCTCGGCCAGCGCAGTGATCTGCGCTGTGGCCCCACCATCGGCCATCGCCTGAATGATACCAAGGATCAGTTCAAGCGCGGCTTCATCGAGCGTCTCGAGATCCGATACCGACAGCGAGAAATCGCGCGGCGAAGCAAACCCCGGAAGGAACAACCCGCCAAGGGTCAGCGCCACGGAAGGATCACCGTCCCCGGCGGCGGTGGGGGTGGTAAAGGCAAGGCCGATCGATCTGAGCCCCGCCGTGCCGCTTGGCGGATTGGGATCGACGACAATTTCGCTGGCCAAAATGATCTTGCCGCCGGGATGGCCGATCAAAACCGGGTCCGGGACGGAATGACCTTCCTTGGCAGCCCGGAACAAGGGCACGAAGAACGAGGTCGCGGTGTCTGGGTCAGTGGTTTTCAGCCGTACGCCCAGACCGATGTGAACTTCGGTTTCCGGTTCATCATCGATGACAAAATAGAAGGTCGCCGCGCCATCGTCGCTGGCAACGATCGGCAACCACTGATGCCCTTCGCCATCAATTTCTGTATCGCCTTCCAACAAGCGATCCATGACCGCCAACAACGCCTCGCGCTGCGTCTCGTTGG
This sequence comes from Aliiroseovarius sp. Z3, assembly GCF_029105185.1. GTDB lineage: Bacteria > Pseudomonadota > Alphaproteobacteria > Rhodobacterales > Rhodobacteraceae > Aliiroseovarius. The sequence continues at coordinate 119,544 of NZ_JAFMZK010000005.1, read as the reverse complement.
CGAGCATCTTCTTCAGATACGCAATCGGATCGGCCAGCCAATCTTCGTTTAGCGCACCGTTGTCTCCGGCAAAGCCAAGCGCCTTCAGGACGTCTTCGAGATCTCCAAAATCGGCGGCGTCAAGGCTCATGGCGCTCTCCGATCAAATCCGTGTCGCGCCATTGTGCCGATGGCCAATCCGTCGGCGCCGGCCAGCAGGTTGAACGCTATAAGACCCTGACGGTCGGGATCTTGCCCGGCGCGGCTGGCAAGCACCTCGGCCAGGGTCAGAACCGAACCCCAAGCGAAGGCGGTAAGGGCGTCGGCCCAAATCTCGACAATTGCTTCGGGTCCGGTGGGACGCATCGGCGTCGACGCCATCAGACCCGCGGGGCGCTTTTCAGACCCGATCGCGAAAGGCACCTTGATCACCACATCCTTGGTCTGGTCGGTCCTCACGGGCACATGCACAACAATCCGGCCAGACTCGGTTTCAAGACCTACGCGGCTTGCAAAGACAAGCATTTCGCTATCGCCCTGAACCCAGACAATTTGTTTTTCACCCGCCAGCTTGACTGCGGCACCCCGGAACAATGTCACCGCGGTCTTAGGTCCAAGATCAATCCTTGGGCCGACTTCCCCGGAATTTACAGGGCGATCCGGCACCAGATGCGGGCAGCGCTTTTTGAGCGCCTGGAACATCTTGTCGCAAACCTTTTCGATATCGTCGTCATCCTTGCCCGTCTCTTTGTCAGGTGCCCTTTCCAGCAGACGGTCAATCGCGACCCGCAAGGCCCCCGCTCCGACGAGTTGCTCAAGATCATCAAGACGTGAGTGGGGAAGCGAAACCTCTGGCCGCTTTGTCGGACGCTTCGCACCCTGTGGTCGTTGTGATTGTTGGCGGGGCGGCTTGCCCATAGCGATCCTCCTCGCTTGCTGGCGATCCCAACAAGCGTGATGTGCGATGACATCGATAGGTGTGTCGCGTCAGTCTTTGCCGGGTGCCGGCATCACGCGATCAGAGATGAAGCCCAAAACAGCCCACAGGACGATAAATCCCAGAAGCTCCAAACCAAAACTGCCCCATTTGAAGAAGAGCTGCGCAACGACGAGCGCTATCAGAAACGGCACAAATTCCGCGCGCAGCGCGCGTGCCAATCCGCAATTTGCGATAAGCGTGTACATGACATCCCACTTTGCACAATAAGCTCTTTGAATAAGTTTAGCCTGCTCGCCCCCATGTCGATCTGTCAACTCAGAATTGAAAAATTGGGGAAAGGGTCAAGTTTCCGCCGATCACACGGTCGAGCACTTTGACGTTCAAACGCGCATTTCACGCTGAACAAGTTCGAGCCGGCATCCACACCATTGGCGGGGAGTATGTCGTGAAAGTTAGCGAAATTGACGCAAGAAAGGTGATTGATCCCCGACCTACTCGGTGATCATCAAGGCCCCGTCTCTCGAAACTGCACGCACGTGCTGCAACGCGGACGCGTACGCGCCGTTAACGGCTTTGCGAAAATCGGCGGGACAATTCAGAACTGCATTTATCGAAGGCGACGCCAAGTGTGCCAACAAGACCTCATCGGCGTCTGTTTCCCGCCCAGCTTCTCAGACGAGATGATTGCCTCGACCCGGTTGTGGGTGACGCAGATCACGAAAGCGCGGACAATTTATCCCCACAAGCGTTTTCACCCACGCCACCGAACCAAGGCATCTCAAAGCAGATGATCTACCGCAGCAGTTTTACAGTGTAGGACGTAGAACGACTTAGCGGGCATCGGATCCGGACCTGCGGCCCAACAAAGCCTGCGCAGTATACACCAGAATTGCGATACCAACCGCACCGGCGGCAGCGATGCCAAGGAACAAAATAACATCGACCGGACCTCCTATATCGCTGAGCCTTGAGCTGGTCATCACCAACACAAACCAGACCGCAGCGATTGCCCCCAACGGCATAGATAGTTGAGCCAGCAGAAACTTCCGCCATGAAATACTGCGATCACGGACAAGAACATAAAGGTAGGTGACCGTAACAGTCGCAGCAATCGCGACCATGACCCAAAAAAGACCCCGCCCGAAGATTTCCTCGAAGACCGCCAGGATTGTACCAAAGGTCATATCTTTCATTGCACTTCTCCTTACGCCCGACCGCGCAGCATCGCGTTATAGGTTGCCTTCAATGCAACCTCTTTCATCAACCAGCTGATCCACAGCTCCTCTAGCGGTGCGATGATGCCGGGGAACGATGGGGTCAGGTTGTTGTTGTAGTCAAATTCGATCAACATGGCGCGCCCCACGCGCGTGATCATCGGGCACGATGTATAACCGTTATAGGTCTCGGTTGGATCACGGCCTTCTATTGCTGCGATCAATCCGTCCTCGACAACAGGCACTTGCCACTTGACCGAGGCCGCGGTTTTTCCCTTCGGCACACCCGCCACATCGCCAAGCGCCCAGATATTTTCATATCTCAGATGCCGCAGCGTGGCTTTATCACACTCGACCCATCCCTGATCAGTCCACTTGTCTACCCAGCTCAATCCAGATTGCCGAATGACCTCGGGCGCACGCTGTGGCGGGATGACGTGAATGTAATCATAGTCCCGGGTAACAGCACCCTCCGGTGTATCGAACGTTGCTGTTTTTGCACCGGCATCTATCGCCCGCAAAACGTGTGAGTAAGCAGGGTCGATCTGCCGATCGCCAAACAACATCCGCACCTTTTCCGACACAATAGGCACGCCGAAAAGACTGTCGTTGTTTGCCATATAGTGCATATCCAGTTTGCCGCGTGTGCCCGCGTTTCGCGCGATGTCTTCAATCAGGAACGTGTGCTTCAGCGGCGCACCTGCGCATTTCATTTCGGTCGCAGGACGGGTGAACAGACCAACACCGCCGGTTTCCACATATGCCTGTGCGGCCTGCCATGTCGCTGCTGCATATTGTGGCCCGGCATACAACGCGCCAATGCCGTCTTTGCCAACCATATCAAGGTGGAATCCGTCGATCGCATCATGATCCAATACAAGACCCGGTGCCACGACCAAGAAATCGTAAGCAATGCATTGACCTCCTTCAGTCGCGACGATTTGGGTTTCGGCATCTATGGCCGTCGCCGCTTCCTGAATAAGGTTCACACTTTTGGGCAACCAGTCCGTGGTTTTTGACAGGACATAGTCGGCCGGTTTCAAACCCGCAGCCACAAGCGTTAGCCCGGGTTGATAGAGGTGATCCACACGAGGGTCTATCAGGGTAATTTCGGCACCCTGCAGACGATCTGCCAGCCGGTTCGCCAGCGCGGTCCCCCCTGCCCCGGCACCAATAATCACGATGCGGGCTTTTGTGGCAACTTGTGCGCGCGCACCATTCGCATAACCAGAGGTCGCAAGAGCGGCGCCACTGCCTGCTGCAAGCGATAACAGCTGTCTTCTGTTCAACTTGATTTCCATAACTGTACACTTCCGTATGCATTACAGGATTTGATAATGAAGCCCGCACCTCAAAAGAAATGCGGGCTATGAGATTAGTAGCTTGCGATCTTGGCGTTCGGGGCAATCATTGCCGCAGCCATTGCATCAGGTTTCGCAACGGTCACGCCGTCCATCAAGACGTCGGCCTGTGCACCCTTGCCGGGCAAATAGATGGCACAAACCTCGACTTTTGCGCCGGGCATGCCGACAATTTTCGACAGCAATCCCTTGGGGCTCATATCGCGTGGCGGCTGCGGTGCGGTCGCAGATTCTGGCGCATCTTTCAGGGCGATGTCACCGGCGGGTCCACACAGCATGACATGCGGGGCAGCACCCTGTTGTGCAGCCTGCACCGCCAGCACCATCGCCATCAACTGTGTCTGCGGCTCGGGTGCGGTCAGGATCGTTACCAGGCTATCAGGCCCATCTTGTGCCTGCGTCGGACCAGCTAAAGCAATTGCAGGACAGGCGGCAAAAATCATCTTTTTCATTTGAGGTTCCTTTGAGGGTCAAAAAGCTAGATTTCGCGCGTAGGGAGGACGTGACCCCGGAGTTTCGTCTGGGGCCTCGCAGTTTTTGCTAAGGGGAAATACCCGTGGCTAGTGGGTGTGTTCGCCCACGGGGCAATCGCCATCATCCGAAAGACAAGCGTCGGATCGAAGTTCAAGCCACATCGCATTCAACACAGCAAAGAGTGCAGCAAGGGACAATCCTAGAAGCCAGGCAAAATACCACATGTCTATATCTCCTTCAGTAGCTGGTTTCTGAGTTTTCGGTGACTTGCGCCTCTGTGACCTTGCCCCAGAGCACTTTGTAAACCCATGCCGTGTAAGCAAGGATCAACGGAAGAAAGATCGCCGTCACAATCAACATGATGAACAGGGTTTGATGTGACGAAGACGCATCCCAAACCGTCAGCGAACTGTTCGGATCAAGGGTCGATGGCAGGATGAATGGGAACATTGTCAGCCCGACGCTTGAGATTATGCCAAGTATCCCCAGTTTCGACCAAAGCAGGGTCGAAACTTCACGCCCTGAACGGAGGCCCAGGACAGCGAATGCGATCCCCGCAAATCCCATAACCGGTGCGATCAATATCCATGGTCGTTCGCTGTAAGCGGCAAACCAGGACCCGCCGCGGGTCACTTCAGAATAAAGCGGGTTTGACGGGCCATTGGCGGCAACCTCGCCCAACGTAAATCCATCAACACCGACTGCAAGCCAAAGGCCCGCCAGCGCATAGCTTGCCGCGGCAACAAGGCCTGCTTTGGTGCCGATTGCACGTGCACGTTCAGCAACCGCACCTTCAGCTTTCAGCGACAGCCATGCCGCGCCATGCATCAGAAGCATTGACAGCGACACAACACCAGCCAGTAGGGCGAACGGCCGCAGCAATCCAACAAACTTCATCGCGAAGTTGCCCGGATACATCGGCATCAGATCCTCGGTCAGATAGAAAGGGACGCCCAACAAAACGTTTCCAACAGCAACCCCGAACAGCAGCGCCGGCACTGCGCCACCGGCAAACAAGGCCCAGTCCCAACGGGTTCGCCATTTTGCGTCTTCCCGCTTGGATCTGTATTTGAAGGCGACAGGGCGCACGATGAACGCGGCAAGCACCACAAACATCGCCAGATAAAAGCCCGAGAAACTGACGGCATAGAGCGGTGGCCATGCAGCGAAAATCGCGCCGCCGCCAAGTATGAACCAGACTTGGTTGCCTTCCCAGACAGGTCCAACTGTATTGATGGCCACACGCCGTTCAACATCGGTTTTGGCAACAAACGGCAGCAGCGCACCAACGCCCATGTCAAAGCCATCCGTCAGGGCAAATGCGATCAAAAGCACACCCAGAAGCCCCCACCAGATGACGCGAAGAATGTCATATTCGATCAGTTCATAAAGGATCATTTGCCTTACTCCGCTGGATTGTTAGCAACGTTGGACGGTTCAGCATCTGAACGAAGCCGCCTTTCATGGCGCTCCCTCCAGGCATCTGTCTCTTCAACGTCAAGGTATGGGCCCTTGCGGATGTATTTCACCATCAAGCTCATCTCGATCACGAAGAGGATCGTGTAGAAAATGATAAACCCTGCAAGCGTGATCAGAAGATCGGCAATGCTTAGATGCGAGGCACTGAGCGCGGTGGGCAATACACCATCAACGGTCCATGGTTGACGACCGAACTCGGCCACAAACCACCCAAGCTCCGCGGCGATCCACGGCGTCGGGATGATTGCGACTGCGGTGTAAAGCGACCAGCGCGGAAACTGCATTTGACGGAACGACGCGCGCCAAAAGAAATAGGCCATGACAGCGATGAAACTGAACCCCAGCGCCACCATGAAACGGAAGGCCCAGAAAAGTGGCGCCACACCCGGAACGGTGTCGTCCGCAGCCATTTTGATTTGCTCATCTGTCGCGTCACGGGGATCGTCGACATACCGTTTCAGCAGAAGCGAATACCCAAGGTTCTCGGAATGCTTTTCGAACGTCTCCCGAACTTCGGGCGGGGTCGCTTCGCGCTGATCGCGAATGGTCATAAGCGCATCATAAGCGATCAACCCATCACGAATCCTCACTTCGGATTCCGCTACAAGATCGTTGATTCCGGGAATCTCGGCAGTCAGCGAACGTGTGCCAATCAGACCCATCACCCAAGGAATTTCCAACGCATAATGCGTCTCGCGCGCTTCCTGATCCGGGAACCCGATCGCGGTGAAGGGCGCGGGCGCATCGTGGGTTTCCCACATTGCTTCCAGGGCCGCGAGCTTCATCTTCTGGGTATGGCTTGCCGAATATCCCGACTCGTCACCCAGCACCACAACCGAAAGCGCAGCAGCAAGCCCGAATGCCGAAGCCACCGCAATCGAGCGTCTTGCCAGATCCTTGTGCCGATCTTGAAGCAGGTAAAGCGCGGAAACACCCAAAACGAACACCGACGCGGTGACGTAACCGGCTGAAACAGTGTGGACAAACTTGGCTTGTGCCACTTCATTGAAAAGGACATCGAAGAACGAAGTCATTTCCATCCGCATTGTGTCGGGATTGAACACTGCCCCGACCGGATTCTGCATCCAGCCATTTGCAATCAAAATCCACAACGCCGAGAAGTTGGAACCGATAGCGACCAGCCAGGCCACGACCAGGTGCTGCACTTTGCTGAGTTTGTCCCAGCCAAAAAAGAACAGGCCAACGAAGGTTGCCTCAAGAAAGAAAGCCATCAGGCCTTCGATTGCCAAAGGGGCTCCGAAAATATCGCCCACATAGTGGCTGTAGTAACTCCAGTTCATGCCGAACTGGAATTCCATCGTGATACCTGTGGCGACACCCAGTACAAAGTTGATGCCAAACAGCGTGCCCCAGAATTTCGTCATTTGCCGCCAAATCGGGCGGTTCGTCATGACATAAACCGTCTCCATAATCGCCACGAGGATCGACAGTCCCAATGTCAGCGGCACAAACAGAAAGTGATACATGGCGGTAAGCGCAAACTGCATGCGCGACAGCTCAACCAGCCCGATCTCCATGGTGGACTCCTTGATGAATAAAACCTGCATCCGTGATTCGGATTAATCAATTCATATTCTAATTATGAAATGTATTGATTGACCTGTGTCAAAAACCCGCATCAAAGATGCAGATTATTCTTCGCGCTGGTTTAAAGGCGCCGTTAGCCGAAGCTCATGATCAGCAAAACTTACCTCTTCGGGACGATGGGCAGCGATCAGTATTGCAGCATGAGGTAACGTCTTGCGAATACCAATCAACACTTTTTCCGCCAGATGTCCATCCAACCCCTCCGTGGGTTCATCAAGAAGAAGTATATCGGGTTTTCTTAACAGTGCCCGGGCCAACACCAACCGCCGCGCCTCGCCTCCGGACAACCCTGTTCCCCTGAACCCCAACCTTGCGGTCAAGCCGCCTTTTGCGTCAATCGTCGCATCCAGTTCCACCGCCCTCAGAACATCCCAAAGCTGCTCATCAGTCGCGTCAGGTGCGGCGATACGCAGGTTTTCGGCGATGGTCCCGGCAACCAAAGCGTGCCGTTGTGGAACCATCGCGAGATACTGAAAACGGTTGTCTGAAAGGGTGCCATCACTTGGGTTACGCCCAACTTCAACAAACCCACCGCTCGGTTCAATCTGACCCGCGACACACAGCAAAACTGTGGACTTTCCACAACCGCTGCGCCCCGTCAGCGCGAGTGTTTCGCCTGCTCTGACGTGAAAACTCAACGGAGCAAAAAGTGGATATGAGCTGGTGCCTCGTTTTATTTCCAGCTGATCGGCAACGATGGATGTCGCGTGTGATGTAGATCTCGCGCAAAGCTCATCTGCACTGTCACCATCCAGCCTTGGCAAAATCCGTTTCGCTGCTGAGCGCATTGTGGAAATTTCCGAAAGTGCTCTTAAGATCGGCGCGACAGCCTCGGAAAGTGCAAGCGCGGCGAATACTCCGATTGCGACCTGTGCAGGTGTAATCAAATCCGCCTGTGCAAGTTTCGCCCCAACGCCAAGCGCGATGGCAACGACACACCAGCCAACAAACTCAAGCCAGAAGCCCGTTTGCCTTTCGATCCGTTCAAGCCCGGACTGTCCGTTTGAATGATATTCTGCTGCGCTCCGAACGCGTTTTGTGGCTTCCTGCAACTGCCCAAATGCAACCAATTCGTCGCGCACCGTGATCAAATCAATAAGTCGACTGCGCAATGCCTGAAGTCCGGCCTCGGCCCGTCGTGCCGGTTTGTCGGCAAGGTGCTGACCTAACAAGAAAATAACGGTTGGCACCGCCCCATACCCAAACAAGATAACCGTCGAGATGGCCGGATGCACAAGCAAAGCAACCGCGACCGATGTCAGCACGATGACAGCCAGCCCAGCCACACCGGGCAACAGAAGCCGCAACGCAACGCCGTCCAACGCATCAATGTCTGCAGTGACACGGTTAAGAAAGACGCTGGCACGCAATCGTTCCAACTGCCGATAAGGCGCTTGCAGAAGGCCAGCCAGCAATCGAACGCGTAGGTTGGACAAGGCGCGCAGCGTTGCATCATGTGTGGTTAAACGTTCCCCATAACGTGCCGCCGTACGCCCCAAGGCCAGAAAACGGACCATGGCAGATGGTGCAAACACGTTGAACACCGACCCAAGTCCAATCATGCCCGCTGCTGCTGCGGCCGTAATGAACCATCCCGAAAGCCCCAGAAGAGAGACGCCCATGACAAGCACAACCAACGACAATGCCGCGCCCTGGGCAAATGCGCGACGCTCGCCTTTCAGGATGAGGAGCATCATTCTTGCCAGAGACTTCATATTTTCGCCTCGAGCCGGACTTGCCTTTGCATTTGTGAGATAAGCCTCGGGTCATGCGTCGCGGCAATCAAAGTCCCTCCGCATGACAGAAAGTGCAGCAACCCGTTGATGATATCCTGTGCGGTGGCTTCATCGAGATCTGCGGTGGGTTCGTCAGCCAGAAGCAGTCTGGGGTTGCGATGCAAGGCACGGGCCAGCATGACCCGCCGTGCTTCACCGCCTGACAGACCGGCGCCACTTTCACCCAGTCGGGTTAACTGTCCGCTTGGCAAGGTCTTGATAACCGGAGCGACATGGGTCGCCGCGATCACCTCTTCGTTCAGCTTTGCGCCGAACCCGATGTTGTAACGTAACGATTGCCCAAGAAATCGGGGGGCCTGTGGTATCCACCCAATGGACGCGCGCCACGCATCAGCATTGTCAGCACTCAGAGAGGAACTTCCAAAAGCAACCACCCCACTGGTCGGGCGATCCAATCCGGCAACAAGGCGAAGTAGTGATGACTTGCCCACTCCGCTTGGACCAGTCAGTGCAACACCCTCGCCTGGTACAAGGTCAAAATCCGGGTAAACCAGTGTCCGATCATCATGCTGAAGCGTAAGCCCACGTGTTGAAACGCCTTCGAAAAGTGCGGGGCTGGAATGTCCACCTGTGCCGATGATCACCTCTCGCGGATCACTGCGCCATGCCTTCATCTCTTGATAGACCGCGTCTGCCGCGGCTTTGTCATGCCAGGCCGCGGCCAGATCACGCAAAGGCTGAAAGTAATCGGGGGCAAGCAGAAGCAAAAACACGCCAGCAAACGGGGACAATGGCATGCCCCAAGTTCCCCACGAGATCTCCCCCAAAAGTGCAAACCCAACCCAGACGGCGATCATGGCAACACCCAAAGCGGCGAACAGCTCCAGCACGGTCGAGGAAAGAAACGCGATCCGCAACACGCCCATGGTCCGATTTCTCAGGCTTTCCGACGCATCGGCAAAACCATTGATAACCTGTGTGCCTGAACCAACCAGCTTAAGATCTGACAACGCAGAAAGACGGTCAGAAAGAAGATCGTTCAATGAGCCGATCTCGATCATCTGGCGCGCGCTCGCCTCTTTCGCAGCCCAGCCAACCAACGCCATAAAAACCGGTATCAGTGGCCCCGCCGCCAAAAGCACAACGGCTGCAGCCCAACTGTGCCATGCGGTGATGGCGACGATCATCAAAGGTATGACCATAACGCGCATACGCGCTGGCTCATACCGCAACAGATAGGGACGAAGCGCTTCCAACTTTTCTGTGGCAAGGACGGATCGCACGCCAGCCCCGCCAAAACCGGATTGTTTTGCCGTCTTCGCTTCGATCAGGATAAGCTCATCACGCAAAGCCGAGATTTCTGTTTCGGCAGCCGAACTCAGAACCCCCTGAGCGATTTTGTTCAAGACCGATCGAAGTAAGCTAGCCCCCACAAACAACAGTGACGCTTGAACAGGTGCGACGTCAGTCCCGCTCAACAAAGCTGCAAGCACCCAAGCGATCACCCATGCTTGAACAAGCCAGATCAAACTAGCAAGTAATGAAAGCAGTCCGCCCAATCGGCGCTGTCGATGACCTGCTCGTTCAGGTTGTTGCGTGTTAATCATCGCCGGTTGATCCTCTAAGCGGTCCTTGTGCTAATCCAGCGCGCTGCTTTCCAAACTGATCTAAATCAAAGAAAGTAACATCTTGGATGTGAAATATCTGTATTCGCAACCGGAGGATAGCAATTGCGCCTAACGACGCGGACAAACCTCGCTGCTCGTACATTGATGTTTTGTGCAGTGAATGAAAATCAACTGATGCGGACGTCAGATATCGCTCAGCGGTGCAATGCGTCTGTGAACCATGTCGCGCACGTTGTGCAGAATTTACAGGCTGAAGGCTATCTTGAAACCGTACGTGGCCGCAGCGGTGGGATTAAACTGGCCCGACCGGCAAACAGAATTTCCATCGGATCTGTCTTTCGCGTTTTTGAAACGGATATACCGTTTGCCGAATGCTTTGATCACGAGAAAAACACCTGCCCGCTCTCTGAGACATGCAGGCTAAGAACTTACGTCGCCCGAGCCCTTGAAGCGTTCTACCACGAACTCGACATGGTGACGCTTGACGATTTGGTGCGCGGGAATTGTGGGTTGATGGAACTGCTAACGATGAAGCCTGAGTTTTCAGCAACGCAATTGACCTGCAGCCCGACAGCTACACCTTCTTGAGTGAGTAACCGCCAACGTTATGAAGAAGCGAGTGAGCGTTGAAACCGGTTGGCTAATAGCACGGAAACCTGGATGAACTGTCCGTCAGCCGTCGGGTCTGTTGGAATCGAAGATGGCTTAAACGAAGACAGCCGGGTTATCTGATTGGTTTGATGATCCAACGGGCTTGCGGTTCGCCAATCCGGAAGGGCAAGAGCTTGGCAGTCACGGGCAAGCCATGGGTGCAGGTGTCTTGGAAAACTATTCGAGCACATCGAGGAGACTGGCTGGGGTGGTAGGATTCGAACCTACGGTACACTGTACCAAAAACAGTTGCCTTACCACTTGGCTACACCCCAGCAGTGCGCGCTTTCCTAGCCAAACCCAAAGCGGGGCGCAACCCTAAAATGACCGATTTATCCCAGATTCAATATCCGCTGAACAGCGTTGGGGGCAAAGAGTTGGAGCGCCATTCAGACACCTCGCGCAACCACAGCGGTAGGGTTGGTTTTACGCTGTAAAATTCTGATCGTAGTCACCTATGGCGGGCTCTCGACGGATGATCCTGTCAAAGTCGGTGAACAGGTCATGAAGATATGCCTTGCTTGTGAAACTTTCACAGACCACCACCAGATTCGGCGTGTTCGAGGACGCCCGAACCAATGCCCAAGACCCGTTTTCAAGTTGAACGCGCGCGCCGTTGGCAGTCAGAATGTCAGTGATCTTCTGTCCGGCAATCATTTCACCGTCGCGTTGCATAAGCCTGAACGCCTCGGTCAACCGTTCGACCACCTGGTATTTCTGATCATCCGGGCACGCAGGAGACAGGGTGGGAGAGCACCAACTGGCGGGAAGCCCGGCGACCAGATCGGAAAGACGCGCGTTCGGTTGATGCGCCATCAGATGACATAGCGCGACAACGGCACGCAATGCGCAGTCATAGCCGCGTCCGATAGGTGGTCCGAAATAGATGTGGCCCGATTTCTCGAATGCAGCCAGCGCACCAGAGGCACGCATCCCTTGTTTCACATGGCTGTGGCCTGTCTTGCAGTATTCAACCGTGGCACCGAAGAACGACAGAACCGGGTCGATGGCGAACAAACCGGTGGATTTCACATCCACGAGAAAATGCACACCGGGCCTTGCGGCTGCCAGATCGCGCGCCAGCAATAGTCCTAGCTTATCGGCAAACACGGCGCTGCCGGTCTCATCGACAACGCCAAGCCGATCTCCATCGCCATCCAGCCCAATACCGAAGTCTGCCCCGCTTTCCCCGACAGCGGCACCCATATCGGCAAGCATTTCCAACGCTTCGGGATTCGGATTGTAATGAGGGAAACTATGATCCAACTGGCAATGCCGTTCGACCACATCAACACCCAATCGGCGCAAAAGCTTTGGCGCGAAGGCCCCGGCGGTTCCATTTCCGGTCGCACACACCACGCGCAGGGGCCGCGATATCGAGACATTTTCCACCAGATCATCGAGATAGGCATCGCTGATATCTGCAATCACTGTGATCCGCGCGCCACCCGTCAGATCGAAGTCACGATCGAGGATGAGTTCCCTCAGCTCAGCCATCTCATCGACACCATGGGTGCAGGGGCGGTCAAACCCGACCTTGATGCCAGTCCAGCCATTTGGGTTGTGGCTGGCCGTCACCATGGCGACGGCGTTCACATCCAGATGGAACTGTGCGAAATAGGCCATCGGGGACAAGCACATACCAATATCGCACACCTGCGCACCGGTCTGAATTATGCCATCGCTCAACGCATCTTTGACGGCGGACGAGTAGCTTCGATGATCATGGCCGACCACGATTTTCCGTCCAACGCTTCGACGGGACATTTGGGTGCCAAGTCCCATCCCGACGGCAAATATCCCTTCCAAATCAATATCGTCCGGGTATCGCCAGCGCGCGTCATACTCGCGGAAACCGCTTGGACATATGCGCATCAAACGCCCCTCAGTGGCCGATCCTTGGCAAGCCGATCAAAGGCAGCCAGATCCGCGACCAACCGCTCCATCTGGTCAAGTGGCACCATGTTCGGCCCGTCCGAGGGGGCCGTGTCAGGGTTTGGATGGGTTTCGATGAACACCCCGGCAATGCCCAGCGACACCGCCGCACGGGCCAGAACCGGCGCGAATTCGCGCTGCCCACCGGACGCACCACCCTGTCCGCCGGGCATCTGAACCGCGTGGGTGGCGTCCATGATGACGGGATACCCAAGCGCCGCCATTTGCGGCAGGCCGCGCATATCCGCAACCAAGGTGTTGTAGCCGAAAGACGTGCCGCGCTCGGTCAGCATCACCTGCGCGTTACCTGAACCGATGATCTTGGCGGCCACGTGTTCCATATCCCACGGCGCCAGAAACTGACCTTTCTTGATGTTGATGGGCTTGCCGGTCAGCGCCGCCGCAATCAGAAGATCTGTTTGACGGCACAGAAAAGCGGGGATCTGCAAAACATCAACGACCGCGGCCACGTCTTCACATTGGTCGGGCAGATGCACATCCGTCAGCACCGGCACATCCAACTGCTCTCTGATCTCTGCAAGCACAGAAAGCCCGTCAACCATTCCCATTCCACGCGCGCCGGACAGCGATGTCCGGTTTGCCTTGTCAAAAGACCCCTTGAAGATATAGCCAAGCCCGCAGCCCCTGCAGAGCCGCGCCATGTGCTCGGCAATCCGAAGCGCGTGCTCACGCCCTTCCAACTGGCATGGCCCCGCAATGATAGTCAGGGGAAGGGTATTTCCCACCTGCATCCCCCTGACGACGACATCCCCCATATCAGGACGACACCTGTTCGCGCAGGATCGAGGCGGTGATCGAGGCCATCAGGTACAATCCCGCAAAAATCAGGAAGGCGAGCAGGGTGTTTTCAAAGGACTTTGGATAGGTTGGTTCATCTGGTGCCACCGGCCGCACACCCAATTCCAAATAGCGTGTCTGCTTGTTGACCTCGATACGGGCAGCTTCAAGCTGTTGCAGCGATTGTTGCATCAAAGCGGTGCGCGTTTCCAAATTGGTTTGTGCGATCCGCAGTCGGCCGCTGACAGACGCCAAGGAGCCATTCTCACCCCCCGTTTCCGTCAACCTGCCCCGCAGTTCTGCGATCAAGGTTTCAAGCCGTCCGATATCACCGCGCAGACCATCCACCCGCGCCTTGTTGGGTCGGGTGTTGTCCAAAAGCTGTTGCAGCGTCAGACGTTTTTCCTGCAACTGGCTTTCAAAACCTGTGATCTGCGACATCAAAGCGGACGCGTCAGATGTGGCGTCGAACACACCCATCTCTTCCTGAAGCCGCAAAACCTCGGCCTGCGCGTCCAGCATATCCTGTTCTGCCTTCTCATAACTCGAGACGGCGCCCTCCATCTGATCCTCACGCAGCCGTTGGGTCATGTCATCCACACGTTCTTCCGCGTAGGAAATCAACACTTCCGAGAACTTCGCGCTCTGTTCAGGTGTGGGCGCGACAACCTCCATCTTGACGATGCCTTCGGTCGGATCAAAACCGATCTTTACGTTCTTCTTATAGAGCTTATAGGCCGCTTCATTGGTTGCATCGGGATCAAGGCGTTGGACCGGATCAATGCTGGAATCCGCAAATACAGCTTTATAACCAATATCTCCGTCCAGCCTGAGCATGGCGTCGCGCGACGTCAGATAACTTTGGACTGTGATACTGTCCTGCGACGTCGCCAATCCCGATCCGGCAAACAGGCTGCCGAGGCCGCTTCCCCCTGCCCCATCTGCCTTCTGAATCACGAACTCTGTTTTCGTCGCATACATCGGTGTGGCGTAGTTATAGTAGTAAACCCCCGCGATGATGGTTGGCAGAAACACGAAAAACGCGAGGCGTGCAAACAACAATCGCAGCTTCCGGCGGCGACGACGCGCGATATCAACCTGAATTTCGCGAATGGATCGGGCGCGGTCAGCATCGTCATACACGTGGTTTGCCGGAAGGGTCGGCATGGGGCGGGTTTGCGGCAGATTACCTGACGAACCGCTGCCGTTTTTCCCGCCGCCGTCGGCACCGACCAGTTCCAGCAGGTTGGATCGTTTGAACGGATCAATTCCCGCCTTTCGAAGCCGGTAGACCGCATCAAAATCACTGTCGACAGCAATACCGTGCTTTTGGGCAACGCGACGCGCCATCCTGAGTTGGCGACTGGTCAACCCCTCTTTCTTTATCGCTTCGATGGCTGCCAGAGTGTCGTTGTCAGGCGTGCCGCTGTTCGACGCATCACCTGTCGCTGCTCCCTTTGGCACAAATCCCTCTTTCGGAAAGCCATCTTCGGTCGGAGATTGCGCCGCTTGCTCCATCGGGTTCGGGTCGCGCGCTTGGGTTCGTGAGAAACCGGATACGGTCGCCGTCGCATCGGTTTGCCCAGCTGCAGCCTGCACGCGCTGAGCAAAGACATCTTTTTCGGCGGACGCGGAACTCGTCTGCGACGGGCGCGTCGTTCTGCTGATGCGAAATTTCTTAGCCCTGGGTTTGGTAGTCATAAAGCCGTTTCGCTTCTTCCAAAGTTTCAAACATGTAAAACTGCCCATCCCGCAGAACCGCCGCCGACTGGCAGAATTTTTCCAGTGTTTCTGCCTGGTGCGATACGATGATCACCGTCGAATTGACCAACCTGTCGCGCAGGACATCACCGGCTTTGCGGTTGAATTGGGCATCGGTGCTTTGCGGCATACCCTCGTCGATCAGATAGATATCAAAGTCCAGCGCCAACAGAAGCGCAAACGAGAACCGCCCCCTCATACCCGCGCTATAGGTCGCGACGGGGAAGTCGTAATATTCGTCAAGCTCACACAGCCATCGCGTGAATGCCTCGATATAATCAGGGTCGAGGCCATAGATTTTTGCTATGTAGCGCGCATTCTCTTTGGCGGAGAGTTTGCCAACCACCCCCCCCATGAATCCCAACGGGAAGGATATTCTGCAGCCACGACGAATCTCGCCTTCGTCCGGTTTTTCAAGCCCGGCCATCATGTTGATGAGCGTGGTCTTACCGGTGCCATTGGGCGCGAGAATGCCCAGCGATTTCCCCAACTCAACACGAAAGGACACATTGTCCAAGATGACTTTGCGTTGTTGTCCCGTCCAGAACGACTTGCTGACGTTATCGAACTCGAGCATTGGGTGCCCCGACACTGCTTTCGCTTATCGCTTGTACACAAGCTTCCTTAACGATGCGCTATAATTGCTCACTTAGGCATCATTATGTCGAAGACCACGCTGGCATATCAAGAAAACGTGGGGAGTTTTAAGGGGATGTTCCCCGAACAGCCACAGGCGGGTCTCCGGCCCGACAGGGCCGGAGGACGGGGCGTCAGCCCTCTTGTTTTTGCACCTTGAGGATTTTTCCTGCGGCAAATGACAGGAAGACAGCCCCAAAACTGAACAACGCGCCCATCTTGGCCGCATCCTGCACCGGGCCGGGCGCAAAGGCGACCGAGGCCACGAACAGCGATACCGTAAAGCCGATTGCCGCCACGAATCCGATCACAATCAGATCAAGGGTACGCATCCCGGCTGGCAATCCAAGTCGCATGGGATATGCGGCAAGCCACCCCATGATGAAAATCCCGACAGGTTTCCCGATGATCAGGCCGGCCAGCACCAGCCAAGTCGCCTCGGAGATTGCGCCGAATTCCACCCCGGCGTTCAAGAGGCCAAAGAAGAACAACACTATGTCCACGGGAATGGCCAATCCGTGCTCCATATCGTTCAATATATCGTGGAGGTATCTTTCGGCCTCTGCAAAGATGCCGAACGCACGATCGGCGTGTGGAATGGCCGGGATAACCGGCAACAGACCCAGCGCCGGGTGGATGCCAGCCTGGGCAAAGCCGAACCAGCTCAAACAGCCCGCAATGGCATAGGGATACCATTTCAGGTTCTTGCGCATCCAGGTCGACTTTGGGCGCAGCTGATCACCGCGATCCAAGTGTCGCGGCAACCAGTTGAACAAGGCAAACGCAATGACCGATGCCGCGACCGAAAGCAGAAGCCAGATCGGAGCGAGTTCACCGGAGGGATAGAAAATTGCCAGAATAATCAGGCCCGCAGCGTCGTCGGCAATGGCCAGTAGCAACAGGAAACGCACCGCCGGGTGGCCCGCCCCAAAGACCATGCGCCCGACCAGATAGCTGAAAGCGATGTCGGTAGCGGTTGGAATGGCCCAACCACGCGCCACAGCATCGAAAGTTGTCGAGCCAAGGAAATACGCAATGCCCAGATAAACAGCGATTGGACCCAGCATGCCGCCGGCTGTGGCAACCAGCGGCGTTGCCGCCTTCTTTCCACGCAGCGATCCATTTTCAAGGATCACGGCCTCCCAAACCTCTTTCCCGGCGATGGCAAAGAACAGCGCCATAAGCACATCGTTGATCAGATAGTGGAAGGTCACCACACGTTCGATGTCACCATATTCGAAGTGATGCGCCGCTTCTCCGTAGGCTTTTTCCCAATAGCCGATATCGATACCGATCGTCGAGTTAAACCACAGAGGGTACTCTACAAAATGGTGGTACGAATGCGGATCAATATTGGCCCAGATCAGCGCAATGATTGCACCGCTGATCAGCAGGATCGAGTAGGTCGTGATAAAATTCCATACGCGATACATAAGATGCCCCGTCTAGTTCCTGTTTTACAAACAGGCCGCGTCCCGGCGATGAAAGGCTGGGCGCGACCTTTGTGTTCGTTCGTTTCAGGAAATACTTCAACTGGGCTCAAACAACAATGGCCGCGCGCAATATCTGTTTCATTGCGGCATCAGGCGGCCAACCCCCAGACCAGCCCGGCCACAACGGCTCCGATCATGGCCAGCCCAAGATAGGCGACAAACACGCGAGGCTTGACCAGCGCCCAAACCGCGACGGCAGCCGGGATACAGCTGACACCGCCAGCGATGACAAAGGACATAGCCGCACCGTTCGACATGCCCTGCTCTAGCAGTGCCGCCACCATTGGTACGGCCGCATAACCGTTCAGATAGGCGGGCGCCCCCACGATGGCCCCCAGCAAGATCGGACCGATTCCAGCCCCGCCCAACACTTGCGCAACCAGATCCGCCGGAACATAGCGCAGCATAAGCGCTTCAAGCATATAGGCGAGCAGCAACCACTTTGTCAGGAAAAGCGCGTTTTCGATGGCAGTGGATTGGAAGGTCGAACGGCGGGCGCTCTCGGTCCAGAACCGCCATTTGACCTCCCCGGAGTAGATATCTGCGCCGGACCCGGCACAGCAGCCCGAGGATGACCCGCAGGCCGGTGCGGGTGTGTTTTTCAACGGATCTGAAAACAATGCCGATTTGGCCATGGCTTTGACGGTGAACCCTCCAAACAAGCCGATCGACACCGCGGCGATGGTTTTCGTTACGGCAAAGCCGGTGCCCAACGTGCCCGCGGTGATGGCAAACATCGCCGGGTCCATCAGGGGCGAGGACAACCAGAACGCCATGACAGCACCTAAGGGGGCGCCGACGGCCAGCAAGGCCGCGATGAACGGGATCACCTCGCAGGAACAGAAAGGTGACAGGCCACCGGCAAATGCAGCCAACACGATCATGCGCGCCTCGCGGCCCTCAAAGGCACGGGCCAGCAGGTTTTCTGCCCCTGTCGCCTTCAGATAAGCCACCGCAAGGATCGCAAACAAAATGAACGGCGCAGTGTGCATAAGCGCGGTCAGCGCAAAGGTGATGGTTGGGCCGACTTCTTGGGGCGCGAACAGGGCCAAAACGGCCGGGATCAGCAGGATCGCCACCCATGCCTTGTCGATGTGCCAGCGTTTCGAAGGCGGTTGCGTTTGCGTCGTCTCAGCCATGATCGTGGCCCTTTCCGTCTGGACAATCCGCGCAGCATTCCGACAGAAGATAATTCGAAAGTGCCCGCATCACATCATATTCAGCAGCAGCGCAAATGATGCTACGACCTTGTTTTTCCTGCGTAACCAACCCGGCAGCCGCAAGGATTTTCATATGGTGGGTCAAGGTTGACCCCGTGACCCCGCAACGTTCCCCCAATGCGCCGATGGGCAGACCCTCTGGCCCAGCGCGCACCAACGTGCGCAAGACAGACAAGCGGTGTTCGGATCCGAGGGCGGCGAATTGTGAGGCCGCAATATCGACATGGAGGGGTTCAAGAGATTCGTGTTTCATATTTCTAGAAATATAGAAATAATTGCACTGGGCAAGCTTTATTTCGACAACTATCGAAATATTGCACCCCTGGCCGGACAGTCCTAGCCTACAGCCATGTCCCGTCTAACAGATGACATCAAAGCCTGCCGTTTGTGTGCCGACCGGTTTGCCGCCACACAGACCAACCACGCCCCCCGCCCAGTGGTTTGGTTCCGGAAAGGTGCGAAGGTGCGCATCATTGGGCAAGCGCCGGGACTGCGGGTGCACAAGTCTGGCCTGCCCTTCGACGATCCGTCGGGTGATCGGTTGCGCGACTGGATGGGGCTGGACCGCGACGCCTTTTATGATCAAACCCGTATCGCCATCACGCCGATGGGATTTTGCTTTCCGGGCTATGATGCGAAAGGGTCGGACCTGCCCCCGCCCCGAATATGCGCAGAAACATGGGCGGATCGCGTGGATAATGATCTTGCGGACACGCCCCTGACACTTCTGGTTGGGGGTTATGCGCAGGCGCGGCATCTTGGGCGTGGCAAGGGTGTGACCGAAACCGTCAGGGGCTGGCGCGATCATGCGCCGCGCCTGTTTCCCTTGCCTCATCCGTCCTGGCGCAATACGGGATGGTTGAAGAAAAACCCCTGGTTCGAAGCCGAATTGCTGCCGGTTCTCAGATCTCGACTGGCCGAGGTGCTTTCAAACTCAAGCGCAAAGGACGCGCCATGACCGAGACGACCCGCCTTGATGACGCCCACGCGGCGATGCAAGCCGATCTGGATGATGATGCGGCCCGGCTTCGGTTTTATGAGCGTTTGGCGGATGGCGAGCTGTTTCTGCTCCTGACCGAAGAACCGAACGGGGACGAGATTTCACCGGAACTGTTCGAGCTTGAGGGGGCGACCTTCGCCCTTGTGTTCGATCAAGAGGATCGACTGGCAGAATTTGTTGGCACGCCCGCCCCTTACGCCGCCCTTCCGGGCCGCTTGGTTGCCAACATGTTGGCCGGGCAAACCATCGGTCTGGGTGTCAATTTGGGGGTCGCGCCGTCCTCGATCCTGATCCCGTCCGAGGCTATTTCCTGGCTGGCCGACACACTGAAAACAGGGCCGGAACAGGTCGAGGCTCGCATCGCCGAAGTTCATGCGCCTTCCGTGCCCGAAGCCCTGATCTCGGCGCTTGGCATCAAACTGGCCAGCGCAGGTGGATTGGCCAGCCATGCCTGTCTGGCGGGTGTTACATATGCCGATGGGCGAAAAGGGCATCTGCTTGGTTTTGTGGACACGGCCCCCGGTGCCGAACACGCCTTGGCCGGGGCTGCAAACGAAGCACTGACATTTTCAGGGCTTGATGCAGGGGAAATGGATGTGGGGTTCTTTTCCCGCCAAGATCAGGCAGCAGGGAAACTTGCAGCGCTTGGCATCAGGTTTGATCTGCCAAAACCCGAACCGCAGGAACGGCTGGCACCGGTTGCGCCCGGCTCTGACCCCGACAAACCGCCCATTCTGAAATAGACAGCCTGTGTTGGCGTCCGACTGACGCTGGCGCTGAACGCTCGATCAGCTTTTCGCTTTTTTCTTCTCAAGCGCGTCCAGACGCAATTTGAGCGCCTCGTTCTCCTCGCGCGCTTTTTGCGCCATGGTCCGCACGGCATCAAATTCTTCGCGGGTCACGAAATCGCGATCTGCAAGCCAACGATCCATCCAGCTTTTCATCGCTGTTTCGGCCTCGTCCTTGGCACCTTGGGCCACGCCCATGGCGTTGGTCATCAACTGGGACATATCGTCCAGAATTTTATTGCGCGTCTGCATCGGCATCTCCTCGCTTGCTGACCTCTATATGGGGATTTCCGGGGACCGAGACAAGGTTGACTTGCCCCACCGGACAGGGTCAGGAATGCGCCATGTTCATGGCTATCCCCTTTCCCGCCATTTCGCCCGAGATCTTCTCGGTCGAAATCGGCACATTCACCTTCGCCTTGCGCTGGTATGCGCTTGGATATCTGGTCGGTATTGCACTTGGCTGGTGGATCATCGCGCGCGCAATTTCAAAGCCCGCTCTGTGGAGCGGTGACGTGCCGATGACGCGATTACAGCTGGAAAACCTTGCCACATGGGCGATTATCGGCATCGTTGTGGGCGGGCGACTGGGCTATGTGGCGTTCTATGACCCCGCGCATTTCCTTCATAACCCGCTGGACATCCCAAAGGTCTGGACCGGAGGCATGTCATTTCATGGTGGCTTTCTTGGGATCATCGCCGTTACGTGGTTGTTTGCGCGCAAGCATGGGATTGCCGTGGCCCAACTGGCAGACCTGATGGCCATTGCCGCCCCGATTGGCATCGGGCTGGTGCGGATTACGAATTTCATCAATGCCGAGCTTTGGGGTCGCCCGACCACCGCGTCCTGGGGTGTCATCTTTCCCGGCGAGGCGCAAACCTGCCCCGGATGGGATGCCGCCCTTGGCGCCTGCGCGCGCCACCCCAGCCAGCTTTACGAAGCGGCTCTGGAAGGGCTTGTGCTGGCGACCCTGCTTCTAACGCTGGCCTTCCGGCGTGGATGGCTGAAGCGACCGGGGATGCTGACCGGACTGTTCTTTCTGGGCTATGGGCTGTCGCGCTTCGTCGTCGAGTTTTTCCGACAGGCCGACATGCAGTTCATCGCGCCGGACAATCCGTGGGGTCACGTTATCCGACTTGGTGACTGGGGGCTGACCATGGGGCAAACACTGACGCTTCCAATGATTGTAATCGGGATCATCACCATGGTCTGGGCGGCCCGCCGGTCGTGGCCACCTGCGACCTCATGACCCCGCTTGCCAAGATACTGGGGCGGCGGATCGCCGTCACCGGCCCGATTTCGATCGCAGAGTTCATGGCTGAATGTCTGCTCCATCCCGATCACGGTTATTACACAACCCGCGATCCCTTTGGCGCGAGGGGCGACTTCACCACCGCCCCCGAGATCAGCCAGATGTTTGGCGAGCTTTTGGGGCTGGCCTTGGCACAGACCTGGCTGGATCAGGGCGCACCCGCCCCTTTCACACTTGCAGAGCTTGGACCGGGACGCGGCACCCTGATGGCAGATATCCTGCGCGCCACCAAGAATGTGCCGGGTTTCCACGCCGCCGCTCGGGTGCATCTGATCGAAGCCTCTCCGGTGCTGAAAACCGCGCAGGCAAAGGCGCTTGCGCCTCATGCCATCGTGCACCACGAAAGCGTCGATACGTTGCCCGAAGCTCCGCTGTTTCTTTTGGCCAATGAATTTTTCGACGCCCTGCCCATTCGCCAGTTCCAAAAAGATGGCACCGGTTGGCGCGAACGTCAGGTTGGTTTTGAGCACGACAATCTGGCAATAGGTCTGACGGCCTCCCTACCCGTTCGCGATCTGGAGCACCGGTTGGGCGACACGCGTGACGGCGATGTGGTCGAGCTGTGCCCGCCTGCCCCCGCCATTATGGCACAGATCGCAACGCGCATTGCAACACACGGCGGTGCGGCTCTGATCATCGACTATGGCGACTGGCGGTCGGTAGGGGATACCTTGCAGGCCATATCAGCACATGAACATGTCGACCCGCTGACCACCCCCGGCAAGGCAGACCTGACTGCCCATGTGGACTTCGAAACCTTGGTCCGCGCCGCGGCCCCGCTTTCCCCACATCTTCTGACCCCTCAGGGCATCTTTCTGGAACGGCTCGGCATCACCCAGCGGGCACAAACATTGGCCGCACGCCTTACTGGAAGCGCGTTGGACGTGCATATCAATGCACACCGACGCTTGACGCACCCGGATGAAATGGGGACGCTCTTCAAAGTGCTGGGTCTGACTCGCGCAGATGCGCCCAACCTGCCCGGCCTTGCCCGAACACCCAACCAAACTGACCCGGCATGACCCTTGAAATCATAACTGCAAACGCATTGGCGCCTTTGAAACACGGGTTTTTCACCCGCCGGGGCGGCGCATCGTCTGGCGTTTACGCGGGCCTGAATTGCGGCATGGGAAGTCAGGATCAGTCCGAGCTGGTTTCGATCAATCGCGACCGCGTCGCAGACGCGATGGGCGTTGAACGCGACAGGCTGTGTGGCGTGCATCAGGTGCATTCCGCAAACGTGGTGACGCTGGATGGTCCCATCAACGGTGCCAAACCAGAAGCGGATGCGCTTGTTACGGCCACGCCCGGCCTTGCCCTGACGATCCTGACCGCAGACTGCCAGCCTGTTCTGTTTGCGGATGCCAAAGCTGGTGTAATCGGCGCGGCCCATGCCGGTTGGAAGGGTGCACTTGGCGGCGTGCTTGAGGCAACGATCACCGCGATGACCGCACTTGGGGCAACCCGCAGCGGCATCACCGCTATCATCGGACCCACGATCAGCCAACGTGCCTATGAAGTTGGACCCGAGTTTTTTGACAATTTCATGGACCACAACCCCGACTATGGTCGCTTCTTTGCAGGTGGCGAGGGGGATCGCGCGATGTTCGACCTGCCGGGGTTTGGTCTGCACCTGTTGCGCGAGGCGGGGGTGGAGCGCGCCGAATGGGTGGGTCACTGCACCTATTCTGACCCCGACCGTTTCTATTCCTATCGGCGCAGCTGCCACAAGAAGGAACCGGATTACGGTCGCCTGATTTCAGCCATTCGTCTTCCGTAGCGCCGCGCGCCGTTCAGGGTGCCGAGCCAAGCCGCGCTTCAAGCACATCGAACGGAACGCCCGGTTCGTCTTTCGCACCGCGAATAACCAACGAGGTTTTAACCGACGCCACGTTTTCGGCAGCGGTCAATTCTTCGGTCAGGAAAGTCTGGAAGGTGGATAGGTCGGGGGCCACGCATTTCAGGACGAAATCAACTTCGCCATTCAACATGTGGCACTCGCGAACCAGCGACCATCCCCGGCATTGGTTTTCAAACGCCGACAGATCGGACTCGGCCTGGCTCACAAGACCGACCATTGCAAACACCTGCACTTCGAACCCAAGCGCACGCGCATCAACATCGGCGTGATACCCCCGGATCAACCCTTGTTCTTCCAACGTTCTGACTCGCCGCAAACAGGGGGGCGCAGAAATTCCCACGCGCTTGGCCAGCTCAACATTTGTCATGCGGCCATCTGCCTGAAGCTCGGCGAGAATCATGCGATCAATTGGATCAAGTTTGCTTGCGGTCATTGATGAACCTTTTTGGGTGGGCCCAGTGATCCCGGCAGAACCAGAGATTTCGTTGGAAATTGTGCAGAGATTACCGGTTAGAGTTCAATTGCGCAACAATCTTTCGCTGCTGCGCAACATAATTTCTGTCATTGCCATTGGTGACGTAGCACATTGCCGCGCCTTTGGAAGTGGACACGGGCTTTCCACCAGCCCCGCGCCGCCTTATATGCGTTGGAAACCCAGAATGCTCAAGGAATCCCGCATGTCAGAAACCCGCAAAACAAAAGTCCTGATCATCGGCTCTGGCCCGGCCGGATATACCGCCGCCGTCTATGCGTCCCGCGCCATGTTGGAACCGATCCTTGTGCAGGGCATGGAGCCCGGCGGCCAGCTGACCACCACCACCGAGGTCGAGAACTGGCCCGGCGAGACCGAGATTCAAGGCCCCGACCTGATGGTCAAGATGGAAGCCCACGCCAAAGCGGTCGGGACCGAGGTGATCAGCGACCTGATCACCGATCTGGACCTGTCCGAACGACCCTTCACCGCGACCGGCGACAGCGGCACGACCTATAAGGCTGATGCCGTCATCCTTGCGACCGGCGCCCGCGCCAAGTGGCTGGGTCTGGACAGCGAGGAAAAGTTCAAGGGCTTCGGCGTATCCGCCTGTGCCACCTGCGACGGGTTTTTCTATCGCGGGCAAGAAATAATCGTGATCGGCGGCGGCAACACGGCGGTTGAAGAAGCGCTGTTCCTGACCAACTTCGCCTCGAAAGTGACGCTGGTGCACCGTCGTGACGAATTGCGCGCCGAAAAGATCCTGATCGACCGGCTGATGAAGAATGAAAAGATCGAACCTTTGTGGGATCACGTGCTGGAAGAGGTCGTGGGCGACGAAGACCCGCTGGGCGTCACCGGCGTCCGCGTCAAGCATGTCAAAACCGGCGAGATTACGGAAATCCCCGCCAAGGGCGTCTTTATCGCCATCGGCCACGCGCCAGCGAACGAGCTGGTCAAGGACACGCTGGAAACCCATATGGGTGGCTATGTGGTAACACAGCCGGACTCGACCGCCACCTCGATCCCGGGTGTCTTCGCCGCAGGCGATCTGACCGATCACAAGTATCGTCAGGCCGTGACCTCTGCCGGCATGGGCTGCATGGCCGCGCTTGAGGCCGAGCACTTCCTGGCCGAACAGGAATAACTCGCACCTGTGCCGATCACTTGGCACAGGTTGTTTACAGGAGGCTTGGATGCCCATTGACCCACTGTTGCCATCGGGCGATCTTGACCGGTACTCTGTTGAGGCTGGCACCGACAAATCATCTCGCGGGCACGACTATATGCGCCTCTACGAGTTCGTGTTCGCGCCGTACAGAACAGCCGATTTCTGCTTCATGGAGCTCGGAGTCGGCTTGCCGCGCATCAAGGCAGCATCTTTGCGCACCTGGCGCCAATATTTTACCAATGCTCGAATTATCGGCGTCGACAACAACCCAAAAACACAGCAGTTTTCTGGCGATGATTTCGAGGTCGAGATCGGCAACGCCGCAAAACCCCTTTTCCTGAACCAATTGGTCCAGAAACATCAACCCGCAATCATTCTGGATGACGCCAGTCACAAGTGGTCGCATCAGATCACCGCGTTCCGCACATTATTCCCATTGCTGCCGCCAAACGGCATCTATGTGATCGAGGATATTTTCACGTCGTTCCCAATGCCCGAAAAATACGAGGTCTATGCGGACCATCCGGAATCGACGTGGAATTTCGTCTCGCGCCTGCAGGCCGCGCTGGCAGGCGCACAAACCGATTGGCCGCCCATCAGCGCAGAAGAGAGCGAAATCGTAGCATGGATAGATGCGATCCTGCTGACCCGCAAAACCGTTATATTCATCAAACGCGCTGAACCACATCCGTCTGAGGTCGAGCGGGCGGCCGAGTTACGGGCGCGGCAAGGTGAGCAAAGCGGCTAGACGGCGAAAGACTCGCGCGCTGCACATATAAATCGTGCCCGCGGTCACCAAAGGGCCGCGATCAAGGTTTTCCGTCCAACGCATTCACCGGGAAATGAGTCTGCATTGCTGCTGTATGCAAGGCAAATTCGCCGCATTTCGCGCCTAAACCACGAAATAACCGCACCTGTGCTTGAAACGGCCCCCGGTTCGGGTCTAAACGCCCGGTAACTCGGACGCGGTCCACAATGCACAAACTCGGTAAAGGTCACTTGCATGGAATTGTCGAACCTCGCTCCCATTCCGGAGCTTTATGTCTCGTATGAAAGCGCGCAAAAGCTGAAAGTCGAAGCCACCGACCTGATCAGCCACGACCTGACCCAACGCCAGATCTGCGATCTGGAACTGTTGATGAACGGTGGATTCAACCCGCTGAAAGGCTTCCTGACGGAAGACGACTATAACGGGGTGGTCGAAAACATGCGTCTGGCGGACGGAACGCTGTGGCCGATGCCAATCACGCTGGACGTGTCGGAAGATTTCGCCAACTCGATCGAACTGGGGCAGGATATCGCCCTGCGTGATCAGGAAGGCGTCATCCTGGCCACCATGACCGTGACGGATCGGTGGGAGCCGAACAAGGCCCTGGAGGCCGAGAAAGTCTTCGGCGCCGATGACGACGCCCACCCGGCAGTCAACTATCTGCACAATGTGGCTGGCAAGATCTATCTGGGTGGACCGATTGTCGGCATCCAGCAGCCGATCCACTATGATTTCCGCGGTCGTCGCGACACACCGAACGAATTGCGCGCCTATTTCCGCAAGTTGGGCTGGCGCCGCATCGTCGCGTTCCAAACCCGCAACCCGCTGCACCGCGCGCACCAGGAACTGACCTTCCGCGCCGCAAAAGAAGCGCAGGCCAACCTGCTGATCCACCCGGTCGTGGGCATGACCAAACCGGGCGATATCGACCACTTCACCCGCGTGCGGTGCTACGAGGCTGTGTTGGACCAATACCCCGCCGCCACCACGACGATGAGCCTTCTGAACCTCGCCATGCGCATGGCCGGCCCGCGCGAAGCTGTTTGGCACGGTCTGATCCGCAAGAACCACGGCTGCACCCACTTCATCGTCGGTCGTGACCACGCCGGCCCCGGCAAGAACTCGGCTGGTGAAGATTTCTATGGCCCCTATGACGCACAGGACCTGTTCCGCGAGTACGAGGACGAAATCGGCGTCGAAATGGTGGATTTCAAGCACATGGTCTATGTGCAGGACCGCGCACAATACGAACCGGCGGACGAGATTCTGGACAAGGACGACGTGACGATCCTGAACATCTCGGGCACCGAGCTGCGCCGCCGCCTGTCGGAAGGGCTGGAAATCCCGGAATGGTTTAGCTTCCCGGCTGTTGTGGAAGAGCTGCGCAAGACCAAACCGCCACGCGCCGAACAGGGGTTCACCGTGTTCTTCACTGGCTTCTCGGGCTCGGGCAAATCCACCATCGCCAATGCCCTCATGGTCAAGCTGATGGAGATGGGCGGACGTCCCGTGACGCTGCTGGATGGTGACATCGTGCGGAAAAACCTGTCGAGCGAGCTTGGCTTCTCGAAAGAACACCGCGACCTGAACATTCGCCGCATCGGCTATGTCGCGTCCGAAATCACCAAGAACGGCGGGATCGCCATCTGCGCACCGATTGCGCCCTATGCCACCACCCGCCGCGCCGTGCGTGAAGAGATCGAGCAATTCGGCGCCTTTGTCGAAGTGCATGTCGCCACCTCGATCGAGGAATGTGAACGCCGTGACCGCAAGGGGCTTTATAAACTGGCACGCGAAGGCAAGATCAAGGAATTCACCGGCATCTCAGACCCCTATGATGTGCCGCAGAACCCCGAACTTTCGGTCGAAACTGAAAATGTAGACGTGGACAACTGCGCCCATCAGGTTCTGCTGAAGCTGGAAAGCATGGGGCTGATCCGGGGCTAAGCCAAACGGCAAAATGCAAAAAACCCAGAGCATGTCCCTGGGTTTTTCATTGGTTGGGTTGTCCGGCACTTGTCAGTGGATCGAGACCGGCGAAAAATCATTCTGGCGGGCCAGCGCATAGGCCAGATCCCGATCTACGACCAAGGCCAGTTGCTCTCCGTCCTCGCGATGCACAGCGTAGAGCGTTTCCGCCCCGTCGGCCTGCTCGCGCGCCTCGTCCTGAATCGAATCCGGCAGGTCATCAATCGCAACGGCCTTTACATAGACGATGTTGCCAATCTCGGACTGGCCAAAAGGCAGTTTATGGTTCATCAGCTCACCCCTTCTTTATCTGGATCGTCTGCACAAGGCGCTCCGGCTCGGCGCGTTCAAGGTCGATATGCAGCAACCCGTGCTCTGTATGCGCCCCTTTGACATCCACGCCATCGGCCAAAACGAAACTTTTCATAAACTGTCGCCCGGCGATGCCACGATGCAGGAAGACGCGTTCCTGACCATCGTCATTTTGCGCGCCACGGATCACCAGTTTCGCGTTTTCGACCGTGATTGACAGGTCGTCATCCGCAAAACCCGCCACCGCAAGCGTAATGCGGTAGGCGCGGTCACTGACCTGTTCGATATTGAAAGGGGGATAGCCATCCTTGCCCGACTTCGCGGCTTGTTCGACCATACGCTCAAGCTGTTCAAAGCCCAGCAGAAAGGGATGAGTTCCCAGGTTCATCTTTGTCATCGACACGTCCTTGATTAAGCGACACGTTTGCAGGCCCCGCAGAGGCGACCTTGTCAAAAATATGGGGTGTCGGACAAACGGTTGCAAGGGGCGCTTTTCCTTGGCCTTGCAGTAGAGTTGGCGCTAAACTGTTGCCGCACACGCCCCAGAAAAGACGATCCGAATAAATGAGCAATGCCAAAGAGATGAAGACCGAAGAGGTGCTTCGCGTGGAGCTGGAGGTCTTTCGCGCCGAGCATCGAGATCTGGATGACGCCATTCACGCCCTTGAAGAACGTGGCATGGCCGATCAGTTGCAGCTGAGACGGCTGAAAAAGCAGAAACTGGCCCTGAAGGACAAAATCTCGCGGATCGAGGACAAACTGACGCCGGACATCATTGCCTGATTGCATCGCGCGCGCCTCGCCTTATAAAGCGGGCTTCCAAGACACGAGGTCACCATGACAGATGTGAAAGTCGGGATCATTATGGGCAGCCAGTCGGACTGGCCCACGATGAAGGAAGCCGCCAGCATTCTGGACGAGCTGGGTATATCGTATGAGACAAAGATTGTCTCGGCACATCGCACCCCGGATCGGCTTTGGGAGTATGGCAAGACGGCAGCAGATCGCGGCCTTCACGTGATCATCGCCGGGGCCGGAGGCGCGGCGCACCTGCCCGGCATGATGGCGTCGAAAACCCGCATCCCTGTTGTTGGTGTTCCGGTTCAAACCCGTGCCTTGTCAGGTGTGGACAGCCTTTATTCCATCGTGCAAATGCCCAAGGGCTTTCCGGTGGCGACGATGGCTATTGGTGCGGCGGGGGCGGCAAATGCTGGCCTGATGGCGGCTGGTATCCTTGCGGTATCCGACCCGGCGCTGGCCACGCGTCTGGATGCGTGGCGTGTTGCCCTGTCATCCTCGATCCCCGATGAGCCGACCGATGACTGATCCCCTTCCCTCCGGCGCCACGATTGGCATTCTGGGCGGTGGCCAACTGGGTCGCATGCTTTCAGTCGCTGCCTCTCGGCTTGGCTTTAAGACGCATATATTTGAACCCGGCACCAATCCACCCGCCGGACATGTCGCTGACCGTGTAACAACGGCCAGCTACGACGACACTGCGGCCCTCAAGGCCTTCGCCGCATCGGTCGACGTCATCACATACGAGTTCGAGAATATTCCGACCGCCGCATTGGATGTACTGGAAGCACACCGCACCATACGCCCCGGCCGCGAATCGCTGCGTGTCAGTCAGGACCGGTTGACCGAAAAGGACTTCTTGTCCGGGCTGGGATTGCGCGTCGCGCCGTATCAAAAGGTCGACACGGTTAACGACCTGAAAAAGGCGGTTGCACTGGTCGGCACACCGTCAATCCTGAAGACCCGCCGCTTTGGATATGATGGAAAAGGTCAATCCCGCATCATGACCGTGGATCAGGCAGACCAAGCCTTTTCCGACATGCAGGGCGCGCCTTCGGTGCTGGAGGGTTTTGTCACGTTCACCCATGAGGTCAGCGTCATAGCAGCCCGGAACGCTGATGGCGATATTGCCTGCTATGACCCGGGCGAAAACGTGCATAAGGATGGCATCCTCTCTACCACAACGGTGCCTGCGCATCTCACAAGTGCTCAGCGAACGGATGCGGTTTTGTTGGCCGCTAAAATCCTGAATGCATTAGACTACGTGGGTGTTATGGGAGTGGAGCTTTTCGTGACTTCCCAAGGACTTATCGTCAACGAGATTGCACCTCGCGTTC
Source organism: Aliiroseovarius sp. Z3 (assembly GCF_029105185.1). Lineage (GTDB taxonomy): Bacteria > Pseudomonadota > Alphaproteobacteria > Rhodobacterales > Rhodobacteraceae > Aliiroseovarius. The sequence goes on along the minus strand of NZ_JAFMZK010000005.1, from coordinate 88,842 downwards.
ACAACTCAGGCCACTGGACTCAGCAGGGCTGCACCGTCGATCAGTTTGAACAACACATTCGTGCGGTTGTTGGTTGGCCCTTGGGGGACGGGACCCGCTATGCGGATGTGGTGATGGAGAACCTGATCGGTAATGACATGGAACGGGTGCCCGAATTTGCCCGTGAACCCGATGTGTCGCTGCATCTTTATGGCAAGGCAGAGGTCAAAACAGGCCGGAAAATGGGGCATGTGAACCGAGTAGTGGCAGGGCCGAAATAGGACATCTGCAACATGGCACCCGAAAAACGCTGACCTTTGGCGCCCCTGCCATTATCGGCAAAGTGCAGACAACTGTGGATGTGCAATATGACAGCAGTTCCCGTGAAAGGTGAGCCGCCCATTTGCAAATCCAGCATTGTCAGGTTGTTACACTAGATATGTCACAGAAATATGTTTCATACCCCAAGTTTTGTGGCTAAAGAACAGTTGTCCTTGTATTTTCTGTTGGTGAATTAACATGTTTCGCTGTTCTAACCTTTCCAAAACTTTCGCCTGTCTTTCGTTGGCAATGGCGGCCCACACGGCCAACGCCGGAAACCTATCCGACCCGGTCATCGAAACCCCGATTCAGAACATCGCATCGTATGATCGTCCGTTCTGGGAAGGTGCTTATGTTGGCGGGACGTTGGGTTATGACTTCAGCGGTGGCGATCGCATCGGCGTCACGCAAGGGTCTGGCAACAGATTTAATCTTGGAAAGTACGAGAACAGTGGTTGGGCGGGCAGTCTGCGCGCAGGCTATCGCTGGCAGCTGGATCGCTGGGTGTTCGGCCCCGAACTGGCCATCGAAGGTGGGAAAGTAGAAGATACTTTCACCTCAAATGGTTATAGCGGGACAACGTCGATGAATCACGCGCTGTCGGTTCGCCTGAAGGCTGGCTATGTCTGGCCGGTGCTGAACTCCATCGTCTATGGCACGGTGGGTCTGTCACGCGCCGAGTTTGACTATAGTGTTATGGGAACGGGCTCTTCCGGACCGGTTGCCATCAACGAAACCTACGCCACCAATGGATACATTCTGGGTGTTGGGATCGAACAACCGCTGACCAAGCGCCTGTCAATCACGGGCGAGTATGAGTACGTGAACTATGGAACAGACACGCTGTCTGATGGGTTGGGCAACAGCACGTTGGCGACCCCTTTGTTCCACAGTGTTAAAGTCGGTCTGAACCTGAGGTTTTGACCGGCGGTGGCTTGCCTCGTCGGTGCTAGGCAGTGCGCCTAAATGGCCGCAAGAACGCGCCAAGGATCAGCGAAACCAACAGCCATCCCCCGACAAAACCGATCCCTGCACAAAGCAGACCATCAGCGGTGACAGGGATCGCGGGGCGAAAATCTTCCCATGTGCGCTTCGCCAGATCCGTGTCGCGGAAATGCCAGACCTTTGCCAATCGCGCCATCGGTTCGGTGCCCTTCAACGCTGTGTAGGCGGAGTCCAGACGCTCGTAACGCGCGATGTTTCGTTTCATCTGGTCTCGTAGATTGTCCTGAAAGCTGGTTCCGCCCATTTTCTCCAGAGCCTCATCGCGGGTGTATCCTGCCGCCTTAGCAGTTAGCTCAAACCCGGTCGTCACAACCTGCAACTCGGTCCGTGCGCCCGCGAGACGTTGCATGTACTGCTGCGTAAATTCGGGAAACTGGCTCATCGCCACGGCGCCTGCGAAGCCGCCTATCATTGCCAACGTCCGGATCATTTGGATCACCTGCTCTTCTGTTTGTTGAAAACAGCCTTCCAAAGCCGAGGGATCAGGTCAAGGGGCTCGGCCCCAGTGCCCTCAAAATCAAAAACGGCGCACCAGTCCGGCACGCCGTTTCGATAGAGTGTCAGACCAGATCAAAGCCCATGCACGCGGTGCGGCTCGAATATCTTGATCACCTTCGCGACGGCCGCATCAGGCGTCAGTTCTTCGCTTTCGCCCGTGCGGCGGCAGGTCAGTTCAACAACCCCGTTTTTCAGACCACGTGGCCCGACAGTGATGCGCCACGGCAATCCGATCAGGTCCATCGTGGCAAACTTTCCGCCCGCACGTTCATTGCGGTCGTCGTAAAGCGGTTCCAATCCGGCATTGGTCAGTTGTTGATAAAGTGCCTCGCATGCCGCATCGGCTTCATCGTCGCCTTGCTTCAGGTTGACAATCCCACAGTGGAACGGCGTCACCCCCTCGGGCCAGATGATGCCCTTATCGTCATGGCTGGCTTCGATAATCGCGCCCAACAAGCGGCTGACCCCAATGCCATGCGACCCCATGTGAACCGGAACCTGGTTTTGATCCTTGTCGACCACGGTCGCGCCCAGTTTGTCGGAATAGGTCGTGCCGAAATAGAAGATCTGACCCACTTCGATGCCCCGCGCCACGCGGCGGCGTTCCTCGGGCACCTTTTCGAAAGCGGCAGCGTCATGGGTTTCATCCGTGCGGGCATAGCGCGAGGTAAATTCGTCCATAACCCCCTGACATTGTGCGACATCGTCATAATCAATGTCGCGGTCGCCAAAGGTCAGATCGGTGACTTCGCTGTCATAGAACACTTCGCTTTCGCCAGTGTCAGCCAGCACCAGGAATTCATGGGTATAGTCGCCGCCGATCGGACCGCTGTCGGCCCGCATCGGGATGGCTTGCAGGCCCATCCGTTCATAGGTGCGCAGATAGCTGACCAAATGGCGGTTGTAGGCGTGCAGCGCGTCTTCTTTCGTCAGATCGAAGTTATAGCCATCTTTCATATAAAATTCGCGACCCCGCATCACACCGAAACGCGGGCGGATCTCATCGCGGAACTTCCACTGAATCTGATACATGGTCAGCGGGAGGTCTTTGTAGGAATTCACATGCGCGCGGAAGATGTCGGTGATCATTTCTTCGGCAGTGGGTGAAAACAGCATGTCGCGGCCGTGACGGTCCTGCATCCGCAGCATTTCTTCACCATAGCCGTCATACCGCCCGCTTTCGCGCCAAAGATCAGCCGATTGGATGGTTGGCATCAGCATCGGAATGTGCCCGGCGCGTATCTGTTCCTCGTGCACGATGTTCTCGATCTTACGCAGGACTTTGAAGCCCAGCGGCAGCCAGGAATAAATACCGGCGGACTGCTGTTTGATCATACCGGCACGCAGCATATAGCGGTGGGAAACGATCTGCGCCTCGGAAGGGGTTTCCTTCAAAACGGGCAGAAAATAGCGGGACAGGCGCATGTGGACCTCTGTTCAATCACGAAAACGTCCCATGCGGTCTATGACATCAACGCGGATGGGGCAATCACACAATGGTTCGCAGACTGGTTTTCGCGTCCGGTCGCGCTGCTTCACATAGCCTGAAGGTCCGCTAGATCGTCCCGCCGACGCTGATTGTTAGCTTGGTTTCCTGATCCGGGGAAACATTACCACCGCTATACTTGAGGCCAGCCTTGGTTTCGCCCGAAATACTGATCCCAGGCTCGCGCGGCTCGTAATCATGGCCCGTGCAGGCCGAGAGAATGAAACAAGCCAAACTGATTGCGACAGCAACACGCATTGTAAACCTCATTGATATGACGGCCAGCGCCGGTCCACCCAATAATTCACCCAATATCGCACAGGGGCAAGGGCATACTTTCCCGCCTGCCGGTTGCGCCCTGTCACGTCCCGCACTTGAATTGCCATCCAAGCTGGGCGACATAGGGAACAGCATCTTTAAGGAGCCGAGATGGCGTTACCCGTTCAAACTCAGGTAAAATTCTGGTCAATCACCGTCGCGATATTGGCATTCGCCCTTTGGTATCTGGGCGATGTGATCATGCCTTTCGTGTTGGGGGGTGCCATCGCCTATTTTCTTGACCCGGTTGCAGATCGATTGGAAGCGACCGGCCTGTCTCGGGTCGCGGCCACCGCAATCATCTCGATCTTTGCCGTCTTTTGCTTCGTCATCGCATTTCTGATGGTGGTGCCAACGCTGGTCTCACAATCCATTGCGCTGGCAGACATGGCGCCCACATTGCTAAAGCGACTCGAAGGTTTTCTGACCGAGAACATTCCGTCGCTGATGGACGAGGATTCGACCCTGCGCCAATCCTTGGGCAGTCTCGGCCAAGCCATCAAGGAACGGGGCGGAGAGCTGGTGGGCACCGTTGTAAGCTCGGCCATGGGTGTGATTAACATTGTCATATTGTTGATCGTGACGCCGGTTGTCGCATTTTACATGTTGCTGGATTGGGACCGGATGGTCGCCAAGATCGACAGCTTGTTGCCGCTTGATCACCGCCCGGCGATCCGCCAGATCGCGGCCGATATCAACCGCACGCTGGCCAGCTTCATTCGCGGTCAAGGCACTGTATGTCTGGTCCTTGGAACATATTATGCCGTTGCTTTGATGGCAGTTGGATTGCAATTCGGGTTGGTCGTGGGCTTCATCGCAGGGCTGATCACGTTTATTCCCTATGTCGGCGCCATCGTCGGCGGCACCTTGGCCATCGGACTTGGGCTGTTCCAGTTTTGGGGGGATTGGTGGCACCTTGGGGCCGTTGCGGCGGTCTTTGTTTTCGGTCAGTTTTTCGAGGGCAATATCCTGACCCCAAAACTGGTCGGCAGCTCGGTCGGGCTGCATCCGGTCTGGCTTTTGCTGGCCCTGTCTGTGTTCGGTTCTTTGTTTGGCTTTGTGGGTATGCTCGTGGCCGTTCCTGTGGCCGCGTCTTTAGGCGTCGTCGCCCGGTTCTTCGTCGGGAAATACCAAGAAGGGCGTTTGTACAAAGGGCTATCCACGCATGAGGTGCTTGACGAAAGCGACGCTGAGTAATGGCCAGGCAGCTGACATTTGACCTGCCCGCTCGTGCGGCGCAGGGGCTGGATGATTTTCTTGTCACGCCCTCCAACGCTACCGCAATGTCCGTGGTCGAGGCGTGGCAGGATTGGCCGAACCGCAAACTGGTCCTGGTTGGCGCCGAGGGCACCGGAAAAACACACCTGACCCATGTTTGGGCTGGCACGGCGGATGCCCAGATTATCAATGCAACCGATCTGATAGACACAGACATACCAGCACTGGCAGGTCAGTCGGTCGCGGTTGAAGATGCCGATCGGATCGCAGGGGACGCGACCGCAGAAACAGCTCTTTTCCACCTGCACAATTTGGTGCTCGCCGAAGGCGGGTCGCTGCTGATTACCGGGATCGCCGCACCATCCCGTTGGGGGATCGGACTGCCCGACCTCAAAAGCAGACTGGAGGGCACAACACTTGCCACGCTCGACGCGCCCGACGACATGTTGTTGTCTGCCGTGCTGGTCAAATTGTTTGACGACCGTCAAATCGCTGTTCCAGCCAATCTGATCGACTATCTTCTGGCGCGCATGGACCGTTCATTGGCGGCAGCAGCGGCGTTGGTCGAACAGCTTGATCAGGCCGCCTTATCCGAGGGTCGCCCCCTGACCCGCAATCTCGCCGCCCGTTTTCTGCATCGTGAAACGGGATCAGAGACATAACGTCATCTTCCCGTCACATCTATGCGTGTTAGAGTATGATCATGAACAAGACCAACACACCACAGATTCCGCTTGCGGATTTCCTTGCCTCGCCCTTCCCCACCGCGCAGGAACTGCCGTCAGATGACTTCGAAGGACCGCGTCGGTTCTTCAATCGGGAGCTTAGCTGGCTTGGCTTCAACTGGCGTGTTTTGGAGGAAGCCGAGAATGCCCGCGTGCCTTTGTTGGAGCGGTTGCGATTCCTTTCAATCTCGGCGGCCAATCTGGACGAGTTTTACACCGTCCGCGTGGCGGGTCTGCGCGAGCTAGTTCGCGAAGGGGTGACAACGCCTGCCGCCGATGGTCTTAGCCCAACGGAACAGCTGAAGCTGATCGACACCAACGCCCGTGCGTTGATGTCGCGCCAGCAGAACGTGTTCGAACAACTGGCCAGCGAAATGCAGGACGAAGGCATCATCATCTGCCGTCGTGACAACCTTACCCCTGCCGATCGTGGCTATCTGGATGAGATATTTCTTAATCAGGTGTTTCCGGTCCTGTCACCGCTGGCGATTGATCCCGCACACCCCTTCCCGTTCATTCCGAACACCGGATACACATTGGCGCTTCAACTTGAACGCAAATCCGACAAGCAGAAACTGAAGGCGCTGCTGCCTATTCCGCAGCAAATCGACCGGTTCGTGCCCCTACCCGCCGACGACGGTCAGTACCGCTTCCTGCCGCTGGAGGACCTTTTGCTTGAACATCTGGGGCTGCTGTTCCCCGGCTATGTCGAGAAAGGCAACTGTGCCTTCCGCATCCTCCGTGACAGCGATCTTGAGGTCGAAGACGAGGCCGAGGATTTGGTGCGTGAGTTCGAAACCGCGCTGAAACGCCGTCGCCGGGGCGAAGTCGTGCGCATGAAAATCACCAAGGACGCGCCATCCGGGCTGCTGTCGATGATCATGCGCGAGCTGAAAGTCACAGATGACGAAATCGTCGAGGTCGACGGCATGATCGGCATGGCCGACCTTGGCCAGCTTGTCCTGAAAGACCTGCCCGACCTGCTATGGCCCAGCTTCTCGCCACGGGTGCCAGAACGGGTGCAGGACCACGACGGCGACATGTTCGCTGCCATCCGGCAAAAGGACATGCTGCTGCACCATCCTTATGAGACTTTCGACATGGTGGTCCGCTTCCTGCATCAGGCGGCGCGTGATCCGAATGTCGTCGCCATCAAACAGACGCTCTATCGCACCTCGCATGACAGCCCGATTGTGTCTGCCTTATGCGAAGCTGCCGAGGACGGGAAATCCGTCACCGCGCTGGTCGAATTGAAAGCACGTTTCGACGAAGCTGCAAATATTCGCCAATCACGTCGGCTGGAGCGCGCGGGCGCGCATGTCGTCTATGGGTTCATCAACTACAAGACCCATGCGAAAATCTCGACCGTCGTGCGGCGCGAAGGGGATAAGCTGGTGACCTATACGCATTACGGCACAGGTAACTATCACCCGATCACTGCGCGCATCTATACCGACCTAAGCCTGTTTACCTGCGATGAGGCACTGGGCCGCGATGCCACCCGCGTGTTCAACTACCTGTCAGGATATGCCGAACCGCAATCGCTGGAAAACCTCGCCATCTCGCCGCTCGACCTGAAATCGACATTGATCAAACGTATCGAAGCCGAAGCGGGCTATGCCAAGCAAGGCCAACCCGCCGAAATCTGGGCCAAAATGAACTCGCTGGTCGAACCCGACGTGATTGACGCGCTTTATGCCGCATCACAAGCGGGCGTAAAGATCAGCCTTGTTGTGCGGGGCATTTGCGGATTGCGACCGGGGATCAAAGGGTTGTCGGAAAACATTCGGGTGAAGTCGATCGTCGGCCGGTTCCTTGAGCATTCACGCATCGTATGTTTCGGCAACGGCTATGGGCTTCCGTCGAAAAAAGCACGGGTTTACATGTCGTCTGCCGACTGGATGGGACGCAACCTGAACCGCCGTGTCGAAACACTGGTCGAAATCAAAAACGCCACCGTCAAAGCCCAAATCGTCAGCCAGATCATGGCAGCCAATCTGGCCGATGTCGCCCAAAGCTGGGTCATGCAATCCGATGGCGTTTTCCATCGCGCAGATCTGAGCGCCATCGAACGCCCGTTCAACTGCCACCGTTTCTTCATGGAAAACCCGTCGCTCTCGGGACGAGGTTCGGCCGGGGCGGCTGACGTGCCGGAACTGACCCATTCGGAAGATTGATCGCGGGCGGGCACCCGGCTAACGTATCACCACCAAACAGGGGACATTCGATGGACGGACGCGGCGAAACCAGTGACGATTGGGGGCCATTTGGACGTCCGTTGTTTGATGATCCGTCTGTGCGCGCCCTGCGCCGGGTTGGCGTGCTGGATATCGGTTCGAACTCGGTCCGTCTTGTCGTTTTTGACGGGGCCGCACGCAGCCCGGCCTATTTCTTCAACGAAAAAATCTTGTGCGGTTTGGGCACGGGACTAGCTGATACCGGTCGTTTGCACCCCGAAGGGCGTGAACGTGCGCTAGCGGCGATCAAGCGCTTTCAACAGCTGGCTGATGGGATGAAGATGCCGCCTTTATCTGCCGTTGCCACGGCAGCGGTGCGTGATGCCAGCGATGGGCCGGATTTCTGCGCCGAAGTGCTGCGAGAAACCGGATTGAACATCTATGTCATCGACGGAGAGGAAGAGGCCCGGTTTTCCGCACAGGGTGTGTTGCTGGGCTGGCCGGATGCCAATGGATTGATGTGCGATATCGGCGGCTCATCGCTTGAGTTGGCCAGTATTTCAGACGGGCAAGTCGGCAAACGTGTCACCTCACCATTGGGGCCATTGAAGCTCTCCAGCGTCCCCGGTGGCAAGAAAGGCCTGAAGGCCGAGATCGCGCGTGTGGTGCAGCAGCTCGCCGAAGAGATGGGAACCGACCACAAACGCCTGTTTCTGGTTGGCGGGTCCTGGCGGGCCATCGCAAGGTTGGATATGGAGCGGCGCGGCTATCCGCTGACGGTTCTGCACGAATATCGCATGACACCGAGATCGCTGGCCACAACCCTTAAATGGATCGAGGAAGTCGATCTGGATGAGGTGCGACAGCGCACGGGTACATCTGCTGCCCGAATGGCACTGGTGCCCATCGCCGCGCTGGTGCTCAAGCGCCTTATTCGCGAGTTTCGACCGAAAGAGATTGCCGTCAGTTCTTTCGGTATCCGCGAAGGGTTGTTATATCAGCAGATGCCCGAGCGGCTGCGCCGGCGTGACCCCCTGATCGAAGCTTGCTACGCCGCTGAACAGAAAGACGCGCGCATTCCGGGTTTTGGCAAGCGCCTGTTCGCGTTTCTGCAACCCTTGTTCAAATCCGCCAAGACCAGCGAATTACGACTGATCAAGGCCGCCTGTCTGCTGCACGACGTCAGCTGGCGGGCCCATCCAGACTACCGGCACGAGGTCTGTTTTGACAACGCGACCCGTGCGAACCTCGGCGGGTTAACCCATCAGGAACGTGTGTTTCTGGGGCTGGCCCTATTGCACCGATATAAGAATGCGCGTGAAGGATCGCGGTTCGAGCCGTTGTTCGAGATTTTGTCCGAGAAGAGCATCAACCGCGCCGAGGTGTTGGGAAAGGCGATGCGTTTCGGCGCAATGCTGACCATGAAAGACCCGACAAAACTTGCCTCGTTAAAGTGGTTCCCGAAAAAACGGCAACTTATTCTAACCTTGGACAAAAGCGGGAAGGATTTGTTCGGCGAGGTTGCCGAAGCCCGTTTCTCGGCGCTATCGGACGCGCTTCAGGCTGAAGGCATCGTTAAGTTTCGACGTTGATGCGGCCCTGCGAAGCTCTTTGCCTAAAGCTCGGTTTCTCCCGGCGGCGTGTTTTGGTCATCCAGTGGGTTGCGGCGTCTGATAATGATATCCCCGTTGGGTAAGGTCTCTGGCGGGTAATAGGCATTCAGATCGCCAAACCGCTCGACCAATTCAGCCCAACCTTCCGCCCATTTGTCGGCCATAGGCTCTACTTCTTTGGCCAACCCCTCCAACAACAGTTGAAACCCTCGGTTTAAAAGCTCTGCACCCTCGGACAGTTCAGGGTTGTCATTTGGTGCGACATCCGTGTTCTCGGCCAAGGCCGGGGCGGTCAAACTGGCGACGGCGACCATTGCCAGCGCTGTTGATCTTGCAATCTGTTTCATTCCCTACATGTAGGGGCGATTCAGGCGATGTGAAGCCTATGGGGCAAAGTCAATCGACACCGGAAAATGATCGGACGCCGTCAACAGCGCCTCGCGAAGCTCTGGCGCGCTATAGCATTCGGGGTCATCAAACGGGTGCCAGATCCGCCATTGCGGAGATTTGGCCACCAGATCAGGCGACACCATAATGTAATCCAGAAGCGCCTGAAGATACCGCCGTTCCTTCGCGATATAGAAACGAGAGGTCGCTGGGCGTGCCCCGGATTTGTGAGTCAGGATCATGCGCGCATGGGGGTCGAACATGCGGATCGCCTCTTCCTCGCCCATGACGATCTCAACACCGGATCGGCCGAAAAGTTTTTCATATTCATCCAGCCCGGGACCATCGTTGAAATCGCCCAATACGATCAGTGGATCGGCCGCCTGTAGATGTTCATCGACCCGTTGACGGATCCAGATGCATTGCGCCATTTGTTTGCGCCGGTTTTCGATTGCAAGCCGTATGACGTCCCTAGGCCCCTGCGCGCCATGCGGGGCCTTGGATTTGACATGCACCCCGATCAATCGCATTGATTTTCCGCTTTCACGAAGGGTCAGCTCCACCTCGAGCGGTGGCTTTGAAAACACAATCGGTTCCGGCGATGCGTCGGTGTCCAGATCAAGCTGGAAGGTCGAGTCAAATCGAGGCGCAATCAAGCCGCCGACGTCCCCCTGTGGATCATGGCGGGCTGAAAACACATCGGGGTCGTAAAGCAGCGCGATTTCTTGTTGTGTGTCGTTGGCAAACCCAATCAGCGCCGTGCGCGCACGCAAACCGAACAATTCAGCAAAGCCTTCAAGGGCAAACTTTGTGTTACGCCGCCTGTTTTGATCGGGGGCTTCAATCACCATCACGGCATCCGCGTCGAGAAGCTTGAACACGACGCCCACCGCTTTCAACTGCGCGCGTCGGGTGACATCGCGCCGTCCCGACCACTGTTCGTCGATCAGCGGGCGACCTTCATCGTCAAACAGCGAATTGAACCATTCGACATTATAGGTCGCGATCCGCATCAATCCTGCCCCTTGCTGATCTCTTCCCAGGCCCGATTGACGGCAATCAAACGCTTTTCGGCCAGCTTGACAGCCTCTTCCGGAACACCACGGGCGAACATTCTATCGGGGTGACTGTCGCGCACCTCGGCGCGCCAAACCTTCCGAATCTCGTCCAAAGGCATGTCCCGAGTAACGCCCAGAACGTCGTAGGGATCGGGATGGGCATCGGGCACAAGTCGCGAACGCAGCGCGTTGAACTTGTCCGGCGAAATGCCGAAGATCTCGGACACATGCTGAAGAAAATCGTTCTCGGCCGGGTGATATTCCCCGTCCGCGATCGCGATGTAAAACAGCCCTTCCATCAGATCGCAAAGTGCGGGATCGTCCGGCCCGAACATCGCGGCCACCTTTTGTGCATAAAGCTCAAACCCCGCGACATCGGTGCGCGCAAGATTGAACAGCCGCGCCGCATTCTTTTCTTCACTTTGCGGGATGTCGAAGACTTCGCGGAATGCTGACACCTCATCGCGCGTCACCAGCCCGTCGGCTTTGGCCATCTTTGCGCCCAGCGCGATCACCGCAATCGCAAACCCTGCCGAACGTTCGGGGGGCGTGCGCAAATTGGCAAACACGTCAGACAGGCTTTCACCCTTGGCAAGTGCAGACAAAGCGTCAGTTATGCGAGACCAGATGGACATGCGCTCTTGTTACACAGTCCTGCACCTGAAAACGAGCAGAAAGCGCGCCCAGATCGGGAAGATTTCCAAGCCAAGGCACTGTGCCGCCAGCTGTTTTTCCGCTTATGCTGTCTTGAACTTCAGACGCCAAGGTACCATCTGTCACCAAATGTGACCAAAACAGTAGGGATACGTGAATGCTTCTAAGGATGTTTGACCGCTTCTTTCGCCATGATGCATCGGGGGGCGTGCTGCTGATGCTGTCCGCAATTGCGGCCATGATCGCGGCCAATTCTCCAATCGCAGGGCAGGTCAATGATATCCTCGGAGCGAAATTCTCGATCCTGATTAATGATCAAGGTCTGTCCAAGCCACTGATCCTTTGGATCAACGACGGTCTGATGGCGGTCTTTTTCCTGCTGATCGGTCTTGAGCTGAAACACGAAATTCTGGAAGGCAAACTCCGCAATCCGCGTGATGTGATTTTGCCCGGTATGGCAGCTGTGGGCGGTATGGCAGTGCCCGCTATCATCTATGCGGCCATCAACTGGTCAAACCCCGAAACGCTTGGCGGCTGGGCCATTCCAGCGGCAACGGATATTGCCTTTGCGTTGGGCATACTTGCTTTGATCGGGACACGCGCGCCCGCTGCACTGAAAGTGTTCCTTTTGACACTCGCAATTTTGGACGACTTGGGCGCGATCATCGTCATCGCATTGTTCTACACCGCCGAGTTGAAGGTCGAGTACCTCGTCTATGCGCTGGTGCCTCTTGTTCTGATGTGGTGGTTGAATATGCGTCAGGTCCACCGGATCGCGCCGATCCTCATGCTGGGCGTTGTCCTGTGGGTTTTGGTTTTGAAGTCGGGTGTTCACGCCACGCTGGCGGGCGTCGCGACGGCCTTCTTTATCCCGATCAAAGATCGCTGGGGGAAATCGCCCCTGCACAGCCTGGAACACGCACTGGCACCATACGTTCTATTCATGATCGTGCCGATCTTCGCCTTCGCCAATGCAGGCGTATCTTTGAAGGGTATGTCACTGGAGGCGCTGTTTGCCCCGATCCCGCTTGGGATCGTCGCTGGGCTTGTGGTTGGAAAACAGATTGGCGTCCTGGGGCTGACATATCTGACCGTCAAATCCGGGCTGGCACGTCTGCCGCACGGGGTGGGTTGGATACATATTTATGGGGTGTCTGCGCTGGCAGGTATCGGTTTCACCATGTCCCTGTTTATTGGCAGCCTCAGCTTCGCCGACCAAACCCTGATGAACAATGTTCGTCTTGGTGTGCTTGTTGCATCGGCACTGTCCGCAATGATCGGGGCAGCGGTCTTGGTGATGGCAGGTAACCCGGCCCGCGCGGCGGAAAAAGCTTCGGCCGAACCGGCCTAGAGCTTCTTCTGCATCAGAACAAGATCGTGCCACTGGTCAAACTTGAACCCTGCCTCGCTTACACGGCCAACGGTTTCAAAGCCGATGGCCGTGTGAAACGGTTCTCCATCCGGGTTTGAGGCCGAAACACCGGCAATCATGGAATGCACACCTTGGTCACGCGCAAGGGTCTCCAGCGTCTCCATCAATGCACGGCCCAGACCCTGCTCTCGTGCAGCAGGTGACACCATGATGGAATGTTCCTTGGTATGGGCGTACCCCGCGCCCGCGCGGAAGGGGAACAATGCGGCAAAGCCAAGTATTTGCCCGTCTTGCTCGGCAACCAAAAAAGCATCGTAAACACGCAGGGCATCCGCCACATCGTCTGGTGTTTTCTCGACGCTGTTGAACGTGATCAGCGTTTCGCGGATCGCGAGGTTCCACAGGTGAAGAATGGCGGGAACATCCGTTAGGGTCGCAGTGCGTATCATGGCAGTTCAACCAACCCGTTGGCGGTGTCCAACCATGCATTCAAGCTCGGTTCCCCTGCATGAACAGAAATACGGCCATCTGCGACAAGTGGGATAAGTGCAACGGAAAGCGCCTCGGCCTCGGGGTGAGTGATTTCCAGCGCGGCAAGGCGCAGCCCGTGATCTGGCAGGTTAGGGGCCGGTTGCTGCCCCTTCCAGCTTAACAACCCCGGAGCGCAGCCTGAAAACGGCAGCCGCCCATCTTGCGGGATTGCCATGTCCCATGAATAGTCGCCCCTTTCCAGCGCAAGGGCATCCCCCATCCCATCCGGCGCACGGTGCAGCGCGTCCGGTAAATCTGGCACCCGAAGTGCCCAATTGGTCAGACGTGTGGGGCCGGTGAAATAGTCCAGATCAAACCACCGCGCACGCGGTGGTGTGGGCGCGTCGGGGTTCACGGCAATGACCTCCAGGTAAATGGATGGTCCCAACGACAACAGGGCGTTGTGGGTGCCCATGAGCGGATGGTCTCCTCCCCCCGCCATGGGCACCCCAAGCAGGTCCTCTAGACACGCAACACCTTCTGACAGCGTTGCGGAGGACACTACAAGATGATCTATTTCTCCCAGAGCCAAGTTTCTCTCCTTCTGGTCTGGGATGACGCTGGCGGGAAATGCCGCCAGCTGCAAGTGTCTTATCGGTTAGTCGCGCGCAGCACGCACCAGTTTCAGGATGTCTTGCGCAGCTTCGGGTATATTCGTTCCCGGCCCAAAGATCGCCTTGACACCGCTTTCATATAGGAAATCATAGTCCTGCTGCGGGATAACACCGCCACAGATCACGATGATGTCCTCGGCGCCCTGCTCTTTCAGGGCGTTCACCAGCTGCGGGGCCAGCGTCTTGTGACCTGCAGCCTGCGAGCTGATGCCCACGATGTGCACATCGTTATCAATGGCGTCCTGCGCCGCTTCGTCCGGGGTCTGGAACAGCGGGCCAACGTCAACGTCAAAGCCGATGTCAGCAAAGGCGGTCGCGATGACCTTGGCACCACGGTCGTGACCGTCCTGCCCCATCTTCACCACCAGCATACGCGGGCGGCGGCCTTCGGTCTCGGCGAAGTCTTCGACCGATTTCTGAATGGCGGCAAAGCCTTCGTCGCCCTCGTAAGCCGCGCCATAGACGCCAGCCAGCGTTTTCACTTCGGCACGGTGGCGGCCAAACTCTTTTTCCATAGCCATCGAGATCTCTCCTACAGATGCGCGGGCGCGGGCGGCGTCAACGGCGGCTTCCAGAAGGTTGCCCCCTTCCTTGGCGCGGCGGGTCAGCTCGGCCAAAGCGGCCTCGCACGCAGCTGCGTCACGGGTTGCGCGGATGTTTTCAAGACGAGCAATCTGGCTGTCACGCACCGCCATGTTGTCCACGTCCAGAATGTCGATCTGGTCTTCTTCGGCCAGCTTGTACTTGTTCACGCCAACGATGACTTCGTCACCTTTGTCGATCATGGCCTGACGCTTGGCGGCCGATTCCTCGATCCGCAGCTTCGGCATGCCCGAGGCCACAGCCTTGGTCATGCCGCCCATGCTTTCGACCTCTTCCATCAGCTCCCACGCTTTGTTGATCAGCTCGTCGGTCAGGCTTTCCACATAGTAAGAGCCCGCCAGCGGATCGACGACGTTGGTCACGCCGGTTTCTTCCTGCAGGATGATCTGGGTGTTGCGCGCGATACGGGCCGAGAAATCGGTGGGCAGCGCAATCGCTTCGTCCAGCGCGTTGGTGTGCAGCGACTGGGTGCCGCCAAGGGCTGCCGACATCGCTTCGTATGCGGTACGGATCACATTGTTATACGGATCCTGCTCCTGCAGCGACACGCCCGAGGTCTGGCAGTGGGTGCGCAGCATTTTCGAGCGTTCTGACTTCGCGCCGAACTCGGTCATTACGCGATGCCACAGCGTCCGCGCGGCGCGCAGTTTCGCGGCTTCCATGAAGAAGTTCATGCCGATGGCGAAGAAGAAGCTCAGGCGGCCTGCAAACTTGTCCACGTCCATGCCTGCCTCGATGGCGGCACGCACATATTCGCGTCCATCAGCCAGCGTATAGGCCAGTTCCTGCACGAGGTTCGCGCCCGCTTCCTGCATATGGTAGCCCGAAATCGAGATCGAGTTGAACTTCGGCATCTCGTTCGAGGTATACTCGATAATGTCCGAGATGATCTTCATCGACGGCTCAGGGGGATAAATATAGGTGTTGCGCACCATGAACTCTTTCAGAATGTCGTTCTGAATGGTGCCGGCCAGCAGCGACTTGTCATGGCCCTGCTCTTCCCCAGCAACGATGAAGTTCGCAAGGATCGGGATCACCGCGCCGTTCATGGTCATCGAGACCGAAACCTTGTCCAGCGGAATGCCGTCGAACAGGATTTTCATGTCTTCGACACTGTCAATTGCCACGCCAGCTTTACCCACATCGCCCACAACGCGCGGGTGGTCCGAGTCATAGCCCCGGTGGGTTGCCAAGTCGAAGGCGACCGAGACACCCTGCTGACCGGCAGCAAGGTTACGGCGATAGAAGGCGTTCGATTCTTCCGCGGTCGAGAAACCCGCATATTGACGGATCGTCCACGGGCGGCCCGCATACATGGTGGCCTTCACACCACGGGTGAAGGGACCAAAGCCGGGCAGCGTACCCATGTGATCAAGGTTCGCCGTGTCTTCTGCCGTATAAAGCGGCTTGACGTCGATGCCTTCCAGCGTGTTCCACGTCAGGTCATCCAACGCGCGACCGCGAAGTTCCTTCTCGGCCAGCTCTTTCCACTTGGCTGTGTCGCTCATCACGTCATCCTTTTCGTCTTTTCACGCCAGATCTGGCGTCGCGTCTTAATCGTTTTCAACAGAAACAAACCTGTGGCAGAGAGGGTTGAACGATCATTTCACCGTTCCCTCTTCTACCCACATCTCAGCCGGGCCAGTTACAGTCGGCGCAAAATCCGCAATCATCTGCCGCAGCTCCGGCGCGGCTTCGGCATTTGTCGCATAGTACGAAACGTCGCGCCCTCCGAGGAAAGCGATTGCATTGGTGAAACGCAGCGTGCCGACCTTGACCCAGTCTTTACCCAGCCCGTCCTCGAACCAACTGTCATAGACAATTGCAAGGTCGATCCCTGCCTCATCCGTCAGATCACCGGCCCATCCCTCATACGGCTCGTCCATTCTGATCTTCAACGCCCGATATGATGCCAGCCCCCACAAATCGAGCACGTAGTTGGGGTTGCCCCATGCGACGTATCCAAGGTCATTCACTGCAATGGGTTTCTGGTAGACATCCTTCACGAAACGACTGGCGTTCTGCTGCTGCGCATAGATCCCGCCGGGTGCCCAAACGCCGTATCGCAACATCCAATGGCCATAGTAGATCGTCAGGAAACCCAGCCCGACCACAACCAGCACGCGCACCGTACGTTCGACCTCGGGCCGGAACGCATACAGCATCATCAGGCCGAAGACGAAGCTCATGGCGTAAAGCTCGTAGCGTTCAAACCAGCCAAATTGCCCCAGAAACAACTGCCCCGACCCGGCAAAAAGGGCGGCGACAAGAATTGCGCGTCCCATGGAGTCAGCCTTGTCGCTGCGCACCAGAGACACCAATGCAATGACAAGGGTGACCAGCATAGCCATAGCCGGAACAGATCTTTGTAGCTGCACCTGAAGCTTGCCAAAAAGGTTGGCTAGTGCGAAGTCCGGGCTTCCCGTTGGGCCGGAGATTTTTGCCATGACTGAATTTGGCAGTGGCTCCAACCCCAGAGACATCAAAAACCCCATAAAGGCGGCAACCAGAGCGACGCTGATGGCGAACAATCCAGCACCGATTTTCCATCTTCCGACAAGGGCAAGAGCCGATGCCGCTGCACCGCTAACGGCAAGACCTTCGAAGCGGATCAACGGACCGATCAACATACCGAAGACCAGAAGCCAACTGATCCGTCCCTCGCGCATCTGCGTTTGCAAGCCGCGCAGAACCGCAAGCGAAGCAAACACATGCAATGTGTGTTCCATCGCCACCATGGCCGCCCCTGCAAGATTAAAGGCCAGCGGTCCCAGAGCGGCCAGAACGGCGGCCCACCGCCTGTCTTCCACCGCGTCACCGACAATCCTGACCCACAGCACGACCGATCCGACCAAAGCAAGCAAGTTCCAGAGCACGGCCACCCAGATCTGTGCCGGTTGCCCTCCAAAAGGCACCAACAGGAACGGATAAAGCGGAGACGACGCTGCCGAGGTGTATTCCCCCGCGTTCACGCCATAGCCGCCCGATGCGATCTGTTCGGCCATCGCAAGGTGGATATAGATATCGTCCAAAGGAAACTCGAACGCACCGATTTTGCTGAATGCGATGACCTGGATACAGAGATACAGCCCCAACACAGGTGTCAGTGCCACCACCAAGGGCGACATGGCCGAACGTTCTCGGGCTGATGCCCGGCTGATCATCATTCGAACTCCATAATCACTTCGTCAACGGCCAGGCTGTCACCCGAACTTGCATTGATCTTGGTCACGATGCCCTTTTTCTCAGCGCGCAGGATGTTTTCCATCTTCATCGCCTCGATGGTGCACAGGGCCTGACCTTCCTGCACCTCTTGACCGGCTTCCACATCGACTTTCACCATCAGACCCGGCATCGGGCAGAGCAACATTTTCGAAGTATCCGGCGGCAGCTTCTCGGGCATCAGACGGGCCAATTCAGCCTGACGCGGCGTGCGCACCTGAACTTTCAAATCCGCGCCACGCGACCGCAGACGGAACCCTGATGTGATCTTGTCGACCTTAAGCACCAGCGGCGTGCCACCCACTTCAAGAACAGCCAAGCTATCGCCCGGCGTCCAGTCTGACTTGACACGCAGCTTCGAGCCATCTTCGAACTTGACGGTCGAGCCTTTCTTGTCAGCCTTGATCTTCACCGCGAATTCTTCGCCTTGCAGCGTCACGACCCAATGCTTGCCGACTTTGCGTTCGTGATTGTCCATCCGCCCCGAAATACGGGCGCGGCGGATTTCGGCGACACGATGCATCGCGGCGGCCGAGGCGGCGATCCGCTTCAGCACGTCCTGCTTCAGCTCGACCCCTTCAAACCCGTCCGGGTATTGTTCTTCGATGAATGCGGTCGTCATCTCGCCTTTGATAAAGATCGGATGATCCATCACTGCGGACAAAAACGGCAGGTTGTGCCCAATACCTTCGACCTCAAAACTGTCCAGTGCAACGCGCATCGCCTCGATCGCGTCATCGCGCGTGGGCGCCCAGGTGCACAGTTTGGCGATCATCGGGTCGTAATACATCGAAATCTCGCCACCTTCGTAGACGCCGGTATCATTACGCACCGCGATGTCACCTTCCGGTGCATCCCCCTGCCACTTACCGTTGGCAAGCAAGGGACCGGCCGCGGTTTCCTCGGGCGGGCGATAACGTGTCAGACGACCGATCGACGGCAGAAAGTTCCTATAGGGATCTTCGGCGTAAAGCCGGTTCTCGATCGCCCAACCAGTCAGGGTCACATCCTTCTGGCTGATCGACAGCTTTTCACCTGCCGCGACGCGGATCATCTGTTCCACAAGGTCTACGCCGGTGATCAATTCGGTTACGGGATGTTCCACCTGAAGGCGGGTGTTCATCTCAAGGAAATAGAAGTTCTTGTCCCCATCGACGATGAATTCAACCGTGCCGGCACTGGCGTAATCCACCGCCTGTGCCAGTGCGACCGCCTGTTCGCCCATCGCCTTGCGGGTTTTCTCGTCAAGGAACGGACTTGGCGCTTCTTCCACAACTTTCTGATTGCGGCGCTGGATCGAGCACTCCCGCTCGCCCAGATACACACCATTGCCATGGCTGTCGCAGAGCACCTGAATCTCGATATGGCGCGGCTGGGTGACAAACTTTTCGATGAAGATACGATCATCGCCGAACGAGCTTGCGGCTTCGTTCTTTGACGATTGAAAGCCCTCTCGCGCTTCGTCGTCGCTCCACGCGATCCGCATCCCCTTGCCGCCACCGCCAGCCGACGCCTTGATCATCACTGGATAGCCGATCTCGTTCGAGATTTTCACCGCTTCGTCGGCATCCTCGATCAGCCCCATGTAACCGGGGACGGTCGATACCTCGGCATCTTGTGCGATCTTCTTCGAAGTGATCTTGTCGCCCATGGCTTCGATCGCCCCAACAGGCGGCCCGATAAAGGCGACGCCCGCAGTGGCCAATGCCTCGGCAAATTTCGAGTTCTCAGACAGGAACCCGTATCCCGGATGGACGGCTTCCGCCCCGGTGTCCTTGATCGCCTTCATGACTTTGTCGATGACGATATAGGACTGGTTGGCAGGCGGCGGACCGATATGCACCGCCTCATCGGCCATTTTCACATGAAGCGCGTTCTTGTCAGCGTCCGAATAGATGGCAACCGTCTGGATACCCATCTTTCGGGCGGTCTTGATCACGCGGCAGGCGATTTCGCCCCGGTTTGCAATCAGGATCTTCTTGAACATGTCCTGTCCCTTCCGTTCATGTATTGGCGCGGCGGGTCAACCCGTCGCGCGAAGTGGCATAGAAAAGCCCACAGGGTTTGATCCCGGCGGGCTGAAAAAAGCGTGAAGTGCCGTACGAAACGGCGGATGTGTCAGTTACAGAAGCGCACACCGACATCGTCGCACAGCGCACCCGCGCCCGCCCCGATGACCGCACCTGTAAGAAGGTTGCCGCTGGTCGCCTTGGCGACCACCGCCCCTGTCGCCGCGCCGACACCGGCGCGTTGAAGATCGTTCCACTGACATCCTGCCAGCACGATAAGGGCTGTGACCCCCACGAATAGTTTGCTGATCTGCATCGTTGACTGCCTCTGGTTGTATTTTTTATTACCACCAGTTTGCCTTGATTTGCAGGAATCCCAAAGCACAATTTTGTTTCATGCACGGCATAGCCCGCGCAATCGGCAAAAAAGAGGCCCGGTTCAGTTGCTTTCGCAAAGAACCGGGCTGAAGAAGGGGAAGGGTAATGGTTTCGACAAACCATAGCGGAAAACGGGGATGTGCTTTCCGCTTGAGATACAGATTGGCACGCCTTTCCCGTGTTGCAAGAATGCGTTGCAACCAAGCCCACCTTTTGGGCTGGAATCTGCCGGTTCGATGAAAGGGCGGGCGGGTTCATGCCGATCAATCCTCAAAAACGTCCGGAAATGCGGCAGTTGCGCGATTCACGTCGATCATCAGAAGGGCTTCGTAGCTTTCCGGATCGAATGGATCCTCTGCGGCAACGACTTCGCGCCCGAACAGCCACGACAGGCGCCCGGCATCCAGATTTCCACGCTCAAACGGCTGATCGCCAAAATAATTCCACAACGCCTCCATGAAGCCGGCATCGGCGCGGCGATCGGCGGGACGGCGGTCAGCAAAACGCTCGCGCGCGACAAGCGGCGTTGCGCCGCTTTTATTGGGTCGGCGAATGGTGAACTGAAAGTCCGACCCGGGAAGCCGCCCCGGAAACCCTTTGTGTTTGGTCATATATGGCAATGCCATCAGAACCCCTCCCAAACGCACATTCCATCCTCGGGCCGGTAGGCTTCGAAGAACTGTGTCGCATCCGGATCGGTCATGCCGTGCTCGACGACGCGATCGGATAAAACGATGATGATCTGAGCAGGCATCGCGACGCCCGTCGTCAACATTTGCGGCAATACATAGTCCTGACACAACGTGGCCATATCGCCCTCTGCCTGCACAAATTCTAAGTCCCCGTTTTCGCGTGAAATGCGGGGGGCAAGGAACCGAACGCGGATCGCCGTGCCAACAGCACTGTCTTCGCCTTCAATCACATCCAAAAAAGTCACCTCTTGCCCGGACGGCACATTGATCCGCATGCCCTCTTCAAAAAGCGCTTCTGTGGAGCCTGCGGCTGCGGGCGCGGAAAGGGTTAAGGCGGCGGCACATGCCATCACCCCAACCAGGCCCGGCAGGCCGTTATATCCCCCCACGCCTGTCATTTCTACAGCGGGATATTGTCGTGCTTTTTCCAGGGGTTCTGCAGCTTCTTGTTGCGCAAGGATGCAAAGGCCCGGCAGATCCGCATCCGAGAGGAGCGCGGCTGGATCACTTCGTCGATAAAGCCACGTTCGGCGGCAACGAAGGGATTGGCGAACCGTTCTTCGTAATCCTGCGTGCGCTGAGCGATTTTCTCGGGGTCGCCCAGTTCGGACCGATACAGGATTTCTGTTGCGCCCTTGGCTCCCATCACCGCAATCTCTGCGGTGGGCCACGCATAGTTGAAGTCGCCACGCAGGTGCTTGGACGCCATAACGTCATACGCCCCGCCATAGGCTTTACGGGTGATCAGGGTAACCTTCGGCACCGTCGCTTCACCATAGGCAAACAGAAGTTTCGCGCCATGCTTGATGACACCGCCATATTCTTGGCTGGTTCCCGGCAGGAAGCCCGGCACATCAACCAAGGTCAGGATCGGAATTTCGAATGCATCGCAGAAGCGCACGAAACGTGCAGCCTTGCGCGAACTGTCAATATCCAGACAGCCGGCCAGCACCATTGGCTGGTTGGCGACGACGCCAACCGTTTGACCTTCCAGCCGCACGAACCCGGTGATGATGTTTTTGGCGTACTCTTCCTGAATTTCATAGAAATCGCCTTCATCGGCCAGTTTCGCGATCAGCTCTTTCATGTCGTAGGGCGCATTGGCGTTGTCCGGCACCAATGTATCAAGGCTTTCATCTACCCGCGCCGGATCATCAAAGAACGGGCGCGTAGGGGCCTTGTCGCGATTGTTCAGCGGCAGAAAATCGACAAGGCGACGAATTTCGGTCAAGGCCTCGACATCATTTTCAAATGCACCGTCTGCGACCGACGACTTCTTGGTGTGGGTCGACGCCCCGCCAAGCTCTTCGGCGGTCACCACTTCGTTGGTCACGGTTTTCACAACATCAGGACCAGTCACGAACATATAAGAGCTGTCTTTCACCATGAAGATGAAGTCGGTCATTGCCGGTGAATAGACCGCACCACCCGCGCATGGCCCCATGATCACCGAGATCTGTGGCACAACACCCGATGCCATGATGTTACGCTGGAATACCTCGGCATACCCCGCAAGGGACGCCACGCCTTCCTGAATGCGCGCGCCACCAGAATCGTTGATGCCGATCACCGGCGCGCCGTTCTGCATTGCCATGTCCATGATCTTGCAGATCTTTTCCGCATGGGTTTCCGACAGCGAACCGCCAAAAACGGTGAAGTCCTGACTGAACACATAAACCAGACGTCCGTTGATCGTTCCCCAACCGGTGATGACACCGTCGCCCGCAGGTTTGTCGGCCTCCATGCCAAATTCCGTGCACCGATGGGCCTTGAACATGTCAAACTCTTCAAACGAGCCTTCGTCCAACAGAAGCTCGACCCGCTCACGTGCGGTCAGTTTGCCTTTTTTGTGTTGACTGTCGATCCGTCGCTGTCCGCCCCCAAGGCGGGCGGTCTTGCGGCGATCTTCAAGCTCCTGAAGGATATCTTTCATCTGGCAGCACTCCTTGATTTCCGGGCAAAGTAACGCTTAACCGTTCATCCCGAAAGGAAAATTGGGCGAATTTGCAAATTTATTGCAATGTGAATATTGCAAATTGAATAACTGCAAATTCTGCCTTCTCGGGATGGACAGTCCAGCGACCCAAGCCTAGCCATGACACATGCCATTAAGATCCGCATCCCGTTTTTTGGATTCATCCACACCGCCGCATGTCTTCACGCTCACTTTCGTGGCCGCTGCAGCAACCCTGTCGATGAATGTCTTTCTGCCGTCCCTGCCCGGCATGGCGCGGTATTTCGATACCGACTATCGCATCGTACAGTTATCTGTCGCCTTGTATCTGTGCATCAACGCGTTGATGCAGGTGGTGGTCGGGCCGCTATCAGACAGATTCGGGCGGCGCCCTGTGATCATGGCCGGGTTTGCCATCTATATCGTCGCCACTCTTGGCTGCATCTATGCACCCAGCGTTGAAGTTTTCCTTGGGTTTCGAATGCTTCAGGCATCCGTCGTTGTTGGCGTCGTCCTTTCACGCGCCGCGATCCGTGACATGGTGCCCGGCGACCAAGCGGCATCAATGATCGGATATGTAACCATGGGCATGTCGATCATCCCAATGATTGGCCCTTCAATCGGCGGCGTTCTGGATCAGGCCTTCGGCTGGAAAGCCAACTTCTGGTTGCAAGCTGGCGCGGGTGTGGCGGCAATCCTTCTGACCTGGCGTGATCTGGGTGAAACGATCACGCCGCAACCTGGCGGATTCAGCGCCCAGTTCCGCGCCTATCCATCCTTGCTGACATCGCCGCGGTTCTGGGGATTTTGTGCATCTGCCGCGCTGACCTCCGGGGCGTTCTTCGCCTATCTCGGCGGCGCGCCGTTTGTCGGAAGCGAAATCTACGGCATGAGCCCCGCGCGCCTAGGGTTGTTCTTTGGCGCGCCCGCCGCCGGGTATCTTGTGGGAAACTACATCTCGGGGCGATACTCAATGCGGATTGGTTTGACCAATATGGTGTTTTGGGGCGCCATTATCACGGCTGCTGGCCTATTCCTTTCGCTTTCACTTTTCCTACTTGGCTTTGGATCCGAATACGTTTTCTTCGGCTTTATGACCTGGGTCGGTGTTGGCAATGGCATGACCCTTCCAAACGCGACGTCAGGCATGATGAGTGTGCGGCCCGAGCTTGCTGGCAGCGCCTCGGGTCTTGGCGGAGCATTAAACATCGGCGGAGGTGCTGCCCTGTCAGCCCTTGCCGGGTGGCTGTTGGTGCCCGGATCAACCGCGCTGCCGCTTCTGCTTTTGATGCTCGCCTCTTCGGCGATGGCGGTCGTTGCAATCTTACTGGTGATGCAGCGCGAAAAACGGTTGAATCTTTGACGCAGCGCTTTTGCAAATGGTATAAGGGAGTACTAGCAAATTTTGCAAACCCCCAAAAGGAACACCCTGCGCATGGCCACCCAGAAACTCTATGCTGGTGTAAAGCTTCGTGAAATTCGATCCCGGCTCGGATTGACCCAGAAAAACTTCGCCGAGAAACTGGGCGTCAGCCTGCCCTATCTGAACCAGATGGAAAACAACAACCGACCTGTCTCGACCGGGGTCGTATTGGCGCTGGCACAGGAGTTTGGTTTCGATGTTGCCGAGTTATCGACGGGCGACGCCGAACGTCTGGTCAGCGACATGCGCGAGGCATTCGCAGACCCGGTGTTTTCAGATGTGCCACCCTTGGCTGACCTCAGGCTCGCGGCCTCAAACGCACCCGCGCTTGCGCATGCTTTGCTTGAACTTCACCGCGCCTATCGGAGGGGCCATGAAAGGCTGGCATCTCTGGACGAAAACCTTGGCACGGTTGATCTTGGCTCAAAGGCAAGCCCATGGGACGAAGTGCGCGACTTCTTTCACTATTGCGACAACTACATCGATGCTGTGGATCGCGCCGCTGAGCATTTCGCCGCCACGGGAAAGGCCCGCGGATTGGCCCCTACGGAAATGGCCGAAACCGTTTTGAAAGACCGGGGGATCCAGCTGGAACGAGTCGATCAGGATGCGATGCGCAGCTATGATCCCGAAAACCGGATTCTGCGCCTATCCACGCGCCCGCCCCGTCCCACGCAGGAATTCCAGTTGCTCATGCAGATCGCGTTGTTGACCCAAGACGCGTTGTTAGAGGCGACACTGGATTTTGCCCGTTTCCAGACCGAAGAAGCCCGTGCCATCGCCAAACTTGGACTTGCCAACTACTTCGCAGGGGCTGCCAGACTGCCCTATGAGCAGTTTCTTGCCGCAGCACGTGAGACACGTCACGACCTTGAACGGTTGGCAGATCGCTTTGGCGCATCCATCGAACAGGTGGCCCATAGACTGTCCACCTTACAAAGACCCGGCGCGAAGGGTATCCCCTTCTTTTTTGTCCGCGTTGATCAAGCCGGCACCATTACGAAACGACACTCTGCGACACGTCTTCAGTTTGCGCGGTTCGGCGGGGCCTGTCCGTTGTGGAACGTGCATCAAGCCTTTGAAACACCGGGACGTTTCCTGCGTCAACTTGCGCAGACGCCGGACGGTGTCAGATATCTCTGCCTATCGCGGAACGTCTCGAAATCTGGGGGCAGTTTTGACGCCCCTGTGCGACGCTATGCGATCGGTTTGGGCTGCGAGGTGAAACACGCCGGGGCCTTGGTTTACGCAGACGATCTGAACGTGACGAATGACGCCGCATTTGAACCAATAGGCGTGTCCTGCCGCATCTGCGAACGCCAGTTCTGCCACCAGCGATCCGTGCCGCCCCTTGAACGCAAGCTGCAAGTCGATCCATATTCACGCGGCACACTCCCATACGAGATCAAACGATGAAGAATTTTCTGTTTTCGGCCCTGTTGATGGTGGTGGCAATCTTTGCCGCCTCAGCACCTGCGTCCGCCCAAACAAGCAGCGTTCAATCTGCCTTGGAACGGAAGGTTTTTTATCAGTTCAATCCTCAGAAGGCTAACCCGAAGGTTGCGCATCCAAAACTGAAGGCGAAACGTTACAAGGGCGCCGTCATCTGGGTCATACCGCCCAAAGCCGGGAAACCCACGATCTATTATCTGCCCGGTTCCGGTGGCAACCTTGCGACGCGCCGGAAAAAATTCCCTTGGCTGATTGGCAATGGCTATGGATTGGTCGCGCTTGCCTATCCCGGGATGAGCGGCAGCAAGGGATTGCCCAGCCGCAAGGTCATCCAGAACCTTGCCAATTCGCTGTATCGGGATTTACCCAAATACGTCGGAGATGGTCCGGTGATTATTTTTGGTGAAAGTCTGGGCACAGGCGTTGCACTTCAAATCGCTGACAGCAAGGTCGGGCGGCAGCGCCCGCCCATCGGATTGATCCTTCAGGCGCCGTATACTTCGCTGGTTGATCTGGTTGCTGCCAAGCGGCCTGCAATGCTTCCCCTGTTTGCCTCGCGCAATGACCTGTGGCCGTCAAAGCGAACGATCAGGCGGGTGAAGATACCGACATTCATCATGCATGGCGGGAGCGATAAAACAGTCCCGATATCGATGGGGCGAAAGCTTTATAAGCTATCACCCAGCCCGAACAAACGTTTCGTGACCCAGGCGAAAGCCGGGCATACAACAATTTGGTCGAAGCAGTCTTTGAAGAAAATGAAAGAGTGGATTGCGACGCTTCAATAATGAAAGCCACCCCGGTTCATGCAGGGTGGCTTTCGTTTCAGGCGCGCTATGCCGCCGTCAGCATCCGATAAATCTCATCTTTCAGAACTGCACGTTTTTTGCGCATTTCCTCTTCGTTGAACTGGTCCGTCGGCTCCACGTTGGTTTCGGCGCGATGCACGGCACGATTCAACTCGTGATACTCATCGGCCAGCTTCGCGAAATGAGCGTCAGACTGCTTCAACTCGGCCATCTTCTCGATCATATCCGGGAACTCTTCATTCAGTTCATGAGGGGTGTGGGACATTCGCGATCTCTCCTTTTATCTTGGTTCGGTCCAAGATTGCGCCGGTCCATCCCGCCCTGCATTGACCCGGATCAAACCAATGGCGCTAACGCTGTGAATTCTGCCAATCCGGATGTATCCACGGCGCGTCGTTTGATGCGGGAAGCCGACGCCCAAGGATATGATCCGATGCCTTCTCTCCCACCATGATCGATGGCGCATTCAGATTTCCGTTGGTGATCCGCGGAAACACCGAACTATCGGCAACCCGCAGGCCATCAACGCCGATCACCCGCAATTCCGGGTCGACCACGGCGTTCGGATCATCGGCCCGCCCGATCCGGCAGGTGCCACAGGGGTGATAGGCGCTTTCGGCGTGTTCGCGGATGAAGCTGTCAATCTCGTCATCGGTTTGCAGCGCATTGCCGGGCTGAATTTCGTGCTTCACATGATCCTTGAACGCGTCCTGAGAAAAGATTTCGCGAGTCAAGCGAATGCACGTGCGGAACTCCTCCCAGTCCTGATCTGTGGACATGTAGTTGAAGAAAATCCTCGGGGCTTCGTTCGGGTCCGCCGATTTCAGCGTGATCTCGCCCCGTGACGTGGACCGCATGGGGCCTGTATGGGCTTGAAAACCGTGCCCTTCGGCGGGTGCGGTGCCATCATAGCGCACCGCCATCGGAAGGAAGTGGTATTGGATATCGGGGTATTCGACACCCGCGCGCGAACGAATGAAAGCCGCGCTTTCAAATTGGTTTGATGCGCCAAGTCCGGTTTTTGTGAACAACCATTGCGCGCCCAGAATGCCCTTCCAGACCAGGTTCCAATAGCGATAGAGCGTGATCGGTTTCTGCGCCGCATATTGCATATAGACTTCAAGATGGTCTTGCAGGTTCTGACCGACACCCGCGCGATCAGCGACAACCGCTATCCCGTGCTCGGACAGATGCGCCGCCGGGCCGATGCCCGACAGCATCAGAAGTTTGGGCGAGTTGATCGAGCTGGCAGCGATGATCACTTCGGCCTCAGCTTGGATAACCTCGATCTTGCCGCCGCGTTCGACCTCGACCCCGGTGGCGCGGCCATCTTCTATCACAACCTTTCGAACGAACGCGCGGATCAGATCGCAATTGTCCCGTTTCAGCGCCGGACGAAGATAGGCATTCGCCGCCGACCAGCGCCGCCCGCGCCAGACGGTTTGCTCCATCGGGCCGAAGCCTTCCTGCTGCTGACCGTTATAATCCCCTGTGACCGGATATCCGGCCTGCGTTCCTGCCTCAACAAAGGCGTGGAAAAGGGGGTTTTTTCGCGGTCCACGCGTCACATGCAGGGGGCCATCTGTGCCACGCCATCGGGGATCACCGCCATGGCCACCGTCATGCCAGTGCTCCATCCGCTTAAAATAGGGCAGCACATCTGCATAGGACCACCCATCGGCACCGCTTTCGGCCCAATGGTCGAAATCCTTCGCGTGTCCGCGGACGTAAACCATGCCGTTGATCGAGCTGGACCCGCCAATGACCTTGCCGCGCGGGGTCACCAGCCTGCGCCCGCCCAGATGCGGTTCAGGTTCGGTCATAAACCCCCAGTCATACTGGCGCATGTTCATGGGATAACTCAGCGCCGCCGGCATCTGTATGAACGGCCCCGCATCGGTGCCGCCATGTTCAATCACCAGAACCCGCTTGCCTGCTTCCGCCAGCCGATACGCCATTGCGCATCCCGCGCTGCCCGCGCCAACGATGATATATTCTGCTTGCATTGTTTTTCCGTCAGATCAGGGGTTACTCGCCACGGGGGAAGCGAGCGTTTTCTTCAACATTGTCGAGGTTCATGTGGTTTCGCATGTAGCGTTCAGATGCCTTTTGCAGCGGTTGGTAATCCCATGGGAAATAGGCCCCGTTGCGCAGAGCTTCATACACCACCCAGCGCCGTGCCTGACTTTCGCGCACTTCGGCATCATAGGCCGCAAGATCCCACCGCGCTTCGGACTTGGCGCGAAGGCTGTTTAACGTGCCCAGATGTTCAGGATGGCTTGCCAGGTTGTTTAACTCGTGCGGATCGTCGTCAATGTTGAATAACTGATCGGGATCTAGCGCACAGCGGGTGTATTTCCACGGCCCATATCGCAAAGAGACAAGTGGCGCATAGGACGCTTCCGCCGCATACTCCATCGCAACAGGGCTTTCGCGCCCCTCGCCTTTGGCCAATGGGACGAGAGTTTCGCCATCCACCCAAGGCTTTACCTCGTCCAACGAAATACCTGCCAGATCGGCCAATGTCGGGGTGACATCCAGCGTGGACACCGGCGTTTCGATCAACCCCGGCGCAAGGTCCGGGGCCGAAATCATCAGGGGCACCCGCGCCGACCCTTCATAGAAGTTCATTTTGAACCACAGGCCACGCTCCCCCAGCATGTCGCCATGGTCAGACACGAACAGGATGATCGCATCCTGTCTGGTGCGTTCCATCACGTCCAGCATCTCGCCGACCTTGTCATCCAGATACGAGATATTGGCGAAATAGGCGCGGCGCGAGCGACGGATATCTTCATCGGCGATGTCGAAATTGCGCCAATCATTGGCGTCAAAAATCCGTTGCGCGTGTGGATCGTGATCGTCGTAATCCATCGCGGGCACCTGGGGCAGAAGATGCTCGCAACCCTCGTACAAATCCCAGTACTTGCGGCGTGCCACATAGGGATCATGCGGATGCGTGAAACTGACCGTCAGGCACCACGGGCGGTTATCATGTCCCCGTGCAAGGTCATACAGCTTGGCACAAGCGTTGTAAGCAACCTCGTCATCATACTCCATCTGGTTGGAAATCTCGGCGACCCCTGCCCCGGTGACGGACCCCATATTGTGATACCACCAGTCGATCCGCTCACCGGGTTTGCGGTAATCCGGTGTCCAACCGAAATCAGCAGGGTAGATATCGGTGGTCAGACGCTCCTCGAATCCGTGCATCTGGTCGGGGCCGACGAAGTGCATTTTTCCAGACAAAGCGGTTTGATAGCCCGCGCGGCGCAGGTGGTGGGCGTAGGTCGGGATGTCCGAGGCGAACTCGGCCGCGTTGTCATAAACCTTGGTGCTTCGCGGCAGCAGGCCCGACATGAAACTGGCCCGGCCCGGTGCGCACAGGGGGCTGGCGGTATAGGCGTTTTGAAACCGCACCGACCGCGCCGCCAGTTTTTTCAGGTTCGGGGTGTGCAACCATTCCGCAGGGCCGTCCGGGAACAGGGTGCCGTTCAACTGGTCGACCATGATGATCAGGATGTTCGGCTTGGTCATGCGTAGGTCTCCAATATGACATCAAGACAAGCCAGCACCCGGTTGCAGGCGCGCGCGCCGCTTGGTGTGTCCTCGCGCAAGGCGTGGCGGATATAAAGCCCGTCGATCATCGAGGCGAGCGTGTCGGCCACGTCATGTGCGTCGTCGCCGACAAGCGGGCGCAGGGCATGAACAAGATTCGAATGCAACCGGTGCTGATACACGCGCAACAGGCGCCGCGCCCCATCGTTGCTTTGCGACAGCACGTAGAAATTCAGCCAGGCCGATATGACCTCGGGCCGGAAGTTACCGGCTTCGAAATTGGCGCGGATGATCGCTTCAAGCCGATCCCGCGGCGCCGTTAGACCAAACAGGGCAACCCGCACCTGTGCGCCATAGATCGTCAGGATATGGCGCATCGCCGCAAGGAATATCTGTTCCTTACCGCCGAAATAGTGATGGGCCAACGCGCTGGACACGCCTGCACGCTTGGCAATCTGGGTCACGGTCACGTCCAAGCTCCCCGCGCGCCCGATCTCGTGGATCGTGGCTTGCACCAGCGCGCCGCGCCGGATTGGTTCCATTCCAACCTTGGGCATATCCCCTCCAATTCCGGTATCTTGGCAGGATTGCGTTTTTTTAATTGACTCGTCAATCAATAAAAAGCAGCGTCTGTGACTAATGAAGCTGGTTTCACCCATGCATCCACTACGTTAGGGTTGGATGAGTGGTTCGGGATGCCCCGAACCTTCGGTCAAAAGAAACCGCACGAACAAATAGGGAGCGACTAAATGAACCTCAGAACGACACTATCAGCCTTTGCCCTTACGGCCGTAGCAAGCGCCGCATTTGCACAAGGCGAATGTAGCGAAGTCACATTCTCGGATGTGGGTTGGACAGACATTACCGCCACGACGGCTGCCACGACGGTTGTGCTGGGCGCACTGGGATATGACACTGACATCAAGGTGTTGTCCGTGCCCGTGACCTATACGTCGATGGCCGAAGGTGACATCGACGTATTCCTTGGCAACTGGATGCCAACGATGGAAGCCGACATCGCGCCTTATCGCGAGGCTGGCACCGTGGACACCGTGCGCATGAACCTTGACGGCGCGAAATACACGCTTGCCGTGAACAAGGCGGCCATGGATATGGGCATCAAGGATTTCGCCGACATCGCAGCGCAAAAGGACGCGTTGGAGGGCAAGATTTACGGCATCGAGCCGGGCAATGACGGCAACCGCCTGATCCAATCGATGATCGACGGAAATGCGTTTGACCTTGAGGGATTCGAGGTCGTTGAAAGCTCGGAACAAGGGATGTTGGCGCAGGTTGCCCGTGCCGACAAAAAAGGCGAGCCGGTTGTTTTCCTTGGTTGGGAACCCCACCCGATGAATGCCAATTTCGACATGGGCTACCTGACGGGTGGCGATGATTTTTTCGGTCCCAACCTTGGTGGCGCACAGGTCATGACCAACACCCGCAAAGGTTATGTCGATGAATGCCCAAATGTTGGCAAGCTTCTGCAAAATCTCGAGTTTTCACTGGCCATGGAGAACGAGATCATGGGCGCGATCCTGAATGACGGGGAAGACCCGGCCGATGCCGCAAGCGCGTGGCTGAAAGCCAACCCCGATGCGTTCGTGGCGTGGCTGGACGGTGTGACCACGGTTGATGGTGGCGACAGCGTTGCCGCCGTCAAGGGCGCGCTGGGTCTTTGATCTGACCCCATCCACAAACGCGCCGGAGATATCTCTGGCGCGTTTCTTTGATTTTTCGAGATGTGAAAAAGGCAGAGCATGGACTGGCTGACCGAGACCAAGATACCCGTGGGCAAGACCGCCAAACAGTTGTTTGACTGGCTTCAGGACACGGGAGAGCCCTTCTTTGACTGGCTCAGCTGGCTGATGGAGCTGCTGATCGACGGCATCCTGTGGGTGTTACAAACCCCGCATCCATTGTTGGTAACCGCCACTTTCGTTGCGATCACGTGGCTTTTGCAGCGCAACTGGAAAACTTGTCTGCTTGTGCTCTTTGGGTTCCTGTTCATCCTTAACCAAGGGTATTGGGAAGAAACGACCGAAAGCCTGACACTGGTCCTATCGGCCTGTGTGGTCTGCATGGCGGTCGGCACCCCTATCGGGATTGCCGCCGCGCACCGTCCACGCCTGTTTCGCGCGATGCGTCCAGTGCTGGATTTGATGCAAACGCTGCCGACTTTCGTCTACCTGATCCCGGCGATCGTGTTTTTTGGCATCGGCATGGTGCCCGGCCTGATCGCGACGGTGATCTTCGTGCTGCCCGCACCCATTCGTCTGACCCATCTGGGCGTCAGCTCGACCCCTCCTGCGCTGTTGGAGGCCGCACAAGCCTTTGGCGCAACGCCAAGGCAGACCCTTTGGAAAGTCGAACTTCCCTATGCGCTGCCGCAGATCATGACCGGTCTGAACCAAACCATCATGCTGTCCTTGTCGATGGTTGTGATTGCGGCTCTGGTCGGGGCCGATGGGCTGGGTGTGCCCGTCGTGCGGGCGCTGAACCAGGTGAATACGGCGCTTGGATTTGAAAGCGGATTCATCATCGTGGTCGTGGCCATCATGCTTGACCGCGTTTTGCGAGTGGAACGTTAAGATGGCACAGATCACAAATCCCACCGACTCCAATGGTGTTGCCGTTAAATTCGACAACGTCTCGATCGTGTTCGGACAGTCGCCAGACAAAGCCCTGCCATTAATGGATCAGGGCCTGACGCGCGCCGAAATCCAGGAAGCCACAGGCCAGGTTCTGGGTGTGCATAACTGTTCGCTGACAGTGCAGGAAGGTGAAATCCTTGTGCTGATGGGGCTGTCCGGGTCAGGGAAATCCACCCTTCTGCGCGCTGTGAACGGGTTGAACCCGGTGGTGCGGGGCGCAGCACATGTCTGTGACGGGAACGTTCTTGTCGATGTGACCAATGCGAATAAAAACACGCTGCGCCGCATCCGCGCGCGCCGCGTTGCGATGGTATTCCAGCAATTTGGCTTGTTGCCATGGCGAACCGTGCGCCAGAATGTCGGATTGGGGCTGGAGCTTGACGGCGTGTCCATCGCTGATCGCAAAGATCGCGTGGACGCTCAGTTGGAACTGGTGGGCCTGACCGATTGGGCCGATCGCAAGGTCGGTGATTTGTCCGGGGGTATGCAACAGCGTGTGGGCCTTGCCCGTGCCTTCGTGACCGAAGCCCCAATCCTGCTGATGGACGAACCGTTTTCGGCGCTCGACCCTTTGATCCGTACCCGGCTTCAGGACGAGTTGCTTGAACTGCAACAAAGCCTGAAACGCACGATCATCTTCGTCAGCCATGATTTGGACGAGGCATTCAAGCTGGGTGATCGGATTGCGATCATGGAAGGCGGGCGCATCGTGCAATGTGGTACACCACGCGACATCTTTACGTCTCCTGCCGATGATTATGTGGCTGATTTTGTTGCTCATATGAACCCGCTGGGTGTTTTGACCGCACGGGATGTCATGACCAAAGACCTGTCCACAGCCCCTGCCAAGGTGGATGTGCGGGATCGTGTCGCGAAAGTGATGACAGCATTGGATGGCCAAACGGAACTATGTGTCACCGAAGGCGGCAAACCGGTTGGTCGAATTACATCGGACGATGTAATGAAACGTCTGCTGGACCCGCGTGGCGACAGCTAGGGGATCTCAGCTCACTGACTGGCGATGCAATACCGCAGCTGGGGCTTCTTCCCGACCGCTTTGCGGGGGCAAGCTCCGGCTGGCAAAGCACCGTCATGGACCTTACCCGGCTCTGGCACGGCAACAATCTCGTGCGCCCAGCCAAACGGACGGGCCTGAAGTGACCAGCCGGACAACACCGGTGCACCATTGGTCGACGACACGGCCAGATGACGATCATCTTTGGGCATCCACAGCCAATATCCGCGGGCGCGCAGTTTCGAATGGACCTGTCCAACCTTCATCCAGACGCCATCATCTGCCGGTTTTGAACAAACCTCAGCCCGTGTCAGCGCCCGTTCTGCGCCACCTTCACCCGCGACCGGCTCCCACCCAATCACGCGATCGCAGAAGGTAACGTCGCCACCGGGCGTTTCCGTTTTGGTGGTCTGGCACCCAGCCAGCGCAATTGACGACAGGATCACGACGGTAAGGATTATTTGGCGCATATCAGCCCTCTGAACAGGTGCCGGAAGCCTATAGCACCCGCGTCTCTGGTCAAGCGGAGCGGACAGCCGATTTATCGGCCGCGCAGTTTCCGGCCTATCCGCGACGATCCAAATACTCCTGACAGTATGCTGTCAGGAGGGGTGTGCGACACAGGCTTCTCAACATCAAATAAAGGAGCCTACTATGGACACCCAACCCCTTGTTGTCTGGACAGAAATCCCAGTTACAAACCTTGAGAATGCCGTTGCCTTCTACACCGAGGTTTTCCAGTGGAAGATGGCAATTGACGAAACAGGCCCTAATCCCTTGGCCAACTTTTCCAGTGACACGACTGGTGTCGGCGGTCATCTATACGAAGGAAAACCCGCCGCAGATGGAACGGGTCCAACCGTACATATCGCGGCCCCTGACAAGCTGGAAACCTGTGCCAAGCGGTGCGAAGCCGCCGGTGGCACGATGAAGGGGCCAATCATCGAAATTCCGCCCGGTCGGTTCCAGTATGCCACCGATCCGGACGGCAACTCGATCGGATTGTTTGAACCGAAAGGATAATACATGCGCCGTGCCGACCGCCTGTTTCAGATCGTTCAACAACTTCGGGGCGGTCGGCTGACCACCGCGCGTGATTTGTCCGAAACGCTCGAGGTCAGCGAGCGGACAATCTATCGCGACATCGCAGACCTGATCGCATCTGGCGTTCCGATCGAAGGCGAAGCGGGCGTCGGATATGTGATGCGGGCGGGGTACGATATTCCGCCCCTGATGTTCACGCGTGAGGAAGTTATGGCCGTCATCGCTGGCACCCGTTTGATCGAACGAATGGGCGGGGCTGCCATGGCTGAAGCTGCAGCCGAAGCTCTGATAAAGATCAAGGCGGTATTACCCGAAAGGCTTGAAGCGCAAACCGACCGGGTCGAAATTCACGCTGGGCCAAACCTGATGCCGTCCGAACGCGACAGGCATTTTATTGACCAGATCGAAACAGCGATAGACGCCCGTCTGCGCCTTGTGCTGAGCTATTCAGATGAGGACGCACGCAAATCCGCGCGGGTCGTTCGCCCCCTCGCTTTGTGGCTGTGGAAAAACGGATGGTGCGTTGTCAGCTGGTGCGAGCTGCGCGAGGATTTCCGCATGTTCCGGATTGACCGGATCGAAGGCTTCACAATCGGCGAACGGTTCCGGGAAGAGCGCGACAAAAGCCTGCCCGCCCTTTATGCGCAACTGGCTGAACGCGGGATTGATCCGAAAAGATAGCGTTTCAGTGCGCTTCTGCCCAATTCATACCCGTCCCCGCGTCAACAACCAGCGGCAAATCAAGCTTCACCGCCGGTTCAGCGGCCCCTTCCATCACGCCTCGCACGACCTCGATCACCTCATCCACGGCGCTGTCTTCAACCTCGAAAATCAGTTCATCATGAACCTGCAACAGCATCTTCGCAGGCAGTTTGGCAATTGCATCTGGCATGCGGATCATCGCGCGGCGAATGATATCGGCGGCGGTGCCCTGAATGGGCGCATTAATCGCGGCCCGTTTGGCAAAGCCCGCATGCGGCCCCTTCGCGTCGATTTCGGGCGTGTGGATCTGTCGACCGAACAGGGTTTCGACCCGCTTGTGTTCCTTCGCGAAAGCCACCGTATCGTCCATGTATTTACGAATGCCCGGGAAGCGTTCGAAATACCGGTCGATGAAGCCCTGCGCTTCGGCGCGCGGGATGCGCAGATTGCGGGCCAGACCAAAACCAGAGATGCCATAAATCACGCCGAAGTTGATGGCCTTGGCCTGACGGCGGATATCGGGTGTCATCTTGTCCATCGGCACATCGAACATTTCCGACGCCGTCATGGCGTGAATGTCCTGCCCATCACGAAACGCCTGCTTCAACGCGTCGATCCCCGCCACATGGGCTAGGATGCGCAGTTCGATCTGGCTGTAATCCAGACTGATCAGCTTGGCACCTTCCGGTGCCACAAAAGCTTCGCGGATGCGGCGCCCTTCTTCTGAACGGACTGGAATGTTCTGCAGATTGGGGTCGGTCGAAGCCAAACGCCCTGTGTTCGCCCCCGCAATCGAATACGAGGTATGCACCCGACCCGTCTCGGGATGAATGTGATCCTGCAAGGCGTCGGTATAGGTCGATTTCAGCTTTTGAAGCTGGCGGTAATCCAGCACTCGTGCGGCAAAGTCATGCTCGGCGGCCAGATCGGCCAGCACATCGGCAGGCGTTGACCACTGACCCGATTTGGTGCGTTTTCCGCCCTCTAACCCCATCTGATCAAACAGCATTTCCCCGACTTGTGCCGGGCTTTGTACGTTGAACTCTCGCCCTGCAATCTCATAAAGCTCGGCTTCATAGCCCGCCATCTTCTGCGCAAAGGCATTCGACATGCGCGACAGGACATCACGATCCACCTTGATGCCCGTCATTTCCATCTGCGCCAGCACCGGCACAAGTGGACGCTCAAGCCGTTCATAAACGCGCGTCACCTTGGCACTGTGTAGACGTGGTTTCAGATAGTGCCACAGCCGAAGGGTGATATCGGCATCTTCGGCTGCGTATTTCACTGCATCTTCGACGGGCACGCGGTCAAACGTGATGGCCGATTTCCCCGTTCCCAGAAGCGACTTGATCGAAATCGGCGTATGCCCCAGATACCGATCCGACAGCGTGTCCATCCCGTGATTGTGAAGCCCCGCGTTCTGCGCGTAAGACATCAGCATCGTGTCATCAATCGGTGCAATATCAACGCCATAGCGCGCCAAAATCTTCGCGTCATATTTCATGTTCTGCCCGATCTTCAGGATCGCGGGATCCTCAAGCACCGGTCTCAGAAGGGCCAGAACCTCGTCCAGCGGCATTTGCCCATCAGCCAGATCGTCACTGCCGAACAGGTCGTCGGTCTGGCTGGTCTTATGGGTCAGCGGGATATAGCAGGCCTCGCCCGGCTCCACCGCCAGCGAGATGCCGACCAGTTCGGCGCGCATTTCGTCCAACCCGGTGGTTTCGGTGTCAAACGCCACATACCCACGCCTATAGATACGATCGACCCAAGCCTTCAAAGCGGTCGCATCTTTCACCCATTCATAGCTCTCGGGATTGATCTCGGGCATCTCAGGGGCGCTGGCATCGAGCTCCGCCTCAACGCTCTTAATCTCTGGCGCCTCCACATCAAACTTCTTCGCGACGCGATTGGTAAGTGTGCGAAACTCCATGTCGGTGAGGAAATGCAACAGCGTTTCGGGGTCGGGCTCTTTCAACTCCAACTCATCGAAGGGCAAATCCATATCCATGTTGTCATCCAGTTTCACCAGATCACGGCTGATGCGGATTTGTTCAACATTGTCGATCAGAGTTTGGCGGCGCTTGGGTTGTTTGATTTCACCGGCGCGCTCCAGAAGCGTATCCAGATCGCCAAATTCATTGATCAGAAGTGCTGCCGTCTTGATCCCGATACCCGGTGCACCGGGCACGTTATCGACGCTGTCGCCCGCCAAAGCCTGCACATCCACCACGCGGTCGGGGCCGACGCCAAACTTCTCCTCCACACCCTCTACACCGATGCGCTTGTTCTTCATCGGATCGAGCATCTCGACCCCGCCACCAACCAATTGCATAAGATCCTTGTCAGACGACAATATCGTGACCCGCCCGCCCGCTTCGTTGGCGCGTTTTGCAAGGGTAGCGATGATATCGTCTGCTTCGAAACCTTCTTTCTCGATGCACGCGATGTTGAAGGCCCGGGTGGCATCGCGGGTCAGCGGGAACTGTGGCACAAGTTCTTCAGGCGCGGGTGGGCGGTTGGCCTTGTAAAGCGGATACATATCGTTGCGGAAGCTCTTGCCCGAATAGTCGAAGATCACGGCAACATGGGTAGGCGCATCCGGGCCGGTATTGTCTTCGATAAACTTGAACAGCATGTTGCAAAACCCGGCGACCGCCCCGATGGGCAACCCGTCGGATTTGCGCGTCAGCGGCGGCAGCGCGTGATAAGCCCGGAAGATAAAGGCCGACCCGTCGACCAGATGCAGATGACAACCTTTTCCGAAGCTCATCGGCCCCTCCCTCGTTTTCAAACGCCCTCAGACGCAAAAGGCCGCGTGGCGTTTGCCCGCGGCCCGTCTTTTCTGACCGGATGGCGGCGTTCAGGCCGCCTTGTCCGCATAATCCTTGTGCACGTATTTGCAATCACAATAGGGGCATTCTACCCAACCATGTTCGTTCGGGATTTGCAGGTACACCCGCGGGTGGCCAAGTGCCCCTTCGCCGCCGTCACAGGCGACTTTATAGCTGTCCACAACTTTGGTTTCAGGCGGAGTCTGGGTCATTACGGACACCTCGTTCATTCGTTTCGCGGTATGATACCAGCACCGCGTGTCTCTGCAAGGCAGAACCGATCAGTCGCCCGCGCGTTTCAGCATCCGGCCCAACATGCGTCCGCCCAGAATATGGGTGTGGAAATGCGGCACTTCCTGCACACCGTCTTCGCCGGAATTGGCAATTGTGCGATAGCCTTGCCCCTCGTCCCCCGGTGCGATGCCCAGCGCCGAACAGACCTTGCCAATCGCACGCGTGTAACCGGCGATCTCGGCATCCGTCGCAGTGTTCGCGAAATGGTCATGATTTACATACGGTCCCTTTGGGATCACCAAGACATGAACGGGCGCTTGCGGCTGGATATCACGAAACGCCAGTGCGTAATCATCCTCGTAAACCGTATCGTTGGGGATTTCACCGCGCAGTATTTTCGCAAAGATGTTTTGGTCGTCATAGGAATAAGGCATGTCTGTCTCCTGTCATAGTGCCGGATCAGGTCATCAATCGGCGAAAAGGTGGTCCAACTCTGCGATCTCTTTCGCACGATCTTCGGTGATCGACAAAAATCGCGACAGTGGCACGGTATTCTCGTCAGCACTGGCGGATTCGCTGATGCGATACAGCTCGGCAAAGCCAGCATCACGAATCTGTTCGCTTTCGAATGCGACGTCGGATCGGATCGTCGGCAGCAAACGGTCGATGGCGTCCTGCGGAGTGTTGTCACCCGCCAGCCCCACGCGTTTTGCATGCCCCAACAGATAGTCATCCGTGAAGTCACAGTGGACCTCCAACAACCGGGTCGTTGATCTGTCCGAGAAGAAATCCTGCAACAGATCAAGGTTGTTGGGGTCCATGCAAACGACCAAGCGATTGGTATCGTAGTAGTCAAACAGCATCCGCATCAGCGCCCTGCGGTGCCGGGTGCGTTTGCCCATCCGCGTTTGAATACCCCCCAGATCAGGCATCGGGCAGCTTTCCTCGTCGAACAGGTATTCAATGGCGGGCAGCCCTGTCACCTCGGCGATCTTTTGCAACAGACGTTTGCCGACATGCCACTTCTTGGACACGATGATCAACAGCTCCCGATCCCGTCCAAGGCTGCTTTCGGCCTCCCAAAATCGCGGGGCGAACCTTTGTCCGATCCGACCTCGTCCGGTCAGGAATTTGAACAGGCTGCGCCCTTCGTTCGATATCTGGAACGTGACACCTTCGGCAGCATACAGATCTCCAAGACGGCGTTTCAGCTCACGCGCTTCGGGGCTGATCTTTCGTGCAAAAAGAAAATCCTGGCTGAGCAGCAAGTCATAGTGATCATCATAAAATGTCACCGGCATGCCATAGTCGGTAAACATCAGAAATGTCGGCGTGCGCGACCGGATTTCGCCTTCGGGCACCAGATGCCGCACCAAAGTCTGAAAAAAAGTCTCATCCGGGATCCATGTGGTGCGGAAGAACCGCATTACATCTCGGCGCTTGCGCGTGAACTCGACGATCCATTCGATCGTGCGCCGGCGAAGGCACCACCATTGGCTGCCGATCATCACCTGCACATCCTGCGGAATATCCCGTGTCAGCCCAAGCTTCTTTTGCAGATTGAAGCTGGCATAAAACCTGCGTTTCTGGGTTCGTTCGTTAAAGAAGTGGCGATAGATCAGCCGCTCTTCTTTCATCCCGGTCTTGATCCAGTCGCTTTCAAAATAGTCGAAACTCTCGATGTAATCGACGTCAGAAGAATCAAGGAACTTATGCGTGTATTCCGCAGACTTGATAGCCATGCAGTCACCGGACACCATGTAGAAATGTGTCGCGCGCGGAAAGTCATCCAGCGCGGCCTCGACCGCGTTCAAGGTGGCCTGCACCAATGACCATTCGCCCCAGCCACATTTGACGCGTTTACGCGCAAAAGTGACATTTGGATTGTCCGCAAGTGCGTCGCGAATCTTCTGATAATGCTCGGGATTGGCACTTGCATCGAAATGAATCGACATACAGTCGCCAACAGCCGTCAACCGCGTCGCCTGATTGATGATTGCGTCAGGATCCTTGTGGCACAACAGAATGAAGGCGATTTTAGCCATGGGAACGTCACAAAATCCTTGTCGGCACGAAGACTGCAGACATTGATAGCGTGAAAGACCATTGAATAAACAGTGTTTCTTTGCTTTTTTCTGAACGGTATTGTTGTATTCGTTTCAATCGCTCGTTGTAAGGCCTCGGAGGTATTGAGTTTATGGGATTTCCCGGCACCTGGATGACCGAAAGCGAAAGCGTTGTGTATCGGGTCGTGCCCAAATGCGCGTGCTCGACCATTGGGCAGATCATGTTTTATTCTGACCACGGCAGTTTTTTCGATGGCGATATTCACGACAGCACCGATGGCTTACACAAATGGGCACAGGATGCGTCACAAAATCTAATTGAAAACAATGTGTTGACCCATTCAAGCTATGCTTTCACCTGCGTTCGCAATCCCTATTCGCGGATACTGTCCAGTTTCTTTGACAAAATATGCGGCATTCAGCGCAATGGTCGACGGTATCGTGGCAATCTGGTGCCGCTTCTGATCCAGAAATACGGGATCGAGGTTGGCGACCCTGACAACGGGTTTGACTTTGACCAGATAAAGAGCTTTCGGCGGTTCTTGTTGTTTGCCCGTGATACGATCCGCTGGCGTCGGCCCATGGACCCTGACATTCACTGGTCGGCGATGTCCGGCCATGTGGCAACGTTCATTGCCAACGGGGGCCGCTATGACAATATCGTCTGGACCGAACAGTTCAACGACGGCATGCAACAAGTGCTGGATTCGATCGAAACACCGCATCCGGTGACCCTGAGCGACATTCCCCGTTTCAACGAAAGCGAGGGGCACGGCCCGAAGCGCGCTCACCCGGTCGAAGACTATTTCGACGATCTGTCGATGCACCTTGTCTATGAAATCTACAAACGCGATTTCGATCTGTTCAAATATGACTTTGAAAACCCCGCTAGCAAGATGCCCATCGGCGAGATTGACCTGGACGAAGTACACGCCAAGTTGGGCGATTGATACCGGTCAGACCAGCCCCTTGTCGCGTAGAAGTGCCAGCAGGTTCCGGTCGGCGCGTGGCCCGATATGGCGGATCACCTCACCTGCAATTGCACACCCCATCTCGCCGCAAACGCGCATATCGGCACCCGAAGCAAGCCCGTAAAGGAACCCGGCCGCAAAGCCGTCGCCCGCACCGGTCGCATCGACCGGGACGATACGTTCGACCGGCACATCTACGCGTTCGCCATTCGCCAAGATGGACACGCCATCCCCGGACCGGGTGCAGACCACCATCGGGCAGATTTCGGCGGTTTTGGCGATAGCCTCTTCCAAGTCTTCAGTTTCAAACAGGGATTTGATTTCGGCTTCGTTGCCGATGACATAGTCCAGATCGTGTTCGATCAAGGTCAGGAAGTCGTCCCGATGACGTTCCACGCAGAACGGATCGGAAATGGCGATACCTGCAAGTCCGCCTGCGGCGCGACAGGCGCGTGCCATGGCGATAAACGCCTCTTTCCCCTTGTCCTTGTCGAACAGATATCCTTCCAAAAACACGATCTCGGCATCTGCCGCGACATCCGGATCCACATCGTCCGACCCCAGTTCCGCCGAAATGCCCAGATAGGTATTCATCGACCGCTCACCATCCGGCGAGACAAAGATCATCGACCGCGAGGTCGGAAGCTCGCCGCCCGGCACGGGGGGATTGATGAACCGTGTGCCGTCCATCTCCATCGCGTCGGCATAGAAACGACCCAGTGCATCGTCGTGAACTCGCCCTACAAACCCGGTCGGCAGGCCCAGCTTTCCAATTCCCGCCAGCGTATTGGCCACCGATCCGCCCGCCGCCTGCTTGCGGTCATTCATAGCGGCATACAACACTTCGGCCCGGTCGCGTTCGACCAGTTGCATGATGCCCTTTTCAATCCCCATCAGCTCAAGAAAACTATCATCAGCCACCGTCAACACGTCCACAACGGCATTACCGATGCCGACAACCTTATACTTTTTCGTCATAAATTCTTGTCCTCATATGGGCAGAGATCCCGGATAATACAGTTTCCGCACATTGGCTTGCGCGCCTTGCAGGTATAGCGACCATGCAGGATCAGCCAGTGATGGGCGTGTTGCTGATAATCGGCGGGGATGTTGTCTTCTATGGCACGCTCGACCGCGTTGACGTCTTTTCCAACCGCGATGCCGGTACGGTTTCCAACGCGAAAGATATGGGTGTCAACCGCCTGCGCGGGCACGCCCCACCACATGTTCAACACGACATTGGCCGTCTTGCGCCCGACCCCCGGCAGCGATTGAAGTGCGGCGCGGGAATTGGGAACAACACCGCCATATTCCTCAACCAAAATACGGCTGAGCTTGATGACGTTCTTGGCCTTTTGCCGAAACAGGCCAATGGTCTTGATATGTTCGATCAACCCATCTTCGCCAAGCGCGAGCATCTTTTCAGGCGTATCGGCGATCTTGAACAGCGCATGTGTCGCTTTGTTAACGCCTACATCGGTGGCCTGCGCCGACAGCGCCACGGCAACCACCAGCGTATAGGCATTCACATGCTCAAGCTCGCCTTTGGGTTCCGGTTCTGCCGCGTGAAAGCGGTC
This sequence comes from Aliiroseovarius sp. Z3, assembly GCF_029105185.1. Taxonomy (GTDB): domain Bacteria; phylum Pseudomonadota; class Alphaproteobacteria; order Rhodobacterales; family Rhodobacteraceae; genus Aliiroseovarius. Next base: position 45,686 of record NZ_JAFMZK010000005.1, on the reverse strand, counting down.
AAAGATCGCACGGATCTGGTGATATCCCAGTTGCTTTACCATGCAGATGCTATGCCTGTTTCTGGGCAGTCCGACAAGGCGCTTCCCCCGATGATATCGAACGGATGCGCAATTTCCGGGTCGCTTTGTGCCGGTGATCTGCGCCATTCTAGCGCCGTAGAACAAGCGAGGCCTCCATGACCCTTCAGGAAGACAGCTATCATTACAACGTAATCCGCCGGGCAATCGACCATATCGATCAGGCTGACGGAGAGCCTTTGTCTCTGGAGGCATTGGCCGCCAAGATGGATATGTCGCCCGCCCATTTTCAGCGTGTGTTTTCACGCTGGGTTGGCGTGTCTCCGAAGCGGTATCAGCAGTTCCTGACATTGGGCCACGCGAAAGCCCTGTTGAAGGAACGGTTCTCCACGCTGCAGACATCTCAGTCGGTCGGGCTATCAGGGCAAGGGCGGCTGCACGACCTTTTTCTGCGGTGGGAAGCGATGAGCCCGGGCGCCTATGCTGCAGGCGGTGACGGACTAACTATCAACTGGGGATGGTTCGACAGCCCCTTTGGCCCGGCCTTGGTAATGGGAACGGACAAAGGCATCTGCGGATTGGGCTTTGCCGCCGAGACTGGCCCGCACGTGGCCATGGCCGATCTGCAATCCCGCTGGCCCAATGCCTGTTTCCAGGAGGATCCGAAGAAACTGGCACCATGGGTTGAACAAGCGTTTGACCAACGCGGCATGACCCCGCTTCACCTGATAGGTGCCCCCTTCCAGATCAAGGTGTGGGAGGCGTTGCTGTCCATCCCTTCCGGCCATGTGACGACCTATTCGCAGATCGCTGAAACCATCGGCTCGCCACGGGCCGTGCGGGCGGTCGGCACCGCCGTTGGGCGCAATCCGGTCAGTTGGCTGATTCCATGCCACAGGGCGTTGCGCAAATCCGGCGCGCTGGGCGGCTATCACTGGGGTTTGCCAGTGAAACGTGCGTTGCTCGCATGGGAAAGCGCTCAGGTCGAAAATGCCGCAGGTGCTTGATTTCCGCCTGATTTCGTCAACAAACGGGCTTGTTATTCGATATCAATCGTCGTTCATGTAAGACAAACGCGAATAACAAATCTGAGGAAAGCAGTATGCACGCTAAACGCTCTATCTTAACGCTCGCGATTGTTGGCGCATTGGCCACCACGGCCTGTACATCGCCGACGCAAAGCCCGACGAGCAACATGGGGCCGCGCACCCAAAACGGCGCAGCAATCGGCGCCATCGCGGGCGGCCTTTTGGGAGCAACCCGCAAAGGCGACGGTAAACTTGGCAAGGCCGCGGCTGGCGCGGTGATTGGCGGTGTTGTCGGTGGCCTTATTGGTCAGCAGTTGGACAAGCAAGCTGGCGACCTGCGCCAATCGATCGACAACGATCAGGTCAAGATCGTGAACACCGGAAACGAACTGATCGTGACGTTGCCGCAGGACATCCTGTTTGCCACGGACAGCGCAGATGTCGGCTATGCCCTGCAATCCGATCTGCGCGCTGTCGCAGAGAACCTGCGTCAATATCCCAACTCGGTCATCGAAGTTGTCGGCCATACTGACAATGTAGGTGATGCAGATTACAACCTGTCGCTGTCACGTCGTCGGGCTGCTTCGGTGGCGGCTGTTCTGACGTCGAACGGCGTTCCGACGTCCCGCGTTGTGACCATTGGATACGGCGAAGATCGACCGATAGCTTCGAACCTTGATGCCTATGGCCGTCAGCAAAACCGCCGGGTCGAGATCATCATTCGTCCGATCCGCAACTGACCAACTCATACATACCCAAGAAAAGCCGGGCACATGTCCGGCTTTTTTCATTGAGGCACAGCCGTGATTGTGGTCATATTATATGACCAATTTGCGCGCAGGACATAAAATGCCATTTCAAAAAATAGCAGCCGGCAAGCTGTCACAATCCGTCGTCGAACAGATCGAACTGTTGATCCTGCGTGGCATTTTGCGCCCCGGCGAACGCCTGCCCTCGGAACGGGATCTCTCTGAACGGATGGGTGTATCGCGCCCTTCCTTACGTGATGCGATTGCTGATCTTGAAGACAAGGGTCTTCTGGCGCGTCGCGCGGGCGCTGGTATCTATGTCAACGATAGCCTGGACAGCTCGTTCCCCCCTGCGCTGACGCAACTGTTCTCGCGCCACGACGAAGCGGTTTATGACTACATAGCGTTTCGTCGGGATATGGAAGGTTTGGCCGCAGAACGCGCCGCGAAGTTTGCATCCGACACCGATTTAAAGGTGATTGCGGAACTGTTCCACAAGATGGAAGGCGCGCCCGAGGGTCAGGGTGCTGACCTGGACAGCGATTTCCACATGGCGATCATCGAAGCCAGCCACAATGTGCTGATGGTTCACATGATGCGCGCCATGTATGACCTGTTGAAGCAAGGGGTGTTCTACAGTCGTCAGGTGGTCATCCAGATCACCAATACGCGCCTTGATTTGCTTGAGCAGCACCGGGCCATCAATGACGCGCTACAGAAGCGCGACCCTGTCAAAGCGCGGGCCGCTGTCGAGGCTCACATGGATTTTGTAACCCAGGCCTATACCGATTTGCGCCGTGCCGACCGGAATGAAGAGGTCGCACGCCAGCGTCTGACCTATGAAAAAGAGCGCACATAAGGCCGCCTGACCCAACAAAAAACCCGACCTGAAAGGCCGGGTTTCCTGAATGTCATTTTGCCTAGAGCTTAGTGCAGCTTGGCTTCGACCGTCTTGATGGCATCATCAATCAAGCTGTTGCCCTCAGTTGCCGTCATCTGCTTGGCGATCACATCGCGCGCCGCAGCCACAGCGACTTGAGCGGCGGTATCACGCACCTCTTTCACAGCGGCGGATTGTGCCGAAACGATCTGGTCTTCTGCGGCCGCAAGACGACGTGCGATCGAGGCCTTCAGATCCTCTTTCGCAGCTGCCGCTGCATTGGCTGCTTCTTCCTTCGCATGGGCGACAATGCGATCGGCCTGCTGGGCGACTTCTTTCTGCTTGCGCTCATAGGACGCCAGAATGGTCTGCGCCTCTTCCCGCAAGGCACGCGCCTCTTCCAGCTCGGACTTGATGCCATCGGCACGGTTGTCCAGCTGAGAGCCAAGCATGTTGTGAATGCCCATGTATCCAAGAAAGGTGATGAACAGCAGGAAAGCCAGCGTCACCACGGTGTTGGTGTTGGCCAGATCCGCCCAACCGGCATCACCTGCAGCGAATGCGGGTGCGGCGGCAATGGCAAACAGCGGGGCCAGGGTAAATGTTTTCATGTCTTTACCCTTTCATCCGTGATGTCACCGCAGCGGTGATGGATTTGGCATCCGCCTTGTACCCCAGGGATGCGAGGATTTCCTTCGCAGTATCCTTGGCCACTGCTTTCACACTGTCCACGGCCCCTGCACGAATTTCCGCGATCGCGGCTTCGCTTTCGGCGGCCTTGGCCGCAATCTCTGCATCTGCCTTGGCGGCAGCCGCGTCAACTTCACCCTGAATTTCGGCGCGGGCATCTGCAACGATCTTGTTTGCCTCTGCACGGGCGTCTGCCAAAGCCTTGTTGTAAGCCTCTTCGGCTTCAACGGCTTTCTGCTTCAGCTCTTCGGCAGCTGCCAGATCACTGGTGATCGTGCCCCGACGTTCCGCCAGCACAGCCTCGATCCGGGGCAATGCGACTTTTGTCAGGACCAGATAGATTACGACCAGCGTGACAACGAGCCAGAAAATCTGGTTCCCGAAGGTCGAGAAGTCCAGCTGCGGCATGCCGGCGGCTTCTGCGCCACCATGTGCAGCATCTGCCCCGTGCGCCGCATCGGTCGTCTGTTGCGTATTACTTGCCATGTCTTATCTCCAAACCGGATTACTTGGGGCGAAACACCAAATGCTTCGCCCCCGCGTAAGGATGGTTCAGGTCTTAGACAGCAAACATCAGCAGCAGAGCGACCAGGAACGAGAAGATGCCCAGGGCTTCTGCAAATGCGATACCGATGAACAGGGTCGCGGTTTGTGCGGCGGCTGCCGACGGGTTGCGCAGAGCGCCTGCCAGGAAGTTGCCGGCCACGTGACCAACACCGATGGCGGCGGCACCCGAACCGATAGCGGCCAGGCCGGCGCCGATGAATTTACCAAGAGCTGCTGCTGCTACGAGTTCCATGATGTTTCTCCTTACGATGGAATTCTTTAGATAAGTTGTGTTAGCGGGCTGCAACCGTGGCTTAGTGCGACGGATGCAGAGCGTCTTTCAGATACACGCAGGTCAGGATCGAGAACACGTAAGCCTGGATGAAGGCCACGAGCACTTCGAGCGCATAGAACGCTGCGATTGCGAGGATTGGCAGGAAGCCAAACAGCCCCAGAGCTGCGGCGAAGCCAGCGAAAACTTTGATCACGGCGTGGCCAGCCATCATATTGCCTGCCAAACGAATGGAGTGGCTGACGGGGCGCACGAAGTAGGAAATGATCTCGATGATGGCCAGAACCGGGCGCAGCGGCAAAGGCGCGGCCGAAACCCAGAACAGCCCCAGAAAACCAACACCATTCTTAACAAAGCCCAATACGGTCACGAAGACGAACACGATCAGGGCCAGCACAGCGGTGACGGCAATGTGGCTGGTGGCGGTGAAGCTGGTTGGGATCAGGCCAAGGAAGTTGGCGAATACGATGAACATGAACAGGGTCATGATGCCGGGGAAGTATTTGACGGCATCCTTACCGGCGACGTCTTCAACCATCTTGTAAACGAAGCCATAGGCCAGTTCAGCAATCGATTGTCCGCGTGTCGGCACAATCGCACGACCACGCGAACCGACGACCAGCAAAAGCACGATCCCGACGATCGCCAGAACCATCCAAAGGGTCTGGTTGGTGGGTGTGAACGTGCCAAGATGGTCACCACCGAACAGCGGCTTGATTTCGAACTGATCCATCGGGTGAATGGCCAGACCCGGATGTTCGGGCGCGAAAATCGCACCTGACAGAAGCACCAGAGCCAGAACAACAAAGAATGCGATCTTGATGATCGGGCCGCCACCCTGTTTTGCGCTTTGATCAGCCACGTCCGTTACCCTCTTCTTCCGCGTCGGTCTGCGCGTTTTGCGCATCTTCCGCTTTCTTCTGCATCTGGGCTGCCGTGGACAGCATGACTTTCATGCCCGCCGCGAAACCCAACAATATGAACAGCACCATGAAGATGGGTTTCGTGCCAAACAGCGCATCCAACCCGTATCCGATGCCAAAGCCGATCAACAAACCGACCGTAAGCTCTATGACCATCTGCCAGGCAAAGGACGCCTGATTGTAGGCCTCGTCCCCGGTCTTCTTCTGCTTATCCTCTCCCTTCGCCGCTTTCAGGCGCGCCTCGAGCTGTTTCAAACGCTCGCGATCGGGTTCGTTGGACAAGAAAATGCCTCCGGTAACGGTTGGTGCATGTGCTAAGGGCTGCCGGGCCGTGAGTCAACGGTGTTTAGCGCCAACATGACAATCCATAAGGCATTGAATTTATTTTGCTTTATAGGCATCTGGAAAACGACATGGCAGCGCGAAAGCCTGTCCAGCAGGATTTGGGCGCAAAACCCGACATTCAACCAGATGGTTGACGATGGCGACGCCCAGACGTAACCCACAACCATGAGCACTCGTCTTGACCTTGCCTTTGCCGCACTGTCCGATCCGACCCGGCGCGCCATTCTGACCATGCTTCTTGAGGATGACATGGCGGTCACCGATGTTGCCGAGCCGTTCGAAATGTCGCTCGCGGCGATCTCAAAGCACCTGACAATCCTGACCCGCGCAGGGCTGATCAGCCAGGAAAAGCGCGGGCGGGTCAAGTGGTGCAAGCTGGAACCCGATGCGCTTCGCGAAGCATCGGTCTGGATGCAGGGGTTCGGGCAGTTCGAACCGGTGAACCTTGATGCATTTGAACGGTTCTTGAAGGTGGAGTTGGGCGACGACGACGCTTAGGGCAATTTTATCCCCGGCTCATCTGCCGCCCATTCTTTCGCTGCCCGTTTTAAATGTGCCAATACAGCCTGCACCTTGGCCGTGCGGTGAAGGTCGACATGGGTGACCAACCAAAACTGCGACCACCATTCTGGCTGCATGGGCATAACTTCGATCAGCTCTGGATGCAGCCCCTTTGTTGAGAAACCGACCCCTGCACCGGCCAAAAGTGCCTCCTGCATCGAAGCATCGTCTGAAATACGGAACGTGATGTTTTCGGCCGGCACATTTTCGTTCATCCATCGCACGAAAGGCGCGCGCGAATTGGTGTCATCCCCACCGATAAACCTGTGTTGATCCAAGGTGTTCTTGGTCGGCATCCCGTAGCGTTCGACATAAGACGGCGCGACGCAGAGCGAGAGATCCATCGTCATGAACGGTTGAACCACATTGTCCGGCTCTGTCGGCGCACTGCCTGCACGGATCGCGACATGCGCTTCGCCATATTCCAAACGAAACAGCCTGAGCCCCGTCCGCAGACGAATGCGTGTGTTCGGATGTTCGTGTTGGAACGCTGCAAGAACCGGGGCCAAACGCCGCGAGAATGATGCAAGCGCAGTCACCACGACTTCACCCGTGACCTCTTCGCCCTGCCCCTTTAACCGTGCGCCCAACTGGGCAAACTGTTCTTCGGTCGTGTCCGCAATTCGGGCCAGATCGGCCCCTGCTTCTGTTGGGGTATAGCCGCGGGCATGGCGCTGGAAGAGCTTTACGCCCAATCGCGCCTCAAGTGCATCGACATGACGGATGACGGTGGCATGGTGGATGCCCAACGCCTCTGCTGCACCACTGACCGTGCCGGCCCGCGCGACATGATAGGCTGTTCGGATTTCATCCCAGTGGTTCATTGCTGCTTGGCCAACATCTCTGTGCGTATTGTAACAGATGCTGTTAATTTGCGCATATTGTGTTTGTTTTTGCAAGGCGACATATCTCATCCAGAGCAAAACTGGAGCACGACATGACACATATCCTTCGCATCGACAGTTCCGCACGGTCGGATGGTTCAATCTCACGTATGCTGGCTGACAAAGTCATCGCCAAATACACGGGCGCCACCGTCGTCAACCGCGACCTGGCACAAGGCATACCGCATTTGAATGCCGCATGGACCAGCGCAACCTTCACGCCACCCGAAACCCGATCCGCGGATGACAACGCGGCGCTGAACCTGTCCGATCAGATCGTAGCCGAGGTCCAGCAAGCCGATCTGATCGTGATTTCAGCTGCAACCTATAATTTTTCGATCCCATCCACACTGAAGGCATGGATTGATCACCTTGCACGCGCTGGCGTCACATTCCGCTATCGCGATGACGGCACCCCCGAGGGTCTTCTGACCGGGAAACGCGTAATCGTCGTGACCGCCTCTGGCGGGACTCCTGTCGGTGCGCCGCATGACTTCCTGACGCCCTATTTGAAATTCATACTTGGTTTCATGGGCATTTCCGATGTCGAATTCATCTCATCAACCGGACCGGATGGATTCTCTGAAGCAGATGCCAGCATCGAGAATCTGGCCGCATGACATAGAATGGGGTGCTCAACGAGTATCCCATTTTCCTACTTGATAAGAATTGCCCGAAAATCATTGATGTTTGTGCCAGTCGGCCCCGGCACGAACAAATCTCCCAACATGTCAAATGCGCTCCAGGCGTCATTTGATGCCAGCAAGGCCGATGGATCTTGGCCCATCTCGCGCAGCCGCGCGGCGGTCTGACCATCGGCGAACGCCCCGGCATTATCCTCTGACCCATCAATCCCGTCCGTGTCCGCGGCCATCGCGGCAAACCCGGACATGCCGTCGCACGTGATTGCCAACGACAAAAGGAACTCCGTATTTCGCCCGCCCCGACCAGCCCCTTTTAACGTGACCGTCGTTTCGCCGCCGGACAGCAAAACGCATGGGGCGCTGAAAGGGCGATTGCGGGCCAGAATTTCGCGCGTCATCGCACCGTGCATCTTCGCCACCTCGCGCGCTTCGCCTTCGATGGCATCAGACAGGATAAAAGCAGGGATACCGAGTGCGTTTGACCGGGCAGCAGCAGCCTCCAGACTCAGCCGGGCCGATGCAACAACCGTCACCGAGTTACGTGCAAACGCCGGGTCTGACGGGGATGGCGCAGGGTTTGCCCTAATGTGCTCGATGACACGAGGGTCCAGATCGATATTCCACGCCTCAATCGCGGCAAGCGCCTGCGCCTGATCTGCCGCATCAGGAACGGTTGGCCCGGAAGCCACTTGAGACGGGGCATCTCCGGGCACATCGGATACAATCAACGTTACCACTTTGGCAGGAAAGGCGGCCATTGCCAGACGCCCACCTTTTATTCGCGACACATGTTTGCGGATCGCATTCATCACCGAGATCGGAGCCCCGGACGCCAACAACGCCTTGTTCATGTGCTGCTCGTCTGCAAGCGTCATCCCATCGGGCGGTGCGGGCAGCAGCGCGGATCCACCCCCTGTGATCAGTGCGACGACCAGATCATCCGGACCCAACCCGCTGACGGCATCAATCAGCGCGTCTGAGGCCGCCAGCCCCGCCGCATCAGGTACGGGGTGTGCAGCTTCAAGGACGCGAATGTGCTTGCACGGGGCCGAATATCCGTACCGCGTGACCACGACCCCTTCGACCGGTTCACCCCAAAGTGCCTCGAACGCCGCGGCCAACTGCGCCGCACCTTTTCCGGCACCGACCACCACGGTTCTACCCTTGGGCTTTTCGGGCAAATGCCCCTGCAAAACCGTCGCGGAATCAGCTGCGGTGATGGCAGCATCAAACAGCTGTGTCAGAAAGGCTTTGTCATCCGGGTCAAGCATGACGCGACCATAGCCTTGGGGCGGAATGGCAAGCAAGCGCGTTGCGGATTTGCCCGATGACCAGTCGCTTCAAGAAGAATGTACGAGTAGAGTGGTGCGGTCGGTGGGACTCGAACCCACACGAGTGTTACCTCACAGCGACCTCAACGCTGCGCGTCTACCAATTCCGCCACGACCGCAAGCCCAGGCTAGGTGACGCGCTTCATATCGAAGGGGCCTTGGGATGTGAAGTCAAAAAACGCGTGCCAATTGGCGTTTGGCAAAAAACTTGAATGATCGCTTTTCACGAACCACTCCCACCAATTCAGGATGCTTTTTGACAATGCCGCAAAGCGATGCCAAATGAAGCCTATGAAAGCCTTGCCAGACATGCCCCCGGTCACATGGGAAACAGCCGACACCTTGGTCGACTACGCCGCCGCTGTTGCGCGAATGGAAGCCCATGTCGATGCCATGGCACGCGGCGAAGCGGGCGAGATGATCTGGCTTTTGGAACACCCGCCGCTTTACACGGCGGGCACATCCGCCGACCCAAAAGATCTGGTGGCCCCTGATCGGTTTCCAGTCCACGTTTCAAAGCGTGGCGGACAATATACCTATCACGGGCCGGGTCAGCGCGTCGCATATGTGATGCTGGATGTTGGCAAACGTGGGCGCGATGTGCGTGCGTTCGTCAGTGCCCTTGAGGAATGGGTCATCAGCACGCTCGCCGAATTCAACGTTACCGGAGAGCGCCGCGACGGCCGTGTCGGCGTCTGGGTGGTTCGCGATGACAAGCCGAAAACCGCCATGGGCCAGTCCCCCGAGGACAAGATCGCCGCAATCGGAGTGCGCCTTCGCAAATGGATCAGTTTCCATGGCATATCCATCAACGTTGAACCGGATCTGGAACATTTTTCAGGCATCGTGCCCTGTGGCATTTCCGAACATGGTGTGACCAGTCTGGTCGATCTGGGCTTACCCGTCACCATGGACGATGTAGACAATGCCCTACGCCGGTGTTTTGATCAGGTTTTCGGCCCGATCGGCGAAAACTAGCCTGAACTACCCCTTAAATGCCCTGCGACAGCACGCCATCTTTCAATCGGTTTGCGATCGTTGCAGGGTCCGCGCGAAATTGCGTATAACGCGTGAAACAAGCAATCAAGAGGACCAATATGAAGACGATTCTCTCTTCCGTAGCTATGATTATTGCGCTTTCGGGCACCGCCTTCGCCGAAGGTGATGTTGCCAAAGGCGAAAAAGACTTCAAAAAATGCAAATCGTGCCACGGCATTATCGATGAAAGCGGCGAAGCTCTGTTCAAAGGTGGCAAAACCGGCCCGAACCTCTATGGCGTCCTGGGCCGCAAGGCCGGCACTGTCGAAGGTTTCAAATACGGCGATTCCATCGTTGCCGCTGGTGAAGCTGGCTTGGTCTGGACCGAAGAAATGCTGATCGAATACGTCAAGGATCCCAAAGCGTTCCTGAAAGAGCACACCGGCGATTCCGCTGCCAAGTCGAAGATGACCTTCAAATGGGGTAAGCCCGAGGATATCGTCGCTTTCCTTGCGACCTTCTCGCCCGAGATGTCGGGTGAAGGTGAAGCAGCCGAAGGCGATTCGACCGCCACCAACTAAACCTAATCGGCAATAGCGCCGATTTTTCGCCAAAAGATCACACCCCGCCCGGTAAACATCGGTGCGGGGTGTATTTTTTTGCTAATTGCGACCATTGCGACATTGCCCGCCCTTCGCCTGCATATTACACAAGTTAAAAAGCCGGGTAGGGTTCGCCCCTGCCCTGTCTCCGTAAACCCCAAAGGGAGGGATACATGGCGGACGCAGCCATTCACGACCATGACCACCACGATGATCGCGGGTTCTTTACCCGGTGGTTCATGTCGACCAACCACAAAGATATCGGGATCCTGTATCTGTTTCTGGCCGGTCTGACCGGCTTTATCTCGGTCTGTTTCACCGTCTATATGCGGTTGGAGCTGATGGACCCCGGCGTTCAGTACATGTGCCTTGAGGGCGCACGCTTCATCGCAGATGCGTCGGCTGAATGTACACCGAACGGCCACCTCTGGAACGTGATGATCACCTATCACGGTGTCCTGATGATGTTCTTCGTGGTCATCCCTGCCCTGTTCGGCGGGTTTGGCAACTATTTCATGCCGTTGCAGATCGGCGCACCGGACATGTCGTTCCCGCGCATGAACAACCTGTCATTCTGGCTGTACGCCACAGGTGTGGCACTTGGCGTTGCCTCGCTACTGGCTCCGGGCGGCAACGACCAACTCGGGTCAGGCGTTGGCTGGGTTCTGTATCCACCACTGTCCACGTCCGAGGGCGGATACTCGATGGATCTGGCGATCTTCGCAGTCCACGTCTCTGGCGCTTCGTCGATCCTTGGTGCGATCAACATCATCACAACCTTCCTGAACATGCGTGCCCCCGGCATGACGCTGTTCAAAGTGCCGCTGTTTGCCTGGTCGATCTTCGTGACCGCATGGCTGATTCTGCTGTCCCTGCCGGTTCTGGCGGGCGCCATCACCATGCTGCTGATTGACCGCAATTTCGGCGGAACCTTCTTTGACCCGTCAGGTGGCGGCGACCCGGTTCTGTATCAACACATCCTGTGGTTCTTCGGACACCCCGAGGTGTACATCGTGATCCTGCCCGGCTTCGGCCTGATCAGCCACGTGATCGGAACCTTCGCCCGCAAACCGATCTTCGGCTATATGCCGATGGTCTGGGCACTGATTGCCATCGGCTTCATCGGCTTCGTCGTGTGGGCACACCACATGTACACCGTTGGCATGTCGCTGACCCAGCAGTCTTACTTCATGCTGGCAACGATGGTGATTGCGGTGCCGACGGGCGTTAAGATCTTCTCGTGGATCGCGACCCTGTGGGGCGGCTCGATTGAGTTCAAGACACCCATGCTGTTCGCCTTCGGCTTCCTGTTCCTGTTCACTGTTGGCGGTGTTACCGGCGTCGTACTGTCGCAAGCTGGCGTCGACCGCGTTTATCACGACACCTACTATGTTGTGGCGCACTTCCACTATGTGATGTCGATCGGTGCGGTGATGTGTATCTTTGCCGGTATCTATTACTGGATCGGCAAGATGTCCGGTCGCCAGTATCCTGAGTGGGCCGGTAAGATCCATTTCTGGACCTTCTTCATTGGTGTGAACCTGACCTTCTTCCCGCAACACTTCCTGGGTCGTCAGGGTATGCCGCGTCGTTACATCGACTATCCGGAAGCCTTCGCATACTGGAACAAGATCAGCTCCTACGGTGCGTTCCTGTCCTTCGCGTCATTCGTGTTCTTCATCGGCATCGTGTTCTACACGCTGATGAAAGGCAAACGCGTGACCGAGAACAACTATTGGAACGAGTACGCGGATACGCTGGAATGGACCCTGCCCAGCCCGCCGCCCGAGCATACCTTCGAAATCCTGCCCAAGCAGGAAGAATGGGACAAAGGTCACTCGCACTAGGAGTACCTGACATACAAAAAGATCAGGCCCGGACATTGTCCGGGCCTTTTCTTTGCAACCTTGGACGGTTCCGGGCTAGTTCGCCTCGGGAAGCGTCAGTTCAAATCGGTCATGGCCCCATCCGTCGACGCTGGTCCGTGCGCGAATCCAGATCGTTTCCGTGCCCTTGGGTAAGGACACGCCCGACAGGCTTCGCGTGAACGGTTGTTCGTTCGCGTGCGGATGATGCAGCACACGGGTTCCAAGGGTATCTCCCGCCCCGTTTTCAATCCGCCAACCATCAGCGTAATCATCCCATCCGGTCTCTGCATGGGCGATTGTAACTGAAACAGTCCAACCCGAGCTGGACGGCGATGCAGTCGCGTTTACAATCTCGGCTTCGTCGGCAAAGACGGGTGTGGCTGCGCAAAACAAGCTAATCCAAAGAAGTCGCATCATACCTTTCCCTGTAAGCATCGGGTGTACTGTGCCCGGCCATCACGTGTTGCGCCAATCACGTCTCGGCGAGCGGAGCGGTGGTTCACCGTCTCAACACCTGTGATTGTCTTCAGTTTTTCCACTTGCGTCATCTGCCCGCTGTGGTTTCTCATAAGCGTTCCTGAACGGTAGAAAGCCCATCGAAATGCCATACGAGTGGATGCCAGTCGACGCACCCGACGCTCCAAAAGCCGAATTGCACCTTTGGCCATACCGGTCCCTGCCACGCCGCGGCTTCGTCTGGATCATGGGGCTGGGCTTCACTCTGATGCTCGTCCCGCTTCTGGCCCTGTTGGGAACCGCGACACTGTGGTGGCTTCTGCCGTTCGGCCTGGGCGCCATGGGTGCGCTGTGGTTCTTCATCGAGAAAAACTACAAGGACGGAGAAATTCTTGAAGAGCTGTTAATCTGGTCGGATCACATGACCCTAACCCGTCATGGTCCGGGTAAAAAAGTCCAGCATTGGGAGGCAAATACCTATTGGGTCACGGTTGAGATGCACAAGAAAGACGGCCCCATCCCAAATTACGTGACACTGAAAGGAAACAACCGCGAGGTCGAGATTGGCGCGTTCCTGTCCGAGAAGGAGCGCCCACAACTGCATAGGGAACTTTGCGAGGCGCTGTTGCGCGCTAAATCGTTCAGCTAGGCAGCTATGAATATTGCGAAGCGGATTTAGAGCGGTCGCTCGTAATACCTGATCGGGTGATCCAGGTAAGGCGTTTCCTGACGATAGGGCGCGCCTTTCGGAACGCCCCGACAAGCTGACGAGATCAGGATTATCCCAGCTTTTCTTTCACCATTGGGCCGACTTTGCCGAAATCCATCTGGCCGGTGAACTTGGCTTTCAAGGCACCCATGACCTTGCCCATGTCGCGAATGCTGTCCGCACCCACCTCGGAAATCGCCTCGGCAACAGCGGCTTCGGTTTCGTCGTCGGACAATTGTTTTGGAAGAAACTCTTCAATCACGACAATTTCCGAGCGTTCTTTCTCGGCCAGTTCAAGCCTGCCGCCTTCTTCATAGGCACGCGCGCTTTCCTGGCGTTGCTTGACCATCTTTCCCAAAATGGCCAAGACGTCCGCATCCGTGATTTCAACCTCTTCGCCTGTGCCACGCATGGCAATATCGCGATCCTTGATCGCAGCGCTGATCAAGCGAAGCGTCGACAACCGCGCCGCATCCTTGTTTTTCATCGCCGTCTTCAGGGCGTCATTTACCCGATTGCGCATGTCCATAGGTTCATCCATCTGCAGTGCCCTTTACGAAGCTCGCAACTTATCGAAAAGCGAATGGGCATTCAACCGGGGCGGCAACAACATAACCTATTGATAAAAAACAAAATGTAAAATTAGCCCTCGCCCCTGCTGCCTCTTGACCCGGCGGGCCAGCACATCTAGTTTCGCGCCAATTTGTCGATCGGGAGTCGCCACATGTCCGCTGCCACCGCCCAAGCCCAGCAACCCGCAAAACCCACCGCCTGTCTGGCACTTGCAGATGGCACCATATTCTATGGCCATGGGTTTGGCGCGACCGGGACCACCACCGCCGAGCTGTGTTTCAACACCGCAATGACGGGGTATCAAGAGATTATGACCGACCCGTCTTATGCCGGACAGGTCGTAACCTTCACCTTTCCGCATATCGGTAATGTCGGCGTGAACCCCGAAGATGACGAAACGGGCGACCCGGTTGCCGCCGGCATGGTGGTCAAGTGGGATCCGACCGAACCATCTAACTGGCGCGCCACTGAACGGCTGGTCGATTGGCTGGAAAAGCGCGGCCGGATCGGGATCGGGGGTGTGGACACGCGGCGCCTGACCCGCGCGATCCGCCATCAGGGTGCGCCGCATGTGGCCATCGCACATGACCCGGATGGCAATTTCGACATCGAAGCCCTGATCACTGAGGCCCGCGCGTTTTCGGGGCTGGAAGGGCTGGACCTAGCCAAGGAAGTGACCTGCGCCCAAAGCTATAAATGGGACGAAATGCGGTGGGCCTGGCCGGACGGCTACCCCAAACAGACCAACCCGCGCCACAAGGTGGTTGCTCTGGATTACGGCGCGAAACGTAACATCCTGCGTTGCCTGGCCTCGGCTGGGTGCGACGTCACCGTCCTGCCCGCCACCGCCACGGCGGACGAGGTGCTGGCACATGACCCCGATGGCGTGTTCCTGTCCAACGGGCCGGGGGATCCTGCGGCCACGGGCGAATATGCGGTTCCGATGATCAAGACCATCCTCGACACCACCGACCTGCCGGTCTTTGGCATTTGTCTTGGGCACCAGATGCTGGCGCTGGCGCTTGGTGCGCGGACGATCAAGATGAACCACGGGCACCACGGGGCAAACCATCCGGTGAAAGACAACGACACCGGCAAGGTCGAAATCACGTCGATGAACCATGGGTTCGCGGTGGATACGGCCAGCCTGCCCGAGGGCGTGGTCGAAACCCATGTATCGCTGTTTGACGGATCGAACTGTGGTTTGCGCATGAATGACCGCCCCGTCTTCTCGGTGCAGTATCACCCCGAAGCCAGCCCCGGCCCGATGGACAGCTACTATCTGTTTGAACGGTTTGCCCAGGCGATGGACGCGCGGTCGTAAACCCTAGCGATCCCGGCACATATCCGATGCTTCTGCTCTTTGGTTAACCACGCGTTAACCAAAGGGGCGCCATGTTCGTTCGGTCCGACACAGGAACGAGCACGACGATGCCCACCACCAACCTGCATCTTATCCAATCTGACAGCCCCCCCTTGCCGCAGGCACGGGCCGCGACCGGCCGACGGCGCGCCCAGCGCAAGCCGCTTGGGCAAATCCTTGTCGAAATGGGGGCGCTTAGCCCGGAAAACCTTGCCATGGCGGTATCGCTTCAAGCGCGCGAGGATGCACGGTTTGGCGACATTCTTCTGACGCAAGGCTGGGTGCGCGAGGCTGATCTTTATGCAGGATTGGCCCGGCAATACGGTTGTCAGATTGCCGATCTGCATCGAGAACCGCCAGATGTACGCCTTATCGACCAACTGGGCGCAGCGTTCTGCATCAGGAAAGGCATTGTCCCGTGGAAAACAGTCGGTGGGGCGACGGTCATTATTTGTTCACGCCCTGATGAATTTTCAGAATTATCGCGCACCTTTCCCGCAAGCTGGGGGCGATGCTTCCTGGCGGTGGCACCAGAGGGCGACATCCAAGCCGCGCTGGTGGCCATGCGGCACAGATCACTGGCGCAGCGCGCTGAAACGCGCGTCTCCGAAGTGGAAAGCTGCCGCGGATGGCAGGCGGGTTCCGTCGCGCGCATGGCCGCTGCGCTTTTGATCGGGCTGTGCGCGGTCTTCGTGATCTCGACCTTCGCTGGTTTTCTGACGCTGGTGATTTGGGCTGTTCTGACACTGCTTCTGAACTCGGCCCTCAAGGGGATTGCAGCCATTCAATATTGGCGCAGGCGACCGAACACGCCGCCAGACCCTTTGTCGCCACCAGCAAAACACGGGTTTCTGAAACTCCCCACGGTTTCCATCCTCGTGCCACTTTACAAAGAACGCGAGATTGCCGGGCG
Source organism: Aliiroseovarius sp. Z3 (assembly GCF_029105185.1). Classification (GTDB taxonomy): domain Bacteria; phylum Pseudomonadota; class Alphaproteobacteria; order Rhodobacterales; family Rhodobacteraceae; genus Aliiroseovarius. The sequence goes on along the minus strand of NZ_JAFMZK010000005.1, from coordinate 29,333 downwards.
TTTGGTGAAACGCCTGGCGCGCCTGTCTTATCCAAAAGAGTTGCTCGACGTGTGCCTCGTGGTCGAAGAAGACGATGCCTTGACGCAAGAAACTCTTGCACAGGCGGACTTGCCGCGCTGGATGCGGCAGATCGTGGTCCCGCGCGGGGTTGTAAAAACCAAACCGCGCGCGATGAACTTTGCGCTGGATTTCTGCCGCGGCTCGGTGATCGGTGTCTATGACGCCGAGGATGCTCCGGACCCCGACCAGATCCACAAGGTCGTGCGCCGGTTTGGCGAACGCGGGGCCGAGGTTGCCTGTTTGCAAGGCAAGCTGGGCTTCTACAACGCGCGCACCAACTGGCTGAGCCGTTGTTTTACCGTTGAATACGCAACATGGTGGGGGATCGTTCTGCCCGGTGTCGAACGCGCGGGGTTTGCCATCCCATTGGGCGGCACCACCCTGTTTTTCCGCCGCAACGCGCTTGAGGAGCTGGGACGTTGGGACGCGCATAACGTCACCGAAGATGCCGATCTGGGCATCCGGCTGGCGCGTCACGGCTATCGGACCGAGCTGATCGACACGCTGACCGAAGAAGAAGCCAATTGCCGCGTCTGGCCGTGGATCAAACAACGATCGCGCTGGATCAAGGGATACGCCATGACCTATGGCGTTCACATGCGCCGGCCCCGGAAGTTACTGCAGGATCTGGGATGGTGGAAGTTCCTGGGCTTTCAGATCCTGTTTCTGGGCAGCCTGTCACAATTCCTGCTGGCGCCGATCCTGTGGACCTTCTGGGCCTTTCCCCTTGGCCTGCCCCACCCGCTCCGCGGCGTGATGCCGAACGAACTATTGATCATTCTAGGCACCGTCTTCATGGCGACCGAGTTGTTAACCATAACCGTGGGCATTCAGGCGGTCAGCAACGCAAAGCTGCGATGGCTTCGGTTTTGGGTGCCGACCTTGCATTTCTATTATCCCCTGGCGTCGCTGGCCGCGATGAAAGGGTTTACCGAGATCGTCACAAAGCCGTTTTACTGGGACAAGACCCAGCACGGGAAGTTCGACGAACCCGATGCCGAGGCCGTCACTCTCCCGCCATTGAATCCAGCTTGATCCGCGTTTCGAACGCTTTTGAGATATGGGTCTTGAGTGCCTCGTGCGCTGCCGATTGATCCCGAGCCTCGATCGCGGTGACGATTGCATCATGTTCGGAAATTGCTTTTTCGCTTCGTCCTTCAGCCGCCAGTGAGGTCGTCGCAAGCAGGGCCATCGTGCGGTGCACCAGATCAAGCTGCTGCACCAGATAACGGTTATGGGACGCAAGATGCAGTTGCTTATGGAATCGTCTGTTCGACCGCGACAGGGCAGCGGGATCAGAAAGTCGCTTCCGATCCTCGTCGACCATGTCGCGCAGCACGCTGATTTCTTCCGGTGTTGCGTGTTGGGCCGCAAGTGACGCGGCCAGCCCCTCAAGCGCGGATCGCACGACATAAAGTTCGGCCAGTTGATTATGGCTCAACGAGGCAACGATCAGACTACGCCCGTCCCGTGTCAAAAGCGATTGGGTTTCAAGCCGCTGAAGCGCCTCGCGGATCGGGGTACGAGACACACCGAACCTGTCTGCCAGTTCGCTTTCGACCAATCGGTCGCCGGGTTTGTATGTGCCTGTGTCGATCGCTTCGAGGATCAGTTCATAGGCGTCTTTCTGTCCCTGTTTAACGTCTGCCACGCTATCGTCGTCCATCCTTCGGGAATTTTATCGCGCTACATAACCACGCACGACCGATCAAAGCAAATACGAACCGGGCACACACTGTCGCATCCGGTCAGATATCCGGCTTACCCCCTTCCCCCCTTTCGACAAGAAGAGTAGCGTCGCGCCATGGTGAAAGATCAGTTTTCTCACGTCAGCGCCTGGGTCTTCGACCTGGATAACACGCTGTACCCCCCCCATGCGCGGCTGTTCGATCAGATCGAGATTCGCATGACCAATTGGGTGATGCAGGAATTGCGCATGGACCGGCGCGAAGCTGACCGGCTTCGACAGCACTATTGGAAAACCTACGGCACCACGCTGGCCGGGCTGATGCGCGAACATGGGGTCGATCCTGCACCCTATCTGCATGATGTGCACGACATCTCGATGGAGCATCTGGAGGTCGATCCAGCCCTGGCCGAACACATCCGGTCTCTGCCCGGTCGCAAGATCGTCTATACCAACGGCTCGGCCCCCTATGCCGAACGGGTGCTGACCGCGCGGGGGTTGGCCGGGCTGTTTGACGCGGTTTATGGTGTGGAACATGCCGATTTTCACCCCAAACCCGACCTAGCGGCTTTTGACGCCGTGTTTGCCCGTGACGGTCTGACGCCCGAAGTGGCGGCAATGTTCGAAGACGATCCGCGCAATCTGGCCGTGCCACACGCCTTGGGTATGCGCACCGTTCATGTTGCCCCTGACCCGACCCCCGCCGACCACATTCACCACCACACCGACAATCTGACCACATTCCTGCGCCAGCTTGTCGACGCCGCCTGCCCAGATGACGCAAAGGAATGACCCATGACGGACCACAGCGCTGACATCTTCATCTCTGGCGGCGGCATCGCCGGGCAAGTCACCGCCGCCGCCTTTGCCGAGGCCGGGTTCAGCGTCGTCATGGCCGATCCGTTCACGCCGGTGGTGACTGCGGATGACGACCGGTCCGACCTGCGCTCGACCGCGTTTTTGCAACCGGCGCGGCAGTTGTTTGACCGGATCGGGTTGTGGCCATTGTTGAAGTCCCACGCCAAACCATTAGAGCAACTTGCCGTGATCGACACAGTGGGGTGGCCGCCAGAAGTCCGTGACCGCCGGGTGTTCCAATCGGATGACATGGGCAACGAACCGTTCGGCTGGAACCTGATGAACTGGGTCGTGCGGCGGGAAATCTGGGACTATCTGCAAGATCAGCCGCGAATAACGGCGCTTTACGGCACCGGCTTTCGGTCGCTGGTGCAACGCACCGGTGAAATCATCGTGACGCTGACCAATGGTGACATCGTGCGTGCGCGGATGGGGATTGCCGCGGACGGCAAATTCTCGCCCTTGCGCGAGGCGGCGGGCATATCGGTATCGACCACTCGGTATGGTCAGAAATCGCTGGCCTTCACGATCACGCATGACCTGCCACACGACAATATCTCGACCGAGATTTACAACGAAGGCGGCCCCTTCACCATCGTTCCGCTGCCGGATATCGACGGGCAGAACGCGTCGGCGATTGTCTGGATGAACAAGGGGCCACGCGCGATCGAACTGATGAACATGCCCGTCGCCCATTTCGAGGAAGAAATGTTCGTGCGGTCAACCGGGTTGCTTGGACGGATGCACCTGCAAGGCAACCGATCAGTCTGGCCAATCATCACCCAAACCGCGGACCAACTGTCATCAGGTCGCGTGGCCGTGGTGGCCGAAGCCGCACATGCGCTGCCGCCGATTGGCGCGCAGGGTCTGAACACCTCGTTAAACGATGTGATCGCTTTACTTGAGCTGGCAGAAAGCGCGCCGGATACACTGGGCGATCCGCCGATGATGCAGGCCTATGGCAAGGCCCGCGCCAGCGACATCGCCCGGCGTGCCCGCGTGATTGACCTGTTCAACCGTGTGACCCGGTCGGGCGACGGAGTCATGCAAGCGGTGCGGTTGATCGGGTTGAAAGCGGTGCATGATGTCGCCCCGATGCGCAAACGCGTGATGCGGGCGGGATTAGGCCCGAAATAGCCCTGCTGCGTCATGCCGCCGCACGGCCGGATTGTCGCATTTCGTTCTGTTCACAGGTGAAAGATACCCCTGTCCCATAGCGAACAGGAGACACAGTCATGACAACAGACCAAACCCCCGAACAGAAAGCCGCCGAGGCACGCGCCGAAAAGATCACTTTCGGAATTTTCGGCGTGATCGTGCTGGCACTTGTGCTTGGATTTCTGACCATGGGCCTTGCAGGCGTCGGGCTGGTCGCGGTCGCCACGGTTCCTGTGATCTATCTTCTGCTGATCATGATGGCGGGCGGCAAGGGTTGATCGCCAATCATGGCTGACAGCGCGCGGGCAACCCCGCGCGCCGATTGTCAAAGCACTTTCGACAGAACAGCATCCAGTCGCGCGACACTCGCGTCGACATCGTAAAGCTTGTCGAGGCCGAACAGACCAAGCCGGAAGCTGGAATAGTCGTCGCCTTCGTCGCACATCAAGGGCACCCCGGCCGCAATCTGGACCCCTTCGGCAGCAAAGGGCTTGCCCGCCTTGATGTCAGGGTCGGACGTGTAGGACACAACCACCCCCGGCGCGGTGAACCCATCGGCCGCCACCGATTTCACACCCTTGGACGCCAACAGCTCGCGCACCCGACGACCTTGTTCCCACTGTGCTTCTCGGAGCTTGTCGAAACCGTAGTCCTTGGTCTCAAGCATCGCGTCGCGGAATGCCCGCAAGGCATCGGTGGGCATGGTCGCATGATAGGCGTGACCACCGCCCTCATAGGCCTCCATGATCGACAGCCATTTGCCCAGATCGACGGCGAACGAGGTCGACGTGACCGATTTCGCCAGATCGCGCGCAGCGCCGTTCATCATCACCAACCCGGCAGAAGGCTGTGCCGACCACCCTTTCTGCGGGGCCGAGATCAACACATCCACGCCGGTCGCCTTCATGTCGACCCATGCGCAGCCTGACGCGATACAGTCCAGAACGAAGATGCCCCCCACCGAATGGACGGCATCCGAAACGGCTTTCAAATAATCATCCGGCAGGATCATCCCGCTGGCGGTTTCCACATGCGGGGCGAAGACCACATCGGGGCGGTCATCCTTGATCCGGGCCACAACCTCGTCAATCGGGGCGGGTGCAAAGGGCGCGTCGGGCGCATTGCCGACCCGGCGCGCTTTCATCACGGTTTCGTCTGCCGGAATGGATCCCATTTCGAAAATCTGGCTCCACCGGAAAGAAAAGAACCCGTTGCGGATCACCATGACACGTTTGCCGGTGGCGAACTGGCGGGCGACAGCCTCCATCGCATAGGTGCCACCGCCGGGCACGACGGCCACGGCATCTGCGTTATAAACCTCTTTCAACGTGGTCGAGATATCGTTCATCACCCCCTGAAAGGCGGTCGACATGTGGTTCAAGGACCGGTCGGTGAACACCACCGAAAATTCCAGCATCCCGTCAGGGTCGATATCCGGCAAAAGGGCTTTCATGGCAGGCTCCGTATCAAAATTCTGCGTTGCGTTCACCGTGACCCAAATCGGCATGGTTTGGAAGGCGTCAAATCGGCCCCGGTCGCCGTTCCTCGGACATAAGCACATTGGCTTCCACATCGCCCACCCCGGGCAGCGTCATGATCCGACGCCGGAGCACGCGTTCAAAATCGGCGATGTCGCGGGCCACGACACGCAAGCGGTAATCATACATCCCCAGAACATGTTCGACCGTCTGCACCTCAGGGATGGCCGACACGGCACGTTCAAAATCTTCCAGACTGACGCGGCCCTTGGTGGCCAGCTTTATGCCCAGAAAGACGGCGACGCCAAATCCCAGCGCTTCACGGTCCAGATCAAGACGCCGACCGGCAATCACTCCGCCATCGGTCAGACGTTTGATGCGTCGCCACGTCGCCGGTTGGCTTAATCCGACTTCGCGCCCCAACGCCCCGGCGGACTGGGTGGCATCCTCGGCCAAGGCGCGTAACAAGGCGCGGTCGATGTCATCCAGTTCCATCATAGGGGCAATGTTTCTTCCGATTTGATCCGGGCCACGTGCATCAGCGCCTCGATATCTGCGATATGTGGTAGGGCCAGAAGCTGATCCCGGTAGATTGCCTGATAATGCGTCATGTCGCGCGCGATGACCGAGAGACGTAGGTCGACCCTGCCCAGAAACGTCTGAATCTCGATCACCTCGCGAATATCACGTGCCGCAGCGATGAAGTCATCAAAGGCGCGGGTTTGTGTCTTGTCCAGGGTGACGCGCAGGCTGACCTCGACAGAATAGCCCAACGCACGCCAGTTGATCACGGCGCGCGGGCCGCGCAGGATATCCCGATCCCGCAGCCGTTCAATACGCCGCGCAAGCCGGGATGTGGACATCCCGGTCAGGTCGGCAAGGTCCGGCAAGGCCATCGTCGGATCGGCCTGCATCTGTCTGAGTATGCGTCTGTCAGTGTCATCAAGCATGATCTTTTCATTATCACCATCTATTGCGAATTAACACCATCAAGATTGGCCAAGATTCTGCGACCTCCCATCTCGCCTGCGCGCGCAACCCCACTATGATGCCCGTCAGAACGAAACCCATGCAAGGAGCGCCCGATATGCGCGTTTATTATGATCGCGATTGCGACATCAACCTGATCAAGGACAAGAAAGTGGCCATTCTGGGCTATGGCAGCCAGGGTCACGCGCACGCGCTGAACCTGCGCGACTCGGGTGCCAAGAACGTTGTGGTCGCCCTGCGCGAAGGCTCGAAATCCGCCAAGAAGGCCCAATCCGAAGGGCTGGAAGTCATGAGCATCGCCGAAGCAGCGGCCTGGTGCGACCTGATCATGTTCACCATGCCCGACGAGTTGCAGGCCGAGACCTATAAGAAATACGTTCACGACAACATCAAGCCGGGGTCCGCGATTGCATTTGCCCACGGCCTGAACGTGCATTTCGGCCTGATCGAGCCGAAAGAAGGCGTGGATGTGATCATGATGGCCCCCAAAGGCCCCGGTCACACCGTGCGCGGTGAATATGTCAAAGGCGGCGGCGTGCCTTGCCTTGTGGCTGTCGACACCGACGCCACCGGCAAGGCGCTGGAAATCGGCCTGTCCTACTGCTCGGCCATCGGTGGCGGCCGTTCGGGCATCATCGAAACCAACTTCCGTGAAGAGTGCGAAACCGACCTGTTCGGCGAACAAGCTGTTCTGTGCGGTGGAATCGTCGAGCTGATCCGCTGCGGCTTCGAAACTCTGGTTGAAGCTGGCTACGCGCCTGAAATGGCTTACTTCGAGTGTCTGCACGAGACCAAGCTGATCGTTGACTTGATCTATGAAGGCGGCATCGCGAACATGGATTACTCGATCTCGAACACCGCAGAATACGGCCAGTACGTCACCGGCCCGCGCATCCTGCCCTATGAGGCCACCAAGAAAGCCATGAAAGAAAGCCTTGCCGACATCCAGTCAGGCAAATTCGTGCGTGACTTCATGCTGGAAAACGCGGTGGGCCAACCGACGATCAAAGCATCGCGCCGTGCCAACGACGAGCACCAGATCGAGGTTGTCGGCAAGAAACTGCGCGACATGATGCCCTGGATTTCGGCTGGCAAGCTGGTGGATCAGGAAAAGAACTAAGACTGACATTTGTCAGCGAAAGGGCGGCCAGTGGTGCCGCCCTTTTTTCGTGGTTCAATCCGCAAACGCTCCGGCGTAGCTGTTGCCAAGCACATTGTCCCAACCGCCATCATAGCTGCCGCGTCGTGCTTCGGCATTTTCTCCCCAGACCTCCCAACCCGAATGGGTCAGCGTCACACGTGTTTTGCCCTGATCCAGCGCTTCAAAAGCCACATCGACACGCGTGGGTGCTTCGGCGTTGTTGCCCGGATGCCATGTCATGGCGAGTTTCTGGCCGGCCTCAAACTCCAAAACTTTACCCCAATCGGCGCGGGAGCCATCGAACATTGTTTCATAAACGGCACCACCGACACGCGGTTCGATGGTAACGGCAAGTGCCGCTTTTCCCTGACCAGCAGAGACGGCGTGACCATCAAGCGGCCACCACGACGAAGTGCGGTTTACGAATACATCGAAGGCGCGGTCGGGGTCACAGGCGACCTCGACTGTTTTCACAATTGGATCAATCATCTAAGCCTTCCTTTCCATTAATTTCTTCAGCAAAACGATCCATGACATTGGCCCAGTGGCGATCCAGCCACATCCGCAGTTGTGCAAGCCCCTCCGGGCGCACGGCATAAATCCGGCGGGCACCATCTACGCGACACATCACAAGACCCGCATCCGACAACACCTTTAGATGTTGCGACACGGCGGGGCGGCTGACAGGCATGCTCTGCGCCAGTTCCCCAACCGGTCGCGGCGCATCCGCGATCGCTTCGAATATCTGGCGCCGCGTGGGGTCCGCAAGGGCAGAAAGTGATTCTTGGTAAGCCATGACTTACCGTAAGCTAAAACTTACTGAATTGCAATTTTCGACGGATGACATCACGAACTTCACAGGATAAGTCAGGATCATGACTGACAATCCCACACGTCTTGATTGGGGCGGCGTTATCGCTCTGGGCCTAATCTGGGGCGCGACCTTCATGGTCGTGTCCATTGCGCTTGAAGGCTATGGCCCCGTCACGGTTGCAACCGCCCGCACAACGCTGGGCGCAATCGCCCTTTTCGCCGTGATGATGGCCACTGGGCGCAGCATGCCAGGCTGGAACCGCACGTTGTGGGGCTATATCGTCTGGATCGGACTTCTATCGACGGCCCTGCCCTTTGTTCTGCTGAGTTGGGGCCAACAATACGTGCCGTCTGCATTTGCCGGCCTGTCGATGGCTGCCATCCCTTTGATGGTGCTTCCGCTTGCTCACTTCTTCTCTGACGAACCATTGAACACGCGGAAATTTATTGGCGTGTCATTGGGATTTAGCGGCGCTTTGGTGTTGATCGGACCGGGCTTGGCGCAGCTTGGGCAAGGGGCCGAGCCGCTGGCGCAATTGGCCTGTATCGGGGCCGCGTTGTGTTACTCGGTTGCTTCCATTTTTACGCGGCGTTGTCCGCCGGTCGATCCAGTCACCTTGGCCGCGATGACGCTTGTCGTCGGCTCCGTCGTTTTGTTGCCAATCATGCTTGCAACAGAAGGCGTTCCGGGCTGGTCGGGATCGCGTTCCGGGCTGGCCATCATCGTGTTGGGTCTGGTTCCAACCGCTCTGGCAACATTGCTGAGGGTGTCAATCATCCGCAGCGCAGGTTCCGTTTTCATGACGCTGGTGAACTACCAAGTGCCCGTTTGGTCCATGGTATTCGGCGCTTGGGTCTTGTCCGAAGCACTGCCCTTGCGCTTCTATATTGCTCTAGCGATGATCCTGACCGGGCTGGCGGTCAGTCAGTGGCGGAGCTTAGAACAAATGCTTCGCGGACCCAAACGTTCAGCCCCCTGACGCAACAGTTTCCACCTCGGCCACGATGCCGTCAACGACCTCGGCCAGCAATGCGTCATCCTCGCATTCTGCCATGACGCGGATCAGGGGTTCCGTGCCTGACTTGCGGATCAACAAACGCCCCTGCCCGTTCAGTTTCGTCTCGGCGTCCGAGATGACGGCTTTCACACGATCCGCCTCCAACGGTGTTTGCCCTGCAGAATAGCGGACATTTTTCAGAAGCTGCGGCACAGTGTCGAACACTTTACACAGCTCGGATGCAGGTTTACCAGTTTCGATCATACAGGCCAGAAACTGAATACCTGCCAGCAGACCATCGCCCGTTGTCGCAAAATCGGTCATTACAATATGGCCTGACTGCTCGCCGCCCAGATTGTATCCCCCGGCGCGCATCGCCTCGACCACATGCCGGTCGCCGACCTTGGTCCGCAGAAGCTCTAGCCCGTTGGCGGCCATGAACCGTTCAAGCCCAAGATTGGACATGACGGTCGCGACCAATTTGCCACCTTTCAAGCGCCCCTCGCTGGCCCAATGGCTGGCAAACAGGCCCATGATCTGGTCACCATCTGCGACCTGCCCTTTTTCGTCGATGATCATGATGCGGTCGGCGTCACCGTCCAGACAGATGCCCAGATCAGCCCCGGTTTCCACGACCGTCCGCGCGGCCAAAGCCGTATCGGTCGATCCGCACCCTTTGTTGATATTCGTGCCGTCCGGCGCAACGCCCACCGGTACGATCTCGGCCCCCAGCTCCCAAAGTGTTTCCGGCGCGGTGCGATAGGCGGCGCCATTGGCGCAGTCGATCACGACCTTGATGCCCGTCAGGCGCTTGTTTTCCGGGAAGGTGGTTTTGAGGTATTCAGTATAGCGCATCCGCCCTTCGTCGATCCGCTTGGCGCGCCCGATGTTCTGGTTCTGCACCGGTTCAACCCCATGATGCACAAGGCGTTCGATCTCTGCCTCGTCCTCGTCCGACAATTTGAAACCATCGGGGCCGAAGAACTTGATGCCGTTGTCATGATAGGGGTTGTGCGAGGCCGAAATCATGATCCCCAGATCAGCCCGCATCGAATGAGTCAATCGCCCCACGGCAGGTGTCGGCACCGGACCAAGCAACAACACGTTCATACCGGTCGAGGTCAAACCCGCGGTCAACGCGTTTTCCAGCATATAACCCGACAATCGCGTATCCTTGCCGATCACAACCCGATGGCCGTTCGACCCGTCACGGCGAAAGTGACGGCCAGCGGCTGCGCCAAGTTTCAAAGCCATTTCAGCGGTCATCGGCCAGCTGTTTGCCAGCCCGCGCACGCCATCGGTTCCGAAAAGTTTGTCAACCACTGCTCAGCTCTCTCTTTTTATCATTGCCTGTTGCAGGCGAATGGCCTGCCGGGTCTCAAAAGTATCATGGACCCTTAGGATCTGCGCACCGTTTTGTATACCGTGCAACGCAATCGCCAACGACCCCGCCATACGGTCTTTTGCTTCGGCGGCCTGTCCGATGGTTCCAATGAACCGCTTGCGCGACACACCCAGAAGGATCGGCAGGCCCAGATCGTGTAACAGTGACAGGTTTCTGAGCAAAGTCACATTGTGTTCCAAAGTTTTACCAAAGCCGATGCCAGGGTCGGTCACAATCCGCTCACGCGCGATGCCACGACTGGTGGCGAAGGCGATGCGATCCGTCAGGAAATCCATCACATCGAACAACACATCATCATAGCGCGGATCGTTCTGCATCGTTTCCGGTCGTCCTTGCGCGTGCATCAGACAGACCGGAACGTCACGCTCGGCGACCAGGTCGGCAAGATCCGGGTCGAACGTGAAGGCAGCCACATCATTGACCATATTGGCACCTGCATCCAATGCGGCCTCGGCCACGCTGGATTTGCGGGTGTCGATAGAAATCGGTGTGGCAATCCCAGCGTCGCGTATTGCCGCGATAACGTTTGATGTGCGGCGAATTTCTTCGGCCACGGGCACCTCGTCCGCCCCCGGACGGGTGCTTTCCCCGCCAATATCCAGAATATCTACGTCCTGCGCCATTTGACGGGCACGGGCGACAGCGGCGTCCAGCGTGGCGTGGTCGCCACCATCAGAAAAACTGTCCGGCGTCACGTTCAACACCCCCATGATCCGGGGGTGATCCATCGAGATGCCGCAAATGTCTGCGCGCCGCTGCGAAAGGCGGGACTGCTCTTTCGGCGTGCAAGCCGCCAAAGGCTTCCGCGTCGTTGGGTCGTCACGATGGCGCACAAGCACCTCATCGAACCACAGGTCGGCAGACCCGGCGAGGGGTTGCCCGTCAAAAGGTGCGCCTGACCGGGGGATAGGTTGCAGGTGCGCAGTCATGGCAATTCAGCCAATTCACATTGGCCCCGACCAATGCAGACGACGGCTTCTGCCCCCATGACGTCAGCAAACCAACGGGTCAGTTTGTGTGGCGCGTCATCAGGCGGACCATCCACGGCATCAAGCACCAGCTTCGAAGGCGCCCATAGGCTGATCTGGTTGTTTTTGATCCCCCAATCCAGTTCGGTTCGCGTTCCGACAACAACGCAACGTTTGTCGATCGCCGACAGGCGCCACGCGTTTTGTTCGATTTCCAGAAGATTTATGTGCCGTTGTGCATTCTTGTCTGCGACCTGCATCGCATGGGTGTCGGCTGGCCCCACGCAAAGAACAAACGCGCGCGGGTCCGCGCCCAGCCGGTCCAGAAACCGGGGCAATTCAGGGTCCGTGAACGCGTCATTCTCAAGATAGATCACATTCAAAGCAGGCACGGCACTGGCATCGCGCCGAGACGGTTCGGTGTCGCGCGTCCGCACAATCTCGACCCCAAGTTTACCTGGACCGCGGTCCAGCTTCTCGATCCGCACGAAAACGCGAAGCGGTTGTGGTTCAGCCAAAATCCGTTCGGCAATCCGCTCCGCCAAGGTTTCAAGTAGATTCAGACGTTCCGCCGCAAGCTCGGCCGTTATGGCCTCGGTGATCGCATCATAGGACAGGATGTCATCGACGTCGTCGGTCTGCGCACCATCGCTTGAGGTGACTTCGACCACCACGCTAAAGCTAAGCCGCTGCGTTGTGTCGCGCTCGGATTGAAACGCCCCTATTTCGACCTCGACCACATGATCGCGTACTGAAATCCGGTCGGGTGCGGGGGTTTGGCTCCCCTGCGACGCTGCACGGCGATCCAATGACCCAAAGGCGGCGGCGGTTTCGTCTGTCATCGTGACCCTCATCAAAGATGCGGTCACATTGCCCTTTTTACAGGTCAGATTGCCAGTGTAAAACGACAGCTAACGTCCACGGCGCGGCGCAGGAAGAGGGCATTAGCGATAGAAGCGGTGCACACCGATTTTCGCCGTGCGCGTCAGCCGATTGGCCCATACCGGCGCAACTGCGGTGGTGTGATAATGCGTGGCTCCATCGGTCAAAGGCCGATCGGTACCGTCAATCATCACCCGCGCAACCTTGCCCAAACGTGCAAACATGGCGGGTTCATTGATCACTTCTGGCCGTCCATCACAGGTGAAGGTGAACTGACAGGCATGTTTGCGGCCCGTGCCCTGATTGATCACACCGCAGACCGAGTTGGGATAGCGCGGATGGTCCACCCTGTTCATGATAACCTCGGCTACCGCAAACTGACCTTTGATCGTTTCCCCGCGTGCTTCGAAATACAGGGCTTCGGTCAGGCAGCGCCATTCTGCGTCCTGCTGGGGTTTGGGAAGCGTCGCCAGCCATTTGCTCGAATACTTGGTGGCCAGGACTTCCTTCGGAACGCTGGCCTTGCGAGGGGATGGAAGCGTGCTAAGCGCTGCGATCCGGTCTTCGGCCATCGCCCCGACCGCCGCCCGGTCATGCAGCAACAACGCGCCAAACGGATTGGCATCTGTTTCTGCGGCGGCGATTCCCGCACCAATAAAAGGCGCCGCGGCAAAGCAGAGCTGCACCGCCACCTTCTGAAGAAGCTGGAACATTCGTTATCCCCCCACACCGGAAAACGTTTGATTTCTAGGCGTCTGGGTACAAAAAAAACGGGCTTCGGTCCAGTCAGGCAGGTTGTCACAGGTGCCAAGCCGCATTGAAAACCGCTGTTCGAACCGTCGCTCCACGCTGATTACTTATTTAGTATCAATCTGGTAAGTCAGAGTGCCCGACGCGCCCCTCAAGCGCAAGATGGGCGGCGGCCAGACGTGCGATGGGTACCCGGAACGGAGAGCATGACACGTAGTCAAAGCCCGCATCACGACAGAATCGGATGGATTCGGGGTTCCCACCATGTTCCCCACAAATCGACAGGGTCAGATCATGGTTCACATCCCGCCCCCGCGAAGCACCCATCTGCAGCAGCTCACCGACCCCATCGGCATCCAGCATGTGGAACGGGTCTTCTTCGTACACACCCTGCGCCACATATTCCCCCATGAACCTGCCTGCATCGTCACGAGACAGGCCATAGGTCATCTGGGTCAGGTCATTGGTGCCAAACGACATGAATGCAGCGTGGTGGGCAATCTCACCCGCACGCAAAGCGGCGCGGGGCGTTTCAACCATCACCCCCAACCGATAGGTGAAATCGGATCCGGTTTCGATACGAACCTCGGCCGCCACGGCGTCAACCCGTGCCTTCACCATCTCGACCTCACGCTTGGCTGACACAAGCGGGATCATTACTTCCGGCACCACCGGATCACCGGATTTCGAAGCCTCAACCGTTGCCTCGAAAATAGCGCGGGCCTGCATGTCATAGATTTCCGGTACGGTGATACCCAAACGGACACCGCGCATCCCCAGCATTGGGTTAAATTCGCGCAGACCATCGACCCGCCGTTCAACGTCGCGCAACGGCAGATCAAGCGCCTCGGCCAGTTCCCGCAATCCCTCGCGACCATGAGGCAAAAACTCGTGCAAGGGGGGGTCGAACAGGCGAATACAAACCGGCAAGCCCTGCATGATCTCGAACAGCTCGGTGAAGTCGGCGCGCTGCATCGGCAGCAGGCGATCCAGTGCCGTCCGGCGATCAATGGCGTGATCGGCAAAGATCATCTCGCGCATGGCCAGCAGACGGTCATCGTCGATAAACATATGTTCAGTCCGGCACAGGCCGATACCTTCGGCGGCGAACATCCTTGCGTTGCGCGCATCGGGCGGCGTATCCGCATTCGCCCTCACCCCAATGTCACGAAACTCATCGGCCCATGCCATCAGCGTCTGAAACCCTTCGCCCAGCTCGGGCGGCAACATCTTCACAACACCCGCATAGGCGACGCCAAGCGCGCCATCAATGCTGACCACGTCCCCTTCGGAAAACTCACGGCCATCCCGGGCAATCAATTTGCGCTGCTTGCTGTTAAGCGTCAAATCCTGTGCACCGACCACACAAGGCAGGCCCAACCCACGTGCAATCACGGCGGCATGGCTGGTTATGCCCCCTCGAACGGTCAGGATGCCCTTGGCTGCGTGCATCCCGCGAATGTCCTCGGGGCTGGTTTCACTGCGCACAAGAATGCAATCTTCGCCCTGCGCGGCCATCGCCTGCGCCGCCCGCGCGTTGAACACAATCTTGCCGGTGGCAGCCCCCGGACTTGCCGCGATCCCCTTGGCGAAGCGATCGCGTTTGTCGCTTGGGTCAAACTGGCTGTGCAGCAATTCGCTGAGCGCGCGAGGTGGGATGCGCAATACGGCTTCTTCGCGGCTGATAATCCCATCATTGGCAAACGACACCGCGATGCGCACATTGGCACGCTCGCTGCGTTGCACCCGCACAGCGTCGAGGATGAACAGCTCTTCGTTGTCGATGGTGAACTCGATCTCCATCTCTTCGCGCAGACGTGTCCGGCATAGATCGCCGTATTTCAGAAGATTGGCGAAATTTATCGGCAACACTTCTTCGATGGACCGTCCGCGCGGGTCTTTCGTCAGATACATGACATCGCGGTCTTCGACATCGGCAAGCGCATCCCGGCCTTGGCTTTTGCACAGATACCGCCCGCGAATTTCCTGTCGGCCGGTCTGGCCGTTGACGAACTGGATGACACCCGACCCACAGATGTTTTGACCGACACCCAAGGCCATCTTCTGAACCACCAACCCCAACCCTGCATCTGCCGGCGCGCCTTTTGCCTGCCGCAGCAGCCGGGCCGTCGTGCCCTCCCACGCCCGGGCCATCGAGCGTAGGATTTCGGCCAACTGCTCTTTTGGATCCTGCGGAAAATAGCTTTCGGTTTCTTCCTCATAAAGCTCAAGCGCAGCACGCAGAGCGTCCGAGGATGGGGGTGAGAAGGTTTCAAACTCGTCGGGGTCCAGCCGTCCAACATGAACGGCGTAAGACTGGATAAACCGAAGATACAAGGCGTTGGCCGCCGTTTCTCCGTGCGACTTTGTCAGCTTGGCGTGAACCGCGTCATTCATGCCAATATTCAAGATTGCCCCCGGTCCACCCCAGTCTGGATCCTCTGACGATGGCCGGACCGAAACCAACGGATCAGGCCCGAACAGCGCGAGCATCGCCCCCAGATCAGGCATGTCCCCCGCCGAGATGCCGTAAACGGCGTCAAAGCTCAGGGCAACGGTGCGTGGCACTGGCATATCCAGCCGGATCAGGCGTTGCAGACATTTCGCCCGCCCGCCATGGCGCGCATTCTCTATTGCCGCTGTTGGCGTGATCTCTGTGAAGGCCATCTTTCCCACTTTCTGCACCGCAGCACCGCTGTCGCACATCACCATAACGCGCGCGGCGCATCGCACAAGTGCTAGGTTAACGGCGCATCACGCGACAGTTAGGCGCTTTCGCAGCAAGCAACAGACGGACGACGCAGTTCAGCCTTCGATGCGGGACAGATCGGCAACACCTGCGCAGATCATCCGAATGCGCGACAACAGATTCAGGCGATTGCGACGCACCACTTGGTTATCCGTGTTGATCTGAACGGCTTCAAAGAACGCATCAATGGGCGCGCGCAGATTGGCCATCGCCTGCATGGCGGCGGCGAAATCCTCGGCCTCCATCGCCGGTTTGATGGCCGCCTCGGCCGTATCCAGCGCGGCGAACAGCGCCTTTTCCTCGTCAGCCTCAGCGAATTTCACGTCAGCACCATAGGAATATTCGACGCCGTCTTTCTCTTCCGCCTGCGCCAGAATGTTGCTTGAGCGTTTGACCCCCTGCAACAGGTTCTCACCGTCGTCGGTGGAGAGAAACGCCGTCAAAGCCTCGGCGCGTTTCACCAATAGCGACAGGTCGTCATTGCCCGGCATGGCAAGGCAGGCGTCGATCACGTCATGGCGGACGCCTTTGTCGCGCAGATAGACTTTCAGGCGGTCGTGGAAAAAGCCCAACAGGTCGCGCGATGTATCGGGCAGGCTGTCCTTGACCTTTTCCAGATGCTTGGACAGATCACCATCAAAATGGTCCAGAACCGTGCGGATGGCGGCGCCAAACACGCCGTGGTCAGCAATCTCGTTATCCAGATCACGCAGCAGGGCATTGCGCACCGCTCCATCGTCATCCAAGGCAATCTCGTGACGCAGCAATTGCGCATCGAACAGTTGGTCAAGCGCAAGGCGCAGATCATTATCCAACACCAGCCGGATCACCCCAAGCGCCGCACGGCGCAGGGCGAACGGGTCTTTCGATCCCGTGGGCTTTTCATCAATCGCCCAGAACCCGGTCAGCGTGTCCAACTTGTCGGCCAACGCAACCGCCACCGAAACCGGCGCAGATGGCACGTCATCCGACGGGCCAAGCGGCGAGTAATGTTCGACCGCTGCATTCGCAACCTCGACCGGATGCCCGGCGGGGGCGGCATAGTATTTGCCCATCAGGCCCTGAAGCTCGGGGAATTCATACACCATTTCAGAGGACAGGTCGGCCTTCGCCCAGCGCGCGGCTTGCTCGGCCAGTTCGGGGTCAGCATCAAGCGATGGGGCAATCGCGCGGGCCAGTTGCGCAATGCGTTCAATCCGTTCGCCCTGCGTGCCCAGCTTGTTGTGGAAGGTGACGTTTGCAAGGCTGTCAAGCCACGCCCCAGCCCCCGCCTCGGCCACGCGCAGGTCGTTTTCCCAGAAGAACTTGGCATCGGCCAGACGGGCCGACAGAACCTTTTGGTTGCCCGCAAGGATGGTCGCGCCATGATCCGCCGTTTCGCGGTTGGCGACGGTTACAAACTTCTCGATCAGACCCGATTTGGGGTTCTTCACCGAAAAGAACTTCTGATGCTCGCGCATCGAGGTTTGCAAGACTTCGGGCGGCAGGGGGATGAACTCCTCGGCGATGTCACCCATCAGCACCACGGGCCATTCGACCAGCCCCGCGACCTCGGCCAGCAGGCCCTTGTCCTCGACGATTTCCAGCCCCTGCGCAAAGGCGGCGTTCTGCGCTTCGGCCCAGATATGGTCGGCACGTTCCTCTGGCGACAGGATGACCCTGGCGGCCTTCAGCTTGGTTTCGTAATCGGCAAACCCGGTCACGGCAAAGCGACCGGGGGCCATGAAGCGATGGCCTTCGGTGGTGTCACCGGCCTTGATACCGTCGATGTCCAGCGGCACGACGCTGGCACCCGTTTCGTCCGACAGGATGCACAGGATCGAATGCAGCGGACGGACCCAGCGCAGGCTGCCAGCACCCCAGCGCATGGCCTTGGGCCATGGGAAGCTGCGGATCGCGGCCTCCAGCACCTCGGCAATGATCTCGGCGGCCGGGCGGCCCTTCTTTTCGATCAGCGCGAAATAGACCGGCCCTTTTGGCGTGTCGCGTTCTTCCAATTGGTCACGGGTCAGGCCCGCGCCTCGCAGAAACCCCTCAATGGCCTTGTCAGGCGCGCCCACTTTGGGGCCTTTGCGTTCCTCGTGTGTGTCAGGCGACGTGGCCAACAGCCCCTCGATGGCCAGCGTCAGACGGCGCGGCGTCGACAGGGCGGCAGCGCCCGCATAGGTCAACCCAGCCTCGACCAGACCATCGGTCACAAGCTTTTTCAGATCGTCCGCGGCGCGTTTTTGCATACGCGCGGGGATTTCTTCGGAAAACAGTTCAATCAGCAGGTCGGGCATATCGTTCACTCGCTGTATTTTTCGTTCAGCTGGTGCCAGGCATAACCCCGGCCATCGGGGAAGATCGCGACGACACGGTCCACCCCGTCCTGAATGTTGCGTTCACCCAGAAAGGCGATGGCTTCCCCGGTCTCCAACGCGGCGCCGATCTGGTCGGCATCGAAGCAATCGAACCAGCCGGGCGCGGTCAGAGGGGTCGCCTGATCATAGGTCTCGAATGTCTCGGTCAGCATCGCAAGGCTCATCGTCGTGGTGAAACACCCCCGAAATCTGAGCGGAGAGCTGTCGGCGTCAATCCCCTGAAAGCTGTCATAAAGCACCACTTCCGGCTCGCCGGTGACAACGTTCGTCATGCGCAGTTCAGTGTTCAGCGATACATCGTCGTAAAACGCATAAAGCTGCAACCAATAGATGGCGATGCCCGCAATCAGTGCCGTGGTCACGATGAATATCCCAATAATCTTGCCGCTCACGCCGCATCCCCGTCGGTCCAGCCCCCGGCGCGGGTTTGCACGAAGGCGTCCGCACACAGCTTGGCCAATGCCCGCACCCGCCCGATATAGGCCTGACGTTCGGTGACCGAGATCACGCCGCGCGCATCCAGAAGGTTGAACAAATGGCTGGCCTTGATGCACTGGTCATAGGCCGGGTGCGCCATCACGATGCGTTTGCCGGTTTTCGGGTCGACATGCGCTTGATCGAGGATGGCTTTGCATTCCGCTTCGGCCTCTTCGAATTGTTTTAGCAACACATCGGTGTTGGCCACGTCGAAGTTCCAGCGCGCATACTCCTCCTCGGTCTGCTTGAACACGTCACCATAGCTCAGCGGGATCGGTGCGCCGGGATCGTTGAATGGCATGTCCATCACATGATCGACGCCAAGGATATACATCGCCAAACGCTCAAGCCCATAGGTCAGCTCACCCGAGACCGGGTGGCAGTCATACCCGCCGACCTGCTGGAAATAGGTGAACTGGCTGACTTCCATGCCGTCACACCAGACCTCCCACCCCAGGCCCCAAGCGCCCAGCGTCGGGCTTTCCCAATCATCTTCTACAAAGCGGATGTCGTGCAGGTCCATGTCGATGCCGATGGCTTCGAGCGACCCAAGATACAGCTCTTGCAGGTTGGGCGGGCTGGGTTTGATCAGCACTTGATACTGGTAATAATGCTGCAAGCGGTTCGGGTTCTCGCCATAGCGGCCATCAGTCGGGCGACGCGACGGCTGCACGTAGGCCGCAGCCCACGGCTGCGACCCAAGCGAACGTAGCGTGGTGGCCGGATGGAACGTGCCTGCGCCGACCTCCATGTCATAAGGCTGCAAAACCGCACAGCCCTGCTCGGCCCAGTAATTCTGAAGCCGCAGGATGATCTCTTGAAAGCTCTTTGGACGCGTGTCGCTGTTGGCCATGGCCCTGCCCGTCTGGTCGTTCCTGAAATGTCAGCCCTCAATAGGGCCTGCCCCCCAAAGGGTCAACGCGTGAAAGCGCCGCTTATTCACCCCGTCAGGCAACAGGCCTTGGCGTTTCGCGCAAAAATTGATGAACACGCTGGACCCCCCGCGCGAAACTGTCATATTGCCACCCTGTTATTGACCACATCCGGGGTAAACGTGTTATCTGCCCGGACATTTTCTAGCCATGCCGCAAAGGCCACGAGGATCCATGACGAAACGCATTGCTGCTGCCCTTTTCACCGGACTTGCGACCAGCTTGATCAGCCTGCCGGCGATCGCCCAACAGACGTCGTCAGTGCCGTCAGGGGTACAGGCTGAAAACCTGTTCTGGATCCAGATCGAAGCGCAACCGACGCTGCGCGAAGCCCAAGAGCGTGTGCGCAGCTATGCTGCCCGTCTGGACGGCGTGAACGGATTTCGCATCGGTGGCAACTGGTATGGCGTCATCCTTGGCCCCTATACCGAAGCTGCTGCGAATATTCAGCTGCGGTCGCTGAAAAATGCCGGGCTGATCCCGCGCGACAGCTTCATCACCTATTCAAACAAGTTGCGGCAACAGTTCTGGCCGGTCGGGGCCAATGCGCTGAACACTGACCCGCTTGAGGCCTCTGACGCTGCCGAAACCGCAACCGAGACAAATCAGACGCCCGCGGAAGGTGAACAGATTGCATCCGTGGCTCAGCCCGACGCCTCGCCCATCCTGACCGAACCCGAACCGCCGCGCGACGAAACCCGGCGCGAGGCCCTGGATGGCGAACGACTGCTTGATCGCGACCAACGCAAGGCGTTGCAGGTCGCGTTGCAATGGGAAGGATATTATGCCTCGGCTATTGACGGGGCGTTTGGTGCGGGAACGCGCCGGTCCATGGCCGCGTGGCAAACCGATCGCGGCTATGACCCGACCGGGGTCTTGACCACCCGCCAACGTGATGAGCTTTTGGCAAGTTTTCAGACCGTCATCGGGTCGATAGGTATTCGCCCTTACGAAGACGCCCAAGCCGGGATCTCGATCGCCATTCCCGGCGCGATGGTCGAATTTGCACGCTATGAAGCACCATTCGTTCATTTCGACACCAAGGACGACAGCGGCGTGCGCGTTGTGCTGATCAGCCAGACGGGCGATCAAGACACGCTTTATGGCCTTTATGACATCCTCCAATCGCTTGAGATCGTGCCAGTCGAAGGACCGCGCGAGCGTAACAAGTCGTCGTTCACGATCGAAGGCACGGACGGTGACATCACCTCTTACACCCAAGCGCAACTGGTCGATGGGACAGTTAAAGGCTTCACCCTGATCTGGCCCGTGGGCGACGAGAAACGTCGCAACATGGTCTTGCAGGACATGAAGGCCAGCTTCACCTCGCTTGGGTCGCAAGCCTTGGCGGACAATGCCGGGCTGGACGCGGCGACCCAAAGCCTTGATTTGTTGTCAGGGCTGGAAATTCGCACGCCCGAACTGTCGCGATCCGGCTTCTATGTAGATGCCAAGGGCACGATCCTGACCACGGCCGAAGCCGTCAAGGGATGCAACCGAGTCACCGTGAACGACGACTATGTTGTGGATGTTTCGGCATTGGATGACGCCCGTGGTCTCGCGCTTCTCGCCCCACAAGACCCACTTGCACCGCTGGCCTATGCAGCGTTCCTGACCGTTGACCCGCGTTTGAAATCCGATGTGGCGGTCGCGGGCTATAGCTATGAAGGGCGGTTGAGCGCACCCAGCCTGACCTATGGAAGCCTGTCCGAGCTGACCGGCCTGAACGGAGAGGCCGAGCTGAACCGACTGACGCTGGCGGCACTGCCGGGCGATGCTGGCGGTCCGGTTCTGGACGCCGGTGGCGCTGTGATGGGAATGCTTCTGCCCAGCCAGGTTTCGGCAGGGCGCGCGCTTCCGGAAGGTGTCAGCTTTGCGCTGGATGCCACATCGGTTACGACTTTCCTTTCCGAAAACGGTATCACGCCCGACGCCACAGATGCCGGCGCATCAATGGACCCGGTGGATCTGAGTTCTCGGGCTGCTGACATGACGGTGCTTGTCAGCTGCTGGAAATAAACGATCGCTTTTCGTTGTGATCAGGGTCGCCCACAGCATTGGCTTGGGCGGCTTACCCGCGCCAGAACTTAACAGTGAACAGGACGTATACCGCCAGCAGCTCCAGCCGCCCGATCAGCATCGTGAGGGCCAGTATCCACTTAGCGGTGTCATTCAAACTTCCGAAATTTCCCGCTGGTCCAATAATGTCGCCAAGGCCGGGTCCAATGTTTGCGACAGCAGTCGCCGCGCCTGAAACAGAGGTTGTGAAGTCAAGTCCGGTCATGCCCAGCATCACCGCCACAATCCCCAGCGTCACGACGAAAAACACGAAGAATCCCATGACCGAGGACAGCACCTCGTCATCGACCCGACGCCCGGCATAACGTGGTGTGAACAGGCCGTGGGGCGAGTGGATTGACCGGATCTGCGCTTTGATTGACGAGAAGAGAAGCTGATAGCGGAATACCTTGATCGAGCAGGCCGTCGACCCAGCGCATCCGCCGATCAGGCCAAGAAAGAAAAACACCACCACCGGAAACGCACCCCACAGCTGGTAATCCACACTGGCATACCCCGTACCGCTGATGATCGAGGTGACGTTGAAGATGCCTTCGCGAAAGCCGTGCTCCAGATGATCGCCGTTGGCAACAACACGATAGATCGTCATCATCAGCGTGATCGTGAAGATGATGACCAAATACGTCCTGATTTGAGAGTCACGAAGTATGGGGCGCGCTGTGCCACTAAGCAGTTGAATATACCGGACAAAAGGCAGGCTGGCCAAGATCATGAACACCGCAGCAACGTATTCAGGCACGCCCTGAAAGGCTCCAAACGACGCGTCCGTTGAAGAAAAACCACCGGTCGATAGGGTCGTCATGGCATGATAGATCGCCTCGTAGGGCGGCAAGCCGACTGCCGCATACAGAAGGGCACAGACCACCGTGAGCAACAAGTAGATCTGGCTGATGCGCCCGGCGATCTGTGCAGCGCGTGGCAGCACCTTCCCCATCGTATCAAACGCTTCGGACCGGAAAATCTGCATCCCGCCCACGCGTAGCTCGGGCAGGAAAACCATCGCGACCACGATGATCCCAATGCCGCCATACCATTGCATCAGCGCCCGCCAGAACAGCAGCCCCTTTGGCATGTCATCCAGCCCGGACAGAACGGTTGCCCCTGTCGTGGTCAGACCCGACATAGCCTCGAAAAAAGCGTCAACCGGCCGGACACCGATATCCGAAAGCAGGAAAGGAATCGCGCCAAAGATGGGCAAGGCCACCCAAACACCTGTGGTCAGCAAAAAGGTTTGCTGTATCGACAGCC
Source organism: Aliiroseovarius sp. Z3 (assembly GCF_029105185.1). Classification (GTDB taxonomy): domain Bacteria; phylum Pseudomonadota; class Alphaproteobacteria; order Rhodobacterales; family Rhodobacteraceae; genus Aliiroseovarius. Next base: position 6,296 of record NZ_JAFMZK010000005.1, on the reverse strand, counting down.
CCTTGCCGACGCCGTTGGCCGTCGCCAGCGCCATCGACCCGCCAATAAGCGTTGTGATGACCGAGCTTTCCAGAAAGGCCAGCCAATCAGAGCTGCCATAGAAAAGATCGACGCCCATCGGAATCAGCATCGTGACCCCCAGGGCGGCCACCAAAAGGCCCGTGACATAAACGACAGGTCGCAGATCAAACATGGGCGCAGGGTTGGCCCCGCGCGCGCAAACTGTCAAGGATCAGTTGCTGCACGGACCGGCTTGACCAACACGGTGTGATGGTTCCATCCAACGGAAGGGCGGCGATTTACCCTACGTGGAACAGCGTCGAAAACAGCTTGGGGTCCAGGCTGTCGGCTTCAAAGGTCGCGCCTTCCGTCAGAATCGACACCGCATCATGACTGTGCAGGCTTTCCTGATGGCTGGCGACGATGCGGAAGTCTCCGATACGTGTATCTTCTTGCAAATGCTCGCAGAACAAACGTGCGGCGTCCTCGACAAAGATCGGATTTGCGGCATTCAGCTCGGCAAAAGCTTGTTCATCCTCGCGTTTGACCATCACTTGCGTTTCCGTCGGAACGGCAGCACGACACAGGTCGATCAGGTCTTCGAACCAAAGCGTGTGGTTGGGTTGATGAATTTTCTCGACCGATATCCGTGCCACAGACCTTTGCGAATGCGGCGTTGCCAACTGCCCGCGCATTTGCCGTGCGTGCTCTGACAGTTCAAGCGAACACGGGCAGGTCGAGCTGTAAACATAGTCCAGATGCATGAACTTGCGCCGCTGGCCGCGATGTTCGACCAGTTCCAGCGCGATGTCGTAATATTGATAGCCCGACAGGCCGGACCGCAGGCTTTCAACCCGCGCCGGGTAGGAAAAGCGCATCTCGATCCGCGCATCAAGACTTTCCAAATCGGTCTTATAATCGTCCAGAGCCGCCTCGATCACGTCAAACGAGAAGGTCTTTTCGGCATGGGCGTAAAAGCTGCGCATGATGCGCGACATGTTGATGCCCTTCTTTCCGGCCTCAAGGCTCACCGTGCCCGTCACCGAGGTCTCAAGGGTTACATCCGCACCGTCACGCGTGTGATACCTGATGGGCAGGCGAAAATTTGAAATGCCCACATGCTGAATGTGCCGCTTGGCCCCCTGAATCAGGCTGGCAGGGCCGTTCTGCAGGTCCGGCATTGACGCCCTATAGGCTGCATCGGGTGCAAAATCAGCCGGATATTCACGGTTGAGATCAGGATAATTCGGCAGCTCAGCACCCGGCAACAGACGGGCAATCGCAGGGTCTAGTTTTGCGACCTCGACCGGATCAGCCTTGGCTGCCCAGTCTCGCAATACATCCAGCGCATCACGGGCTGCCTCAGCATTTGGGGCCCTGCCACCTTTGCGCTTCATCTGGTTCATATCGGACCCTCCGATCCTGTCGCACCGTCTTAACATAAGTATGTGACAAGGATTCTCCAAACACGATGCGCGAGATGCGACCAATCAGGCGGCGTTTAGGGCCTCGACGAGGTCTGCGATCAAATCCTGCGTGTCCTCCAGCCCAACGGACAGACGCAGAAGGCCCGGGGTGATCCCCAACTGCGCTTTCTGGTCGTCTGGCAACCGCTGATGCGTCGTGGTTGCAGGATGGGTCACGATGGATTTCGCGTCACCAAGGTTGTTTGAAATCACGACAATCTGAAGCGCATTCAGAAATCGAAACGCAGCCTCTTTCCCACCTGCCAACTCCAGCGCCAGCACAGTGCCAGCCCCGCCGATCATCTGACGTTCCGCCAGCGCTTTGTCGGGGTGGCTGTCCAAAAGCGGGTGCACAACGCGGGCAAGTTTGTCGTGCCCTTCCAATGCGCGCGCGATCTCGAGCGCAGAAGCGGCCTGCGCCTTCACGCGCAGGTCCATCGTCTCAAGCCCCTTCAGCATGACCCACGCGTTAAACGGGCTCATCGCCCCGCCGGTATGCTTCAGATAAGGTTCCAGCGTCTTGCGGATGTAATCCTGCGTGCCCAGCACGACACCGCCAAGACAGCGCCCCTGCCCGTCCACATGCTTGGTTGTCGAATAGACAACCACGTCGGCACCCTGCTCTATCGCGCGGCTGAACACCGGGGTTGCGAAAACGTTGTCCACGACGACCAGAGCGCCAACTTCGTGGGCAATCTTGGCAACACCTTCGATATCAATCACCTCTAGCGCGGGATTGGACACGCTTTCAAAGAAACAGACCGCCGTGTCAGGGCGCACCGCAGCACGCCACGCGTCAAGATCGGTGCCATCGACCAAGGTCACCTCGACCCCGAAACGCACAAGGATATCTTCCAGAACATAGAGGCAGGATCCGAACAAGGCCCGACCGGCGACCACGTGATCACCTGCTTTCAGCAAGGACATCAACGCGCCGTTGACTGCCGCCATGCCGGATGCGGTGGCAAAGGCATCCTCGGCCCCCTCCAGTGCCGCCATCCGATCTTCGAACATGGCCACAGTGGGATTGCCATAGCGGGCATAGATGAACTCTTCCCGGCTGCTTTGGATAAAGCGTGCCTCGGCCTGTTCGGCACTGTCATAGACAAAACCCTGCGTCAGGAAGATCGCCTCGCTGACTTCGTTGTATTGACTGCGACGGGTGCCGCCATGCACGGCTGCTGTCCGTTTCGACCAGCCCGGTTTAGCCTCTGTCATCGCGCGTTCCTTTCGCACAAAAAAACCCCCACCGCATATGAGCGTCGGGGGCGAAGCTGTGGGGGAAATTGCCCACAAGGTCCCTGACCTCTTTAGCAGAATATTTAACGTGGCCCGCAATCCGGTGAACAAATCGCCACGCGTTAGCCCTAGCGCCTGTTGTCAAGTGCGTCAAGTGGACCCGGCAGTTCGGCTCGCCCGATCGTGAAGCCGATGAGCATCTTGTGGTCTTGCCAATCATCCCAAGCCTGTCATCCTGCCTGCAACGAAGGAGACTAGACATGCCCCAACCGATCGAGCTCTATTACTGGCCCACACCGAACGGATGGAAGATATCCATCGCCCTGGAAGAGATGGGACTGCCATATGAGGTGAAGCTGGTGAATATCGGCGCGGGGGATCAGTTCGAACCTGACTTTCTGAAAATCGCGCCGAACAATCGAATGCCCGCGATCATCGACCCAGAGGGGCCGGACGGGGCGCCGATCTCGATTTTCGAAAGCGGGGCTATCCTGCAATACCTTGCCCGCAAGACCGGAACCTTCTGCGGCAAAACCGAGCGGGAGCGGATCGCGGTGGATCAATGGCTGATGTGGCAGATGGGCGGCTTGGGGCCGATGGCCGGACAGGCGCATCATTTCCTGAAATATGCACCGTCGATGGAGCCACCCAACGACCTGCCCTATGCCAAGGATCGCTATCGCGCGGAAACGGCGCGACTTTATGGCGTCATGGATCGGCAACTGGCCGATAACCGCTATCTGGCCGGGGACTTCTATTCCATCGCCGACATGGCCTGTTGGGGATGGGCATCGCTGTGGGAAGGGCAAGAACAAACTTTGGACGACAAGCCCCACTTTGCCCGTTGGTTAGAGGAAGTTGGCGCGCGCCCTGCCGTGCAGCGTGGACGCGCCGTGGCGTCGGATGAGCGGAGCAATCTGCAAACCGACAAAAAAGCTCAGGACGTTTTATTCAAACGATAAGCGGCTGGACTAAAGGCTGTCAGCCTTCGCTGGCGTCTTCTTCGGTGCCGTATTTCTTGAACAATCCCGCCTGCGTCATGAAAAAGCCGAACATCGACAGCGGCAGGCCAAAGGTCTTGAAATTCACCCAGGCATCGGTGGACATGCTGCGCCAAATTACCTCGTTCGCGATGGCGAGGCCTAGAAAAAACAAAGCAAGACGCTTGGTCAAGATCATCCAGCCCGCGCGTTCCAGCGGCAGTGCACGGTCCATCACGGTTTCAAGATAACTGGTGCCGCGCATCAGCCCAAAGCCCAGAATACCCGCGAACAGCGCATAGATCATCGTCGGCTTCATCTTGAAAAACCGCTCGTCATTGAACCAGATCGACATGCCGCCAAAACCGACGACAAGCACCAGCGTCATGATCTGCATTTTCGACAAATGACCGGTAAGTTTCCACATCGCCAGGGTGGCCAACGCCAGAACCGGTATGAAAAGGGCGGTCACCGCGACAAACCCCGAATACTCGGTGCTGCCCACCAGAAAGCTGCGATCCTTCAGGAACGTATAGGCCACGAAGAACAGAATGATGGGGCCGTATTCCAACGCCGCCCTGACAGTGGGGTTTACCTGCTTCTCGGTCATGGTCTCTCCTTATCCGCCCATCTCGACTATCACGGCGCCGACGGCGATCAAAGCCATCATCGCAACCCGACGTGGACCGACGCGTTCTTTCAGCACAAGCCAGCCGATCAAGGCCGCAAAAACGGTCGAGGTTTCGCGCAGCACTGCCGCCTCACCCACGCTGTCCAACCGGGTGGCCAGCATGATCGACCCGAAGCTGAAATAGGCGACGAAGGCCCCCAGAACGCCCCGCCCCATCAAGGGGCCAAGGGCTGGACGCTCGGGCATGTTCCACCAGCGCAAACCGGCAATGACCGGCATGAAGAACCCGTCGAGAAAGAAGAACCAGGCGAGGAAGGTGAACGGGTCGGCTGTCGCGCGGATGCCATAGGCGTCATAGGTGGTGTAGGCCGCGACAAACAATCCGGTCACAACTGCCATCGCCAGCGCGGGTTTCAATTGCGCGCGGCCCATCTGCCAATGGCGCAGGTTATAGGCGGCGAGCGCGAAAATCCCGGCCACAAGGGTCGCCACGCCAAGCCACTGAACCGATGTGAAGTGTTCGCCGAACAAAAGTCCCGCACCAATGACGGTAAACAACGGACCTGTGCCGCGTACGACCGGATAAACGACTGTGTATGACCCAAGTGCATAGGTATAACTTTGCGCCAGTTTATATCCCACATGGATCACGAAAACGACCGCGAAGATCGGCCACATATGTGGCTCGGGCCAAGGCACGACGAACAGCGCAAAGGGTGCCGCAATCAGCCCGTAAGACAGATCAATTGCGCCGCGCGAGAGCCACGGATCATGGCGCCCCTTCTGCAACGCTCCGAAAAGTGCATGCAAAAACGCCGCGAACAAGGCGAGCATCAATGCGAGTTGATGACCGGCCTCGGTCCCTTCCAGCGATAACAGCCACTCGCTCATGTCATGTTCTTATTCGGTGATGCCGATCAGGGCGCGGGCGAAGTCTTCGGGGTCGAACGGGGCCAGATCGTCAATCTGCTCGCCCACTCCAATAGCATGGATCGGCAAAGCAAACTTGTCCGCCAGCGCCACCAGCACGCCACCTTTGGCGGTGCCGTCCAGCTTGGTCATGACCAACCCAGAAACATCGGCAAGTTTCTGGAACGTATCAACCTGGGACAAGGCGTTCTGACCTGTGGTGGCATCCAACACCAAAAGGGTGTTATGGGGCGCGGTGTCGTCCTTTTTCTTGATGACCCGCACGATCTTGGCCAGTTCTTCCATCAAGTCAGAGCGGTTTTGCAAACGGCCTGCCGTATCGATCATCAGAAGATCTGCACCGTCTGCCTCGGCCTTGGTCATTGCGTCGAACGCCAGTGAAGCAGGGTCCGAACCTTCGGGGGCTGTCAGAACGGGCACGCCAGCGCGGTCACCCCATACCTGCAATTGTTCGACCGCGGCTGCGCGGAACGTGTCGCCCGCAGCGATCACGACTTTCTTTCCCGCTGCAGTGAACTGGCTTGCCAGTTTGCCGATGGTCGTGGTTTTGCCCGCGCCATTGACGCCGACGATCAGCACAACCTGCGGCCGTTTGGAATAGATTGGCATCGGCACAGCGACCGGCTCCATGATGCGGGTGACTTCCGCAGCCAGAACGGATTTGATTTCGCCCACTGACAGTTTCTTGCCGAAATAACCTTCCGAAATGTTGGCCGTCACGCGCATCGCGGTGTCGACGCCCATATCCGAAGTGATCATCAAGTCTTCGAGGCTTTCCAGCATGTCGTCATCGACGGTGCGCCGGACAACCGTTTTGGTTTCACGTCGTCCGAACATGCGGCCCAGAAGACCTGGTTTGGCCGCGGGCTCCGGCGCGCTTTCGACAAGAGCCTCCACGGGCGCGGCAATAGGTTCCGGTTCCGGTTCCGGTTCCGGTTCCGGTTCCGGTTCCGGTTCCGGTTCCGGTGAAGATTCCGCGATCTCGACAAGTTCGGCAACGGGCTCAGGCTCAGGCTCAGGCTCAGGCTCAGGCTCAGGCTCAGGCTCAGG
>NZ_JAFMZK010000004.1 GCF_029105185.1 Aliiroseovarius sp. Z3 | reverse complement strand
AGCGGTAGAGCAGTTGACTGTTAATCAATTGGTCGTAGGTTCGATCCCTACCGCCGGAGCCAAAAATCCCAATAAAAACAGCTACATACCGAGACAGCCGCTGGCGGCCTTTGTAGTTCCAGACCTACCCCATAAGCATGTCATAAGCTACAGCAGGCTTCACTGGTAATCTCTGCAGATGGCATTACTCTGCTCGTAAAAGAGCGAGGTGCAGGATGCGAATCTACTTGGTTGCGGTCCCGGCTGGTGGAGGCGAGGCTGAGTATACATTGACGATGGACGTTCCTGCGATCCCGCAGGTTGGCGATTACATCACCGTTGCGCGAGACTACAAGAAGGGTCCGCCGAGCGACGACTATCTTGGATCGGAGGACTTCATCGTCCGTCGCGTCCGCTGGAGCTTCACGTATCCCGACGATGGCGTCATGACCTACACCGCTGGCGAAGAGCCAGTCGGCAAGGGCGAGGTCTACGTCGAGTGCGAAATGGCGATAGGCGGCTTCTCATCCAAAGCGCACAAGCGAAGCGCAGGGCCGAACGCGCAGGAACACGAAGCGTCAGCATACTGATGAAAGCGCCTCGGAACCCATGTTCCCGAGGCGCTTACAGGTCACGGGGAAAGGAGTTACCCCGCCCTGACTGCGGTTGTTGCGTTTAACGAGGGACTGAACCGCTATGCCTCGGGCGGTTGGCGAGACCGCTCCGTCGCTGCCACTCCGCGCGACGGTTATGGTATTCGTCTCTGCCCCTTCGGGGGCGCTTTGCACTCGCCACACAGGCGTTGGCGGGTGGTGTCTTCACTCCAGAACGGTTTGGCGCAGCACATACACAAACGCCAACCGACCTTCCTCACTACGCGCGGCGGGTTGTGGTCCAGATCGAGGACAGGTTCCCGATGCTTGCCGCCGTCGAACGGCCATGCCTCAAACCCCGGATCGGTGAAGCCTGACGACCCCCGATTTGCGCCGTTTGCAGCGCGGGCTTGGGGTTTCGCGCGGCTACCCCCTTGAGCCACCCCGGCCAGCGGCTGTGCGCCGCGCTGTGCCGGGGCTGCGGGCGCGGTGCGCCCCTCGCGCCATGCCACCAGCCATGCAGGTTCGTCCGTCAGCACAGCTTCTCGCGCTCCCATCGTTCGAGGTGCGGAAGCGGAAAGTCGCGGTCCAGCACCCCGGCCTCCATGTCCCGGCGCACCTTCTCAGCGAAGGCGTCGAAGCTGCCGTAGGCCTTGGCGATGCGCGAGAGCTTGGGTGCGCGTGCTGCTTCAAGGCGAGCAACACGGGTCAGCAGTGCCCGCGCGCTACTCATCGACCGCCTCGCCCTTGAAGACCTTTAGCGCTTCACCGAGGCGCAGCGCAGCGGCGAGGTTCGCGTCCTTGCGGGCTTGCCGATCCCGCCCCGCGCCCTCGTGCAGTTCCCGCAGCGCGCGCATGTCGTCGGGCTGCACGGAATGGTCAGGGTCGCGGATGCTGGATTCGTTCAGATATGCCCGCCCCATGTGGTAGGTCACGCGCCGATCTTCCTCTGGCACCTGTGCCCGTCGCTGCGCGGGGGCATTCCATGAGCGCCCAGTGAAGGGGAGTTCGTTCGGTTCGCGCCTCATTGCACCGCTCCAAGCCAGCGCAGAACGTCATAGGCATCCGCCATGACGTGTGGGTCGCGGCACGTCTCAAGCGCCGCAATGCAGTTGGCGCGGATTTGCTCGCGAAGCTCAGCGTGCTCGTGCGGGGCGAGGCTGCTGATGCCGCCGCTGATGCCGAGCAGCTTGCGCGCTTCCCTGCCGCTGAGGGCGAGCACCTTGACGGTGAACGGTCGCTCGCTGCGGACCTTCGCCAGTTCGTTGGCGCGCCGCACTGCGCGGTCGTAGACGGTGATCGGTTCGTAGGCCAGCACCCGGTCGCCCAGAAGGGTGAGCACGAACAGGTCGCCATGCCCCGGTGCGAGGGTCGCCACCCGTCCCTGAAACATCTTCGCACAGCTCTCCATCATCGAATCTCCTTGGCTTCCAGAATTGCCAACCTGCTTTCGAGGTCTTCCAGCGCGCGCACATTGCCCAGCGTGCCGATGGCCTCGATGATCTGTCGCCCCACGTCAGGGGCGATCTGCCCGGACGCGATAGCGGCAAGCACCTGCTCCACCTGGGCGGCCAGCGGCAGCGACGGGTCGAGGTCGAAGGTGACTTTCTCGCCCTGAGCTTTGAGCACCGGCAGGATGCGGCTGAGGACCAGCCCCGCACTGGCGGGGTCGCCCTCCTTCGCCTTGGCGAGCACTGCGTCCAGCACCTCCTCACCCTCGTCCAGCATACGGCGCAGAAGCGCTTGCTGCTTCGACGGGCCGGGAGGACGACCCTTAGGGTTCGGGGACTTCATCCCCGGCGTCCAGTGGTTCGCTGGCACCTGCGTCATTCGCCCAATCCTCTGATATCAAGACCGCAGATCAGGCGTGCTGCCGGTAGACCTTGGCGGAAGCGTTGCGCTTCTCGCGCACCTCGCGCGGCGTGATCTTCCCGACGATGCGGGTCACCCCTGCCTTGTCCTGCTTGAGGACCGGGACCGTGCCGACCGCCTTCTCCATCTCGCGGAGCACCAGCCCGCCCTTGTTCTCAAGCTGCGTGCGAGCAGCGGTCAGCGCGTTGAGGCGCTTGGTCGTCTCGGGTTTCCGCATCTGGTTGTAGGCGCGGAGGAAGGTGGCGTGCAGCTCCTTCGACAGCCCCGACAGCATGGGCGGCGCGCCCAGCACGGCGGACAGCACTTCCTCGTCCTTCTCGGCCAGCGCCTTTTCAAGCAGCGCAACGCGGTCGCTGGACTTCTGCATCAGGGCGCGCACCTCGCCCGACACCATCTTGCCCGCCTGCTCCTTCACGCTGGCGCTCAGGTCGGCTTCCAGCGATTTGATGCTGCGGGTGAACTGCGCAATGGTGCTGTCGAACTTCTGCGTGACAGCGGCCAGCTTGGCAGCCGCATGGTCGTCGGTGCGGAGCAGCGCGGCTTCGGGGGTCAGCGTCGGGTCGCTGAACGCTGCTTCGCGCACGGCGTAGATGCTGCCGAGGTAGGAATACGCGCTCTCGAACGCCTCGACCGCCGGGGCGATGAAAGGCGCGGTGTCATCATCCGCGCCGACCTGCGAACGGAAGGTATCGGGGTGAAGGTCGGCGGTGATCGATGTGTTGATCTCGGTGGACATTTGATCCTCGTTTGTCGTCATAGGGGTTACGATGGGCTTACGCTACGGCGCTCTCGTCGGTCTCTACAAGCGAATTTGCAATTCGTATCAACGTGTTAGGTCTGACCCACATGGGTCGGAACAACTAACTCATGGTCAATAGGTCAGCCCCTCCGCAGTTTTCGCTTGCGCTCTCCCCGAGACGTGTCGGGCTTAGGGGGTCGTTCAACCAAAGGGGGCATCCATGAACGACACCACCACAGCCAAGCCACGCCGCGTCCGTCCTGCGAGACCGAAACCGCTGCCGCTCTACCTGCGCACCGAGTGGCGCACCGACCTCCCCACACCAGCGCCTGCCGAGGCGGGCATGTTGCTGGCACAGGCACAGGCTGGGCGCATACGGGCACTGGCCACCTGCAAGGGTGCGAGGCGCGCCGCTGCGTTCCGACCCGTCGAGACGGTCTTTGCCAGCGACACGTTCAGGGCGCGGATCGAGGCCATACAGGCGCGAAACGATGCGTCTGCCATCGCCGCCGAATGACGAGCCGGTATCGCAACGCACCCGACCCCGAAATGCCGCTGCGACGCAGGTGAAACGCGACCCGGCCAGGGTGCGTTGAAAAGGGTGCGTTGGCCTAAAGGGGTAACGCAGCAACGCACCCCCTGAGGGGGTGCTGCTGCCCCTGCGGGTTCGGGGTGCGTTAACACGGGGCAACGCCCCCGAAACGCACCCGGGGCGCGTTGCAACGCGCCCGATCACATCGCCACCAAATAAAGGTTGCCGGAGGGCGCTTTATCGAGGGAATCCACCAGCCGACTAGACGCACGCAACCTGTTGATCGCGTCCCTGAGACGCTTCTGTGTCAGCACCCGTTCCTGACTCATCTGCTTCTCGCGCTGACCTTCCAACGACCGCCCACTGGGGTATTCGCCTGCCTCAAGCTCCCGTTTGACCCACTCCCAGACGAAATTATCGTCGTCGCGGTCCTGCTCGGCGTCGGGTTTCGACTTGTCACGGGAACGGTCAACCTCGCCACCTGTGGGAACGATGGTCAGGGAGGACTCAAAGTCCCCGTCCTCGTCCTGACCGAGCTGGACAGGCACCGCTTCAAACTCGAACGCCCGCCCGTCGCTGCCATCCTTCACCTTCGTGAGGACGAACTGCGCCTCGCGGGTGCCCGTGCTCTTGTCGCGCTGGCACTCGATGACAAAGTCCATCGCCGCATGGAGACCCGACCAGCCGCGCATCCCGCGCGCTTGGTCCTTGCCGCTGTGGTGGATGAGCAGGATGACCCCTCCGAGGCGCTGCTGAAGGTCGCGGAACACGGCGATCATCTCACCCATCTCGCTACTGTTCTCGTCGATCCCGGCAGAAGCGTGCGCCAGTGTGTCGATGCAGAGCACCCCGCCTGCCCAACCGCTCTCCGTCAGGGTCGCCACCAGCTTGTCCCGGTCTGCCTGCTCCCTCAGGTTGAGAGGGTCCATGATGACCGCGATGTTCGACACCACATCAGCCGCCGGGGCGAAAGCGAACTGCCCTTCGGGGAGACGGGCTTGTGTCTGCGCCAGCCGCCATGCCCTCACCCGGTTCGGGATGCCTCCCTGCCCCTCGAAAGGGACGTAGACAGCGGGCGCTTGTCGCACCCTCTGCTCGAACCACTCCCTGCCGTTCGCGATGTGCGCAAGCAGGTCGAGTGTCAGGAACGACTTGAAGGTGCCGGAATCGCCGTAGATCGCCCCGACACCAGCGTCAGGGATGATCCACTTCACCAGCCACCGGAGGCGCGGCAGGCGGTCAAGGTCGCCGTCCATCAGCAGGCGGAAGTGGCGCGGGTTCTGCGCCGCTTGAAGGAACATCCCGTCCGACAGCACCTTGCCGTGCTCCACCTGCGCGGCGTCGTTCGCAGCGTGTTGAAGGGCGAGGGACATGGTGCGCTTGGCGTAGTCAGCCCTGCCCGCCTTGTCGCGCTCGCCCAGCTTCGAGAGACGGAAGGTGGCCCAGCACTCACGCGGGGTATCCGTCAGCGGCGCGAGCAGCTTCACCAAAGCAAGGTCGGCCTCAGACTGCGAAGGATACCGGCCTGCCCATTCCCCGCGGAACAGCTTGCCCAGCTCGCCCCCATCCACCGCCGCGCGGTCAGCAACGGCATAGTCCGGGTCAGGGTCGCCCCACAGCTCCACCTCGGGAGCAGGAGGTGCCATCGCAGCCACCATCGAATCCAGCTCCGACTGACGGTCGCCAACCGGCTGGTCCAAGTGAACGTCGCCCGTGCAGATCAGGAACCGTTCCTGCGAATACACCTCGACGCCATCGCGCCGACGACCCTTCCCGATGTTGCCCCGCGCAATCACATGGAACCCGTGACCAGAACGAGACCGCTCGGTGTAGCAGTTCATGTTGGTGATGCCCGTCGCGTAGCGCTGAAGCACCTCGGGCGTGGTCCACTTGCTCGCGTCGATGGGTTCGCCCTTCGCCCGCTGCGTCTCCTCGTTGACAACATCGAGGTCGATGCAGGCGAATGGGTCGTTGGCGGTGAAGACGAAGCCGACACGCCAGCCCCTCTCCGACGCCACCCGGCAGGCGGTGTCAAAGTCTGCCCATGTGGTAGGGTCGGTGACGCTCGCGTTCTGCCCATCCAGTCGGCGGGGCGCTTTGTCGGTGGCCGTCCCCGGAGTGACGCACCATTGCGGCAGAGCGCGAAGCTCTGCGGGCAGTCGCTCGTAAGGGTTCGTTTGCGGACCGATCGCCTGTTCTGTTACCTTGTCCATGCCGACCAGTCCTTCCTCGTATCAGGCTGTTGGCAGGGGTAGACGATCGACAGCCGGGTGTGCTCAGCGCCCGGCTGTTTTCGTGACGTGGGCTTACGGCAGGCTTGCCGACGAACAGTCACTTCAAAGTTCGACAGCAATTTCATTCCGATGCACCGCCCGACTGGTTGACGTTGCGTTTCCCGTTCGTCCAAGGACCGGGGATTGCGCCAGGCGCGACCTTCACCGGGGCAGCACGCATCGCGGCGGTCGCCTCGCTGGTGTTGCGGTAGGAGCGTTCAGCCAGCCATGCCATGACCGCCGAACGCAGGTAGCGGACGGGCGACTGTGGCACGTCACCGAGTTTCAGGAAGGGCGGTCCTTTCCCGAGGTAGCGCCACATTTCGAGGGTGGTGGGTTTGATGCCAAGGAGGCGCGCCGCGTCCTCATTGGTCAGCAGATCGTTCAGATCAATCGTGTGGGTCATACAGGTGACTCCGGCGACAAGTGTTGGCTTGCGCTGTGGTCACCAGCACCAGATCAGGCCGAATGCCGATCTGGCAGTGTCCGATGCCCTAGGGGACTGGCTACCCTTGCTTCACCGGATCTCGGAGACAGTATTCTTCGTGTGCCCCGTCTCCGGCACGTTCCTCATTTAGCTGAGGACATAGGTAGCTATACGTTGCCGCGAATAGGTCGAGCAAGCTCTTTCTAAACATGGATTAAATGCGGCGCACCGCCCTGAGGCCAGCACCCTGCCCGCACACAGCGCGGCGCAGCGCCGGCTACAGCCGCTTTAGGGGCGAGGCCGCCACCTACCCGGCGGCGCCGGGTTTCGGTGACTGTGCGCTCTTGCAGCGGGCTTCCCGCGACCCCATATCTCGAAGAACACAACAAGAACGAGGGCATATATGGATTGGATCACTCACTTTGCAGCACAGGTCTGGGGCTGGCTAGGAACCGTCAACTGGGCGAATGCGTCCATCGTCTTTGCAACGCTCGGCGGCCCCGTGCTTGCGGTGCAGGCGCAGAAGTGGCTTGAGCGCAGGCGGTCGGTGGATGAGCGGCGACATGCCATTTTCAGAACATTGATGGCGACACGCGCGGCGATGCTGTCTGGCGAGCACGTGCAGGCATTCAACGCAGTGCCGGTCGAATTTTACGGGTCGAAGGGGAAGCTCAAGGAGATCAACACTGCATGGAAGACCTACCTTGACCATCACGCCGAGGACAATCCGCCGGACGACGAATGGGTCAAGAAGCGGCTCAACCTGTTCTACGACTTGCTGTTTCTCATCTCTCAGTTCCTCGGGTTCAACTTCACCCGCGAGCAGCTTCAGCGTGACTTCTATGGACCGCGTGCCCACGGCGACCTCGAGACCGAGCAGACCATCATCCGCCGGGGTCTCGTCAGGCTGTTTGCTGGTGAGACCACCTTGCCGATGGCGGTGAAGGAGTTCCCCGCCGACGAGCAGGTCTTGCTGAACCAAGCGGCCCTACAAAAGCTGCTACAGGAATGGCTCGAAGGCGAGCGCGCGGTGAAGGTGCAGAACGAGGGTCAAACCTAGGCCCTCAGCGACACCACGTTCTCGCCCGCAGCAACCCGACCTTTCTGCACGACCCATTCCCCCAAAGTCTCAATGACCGGGTGGAGGAACGTCAGGTCGGACAAGTCGGTGTAGTAGCGCGCGGTCACGTCGCTGGCGTCGGGCTGGTGGCCGACCAGCATCTTGATGCGGAACCGCTCAATATCGAACTCCCTCTGCGCGACATTGACCAGCGTGCGCCGCAGCCCGTGTGCCCCGACCTTTCGCCCGGCCACCTCGTCCACCCTGTCGAACGTCGCGCGAGGATCGCGGATGTGGCCCGTCTTGCCCCTGCTCGGGAACACATGGTCGTTCCCCTCGACCCGCTCGCAAGCGTCGAGCACTGCAATCGCGGCAGACGACAGCGGCAACCGCACGGGCTTGCCGACTTTTTGGTCGCGGAGGAACCAGTATGACGCAGACGGATTTTCGCGGTCTATGTGAACCTCGTCCCAACGGAGACTCTGCGCTTCCCCACGGCGTCGGCCAACCAGCGTCAGGAACATGACGTAGTTGACCCCGGCGCGTGCATCCCGGTTGCGTGCCGTGGCGCGCGCCTCATGCAGCATGTTCCAGACCGATCCGACCCGGTCGAAGGGGATATACCACTCGCTCCGGTCCCCTGCCGGTGCCCAGTGGCGCTTCATCGCGCGCACAGGGTTGACCGGGATCAACGGCGTGCCATCGGCAAGCTCGTGCTCGTCGGCGGCATAGTTGAGAAGGATGCGCAGCACGGTCATGGCGCTGTTGGCGCTGGCCGGTGCCCCGCCCTTACGCTTCTTCCCCGGCAGTCCCTCGGCCATGATCTTGGCGTGCCGCTCCCGCACCATGTCGCGGGTGATCTCCACCACAGGGCGGTGCTGCCAGTCGGCGAACACCTTGGTGACGTAGAACTCATACCACTGGCGAGTGCTCGCCTTAAGCTTACCGGGGCGGCTGACGTAGCTGTCATAGACCTCCTTCAACGTCACCCCCTCGGCTTGCTCCTGCTTCTTCACAGCGCGCGGGTCGATACCCTTGGCCATGTCGAGCAGGTATTCACGGGCGGTAACGCGCGCATTGTCCACGGTGAACACGCCATAGGGACCGATGGTGATGCGGGCAGCGGGCTTATCGGGGTTCGGGCGCCCCTGGACGACGAAGGTGAGCTTGCGTGTGGGGGTGCAGCGAACGCCGAACCCCTTGGTGTCGGTGTCCCAATGGAACTCGTCCTTGGGACCGGGCTTGATGCGGTCGATGTAGCCCTTGGTGAGCTTCACAGGCGGATGCTTCGGGGTCGGCTTGGGCATGGTCTTGGCTCCTCATAAGCAAGTCATAAGCAGTAGCGGTATAGCTACGAGCTATTTGCTTAGGGCTTATCGTTCGATCCAAGCAACTGAAATCGTTAGTAAATATAGCTAAATATGGGAACATAGGGCTGCGTATAGTTCGCCTGCCCGATACTGTTAATCAATTGGTCGTAGGTTCGATCCCTACCGCCGGAGCCAAAAATCCCTGCTACAGCGAGCGCTTAAGCGGCCCCTCTCACGGGTTGGTTTGCCGTTGGCGGCCTGTTGGGCGCTAGCTCTGGAAAATCCGGCTGGCGAGATAAACCGACCCAAACAGGATGGGTTGGTGCAGAAGATAAATCGCCAGACTGTGTTTGCCCGGCCAACTGAGCATCCGGACATATCTGTCTGATTCATCGAGCACCGAGGTGAGTTTTTCACGGAAAAGCCGCGTAAAAAGGACACCCGACAGGCATATGCCGAACCAGGGGAAGACAGGTTCGTAATCCATCATGAACGGCAATGTGGCGCTCAAGCCAGACCAAAGCCACAAGGGACCGTCAAAGGCCGAAAAGCTGACTTGTCCCATCGCCAGCGTCGCGACCACGACAATCGCCATCACGGGCACAGGCGCCTTCAGAAACGGCAGTGCCAAGACGGTCGAGGCCGCGATAGAATGCAGAATTCCGAAGCGCACCCACTCGTGGGGCATTGCCAATCGCGTAACCAGTGAAACGGCCGCGGCGGCCAGGACCAGAACGCCCAACCGGCGCAAGTAGGGCCGCCACCTGATGCCGTCACAATGCGCCAGGCAAAGGCTGACCCCGGACAGAAACAAGAAGCTTCCCGCAATGAGCTGTGCGGCCAATCGTGGGCCGGGTTGAATCATCGCGTCCGGCGGCAAGAAGCCGAACATCGACAGATCATACGCAAAGTGAAAGACGATCATCGAAGCAAGGGCGAATGTCCGTGCAATATCAATTTCTGGCACACGACGGCGCCGAGACTGGGGAAAGTTGGTGACCAAGGGATACCTTCGCTAGCAGAGAACCTGTCCTCGACCGGATGCTAGACACGCAAGACCGACAAGAGCAAGACGATACGACCGCTGTCACGGGTGCGCTCAAGCCCTGCTATCGTATCACCGAGGGTTTCGGGCTGCATTGGTCACCGCTCGTGCGATTGGGTACCTGGGGCGGTGTTCGGCACAGGATCTGGCGTCCTCGCAGGTCGGTTTGGCAAGACACCTCAGGGGCGTCGGCAAAGATGGTGAACCCGTCGCAAGATACTGACAACAGGAAGCTATTTCCACTGGCGATGTCTGTCTGTTGCCGCGACTGCGCCCGACACCAACGAGGCCTCATCGGCGCGGTGGGACGCTGCCCTGCGGGTCGCGGCTGTGACTCTGACGCCACAATGTTTCAACAGACAACACAATTGTGAAATATTTATTCGCCACTCGCCGTTCATATTCTGTTAACATGTGAATACCGAAAGGTCTCTGGTGGGGAAAATGGTGCGTCATATTCAGGCGCGAACCACGATAGCTGGAGTGGGGTAATGGTATATAAGTCACAGAATAAACAGATTAAAACACCGAAGCGTGTCGTTCGTTATCTTCGACAACAAACACCGCCGAAAACTGACAGAACAAAGACCGAGGAACCGGAGACACCCGCCGTGGTGTTCACGGACTGGGCGAGTATCTGACGGGTTTTCACGGTCGGAGCGCACGTTTAAGTTGGGATCATGACTGATCCTGTATCGTCCATACGCAATCTTGGGCCCGCGTCGGATGCGTCCTTTGCGCGTGCGGGAATTCATTCCGCCGAGGAGTTGCGGGAGTTGGGCGCGGATGAGGCCTATCGCCGCCTGCTGGCCGCGGGCTCTCGTCCCCATTTCATCGGATATTATGCCATGGTCATGGGGCTGCAGGGGCGGCCATGGAACGACTGCAAGGGCAAAGAGAAGGCTGATTTGCGCGCGCGGTTTGATGCGATTAAGGCCGATGCCAGCGCGAGCAAGCCATCCGAGGACAAGATAGAAGCAATTTTGGATGAGATTGGCATTCCGAAACAGCCGGGTATCTGATCGGGTGGCTCACGATGTGAGCCTGAGGGGCGCCGCCCCTCGCGGCAGGGCCGCTCACCCCGGGATATTTCTGGCCAGAAGAAACACCGGGACCCACGGATATGAAAAAGCCGCCCGAGTTTCCCCGAGCGGCCTTTTGTTCATCTAGAAAAGTAGCTTAGCCAACCAGTTCCAGACCGGAGAAGAAGTAAGCGATTTCTTCTGCGGCGGTTTCCGGGGCATCCGAGCCGTGGACCGAGTTTTCGCCGACCGACTGGGCGAACTCTTTGCGGATGGTGCCTTCGTCAGCGTCAGCCGGGTTGGTGGCGCCCATCACGGTGCGGTAGGCTTTGATGGCGTCTTCGCCTTCCAGAACCTGCACGACAACCGGCTCGGAAATCATGAACTCGACCAGTTCACCGAAGAAGGGGCGCTCTTTGTGCACACCATAGAAGGTCTCGGCTTGTTTCTGGGTCATTTGGATGCGTTTCTGCGCGATGATGCGCAGGCCTGCGGCTTCGATCTTGGCGTTGATGGCGCCGGTCAGGTTGCGTTTGGTGGCATCGGGTTTGATGATCGAGAAAGTGCGTTGAATGGCCATGTCGGTCCCTTTTGCGTTTGGGCAGCAGGGCCCCTGCCCCGATGCGCGTGTGATTTGCGCGTCCCGTAGCATGGGTTCGGTGGTTTGGAAAGCGGTGATTGCCAACGCGGGCGGATGGTGTGACAGCGATTGACGCCCGCGCGTGGCTCAGGCACATGAGACTTTATGCTAAAGATTTCAGACATCACCTATGCCGTAGAAGGCCGCCCGCTGTTCGAAGGCGCAAGTGCGTCGATCCCCGATGGGCACAAGGTCGGCCTTGTCGGGCGCAATGGCACCGGCAAGACGACGCTTTTTCGCCTGATCCGGGGTGAGCTGGCGTTGGAATCGGGTGACATTTCGGTGCCAAAGGGCGCGCGGATCGGCGGGGTGGCGCAGGAGGTGCCGGCCTCGCAAACCTCGCTTCTGGATACGGTGCTGGCGGCGGATACCGAACGCGCCGCGCTGATGGCCGAGGCCGAAATCGCCACCGATCCGCACCGGATCGCGGACATCCAGACCCGGCTGGCCGACATCGATGCCTGGAGCGCTGAGGCGCGCGCATCGTCAATCCTGAAAGGGCTGGGATTTGACGACCACCAACACGCCCTACCCTGTGCCGATTTTTCCGGCGGCTGGCGAATGCGGGTCGCGCTGGCGGCGGTGTTGTTTTCCCAGCCGGACCTGCTGTTGCTGGATGAACCGACCAACTATCTGGACCTTGAGGGCGCGCTGTGGTTGGAGCAGTACCTGACGCGCTATCCGCACACGGTGATCATCATCAGCCACGACCGCGGACTTCTGAACCGCTCGGTCGGGGCGATCCTGCATTTGGAAGACCGCAAGCTGACGCTGTACCAAGGCCCCTATGACCGGTTTGCCGAAACCCGCGCGGCGCGTCTGGCCGTCGCCGAGAGTGAAAACAAGAAGGTCGAGGCACGGCGCGCGCATCTGCAAAGTTTCGTGGATCGGTTCCGCGCCAAGGCGTCGAAAGCCGTGCAGGCGCAGTCGCGCCTGAAGATGATCGAGAAGCTGAAGACCATCACCACCCCGCAAGAGGCCGCGCTGAAAGCGTTCAGCTTCCCCGAGCCGGAGGAACTGTCGCCACCCATCATCAACATGGAGGGCGCATCCTGCGGCTATGGCGACACCACGGTCCTGTCGCGGATGGATCTGCGGATTGATCAGGACGACCGGATCGCCCTTCTGGGCAAGAACGGTCAGGGGAAATCCACCCTGTCGAAACTGCTGTCGGACCGTTTACCCTTGATGACGGGGCGGATGACCAAATCATCGAAGCTGCGCATCGGCTATTTCGCCCAGCACCAGATGGACGAGCTTTACGAGGATGAAACCCCGGTCGAACATCTGCGCCGCCTGCGGCCCAACGAACTGCCGGGTCGCCATCGGGCGCGACTGGCGGGGTTTGGTCTGGGCGCGGATCAGGCGGAAACGGTCGTGGCCCGGCTGTCGGGCGGGCAGAAGGCGCGGTTGACCCTGCTTTTGGCGACACTCGATGCACCACATCTGTTGATCTTGGACGAACCGACCAACCATCTGGACATCGAAAGCCGCGAAGCGCTGGTCGAGGCGCTGACCGCTTATTCCGGCGCAGTCGTCCTTGTCAGCCACGATATGCATCTGCTGGGGCTGGTGGCGGACCGGCTTTGGCTGGTCAACAATGGCGGCGTCGCGCCGTATGAGGGCGATCTGGAAGATTATCGCAAGATGCTGCTGACGGCGGATGATGACAAGAAGCCCGCCAAAGCCAAACCTGCGCCCACCAAACCGAAACGCGCCGACCGGGACACGATCCTGACCCTGCGCGCCGAATTGCGAAAGGCCGAGGCGCGGGTCGAGAAATTGGAAGCGATGCGCGATAAGCTGGATGCCAAGTTGGGGGATCCAGATATCTATGAGCCAGAACGCAAGGACGAGGTCGTGGTTTGGCAAAAGAAACATGCCGAGGTGCATGAAGCCTTGGATCGCGCCGAAGAGCTTTGGCTGCGCGCGCAGGATAAACTTGAAAAAGCCGAGGGTTAGAAATGGATCTTGATCTTTTTATTCCCGCGTTTGTCACGCTGTTCGTGGTTATGGATCCGATTGGAATCTCGCCGTTATTCATGGCGTTGACACAAGGCAAAACCACGCGCGAACGGCGGAGCATCGCCCTGCGGGCCTGTGGAACCGCCGGGGTCTTGCTGATCCTGTTCGCCTTTCTGGGAGAAAACGTTTTGAACTTCCTTGGCATTTCGATGCCTGCGTTCCGCATATCCGGCGGTATTCTTCTTTTGCTGTTAGCACTGGATATGGTGTTCGAACGGCGCACGGCGCGCCGCAAGGATCAGTCAGAAGAAGGGGCTGACGGCCACGACGATCCGTCGATCTTTCCATTGGCGATCCCCATCATGGCCGGTCCGGGGTCGATCGCGACCGTGATCCTGTTGTCGGGACAGGGTGACGGGTTTACCGGCGTCGCCCTGGCAATTGCCGTGATGGCGGTGGTGTTGTTGATCGCGTTCATCCTGTTCAACGCGGCATCCTTGCTGGAGCGGGTCTTGCGCGAGACGGGCATCAAGGTTGTGACCCGGCTTCTTGGTATGCTTTTGTCTGCTCTGGCGGTTCAGTTCATCTTGGAAGGGCTGCGGGATTTCGGCCTGATGGGATGACCGACCGCCCCCCGGTGACAATCGTGCCCGCCGTTCCTATATCTTTTGGGTAACGGGTTTCGGAGACAGAGATGACTGGCGACGATTATGCACGCGCGATTTACTTGACCTTGCTGCTTGTGGCAGTGGGCGGGTACTTCGTCGCCGAGAACCGGAAAAACATCGGGCAGACCTTCCGCCATGCCCTGATTTGGGGCTTGATCTTCATCGGCGCGATGGCCGGTGTCGGGCTGTGGCAGGATATCCGAAACGACATCACCCCCCGGCAAAGCATTGTGCAGGATACGGGCCAGATCGAATTGCCACGTGCGCGCGACGGTCATTTCTATGCCACGCTTCTGATGAACGGTCAGCCGGTCGAATTCGTCGTTGATACCGGGGCCAGCCAGATCGTTCTGACCAAGGAAGACGCCAAGCGGGTCGGTGTTCAGATGGACGCCCTGCGCTTTTTCGGGCGCGCGATGAGCGCGAATGGCCCCGTTCGCACCGCCCCCGCACGCATCGCACGGGTCGAGCTTCTGGGGATCGAGGATTTCGGCGTCGAAGTCTGGGTCAATGACGGAGAGATGCCGGGCTCGCTGCTGGGCAATGACTATCTGCAACGGTTTGAAAAGATCGAAATCGAACGGGATAGGCTTGTCCTGACGCGCGGCGACTGACAGGCAGATAACGTAATTTCCTCAAATACTTACGAGCTTACCTTCATTTCCCACCGCCCGCTTTCCTGGCTCCAGTATTTCGCGGTGCATCCTGCGGCGACCACCTCTTTCCACTGGCTGCGTGCATGGGCCACTGCATCGGGGTCGTTGCCATCGAACAGGATGCTGACCCGCGTCATACGTTCCATTTCATCGGCGCTCACCGCCGCCCCGTCGACTGAAATCAACGCCTCTGCCTGATTGGGTATTTCCGTTTGCGTGGTCAGCAAGACAGGCTGATTTGCATCATGTGGGCCACCCGATTGACCATGTGGCAGAAACCCATCGTCAGAGGCAGTCCAGAGGCGTTCATCCAGCCAGTCCATCCGCTTGGGGTCCGTGCCGCGAAGGCAGATTTTCCAACCTGCCTCCAGCGATCTTTGCAAAAGAACCGGCAACGTCGCCTCAAGCGGGCTGCGCGTCATGTGATAGAAAAAGACCTCGCCGGTCTTCTTCCCTGACACGTTCTGCTCGTCCTGAGTGTTGGCTGCCGGGTCCGACATTATTCAGCCTCGAACATGTCCTGCACAAGACGGTTCAGGGCCAGAACACCCCAACCGGTCGCACCTTTGGGCCAAAGCGGGCCATCCTGTGCCACTTGCGCGGTGCCTGCAATATCAAGATGGATCCAGGGCTGACCTTCCTTGACGAAACGGCCAAGGAACTGGGCGGCGGTGATCGACCCTGCGGCGCGTCCGCCAACGTTCTTGATGTCCGCCTTGTTGGACTTGATCAGTTGATCATAACCCGGCCCCATCGGCATGCGCCACGCGCCTTCGCCTTCGGCTTTCGCGGCATCCAGCAGGCCGTTGCACAAGGTGTCATCGTTCGAAAAGACGCCGGTGTTCTCATGCCCCAGCCCGATGATGATCGCACCGGTCAGGGTGGCAAGGTCAATCATCCCGGCAGGTTTGTATTCTTCCTGCGCATACCACATGACATCACACAGGACGAGCCGACCCTCGGCATCGGTATTGATCACCTCGATCGTGTCGCCCTTCATCGAGGTCACGATGTCACCGGGGCGCTGCGCGCGGCCGTCGGGCATGTTTTCGACCAGACCGACCAGACCCACCACATTGGATTTGGCCTTGCGGGTGGCGAGTGTTTTCATAACGCCCGCAACGGTGCCGGCACCACCCATATCCATCGTCATGTCTTCCATGCCTGCGCCGGGTTTCAGGCTGATGCCGCCAGTGTCAAACACCACGCCCTTGCCGACCAGTGCCAGGGGGGCGACGTCCTTTTCGCCACCCATCCATTCCATGACAACCACCTTCGACGGGGATTCCGACCCCTGCCCCACGGCCAGAAGCGCGCGCATGCCAAGTTTCTCAAGCGCGTCCTCTTCCAGCACTTTGACTTTCACGCCAAGTTTTTTCAGCGCCACAAGGCGGTCGGCAAACTCGGTCGTGGTCAGCACGTTGGCGGGTTCGTTCACCAGATCGCGGGTAAAAAAGACCCCGTCGCTTTGCGCATTGATCCGATCTGCGGCTCCGTCGAACTGATCGACCCGTGACACCATCACGGTCAGGCTGCCCGGTTTGGTATCCGCCTCTTTACCCGTCTTGTGATCGGTAAACGCATAAGCGCGCAACACAGCCCCAAGGGCAAGGTCATCGGCATGTTTAACCGGGCCGGCCAGAACCAGAATATCCTTTCCTGCCATGGACTTGCCAATCGCGCCACCCGCTTTGCGGGCGATGTTCATATCGGCGCGCGGGGCCAGGCGAATGACCTGCACGGCGTCGGCCTTCATACCTGTGGGAAAGGCCAATTCATGGCTGTCGCCATCTTTCATCTTCTCAAACGCGTCACTTTCCGCGAAGCGCAGAAGCGCACCACGGGTCAGCTTGTTGACCCGACGCGCTGCCGGGTGCAGCTTGCCCGGCTCGGACAAAACGACGACCACGCGCCCTTCGTGGTCGCCAATGGCATCAAGGTTCACTTCGCTGAAAACGGGCTGGATCGGGGTCGTCATGGGACATTCCTTTCAGGCAATCTTTTGCCATTCCTAGCCAGAGGTAAAGCGAAAGGCCAGATAGCAGTTTTCCCCGGCGGTGGGATCGGCTAGAAAATGACCCACAACATGTTGGGGTTCTCGGGGGTAACGTGGCCAGATTCGACCGCTATATGCTGTCGCAGTTGATTTTGCTGTTTGGCTTTTACGGGCTGGTGCTTGTTTTACTCTTCTGGGTGAACAGGGCGGTCAGGCTGTTTGATCAGTTGATCGCCAACGGGCAGACCGCCATGGTTTTTCTAGAGTTTTCCGCGATGATCATACCCGGTGTGATCGTGTTCATCATTCCGATCGCCTCGTTCGCGGCGGCCGTGTCGGTGACGAACCGTCTGAATTCGGAAAGCGAGCTGGTGGTGGCGCAGGCCGCGGGGTTTGGCCCGTTTCGACTGGCCCGCCCGGTTCTGGTCTTTGGGATTTTCACCGCCTTGTTCATGTTGGTGCTGACCCATGTGCTGGTGCCGATGAGCCAGTTGCGCTTTGCCGAGCGGCAGGCCGAGATCGCCGAAAACATCACCGCCCGGTTCCTGACCGAAGGCAGCTTCGTGCACCCGGTGGATGGCGTCACCCTTTACATTCGCGAAATCAGCCCATCGGGCGAGCTTCTGGATATCTTTCTGTCCGATGAACGCGACGCCGCGCAGAAATACACCTATACCGCCAAAAAGGCGCTGATCCTGCGCACGGATGCCGGACCGCGCCTGATCATGTTTGACGGACTGGCGCAGTTTCTGAACGCATCATCGCAAAGGTTGTCGACCACGGGGTTCAAGAACTTCACCTATGACATCTCGGCGCTTTTGACCGGACCGATTGGCGGCAACCGCACCGTCACCCAGATTTATACGCCCGAGCTCATGAACCCGCCTGCCGCCACCCTGACCGAGACCGGCGAAACACGCGCCGCCTTGCGCGCCGAAGCGCATTTCCGCAACGCACAGGCGCTTTATTCGATCGTGACGGCGATGACCGGGTTTTCCATGCTGATCGTCGCGGGGTTCAGCCGGTTCGGGCTGTGGCGACGAGTCGTTCTGGCGCTTGGTGCGGTTGCGCTTTTACAGACGCTGGACAACACGATGCTGGATATGGCGCGCCGGGAGGCGAGCCGATTGTGGCTGGTCTATGTTGCAACCGGGGTCGGGGTCGTCCTGAACATCGTGATCCTGATCATGGCCAGCCGCCCCTCGCCTCGCGACATACGGAGACGGCGGCGCACCTTGCGCGAGATGTCCCGGACACCGGCAGGAGGGGTTGCATGAAACTTCACCTCTATATCGCGCGCCGGTTCCTGTTTGCTTTTCTGACCATGCTTGTCGTGTTGGCGATGATCTTCGTTCTTTTGGACATGGTGGAAAGCATGCGCCGGTTTGACAGCGCCGCTGTTGGCTTTGGAAATGTGCTGGGGCTGACGCTGTTGAACGCACCGGTCTGGATGTACCGAATTCTGCCGCTGATCGTCATTTTGGCGACGCTTTGGATGTTCCTCAGCCTTGCGCGCAGCTCCGAGATGGTGGTGACCCGCGCCGCCGGAAGGTCGGCATTGAACACGCTGGTTTCGCCCGCGCTGACGGTCTTTTTGTTCGGTCTGCTGGCCGTGGCCGTGGGCAACCCGATTGCGGCCGCAACGTCCAAGAAATACGAACGTATCGCGGCACAATACAAAGGCACGGGCGGCTCGGTCCTGTCGATTTCCACCGAAGGCGTGTGGCTCAGACAGGGCAACGAGGACGGCCAAACCGTGATCCGCGCCGCCCGCTCGGATCTGGAGGGGACCAGCCTGTCGGGCGTCACCTTCTTTTCGTTCGCACCAGACGGCCTTCCCACCCTTCGGATCGAGGCCAAGACGGCCAGTCTTGAACCCGGTCAATGGTCTTTGACCAATGCCAAGGTCTGGGATCTGGAAAACGCGGACAACCCCGAGATGGACGCCGTATCCTACGACGAATACCTGGTGGATTCGAACCTGACGCAGGAACAGATCAGAGACAGTTTCGGCAAGCCAAGCTCGATCTCGATCTGGGACATGCCGCGCTTCATTCGCCAATTGGAAGCTGCCGGCTTTTCCGCCCGCGCCCATCAGGTGTGGTTTCACATGGAGCTTGCGACACCGTTCTTTCTGGTCGCGATGGTGCTGATCGGTGCCGGTTTCACGATGCGCCACACCCGGTTTGGCCGCACCGGCATCATGGTCTTGATGGCGCTGATGATGGGGTTCGGGGCCTATTTCATTCGTAATTTCGCGCAGATTCTGGGTGAAAACGGCCAAATCCCCGTGCTTTTGGCCGCGTGGGTGCCGCCCATCGCCGCAATTATGATGCCCATGGGGCTTCTTTTGCATCTGGAGGATGGATGATGGGCCTTGGGTCAGGATTGCGCAGGGGCCTATGCGCGGCCGTGTTGGGGCTGGCGGTCACAACCGCTGCGATCATAGCACCGGCGCGCCCGGCGATGGCGGGTCAGGCCAGCCTGATCGCCGACCATGTGCGCGTCGAAGGCAACAGCGCGTTGATCGCACAGGGCAATGTAGTGGTCCTGTACGAAGGCATACGGCTGACCGCATCCCGCGTGGTCTATGACAAGTCTACGGATAAACTCAGCATCGAAGGGCCGATCACCATCAGCCGCCCCGACGGCACCGTGCTGATTGCACAAGCGGCCGAATTGTCGTCGGATCTGCGCAATGGCATCCTGAAAAGTGCGCGTCTGGTGCTGAATGAACAGCTGCAGATTGCCGCCGCCCAGATCAATCGCGTGAATGACCGGTATACCCAGATGACCCGCGTTGCGGCGTCGTCTTGTCACGTGTGCAAAACGAACCCAGTGCCCCTTTGGCAGATCCGGGCAGACCGCGTTGTGCATGACGAAAAGGCCCGGCAGTTGTATTTCCACGGTGCACAGCTTCGGGTTGCGGATGTGCCGGTTTTCTATCTGCCACGTCTGCGCCTGCCTGACCCCACACTGAAGCGCGCCACCGGGTTCCTGCCGCCCCGCATTCGCACCACATCGACGCTGGGCGTGGGCGTTGTCACCCCGTTCTTTTTGCGACTGGGGGATCACGCGGACCTGACCCTGTCCCCCTTTCTGGCCGCCAAGACAACCACGCTAGAGCTGCGCTATCGACAGGCATTTCGGGCGGGCGATATCGCCTTCGCCGGGGCCATCAGCCGTGACAGCGTTCTGCCCGACCAGACGCGTTACTATGTCTTTGGCGAAGGCGAGTTTGCGTTGCCCCGCGACTACACGCTTTCTTTCGAACTGCAAGAGGTCTCGGACCCCGCCTACCTGCTGGATTACGGCTATTCCGATCAGGACCGGTTGCGCAACGCGATCAACGTGATGCGGGCACGTCGGGACGAATTCGTGTTCGGTGGCATCACCCGCTACGACACGTTGCGAGAATCTGAATTGCCGATATCGGACCAACTGCCCTTTGCACAGATCGACACCTTCTATGAACGCCGTTTCTTTCCGAAATGGCTGGGCGGCGAGCTGCGGGGCAACCTGTCCTGGCAGGCACATTTCCGCGAAAGCACCGAGGATATCCTTGGCCGCGACATGGCGCGGTTGGGGGCCGGGATCGGCTGGACCCGAAGCTGGATCGGCCCCGCCGGTCTGGTGATCGAGGCCGAGGCTGGTGTGGACGCCAGCGTTTACTGGATCGAACAAGACAGCCGATTTGAATCCGAACAGAGCTTCGCCGCCCCCTCTGCTGGGGTGACGCTTCGATGGCCGATGTCGCGCGTGGCTGCGTCCGGGGCGGTCGATATCCTGGAACCGGTCGCCCATATCGCATGGTCCAGGCAAGTTGGGGCCGACATTCCCAACGAGGACAGCGTGTTCGTCGAGTTTGACGAGGCCAACTTGTTCGACCTGAACCGCTTTCCCGGCTATGACCAGCGCGAAGATGGTGCACGGGCAGCGGTCGGGGTAAGCTGGACACGCCATTCACCGTCCGGCTGGGCTTTCACGCTGGCTGCGGGTCGGGTGTTCCGGGAAGGCGGGTTTGACCAGTTCACCGACGCGTCAGGGTTGGCCGGAAGCAGTTCGGATTGGCTGTTGGGGGCGCATGTGAACCTCGGTGGTCGGTTTGCGCTTCAGGGTCGCGCGCTTCTGGACGACGATTTCGGCGTGACCAAATCGGAAACCCGCGCCGCCTATCTTGCCGAAGATTTCGAGATCAGCGCCGCCCATATCTGGGTGATCGAAGACACCGCCGAGAACCGCCCCGACCCCACCCATGAACTAAGGCTGGACGGGGCCTATCAGATCAGCGACTTCTGGCGAGTATCGGCAGATGGCAGCTTCGATCTTGAGGCCCGGCAGGCGACAAGGGCCGGATTGGGGTTACGCTATCAAAATGAATGCCTTTTTGTGGACCTTTCCCTCTCGCGTCGTTTCACATCCTCTATTAATGTGACGCCAACAACGGATTTCGGCTTCAAGGTCGAACTGACAGGTTTCGGCGGTGCGCGGGGCAGAACAGTCCACAAATGCAGCAGCTGATTGAAGCCGATGATCGAGATGACAGATTGAGATGACGATGAGCAGATCGGACAGGACCAGGGTGAAACGCATGACCAACAGCTGCGCCAACACATTGCCGAAATCCCGATGGACACAGCGCCTTGCTGCGACCTTGGTGGCCGGGCTACTTGTCGTGACCCCGCTCGGTGCGACGCAGGCCATCGCCCAGAATTTGTTTGCCCCGGTCAAGAAGATCAACGACCGGGTGATCACCGCCTATGAACTGTCGCAGCGCATGGCGTTTCTGACCATCCTGAAAGCCCCCGGCAACCTTCGCGAACTGGCGATGGAGCAGTTGACCAACGAGGCCCTGCAACGGCAGGCTGCCGAGAATGCGGATGTGAACCCCACAGCCGAGGAAATCCTTGCCGGGATGGAGGAATTCACGGGCCGGTTCAATCTGGATGTCGAAACCTTCAACAAGATCATTTCGCAGGCCGGTATTGCCCCCGAAACCTTCCGCGATTTCGTATCTGGCGGGATTGCGTGGCGCGGTGTTGTGCGCGCCCGTTGGGCCGGACGCGTTCAGGTCTCAGACGATGAGGTGGATCGCCAGCTTGCCCTGACCCGTCCGGGCCAAGGTGTGCGTGTGCTGTTGTCCGAGATCATCCTGCCCGCCCAGACCCCCGCGCAGTTGCAGGTGTCGAATGCACGTGCCTCGGAACTCAGCGAAATCACCACCCTGCCCGCTTTTGCCTCGGCCGCGCGACAGTATTCCGTTGCGCCCTCACGCGGGCGGTCGGGCCGGTTGCAATGGATGGACCTGTCCAACCTACCGCCCGCCGTCGCCGCGCAGATTTTGCCGCTGGCACCGGGACATGTCAGTGACCCGATCCCGGTTAAAAACGGCGTTGCGGTCTTTCAGATGCGTGCAATCGAAGAAATCGACGCCCCGCAGCCGAAAGACGTGACGGTGGACTACGCCACCCTGTTTTTGCCCGGTGGGCGAAGCGAGTCCGCGCTTGGCGAAGCTGCGAAAATCCGCGCGAAGGCGGATACGTGCGACGATCTTTATGGCATCGTCAAGGACGCGACGCCCGAGCAATTGCAGCGCGAGACACTTCCCATCGGTCAGGTTCCCACCGGCTACGCGCTGGAGCTGGCCAAGCTGGACGAAGGCGAGGTATCAACCAACCTGACATCGGCATCGGGCCAGAACCTTGTGTTCCTGATGCTGTGTTCGCGCACCCGCGACCTGCCGGAAGAGATCAGCCGCGAAGACATCAAGCTGCGTTTGCAAAACCAGCGTCTGCAAAGCTTCGCCAACGCCTATCTGGATGAGCTGAAGGCCGCTGCCTATATCGAGGATTACAGCGATCAATGATCGCACGCGTGCCGTCCGTGGACAGATTTCCCCCCGTGGCATTGACCATTGGTGAACCGGCAGGAATCGGCCCTGATATAACCGGTCCCGCCTTCAATGCGTTGAAGGATGAGGTGCCATTCTTCCTGATCGGTGATCCGTCGCACTTGCCACCGGATACAGATTTCACTGAAATCTCTGCCCCCGACGACGTATTTACGGCACCCAGTTTGCCAGTGCTGCGCCATGATTTTGACAGCCCCCGCTGCCCCGGCACCCCCCAATCTGACCATGCACATAATGTGATCGCTGTGATCGAACGCGCGGTAGAGCTGACCCGTGCGGGCGACGCGTCGGCGGTCTGCACAAACCCGATCCATAAAAAAGCCCTGAAGGATGGCGCCGATTTCGCCTTCCCCGGCCACACGGAGTTTCTGGCCCATCTAGCGGGCGGAGCGGATGTTGTGATGATGCTGGCCTGCGAAGGTTTGCGCGTCGTGCCTGCCACCATCCACATCGCCGTGTCCGAGGTGCCGAAGGCCCTGACCCGTGCCCTGCTGGCGCAGGTCATTCGGACAACCCATTCGGCTCTTATTCAGGATTTTGGCATTGCCACGCCACGCATCTCGGTGGCCGGGCTGAACCCCCATGCGGGCGAAGGCGGTGCGATGGGCATGGAAGAGATCGACATGATCACCCCGCTTCTGAACGACCTGCGGGCCGAGGGGCTGGATCTGATCGGGCCACAATCAGCCGACACGATGTTCCACGCCGCCGCGCGGTCAGGGTATGACGCCGCGGTCTGCATGTATCACGACCAGGCCCTGATCCCGATCAAGACCATCGACTTCGCCGGCGGGGTCAATGTCACACTTGGTCTGCCCTTCGTGCGCACGTCACCTGACCATGGCACCGCATTTGACATTGCAGGCACGGGAAAGGCGGATCCAAGCTCGTTGATCGCCGCGCTGCGTATGGCGCATCAAATGGGCCGCGCCCGGCAAGGACGCACCACATGAGCCAGATCGACGGACTGCCCCCCCTGCGCGAGGTGATCGCGACACATGGTTTGATCGCCAAGAAATCGCTGGGGCAGAATTTTTTGCTCGATCTGAACCTGACCGCCAAGATCGCCCGGCAGGCCGGTGACCTGAGCAACTCGGACGTGTTGGAAATCGGCCCCGGTCCCGGCGGATTGACGCGCGGATTGTTGGTCGAAGGCGCGCGCAAGGTACTGGCGGTCGAAAAAGACAGCCGTGCCATGGCGCCACTGGCCGAGATACAGGCGGTCTATCCCGACCGGCTTCAGGTGATCAACGCCGACGCGCTGGAGCTTGATCCGCTGGAACATCTGACACCACCCATCCGCATCGTGGCCAACCTGCCCTACAACGTGGGCACGGAGCTGCTTGTGCGCTGGCTGACCCCGCCCAGCTGGCCGCCGATCTGGGACAGCCTGACCCTGATGTTCCAGAAGGAAGTCGCCGAACGGATCGTCGCCCAGCCGGGATCAAAGAAATATGGCCGT
Source organism: Aliiroseovarius sp. Z3 (assembly GCF_029105185.1). GTDB lineage: Bacteria > Pseudomonadota > Alphaproteobacteria > Rhodobacterales > Rhodobacteraceae > Aliiroseovarius. Next base: position 375,443 of record NZ_JAFMZK010000004.1, on the reverse strand, counting down.
CTGGCGGTATTATCACAATGGCGCACCACCCCGCGCGTGGTGATGGAATTGCCGCCCGAGGCGTTCACCCCGCCGCCCAAAATCCATTCTGCCGTGGTGCATTTCGACGCCCTGCCTGAACCGCGTTTCCCGGCAGATCCCGACAAGCTGCAAGCCCTTGTGGCAAAAGCCTTTGGCCAACGTCGCAAAATGCTGCGCGCATCCTTGAAAGGGCTGCATCCGGATATCGAGGGCATTCTGACATCTGTCGGGATCAAACCCACATCGCGGGCCGAAGAAATTGGTATCGAGGAATTCTGCGCGCTCAGCCGTGCATTGGCAGGTTGACCCGGATCAGCCCTAGCTGTGTTCCTCGGCGGCCGTTTCGGCCAGCGCCCGATTGAAAGCCTTCAGCGCATCCATCTGGAACACAGCCCCCCACAGTTCAGGCGGATCACCCTCGCCGCCCAACGTGACCACCGGAATGAACCGCGCGCCCGAGGTTTCGAACATGGGCATCACGGCCTCCAGCGTGGCGTTTCCATCGATGTAGACGCCCTGCTCGATCAGCTCCCAGCACTGTTCTTCATTTGCGGCCCTGTCGTGGTTTTGCCCCCGCATGATCGATGCGACGCGCACTGTGGACAGCAAATACGCCTGCGGCCCTGCGGCCAGATGAACGCCCCGCCGCTCAAGCTGGGTCAGGAAGAAGGACCGGTCCACCCAACGGCTGGCCAGCGCGGTGGACAGGGATACCGCCGCCATCACCGCGATCCCGGTTTGCCAGTCGCCGGTCAGTTCGAACACGATCAACGTGGTGGAAATCGGCGCGCCCAGAACCGCTGCAGCAACCGCGCCCATGCCTGCAAGCGCATAAAGCGTCTCGGACCCTGACACGTCGGGAAATACCGCGGTCGCCATGATCCCAAACGCCAACCCGGTCAATGCGCCGACCATCAAGGCAGGCGAGAATACACCGCCGCCCATGCGTCCGGCCATGGTGATGGCCACCGCAGCAACCTTGACCACGACAAATGTGATCGCCAGTTGCAGCCCCAGATCTCCGGTCAGCGCGACCGAAGTGGTTTCATAGCCGACCCCGATGATATGCGGATACCAGATGGCGATGGCGCCAAGGATCAGTCCAGCGCAGGCCGGACGCAACACCTTTGGCAGTCGCAAGGTTTTTTGAAGGGAATCGCCCACATCATCGGCCCAGAATATGGACCGCATCAAGATGACGGCGACCACCCCGCAGACCAGCCCCAACAGCAGAAAGGCGGGCAGTTCGACATAGAAGGCAAGCGATCCTTCGGCGGGCAGGATAAATTCAGTGACATCGCCATATTCGATCCGGTTGATCACCGTGCCCGCAACCGATGCAATCGCAATCGGCGCGAACGCGTGCACCGCGAAGTGACGCAGCACGACCTCAAGCGCGAACAGCGCACCCGCGATTGGGGCGTTGAAACTCGCCGATACCGCAGCAGCGACCGCACACCCCAACAGATCCCGCCCGGTGATCCCGTCTGCCTTGATCCGGGCGGACACCCAACTTGAAATGACCGCCGCAAGGTGAACCACAGGCCCCTCTCGTCCAGACGAACCACCGGTTGACAGCGTGATCAGTGAAGCCAGCGCCGACCCCAGCCCCGCGCGTTTCTCGACGCGGCCGTCCCACAGGGCAGCCCCTTCGATCACATCGGCGACAGCGCGGACGCGTCCGTCATGGGTGAACCAGTTCAGAATGATCCCGACGATCAATCCGCCGAAAGCCGGCAGCAACAGCACCCAATACCACGGCAAAGTACCGGCGAAGCTGTGTAAATGCGCCAGATCGTCGGTGCCATACAATGTCGCCTGAAGCGTTTCGATTCCCTTTCGGAATCCCAGTGCCGCGAAGCCAGACGCGACCCCGATCACCAGGGCAATCAGCCAGAATTGCACCTGGCTGGGGCCTTTCTCGAGCAGAATATGCCACGTGGTAGAGGCCCGCTTTCGCAAATCCCGCCAAGCGCGATATAGAAACAATTTTAGCCGTCTAGGCATCGTCACCCGCCCGCGCGGCCCTTCCCAAGATCACGCATTTACCATAAGTTGTTCCGGCTTAGCTGGGGAGGATGGGATGACCATCGACACCGTGTTTACCGAGCTTTCGTCCATGCTAGGCGATCGGCTCAGCCGCTCCAAGTCCGATCTGTCGCATCATGGCGGTTCCGAAAGCCATTTCGCCCCGGCGCCGCCAGAAGCGGTGGCATGGCCCGAGACAACGCAAGAAGTCAGCTCCATCCTGCGCCTGTGCCATGCGGCGGATGTGCCGGTGATTCCCTATGGCGCGGGCACGTCGCTGGAAGGTCATACCAGCGCACCGATGGGGGGGCTGTGTATCGACATGTCGCGGATGAACCGCGTGCTCTCGGCTGATCCCGGCGACATGATCGCGGTGGTGCAGCCCGGCGTAACCCGAGAAGAGTTGAACCACGAGCTGCGGACCCTGGGCGTGTTCTTTCCGGTCGATCCCGGCGCCAATGCCTCGATCGGCGGGATGGCAGCAACGCGGGCGTCGGGGACAACCACCGTGCGTTATGGCTCGATGCGCGACAATGTTCTGGGTCTGAGTGTGGTGCTTGCGGATGGACGCGTCATCAAGACCGGGTCGCGCGCCGCAAAATCCGCATCGGGCTATGACCTGACCGCGCTGTTTCTGGGGTCCGAAGGGACGTTGGGCATTATCACGGAACTGACCCTACGCCTGCACGGAACGCCCGAACAGATCAGTGCGGGCATCTGCGCCTTTCCCGACATGGCCTCCGCTGTTGGCGCGGTGCAGCAGGTGATCCAGATGGGTATTCCCATGGCGCGGATCGAGTTCGTGGATGCCGACACCGCGCGTGCCTTCAATGGTTATGCCGGGACAGATATGCCGGAATGCCCGCATCTGCTGGTCGAATTTCATGGAAGCCCCACCGTCGTTATGGAAGCCAGTGAATCTTTTGGCGAGATTGCCGCGGATTTCGGTGCCAAGGGATATGAACATGCCACCCGAACCGAAGACCGAAATGCGCTGTGGAAGATCCGTCACCATGCGTTCTATGCGGTTCTGGCGCTGCGCCCCGGCGCGCGGGCTGTGGTCACGGATATCTGTGTGCCCATTTCAAAACTGGCCGAAGCCATCACCGAAACACAGGCCGATATCGCCGCGTCCGGCCTGATGGGACCGATCCTGGGTCACGTGGGAGACGGGAATTTTCACGCCGCCCTGTTGATCGAAGATGGCAACGAGGCCGAGAAAGCCATCGCCAAAGACCTGGCCGCGCGGATGAGCACCCGCGCCCTTGCGATGGGGGGCACGATCACGGGTGAGCATGGTGTCGGTATGGGTAAGCTGGGGCTGATGGACGCCGAACACGGTCTGGCCTGGCACGTGATGGGCGATCTTAAGAAAGCGCTGGACCCCAAAGGCATTCTGAACCCCGGCAAGTTGGTGCCGCAGGGATAGGGCGACTTAACCGCCCAGAAGCTCGCGCGCCGCAGCCCGCCCGGCATCGGTGATCGTATCGCCCGAGATCATACGCGCCACTTCGTCAACACGGGCAAGATCGTCCAGCGGGTTAACCGTGGTTAACGTCATGCCCTGTGACACGGATTTCCGCACCTGCCAGTGATGATCGCCAAGCGCCGCCACCTGTGGGCTGTGCGTGACGACCAGAACCTGCCCACCCTGTGACAGAGACGCCAAACGACGTCCGACAGCGTCGGCGGTTGCCCCGCCCACGCCACGGTCAATCTCATCAAAGATCATGGTCAGCCCGTCAGCTTCACGTGTCAGGCACACTTTCAACGCCAACAAAAACCGGCTGAGTTCGCCACCCGAGGCGATCTTGTTCAGTGGCCCGGATGGTGCGCCGGGGTTGGTCGCGACGGTGAATGTCACCTGATCGCGTCCCTCTGGCCCGGCATCCATCAAGGTGACTTGCGTGGTGAACACCGCACGTTCCATTTTCAACGGGGCCAGTTCGCCGGACATCGCCCTATCCAGCGCCTTGGCGCCCTTGACCCGCGCCTGCGTTAGCGACGCCGCGGCGCTGTCGTAACGTGTCTGCGCTGTGGCCAAGTCCTGCTCCAGACCGGCAATCGCATCGGCGCCCGCATCCAACGCGTCAAGCCGCGCACGCAGATCCACGGCAAATGCGCCCAGATCATCCGGCGACACCTGATGCTTGCGGGCCATCGCCCGGATCGCGAACAGTCGCTCTTCGACAGTTTCCAATTCGTGCGGGTTAAACGTCAGGGTGTCCAGCGCGGCTTCGACCCCTTGCACCGCGTCGCCTAGTTCTGCCAATGCCCGCCCAAGGGCGGAAATCGGCGGGTCCAGCGCCTCACCCGCCTGATCGGCCACGCCTTCCAGCCAGCGCAACGCGTCGCCCATCCGCGCCTCGGCCCCCTCGCCCGATGTCAAAGCCTGATGCGCTTTGGTGATGTCCTCGCCAATGCGTTCGGCGGCTTGCATCAGGCGGCGACGGCTGTCCAGTTCAGCGTCTTCACCCGGCTCCGGGGCCAGCGCATCCAGTTCGGCGACCGCGTGGCGCAAGAACTCTTCCTCGGCCTGTGCGGCTGCCAGATCGCTGCGCGCCTGATCCAGTGCCTTTGCGGCACCCGACAGGTCGCGCCAAGCCGAGCGGGTGGCGTCGAGCTGTGGGCCTAAGCCACCAAATTCATCCAGCAATTGCCGGTGGACACGCGGGTTCAGAAGACCACGATCATCCTGCTGCCCGTGCAGTTCGACCAGCGTGTCAGACAGCGCGCGCAACACCTCGCCGGATGCGCGGCGATCATTCACCCACGCCGTTTTGCGCCCGTCGGCGCGGTTCACACGCCGCAACACCAGTTCGTCTTCGGCAGGGATGCCAGCCTCGTCCAACACTGCGCGGGCTGGATGCCCAGCGGATAAATCGAATACCGCCGTCACCTCGCCCTGTTCGGCCCCGGCGCGCACCAGATCCGCGCGCCCGCGCCACCCCAGCACGAAACCAAGACTGTCCAGCAATATGGATTTGCCTGCTCCAGTTTCCCCGGTGAGCACATTAAGGCCCGGCTGAAACTCAAGCTCCAGCCGGTCAATGATCAGAAGGTCGCGGATATCAAGACCACGCAGCATGATGCCCTCGGTCGCTCACTGCCCTGCCCCGGCCAAAGGTCAGAGCCATTCGCCCTTGACCAACTGGCGATAGACCGCGCTGAGCCAATTGTTGCCCTTCGCCTCGGGCTTCAGCCCGGACTTGGTCAGCAAACGATAACTGCTCTGATACCACTCGGTCGATTGGAAGTTATGTCCCAGAATGGCCCCGGCGGTCTGCGCCTCGTCCGCCAATCCCAGCGACAGGTAGCTTTCCACAAGCCGGTGCAGAGCTTCCGCCACATGGGTCGTTGTCTGGAACTGCTCGACCACGACGCGGAACCGGTTGATCGCCGCAGAGTAATGCTTGCGCTTCAGGTAATACCGCCCGATCTCCATCTCTTTCGCGGCAAGATGGTCAAACGCCAGGTCAAACTTCAAGATCGCCGATTTCGCATATTCGGTGTCGGGATAGCGTTCGATCACCGTCCGCAAGGCTTGCAACGCCTGATAGGTCAGGCCTTGGTCGCGCCCAATTTCGTCAATCTGGTCATAATAGCTGAGCGCCAGAAGATATTGCGCGTAAGCGGCATCTTCCGAGGCCGGGTAGAAGTCGATGTAACGCTGGGCGCTGGCCCGCGCCTGTTCATAGTCGCGATCTTTGTGATGCGCGAAGGCCTGCATGATCAAGGCACGCTTGGCCCATTCCGAATACGGATACAGACGCTCTACTTCGCCAAACCATTTTGCAGCTTCCGACGGGTCACCGCGGTCAAGATCGTATTCACCACGCTTATAGATCTCTTCCGCCGTCCACTGGTCGATCGGCTTTTTCTCAACAGGTTTGGAAAAGGCGCCAAACAGCCCACCGCCACCGCTGCCCGAGCTGCCGCCCAGACTGCCAAACCCCAAACTGCCAGAGCCACCACCGCACGAGGACAGAACAATTCCCGACACCAGCGCGACGCTGATAGCTTTGCCAAATTTCACGCGGATCATGACCGGTGCCACCCCAAAAAATTGTTATCCAACCGAAAGGTCCGAATTGCTCTCGCCTGTCCTAGCACAGAAATTTTCAAGGCAAAATGGTTTGCGCCGCAATTTTCGCACCTCAAAGACACTTGGTGCAGGCACATTCCACCCACACATGCCGGAAAAGGAAGAAACCACGCCAAGCAAGCGTGGCTTCCGTATTGGAATCAATAGGTTCCGGTTGCGATCATGCCGTCATCGGAAGATCAGAGCGGCGCACCCCCACCCCCGGCAAACGGCGGGCGGTTGCGGTGTCACATTCGACCATGCGCCACGCATCGGGCGTATCAAACAGCGTGCGCAGAAGTTTGTTGGTCATCGCATGACCCGCCCGGTGCCCGACATAGCGCGCTTTCAGCGGCGCTCCGGCCAGCGCAAGGTCGCCAACCGCATCCAGCATCTTGTGGCGCACGGCTTCGTCAAAACGGCGCAATCCACCGGGCGAAAGTACCTCGTCACCGTCAACAACCACTGCGTTGTCATAGGTGCCCCCCAGCGCAAGCCCGGCCTCGTGCATCGCCTCCACATCGGCGCGACGGCAGAAGGTGCGGCAATCGCTGAGTTCACGCACGAAATTGCCGTTTGACAGATCCAGACGTTTGTTTTGCGTCCCAATCACACGGTCGGGGAACGAGATATGGAAATCAATCTCGAACCCGTCCGACGGCTCCAAACGCGCCCAGACGGCGTGTCCACCATCATCATCGCGATATTCGACAGGTTTCAGAACCTCGATCACCCGCACGGGGGCGGACAATTCGCGCACCCCGGTTTTCACCAAACCATCGACGAACCGGGCGGCACTGCCGTCCATGATCGGCACTTCCGGACCGTCCAATTCAACCAAGGCGTTATGAACGCCACAGCCTGCCAGTGCCGCCATGATATGTTCGATGGTCTTGACCTCGACCCCCGCGTCATTGCGGATCAGGGTGCACAAAGGTGTGGGAACCCCCGAAGCCCAATGGGCGGGAACAAGATTATCACGGTCCAGAACGTCCACACGTTTGAACCAGATGCCGTGTTCTGCCGAAGCAGGACGGACGCACATACGCGCAGGACGCCCGGAATGAAGCCCGGTGCCGGTAAATGTCACACTGCTTGCAACTGTGGTTTGCACGTGTTGCCTCTTTATTTGCCTCAGCATGGTTCGCACTGTCCTTGATCCTCAAGGCCCGGATGGAACCGCATTCTTCGCCGCGTCAGAAGCCGCAGACGATAGGGCGCTGTGTGGAGTGTCACAGGTCCTGAACGTCTTAGGTCTGTGTCGTGATCGGATGGATTCCGATCACCACTGCCAGTCTCCGTGCACAAAAGGCGTTTGAAACCGTTTCAAGCAGCGGCAGGTCCGACGCGCTCCAAGCATGTAGGGCTTGGTGACACAGAGGTAAATCCTGTCCTGCGCAATAACAATTCAAACCTCTGTAACGGTCTGTAACATGGCGACTCGCCCCGGCAAGAGGTTGCCGAAACCCATTCCGCCTCCCCTCAAGCCATTGTTTTATAATGCAAAAGACCCGCCTTTCGGCGGGTCCTCTACGAATGTTTAGTGAACAATGCGACAGCATGTCATTTCGGAAACAGCTGCGCTGTGGCCGAAGCGGAACATCAGGATCCTGCGGGGTTGCCACCGCGCGATCCTGATTGCCACAAACCTAGTTCGCCTGACGCCGCAGGAAGGCCGGAATTTCAACCTTGTCCTGTTCGGGATCGGCGGCCGGGGCCTGCGGTTGGGCTGGCCGTTCGGATTGCACCGGCGGTTGGTTGCGCGCTTGCTCTTCTGCACCAGCCGCACCCGATCCTGTCATCCGGTTGATCAGCGAATTGATTCCAAAGCGCGGTTTATCATGCTCCGAGGCATCCGAACGCATTGGTTCATCGCGATGCGGCGCAGGCTGTTGCGCACGGGGCTGATTGTGGACAGCGGCTTGCAAACGGGCCAGAGCCTCGGGCGACGGGGTGCCCGGTGCGGGTGCCCGCGGAGCCACGAATGTCGCCACATCAGGCTGCGAGTCGAACTCGGTCGATGCCGCTTCGGGTTGGCGCGGCTGATACGCTGGCGGTGGGATATCGCCACCGGCCTGTTCGGCATGGAACACGTTTTCGGTCGGCGCCCTGGGCGCTTCTTCTTCGCGCTCCAGATCACCAAACAAAGTCGGCTCGCTGCTGGCTGCCTCGGCGGCAGGGGCTTCGGCCGCCGGTGCAGGCGCGTTTTCAATCGCAGCCGCCGCAGCAACCGCATCGGGCGCCTCGGCTTCCATTTTCTGCTCGACATCAAGCGGTGCCTGCAACGGGGTTGCCAAGCTGCGACGCGGCACCGGCACTTCGGTGTTTACATCCATCGCGTCGATGCCGGTGGCAACGACCGAAACGCGCATCGCACCTTCCATGTCGGTGTCCAGTGTCGACCCAACAATGATGTTGGCATCCTGATCGACCTCTTCGCGAATGCGGTTGGCCGCTTCGTCCAGTTCGAACAGGGTCAGATCATAGCCGCCGGTGATGTTGATCAACACGCCCTTCGCGCCCCGCAGGCTGATTTCATCCAGAAGCGGGTTGGCGATGGCCTTCTCGGCGGCCTGAACGGCGCGATCTTCGCCATCGGATTCGCCGGTGCCCATCATGGCTTTGCCCATCTCGTCCATCACGGCGCGGACATCTGCGAAGTCGAGGTTGATGAGGCCGGGGCGGACCATCAGGTCGGTGACGCCCTTAACACCTTGATAAAGCACGTCATCGGCCATCGAGAAGGCTTCGGTGAAGGTCGTTTTTTCATTGGCCAGACGGAACAGGTTCTGGTTCGGAATGATGATCAGCGTGTCGACCATCTTTTGCAGAGCTTCAACACCATCTTCCGCCTGACGCATGCGTTTTGCGCCTTCGAACTGGAAAGGCTTGGTCACAACACCAACGGTCAACACACCCAGCTCGCGCGCGGCTTGTGCGATGATCGGGGCCGCCCCCGTTCCGGTGCCGCCCCCCATACCAGCGGTGATGAAGCACATATGCGCGCCGGCCAGGTGATCGACGATCTGTTCGATCGACTCTTCTGCTGCGGCTGCGCCAACCGATGCACGGGCGCCTGCGCCCAGCCCTTCGGTCACTTTCACACCCATCTGGATGCGGTCTTTCGATCGCGATTGCTGCAATGCCTGCGCGTCGGTGTTGGCCACAACGAATTCTACGCCCTCGAGTTCCTTCTCGATCATGTTGTTGACCGCGTTGCCACCGGCACCGCCCACGCCAAATACCGTGATACGAGGTTTCAACTCTTCCTGACCGGGCATGGTAAGGTTCAAAGTCATGATATGTCCGCCTGTCTATGTCCGCGCCGCATCGATGTCCCCCGATGGCGGCAAATACTGTCTCATTAACTCCGACTGAATCGCCGGTTACTGCCTCGTTTCAACCATCTTACCCCAAAATACAGCCTTCCGTCACGCCCTAAAGGCGCGGAAAGCCGCAAAATATTGAGGGATTCTGAAGGTTTTCAGCAGGATTTCGCCGAGGACACCGCATGTTGGTGTCCGGTGGGCCGATTCACCAATTGTCTTTGAACCATCTGAACGCGCGCCGAAGGCTGCGGGCGGGATAGCTTTCGGCCGGAATGTCGAAATCCCACCATTCATCCTGCGGATGCGCGGCGAACAGGCACAGACCGACGGCCGAGGCGAACCCCGCCCCCGTCGCGGCTTGCGGCAAACCTTGCACCCGCAAAGGCCGGCCAATCCGCACCTGTTGGCCCAGAATTTTCGGGGCAAGCCCGTCCAGCCCGGGGATCTGGCTGCCGCCCCCCGTCAGCACGATTTGCTGGCTGCGCAGATGCTCAAATCCCGAGGCGTCCAGACAGGCCCGGACTTCTTCAAGAATTTCCTCGACCCGCGGGCGCATGATGCCGATCAGTTCGGCACGGCTGACCGTGCGCCGGTCATGTTCCCAATCGCCGGTGTCGCCGCCGATCTCGATCATCTCGCGATCATCCATGCCCGTGGCCACGACACCTCCATAGAAGGTCTTGATCCGCTCGGCTGTGGACAGCGGCACCTGCAACCCCTTCGAGATGTCCGAGGTCACATGATCCCCGCCCAGCCGCACGCTGTCGGAATAAATCATGTGCTTTTTCATGAAGATGGACAGGCCAGTTGATCCACCACCTAAATCAATACAGGCCGCGCCCAGCTCTTGTTCATCCTCCACCAAAGCCGAAATACCGGACACGTAGGCCGAACTGGCAAGCCCGGCCAGCTCAAGATCGCAGCGCTTGATGCAGTAAAGCAGGTTCTGAATGACCGCGCTGTCAACGGTCAGAACATGCATATCCACGGCCAGCCGATTGCCGATCTGCCCGCGCGGGTCGTTCAGACCCGACCGGTGGTCGAGCGCGAAATTGACCGGCTGGGCATGCAACACCTCGCGCCCTTCCCCGATGTCGGGCATATCACAAGCGGCCAGCACCCGTGCCACGTCATCTTCCGTCACGGCCGCGTTGTTCAGTTCGACCACCCCATCCAGACCATAGCTGCGCGGATTGGCGCCCGAGAAACAGGCGATCACGTGGTCGACACGGATATTCGCCATTTTCTGCGCCGCTTGAATGGCGGTGCGAATGGCGCGTTCAGTTTCCTGCATCGCGTCGATCTCGCCGAAGCGCACGCCCCGCGACCGCGTGGTCGCCGCACCGATCACGCGAAACGCGCTTTGCCCGGCCAGACTGCCCACCCCATCGCTTTCGCGAAACTGATCCGGCCCGTCAAAGCGCAGGATCAGGCAGGCAATTTTCGAGCTGCCGATATCCAGAATGGCAATCACGCCCCGCTGCATGGCGGCTTCGCGCATGGAACGCATGGCGCGTTGCTGGCTGTAAATATCGGTCATTGGTCGTCTACTCCAAACTCTATCGCACGAATGCGACGCAACTCTTCGACGGCGGGTTCACCCAGTCGAAGCGTCGGTCTCAGGGGGTTTCTCATGTCAACTACGGTCAGATCGCGCGCCATCACCTCTTGCGCCTGATCCAACGCGATCACCTGCTCCAGCGCCGCCACGGGATCAGTTTCGGGCAAAAGGATGCGCTGCTTGGTGGCCAGCACCACATCCCAGCGACGCTCACCCACACGCACGAGGCCACGCATTTTGGGGCCAAAGGGGCGTGCGGTTTCGATCAGGTCCAGCGCCTCTTTCACGGCATCATCCGCCCCGGCCCCGGCAATCAGCGGCAGGTCTGACCGGCCATTGCGCGCCATCAGGCTTGCCACCCGGTGACCGGTGCGATCCAGCAAGTCCAGAATACCTTCATGGCGCCAGATGATCACCGGTTGGCGTTCGGTGATGGCAACCTCAAGCACCCCGCCCGGCCGCACCCGCAGGTCGGCCTTTTCAACCACGTCCAGCGTGGTGATTTCCTGGCGCATGGCCTCCAGATCCAGATCAAAGCTGGAAATCGGGAAGTCGACCGGCAGCATTTGCCGCACGGCGTCGCTGACAACAGGTGTCGCGCCTTCAACCGCCATCAGCTTGACCATGAATTCGGGACGTTCCTGCACCGACCGTTGTATCTGGGTGAATTTTTCAGCGATCGCCGCCCGGTTTTCGGGGATCGAGAAATACCAGCCGACCGTCAGAAGAACGGCCCCGATCGGAAGCCCGACACGCAGCAACGCCCGGAAGGTCGGGGTCAGCCACAAGCGATGGACTTTATAAGCCAGACGCGATGGGGCCGGATCACGATTGGCAGACGTGCGCGCTTGCCCACCACCCATGGTGCGGGTTGCGCGTGGGGCGGCGACAGAATGGTATTGTCGCGACGGGCGGGATTTTCGCATCAACGATCGCATGAGGCGTCCTCCACCATCCATGCGCAGAACTGCCCAAACGTGATCCCGTGATGCGCTGCCTGTTCCGGTGCCAAAGATGTCGGCGTCATGCCCGGCTGCGTGTTGGTTTCCAGAAGGATCAGACCGTCCAGCCCCCGCGCTTCGTCCCAACGGAAATCGGTGCGGCTGACGCCGCGACATCCCAGCACTTCGTGGGCGCGCAGGGCATAGTCCAGACAGGCCGCTTCGATCTCGGCGGGGATGTCGGCGGGAAGGACGTGGCGCGATCCGCCCTCGGCGTATTTCGCGTCGTAATCATACCAGCCATCGGTCAGGATATCGGTCACGCCAAGCGCCCGATCCCCCATGACCGTGGTGGTCATCTCACGGCCCGGTGCATAGGTTTCCACCATCACCGTCTTGGGCATGGTCGGGGCCAGTTGCGGCGGCGTGTTCGCGCCGTCCTGCACGATGTAAATCCCGACCGAGCTGCCCTCGTTATACGGTTTCACCACATAGGGCGGGTCCATCACGTGACGTGCGCGCACCTCATCAGCAGGTGCCAGCACGCTATCGACCACCGGCAACCCGGCCGCACGGAAGACATCCTTCGTGCGCTCTTTGTCCATTGCCAGAGACGAGGCGAGCACACCGGAATGCGTATAGGGGATTTGCAGCCACTCGAGCAGACCCTGCACACAGCCGTCTTCGCCCCAGCGGCCATGCAGCGCGTTGAACACAACGTCGGGGGCCTCGGCGCGCAACCGTTCGGACAGGTCCGGGCCGGCATCAATTGCGACCACGTCATAGCCCTCGCCTTTCAGCGCCGCGACGCATTCGCGCCCGGAGCTCAGCGAAACCTCCCGCTCGGCCGAAGGACCGCCCAGAAGAACCACAACTTTCGAGACTGTCTTGCCCGACATGCCTGCTTTTGCCTTGTCCCTGATCGCGAAACCGCGACCAACTGCCCAGCCGTTTCCGGCGCCGATCCGCACTTTGCGCGCGGTGCTTATCTTATCGGAGGCTGTACCGCCCCTTTGCTCAGGGCTTGATGCCCCTTGTTTGCAAGGGCGTTTGCCCCTTATCACCGGTTCTTTTCGACCGGATCTGAAGGGCCTGCCCGACCCCGGTATCTGCGTGCGTCCGTTGGCTTATTTATCTGCCAATTCACCCACACGCATGATTTCCCATACTAGCTCTATGCCACTGTGTTCGTAAACCTTTTTTCTGACCTCTTCGCCCAATCCTTCAAGGTCGGCGGCACTGGCATCGCCTGTGTTGGTCAGAAAATTCGCGTGCATCGGGTTCATTTGCGCCCCGCCCAGCGTGGCACCGCGCATCCCGGCATCCTCGATCACCTTCCACGCTTTCAGCTCGTGACTGTCATCGGCGCGACCGGTCGAGCTATAGCCTGCCGGATTTCGGAAGGTTGATCCGGCGGTGCGGTCCTTGGTGGGTTGGGTCTGATCCCGTTTGGCCAGTTGCGCGTCCATCCGGGTGACAAGCTCGGCTGGGTCGCCTGTTGGGCCTTCAAACGTCGCGCTGGTGATCACCCAGCCTTCAGGCAGATCGGTCTGGCGGTATTGAAACTTCAGCTCATCGGCCGTCAGTGTCACCCGCTCACCCGACCGCGAGATCGCCTGCGCCTCGACAAACACGTCCGCCACGTATGATCCATAGCAACCCGCATTCATCCGCACCGCGCCGCCGATGGCACCGGGAATGGTGCGCAGGAAGGTCAGATCAACACCTGCCTCGGCCGCTTTACGCGCGACATGGGCATCCAATGCGGCCACGCCCGCCGTCACGCGGTTGCCGTCGATTTCAATCCCGTTGAAGCCGCGCCCCAGTCGGATCACCACGCCACGAATGCCACCGTCGCGCACGATCAGGTTCGACCCGACCCCCATCGGGAAAACCGGAATGTCGGGATCAAGTGCGGTCAGAAACTGGGCCAAATCGTCTTCGTCGGCGGGCATGAAGAACCAGTCCGCCGGGCCACCGACACGCATCCATGTCAGCGCGGACAGGTCCTTGTCCGACACCAGCGTGCCGCGGATTTCGATCTTGTCAGGATGGGTCACATCAACCTCGTGTCTTGCGCAGCCAGCGGACCAGATAGATCACCGGCCAACGCAGAATGGACATCGCCGCGATCAGAACCAGCCCGGCCACCAGCGGCCCGTTCTGGTAAACCACATACCCCAATAGCGGAATGCCCACGGCAATCAAGACGTAAGCGGCGGGCCAATGGTGGTGACGCGACGGGAAAAGCGCGATCACTTGCGCGATGACGGCCCACAAACAGGCAAGGGTCAGCGACAGCGTCATACCCGCCCCATCGCCTTGCGGGCCAGATACCACAGCGGACGACGAAACATCGAGATGAACGCCCCCACCCCAAGCACGGCCCACAGCCAGCCATGCACCGCCCCGATCCAGACGATCAGCAGCGGCGCGGCCACCAGAAGCACCAGACCCGGCACAAACTGCAACCTCATTGGCAGAGACGCCACGACGCTGGCGGCAATCACCCAAAGGGCTGCGGCGATCAGGGGCGCGCTCATCGCATTGCGCCCGTCAGAAATGACGCCGCAAGCGCCACCAGCGCCGCGATCAAGCCTATCCATGGCACCCAGTTTCCCGTGCGAAACGGCGCCTCGGGATCTTTGCGTTTCAGGGAAATCAGGGCAATATTCACGACTGCAAAGACGACCAGAAGGACGGTCGATGTAACCTCGGCCAGATCAGACACGGGCAGCGCCAGGGCCGCGGCGACCACACCCAGGCCAAGAAGCACCGTTGCCAGAACGGGCGTTCCGAACCGCGGGTGGGCATGACAGAAGATCGACAGCAGCTTTTCACGCCGCCCCAAGCCAAACAGAACCCGTGCGGCCATGATGATTTGCGCCAATACGCCGTTTAGCGCGGCAATTACCGCAATGGCACCCAGCATGGCCGGGGACATCAGGAACGCGGCCTCCCAGACCAGCACAAGGGGGCGGTCTGACTCGGCCAGTTCGTCCACAGGCACCGCCCGGATCGCCGCCAGTGAAACCAAGGCATAAAGGGCCGTGGTGACGACCAGCGCGATCAGGATGGCGCGTGGCACGGTGCGGGTCGGGTCGCGCGCTTCTTCCGCCATGTTTACCATGTCTTCGAACCCGATGAAGGCGAAGAAGGCCAGCGCCGCCGCACCCGCCACACCGGGCCAGTAAACCGGTGGCAGGTCGGTGAACTCGGCCACCGGTGGGGCGGTGAACCCGGCCCAGATCACAGTGGCCAGCCCCGCCACCTCGATGATGGTGAAGACGGCGACAAGGGCAAGGCTTTCCAAAACACCCGCCACCGCGACAAGGGTCAGGGCCACCCCAATCCCGATGATCGCCCAGGTCGCGGGAATGTCGATCAGCGACAGCAGGTATCCGACCCCGCCCCGCAAAACCGCCGCGGCGGACACGGTGCCAGCCAGCACAATCGCCAGACCGATCAGCACCGCCAACAGGTGGCTGTTCAATCCCTTCTCGACATATGCCGCCTCGCCCGAGGCTTCGGGGATCCGCGAGCTGAGTTCTGCGTATGACAAGGCGGACGGGGCTGCGATCACCCCGGCCAACACGAAAGCCAACGATGCCCAGATGCCCGCCTCGGCGGCGACGGCGCCCACCAGCACATAAATGCCCGCGCCGACCATAACGCCGACGCCATACATGGTCAGAAGGCCAAGACCGAGGTTTCGTTTCAACTGGTCAGCCATCAGGCTTTCCCTTCCATATCGGCACCGAAGCACAAAAAACCACGAACAGGGCAACGCCAATGGCCCAAAGGGTCAGATCGCGCCGTGCCTCAGCCGCCACACCATCTCCGGCCCACATATCGACAAGCAGCGGGGCAAGAAGCGCATAGAGCACCCAGCAACCTGCCCCGACCAACACAGCCAATGCGGTCGCCAGAGCACGACGTCCGCCCCACGCCAATCGTCCGACCAGAACAATGTTCAGCCAGGGCGCGGCCGTCAGTCCCCAAAACAGAATGTCATGAAGGACCGGACGCATCGCCCCTAGCCCAACCGGTTCGGCAGGTTGTTCGCCCATGTGCTGATGGTGCCCGCGCCAAGGCAGACCACCATGTCGCCGGGCTCGGTGTGGTCCCGAACCAAGGCGGTCAGCGCATCTTCATCGGGGATCGCGACCGCGTGCCGGTGGCCGTGCCGCACAAGCCCCGCCACCAGATCGTCGCGGCTGGCACCTTCGATCGGATCTTCGCCCGCAGCATAGACATCGGCAATACCGACCACGTCAGCTTCGTTGAAACAAGCGCAAAAATCCTCGAACAGATCGTGAAGGCGCGAGTAACGGTGCGGTTGGTGCACAGCGATAACGCGGCCCTCGGTCGCTTGGCGGGCGGCTTTCAGAACGGCTGCAATCTCGACCGGGTGGTGGCCGTAATCGTCGATGATGGTGACGCCGTTCACCTCGCCCACGCGGGTGAAGCGCCGGTTCACCCCACCGAAACTCTCAAGGGCCGCCCGGATTTCATCGCGCTTCATCCCCAGATGACGCGCCACGGCCACCGCCGACAACGCGTTCGAGACATTGTGATCCCCCGGCATCGGCAGGGTGCAACCGTCGATCCGCGTGCCTTCGTTGTTCAGGGCAATGTCGAAATGCGCGACCCCACCCTTATAGGTCAGATTGACCGCCCGCACATCTGCTTGCGCGTTGAACCCATAGGTCACGACACGGCGGTCGGTGATCTTGCCGACCAACGCCTGCACTTCCGGGTGGTCGGTGCAACAGACCGCCAGCCCGTAGAAGGGAATGTTGGACACGAAATCAAGGAAGCCCTGACGCAACGTGTCGAAGTCGCCCCAATGCTCCATATGCTCGGGGTCGATATTGGTCACGATGGCGATGGTCGCGGGCAAGCGGTTGAAGGTGCCGTCGCTTTCATCGGCCTCGACCACCATCCATTCACCCTGCCCCATCCGCGCGTTCGATCCATAGGCGTGGATGATCCCGCCATTGATCACGGTCGGGTCGATGCCGCCCTTGACCAGAAGCTCGGCCACCATCGTCGTGGTCGTCGTCTTGCCATGAGTGCCCGCCACCGCGATGTTGGATTTCAGGCGCATGAGTTCGGCCAACATCTCGGCCCGACGCACCACGGGAAGACCCCGTGCACGTGCGACGTCCAGTTCCGGGTTGCCCGGCTTGATCGCGGACGAAATCACCACGACCTCAGCGTTTTCAAGGTTCTCGGCGCGTTGCCCGACGAATATTTCAGCGCCCAGATCAGCCAGACGATCCGTGATTTTCGAGGCCTTCAGGTCCGACCCCTGCACACGATAGCCATGGTTCAGCAGAACCTCGGCGATCCCGGACATCCCAATCCCGCCAATTCCCACAAAATGGATCATCCCCATTTCGGTGGGAAGTTTGGTCGCTGCTGCGTTCATCTGGTTACCTTTCACTCATGCGATATGCCTTGGCCCAATTCACCATTGGATCAGATGTTCGGGGCCACGCTGGACAAATGCTCGACCAACTCCACCAAGGCATCCGTGGCGTCTGGCCGGGCGTGGCCCTGTGCGGCGCGCGACATTTGCATCGCCCCTTCGGGATTGTCCAGAACCGTTCTGATCTGTTCAGACAGCGTGTCCACATCCAGACGGCTTTCAGGTATCAGGATCGCCGCGCCCGCTTCGACCAACCCACGCGCATTTGCGGTCTGATGATCATCCGTCGCATATGGATAGGGCACAAGGATCGACGGGCGACCGATGACCGAGATATCCGCCACAGATGATGCCCCGGCCCGGCTGATCACCAGTTGGGCTTCGGACATGCGGCGCGGGATGTCGTTGAAGAACGGCTGCACATCGGCACGGATGCCGTGCTCAGCATAAAACGCACTGACCCGCTCCATATCCTCGTCGCGCGCCTGATGGCTGACCGAGATATGTTGCAACAGTTCTGTCGGCAACGCTGCGATCGCGGGCGGCACTGTGTCCGACAACGCGCGCGCGCCTTGTGAGCCGCCGATCACAAGGATGGACATCGGGTAATCGCCGGGCGCGATATAGCCCGACGTATCTCGGGCCAGCACCTCGGCCCGCACTGGGTTGCCTGTGTAAACCGGATTTGCCCCGTCAGGCAGCGCGGTCGGCCATGTGCCGCAAGCGACCGCATTCACACGGGTGGCGAAAATCTTGTTGACCCGCCCAAGAACACCGTTCTGTTCGTGGATCATGCGCGGCACGTTCAACACCCTGGCCGCCGCAAGCGCGGGAATGGTCGGATAGCCTCCGAACCCGACAACGGCTTTGGGCTTGTCGCGACGCATCTTCAGGATCGCGCCGATGATGCCCGCACCGATACGCAGCGGCACCATGGCCTTGGCAAAGATCCCACCCCGCGCGAAGGTGGCCGATGACACCTCTTCGATCTCGACCACATGGGGAAAACCACCGGTGTATCGCGCACCGCGCGCATCGGTTGACAGTTTCACCCGCCACCCTTTGCGCAACATTGCTTCCGCCAGGGCTTGTGCGGGGAACATATGCCCGCCGGTGCCTCCGGCGGCGATGACAAGAAGGGGCTGTTTCTGGGTCATCGTCCTTGCCTGTTTGCGAATACGTCCTGCATGCGACCCTGCGGGCGGGTGCGGGTAAAGGCCAAAAGCATGCCAAGTGCAATCCCCCCTGCGATCAGGGACGATCCGCCATAGCTTACGAATGGCAATGTCATGCCCTTGGCGGGCAGAAGGCGCACCGCCACACCCATGTTGATCAGCGCCTGAATGCCGAATATCGCGGCCAGACCAGAGCCCGCCAGTCGCGTAAACGTGTCCCGTTCGCGGATCAGGCGCAGGAAACTGCGCACCACGATGGTGGCGTAAAGCGCGATGATGACCAGAACCAGTATCAGGCCGTATTCTTCGGCGGCGACAGCAATGATGAAATCGGTATGCGCGTCGGGAAGCGACCACTTCACCTGACCTTCTCCGACGCCGACGCCGAAGAACCCACCCTCGCGGATGGCATTGGTGGCATAGCCAAGCTGGGTGGTTGGATCGACGTCGGGGTTCAGGAACCCGTCAATACGGCGGGCAAAGTGTTCGGAATTGTTATAGGCAAACATGCCGCCCAAAACGACCACGCCAGCAGCGGCGGCCAGAAGGATGATCGGCGCCCCGGCCAGAAAATACATCACGCCCCAGCCAAACAGCACAAGCGCGGCCTGTCCGAAATCGGGTTGCAACGCCAGAAAGCCCACGATCACCAGGACCAGGCCCAGCGACATCGAGCGTCCCGGCGGGCCGTTGATCTCTTGACTTGCGGCCATCAGCCACGCGGCGACCACGACGAAACCGGGCTTCAGAAACTCTGACGGCTGGATCGAGGCAAAGCCCAGTGAATACCAGCGCACCGCCCCTTTGCCGAAATCAGTGCCCAGCACCGGCAGCAACATGACGGCCACCAAGGCAACCAGAAACCCCAGCACCCCAAGGCGGCGCACCATCTGCGGGCTCATCATCGTTGTGGCAAACAGGGTGACCAGCGCCACCAGACCGAACACCAACTGACGTTCGACATAGTGGAACTGGGACAGCCCGTTGCGTTCCGCCAAAGGCGGCGACGCGGCCAGCCCCAACAAAATACCGATGCCGAACAGGATCAGGATGCAGGACACCGACCACTTGTCGATCGTCCGCCACCACCGGGGAAGAATGGGGTCGCCATCACGCGCGGGAACCGCGCCATATACCATCTCTGTCATGAGAAAATGCCTGCCACTTGTCTGTACCGCTCGTTTTCACCGACAGCAGGCCCCGTTTTCGGGTTATATCCGCCGCCGATCCTCATTCGCCCGTCTGATGCGGGTCATTGCGCACAGGATAGCTAGGTTTTCATTGGTTTTCCAGAGAAATTGCACCGAGGGCGACCCCGATGGGCCATCACCCGCCCGACGGGCTGACAGCACGCGACTTCGACCGGTCCTTGCCCAACCGCCCTTCACGCCAAATGATCACCAACCCGGCGCAGACCACGATCCCCGCCCCCGCCAGCATCTGCAAGGTCGGCAGCTCTCCGAAGAAAATGTATCCGAAGGCCAAGGCGAAGATCATCGACGAATAGTCAAACGGCGCAATGGTCGAGGCATCGGCATGGGTATAGGCCGTGGTCAGCATCAATTGACCCACACCCCCGGCCAACCCTGCACCCAGAAGCAAGGCGAACTCCCACCCTGTCGGCCAGACCCAGCCGAAGGGCACGGTCAGCAGGGACAGAAACACCGCTGTGAGCGAGGCATAGATCACCACGGTTGATGGTGGGTCGATCCCCACCAGCTTGCGCACGAGGATCTTCGCCACCGCCACGCAGCACGCCGCCACCAGCGCCAGAACCGCACCGAACGCCCTTAGCGCCTCATCTTCGCCGCTGCTGCCAAACCCTTCCAACCGCGGCCACAGGATCACCATGACACCGACCAACCCGGCCAGAACGGCACCGATCCGAACCATGCGCACCTGTTCGCCCAGAACAATCGCAGCAAGCACCACGGTGATAATGGGCGCGGCATAGAAGATCGCCGTGACCTCGGTTTGTGGCAGATAACCAAGTGCGGTGAAGCTCAGCCCCATGGCCAGCACCCCGACCGTTCCCCGGCTGATATGCCCCCATGGATTCTTGGTGCGCAGGGCCGAATGCAGCCGACCTTCATAGGCCAGCCAGGCAAGGATCACGGGCAGCGCGAAAAGGGATCGAAAAAACACCGCCTCGCCCGCCGGGATATGGCCTGACACCGCCTTCACCATCGTCTGAAGCGAGATGAAGAACGCCACCGAGCCGAGCTTGAGGGCAATACCGCGTGAAGGGTTCATGTCTCCGTGCTATCGACTGAAGGTGAAAAGTGAAAGCTCAGAAGTGCAAAAACCATCCGCGCAGCGTGTAAAGTTCTGCCGCCAGAAGCAGGCCGAAGGTCAGGCGCCACCCCCAATGTGGCAAGCGACGCCACAGCACCAACGTGAACAGCAAAGACAGGATCGAGATGACAGGACCAATCCAGCCCGCGTGGTGGCGACTGTCCCAATAGCTGACGGGGCTTTCAAAGACCCATGTGCTGACGGGCCAGAAATGCTGGCGCCCATCATCATGGTGCAGCAGGAAGTCAGCGAAAATATGAAGCAATCCGGCACCGGCGAACGCGATCAACACCCGCGCCTTTACAGCGACGCCCAACCCCAGCGCCGTGCCCCACAGGATCACGGAATTGTCGATCGCGAATACGCGTTGCCAATTGTCCGAGAAATATAGCTCGCCAAAAACCACCCTTTCGGGGATGTGCTTCACGAACAACGCCCATGATGCCATCAGATAAAGCGACAGGTCAGGCAGAAGCGCACCGAACAGGGCGGCCAAAGTCGTCGGACGATCACGGCCAAAGGCCGCTGCGCCGAACATCAGATGCGCGGGTGTGTTCATGCCAATCCCTGTTCGCTATGACCAGCATGACAGAGACAGGCTCGCTTCAAAAGCAAAACGCCCCCAAAACGGGGGCGTTTCACGTTGATTTGAGACGTCGCTTAATTGATCATCGTCAGCAATGTATCCAACGACTGTTTCGCGTCGCCATAGAACATCCGCGTGTTTTCCTTGAAGAACAGCGGGTTTTCGATGCCGGAATAGCCGGTGCCCTGACCCCGTTTCGACACGAAGACCTGTTTGGCCTTCCAGCATTCCAGCACCGGCATACCGGCGATGGGGCTGTTGGGGTCTTCCTGAGCGGCCGGGTTCACGATGTCGTTCGAGCCGATGACGATGGCGACATCCGTATCGGGGAAATCGTCATTGATCTCGTCCATTTCCAGCACGATGTCATAGGGCACTTTGGCCTCGGCCAGCAGCACGTTCATGTGACCGGGCAGACGGCCAGCAACCGGGTGGATCGCGAAACGCACGTTCTTGCCCTTGGCGCGCAGACGGCGGGTCAGCTCGGCCACGTTTTGCTGGGCCTGTGCCACAGCCATACCGTAACCGGGGATGATGACCACGCTGTCGGCGTCTTCAAGCGCCGCCGCCACACCATCGGCATCAATGGCGATCTGTTCGCCCTCGATCTCCATCGCGGGACCAGCCGAGCCGCCGAAGCCGCCCAGGATCACGCTGATGAACGACCGGTTCATCGCCTTGCACATGATATAGGACAGGATCGCACCCGACGAACCCACGAGCGCGCCGACCACGATCAGAAGATCGTTGCCCAGCGAGAAGCCGATGGCAGCAGCCGCCCAGCCCGAGTAGCTGTTCAGCATCGATACAACGACGGGCATATCCGCGCCGCCAATGCCCATGATCAGGTGGTAGCCGATGAAGAAGGCGGCCAGCGTCATGATGAACAGCGGCAGGAAGCCACCGGTGTTGAAGTACCAGATCAGGCAGATCAGCGACAGGATCGCAGCACTGGCATTGAGCATATGCCCACCGGGCAGCTTTTCCGCCGCCGATGTCACCTTGCCCGCCAGCTTGCCATAGGCAATGACCGAGCCGGTGAAGGTCACGGCACCGATGAAGACGCCCAAAAACAGCTCGACCCGCAGGATGTTCTGTTCGACCGGGGTTTTATGCGCCAGAAGGGCGGCGAAGCCCTCAAGCCCGTGGCGGGCCTCTTCACTCATTGCCAGCACGTTGCCCAGCTCGATATGGGCGTTGTAGCCGACGAACACCGCAGCCAGACCAACCAGCGAGTGCATGGCAGCGACAAGCTGCGGCATTTCGGTCATCTGGACCTTCTGCGCCACATAAGTGCCGATGATCCCGCCACCTGCGATCAGAAGGATCGACAGAAGCCACAAGCCCGAACCGGGGCCGACCAGCGTGGCGGCGACGGCCAGCGCCATGCCGACAATGCCGTACCACACGGCACGTTTCGCGCTTTCCTGTCCCGACAGACCGCCAAGGGAGAGGATGAAAAGAACTGCCGCAACAACATAAGCGGCCGTGGTGAAACCAAATTCCATGATCCCTACCCCCTTAAGATTTCTGGAACATGGCGAGCATGCGCCGTGTCACGAGGAAGCCGCCGAAGATGTTGATCCCGGCCATGAAGATCGATAAGGCCGCCAGCAGAATGACCAGGAACGAGCCTGACCCGATCTGCATCAACGCGCCCAGAATAATGATCGACGAAATGGCGTTGGTCACAGCCATCAGCGGCGTGTGTAGCGAATGCGAGACATTCCAGATCACTTGGAAGCCCACGAACACCGCCAGCACGAACACGATGAAGTGCTGCATGAAGCTGGCCGGTGCATAGAGCCCTGCCAGAAGCATCAGCGCGCCGCCCACACCCAACAGGGTGAACTGCTGCTTGGTCTGCGCCTTGAAGGCGGCAAGCTCCTGCGCCTTCTTCTCTTCGGGCGTCAGTTCCTTCACTGCAGCCTTTGGCTTGGCGGCGATGGCCTGCACCTTGGGCGGTGGGGGTGGGAAGGTGATTTCGCCCTGATGAGTCACAGTCGCGCCACGGATCACGTCGTCTTCCATGTCGTGATTGATCTTGCCGTCCTTTTCGGGCGTCAGATCCGACATCATGTGACGGATGTTGTTGGCATAAAGGCTGGACGCCTGCGCGGCCATGCGCGACGGGAAATCGGTATAGCCGATGATGGTCACGCCATTGTCGGTCACGATCTTCTCATCCGGCACAGTCAGCTTGCAGTTTCCGCCCTTTTCCGCCGCAAGGTCCACGATCACCGATCCGGGTTTCATGGCTTTCACCATGTCCTCGGTCCACAGCTCGGGCGCTTCGCGGTTGGGGATCAGCGCGGTGGTGATCACGATGTCCATTTCCGGTGCAAGCTCGCGGAACTTCGCCAGTTGTGCCTCGCGGAACTCGGGGCTGGAGACCGAAGCATAGCCGCCAGTGGCCGCGCCATCCTGCTGGTCTTCCTCGAAATCCAGATAGACGAATTCGGCCCCCATGGATTCAACCTGCTCGGCCACTTCCGGGCGCACGTCGAACGCATAGGTGATCGCACCCAACGACGTCGAGGTGCCGATCGCGGCCAGACCGGCAACACCGGCCCCCACAACCAGAACCTTGGCAGGCGGCACTTTACCAGCCGCCGTCACCTGACCCGTGAAGAACCGGCCAAAGTTGTTCCCCGCTTCGATCACCGCGCGGTAGCCCGCGATATTGGCCATCGAAGACAGCGCATCCATCTTCTGTGCCCGTGAAATACGCGGCACCATTTCCATGGCGATGACATTCGCGCCGGACGCCTTGGCCTTTTCCATCCCGGCTTCATTGCCGCCCGGGTTGAAGAAGCTGATCAGCGTTTTGTCAGATGACAACCGTTTCAGTTCCGCATCATTGGGCGGGCGCACTTTCGCGATGATGTCTGCCGCTTTCCAAAGGGCCGCGGCGGTCTTGACGACCTCGACGCCTGCCTCTTTGTAAACCGCATCCGAGAAGCCCGCGGCATTACCTGCCTTGGTCTCGATCACGCAGTCATAGCCCAGCTTTTGCAGCATCTTGGCGCTTTCCGGGGTCATTGCGACCCGGTTCTCGCCCTCAAAAACTTCCTTGGGTACACCGATCTTCACAGTCTCTTCCTTCTCCCGTCGTGTGCCGAACGAGGGGGGTTCCCTCGGCCCCGGCGGTTTCCTGCGCATCCTATACGCGGCTCAGGCGCAAGATGCTATCGTTACGGAGCGTATTGCGACAATATTGTTTCAATACGCGCTTCCACATCGCAGAGCAATGCTGCTTTGCAGCAGGGCCGTTATAACCAGCGACGCACCTGCCCTGCCCAGTCGTCGAATGCGGGTCCGAACTTGGCGGACAGCGCCGCTTCTTCCCACAAAATGAACCGCTTGGTGATGATGGTGATGAACACCGGCACCAGCAGCAGCGCCGGCAATACATCCCACCTAAGTATAAGACCGGTCAGGATCATTGCATCGCCCAGATAGATAGGATTGCGGGTCCAGCGGTATATGCCGCGCTTCAACAGAACTGTCGGCTGCTCTCCGGGGATCACTGTCGTGCGGGCGCGCATGAATTCCCACATCGCAACCCCCAGCAGCCCAAATCCAAGCACAACCAGCAGATTGCCCAGCCAGCGTGTGGCAATCAGCCCAGCACCAAGATCCGGCGCGACGCGGTCCAACCCGTAAGCCAAGGCGATCATGGCCACCAGCCAGACGGGCGGCATATCGAGCCAGCGGGTCAGGTGCTTCATCGGGGTGCCGCTTTCAGATCGCTTTACGTTGCGACCGTTTTTAATGGATCAGGGGCGATGTGCAACGCCGATTGCGCAGATATCGCCCTTGTCGTCAGCGGCGAAATCCATACTCTGCCGCTAAACCAAAGTCCGGGGACCACATGACAGATTTCAGCGCCACAAAACAGCTTTTTGCTCTTCCAGAGGGCGTGACGTATCTGGACGGTAATTCGCTTGGTCCCCTGCCCATTGCGGCGCAGGACCGGATGGCGTCCTGCCTGCGGGATGAGTGGGGCGACATGCTGATCACGGGATGGAACAAGGCGGGTTGGATGGACCAGCCGCGCATCCTGGGGGATCGGATCGGGAAGTTGATCGGCGCAGCCACCGGTTCCACCGTCGTCGGCGACACCCTGTCGATCAAGGTCTATCAAGCGTTGGCCTCGGCACTGGAGATGCGGCCTGACCGCCGGGTGATCCTGTCGGACAACGGCAATTTTCCCACGGACCTTTACATGGCCGAGGGGTTGGTGCGCTCGCTGGGCCAAGGCCACCGGATCGAGACCCCTGCCCCCGAAGATGTTGCCGCAAGCATCACATCCATCGGAGATGACCTTGCCGTCCTGATGCTGACCGAAGTTGATTACCGTACCGGGCGCCGTCACGACATGGCCGCGCTGATCCGGGCGGCGCATGATGTGGGCGCGCTGGTGATCTGGGATCTGGCCCATTCAGCGGGGGCTTTTGCCGTGGATGTCACCGGCACAAATGCGGATCTCGCGGTCGGATGCACCTATAAATACCTGAATGGCGGCCCCGGCGCACCCGCCTTTATCTATGTCGCACCACGTCTGGCCGATCAGGTCCAGCCTGCGCTGTCTGGGTGGCTGGGACACGACGCCCCCTTTGCCTTCGACCCGGACTATCGCCCCGGCACCGGCATCGACCGGATGCGTGTCGGCACGCCCCCGGTTCTGCAAATGGCCGCGCTGGAGGCCGCGCTGGACATCTGGGATCAGGTGGACATGGACGCCCTGCGCGCCCAATCTGTAAAACTGTGCGAGCAGTTTATCATGGGGGTCGAGGCCACCTGTTCACATCTGGCCCCAGACCTGACCCTTGCCAGCCCCCGCGACGCGGCGATGCGCGGTTCTCAGGTCAGCTTTCGCTTCGAACACGGATATGCCGCCATGCAAGCCTTGATCGCGCGCGGTGTGATCGGCGACTTCCGCGCGCCAGACATCATGCGTTTCGGCTTCACACCGCTTTACATTGACGAAGGTGATGTCGACAGGGCCGTCGAGACCCTGACCGACATCATGGCGAACCGGCTGTGGGATCGACCTGAATACCACACCCGGTCCGCCGTGACCTGACTTCAATGCGCGGGGCGGATAAACGTCCCGTTGCGCAGATCGGCCATCGCCTGACGCAGTTCGTCCTTGGTGTTCATCACGATCGGACCGTGCCACGCCACCGGCTCGCGGATCGGCGCGCCTGCGACCAGCAAAAAGCGCACGCCCTCGGGCCCGGCCTGCACACGCACATCATCGCCCGCGCCAAAGCGCACAACGGTGCGGTTGCCGGACAGGTCGCGAATGTTCACCTCCTGCCCCATCACCTCTTTTTCCAACAGCACACCTTGGGGTGCAGCGGCATCGGTGAACGCGCCTGCGCCTTCGAACACATAGGCAAATGCCTGGCGGCGTGTGTCCACAGGGAAGGTCTTGGTCACACCCGCCGGAACGCTGATATCCAGATACAGCGGATCTGCTGCGATCCCGTCGACCGGACCGGACTTGCCCCAGAAATCACCGACAACAACACGGACCTTGGTGCCGTCGTCTTCTTCAATCACCGGGATTTCGACCGATGGCACATCCTGATAGTTCGGCGCGGTCATTTTCAGATCACGCGGCAAGTTGGCCCAAAGCTGGAATCCGTGCATCTGCCCCTTGGTGTTCGCGTGTGGCATTTCCTGATGCATGATCCCCGACCCGGCGGTCATCCATTGGATGTCCCCCGCGCCAAGACGACCGGCGTTGCCAAGACTGTCTTCATGCTCGACCTCGCCCGCCAGCACATAGGTGATCGTCTCGATCCCCCGGTGCGGATGCCACGGAAAGCCCTTTTCGGACAGGCGCGGATCATCGTTGCGAAAATCGTCGAACAGAAGGAACGGGTCATAGGCTTCCGGCTCGTGAAAGCCAAACGCGCGATGCAGATGAACCCCTGCGCCTTCCAGCGTGGGTTTCGACTGCGTGGCCGACAAAACGGGACGAATAGACATGTGATCCCCCTTTCAGAAGGTCTTGTGATGCTGACCTCAACCTAGGCGCGGGCTGCGCACTCTACAATTGTGCACAACTTAACAGCAATTCGGCAAATTCGCACAATTCGCATAGGGGCAAGCGCGCGCAGCAGATTCCTGTTATACTTGCAGCATTCTTTTATGGATTGAGGCACCTATGGCCCAGCATTTCACCGACGCCGAATGGCACCAGATCGAAACCCATCTGGCCGCGGCGCTTGCGCAAGACCCACAAGCCTATGGCCTGCCCGAACGGCGCGACGGGTCAGTGATCCTGATGTCATGGAACATTCGCAAGTTCGGTGCCGTGGCGGATCGGGATGGTCCGAAGAAAAGCCCGGGTGCAACACGGATGATTGAACGGATCGCCGCGCAGGCCGATCTGTTGTCGATACAGGAACAGCAGGAAAAGACCGGCGCACTCGAGGCATTGGTCGCTGCTTTAGGTGGCTCTCACAACGTTATTTACAGCGACGTAACAGGCCGTAGCCCCGGATACAAAGGCATGTCCGAACGGTTTGCGTTTCTGTATCGCCCTGACCGCGTGCGGCTAGGGCATCTGGCATCGGATCTGTCCTATGACCGCACGGCAATCGCAGCAAACATGAACGAAGCGCTGAAAGAATCCTTCGACACAAGCGTGCCGGGGCAGGATGATCCCGGCTATCTTGAGCAGTTGATGACATGGGTGCAAAACACGACGCGGCTCATGGGATCGCAGTTCTCGAAATTCGTGCAGTTCATCCGCAGCCCCTATCTGGTCGAGTTCCTGATCGACGGGCCAGATGGTCGATACGAGGTGTATGCCGTCAACGCCCACCTCGTGTCCGGCAAGAAGAACGAGCGCGAGCAGGAGTTTTTCGCCTTGTTGGAGTGGTTGCTACATGACAGCCGCAAGACGGTCAGCGAACGCGGGAAGATCATCCTGATTATGGGAGACCTCAATCTGGACTTCGACAGTTCCAATGAAAACCGAAGGATCGGGATCGAAAACTATGTCACTGGTATCAATGCGAAACGACGGCTTGATGCCAAGGTGAACTTTCCGTTTCTCGACGGCAACTTCAACACCAACGCGCGCCGCACCCAGACCTATGACCATATCGCCTGGCTGGCCGACGACACGCGCCTGCCCCGCGGGCGGCACAACGATCTGGCGGGAACGCTTGGCCCAAACCAGTTTGAATACGGCATGTTTGATTTCACGCAACTGTTCATGGACGCAGGCCCCGGCCTGTTGCCCGACGGCACACCCGATTACGACCGCTTTGCCCACGATCTGTCAGATCACATGCCGATATGGATCAGATTGCCCCGACCAAATGCTGGGCAGCATAGGTTTACGGTGTGACGGGCACCGGGCATGGGTCTGCTTGGGTGTCGAAACACAATGTCTGATACTCGCGCGGGCTGGTGACGACGACATGCTCGGTGTTGCGCGGATAAATTCCGGTCCAGAAACCAGCAAATGGCGGTTCATATTTCGCGACGGTTTCCACCACGATCAGGTCTTCGCCAGTATACATCTTCGGAATATGCGGTCCCAGAAACTGCCGCATGGTCGGTTGGGTATGGGGATTGATACCGCTGCCATTGCTGACCTGTGAATCGCCCGGTTCCAAAGTCAGCTTACGCGGGATCGCATCGTTGCATTCCGCAGCAGTGAGTTTGCATTTCACAACGGTGACACGTACCCAGCTTTCTTCCCCAGTGCGCGACATATACTCAAAAAGCTCGTCCAGCCCTTCCAGTGTGGTGCGATCGTATTTGTCGATCCGCGACAGGTAGTCCGAGACGGCATAGTTCGCTTTCAAGGCCAGGCTTTGGTGACGGTAGGCGTCGAAATAGGTATGCACTGCCTGAAGACCAAACAGAAGAAGCGGAAGAATGATGACACTTTCGACAGTCACGGTTCCCCGCTCGGTCCGGGCGAATTGACCGAGGCGCCTTTTCAAGGCTGAGCTTATCTGGCTTAGGATCGCGTTCATCATGCTCACCCCTATGGCTCGTTCACAAAGGTTGACACCGCGACAATCGACACGCCGCCGGACGGGTCGCGTGGCAAGCCCATTACATACGGGGTCGTTCCAAAAAACGGATCGCGCACAAGACAGGCACGCACCAACATAAGATCGCCACCACCACCCGGCGCATAGGATGTCAGGGGTTTGATGTTCTGGGCGCGGTCCACACAGGGGATCGCCCCGGTGGGCAGGTTCCAACTGCCTTGATCGACCAGTCGCAGATCAACCGAGATTTCATCTTCGCAATTTCGGAACAGAATCGTGTCTTCGCAAATCGCTTTCTTGAAATCCGCCAGATTGGCAGGACGGCTGACGCCAAGCCGCAACTCGCGCACGTTCAAATCCAACGCGCGTTCCAGCATCATCGAACGCATCCCGTAAAAGCTCAGCTCGAACGATGTCAGGAAGAGCGTCATGAACAATGGGAACCAGATTACGAATTCGACGGTCGAGCTGCCATCGGACGCGCGCAACCGCTGCCAATATGCCTGCAATACCTGTTTCATTCGTTACATTCCGTTCTACGTTTTGCCTCGATACGGGCACAAAAGAAATCACGCGATTACACTGGGCCAACAGCATGCGTGCGGCCCAGTGTTGTCAGTTGATCAACCGCAATTTGTTGATGTCGGCGGCAATCTTTGAGAACACCTGTGACAGGTTCACGCTGCTGTCACCCTTGGTCACCTTGTAGTGCAGGCGTTTTCCACCCTTCACAGAGGCACAGGATTCCAGCGAGCTCGTGTCCGTCGAGGTGCTTGTCTCCATCTCGATCGTATAGATTGTCATGCCGGCATTCTTAGCGGCAGTACATTGATCGCGCAGACGTTCATCAATATCGCCAATATTGGCCACGTCACCGTCAGAGTTGTCGCTGTTCGAAAGCTTTCGCCCGGGTGTACCAAGCCAGCTAAACCGGTTGACATAGCCCCAGACATACTCCCTCTTCCAGAAGTTCTGCCAAGACAGATTTGTTGGTTCAGCGACACGTGGCTCTTCCCACCAGCTGGTTCCCGTTTCGGTTGCGCAGACATCATCGTAAGGGTACCCGAAACAATCATTGGGATCATCTCCGAAAGCATGGTCGTGCCACTCAGTCCGTGGTGTATAGCTTGATCCACGGTAGTAGAACCATTGGTACTGGTCCGTACTGGACTTGTAGACCGACATAATCTCGCGCGCTCTATCCCGGCCCCGGCTGTCCTTATATGGCGCCATGGTCAGCCAGAACGGCGACGGTCCCGTGCGATACCCGTCATAAAGATGGTGGTGATTGGTATTCTGGCCATCTGTCATCAACACAAGGAATTTCGAAGATGAAGTCGTCGCAGGATTGTATGGACGCCCTGCGAAATTTCTGTTCACAACGCCATCCCCAATCAGGCTGGTGATGGCTGGCTCTGCTTCGTGATGCAGAAGGGCCGCGCCCCATTTCACCCCAATGTCGATGGCCGTGTCACCTTCGGCTTGCAGGGCCTGGATTTTGGTTTTCATGACCGTGGGCGAATGCTCAAACGTCACGATCTCGCGCCAACTATCTGTATGGCAGGATAGGTAAGCATCAGAGTTGGTGTTCTTGTAACTTCCACCATAGCGATAGAATTTCGCTGCCTGCCGAATGATCCTGGTCGGATCGAAAACTGCATCGGCATCCGATTTGACCCCCGCCTGATTGAACTGTGCATCCAGAAAGGTTGCGCAATAGGCATCCGTCTGCGCATCCAAACGGTTGAACTTGGTCAACAGCGTCTGCCCCACATTCACCTGCGTCGAGTATGGTACGAGAGAGATTGACGTCTTGAAGTTGTCAATCGTGCAATTGGTCGACGTGCTGCCGTCGTTTGGATTGCACAGCAGAAGGTTGGAAAACTCGGTCGCAGCCTTGCGCAGCTCATAGATCTTCGTGTTGCCCGTCGTGGCCGGATCATCCATCGACCCCGAGACGTCCACCACAAGCGAAATCTCGGTCAGCTGGTTGATCTTGGCCGCCCCGCCACTGGCAGGGGCGTTCATGAAGTCAACACCCACCGCACCCAGAAACGGCATGCCGACCCGCATGTTCGCAGTGGCTGTCACCATCGTGCCATCGGACGCAACTGTGACTTTCACGTCTTCTTTCTTAATGTAGTTACCCAGCCCGGAGCGCGCGAAGTAATCAAGCACGACCTCTTTCCGGTCGTTTTCCTGATCAGGATGCGCCGCAGCCAGAAGCGCGCGGTCCATTGTCGCCTGCAAGCGGGTGCGCTGAAGTTCGTACCGCATCAGGTCGACGGACAGGCCTGAGACGATCAGCAGTGTGACGAACAAAAACATCGCCAGGATGAACATCGCGCCATCCTCGTCATCCGCAAACTTGCCGACACGCCCCCGGCGCATCTGTGCGGTCAGCTTTGATCTCAAAATCCTCAAACGGTCACTACGACGCGCCATTTTGAACTCCCTTCCCATGCCCCCGCACGGTACAACTCGTAAACCTGAACACGGTTTAACCTTTTTGGTAGCTTATCAATGGCTGTGGCGAAACTAAGGCATTTTTTTAGCAAATGTTAATTTGTCCGTGGAAAGACACGAAATTGTTCGCATTGGCGCGACAGAAGCGGCGATGAGCGTTCTCTGACCCGGCTTGCGCACCAATAACTATTGGAATGCGGGGGTGGCTTTGCCTCCAATTAAGCCTAACCTGTTCAGAGAAACGTCGCAGAGGGTTGATTCTGCGGCAGCGCAGAAAAGTCCGCAGAGGTGTAAAAAAATGGCTGATATGGCTAATATCAAAGAGCCGAGTTTCCGCGATTCCGTGAACCTGATGTTCGACCGCGCGGTAGCGCTGATGGATATTCCCACAGGTTTGAAAGAGAAAATCCGCGTCTGCAACTCGACCTACACGGTAAGGTTTGGTGTGCGGCTCAGGGGTGAAATCCGCACCTTCACCGGGTACAGATCCGTTCATTCCGAGCACATGGAGCCGGTCAAGGGCGGCATCCGCTATGCTTCGGCGGTGAACCAGGACGAGGTCGAGGCGCTGGCCGCACTGATGACGTTCAAATGCGCGCTGGTGGAAACCCCATTTGGAGGCTCGAAGGGTGGTCTGTGCATCGAACCCCGCGATTATGAAGAGCACGAGCTGGAGCTGATCACCCGCCGTTTCGCCTATGAACTGGCGAAACGCGACCTGATCAACCCCTCGCAAAACGTCCCTGCCCCCGATATGGGCACTGGCGAGCGCGAAATGGCGTGGATTGCCGACCAATACGCGCGCATGAACACAACCGATATCAACGCGCGGGCCTGTGTCACCGGCAAACCCACCCACGCGGGCGGCATTGCAGGCCGGGTCGAAGCCACCGGGCGCGGTGTGCAATATGCCCTGCGCGAATTCTTCCGCCATCCCGAAGACGTCAAGATCGCTGGCCTGTCCGGCAAGCTGGAGGGCAAACGTATCGTCGTGCAAGGGCTTGGGAATGTGGGATATCACGCCGCCAAGTTCCTGTCGGAAGAGGATGGGGCAAAAATCGTCGGAATCATCGAACGCGATGGTGCGTTGATCAATGACGATGGTCTGGATGTCGAAGCGGTTCATCAATGGATCGTTCAACATGGCGGCACCAAAGGATTTGGCGACGCCAAGTATCTTGAAGATGGTGCCAAAGTCCTTGAATCCGAATGCGATATCCTGATCCCTGCCGCCCTTGAAGGCGTTATCAATCTGTCCAACGCGGACCGCATTCAGGCACCTTTGATCATCGAGGCCGCCAACGGGCCTCTGACCTCGGGCGCGGATGAAATCCTGCGCAAAAAGGGCACGGTGATCATCCCTGACCTTTACGCCAACGCGGGCGGTGTGACCGTCAGTTACTTCGAATGGGTCAAGAACCTGAGCCATATCCGCTTTGGCCGGATGCAACGTCGCCAGGAAGAAGCCCGCCACCAACTGGTGGTGGACGAATTGGAGCGTCTGGACCGCTATCTTGGTGATGCATGGTCGATGACGCCGCAGTTCAAGGAAAAATACCTGCGCGGCGCGGATGAGTTGGAGCTGGTCCGCTCGGGTCTGGATGACACGATGCGCACCGCCTATCAGGACATGCGCGAGGTTTGGCATTCCCGCGACGACGTCGATGATTTGCGTATGGCGGCCTATATCGTGGCGATCAAGCGCGTGGCGGCCAGCTACCGCGCCAAGGGGCTGTAATCCAGCGTCGCCTTCTCGGCCCACTTGAAGAAGGCGGCGCATCCATTTGAAATAAAAGCGTTACTGCCGTAGACGGTCGGCTTTAGTGGCGTCTTGCAGTGACCAGTACTGCAGCGCATCCCGTATGCCCTCTGCCGCCCGATTGCGCCAGTTTTCATCCTGCAGGAGTTTGCGGTCGCGGGGTGAGGACAGGAAACCCAATTCAATCAGGGCCGATGGAATATCCGGTGCTTTCAGCACCGAAAACCCGGCCTTCATACGCGGGGTTTTGTAAGTCGAACCGGTGGCAGAATAGATCCCTTCGACCAGCGCATCGGCCAGAGCTTCGGCACGCGGCGTGGTATCGGTGCGCGCCAGATCCATCAGGACCAACGCCACCTCGTCGGATTGCCGGGTCAGGTCAACCCCTGCGAGGATGTCTTCACGGTCGTGCCGTTCGGCCAGCGATCGAGAGGCAGCATCCGTCGCGTCTTCGGACAGGGTATAAACCGTTGCCCCCGTCGCCCTGCCCTGCGCCAGCGCGTCCGCGTGCAGCGACAGGAACACATCCGCGCCCGCCCGGCGTGCGATGGTGACACGTTCCTCGAGCGGGACGAACACATCACTGTCCCGGGTCATCACGACCTTGAATCCGCCTGCGCGCAACAGCGTTTCCTTCAACTGCCGCGCAAACGTCAGCATCAAGTCGGCTTCCACGACGCCTTCGCGCTCTGCTCCGGGATCAATTCCGCCATGGCCGGGATCAAGCACCACCACCAGATCGCCAAACCCGGTCTGGCGGGTTTTGGGGGACGGCATGGGGCGTTGTTGTGCGGCAGGGGCGAACACGGCGCTGTCGGGCGCGCCGGTGATGGCCGAGAACGCTTCGGGCGTGGATTGTGCAAGATCCAACCGCATCACGGCGGTGGCGTTGTCAGAGTCCGGCGTTGCCATCCAGGCGTTTTCGACCACCATCGGGGCAGAAAGTGTCAGGACAAGACGGGTCCAGCCGGGGCGGAACAACCCCGCCCGGACATCGACCACACGGTCCGAGGACGCCTGAAGCGCCTCCAGGTCCAGACCGGTCCAGTCCAGTTCCGAGAAGTCCACAACCACACGCTGCGGATCGTCGAGCGTGAAGACCCGCCAAGGAACGGCACGGGTCATCGCGATCTCAAGCGTCGCACTGCGCCAGCGATCGGTGATGGTGACGCCGGTGCCGGTCAACCGTGCCAACCCGGTCAGCGTTCGTGCGGCGGGATCTGGCTTGGGTGACGAAGACAAAGCTGTCTTTGCGGCGGCCACATCGGGCGAGTTGACAACACTCTGCGCAGGTCGCGGTGCCGGCAACACAGATGTAAGCGGGGCTGCGGTCTCCTGCGCGATCCCCGATCCTGCAACGAGGGCAGACAAGCCCGCCGCCAGCAGGATCGCCCCTGCCCCGCGTTTCATCCGTATTGACATCGTGATTTGACCTTGCCCGACTTGTGTTCTGGCCAGAGCTTATCAAGCCCTGCCCAGAAGGTCAGCCGCTAATGGACGCGGGATCAGCTTTCTTCGCGTTTGGCCGCGATGATCTGTTCCATCTGCTCAAGCGGCATGTAGCCGCGCGCCATCGTGTCATGCATCACGAAGGCAGGCGTGCCGGTGATCTGCAACCGTTGTCCCAGCGCCCGGTTCTCGGCCAGAATCTTGTCCACTTCCGGGGCGTCCATCCCGTCGGCGATCGCTTGCCCGTCCAGTCCCAGATCGTTGCCCAGCTTGATCAGGCTTTCAGTTGTCACATTGCCGCGCAGGGTGATCAGGGCGTCATGCAATGCTGCATAAGCGTCTTCGCCGAACTGGGTCTGGGCCGAAATCGCATAGCGGGCCGACAACATGCTGGCTTCGCTGAGGATCGGGAATTCCTTCAGGATCAGGCGCACCCCTTTGTCCTTCTCCACCAGTTCCTGCAGGACGTCATAGGATTTGCGGCAATATCCGCATTGATAGTCCACGAACTCGACAATCGTAATGTCGCCGTCGGGGTTGCCCGAGATGTGGGAATAGCCATCGTTGAACAGCGCGTCGGCATTGACTTTGACAAGATCCACATCCATCGCGTCCTGTGCGTCGGCCTGACGCTGTTCCAGCACGCCGATGGCTTCCATCAGCACTTCGGGATTGTCCAGAAGATAGGCGCGGACTTCGTCGCGAAAGGCGTTGCGTTCGTCATCCGTCATTGCGCTCAGATCAAGCGCAGTGCCCGGCAGCGCCGAAGCCAGTGTCAGCCCGGCGGTCAGGGCCGTTGTCAGCGCCAAAGTCCGTGTGAATGTCATGTCGTTCGTCCGTTCTTGTTTGGTCGCGCCAGATGGGCGCGCGCATACTCTAGCAACCGGGTGCGCCGTGTAACTGCACAATCCCGCGATCACCCAAGCGTTTATGCCATTGGCGCGGCGCTGCCAACCGGCGACCGGCACACGGGCCTGCGACAAAACCCGCGCCCGCGCGCCATTGACTTTACAGCACGCCAAGGGCACCCACACGGGCGCGCAGCTTAGTGAGGACATAATGAAAAACTCCAACCGCGGGATTGTCGATCCGTTTATCGTCATGGATGTGATGGAAGCCGCCCGCGCCGCCGAGGTCGCGGGTCGGGACATCATTCATATGGAGGTGGGTCAGCCATCGACACCGGCCCCCACCGGGGCACGTGCGGCCCTTGTCGACGCCATGGAAAAAGATGCGCTGGGATATACCGTGTCGCTTGGTCTTCCAGCACTTCGGGAAGGCATCGCAAGGCTTTATAAAGACTGGTATAATCTGGATATCAACCCGGCCCGCGTCGTGATCACACCGGGCAGTTCGGGCGCGTTCATTCTGGCCTTCACTGCGCTGTTTGATGCGGGCGGCAAGGTTGGGCTGGGCGAGCCGGGATACCCGTCCTATCGGCAAATCCTGAAGGCGCTGAACCTGATCCCTGTGGGTATTCCGACCAAAGCGGAAAATCGCCTGCAACCCGTCCCTTCCGAAATTCCCGGCGATCTGGCCGGTCTGATCACCGCCTCGCCCGCCAACCCGTCAGGCACAATGCTGGACCATGCCGCCCTGGAAGGGCTGATCGGCACCTGTCACGCGCAAGGCACCAGCTTCATCGCCGACGAAATCTATCACGGTCTGCAATATGAAGGGCGCGCCGTGTCGGCGCTGGAGGTGTCAGACGACATCTATGTGATCAACAGCTTCTCGAAGTATTTCTCGATGACCGGATGGCGTGTGGGCTGGATGATCGTGCCAGAAGATCACGTGCGCCTGATCGAGAGGCTGGCCCAGAACATGTTCATCTGCCCCTCGCACGCGAGTCAAATCGCGGCTCTGGCCGCGCTTGATGCGCGTGACGAGTTGGACGCGAACCTCGCCACCTATGCCGCCAATCGCCAGTTGATGATCGAAGAGCTGCCCAAGATCGGCTTCGACAAGATCGCCCCGCCCGACGGTGCGTTCTATATCTATGCCGATGTCAGCGACCTGACCAATGACAGCCGGGTTCTTGCCAAGGATATTCTGGACAAGGCCGGTGTGGCCGTGACCCCCGGACTGGATTTCGACCCGGTTCGCGGGCATCAGACATTGCGGTTTTCTTATGCGCGGTCGATCGGTGAAATCCGCGACGGACTAAAGCGACTCACATCATACATGAGCGCGCGCAAAAGCGAGATCTAAGCCGGGAATCGATTGGAATGCCCGCGCTGCACTCTCCATAATCGGGAGTGTCGAAAAATATATTCCACTATTGATATACAATCATAGCAACTAATTGATTTCGTTTACCCCTAAGCACCCATACAACACCGTTTTTGTGAGGAAATGCCTTCATCTTGTCGCAATTTTAGTGGATTAAAAAACAGCTCGCTTTGCGGGTGTTCTGATGTTTGCGATTTTGTAACGATTCTAGGGGTAACAGGACTACAGGCTTTTCCAGTTTAGCGCAGCTTGCAGCGCGCGAGGTTCTTGGGGCTTCGCGGATCGGCCATGTGTGTTCTCGACCTCTACGTAAGGGGTGAAAAGATGGCTATTCTTGACCAAACCAATTGGCTGACCGGTGCAGGTGGGACCGCAGTCAATGGCAGCACGGTTGTAAGCGATGGTGCCAATGATACGACGGTAACGGGTACGTTTACCGGCAGCTGGGATGCATCACAGGGGGGCAATAATGTCTCGGATTTCGGCGCGTTCGGGGTTACGTCGCCAATCACCGCGAATTACGACTTCTCGAACCCTGTCGAAAACCTTTCCTTTGACATTCAACACCTGAATGATGATGGCGGATCGACCTATGACGATTACTGGACCATCTACGCTTACGACGACAGTGGAAGCCTGATTGACAGCGCCACGGTGATCGCAGGCATCACTGGATTGGTGGACGAAAACGTTATCGTGAACCCGGATGGCTCGGTATCCATTGAAGCCGCAGGCACCACTGCCAACGATGTGTCGATCAACCTCGCAGGTCCCGTTTCGGAGTTACAGGTCGAGCTGGAAGCCGGACCGAACGGAACCCAATCCGGCGGATCTGGCATCAGCGATCTGACGTTTGACGTTCCGGCGGCCCCTCCAGTCGATACTGACGGTGATGGGGTGTTCGACAACGTCGATCTTGATGACGATGGCGACGGCATTCTTGATACGGACGAATACCAAACCAGCACGCCATCCACCATTACCATTACATTTGATGGGGATGACTGGTCGGGCGCTGAAAACACTTGGGAGTTGAAAGACGCCAGCGGCACGGTCATCGCGACCGGCAACCCGGCCAACAATGTCGTAACCGTAACGAACGTCGCGGTCACTGATCTCGGAGACTACACGTTCACCGTCTATGATACCTTTGGCGACGGGATTTCCGGCGGGTCGTTCGGCAAGTACGAGGTCGCCATTGATGGTGTGACAGTGGTCGATTCCGGTGCGAACCCGAATTTCGGAACGCAGGAAGACCACACATTCAATGTTGATGAAACGATCACACCCCGCGACACCGATGGCGATGGCATCTTTGATCACCTCGATCTGGACAGCGACAATGACGGCATTACAGACAACGTCGAGGCACAGACATCGGGCGGATACGTCGCACCGACAGGCGTCGACAGCGACGGCGACGGTCTGGACGATGCCTATGAAACCGGTGGTCTGACACCGGTTGACACGGACGGCGACGGAACCGCCGACTTCATTGACACAGACAGCGACAATGACGGTATCGACGATGTTGCCGAAGCCGGTCACGGCGTTGATCAGGGCACCATTGACGCGTCTGGTGACGCGGACGGCGACGGCATCGCGGACGCTGTCGATGATGTGGCAGGCTGGGATGTCAATGACGCGGATGTGGATGGCTCTGACAATCTTACCCTATCCGATACCGATGGCGACGCCGCGACAACCGGGGACTACGATTTCCGCGACGACACCGGCAACAACTTCGTGGTCGAGGGTACCGGCGGCGACGATGTCATCAACTCAGCCTATGCAAATGATCCAGACGGTGATTTCGTCGACAACAACGACGCAGCCGATGGTTCGCATGACGACGTAATCATAGCTGGCGCCGGAAATGATACGGTCATTGCAGGAAATGGCGATGACACCGTAGACGGTGGCACTGGCAACGATGTCATCTATGGCGATGGCCATTCGTCTACCAGCATCGGCGGATCAAATACGCTGGGCGATACATACACTGTTATTAATCTGGGTACCTTCGCAGATGTGGACCCCAACGAATCCAATGGAATAACAGAGAATGCAAGCGACCTGTTCGGTACATATGGCGGTATTGGGAACGAATTATATAACAATTTCGAGACAATGGTCTCGACGGATCCAAATTCCGACACGAGTACGAATGACAATGACAACGGCGGTACACCCGAGGCTGTAACAATCGACGGCAGCACCTACTTCGTGGATTCGGCCACAGTTTACGATGCGATTGTCACCCTTTCCGATGGTTCGACACAGGCTATTACTGCCGTGGTTTTCCAAACCACAACCGGCGAGACCTACCTGGCACCAGAGTTGTCGACAAATGCCGACAACAGTTTCCTGACCAGCGGATTGATCCAATCAATCGAACTGACCGGGGTCAACATTGACAACACCAATCTCGCGAGCGACCGGTTAGACGCAGATTATCTTGTCCCTGATGAAACCGTTGGCGGAAACGACATACTCGATGGCGGTGAAGGCGACGACACAATCTATGGCCAGGGCGGTGATGATACGCTGACCGGTGGGCTTGGTGTCGATACGCTGGATGGCGGCGACGGCACCGACACACTGAATGTTGCGGCTGGTGACACAGCATCAGGCGGCTTCGGCTCTGACACGTTCAACCTGGATTTCGACACGGCTCTTGATGGTTCTGGCCCGACGATCACGATTGATGGCGGTGAAGATGCCGATGACAGCGACACAGATACCCTCTATCTGAACCACCTGGTCGATGACTGGAATGACGTGGTCTTTGATCCGGGCAATTCAGAGAACGGCACGGCGACGCTGTCTGACGGCACCGTGTTGACCTTCACGAATATCGAAAGCGTGATCATCTGCTTCACCACGGACACGATGATCCTGACGGATCGGGGGGAACGCCCGATTCAAGACCTGCGACCCGGAGATATGGTCGTAACCCGCGACAATGGGCTGCAGCCGATCCGCTGGATGGGTCAGAAAACGGTTTCGGGCATGGGCAAGTTGGCCCCGATCCAGATTGCGCAAGGCCTGTTTGGCAATGACAAACCGCTTCTGGTCTCGCCACAACACCGGATGGTCTATAGCGGGCATGAGGCGGCGTTGCTGTTTGCCCAACGCGAGGTCATGGTGCCCGCAAAGCACCTGCTGGATGGCAAGGACGTCGTGGTCAAGCCAACGGATCAGGTGACTTACTTCCACATGATGTTCGACCGGCACGAGGTTGTGTTTGCCAACAAAGCCGCAACAGAAAGCTTCCATCCGGGGCATGAAGGCTTGGGTGCCATTGACGCCAAAGCACGCGAAGAGCTGTTTGGACTATTTCCGGAGCTGCGCGCAGACCCGCGCCACTATGGTGACACAGCCCGCATGGTTCTGCGCAGCTACGAGGCACGCGCCCTGCCCCGCGTGGCCTAGACCTGAGCGTATCGAACGAAAAATGGGCGCCTGACCGGCGCCCATACAGGTTTCAGTTGATCCCGTTTTCTCTCTGCACCACGCGAATGAAATCGACAACGCGCGCCACCTCGGCACGGGTAATCCCCTCGACGGGTTCCATGTTGCCGAATTTCCAATGATGCGCCCGCACACCTTGCTCTGCCGCGCGGAAAAACGCGATGTCGGCGTGGTGCGACGGTTCATAGATTTTGTGGATCAGGGGCGGTCCTACCCCATCCACACCCCCGGCGGTGGGCCCATGGCAGGCAGCGCATTTCGCAGTAAACACCCTTTGGCCAATCTGCTGGGATGCTTCCAACACGGGCATCCTGACCGGAACGATCTGATCGCTTGATGCGGTATCTGCGGGCGTGGTGCCGTCATCCGCGCCCGTCGCCTCTCTATTTTGCGACGGAGCAAGACGCCACAGGCTAAGACCCGCCAGTGAAATAACGATCAATGCAATGCCTGCATAAACCACCGTTCTATTGAATCGAATCATACCGTCTCCTCTTCTGGCCGCCACGATGGGCGTTCCAGCAGCAGGAAGGTCAATACAGAAGGACGTGGATCAGGCGACAGAGGAGTGCATCGTTCGGCGCGCATCCGAACGGGCGGACCAATCGCGCGCGGCATCACCAAAGGCGCGGAACAGTATCTGAGAAACGGGATCCTGCGTGGCGTTGTATTCGGGATGCCATTGCACGGACAGGGTGAAGCCGGGGGCATCCTGGATCACAATCGCTTCGGGTGTGCCATCATCGGCGTGACCTTCGATCACAATTCGCGACCCGGCGGTTTTGATCCCCTGACCGTGCAACGTGTTTGTGCGCACGCAGGTGGCCCCTAGCAGTTTGTGGAAAACGCCGCCTTCCTGCAAATGGACATCATGCCGGATCGCAAACTTTTCCTCCAGCGTGCCATCAGGTGGCATCCGGTGGTTCATCCGCCCCGGTAGGTCACGAATTTCGGGATAGAGCGTGCCACCCATGGCAACGTTCACTTCCTGAAACCCGCGGCAGATGCCAAAAAACGGCTGGCCACGATCAACGCAAGCGCGGATCAGGGGCAAGGTGATGGCGTCACGACAGCGGTCAAACTCGCCATGCGCTTCGGTTTCATCCTCGCCATATTCTGCCGGGTGGACATTTGGGCGGCCCCCGGTGAACAGAAAACCGTCGCAGGTGTCCAGCAACTCGTCCACCGTCACGAACCGCGGGTCCGAGGGCACGATCAGGGGCAAACAGCCCGAGACCTGCGAAATCGCCTCGGAATTCATCGTTCCGCCCGCGTGGGTCGGATACTGGTCATTGATCAGATAGGCGTTGCCAATGATACCGATGATGGGCCGTGTCATAGGTGCTCCGGGAAATGGGTTTGGTTGCAATAGGATACTGAAACCGGGTCGGCTGCACAACGGGTCGTGACGCAGTTCAGCCTTCGGCCACCAGCCCTGCTGCGGTGATCCCTGCCTCCCCTGCGGCCATGTCGTTTTCCGACGTGTCGCCCGTGACACCAACACCGCCGACAACATCGCCCGCCGCGTTTCGAACCACGAAGCCCCCCGGCACTGGCACCAGCTTGCCACCATAGGCCGTATTGGCGGCCGCGATGAAATAGGCCTGTGCTTCTGCACGGTCGCGCTGCGCGGTGCCGCCGATGCCCAACATGACCGAACCATGCGCCTTGCCAAGTGCCAGTTCGAAGCGGCCCACCGGCGCGCCGTCGGACCGCTCAAAGGCAATCAGATGCCCGCCCGCATCGACCACGGCAACCGACAGGGGCTTCATATTGGTCTTCGCACCGTGATTTAGCGTTTCGCGAACGATCACACGCGCGGCGTCCAGAGTGATCTTGTCCATCTCATCCTCCTTCCAAGGGTGGCTTACCCCGCCATTTGCGCCTTTTTGGCCAAACGATGGGCGTGAAGCATGGGTTCAGTATAGCCCGAAGGTTGCTCGCGTCCCTTGAAAACAAGATCGCAGGCCGCTTTGAACGCTTCGCCCCCGAAATCCGGGGCCATCGGTTCATAGGTTGGATCATCGGCGTTCTGTGCGTCCACCTTCACGGCCATGGCGCGCATCGCATCCATTACCTCGGCGTCGGAAACCACCCCGTGATGCAGCCAATTGGCCAGTGCCTGACTGGAAATCCGACAGGTCGCGCGATCCTCCATCAGCCCAATGTCGTGAATGTCCGGCACCTTTGAACAACCGACACCGGCGTCCACCCAGCGCACCACATACCCCAGAATGCCCTGTGCGTTGTTCTCGATCTCGTCCCGGATTTCAGCGTCGGACCAGTTCACACCCTGCGCCACCGGTATGGTCAGCAAGTCGTCCAGCGTGCCACGCGGTCCCTGAGCGGCGATCTCATCCTGACGGGCCAGAACATCGACCGTGTGATAGTGGGTGGCGTGCAAGGTCGCGGCGGTTGGACTTGGCACCCACGCACAATTGGCACCCGATTGCGGGTGGCCGATTTTCTGCTCCAGCATGTCCGCCATCCGGTCGGGCATCGCCCACATGCCTTTGCCGATCTGCGCACGCCCGCGCAGCCCGCAGGCCAGCCCGTAATCAACGTTGCGATCCTCATAGGCGCTGATCCAGGCGGCGTCTTTCATATCCCCCTTGCGCACCATCGGGCCTGCCTCCATCGAGGTATGGATCTCGTCCCCCGTGCGATCAAGGAAACCCGTGTTGATGAACGCCACCCGATGTTTCGCCGCGCGGATACACTCTTTCAGGTTGGCACTTGTACGCCGTTCCTCATCCATAATGCCCAGCTTGACCGTGTATTGCGGCAGGCCAAGCATCGCCTCGACGCGGGTGAAAATCTCATCTGCAAAGGCAACTTCCTCCGGCCCGTGCATCTTGGGTTTCACCACGTAGATCGACCCTTTGACCGAATTGCCATCCTCGCGCATCAGGTCGTGCATGGCGCACAGCGTGGTGACGACGGCATCCATGATGCCTTCGGGCACTT
This sequence comes from Aliiroseovarius sp. Z3, assembly GCF_029105185.1. GTDB lineage: Bacteria > Pseudomonadota > Alphaproteobacteria > Rhodobacterales > Rhodobacteraceae > Aliiroseovarius. The sequence continues at coordinate 331,609 of NZ_JAFMZK010000004.1, read as the reverse complement.
CGTGTCCGTCCTTGTCCAGAATGGCCGGGTTGGTCATCAGGTGGCCCACATTGCGCACCAACATCAGCACCCGACCTTTATGGATTACGGGCGTACCGTCGGGCGCGGTGTAGTGGATGTCATCGGCCAGCTTGCGGGTGAAGCTCTTGCCGCCTTTCGCAACCTCTTCGGTCAACGAACGGTCCATCAGGCCCAGCCAGTTGGAATAGGCCAGCACCTTGTCCTCGGCATCCACGGCGGCCACGCTGTCCTCGCAATCCATGATCGCCGACATCGCGCTTTCCAACCGGATGTCCGAGATACCTGCGCGGTCCTGCTGGCCCACGGGGGTCTTGGAATCAAGACGAAGTTCGATCATCAAGCCATTGTTTTTTAGATAAATCCGCCCCTCGGCATAACCCGCGAATTGGGCAGGGTCAGCCAGCGCAGGGGTCAGAGCACCATCTTTGACAGTCAGGGCATCAACATCCGCCCAGCTTCCATCGGCCAGCGGCACCGCCTGATCCAGAAAATCACGCCCCCAGGCAATCACACGGGCACCGTGTTCCGGGTCATAGCCGCCGGGTTTCGGTGTGGCCCGCAGGGCATCGGTGCCATAAAGTGCATCGTAAAGGCTGCCCCAGCGTGCGTTCGCTGCGTTCAAGGCAAACCGCGCATTCATGATCGGCACCACCAGTTGCGGGCCGGGGATATCTGCAATCTCGGGGTCCACATTGGCGGTTTCAATGTCGAAATCGGGACCTTCGGGGACAAGGTATCCGATATCCGTCAGAAACGCGCGATAGGCATCGGCATCATGCGGCTTGCCTGCACGGACCTTGTGCCAGTCGTCGACCTGCTGTTGGATCGTTTCGCGTTTTTGAAGAAGGTCTCGGTTCTTCGGGCCAAGCTCGTGAATGATATCGGCAAAGCCGCGCCAGAAATCGTCGTATTTCAGTCCGGTCTTGGCAAGCGCGCGCGTTTCAAGAAATCGCCCCAGCTCGCGATGCACTGATAATCCTTTGCGGTCGATATAGTCGCTCATCCCCGGCCCCTTTGCCCAACAGTGTCGAATTCGCGGTAGACTCTCGCATACAGAGCGGAATCGCAAGCGGGATTTCTTGCCCGGACAGATAAGGAAAACTTAATCGTCAGCCAAGCGTCGCTCTTGCCTTGCAGCCCCCGATTGCCGGGTCTAACGTGCCGACCTGCACGCGAGCCGAAAGGACTTCTGATGACCGACACCACACCTCAACCCATTTACCTTGCCGACTATACCCCGCCCAACTGGTTGGTCGAAGAGGTATCGCTGACCTTTGTGCTGGATCCGACGGCGACACGCGTGCGGTCGACCATCCAGTTCGCGCCGAACCCGGCGGCGACATCCCGCGAATTTTTCCTGCATGGCGAACATGTTAAGCTGATCCACGCGGCCATCAACGGCGAGCAAATCACGCCAAACCTATGCGATGGCGGACTGACAGCAGACGTGCCCGAGTCAGCCTTCACATGGGAAGCCGAGGTCGAGATCAGCCCCGAAACCAACACCGCGCTGGAAGGGCTTTACATGTCGAACGGCATGTATTGCACCCAATGCGAGGCCGAAGGCTTTCGCCGCATCACTTACTATCCCGACCGGCCCGACGTGATGGCCCCGTTCCGCGTGCGGATCGAAGGTGACATGCCGGTGCTTTTGTCCAACGGCAACCCGACCGGGTCGGGCGACGGCTGGGCAGAATGGCACGACCCCTGGCCCAAACCGGCCTATCTGTTCGCGCTTGTGGCGGGTGAGCTGATCGCCCGCGAGGACAGCTTCACCACCATGTCCGGCAAAAAGGTCGACCTGAAACTGTGGGTGCGCCCCGGTGACGAAGATAAGACCGCCTTCGGCATGGAAGCGTTGAAAGCGTCCATGAAATGGGACGAAGAGGTGTACGGGCGCGAATATGATCTGGACATTTTCCAGATCGTTGCGGTCAGCGATTTCAACATGGGCGCCATGGAAAACAAGGGGTTGAACATCTTCAACACTTCTGCCGTGCTTGCGTCGCCCGACACGTCCACTGATGCGAACTTCGAACGCATCGAAGCGATCATCGCACATGAATATTTCCACAACTGGACCGGCAACCGGATCACCTGTCGCGACTGGTTTCAACTGTCGCTGAAGGAAGGGCTGACAGTCTTCCGCGATCAGCAGTTTTCCGGCGATATGCGATCCAAGGCGGTGTGCCGGATCAACGATGTGATTGCCCTGCGCGGTCGCCAGTTCCGCGAAGATAACGGCCCGTTGGCGCATCAGGTGCAGCCCGACAGCTTTGTCGAGATCAACAATTTCTATACCGCGACCATCTATGAAAAAGGGGCCGAGCTGATCGGCATGATGAAAACGCTGGTTGGCGAAAAAGAATACTACAAAGCCCTGGACCTGTATTTTGATCGTCATGACGGTGAAGCCGCGACCATCGAAGACTGGGTGCGCGTGTTCGAAGACAGCACGGGCCGCGACCTGACGCAATTCCGGCGCTGGTACAAACAGGCCGGCACACCGCGCCTGAAGGTGACAGATGACTTTAAGGATGGCACCTATACCCTTCATCTTGAACAGGAAACGCCACCCACACCTGGGCAGGATGAGAAGTTGCCGCAGCACATTCCCGTTGCTGTCGGCCTGATCGGCCCAAATGGAGACGAAGTCGTATCAACGCGGGTTCTGGAGCTGACGGAAGCCCGGCAAAGCTTCACCTTCGACGGTCTGGGTGCCAAGCCAACCCCCTCGATCCTGCGCCATTTTTCGGCCCCGGTGATCGTCCAGCGTGACAGCTCGCCTGCCGAACGCGCCTTCCTTCTGGCCCATGACACCGACCCGTTCAACAAATGGGAAGCCGGGCGCGCGCTGGCCAAGGACGTGTTGATCGCATTGGTGACGGACGAGGATGCCCCGATGTCCGCATATCTGGACGCCCTGCCGGTGATGCTGCGCGACGACAGCCTTGACCCGGCCTTCCGGGCGTTGGCGATGGGGCTGCCGGGGCAGGACGATCTGGCGCAAACACTGTTTGACGCTGGGATCACCCCAGACCCGCAGAAAATCTATCGCGCCTGTGAAACGCTGAAACAGGCAACAGCAGAGCATCTGCAAGATCTTCTTCCGCGTTTGTCAGCCGAGATGGAGGTCAACGCCCCCTTCAAACCCGACGCGGAACAGGCGGGCAAACGGGCGCTGGGGCTGGAGCTTTTGAAGCTGACCAACCGTCTGGACGGCGGGGCTGCGGCGCAGGCTCTTTATGACACGGCAGACAACATGACCCATCGCCTTGGGGCACTTGGCTGCTTGCTGGACGTGGAAAAAGGGGCGGCGGCGCTTGCCGATTTCCGCACCCGGTTCGAAGACGACGCCCTTGTGATGGACAAATGGTTTGCGATGCAGGTCGCCCATGCAGCCCCCGAAAAAGCGGCTGACATTACGGACAACTTAACCAACGACCCCGCATTCAACTGGAAGAACCCCAACCGGTTCCGCGCGCTTTTCGGCGCGTTGGCGATGAACACCGCAGGTTTCCATTATATCTCGGGCAAAGCATATGCTTTGAGCGCGGATTGGCTGATCAAACTTGACCCGGTAAATCCGCAGATTACGGCCCGGATGACAACCGCGTTCGAGACATGGCGCCGCTATGATGCGGATCGTCAGGACATGATGACCACCGCCCTGCGGCGCATTGCGGCAACGGACGGGCTGAGTCGTGACAGTCAGGAAATGGTTGGACGGATGTTGGGTAGCTGACGTTGCAATTACAAAGGGCGGGTCCGAATGGCCCGCCCTTTTTGCTTCATCAGGTATATTGGCTCAGCTGATCGCGCAGTAGCTCTGATCCTTGATCCACGCCCGCATGGCTTCGCGTTTGCGCTTGGAGTGGAACGGTCCCCAATCCGCCGCCACGCCGCGCATCCCCTGCGACACCACATTGTCGCGCGGCACGGTCACCGACATGATGCGGATCGCGCAGCTCAGGTTCAACTCGCCTTGTTTCAGCGCGGACCCGGTCTGCGCCTCGCAGCCATAGCCGCGCGCGGTGGCCGGAAGGATTTGAACAAGCCCGTACCACTTGCCACCGCCGCCGACGGCCGTCTGGCGCCACGTGCTTTCATAGAATGACAGGGTGGACAAAAGGCCCGTCCAGAAAGCGTTGCGTCCGACGGTGTCTTGCTTTTCATAGCCCGGGCACCACGCTTCGATGTCGTCCGGCACGGTTTCCGACAGGATCGCCCCGTGGGATTCCAGCGCCTCCATGGTGGCATCCGTCCACGCCGGCGCTTGCGGCTTGTCATCCCATTTCATCGTCAACACCGGCGCACGCACCCCACGCGAACCAAAAATGTCGTTGGCCTGTGCAGCTGGGGCAATCATCATTGCCGCCAACAGGCCCAATATATAGCGTTTCATCGTCCCTCGCTCAGGTCCGGTTTCGTACCCACTCAAATCATCCCGGCCTCGTAAGGGGGGCAGTTGCATTAAGCAACCTGCACGGATGCAGCACCGCAGCAATGGGCAGAGTCTTGCTGATATGCCTTATTTGCAGGGCTGGTATGCGCTTGGAATTTTCTACCATCGCCAGAAAACCACCCGAATGCCGCACCGCAGCACAATTTTCGGGCGAATTCGGGCGCGCGGCGGCGGGAAAAGCGTTGCCCGGGGTCTGACCGCCCGCAACCTCTTGCCCCGCGCCGACACCTGCCCTAGAAGGCCAGGAGTTCACGAAACACGGGAAAAGAGCACATGCTGGATCATCTGGCCTATGAAGCCCCTGCCGTTAAGACGATTGCCGGGGCGAAGGACGATTGGGAACTGGTCATCGGGATGGAAATCCACGCTCAGGTCAGCTCGAACGCGAAGCTGTTTTCGGGCGCGTCGACCAAGTTCGGGGCCGAACCCAATGCCAACGTGGCCTTCGTTGACGCCGCAATGCCGGGCATGCTGCCGGTGATCAACGAGTTCTGCGTCGAACAGGCGGTGCGCACCGGGCTGGGCCTGAAGGCCGAGATCAACCTGTTCTCGGCCTTTGACCGCAAGAACTATTTCTATCCGGACCTGCCGCAGGGCTATCAGATTTCGCAGCTGTATCACCCGATCGTTGGCGAAGGCGAAGTGATTGTGGATATGGGACCGGGCATTGCCCGCAAAGTCCGTATCGAACGTATCCACCTTGAGCAGGACGCCGGTAAGTCCGTGCATGACATGGACCCGAACATGTCGTTTGTGGACCTGAACCGCACGGGCGTCGCGCTGATGGAGATCGTGTCGCGCCCCGATATTCGCGGCCCGGAAGAAGCCGCCGCCTATGTCACCAAGCTGCGCCAGATCCTGCGCTATCTGGGCACCTGTGACGGCAACATGCAAAACGGCAACCTGCGCGCGGACGTGAATGTCTCGGTCTGTCGTCCGGGTCAGTACGAGAAATATCAGGAAACGCAGGATTTCGGTCATCTGGGCACCCGCTGCGAAATCAAGAACATGAACTCGATGCGGTTCATTCAGGCGGCGATTGATTACGAAGCCCGCCGCCAGATCGCCATTCTGGAAGACGGCGGCGAAATCACGCAGGAAACCCGCCTGTATGATCCCGACAAGAACGAAACCCGCTCGATGCGCTCGAAGGAAGAAGCGCATGATTACCGCTATTTCCCCTGCCCCGACCTGCTGCCGCTGGAAATCGAACAGGACTGGGTGGATGGCATCGCCCAGACCCTGCCCGAACTGCCGGACGAGAAGAAGGCGCGGTTCGTCAACGATTTCGGCCTGTCCGAATATGACGCGGGCGTTCTGACCGCCGATGCGGAAAGTGCGGCCTTCTTCGAAGCCGTCGCCGAAGGGCGTGATGGCAAGCTGGCGGCGAACTGGGTGGTCAACGAACTGTTCGGCCGCCTGAAGAAAGAAGACCATACCATCACCGAAAGCCCCGTTTCACCCGCGCAACTTGGCGGGATCATCGAACTGATCACCAAAGGCGACATATCGGGCAAGATCGCCAAGGATTTGTTCGAGATCGTCTATACCGAAGGTGGCAACCCCGCCGAGATCGTGGAAACCCGCGGCATGAAACAGGTCACCGACACCGGCGCCATCGAAGCCGCGGTGGACGAGGTGATCGCCGCCAACCCCGCACAGGTCGAGAAAGCCAAACAGAACCCGAAACTGGTTGGGTTCTTCGTCGGTCAGGTGATGAAAGCCACGGGCGGCAAAGCCAACCCGAAGGCGGTGAACGAAATCGTGACCGCGAAACTGGGGTTATAAATCAGGCACAGCCAAGCTCTTCTGGCCTGCGCTCCGGCGGAATTCCGCAAGCCGTTCAATCCGCTTTGGTGGGCCGGGCGCCGATCGTCTAGGGTGCGCCAGCGAAATTAAGGAAACATGCCATGACGCAGTTCGAATACGAAGCGATCCCCGCCCCGCGCAAGGGCAAGAAAGCCCGCGGGATCAAGACCAATGAAGATCGGTTCGCCCATGCGATGACCGAGCTTTTGAACGACATGGCCGCCGAAGGCTGGGAATACCTGCGCGCCGACACATTGCCGTGCGAAGAACGCTCGGGCTTCACCGGGCGCACAACGGTTTACCAGAACATCTTGGTGTTTCGACGCGCGCTGGTGGTCGATGAGGCCGTGGAGACCGTGGTTGACGAAACGCAGGAGGAACCGATCCACAGCGCACCAACCATCGCGGCCCCGGTCGATGCTGCCGTCAGCTCGCGGGCGCCGTCCCTGCCGTCGGCGGAAGAGGCAAACACGGTCAGCGACCGTGCGCCTGCGATCTCGCGCGAGGAACCGTAATCTGACGCGATGACCTAGCCGGCGACATCCAATGCCAGCGCGTGTATTTGCCCGACCAGGTCCGCCCCCAATGCGGCGTGAATCGCCCTGTGGCGGGCCACGCGCGACATCTCGCCGAAAATCGGGGCGCGGATCACAACACGAAAGTGGCTTTGCCCGCCTTCCTGATAACCTGCATGCCCCCGGTGGCTTTCACTTTCATCAATAACTTCAAGATGTTGCGGCGAAAATGCCGCCTCCAAAGCATTAGAAATCTGGTCTGCCCTGTTCATTTCCTGCCCTTTCCCTCTTCAATCAGTTTGAAAATGCAGTAAACTCTCGGGTCCGAGTCGAAAAGAGTATTCCCATGCCCAACAACGATCCTTTTGGTTTTGATATGTCGGTCTCAGCCGCCAAGAAAAAGAACCCGCGCGGCAAGCGTGGGATGTCGGGGGCGTTCGAAACCTCGAAACGGGTGTGCGAGCATCCGGGCTGCGAGGAGCAGGGCCAGTATCGTGCGCCACGCTCGCCCGACCATTTGGACGAGTTCAAATGGTTCTGCAAAGACCACGTGCGAGAGTATAACCTGAAATGGAACTTCTTTGACGGGGCGTCCGAGAACGAAGTCCATGAACAGTTCGAAAAAGATCGCGTGTGGGAGCGTGAAACCAAGCCCTTCGGCTCGAAAGACGAACAACGGGCCTGGGCGCGTCTGGGCGTGGATGACCCCCATCAGGTTCTGGGCGAAAACGCCACCCGCAACCCCGGCAAGTCGATCACCGGCACCCGCAAACTGCCCCCAACGGAACGTCGGGCCATTGATATTCTTGAGGCCAAAGATCACTGGACCAAGGCCGAGATCCGCAAATCATACAAAAAGCTGATCAAGGTACTGCACCCGGATATGAACGGTGGCGACCGGTCTCAGGAAGAACAGCTGCAAGAGGTTCGCTGGGCCTGGGATCAGATCAAGGAAAGCCGCAGTTTCAAGTAAGGCTCCACCGGATCGGGTTGCTGGAGGGGGGAAAGGGGCCTTGCCCCTCTGCGCATAGCGCATTCACCCCAGGATATTTGTCGCCAGAAGAAACAGTGAAAGGCCGTCGGGCCAGTTCTGGATGTTTCTATGACCAGCCTGTTGTGGCGTCATAATTCTCGCCCTCTTCCCCTTGAACCCGTGCCGTTGATCGGGCATCACACTCGGGTTGCGACGCGCGAGGCAGAAGGAACTACGCAGATGGCTGACGGCACACAGGATATGAACGCAAAACCCACCGAAGAAATCTCGGTTCGTGAGGTTTTTGGGATCGACAGCGACATGCATGTCAAGGCGTTCGCCGACCGCACCAGCCGCGTGCCGGAAATTGACACGACCTACAAGTTCGATCCCGACACGACATTGGCGATCCTTGCAGGCTTTTCGCACAACCGCCGCGTGATGATTCAAGGGTATCACGGCACGGGCAAGTCAACCCATATCGAACAGGTTGCGGCCCGTCTGAACTGGCCCGCTGTGCGGGTGAACCTTGACAGCCATATCAGCCGGATCGACCTGATCGGCAAGGACGCGATCAAGCTGAAAGACGGCATGCAGGTCACCGAGTTTCAGGAAGGCATCCTGCCCTGGGCCTTGCGCAACCCGACTGCGATTGTGTTCGATGAATACGATGCGGGCCGTGCGGACGTGATGTTCGTGATCCAACGGGTGCTGGAACATGACGGCAAGCTGACCCTTCTGGACCAGAACGAGGTCATCACCCCCCACCCGTCCTTCCGCCTGTTTGCCACCGCCAACACCGTCGGTCTGGGCGACACGACGGGGCTTTACCACGGTGTGCAACAGATCAACCAGGCGCAGATGGACCGCTGGTCGCTGGTCGCCACGCTGAACTATCTATCGCATGATGCAGAAACCAATATCGTTCTGGCCAAGAACCCGATCCTGAACACGGAAAAGGGCCGCAAGACCGTGGGCCAGATGGTGACCGTTGCCGACCTGACCCGCACCGCGTTCATGAATGGTGACCTGTCAACGGTGATGAGCCCGCGCACGGTGATCAACTGGGCCCAGAACGCGCATATCTTCCGCTCGGTCGGTTATGCCTTCCGCCTGTCCTTCCTGAACAAATGTGACGAGCTGGAGCGCCAGATCGTGGCTGAATTCTATCAGCGGTGCTTCGACGAGGAACTGCCGGAGAGCGCGGTGAGCATGAGCCTTGGTTAAGCTGGTTTGTATAGCTCTTGTTGTGGCTTTTGCTGCATATGGCTGCGAACCTGACCCCTATACCGACGCGGAAAACAATGAGGAATTTTACCCTAGAAACGAAGGGGGAGATAAAACTGCAGCCATTCGATGTTCCCGCTTCTTCAAAATCTGGAGTGAATACGAAAAGAACCAACGGCTTCAATTCGCTCAAGCTTTGGACTACTCTAAAGCGTTTCAAGCACTGTATGTGAGAATGCGTCCGGACGCTGCCGAGATTGTAGAAGCGGAGATGTCAAAACCAATCCATAGTTCAGTGATGGAAAGTTTCACTAAAGAGAAAAACTCCGGCTCTGTTCGGTTCGTAAGATTTGTAAACGGATGCCGGAAATTGGCGGAAAGATACCCGCTCACACAGGAACTGGGTCTTTAACAATGAAAAAACCCACCGATAACCCTGCTGATCCGTTCAAGAAAGCGCTGGCCGAGGCGACGAAGACTCTCGCCGATGAACCGGAACTGTCGGTCAGCTTCACGGTGGACCCGTCGGGGGTGACGAAGGACGCGATGCGGCTGCCGCAGGTCACGCGGCGGATGACGCGGGACGAGGTGTTGTTGGCGCGTGGCACGGCGGATGCCTATGCGATGAAGCTGCGCTATCACAACGAAGCGACACACGCGAAATACGCCCCCGCCAGCGGGATGGCGCGCGAGATTTACGAAGCGATGGAAACCGCCCGGTGCGAGGCGATGGGCGCGCGCGACATGCCCGGTACGGCGGGCAATATCGACGCCAAGATCGAAAGCGACGCGATGCGCGCGGGCTTTGACCAGATCACCGCCGCCGCCGACGCGCCGCTGGCCACGGCGGCCGGATACCTGATGCGCCATCTGGCCACGGGGCGCGATATGCCCCCCGCTGCGGCAAACGTGATGAACCTGTGGCGCGACTTCATCGAAGGTCAGGCCGGCGACCATCTGGACGATCTGGGCAAAAAGCTGGGCGACCAGCAGGAGTTTGCCCGGTTTGCCCGCCAGATCATCGAAGATCTGGGCTATGGCGATCAGTTGGGCGACGACCCGGATAACGAGGATGACCAGTCCGAGGACGAGGCCGAACCGGACGAGGATCAGACCGAGGACGACCAGCAGAACGAGCAATCGCAGGACGAAGAAGACGCCGAGGCCGACCCTGAACGGTCGCAAGACGAACAGATGGACCAGTCCGAAGCGCAGGTTTCGCTGGATGACATGGCCGAGGACGAGATGAGCGACGAGGCAGAGATGCCCGAGGCGGACGCGCCGCTTGAACCGCCCTCGCCGCCGCCCGCCTCGGAAGCCGACCCGGATTATCTGGTCTATAACAACGAGCATGACGAGGAAATTCTGGCCGAAGAACTGGCCGAACCGGCGGAACTGGAACGTCTGCGCGCCTATCTTGATCAGCAGTTGGAGCCTTTGAAGGGCGCGGTCAGCCGTCTGGCCAACAAGTTGCAGCGGCGGCTTCAGGCACAGCAGAACCGGTCGTGGCTGTTCGATCTGGAAGAGGGCATTCTGGACGCGGGCCGATTGGCGCGCGTGGTGGCCAACCCCACGACCCCCTTGTCGTTCAAGATGGAAAAGGACACCGAGTTCCGCGACACGGTGGTCACGTTGCTTCTGGACAATTCCGGGTCGATGCGGGGGCGGCCGATCTCGATCGCGGCGATCTGTGCCGACGTTTTGGCGCGCACGCTGGAGCGTTGTCAGGTCAAGGTCGAGGTTCTGGGCTTCACCACACGGGCCTGGAAGGGCGGAATGGCGCGCGAAAAATGGCTGGCCGATGGACGTCCGCAACAGCCGGGCCGTCTGAACGATCTGCGCCACATCATCTATAAGAAGGCCGACGCGCCCATGCGACGCACGCGCGACAATCTGGGCCTGATGATGAAAGAGGGGCTGCTTAAGGAAAACATCGACGGCGAGGCGCTGGAATGGGCGCATCGTCGGTTGGTGGCGCGGCCCGAACAGCGCAAGATTCTGATGGTGATCTCTGACGGGGCGCCGGTGGACGATTCAACTTTGTCTGTTAACCCCGCGAACTATCTGGAAAAACACCTGCGCGACGTCATCGAGATGGTCGAGAAACGCAAGCAGGTCGAGCTGTTGGCCATCGGCATCGGCCATGACGTGACGCGGTATTACGACCGCGCTGTCACCATCACGGATGTCGAGCAATTGGCAGGCGCGATGACAGAACAACTGGCGTCACTGTTTGACAGCGACCCAAGGGCGCGGGCGCGCCTGCTGGGCATTAAGAAGGTCAGCTGACCCCCTTTCCACCAGCGGCATTTCACGGCATGTTGCGCCCACCGCCCGCCCGCCTGAGGCGCGCGGCATTACCGACCCATTCAGACAGCGGAGAACACCATGTTCCAATCCTTTGACACGACCGCCGACCCCTCGCATGGCCCCGTCAGGCTGGCGCGGTTGCGCCGGGCGATGGCAATGAAAGGGTTGGATGGGTTCATCGTGCCCCGTGCAGATGCCCATCAGGGCGAATATGTCGCCCCGTGTGATGCACGTTTGGCGTGGTTGACCGGGTTCACCGGGTCGGCAGGGTTCTGCATTGCGCTGAAGGAACGCGCCGGGATTTTCGTGGATGGTCGCTATCGCACCCAGGTGCGCGCGCAGGCGGATATGGAGACTTTCACGCCAGTCCATTGGCCCGAAACGCTGCCCGGCCCGTGGTTGAAGGATACGCTTGCTGGACAGGCGGCCAAGATCGGGTTCGATCCCTGGCTGCACACGAAAGGCGAGATCGAGACCATCGAGAAGGCGCTTGAGGGCACCAAAATCTCGCTTCTGCCGACCGACAATCTGGTCGACGGAATCTGGGACGATCGCCCCCCTGCCCCCAATGGCAAGATCGTCGAGCAACCTATTGAATTTGCAGGTATGAGCAGCGCGGACAAGCGATCAGAGCTGGCTGACGGGTTGCTGTCAGCGGGTCAGAAATCATGCGTCATGACCCTGTCGGACAGCATTGCCTGGATGCTGAACATCCGCGGCGATGACCTGCCCTGTATTCCCGTTGTGCAAGGCTTCGCGATTTTGGGCGACGACAGCTCGGTCGGGTTCTTCACCTCGGAAGGGCGTGCGGTCGAGGCGCAGCTGGACAAAGATGTATCGCTGCACCCGGTCAAGGATTTCGCCGACCACCTGAAAACGCTGGAAGGCCCTGTCCGCGTCGACAAGGCGACCGCGCCTCTGGCCGTGTCACAAATTCTCGACAAAGCGGGCATTGCCGTCGATTGGGGTGACGATCCGGCGATCCTGCCCAAGGCGCAAAAGAACCCGACCGAGTTGAAATGCGCGCGCGAGGCGCACCTTCGTGATGCCGCAGCCGTGGTCGAGTTTCTGACCTGGTACGAAGCAGAAGACAAAGCCACTTTGACCGAGATTGACCTGGTCAAAACACTGGAAGAAAAACGCCGCGCATCAAACGCGTTGTTGGACATTTCATTCGAAACAATTGCCGGGGCCGGTCCAAACGGGGCGATCATGCATTACCGCGTGACCAACGACACAAACCGCCCCCTTGCCCCCGGTGATCTGGTGGTGCTGGACAGTGGCGGTCAGTATCGCGATGGCACCACTGACATCACGCGAACCCTTCGTGTCGGCGATGTAGGTAACGAAGAAAAACGCTGTTACACCCGTGTCTTACAAGGCATGATCGCGTTATCGCGCGTCTATTTCCCCAAGGGGCGCACGGGCCGTGATCTGGATCCGATCGCACGCTATCCCCTGTTTGCTGCGCACCAGGATTTCAACCACGGCACCGGGCACGGCGTCGGCGCCTATCTGTCGGTGCATGAGGGGCCGCAACGATTCAACTCAATCTCGGACATCGAGTTGATGCCGGGCATGATCTTGTCAAACGAACCGGGCTATTACCGCGAAGGGGCGTATGGCATTCGGCTGGAAAACCTGATTGTGGTGGAAAAGGCGACCTGCCCCCCCGGCGGTGATGTCGAACGTGAGATGTTGTCGTTTGAAACCCTGACATTCGTTCCACTCGACCGCGATCTTGTGATCCCGCAGATGCTGTCTGGGGAAGAACGCGCATGGCTGAATGACTATCACGCCACCTGTGTCGAAAAACTGTCGCCGTGGCTGGGTGACGCAGCGTTGCATTGGCTCAGATCGGCCTGTGCGCCTATTTGACACGCGACCTTCACATAAATTCTGATATTGTTCCGCGCGAGGAACCTGCAAAACGAGGATGACCATGGCTGACCAAATCAAGATCCGCCCCGCCGAGGGTAAATGGACCATTCGCGCAGGTGGTGCGGTGTTGGGCGAAAGCAAATCCGCGCTTGAGGTGATCGAGGGTGATCGCGCCCCGGTGATCTATTTCCCCAAGGCTGACGTGGCGATGGCCTTCTTGGACAAGACCGACACGGTCACGACCTGCCCATATCGCGGCGAGGCGCGTCATTATTCAATCCAGACAAAATCGACAGTGATCGAGGATGCGGGATATATGTATGATGCGCCGATCGAGGGGTTGGCCGAATTGAAGGACCATTTGGCCTTCTATGCCGGGAAAGCGACCGTCGCCCGCACGTGATCGTCTGATCGTAGAAGGCAGCTTGCCGCAGGCTTAACCCTCCAAAGGGATCGAGATACTGCCCCCGCCGACGGCGGCAGCGACCCCTGTTGTGCTGGGTGAAGACGTGGTCAGGCCACGCGCCACCCGCACCGCAAGGTAAGCAAAGGCCTGAGCTTCCAACATGTCACCGTTCAAGCCGGTGGTGTCGATATCCTCGACCGGGACGGAGAGTTGTGCACGAAGCTCGGCCATCAAAGCGGCATTGTGACGCCCGCCGCCAGTGACCAGCACCCGCGCCGGGGGAACCGGGCAATGTTCCAACCCGCGCGCCACCGCAGCAGCCGCACAGGCGGTCAGGGTGCGCAAGGCATCCACATCAGACAACCCTTCCACCATCTTTGGCAGGTCGGGAAAGTCATTCCTATCCAGTGACTTGGGGGGCATTCTGTGAAAATATGCATGGTTTAGAAACTGGTCGACAATCGCCTTGTCTGATCGACCGGACAAGGCCAGTTGCCCACCTTCGTCACGCGGCTTTCCACGCCGATCCTGCATCAGATCGTCCAGTGGTGCATTGGCAGGGCCGGTGTCAAAGGCAAGGCAGGCCCCGGCGTCATCCGGTGCAAAACGCGATGGGTCAACCCAGGTGACGTTGCCAACACCCCCCAGGTTCAGAAAGACCACGGGCGCATCTGCCTTGATGAACCGCGCGCAGGCATGATGGAAAAACGGTGCAAGCGGTGCGCCTTCACCCCCCAGCTTCACGTCGGCACTGCGGAAATCCCATACCACGGGCAGCCCAAGCGACTGCGCCAGCGCCTGCCCGTCACCGGCCTGATGGGTGCCACGCCCCTGCGGGTCATGGGCGAAGGTCTGACCATGGAAACCCACAAGCGAAGGCGCGGGATCATTCTGCAGCAGGTTGGAGATGGCAGATTGATGCACCTTTTCGACGATTTCGGCAGCGGCGGGAATTTCGGGCGCCTCCTGCCATTTGCCCAAGGCGCGGCGCAGGGTCTGGCGCTGTGCGTCGGTATAGGCATGAAAAACCGACGGTCCGAACCCGGTGATCACATCGCCATCGGTTTTGATCAGAGCGGCGTCCACCCCATCAAGCGACGTGCCGGACATACAGCCCATCGCCCAGACAGGCCCCTGCCCCAACCGCGCGCGCAGGGCGCTCTTGTCCATGGTCTTGTCGACGGATTTCAACACGGTCTTTTCCTTTTCCCGCCCCCCGTCTATATGAGGGGTTCAACGATCAGGATGGACCAAAAAAACATGACCTACCACCCAAAATCCGACTTCATGCGCGTGATGATCGAGCGCGGCTTTCTTGCCGATTGCACCGATTATCAGGCGCTGGATGATGCGCTGATTGCCGGGGTGGTTCCGGCCTATATCGGTTATGACGCAACGGCGCAGTCGTTGCATGTGGGTCACCTGATGAACATCATGGTGTTGCGGTGGTTGCAGAAATGCGGCCACAAGCCGATCACCTTGATGGGTGGGGGCACGACCAAGGTGGGCGATCCGTCCTTCCGGTCGGACGAGCGGCCCCTGCTGGGACCGGAACAGATCGAAGCCAACATCGCCGGGATGCAGCAGGTCTTTGCCAAGTTCTTGCGTTACGGCGACGGCGAAACCGACGCGATCATGCTGAACAATGCCGAATGGCTGGACGGGTTGAACTACCTCGATTTCCTGCGCGATATCGGGCGGCATTTCTCGGTCAACCGGATGTTGTCCTTTGAAAGTGTGAAGTCGCGGCTGGATCGCGAACAAAGTCTGAGCTTTCTGGAATTCAACTACATGATCCTGCAAGCCTATGACTTCCTTGAACTAAACCGCCGCTATGGCTGTCTGTTGCAGATGGGCGGGTCGGATCAGTGGGGCAATATCGTCAACGGGATCGACCTGACTCGCCGGGTGCTGGACAACGAGATTTTCGGCCTGACCACCCCGCTTCTGACCACGTCGGACGGGCGCAAGATGGGCAAGAGCCAGGGCGGCGCGATCTGGCTGAACGCCGAAATGCTGTCGCCTTACGAGTTCTGGCAGTTCTGGCGCAACACCACGGATGCGGACACAGGTAAGTTTCTGAAAATCTTCACGGAATTGCCGGTCGAGGAATGCAACCGTCTGGGCGCGCTGGAAGGGGCCGAGATCAACGAGGCCAAGATCATTCTGGCCAACGAGGTCACGACCCTTTTGCACGGTGCCAAGGCGGCCACGGCGGCCGAAGCCACTGCGCGCGAAGTGTTTGAAAAGGGCGGTGCGGGGGATGATCTGCCGACCCTGACACTGAGCCCTGGTGATCTGGGCGACGGGATGTCGATCGTGCAGCTGTTTGTCAGGTCCGGCTTGGCAAAGTCGGGCAAGGACGCGAAACGTCTGATCCTGGAAAACGGGGCGAAGGTAAACGACGAAGCCTTGACCGATGCGGGGCGGATGGTGTCGGCCAATGATCTGGGGCAGCCGATGAAGCTGTCGGCGGGCAAGAAGCGGCACGCGTTGGTGGTTCTGGGCGCTTGACCGGCACCCGGTGGCTCACGGTGTGAGCCTGAGGGGCGCTGCCCCTACGCCCCATATCTACGATCTGGGCCGACCCCGGGATATTTGGCGCCAGAAGAAACCCGGTGTCATCGCAATGAATTGCTGTTTTGCGGATGGGCGTCTACGTTATCGCAAAAAGACAGGATGCATGTGTGATGACGCCCTTTAACCCCAACCTTGCCGCCACCTTCCCACCCCCGGTGATGGAAGCGCGGCGGTGGATTGAGGGCAAGGTATTTGATGCAGACCGGCCGTTGATCAACGTCAGTCAGGCCGCGCCAACCGAGCCGCCCCCCGACGAGATGCGACAGGCGATTGCGGATGTTGCGTTGCACAGGTCCGACGCGCATCTTTATGGGCCGGTGCTGGGTTTGCCGGCCTTGCGGTCTGAGCTGGCGCGCAACATCTCGCGCCGTTATGGCGGGTCTGTTCAGGCAGAACACATCGCCATCACCTCGGGCTGCAATCAGGCGTTTTGTGCGGCCATCGCCACGCTGGCGGGCCCCGGCGACGAGGTCATTCTGCCAACGCCTTGGTATTTCAATCACAAGATGTGGCTGGATATGAGTGGGATCAAAGCGGTTCCGCTGGCCACGGGCGGCGATTTGGTGCCAGACCCGGAAGCCGCTGATGCTTTGATCACCACACGCACCCGCGCCATTGTTCTGGTAACCCCCAACAACCCCACCGGGGTTGAATATGCGCCGTCGGTGATCGCTTCCTTCCGGGATCTTGCCCGCAGACGTGGGATCGCGTTGATCATCGACGAGACCTATCGTGATTTTCATTCCCAACCCGGCCCGCCGCATGATCTTTTCGCCGACCCGGATTGGCACGATACCGTGATCCATCTTTACAGCTTCTCGAAATCTTATCGGCTGACCGGGCATCGGGTCGGGGCGCTTGTCACCGCGCCCGCGCGGTTGGCGGAGGTCGAGAAATTTCTGGACACGGTCACTATCTGCCCGGCGCAAATCGGCCAGTATGCTGCCCTTTGGGGGTTGCGCAATCTGGACAATTGGCTGGGGGCAGAGCGCCAAAAGATACTGGCGCGCGCCGCCGCGATGCGGGACGGGTTCGCACTGCTGGCCAGACAGGGTTGGCAGCTTCTGGGGTGTGGGGCGTATTTTGCCTATCTGCACCACCCTTTTGACCTGCCGTCAGACGATCTGGCGCGGGCTTTGGTGGACCAATGTGCCATCCTGGCCTTGCCCGGGACAATGTTTGCGCCGAATGGCGCCGCCGAAGGTGAACGGCAATTGCGCGTGGCTTTCGCAAACATTGATGAAACCGGCATCGCCGAGGTTCAGAAACGACTGACCAGCTTCCACCCCTGACCGCCGTGCATCAACAGATATTGGCATTCCCGGCTGGCTCACCTAAAACCCATGCAAACAGGTGGTAAAAGGAACACGCGTATGGCAACCGGCAAGACATCCCGCACATTCGGCTGGATCCTGATGGGTCTGGTGATGGTGGGGCTCGTGGGCTTTGGCTCGACCAATTTCGGTGGCTCGGTCCGGTCGATCGCGACGGTGGGGGACACGGAAGTGGACGCCAACCGGTACCTGCGCGAATTGCAGTCGGAAATGAACGCGTTTCAGGCCGAGACTGGGCAGCGGCTGACCATGGAAATGGCAACGGGCTTTGGTCTGGATCAACAGGTGTTGGCACGTGTCATCGCAACGGCGGCGTTGGAAGACGAAACCGCGCGGCTGGGCATTTCGGTTGGCGACGAAGAATTGCGGGATCGGATCGTCGATATCCCCGCATTCAAAGGCGTCGACGGGAAATTCGACCGCGAGGGATACACCTTCGCGTTGGAGCAATCCGGCCTGACAGCGACAGAGTTCGAACAAAGCCTGCGCGACGAGGTCAGCCGACAGATTTTGCAAGCGGCCGTGGTCAACGGCGTGGCGACGCAACCGGTCTATGTGGACACGCTGTATGGCTATGCGCGCGAGACACGCGATTTCACCTGGGCAACACTTCCGGTGGCTCAGTTAACAACCGAGGTGCCCGCCCCGACCGAAGCGGAACTGACCGCCTATTATGAAGCGCATCCACAGGACTTCACCCTGCCTGAGACCAAGGTGATCACCTATGCGTGGATGAACCCGGAAGATGTCATCTCGACGATCACCGTGGACGAGGCGCAAATCCGTGCTGTTTACGACGAACGTGCCTCGGAATTCCTTGTCCCGGAACGTCGGATGGTCGAACGGCTGGTGTTCAACACCAAGGACGAGGCCACGGCCGCGATGGATGCCCTTTCCACCGGCAATCAGACGTTCGAGGGCTTGGTGACCGGGCGCAATCTGCAGCTTGCTGACATTGATCTGGGCGATGTGTCGAAGGACGAGTTGGGGTCTGCCGGGGATGCCGTCTTTGCATTGACCGAACCAGGTGCGGTGAGCGGACCGCATGACAGCGACCTTGGCCCGGCGCTTTATCGCATGAATGCCATTCTGGAAGCGCGCGAAACAAGTTTCGAAGACGCCCGCGAAGAATTGCATGGCGAATTGGCCGCAGATGCCGCGCGCCGGTTGATCGGCGATATGGTGACGGAGCTTGATGACCAGATGGCCGGTGGCGCAACGATCGAGGAAATTGCGAAAAGCCACAATATGCGTCTTGGCACATTGAATTGGACGACGGGGGACAGCGACGGCATTGCCGCTTATGATGCCTTCCGCGAAGTCGCTGAAGTCGTCACCACAGATGATTTCCCCGAGATCACGCTGCTGGAAGATGGCGGTGTGTTCGCTCTGCGACTGGACGAGCTGCAAGCCCCTCGTTTGCAAGAGCAATCCGAAGTGGGAGAGGCCGTTCAGGCGGGCTGGGAAGCTGAAAAACGGTTGGAACTTCTGTCCGAACAAGCCCGTGGGCTAGTCCCACAACTGGAAGGCGGGGAAACCCTGTCCTCGCTTGGGCTAACCGAGGTTGTGGAAGGGGGACTGACGCGTGAGGCCTTCGTCGAAGGCACGCCACCGGGGTTCATGGCCGATGTGTTCGACATGGAACCGGGCAACTGGCGCGTGATGGACGCCGCAGATAGCGTGGTCCTGGTGCGGCTGGATGCGGTTCATGCCGCCGATCAGGACAGCGATGAGGCGAAGGCGCTGAAAGCAAACTTCGCGGCTGGCGTTGCGCAGGAAATCGCGCTGGACGTCGAAAACGCCTTTGCCCGCGCCGTTCAGGCCCGCGCCGGGATCGAGCTGAACCGCGCGGTGATCAACGCGGTGAACGCGCAGTTCCAGTGACCCATAGCCCAGCGACCAGAAAGGACATCTGATGGCTCTGACACCCTCGTTCGAGGATTTCGAAGCCGGTTGGAATGCCGGACGGAATCAGGTGGTCTATACCCGTCTGGCCGCCGATCTGGACACGCCGGTCAGCCTGATGCTGAAACTGACCGAGGCGCGGCGTGACAGTTTCATGTTGGAAAGTGTCACGGGGGGCGAAGTGCGTGGGCGCTATTCCATCGTGGGGATGAAACCCGATCTGGTGTGGGAATGCCGGGGGGATCACGCGCGGATCAACCGACAAGCGCGGTTCGATGCCGAGGCGTTCGAGGATATGCCGGGCAACCCGCTGGACGCCTTTCGCGCGGTACTGGCGGAAAGCCGGATCGACCTGCCTGCCGACCTGCCTGCGGCCTCGGCCGGCCTGTTCGGCTATCTGGGTTATGACATGATCCGGCTGGTCGAGCACCTGCCCGATGTGAACCCGGACCCGTTGGGCCTGCCGGATGCGATGATGATGCGCCCGTCGGTTGTGGCGGTTCTGGACGGCGTGAAGGGCGACGTGACGCTGGTGTCGCCTGCCTTTGTGGACAGCGGGCTGACGGCCAAGGCGGCCTATGCGCAGGCCGCAGAGCGGGTGATGGATGCGCTGCGCGATCTGGAGCGCGCCGCCCCTGCCGAAACGCGCAATCTGGGTGAGGCACGCGAGCTGGGACCGCTTGTGTCCAACTTCACGAAACCCGAGTATCTGGCGGCGGTCGAGACCGCGAAGGAATACATCCGCGCAGGCGATATCTTTCAGGTGGTGCCCAGCCAACGCTGGACGCAGAACTTCCCCCTGCCCCCCTTTGCGCTGTATCGCAGCCTGCGGCGAACAAACCCGTCGCCTTTCATGTTCTACTTCAACTTCGGCGGTTTCCAGGTGGTGGGCGCGTCGCCCGAGATTCTGGTGCGGGTGTTTGACCGCGAAGTCACGATCCGCCCGATCGCTGGCACCCGTCCGCGCGGCGCCACGCCCGAAGAGGACAAGGCCTATGAAGCGGATCTGATGGCGGACCAGAAAGAACTGGCCGAGCACCTGATGCTTCTGGATCTGGGACGCAACGATGTGGGGCGCGTGGCCAAGATCGGCACGGTGCGCCCGACCGAGGAATTCATCATCGAACGCTATAGCCACGTGATGCATATCGTGTCCAATGTGGTGGGCGAATTGCACGAGGATCAGGACGCGCTGTCGGCCTTTTTCGCCGGAATGCCCGCAGGCACCGTATCGGGTGCCCCGAAAGTGCGCGCGATGGAGATCATTGACGAGCTGGAGCCGGAAAAACGCGGCGTCTATGGCGGCGGCGTGGGATATTTCAGCGCCGGTGGCGACATGGACATGTGCATCGCGCTACGCACCGCCGTGGTGAAGGACGAGAAGCTGTATATTCAGGCTGGCGGTGGCGTTGTTTATGACAGCGATCCAGAAGCGGAATACGTAGAAACAGTGAATAAATCCAAAGCCATCCGGCGAGCCGCGGAAGATGCGGCAATGTTCACGCGGGGCGGAAACGGGTAAAGGGGCGTTGCCCCTCGGCCTTGCGGCCTCACCCCAGGATATTTCGGGCCAGAAGAAACCGCAGGCTTAGTTGCCCAGCATCCACGAGCCATCGGGCCAGAACGCGTGGAAGGCAAAGGCGAACAGCACGTCATGGGGCACGTCGCGACCCTGAGCGTCACGTACCCGGATGGTGCCGACATCACGCCCTTTGGCAATGCGCGCCGTGTCCAAAGCTGAGGCCTGACCCGAAGTCCAGCTGATGGTCAGCCCGGCCTCGTTGATCCGGCCCGCCTTGGACAGGCGCGTCACTGGCCACGCGCGTTCACCAACACGAACGACGCGGGCCAGCGCAGGCACTCCGTGAGGTGGATTGTCGCCTGTAAAGAAGGGGTAAGGGCGGTTGCGACTATCATAACCCGCATAGGGATTTTGCCCATAGGGGCGGCTTGCCGAGGGTTGCTTCATCACCAGCCCGTCCGGGTTGCGTTCGGCAAATTCAGCCCAGCTTTCCATCCAGGCCGGAAGTTGCTTGAGCTGCGTTCCAGCATGCTTTCCCACGATCCCCTGACCGATCGCCTGTTGCCACCAGCTTTCGGTCTGGTGGTCATACATAACCATGTCCGAGTTTCTGAGCTTGCCGGTCACGCCAAAGCTTAGGGTCTGCCCCGCGACGCGGCGATCAAAGACCATGCCCGAATTGCAAAGCGGGCAGAACGTCACGGCCACCGGCAAACTGCCGATGCGATCATTCACGATCTCGTGCCATGTCAGATAGCGCAGCGGATAAGCGCGGGGTTTGGCCCCCTTCAGTTCCACCGTGATGACAGGTTCGCGCGCGCCCAAACGGGTTTCGTTTGCGACGTTTACGAATTTCGGATCGCTCAACGCCGGAATACCGTCACGTCCGGGGCCGCCGGACAGGATTTCGGACCAGCCATCGACATTTGTCCGGGTGAAATCCGTTTTTGGAAACTCAGAAGCCCAGTTATTCGGTTCCGCACGCAGTTCATGCGCCCAAAACCCGAGACAGATGGCGAGCATCGTCATGATGATACGCATGGGGCCCCTCTTTCTGATATGTCTGGATTTATCCTGACAGAGAAAGATGAGGCCCCATAGCCCCCTTCACAGGGGTTTGAGCGATCGTGCGCGAGGGTCAGTCAACCATGCGCGCATTTGTGATCACATCGGGTTGGCTGGTGACAGCGCCGTTCTGCCCCTCGCCGCGTTTGATGGCATGGACCAATTCCATACCGTCGGTCACATGCCCGACCACGGTGTATTTCCCGTCAAGGAAAGGACCGGGGGCGAACATGATGAAGAACTGGCTGTTGGCAGAGTTCGGGCTTTGCGCCCGTGCCATGCCGACAGTGCCTTCGACAAAGGGTTCGTCCGAGAATTCGGCGGGCAGATCAGGATAGCTTGATCCCCCCATACCGGCGCGGCTGGCATCGCTTGTATCAACACGACCAAATTCCACGTCACCCGTCTGTGCCATGAAACCGTCGATCACGCGGTGAAACACAACGTCATCATAGGCGCCTTCGCTGGCCAATTGAGCGATACGTTCAACATGTTTCGGGGCCAGATCGGGGCGCAACGTGATGACCACCTTGCCTTGGCCCTGCCCCGCAATGGACAGTTCCAGCTTCGGCGCGTCGCCAAGTGCCGACAGATCCACTTCGACCGGTTCGCGCGGCCAGAGGGTGTAGATCGCGTAGCCGACGATCATCACGACCCCTGCCAGGAAGGCAACCCAGAAGGTTGCCTTGTCGCGTTTGCCGTAGTCTTCAGACATCTGCCGCGACCTTGACCGAGATCATCACGTCAGGCTCTGCCGGCGGCTCGCCTCGCGTGATGGCATCAACATGTTCCATACCCGACGTGACGCGGCCATAGACGGTGTACTGACCGTTCAGGAAATGATTGTCTTTGAAGTTGATAAAGAACTGGCTGTTGGCCGAGTTGGGGTTCTGCGAGCGTGCCGCACCCAGTGTGCCACGGTCATGCGGCAGTTTCGAAAACTCGGCTGGCAGATCGGGAAGCGACGAACCGCCTGTGCCCGCACGGCGCAGTGTCATCGGATCTTTGCCATTGGCCACGTCGCCAGTCTGCGCCATGAAGCCGTCGATCACGCGGTGGAACACAACGCCGTCATATTCCCCGGCGCGGGCCAGTTCCTTCATCCGTTCGCTGTGCTTGGGGGCCACGTCGGGCAGAAGTTCGATCACCACGGTGCCGCCTTTCAGCTCCATCACGATGGTATTTTCGGGATCTTTATAATCGGCCATCTGGGCCTCCTTCCGGTTCGTTTGTTGGGTCTCTGTTCGCGGGCCAACCTATGCGCCTGCGGGGCAAGATGAAAGGGGCGACAGGCGCATTTTCATCACCATACCCGTTGACCCCGCCGTGCTTTTGATGTGCAACTGCCACAAGCTGATGGAGAGACAGATGGCCTGGAAAACACTCGACGATATGGAACTTGACGGCAAGGTCGTGCTGACGCGCGTGGACATCAACGTGCCGATCGAGAACGGGAAGGTCACGGACGACACCCGTATTCAGCG
This sequence comes from Aliiroseovarius sp. Z3, assembly GCF_029105185.1. Taxonomy (GTDB): domain Bacteria; phylum Pseudomonadota; class Alphaproteobacteria; order Rhodobacterales; family Rhodobacteraceae; genus Aliiroseovarius. The sequence continues at coordinate 308,112 of NZ_JAFMZK010000004.1, read as the reverse complement.
CATCCTGCCCACGGTTCGCGATATTCTGGCCGCAGGTGGCAAGCCGGTTCTCTTGGCTCATTTCGGACGCCCCAAGGGGCAGCGCGTACCGGACATGTCGCTTTCGGTGGTCCAACCCGCGCTGGAAGCCGCCTTGGGCAGCCCCGTGAAGTTCGCCGAGGACTGCATCGGCGGGCCTGCAAAGAAGGCGGTTGCAGCGTTGAAAAGCGGCGAAGCCCTCTTGCTTGAGAACACCCGGTTCCACGAAGGCGAAACCAAGAATGACGGTCTTTTCGCGGCATCGCTGGCGGCGCTTGGGAACATTTATTGCAACGATGCCTTCTCGGCGGCACACCGGGCGCATGCTTCAACCGAGGCATTGGCATATCTGTTGCCGTCCTGCGCCGGTCGATTGATGCAGGCAGAGCTGTCGGCGCTTGAGGCCGCGTTGGGAGATCCCGAACGCCCATTGGTGGCGGTGGTGGGTGGCGCCAAAGTGTCAACCAAGCTCGACCTGCTGGGCAATCTGGTGGGCAAGGTCAACCAGTTGATCATCGGCGGCGGCATGGCCAACACATTCCTTGCCGCGCAGGGAATCGATGTGGGCAAATCGCTGGCCGAACACGATATGGCCGACACCGCGCGCGATATTCTCGCCAAGGCAGAAGACGAAGGCTGCAGCATCATTCTGCCCTCGGATGTTGTGGTGGCCCGTGAGTTTGCGGCGGGGGCGAAAAATGAAACGGTGGCGGCTGATGCCTGCCCTGCAGATGCAATGATCCTGGATGCAGGGCCTGAGACGGTGGCCCGCATAAGCGAGGTGTTCGAAGCGGCGCAAACGCTGATCTGGAACGGCCCGCTTGGCGCGTTTGAAATCGAGCCGTTCGATGCCGCGACCAATGCTGCTGCAAAGAAGGCGGCCGAGCTTTCAGCAGCCGGGCAGCTGGTATCGGTCGCCGGGGGCGGAGATACGGTTGCCGCGTTGAACAAGGCGGGTGCGGCCAAGGATTTCACCTACATCTCGACCGCAGGTGGCGCATTTCTGGAATGGATGGAAGGGAAAACCCTTCCGGGCGTTGCGGCCCTTTCAGAATAACCCATTGATTACAAATCATTTAGATACCCCGCACCGATGCCGGCTGCGGGGTTTTCTTTTGTATGATTTCTTGGCTTGACTATTTCCTTAGTCTTTTAGTAAGTTATTAATGTCAGCCAGTTGCCGTCGCAACCAGCCGGAGATCTGCGAGCCGTGAATACTCACCCGACAGGAGCGCGACAATGACCACCCTATTCGAAGGCCCCCAACTGGCCCAAACCGACATCCCATCCCCGCTGCCCATCTTGCCCGGCCTGCGTTCGCTGGCCACCTGGATCGAGGCCTGCCTTGAAGGAGACCACAGATGACCGCCCCCCTGCCCAGCTCGGCTTTTGATACAGTAAGTCAGACAACACCGCCCAAACACGACGCGATGGACCTGACCGGATACGGGAAGAAGGCGCAGATCGTGCTAAACGATATGGTTTATACGCTGACGATCACGCGGGCTGGCAAGCTGATCTTGACGAAATAACCAATGCCGCGGCGCGTGTCTGGCAGCGATCCCGCCCGACTGATTCCCCACGCGCCAAAGCTTTGGGGGCAAGGCCCACGACCGTTTCATCCAACCTTGCCCCCAAACTGATCTGTTATCTGCAATCTGCGTTCTTCTTGCTTTCGTTAGCGCCAGCACAATTGCATGGTTCGGACCACTCCCCTAGAACAGGGGAAACTCACCAGATTGAGACAGGACCGACATGCCAAACCAAGCACAGATGGAAAAAATCAAGGCCGGACAGGGCTTCATTGCAGCCTTAGACCAATCCGGCGGCTCGACCCCAAAGGCGCTGCGCCTCTATGGGATCGAGGAAGATGCCTATTCAGGCGACGCCGAGATGTTCGACCTGATCCACGCCATGCGGTCGCGTATCGCGCAAGCCCCGGCCTTTACCGGCGACAAGGTGATCGGCGCGATCCTGTTCGAAATGACGATGGACCGCGAGATCGCCGGGAAACCCACCGCGACTTACATGTGGGACGACCGTGGCGTTGTGCCCTTCCTGAAGGTCGATAAGGGGCTGGCTGACGAAGAAAACGGTGTGCAACTCATGAAGCCGATGCCGGAACTGGACGCCCTGTGCGACCGTGCGGTGAAGGCAGGCGTGTTCGGCACCAAGATGCGGTCGGTCATCAACGCCGCCAACGCGGACGGCATCAAGGCCAACGTGGCGCAGCAATTCGAGGTTGCCAAGCAGATCATGGCGCACGGGCTGGTGCCGATCATCGAGCCCGAGATCAACATCTCGATCCCGGACAAGGCCGCCGCAGAAGACCTGCTGCTGGCAGAGCTTACAGCGCAGCTCGATGCCCTGTCGGATGATCAGACCGTGATGCTGAAACTGACCCTGCCCGAGACGCCGAACCAGTATAAATCACTGGTGGACCACCCGCGGATCGCGTCGGTCGTCGCTTTGTCGGGGGGGTACAGCCGGGCCGAAGCCAACGACCGTCTCAGCCAGAACGCCGGTATGATCGCCAGCTTCTCGCGCGCCCTGACCGAAGGTCTGTCGGCGCAGCAATCCGACGACGCATTCAACGCAACCATCGCGGATACGATCGACAGCATCTATCAGGCATCCATCGCCGGTTAAACCGCTGCTTTGATTGCATTTTGAAACGGCTCGCAGGTCTGCGGGCCGTTCTTCTTTTGCCCGCGAAAAAGTTTCCAACCGATTCGTTTTTGGGATTCACACGGCGAATCACCTGTGTCATAGTGCCCTTGCACCGTCCGAAAAGAGATGGGCAAGAGGCAGTACATACAGACAGGAAGCCTATGGGCGCACCTCGTACACAAGCTGGTTTTGGTGGGGCGATCTACTTCGTGGTGATCGTGGGTCTCGGCCTATACTTCACCTTTGCCAGTGTGCAGGGCGACTTTGGACTTTTCCGTCGCGTGCAAATCGAGGCTGAGACGCAGTCGCTTTTGAACGAGCGCGGTGCGCTCTCGGCCGAGATTGCCGCCCTGTCCAACAAGACCCAGCGCCTGTCCGATGATTATCTGGATCTGGATTTGCTGGACGAACAGGCGCGTTCGGTTCTGGGCATGGTGCGCGCTGACGAGGTTGTGTTGCGCTGATCCTATTCGGCCAGACGAGCGACGAACCCAAAACCTTACCCCCAGCTTGCAACCTGATCTGATCTGTTATGCACGTGGCGCAAGGCTGCCATCCTGTCCCAACGTCAAGTTTTTATCGACCTGAAAGCGCAACTTCTATATAAGATAGTTTAATACTAAACTACCGCCTAAGCACTTGTTGACGCCAGGAGGAGGACGCCACATGGCAGCCCGGAAAAGCGCGCCTAAAAAGCCCGTAAAATCAAACACATCCAAAGAAGAGCTTCTGAATCACTATCGCGAGATGTTGCTGATCCGTCGATTCGAGGAAAAGGCCGGACAGCTGTATGGCATGGGGCTGATCGGCGGGTTCTGTCACCTGTATATCGGTCAGGAAGCCGTCGTTGTCGGACTGGAAGCGGCCGCGAAAGAGGGTGACAAGCGTCTGACATCCTATCGCGATCACGGCCATATGCTGGCTTGCGGGATGGACCCCAAGGGCGTGATGGCCGAGCTGACGGGCCGCGAAGGCGGATATTCCAAGGGCAAGGGCGGGTCGATGCACATGTTTTCGACCGAAAAGCATTTCTATGGCGGGCACGGCATCGTGGGCGCGCAGGTGCCGATCGGCACCGGGCTGGCCTTTGCCGACAAATATCTGGAAAACGGCGGCGTGACCTTCACCTATTTCGGGGACGGTGCGGCCAACCAGGGTCAGGTTTATGAAAGTTTCAACATGGCATCGCTGTGGCAATTGCCGGTGATCTATGTGGTTGAAAACAACCAATATGCGATGGGCACATCGTTGCAACGCTCCAGTTCCACCCCCGACATCTATACCCGTGGCGAGGCCTTCGGCATCCCCGGTGAGGCGGTGGACGGGATGGACGTGCTGGCGGTGAAAGAGGCCGGGCTGCGCGCCACGGAACACTGCCGGTCGGGCAACGGTCCTTATATCCTTGAGATGAAAACCTATCGCTATCGCGGCCATTCGATGTCGGACCCGGCCAAGTATCGCACCCGCGAAGAGGTGCAGAAAATCCGCGAGGAACGCGATGCAATCGAACATGTGCGCGAATTGATCCTGCAGGGTAAACACGCGTCCGAGGACGAATTGAAAGCCATCGACAAAGAGATCAAGGGCATCGTGAACGATGCCGCCGAATTCTCGAAAAACAGCCCGGAACCCGCTCTGGAAGAGCTGTGGACCGACATCTATGCAGATGACACGCGGTTGGGGGTCCATGCCTGATGCCCCATATCGAGATACACGCACATGATGTCGACACCGCCAAGGCGTTCTATGGCGGGCTGTTTGGCTGGACGTTTCACCCGATGGAGGGCGGCGAAGAGATCGCCTATCACCTGATCGAAGGGCAGGATATCGGCATGGGCAAAGCCGTGACCGGCGGGCTGATGCGCCGCATGGGCGACAGCCCCGAGAACGGCGCACCGATCCGGGGCTGCACCGTGACCTTTGACGTCGACGATTGTGACGACCGCTATGCCTGGGCACTTGCGCATGGCGGTGCCGAGGCGCTGCCGCCGCAGGATTATCCCGGCGTCGGACGCTGTGCCTATGTCGAGGACGGACAGGGAAATGTCGTCGGCCTTATCAAATCCTTGAATACGGAGCATTAATCCATGGCAACCGAAGTACTGATGCCCGCCCTGTCCCCCACGATGGAAGAGGGAACGCTAGCAAAATGGCTTGTGAAAGAAGGGGACGAGGTCGCATCGGGCGACATCATCGCCGAGATTGAAACCGACAAGGCCACGATGGAATTCGAGGCCGTGGACGAGGGCATCATCGGCAAGATCCTTGTCGAAGAAGGCACCGAGGGCGTGAAAGTGAACACGCCAATCGCCGTCCTGATCGAAGAGGGCGAAAGCGCCGATGACATCGCCGCCCCTGCCGCAGCGCAAGCTGACGCGGCAGCTCCCGATACCACCGACGCGCCGGTCGAAGCAAAAGCCGCCGCACAACCGATCACCCCGGTGATCCCCGCCGAGGCCGACATTCCCGAAGGCACCGAAATGCGCTCGACCACCGTGCGCGAAGCCTTGCGTGACGCGATGGCCGAAGAAATGCGCGCGGACGATGCCGTGTTCCTGATGGGCGAGGAAGTTGCCGAGTATCAGGGCGCCTATAAGATCAGCCAGGGCCTGCTGGACGAGTTCGGCGCCAAGCGCGTGATTGACACCCCGATCACCGAGCATGGTTTTACAGGCCTTGCCACCGGTGCCGCCATGGGCGGTCTGAAACCGATTGTCGAGTTCATGACCTTTAACTTCGCCATGCAGGCGATTGACCATATCATCAACACGGCGGCGAAAACGCGGTACATGTCGGGCGGTCAAATGTCCTGCCCCATCGTGTTCCGCGGTGCCAACGGGGCAGCGGCCCGCGTGGCCGCGCAGCACAGCCAGGATTACGCCGCGTGGTATGCGCAAATTCCCGGCCTGCATGTGGCGATGCCCTATTCGGCGGCGGACGCCAAAGGGCTTTTGAAATCGGCCATTCGCGACGAAAATCCCGTCGTGTTCCTGGAAAACGAACTGCTTTATGGCCAGAGCTTCGAAGTCCCCGTGCTGGATAACTACACCGTGCCCTTCGGCAAGGCCCGCATCTGGCGCGAAGGCAATGACGTGACCATCGTCAGCTTCGGCATCGGCATGAAATACGCGCTGGAAGCCGCCGACGCGCTGGCCGAAGACGGTATTTCCGCCGAGGTGATCGACCTGCGCACGCTGCGCCCGTTGGATTATAACACGGTGATCAACTCGGTCATGAAAACCAACCGCTGCATTACCGTGGAAGAAGGCTGGCCGGTCGCCTCCATCGGCAACCATCTATCGGCGACCATCATGGAACGCGCCTTCGATTACCTCGATGCGCCGGTGATCAACCTGACCGGCAAGGACGTGCCCATGCCCTATGCCGCCAACCTTGAGAAACTGGCGCTTGTGACCACGAAAGAGGTCATAGACGCCGCCAAAGCCGTAACCTATCGCTAAGGAGACACCGATATGGCAACCGAAATTCTGATGCCCGCCCTGTCCCCCACGATGGAGGAAGGCACGCTGGCCAAATGGCTGGTCAAGGAGGGCGACGAGGTCGCATCGGGCGACCTTCTGGCCGAGATCGAAACCGACAAGGCGACGATGGAGTTTGAAGCCGTTGACGAAGGCATCATCGGCAAGATCCTTGTGGCTGAGGGGACCGAGGGCGTGAAAGTGAACACCGCCATCGCGATCCTTGTCGAAGAGGGTGAAGACGTTGGAGATGTCGCTGAAAGCGCCCCTTCAACCCCCGCCGCAGCCGAGGCGGATGCTGCCCCAGAGGCCAAAGAGGCATCGACACCCGCCGCTGAAAAACCTGCCGCCCCTGCCCCACAAACCGCTGACGGAACACGTATTTTCGCCTCGCCCTTGGCGCGCCGCATCGCAGCCGACAAAGGGCTGGACTTAACCCAGATCAAAGGCTCGGGCCCCAAGGGTCGGATCATCAAGGCGGATGTGGAGGGCGCAACGGCTGCACCGAAAGCGGCCCCCGCCGCTGCCAGTGCTCCCGCTGCGGCAGCCCCGGCCCCATCTGTGTCGGCAGACGCCGTTGCGGCGATGTATGAAGGTCGCGAGTTCGAAGAGGTCAAGCTGGACGGGATGCGCAAAACCATCGCAGCCCGCTTGTCCGAGGCCAAACAGACCATCCCGCATTTCTATCTGCGTCGCGACATCAAGCTGGATGCTTTGTTGGCTTTCCGCAGCCAGTTGAACAAGCAACTGGAAGCACGGGGTGTGAAGCTGTCGGTGAATGACTTCATCATCAAGGCCGTCGCGATTGCACTGCAGCAAGTGCCAGAAGCCAACGCCGTCTGGGCGGGCGACCGCGTGTTGCAAATGGAGGCATCGGATGTCGCCGTGGCCGTCGCCATCGAAGGTGGGTTGTTCACGCCTGTGCTGCAGGACGCCGAGCAGAAGTCGCTGTCAAGTTTGTCGACCCAGATGAAAGACCTTGCCGCCCGCGCACGTGACCGCAAGCTCGCCCCGCATGAATATCAGGGCGGTAGTTTTGCCATCTCGAACCTGGGCATGTTTGGCATCGACAATTTCGACGCCATCGTGAACCCGCCCCACGCGGGCATTCTGGCCGTCGGCAGTGGCGTCAAGAAGCCTGTGGTTGGCGATGATGGCGAACTGACCGTCGCCACGGTGATGAGCGTGACGATGTCCGTTGATCACCGCGTCATTGACGGGGCTGTGGGGGCCAACCTGCTGAAAGCGATTGTCGAGAACCTTGAAAACCCGATGACGATGCTGGCGTAGCATCACATTCGAAACCTGCAATCTATTGACATGGCTCAAGGCGGATGCAACCGCCTTGAGCCATTTGCGTATCCAACGATTTGGAAAAACGAGGAGACGCAGATGGATTTCCAATCCTTACTCAACAACACATCGGCCAACACGGACAGCTTTCGTGCAGCCCATCCAGAGGCAGCCAAGGGGTTTACCGGGATGCATCGTGCAGCGATGGGAAACGGGGCACTGTCCACCAAAGATAAAGAGTTACAGTGCATCGCCATCGGCATTGCCAAGCAGTGTAACGACTGTATCGGTTTTCACGTTCGCGCGGCCATCAAGGCGGGCGCTTCACGTGAGGAAGTGGTTGAAACCGTGTCTGTCGCGATCATGATGGGCGGTGGTCCGGGCTATATGTATGGCGCGCGGGCGTTGGAGGCGTTTGACCAGCTGTCACAGTAACGGACAGTTGAGAAAAGCAAAAGGGCGGCGCAAACGCGTCGCCCTTCGTCATTTTCGGGTGTACACCCAGTATTCGCGTGTCGATTACCCGGCAACGGCGACAAGAAAGAGGGTCGAAAACCCAACCACCGTCGCAAACCAAATCTTCTTCATCTCGGAGCTCCGATCATTGTCCACGGCTTCGTATAGATGAAGTCGATAGATCAAAACATTGATTTATCGCAAATTTGCGGATTTCCGCCGATTGCTACTGGATCAGGCGCTGATCCATGTTGATCGACGGACAATCGCACCCTGCCTCGCCAACGATCCGCGCCGGAACGCCGGCGACCGTCTTGTTGCAAGGCACATCTTCCAACACAACAGACCCTGCTGCGATCCGCGAGCACGTGCCAACCTTGATATTGCCCAGCACCTTGGCCCCTGCACCGATCAGCACGCCATCGGCGATCTTTGGATGGCGGTCTTCGTCTTCTTTTCCCGTGCCGCCCAGCGTCACGGAATGCAGCATCGACACATTGTCACCCACGACGGCGGTTTCGCCGATCACGATAGAATGAGCATGGTCAATCATAATGCCCCGCCCGATCCGCGCACCGGGATGGATGTCGATGCCGTAAACCTCAGAGCAACGCATCTGGATGAAATAAGACAGCTCCTTGCGCCCCTGCGACCACAGGTAATGGCCAAGACGATAGGCCTGCATGGCCTGGAACCCTTTGAAATATAGCACAGGTTGCAGCATACGGTGGGTGGCCGGATCACGGTCCAGAACGGCGGTGATGTCGGCCCGTGCCGCGTCGGCCAATTCGGGGCACTCCCCATAGGCCTCATCCGCGATCTCGCGCAAGAGCACCATGCTCATCTCGTTCGAGCTGAGTTTTGCAGCGAACCGGTAAGACAACGCCTTTTCCAAAGTACGGTGATGCAGCACGCACGCATGGATCAGCCCGCCCATCAACGGTTCGTCCGTGACAGCCTGCCGGGCTTCTTGGGTGATCCGGTCCCAAACAGGGTCGATTTCGGTAACAAATGCGCGCTTCTCGGCCATGGTCTTTCCTTGTGTTGAAGCCATTCCCTACACCAGATAGGGTCAGAGTTCAAAATTCTAACCCGTGGTATCACGGATAACTGACATGAATGAAACCCAAATTGCCGCCTATCGCGCTAAATTGACTCAGGCTCTGGAGGCGCTTGATCGCGGCGATGCACGGGGGGCGTCGGGACAAAGGACAGTGGAACTGGACCAGCAAGCCGTAGGGCGGCTGAGCCGGATGGATGCATTGCAAAACCAGGCGATGGCCAAGGCAACGGGCGCGCGCCGAGCCGCCCAGCGCGCGCGCATCCACGCCGCGTTCGACCGAATGGACGCGGAAGAGTTCGGCTACTGCGAAGATTGCGGCGAGGAAATCCCCACCGGACGGCTGGATCTTGATCCCTGCGTCACCAAATGCGTCAGCTGCGCAAGCGCATAACGGCCGCGCGCCGATCGTTGCGTGCCTTCAGGGCTGCAAACACGGTCAACATACAGTCAACATAGTCTGGGTCGTTCAGAAACGGCTCAGCCGCGCGTGGCAAAGACATCGCGACCGAAGCAAGACTTCCATTGCCCCAGTCAGGGTGCGCCCGGCCCAGCGCCAGCCGGTATCTGTCTGCCGCTTCGGCGCGGTGCAACATTTCCAGCATGGCACCTGGCCGTTTATGGGCCGGAAGCACAAGGAGCGCGCATCCGGCGGCCATCACATCTCCGGGCAAAACGGGACGCATGGGTTACAGCGCCACATCCAGTCGCGCATAGGGTCCGGGGCCAAACCGATCCGAGATTTGCGCCACTTCGACAACGTATGGTCCGCTGACAAGGTCCGCGCTGCGCATCATGGCGTCATAGCTCCATTCCGGTGTCGTCACCTCAACCTCGCGCTTGACGGACCCGCCGTCGATGATCCGCAGACGATAGCGTTCGGACGATTCCCCCAAGGGAACATCGCCCTCGCCCCATGTGTCGCCATCAATCCGGCTGCGCCTGATCCAGCGGATCATATGGGCGCCGGCGGCGTCACGCGCTACAAGGTGGACGGGCGCATATGGCCGCAAACCAATTCCTTTGAACGCATGAACCTGATGAAGGAATGACGGGTCGGACAGCGGCTTACGCGCAGGCCCAATCCGATAGTGACGGTTTAATCCACGTGCCGAGGATGCCAATCGGACCTGTGCCTGATGCCCGCCCAACAACACGACGTAACTGCCCACCGGCCATGTCTGCGGAACAGTCGCATCGGTGCCCGCCTGCCCGCGCAGGCGCAAACTCAGGTCATAGGTGCGTTCGCCTACCAGCTCTGCCCCGGCAAATTGGAACACTTCCCAATTGTCCGGGCTGCCATCGCCGATAACCGCGACATTGGCGCCGTTCAGCATGTCGTCCACCGAACAAGCTGACAACGCTCCATCGGTCAGCGCGACGCGCAAGGCCGGGCCACGGTCGATCACGCCAGATTGCGCCTGTTCCAGCACCGATTGCGTCACGCCGACAATAGACGGGTCGGTGATCATTCGGTTCACAGCATAGCCGTTATCGGTGACTGAACTGTAAAGCGCCACGCGCCCCGGCCAAGGGCGGGCCGCCACCGCGATACGCGGTTGATGCAGCACCTCATCCCCGGTCAGAAGCGGCAAATCCATGAACAGAGGGAACACGGGGGCTGGGGGAATATAAGGCTTTACCGCAGGCGCAGGCTCAACGCTGTCCGAAGGTTGGAACAATCCCGGTTCGACCCGCACAGCCCGCAGGGTTTGCACCCCGGTGTGATCTATGTGATCGATCCGATATTGCTCGGTACCTGCATCGGTCGTCAGCTCAATCACATCCCCCGCACCCTTCGACAACTCAGAGGGCGGCAGCGAAAATGTTGCCTTGTCGCGTGCCACGCGGGCCTCGGACAGCCAGCGTTCGACGATTGCCCGTGCCTCGACGCGTGTCAGGATCAGCGGGATTTCGGAAACAGCGACCGAACGGCTTGTTTCATCCGGGAAGGTTGCCTCGACCGACCGAACGTCATAGTCGCCTGCCCCTTCGACATAGGTCAGACGGACCCGACCTGCGATCTCGGCTTCCGGGTCTCGCACACGCTCTAGCGATGTATCACGATCCGGCGACAGTGCCATCTTATCCGGATCAAGGATGTGATCGGATCGCCCTGTGCGTGTTTTGAAAATCAACACCCCTTCGCGTTCTGTCACCTCGAACCCATAGGCCAGCATCAGGGGTTGCAACGCGGCCCGCGCCCCGCCGATCTGATCAAGGACGTAGCCGCGCACAAGACCATAGAGCTTCGAGACATCATACTGCGTCACGCCTGATCTTTCGCATATCTCGGCCACGACAGACGCCAGCGACCGCGCCGACACCCGCCCGTTCAACCAATGGCCGCGATCATAGTTCGCCCCGTCACTCCACAACCCTTTGCGGTTGGGGAATTGTGGAAAGGGGCGCGCATCCCATGCCCAGACATGCGCGCGTGACATGTCCAGCATTTGAACGCCTGTCGCATTGTGGGTCGGGTTATTCTCGGGTTTCGCCCAGTAATCATAGATCGCCCGCAGGTACTGCGCCTGTATCAGGTCGTCCCGCCGTCCGTTCGAGTAGCGCGGCTTTGAACTTTCCGAGCTTTTGGGATCCAGGAATTTGTTGGGCTGGTTTGTGCCCTTGTCAATTGCCGCACAGCCAAACTCGGTGAACCAGAACGGTTTTGATCCCGGCAACCAGGCGGTCGGGTCGCTATCGCGCACTCCGGCGACGCGGTTGTGATGCGACCGCTCCCACCAGTTGCGCAAATCCTTGTAGCGATAGACCCAAGGTTCACCATATGCGCCATCGGTGATCGGTGTCCGTATTTGCAAGGATCGGGCGTCGGGCGTCTTGTAATACCAATCATACCCCTCGCCGCCTTGGATGTTGGACTGAAGATAGGCGAGGTCATAGATCGACCCATGATGCGCGTCGGCATGGTCAAATCCGTCGCGCCAATCGGACAGCGGCATATAGTTGTCGATACCGATGAAGTCGATCTGAGGGTGGCTCCAAAGCGGGTCAAGGTGGTAAAACACATCGCCCGACCCATCCTGCGGGTGATAACCGAAATACTCGGACCAATCGGCAGCATACGAGATCTTGGTGCCAGCCCCAAGGATCGAGCGCACATCCTGCGCCAGCGTTATCAGTTGATCGACCACCGGAAAGCTGTTGCCGGGGCCGCGAATTTGCGTCAACGCCCGCAGCTCGGACCCGATCAGGAAAGCATCAACACCCCCCGCGGCCGCACATAGATGGGCATAATGCAGGATGAACCGGCGATAAGAAAATCCGGCAGGGCCAGAATAACTGATACCGCTTTCTGTAACCGTGAAGTCCCCCGGCTGGGCGTTGCCGAAGAACGCGTTCACCTGTGCCACCGCGCCCGCGGTGCCGTCCGGCGACGCAGCATGCCCCGGCGCATAAGAGGTGGTGATCCGACCACGCCAGGGCAGCACGGCTTGCCCCAGATTGCCGCTCCACGGATCGGGCAGCATATTCCCCTTCATCTGTTCCATCAGGATGAACGGATAGAATGTCGCCTTGCGTCGGCCATCAGACGCCAGCGCAATCGCCTCCATCACCGCTTTGTCGGACGGCGTGCCGCCATAGATGGGACGCCCCTTGTCGTCTTTCGGCACAAGACCTGCCTGCCCTCGGGTCAGGCCAGATACACTCCAGGGCATACTGTCGCCATCGACCTCGTGTTGTTCAACACGGGGGCGGATACGGCAACTGCCGCAGCGAAGATCATCACCGAACCACGAGACAACAAGCGCCGTGTTGCGGCAGTTCGGCATTTCCTGCTGCAACATGCGATAAGAGGTCTTGAAGTCTGTCCAGCCGGATGGCGTGTTCATGTTAGACCCTTCAACCGCACCGGGCGCGCTTTTGTAAAAGACCGGCGTCGAGGCCAGAGAGTATTCGCCGGTGCCGGGGATCAGCGCCACGGCACGGGTGCCGCGTGCCACTTCCTTGGGTTGGTCACGTTGCTCTGGTCGGAAAACTTCGAAACTGAACTGCGGCACCCGATTGCCAAACTGGCCCAAGGGCAGATCCTCGATCACAACATAGGCGACACCGCGATAGGCCGGCGCCTTACCCGTACCCTGAACGGCCTCGATTTTTGGATCCGGCAACTGGGTTTCCGTGCCACGATAGATGCGCATCTTCAAATCGTTGCGCGACACTTCGTTTCCATCCGCCCAAATCCGGCCGACACGCGTGATCTCACCCTCGCACAGGGCAATCGCAAGGCTGATCGAATAGCTATAGGTCGTCACCTCGGGTTCGGGTGGTGATGGCGTCCCCTTGCCACCCCCGCCCCCGGTCGTCGTAACCGATTCCTTGAAACGCGTGGCCCAGATCACCTGCCCACCCAGTCGGGCGCGGCCAAAGACCATGGGGATCGCAGCACCTTCGGAAGCCCCGGTCAGACGCATCCGATCCACCTTGCCGGTTTCGACCGGCTCGGACCCTTCGCCCAGAATACGATTGTCGATGACCTGCCCGACGGTGGCCCCGATTGCTTTGCCGATCACCACCGACGAAAGACCCAAAACGCCGCCACCGATCGAGGCCCCGGCGGCTGCACCGACTGCGGATAGTAAGATCGTTGCCATCAGTTGATCCTTTCAGGAAATGCAAAACACGCCACGATGCGACGGGCCCACGGGTCAGATAATGAGTTCTCAATCACGCCATGGCCCGAATAGGCGTGGATGAAGGTCGGCGAAGGGTCAGCGCGTGTCAGAATGCCCAGGTGCTTGGCAACTGCGCCGCCTTGCATCCGAAACAGAAGAACGTCACCCGGGCGGGCTGCCGTGATCGGGCGCTCCACAAGATGTTCGCGGGCGGCGTCCCACAGAACTTCGGCCCGCGCAGCTTCTGACCAGTCGGCGGTATAGGCGGGCACCAAAGCAGGCTCGCCCCCCAGAACCGCACGCCAGACACCACGGATCAGCCCCAGGCAGTCGCACCCAGCCCCCCTGCACGAGGCTTGATGCACATAAGGCGTACCCAGCCAGCGCCGAGCCTCGGACACGAACTCTTGTCGAAAGCCGGTCATATCAATCACCCGCGTCGGGAAGGAATGGATTTGTGGCGTCCTCGCCCAGAACCGACCAGTCCGGCAGTTCGTTTGTTTCGCGCGCGTCGCCCCCATCGTTCTTTCCATGCCCAACCGGATAGGACATCAACCAATCTTCGCCAGGGATATCTGGAAAACCACGAAAGTTGCGGAAGTTGTTGAACTTGACCCGACACGTTGTTGGCAACTTGTCACAGCCTGCTTCCAGACGAACCATGTCGCCCGGCTTCATTTGCGCGCGTATGGATTCCCACAACTCGATTGTCCGTTCGCCATCCACGCCCTTGCGGTCGTTCTTGATCAGACCGGTCAGATCCTTGGCATCGCCGGTCAGCACAGTGAACCTGCCGCGTTCAAACCAGCGGTTTGGATAAAGCGCCATGCCAGTGAACTGAAACAGGGTTTCGTCGGTGTTTTCACCCACGGCAATCTCCAGCCGGTACCCGGACTGGTTCAGGTTGAACCGACACGCGCCGTCGCCCAACACAGCGGAACAGGGCATCTGATAGACGCGACCCTGGGGCTGGTTCAGTTTCTCGGACAATCCGTTCAATTCTGCTCGAAACCCACCCGCTTCACGCGCAAGCTCACCCACTGATCCACGAAAGCGCAGATACCGTTGGTTTGTGTCTTTCCAGTTGACCAGCCAGGCTTCCACCTCGGCCCCGTCATACCGACCGGCACGAATATCTTCTTCTGTGATCGAGGCATCGTTCAGAACGCCCAATGCCTCGGTGTTGTCAACGGACAGACCGGTGGTTTGGCTCAGTGCATGGGCCGTCATCCCCGTGTCCGCACGAAAGGTAACGCCGTCAATCGTCAAATCCAGATCGTGATCGGTAAAGCCGTGCACAACACCGTCCCGCCGTATGACTTTCCAACACCGCGCAATTGTGGTGACACCTTGCCCCAGATGGGCCTCCAGCTCTGCAGACAGCGCCATCAGACCCGCACCTCCACCACTGGAACATTTGGCGCATCACCCGCTTGGAACGAAGCGACCGATGTGTGAATACGATCCGTGTCAAACCGAACGGGCACGTCAAACTCATAGCCTGCCGTGACTTCTGCCCCGGTCTCCGGCGCGGTCATGAATGTCACTTTCCCCGTGGTGTAATCCACCGTGAAATGTGTGCCTTCGCTTAGCGGATCGCCCTTCAGGCCCAGTTTGACCGTGCCCTCAACCGGCTTCTGAATGGGGCGGGCATAGGTTTCTTCGCCCGAGCGATAGATCTTGATCAACGGAAACTCGGTCGTTCCACCATCACCCCAGGCGATAATCTGATCCGTGTATTCGGGGGGCTTCGACGGCAGGCTGCTTTTATAGTCGGACCAATCCTTCCAGCGAAACCCGACAAGCTGCCCGCGCCGCGCCTCGAAAAACGCAATCAGCGTTTCCACATCATCAAGCGAACGCATGCCGATGCCCGCGTCATAGCGACGGCGGGAATGCTGCCAAGGGGTGTTACGTTCTTCGAACCCGTTGGCCAGCGTCACAACCTCGGTGCGCCGTTCCGGGCCGCCAACGGACCCAAAGCTCAGATTTGCCGGAAACCGGACCTCGTGAAAAGACATGGGGAAACCCTCCTAGCTTCGAAATGACTGCGAACTAGCGGTGGCGCTGACCACGTGACAGCGCGCGCGACATCTGCGCAGCGATCTGGCTTTGCGACCGCCTGAACCCCTCAACGTCGGGGGTCGAGATATTCATTGTGATATTGACAGGGCGGCCCCCGCCCCCAGCTTGCACGCCCAATCGGCCATCCGCGCCACGGGCCAGCGGCATAATCGCCTCTGGTCCAGCCTCGCCCATCAAACCCGTTGCCCCGCGCATCGGGAAAGCCGTGGCGCTTGACACAACCCCGCCCTTGGCAAACGGCACCACGCGCCCTTGCGCAAAAGCGCCGCCCTTTTCAAACGGAAGGAAGGCGTTGGTCACAGCCCCCACCGCCTGCCCCAGAATGTCGCCGAAATGTCCGGTAACGGGCTTGATTGCAGCATTATAGGCCGCCTGCGACATGGATTGCGCCACGACTTTCAAAGCGTCCGACAGCTTCATGCCATCAAAGACCAGACCATCAAACGCCTTGCGCAATCCCGACGAAATGCCAGACGACAACGTGTTCACATCCGCGCTCAGGTCCGAGACCGTCGAATGCATACCCCTGAGTTCGAACACAAACCCGGCGGTCATCGCCTGTGCGCCCCCCAGGGCCGTTTCCAGCGCGTCGATCTGTTCGTCAAAGCTATCCAATCCATTCATTCGTCATGTCCTTCCATTGGGCTGACCCGCGCATCAGGAAACGCCAGAGCCAGTTCTTCCAACCGCGCCCGAAGGCACGGAGCAGGTTGGTTATCCAGCCCGGCCATCACGATCAGCTCGACAGGTGTCAGCGCCCAGAATTGATCTGGGTGCAATCCAAGCCGACCCAGACCCAGCCGCATCAGACCGGGCCAATCGAAGGCAAGACCAGAACTCATGTTTGCGCCTCTTCCGGGGCGGGCGTGGCGAAGGCACGGCTTAGCAACTGCCCAGCCGCTTGCGCAGCGCGGACCGGGCCACCGGCAATCTCGGCCGCAAGCAAGTCCTGCGCCCGCCCTTGCCAGCCACCGCCCCGCAAGCCAGCGACGATCAGGGCCAGAACATCCCGGCTTGAAAACGCACCGCTTTCGAACCGTTCGACCAACCCGATGATCGTGTCCTCACCCAACTGGGTTTCCAATTCGGCCAGCACCCCAAGTGTCAGCTTCATGACATGGGGGGTGCCGTCGATCTCCAACGTGACCTCGCCTGTCCAGGGGTTTGCCATGGTCACAGCGCCGTGAAGCTAAGTTCGCCCGCCGAAGCCATCGACAGCTCATATGTCGCCTCGCCGTTATGCGATCCTGCATATTCAACCGAGGTGATCATGAACGGCCCTTCAACGACGCCGAAGTCAGGCACGATCACCTGGAAATCCGGCACTTCATTGTCAAAAAAGACCTGCCGCGCCCGTTCATCCGTGGTCGCATCCTTGAACACACCCGAGCCCGAGATCGAGGCGGATTTCACACCTGCCCCACCCAGCAACTCGCGCCAGCCACCTGTGCTTTCCAGACTGGTCACATCAACGCTTTCCGCATTGAAGCTCAGGCGCGTGGCCCGAAGGCCCGCAATGGTCTCGAACACGCCACTTCCGGTCATGTCGAGCTTGATCAAAAGGTCCTTGCCGTTTTGGGCAGCCATGGGATCACTCCGTAGTTAGGGTTAGTCGTCTTGAACACGCGCGCGGAAAAACAGGTCGATCCGACGCACATCGGCATCTTCGACCCGCCGCGCCCGCGCGCGATGGAAATTCAGGTAAACAAGCTGGCCTCGGGCCAAGGTCAGCGCAGCATCCACCAACGCATCGCTGACGGCGGCAGCCACCTCTTTGGCGGTTTGAAAGCCCGCCTCGTCCGTCACCACGCTGACGGTGATTTCGTGCAGGGCGCCATGCCCGGTCATGTCCGACCGTTCGCGCACATCTTCAGGCCCAAGGCTGACATAGGTGCCGGTGATGATCCCGGCGGGCACCGCGTCATAGATCGCACCGGCCACCAACGCCGACAGGGTCGTGTCCGTCGCAAGTTGTTGGTACACCGCCTGTTGTAAGGCCGCCGAAACACCATAGCTCATGCCGACACCTCCTCTTGTGCAAAACAGGTCAGGTAATGCGCGCCTGCATCGGCCTCGGTCACGGCAAGGATGCGAAACAGGCGTGAACCGGCGCGAAACCTCTGGTCCGGCTCCGGGCGCGACGGGGCGCCATCCGGTGCCGCGCGCACCGTGATGCGAAACGCAATGGTCGAAACGGTGGCGAACCCAGCGGCGCGTTCACGCCCGGTGCGCGGCTTGATCTCGGCCCACATCTCGCCCAACGCCTGCCAGCTTTGGGTGAACCCCCCCGCGCCGTCCGGCATGCGCACTGGCGCTTCCAGCGTCAGCTTGCGGTTCAGGACAGGCGGCTTCATCGGGCACCCCCACCGCCAAACAGGCGCACGGTGCGATAGCGTTGGATCAACGCGGCAACTGCTGATGGCCACCGACTTTGTCCCATCGCCGCATCGCCTGCATCTGCCCGGTTTTCATAATAGGACGCGGCCAGAAGCATCACGGCTTGCGCCAGATCGGCGGGCATACCCGCCCAATCGGCGCTAAACCCGGCTTCGAACCCGATCACCACCTGCCCGCCCACCGGGATGGCTGGCAAACACAGGCCGGTCGACACCAACCGCGGTCGGTGCATATCGGGTTCCAACACATAGCGCGCTGAGTTGATCACTTCTTCGCCCCCAAGGCGGTCAATGATCTTCAGACTGGTGATTTGGCTGACAGGGGCCACCGGCAACGCCTGTGTGGCCAGGTCGCGCCATGCGGTCAGCGTCCAGGTAAAGCTGCGGGACAGAAGGATCTTGCCGGTGCGCGCTTCGATGGCGGCAACTGCAGCCCTCAGATATGTTTCCAGCACGGCATCCTGCACCCCGTCATCGGCAAACCCGGTGCCCAGCCGCAAGTGGTCCTTGAATTGGGCGACCGGAAGGACCGCGCCCGGCACTGTGGTCTGCTCGACTAACATCATGGATTATCTCCGAAATTCGGGTCCCTCACGTCACTTGAAACAAGGTGGGCGCGCACCGTCCGCGTTGCTCGGACGGAGGGGGAGCAGCTAGACAACACGGGGTGAGGCCGGCGCGCGCCCGGTCCCGCACCTGCCGGGTTAAGGCAGGGTACGGGGCTCGGGTTCAGGCTCTTACGAGACCGAGAACTTCAAAAGCTTGATTGCTGCGAAGTCGCTGACATCGCCGCCCACGCGCTTGGTCGCATAGAACAGCACATGCGGCTTGGCCGAAAACGGGTCGCGCAGGATGCGGGTATCGGGACGTTCGGCAATCGTATAGCCCGATCCGAAATCGCCAAAGGCAATCGGGGTCGTGTCTGCGCCGATATCCGGCATATCCTCGGCGATCAGCACGGGATAGCCCAGCAGGCGCGCCGGTTCACCAGCGGCCAAGCCGTCCGACCACAGGAAGCGGCCATCCATATCCTTCATCTTACGCACCGCCCCCGCGGTTTTCGAGTTCATGACGAATTTCGCGCCCGCGCGGTATTCGGCATCCAACGCATAGACCAGATCGATGATCGCATCTGCCGGGTTCGACGCATCGAAATCACCCGAGGTGCCAGTCACGACATAGCCCAGATTGCCCCAGGTCCAGATATCATTGTCCACCGAGGGGTGCGCCAGAATGCCCTTGGGTTTGTCGATACCATCGCCTGAAATGAAGGCACCGGCTTCGGCGCGGGCAAACTTGTCGGCAATGCGACCGGCCAACCAGGTCTCGATCTCGAACGCGCTGTCATCCAGCAGGCGTTGCGATGCCTTTGGCAGCGCGGACAACTCGTGAAGGGGGATGGTGATACGCTCAATCGATGGCGTGCCGGTTTCAACCGACGGGTCAGTTTCCGTCGCCCAACCCGAACCAACATCGGAATGGTCGATCAGAACATCATAGGACGTCGCTTCGACATTCACCACATTCGCAACAGCACGCAACGACGCGGTGGATTTCAGAACGCTCTGGATGGTATCTGCAGTTTGCGGATCAACCAGATAACCACCGTCCCCGGCAACCGCGGTCGACATGGCCTTGCTTTCCAGCTCCAGACCGCGCAAACCATCGTCGTCGCCGGAGCGCAGATACGCTTCAAACGCTTTCTGATGCGGTGCTTCCAGATCGGCAGCGGCAGCAAGGTGCGGACGCGCCGCTGTGGACTTGGATGTGATGTGTGATTTGCGATCCAGCATGGTCAGTCGCTCTTCCTGTTGTTGAAGTTTGGTCGAAATATCGTTGTGAAAGGCATTGATATCACTCATGAAGCCAGCCAATGCGGTCTTCACCTCGGCAGCCGGTGTCACGCCAGTCGCGGCCGACTGGCCCTGAGCTTTGGTCTCGTTCTTGCTCATCTATGGGTCCTTTTCAGGGGTTCAGATCGCTGGCTCAGCGGTGACGGGCCAGCATATGGCGGGCTTCCGTGATCGAAGCTGCCAGTTCACGCAACGTGGTCTCATCGGCACCGGGCGCATCGCCCTTCGCCCCCACCCGCGCCGTCGGAAGCATCGGGAAGGTGACAAGCGACACCTCCCACAGCTCCAACTCGGTCAAAAGCCGTTGGCCCTTGTCGTTCTTGGTGGCCCGCTTGGTGCGATAGCCGATCGACAAACCGTCAATCGCGCCCGCCTCGATCAGCGCGGCGGCCTCCCGCCCCTTGGCAACATCCGTCAGAATGCGACCCTTGACGTAAAGCCCGCGCGCATCCTCGCGCACCTCGTCCCAGACACCGATGGGCTGGGCCGGGTCGTGTTGCCACAGCATCTTCACGCCGCGATCCGCCTTTTTCAGCGCCCGCAGAGATTTGCCATAGGCGCCTGGGGCCACGATGTCGCCCCCTGTGTCGCACTGATCGAAGAAGCTGGCGTAACCCTCAATCAGGATGCCCTCATCGACCTCGGACGTATCGCCCAGCTTGACGAATTTATGCTCAAGCCCAAGATCGGGCCGGAAATCGCTCATGTGCTTTTCCTCGTTGGTTACACGTCGTCAGATGCCAGCGGCGGCAGACCCAGAAGGCTGCGTTTCTCGGCATCCGACAGAAAACTTGCCTCGGCCACGCGACGCCATTGTTGGTCGCGCTCGGCAGACAGCGCCGGCACTTGATCAAGATCGGGTTTCAGCACGACGCTTTCGCCTGTGAACCCGGCCAGCCAATGGCCGACACTGGCCGCGACACGCGACACCAAAGGCACCACGGTCAGGCGATAGAACGCCCGGCTGGCTTCCTGATAGTTTGCATAAGTCGCATCACCCGGAATGCCGATCAGCATCGGCGGCACCCCAAAGGCCTGCGCGATCTCGCGCGCGGCGGCTTCCTTGGTTTTCTGGAACTCCATGTCCGAGGGGCTGAACCCCATCGGTTTCCAATCCAACCCGCCCTCCAGCAGCATCGGTCGTCCGGCATTGCGTGCCCCCACGTGATGGCTTTCCATCTCGGACAACAGACGGTCATACTGGTCCGCACTCAGTTGCGCCTGCCCGTCAGCTCCGTTGTAAACAATGGCGCCCGAGGGACGTGCAGCATTGTCCAGCAAAGCTTTCGACCAGCGACTGGCGGCGTTATGAACGTCAATTGCCGTGGCCGCAGCCTGAAGGGGCGACAGGCCATAATGGTCATCCTGTGGGTGAAATGCTTTTACGTGGCAGATCGGGGACACGCCCTCACCCACATGAAAGCGGTGCTTGCGCGCGCCGACCGTATAGTCATACGCCACCGGCCAGCCATCGACGCCCGGCACAAGGTTCATCCGGTCCGAACGCAGAACATGCAGTTCTTCCACAGACCCGCCTTCGCCCGGCACCGCTTCGAAATACCCGTTGCCGGTCAACAGAAGCTGGCCAAAGAAGGCTTCGAACAATTCCGCCCGCCCTTGCGCTGCATTGGGGCGCGCCAACAGGTCAAGAATTGGATGCGCCTCGAACCGTTGCGCGTCGTCCTGAAGCACCAAGGGCAGCGCGGCAGCGGCTTCGGCAATCAGCTTGACCGAGCGAAAACCCACCGGGTTGGCCGCGAAGCCTGTTTTGGTCAGGCTGACCACGTCACGCGGGCTCCAGGCCACACGCCCCGCGCCACCATAAGCGATGACCGGACCCGTCGCGGACGCTTTGGTCTCGGTCGGTTGTGCCGCCATATGCGCAGCGTCGCCCCGCTTGAGAAAGTCGAATACCATATGCTGGTGCTCCTCGCGTTCTGTCCTGTTGGGGAGGTGTCCCCGGCAAATCTCTCCCGCCCGGCAAACTGCAGATCGCAGTACCGGTCGTTGAAACCTTCGTCTCAGTGTTGATCAGGTCAGGGTCAAAGAACCGTGTGGCCTATGCCCTGCCTTTCGATGTTTTGCACTCTGCCATCCAAGGTTAAAAAACTGTTTAACCCAGCGAACGCACCTGTGGCCGTCGCCATTTCGCAACCGGTTCGATGATCAATTCGTGCAAGGCCCAGACCAGCGCATCAACGCGGTCGGGGCTGCCCTTGCCCTCAAATCCCTGTACCGTCATGCGGCACATTTGATCCTCAAGCATCGGCATGCCGCCTGCATGTGCCACGCGCCCCTGTTCATAAAGCGCAGCAACGGGTTCGGCACGGGCACTTTTCCCTCGCGTGGCCCGCACCGCGCGAAACGGCACGGTTGGGTCGATCTGCCGGATCACGCTTTCCACCAAGTCACCCCCCTGGTTGACCTCGGCCACCAAACGATCGGCACCGTGACGTTGCAGGGCCGCGATCGCGGCTCCTGCCCATTGGGACGGCGTGGCAGCTGACACGCTGGCATCTTCCAGCACAACCGCACGCCAGTTCCCCGGCGCACCCTGCACCACGACGCCCGCCACAACGATCCCGCAATCATCCGACCCTTTGTGCCCCGTGACCGGAGGGTCAACCGCCACAACAACCCGGTCAAACTCGGGCAGATCATCGGTGCTGCGCGCCTTGTCCAGCGCCTCCATGGTCCACAAAGCCCCTTCAGTGTCCTCTAACAACATGCCGTCCAGTTCTTGCCGCCCCAGACGCGTATCGGCATAGCGCGATCGCACCTCGTCAAGAAAACTCTTCGCCAGATAGGCGCGATTGGCCTCGGTCGGCGCTTGTGTCACCACGGTCGAGGGGTTCTTCAAAATCGCCTTCAGCACCCCAACATTGCGCGGCGTGGTGGTGACGCACTGCCTCGGATGGCTGCCCAACCGCAGCCCGAACTGCAACATATCCCACGTGTCCTCGGCCTTCTTCCACTTGGCCAATTCGTCTACCCAAGCCGCATCAAACTGCGGGCCGCGCAGACTTTCCGGCTCATGGGCGGAAAACACCTGTGCCACCGCTCCGTTCGGCCAGACCAGACGCCGACGCCCCGCCTGCCATTCCGGTCGTCGATCCGCCGGCGAGCAGGCCAAAATACCGCTGTCCCCGAAAATCATGACCTCGCGCACCTGATCTATGGTCTCGCCCACCAAGGCGACCCGTTGCGAGCGACCGGGATCATAAGGCCCCGCCCCCTCAACCTCGGCACGCACCCATTCGGCCCCGGCGCGGGTTTTCCCCGCGCCACGCCCGCCCATGATTACCCAGGTGCGCCAATCCCCGTCCGGCGGCAATTGGTGATCCAATGCCCAGAACTCAAACAGGAACGGCAAGGCCGCCAATGCGCCGTCACTCAGACTGTTCAGGAACGTCTCCCGCTCCTCTTGCGTCGCGCAGGCAAGCCAGTCTGCGCCCGATTTCATCTCGGGCCTGAGCAAGGTCGAGTGCGACCGCTCCGGCCCCGCCAAAGGCGTTGTGACCACTTTGTTCAAGACGTTTCCTTTCCTCGAATACTGTTTGCATGGCCCGGCGCACCTCGGTCACGGCTTTCGCCAATCCCGGTGTGGTCTCGCAATCGGCCAGTTCCGCCGCGCTCAACTGGCGGTCCAGCTCTTTCAAAACACGCAGAAAAAACGTGTCCGCGATCTTCAGGTAGTCGTCCGAAGCCGCGTCCTTCCCCAAGGGCGTGATCATTGTCATTATTGTCGTTGCCTCTCATGCTCGTCTCCGAACGAGCGACATGAAAAAACGGCCTCGGGTAAAACCCAAGACCGTTACATTCACGTCTTCTAGCGTATATCAGAACCTACGAGAGCCCGTGCGTTCTGTCAAACCAACCCACCGCAACAGCGCGCGACAAGATAATGATTTATTTACGAAATCACTCGTTTGCGCGCTGCGCTTCAATCTCGCGCCACTTCGCAACATTGCGATTGTGTTCGTCCAACGTCTCAGCAAAGGCATGTCCGCCGGTGCCATCGGCCACGAAGAAGATGAAATCCGTGCTGTCGGGGTTTAACGCAGCCTCAATCGCGGCTTTGCCCGGGTTGGCAATTGGCGTGGGCGGCAACCCGTCAATGATATAGGTGTTGTATGGAGTCTCGGACCGCAATTCGCTTTGCCGCAAGCCCCGACCCAATGCGCCCTGCCCCTTGGTGACACCATAAATCACTGTTGGGTCCGTTTGCAGCCGCATCCCTTGATTCAGCCGGTTCACGAAGACGCTGGCCACCTGACGCCGCTCCTCGGCCAAGCCGGTTTCTTTTTCGACAATCGACGCCATGATCAGCGCCTCTTCTGGACTGTCATAGGGCAGATCCGATGCGCGCGCCTCCCACGCCTCGGTCAGAATGGCGGTCTGCGCCGTCTGCATATCTGCAAGCAACGTGGCGCGGTCTGCGCCCACCTTCACCTCATAGCTGTCCGGGGCCAACGTGCCTTCAGCCGGCACCTCGGCGACCTCTCCCTCAAGGAAATCGGCACGGTTCAGGCTATCCACGATCTGCCAGCTGGTAACCCCCTCGGCCAATGCGATACGATAGCGGGTGTCGCTTTCATTGCGAACCTTGGTATAGGATTCAGGCGCAGCACCTTCCAACTCGGCCGGTTTGAACTCGGCCGTGATTTCATATTCCTGCGTCGCGGGGTCCAGCTCTCGCACCTGAACTTCGGCTGCCAACACACCAATGCGATAGACAACTTCGGTGCCGCAGGTCGACGCGCCGCCCCGGGTTACTATATCAACGATTTCTTCCATCGACGCGCCTTCATCGACCAGAAACGATCCGGCCTTCAGTGCAGACTTCTTGTCGGAATACTCGACGCCCAACCGAAAGATGGTCGCGTTCGAGATCGCACCTTGCTCGGTCAGCTTGCTGGCCACCCGAGAGAAATTCGAGCCCTTTTCAACACGCAAACAAATCGCCTCGGCCAACGGGCCAGGGCTGGTGTATTGGCTCTTGCCCCACGCTATCATCCCGACCGCGACGATCATGATGACAATGAACAGGCTCAGCGCATTCGAGGCTATGTTGCGCCACATCAGTCGGTGACCTTGCCCATAATCAAGCTGGCATTGGTACCGCCAAAGCCGAAGCTGTTGGACAAAACCGTATTGATTTCGCGCTTCTCGGCCTTGTTCGCGGCAAGGCTCAGACGTGGCTCAATCGCGGGATTGTCCAGATTGATGGTCGGCGGCGCGATCTGGTCACGCAGCGCAAGAATGCAGAAGATCGCCTCGACCGCGCCAGCGGCCCCCAGCAGGTGCCCAATCGAACTTTTCGTCGAACTCATCGTGGCCTTGTCAGCCGCATCGCCCAACAGGCGCTCAACCGCCCCCAATTCGATCGTATCCGCCATTGTCGACGTGCCATGCGCATTGATGTAATCAATGTCGGATGGTTCCAAACCCGCCTTGGCAAGGGCTGCTTTCATGGCGCGGAACCCGCCGTCACCATCCTCGGATGGGGCGGTGATGTGGTAGGCGTCACCAGACAAACCATACCCCAGCACCTCGGCGTAAATCTTTGCGCCGCGCGCTTTGGCGTGCTCATATTCTTCCAGAACGACGATACCCGCGCCCTCCCCCATCACGAAGCCATCGCGATCTACATCATAGGGGCGGCTGGCCGCTTGAGGGTTGTCTTCCGCTTTGGTCGACAATGCTTTGCAGGCGTTGAACCCGGCGATGCCCAGCTCGCAAATCGCGGCTTCAGCCCCGCCTGCGATCATCACATCTGCATCGCCGGTTTGGATCAGCCGCGACGCATCGCCAATCGCATGCGCGCCCGTAGAACAGGCCGTGACAACAGAATGGTTCGGACCTTTAAAACCAAACTTGATCGACACCTGACCGGAAATCAGGTTGATCAGCGAACCGGGAATAAAGAACGGCGACACGCGACGCGGGCCACGTTCGTTCAGAATGATCGAGGTTTCGGCGATGGTCGCCAAGCCGCCAATGCCAGACCCGATCATCACACCGGTCCGCAACAGGCTTTCTTCGTCCTCGGGCATCCATCCCGCGTCTTTCACGGCCATTTCGGATGCCGCCAGTCCGTAAAGGATGAAGTCATCAACCTTACGGCGCTCTTTCGGCTCCATCCAGTCGTCGGGGTTGAACGTGCCGTCGGTCCCGTCGCCCAGCGGCACCTCACACGCGTATTTCGTCGTAACACGCGACGCATCGAACTTGGTGATCGGGCCTGCGCCCGATTGCCCGTCCAGAATACGCTTCCAAGTTTCCTCAACCCCGCTCGCCAGAGGAGAAACCATGCCCAAACCTGTAACGACCACTCGACGCATTATGCTGCCCTTTCCCAGGAAGTCTTTCATCCCACGCTTGATAGCGCGACGAAGGGATTAGGGGCAAGAGGCGTTCGGCCTGTCAGGCGAAAGCTGCCGATGGCAAGTGTTTGGCAGGTAAACTCACATGCCGACCGGCGACACTCATGCGAACGCAGCGTGTCACCGGCCAACGTCTTGAAGTTACTCAAGTCAGATAAACTCTGCTTTGACCTCGGGCACAGGTTGCGCCACCTCAAGTGCCTCGCCCAGATCCACGTTTTTCGAGAACAAAGCCCGCCCAATCAAAGTGCCCGCGATATTGGGGACGTATTTCAGCCGGGCAACGTCATCCAGTTCATGCACGGTGCCCGCCGCAATGACCTGATGGCGGGTTTCGCCAGCCAACCTGCTCAAAAGTCCAAGCTGAGCGTCAGGCTGCTCAATGTCGCTGTCAATATCGGTGATCAGGACACTGGCCAGCGGAACATCCGCGTAGGATGCCAGGAAATCCTCGGGCGTGATGGCCACGGGATTGCGCCACCCATCGGTCATCAACTGGCCCTGCCAGACATCTGCTGCCAACACGATCTGGTCGGGATGTCGATTGGCGAGCTCTTTCACCATGTCAGGATCACGCGCCGCAATGGTCCCCAGAACGACGCGTCCGGCTCCTTTCTCGATCCAGCTCTCGACCATGTCGCGGGTACGAATGCCACCCGCAACCTGAACAGAGCAACCAGTATGTTTGATTATGTCCTCGATCAACGCGGCATTCTCACTTTTGCCGTCAACCGCGTCGAAATCGGTGATATGTATCCATTCGGCTCCCACTTCGACGAAGCCCTGTGCCGTCTCCATCGGGTCCACGTGCCAGATCGACGGCTCCTCAAGGCGCCCGCGGCGCAGTGAAACGCAACGCCCGTTCTGCAATTCTAGTGTCGGATAGATGATCATGGATCGCCTCCTTCGCCAAACCATCAATGGTTTAGTGAAATAGTAACACACCCCTGGAAGCGTAGCCAAAATCGGCTGGTTGCGCTCTGAAAGCGTCGCGCCGTGCACATCAATGCGCAAAAAAGAAACGGCCCGCCAGATGGCAGGCCGTTTCAGAAATCTGAAAGTTCCGAAACCTTAAACGGCTTCCGAGATGAATTTCACGGCGTCGCCGAAGGTTTGAATGGTCTCGGCAGCGTCATCCGGAATCTCGATACCGAACTCTTCTTCAAAGGCCATGACCAGCTCAACGGTGTCCAGGCTGTCTGCGCCAAGGTCGTCGATGAACGAGGCCGATTCCGTTACCTTGTCCTCTTCCACACCCAGGTGCTCAACAACGATTTTCTTCACGCGATCTGCGACGTCGCTCATGATAAATCCTCACGTATTTTCAGGCCCATGGCCTTTTTCGACAGACCCGGGATGGGCCATTTAGTTTTCAGCGCGTTACGCTGATATCCCCCACCCCGAAAGGCTTGTTGGAGAAAAACATGCGCCGCCTATAGCACATCACATTAGATAGGCAAACGCTTTAGACCTTCAATAGGCCAGGCGGTCAAGCGCTTCCCGCCTGACCAGATCCTTTACACCATTGCCATCCCACCATTCACGTGGATCGTAGCCCCGGTGGTATAACCCGCCTCGGACGACGCAAGGTAAAGCACGGCAGCCGCAATCTCTTCCGGCGTGCCCATCCGGGCAGCAGGGATTTGCACGTTAATCTTGTCTTTCTGATCATCGGTCAGCTTGTCGGTCATCGCCGTTGCGATAAAACCGGGCGCGACGCAATTTGCGGTGATACCACGGCTGGCAACCTCATAGGCAATGGACTTGGTCAGCCCGACCATCCCCGCCTTCGAGGCGGCATAGTTCACCTGTCCGGGGTTCCCGGTGGCCCCAACGATCGAACTGATATTGATGATCCGGCCCCAACGGGCCTTCATCATCGGGCGCATAACACCCCGGCACAGCCGCATGGTCGAGGTCAGGTTGACGTTGATCACGCTGTCCCATTCCTCATCCGACATGCGCATGAAAATCTGGTCGCGGGTGATTCCGGCATTGTTCACCAGAACATCGACCGACCCCATCGCCTCAACCGCTTGTTTGGGAAGCGCATCCACAGCTTCGCCGTCCGAAAGGTTACAAGGCAACACATGTGCCCGCTCGCCCAATTCGGCGGCCAGCGCCTCCAACGGTTCAACGCGCGTGCCCGACAACGCGACGGTCGCACCAGCCGAATGAAGAGCCTTTGCGATGGCACCCCCGATCCCGCCTGAAGCCCCGGTGATCAATGCGTTCTTTCCAGTCAGATCAAACATTTGTCGTTCCTTCTTCATAATTCGCCAAAGCCCAATCCCCTAGTCGGGAACACCAAGACTTTTCGAAAATTCCTGACTTTGTTCAGCCCTTCAGTGCCTCGGCGGCGGCGGCCACGTCTTCGGGGGTTCCAACAGCGCGTGTCTCGACCTCTTTTGCGATGCGTCGAATCATACCAGACAGTGCCTTTCCAGCGCCGACCTCCCACATCTCGGACACATCCTGATCAGCCATCCACGCCACGCTCTCACGCCAGCGGACCGATCCGGTCACCTGCTCCACCAGCAAAGATCTGATCGTGGTTGGATCGGAGATCGCCCGTGCACGCACGTTGGAAACAAGCGGCACCACTGGTGCTTTCATCTCGACATGTGACAATGCCTCGGCCATCGCTTCGGCGGCTGGCTGCATCAAGGCACAATGGAATGGCGCACTCACGGGCAGCAGAACCGCGCGCCGCGCCCCTTTGCCCTTCGCAATCTCGACCGCGCGCTCGACCGCTTCTTTGTGACCGGACACGACCACCTGTGCAGGATCGTTGTCATTTGCCGCCTGGCACACCTGATCATGCGCCGCTTCCAGCGCCACCGCTTCGGCAGTTTCGAAATCCAGACCAAGAAGCGCAGCCATCGCCCCAACCCCCACGGGAACAGCGTCTTGCATCGCCTTGCCGCGCGCGCGCAACAGGCGGGCCGCATCCGCGATGGACAGCGCGCCGGCGGCCGCCAAAGCCGAGTATTCGCCCAAAGAATGCCCAGCGACAAAGGACGCGGCTTCGACCGAAACGCCCTCAGCTTCCAGCGCCCGCATGGCTGCCAGTGATGTCGCCATCAGCGCGGGTTGGGCATTTTGCGTCAATGTCAGAGCGTCTTGCTCACCCTCCCAGACCAGGGCTGACAGCTTTTCGCCAAGCGCTTCGTCAACCTCGTCAAACACGGCCTTGGCCGAAGGGTATGCATCTGCAAGGGCTTTGCCCATTCCGATGCTCTGGGCACCCTGTCCGGGAAATACGAATGCGCGGCTCATGGGCTCTCCTGTTCCTATGCCTTTCCAATGGGCATAACGTGCAGGCGCGTTTGGCGCAATCCGCTTTGCCCGAAATGCAAATCGGCGCAAGTCGGTTAAGACAAGCGCCGATACATGGTCCAGTTAAGCAGATTTATGGGGCCGAGACCCGCGCCAGCGATATGGCATTGCTCGTCACCCGCGAAATGCGGCGGTTCTTTGGATCGCGTCTGCGCCGTTCACCTGTCAGATCCGTCACGAGCCGCGCCTTGATCGGTTCCAAAGATGCCTCGCTTCCCTCAATCACCTCATAGGCGTCCATGCCGCTGCCGATCCGTGCGTAAAGCGCTGCATTGTTGGGGTAATCACTCGTGCGCAGGATCAGAAATGACCCGATATCGCTGAACGGAATGCGTGTCTCCTGTCGAAACCTGTTCAAGCCATCGCGATGTCCAATCCGCAACTCGCAGCCATTCAGGTCAACCTGCGCTTCGACCTGACGCGCATCGCGCCCATACCAAAACAACATCCAACCCACGACAAACAACAAGCCGGTCAGACCCAGCTTCATCGCCATGATCAGCGGGTCAGCAAAGGCATTCGCCGAGAATGACCAGACGCCTGCGATGATCAAAAGAAGCACCAAACCGACAAACCGTCCGGCCGCGTGTGTGACACGCAACAAACCCGCTTCAGCGCCAACGGCACTCAGCCGATATCCCCAAGAGGTCTGAACAATTGCCGGTCCCCGACGATCCTGACGGACAACCTTAGAATGTTCGGTGTTTTGAATATTGCCCTGCATCATCGTGCCGCCCTTTCAGTTCAATACCACCGGGACCATCAGCAAATACGCGACCTATCCCTTGTCTATACGGGTCCCATGCAACTGTGACGGGATTAGGGCACATGTCTGGTCATTCGCGGGCAAAGCTCCGATTGACCTCTTCGGACGGCACACCGTGCCGAACACCAGCACAAGACCGGAAACGGCCTTGCGCCATTGGTCCAGACGTGTATAAGGCACCGTCCTTTCCGTGTGTTTATGAACCGCGTGGCCTCTCGTGGATGGGGGCGGAAAGGTGAAGCCCCATCCTTTGAAGCGCGCTTGAAAAAGAACTGGAGCTCACATGCCGCTTTACGAGCATGTCTTCATCTCGCGTCAGGACTTGTCCAATACGCAAGCTGAAAACCTCATCGAACATTTTGGCACTGTGCTGGGTGACAACGGCGGTAAAGTCGTTGACAGCGAGTACTGGGGCGTCAAAACGATGGCCTACAAGATCAACAAGAACCGCAAGGGTCACTATGCGTTCCTGAAAACCGATGCACCCGCACCGGCCGTTCAGGAGATGGAGCGCCTGATGCGCCTGCATGACGATGTCATGCGCATTCTGACAATCAAGGTTGACGATCACGCCGAAGGTCCGTCGATCCAAATGCAAAAGCGTGACGAGCGTGGCGACCGCCGCCCCCGTGACCGCTAAGTTCGAAAGGATCTAAACCATGGCAGCTAAACCATTTTTCCGCCGTCGCAAAGTATGCCCCTTCTCGGGCGACAATGCGCCGAAGATCGACTACAAAGACACACGCCTTCTGCAGCGCTACATCTCTGAGCGTGGCAAGATCGTTCCCTCGCGGATCACCGCTGTGTCGGCCAAGAAGCAACGCGAACTGTCGCGCGCCATCAAACGCGCCCGCTTCCTCGCCCTGCTTCCCTATGCCGTGAAGTAAGGAGATCTGATTATGCAAGTTATCCTTCTGGAACGTGTGGCCAAGCTGGGTCAAATGGGCGACGTCGTTGACGTGAAGCCGGGTTTCGCCCGCAACTTCCTTCTCCCCCAAGGCAAAGCCCTGTCCGCATCGGATGCCAACATCGCATCTTTCGAAGCTCAGAAAGCGCAGCTTGAAGCGCGCAACCTTGAGACCAAGAAAGAAGCCGAAGCACTGGCCGAGAAACTCAACGGACAGCAATTCGTCGTGATTCGTTCGGCATCGGACGCTGGCGCCCTGTATGGCTCGGTCACCCCGCGTGACGCAGCAGAGGTTGCAACCGAAGCCGGTTTCACCATCGACAAAAAACAGGTTGCCCTGAAAGCTCCGATCAAAGATCTGGGCCTGCATGCTGTTCACGTCATCCTGCACCCCGAAGTCGATATCGAGATCGAACTGAACGTCGCACGCTCGCAAGAAGAAGCCGAGCTGCAAGCGTCGGGCAAATCGATCCAGGAACTGGCCGCTGAAGCAGAAGCTGAAGCCGATTTCGAGATCGCCGAGCTGTTTGACGACATCGGTGCAGCCGCATCGGAAGACGACGAGCTGGCAGAAGCCGTCGAAGAAGAAGCCACCGCTGACGAGGCTTCGGACGAGGACTAAGGTCTTTCTTCCACACCACGAACAAAAGCCGCTCCCTTTCGGGGCGGCTTTTTTGCATCCACGATGGGGCATTCCCGGCGGTGCGATCCCTACTCTTCGCTCAAGCGATTGACGTAAATCTGCCAGCAGATCGTTCAGGGACGTTCCACTTTCTCTCACATCAACAAAGCTGTGGCAGTGAGCTTTCATTCGCGAAAGCCAAGCGCGACAACTTGCGCGACCAATTGTTAAGCGTGGCATCGCCGACGCTGACATATACGACTATTCACCCAACCTTACCCGCAATATAGTCTGCGGTATGACCCATCTCACTCGTCGTTTTTTTGTTGCTTCATTGTCCGCCCTTGCCCTGTCGGGCTGCTTTGGTCGTGATCGGTCGCAAAAACCGCGACGCCATGCAGGTGGGGATTTCAACCCGCCGCTCTATCCGAACGAAACACCCGAGCTGCGTGCGCTGATCAACAAATGGGCGGACCATTATCAGATCCCGCGCGAACTGGTGCATCGTCAGGCGGTTCGCGAAAGCACACACCGGCCATGGGCGCGCAACGGACCATATTGGGGGCTGTTGCAGATCTTACCGCAAACGGCGCGCACCATGGGGCACCGTGGCCCCGCCAAGGAACTTCTGGACCCCGATGTGAACCTGAAATACGCGGGCAAATATCTGCGCGGCGCCTATATCGTGTCAGGCGGCAGCATTGAAGGCGCGATGAAGTGGTATGCCCGTGGGTATTATTACGAGGCCAAACGGCAGGGCCTTTTGGTTGAAACCGGTCTGCGACCCGGTTGATGACCAGGCGCCAATAAAAAAGGCCGCCCAATCAGGCGGCCTTTGACATTGGTCGGTATGACCGATGTTATTCGTCTTCCAGCGCCTCAACGGCCTTTTGCAGGTCGTCTTTGGACACTTCTTTCTCGGACACTTTGGCCAGCTCGAATACATAGTCGATGACTTTGTCTTCAAACAAGGGCGCTTGGATCTGCTGCCGCATTTGCGGATTTTGCTGAACAAATTCAAAGAACTGACGTTCCTGGCCCGGATATTGACGCGCTTGGTTCATCACCGCCTGGGTCATCTCGGCATCTGAAACCTCGATCTCGGCTTTCTGACCCAGCTCGGCCAACAGCAGCCCAAGGCGCACCCGGCGACCTGCCAGCTTGATGTGCTCGTCCGTCGGCTCAACTTCAGGGTGGTCGTGGCCTTCCACCTCTGGGTTTTCTTCGTGCCACAGCTGGTGAGCGATTTGCTTGGCCTCGGCATCCAAGAGCGACGGCGGCACGTCGAAATCGACCAGTTTGTCCAACTCGTCCAGCAGACCGCGCTTCATCACGGCGCGTGCGGCACCCGAGAATTCGGCCTCAAGACGTTCGCTCACTTGTGCTTTCAGACCGTCCAGATCTTCTGCACCAAATTTCTTGGCCAGCTCGTCGTTGATCTCAGCGGCAACAGGCTCTTTGACTTCTTTAACTTTGCACTCAAACACAGCGTCCTTGCCAGCAAGGTTCTCTGCACCATACTCAGCGGGGAAAGAGACTTTGACTTCGACGTCATCGCCAGCCTTCGCACCAACCAATTGCTCTTCAAAGCCCGGAATGAATGACCCCGATCCCAGCACGAGCGGGTAATCTTCCGCCGCACCACCGTCAAAAGCTTCGCCGTCGACCTTGCCCAGGAAGTCGATCACAACCTGATCGCCATCTTTGGCTTTCGAGCCTTTCTTGCGGTCTTTGAAGTCTTGCGCGGTCTCAGCCAGGCTGCCCAGCGCTTCACCGATATCCGCATCAGCGGCTTTCACAACCAGTTTCTGCAGCTTGATGCCTTTCAGGTCGACTTCCGGGATCTCGGGCAGAGCTTCATAGCTCATCTCGATCTCGACGTCGTCGCCTTCTTTCCAATCTTCATTGGTCATCTTCACATCGGGCTGCATCGCAGGGCGATCGCCGCTGTCTTCGAAATGCTTGTTCATGGCGCCATCGACAGCTTCCTGCATGGCTTCGCCCATCAGGCGCTGACCGAACTGCTTTTTCAGCAGGGCCATCGGCACTTTCCCCTTGCGGAAGCCTTTCATTTCGACTTCGGGCTGCGCTTCGACCAGCTTTTCGTTGACTTTTGCGTCCAGATCAGCGGCCGGAACCACAATCTTGTACCCGCGTTTCAGACCTTCATTCAGGGTCTCGGTGACCTGCATCGTCTCGTCCTTTTCCGTCTTTGGTGCGGGTGGAGGGACTTGAACCCCCACGCCTCGCGGCGCCAGAACCTAAATCTGGTGCGTCTACCAATTTCGCCACACCCGCAAAAACCGTGGGCAGCCCGCACTGGTTTCGCAGGGGCCGCCCAAATTCGCGCCCTTCTAACACCAGTATAGGCGGGATGCGAGAGGAAAAACGCGCCCAAAGCCTCCTGATCGGCAGCAAAACGCGTTGAAATGGTCACAGGGCACCAAGGATCGACCCGGACCCATCAGCAAAGGTCAGAAATCACGTGATTTTGTCAGTGGCCCTGCTAGCGTGCGGACAACAAGCAGAGCCCGGAAACCGGGCCACAGACGAAGGCAGGACGTTAATGGCACCCAACCCCTATCCGGGCGGCGTGGTGGCTGGAGATGTGCGCAGCACGCCCCCAACCGCAGGCCTTGGCCCCGGCGCAGTGATTCAGACCCATCACGGCAACCGATTGATTGAAACACTTGCCGCTGGCGATCGCATCGTCACCGCTGACGGCGGAAGCATGCGCATATCGGCGATCACGGTGGCTGTCGCCCCGGCACGAGATTTGTGTCGAATATCTCCCGACGCGCTCATCGAAGGACGAAGGGGCGGACGAAAAAGCCCTCTGATCCTCGCATCGCAACAGATCATACAGGTTTCGGGTTGGCTGGCCCGCGCCATGTTCAGGCGCAATCAGGCGCTGGTGCCAGTCTGTGCGATGGTTGACGGAGAACTGATCCGGCACATGAAGCTGGACGCCGACCTTCCGCTGTTCCAGTTGCATTTCGAGACGCCTGCCCTGTTTCGCGCAGGCGGATTACAAATGCTCGGGGCAGCGCAAAAGCAGCACAGCTTCTAGACACCCAGTTTACGAAACACCTGCGGCAACATCTCGGGCAGGTCTTCGGCAATCAGGCCGGGACCAAATTCCAACGCGCATTCCACATGCAGCCACGCCGCCGATTCCGCCGCCTGCATCGGGTCGAACCCACGTGCCATCAGTCCGGTAATGAAGCCCGCCAGCACGTCGCCCGATCCGGCGGTGGCCAACCAGGGTGCGGACCGATCATAAGCCGCCGAATTGACCGAGCATCGCCCACTCGGCGCAGCGATCACCGTATCCGGGCCTTTGAACAGCACGACACAACCCGCCCGCGCAGCGGCTTCTCGGGTTGCGTCCACCTTGGAATAGGCCGGACCTTTGGTGGCGGGGGCGTTCAGCTTCTCGGCAATGTCAGGGAACAGCCGCGCGAATTCGCCTGCATGCGGGGTCAGCACGCAGGTGTCATGCAGCATATCAAACAGCACGAACGGATCGTCCTTGAACGCCGTCAACGCATCCGCATCCAGAACCGTCGCCCGCTTGGCAGCCAATGCGATCGGCACCAAGTCCCGCGCGCGCTCGACGCCCAATCCGGGGCCAAGACAGAGCGCATTCAACCGTTCATCCGAAAGCACCGCCTGCAACGTCCGCGCATCCCCCACCGGAGACAACATAATAGCCTCCAACCGCGCTGCGTTTTCTTGCAGCGCACCGGGTGTCGGGGCGACAGTGACAAGCCCTGCCCCGATCCGCAGCGCCCCACGGGCCGACAACCGCGCGGCGCCGCCTTTGCCGGACGGGCCAGAGAGGATAAGGGCGTGACCGTGGGAGAATTTGTGGTTGTTGCCCTGTTTGCCTATCCAACTGGGACGTTCGACCAATTTGACGATCTCGCCCGGCGGCACCGCCGGGCGGTCCCCGGCCGCCCCCCCGGGCGGGGATTTTATCCCCACCCGGGGCCGGGGACTGCCCTTAGAGTTCGGGGGCCGACTCGTCACCGTTCCAATCCGATACTTTTGACAACGACTTTACCACACAGCTCTGGCCCGCTCCCAAGCATATGCCCCTGCTTCATTGTGTGAAATGTCACCGTGAGATTGGCTGCCCAAGCGATTTGGCCAAGTTCGGCGCCACTGTCCGAACACACACCACTTGGAATGTCGACGGCAACAAAATGCACGTCGTCATCCGCCCAAACGGAAATCATGAAAGCCTTCCACACGGAACGAAGGTCTGACGAAAGTGCGCGTGTTAGGCCGGTACCAAAAAGTGCGTCAACAACAAGGGAGACGGGTGCGTTCGACACAACTTCACCGACTCGATCGTCATCCCAAGCACTGACCGCCCCCAACTCCCCCCACCGCTCATAATTCACCCGCGCGTCCGAGGGCAGCTTTTCAGCATCCCCATACAGGAACACCTCCACCTTCCAGCCCCGCTCTTTCAACAGCCGCGCGACGACGAACCCGTCGCCACCATTGTTCCCCGGGCCGCACAGCACCACAGCCTTGAACGCCTTCGTCGTTTCTTCTGGCCCCAAATATCCCGGGGAGCCCGAGGGGCTGGCCCCTCGGCCCACGCCCGCCAACTCCGGCCATTCCTCGAAAATGGCCTCGACCACGCCCCTCCCTGCGCGCTCCATCAGCTCCAGCCCGGTGACCTCGCCTGAGTCGATAGCCGCTTGCTCGATCGCTCGCATTTGGGCCGCTGTCAGTAGTTCCGTCATGGGTCACCTTTTGCCATCTGCTCAATTCTTAAACCAACTGCCTAAATTTTGTGCAGCCGCCCAGAAATTGGCCGCGAACGGCCCCTCGCCACCAGCCTATCCAATTGTCCCTCCCATGGGAAAGTGGTCTTTGGGTCGCAACGCGAGCAACCACACGGGGGATGCAGATGAAAAAAATCGAAGCCATCATCAAGCCGTTCAAGCTGGATGAAGTCAAAGAAGCCCTTCAAGACATCGGGGTGCAAGGCCTTTCGGTCATCGAAGTGAAGGGGTTTGGTCGCCAAAAGGGTCATACCGAGCTTTACCGCGGTGCAGAATATGTCGTCGACTTCCTGCCCAAGGTTAAGATCGAAGTCGTGTTGCCTGCCGATCAGGTGGACGAAGCCATCGAGGCGATCGTTGAAGCCGCAAAAACAGACAAAATCGGTGACGGCAAGATATTCGTCACCCCCGTAGAACAAGCCATTCGTATCCGCACCGGCGAAACCGGTTTGGACGCGATCTGATCCAATCTCGATAAGATACGAACCAAAGGAAAAACCATGAGTGTTAAAGACGTACTCTCAACGATCAAGGATGAAGATATTGCCTATGTCGACATCCGTTTCACCGATGTCCGTGGCAAGCTGCAGCACGTCACCGTAGATCGCGACCTTGTCGACGAAGATTTCCTGGAAGAAGGCTTCATGTTCGACGGCTCGTCCATCGCGGGTTGGAAATCGATCGAAAACTCGGACATGAAACTGCTGCCCGATACCGACAGCGCTTATATTGATCCGTTCTATGCGGAAAAAACCCTGTGCCTGCACTGCACGATTGTCGAACCCGACACGGGCGAGAAATACGGCCGTGATCCGCGCGGCACCGCAGAAAAGGCCGAGGCATACCTGAAGTCTTCGGGTATCGGTGACGTCGCTTATATGGGCCCCGAGGCCGAATTCTTCCTGTTTGACGACGTGCGCTTCTCGAACACCATGAACAAGGTTTCGTTCGAGGTGGATGCGATCGATGCCGCATGGAATACGGACACCGAGTACGAGATGGGCAACACCGGCCATCGTCCGGGCGTCAAAGGCGGCTACTTCCCCGTGAACCCGATTGACGATGCGCAAGATCTGCGGTCGGAAATGCTGACCACGATGAAGCAGCTTGGCATGAAAACAGACAAGCATCACCACGAAGTGGCGTCGTGCCAGCACGAGCTGGGCCTGATCTTCGACAGCCTGACCAAGCAGGCGGACGAGCTTCAGAAATACAAGTATGTCATCCACAACGTGGCACATGCTTACGGCAAGACGGCAACCTTCATGCCGAAGCCCATCGCAGGCGACAACGGCACCGGGATGCACGTGAACATGTCGATCTGGAAAGACGGCAAGCCGCTGTTTGCGGGCGACAAATATGCCGATCTCAGCCAGGAAGCGATCTGGTTCATTGGCGGCATCCTGAAACACGCAAAAACGCTGAATGCTTTCACCAACCCGTCGACCAACAGCTACAAACGCCTGATCCCCGGCTTTGAAGCGCCCGTTCTGCGCGCCTATTCGGCCCGCAACCGGTCGGGCTGCGTGCGTATTCCGTGGACCGAAAGCCCGAAAGCCAAGCGCGTCGAGGCCCGTTTCCCCGATCCGTCCGCGAACCCCTATCTGTGTTTCGCCGCCCTTCTAATGGCCGGGCTTGACGGCATCAAGAACAAGATCGACCCCGGCCCCGCCCAGGACAAAAACCTGTATGATTTGCCCGCAGAGGAACTGGAAGGCATCGACACGGTTTGTGCGTCCCTGCGTGAAGCACTCGACTGCCTGAAAGCGGACCACGACTTCCTGCTGGCAGGTGACGTATTCACCAAGGATCAGATCGAAGGGTATCTGGCTTTGAAATGGGAAGAGGTTTATGCCTACGAGCACACACCGCACCCCATCGAGTATCAGCTCTACTACAGCTGCTGATACAAGCTGCGAACACAAGAAAGGGCGCCGAAACCGGCGCCCTTTTCTTTTGTCTTTTGGTCTTCGTGCGACCTGATAGCCATGGCAGCGCACTTTGCGCCAGCACGCCCCGACGTCGCGTTTATCGGGCGCGATAGGCTTTCAGCTGTTCAGCGCCTTTGTTGATGCAAATACGGTCGGCTTCCCGCTTGCTCATGCTTTCGGGCTTTGCAATAGCCTCGTCCCACTGCACGCGTTCAGGGGTGTAAAGCTGACATGTCACCTTCCCCTTTGCTGTGTTCACCTCAACGGGTGTGCTTTCATAGCTGGAACGCACACAGCCCGACAGCACGACCGCCGCACCCAAAACCACCAAACCTGTCCGGATCATATTCTTTACCTTTCATACCAAGTTACCGATCAAAGAAGCCACGATGGGCTATAGCTTACACTGATCATATTGATCATCAATTAAAGCCCGCACTACCGATAACCCAAAGCGCCTGTTTTTCAAGCCAATTTGCGCAATATTCGGCCTACAAGACCAATCTTTACACCGAATGATAGCATCGGCCACGCCCGCATAACCAAATAGCGGCCAAGCGCCATCGCACCGCCCAACCAGCAACAAAGTCTTGCCAATTATCTTAACAGAAAACGGCTCAAGAATCACCAACCGACTGGCGCACCACATAGGTATGGATCGAGAAAACCACTGCATTGGTGACCGGCAGACGCCGCATGCCCTGACGCTCAACCCTGATCCATTTCGGGCCATGCTCCGATGTTTCACGCCGTTCCCCCTCGCGCCGGGGTTGGTGCAGTTCCGGATCATCATAGGTAAGGCAGTTTGCGCGCCACATTGGTCGTCCAACCTGAATACCATCAAAAAGACGCTGCACGCGCTTCGCGATGTCTGGTGTGTAGCTCGCGACCGGTTCGTGAATGCGGATCAGCGGCTTCATGAATTTCTCATCCAGCGACCAACTGGCCGGAAAGCATAAAATGGCAGCGGTCAACACATGCTCGTCGCCCTGCTTCTGCATCACGACAAGATCTTCCTGAACCAATTTCCCGCAGGTCAGAAGCGGCGCATCAAGGTCGATCTGCTCCACGCGCCCATCCGGGCAAGTCACCGCCCCCTCGGAAACCTCGAAGCCTTGTATCGTGGCAAGCTCTTCAAGAACTGTCGCCAGCAATTCATCCGCTGCGGGCCGCGCGGTATCACACAGCTTGTGAACGATGTCGGGTTTATCCTGGATCAAGGCAATCCGATGCGCCATTTGGTCTGCGTAAGCATCGTCCTGCATCAGCCATTCCCCGGGCGCGACGGGCTGCAATCCCGGAAGGCGCGACAGGCGATCATTCTCCCACGGGCGAATCGGCAGGTGTGATTGGCAGATTTCGACCATCGAATGCTCCCTCTGGCGGCGGGGCCAACTCTCTGCCGACAATCCAAAAATGACAAGACCGGGCGGCGCTACCGACCGAATGGCAAAGCGAAGCGGGCAAACAAGCCAAAATGATCCGAGCCCAGCCTTTCGATCCGCTGCACGCTGCCATCCCCACCGCTGACCAGAACATGATCAATCGGCACCCGCATCCAGCCTTGCATCTTGGTCAGGGTCACATGCGGCGGCCCGATCCGTTCCGTGTTGCTCACCCCGGTCAGCCGGGTCATGGCATGGCTCCACGGCACCATGTTGAAATCGCCACCGATCACCAAGGGGGCACCGGTTTCGTTGCCCGCGAGCTTCTCCAAGATCGGGGACAACCGCGCGATATGGGCCGGTTGGCTTTTCGGCCAGGGCCAGTGCAGGTGGATAGACACGACCCAGACCGCGCCTTTGGGGGTCGTCACCTGCATTGCCGCCAGCCCATCGGCCTCGGCACAAAACCCTGTTCCGGGCACCATCGGCCACCGCGACGCGACGGCAACGCCGCCGACGGTTGCGAACGGGCAGAACTGACGCGCCTGATAGGTCGCGTCCAGCGGTTCAAACACCGCCATATTCGCGCCGCTCACCTCTTGCAGAGTCACGAAATCGGGGCGACGCGCCAGAATATCCGCAGACAGCAATCCCGGATCATCAACCAGGAATCGCATGTTCTTTTGATACAGGCTCAACCCGCTTCCGCCCGACGCGCTCAGCGCGCCGCTCATCCAGAAAATCGGGCCGACGGCAACGCCCACCGCGGCAATTCCCAACAAAGCCCATTTTCGCGCCCGTGCGATCCACAGAAGAAGCGCCAGCACCAAGACAACCAACGCGATTTGCGGGCGAAACACGGCAAGGCTGTCCCCGGCCGGATGATAACGCCCAAGATAACCGGCCCCCAGCACGACAAGTGCCAGCAATAAAAGGTTTCTCAAACCGCGCTTAAACATGCTTTCTTGTTACCCGGATGTTTGTCGAAAGGAACATTCAATCACCACTGCGTGAGCAACGCTCCGCCGAGCTTGTGAGCTACGCGTTGGATGCCCAATCTGCAAGCACACATCAAGGGGAGTCACGAATGCCATCCGGGAAAATCACCTTCACCGGCCACGCGGGCCACGCTTTGGCCGCGCGGCTTGATATGCCCGACGGGCCGCATTTGGCAACGGCGCTGTTTGCCCATTGCTTCACATGCAGCAAAGACATCGCCGCCGCCCGTCGTATTGCGGCTCGATTGGCGGGGCTTGGTATCGCCGTGCTGCGGTTCGATTTCACCGGGTTGGGCCATTCGGAAGGTGAGTTCGAGAACACGCATTTCTCGTCCAATGTCGAAGATATTGTACAGGCTGCGAAGGCCCTGTCCGATCGCGATATGACGCCTACGCTGCTGATCGGACACTCGCTGGGTGGTGCGGCGATCATCAAAGCCGCCAGCCTTCTGCCGGACACCAAGGCGGTCGTGACCATAGGTGCCCCCGCCGATCCTGCCCATGTGGTCGAGAACTTTCGCGATGCGCTGCCCCGTATCCGTGCCGAAGGCAGTGCCGAGGTCTATTTGGGTGGCCGCCCCTTCCGCGTCAGCAAAGACTTTGTCGAAGACGTCAACGCCAGCGACCTGGAAGCGATTTTGGGCAAGCTGAAACCCGCGCTTCTGGTGCTGCACGCCCCGCGGGACGAGTTGGTTTCAATCGACAACGCAGCGCGCATCTTCATGGCGGCCAAACACCCGAAAAGCTTTGTGACGCTTGACGACGCCGATCACCTGATCACCCGCCCCGACGACGCCGAATACGTGGCACAGGTCATCACGGCCTGGGTCTCAAAATATGTTGAACTTACCCCACCCGCGCCGCCGCCGGGTGCCCCCGAAGGGATCGTACGCGCCAGCGAAGCCGACCCGCGTGGGTTTCTTCAGGATATCCAGTCCGGGCCAAACCACCACACCTATGCCGATGAGCCACTGGCTTATGGCGGCACCAACAAGGGCATGTCTCCTTACGGATTTCTGTCGACGGGTCTTGCAGCCTGCACTTCGATGACCATCCGTATGTATGCCAGACGCAAGGGCTGGCCGCTGGACCATGTCCGCGTGGATGTTAGCCACGACAAGGTGCATGCTCAGGACGCCGAGACCGGCACCCGTGACCGGGTCGACCAGTTTCAACGCGAAATCAGTCTTGACGGCGCGCTTGACCATGACCAACGCGCCCGCTTGCTGGAAATCGCCGACCGCTGTCCGGTGCATCGCACGTTGGAAGGCTCCAGCAAGGTGCTGACCAAACTGGTTGACTAGCCGGCCAGAGGACGGCTCCTCACAACACTTGCCAGGGAAAGATGCACGCAACCCGACCGGATCGGCTTTTGGTCTTGACCTGCGGCACGCACACGTCAAAAACCCCCACATGAGCACAGGCAGACTTACCATTGATCTGGACGCCGTGGCCGCCAACTGGCGGGCGCTGGACGCGAAATCCGACCCCGAGGTGCAAACCGCCGCCGTGGTCAAGGCAGACGCCTATGGGCTTGGCGTGGGAAAAGTGGCCCGCGCGCTGGCCGCCGCCGGGGCACGACGGTTCTTTGTTGCCGTGGCCGAAGAAGGCGCCGCCCTGCGCGAAGCCCTTGGCCCGGGGCCGGAAATCAGCGTCTTCGCCGGACATATGGCCGGTGACACCGACATGATCCATGATCTTGGCCTCGTGCCCATGCTGAACTCGGTCGAACAACTGACCCGGCATTTCGAGGCCCTGCCCGGCCACCCTTTCGGCATCCAGCTTGACACAGGCATGAACCGTCTGGGGATGGAGCCGACGGAATGGACCGCCCTGCGCGATCTTGTGCTGTCTCAGAACCCGCGCCTGATCATGAGCCATCTGGCCTGCGCAGACGAACCCACCCACCTGATGAACCGCCAACAGCTCGACACGTTCCACGAAATGACCGAGGGCGTGGATGTGCCGCGCAGCCTGTCCGCAACTGGCGGTATCCTGATGGGTCCGGACTATCACTTCGACCTAACCCGGCCCGGCATTGGTCTCTATGGCGGTCTGCCTTTTGACAATGCGGAGCCGGTTGTGACGCTGGACCTGCCCGTCATACAGATCCGCGATCTGGCAGCAGGCGAAAGCGTCGGCTATTCCAACACTTGGGTTGCCGAACACCCGACCCGCGTGGCCACGGTCAGCGGTGGCTATGCCGATGGGATCACGCGCCATATCTCGAACAAGGCGGTGCTGTTTCATCAGGACACGCCCTGCCCGATCCTGGGCCGCGTATCGATGGACCTGATCACTGTGGATGTCGGCCACCTGAAAGAAGAGCCCAAGGCCCTGACCCTTCTGGGCGCGCACCAAACCCCGGATGATTTGGCTGACGTCGGTGGAACGATCGGCTATGAAGTGCTGACACAGCTTGGCGCGCGTTATGAGCGATACTATGCACGAGGTCGCGGATGAAGCCGATTACCTACCCACTGGCGGCGCTTGGCCGTGCCACGCTGGGCTTTCTGGCCATGGTGGGGCGTGTGTCCATCTTCGCCGGGCAGTCGCTGAGCCACATCATCCGCCCGCCCTTTTACCCGCGCGAGTTTCTGAACGCACTTCTGCATATCGGCTATTTCAGCCTGCCGGTCGTCGGCCTGACCGCCTTCTTCACCGGCGCCGCGCTGGCCCTGCAAATCTATTCCGGCGGGCAACGTTTCTCGGCCGAGGCCGTGGTGCCGCAAATCGTCGCCATCGGTATGGTGCGCGAGCTTGGACCGGTTCTGGTGGGCCTGATGATTGCCGCCCGCGTCACCTCGTCCATCGCCGCCGAGGTCGCGACCATGAAAGTGACCGAGCAGATCGACGCCCTTGTCACCCTGTCCACCCACCCGATGAAATACCTGACCGCCCCGCGCGTTCTGGCCGCGATCCTTGTCGTGCCCGCACTGGTCGGCATCGGCGACATCATCGGCATCATGGGTGGCTATATCGTCGGCACCAAGCAACTGGGCTTTGCGCCCGGGGCTTATCTGACCAATACGTGGAATTTCCTTGAAACCGCCGACATCGTATCCTCGCTGGTCAAAGGGGCCGTTTTCGGCTTCATCGCCGCCGTGATGGGATGCTATCACGGGATGAATTCGGGCCGCGGTGCGCAGGGCGTGGGCCGCGCCACCAAAACCTCGGTCGAGGCCGCCGCCGTCCTGATCCTTGCCGCCAACTTCCTTCTCACCAGCTTCTTCTTTGCCACATGATTGAACTTACGAATGTCCATAAGGGGTTTGGCCCCAAGCAGGTGCTGGCAGGTGTAAACCTGACCATCCCGCGCGGCGAAAGCATGGTGGTGATCGGTGGCTCCG
The DNA here is from genome assembly GCF_029105185.1 of Aliiroseovarius sp. Z3. GTDB lineage: Bacteria > Pseudomonadota > Alphaproteobacteria > Rhodobacterales > Rhodobacteraceae > Aliiroseovarius. The sequence goes on along the minus strand of NZ_JAFMZK010000004.1, from coordinate 263,682 downwards.
GCACCGGGAAATCCGTGCTTCTGAAATGCATCCTTGGCCTGATGATGCAGGACAGCGGCACGATCACACTGGATGGCGAGGATACGTCGCAAGTCGAACGCGACGCCTTCCTTGCCCGTTTCGGGATGCTGTTTCAGGGCGGCGCGCTGTTTGACAGCCTGTCGGTCTGGCAAAATGTGGCGTTTCGCCTGCTGCGCGGATCACTGGCCCGCCCCAAGACCGAGGCGCGCGAGATCGCCATCGAGAAACTGCGCCGGGTCGGCCTGACCCCGGATGTGGCGGATCTTTATCCCGCCGAACTGTCCGGTGGCATGCAGAAACGCGTCGGTCTTGCCCGCGCCATCGCCGCCGAGCCCGAAATCATCTTCTTCGACGAGCCGACCACCGGCCTTGACCCGATCATGTCCGGCGTCATCAACGACCTGATCCGCGAGATCGTCGTCGAAATGGGCGCCACCGCCATGACCATCACCCACGACATGTCATCCGTCCGCGTGATCGCCGACAAGGTGGCCATGCTGCACGCGGGCAAGGTGCAATGGACCGGAGCGGTCGGTGACATGGACAACTCTGGCGACCCTTACGTGACGCAGTTTATTTCAGGCAGTGCTGAGGGGCCGATTGAGGCGGTTCGGTAGAGATTGAAACACGTTTTTCAGGAATTTAGATGCACCTATTCACGCTTTTTACATTCGACTTAATTGCAATTCTGACGGCGCTCTGTGGCGTCCTTGCAATTTCCTACGGATACAATTCCCGTTACTCCTATATCGCGGTGTTTCTGCCCTATCTGGCGCGCCGAATACCACTGATAACTGCAGTAGCAGTCCCCGCCCAAATTGGACTACCTTTCTTTGTTTTTGCGGTTTTAGCCACGTTCGCTCTGACTACATTCAGTTTGTTCAAGATATTGTTGAACACCAATCTGAAATACCTGTGTTTCTTAGCCATGGTATTGGATGCGCTCGTCGTCGTGTTGTTCCTTTATCTGAATTTCGCAAGATAGGCACAGATCGGTGAAGTAAATCCATGCTCAAATACCTCAACCTCGCCCTCCTGATCGCCTTCCCCATTGCATGGTTCGCTCCCCTCATGCGCGCGGGGCTGAACCTGCCGCTTTTTGGTTTGAAAGAGGTCAGCGTGGTCTCGGGATTACAAGCCCTGTGGGACACGGATGTGATCCTTGCCCTGCTGGTCACCTTCTTCGCCATCTTCGCGCCGATCATGAAGGTGCTGGGTCTGGCGCTGATCCAGTTCGGCATGATGCGCCGCAAGATGCTGCCCGTGTTCAACATCCTCGGCAAGCTCGCCATGGCTGACATCTTCCTGATCGCGCTTTATATCGTGATCGTGAAGGGCGTTGGGATGGCAAAGATCGAAACCGGCTGGGGCCTTTACCTGTTCACCGCCTGTGTGCTGACCTCCATCGCGCTCAGCTTTGCCACCGCCAAGCGCCAGCGCGCTTGACACCTGTCACCATCGGGCCTTGCAAGCCCTTGCAGGCTCGGGCAAAAACGCCGCATGGCAAAAGCTCAGAAAACCTTCACCTGCAACGCCTGTGGTGCATCCTCGTCCAAATGGTCGGGGCGGTGCGAAGGATGCGGCGCGTGGAACACGATTGTTGAGGATGCACCGCTCAGCGCGGGGCCAGCGTCGAAATCGCTGGGCGGCAAACGCGGTACGGCAATCGCGCTGACCGACCTGTCCACGGAGGAAGCGCCGCCGCCCCGAACCGAATGCGGGATGGGCGAGCTGGACCGCGTGCTGGGTGGTGGGCTTGTCCCCGGATCGGCCATTCTTGTGGGGGGCGATCCGGGCATCGGGAAATCCACCCTGCTTCTGCAAGCCGCCGCGCGTTTTGCCCAATCTGGCCTGCCAACGATCTATGTCTCGGGCGAAGAAGCCTCGGCCCAAGTGCGCATGCGCGCCCAACGGCTGGGGCTGAAAGATGCGCCCGTCCGGCTGGCTGCCGAAACCAATCTGCGTGACATCATGACGACGCTCGACGCGGAACGACCGGCGCTTGCGATCATCGATTCCATCCAAACCATGTGGGCCGACCATGTGGACAGCGCGCCGGGATCGGTCAGCCAGGTCCGCACCGCCGCACACGAATTGACAACCTTCGCCAAGAAGCGCGGGATTTCAGTCATTCTTGTGGGGCACGTTACCAAGGACGGCCAGATCGCCGGCCCCCGCGTGGTCGAGCACATGGTCGACACGGTGCTTTATTTCGAAGGCGAGCGCGGCCACCAGTTCCGTATTCTGCGCGCGGTGAAGAACCGTTTCGGCCCCGCGGATGAAATTGGCGTGTTCGAGATGACTGGCAAGGGGCTGGCCGAGGTTCTGAACCCCTCGGCCCTGTTTTTATCCGACCGCGAGGATCCGGCCCCCGGATCCGTGGTTTTCGCCGGGATCGAAGGCACGCGACCCGTGCTGGTTGAATTTCAGGCCCTTGTCGCGCCCTCCTCTCTCAGCCAGCCACGCCGGTCGGTTCTGGGCTGGGACAGTGGACGTTTGGCGATGATTCTGGCGGTTCTGGAAGCACGTTGTGGCATCCCGTTTGCGGGGCTGGATGTCTATCTGAACGTCGCTGGCGGCATGAAAATCTCGGAACCCGCCGCCGATCTGGCTGTGGCGGCGGCGCTACTTTCCGCGCGCGAGGACGCCGCGATCCCGAAAGAGACTGTGGTTTTTGGCGAAATCAGTCTATCAGGGGCTTTGCGCCCTGTGGGCCAGACCGAAAACCGGTTGAAAGAAGCGCAAAAACTTGGTTTCACAGCCGCAATTGCGCCCGCGCGCAGCAAAACAGGCTCGGGATCCGGGTTGAAGATACAGAAAATGGCGGACCTGACCGGGTTCGTTGGTGAGATTTTCGGGGCCGGTTAGCCCCATGAACAAGGGCGGTCACGGGCACTTTCCGGACCGAAGTGAGACGACATGGAAGGCTTTACCTTGATTGACGGGATCGTTGCGGCGGTCATCCTGATTTCGGCCATTCTGGCCTATTCGCGCGGGTTCGTGCGCGAAGGCATGTCCATCCTCGGGTGGATCGCGGCAGCCATTCTGGCCTATATCTTTGCGCCCCGCGCCCTGCCGCTGGTCAAGGAAATCCCGGTTCTGAAGGACTTTATCGCCGACAGTTGCGAATTGTCGATGATCGCGGCCTTCGCGGGCGTCTTTGCGCTGGCATTGGTGATCGTGTCGATTTTCACGCCGCTGTTCTCGTCTGCTGTGCAGCGTTCCGCGCTTGGCGGTCTGGATCAGGCCCTTGGGTTCATCTTCGGTGTGGCGCGCGGACTGCTGTTGGTTGCCATCGCGCTTGTTGTCTATGACCGCATCGTGACCACAGACACGATCGCAATGGTCGACGACAGCCGCACGGCCAAGATTTTTGCCCGCACCCAGGACAAGATCAACGAACAGATCCCCGAGGACGCGCCGGGCTGGATTGTCGGCAAGTACGAAGAACTTGTGGGCGCCTGCACCCAAGCTGGCACAGATACCTGACGAGGCTTCGCCCCGCTTCAAACGCACCCTTCGGGGTGCGTTTTTCGTTGGCTACAAAGTGATCGCATTTCCGCCCCCTGATTGTGATCGTTTGATGACAACTCCCATCGGGTCCAGTATGAGGGGGCCAACGCCACGGAATCGGAGCCCGCTGCCCATGTCCGACACCTCGTCTGCCGCTGACAAATCCATGCCCCCCGCACATCCTTTCGATGACGATAAGCTTAAGGAAGAATGTGGTGTCTTTGGGGTTATCGGCCTGGCCGAAGCGGCGAATTTCGTGGCACTGGGCCTTCACGCGCTGCAACACCGTGGGCAGGAAGCCGGCGGCATCGTGTGCCATGACCCGGAACAGGGGTTCAACTCGGCCCGCCGGTTCGGCTATGTGCGCGACAATTTCACCAAAGCCAGCGTGATGGAAACCCTGCCCGGCCCCTTGGCCATCGGGCATGTGCGTTACTCCACCGCCGGATCCAAGGGTGCCGTGATCCGCGACGTGCAGCCCTTCTTTGGCGAGTTTTCAATGGGTGGTGCGGCGATTGCCCATAACGGCAACATCACCAATGCAAATGCACTGCGCAAGGAACTGATCGAACGCGGGTCGATCTTCCAAAGCTCATCTGACAGCGAATGCATTATCCACCTGATGGCACGCTCGCTTCAACGCAACATCCCTGAACGGATGGAAGACGCGCTGCGCCGTGTCGAAGGTGCGTTCTCGGTCGTCGCGATGACCCGCACCAAACTGATGGGTGTGCGCGATCCGCACGGGGTGCGTCCGCTGGTGCTGGGTCGTCTGGGCGAAGGCTGGGTGCTGAGTTCGGAAAGCTGCGCACTGGACATCATCGGCGCCGAACTGGTGCGCGAAATCGAACCCGGCGAGATGGTCGTCATCTCGGATGGCAAGGTCGAAAGCAGTTTCCCCTTCCGTCCGCAGCCGTCGAAATTCTGCATCTTTGAACATGTCTATTTCTCGCGCCCTGACAGCATCATTGGCGGTAAATCGGTCTATGAAACCCGACGTCAAATTGGCGTGGAACTGGCCCGCGAAAACCCGGTGGACGCCGATTTGGTCTGCCCGGTGCCTGACAGCGGCACCCCCGCGGCCATCGGCTACAGCCAGGAAAGCGGCATTCCTTATGCCATGGGCATCATTCGCAACCAGTATATGGGCCGGACTTTCATCGAACCGACCGAGCAGATCCGCGATATGGGTGTGCGCCTGAAACTGAACGTGAACCGCGCCCTGATCAAAGGGAAACGGGTCATTCTGGTGGATGATAGCGTCGTGCGCGGCACGACGACACGCAAGATCAAGGATATGTTTCTTGATGCGGGTGCCGCCGAGGTGCATTTCCGCATCGCCTCACCCCCGACCGCGTGGCCATGCTTCTATGGCGTTGATACGCCTGAGCGGGAAAAACTGCTCGCCGCCACGATGAGCGAGGACGAGATGCGCCAGCATCTGAAAGTCGACAGCCTGAAGTTCATCTCGCTTGACGGGTTGTATCGCGCGGTTGGCGAGGCGACGGGACGCAAGAAAGACTGCCCGCAGTATTGTGACGCCTGCTTCTCGGGAGAATATCCCGTAACGCCAGCCGATCAGATTGAAAAAGGGTTCGAGTTGAAGGCGGCGGAGTGACGCGGCCTCGGACGGCTCCTGCTTTCAGCTTGACCTCTTCACGAACGAAAAGACCCTGCCATGACCGATACACAAAAGATCGCCCTTGTCACCGGTGCCTCGCGCGGCCTTGGCGCGGCCCTTGCGCTTGAGCTGTCCAAAACGCACCACGTGGTTGCCGTGGGTCGCACCACCGGTGCGCTGGAGGAATTGGATGACAAGATCAAAGCACAGGGTGGCACGGCCACGCTAGCCCCGATGGACATCACCAACCGCGACGCGATGGCGCATCTGTGCCGCTCGATCCATGATCGCTGGGGACCGATTGATGTCTGGGCGCATACGGCGATTTACGGCCCTGCCCTGATGCCGACCCCTGATCTGGACGACAAGGGCTGGACGCAGGCGTGGAATACGAATGTCGAGGCAACGCGAACCCTGATCTTCATGGTGAACGCCCTGATGACCGACGACAGCACCGCGATCTTCTTTGCCGATGATCATGCGGGCGAGAAGTTCTTTGCGGGCTACGGCGCGACGAAGGCTGCCCAGATGGCTATGGTGCGCAGTTGGGCGGCCGAGAACACAAAGCTGGGCCCGCGGATCGTGATCGCCGAACCAAAACCATTGGCCACAACCATGCGCACGCGGTTTTTTCCGGGCGAAGACCGCAGCAAGCTTGCGCTTGTCGAAGACGAAGCCAAGCGCATTCTGTCCGAAGCTGGTCTGTCCTGAACCATCGTTCCCAACACAGGCTGCCCGATCCCGGCGCCGCGCTTGCCGCGCCCGCCAAGCTGCCTTATTGAGAATACGACACCGCGCCATTTCAAGGCCGGACCGACGGGCAGAAGGGCCAGACCATGCGCATTCTCATCACCAATGACGACGGGATCAACGCGCCGGGTCTGAAAATTGCCGAAGCCATCGCGCAGGACGTCGCACAAGAGCTCGCGGGTGAGCAAGCTGAAATCTGGACCGTCGCCCCAGCGTTTGAGCAATCCGGCGTCGGGCACTGTATCTCGTACACCCATCCCTTCATGATTGCCGAACACGGACCCCGCCGGTTTGCCGCCGAAGGCAGCCCGGCCGATTGCGTGATTGCGGCGCTTTATGACGTGATGCCAGAACGCCCAGATTTGGTGATTTCCGGCGTGAACCGGGGCAACAACTCGGCGGAAAACGCCTTGTACTCCGGCACGCTTGGCGCCGCGATGGAGGCTGCTCTGCAAGGCCTGCCCGCCATTGCCCTGTCGCAATATATGGGCCAGGGAACCAAAGGGTTGGTCAACATGTTCGACGCGGCGGCGGCATATGGTGGCGATGTGGTGCGTCGTCTGTTGGCCGATGCCCCATGGGATCACGGTGCAGATTACCGTCTGTTTTATAACGTGAACTTCCCCCCTGTCGGGTCAGATATGGTCAAGGGTATCAAGGCGGCCCCGCAAGGCTGGCGTAACGATGCGTTCTTTAAGATCGAGGCGCAAAACAGCCCCTCGGGCCGCAAGTTTCTGTGGATCAAAGGCGGACCGCAAGCCAATCGTGCCGCCCCCAATATGGACGTGACCCACAATCTGGACGGCTATGTCTCTGTGACGCCCATGCGCGCGGATTTGACGGCTCATGACCATCTGGACAGTTTGGGGGCGCTGTTTGAATGAGCCGAACAGACGAAACCGACGCGGAACGCAAGATGCAGTTCCTGTTCGCCCTGCGCTCGAAGGGCGTGACGAACCCGCGTGTCCTGTCCGCGATGGAAGAGATTGACCGCGGCCCCTTCGTGCGCGGCCTGTTTGCCGAACGCGCATACGAGGATATGCCCCTGCCGATATCCTGCGGGCAGACGATCTCTCAGCCTTCGGTGGTCGGATTGATGACGCAGGCCGCACAGATCAACCCGCGCGACAAGGTGCTCGAGGTGGGCACCGGATCAGGTTATCAGGCGGCGATCCTGTCGCGGCTCGCGCGCCGTGTCTATACGGTTGACCGTCACCATAAGCTGGTGAGCGCCGCCCGCGAGCTGTTCGAGGCCATGGACCTGCACAACATCACGACCATCACTGGTGATGGATCGCGGGGATTGCCCGATCAGGCCCCGTTCGACCGCATCATTGTGACTGCCGCCGCCGAGGATCCGCCCGGACCCCTCTTGGCGCAGCTTGCCATTGGCGGTATCATGATCGTGCCGGTGGGCCAGTCCGACGCCGTGCAAAGCCTGATCAAGGTGACGCGCAACGAGGATGGGTTCGACTATGACGAGCTTCTGCCGGTGCGTTTCGTGCCCCTTTTGGAAGGGCTGGGGCAGGATTGACGCGCACAATATAGACCGGGACGCCGGAGACTTGGGGCCAGACCCCGCACAGCAGTGAAAGACCCGACAACAGGGTCGCAAGCAGAGCCTGACAACAGGCCAATGGATTGAGGAACGAGCAATGCCACTTTCATGCACGACCGAAACGCGTGCGCGCCGCACCCTGCGGCGTCGCCCCATGCGCTCTGCCGCCCTGATCGGGCTTTTAGTGGGGCTGACCGCCTGTGACAGCTCCTTTGATATGGATATGCGTCGGTTTGCTCCCGGCGGCCTGTCAACAACGGCAGCGGCACAAGGGGCTACGACAGCCGCCCGACCCAAGGCAGATGCGCGCGGCGTCATCTCTTACCCCAGCTATCAGGTGGCGGTCGCCAAGCGCGGTGACACCGTCGCGCAGGTCGCAAGCCGCATTGGTATGGCGCCGTCCGAACTGGGCCGTTACAATGGCATTGCGGTCGACGCACGCCTGCGCGAAGGCGAAGTTCTGGCCCTGCCCCGCCGCGTGGCCGAGCCCGCAACCGGGGTCATCCAACCGGGCGATAGTATCGACATCACGACACTGGCGGGCGACGCCATTGATCGTGCTGATGGCACATCCAGCAAACCTGCCGCCACCGTCACATCGGGCGAGCAACCGACCCGCCATCAGGTAAAACGAGGTGAAACCGCTTATTCGATCGCCCGCAATTATGGCGTGTCCGTTCGGTCGCTGGCAGATTGGAACGGCCTTGGCTCAGGCCTGACCGTGCGTGAAGGCCAATACCTGATGATCCCGGTAAAAGTGGCAGCGCCAGTTCAAACCGCCAGCGTCACCAAACCGGGGCAAGGCTCGGCAGCGCCCATTCCGCCTTCGTCGGCGAAGCCCTTGCCCAAGGACGAAGCGGTACCCGAAAAAGTATCCGCCCCGGCGTCGCCCAAACTCGAAGAAACCCGCACACCGGCCAGCACGGCCCGCATGTCGTTGCCGGTTTCGGGTAAGGTCACCAGCCTGTTTGATGCCGAGAAAGCCGGTTACATTCTGGTTTCCGCCAAGCCCGGAGATTCCGTCAAAGCTGCGGCAAACGGCACGGTGCGGCTGGTATCCAAGGACGTCGAGGGCGAAGAAATTGTTGTGATCGACCACGGCAACGGCACCCAAAGCGCCTATAGCTTCATTCAGGGGATCAAGGTGAAGAAGGGCCAAGCGGTGAAACGTGGCCAACAAATCGCGTCCGCCTCGAAGAACCAGTACAACGCGATCCAGTTTCTTATCTTCAAAGGGACCGAACCGGTCGATCCGATGCCCTATCTGCAGTAAGGCAGATATGATCATTCATCAGGGGCGGCCAAATGGTCGCCCCTGTCACATTGTGGACTACAGCGTGATGCGGAACTGGGCAAATCCACTGTCAGACATCCCCGCCTCTTCAATCGCGACGCCAGACACATTTGCAGCGTGTTTTGCAGCGGCGGGGCCGGTTTCAAACAGAACGGTTGTGTTTTCCATAGGTGCGAAGGTCCAGTTTGCGTCCGCCTTCGGATTGATCGTGCCCTTTTCAACGATATAACGCACGATCACGTCGCGGTTGGTGTCCGGTCCTTCAAAGATTGTCGTGTCACCGCCTGCACCGGGGAAATGCCCTCCGCCGCCCGCACGATAATTGTTGGTCGCGATGATGAATTCCTGTTCTTCGTCAATGGGTTTTCCGTCGAACTGCAAGTTGATGATGCGGTGGGCGTCAGGCGCGATCACTTCACCATCCTTGTTGTACCGGGCGGGTTGGCTCAGGTCGATCTGATAGGTCACCCCGTCAATGACGTCGAAGTTATAGGACGGCATTTCAGGGTTCAGCAGCACAGCATCCTCGGCCCCCGGCTCGATCTGGTTAAAGATCGTGGCTGACCGCTCCAGCCATTCGCGCACCGTCGCGCCGTTGATCCGCACAGCCCGCACCGTGTTGGGATACAGGTAAAGGTCGGCTACGTTCTTGATCGCCACGGCGCCAACCTCGACATCCGTATAGTAATCCGGCCCCCCGCGCCCGCCTGCCTTGAAGGGCGCCGCAGCAGACAGGATGGGCAGACCTTCATGCTCGGTGCCTTTCATCATCTGATCAATATACCAGGTCTGGGCGTTCGACACGATCTGAACCGATGGATCGTCAGCCACCAGCGCGAAATAGGAATGCAGCGGCGCATCGGTCTTGCCGACCGCGCGACGCACATATTCCAAGGTCTCGTCATGCTCTTTCTGTACGGACGCCAACACGGCTGCATCGCTTTCCACCAATGCGGTGATCGAGCGGTCCTCGCCTCGCTTGTAGATCGGGCGCGCTTCGCAGGTATGCGACACCACGCGCCACGCCCCGCCATCATGTTCCAGCATCAGGTCGATCAACCCCATATGCGAGCCCCAGAACCCGCCCATGACCGCCGGAATGCCCATCAACGTGCCCGCCCCGACATCCGCCCCCGCGAAATCGGCATAGGTGTCGGAGGGGAACACAAGGTGCGAATGGCCGGTCAACACCGCGTCGATCCCTTCGACCGCCGCCAGGGGGATCGATGCATTTTCCATGCCGTCGCTGTGATCCGCGGTCCCAATGCCCGAATGCGACAGGGCAATAATCAGATCGGCCCCTTCTTCGCGCATCTGCGGAATGTAAGCGCGCGCGGCTTCAACGATATCGCGCGCCATCACATTGCCTTCCAGATGGCGACGATCCCAGTTCATGATCTGTGGCGGCACGAAGCCGATGAACCCGATACGGATGGGCTGCACGGTGCCACCCCCATTCGTAATCTCGCGATCCACGATCACATAGGGCGGCAGCAGCGTTTCATCTTCGCGTGGTGTGGCACCCAGCTTTTTCGCAACGTTGGCACACACGATGGGAAAGCCTGCCCCGGCGACGGATTTCATCAGAAAATCAAGGCCATAGTTGAACTCGTGATTCCCCAGCGTTGATGCATCAAACCCCAAAGCGTTCATCGCATTGATGACCGGATGCGTATCGCCTTCTTTCATTCCGCGCTCATAGGCAATGTAATCGCCCATCGGGTTGCCCTGCAGGAAATCTCCGTTGTCCAAAAGCAGCGAGTTCGTCGCTTCAGCCCGGATATCCCCGATCAGGGACGCGGTGCGCGCCAGCCCGACCGTGTCAACCTCGCGGTCGGCATAATAGTCATAGGGAAAGACGTGCACATGCAGGTCCGTCGTCTCCATGATCCGCAGATGTGCCTGATTTTGCGACGCCTGGACGGAATAGGGATGCAGGGCAATGAACCCGGCGGTGCCGGCCAGAAAGCCGCGACGCGATAGGGTAAGAGACATGGGAACCTCCGCTATGTGACAGAATTGGAAACAGGCTAGGATGTCATCATGACAGCGAAATGACCCGTTTGGCAAATTCGCGTGCGCAGAACCGGCAGCGCCCTGCCGGTCGATCAAGACGGCAAGGCGCTTTCAGTTCATGTTTCCAGTGCTTTGCGAGCGGTTATTCGTCAGCCCGACCTTTTCCCAGATGCTTGCGCAACCGCGACGGCGTTGACTTCTTGCGGTTCTTATAGGGGTTCTGTTCACCCTGCCCGCGCATGGTCAATCGGATTGGCGTGCCCGGCATGTCGAAATCCTCGCGCAGCCCGTTGATCAGATAGCGGCTGTAACTCTCCGGCAGTTTCTCGGGCAACGAGCACATAACCACAAAGCCCGGCGGGCGGGTTTTCACCTGGGTCATATAGCGCAGCTTGATGCGGCGGCCACCCGGTGCAGGCGGCGGGTGGGCCGAGATCATTTCGGCCAGCCAGCCGTTCAACTGTGCGGTTTTCACGCGGCGGTTCCAAATCTCATGCACGCGCATCACCGCGGCTTGCAAGCGGTCCAACCCCTTGCCCGTTTTCGCCGATATGGTGATCAGCGGCGCGCCACGCAGCTGTGGCAGAAGGCGGTCAAACGCCTCTTTCAACTCTTTCAGCTTGGCCTGCTTTTCGGGTTCGGCATCCCACTTGTTCACCGCGACCACCACCGCACGGCCTTCACGTTCGGCAAGGTCCGCGATGCGCAAATCCTGTTGCTCAAACGGGATGGCCGCATCCAGAAGCACCACGACAACCTCGGCAAACTTCACCGCGCGCAGCCCGTCAGAGACTGAAAGTTTTTCGATCTTTTCCTGCACCTTGGCGCGTTTGCGCATCCCGGCCGTATCGAAAATCCGCGTCGGCACGCCGCCCCAGTCGAACCGCAGCGAAATGGCATCGCGGGTGATCCCGGCCTCGGGTCCAGTCAGCAGACGTTCTTCGCCGATCAATTTGTTGATCAACGTCGATTTCCCGGCATTCGGGCGTCCGATCACCGCCACCTGCAAGGGTTTGTCCTGAGTCGGCACACGCGGACCATCATCCGCGTCATCGTCGACATCCACATCCGTTTCCGGGGCCATGGCGGCGGCACGGGCTTCGGATTTCTCGGCAATCGGGCGCAGCACATCCATCAGCTCGCCCATTCCCTCGCCATGCTCGCCTGACAGGCGGATCGGTTCTCCCAACCCAAGAGAGAAGGCTTCCAGATACCCGGCCTCTCCGGCCTTGCCTTCGGATTTGTTGGCGGCAAGGATCACATGCGCGTTCTTGCGGCGCAGGATATCGGCAAACACCTCGTCCGACGGCAGGATACCGGCACGCGCGTCAACCAGAAACAGGCAGGCATCGGCCATTTCAACCGCCCGTTCTGTCAGGCGGCGCATCCGGCCTTGAAGGCTTTCGTCTGTGGCTTCTTCCAGCCCCGCGCTGTCGATCACGATAAAGCGCAGATCACCCAGCCGCGCCTCGCCTTCGCGCAGGTCACGGGTCACGCCGGGCTGATCATCGACCAGCGCAAGGCGCTTGCCAACCAAACGGTTAAACAGGGTGGATTTGCCCACATTCGGGCGCCCCACAATGGCAAGGGTGAAGCTCATATCGGTCTCCGGGTCACATCAGGCGCCCCGCATACACGGTTTACGGGTCAGCGCAAAGCCAGAAGTTTGCCGTCGCGTGATACCAGATAGGCCGTGCCATTCACCACGACGGGACGTGTCGCGGCCCCACCGGGAATGGCCGTCTGTCCGACCAGATCGCCGTTCACGGGATTGAAGCCGCGCATCACCCCGTCGGATGAAGCAACCCAAAGCTTGCCCCCCGCCAAAACGGGACCAAGATTGGCATGAACTGCTTTGCGCTTACGCGTTTTGGCCTTGGTGTAATAAGGCAGAGGTACGCCCCAGATACGCTCGCCAGTTTTGGCATCCAGCCGCACCAGCTGCGCTTCGTCCGAGACAAGGAAGACGGATCCGCCAGTGACCCAAACCGGGCTAACCGCGCCTTCTTTCGCCGTCCACAAACGATTGCCTGACATGTCGATGGCCACGGTGCGCCCAACCGGGTTGCCGGTATAAATCACCCCGTCCTTCACCACCGGCTCGCCAGTGATGTCAGTGACAATGGAATAGCCGCGACCGGCCCGCTCCCCTGCGATCAGGCTGGACCATGTGCGTGCACCACCTTTTTTCAAGGCGGCAACCACCTCGCCCGAGGCGAAGGGCAGCAGCACAAGACGATCGGTGACGGCGGGCGAAGAGACACCCACCACACCGTCCTGGCTTGGCGTGCCGGACAAGCGCCATTTCACCCGGCCCGTCCCGGTTTCGATGGCCCAGGCGCTGTTGTCGCGGCTGACTACGTATACCAGCCCCCCCGATACGGCGGGCGCACCCGATCCCGAGGCATCCATTTTTTGCTGCCATTTGATTTTGCCCGTCGCGGCATCAAGCGCGCTGACCAGCCCAAAGCCCGAGGTCACATAGACCGTGCCATCGGCATAGGCCAAGCCACCCCCCGATGCGTCATCTGACCGATCCGACGGCGGGGTCAGGTCGCGCGACCACAGTGTTGCACCAGCGGTCGAGGTCGCCACCACCTGTGCACGGCTGTCCAGCGTGAACACACGCCCGTTTGCAACAACCGGTTCGGCGGTGATCCGATGCTTACGGTCGTTGCCCTGCCCGATCGACGCTGCGAACCGCAGGCTTGGCGCGGGCGACAGGGCTGGATGTTGCACGCGGTGGGTCAGGCTGCCGCCAAGATGGGTCCAGCTTGCGTGGTTGACGGTGGCAGGCAGCGAAATCGGCTGCGCGCGATTTGCACGTTCCGATCCCTCGACAGCGGCAGCAGCCTCTGACAGCTCAGCGGCATCCATTGTTTGCGGGTTCAGGCTGCGCAGATCTTCCCGTTCGCCGGGCAGAATATATTCCTGTTGGGAACAGGCAGACAGAAGGCTCAACGAGACCAAAAGAGCGGCACTGTGTGTGAACTTCAAAATACGTCCCCCAGAATAGCAATCAATCTTATCGAACCGGGCAGTTGCCCGCTGTGGCCCATCAGGATGCGTCCAGGGACCCGCCCAGCGCCACAATCAACTGAGACGCGCGCCGACGCAAGGCCCCAGACGCCTCGTCATCCACCAAAAGCGCTTTCAGGCGGGCGATGGCAGCATCGGTCTGACCATCGTCAATATCAACAAGTGCCAGTTGTTCTTCGGCAAGTGTACGGAAGGGCGCCCCGGCGATGGCCAGCGGCTCAAGCCGTGCCCGGCGCGCGGCGGCGTCCAGACCTGCGCCAGCCTTGGATACCAGCTTCAGTTGCGCCAAATCACGATACAGGCCGTCGATGTTGGGATCATCCACCAACGTCTGTAGAGCATCCACACCATCTTCGCCTTCCGCTGCTGCCAGCATAGCCACAACCGCAGAGGCATCGCCGCTGACATCCAGCGCCGCCAGGGCCGCTTTGCGGTCATCCGCCTCGGCCTGCTCTTCCGCCGCCAGAATGGCATCCCCAAGTGCCTGCGCCGCAGCACGATCGCTGGCTTTACGCCATTCATTATAGGCCGCACCACCCACCAGCAATACGACAAGCAGGACGGCGATCCAGCCGTATTTACGCATCAATGCGTACAGCTTGTCGCGACGTACCTCTTCGCTGACTTCATCGATGAAAGTATCGGTCTCGCTCACGGTCGTGCCTCCGGGTCAGAATTTGAACTCCTTTTGCCCGAACGGTGCCCGATTGCCAAGGGGGCGCGTTGTGCGGTTGGCTGTTCCTGAAACACTGACCTATCGACCAGCCTCATCTGGTCCTTCTGGTTGCATGGGTCAGGGATGCCACACTTGTTCCCGCGCAAAACAAAGAATAGTCTTTCGCCAGATTGTTTAACATCAGCAGGTAATCCTATGCGCCTATTTCCAATTGTCACGGCGATCCTCGTGGTGGCGGGCTTGTACTTTCTGGTGTTTCAACGCGACACTCTTGAAACGGTTGCAGGAACATCGTCGGCTCAAACTGTTGAGGAGGCACCTGAAACCCCAGAGAATGCCGATGCATCGCCTGCCAGCGGCGTATCGGTCGTCGCCCTGCACAGCACCGCGCGCGAGATCGAACTGCCCGTTCTGCTGCGTGGACGGACCGAGGCCAACCGCCGGGTTGACCTGCGGGCCGAGACAACAGGACAAGTCGTGTCGGACAAGATCGCCAAAGGCAGCCTTGTGAAAGAGGATGACGTGCTGTGCCAGCTCGATGCCGGCACCCGCGAAGCCAGCTTGGCCGAGGCGACCGCGCGTCTGGCCGAAGCCAAAGCCCGTGCGCCAGAAGCCGATGCCCGCGTGATTGAAGCGCAGGCAAGGCTGGACGAGGCCACGTTCAACCTGACTGCAGCCACCAAGCTTTCGGAAGGCGGATTTGCATCGGACACACGCGTCGCCAACACCAAGGCCGCCGTCGAAGCTGCCCGCGCAGGCTTTATCGCCGCCCAATCCGGTGCGGCCAGCTCTGCCGCAGCCATCCAATCTGCCGAGGCCGCCGTGGCCGCCGCCCAACGCGAGATCGAACGGTTGGACATCCGCGCACCTTTCCCCGGCACGTTGGAAACCGACACAGCCGACATCGGGACATTGTTACAACCCGGCGCGGCCTGTGCAACGGTCGTGCAGTATGATCCGGTTCGCGTGGTGGGTTATGTATCCGAGCTTCAGGTTGACAAGCTGACCACCGGGCTGCCTGCCGCTGTGCGTCTGGCCGCCGGTTCAGAGCTGTTGGGCACCGTGACCTTCGTGTCGGACACCGCGGACCTGGTTACGCGTACCTTCCGGGTTGAGGTCGAGATAACGCGCCCGGACAACGCGCAGGTTATTCGCGCAGGCCAAACCGCCGAGGTCGTGATCACCGGGAACGGGCTGCTTGCGCATCTTGTGCCCCAAAGTGCTCTGACGCTGGATGACGATGGTCAATTGGGTGTTCGGATCGTGACCTCGGACAGAGTGGCGGGGTTTTCACCGGTGACCATGATACGCGACAGCGTCGATGGTGTGTGGATCACCGGCCTGCCCGCCAACGCAGATGTGATTGTCGTGGGCCATCACTATGTCACCGATGGCGTATCGGTTGATGTAACGTATCAGGAGCCGGGCATATGATCGGGATCATTGACTGGGCCGCAAACCGCGCCCGAATGGTCATTGCCTTTGTGGTCCTGTCGGTCCTGTCCGGCGCGATCGCCTATGTCAGCCTGCCCAAGGAAGGAGAGCCGGATATCGAAATCCCGGCTCTTTTTGTCTCGGTCCCCTTCCCCGGAATTTCAGCCGCCGATGCCGAACAGTTGCTTCTGCGCCCGATGGAAACGGAACTGGCCGACATAGACGGGCTGAAAACCATGTCCGGCACCGCGGCCGAAGGCTATGCGGGTGTGGCGTTGGAATTCGAGTTCGGCTGGAACAAGACCAACGTCATGGCGGATGTGCGCGACGCGATGAACTCGGCCGAAGGCAAGTTTCCACAGGGGTTTGACAGTTATTCGGTCACTGAAATCAACTTTTCAGAGTTTCCGATTATCATCGTGAACCTGACCGGCAATGTTCCAGAACGCACGCTGGTGCGGCTGGCACGTGACCTGCAGGATGAACTGGAAGGGCTGGATGCGGTTCTGGAAGCCTCGTTGACGGGTTATCGCGACGAGATGCTTGAGGTCGAAATCGACCCGCTGAAGCTGGAAGCCTATAACGTCACGGCGGGCGAGTTGATCCAGGTCGTGCAGAACAACAACCAGTTGATCGCGGCAGGTGATATCAAGACGCCGACCGGGTCCACGGCGGTCAAGATCCCCTCGTCCTTCGACGAGGTGCAGGATGTCTATGACCTGCCGGTCAAGGTCAACGAGGACAGCGTGGTCACGTTGGGTGATCTGGCGACGATCCGCCTGACCTTCGAAGACCGCGAGGGCACCGCGCGGTTCAATGGTGACACCACCGTGGCTCTGCAAGTCGTGAAGCGGAAAGGTTACAACCTGATCGACACCGCCGCCGAGGTGCGCGCGCTTGTGGATGAAACGCGCGCGGGCTGGTCCAAGGAACTGCAACAGGCCGTTCAGATCGGCACATCGAACGACCAAAGCTATGTTGTTGACAGTATGGTGCGCCAGCTTGAAGGCTCGGTCATCACAGCAATTGCGCTTGTGATGATCGTCGTCCTGGGCGCGCTGGGAATAAGGCCCGCGCTCTTGGTGGGCTTTGCCATTCCGACCTCATTCCTTTTGACCTTTGCGCTGTTTGGCGCCCTCGGTGTCACCATCTCGAACATCGTGATGTTTGGCCTGATCCTTGCGGTGGGGATGCTTGTGGATGGGGCCATCGTTGTTGTCGAATATGCCGACAAGAAAATCTCGGAAGGTGTGGGACCGATGTCGGCCTATACGGCGGCGGCGAAACGGATGTTCTGGCCCATTGTCAGCTCGACCGCGACCACGCTTTGCGCCTTTCTGCCCATGCTGTTCTGGCCCGGCATCCCCGGCGAGTTCATGGGCTGGTTGCCCAAAACGCTGATTTTCGTCCTGATGGCCTCGCTGCTGGTGGCGCTGATATATCTGCCGGTGGTTGGTGGTGTGTCTGGCCGGATCAGCCGAACCATCGGTTTTCTGTCCGATGCGCTGCGCGGGCTGCCGGTGTGGTTGCGGGCGCTTCTGGTGTTGCCTTCGGCCTACATTCTGTTCCTGTCCGGGTTCCAGCTCTTGAACCCCGGCTATCTGTTCGGCGGCGTGCCCCCGTTCGAAGGTGCCATGGCGATCCTGCCCGGTGCGTTGATGTTCCTTATCGGGGCAACCGCAACGTCGATCACCCTGGGTTCGCTCAGTTGGCATCGCGAGGCGCAGACCGTGCAAGGCGGCTATCGTCGCACGTGGTTCGGGCATCTGATCCACTTCATCTCTGGCAACCCGATTATGCCGCTGGTGGCCATCGCTTTGGTCATCGGTTTCGTGGTGTCGACCTTCATGTTATATGGACGCAACAATCTGGGCGTCGAATTCTTCGCCGACAGCGAACCGGAACAAGCCATTGTCTATGTCCGCGCCCGTGGCAACCTGAGCCTTGAGGAACAGGATGCGATGGTGAAGCAGGCGGAAGAGATCGCCTTGTCGACCAAGGGCATCGAAACCGTCTTCGCCTTTGCAGGCTCTGGCGGGTTGAACCAGAACACTGGTGGCGCCATGGGGCCGCGCGACAGTATCGGTCAGTTGCAAATCGAATTGGTGGCCTGGGCGGATCGCCCGTCGATCGAACAGGATGCGCCGATTTTCGGATTGATCCCCTTCACCACGACCGAGATCGACCCAGAATTTGATGGCGATGCGGTTATGGCACGGTTGGAAGAACGTCTGGCCACCCTGCCCGGCATTCGCACCGAAGTGCTGAACCTGAACCGCGGCCCGGCCTCGGCGAAACCCGTGCATCTGCGTCTGAAAGGCGATGATTGGGATGATCTGGAGCGGGCGGCCACCATGGCGATTGCACAGTTCAATGCCACCCCCGGACTGACCGCCATAGAAGACACCCTGCCCCTGCCCGGCATTGACTGGCAGATCGAAGTCGACGTGGAAGAGGCTGGCAGATACGGCACGGATGTGGCCACCGTGGGCGGCATGGTGCAGCTTGTCACGAACGGCATCCTGCTTGACACTATGCGGGTCGACAGCTCGGATGAAGAGATTGAGATCCGCGTGCGCCTGCCCCAGAAAGACCGGGTTCTGTCCACGCTGGACGGGTTGAAAATCCGCACTGCCACCGGGTTGGTGCCAATGTCGAATTTCGTCACGCGCAAACCGGTGCCCAGCCTTGCCCAGATCGACCGGGTGGATCAAAGCCGGTATTATGACGTGAAGGCGGGTGTGCAGGACGATCTGGTCCGCCTGACCGATCCCGATGGGGCTGAGCAATTCGTAACCTCTGCGGAAGCTGACCGGCTTACGTCCAGCGAAGACGGTGCCGATCTGACCCGCACCCCGGTCACACCCGGAGATCGGATTGCGGCGCTGACCACATGGATTGATGGGGCCGACATGCCCGCTGGCGTAAGTTACGAATGGACCGGCGATCAAGAGGATCAGGCCGAAAGCCAGGCCTTTCTTGGACAGGCCTTCATCGGTGCGCTTGGCCTGATGTTCATTATCCTGCTGGCGCAGTTCAACAGCCTATACAACTCGGTGCTGGTGCTATTGGCCGTGGTTCTGTCAACCACAGGCGTCCTGATCGGGATGATGGTCATGCAACAGCCGTTCTCGATCATCATGACGGGCACGGGGATCGTGGCGTTGGCGGGCATCGTGGTGAACAACAACATCGTGCTGATCGACACTTATCAGGATTACGCCCGCTACATGCCGAAGATCGAGGCAATCACCCGCACCGCCGAGGCACGCATCCGACCCGTCCTTCTGACCACAATCACCACGATGGCCGGTCTGGCCCCAATGATGCTGGGCCTGTCGCTGGATTTCTTCAACGGTGGGTATTCGCTGGACGCCCCCACGGCACTTTGGTGGAAGCAACTGGCCACAGCGGTGGTCTTTGGACTGGGCATCGCGACCGTGCTGACGCTGGTCTTTACACCATCGATGCTGGCCCTGCGCATCTGGATTTCAGCGGGCGCGTATCGGTCTGCGAACGGCTTGCGTGCGCTGGCCCGCCGGTCGGGGCAAACGGCACGCGACGTGGCCCTTGATAAAGCCGCCCGAAAGACGACCCTGCGGGATCTTCTATGGGATCAAGCGGGGGATCAGGACGGCGATCTGCCGGACAGCGGTGACATGTCGCCCAATGTCGAGGATATCAAGCGTGTGCTTGCGCCGAATGCCAGACCAGAAGGCGTCGCAACTGAACCTGCCCCTACGTCAGAGCCGACCCCTACCGACGACAACGCGTCGGGTGGAAAGGATGCTGCCGAATAGGCGTGATATCACTCGGCCAATTTCAGGTGACTGCCGACGCCCGTCTGGTCGGTATCGGACATCTCCTCCTGCGCGGCTTCGCTGGCCTGGCGCGCCCACATCGCCGAATAGCGCCCGTCTTTTTCCAGCAAGGCGTCGTGACTGCCACGCTCGACCACCTCGCCCGCTTCCAGCACGATAATCTCGTCCGCATCCACGATGGTGGACAGGCGGTGGGCAATGGTAATCACCGTGCGCCCCTCGCCCATTTCGCGCAGACTTTCCTGAATGTCACGCTCGGTCTGGGTGTCCAGCGCCGAGGTGGCTTCGTCCAGCAGCAAGATCGGAGGGTTTTTCAACAGGGTCCGGGCAATTCCCACCCGTTGCTTTTCCCCGCCCGACAGCTTCAACCCGCGTTCACCGACTTGTGTGTCGTAACCGTCAGGCAAGCTCATGATGAAATCATGTATCTTGGCAGCTTTCGCAGCGCCTTCGACCTCTTCCCGGCTGGCCTCGGGGCGGCCATAGGCGATGTTGTAATACACACTGTCATTAAACAGCACCGTGTCCTGCGGCACCACGCCGATCACGCCATGCAAACTGTCTTGTGTCACGTCGCGCACATCCTGCCCGTCGATCTTCAAACTGCCACTGCTGACGTCATAAAACCGGAACAACAGGCGCCCAATTGTCGACTTGCCTGAACCAGAGGGGCCGACAATGGCAACCGTCTTGCCCGCCGGGACATCAATCGACACGCCTTTCAGGATCGGGCGCGCAGGGTCATATCCAAACCGCAAATCGTCAAAGATCAAAGCGCCACCGTTGACCTTGATATCTGGCGCACCCGGTTTGTCCGTCACTTCGGCGGGCTGTTCCAGCAGGTCAAACATCTCGCCCATATCAACAAGGGATTGGCGGATTTCGCGATAGACCGTGCCCAGGAAGTTCAGGGGCATGGTGATCTGAATCATATAGGCGTTGACCATCACAAAATCGCCAACAGTCAGATCACCGCGCTGCACCCCTACCGCCGCCAGAACCATAACGCCCACCAGCCCCGACGTGATCAGCAGGGCCTGACCGAAGTTCAGGAACGCCAGCGAATACGAGGTCTTGAGCGCGGCTTTCTCGTACCCCGCCATGGCCACGTCATACCGTTCCGCCTCGCGCCGTTCCGCGCCGAAATATTTGACGGTTTCGAAGTTCAGCAGACTGTCGATGGCCTTTTGGTTGGCATCCGTATCCTGATCGTTCATTTCCTTGCGGATACGCACGCGCCATTCGGTCACCTTGAAGGTGAACCAGATATAGGCCCCGATCGTTCCCACGACGACGGCCAGATACCAGACGTCAAATACGAAGAAGAGAATGGCCGAGATCAGCGCGAGTTCCAGCACCAGCGGTCCCATGGAAAACAGCATGAAGCGCAGCAGGAACTCGACCCCTTTCACGCCGCGTTCGATGATCCGTGACAGCCCGCCGGTTTTTCGCGTGATGTGATAGCGCATCGACAAGCGGTGAATATGTGTGAAGGTCTCGAGCGCCAATTGACGCAGGGCGCGCTGGCCGACGCGGGCAAAGACAGCATCGCGCAACTGTTGAAACCCATTGGTCATGATCCGCGCCATACCATAGGCCAGCGTCAGCCCGACCGCGCCTGTCGCCAGCGCCCAAGCCTCGCCGGTCGCCTCACCGCTCAGCACGTCAACCGCACCTTTGTATAGGAACGGTGTCAGGACCGAAACGACCTTGGACGCCAAAAGCATAAGCAGCGCAATCACCACGCGCCGCTTCACCCAGGGCTTACCCTCGGGCCACAGGTATGGGGCAACGCGTTTGATCGTGCGCCAGCCATTTTTTGGCGCTTCGGTCGAGGTAATACGAGAGGGAGGCATACGGAACCTTGCTTTAGCTGACCCGCGCAGACCCCACGGGGGTGGGATCAATCGGGGGCTTGCGTCATTTCAATATTTCACCGATATTTGAAATATGGAGCAGAGTCGAGTCCTCAAATCCCTGTCAGCCATGGCACATGACACCCGGTTGGAAATCGTGCGCCTTCTGGTGCCGCACGGCAAAGACGGCCTGGCAGCAGGTGCCATCGCCGAAGCGATCGGCGTGTCGGCATCCGGTTTGTCATTCCATTTGTCGCAACTGGAAGCAGCGGGTCTTCTGACGTCACGCAAGGCCTCAAGGCATGTCATCTATGCGGCTGACTGCAAGGCGCTTGGCGGGGTCATCGCCTATTTGCTGAACGATTGCTGCGCGCGCGACCCCGATATCTGCGCCTGCACCGGTCAGGACGTAGACATGGGGCATCAGGACAGACAAGCACACGCTTCTCAGCCCTAGACGTTACTCAGCGTCCGGAATTGCAAAAACCTGACCCGGATAAATCAAATCGGGATCCCTGATCTGCTCGCGATTGGCTGCAAAAACGCGGACATAGAGCGGCCCTTCCCCAAGATGTTCACGCGCAATGGCCCATAGGGTTGATCCCGGCTGCACCGTCACCGCTTCGACACGCACGTTCGGGGTTGCGGTGTCTGTGTTCGCCACGGCGGCCAACTGGGTGGGTTCTTCGCGCTTGAACGGGGTTTCGGTGCGCGATGTGACCGAACCATCTTCGGCAAGTTCGTCAACCCTAAGCGTATACACACCGCTATCCACTTCGGGCAGCGGCACGCGCCATTGACCGCTTTCGGTTACCTCTCCGATCTCGATTGGTTTGTTATCCAAATAAACGCGCAGGTTCGCGCCACCTTGCCCGCGCCCTGACAACGCAACCTCGCCAGTTTCGTCGTAAGTGATTGCATCTATGACGACGTTGTCGACCGCTGGGCGACCTGTGCCATCCTGCAGAACAGAAATCCCCTCGTCATCAGCCAGCAGGATCTGAGGGGCGTTGGCCGTGGTCTCTGAGGTTTCCGTGCTGGGGGGTGTCGGGGGGTCGGTGTCTGCCACGGCAAGCGTATCGGTTTGCGGTGCGTCTGCGGCTGGCTCGGATGCCGGGGCAGATGTGGTCGGGACAGATACAGTCGGCGCGATCAAAACCGTTTGCGAGCTTTCACTGTTCTCAATGACTTCTCCACCATCATCGAGCGCCAAAAACCCAAGTGCGCCGGGGGTTTCAACGGGAAGGTCCAGCAGCGCAACAAAGTTGCCATCACTGCCGACTTCGACATCTTCAAGCGGCGCGCCGTCAAGGGTTAGCTGAATGGTGCTTCCGGGTTCAGCATGGCCTGCAACGACGGCACTTCCGTCCGGGTCCACGCGAACAACATCAAAACCGGGCGATGTGTCGGAGGGGGGCAGTTCATCGGCCGCGCTGTCCGCCACATCCTCGGGCGGCGCGGTCGCGCTATCGGCCTGCGGAACGTCCGCCTTAGTGGCATCCTCAGGTGGCACAGGTATGGTCGCCACGGGTTCAGACGTGCTTGACGCGTTGGACTCGCTGGGCGACTGGGTCTGAGACCAAAGATACCAAACAGCACCAATCGCAACCACAAGAACGGCCCCTGCCGCCACTTTTAACCCGGTCGCATTGCCATCGTTGCCCGTTTCTGTCGTCATTTATTTCCCCTGTCGGCTGCCCTTAAGCCGCGCCTGCTTGTTGAACAGTATCAATACCGCTAACACCGGTCAAAAGATCATTCAGATACCAACGAATTGGAGACATCCATGACACAGCATACGGCATCGGTTTGCGTTTACTGCGGCTCGCGGTTTGGCAACGACCCCGCATTTCGCGAGGTCGCAACGGCGCTTGGCACGGCCTTGGCAAGCAACGGCTGGCGGCTGGTCTATGGCGCCGGGGATGTCGGGCTGATGGGCACGGTTGCCGTCGCGGCCCAGCTTGACGGTGCGCAAACCTTCGGTGTCATTCCAGAGCACCTGATGAAATGGGAGGTGGGCAAACGCGACCTGACCACTTTCATCGTGACCGAGAATATGCATGAACGCAAAAAGGTCATGTTCATGAACTCGGACGCTGTTGTGGTTCTGCCCGGCGGCGCGGGATCACTGGACGAGTTCTTCGAGGTTCTGACATGGCGCCAGCTTGGGCTGCACGCCAAACCGATCCTGCTTCTGAACGTGAACGGGTTCTGGGATCCGCTGGTCACGCTTCTGGACCATGTGATCGAGAACGGCTTTGCTGAAGACAGTCTGAAGGACTTTGTCACCGTCGTGGATGACGTGGATCAGGCGGTTGAAGCCTTGCGCGCTGCCTTGTCCTGACGGTAGGCTTCAGCCGAATAGATCGCCAGCGCCAACCAGATCAATGGGAACGCGATCATGTGCCAAACGGTAACTGTCTCTCCCAAAACCGCGACGGCACAGGTGAACTGAAGGCTCGGGTTCAGGTATTGCACCAACCCGACGGTCGACAGTGCCAAACGATGTGACGCATAGCTGAACAGCATGAGCGGCACCGCCGTGATCAGACCCGACGCGATCAACAACGCGCTGTCCCAGAGATGTGTGCCGAACACACCACCGGTTCGTCCCACGATCCCCTGCCACCCGGCAAAATGCGCGCCCAGAAGCCATATGATCGCAAGGGGCGCAAGCAGCAAGACCTCGGCTGTCACGGACACTACCGGACCACAGGAAAGCGTCTTCTTGATCGCGCCATATATCGCAAATGTCCCGCCCAGAAGCAGCGAAAGCCACGGCGCCACCCCCAGACCAAGGGTCAACGTCAGAACCGCTATCGTCGCAAGGGTCAAAGCCATCGCTTTGCCCCGTGTGATCACCTCACCAAACAGGACGCGCCCCAGCACCACCATCACCAGTGGAAAGATGAAGTAGCCAAGGCTGCTTTCCACCACCATGCCGATCTGCACGGACAGGATAAAGCCACCCCAGTTGATAGAAATGACAAGGGCCGCAAGCGCCACCAGAAAGGCCGAACGTCCACCAAGCAGAACGGGCACCTGCCCCAATCGTCCTTGCGCGATCAAGATCAGCCCGAAAATCACAAGTGACCATAGCGTGCGGTGGCTCAGAAGCTCCAATGGTGGCACGTGTTCCAACAGTTTGTAGAACAGCGGTGACAGGCCCCAAACAACACAAGCGGCTATGATCGCCGCGACCCCTTTTATGCCATCACTCATCGCGTGCTTCCCCTTGGTCACGATCTGTCTTGACATAAAAAAAGCGGTCGCCCAAGAGGCGACCGCCATGATGTTTCGTGATGTCGTCGGCAACAGAAACGCTGCCGCCAACAGGGTTGGATTACAGGCGCGAGGCCACGTTTTCCCAGTTCACCAGGTTGTTCAGGAAGTTGTCCAGATAGGCAGGACGCTTGTTGCGGAAGTCGATATAATACGAGTGCTCCCACACGTCACAACCCAACAGCGCGGTCTGGCCGAAGCACAGCGGGTTCACGCCGTTTTCGGTTTTGGTCACAGCCAGCGAACCGTCAGCGTTCTTGACCAGCCACGCCCAGCCCGAACCGAACTGACCCGCGCCAGCAGCAGCGAACTGCGACTTGAACTCGTCAACCGAACCGAAGCTTTCGGTGATCGCTTTTTCCAGCTCACCCGGCATCGCAACCTTGCCCGGGCCCATCATTTCCCAGAACTGGTTGTGGTTCCACAGCTGCGAGATGTTGTTGAAGATACCGTTCTGCGCGACAGCTTTGTCGTCATAGGTGCCAACAATGATCTCTTCGAGGGTCTTGCCCTCCCACTCGGTGCCAGCGATCAGCTTGTTGCCGTTGTCGACATAGGCCTTGTGGTGCAGGTCGTGATGAAACTCCATGGTTTCAGCCGACATGCCGAAATCGGCCAGCGCGTCGTGTGCGTAAGGAAGATCGGGAAGTTCAAAAGCCATGTTTAGCCCCCTGTTCATGCGTGTTTCCGTTGCAACCTAGATGGGGTAGCGGACGGGGGAAGGTCAAGGGGCAAGGCGGAAATCCGCCCCGCCCCGGACGGTTTATTTCACAGTGCATTTACCCTTTGCGCGGTAGCTGTTCTGAAAACGAACTGGCTTCATCGTCTCGCGCGCTTCAAGCGTGGCTTTGACGATTGTCAGGCGGTAAACCATGTTCTTGACGATGGTCGACGTGCTATCCGTGGTTTTTACGGGGACATTGCGCACATTCCACGAATAGGTAATGCGTTTTGCGTTGTTCACCGCGATTTTTGCCTCGATCGGGCCGCCATAGATCTCGTCGATCAACCCGTCGATGACTGTCACTTCAGAGGTCTTAGGATCGTGCCTGACCACGGCTTTCGGCGGAATCCAATCGGCAGAAGATGCGCCACTGCTGCGAAGCTCACAAACATAGGTTTCAGCCTGAACTGGAAATGACATTAATGTGCACACGGAAAGTGCCGCCGCAGATGCTGTTTTAAGGTTCACGTTCTTATTCCTACTTTGTTGGTGAATACTGTGGAGATCGGCAAGGCCTTCGATGGATCAGCTTTGTTTCAAACGGCAAGAACCGCGCACACGGCGGGTGTTATCGACATACCACTTGTTGGTGAAGGCTGTGAGGCGTGCCGTCGAGCCTTCCGTCGATACGGACAAGGTATAGCGGACCTTCCAATCATTGATGTTCGATCCTACTTTTGGATAGTTGGGAATGCTCTTATTTTCTGTCTCAAAAACAAAAACTCTGCGTCGCTTGGTGGCCGGTGCTTCGTGACCTGCGACCGGATATCCATCTACTGTCTGGACCACGTCACCCTTGACCAAAACTCGATTCTTTTTGAGATCTGTTTCGACCGTCAATGACACCGGTATCCATCTTTGATCCTTTGGCCGGACCTTGAAATGGCAATAGTAAGTATCCGCGGCGGAATACGAGGCGAACATCGCGGAGACACAAAATGTAAGTGCGAATAAGCGCAAGAAAACAAACCCCAATCAACCTGACGGTGTAGTGGACTGATTGGGATACATGTGCAAGCGGATTAGGGCGTCCTGCCCTCACGTCACTTGAAAATTTCTCCACCCGGCTGGGCTGCGTCTTTCAAAAGATCAAACGCATACTGAGCCACAGACCGGAAGCACACCAGAACCGCGGTCTCGTCGTCCTCCAGATAGAAAGCCGCCGGGATCTGCGCGATGCGGGTGCGACGCAGCATGCCGGGTTGCATGACCGAGGTGTCGGCAGGCGTCAGCTTGGCGATCACTTCGCGGCAGGCAGCGCCCTTCACGCGGTACACAGCGCGCGCGTCTGAGACGTTCACGACCAGCGAATGCGCGTCGCCCAGCGACTTGGTTGCGGCCTCGACAATGCCCGGTGCTTCGGCGTGATCGACAATCAGCAAAAGCTCGTCCGGAGACATCCAGCCAACGCGGCCTTTCGCGCCTTCCGTGACCTCGCCCTGTCCCGGCATGGCAGCGCCGGTTACGGCTTTCACCGCATTGGCGACGCCCGCTGATGACAGATCCCCGCGCAGGGCAATCATGCCGGTCAGGCCAGCCTCTTCGACTTTGCAATAGCCGTCAAACGACGCGCCTTGAAGTGCGGAAACAGCGTTAGACATTCTGCTTCTCCCCGTCCTTATCATAGAAGACCGGATCACAAATCCGCGCCTTGATCACCGTGTTCGAGCCATCCACCGTGGGGAAGTCCACAACCTCGCCCATCCGGTCCGGGCCGTGCTTGATCAGACCCATCGCGATGCCTTTCTTCAGCGTCGGCGAATAATAGGTCGAGGTCACGCGCCCGATCATGTTGCGCTGGCCGTGGACATTGTTGCCCTCGCCCACCGCGTAAGCCCCATCTGGCAGGACGGACCCGTCCAGCGTTTCCAGACCCACCAGCTTCCAGCGCTCGGGATCAGTCATGTGCGAGCGCTCTTGCGCGCGTTTACCAAGGAAGTCTTCCTTCTTCTTGGAGATCGCCCAGTTCAGCCCCAGATCCTGCGGGATCACGGTGCCGTCGGTCTCGTCCCCGATCATGATGAAGCCCTTCTCGGCGCGCATAATGTGCAGACACTCGGTGCCATAAGGCATCACGCCGAACTCTTCACCCGCTTCCAGAAGAGCGTCCCAGAAGGCACGGCCCTGCGACGCCGGAACGGCGATCTCGTAGGACAACTCGCCCGAGAACGAGATGCGATAGACGCGCGCGTCAAAGTCACCGATTTTACCATCGGCCCACTGCATGAAGGGCAGCGTTTCTTTGGACACATCCATGCCGCCCAGCTTTTCCAGCACCTTGCGGGCGTTCGGACCAACAACGGCCACCTGCGCCAGCTGCTCGGTCACGTTGGCCACATAGACTTTCCAGTCCCACCATTCGGTCTGAAGCCATTCCTCCATCCACGCGTGGATGCGGTCGGCGCCACCCGAGGTGGTGTGGCAGAGCCACGTATCTTCGTCGATGCGCGCGACAACACCATCGTCGGACAGGAAGCCGTTCTCGGTGCACATCAGGCCATAGCGGCATTTTCCGACAGCAAGGTTCGACATCATGTTGGTATACATCATGTCCATGAACTTGCCCGCATCCGGCCCTTTCACGATCAGCTTGCCCAGAGTCGAGGCATCGAGCAGCCCCAGACGTTCGCGCGTGTTCAGAACTTCGCGATGCACCGCCTGTTCGTTGGTCTCGCCCGGCTTGGCATAGCAATAGGGACGACGCCAATGGCCGACCGGCTCCATGTAGGCGCCGGCCTCTTCATGCCACTGGTGCATCGGTGTGCGCCGGATCGGCTGGAAGATTTCGTGACGCGCTTCCCCCGCAATCGCACCGAAGCTGATCGGCGTGTAAGGCGGACGGAAGGTGGTGGTGCCGGTGGTCGGGATCTCTTGATCCAACGCATCAGAAAGCACTGCCAAGCCGTTGATATTCGACAGCTTCCCCTGATCGGTCGCCATACCCAACGTGGTGTAACGCTTGGTGTGTTCAACGCTTTCATAGCCTTCACGTGCGGCCAGCTGAACGTCGGAAACCTTCACATCGTTCTGATAATCCAGCCACATCTTCATGCGCTTCTGCGGACCTGCGCCCTGCGGCATGATCCAGACCGGGGCCATGGGCTGGGCCTCTTCGGCCTCGGCCTTCGGCCCCGCCTTGCGCACGGCCTTGCCGCCTGCCGCCTTGGCCGCAGCTTTGCCCGCCGCATAGGCGTCTTCCAGCGTGTCGGCCTGCGACATCGCGCCCGAGGCCGTGCCTGCGGTCACAACAAAGGCTTCGCCGTCATGACTGGTCGGCGCACGGTTGGGATCGGGGCGGAAATGCGCTTGCGCCTCGTCCCAGATCAGCTTGCCACCGCAATGCGACCACATGTGCACGACCGGGGACCAGCCGCCGGACATGGCAACCGCGTCGCAGGGGATCTCTTCCAGAGCCGAGCCTTCGCCTGCCTGCAAGCAGACCGACACGCCGGTGACGCGCTTGCCGCCATGCACTTTCGCGATGGCGCGGCCCGGTTCAACCCGGATGCCAGCCGCACGGGCCGCTTCGGCCAGCGGGCCAGTGGCTTCCGCGCGGGCGTCCAGAACCACGGGCACTTCCAGCCCAGCCTCTTTCAGCACCAGCGCAGTGCGATAGCCGTCATCGTTGTTGGTCACAACCACGGTGCGGTCGCCAATCGACACACCCCAGTTCACCACATAGTCGCGCACGGCCGAGGCCAGCATGACGCCGGGAATGTCGTTGCCCGCGAAGGACAGCGGACGTTCAATCGCGCCGGTTGCGGTCACGATCTGCTTGGTACGAATGCGCCACAGGCGGTGGCGCGGACGTCCATCGCCCGGGGTGTGATCGGCCACACGCTCATAGCCCAGAACATAGCCGTGGTCATAGACGCCCGACCCCATCATCCGGGTGCGCAGAGTGACGTTCTCCATCGCGGAAAGCTCGGCCAAGGTAGCGTCGATCCATGCGTCGACCGACTGACCGTCAATCTCGCCACCATCGACAGCAGCTCGGCCACCCCAGTGATGGGTCTGCTCCATCACCAGCACTTTTGCGCCCGACCGACCAGCCGCCAAGGCCGAGGCCAGACCAGCCACGCCGCCGCCAATGATCACGACATCGGTATGGTGATAATAATGCTCATAACGGTCCGCATCGGCTTCGGTGGGAACTTGGCCCAGACCGGCCGATTTACGGATCACCGGTTCAAACAGGTGTTTCCACGCCGCCGCGGGTGCCATGAAGGTCTTGTAGTAGAACCCCGCCGGCAGAAAGCGCGCGGCGTAGTTGTTGACCACGCCCACGTCGAACTCGAGGCTCGGCCAGTGGTTCTGCGAGGTGCAGGTCAATCCGTCAAACAGCTCGGTCGTGGTGACGCGCTGGTTGGGTTCAAAGCGCTCGCCCTGCCCCAGATTGACCAGAGCATTCGGCTCTTCCGCACCCGACGCCACAACGCCACGCGGACGGTGGTATTTGAACGACCGGCCCATCAGCATCTGGTCTTCGCCCAGAAGCGCGGCGGCCAGCGTATCGCCCTCATACCCCTTCATGCGTTTGCCGTTGAAGGTGAAGTTTTTCGGTTTCGAACGGTCGATCAGACGACCGCCTTGTGCCAGACGGGTGCTCATTCGTAGCCCCCCCACTCAGGATGTTTCTTCTTGATCTTGGCGACCAGCTCTTTCGGCGGCTCGGTGGTCTGGGCCGGATAAGTCCCATAAACCTCAAGCGTCATGGTGTTGCGCGCAGCGTGGAACCACTTGCCGCAGCCCGAGACATGCCGCCAGCGCTCAAAGTGAACACCTTTCGGGTTCTTGCGGTGGAACAGATAGGTCTCGAATTCGTCATCGGACGAGCCGGGGCCAAAACGCTTCAGATGCGCTTCGCCACCGCCATGCAGGTCCGTTTCATCGGCCATCACGCCGCAATAGGGGCATTCAAGGATTAGCATAGGCTGCCTCCGGCTTTGTGCTGCAAGGAATTGGAGTGGATGACCCGCGCCCGGTACCACTGTTGCTAGGGTAATCTACAAGCAGACTGAATGCACCGTCACTCTGCCGGGTTATCGTCAGACGCGATGGAGGTTCCTCCCCATCAAAGGCACTATCCCCATTCACCTTGATGTCGAAACGCGCGACACCAGATTTAGAATTGGAAAGGTCAAGATCAACGCCCCAACCTAGGTCTCGTTTGAATGACATGGGGGCGTACTCAGCTGGGTACAACACATCGGGATCATCAAAACGAAGGTAGAAACCCCTAAGGATATCGTAGGCTCCGACTTCCTGATCGCCGGTGCAAATCAGAAACTCGGGAAACGGCGAATGATCATGCTGTTGCTTCATGCAAGCAGCAAGTAGCGAGCCAGCGAGTAGCAGCAATATTGGCGTGAACAGCTTGCCCATCAGTGCGCCACCCCGGCAGCCACGCTCTCATCGATAAAGCGTCCCTCGGTGAAGCGGTTCAGGCCAAACTCACCCGCCAGTGGGCCAGGTTCACCCTTCGCGACGGTCTCGGCCATGGCCCAGCCCGATCCGGGGATCGATTTGAAGCCGCCGGTGCCCCAGCCGCAGTTGATGAAGCAGTTGCCCAAGGGTGTTTTGCCGATAATGGGCGAGCGGTCGCCAGTCACGTCTACGATGCCGCCCCACTGGCGCAGCATTTTCAGGCGCGAGATGATCGGGAAGGTCTCGACCAATGCACGCACGGTCTCTTCCACGTGGTGGAACGATCCGCGCTGGGTGTAGTTGTTGAACCCGTCGGTGCCGCCGCCAATCACAAGTTCGCCCTTGTCGGACTGAGACATATAGCCGTGCACGGTGTTGGCCATGACGACCACGTCGATGCAGGGCTTGATCGGCTCGGACACCAGCGCTTGCAGCGCGACGCTTTCCATCGGCAGACGGAAGCCCGCCATCTCGGCCAGATGGCCCGCGTTGCCCGCGACGACCATCGCCAGCTTGTCGCAGTCGATCTGACCCAGCGTGGTGTCGACGCCGGTGACAACGCTGTTTTCAGACCGCACGCCGGTCACTTCGCATTTCTGGATGATGTCCATGCCCATGTCGGAACACGCACGGGCATAGCCCCATGCGACCGCATCGTGACGCGCGGTGCCCGCACGTTCCTGCCACAACGCCCCCAGAACGGGATAGCGCGGGCCGTTGATGTTCATGATCGGCACCAGTTCCTTGACGCGCTGGGGCGAGATGAACTCGGTCTTCACACCTTGCAGGGCGTTGGCATGGGCCGTGCGCTCGTACCCGCGCACCTCGTGCTCGGTCTGGGCCAGCATCATGACGCCGCGGGGCGAGAACATGACGTTGTAGTTCAGATCCTGCGACATGGTCTCGTATAGAGAACGTGCTTTCTCATAGATCGCCGCCGAGGGATCCTGAAGATAGTTCGAGCGGATGATGGTGGTGTTCCGGCCCGTGTTGCCGCCGCCCAGCCAGCCTTTTTCGATGATCGCCACATTGGTGATCCCGAAATTCTTGCCCAAGTAAAACGCCGTGGCCAGCCCGTGCCCCCCGGCCCCTACGATCACCACATCGTATTTCTTCTTGGGTTTGGGCGATCTCCAAGCCCGCTCCCACCCGGTGTGATAGCGCGCGGCCTCTCGCGCGATGGCAAATGCAGAATAACGTCGCATACGATTCCCCTGTTGGGTCCACGGTTCATGTCGGTTCTAGACCTTAGCGACATTTCCAAACGGCAATCCAGCGTCATATGAAATGAAAAAGGCGACATGGGTGATAAATTGCGCCATCCCGCGGCCTCGTGATTGTCGCACTTGATCATTAAGGGTTTTGCCTGCCCCCGTTGCACATTAAATGAGGGGAAACAAAAGCTCGCGGAGGAAACATGGTTTTCTGGCTGATCATCGGGGCGCTGACCCTTGCCACCATTCTGGTGCTGGCGCGGCAAATGCTACGCCCCCGCGACACCGCCCCTGTGGCTGAAGGCGATACGACCCGGATGAGCTCTGACATGAAGGTCTATCGCGACCAGCTTAACGAGCTGGATCGCGACGTCGCGCGCGGCACCGTGACGGCGCAGGACGCCGAACGCGCACGTATCGAAATCTCGCGCCGCTTGCTTGAGGCTGACAAGGCGGCACAAGCCAAAACCCAACCGACCGACGCCCCGCAAACCGTCAGCCGGATGGTGATTGGCCTGTGCGCGATCTTTCTGGCGGTCGGCGCATTCGGTCTTTACTGGACGCTCGGCTCACCGGGGTTCCAGGATCTGGGTCGTGAAAAACGGATCGCGATGAGCCAGGAAATGCGGGAAAGCCGTCCGAGCCAAGCCGAGGTCGAGGCAGACATGCCGCCATGGCCCGGCCCCCCAGCCGAAGCGCCTGAAGATTATCTTGAACTGATACAAGGGCTGCGTGACGCGGTGGCGGATCGGCCAGATGACCCCCGCGGTCTGGACCTTCTTGCCCAGCATGAAGCCGCCATCGGCAATATGGTCGCCGCCCACAAAGCGATGGGGCATCTGCTAAAGGTCAAAGGCGCCTCTGCGACCGCTGATGATTTCGTCCGGCAAGCCGACCTGCTGGTCAATGCGGCGGGCGGATTTATCTCGCCCGAGGCGGAAGAAATGCTCAGAAACGCATTGGCGCGTGATCCAGATCACCAATTGGCACGCTACTACACCGGGCTGATGTTCGCCCAGAACGGACGCCCCGACATGGGCTTCCGCCTGTGGCGCGGTTTGCTGGAAGAAGGCCCGGCCACGGCCATATGGTGGACGTCGGTGCGATCACAGATTGGGAACCTCGCCGCCCATGCGGGCGTGGATTACACCCCGCCAGATGCACCCACACGCCCCGCCATGCCGGGCCTGACCGGTCCCAGCGCGGATGACATCGAAGCCGCACAAGAAATGACGGAAGAAGACCGCGCCGCGATGATACAGGGCATGGTTGAACAATTGTCCAACCGGCTGGCAACCGAAGGTGGTACACCTGAAGAATGGGCGCGCCTGATCACCGTCTTGGGGGTTGTGGGCGAGACCGACCGTGCAGCAGCAATCTGGGACGAAGCAAAGACAATCTTTGCCGACCATCCTGACGCGCTTGCCACGGTACAAGCCGCCGCGACCCAAACGGGGCTGGTTCAGTGATCTTCGAAACGATCGAGGATTTCGCCCCCACCCTGTCCCCTATGACCGCCCTTGGCGGGCTGGATCTTGGCAGCAAGACCATTGGTGTGGCGGTTTCAGACAGCTTTCGACAGGTCTCAACCCCGCTTGAAACAATCCGGCGCAAGAAGTTTTCAGCCGACGCGGCGCGCCTCCTTGAGATCATCACTGACCGTCAGCTGGGGGGCATCGTGCTGGGTTTGCCGCGCAATATGGACGGTTCAGAGGGACCGCGCTGCCAATCCACCCGCGCCTTCGCCCGCAATCTTGAAAAACTAACCGATGTTCCCATCACATTCTGGGACGAACGCCTGTCCACCGTTGCCGCCGAACGCGCGCTGCTTGAGGCGGATACGTCCCGAAAACGTCGCGCCGAGGTGATCGACCACGTGGCCGCCGGATATATCCTTCAAGGTGTTCTGGACCGCATGAGGCATTTGGGATGAGCGACGACATCTGGAAACGGGACGAGGTCGAAAGCCCCTGTGTGAACATCTGCGTCGTCCACCCAACCGCTCGTATCTGCACCGGGTGTTACCGCACGATCGACGAGATCACGGCTTGGTCTCGCCTGACGCCTGAGGCACGTCGCGCTGTTCTGAAAGAACTACCAAACCGCAAAACGCAACTGACAAAACGGCGCGGCGGACGCAAATCGCGGATCACGGAAACCTGAGATCGCTCTCAACAACGTGACATGCCGCGATGGAAACAACGGATAGGATCAGGGCAAAAGGACACCTGATGAACCGATTTCTCCGCGATGCTGCTGGCATAATCGCACTGCTTGTTGCATCACCTTCTATCGCAGATGAGTGGAAGACCAGACCGGGAGATACCCGGCTGGATCAAACCGAACTGAGCAATACAGTGTCAGGCCAAACGCTGACCTTTTATGACGGTGCGACATCGGTCTTTAATCTGGATGGGACATATTCATACACCTATGGCGGCGGCGGAACCTGGTTGGGCGACTACAAGATTGGCACCGATAGCACTGCCTGCATCCTGTTCGTCACGGGGGTCTCACGCTGCGACCTGTACATCGTCAACAACGACCAGCTTGTTCTGATCACGAAAGACGGATTGCGTTTTCCGGTTCAGTCGATCACGCAACACTAACATCCGTCACCAGCATCGGCTTTCGAAGAAGGGGCGTTGCCCCTCGCACCATGGGTGCTCACCCCAGGATATTTTTAGCCAGAAGAAGCGCATGGCGGCCAAGAAACTCTTCGCGAGTGCTAAAGCATCCAAGATGTGGGGTGCGTATCGTTTCTGGCCAACGGTCGTGGTAGCGCGCCAGCTTCGTGTTTCTTCTGGCTAAAAATATCCTGGGGGTGAGAGCCGCAGGCTCGAGGGGGCAACGCCCCCTTTTTCACTCCGCCGCAGCCTCGGATTGCGCTTCCAGTTCTTCCGCTCGTTTCTCAACCAGTTCGACGATATGGTCGACCATCTTTTCATTGTCGAGCTTGTGGTCCTGTTTGCCCGCCAGATACACCATGCCAGACCCAGCACCACCGCCCGTAAATCCGACATCGGTCATCAGCGCCTCACCGGGACCATTCACAACGCACCCGATGATCGACAGGCTCATCGGCGTATGGATATGCGCGAGCCGTTCTTCCAGTGTCGCAACGGTTTGGATGACATCAAACCCCTGCCGCGCGCAGGAGGGGCAAGAGATGATGTTGACCCCCCTGTGGCGCAGACCAAGGCTTTTCAGGATCTCAAACCCTACCTTGACCTCCTCGACCGGGTCAGCGGACAGGCTGACACGGATCGTGTCACCGATCCCGGCCCAAAGCAGACTGCCCAATCCGATGGCGCTTTTGATCGTGCCGGAAACAAAGCCGCCGGCTTCGGTGATACCAAGATGGATCGGGGCGTCCGTCGCGTCGGCGATCCCGTGATAGGCCGCCGCCGACAGGAACACGTCAGAGGCCTTCACACTGATCTTGTAGTCGCGGAAATCATTGTCTTCGAGGATGCGAATATGGTCCAGGCCGCTTTCCACCATCGCTTCCGGGCAAGGCTCACCGTATTTTTCGAGCAGGTGGCGTTCAAGCGAACCGGCGTTCACCCCGATGCGGATCGAACATCCGTGGTCTTTGGCGGCCCGGATCACCTCGCGCACACGGGTTTCATCGCCGATATTACCGGGGTTGATCCGCAGGCAGGCCGCACCCGCTTCAGCCGCTTCGATGGCGCGTTTATAATGAAAATGGATGTCCGCCACGATCGGCACCGGGCTTTCGGCGGTGATTTCCTTCAGGGCGCTTGTCGATGCCACATCCGGACAGGAAATACGCACGATGTCAGCCCCGGCCTCGGCCGCGGCAAGCACCTGTGCCAGGGTCGCCTTCACGTCAGAACTGTCCGTGTTTGTCATGGTTTGCACGGCAATGGGTGCCCCGCCGCCCACCGGCACGTTTCCGACCATAACCTGTCGCGACTGACGACGTTCTATGTCACGCCACGGACGGATTGGATTGTGAGACATGGGATCACTCTTTCGCCGATAGGTTTGCGGCTAGGGATAGCGTGCGCGCGACGCGGCGACAAGCAGGCAACGCCTATATGCGGTGGCAATTGGAAACGAGTGCTACTGAGACAGATTCAGTTCGGCCACATAAGTGGCCAGATCGGCATCGGTTGTCAGATCGGCAAGGGTGAACACCTCGGTCAACGCGTCCTGCGACAACGCGATGTTTTTCACGACAGACGGACCATCACCCGATGGGCCATAAGCGGTGCCATTCACCGCGAAATAGACGGATCCCGCATTGCCCGTGCGCATCACCGGCGCCTGTTCGGTTTTGGGCAGCACATAATGCTCGCCCGCATCCAGGATTTTCTCGAAGATGACCGTGCCATCTGCGGATTGAATGCGCACCCATGACGGGCGCACCGCAAATACGGCGACTTCGGCTGCTTCTGCACCCAACACCTGCACGGCGCGGGTGGTCGTTTCGATATCGCTGTCCGCAGATGGAACCATGACGTTCGCAGCGAGCCTCTGAGTATCGCGAAACGCGATCGAATCCTGTGTTCGGGGCGATCCAAGGGACGCGGGTGCCAAGCCCAGATCAGGTGCCGTCACACCTGCCAATACGCCGACGCTGGCCGGGTCGAGTGTCGAGATCGGCGCATCCCGGTGGGTCAACACCGGAACCTCAAGAGCTTGAGGGCGATACAGTCGATCCAGTGCTTCAGCGGACGGAGGTTGGGACAAACCTGCCCCCGCCTGAGCCATAAGCTCGGAGTCATTTTCACTTTGGAAGCTTGCGGGGCCATCCCCCACATCCGGTAATTCCGCCAGCACGCCGGGCGTTTGTTCAATCGGTGCAAAATCGACGCGCTGGATTTCCTGCAAAACGGACCATCCGCCAAAGCCAAGCAATCCGATCAGCGCCGCAAGCACGGCGACGGATCCGACCGCGCCGGGTTCGATCCCTGCAAAGATGCTTTCCGTCTGGGGCACCCAACTGGCATTGGGATTGGCCAGAGGATCGCCACTGTGATCAGTCCGTTTCGCAACTTTTTTCGGCTTATCCGACTGGCTGGATGCACTTGCAGACAACCCATGGGCCGTTGTGAAACCGCTTTCCTTGCAGAAAGTCTTGTAAGCCCATTCCGGGTCCATCCCCAGATACCGGGCATAGGACCGGACATATCCTGCGATGAAACCCTGCGTTTCAAACGCGGACACATCGGCGTTTTCGATGGCAGCAATATAGGTGGCTTTGATCTTGAGTTCACGCTGGACATCCAACAGCGATTTACCAAGCGTGGCACGTTCGCCTCGCATGACATCGCCGAGTCGCAGATCAAAGGAATCAAAGCCCGTCGGCTTTTCTTCTTCCTCGACCCGAGACGTGTTCCAACGCCCGATCATCCAGCTGCTCCTCGTGCCTCATGTGTCCCAAATGAAGCCATCGATTCGTGATCGCTGCCTTCGCTAAAGGAAAGGTAACACATTCTCACAAAATGTGCAGTGTGTGATTGGAGTTAAGCTGAAAGCTCGGCGCGATTTAGCTCACAATGAGACCAGAGCTGATCAAGGGCATTGATCAGGGCATCCATTTCCTTTGGGCCGTGAACCGGTGACGGCGTAAACCGTAGCCGTTCGGTGCCCCGTGGGACCGTTGGGAAGTTGATTGGCTGCACGTAAATTCCGAAGTTTTCCAACAACATATCGGACAGTCGCTTGGTGTGCACCGGGTCTCCGACGATCAGGGGGACGATATGCGAATCGTGGTCGATGATCGGAAGGCCCAAGGCCTTCAAGCGGGTTTTCAGAATCCTGGCCTGGGTCTGGTGCGCGTCGCGCAACGCCTGATCGTCTTTCAGATGCTTGACAGACGCAGCCGCCCCTGCGGCCACGGCGGGAGGAAGCGATGTTGTGAAAATGAAGCCCGGTGCATAAGAGCGCACGGCATCACACATTTTCGCAGAGGCCGCGATATAGCCACCCATCACACCATAGGCCTTTGCCAGTGTGCCGTTGATGATGTCGATCCGGTGCGCAAGGTTGTCACGCTCTGACACCCCTGCCCCGCGCGGGCCATACATGCCGACCGCATGCACTTCGTCGATATAGGTCAGCGCGCCAAATTCATCGGCCAGATCGCACAGCGCCTCAATCGGTCCGAAATCACCGTCCATGGAATAAACGCTTTCAAACGCGATCAGCTTCGGGGCGGCAGGGTCGTCAGCCTCAAGAAGCTCGCGCAGGTGGGCGACATCATTATGACGGAAGATGCGTTTCGCACCCCCATTACGGCGCACCCCTTCGATCATCGAGGCATGATTCAACTCGTCCGAATAAATGATCAAACCCGGAAACAGTTTGGGCAATGTCGACAATGTCGCGTCATTGGCGATGTAAGCCGAGGTAAAGATCAGCGCGTCTTCTTTCTGGTGAAGATCGGCGATCTCGGCCTCAAGGCGTTTGTGATAGACCGTGGTCCCCGAAATGTTGCGGGTTCCGCCGGATCCGGCCCCGGTGGCGTCGATGGCTTCGTGCATGGCGTCACGCACCACGGGGTGCTGTCCCATGCCCAGATAGTCGTTGCCGCACCAGACGGTAACGGGTGCTTCGGTCCCATCCGGTTTCTTCCATGTGGCGTGAGGGAACTGGCCTTGGTGACGTTCAATTTCGATGAACGTGCGATAGCGGCCTTCGTCATGCAGGCGTTGCAGCGCCACATCAAGCTCGTGATTATAGTCCAAGGTTCCCTCCTGGCCGGTCTGATCCCGTTCGTTCGCTCAACATACAGGGTATCACCTCACAAACATATTCAAAAATTGGATATGTTTTTCCCTGAACGTCGCTTCTTGCCGTGTTAACGGTTTGACGTTGGGTTTTACATTGATCCATCTCAAACGGAACCCTTTTTAGGATATCCGCGACACTACGCCCCTTTTCAGGCGGGGTGGACAGTGCCCGCCGGGCTGGTAGGGTCAGCGCCGAAAACACTCAAACTTGGAGCTTTTAATGACGCTCGACTCTGTTCTGGACCGTATTGATGCGGACCTTCCCGATGCCACTGACCGCCTGCTGGACCTGTTGCGCATCCCGTCCATTTCGACCGATCCGGCCTATGCCGTCGAATGCCAGAAGGCCGCAGACTGGTTGGTCGATGACTTGAAATCCATTGGTTTTCAGGCGTCTAAGCGACAGACACCCGGACATCCGATGGTGGTGGCCCATGCGGACGGACCGGCGGATGCACCGCATCTGATGTTCTATGGCCATTATGACGTGCAACCCGTGGACCCGCTGGACCTGTGGGACAGCCCGCCCTTTGAACCCGCGCTGGAAAACACCCCTACCGGCAAGGTGATCCGCGGACGTGGATCGTCTGATGATAAGGGTCAGTTGATGACCTTTGTCGAAGCCTGCCGGGCATGGATTGCGGTCCACGGCAGTTTGCCAGCCCGCATTTCGCTGTTTTTCGAAGGTGAAGAGGAATCGGGGTCGCCCTCACTGATCCCGTTCATGGAAGAAAACAAAGCAGAGCTGACCACCGATATTGCGCTGATCTGCGACACGGGGCTATTCGAATCAAAGACCCCCGCGATCATCACGCAGTTGCGCGGCATGACCTGCGAGGATTTCACCATCACCGGCCCTGACCGCGACCTGCATTCGGGCATGTATGGCGGCGTGGCGATGAACCCGATCCGCATCCTGACCCGTGCTTTGGCCGACCTCCATGACGACACGGGTCGTATCACCCTGCCCGGCTTCTATGACGGGGTCGAGGAACTGTCGGACGAGATGCGCGCCCAATGGCAGGGTTTGGGTTTTGATCACGCGACCTTTCTGGGCGATGTCGGCCTGAAACACCCGGCAGGCGAACAGGACCGCATGCCGATCGAGATGCTGTGGTCGCGGCCCACCTGCGATGTAAATGGTATCTGGGGCGGCTATACCGGCGACGGGTTCAAAACGGTTCTGCCCAGCAAGGCCTCGGCCAAGGTCAGCTTCCGGCTGGTGGGCAAGCAAGACCCCGAAGCTATCCGCAAAACCTTCCGCGCCTATCTGGAAGACCGCCTTCCTGACGGGTTCACAATCGAATACCGCACAGAAAAAGGCTCGCCCGCCGCGCAGGTGTCGACCGACAATCCGATGTTTGAACAAGCCCGCGAAGCATTAAGCGATGAATGGGGCATTCCAGCCGCCTTTGCAGGGTGCGGCGGGTCGATCCCGATTGCCGGCTATTTCAAAGACATTCTGGGTGTTGATGCGATGCTGATCGGATTTGGCAAAGATGACGACAACATCCACAGCCCGAACGAGAAATACGACCTTGAGAGCTTTCACAAGGGCATTCGAAGCTGGGCACGTATTCTGGCAAAACTGTCCTGAATGAATTGGCCCGGCACCCCGCGTGCCGGGCCATTCCTTATCCTTCGCGGGAGGTCGGACCGGACCGATAGTACCGCACGATCTTGATCAACAAGATCACCCACGGCCCGGCATGCATCACAAGGTCCAACATGTCGAGCGGCCTCACCAACGTCCCGGAAAACAGCATCACCAGCTTCTCCCAGATATGTGGTGGTGTGAACGGGGCAAGGCCGATGGTCAGGCAGAAAAACACGACAATCGAAAACGGAATGTTGTCAAAGATCGACATCCCACAGCCCCTTTGCCAAACCGGCCGCTATCCTGTTTTCAAGCGACGAACACAGTCAGGCTACTGTTATAACCCTGGGCAGAATATGTGGTGAAGTGGCGCGGTTGACGGGGCTCGAACCCGCGACCCCCGGCGTGACAGGCCGGTACTCTAACCAACTGAGCTACAACCGCGCGTGGCGGCGTGAATACAGCGGGCGCGAGGGACCGTCAATGGGCAAATCGCACCCTACGACAGGCGGTTTGTGAGTAAGACAATGGGCGTGCGCGACAGGCCGAAAAAGAAGAAACCCCGCCAATGGCGGGGCATCTTTCGGGCAGTGGTGGCGCGGTTGACGGGGCTCGAACCCGCGACCCCCGGCGTGACAGGCCGGTACTCTAACCAACTGAGCTACAACCGCTCACTGCCAAGCCTTGCGGCTTGTTCGGGC
The DNA here is from genome assembly GCF_029105185.1 of Aliiroseovarius sp. Z3. Classification (GTDB taxonomy): domain Bacteria; phylum Pseudomonadota; class Alphaproteobacteria; order Rhodobacterales; family Rhodobacteraceae; genus Aliiroseovarius. Next base: position 222,374 of record NZ_JAFMZK010000004.1, on the reverse strand, counting down.
GTTCTAGGCTGCAGGCCCAAGGGCGTCAAGCGGCCAATGCAGTTTTTTCCGGATTATTTTTCGATGGTCCGGTGTCCATGTTGATCGGACAGATGAAATATGATGCCCTGACCGCCCGGCAGGTCCAGCATCTCGTGCTCGTTCAGCCCCAACCAACGTGCGCGAAGCACGCGTGACAAGATGCCGTGAGTGAATATGACCGCCGGTCCGGACAAGTCAGCCAGAAACGCATCGGCACGGCGTTCAAGATCCAGATAGGTTTCGCCACCCGGCGACATGAAATGCCAATTGATCGGATCGTCCTCGGCCATCGCCGAAAGCGCGGGCCAAGCGGCGTTGATCTCGGTCTGCGTCAGCCCTTCCCAGGCGCCAAACGCCACCTCGCACAAGCGCGCATCCTGAGTGAGGGGCCAGCCTAATGGCTTCAACGACAATTCTGCGGTTTGAAGCGCCCGTCCCTGCGGTGAACTAAAGGCCTGTACGTCCTGACGCTCGCCCACGATCCGCCGCAGGATCACACCCATTTCACGGGCTTGCTGACATCCCAGTTCGGTCAGCGGCGAATCCAGTCGCCCCTGATGGCGCCGTGCCAGATTCCATTCCGTCTGACCGTGGCGGATGACAAACAGTTCGGGGTGTCGACTATGCATAACGCGCCTGTTTCCCTTCAGTATACTCAACCTATCGGGCCAACGTGATCTGGCAAGGTCCAGAAAGCGATCAGAGGGGAAATGGTGGGTCGTGAGAGGCTCGAACTCCCGACATCTTCGGTGTAAACGAAGCGCTCTACCAACTGAGCTAACGACCCGATGGGCTGCTAATAGCCTTGGCAAACCGGGGATTGCAAGTGTGGTTTTCACAATGGGTCAAAAAATCTTTGATCCCGCCCCGATCACAGGCCGATAATGTACGAAATGCGCGCCGGTTGACCGTCTGCAAATGGTTGCACTTTGCCTTACGTCACGTATGGTGCCTGCATTCCACCAGCGAGGACCATGAACATGTCGGCCCCTGTCGTTCCCAAAGGCGTTGCCCATGTCGCCATTGACGCACCCGACAGTCCCGAGCCGATCGTTTTTGTTTTGCTGCCCAACCTGTCGATGCTGGCCTTTACATCCGCCATCGAACCGTTGCGCATTGCAAACCAGCTGACCGGTCAGAACCTTTATACCTGGACCACCATGTCCGAAGACGGACAGAATGTGCGCTGCTCCAACGGGATCGAGATCGGCATCGACCGCGCCTTGGGCGACACACCAAGTGACAGCCGAATATTCATTTGTTCAGGCGTGCAACCCGAGCTTTCCACCAGTGGCAAAGTCGCGGATTGGACCCGCAAGCAATGGCGCATGGGGCGCACAGTTGGGGCGTTGTGTACCGGCACATACACACTGGCCAAGGCGGGCATTCTGGCCGGGCACAAATTCACGCTGCACTGGGAAAACATCGCACCCTTCCGCGAACATTTCCCCGATCTGAACCCCATCGAGCAGCTTTACACGATGGACAATCGCGTTCTGACATGCGGCGGCGGGTCGGCGGCCACGGACCTGTTTTTCAAACTGATTTATGACACGCACGGGCCGGTTCTGGCACAAGCGGTCCTGAACATGTGCCTGCACACGGTGCAGCGGTCCGAGACCGACCGCCAGCAAAGCTCTACCTCGGCGTCGATCGGGGTGCGCAACGACAAGCTGGTGCGCATCATCAACCATTTCGAAGCGCATCTGGACGACCACATCAATCTGGATATCGTCACCGAGGAACTGGGCATATCACGTCGCCAGATGGAGCGTCTGTTCCGCCATTATCTGGACACCACACCCAAGAAATACCTGCAAAACCTGCGCTTGCAACGCGCGCGGATATTGCTGGCAGAAACCAATTTGGCCGTGGTCGATGTGGCAGTGGCGTGCGGATTTGAATCGGCAGCTTATTTCTCGAAACGCTTCCGCGAGGCGTTCGGCATGTCGCCACACAAGTTTTCAACCGGCCACGTCTGACGGCTTTACACAACTGAGATGCGCACAGGTTGTGTTACTTCCAGACCAAAAAAGGAATGGTGGGTGATAAGAGATTTGAACTCCTGACATCTTCGATGTGAACGAAGCGCTCTACCACTGAGCTAATCACCCAACGGGGCAGCTTTTAGCGTCAGTCATCAGCCGGTGCAAGAGGGTCATTGGCCTTGGCAGACACCTTGTTGCGTCGGATCTTGCAGATCACGACATCCGCATCGGGCATGGTTTTCTGACGGTTCACCTTCACCGTGCCAAGCGGTGGAAGGCGCAGCTTCTCACCACGCACCAAAGCAGCGCCCAGCTCTTCCAATACGGCATCGTACACATCACGCACTTGGTTGGGGCGAAGCTCGGTCCGCGTGGCAACGCGCGCCAACATCTCTTTGGTTTTCACCACAGGTTCTGGCGACGTGGCGGGTGTGACCTCGGCCGGTTTGGTGACTTTGGCTGGCGATGCGGCGGGTGCATCCTTAGGTTTGGTTTCCGCAGTCGGGCCGCGCTTTGTCTTTGGTTTTGGTTTCGAACCTACGGCCATGAAAAGCCCCTTGTGTTGAATGGCAACGCATATTTCTTTTCGCCACGGACGATGGCGCGTTGGACACTGCCTCAATGTAAAACGTGCGGGCCCTTGACCCGCACGTTCTTTGTTTTCTGCCAATCAGTGCGCGATTGGAGGCGCACTTGCGGCTTTCTTCGCCAGCGCGGCGGCTGCCGCTTCTTCTGCCGCTTCATCCCATTCAACCGCGACCGGCTTGCGCACCAAAGCGTGCTCCAAAACCTCGGACACATGGCTGACAGGGATGATTTTCAACCCTTCCTTCACGTTGTCCGGGATTTCGCGCAGGTCTTTTTCGTTTTCCTGCGGGATCAACACCGTCTTGATGCCGCCACGCAAAGCCGCCAGCAGTTTCTCTTTCAAACCGCCGATTGCCAGCGCGTTGCCGCGCAGCGTGACCTCGCCCGTCATGGCGATGTCCTTCTTCACCGGAATACCTGTCAGCACCGATACGATGGACGTCACCATCGCCAGCCCTGCCGAGGGGCCATCCTTCGGCGTCGCACCTTCCGGCACGTGCACGTGGATATCCCATTTTTCGAACTGAGGCGGCTTCACGCCGATGTCGGGCGCAATCGAACGGACATATGAATTCGCCGCGTCAATCGACTCTTTCATCACATCGCCCAGCTTGCCGGTGGTTTTCATCCGGCCTTTGCCCGGCAGGCGCAGCGCTTCAATCGACAGAAGATCGCCACCCACGCTGGTCCAGGCCAGACCGGTCACAACGCCGATCTGATCTTCCTGTTCGGCCAACCCATAGCGGTGCTTGCGCACGCCCAGATAGTCATCCAATGCGTCTGGAGTCACGTCGATCTTGTCGACTTCCTTCTTCACCAGCTTGGTCACAGCCTTGCGGGCAAGCTTTGACAGCTCGCGTTTCAGGTTCCGCACACCAGCTTCGCGGGTGTAATAGCGGATCATATCGGTCAAGGCGCTTTCGGTGACCGAGAATTCGTCCTTTTTCAGGCCATGATCCTTGATCACTTCCGGCAGAAGGTGACGCGTCGCGATCTCGCGCTTTTCGTCCTCGGTGTAACCCGCCAGCGGAATGATCTCCATCCGGTCCAGAAGGGGGCCGGGCATGTTATAGGAGTTCGCCGTGGTCAAAAACATCACGTTCGACAGGTCGTATTCGACCTCAAGATAGTGGTCCACGAAGGTCGAGTTCTGTTCCGGGTCCAACACCTCAAGCATAGCCGATGCGGGATCACCGCGGAAATCCTGCCCCATCTTGTCAATTTCATCGAGCAAGATCAGCGGGTTCGTGGTTTTCGCCTTTTTCAGCGCCTGGATGATCTTACCGGGCATCGAGCCGATATAGGTCCGGCGGTGACCGCGAATCTCGCTTTCGTCGCGCACGCCACCCAGCGAGATGCGAATGAACTCGCGCCCCGTGGCCTTCGCCACCGATTTACCCAAGCTGGTTTTACCCACGCCCGGAGGGCCAACAAGGCACATGATCGGGCCTTTCAGCTTCTTCGAGCGTTGTTGAACCGCCAGATATTCGACGATTCGTTCCTTTACCTTCTCAAGCCCATAGTGATCGGCGTCGAGCACTTTCTGGGCGTTGTTCAGGTCTTTCTTCACGCGGCTCTTGGTGCCCCAAGGCAGGCCCAGCATCCAGTCCAGATAGTTGCGCACAACAGTGGCTTCCGCCGACATGGGCGACATGTTCTTGAGCTTCTTCAGCTCGGCATCGGCCTTTTCGCGCGCTTCCTTCGACAGCTTGGTCGCTTCGATCTTCTCTTCCAGCTCGGTCAGTTCGTTCTGGCCTTCCTCGCCGTCGCCCAGCTCTTTCTGAATGGCCTTCATTTGCTCATTCAAATAGTACTCGCGCTGGGTGCGCTCCATCTGGCTTTTAACGCGTGTCTTGATCTTTTTCTCGACCCGCAGCACGGACATTTCGCCCTGCATCAGGCCGAACACCTTCTCAAGCCGTTCAGACACGGTGAAGGTTTCCAGAAGCTCTTGTTTCTGGTCGACTTCGACGCCCAGATGACCGGCCACAAGATCGGCCAGCTTGTCCGGCGCGCGGGTTTCCGACACGGCGGCCAAGGCTTCTTCGGGGATGTTTTTCTTGATCTTGGCGTAGCGTTCGAATTCCTCGCCAACCGAGCGCAGCAGCGCCTCGATCTCGCTCGGGTCGCCGGGGCGTTCTTCGATCACTTCGGCAAAGGCTTCAAAATAGTCCTCGTTGTCGACATAGTCGGTGATGCGCACGCGCGATTGCCCTTCGACCAGCACTTTCACGGTGCCGTCCGGCAGTTTCAGCAGTTGCAGCACATTGGCCAGCACGCCGACGGAATAAATCCCTTCGATATCCGGTTCGTCGACCGAGGGGTCGATCTGGCTGGACAGAAGGATCTGCTTGTCATCTGCCATCACCTCTTCCAGCGCCCGCACGGATTTCTCGCGCCCGACAAACAGCGGCACGATCATGTGGGGGAAAACCACGATGTCGCGCAGCGGCAGGACCGGGAAGGATTGGCTCAGTAGCTCACTCATAAGATTTCCTTGTTCTTGGCAAAGCGCCCTGCCCCTGTATATCGGCAGCTGGGGCGCCTCCTGTTCGGATATTCAGATGGGGGTCGTTCCGCCCAACGTCAACCCGCTTTGCCGTTACACTCTGCCCCTGCTACGCGCGGACAACAAGGGCAAACCGGGGCATATTTTGCACGATCAGGTTTCCGATCCTTTAAAGCGGGTCGATATCGCCCCGGGCGCGACCTGCATGGAACGCTGCTTCCCATTCAGCGAAGGATTGCGTCGCAATCGCATCACGCATTCCCTGCATGATTTCCTGGAAATAGTGCAGGTTGTGCCACGTCAGAAGCATCCCCGAAATCATCTCTTGCGCGCGGAATACATGGTGCAGATAGGCGCGCGAGTAGTTGCGGCACGCGGGACATGTGCAGTTTTCATCAAGCGGACGGGGATCATCCTGATGGCGGGCGTTCTTGATGTTCAAAACTCCGTGACGGGTGAACACCTGCCCGGTCCGGCCTGAACGCGAGGGCAGTACGCAATCCATCATGTCGATGCCACGTTTGACGGCCCCCACGATGTCATCGGGCTTGCCCACGCCCATCAGGTAACGCGGCTTGTCCTTGGGCAGGAAACCGGGCGCGAAATCAAGACAGTCGAACATGGCCGCCTGCCCCTCGCCGACCGCCAGACCGCCGACGGCATATCCATCAAAGCCGATCTCTTTCAACGCCTCGGCGCTTTCCTCGCGGAAGTCACGCTCCAGCCCGCCCTGCATGATCCCGAACAAGGCATGATCGGGACGATCGCCAAACGCCTCTTTCGATCGTGCCGCCCAGCGCATCGACAGACGCATGCTGTCCGCGATCCGATCACGATCAGCGGGAAGTGCCGGGCATTCGTCGAAACACATCACGATGTCCGACCCTAAAAGCCGTTGAATTTCCATCGACCGTTCCGGCGTCAATTCGTGCTTGGATCCGTCGATGTGCGATTTGAAGGTCACGCCCTTCTCGGTCAGCTTGCGCAGGCCAGCAAGGCTCATCACCTGAAACCCGCCGCTGTCCGTCAGAATCGGCTTGTCCCAGTTCATGAACTTATGCAGCCCACCCAGTCGGTCGATCCGCTCGGCCGTGGGGCGCAGCATCAGATGATAGGTGTTGCCCAACAAAATATCCGCGCCAGTCGCCGCGACGCTTTCGGGCATCATCGCCTTGACGGTGGCTGCCGTGCCGACAGGCATGAAAGCGGGCGTCCGGATATCGCCGCGCGGAGTAGAAATCACGCCGGTGCGGGCCTTGCCGTCCGTGGCGTCAAGGGAAAAGGTAATGCGGTTTGGGGTCTGATCTTGCATACGGCCCATGTGGCGCAAGACGCCCTGAATGCCAAGGGTTTTCTGTCAAAACGCCCGGTTTCAGCGCATGTGCCGCCTAGCCATTGTCATCATGGCTGATCTTCACAGTCCCCAGATTGGCAGCATTCACGCGTTCCGAAAGTCGCTCCAGCTTGCGGCTGGTCAGCATCAATTCCGTCAGCGTCGTGTTATCCACCCGATTGGCCAGAGCATAGGCGACATCCTGCACCATCCGGGCCGCTTGATCCAGCTGCTCAGAACATGTCACCGATTTTGTCTCACCATTCTTCGTCGATATCACCGCCTGGGCTCCTCGTGTCGTACCTGCTCACGCAAAAGCGCGCTTTCCGTCATAAATTCAAGTCGAACACGTCCATTTTATGGCGAATTATAGACCTTTGCGCATCATACGGTTGTGATTTCCGACACAATTCCCAATAATTTTCCAGATTTGGGCCAATATTCGAAACATGCAACATAATCAGTATTTTAAGGTATCTACCCCCGTACCGGCCTTCCACGGTTCTGCCGATACTTCTTATACTATGCCACAGCGGCGACCTTGTTTCGGGCAAGCTCTGGACGTTACCCGCATCAATCCTTATATGATCGGTCAGGATTACAATGCTGGCGTAATGACTATGAACACACCCGATAAGATAGAAGGTGAACCGCTGATCAAGCCGTCGACGGTCGATCATCCGCTGTATGACAGTGTGGTCGAAGCCTGCCGGACGGTCTATGACCCTGAGATTCCGGTCAATATTTTTGATCTTGGTCTGGTTTACACGATCGAGATCAACGACCAGAACGAGGTTGACCTGATCATGACCCTGACAGCGCCGGGCTGCCCCGTCGCGGGCGAAATGCCCGGCTGGTTGATCGAAGCGATCGAACCTGTTGCCGGTGTCAAACAGGTGAACGTCGACATGACCTGGGATCCGCCCTGGGGCATGGAAATGATGTCGGATGAAGCCCGCCTTGAACTGGGGTTCATGTAACCCCAGATGCACCCTGCTCTTGAGCGACGCTTTGTGAGCGCCTAGCTTGAGAAGGAAGGAGAAGCAGATGTTTGGTATTCCCGGCAAATCGCCGATCACCATGACGCAGGCCGCCGAAGACCAGATCGCCAAGCTGATGGCGTCTGGCGGGCATAAGGGTTTGCGCATTGGGGTCAAGAAAGGCGGCTGTGCGGGCATGGAATATACCATGGATTACGTCGATGACGTTGACCCGCATGAAGAAGTGGTCGAACAAGGCGACGCCCGTGTGATCATTGCCCCCATGGCTCAGATGTTCCTGTTCGGAACCGAGATCGACTATGAAATCTCGCTGCTGGAAGCTGGCTTCAAATTCCGCAATCCTAATGTCAGCGAGGCTTGTGGATGCGGTGAATCGATCAAATTCGACGATGCGCTGACCAAAGGCTCGTCGCAAGGCTGATGGCCGTCTCTGACGCCGATATCGCTTTTGTCAAAGAGCTGTTTGATGGGCTTGGCCCGCTGACCCACCGCAAGATGATGGGTGGCGCGACCTTTTATTGCGACGGGCAGGTCTTTGCGATCCTGTCGAGTGGTGGCGAGGTTTACCTGAAAGCCAATGGCCCGTTTGCCGAGGCAATGGAGGCTGAAGGCAGCCGTATTTTTGGTATGGACGGCAAAACCATGGGATATTGGACCCTGCCCGACGCCGCCCTTGACGACCCGGAGCTTGCCTGCGACTGGGCGCGACGGGCGCTCGCTGCCTTGTCTTAACCCTGCTCTGCGTCTTTCAGGTGCAGATAGGTTTCATCAAAACGCTTCTTCATGTGATCACCGGCCACGATCACCTGATCCGCCCCGACCGGCGCGACATTGGTGTCATGATTGGGGTTGACGAACAACGGAACCGAGATGCGTTCAGCCCCCGATCCGATCACCCGGTGCATTGTGGCCTTGACCCATCCCCCGGTCCACATTTCCAGCATCTCACCGAAATTGATCACGAACTCGCCAACCGGTGCATCAACAGACACCCACTGCCCGTCGCCCCCCAGAACCTCAAGCCCTGCCACACCGTCCGAGGCAAGCAGCGTGAGGCAGCCGTAATCGGTGTGCGGAGCGATACCGAAATCCTTGGCCCCCGCCCATTCGGGGCGCGGTGGATAATAGTTGCCGCGAAGCAAGGCCATAGGATGGGAAAAGGCACCGTCGAAAAAGCCCGCATCCTCGCCGATCGCAACGGATATGGCCCGCAACAGATCCAAAGATAGCGCCAGCGCCTGCGCGTAATAGCCTTGGATCGTTTCTCGAAACCCCGGCAAGTCGGGCCATTGATTGTCTCCGTAAACCATCAGACCCTGCGCCCGCAGTGGATCGTCCTTGTCCAGCTCAAACCCGCAATCAAAGACCTGTTTGAAATCGGGGTTGGCCGTCGGGTCGACCTGTTCAGACCCTGCCGCCCCCCACCCCCGGTTCGAGCCGGTCCGCGCCATGTTTATTGCTTGTTTCTCGGCATCCGGCAGCCGAAAGAACGTCCGGTAGCTGTCCAGCACCCGTTTCATCTTTGCGCGTGGGATCGGCGTGTTGAAGATGGTCAGAAAACCGACATCCTCGACACCATGCTTTAGTGCCGCCATCGTCTCGGGGTCACGGGCCGCAATCAGGGCGGCGTCCAGCCTTGGGATCATCGTGCCAGTCCCTCCACAACAGTCGCTTACAAAACCTTGTAGCAAGCCATGTTTTCGGTGCAAGTCTTTCGCGGGGCTTGACGGCTTGGGCATTGCGTCGGACAACACGTCAACCAACGAGGAGACATGTGATGACCCGGCGCAAACTGGCAGCAGGCAATTGGAAGATGAACGGGACCGGTGCGAATCTGGCCGAACTTGATGCTTTGGCCAAGGCGCATCCAACACCGGGCTGTGACATCCTGATCTGCCCGCCGGCAACGCTGATTTCACGCGCCGCTGACGTGACACCGGACCAAATCGCCATCGGTGGACAGGACTGTCACCAAAACGAAACCGGTGCCCATACGGGCGACATCTCGGCGCAAATGCTGGTCGATGCGGGTGCCAGCCATGTTATTCTGGGCCATTCCGAGCGGCGCGAAGACCATGAAGAAAGCGACGCGAATGTCCGCGACAAGGTCGTGGCCGCCCTTTCCGCAGGGTTGAAGGTCGTTGTTTGTGTTGGCGAAAGCCTGTCCGAGCGCGAGGCCAACAACACGCTGGACATTATTGGCGGGCAAATGGCCGGGTCGATACCGGACGTGGTGACCGGCGACAGCCTTGTGGTTGCGTATGAACCGATCTGGGCCATCGGCACAGGCAAAGTGCCGACACTTGATCAGATCGGCGAGGTGCACGACTTCATCCGGGCACGACTGGAGCGCCGGTTTGGGGCGGGCGTCGGGCGGTCGACGCGCATCCTTTATGGCGGCTCGGTAAAACCATCAAACGCAGCCGACATCTTTGCGGTTTCGAATGTGGATGGCGCATTGGTGGGCGGGGCCAGCCTGTCGGCGAGGGATTTCTCACCCATCATCACGGCGTTAGAAAACGCCTGATCGCACATCAACGGCCCTTGGCTTGACGGCGCTCCACAATTTATTAACATGTTAACGAAATTATGCGGAGCAGATGATGGATTATTCTGACCTTGCCGATTGGCAGAAACGGGCGGCAGACTGGGCACGCGACTATCACGCTGGATTGCGCGACCGCCCCGTGCGCCCCAACATCGCACCGGGGGCCTTTCTGGCAAAGATTGACACCCCTGTTCCAGAACAGCCCGACCCGGTCGAGGCGATCTTCGATGACTTCACGCGGCTTGTACCTGATGCGATGACCCATTGGCAGCACCCGCGTTTCTTTGCCTATTTTCCAGCCAACGCCGCCCCTGCCTCGATGTTGGCCGAACAGTTAGCCAACGCTATGTCCGCGCAGGCAATGTTGTGGCAGACCGCCCCGGCAGCGAACGAGATGGAGGAGCTGGTCATTCGCTGGCTGCGGGATGCTATGGGCCTGCCGGGCGACTTCACCGGCACAATCCACGACAGCGCGACAACCGCGACCTTCGCAGCCGTTACCACGATGCGCGAGTTGGCCTTGGGGCACGAAGGCATCACCAAGGGGTTGTCCGGCGCACCTGTGCTGCGCATTTATGCCAGCGCCCAGACCCATTCCAGTGTCGATAAAGCGGTGCGCTTGTCTGGCATTGGGCAGGACAATCTGGTCAAGGTTCCAACCATCCCCGGACATCCCACATGGTCGATGGACCCGGCGGCATTGGATCAACTGATCCGTGATGACCTTGCGAACGGCCACAAACCAGCGGGCGTTGTGTTATGTGTCGGGGGCACCTCGATCGGGGCCTGTGACGACATCGCCGCCTGCATCAAGGTGGCACACGCTCACGGCCTGACCGCCCATGTGGACGCCGCCTGGGCAGGCTCGGCCATGATTTGCACGGAATTCCGCGCCCTTTGGGAAGGCATCGAAGCTGCGGACAGCATTATCTTCAACCCGCACAAATGGTTGGGGGCACAGTTCGATTGCGCCGTGCAATTCCTGCGCGACCCTGCCCCGCAGATCGGTGCGATGGGGTTGCGACCGGACTACCTGAAGACCCAAGGTGCGGATGAGGTGGTCAATTACAACGAATGGACCCTGCCCCTTGGCCGACGCTTTCGGGCGCTGAAGCTGTGGTTCCTGCTGCGCTCTGAAGGGCTGGAAGGGCTTCGCGCGCGCATCCGAAACCATGTCGCTTGGACGTCAGAGGTGGCGAAGGCGATCGAAACACTTCCCGGCTTCGACATCACCACACAGCCCATCTTGTCACTGTTCACGTTCCGCTATCAAGACGACACAAAGACAGCCGAGTTGCTGGACCGAGTGAACCGTGACGGGCGCATCTATCTGACCCAGACCAACCACGACGGGCAGTTCGTGATCCGTGTCTCAATTGGTCAATATTCCACGACCCGCGAAGATGTGATGATGATCCCACACGTGCTGCAGGAACTTGCACAAGACCTGTAATAGCAAGAAATCTTTACATTTCCGCGCCAGTGTATAAACTGGATGTGGGTCGTGCCCTATGCGGCGGACATTAAATTTACCGCATAACGGCATGCCGGCACCCACTTTGGTTCTTATCTATTTGATAGGCGAAAGGGGAATCCAATGGAGTTCGGGAAGGACTTTACATACCACGAGTACGTCGCCGATGGCGTTGTGCATGGTCTTGGGGTGATCGCTGCAATTATCGGATCGGTTGCCCTTATTTACTGGGCCATGGGTGATGCGCCACTGGGCCGACTGCCACCGATGTTGGCCTATGGGGCAGGATTGATCGCAAGTTTCACGCTTTCTGCCGCGTATAACATGACGCTGCACCGATCTGCGCGCCAAGTGCTGCGCAAATTCGACCATGCAGCGATTTATGTCATGATTGCAGGCACTTATACGCCAATTGCCTTGATCGGAATTGGCGGCACCAACGGATACGCTTTGGTGGCCGCAGCTTGGACACTGGCCATCGTCGGCGTCGCCATGAAGCTGTTTTTCTTCGGTCGGTTCGAACGGTTTGGCCTGATGCTGACCTTGATGCAAGGATGGATGGCGGTTCTGATGATCGGACCGCTGATCGCCGCGTTCAGCCCGGTTGTGCTGGTCCTGCTGGTTGGTGGCGGGCTGTTGTTTACCTTGGGGATATTCTTCCATCTTGGCGAACATCTGCCCTTCAACCGCGCCATCTGGCATGTCCACGTGCTGCTGGGCGCAGCGGCGCATTACGCCGCTGTTGTGATGGTGGTGGGCGCGTAAGGCCGAAATTAGTCGCTTTGCATGACGCGAACAGAACAGACCTGTCGTTTCCTGACCCGCTACGCTTGGGGTGAGGAGGACGGAAATGGATCGGTTGGACTGGCTCATTTCAATTGTTGTGCGCACCATCGGGGCCGAGCGCGGGCGGGCGGCGCGCGGGCGGCCCTGAGGGGTTCACTGTAACACCCCGGCACTGCAATCAGATCAGGTTCATCCTATGACAAAATCTATATCCCGCCGCTCTGGCGGTCGCGCTGCGCGCACAGCCCTTCGCGCAGCCCCCCTTGCCCAAGAAGTCCGCCCCGTCCGTGCGGGAATGGAAGGCGGCACATTCAAGCCCCTCACCCAGGACGGCATCAATCGCATTCACCTTGCCGCGCTGGATGCCTTGGAGCAAATCGGTCTCGCGGACGCGCCGCCTTCCGGGGTCGACATCCTGACACGTGCGGGCGCAATCCTTGGCGACGATGGACGCCTTCGGTTCCCACGCGCATTGGTCGAAGACATGCTGGCCAAAGCAGCCAAGAATATCACCCTGTGCGGGCGCGACCCAAAGCATGACCTGACCCTCAGCGGCAAACGTGTCCATTACGGCACCGCAGGCGCGGCCGTTCACATGGTCGACCCGCATGGCCGGGAATATCGTGAAAGCACCGTTCAAGATCTGCATGATGCCGCGCGCATCGTCGATCAACTGGACAACATCCATTTCCTGCAACGCCCCATGGTCTGCCGGGATATTCCCGACAACCGCGAGATGGATCTGAACTCGATCTATGCCTGCACGTCGGGGACGAAAAAACATGTGGGCGTCTCGTTTTCAGAACCCGGTTTCGTAGAAGACGGGATAGAGCTTTTGCACATGATCGCGGGTGGCGAAGACGCATGGCGCGCGCGCCCCTTCGTGTCGAACACCAACTGTTTTGTCGTGCCACCGATGAAATTCGCCACGGAAAGCTGTCAAGTGATGGAGAAGGTGATCGCGGCAGGCATGCCTGTCTTGCTGTTGTCTGCGGGCATGGCCACGGCCACAGCGCCCCCCACACTGGCCGGTGCCATCGTTCAGGCGGTGGCGGAATGCCTGGCGGGCGTCGTCTATGTCAACGCCATTGCGCCGGGGCATCCGGCCATCTTCGGCACATGGCCCTTTTTGGTCGACCTCAGGTCTGGCGCGATGTCGGGCGGATCGGGCGAACAGGCGCTGATGTCTGCGGGTTGCGCCCAGATGCACCAGTTCTATGGCCTGCCCGGCGGGGCCGCTGCGGGGTTCTCGGATTCGAAGCTGCCCGATATGCAGGCTGGCTGGGAACAGATGTGTTCCAACGTGTTGGCCGGCCTGTCAGGGCTAAACATGGTGTATGAGGCCGCAGGCATGCACGCGTCGCTTCTTGGCTTTTGCCACGAAAGCCTGATCCTTGGTGACGATATCGTTGGTCAGGCTTTGCGCTGTGTGCGTGGGATCGAGGTTGACGAGGATGCGGTCAGTATCGAGATGATGAAGTCGGTTTGCCTTGACGGCCCCGGTCATTATCTGGGCGAGGATCAGACACTCAGCCGGATGCAGACGGATTTCGTCTATCCGACCCTTGGGGACCGAACGTCCCCCAAGGAATGGGCTGAGGTCGGGAAACCTGATCTGATCGCCGCGGCCACCGCACGAAAAGAGGCGATACTGGCGCAGCGCGCTGCCGCCCGTTTCGATGCGCAGATAGATGCTGCCATTCGGGCACGGTTCAACATCCACCTGCCGCGATAGCCTTTGCTGCGCGTGTCACCCGCGCGCAGCGTCCGCCTTTTCCTCCAACGTCAACCATTCCTCTTCTGCGGCGACAAGCGCTTTCTGCCGCTCGGCCAACCCGTCGGATGCCTTCTTGAATTTCACAGGCTCCTTGGTGAACAGGTCCGGGTCCATAAGGAACTCTTCCAGTTTCGCAATCTCGGCAGACAGGCGATCCATCTCGGCAGGAAGCGCATCAAGGCGGTGGCGTTCCGTGAACGACAAACCGTCCGTTTCGGGCTTCATGTCTTGCTTTATGTTGTTCGATTTAGGCTTTGTTTTTTCTTTCTTTTTCTCAGGTATCGTATCGCGTCCGGCGCGCTGTGCCTGATAGTCGGACCACCCCCCCGGATAGATCGTCGCGCGCCCGTCACCTTCCATCGCGATGGTGCGTTCAGCCACGCGGTCAAGGAAATCACGGTCGTGGCTGACCACCAGAACCGTGCCATCATAAGCAGTGATCAGCTCTTGCAACAGATCAAGCGTTTCAACGTCCAGATCGTTGGTTGGTTCGTCCATCACCAGAAGGTTCGACTGCCGCGCCATGATCTTGGCCAGAATCAGCCGCGCCTTCTCACCCCCCGACAAGGATCGCACGGGCGCACGCGCCTGCGCATCGGAAAACAGAAATTCTTTCAGATAGCCGACAACGTGTTTGGGATTGCCGCGCACCATCACCTGGTCGGCCTTGCCAGACACGCGCATTTCCGGGTCGCCCGTCAGGTTTTCCCACAGGCTGTCATCTTCGACCAGCCCGGTGCGGTTCTGATCAAACACCGCGACTTCCAGCCCTGTGCCGTGCTGCACGCTGCCTGTATCAGGTGTTTCCTGCCCGATCAGCATTTTCAGAAGCGTGGTCTTGCCCGCCCCGTTCGGACCGACAAAAGCGATGGTTTCGCCACGCATCACGCGCAGATCAAAATCCCGCAGAATCACACGATCTCCGTAGGATTTGGAAATACCCCGCGCCTCGATCACCTTACGGCCCGACTTCGGCCCAGCCTCAAGCGCCATTTCCGCAGCGCCCTGCCGTTTGATTTGGGCCGCGCGTTCCGCTTTCAGATCGCCCAGCGCCCGCAGACGCCCCTGATTGCGTTTGCGCCGCGCGCTGATGCCTTCAACGGCCCAGCGGGCTTCTGCCTTTATCTTGCGGTTCAGTTTGTGGCGGCTTTGGTCTTCTTCTTCCCAAACCTTGTCGCGCCACGCTTCGAAATGCTCAAACCCCTTCTCCTGCCGCCGCACCTGTCCGCGATCCACCCACAGCGTGGCACGGGTCAGCGCCCGCAGAAAAGCGCGGTCGTGGCTGATCAGAACGAAACCCGCGCGGGTCTGGGACAGTTCGGCCTCAAGCCATTCGATTGCCTGAATGTCCAGATGGTTGGTTGGTTCATCAAGCAGCATCAGGTCCGGGGCTTCCGCCAGCAGCTTCGCCAGCGCAGCGCGCCGCCGTTCCCCACCAGACGCCGTACCAACCGGGGCATCCAGACGCAGCTTCAGCCCCTCGGCCACCCGTTCGACCAAATAGTCCTGCCCCGGCTCAAGCCCAGAGGTTGCAAATTCGCCCAGCGTGGCAAACTTCGTTAAATCTGGATGCTGTTCCATGTATCCGACTGATACGCCGGGCGACAGAACGCGCGATCCGTGGTCAGGTTCGACCAAACCCGCCATGACTTTCATCAAGGTGGATTTGCCCGATCCATTGCGCCCCACCAACGCCACCCGGTCACCCGGTTGCACCACAAGGTCAAGCCCGTCGAACACGGGATCGCCGCCAAAGGTCAGCGAGATATCGGACATCTGAAGAAGGGGTATACGAGCCATGCCGCCGGGTTAGGCAATCCGCATTGCGACGTCAACCGAAGGCTTGGCCCGACACAGCGCGCAACAGACGCAATCGGGCCGGCGGCACGGCGCGCACTTCAAGCCCGGTGAACACATGCATCGTGTTCAGATCGTGGTCCACCACCGCGTGATCCGAGACCCATCCACCCATCACAAGATAGCTGCGCAGAAGCGGCGGCATGGCACTGAGGGCCAGCTTGGCATTTGGTTTGCGCCGCATCCGTTGGGCGAAGCGAAACACCTTGGGCGCTTTCACCCGCGGCAGCCATCGCTTCGGGGCAAGATGCCTGTCACGCAACATCGCGAAGGCGTCCAGATAGCGGGCCGCATCGGTGCCTTGAAACGATGAGCATCCAAACAGCATCCCGATGCCTTCGTCTTCCACATATCTGGTCATCATCGCCCAGGCGAGGCGCAGAATGTCAGCCCCGTCCAACACGTCAGGTGCAATGCAAAACCGCCCCATCTCGATCATCGGTGCATCATAGGATTGCAGGGCCGACAGCTCGTAATACTGGGCGGCATAGCTGTCCCCGATCCGTGCGCCGTTTTCAAGCGGCATCAGGCGGCAACACCCAACCAGCGTTTGGGTCGCAGCATCTTCGATCAACATGTGTCGACACCGTTCATCAAAAGAATCTGCATCCAGCCCATCCCCACCCCGAAAACAGCGATGACGCAGGGCTTGCGCAGACCGGATATCCGCCTCGGTTTCTGCGAAACGGGCCGTATAGCGGCCAGTGGTCAATGTTGGCATATCATACCTCCACCCCTGACGCGGGGTTTCCTGTTGCAACATATGCGTCTCTGACGGGATGCCGACAAGATGTGACAGAATTATGAGGCAATGCCAGAAAACGAAAAAGCGCGGCGACCTTTCGGCGCCGCGCTGGTTCATTCATGATCACCGACGGTTAATTTCCGCGGATTTGTTCGGCCACGTCGATCCGGCCAATGGACCCAAACAGCTGTCGCAGGAACCCGATCCCCTTGATGTTGCTATCGGTCACGCGGCGTTCCAGCACGATCACACGACCGTCCTCAAGCCCGAAGCGTTCGATATTCTCAACAACGCCCCCTTGAGTGAAGGAGATCGCCAATACTTCGCGGTCTATTTCTTGCGGGGCGTTGTAAAGGTAGTGTTTGAAGCGCGAGCGCACATAGTAATAACCGCTGTCCGCCAGCAGGCCAGACGTCCCCGGCTTACCGATCGACGCCGCGACGGTTTCGCGCGTGTCTTTGCCGACCTCAATCAGATCGACATCTTCCTTCGGCGGCATATATCCGTGATTGCGGTATGTTGCCGAACAGCCAGCTACAAGCGCCAGAAGCAGCATCGCCCCGACCATCTTGCCCATATTCCTGCCCATTTGGCGCAGATAAGACATACCGCCCCCCTTGCGTTCGCCACTCTGTCTTGGGTATCGGCTTAGCCTAGGATCGCGCGTGGTTCAAGAAACGATCACGGGCATTCTTCGCTTGGTATATGGATATGCTTGACCAAACGCGACACCGAACAATCAGCGGAGACGCAATATGACCAACACAACCCCAACCGGCGATGCTCTGCCGTTCACTCATCCCGTTCGCGTGGCCGACCTTCCGACCAGCCGCCCGACCCGGTTTGAACTTGTGCCAGATCAGAACGTATGCGCTGCGATCGCAGCCGATCTTGGCATCACTGGCGTGCGTAAGCTGAGATTTTCGGGCGAACTGAAACCACTGGGCAAGCGCGACTGGCAAATGGTGGCGGAGCTTGGTGCGACGGTAATACAGGATTGCGTGGTTACGCTGGATCCTGTCACAACCCGGATAGATGACACGGTTGAGCGTCGGTGGCTGAAAGACCTGACCGAGCCGGATAGCGGTGAAGAGGTCGAAATGCCCGAGGATGACAATGTCGACGCATTGGGGGCTGTGATCGACTTGGGCCAGGTGATGATAGAAGCGCTGGCTCTTGCACTTCCCTTATATCCCCGTGTTGAGGGCGCCGAGGTTCAGGAAAGTGTTTTTGCAGCGCCGGGCACCAAGCCCATGACTGATGACGACGCCAAACCTTTTGCGGGCCTTTCTGATCTGCGCGACAAGTTGTCGGGGAAGGACAAATAGGCTCGGCACGGGCGATTGCGCGGTTTGAACCGAATATTTGCTGGAAATCCGCGATATTCCCTCGCACATGGCACAATTCGCCCTTGCAAGAATCAAGAAAGGCAGTATTTTCCCGCCTTCTTCCAAAAGATGGGTTGGACAGCGCACCGCAAACCGCGTATGAGGCGCCGAGACTCAGGAATGACTTGAGAACACCGGGCCATTGTGCCCCAGAATGACACCGGGCGATGACGCCCCCGAAACCGAAGGTTGAGACCATGGCTGTCCAACAGAACAAAGTATCGAAGTCGCGCCGCAACAACCGCCGTGCGCATGACGCCCTGGTTGCCGCGAACCCGAACGAATGTTCGAACTGCGGCGAGCTGAAGCGCCCCCACCACGTGTGCCCCTCGTGCGGCCATTATGACGACCGCGAAGTCGTTGCAATTGCCGACGAAGTTGACTTCGACGACGAGGACGCGGCGTAAGCCTCTTGCCCGATGCGGGCGGGCATGTCAGAAAATCCCCGAGCATGGGATAACGAATGACAATGAACGCCCCCAAACGCACAATCGTATCGGTCGACGCCATGGGCGGAGATCTCGGACCGGCAGCAGTTGTTGCCGGTCTTGCGCTGTCTGCGGATAAGAACCCGGAAATCGGGTTCATTCTGCACGGCAACAAGACCGAGCTTGAACAACTGGTCGCCCGCCACAAGGATTTGGCTGACGTTTGCGAGATTCGTCATGCCGACGAAGTGGTCACGATGGACGACAAGCCCAGCCAGGTGATGCGCAACGGCCAGAAAACCTCGATGTGGTCCGCAATTGATGCGGTGCGCGATGGTGACGCCGAAGTCGTCGTCAGCTGCGGCAACACCGGCGCCTTGATGCTGTTGTCGATGGTACGCCTGCGTAAGTTGCCCGGCGTGAACCGCCCCGCCATTGCCTGCCTGTGGCCGTCTCGCAATCCGTCCGGGTTCAACGTGATGCTGGATGTGGGCGCTGATGTGCGCGCCGATGAAGATGACCTGCTGCAATACGCGATGATGGGGGCGTCTTATGCCCGCAACGGTTTGGGTATAACCCGCCCGCGCGTGGGCCTGCTGAATGTCGGCACCGAAGAGCACAAGGGTCGCAACGAATTGAAAGCCGCACATGAGTTGATCGCGAACGCCGCCGAAGGGGCACAGATTGACTTTGTCGGGTTTATCGAGGGCGTCGACCTGCCTTCTGACCAGGTCGACGTTATCGTGACGGATGGCTTTACGGGCAATATCGCGTTGAAGACGGGTGAAGGCACAGCCAAGCTGATCTCGGGCCTGCTGCGCGAGGCGTTCGGCGCGACGATCCTGTCCAAGATCGCCGCCCTTCTGGCCATGGGACCGCTGAAGCGCATGAGCCAACGCGTAGACCCCAGCCGCAACAATGGCGGCGTGTTCCTTGGCCTGAACGGAACAGTTGTCAAAAGCCATGGATCGGCAGATGCGACGGGGATATCCGCCGCTGTCCGACTGGCGTTTCAACTGGCCAAGGGTGGCTTCAATCAGAAGCTTGCGGCCCGGGTTGCATCCGGCGACGCATCACGCCAAGATGTCGCAACGGAAAGCCGGCAAGGTGAGCAGCAAGAATGATAAAACGCGCCGTGGTCACGGGCGTCGGGCATTATCTGCCCGAACGCGTCGTCCCGAATTCGTATTTTGAGAAGATTGTCGACACCTCGGACGAATGGATTCGCACGCGGTCCGGCATTGAACGGCGCCATTTTGCCGCCGAAGGGGAAACCACCTCGCAGATGGCGACCCACGCCGCCCGCGCTGCATTGGAAAACGCCGGTCTGGACGTGGACGACGTGGACGCCATCGTTGTGGCCACGTCGACACCTGACCTGACCTTCCCTTCCGTTGCCACCATGGTCCAGAACGAGCTTGGCATGTCCCGCGGCTTTGGCTTCGATGTGCAAGCCGTCTGCGCGGGCTTTGTTTTTGCCCTGACCAATGCCAACGCGCTGATCATGTCTGGACAAGTCAACCGGGTGCTGGTGATCGGCGCAGAAACCTTTTCGCGCATTCTGGACATGACGGACAGATCAACATGTGTCCTGTTCGGTGACGGTGCGGGTGCCTTGGTGCTGGAAGCGCAGGACGGCAGCGGCGAGAATACGGATCGCGGCATCCTGTCGGCCGATCTGAATTCCGACGGACGTATGCGCGAGATGCTTTATGTGGATGGCGGCGTGTCGACGACGCAGACCTCGGGCCACTTGCGGATGCAGGGCAATCCACTGTTTCGGCAAGCCGTCGGCAAACTGACCGAAACCGCCGAAACCGCGTTGAACAAGGTCGGGCTGACGGATGACGATCTGGATTGGATCGTGCCGCATCAAGCCAATATCCGCATCATTCAGGGCACCGCCAAGAAGATGGGCGTGCCGATGGATCGGGTGATCCTGACCGTGCAGGACCATGGCAATACCTCGGCGGCTTCAATTCCACTGGCCCTGTCTGTCGGTTGCGCTGAGGGTAAGATCAAGCAAGGTGATCTTATTGTCACCGAAGCCATCGGTGGCGGTCTGGCCTGGGGCGCTGTGGTGATCCGCTGGTAAAACCATCAAACCCTTGCCTGAACGGCTTTTCCCAAGCCGTTGATATTGACTCGGAAATTCAAACCACCCATGCTTCCCGAAAACAATCAGGGGGACGACATGAGTGAAAAGACTTTGACCCGCATGGACCTCAGCGAAGCTGTGTTTCGCGAAGTCGGCCTGTCGCGCAACGAAAGCGCGCAATTGGTCGAGACTGTATTGGGTCATGTTTCCGACGCCTTGGTGGCCGGCGAAAGCGTGAAGATATCATCATTCGGGACATTCTCGGTGCGCGACAAGGCTGCGCGCGTGGGCCGGAACCCAAAAACAGGCGAAGAAGCGCCGATCCCGCCACGCCGGGTTCTGACATTTCGCCCGTCGCATCTTATGAAAGATCGGGTCGACGAAGGAAACAAGCGCTAACCCCCACGCGACACCCGATCAGCGGGTGCCTGCGCCATAATGAACAAAAGAAGCAGAACAGACAGGTCTGGACATGGATAAGAAGTCACCCGACGCCTTCCGCACCATCAGCGAGGTGGCCGAATGGCTTGGTGTGCCGACCCATGTTCTGCGGTTCTGGGAAAGCCGGTTCAGCCAGGTCAAACCGGTAAAGCGGGCCGGTGGACGACGTTACTATCGCCCCAATGACATGGAGCTTCTGGGCGGCATACGAAAACTTCTGCACGAAGACGGTATGACGATCCGTGGCGTTCAGAAACTGCTGCGCGAAGAGGGTGTGAAACATGTGGCGGCGATGTCGCCACCGCTGGACAGCGACGAGATGCGCGATATCACGCCGTCAAACGTTGTCCCTCTGACAAGCAAATCCGCACCCGAAGAACGGCCAGACGAAGATCGCGACAAGGGTGATGCCGCGGCCGCACCGCCCGCTGATGAGATCGCGAGCAACGCTCGGCAGTCCGAGTCCGAACCTGATCAGCCGGACGACATCGCCCCCCCGCCAGAGACACCAGAAGAAGAAACGACGACAACCGAACACGGTGAGGCTGCCCCCCACTTCACCCGCAGTGATGTTGAGACACCAGACGACGGGTCTGAGCCGACCGAAAGCTCAAAGCCCACCGATGACCTGCCGGAAAATCCAACTTCCGAGCAGGTTTTTGACTCGTCTCGCAGGATTGCCGATACCCCGTCCGGGGATACAGAGGCTGCGCCTGATGAACAAACGCCAGCTGCGCCAGAGCTTCCGGGGCTTCACGACACTTCCGATTCGACCGATGCAGCTGCGACGCCTGAACCAGCCCCGAAAATCGACATTTCCCACATCCCTGCCGATCCCGGCGATCAGGACGCAACCCCCACACCGGCGTTAACCAGCACCCTGCGGCGCGCGCGTCAGACCGGCACCGACGCCCGTATTGCTGCCCTGCAAGCCTTGGCTGACCGACTGGAATCGCTGGCAGCACAAATGGGTCGCGACCCCGGACAAACGCCATAAGCACGCGCATGTTTGTTCGACCTCTGCCCGAATGCGGAATGATGAAATTCCTGCCGTTTCCCGCTTGCCCTGCCTGCGAAAATCACTATGTAAGGTCTCCAGTCGGGCTATGGCGCAGCCTGGTAGCGCGTCCGTCTGGGGGACGGAAGGTCGCAGGTTCGAGTCCTGCTAGCCCGACCAATCTCAAAACCGCCCGCCCGTTCATCGGGCGGGTGTTTTTGTATCCGCGTGACGGATCGAAGGGGGGATGCAGATGAAAACCGGTGTTTTGGCAGACCGGCAAATCCGGCAGATGATCACCAATGGCGGGATCGCGGCGTCCTCGCCCATTCTGAACGAGCAGATCCAACCGGCCTCGCTTGATCTGCGGCTGGGGGATACAGCCTATCGCGTGCGCGCCTCGTTCCTGCCCGGCAAGACCTCGACCGTGGCCGAACGGTTGGACGAGCTGACCATGCACGAGGTGTCGCTGACCGGCGGCGCGGTGCTGGAGAAAGGCTGCGTCTATGTGGTGCCGCTGATGGAACGTCTGCGCCTGCCCGATGGCATGACCGCCGCGGCCAGCGCCAAATCCTCGATCGGGCGGGTCGATCTGATGACGCGCGTGATCACTGATCAAGGGATCGAATTTGACCGCGTCCCCGAAGGTTACGACGGCCCGCTTTATGCCGAACTTTGCCCGCAGAGCTTTTCGGTTGTGGCCCAACCCGGACAGCTTCTGAACCAAATCATATTTCGACAGGGCAAGACGATCCTGACCGATGACGAACTGCGCGCAGTCCACGCCCGCACCCCTATCGTGTCAGGCGATCCGGTGATCTCGGACGGGCTTGGGTTCTCGGTCGATCTGAAACCGGCCAAAGGCGATCTGGTGGGATACCGCGCCAAACGTCATACCGGTGTTGTTGATCTGTCAAAGCTCGCCCATTACGACCCGGCGGATTATTGGGAAGAGGTGCACACCACAGACGGGCGCATCATCCTTGACCCCGGCGCGTTTTATATCCTTGTCAGTCGTGAAGCGATTGCGATCCCCCCTGATTGCGCCGCCGAAATGGCCCCCTATCTGGCTATGGTGGGCGAGTTTCGGGTGCATTATGCCGGATTTTTCGACCCCGGTTTTGGGTATGACGCTGCGGGCGGATCGGGATCGCGCGGCGTGCTTGAGGTGCGATGCCACGAAGCCCCCTTTGTGCTGGAACACGGCCAAGTCGTGGGCCGGCTGGTCTATGAACGGATGAGCGAAGTGCCCGAGGTGCTTTATGGTGCCGACATCAAGTCGAATTATCAGGGGCAAGGGCTGAAACTGTCGAAGCATTTTCGCTAACGCCCCGTCCAACCCTTCCTAACACCAAAGGACAGTCGGGCCGTTTTGTGCTAGGGTTTACCGAGACTTTACTCCGGGACCACACGAATTGGCCAAACAACGGCAACTGATCTCGAACGGAACTCCGATAACTGCCTCGATGCCCGGCCCGTTGATACGATCATGGCTGTTGATCGTTTCGTAAATCCCGAATGGCTGGTTGAAATCGAAGTGGATGCAGTCGTCGCAGACTGGGCCGAAGCGCGATCCGGCCACACGCCATGTTTGCGACGGTGTTCTTCACCTAACCCCTTATGCAGGCTTTCAGGTTTGCTGTTGCGCCTCTTCATCGGGCAATGGCGCGGTCTTTGGGTCGACACTCCTGATTGCCATGGTGTTCGACAGGTCAATGCGGCGCAGTTTCGTTTCAACGACTGTCACCTTTTCCACTTTGATCTTGACCGAGGGGTGAAGATACCCCGCGGTAATTCCAATGATCTGCCGATCCTTGATCGTCAGGGAAACGCCGGCAACTTCAACCGTCAGCGCGACGGGTATGCGGATTTTTCGCAGGTCGACCGCTTCGCCTATGGTCAAACGGATCTCGGGAGTGTGGGTCGTTTTCAGCTTGTGTTTCAACAACGCCGCAACCCGCGTCTTGCCGTCCATCGGCCCCTTCTCGCCCAGCAGCGATTGCACAGACTTCATGCCTTCCCACGCCTTCAGAAGCGTATCGACAAGCGAAATCGAAAGCGCCTCTTCCACCGCTGTTGCCACAGATTTGTGCAGCGTCCCTGCGTCCAGATCCATTCCCGCAAGGCGCACGCCCGGTTCCCCCTCGTTCAACGCGGATTTGACAGCCTCGACAACGTTGCTGAATTCAGCGGGCGGTATGGCGGTTTCAAGCGTTTCGATCCCTTCGGTCATGGCCCATCGCTCCTGTGTTGTTCTTGGATGATCGTGATGTCGGTTACGCCGCCGGGATCAACGGTAAGGGTGATCGCAGCCATCTGATCCGGTATGACCGAAATCACGGGTGTGGTGTCGGGCACGGCGTACAGCCGGGGCGGGATCGTCGGCGCGGGGGACTGGGGTTCCTTCGCATTCCGAAACAACCTGAAACCTCTGATTGGCCATATGACACTGGCCAAAAGCAAAAGACCAATTGCACCAGGGATCAACCAACCGGGCGGGCCAGAGGCAACGCGACGAAAGTCGATGGTACGCGTGTCACGTTCCACGCCATCTGTGTCCCGGACCCGGATCGCAAGCGCGCGGCTCTGTCCCGGCGGTGGCGCCGCGACGGTAACCGCGCGTGGTTGTCCGCCATAGGCCCAGATTTCTGGCGCACTGCCCGGCATATCAACGCTCAGTTTCGCACCCGGCCAGGCGTTCATAAGGTCAACCACGATAGTGGCATCAGGATTGGTTGTTTCGATGACATCCCCTGCAAGTTCATCGGCTTCAACCTGCAACCGCATATCCGCCAAACGAAGTAGCGTGAGTGTTTCGCGGGCCCGGATCGAACCATCCCTGTCGACAGCAAGAAATGTGGCAGTGCCACGCTCAGCCGGATCGGGCATCGGCAGGTCGACCACAATCGGCACCCCGGCATAGCGGCGCCGATCACCTGCGTCAGGATCGCTTGTCTGCCAATCAACGCTGGCATCGGGCCACGGATTGCGCAAAGTCACTTCGACCTGCACCCGGTCAGCAGCGGCGGTGATCCGCCCGTCCTGAAGCTGTGCTGACGCCAGATCAAGCGTCATGTCGGGCAGACGCCGAAGGGTCAGACGTGTCTGGGCAAGAATGCGCGCGCGACCGTCCAATGCGTCAAAGCGAAGATTCAAAGCAGCGCCGGGGTTGAGCGTGAAGCGATAGAGTATTTCGCCGCTCTGCGCCCGGCGGTCAGGTTCAGCTGATCGACCATCGACCGTTGCGCGAATCCACGCGACCAACCCTGTATCGCGCGGGTCACTGACCGAGACGATGACCATCTGCTCAGCCTCTGACGGATCACTTCGCCGCTGCGCCGTGATCCCGATGCGCGCGCGCGCCAGCGCGGCTTGCAAGGCGGGCCAACTGTTGACAGGTGCCGGTTCGAACCGCCGGATCGCCCCGCAGGTTCCCGCACCGACAAGCCCGTCCACGACACCTGCATTGAGCCCAAGGGCATTCAGATCAGACTGGATCACCCGCGCCATGGCGACATCCAGCCCGTTGGGCGGCCCACAAGCCGGAATGCGGCGGATGGCGACCCGGCGTGTGCTGGAGTTGCCCGCCCGATCTTCCGCCGAGATCCCGACCAATGCGCGCGCGTAATTGTCTGGCAAACGGATGCTGAACGCATACCGGTCCCCGTTGCGTTCAACCAAACGCGCCCCGCTTGCTTCGGTATTGGCCACACCGCTTGGGTCAGTGATGTCGGCAACGATGGCAACTGAACCCGAGGACGAGGTGAATTCATCAGCAATTGGCTCGATCACCGGGCCGTCCCTGTCGGCGGGCGTCGGTGTCGGCTCAGGGCGGGCGGATTCCAGCACTGCTCTGACCCACCTGACGGCCGGACCTTCGATCAAAAGATTGCATCGGCCCGCACGCAGCGCCAAAGCCCCGGAACGGACCGTTGTCACCAAGGTTCGGATCCCGCGTTCGTTCAGAAACGCGGCGAAGGCTTGATCATCGGTACAAACAACTTGGCCCTGCAAAAACCTCTGCAAGTTAACATCGGCCTGCCCACCCAACATGCTGCCAAGCAGCGATCTTATCCCGTCGTCTCCTGTGGTCAGCCCGTCGGGAAGATTTTGCGCGAACGCATGGGCCAGCAAAACCCATATGACAAGCGCGGCAGAAATACCGCGGCGAAACCAGCGCATCTTGCTATCCATTCGATAAATGATCTGCGGAAAGCGCCCAGAAACAATGCCGATGCTACCACAACTTAACAGAGAATTCCAATTTGCCGCCCTCAGCCCGCGCGACGGAAACCATTATCGGACAACTGGTCGCGTTCGATGATGTGCTCTGAGATCACGGAACAACGGTGACTGGAAGCACGAAAAACCTTCCTTCAACGCCGTCGAAAAGGGGCGGATTTGATTGTCCAATCTGGCTGATCAATCACCCGCAAATTGCCCCACTGTTGCAAAAAAAGCGACCTGAGGCGAGAATAGGCCCATTATTTAAAACCTAAAATTGATTCTATTTCGAATATCTTACTGAGGAGTTTAGCCATGATGCTCCGTGTTATTTCGTGTGCTATTGCCGGTCTGTTGGTGCCACAGACAGCTCCGGCTCAGCTTTTTTCCGGCCCTTTGGACGAAGCACTGCTGGTCGGGCGGGACGAAACCACATTCCCCCCGGCAGACGAAAATTACTTTGCCGATATGGACAATGGGATTGCGTTGACGCCGGACGAGGTCAAGGGGCGCAATATGTGGATGGTCTGGACCGGCGGCAATGACCTGCTGTGGGATACGCTGACGGTCGACACGTTTGGGCAGTTCGATCTGCTGAAGACCCTGTCCTCGCATCCCAGCCTGCCCGCGCAACGGTCGAACCGTTTTGACTATTTGGGCCTTATCAACGAACCGTGTTTTGACGAAGCGACTGGCCCCGTTGCTGACCGCCACGGCCTTTGGCTGGACGTCCGGCAACCCGACTGCGCCCCCGACCCTTTCGCCAATGCCGAAAAGTATCCGGGCGTCGAAATCGGTGCGCGCGGGCGCAATATGCCCATCTGGTCCTATTATGGCGAACCTACGGGTGTGCTGGGTCTGCGCTTGTTTCCAAACCCGGAATTCGACGAGCGCGCCGAGGAACGCTGGGACGCCGAACGCTTCTACAACGATCCCGATTACTATAATGACGACGATCTTGTGCGCCCCTATCGCGTGGGCATGTCCTGTGCCTTCTGCCATGTGGGGCCCAGCCCGATTGACCCGCCCGCCGACCCCGAAAACCCGGAAATGCGCAATCTGAATGCCACCGTGGGCGCGCAGTATTTCTGGTTCGACCGGATCTTCGCGTGGAACCCGGACATGCGCTATTACATGGTG
Organism: Aliiroseovarius sp. Z3; assembly: GCF_029105185.1. Lineage (GTDB taxonomy): Bacteria > Pseudomonadota > Alphaproteobacteria > Rhodobacterales > Rhodobacteraceae > Aliiroseovarius. The sequence continues at coordinate 195,031 of NZ_JAFMZK010000004.1, read as the reverse complement.
CAGTTGATCCATACGGCGCGACCCGGTACGCTGGATACCTCGCTCGTCTCGCCGGATTACATCAACAATCCACGCACGATGAACGCGATTTACCTGCTTGAGGAACGTCTGGCCGTCGCCCGCCGTTTTGGCGAAGAACGGCTTGAGGGCGGCGAGCTGGATAACAAGCAGTTCCAAGACTACGTACCCGACGGCCCCCTGACCGAGTTTTTCGATGAGCCTGATACGAGCTTCAGCCCCCGCGTGTTGAAAGACGGGGCGGATTCTGTTGGTGCGCTTGGTGCACTTAATCGCGTTTACATGAATATCGGGCTGTTCAGCGAAGAATGGACCCGTCATTTCAACCCCATCGTGGGCGGGCGTGACATCACCCCAATCAGGATCGAGACCGCGCAGAAAAACTCGGCCTATTGGCGCGCGACCGAGGATCAGACCCCCCTAACCGCGCTATACTTCCTGAAAGCAGGCCGTCCCGACCGGCTGGCGGATGCACCCGGCGGCGCGGATTTCCTGACCGAGGACGCTGCACAAGTGGAACGCGGCAAGACGGTCTTTGCCGAAAACTGCGCCGGGTGCCATTCCTCGAAACTGCCGGAAAGCGCCTATGAGGCACTGCCCGGCGGCTGTTCCGGAGAAGGGTATCTGGAGTGTTTCAATCGCTATGGCGCCCTGACCCAAACAGATGATTTCAAGGCCCAGATGCGCGCCATCGTCGAGGCCGAGGATTTTCTGGATGGCAATTACCTGTCCAGCGAGCTGCGCATTCCGGTGACGCTTCTTGAAACCAATGCCTGTAGCCCGCTGGCAACCAATGCGATCGCGGGCAACATCTGGGACAACTTCTCGTCCTCGACCTATAAGGCGCTGCCGTCGGTGGGCACGATCAAGGTGCACCACCCAAAAACCGGCGAAGAATATGACTATGAGATGCCAGCAGGCGGGCGCGGTTACACCCGTGTGCCGTCGCTGGTCAGCCTATGGTCCTCGGCGCCCTATCTTCTGAACAACACGGTCGGTTATTACAATCACGACCCATCGGTCGAAGGGCGGATGGCGGCGTTCGAAGACGGGATCACCAAGATGCTGTGGCCCGAAAAGCGCCTGCGCGACACCGTGCTGGGCGATAAGGTGCCGGGTCTGATCGACCGCACGACCGAGCAAAGCTATCTGATTGTGCCGCGTGGCTTTCAGCCTGACTTCCTTGTGAAACTACTGACGCCGTTACGCGATGATCTGCCGTGGCTCTTCGATCTGGACGGGAATATCGAGCTTGGCCCGATCCCCGCGGGCACGCCCATCGGGCTTTTGGCGAACCTGAACATTCGGCTGGATCAGGCTGACTTGCTTGAGCGTCTGGGCCATGACTTCGAACTGGCCAAGCTGATCATCAAGATCAAGCGCAACCTGAAGGAACTGCCCGACGACGCCAGCGACGAACAGGCCCGCGCGATCTTTGCCGACCTGATCGAGCCACTGCTGGAACTGAGCAAATGCCCCGATTTCGTGGTCAACCGTGGGCATTACTTCGGGACCAAACTGGACGACGCGGACAAACACGCGCTGATCGCCTTTCTCAAACGCTTCTGAGGAGCGGACAATTGGAGCCAGAACATGACTACATCGTCGTCGGTTCCGGGGCTGGCGGGGGCACCTTGGCCGCACGTCTGGCCGAAAGCGGGATGCGCGTGTTGCTTTTGGAAGCCGGCGGCGATCCCCGGTCGCAGAAGGGTGGCGTTCGCGGCATGGACGAGACGGCCAACCGGTTGCCTGACGACTACGACGTGCCCGCCTTTCACCCCTTCGCAACCGAAAATGCGGCGATCCGGTGGGATTTCATGGTCAATCACCATGCCGACAAGGACGCGCAGGCCCGTGATCCCAAGGCGGGGTCCGACGGTGTGCTATATCCGCGAGCAGGCACCTTGGGCGGCTGCACGGCGCACAATGCGATGATCCTCATGTATCCGCACAATGCCGATTGGCAGGGGATCGCGGATCTTACCGGAGACGATGGCTGGTCGCCTGCTGCAATGCACAGGATCTTTCGACGGTTGGAAAACTGTCGCCACCGCCCGGTACAGAGGGTGCTGCAGACCCTTGGCATCGACCGCACAGGACACGGTTTTGATGGTTGGCTGTCGACCGAGAAAGCGATCCCGCGCGCTGCGGTGCGGGACGATGACATCTTGGACATGGTCCGCAAGTCTTTGCGTGAAAGCTGGGGATCGACACAGGATTTTCTGAAACGCCTGCGATGGCTGGCCAACAGCGCGGCTGACCCCAATGACCGCGACCGGATCGGGGATGATGCGGTCGGCATGGTCTATACGCCGCTAACCACGCGAAACGGCGTACGCGTCGGCACGCGTGAACGGGTGCTGGACGTGGCAAAGCGGTATCCTGACCGCCTGACAGTCGAACTGGATGCGCTGGCCACACGTGTGCTGCTGGATGGGAAAAACCGCGCCATCGGGGTCGAATACCTGAAGGGCGAACGGCTTTACCGCGCCCATGCCGCCCCAAGCGAGACCCCCGGCGAACCAAATCAAGCGCTGGCTGCGCGCGAGGTCATATTGGCAGGTGGCGCCTTCAACACACCGCAACTTCTGATGCTGTCCGGCATCGGCGATCCGGACGAGATGTCACCCCATGGGATCGCACCGAAAGTCGCACTGCCCGGTGTCGGGCGATCATTGCAGGATCGCTACGAAGTGGCCGTGGTCAATCGTATGGCGTTTGACACATGGGAGTGCATGGCTGACTGCCGTTACGAAAAAGGGGATGCGTTGTGGCGGCAATGGCAGACCCGTGGCGATGGGCTTTATGCCACGAACGGGGCTGCAATGGGGGTGGTTCGCAAGTCGTCACCGGCACAATCCCTGCCCGATCTGTTTTGCATGGCACTTCTGGGCCGGTTCAGCGGCTATTACCCCGGTTATGCCGCCGATCTGGCCCAAAGCCGCAATCACCTGAGCTGGGCCGTCCTGAAGGCGCATACGCAGAACCGCGCCGGACGCGTGACGCTGGCCTCGGCCGATCCGCTCGATCCACCAGTGATCGACTTCAACTATTTCGCCGAAGGGGGTGAAGAAGACCTGTCGGCTGTCGTCGAAGGTGTCAAGTTCGTGCGTAAGCTGTGCCAGCCCCTGCATGACGCCGGTCGCATCGAAGCCGAGGAAATCCCTGGCCCCGACGTGCAGACCGACGCCGAAATTGCGCAATTCGTGCGTGACAACTGCTGGGGCCATCATGCGTCCTGTTCCTGCCCCATCGGGCCAGCCGATCAGGGTGGTGTCCTGGACAGCCGCCTGCGGGTTCATGGCACCAGGGGCCTGCGCGTGGCCGACGCATCCGTTTTTCCGCGCATCCCCGGATTCTTCATCGCATCCGCCACCTACATGGTCGGCGAGAAGGCGGCCGACATGCTGCTGGCGGATGCCCAATCCCACCCCGAACGTGAGGAGATGCAATATGGCACATGATATCGACACATTGATGGACATGGAGCAAGACGCGCTGGATGAGCTGTTCTCAAGCGTTGCCGCCGGTCCAATCCCTGATGGCGAGGCCGAAGGCACGGCAATCATCGCACCGGGCACCCGGTTCACCCCGCTGATCTCGCGCTTCATCAACGGGTTTGCGTGGCAGGGCAAGGTTTTCGACAGCGAGAAAAGCGTGCTGAAGAACCGCATCCTGCCCTTCGGGCTGAACGCCATTCTGGCCAAGGTCTACAAGGACAAAAGCTGGCTGGATGGCAAGGAATGTATCGTCTTGGACTATTCCGATACCTCGATCGTGGCCCAGTGGATTCGCGACGAAATCCGCCAGATCGGGCCGGGCATGTATCTGGGAAAAGTCTATTGGGATGACACGCGGTTGATCGATTTTGCCCTTGATTTCAATGCGGAAGACGCGGGCTGATGACGCAACAGGACACATTCTTCATTCTTGCCCCGGTCGCTGAGGGCCGGGCCGAAGGACTGGTGTCCGTGCTGGAAAGCATGACCTTCAGGCCGGGTTTTGCCAATCCTGACAACCCCCTTGTGCCGTTCGGGCAGTTCGATCAACTGCACATGGCACGCTTCTTTCTGGTGCAAGCAAACACTTGGCGTGACATCGAAGCCCATGGCCAAACGCCGCGCCCTTTCCGTTTGCAACTGGCATTTCTGGGCGATGTGGACGGCAGGCGCGATGTTTTCCTGCGCGAGCTTGTCACCCGCTGCGCCGACGGGCTGTTCGAGATTTTCAACCATTGTGAAGGCGTGCATGACGGCACGGACCTTTTGCGCTGGATGGACGAGCATAACGTGGAAGAGGCCGCCAATTATGTGAACATGCGGGGGCGTACGGTATCACAGATCCGGGAAGAGGCCGCGCTGGCAACCGCCCTGCGTGATGAGTTGGACGGGATCGTCAATGCGCAGGGAACTGCGGACCCCTTTGGGTTGCACCGCCATCTGGTCGAATTTGTTGGGCGTCAGAAGGCCAGCGGTCGTCTGCACCTGACCCAACCCGCGCGCGTAACATGGCGCGAATGGGTCGTCGACAAGATCGATCTGGTCAGCGTGCCCCTGCTTATCTTGTTTCTGTCACCGTTGCTTGTGCTGCTACTTCCGCTTTTCCTGTTGCGCCTGCGTTTGGCCGAAAGGTCCGACCCCGAGATCCTTCCACGACCAGACGACGACCGGATCAGCGATCTTGGTCGCTATGAGGATCACGATGTCACCAACCCGTTCTCAGCCTTCGGGGATGTAAAACCCGGATTGTTCCGACGCTCTGTGACAACCGTCGCGTTGTATCTGCTGAATTACGCGGCGCGGCACATCTATGGCCGGGGCTATCTGACCCGCGTGCAAACCATCCACTTCGCGCGCTGGGTCTTTGTCGATGACAAGCGCCGTGTGTTGTTTTGCAGCAATTACGACGGCGCGCTGGAAAGCTACATGGATGACTTCGTGAACAAGGTGGCGTGGGGGCTGAACCTCGTGTTCTCGAACGGTGTCGGCTATCCCTCTACGCGGTTCCTGATCAAAGGCGGCGCGGCACTAGAGTCGAAGTTCAAACGCTATCTGCGCAACCGCCAACTGCCCACGCAAGTTTGGTACAAGGCCTATCCCGGCCTGACCGCCCGCGATCTGGCACGGCATGGTGAAATTCGCAAGGGTCTGGAAGTGCGCCCGGACGGCGCGCGCGCCTTGCGAAACTGGTTGGCCAAGATATGACCCACGCACCCGACATATCCAGCGAACCGGTCGCGTTTGACGACATGCAGGGCCTGATCCGCTTTGGCCACGGCGCTTTGGTCGAAGCAGAATTCGTCCTGTGCACGATCAGCGATCCAAACGCGGCTGGCCTATGGCTGGACCACGCGCCTGTGACCTCGGCCGAAGCTCTTGACGCCCCGCCCAAGGTGGCGTTGCAGGTGGCCTTCACCGTGGCGGGCCTGCGTGCGATGGGGGTGGACGAAGGACATATTGCCGAGTTTTCCCAGCCCTTCCAGTCCGGCATGTCGGGCGAGGACAGCCGATCGCGCCGGTTGGGCGACACCGGTGTAAATGCGCCGTCCGAGTGGGATTGGAAAGGGGCGGACGCGCACATATTGATCATGCTCTATGCGCGCAAGGGCGGGCTTTCCGAATGGAAAGACAAGACCCTGGATTCTTCGTTCCTCGCCGCCTTCAAGCAAATACACAGCTTCCCCACCCGCCCCAATGACGGGACCGAGCCGTTTGGCTTTCGCGACGGCATTTCGGAACCCAAGATCGACTGGAAAGACGCCCGCCCCCCGGCCAAACACGGGCGCGAGGATTTCAGCAACCTGATTTCACCCGGCGAGGTCGTGCTGGGGTATCGCAACGAATATGATGAACACGCGGCTGCGCCCGATGTCAACGATGCCCCGCCGGGCGCGCATCTGGGGCGCAACGGCAGCTATCTGGTGATGCGTCAACTGGCGCAGGACGTGCCGGGGTTCTGGACCTATCTGGACACGATGGCCGATGGCGACAACGAACGGCGCGAGCAGTTGGCGGCGCTGATGGTTGGGCGCAGGCGGGATGGGACACCCTTGATCCACGACCGACACGACATCGCGGGGTCACCGCGCAAGAACGACTTTACCTATGACGACGATGTGAATGGCACCTCGTGCCCGCTTGGCGCACATATCCGTCGTGCCAACCCGCGCACCGGCGACCAGCCGCATCGCGGTCAGGGGCGGCTTGGTTGGCTTCTGAGTACATTGGGCTTTCGCCGGCGGCGTGATAAACTACCCGGGCGGCATGACCTTGTCGCGTCGACCCGTTTTCACAGGTTGGTGCGGCGCGGGCGCGCCTATGGCAGTGCACTGACGCCCGAGGCGGCATTGCGACCTGATGCGCCGAAGGATGCGCGTGGGCTGTTCTTCATCTGCCTGTGCGCCGATCTGGTCCGCCAATTCGAATTTGTGCAGAACGCCTGGATCGCGTCACCCACCTTCAACGGCCTGACAGGCGAGGCAGACCCCCTGTTGGGCAACCGCCAACCCTTTTGTGGCGTGGCCAGCGACGGGTTCACCATTCAAACGCCGTCGGGCATCGGGCAACGTCTTGCCCCCCTGCCGCAGTTCGTGACCGTGAAAGGCGGCGGTTATTTCTTCCTGCCGGGTCTCACCGCCCTGCGCACCATCGCCCGCCACGGCAGACAGGAGGTTTGAATGCGCAACATCCTGATCCCCCTTCGCCGTCTGATCCACCGTGCAACGCAGGCTGGCCTGCATATCGAACGGCGGTTCGAGCCGTTCTTTCGCCGCCGCCTGAACGATCTGGTGCGCGCGCCTCTGGCGAAATGGATACAGCGGATGAAGAACCGCAAACGCGAAGACCTTGGCTTGGCGTTGGCCGAGGAAAAGATCTTCGATTGGGAAGAAGAGGCGCTGCAAACCATCATCGACGAGATGCGCGAGCAGATGAACCTGCATTTTCAACCGGGCGCGTATGAGCGCGGCGGAAACACCAAGACGCATGGGCTGGTGCGCGCGACCTTCACCGTGTTGCCCGACCTGCCCGATCACCTGCGCCACGGCGTGTTCGCGACCGAACGGGACTATCCGGCCTATATCCGTTTCGCCGGCCCCGGCCCGGATGTGCCCGAAGATATCCGCGACGTTGGATTTGGGTCGATGTCGATTAAACTGATGGACGTCCCCGGCCCGAAACTGATGGAGGAAGAGAAGTTCACACAAGATTGGCCCGCCGTCGTGACCCCCACTTTCGTTACCCCGGACGCCCGCGAAAACGCCAAGCTGCAATACTGGAGCACGATAGACGAGCCGCTCTGGTATTTCCTGAACCCGAAAGACAGCCATGTGCTCGATTTTCTGATGCAGGGCTTGTGGAACGAAACGCAGCATAACCCGCTGGGGCATCGCTATTACAGCTGCGTGCCCTATCTGTTGGGCGAAGGTCAGGCGATGCTCTATTCCTACGTCCCGCGCACGGATGTCCCGATGGACATTCCCGGCGTGCCGTTCGGCCGGGTGCCGCCCAATTACCTGCGCGACAACATGGCCCGGACCCTGCGGGCGCAGGAGGTTGAGTTTGACATGGTGGTACAAATCCAAACCGACCCACATCTGATGCCAATCGAAGATGCGTCGGTTCTGTGGCCGGAAGATCTGTCACCCTGGATCCCGGTGGCCCGCATCCGCATTCCGATCCAGGATTTCGACACGCCCGCGCAGATGGCCTTTGCGCGCAACATGCGGATCAACCCGTGGCACGCCCTGCCCGACCATCGCCCGCTTGGCAATCAAAGCCGTGCACGGCGGCGAATGTATCAGGAGCTGGCGGTTTTCCGGCAGCATATGAACCGCGCTGAGCACATCGAGCCGACGGGAGAAGAGCTGTTTGAGTAGTTCCCATATCGGGACAGGACAGCCCAACTGCATGACAGGCGGATAACGTCAGGCAACGCCCCACCACCGCAGCGTTTGGGCGCAATGATGGTCGATGGCTTGCAAGGCACGTTCGGTTTGTCGGTTTTCCATGGCGTCGATGATCTCCAGATGCTCCTCCATCGCCGAAACGATCCGATCCTGAAGAAAAGGGCGCACGTTCTGAATGATCGCGATCCGCATTTTGTTGGCATCATAGGCCGCCGCCAATTGCGAGTTCTCCAACCCCTCTGCCAGATAATTGTGCAATGACAGGTCGACGGCAATCGCTTTTGGCGGAAGTTCCGGCCGCAAATCAGCCGATGCCGTCTGCCGCATTGCTTCATGCTGCCCCCGCAATTCGTCCAACCCTGACAAAGCGTTATGGGAAATCCGGCGCCGCGCACCTTCCTGGTCCAGCACCCTTCGAAAATCGAGGCACTCACGGATTGTATCAGGATGCGCTTCCATGACCTGTAAGCCGCGTTTTGGATAGGTGGTGAGCAGACCTTGTGAACTGGCCTGCTTCACCGCTTCACGCACCGCTGCGATCGGGCAATCCAGCAAGGCAACCAATTGCGAGATTGATATGAACTGACCACCGCGCAGCCTGCCAGTGCGCAGGGCGGACCACAGCTCTTCCTGCGCTTTTTCGGCCAGAAGTTGAACGTTGCGTGATTGCGTCACGGCTTCACCCCGCTTGGTGCATTCTCAATTAAAACCTCAAGGTGCTACCTGAATTTCTTGATAGCTGGCACCTAGAATATCTACTAAAATGTTAGTTGCAAGTTCAATTTTCAAGATGCTCGGCAGAGCATCAAACTGCTGCGCAAACGGCAGTCGGAGGGAGGAAAAGATGACTTCTATCGAAGAAACACAGGTCGTCCATGGCGGCACGATGGACCCCGAGGGCAACACCCTTAACCCGGTCGGTGCCGACGAAAAAACCTGGGGATGGTTTGCCATCTTCAACATCTGGGCCAATGATGTTCAATCACTGTTTGGGTATTCGCTTGTTGCGTCGCTGTTCATTTCATTCGGTGTCGGCGGCTGGACCGCCTTTGCAGCGCTGATCACGGCCGGGCTGTTCGTCATGTGGATGGTCAACCTGTCCGGTGCTGCTGGCGAGAAATATGGTATCCCCTATCCGGTCTTCGCCCGCGCCAGCCTGGGCACACAGGGCGCGAAACTGCCCGCCATTCTGCGCGCCACCGTTGCGGTGTTCTGGTACGGGGTGCAGGTCTATTTTGCCTCGACCGCCGTGGCGCTTTTGATCCGTTCGATCACCGGTGCAAGCGGCGGGGCGGAATTCCTTGGACTGACAGGCATCGACTGGCTGTCCTTCCTGATCGTCTGGGCGTTTCACATCTTTATCTTCTGGCGCGGTATGAACTGGGTCGAAACCTTCCTGAACATCGCTGGCCCGTTTGTGTATCTTGTGATGATCGGCCTGGTGATTGTCCTTTGGCAACGCTCAGACGGTCAGCTTTTGTCCGCGACAGCAACGATCTTTGCCAACCCCGAAGGCACCTTCTGGACCGAGTTCAAAGGCTTCATTGCCATCGTTGGGACGATGGTGGCTTATTTCGCGGCGGTCATGATCAACTTCAGCGACTTCTCGCGCTATGCCAAGGACAAGCGAACCATGGTTCTGGGCAACCTTGCGGGTTTACCGTTCAACATGATCCTGTTCTCGGCGCTTGCGCTGCTGACCACCGGTGGTGCCGCCGTTGTGTTCGGTGAGGAAATCATCAACCCGACCGAAATCGTGGAACGGACAGACAGTGTTCTGTTAGGTGTTATCGCGGCAATCACATTCTTCGCGGCGACGGTTGGTATCAATCTGGTGGCCAACTTCATTCCTGCTGTGAACGGCATTGCGAACCTGTCGCCCGAGAAGATCAGTTTTCGCAAGGCAGGGCTGATTACCTCGCTCTTTGCACTGGTGATCGGCGGGTTCTGGAGCAGCTTCATCAGCCAGTTCGGGATAAGTGGCTTCGTCAACACATTGGGGGCCGTTCTGGCGCCGATCTTCGGGATCATGATCGTCGACTATTATCTGCACCGCAAAGAGCAGCTGAAGGAAGACGACCTGTATAACATGGACGGCGGTATCTATCACTATGACAACGGCTGGAACAGTGCGGCTGTCAAAGCGTTCGGTGCAGCGGCGATTTTCTCGGTCGCCACTGTCTGGGTGCCCTGGTTTGCCGTTCTGTCCGGTTTCAACTGGGTGATCGGCGCGATCCTTGGGGGCGTTATCTACAACGCGCTGGCCAAGGACACTGTCACGGTTTGACAACTTGATCTGGTTGGCTGGTGGGGTGCAACGCCCCACCGGCGACTGTCTGCACAGGCGCGATTACCGGTCGCGCCGCACCTTTCTTAAAACAGTCGTCTGGTCAGTTTGCGCGATTGGCGCGCGCGTTTTGCCAGTTCCTTGCCCTGTTTGGCCTGGCTGTCGGCGCGGGCGCGTTCGTCATCCGTCATCTGGTCGCGTGACTTACCAACACGCGAGGCCATATCAATCCCCACATCGACACCCTTGTTGACCAAACGACGGGTCAACTGCCGGATTATCATGTTGATGATTTGGTTGGCGTTCATATCAGTCTCCTGCCCTGTGAGCGGAATTTAACTGCTAACTTGGGCATTTTCACGGCGGTTTGCAAATCGGTGCCTGTCAGCATCAATCTTCGAACAGTTCGGACTGCCCTTCGGGGCTTTCATCCTCGTCTTCCGTTTCCGGGCCGGGCATTGCACCGGGGGGCGGACGGCTTTCCAGAAGCCCGGCCGAGCGCAGTTCTTTCAGCCCCGGCAAGTCACGAGCGCTTTCCAGCCCGAAATGGTCCAGAAATTCCGAGGTGACAACAAAGGTCACCGGGCGGCCCGGCGTCATCCGACGACGCCCAAAGCGGATCCATTCCATTTCGATCAACTGGTCGATGGTGCCCCGGCTGACGGATACGCCGCGAATTTCTTCAATCTCGGCACGGGTGACGGGTTGGTGATAGGCAATGATGGCCAGTGTCTCGATCGCCGCGCGCGACAGCTTGCGCGTTTCGACCGTTTCTTTCTGCATCAGATAGCCAAGGTCCGGCGCGGTGCGGATCGCCCAGGCATCCCCCACCTTGACAACAGACACGCCGCGCCCCTCGTATCGTTTGCGCAGGTAAACCAGTGCCTCGGCGGCGTCGGACCCGTGTGGCATGCGCGCCTCAAGCTCTTTCACCGTCACCGGCTCCGCCGACGCAAACAGGATGGCCTCGACCATGCGTTCCTGTTCGCCCATCGGCGGGGCTTCGAACAGGCTGTCATTGCCCTTGCCGGCGTGGTCCTCGGCCGCAACATCGTCACGCGTTACATCATCCGTCATTCGATTTCCTGCGGATTTGAATGGGGGCGAAGATCTCGCCCTGTCTCAGTTCGATGGCACCCCGCTTGGCAAGCTCCAACGTGGCAGCGAAGTTTGCGGCCGTGGCAGACCGGCGGCGAACGGGATCGGTTTCCCACCCTTCCGGCAGATACGAGGTCAGATCGGTCCAGTCGCCCGCATAGCCAATCAGCCCGCGCATCCGGTCCAGTGCCTGTTCCATCGTCATCACCGCATCGCGATCCATGATGAAGGGGCGAAATTCGTCCTTGGTGCGAATGCGGGCATAGCCCTGCATCAAGTCCAGAAGGTTCGCGGTATAGGTCACGCGGCGCACGCGGGTCACATCTTCGGGGATACCACGGGCAAAGAAGTCACGGCCCAACTGGTCGCGCGCCATCAGCTTGGCGGCGGCGTCGCGCATGCCCTGCAAACGCTCCAGCTGGAACGCAAGATGGGCGGCAAGCTCTTCGCCGGACGGCCCATCCTCGGTCGGGTCTGGCGGTAAAAGCAAGCGGGATTTCAGAAAGGCCAGCCATGCGGCCATGACAAGGTAATCCGCCGCCAGTTCAATGCGCAGATGCCGCGCTTTCTCGACAAACCCCAAATACTGTTCGGCCAGTTCCAGGACCGAAATCTTGCGCAGATCGACCTTTTGCGTGCGGCTGAGTGTCAAAAGCAGGTCAAGCGGTCCCTCGAACCCCTCGACATCGACGATCAGCGCCTCGGCGGCCAAACGCGCCGAAACCGACATCGCGTCGCTTTCAAATTCCTCAGTCTCGCTCATCCGTCGCCTGTTCAGACCTCTGACCTGTCATCAGGCTCTGAAACTCTGCGTCAAGCGCGGAAATGTCAACAGGATCGGGCGGCCGCCGCCATTCCATCGAAGCATTTGCGCGATCCAGCGCCTGCCCCGTCAGTACTCCGGCGGCATCGGCGACCTCGTCCATCTGCTCCAAAACACCGTTGCAATGAAGAACCATGTCACAACCCGCCTGAAGCGACCTGCGTGCCCGCAATGAGAGAGGGCCGCTCAAAGCCTCCATCGACAGATCATCAGTCATCAGAAGACCGTCAAAGCCGATCTGTTCCCGGATCAGTTTGATCACCTTCGGGCTTTGTGTCGCGGGATTATCCGCGTCAATGTCTTCATAAACCACATGCGCCGTCATCCCCGCGGGAAGACCTGCCAATGGTTCGAACGCCATGAAGTCGGTGCGCCCCAGTTCCTTGGCCTTGGTTTTCACACGCGGCAGTTCCTGATGGCTGTCCAGATTGGCGCGTCCCTGACCGGGGATATGCTTGACAACGGGCAGGATACCACCTTCCAGCAAGGCCTGCGCCACGGTGCCCGCCCGTTCGGCAACGCGCACCACGTCCTCGCCGTAACAGCGATTGCGCAAGATCGGGTGGGTGTCAGTATTCGCAATATCGGCCACCGGGGCACAGTTCCCGTCGATACCGACGGCCAACAACTCGTCCGCAATCAGACGATACCGGATGTAAAGCGAGCGCAGAGCGTTGCTTTTGTTGAAGTTCACCTGATCCAGCGCCGGAAGCCACTCGCGCCAGTGCGGACCTGTCATCCGGGCCACACGACCGCCTTCCTGATCAATGAAGATCGGCACGTCACGCCCGACGGCGCCACGCAATTCTGCTGTCAACGCTCGGACTTGATCGGGATTGTCGATGTTGCGGGCAAACAGGATGAAGCCCCACGGCTGGGCACGCTCGAAAAAATCACGTTCCGATGGTGATATCCGCGTTCCCTCGCATCCGAAGATATACGCGCCCGGGCTCGGCATATCAGCGGTTCACAACCGGGATACAGGCCGCTTTCGAGGCCATCAGAACCGAACAGAACCGACGCGCATCGGCAAGGTCTTCGAACCCTACTGCACGCAAGCGATAGAAAGTCTTGCCGCCGGACTGGGCTTTCTGGACCACGCGCGACTTGCCGGTGAAATAATCTTCAAACTGTGTGGACAACCGGTTCCATTCAGAACGGGCTACGTCAGCACTGTCATACGCGCCAAGCTGAACCAGCCGGGTGCCCGCAGCAACCTGATCCGGCGCCACTTCTGTCGCAATCTCGGCGGGCGCAACTGGCGCGGCGGCGACACGCGTGGTCAGATCAGCCGGACGGCTTGTCGGGCGCGGCGACTGGCTTACCCCAGGAACCGAGGCGGGAATGATTTTGACAGCAATGGTTTCTGACAGGTCCGCAGCAGCGCCCGAGAGCGACGCCAAGGTCGTTTCATCCGACGCAGTCCCTGAAAGCGGCTCAGCATCTGCTGCGATCTGCTCGGCGATGGCAAGAGCCGCCGCCACCGGGTCAACGGAAGCAGGATCAGCATCCGGCAGGATTGCGGTGGCTTCGTGCAGGGGCAGCTCCGCCCCCGGTGCCGTGTCAGCGCGCGTTGCGACCTCGGTCGTCATATCTTCGTCCGCCAGATCTTCGGGCGCCGGGGCCAAAACCAGACGGTCGGCAGGCGCTGTCGCCTGACCTTCGGATTGAACATCATTCACGGCGAAGCCCTGATGGGCTGCGGATTGGCCGCCGGGGTTGTCCGGCTGCACGCGCATCGGCCCTTCCAGAGCGCGCACAACGGGTATGCCGGTCACATCACGCACCGCAAGCTTGTAACCCCAAACGCCAAGTCCGACGATCAGCGCCAGCGACAGCGCCGCACCGGCATAGCTGAACATTGTGCTGAAGCCACCGGGTGCGGAAGGTGCATCGGTTTGCGGTTCGTCTTCGGCCATGTTTGCCATCGGCGTATCATAGCCATCATGAGGACCATGCGATGGGTGCATTTGCGGCCCGCCATGGGCGGGATGAAGGTATGGTGACGTCGCCTGATGAACGAATTGCGGTGGTGCCTGACGTGTGGGCGCGACCAATGGCGGCTCGGCCCGATGCGGGGACGCATAGCCCTGATCATACTGATTGTTAAACGTCGCCTGCCGGGTCCCGGGACCCCAGTTCGCTTCTGCCATAATGCCTCACCTCCGGTTGCGAACGCGGCGGCCTTTGATGGCTCTTTCTGCGTCCCGTTCCGGTTACTGCGTCAACCTCTCACCTGCCGAAGCTGCCCTTGTGATCAGCGCATTTCTTCTGCAGGAGTGACGCCCAAAATACCCAAGCCTGACGAAATGACAACGGCTACTGCGCGCGGCAGGGCGATTTTCGCCGCCGATGAGTCATTCTTGCCATCCTGAAGGAAGCGAAGTTCCGGTTTGTCATTGCCCCGGTTCCACAGGGCGTGGAAATCCGACGCCAACTCATAAAGATAGAACGCAATCCGGTGCGGTTCGTGCGTGCGCGCCGCGATCTCGACCAAACGGGGCCATTCAGCCAGCTTCTTGGCCACGGCGATCTCGGCCTCATCCTCGATCTTGGGCGTGTCGGTCAGGGCAATCCCCTGATCCGCCGCCTTCCGCAGAACCGAACACACCCGCGCATGCGCATATTGAACATAGAACACGGGGTTGTCGCGGCTTTGCTCCAACACCTTGTCGAAATCAAAATCCAGCGGCGCGTCGTTTTTGCGGGTCAGCATGACGAAACGGGTTACGTCCGACCCCACCTGCTCGACAACATCGCGCAAGGTCACAAATGTGCCCGCCCGTTTTGACATCTTGAACGGCTCGCCATTCTTGTAAAGTTTCACAAGCTGGGTGAGCTTGATATCCAATGGCACACGCCCATCGGACAGCGCCGATACCGCCGCCTTCATCCGCTTGACATACCCGCCGTGATCGGCCCCGAACACGTCGATCAGCGCATCGAACCCGCGTTCGACCTTGTCAAAGTGATAGGCGATATCGGGCGCGAAATAGGTCCAGCTGCCGTCCGATTTCTTCACTGGCCGATCTACATCGTCCCCATGCGCGGTGGATTTGAACAGTGTTTGCTCGCGCGGCTCCCAGTCTTCGGGCTTCTTGCCCTTGGGCGGTTCAAGCACCCCCTCATAGATCAGGCCCTTATTTTCCAACGCCTTCAGCGCGTCTTCGATCCGACCGGTCCCATAAAGCGATTTCTCCGAGAAGAAGACATCCATCTTCACCCCCAGCATGGCCAGATCCTCACGGATCAGATCAAGCATCTTGTCGGTCGCAAATTCGCGGATTTCAGCCAGCCAGAACTGCTCGCCCTTTCCGACGAAGGCGTCACCCACCTTGTCCTTCAGCGCCTGCCCGACGGGAACAAGATAATCGCCGGGATAGGTGCCGTCTTCGAACGCCACCTCCTGCCCATGCGCCTCAAGATAGCGCAGGTAAACCGAGCGGGCCAATACGTCGACCTGTGCTCCGCCATCATTGATGTAATACTCCCGCGTCACCTCGTGACCGGCATAATCCAGCAAACTGGCCAGCGCATCGCCGAACACCGCGCCACGCGTGTGACCCACATGCAAAGGCCCGGTCGGGTTTGCCGACACATATTCCACATTGACCTTCTGCCCTGCCCCCATGGTCGAGCGGCCATAACCGTCACCACCAAGAATACCCTCGACCAATCGCGCCCAGATCGACGCATCCAGCCGCAGGTTCAAAAACCCCGGTCCGGCCACCTCGGCCACGTCGATACGGTCATCGGCCATCAGCTTGCCTGCCAGCGCCTCGGCAATGTCGCGCGGTTTCATCCCGGCCGGTTTGGCCAGAACCATGGCTGCATTGGTCGCCATATCACCATGGGCCGCATCGCGCGGCGGCTCGACCGCCACGTTGTCAAAGCTCAGGCCATCGGGCAGCGCGCCCTCGACAACCATCGCATTCAGCGCGTCGATGACAAGGCTGCGAATATCGGCAAACAGGTTCATGGGTATGGTCCTTTTCTCTCCGCCGCACTCCTAACAGCCCCGCCCCAAAGGTCAAGCGACGCAAGTCAGGGAACACGGGTCATCCGCCTTCTTCTGGCCCAAAATATCCCGGGGGTGAGGGACAACGTCCCGAGGGGGCAGCGCCCCCTAGCCGCCCAACCCCAAACGCTTGTGTTCCTGCAAGGCAAAACGGTCGGTCATCCCCGCGATGTAATCCGCCACAAGACGGGCCAGTCGGCGGTCGCTGGTGGCCGCTTCTATCTCGGCCCGCCATTCGGTGGGCAAATCGGACGGCGTATCACGGTAATGAGCGAACAGATCTTCCACCACACAGGTCACCCTTTCGCGCATCGCAACCACCGATGGGGCGCGGTACATCCGGGTGAACAGGAAATCACGGATTACCTTCAGATCCGCCCATAATACGGGCGAAAACCGGATGACCGCATGATCCAGAGCGCGGATATCCTCGACCGATCGAGGCGCGGCATCCGCCAGCAATGCTTGCGACGTGGTCAGAACGTCTTCGACCATCACGCCGAACACCCGGCGCAAGGCCTCGTGACGACGACGACCGGCGTCCAGCCCGGGATAGGTTGCATCGACCTGAGCAATCGCTTGCCCGACGATCGGCAGGCCAGCGATCTCGTCCATGTCAAACAGACCTGCGCGCAGCCCATCATGCAGGTCGTGATTGTTGTAAGCGATGTCATCGGCCAGGGCAGCGGCCTGCGCTTCGGCCCCTGCATGGGTGTTCAGTTCAAGATCATGGCGGGCGTTATACTCGGCCAGCGCATAGGGCAGATCGCCGACCACCGGCCCGTTATGTTTCGCAATCCCTTCAAGGGTTTCCCAGGTCAGGTTCAACCCGTCCCATTCCGCATAATGCCGTTCCAGTGACGTGACGATCTTCAGTGCCTGCGCGTTGTGATCAAACCCGCCATAGGGCGCCATCATCGCGTCCAGCGCGTCCTCACCGGTATGTCCAAACGGCGTGTGCCCAAGATCATGGGCCAGCGCCACGGCCTCGGTCAGGTGGCTGTTTAGCCCCAGCGCACCCGCGATGGTACGCGCCACCTGCGCCACCTCGATCGAGTGGGTCAGGCGCGTGCGGAAATAATCGCCCTCATGTTCGACAAAAACCTGCGTCTTGTGCTTCAGCCTGCGAAAGGCTGACGAATGAATGATCCGGTCACGATCGCGTTGAAACGGTTCGCGAAAGGCGCTTTCGCCTTCGTCATAAAGCCGCCCCCGGCTGCCACCGGGATGGGTTGCATAAATGGCGAGCATACCGCCCCCTTCTGCCTGTCACTGCGGGTGCGTCCGGTTGTCCCGACCAAAACACACCTGTCGGGCGTCTTGTCGCGCCCGCATGCCCCCCCTATATTCCCTTTGGCGTGAACATGAAATGGAATTCCAATGGACCTGACCCTGCCCCCAACCGTGACCGACCGCGCCTTCGCGCGTCTGGCTGAAATCGGCGCGGGCGCCCAAGGCAAGGCGCTGCGGGTTGCCGTGGAAGGCGGCGGTTGCTCGGGATTTCAATATGACATTTCGCTGGACGACCCTGCCGAAGGCGACCTTGTCTTGACGGGCGCAGGCGAACAGGTGGTGGTGGACGAGGTGTCCCTGCCCTTTTTGGCCAACGCGACGATTGATTTCAGCGAGGAGCTGATTGGCGCGCGGTTTGTCGTGAACAACCCCAACGCCACGGCCTCCTGTGGCTGTGGTACCTCGTTCTCGATGTAATCCCCTTCCGCTTGTCCGCTGAATTGGCTAGGTGCAGCCCATGATAACCGATTGGGACACCATCATCATTGGCGCGGGCGCGGCTGGTTTATTCTGTGCGCCGTATGCAGCAGAAGGCGGCAAGCGCACCTTGGTGATCGACCACGCCACCAAACCCGGCGAGAAGATCCGCATTTCCGGTGGTGGGCGCTGCAACTTCACCAACATGCACGCAGAACCCGCGAATTTCACCGGCCAGAACCCGCATTTCCATAAATCAGCGCTGGCACGCTTTACGCAGTGGGATTTCATCGAGATGGTCGACCGCGCCGGGATTGCATGGCACGAGAAAACGCTGGGGCAGCTTTTTTGCGACGGAAAATCCACGCAGATTGTTGACCTGTTGGTTCAAAACCTAAAGGACGCCGGGGCCGAGCTGCGACTGTCTACATCCGTTGAAAACCTGGAACAGACCGACGATGGCTTCGCCCTGACAACCTCGGCGGGCGCGCTGACCTGCCGCAATCTTGTTCTGGCAACAGGCGGCAAGTCGATCCCCAGGATGGGTGCAACTGGCTTTGCTTATGACATCGCGCGCCAGTTTGGACACAACATCATCAACCCGCGCCCCGCCCTTGTGCCCCTGACCTTCCCGGAAGGCCGGTTTGCCGCCCTGTCGGGTGTGTCGCTGCCCGTGCGCGTCTGGACGCAATCTGCGAGTTTCGACGAAGCGATGTTGTTTACCCATCGCGGATTGTCCGGCCCCGCGATCCTGCAAATCTCGTCCTTCTGGCACGAGGGTACGTCGATCCATGTGGATCTGACAGGCGGGCGCGACCTGTTCAGCGCACTGCGCGACCAACGGCAGGCCGAAGGGCGGCGGCAATTGTCGACCGAGCTTGCCAACCACCTGCCCGCACGGTTGGTGGAGTTTCTGGCGACCGAATGGGCGGATCGCTTCGACCTGACCCAACGGTTGGCCGACCAATCCGACACCGCCCTGCGCGCCTTGACCGATCAACT
Organism: Aliiroseovarius sp. Z3; assembly: GCF_029105185.1. Taxonomy (GTDB): domain Bacteria; phylum Pseudomonadota; class Alphaproteobacteria; order Rhodobacterales; family Rhodobacteraceae; genus Aliiroseovarius. The sequence continues at coordinate 176,169 of NZ_JAFMZK010000004.1, read as the reverse complement.
GTCCGACTGGTCCCTGACGCCGTCCGGGTCCGAAGGCTATCGCACCGCCGAGGTGACACTGGGTGGCATCGCAACCGACGGAATCGACAGCAAGTCGATGATGTCGAAAACCGTGCCGGGGCTTTACTTCATCGGGGAATGCGTGGACGTGACCGGTTGGCTTGGCGGGTTCAATTTCCAATGGGCGTGGTCAAGCGCCCATGCCGCCGGGCGGCATATCGCCGAAGCGTAACGACCTTTGCTTGCACCCCCGCCCGTTTGCGCCCACATTGGCCGCAAAACGCAGGAGGGGTCGCATGAAAATCGCCAGTTTCAACATCAATGGAATCAAGGCGCGCTTGCCCGCGCTGATGGATTGGTTGGATGAGGCCCAACCGGATGTTGCGATCTTGCAGGAAATCAAGTCGATTGACGAGAACTTCCCGAAAGAAGCCTTTGAAGACAAAGGGTATAACGTCGAAACGCACGGGCAGAAAAGTTTCAACGGTGTGGCCCTTCTGTCGAAGCTGCCGCTTGAGGATGTGACCCGCGGTCTGCCCGGCGATGATGACGACGAACAGGCCCGGTATATCGAGGCGACTGTTGTGGGCGATCACGCCGTGCGCATCTGCGGTCTCTACCTGCCCAACGGCAACCCGGTTCCCGGGCCGAAATACGACTACAAGCTCGCCTGGATGGATCGGTTGCGCGCCCGCGCCGAGGAATTGCTGGCTGATGAGATGCCGTTTCTGATGGCCGGTGACTATAACATCATCCCGCAACCCGAAGATGCCGTCCGTCCAGATGCGTGGATCGACGACGCGCTTTTTCGTCCGGAAAGCCGGGAAGCATGGCGCAAGATCACAAATCTTGGCATGACCGAGGCCTTCCGCGCCCGCAATCAAGCGCCTGAGCACTATACGTTCTGGGATTTCCAGCGCGGCGCATGGCAGCGCAATGACGGGATACGGATCGACCATTTCCTTTTGTCGCCAGAATGCGCCGATTTGCTGACAGATTGCCAGATCGACAAGGACGTGCGCGGGCGCGAGAAGCCGTCTGATCACGTGCCGATCTGGATTGAGTTGGCGGCGTAAGAGGCTGAAATGACTCGCAAGATCATCATCGACACCGACCCCGGACAAGACGACGCCGTTGCCATCCTGCTGGCGTTGGCCAGCCCCGAGGATATCGAGGTATTGGGCATCACAGCCGTTGCCGGAAACGTACCCCTGGCCCTGACCGCCAAGAATGCCCGGATCGTTTGCGAACTGGCCGGCAAGCCCGAAACCAAGGTTTTTGCCGGATGCGACCGTCCCCTGCGCCGCGATCTGGTCACGGCGGAATATGTGCATGGCAAGACGGGGCTGAACGGTCCGGTTCTACCTGACCCCACGATGCCCTTACAGGACCAGCACGCGGTCGATTTCATCATCGACACGCTGCGCGCCCATGATCCGGGCACTGTGACGCTCTGCCCGCTTGGCCCCCTGACCAACATCGCCACCGCGTTTGAGCGTGCGCCCGATATCGTCGACCGGGTGCAGGAGATCGTCCTGATGGGTGGAGCGTATTTCGAGGTTGGCAATGTCACCCCGGCCGCCGAGTTCAACATTTACGTCGACCCGCAAGCCGCTGATATTGTGTTCAAGTCTGGCATCCCACTGGTTGTGATGCCGCTGGATGTCACGCATAAGGCACTGGTGACGAAGGCACGCAACGACGCGTTCCGCGCCCTGCCCGGTGACGTGGGTCACGCGGTTGCCGAAATGACCGATTTCTTCGAACGGTTCGACAAGGAAAAATACGGCTCTGACGGGGCGCCTCTGCACGACCCGACGGTCATCGCCTATCTGATCCAGCCCGACCTGTTTCAAGGCCGCCATGTGAATGTGCAGGTTGAAACCCAATCGGAGTTGACCCTGGGCATGACGGTGGCCGATTGGTGGGGGGTGACCGACCATGCGCCCAACGCTTTGTTTATTGGGGATCTGGACAGCGACGCGTTTTTCAAACTCCTGACCGAAAGGATCGCCCGGCTATGAGCAGTCTGCGCCTTGCCACCCCGGATGATCTTGACCGGCTGATGCCGCTCGTTGCGGGGTTTCACGCCCAGCAGGGCATCGAACATGATGAGGATACCCGACGCGGCGCCGTGCAGCCCCTACTCGAAGGCTCGCCCCATGGGGCCATCTGGATGATCGGACCACGCGTCGCGCCCGTCGGCTATATCGCCGTGAGCTTCGGTTGGTCGATCGAGTTCGGCGGGCTGGATGCCTTTCTTGACGAATTCTATGTCCGCGAAAAGGTGCGTGGGCGTGGCATGGGCGGCGAGGCATTGGCAGCGCTGGTCCGCGCCTTGTCCGAGCAAGGCGTGGGTGCCATGCATCTGGAAGTCGAGGCCGATAATGAGCGCGCCCAACAGCTTTACGAGCGGATCGGGTTTCGATCCCTCGATCGCTATCACTTGATGACACGGGCGATGTAGCGGCCCTAGAACTCTGCTATGGTAGGCGCAATGCGCGACATTTTTGACAACTCCTATGCCCGCCTGCCCGACAGGTTTTTTACCAAGTTGCCGCCGGTGCCTGTGGCGCAGCCGCAAATTCTGCGCATCAACGACGCACTTGCGCGCGAGCTTGGGCTGGACCCGGCAGACCTGACCGCCGAGGTATTGACCGGCAATGCCCTTTTGCCGGGCTCTGAACCGCTTGCACAGGTCTATGCGGGACACCAGTTTGGCGGATGGGTGCCACGGCTGGGCGACGGGCGCGCGATCCTGCTGGGCGAAGTGACGGGTGATTTCGGACGGCGGGATATTCAGCTTAAGGGGTCCGGCGTCACCCCCTACAGCCGCAATGGCGACGGGCGGGCCTGGGTCGGGCCGGTCATGCGCGAATATATCGTGTCCGAGGCGATGCACGCCTTCGGCGTTCCGACCACCCGTGCGCTTGGCGCGGCCCTGACCGGCGAAGGCGTTCAACGCGAACGCCGTTACCCCGGCGCCATCCTGACGCGCGTTGCCGCCAGCCATATCCGCGTTGGCACCTTTCAATATTTCGCAGCGCGCGGTGATACCGCGGGCCTTCGCCTGCTTTCGGACCACTGCATCGCGCGCCATTATCCCGAAGCGGATGGACCGCTCTCTTTTCTTGCGGGGGTCGTCGCTGCCCAGGCACGTCTGGTTGCGAAATGGATGAGTCTGGGCTTCATCCATGGCGTTATGAACACCGACAACATGGCCGTATCGGGCGAAACCATCGACTACGGCCCCTGCGCCTTCATGGATGCCTATCATCCGCGCACGGTGTTTTCATCCATCGACCAGCAAGGACGCTATGCGTTTCAGGCACAGCCCAATATGGCGGTGTGGAATCTGGCCCAGCTTGCCACCGCGCTTTTGCCGTTGATGGATGGCGACCCCGACCGCGCAGCCGAGGAAGCGACGCGGGTGCTCGAAAGTTTTGCTGATCATTTCAGTCCCGAATGGATGCGCCTGTTTCGTGCCAAGATCGGACTGGTCAGCGAAGAAGACGGTGACGAGGCGCTGATCACCGGGCTTCTGTCGCGCATGGCCAGCTCGCAAGCTGATTTCACTGCCACATTTACGGCCCTGTCCGACGGCGATGCCAGCACACACATCACCGATGACGGGGCGTGGAACAGTTGGGCACCGGACTGGACAGCCCGGCTGGAGCGGGAGCCGGGCGACCATAGAAAGACGATGCGCGCCGCCAACCCCGTTCTGATCCCCCGAAATCACCGGGTGGAAGAGGCCATTCAGGCTGGTATTGACGGGGACCACGCCCCGTTCCATCGGTTGGTGGATGCCCTGACCCGCCCCTTTGATCCACGGCCGGAAGATCGTGACCTTGCCACCCCGCCGAAACCGGATGAACGCGTCCTGCGCACGTTTTGCGGCACCTAAGGCGGTGTGACTGCTGGAAATGCGGGGACGACTTTAATAGGTTGAGGTCATGGAATCCGATGCTCTGGACCTAAAGCTGGTCACGTACAACATGCGCAAGGCCATCGGGCTGGACCGACGGCGCGACCCGCACCGTATTCTGGACGTGATCAATCATTTGGACGCGGACATCGTGGTCCTGCAAGAGGCCGACCGCCGCCTTGGCCCGCGCCCCAGCGCCCTGCCTCATCGGTTGTTGTCGGACGAGACAGATTTCGTCGCTGTCCCGTATGATCGCAAAGGCGTTTCTCTGGGCAGTCACGGCAACGCGATCCTTGTTCGCAAGGGGCTGACCTTTCATGCCGCCGAACAACTTGAGCTGCCGGGGCTTGAGCCGCGCGGCGCAGTTTCCGTCGAAATCGAGGGTCAGCTGAAACTTGTCGGCACCCATCTTGGCCTTCTGCGTCCTTATCGTCATCAGCAAATGCGGCAACTGGCAAAGAAGCTGGCGCATTCGCCCTTGCCGACCGTGATCATGGGGGATTTCAACGAATGGTCCCCGAAACGCGGGTTTGAACCGTTGGAACACCGGTTTGATGTGATTTCGCCCGGCCGGTCCTTTCATGCTGCACGCCCCGTGGCCGCGCTGGATCGGGTGGCGCTTAGCCCGGGGGTCGAGCTGCGCGATGCAGGGGTCGATCATTCGCCACTGGCCAGGGTCGCGTCCGATCACCTGCCGGTCTGGGCGCATGTGCGCGTGAAAAAGTGACCCGAACGGGGCATCGCTTCGACACGGTTTGTTTCAGCATTTGTCAAAGGCAAACAGCGTGCTATGACAACCGAAAACCGCTGGGACGTCCGTATGAATTTCCTGCAGATCACCTCGCTTCTGATCGTTCTGGCCGGGGCGTTTGGGTCGATTAACTACCTCTTCCTAAAGCTGCCCTCGCCGATCGGTATCTTGTTGGTGTCGCTGATGGCTTCGCTTGCACTGATGGGGTTGGACTTCCTGATCCCAGCAATGGGCGTTGCCGATCAAGTGCGAAGCACCGTCGCAAGCCTGGATTTTTCTGACACATTGCTTGAAGGCATGTTGGGCCTGTTGCTGTTTGCCGGCGCATTGCATGTCAAGATCCGTGACTTGCGGGCGCAGTGGGCCGTTGTTTTTCTGATGGCCACGATGGGCGTCGCCCTGTCCACGATTGTTGTCGGTGTTGGGTTCAGTTGGTTGACCGGCGCACCTCTGTTGATCGCACTGGTCTTTGGGGCATTGATCTCGCCCACCGATCCGGTCGCCGTTCTGGGCGTGTTGCGCGAGGCCAATCTGCAAAAAACACTGGAAACCAAAATCGCCGGCGAAAGCCTGTTCAATGACGGGGTTGGCTATGTTGTGTTTCTGGTGCTTGTGGGTCTGGCCTTTCCGTCCGGGCACGGCGACCACGCCACGGATCCCAGCGCCGAAGCCGCCCTGTGGCTGTTCTTTCAAGAGGCCGTTGGCGGGGCGTTGCTGGGTGTTGTTCTGGGTTGGCTGACCTTCCGCGTCATGCGACGGATTGACGACTATTCGCTTGAGGTTCTGTTGACCCTTGGACTGGCCTTCGGTGGGTACGAGCTGGCCGTCGCGCTACATGTCTCGGGTCCGATTATGGCGGTCTGTGCGGGCCTTTTGATCGGCGATGTTGGCACCAAACACGGGATGAGCGAAGAGACCCGCAGTTATGTCGATGCATTCTGGAAGCTGATCGACGAAATTCTGAACGCGGTCCTGTTCCTGATGATCGGGTTCGAGGTGTTTGCCGTTGCCTTCACCATGGACGCCGTGACAGCAGGCGTTCTGTCCATCGTCCTTGCGCTGCTGGCCCGCCTGACAGCGGTTGCCGTGCCCGTGATCCTGCTAAAGCCGTTCCGCAGTTTTTCCAAGGGCGTTGTGCCGATCATGACCTGGGGCGGCCTGAAAGGCGGCATATCGGTCGCGTTGGCGCTCAGCCTGCCCGATAGCGAATGGAAACCGCTGATCCTGGCGGCGACCTATATCATTGTTGTGTTCTCGATCATCGTGCAGGGCTTGACGGTGGCACCGCTTGCCCAGCGATTGGGGCGCGAGCCGGAATTGATGTAAGGAAGCTGCCGCAGTTAACGCAGCTTTATCGACCGTTTGCGACCGCCCCCAGGATCAATTCTGCTGCAGGCCGAAAATTCCGGGAAAATTCGTTGATGGCGAACGCCTCGCGCATGTCATCCGGCAGACCTTCGGGGTCGCGCCCTGCGGTCAGGTCAAATTGGGCAGCGCCTTGCATGACATTCATCAACGTGCGGGCCACCAACCCGGCCTGATCGGGTTCCAGTTGCAAAAGCTTGGCAAACTGAATTGCGACGCGTTCGAATTTCGCCAGCATACTGCGCTTGGCGTTGAACAACGGCTCATCCGCAACATTCGCCTCGATCACTGCGACCAACCGGGCAAACAGCGGCAGGAACAGCGGCGTGTTTTGCGACAGCTCGGTCAGGTAATCGGCCAAATCCGCAGGTTGGACACCTATCCTCGGTTCGTTTTCAAGGCAGCTGACCAGTTCTTCCAGCGCATCAACAAACAAAAGCAGAAACAGCTCTTCCTTTGATCGGACGTAGAGATACAGCGTTCCCTTGGCAAGGTTGGCGCGTTTCGCCAGCGCGTTCATCGTCACACCGTCAAAGCCAAGCTCTTCGATCAGATCACGAGCGGCGGACAGAATCTCGGCCTGCCGCTTCATCTTCTGATCCTCAGATCGGGCTCTTTTGCTCGAATGTATCGTCAACGATGTCCGCCAGTTTCACCAGTCACGCGCTTCAGCTGCGCAGTTAATCAGACTATCGAACGATCTATGTCCGTTTGGCAAGGCCGACCGTACGGCACACAAGGCCTTCTCTGCCCTGACAAGAAGACAGCCAACTGAGCATTCCCCCCGCGCGGATTTCGCGGCATAAGGGGGCAGGCAGATCGAGTATCGGAGGGCGAATGTCCGAACCATCCATTCTGAAACGGTGCGAGGAACTGGGCTTGCGCATGACCGGGCAGCGCCGGGTGATCGCCAGGATTCTGGAAGAGGCGCATCGCGACCACCCCGATGTTGAAGAGCTGCACGCCCGCGCGGCAGGTCTGGACAGCCGTATCTCACTGGCGACGGTATATCGCACTGTGAAACTGTTCGAAGAAGCCGGGATCCTTGTCAAAAACGAATTTGGCGACGGGCGCGCACGCTATGAAAGTGCGGACCGCGATCACCATGACCATTTGATCGACCTGTCCTCCGGGCAGGTGATTGAATTCCTCGACCCCGAGATCGAAGCCCTGCAAGAAAAAATCGCCGCCAAGTTGGGTTACGAGCTGAAGGGACATCGGCTGGAGCTTTACGGCGTTCGTAAGAAAGACAAGACAGCCAATAAATAGGCGCGACCCATCGCGTTCGATGATCCTCGTCATCACCGATGTCGACTTGCCTTGTCTTCGAAAACCGGGTCTTGTCGCCGGGTTGTTTTCCTGAACCCGTGAAATGCCGCCCCATGCAGAACATCCGTGGAATTATCCTGATCATCTTCGCGATGGCGGCGTTCGCGCTGGAGGACGTCTTCGTCAAGTCGATGACGCAAGGGATGCCGGCCTCGCAAACCTTGTTCCTTCTTGGGGCTGGCGGGGCGGTGGCCTTCGCCATCATCACCTTTGTCCAACGCGGTACGCTGTCCCCGCTGGTGCATCGCGACATGCGATCAAAGGCGATGCTGTGGCGCAACGCGTCCGAGGCGATTTCGGCGATGTTTTTCGTAACAGCCCTGTCCCTTGTGCCCTTGTCAACGGTGTTGGCGGTGTTTCAAGCAATGCCCCTTGCCACCACGGCGGGTGCTGCGCTGTTTCTTGGGGAACAGGTCGGCTGGCGACGGTGGAGCGCCATCGGAATGGGGTTCTTCGGGGTTCTGCTGATCATCCGACCGGGCGCCGAGGGGTTCCAGATGGCCGCCCTTCTGCCCATCGCCGCCGTGTTCGGCATTGCCCTGCGCGATCTGCTGACCCGGCAGCTTGACCCGACGATCCCGTCGACCAGCGTGGCGTTCTTTGCCTTCCTGTCCTGCATCCCGGCGGGCCTTTTGATGATCCCGGTCAGCGGGGCATTCGTCGTTCCCGAACTTTCCGGCTGGCTGCTGATGCTGGGGGCAACCACGTTCGGCGTGTCCGGCTACTATGCCATCGTCATTGCGCTGCGGATGGCTGAAACCTCGATCATCATGCCGTTCCGATACACGCGGCTGATCTTTTCGATCATCCTGGGGATCATCGTGTTCGGCGAAGACCCGGACAAGCTGACCTATCTGGGGGCGGCGATCGTGATCGGGACCGGAATCTACACCTTCCTGCGCGAACAGAAGGCCAGCGCGCAGGAATAGGTTTCAATTCTGTTGTCGTAACGCCCCGGACGCGCTAAAGAGCCTCAACCGAAGATTTCTTCTTATTGGGAGCGCTAACATGACCATCATCGTCGATATTTTTGCCCGCGAGATTCTGGACAGCCGGGGCAATCCCACGGTTGAGGTGGACGTGATCCTTGACGATGGCACGCTGGGCCGCGCCGCCGTGCCCTCGGGCGCGTCGACCGGCGCCCACGAAGCGGTTGAAAAACGCGATGGCGATAAATCCCGTTACATGGGCAAGGGCGTCCTGGAAGCGGTCGAAGCCGTGAACGGCGAGATCGCAGATGCGCTGGTCGGGTTCGATGCGACCGAACAGGAAGCCATCGACGCCGCGATGATCGAGCTGGACGGCACCGACAACAAGGGCCGTCTGGGCGCCAACGCCATTCTGGGTGTATCGCTCGCTGTAGCGAAAGCTGCCGCAGATGCCTCTGCCCTGCCCCTTTATCGCTATGTTGGCGGGGCCTCGGCACGGGTGCTGCCGGTGCCGATGATGAACATCATCAACGGCGGTGAACATGCCGACAACCCCATCGACATTCAGGAATTCATGATCATGCCGGTGGCGGCAGAAAACATCCGCGAAGCGGTGCGCATGGGGTCAGAGGTATTCCACACGCTCAAGAAGGAGTTGTCGGCGGCGGGCCTGTCCACCGGCATTGGTGACGAAGGCGGGTTTGCCCCCAATATCGCATCGACCCGCGATGCGCTGGATTTCATCATGAAGTCGATTGAAAAGGCCGGATACAAACCGGGCGAGGATATCTATCTGGCCCTCGATTGTGCCGCGACCGAGTATTACAAGGATGGCAAATACGTGCTGTCAGGTGAAGGCAAGTCGCTGACCTCCGAGGAAAACGCACAATACCTGAAGGCCCTGTGCGACGACTACCCGATCATCTCGATCGAGGATGGCATGTCGGAAGATGACTGGGACGGCTGGGTGGCGCTGACCGAGCTGCTGGGCGACAAGATCCAGCTTGTGGGCGACGACCTGTTCGTGACCAACCCCGCCCGTCTGGCCGAGGGGATCGCGAAAGGGGCTGCCAACTCGATGCTGGTCAAGGTGAACCAGATCGGCACCCTGTCCGAGACGCTGAAAGCCGTCGACATGGCCCACCGCGCGCGCATGACCAACGTCATGTCCCACCGGTCCGGCGAGACCGAGGACGCAACGATTGCCGACCTTGCCGTCGCCACCAATTGCGGCCAGATCAAAACCGGCTCGCTGGCGCGGTCCGACCGGTTGGCGAAATACAACCAGCTGATCCGGATCGAGGAAATGCTGGGCGTGACCGCGGAATATGCCGGACGGTCGATTTTGAAGTAAAACGCTCGTTGGACAGAAACGAGAAAGGCCGGAGCAGCGCTCCGGCCTTTCTTTTTTGTTGACTTGCAAAGCTTTGCGCGAAGGGTCGCAGAGACCCGCGGGGTGGCGCGATCGCGCCGCCCCATGGGGGCGGGTCGGCGCGGCCCGGTCTGGCGACCGGGCGAACGTCATCAGTAAATGTCGTCGTGTTAAAGCCGCGTCAGACTATCCCCTACATACTTCAAGCCATTCTCCTTGGTCACGGTGCATCATCCATCTGACATCGCCGTTTTTGAAACGGACCAAGCAGGCTTGGCTGTCATCTAGTTTTCCAGTTTTCTGGATTTCCAAAACCTCTACGATTTCCGCATGTAAATCGTCGTTGGACTTGTCATCTTTCATCATTGCCATTGGATTTCCTTTCAGCGATTCGATTTCGACATCAGTCAACAGGAACCCCGCCACACTGTGCGGCAAATCTTCATGAGGCCCAATGACCCCCGACCAAATCATCGCCCACCTGAACCTCACCCCTCATCCAGAGGGTGGGCATTATCGCCAGACATGGGTGGATACGGATGCCACGGGGCGTCCGTCAGGCACCTGTATCTATTTTCTTCTGAAAGACGGCGAGCAGAGCCATTGGCACCGGGTCGATGCGACCGAGATATGGCTGTATCACGCGGGGGTGCCGCTGATCCTGTCGATGGCAGACACCGACACCGGTCCGGCAATGGACCATGTGCTTGGCCCGGATTTGACCGCCGGGCAATCGCCGCAACTCATCGTGCCGAAAGACCACTGGCAGGCGGCGCAATCGACCGGAGCATACACTCTGGTCAGCTGCACGGTGTCACCGGGTTTCCAATTCGAAGGGTTCACTCTTGCGCCCGACGGGTTCGACATCCCCCGCGCCTGAGCGGTTTAACCACCCAGAAGCAGGGCCGAGACAGGAGCCATCGCCACCGATTTCGCCCGGTTCCCGAGGTTCCATTCGATCAGGGCCTGCAGGGTTTCGGCCTGCGCACGGCCCAGCATGATCACGCCGTTTTCCTGCCCTGCCTTGAAGGCTGCATTGTCCAGAAAGCGGCGCATGACCTTACCATCTTCCCCCTCGCCATCCAATTCGCGGAACACAACACCAGCTGCGACACCGTTTTTCAACGCTGTCTTGTGACCTGTGTTCAGGCCCTGCGGTTCGGACACAAGCCCATGCCCGCTTGCGACCAGTATTTCAGAAATCTGCGCGGCAAGCTGGCTGTTGCCTTGGAACCCGCTTTCTTCGGCCATGAACACCCCAACGGCTTGATCCAGCAATCCTGCCTGCGCTTGAAAGATCACCTCGGCGTCAGAGGGGGTCGCGTTCGTGGGCATGGCGGGCACGATCAGCACCTCGGCCCCGGCATCGCGATAGAAATTGATGGCCTGCGCGGCGTTCGGGGCGCCGGCATCCACCACAAAGGTAACCGGGAATGGCAGATTGTTCAGATCGCCCAATGATTGACGCGCCGCGCCTTGATCCAGCAACACGACCGACATCAAGGGTCGGCCTTCGGGATTGGTAAAGGCAGCCGCATTCTGGTCGATGGCAAGCGCAGATGTGTCAGCCAGCACCGGACCGTCCCCTGACGGGTCAGCGGCATCGTCGGTGGTTGGCTGGTCGATTGTGGGCAAGCGGTTGGTCGTCACCCCTTCTGCCAAATCGCCGATTGGGGCGACGGGGTCGCTTTTGATCTGGGGTGTGTTGGCAAGATCGGGAATGGATTTCGGCAGGTCAGGCTCTACCGTTTCCCCGGCTTCGGCGGCATCGTCGCCAGCCTCGCCAGACACGTCCCCTTCGGGGGTTTGCTCTTCCGGGATTTGCTCTGCTGATTGTGGCGCATCCTCGGGCGGCGGCGCGGGGGGCGCATCGGTTTCCACGGGCGCGTCGCTCTCCGGCACGACAGGGTCGGGCGGTGGAGCGGGTGCGTCCGCCACCGGAACATCCGCATCGGGTGTTGCTTCCGTGGTTTCCATGTTCGCCGGTGTGTCCGGCGCGCTGATTGCGTCTGGCGGGGTGTCATTGGCGACCGGCGCGTCCTCGGTCTGAGGCGTTGCCTGCGGAATGTCAGCGTCAGGTGTGGCGACATCCTGATCGGCGGCAGGCGGATCCACCGGCGTTGGTTGAACCGGCGCCAATTGTAACGAAACGACGCCAAGACCCAGAACGGACACGACCGTTCCAGCCAAAACACCTGACAAGAAGCCCTTTGCCATGGCTTTCTCTCCCCGAAACCTCATCCTTTGCACGTGCTGCTCTTGACCGTCGGCACCTGCGTGGATCATGTATAGCCCGACAATCGCAGGACGTAACCCCTGTGTAAGCATTCTTGGCGAAAGGCCGCATCATGATCCTGCTGATCGATAACTATGACAGCTTTACCTACAACCTTGTCCATTATTTTGGCGAGCTGGGGGCCGAAGTGGTTGTCCAGCGCAATGACGCGTTGGATGTGCAAGAGGCGATGGGCATGGGCGCGGATGGAATCGTTCTGTCCCCCGGCCCCTGTGATCCGGCACAGGCGGGCATCTGCCTGGCCCTGACCGCCGCCGCTGCCGAGGCGAAAGTCCCGCTGTTCGGCGTCTGCCTTGGCCATCAAGCGATTGGCGAAGCGTTTGGCGGCAAGGTCGTGCGCGCACCCGAGATCGTGCATGGCAAAATGGGCGAGATCGTGCACCAGGGCAAAGGCGTGTTCGAAGGCCTGCCCTCGCCGCTTCTGGCCACGCGTTATCACTCGCTGGTGGTGGACCGCGATACCCTGCCCGATTGTCTTGAGATCACCGCCGAGCTGGACAACGGGCTGATCATGGGCCTGCGCCATAAAGAGCTTGAGATCGAGGGCGTGCAGTTCCACCCCGAAAGCATCCGGTCCGAGCACGGCCACGCGATGCTGGAAAACTTCCTGAAGAAAACAAAGGTGGCGGCATGAGCGACGCAATGAAACCGCTGATCTATGCGGCAACCGAAGGTCCATTGTCGCGTGCACAGGCGGAAGCCGCCTTTGAAGAGCTGTTCGAAGGTCGCGCCACACCCGCCCAAATCGGTGCGTTATTGGCGGCAATGCGGGCACGTGGCGAAAGTGTGTCGGAATATTCGGCAGCAGCAGCCGTGATGCGCGCCAAATGTGCGAAGGTGTCCGCCCCCGATGGGGCGATGGACATCGTGGGCACGGGCGGCGATGGGATGGGAACGCTGAACATCTCGACCGCGACGGCTTTTGTTGTCGCGGGAGCTGGGGTGACTGTCGCCAAACACGGCAACCGCAATCTGTCATCCAAGTCCGGCGCGGCGGATGCGCTGACCGAAATGGGTGTGAACGTGATGGTCGGTGCGGATGTGGCTGAACGCGCAATCAACGAGGTTGGGATCGGCTTCATGATGGCCCCCATGCACCACCCGGCGATGAAACACGTCATGCCGGTGCGCCAGGAAATGGGCTGCAAGACAATTTTCAATATCCTCGGCCCCCTGACCAACCCGGCGGGTGTCAAGCGCCAGTTGACCGGTGCATTTGCCGCCGACCTGATCTTTCCAATGGCCGAAACGCTGCAATCACTGGGGTCGGAGAAAGCATGGCTGGTGCATGGGGCTGACGGGATGGATGAAATTTCGATCACGGGGGCGACCTCGGTCGCAGCGCTGGAAGGCGGCAAGATATATGCCCGCGAAATTCACCCCGAAGATGCGGGCCTGCCGGTACACAAGCTGGCGTCGATCCTTGGCGGAGAGCCGTCCGAGAACGCCATTGCCTTCCGCGCGCTTCTGGATGGCGAGCCGTCGGCCTTCCGCGATGCCGTCCTGCTGAACGCGGCAGCGGCTTTGGTGGTGGCTGACAAGGCGGGTGATCTGAAAGAGGGTGTAGGATTGGCCGCGGAAAGCATCGACAGCGGGGCTGCGAAAGCGAAGATCGAAGCGCTGGCTGCGCTGACCTCGGCGTGATATTGCGCGCCTTGCCCCCCAGAACACGAAGGCATAAACCACGCCCATGAGCACAGTATTAGACAAAATCAAAGCCTACAAACTGGACCATGTGGCCGCGTGCAAAGCCGCCCGTCCCTTGTCCGAGGTCGAGGCCGCCGCCCGCGCCGCAAGCCCCACCCGTGGCTTTGCGCAGGCGCTGATGAAAGCGGCAGATACCGGCTATGGCCTGATCGCCGAGGTCAAGAAAGCCAGCCCGTCCAAAGGCTTGATCCGCCCGGATTTCGACCCACCCGCGATCGCCAAAGCCTATGAAGCTGGGGGCGCGTCCTGCCTGTCGGTTTTGACCGACGCCCCGTCCTTCCAGGGTGCGGACGAATTCCTTGTGGCTGCCCGCTCGGCCGTGTCTCTGCCCGCGCTGCGCAAGGACTTCATGTATGACACTTATCAAGTCGCCGAAGCCCGCGCGTTGGGCGCTGACTGTATCCTGATCATCATGGCATCCGTCGAAGACAGCCAAGCACAAGAGCTTGAAGATGCGGCCTTTTCCTGGGGCATGGACGTTCTGGTCGAAGTGCATGACGAAGAAGAACTGGAACGCGCCACGGTGCTGAAGTCGCCGCTTCTGGGCGTGAACAACCGCAACCTGAAGACCTTCGAGACGACGCTCGACACCACCCGTCGCCTGTCGAAACTGGCCGGGAAAGAGCGTCATCTGGTCTGCGAAAGTGGCCTCTTCACCCCACAAGATCTGGCCGACATGGCCGCCCACGGCGCGCGCAGCTTCCTGATCGGTGAAAGCCTGATGCGTCAGGACGATGTCGAGGCCGCAACCCGCGCGCTTCTTGCCAACCCGGTGTCCGCATGAGCAATAGCCCCCTGACCCATTTCGACGCCGAGGGACAAGCCCATATGGTCGATGTCTCGGACAAAGCCGTTACAGACCGCGTTGCGTTGGCGGAAGGCTTTGTGCGCATGACGCCCGAGACATTGGCGCTGGTCACATCCGGCACCGCCAAGAAAGGCGATGTTCTTGGCGTGGCACGGTTGGCTGGAATCATGGGGGCCAAACGCACGTCTGACCTGATCCCCCTGTGCCATCCGCTTTCCATCACCAAAGTCGCCGTTGAGCTGACACCTCAACCCGACCTGCCGGGCGTCCGCATCACCGCCACAGTGAAAACCGGCGGCCAGACCGGCGTGGAAATGGAAGCCCTGACCGCCGTGTCGACCGCCTGCTTGACGGTCTATGACATGCTGAAAGCGGCGGAAAAGAGTATGGAGATCACAGGCATTCGCCTTCTGCGCAAAGAAGGTGGGAAATCAGGTATCTACGAGGCTGACTGATGATCACGGTGAACGAGGCGTTGGACGCAATTTTTGAGCTGGTCACGCCTTGTGGAACCGAAGAAGTGCCGCTGGCCGAGGCCGCTGGTCGCGCCCTTGCCGCCCCTGTCACCGCCACCCGCCTGCAACCGCCCTTCGCCGCGTCCGCGATGGATGGCTACGCGCTGAACGGCGTCGAAGCCGACCCCGAAGCGATGTTCCGCGTGATTGGCGAAAGTGCTGCTGGCCATGGGTTTCAGGGTCGCGTTGGCCCCGGCGAATGCGTGCGCATCTTTACCGGTGCGCCAATGCCCGAAGGTGCCGACCGCGTGATCATTCAGGAAGATGTGGACCGCAAGGGCGATCTGATCACGCTGGCGCGCAATCTGGACAAAGGTCCACATGCGCGCCCTGCTGGCGCAGACTTCGCGCCCGGCGACACAATCCCGGCACCGCGCGTGTTGTCACCCGCCGACATTGCATTGGCGGCGGCGATGAACGTCCCCACCCTGACCGTCACCCGCAAACCCATTGTCGCGCTTCTGGCAACCGGGGACGAACTTGTCATGCCGGGCGAGGAACCGGGCCCGGACCATATCATCGCGTCCAACAGCTTTGGCCTGAAAGCCTTGATCGAGGCGAACGGAGGCCACGCCCGTATGTTGCCCATTGCGCGTGACAACGCGGGCAGCCTGCGCACCGCGTTCGAACTTGCCTCGGACGCCGATCTGATTGTGACGATAGGAGGCGCATCTGTTGGCGACCATGACCTTGTGGGGGACGTGGCCGCCGAAATGGGGATGGATCAAAGCTTCTACAAGGTCTTGATGCGCCCCGGAAAGCCATTGATGGCGGGACGAATGGGGGATGCCGTCATGATCGGCCTGCCCGGCAATCCGGTTTCAGCCATGGTCTGTGGCCACGTGTTCCTGGTGCCAACCCTTCGCGCAATGCTGGGATTGGGAGCGGCGGCAGCGCCGCGCATGACGGCGGTTTTGTCGACCGCCGTCAAGGAAAATGGCCCGCGCGAACACTACATGCGGGCGCGGATCGACGGCGACAAGATCACGATCTTTGACCGTCAGGACAGCGCGCTTCTTAGCGTGTTGTCGCAAGCCAACGCGCTGGCCATTCGCCCGGCTTCAGACCGCGCGCGTGATGCAGGCGAGCGACTTGACTACTTGCCGATCTGACACGATCTGCAAGCCGGACTTTCCCGTCCGACGTGCGCCGTTGACACAAAAAGGGAACAGGGATAGAACATTCCTTGAACGCCCCGCAACGAGGGCCCTTCCAGCCGCTGGTCTAGCCAGCAGCGCAGGAGTGAACAAAGACGGAGGTGCGAGAGCATGTTGACACGCAAGCAGTTGGAACTTTTGGATTTCATTCACAAACGGATTCAACGCGACGGTGTACCTCCGTCCTTTGACGAGATGAAAGAAGCCCTGGACCTGCGATCCAAATCCGGGATTCACCGGTTGATCACCGCTTTGGAAGAGCGTGGTTTTATCCGCCGCCTTGCCCACCGCGCCCGCGCAATCGAGATTGTGAAGCTGCCCGAACCACTTGAAAATGCCGGGCGCGCCGGTTTCGAGCCGCGCGTGATCCAAGGCGACCGCCCCGAACAGACGCCAGCAAATGCCATTCCCCTCGAAGGTTTAGGGGTTAGCGACCTGCCCCTGATGGGACGCATCGCGGCGGGTGAACCGATCGAAGCCATCACGGACGGCGCGCAACACGTGTCTGTGCCGGAAACCATGCTGGCCACGGGCGGGCGTCACTATGCGCTCGAGGTCAAGGGCGACTCGATGATCGACGCGGGGATCAACAACGGTGATGTCGTGGTCATCCGCGAGACCAGTCAGGCGCAGAACGGTGACATCGTCGTGGCGCAGGTGGACGGGTATGAGGCCACGTTGAAACGGTTTCGCAAAACCGATGGGATGATTGCGCTGGAAGCCGCCAACCCGGCCTATGAAACCCGCTTGTTGCCGGAAGGTCAGGTCAAGGTACAAGGTAAACTGGTGGGGTTGATCCGCACCTACTGATCATCTTCTGGCAAGCCGCCCTGAAATGAACAAAGGGACGCGAGCAAGACGCGTCCCTTTCTCATGATCGGTTTGGGCTTGTTGGTCAGCCCAGACCAGATAGCTTTTTCTGAAGTTCAGCCAACTGTTTCTTTATGGCGTCCAGTTCGTCCTTGGATCCCGCTTCCGGTTTTTCCGCCTCATCGTCATCTGAAGATGCTGCACCACCGGGAAAGCCGCTCATCATTGCTTTCATGAAAGCTTCCTGTTGCGCTTGCATCGCCTCGAACCCGGGCATCTGCGCCATCGGATTTCCCATTGCGCCGAAGTTCTCCATCATCTTGGATTGGCCATCGCGCAACATTTCGAAACTCGCGGCCAGAAATTGCGGCACGACACTATTCGCCTGCGTGGTATAGGACCTCACCAGATCGGTCAGCACATCCACCGGCAAAACGCTTTCGCCCCGGCTTTCATGTTCGGCAACAATCTGAAGCAGATACTGGCGCGTCAGATCATCACCCGATTTCAGGTCGATAATCTGCACCTCGCGACCATCGCGGATGAACCCGGCTATGTCGTCCAATGTGACGTAGTCCGAGGTTTCGGTGTTATAAAGGCGACGACTTGCGTAGCGCTTGATCAGCAGTGGTTCTTGTTTCTGAGCCATCTTCTCTCCCCGCAGCAGCTGTGTTTGCTGCACTGCAAAAGCCTAACAAAGCCCACATCAAAGGCAAGCGTTTTGATCAAACATTACGTGAGGGACAAGTGCCAACTCAAACAGAAAAAGGGCGAGCACGAGGCTCGCCCTTCAGCAATAGGCCGGATCGGGAGGTTGGTATCCGGCAGTATTCGCTTACTTGGCAGTCGCTTTTTTGGCGGCTTTCTGAACTTCGTCAGTTGCTTTTTTAACAGCAGCTTGTGCGTCGTCGCCCAGCTCTTTACCGGCAGCCATCAGCAGCTCGACGGTTTCAGCTTGAACTTTTTTCGCAACTTCAGCGAAGGCAGCCAGGTTTTCAGCGGCCAGCTCGGCCTGAGCCGAAGCGAAGTCGGTTACGGCTTTGCCATATTCAGCAGCTTCTTCTTTTGCAGTCGTGACGTCGCCCATTTTGACCAGAGTTTCTTTGGTCCATTTGGTCGAGATTTCAGCCGATTTGTCTGCAGCTTGCAGAGCAACTTTCGACAGTTTTTCGCCCAGAGCAGCCTGGTTTTTGAAGGCGTCTTGAGCAACCGACATGTCAACAGGGAAGTTGCCCATCATGTCTTGGAACATCTTGGTGAAGTCTTGTGCCTTAGTCATTTCATTTCTCCGTGGTTTGGCGCCGGGAGGAGGAGGGCGCCTGAATTTGTTATGAGGAGAATATGTATGCTGCAGTGCAGAAAATCAAGCTTTTTCTGCACTGCAGCATGTAACAATTTTAAGTTGTTGAAAATCAGGTGTTTGGTTTGGCCACAACGTAGGTGCCCGGTGCTGGCGCCAGAGGTTTGTGCGACGAATCGCCGACCTCTCGTGCCTCGACCTGCTTGCCGGAACGTTTGGACAGCCACGCGTCCCAACGCCCCCACCAGGACCCCTCGTTGAAAGTCGCCCCGTCCATCCAGTCATCCGACGCGGCGGGCCAGTCTTCGTTGACATAGTGACCATACTTCTTTTTCGACGGCGGGTTCACGATCCCCGCGATATGCCCGCTTTGTGAAACGATAAAGGTCTTGTCCTTTGATCCCATCTGCCGAACACCATCATATGATGTCTTCCACGCGGCAATGTGGTCGGTCTCGCACGCAATCGCGCAAAGCGGCACCTCCACATCCGAAATCGAAAGATGCTCGCCCAACAGTTCAAAATCACCCTTGGCAAAGCGGTTGTCCTGACACAGGCCGCGCAGGTATTCGACGGTCATCTTGGCGGGCAGGTTTGTGCTGTCCCCGTTCCAATACAGAAGGTCGAAGGCCGGGGGCGTCTTGCCCAGCATATAGCTGTTGATCGCAGGTCCATAGATCAGGTCATTGGGCCGCAGATACGAGAATGTCCGCGACATGAAGAAGCTGTCCAGATAGCCGCGCTCGGCCACCTCTTCCTCGATACCGCTGACAAAATCATCGTCCAGAAAGACACCCACTTCGCCCTGATCCTCGAAATCGGTCAGGGTGGTGAAGAAGGTGGCGGAGTTGACGGATTTATCCCCGCGTTTCTTCATCAAAGACAATGTTAGCGACAGGGTGGTGCCTGCGATGCAATATCCAACCACATTGACTTTCTTCTGGTTGGTGATGGCTTTCACCTCGCGCATCGCGGCCAGATAGCCGTCTTCTATATAGTCGCCCAGCCCCACGTCCGCATAGGACGCGTCCGGGTTTACCCAGCTGACGACGAACAGGGTATAGCCCTGATCCACTATCCATTTGATCAGGCTGTTCTGTTCTTTCAGGTCCATGATGTAGAACTTGTTGATCCAGGGCGGAAAGATGATCAGGGGCGTCGCATGCACTTTTTCGGTCGTCGGGGCATACTGGATCAGTTCCATCATCCGGTTGCGATAGACCACCTGCCCCGGCGTCGTCGCGATGTTCTTGCCGACCTCAAACGCACTTTCGTCCACCAGCTTGACCAAAAGCTCGCCATCATTGGCCTCAAGATCCGCAACAAGGTTTTCCAGCCCCTGTACCAGCGACTGTCCGTTTGTTTCGACAGCGCGTTCCAATGCATCGGGGTTGGTGGCTAAGAAATTCGTTGGGCTCATCATGTCGATGATTTGATGGGTAAAGAACTCCATCCGTTTTGTATCTGCAGCGTCCAGCCCTTCGACGTCTTTCAGTGCGTCTTCCATGGTCTGCGAACTGATCAGGTATTGCTGCTTGACGAAGTTGTAATAGGGGTGGGAATCCCAGAGCGGGTTCGAGAAACGGCGGTCCTTCGGGCCGGGATCCTCGGGCGCCTTGAAGTCACCGGCGGCCAGCGCCGCTTGCGCTTCAATCGCATGTTCCAGCGATTTGCCCCAAAAGGCGACCTGATGTTCGAACATCTTTGTCGGGTTCGCCATCATGTCGGCCCAAATCGTCCCCGCTGCTTTCACATAGAATTCCTGCCCCGGCGCTTGCAAACTGGGGCGCACGGGTTTTCGATTTGCCATGATGTTGGCCAGACGCTTTGACAGCTCTTCGATGCGGGCGAGGTTGTTGTTCAGTTCACTCAGTTCCTGGCCATTGTTTACTTGGTCAGTTGTCATGAAACAAATTCCCCCCTATGGTTTTTGCAGGTGCAGCATCGAAAAAACTGCATATGATACCAATTATGCGAATGCAGCGCGTAAAATCAAAGGCTAATATAACATGCGGTACATGGCGACTTACGATCTGATGGAGACGATCCGCAACACGAATCAGTGGCTGGGCGCAACGGCTGCCGCCATGGGCTCGTACCCAGCAACCGCCTTGGTTCCCAACCCGTTTTTTCAGATTATGGCGGCTTGGGGCCAAGTCACCGAACGCAGCTTTGATCGCATGGTCACCAAACCCGACTGGGGCATCATGAGCGTCGTCGGTGACGATGGTCGCGATCATGTTGTGCAGATCGACAAACTGGTCGAACGTCCATTTGGCGACCTGATCCAGTTCAAAGTCACCGGTCGCCCCGAGAAAAATCGCCGCATTCTGCTGGTGGCCCCGATGTCAGGCCACTATGCAACCCTTCTGCGGTCGACCGTCGCAAGCCTTCTTCCAGATGCCGAAGTTTACATCACGGATTGGCACAACGCGCGCGACATTCCGGTCAGCGCCGGTAAATTTGATATCGAGGATTATACCCTCTATCTGGTCGATTTCATGCGCCATCTTGGCCCTGACATCAACGTTGTCGCGGTCTGCCAGCCTGCCCCCCTCACGCTCGCGGCCACGGCCTATCTGGCCGAGTTGGACCCCGACGCCCAACCCCAGACACTGACGCTGATCGGCGGACCGATTGATCCCGATGCCGCAGCCACCGATGTGACTGATTTCGGCCGTCGTGTGACGATGGGGCAGTTAGAGGAAACCGCCATTCAACGCGTCGGGTTCAAATACAAGGGCGCCGGTCGGATGGTCTATCCCGGCCTGCTGCAATTGGCAGGCTTCATGTCCATGAATGGCGAGAAGCATACCAAAGCCTTCTCGGAGCAGATCATGCGCGTGGCCAAGGGCGAAGCAACCGAGCATGACAAGCACAACCGCTTCTACGACGAATATCTTGCCGTTATGGATATGACCGCTGAATTTTACCTGACGACCGTTGAACGGGTCTTCAAGAACAGCGAAATCGCCAAGAACGCATTTGTCGTTGACGGCCATACGGTGAATATCGGTGCGATCACCGATGTCGCGGTCAAAACGGTCGAAGGCACCAAAGACGATATCACTGCCCCCGGCCAGTGCATCGCGGCATTGGACCTGCTGACCGGCTTGTCTGCCGATAAGAAAGCCAGCCATGTCGAAGATGGCGCAGGCCATTACGGCATCTTTGCGGGCAAAAGCTGGCGCAACAATATCCGTCCTTTGGTTCTGGACTTCATTGATCAGAACGACGGACGACACGCGGCACAAGCAGCCAAGAAACGCGCCAAGAAAACGGCATCGAAACCTGCCAAGTTGAAGGTCGTGAAAGCCGCGGGCAAGTAACACAACTGATCTTAAGAACAAGGCGCAGTCATCCCTGCGCCTTTTCTTATGGCTCAGACGGTAATCTCTTCACCTCAGTTCCAGCGGCATGCCGAGCCATGCCCGTATTCCGATGTTAACCTGCTGCGGCACTTCTATCGTCGGCAAGTGTCCAGCCTCCGGCAAAATCACAAGCTCGGCGCCCGGAATAAGGGCGGCCATGGTCTCGTGGCGCTTGGGCGGAGTCAGCCCATCATGCGCACCGCACATCACCATGGCCGGCACTTTCAAACGTTGCAGACTGCGTTGAGCATCGGGGCGACGTTGAAGGGCGCGTGACTGGCGGACGAACATCTCACCTCCCTGCCGATGTGCCATGTCTTGCACCAAAGCAACGATGGCATCCCGTCCGGGACCGGGGGCCAGATGGTTCGGAGACAGCGATTCCGCCATGGCTTCATCCAGCCGTCCGGCACTGGCACGCACGATCTGTGGCTCGCGCCATGCCGCTTGGGCGGGCGTGTCCGGCAGGGGCGTTGTGGAAATCAAAGCCAGCCGCGACACCCGATCTGGCGCGCGGCGTGCGATTTCCATCGCAACGATGCCCCCCATGCTCAGCCCGGCCAGCGCAAAGCGCGGCGGCAGGTTTTCCAGAATGTTACCGGCCATGTCACGGATCGTCTCGCCGTGCACCGGGGGGGCGACAATCACGATATGATCGCGCGACAAGTCCTCTATCTGCGGGCCGAAGACACGCGCGTCACACATCATTCCGGGGATCAGAACCACAGGTTCCTGCATTGTTTGCTCGCTTGTTTGTCGTGCCTCGACCGGACTTTGGCGTGCCGCAATCAATTGCGCAAGCCGCTATTGCCGGGCGCGATGACCCCCAGGGCGTCAGCCGCGTGCCAACACCACTTTGACCATTTTTTGGATCGTACGCAGACATTCATCGTCCGAGAACCGGTGATCGGCCCCTTTGACCAACGTCAATCGGATGTCTTTTCCGTCGACATGCTCCAATAACTTGACGGCCTGCGTGGTCGGCACTGCCGTATCCTCGGTCCCTTGCAAGAAACGGACGGGCATGTCGAGCGTCAGGGGGTTGCGCAACACCAGATGGTCGCGCCCGTCCTCGATCAGGCGCTTCGTGATGATATAGTCCTCGTCATACTCCGACGGGATCGACAGGGAACCCTCGCGCTCCAACTCGGCCTTCTGGTCATCGCTGAATCCGGCCCAATACCCATCTTCGGTGAAATCCGGTGCGGCAGCGATGGTGACAAGGCCAACCACACGGCCCGGTCGCGCTCGTGCCAAAAGCAGCGATTGCCAGCCGCCCATCGAGCTTCCCACAACAAGGACCGGTCCATCAATCAACTGATCGACCACAGCCAGCGTGTCCTCGTGCCAGTCTCCGATACAGCCATCGGTAAATTCACCCAAGCTTTGCCCGTGGCCCGAGTAATCAAACCGAAGGAACGCCCGCCCCTCGGTCTTGGCCCAGGCTTCCAGCGCAACGGCCTTCGTTCCCTCCATGTCCGATTTCAGGCCAGACAGGAACAGAATCGTCGGCCCCTGCCCGTCTGTCTTTGCGTATGCAATGCGGCGACCATTGGCGGTCTCAAGAAACTGGATGTCGGACATGATCTTCCCCGTCTGTTGTGTTGCGCAAACCATACCGGGCGCGAAATGCTCTGCAATCCCCAACTTTGCCCACCCCCGTTGACAGCGCCGCACACAACGTTCAAAACGCGCCTACACATAACCCGCAACCGGGCGTTCCGTGGGCGCCAAAACGACGAGGAGCAGGCCATGAGCCAGATTTCCCTTACATTTCCTGACGGCAATTCGCGTGACTATGACGCGGGCGTAACCCCTGCCGAAGTCGCGGCGAGCATTTCCAACTCGCTGGCGAAGAAAGCCATTTCCGCAACTGTGAGCGGCAACCACTGGGACATGCAGTGGCCAATCAACGAAGATGCATCAATCTCGCTTCACACGATGAAGGACGACGCACAGGCGTTGGAACTGATCCGCCACGATTTCGCGCACGTGATGGCGCGGGCGGTACAGGAAATCTGGCCGGATGTGAAAGTCACCATCGGCCCGGTCATCGACAATGGCTGGTATTACGACTTTGACCGCGAAGAGCCGTTCACGCCGGAAGACCTGGGCCAGATCGAAGCCAAGATGAAAGAGATCATCAACAAGCGCGAGCCGGTGACAACCGAGATTTGGGACCGCGACCGCGCGGTGAAGTTCTATGAGGCCAACAACGAGCCTTACAAGGTCGAGTTGATTGAGGCCATTCCCGGCGATGAGCCGCTGCGCATGTATTGGCATGGCCATTGGCAGGATCTGTGCCGCGGACCGCACCTGCAACATACGGGCCAACTGCCCGCAGACGCGTTCAAACTGATGAGCGTGGCTGGTGCCTATTGGCGCGGCGACAGTGATCGCGCGATGTTGCAGCGAATCTATGGCGTGGGCTTCCAGAACAAGGAACAGCTGAAAAAGCACCTGCATATGCTGGAGGAAGCTGCCAAACGCGACCACCGCAAGCTGGGCCGAGAAATGGACCTGTTCCACATGCAGGAAGAGGCCCCGGGCCAGATTTTCTGGCACCCCAATGGCTGGACCGTCTATACCGAGCTTCAGGATTACATGCGGCGCCAGCAAAAACGCGGTGGTTATGTCGAAGTGAATACGCCGCAGGTCGTCGACCGCAAACTGTGGGAAGCCTCGGGCCACTGGGAAAAGTATCAGGAGCACATGTTCATCGTCGAAGTGGACGAGGAACACGCGCGCGAGAAGTCGGTGAACGCGCTGAAGCCGATGAACTGCCCGTGTCATGTGCAAATCTATAATCAGGGTCTGAAAAGCTATCGCGATTTGCCGTTGCGCATGGCCGAGTTTGGGTCGTGCAACCGCTATGAACCATCAGGTGCATTGCATGGGATCATGCGTGTGCGCGGGTTCACGCAGGATGATGGCCATATCTTTTGTCGCGAAGACCAGATCGAAAGCGAAACAGCCGAATTCATTTCGTTCCTGTCCAAGATCTATAAGGATCTCGGATTTGAGAGTTTTTCGGTCAAATTCTCGGATCGGCCCGAAATGCGCGCCGGATCGGACGAGGTCTGGGACAAGGCCGAAACCGCCCTGCTGGCCGCCACCCGCGCCGCTGGCATTGAGCCGGAATTGAACCCCGGTGAAGGGGCATTCTATGGTCCGAAGCTGGAATTCGTCCTGACCGACGCGATCGGGCGGGATTGGCAATGTGGCACCCATCAGGTGGACTTTGTCCTGCCGGAACGTCTGGATGCGAATTATATCGGTGAAGATGGCGCAAAGCATCGCCCCGTAATGCTGCATCGCGCGACCCTTGGTTCGTTCGAGCGGTTCATCGGCATCCTGATCGAAAGCCACGCCGGCAAGTTGCCGTTTTGGCTGGCGCCGCGTCAGGTCGTTGTCGCTTCGATCGTTTCGGATGCCGACGACTATGTTCAGCAGGTGGTTGACGCTTTGACCGCCAAGGGCATCCGTGCCGAGGCCGACATCCGCAACGAGAAAATCAACTATAAGGTCCGCGAGCATTCAGTGGGCAAGGTTCCGGTAATTCTGGCGTGCGGCATGAAAGAGGTTGAGGACGGCACTGTTTCGATGCGCCGATTGGGCGAAAAGCATTCGAAAGTGCTGCCGCTGGACGAGGTTGCGGCGGCGCTGGCGGGCGAAGCGACGCCTCCCGATCTCGCCTAAGAACACGTCACGGCTGATCACCCCCGCCTCGCGCGGGGGTTTTCTTTTGCCCAATCGTTACAGAACATCACGTTCCCTGTGACGGCCAATGTGGAATGGCCGTCACCTTGTAACAAAAGCCATGCAGACGACAGTTTCGTTGTAATTTTTCACGGTGGACCCGAGCGCAGAACGTAATCTCTTTCCGCTCTTCCCACGATCCGCAGTCACGAAACCCTTAGAAATAGAGGCATCATCGACCTGAATGCCTTCATTTCCTACGCTCATAGACCAATGGGCTGTGTTCACCTCCGTTAACGGAACCGTGATTTACGCTTTCGTGAATGGAGCGTGCGGCACCCTGCCGACTAATCTGCTCTCACCGCGCTTCAGCGGTGCGAATAAAAACCCGAAAGGAAACTCGATGTCCAACAATATGAAAACCGTCGCCGTTCTTGGTGCTGTCTCTGCTGCTGTCGCTGCCAGCGCTCTTCCTGCCTTCGCTGATGGCGATCAGGAAAAATGCTTTGGCGTGTCGCTGGCTGGTCAGAACGATTGCGCTGCCGGCCCCGGCACCACTTGCGCTGGCACCTCGACCGTCGACTATCAGGGCAACGCCTGGAAACTGGTCCCGGCTGGTTCCTGCGAAACGATGGAAATCACCGATGCTGCCGACGGCATGAACCGTATGGGTTCGCTGGAAGCATTGGAGCGCGACCTGCCCGCCAGCTAATACTGGCTGCAATCTGCTCTGGCCGGAACGTCCGGCCAGAGCGTCAACGCGTCACCCGCGACGCGATCAATAGCGTATAATCCTTCAAACTGGCATCCGATGGAGCTTTCCATGCTTGATATCGCCCATGACAATAAACTGCCCAACGGGGCGGGAGTCGGATATAAATCTCAGCATTTTAATGCACTGTTGGATGATCCCGGCACGGTTTGCTGGCTGGAGATACACGCGGAAAACTATATGGGCGATGGCGGTCGGCCTTTGGCACAGCTGCGCCACCTTGCTGAACGTTTTCCGATTTCGGCGCACGGGGTTGGGCTATCCATAGGTGGCGAGACCCGATTGGACCCAGAACATCTGGCGCGTCTGAAAACACTGATCGACTGGCTGAACCCTGCGATGTTTTCCGAACATCTGGCATGGTCCACCCATGACGGTGCATTTTTAAACGACCTTCTTCCCCTTCCATATACATCCGACACGCTCACCCGCATCACGACCCATATCAACGAGGTGCAGGACCATCTTGGGCGCAAGATGCTTCTTGAAAACCCATCTTCCTATCTGGCCTTCGCGGAAAGCACTTGGTCCGAGCCTGATTTCTTGCGCGAAGTCGCCCGGCGCACCGGGTGCGGGCTGCTTTTGGACGTGAACAACGTCTTTGTGTCTGCCACCAATCTGGAATTCGACCCGCGCGCCTATATCGACGCCTATCCACTTGATCTTGTGGAAGAGTTTCATCTGGCGGGCCACGATGAAGACGCCGACGAACTGGGACGCAAGCTGCTGATCGACAGTCATGGCAAACCGGTCGACGAACCCGTTTGGGCCTTGTTCGATCATATCATCGCACGCGCTGGCGCCCGCCCGGCCCTTGTGGAATGGGACAATGATGTGCCCGAATGGGACGTGCTGGAAGCCGAGGCCGCCCGCGCCACGCGACATATGAAGCCCGCACCAGCCGCAGTGGTGTCCGCATGAACGATAGCGTGACCCTTTCAAGCACGGGCGATACAACCGTCACTCAAACCGCGTTTCGCAAGGCGCTTCTGGACCCGCAACAACGCGTGCCAGAGGGTTTGACCAACCCCGACGGCAAGCAAGCCGACAAGCGGTTCTCGGTCTATCGCAACAATGTGGCGCACGGCTTGTCCGAGGCGATGTTGACCGGATTTCCCGTGCTCGCCAAACTGGTCGGCGATGATTTTTTCCGCGAGATGGCCAAGGTTTACCTGCGCATTCACCCGCCAGCCTCGCCCTTGATGATGCATTACGGGGCGGCGCTGCCCGGATTTCTGGAGAGCTTTCCGGGCACGCTGCATCTGAAATACCTGCCCGACGTGGCCCGGTTGGAACTGGCCCTACGCCGCGCCTATCACGCCGCCGATGCGACGCCCATTGATCCAACGGCACTGACCCAGCTTGACCAAGCTGCTTTGATGCGTGCGCGCCTGAAAATGTCACCCGCTTGCGAGGTGCTTTCGACCAAGTGGCCCGCAAAGGCGATCTGGGATTTTAACATGAAGGACGGGCCACAACCGACGGGTGGCGCAGAAGATATCCTGATCAGCCGCGTCGGCTTTGATCCGATGGCCGAGCGGTTGCCAAACGGGGGCGCCGCCTTCGTCAGATCATTGATCAAAGGGCGCAGCTTTGGCACGGCTCTGGGGTTGGCCACCGCTGACACGCCCGATTTCGACCTGACCGCAACGCTCAGCGTTCTGATCGCGACACACGCCATAACCGGCATCGACAAACCAGATTAACACTTCGGAAGGATATCGCCATGCGCGCCCTGGCAAACCTCTATAACCCGCTGGTCAACCTGGCCGAGCGGCTGGCCCCGGTGACCTTGTCCACGCTGGCCCGGTTCACCTTCGCCGCAACTTTGCTTGGGTATTTCTGGGCCTCTGCCCTGACCAAGACCGGCGATGGCGTGCTGGGCCTTTTTCAACCTTCCCTTGGGGCCTATGCGCAGATCTTTCCCAAAGCGATGGAGGCCGTGTCCTATGATGTCGGCCAGCTTGGCATGTTCCATTGGGCGGTGGTCGTTGCAGGCACGCTGGCCGAGTTCACCCTGCCGCTTTTGATCACCATCGGATTGCTGACGCGATTGGCGTCTTTGGGGATGATCGGCTTCGTCGTCGTGCAAAGCCTGACCGACCTCTACGGGCATGGCGGGATCGAACATCCAGAAACGCTCGGCGCATGGTTTGACCGCATTCCTGATGCGGTGATCCTTGATCAACGTCTGTTCTGGATGGTCGTGCTGGTGACGCTGGTGTTGAAAGGTGCGGGACCGCTGTCCATCGACAGGCTTCTGAAGATCCGCTGACCCCCATCAGTGCGGGTCAGGCTTCACAGCAAACAGCGCCAGCAAACCGCCCAATCCGGCCAACGCAATCGGGAACATAGTGAAGACCCCGTAACCAAAGGCAAAATACATGCCGGCCGCTGACAGCAGCAAAAGAACACCACCGACCTGAGCGGCAGAACGTGCCATTGCGCCCCCTGCCAACGCCAGAACCGGCGCGATCAGGGCAAAGGCGCGTACACGCCCCGGATGGTCCACCTGTTCGGCCAGATCCGGCAATTCCCCGATCCGGTCGATTACTTCGGTATATCCATATCCGAAAAAGCCAACGATCATCCCCCAAATCCCGGCGATGATCCCCAAAACCAATGCAGCGTTGCGCATGCAGATACCTCCTACTTTGCCCTCAGATAGGGGCTTGTCACGCCTGATCCAACCAGATGTCACGGGTTTTTGCATCCCAACCCAACGTCAACCGACCCTCGTGTTCAATCACCGGACGCTTCATCAAGGTGGGATGTTTTGCAAGCAAATCAACGGGATCACCCGTACGATCCGCTTCGGACAACCCGCGCCACGTGGTTGAGCGTTTGTTGACCAGCGCATCCCCAAACGCCGCGTGAAATCGCGCCAGATCGCCCGCGTCCACCCCATCGGCGCGCACATCGACATAATCGAGCGGATAGCCCGCCCCCTCCAACGCCTTCACCGCTTTTCGGCAGGTATCGCAGTTTTTCAAACCCCAAACGCGCATGTCGCCCCCGTTTTTCATCCCGTCACATTCCTGTCGCACAGCGTTGCCACTGTGCCGTCCAGCGCCCGTTATGACGCGAACCGGCGCAAAACGAAAGGACGCAAAACAATGCCCAAAGCACGGCCCGTTCAGGAAATGCTTGATTTTTTACGGGCAACGCCCAACTCTGTTTGCGTAAGACAGAACTATCTACCGCCTCCTTTCATGCAGTCGGACGATACCTGACTGCGCCAGAAGGCCCTGCACACCGCAGGGACACCACGACAAGGAGGGACGGAGATGTCCGACCAACAAACCGGAACCGTTAAATGGTTCAACACCACCAAAGGCTATGGCTTTATCGCACCGGAAGGCGGCGGGAATGACGTATTCGTGCATATCTCGGCCGTAGAGCGTTCGGGCCTGACCGGCCTTGCCGACAACCAAAAGGTCCGCTTCAACCTGCAAGAGGGCCGAGACGGGCGCCAATCGGCAGTGGACCTTGAACTGGCTGAATAAGCGGTCGATAGGTTAAAGAATTCAGAAACCCCGCGGAGTGGAAACTCGGCGGGGTTTTGTTTGGGGGGGGGTGCTCAGGGTTCGGAGGGCAGCGCCCGACCCTGGGTGGGCGAGAAGCGCCCTGTCACGCCGAAGGCGTGCCTCCGGCACGACGGGGAGGGTCGGGCGCTGCCCGTGCGTGGCACGGGCTGTCTGCTCATTCTAGTTTTTCAAGCCTCAGAACTTCGCGAGATAGATCGGGGAGTATAAGATAATCGGTCGAATCGACGTCCTTTCTCCCGTT
This sequence comes from Aliiroseovarius sp. Z3, assembly GCF_029105185.1. Classification (GTDB taxonomy): domain Bacteria; phylum Pseudomonadota; class Alphaproteobacteria; order Rhodobacterales; family Rhodobacteraceae; genus Aliiroseovarius. The sequence goes on along the minus strand of NZ_JAFMZK010000004.1, from coordinate 146,271 downwards.
TAAGAACTCAACCACGCCATCTAACTTTTGAAGTGAGTTAATCTTTCTGTGCTTTTCGTCCAAAACTCGCAAACGCCCCGCAATATGCTGACGTTTTTTTCTTGCAGCCTTTAGCTCGGCGTCAGGGATGGTTGGTTTAGACAGCAGCTTAACCAACCTATCTAGCTGATCTATCAGGTTTGTGACGCTCACTCGGAAAAAGGGACTGCTCAATTCCTTGAGCTGGCTCGACAGTTGGTATCTCAACTCACTGCTTCCGAGTTCAGCAAGAACACTTCTTGAATTTTGGTCGGCGTGTACCCAGTGTTCACTGAGTATTGCAAGTGTTTCTTCACAAGCGGCAAGTGTTGGACCTACAAGTTGCTGCAGCCTGATAGCATCTTCCTTCGATTGTAGCGCCATGCGAAGTCTTTCGATCTTTTCGCCACCGAAGTGTTTTTTTGCGCAATCCAATCCTGATAGCACTTTGCTCCCATCGGAGAGTAAGATTGTGACCCCCGAAAGGTGTTTTCTATCCGTGCGGCAAACTCCACAGCGCAGCTTTTCTTCAGACCTATAACGATTTAATAATTCAATCGGCTCAAGGTTATCAGGGACCGATTGAATTAATCCTTCTTGCTGTTCTGGAACATCAAGAAGTAGTTTTTTCTGTCTAAGAATATCGTCTGTAGCCAATACAATCTCTAGTTTTGTAGCCGGAAACTGGCCGCGCCTAGCGGCGCGCCCGTTCTTCACTTCAATTGATCCCCCAGATCAATTGATCGGGGTTTCGCCCCGACCATTCATCACCCCCGCAACTCCGCCTCAAACTCCCTCCACTCGCCTTTCGACATCCCCGAAGTCTCCTGCGTGACCTCTTCGCCTTTCAGCATCCGACGGATACAGTCCATGGCGCGGCCGGACAGGTTGGCGCCGCCAAGGCGGTAATCCTCGAACGCGCCATAGGCGGCGGGGACCCAGTCGGCGACCACTTTGCAGATCGCGTCCGCATAGACGCGGATTTCGTATTGGGCGTGGTGGTCGGCGCGCAGGCGCAGGAAGTGGAACAGGTTGTGTAAATCAACCTTCCAATACCATTGGGTATAGACGTTGGCGGGCAGGTTCATCCGCGCAAGTTCGCGGGCCAGACCCTGTTGGCCGTCGTCCGAGATCATCGCCTCGTAATTGTCATAGCAGCGGTTGCTGTCGGCCTTCAAAATCTCCAACACGCGGGCGGCTTCCTCGCCCTGCAACGCAGCGCCCCTGCCCTGATTGTTCACCACCGATTGCGCGGCGATGTGTTCGGGCGCGGGAATATAGAACTCGCGGTCCAGAATGGAATAACGCGCCGAGTATTCGTTCACATTCGCGGTGCGATGGCGGATCCACTGACGGGCGACAAAGACGGGCAGTTTGACGTGCAGCTTGATCTCGCACATCTCGAACGGGGTCGAATGCCAGTGGCGCATCAGGTAACGGATCAGGCCTTCGTCATTCTGCACTGACTTGGTGCCCTTGCCATAGCTGACCCGCGCGGCCTGACAAATCGCAGCGTCATCGCCCATATAGTCGATCACGCGGACAAAGCCGTGATCCAGCACCTCATGCGCGGTATAAAGGTGTTTTTCCATCCCCGGGCTGACCGCGCGCAAGGTCGGCTGCGAGGTGCTGCGTTGTTCTTCGATTTCTTGTTTCTGCTCGGGGCTCAGGGGCATGTCGAATCTCTCGTCTCATGGTTGCCTGGCCACTATATATAGTCGCGGCCTTTGGCAAAACAGCAAGATGACGTGGATGCCGCGTTTCTGCTTTTCTCGCCCGCTTGACCTGTTAGGCTGACCTCATATCCACCCGAGATACGGAGAGATTGCGATGAAACTTCGATACCTGCACACGATGGTGCGCGTGAAAAACCTGGAAGACAGTATGCGGTTTTACAAGCTGTTGGGGCTTGAGAAAACACGGCAGATGGATTCGGAACAGGGGCGGTTTTCGCTGATCTTCATGGCCCCGCCGGGCCAGCCGGACTGCCCGGTCGAACTGACCTATAACTGGGATGGCGATGACGGGCTGCCGTCGGACAGCCGCCATTTCGGGCATCTCGCCTATGAGGTCGAGAATATCTATGACATGTGCCAACACCTGATGGACAATGGCGTGACGATCAACCGCCCGCCGCGGGATGGCCATATGGCGTTCGTGCGCTCGCCCGACAACATCTCGGTCGAGCTGCTGCAGGCCGGTGACGCCCTGCCCCCGCAGGAGCCATGGGCCAGCATGGAAAACACCGGTCACTGGTGATGCGACCCCGGCAGTTTGGACGATACGCGCTGGCCCTGTTGGCCGCCCTGTGGGCGGGTGGTGTGGTGGCGCAAACCGATACACCCTGCCGCCAGGCGCTGGCGCTAGGGCTGGATGTGTCCGGGTCTGTCGATGAAGGTGAGTACCGATTGCAATTGGACGGGCTGGCCGCCGCGTTGGAACACGCAGATGTGCTGCGGGCGCTGCTGTCCCAGCCCGATCGTCCGATCCAGATCGCGGTTTACGAATGGAGCGGCCCATCCCATCAGCGCCTGTTGCAGGACTGGGCGACCATCACCGACCGGACGGTTGTTGCATCGATCGCAAACCGTCTGCGCGGCACGGCACGCATCAAGGCGGACCCCTCGACCGGGATCGGGGCGGCGATGATCTATGGCCAGCGGCTTTTGGCTGGGCGCAAGTGCGAAACGCGGACATTGGACATTTCCGGGGACGGGCCGACCAACACCGGACCACGACCGCAAGACGTGCGCTATCTGTCTGGATTTAACGGGATCACGATCAACGGGCTGGTGATTGGGTCAGGCGACGCGGACACCGATCTTGTGACCTATTACAAGGAACTGGTCATCCACGGCTTCGGTCGATTTGTCGAACAAGCCGATGACTTCAAAGATTACGAAGACGCCATGGCCCGCAAATTGTTGCGGGAGCTAAGGGGCATCGTGGTGTCTGACCTGCAATAGCCGCGTCCGGCCATCCGGGTTAATAGATATACCTGATTTGATCTGTCCAGTACCGCTCCACCCGTTTCAATGCGATATTAATATCCTCGATCCCCGACGACGACAGCACATCACGTGTTTGCAGCCCGTCTGCATGGCGTTCAAACAACCCGGCGACGGTATCGCGAATGCCTCGCCCTTTTTCGGTCAGCCGCACCCGAACGCTGCGGCGGTCAATCTCGCATCGCTGGTGATGCATATAGCCCATTTCGACAAGTTTCTTGAGGTTGTAGGACACGTTGGACCCTTGGTAATAGCCGCGCGTCTTCAACTCGCCCGCCGTCACCTCGTTATCGCCTATATTGAACAACAACAGGGCCTGTACCGCGTTCACTTCCAACACGCCGACCCGTTCAAACTCGTCCTTGATCACGTCCAGCAACAAGCGATGCAGGCGTTCGACCAACGCCAATGCCTCAAGATACTGATACACAAATGTCTGGTTGTTCGTCTGCCCAATGGGGGAGTGCATACTCATCCGTCTCTCCGACCTAATAACTTAGGCGACTATTCAGAGAGAAATGAGAACATTCAGTTAAATGCGATCAGCAGTTGCTAAAAATTTTCAACGAATCTGGCGGTTCAGCGCGTCGTCGTATGGCGGATGATGTGTTCAATCATATCGGTCAGATGCGCGGGCGGTTCCTGTTGCCCGGAAACCCACTGATAAAGATCCTGATCGTTTTCACCTAAAAGCGCCTCGTACAGGTCAAGCTCGTCATCATTCATATGCGCCAGACGATCAGACGCATAGCGGTGCAGGATGATATCCATTTCCTTGATGCCACGACGCATTGATCGCATGCCCAAACGCTTGACCCGCACATCCCGCGTTTCCCCCGGACGCGCGCCGGGGGTTTCCTTCAGCTGATCCAATGGCACGCCGGTCATACGACGCCACCCTCAAGCCTTTTGCGAAGACGTTTCTCAAGCCGCCCCAACTGATCGGCAGACCGCGACATCTGAGACTTGATGTCACGGATTTCAAGCAGCAGGTCACGCACTTCGGGTATATCGTCCAGATTGGCCACTGGCTCGGCAACCCCTTCACCTTCGCCGGTCAGCAACCAGCGCAGCGATACGTTCAGGATGCCTGATAGCATCTGCAACTTGTTTGCACGCGGTTCATTCAGATCCTCTTCCCAACCGCGCAATGTCTTGACCTTGACGCCCAAACGCCGGGCCAGATCGTCCTGCGACAATCCCACAGCCTCGCGTGCGCCAGCCAAGCGGTCGCCAAAGGTTGCAGCCTCTTCCGAGAACCAGTTTTCGTCCTGCACTAAGTCGTCCATTTGCTTTTCCTAGTATTTCAAGCACCACGCTGGGCACCGGGTTCTGGCTTGATTGGTTTCGCGCCTGACCCTAGAAGAACTGGGACCAACTTACAAATCGGGGACACCATGTCTTTCCTTTCTGCGACACTTGATCGCGTAAAACCATCACCGACCATCGCCGTTTCCACTTTGGCCGCCGAGTTGAAGGCCGCCGGGCGCGATGTGATCGGGCTGGGCGCAGGCGAACCAGACTTCGATACACCAGAAAACATCAAGGCGGCGGCAAAGGCCGCGATTGATGCGGGCAAGACGAAATACACCGCCCCCGACGGGATGCCCGAACTGAAACAGGCCATCTGTGACAAGTTCAAACGCGAGAACGGGCTGGACTATGCACCCAACCAGATCTCGGTCGGGACCGGCGGCAAACAGATCCTGTACAACGCGCTGATGGCCACGCTGAACCCCGGTGATGAGGTGATCATCCCGGCCCCCTATTGGGTCAGTTACCCCGATATGGTGCTGCTGGCGGGCGGCGAGCCGGTGGTGATTGAATGCCCGATCGAAACGGGGTTTCGTATGACGCCGGAACAGCTGGAGGCTGCGATCACGCCGAAAACAAAATGGCTGATCTTCAACTCGCCCTCGAACCCGACCGGCGCGGGATACACGCGCGATCAGTTGAAGGCGCTGACCGATGTGCTGATGCGTCACCCGCAAGTCTGGGTGATGACGGATGATATGTATGAGCATCTGGCCTATGACGGGTTTGAGTTCTGCACCCCCGCCGAAGTGGAACCGGGCCTCTACAACCGTACGCTGACCTGTAATGGCGTGTCCAAGGCCTATGCGATGACGGGCTGGCGGATCGGCTATGCGGGCGGGCCGGTCGACCTGATTTCCGCGATGCGCAAGATCCAGTCGCAATCGACCTCGAACCCCTGTTCGATCAGCCAATGGGCGGCCGTTGAGGCGTTGAATGGCCCGCAGGATTTCATCGCCGAGAACAACACGGCATTCGTGCGCCGCCGCAATCTGGTGGTCGACATGCTGAACGCCGCCGAGGGGTTGGAATGCCCGGTGCCGGACGGCGCATTTTATGTCTATCCCTCGATTAAGGGTTGTATCGGGAAGACCACGCCGGCGGGCGTGGAAATCACTGACGACGAGGTGTTCGCCAAAGCGTTGCTGGAAGAAACAGGTGTGGCCGTTGTCTTTGGTGCGGCGTTCGGGCTGAGCCCGAATTTCCGGGTCAGCTACGCGACTTCGGACGAGGCGCTGAAAGAAGCCTGCGCGCGCATTCAATCGTTTTGCGAGGGGCTTCGCTGATGTCCGCCCGGTCGCAGGGAAGCATCACGGCAAACCTGCCCAGTCGCAGCTTTGATGCCACGCTGGCCTTCTATGAAGGGCTTGGGTTTCGGCTGGCCTGGCGTGGCGACGGCTGGATGATCCTTGAAATGGACGGTATGTCCGTGGAATTCTTTCCGCATTCCGAGCTTGATCCAAAGGAAAGCTGGTTCTCGGCCTGTTTGCGTCTGTCAAGTATCGATGCGCTTCATGACAAATGGCGCCAGTTGGATATTTCGACCAATCCCACCGGGTTTCCCCGCCTGACAGCCATCGCTGACCCCACCGAAAATGCACCGCGCATGTTCTATCTGGTTGACCCCGATGGCAGCCTGTGGCGCGTGATAGAAGACAAGGACGTCTGATGAGTGTTTCCCTGCCCGAGTATTACTTTCGTGTGCGCGAGAACGGTGCGTTCGTCTTTCGTGTGAATACCGACAATCGTCAACGCCCGCTGGAGCTTGACCAGATCGCCGCTGTGAACATCAGGAATGGCGAGGTCAAACCGCATGGCGAGTATGTGCTGACTGACGCGGATCATGCCGCGATATCAGAATGGATGGAACAACGACGCGCTACACTTCAGACACGTGATCTGGATGACATCTTGCGCAGTGTCGATCATCTGAACATGACCGCCCATTGGGCGCAAACCCGCGCCACGCCTGAAGCGTTGGAACAGGTGACAGATGCACTTTTGTTGGCGATGCATGATCTGCGCGCGGTGCTGGTTCGAAAGAAAGCCGACCGGCTAAAACAAAGCTAGGCTGCGTGCTGTGGTTGTCCGCCGCCGATCCGAGACGAGCTTTTCCAGAACCGCCATGACATGAAGATGCCAGCGCAGACCAATCCCAACAACAACCCGATCCACACCCCCGGCGCGCCATATCCCAGCGTGATCCCCAGCACATAGGACATGGTCATCCCAACGCCCCAATAGCTGAGCGTGGCGATGATCATCGGCACGCGTGTGTCTTGCACCCCGCGCAGCAGCCCCATCGCGATGGCTTGTGCCCCATCCGCAAATTGAAACAAGGCCGCCACGATCAGAAGGACCGAGCCAAGGGCGACAATCTCGTCCCGTCGGATTTCATTGGGGTGCAGGAACAATTTGATCATTGGTTCCGGCGCTCCAAGGAAAAGGACCACGGTCAGACCACCAAACACAACTGACGCCAGCGTTACGGCCAGCGCGCCACGTCGCAGGCTGGCTTCGTCCCGGCGGCCCAGCGCGCGGCCCGCTCTGACCGTCGCCGTGTTGGACAGGCCCAGATGCACCATGAAGAACGCCGCCGTGATTTGCAGGGCAATCCCATGCGCAGCCAGTTCCAGCGTTCCGATCAACCCGACCACAACCGTCGAGGCCGAGAACATCCCGACCTCGGCAAGGGTGGTCAGCCCGATGGGAATACCGAGCCGCAGAAGCTGGCTCAATGCCTCCCAATCCGGTTTCCAAAGCCGCCGGAACAGGCTGGCTTCGGCGTTCAGCCGCGCGGCATAGATGACCAGCACCAACCCGGATGCGATCTGGATCAGCACCGAAGCGATGGCCGCCCCGCGCACGCCAAGCTCGGGCGCCCCCCAATTGCCGAAGATCAGCGCATAGTTGATGAACCCGTTCATCACGGCGGCAAGCACGGTTGCCCACAACACGATGCGGGTGTGTTCCAGCGCCGCCAGATAGCTTTTCAGCGCCATCACCAACAGCGCGGGAACAAGCCCCACCCCGGCAATGCGCAGGTAATCTTGCGCCAACAGGCTCAGGTCCGGATCCTGGTCGATGGCGCGCAATATCGGTGCCGACATCCACATCAGCGGCAAGACCAGAAGCGCGAAACCAACCGAGAACCACATCGACATCCGGGTCAGCCTGCGCACCCGCACATCGTCGCGGGCCTCCGACGCCTCGGCGACCATCGGCATCAAGGCCCAGGCCGGACCCGACCCCATGATCAGGAACATGAAAAAGAAAGTTCCGGCCAGCGTTACGGCGGCCAGTTCCTCGACCCCGTACCAGCCCAGCATGATCGTGTCGATGATCTGCACAGCGAACTGTGCAAGATGAGACGCGACAAGCGGAAGGCCCAGGACAAGGACGGCGCGCATGTGCTGTGACAGGGTGAGTGTTTGCAACATCACCCAGACCTATGCCGGAACAAGATGCGGGGCAAGACATCGAATGCCCGGATTGGTCTGCCTGCTGTAATCTAGCCCAACAGGCTGAGAAGCGACCGGGACGGTGTGCCAGTGACCGGAAGGCCACGCGCATGTTGAAACGCCTCGATCGCTTGCAGGGTTTTCTTGCCGATCACGCCATCCGCTTCGCCAACATCAAACCCTGCGCGGGTCAGGCCGCGCTGCAGCGCCTTGCGATCCTGCAACGTCAATCCATTCCCATCCGGCCCGAAGGTGCCGCGCAAAGCGGGCCGCCCTTTCAGACGGTCTGACAAATGCCCGACACCGATGATATATTTCTGTGCGTTGTTGTAGCGACCCAGCACGCTGTAGTTGTGATAGACCTCGAACACAGGGCCGTTTGCGCCTGCTGGTGTCACAACACGACCGCGCCCCGAAGGCGCACGCCCGGTGATCTCGTCCCCCCAACGCTGCCCGGTCCGCCAGCCCGACCGGCTAAGGTAAGCTGCGGTCGAGGCCAGCGCGTCGGTGGGATCGTCCGACCAGATGTCGCGTCGACCATCGCCCCGGAAATCAACAGCATAGGCAAGATATGAGGTCGGGATGAACTGGGTGTGCCCCATTGCCCCTGCCCAGCTTCCGGTCATGCGGTCGGGCGTGACATCACCGCGTTCGAGAATTTTCAGAGCGGCCATCAACTGCCCCTCGAAAAACCTGCCGCGCCGTCCATCAAACGCCAATGTCGACAAGGCCGAGATCACAGGCACATCCCCGCGCCGTGCGCCATAGCGGCTTTCCAGCCCCCAGACCGCCACGATCACCTCTTCCTCGACGCCGTATTTCGCTTCAAGCTGCGACAGCAAGCTCGCGTGACGTCGCAACATGCTGCGCCCTTTGGCAATCCGGTCATCAGAAGCGGCAATGGCCAGATAATCCTCGAACGAGCGGACAAATTCGGTCTGATTTCGGTCCCGTTCCACCACGCCGGGCAGATAACCGACATTGCGGAACGCACGGTCGACCGTAGAGGCGCCGATACCGCGGGCCTTCGCCCGTGCTTTCGCGCCTTCGACCCAGCGATCGAACGCCGCATTCGGGGCCGCGCGCATGGCCGAACCAGTGGCGGGTCGCGACGTCGATTGCGTGGCCGCACCGGACTGGCATCCGGACAGATAAAGCCCGGCCAAGCCGCAGACGATAAAACGTCGTGAATAGGTCATCGGATGCTCCTGCCCTTGTTTTGCGCCAAGCTTAAAGGGCTGCCAAGCGAAGGCAAGCATCGCTTTCACCAGGTGGCAGGAACGGCGACTGGATGCAGAAAAGGGGGCCGGTTTCTGACCCCCTTTTCAGTTCCAACGCTCAAATCTGATTAGCTGCCGCGCCGCTGATCGGGATGCAGGCTTGAGCCAAGTATGTGATCTGCTTTGTGGATCACCTGACTTGCATGGCCAACAATCAATGGATCTGGTTCGCCAACCAATTCATGGTCCTTGTCAGGGTAGTCCAACGTTGACAGGAAATGACGCATGCATTCCAGACGCGCGCGTTTCTTGTCATTGGATTTGATGATGGTCCAAGGGGCATCTGCCGTATGCGTATAGAAAAACATCGCCTCTTTCGCTTCGGTGTAATCATCCCATTTCGACAAGGACGCCACATCAACCGGGCTCAGCTTCCAACGCTTCAGGGGATCATCCTTGCGGCTGTCAAAGCGGCGTTTCTGTTCCGGCTGCGTCACCGAGAACCAGTATTTATAAAGCTGAACGCCGGACCTTGTCAGCATACGCTCGAACTCCGGCGTCTGGCGCATGAATTCAAGATACTCATTAGCGTTGCAAAAGCCCATGACGCGCTCGACACCGGCACGATTGTACCAGGACCGATCATAGAACACCATCTCGCCCGACGTCGGCAGGTGCGACACATATCGTTGATAGAACCATTCCCCACGCTCTTTATCCGTGGGCTTGTTCAGGGCCACAACCCGCGCTTCACGGGGATTTAGATGCTCCATGAACCGTTTGATTGTGCCGCCCTTGCCCGCAGCGTCGCGGCCTTCGAACAGCAGCACAAATTTCTGACCGGTCTCTCCAACCCAACGCTGCACTTTCAACAGCTCTGCCTGCAACTTAGCCTTGGACGCTTCATATTCGCGGCGGCCCAGTTTGACTCGGTATGGGTACTTTCCATTCTCGAATGTCTGTCGAATCTTGTCTTCGGTGACAGTCGGAAAGCCGTTCTTGCTTTGCTGCAGCTCGGGAGCTAACTCCTCGGCCGCATTTGCCGAGGGGGTACTGTCACTTTCCACAGTTTTCTGGGTGGTTTTCGATACACGTGCCTGCTTTGCTGTCATACGCCAATCTCCTTTTAGGGGTCCACGGCACTGGTAGCATCTTATCGCGTTCAGTACCTTGATCCGAATCAATGGAAATCGCCGTTTCCAATAAAAAAGGCCCGCGTCGACGCAGGCCTTTCCAAGTCACTTGTCAGGACATCCTTCAAACCGGGCGATCCACACGCATAGTCACATGGGCAGTGCCCCGCACGGCGCGCGACCATTTCAGTTGCACTTGCTTATAGGTCGCCCCGCGGTTCACCAGAACATGCGGATTGTCCCAAACCTGATTGTTGGACGCGTCACGCAAATCTCCTTCGATCGTGACACTGGGCACCGTTCGCGCATTTCCTCCAAACGGGAAATAGGCCGACCCGTCCAAGGTCCAGGTCGCGGCGGCGGTGTTCTGATTGAATTCCAACGTCACCGGCGAAACCGTCGATTGCGTCACACCCGTGAAGGCGTTGTTCTCAAACGTCACGTCCTTCATGCTCCAGTAATCCAGACCGGCATGGGTCGTGGACACCCCTTCAACCCGGTCGATCCATCCGGCCAGTGTGCGGAACGTGTTGTTGGTCACATGCAGACCCGAGACATAATGCCCGTTACCGAACGGTTTGATCAGGATCCACTTGAACCAAGACGCCACGTCGTTGGCGGTAAAGATATTGCCGGTGATCGTCATCCCCCCGAACGAGTACTCTGACCCGTGATCAGGGTAGGCGTCGTGTTCGTTGTTCCATTCGATGAAACAGTTATCGACGTAGTTGCCATTCAGGACGGTCTTGTTGTTTTCGTAAGTGAACACCATACCCGCGACGCGGGGGCCGTCCGTGACCTCATCGCCCTGGAACAGGTGGTTGCCCTGAATGATATGCCCAGACCCGTGCAACACCATCGAGGTGCCCATACGTTGGAACCGGTTGTCCCGAATCTTGGCGTCATTGGCATTCACGTTGAAGGCAACCGACTGTCGCGTGGTGGCTGGCTGGCTTTGTTCGTTCGAGACAAACTGGCACCGGTCCAGATGCAAGTCCTGACACCCACGACCGATCGAACTGATACCCCGGTTCTTCGGCTTGATGAAGAAACAGTCCTGAAACACGAAATTCTCGCCATCTCTCGGAAGCAACACCGCCGAAGCATGGCCGTTGCACTGAAACTCGACCTCGGTCAGGTTCATACGGTTGACTTGCGCGAAGCCCCCGAAATCCAACACGTATTTGTGCCGGGTGAACGTGTATGTCTGGTTTGCGGCTGGCCCCCAAAGCGGTTGGCTCAGCTCAACTTCGGACGCGCCGATATTGACCGCTTTGACATACACCTCGCGCCCCACGCCAGCGCCCGTCACAACCGACCCGGCCTGAACCGCCGCGATATTGGCAACATTGGTCAGTTTATAGGGGTTGGCAGGGTTGTATTTTGCGCTGGAACTGCTGCTTTCGCTGTCCCAGGCTGACCCGCCGATCACATAAAACTGGCCGTTCTTGATCACGCGTCGGATCAGGAATGTGTCACCCGCGTCATAGGCGGCCTGCATATCAATCGGCGCAGTGACATCCACACGGCGCCCGCACATGTCCAGAATTTCATGGTCCGCATAATGCAAAAGCGCCTGAAAGGCCTTGCGAAACCCCAGTTCTTCCGCTCCGAACGCGTCGATATAGGTGGGAAGGTCAAAATTGCGGGTCAACGACAGATAGACGTCATCCGCCATCGTTACCGTGCCTTCAAACCGGATATCGGCGTGAAGGGTCAGGTTCGACCCAATCCGATAGCTGCCCTCGGGCACCAGCACCGTGCGCCCGTTGGCGGCCGCGTCGGCGGCTTCAAAGGCAGGCTTGTCATCAGTGACCCCGTCACCTACCGCCCCGAAATCGCGTACATCGACCCAATCCATCATGTCACGAAGGTATGCTCCGGTCACGTCCTCGACCACCAGATCGTCGATCCGCACCACGCCGCCGTTGGATCCGATCAGATCCAGCCCCACATGGGCATAGGCCACGTCTGCGCCCCAGATGATATCGACACCATTCCGGCTGCCGGACCCAATAATGGCCGAAATCTCAACCACTTCGCCATAAGCGGTCAGCGCGGTCACAGGGCCGGTTTCCAGGTTGCCCACGGCATGGGCACCGCCGCTTTGCGCGGGCCACGCGGCCACCCGCACCGATGGCAGCGGGCCAGAGATCGCTTTGACCTTGGCCGACACTCGCAGATAGCACCCCTGCTCATAAGGCGTCTGCCCCATATAGCGGAGCTTCTGCGTGGTCGCGGTTTTCAGAAGCTCAAGACATCCATCGAAATCCTGATCGGCAGGCACCAGAGCGGCGTTGCCCGCCCCCACATAGGTCTGAGACCCGGGTGTTCCATCCTCGCTTGACCAGACCGTCAACCCATCTTCGAATGCGGGGGGCATGAAGACCACCCCATCGGTAAGCGCCTTGTTCATTGATTTCCCTTTCAGGTCCAGACATGCAGCCCCTGTGGCGATGCGCCATCGACGCATGGCCCATCGCGCGATGGGCGACGGGGCAAAAACAGCGAAAGAGCTATCAATCAGTCGTTAACGAGACGGAACAGGGGCGAACGGTGGCCTGTTCGCGCAACGAAAAACGGCGCACCAATCTGGCGCGCCGTTTGTTTGTTCGGGTCGGAAATCCCTATTTCATCAACTCACCTGCAAGTCCCTGATCAATCAGGGTTGCGGTTTCTTCAACACCGTACAGGGCAGCGAAACTGCCGAAACGCGGGCCCTGGCTTGCGCCCAGCAGCACCTCGTAAAGCGCCTTGAACCAGTCGCGCAGGTTGTCGAACCCGTGCAACTTGCCCACCGCGAAAACGATGGATTGCAGGAATTCGTCCGAGGTGAAATCAACCTCGGGCGCGGGGTCGTCATTGCCCATTTGTGCGTTCTTGCGGGCAATCACGTCTAGTGCCGTGTCGCCATCTCGGAAGGCAGCTGCCAGTTCTTCCATCGCCGCGCGCTCTTGCTCGGTCGGTGCGCGGAACGTGCGGGCGGGGGCCACGAAGTCCTGGAAGTATTTCACGGCATAGCCTGCAGCGGCGTCCAGATCGGGGTGGGTTTCCGGTGACGCCTCAGGCGCATAGCGCTTGATGAAGCCCCAAAGCTGATCCTTATCATCCGCCGACGCAACCGAGGCAAGGTTCAAAAGCATGGTGAACGGCACCACCATGTTCGATTGCGGCACGTCACCACCGTGGATGTGCCAGACCGGGTTGTTCAACTGCCCTTTCAGGTCTTGTTTGTGATAGGCGTTAAGTTGTTGATGATATTCATCCATCGCCTTCGGGATCACATCAAAATGCATCCGTTTCGCCGTCTTCGGCTTTAGGTACATGAAATAGGCAAGGCTTTCGGTCGAGGCATAGGTCAGCCATTCATCAATCGACACCCCGTTACCGCTTGTTTTCGAAATCTTTTGCCCGTTCTCGTCCAGAAACAGCTCATAGGTGAAATGTTCGGGCGCTGGCCAACCGAGTATGCGGCAGATTTTGTCATAGATCGGCGTGTTGGTGCTGTGGTCCTTGCCGTACATCTCGAAATCGACTTCCAGCGCCGCCCAGCGCGCGCCGAAATCAGGCTTCCATTGCAATTTCACATTGCCGCCGGTGACAGGCAGCGTCCATTCTTTGCCGTCCTCATCGTCAAAGGTGATGGTGTGGTTCTCTGCGTTCACCTCTTTCATCGGCACATAGAGCACGCGACCGGTTTCCGGGTGGATCGGCAGGAAGATCGAATAGGTCTGCCGACGCTCTTCCCGCAGGGACTTCAGCATCACCTCCATGATGTCATCATACTTTTCGACCGCGCGCTTTAGCACCTCGTCAAACTGACCCGAACCATAGAATTCGGTGGCCGAATAGAACTCGTATTCAAACCCGAACGTGTCCAGGAACCGGCGCAGCATGGCGTTGTTATGATGGCCAAAGCTCTCATACTCGCCAAACGGATCAGGCACCGAGGTCAGCGGTTTTTGCAAATGCGCCTGCAGCCCTTCTGCGTTGGGCACATTGCCGGGGATCTTGCGCATCCCGTCCAGATCGTCGGAAAAACAGATCAGCTTGCTTGGGATATCCGAGATCACCTCGAATGCGCGCTGGATCATCGTGGTGCGCGCGACCTCGCCAAAGGTGCCGATATGGGGCAGACCCGACGGGCCATAGCCCGTTTCAAACAGCACAAACCCCTTCTTGGGCGGCGCCTTTTGATAACGTTTGAGCACCCGGCGCGCTTCTTCAAAGGGCCAGGCTTTCGAACTCATCGCGGCGTCTCGCATCTCGGACATGTGCTTTTTCCTTTTGTGTCGCGGACATGTGATCCGCGCTGCTTTGTCGCTAGGTGTTCTCCCTATTGCGATGGACGCGCGGGGTCAATATTCTGCGCTGCAACAGACAGGAGCATAACCATTGCAACAAACGCCCCATTCCATGACCCCTGAAGACAGCCTGATTGCTGTGATGGTCGCCGTTTCGGCCTCGGACGAAGAGATTACGTCAGCAGAACTGGTCACAATCGAAAGCATCGTGAACCATTTACCGGTGTTTGCAAAATACGATCCGGACCGCATCAAGACCGTATCGCAGACCGTGTTCGACCTGTTTGGCGTTGAAGATGGTCTGGACGCCCTATTTGGACTGGTGCGTGAGAACCTGCCCGAGCCACTTTGGGAAACCGCCTATGCGCTGGCCTGCGACGTCGCAGCCGCGGACGGCGAGCTTCAAGGGCCTGAGCTGCGCATTCTGGAAGAAATCAGGTACGAGTTGAATATCGAACGTTTGCATGCCGCCGCCATCGAACGCGGCGCGCGTGCGCGTCACATGACGCTCTGAACCAAAAGTCCGAGCGGCAATTGGACGCCACTCCCGTCGCTCATACACCAAATCAACCTGCCGTCCTGAAAGGATCGAAATGCTCGACCAGTTCGACATCACCAAGCGCTGGCCTGCGAAGGATCCCAGCGTCATCCAGCTTTATTCTCTGACAACGCCGAATGGCATCAAAGCCTCGGCCATGTTAGAGGAAACCGGCCTGCCCTACGAGGCGCATCGCGTCAGTTTTCAGACCGACGACCAATTCACACCTGAATTTCTGTCTCTGAACCCCAACAACAAGATCCCGGCGATCATCGACCCTAATGGTCCCAATGGCGAACCGCTACCGCTGTGGGAAAGCGGCGCAATTCTGATCTATCTGGCTGAAAAATCCGGAAAGCTATTGCCCCCGGACGGCGCCAAGCGCGCGGAAGTGCTGCAGTGGCTGATGTGGCAGATGGGTGGGTTTGGTCCGATGTTGGGACAGTTTGGCTTCTTCCATGCCTATGGCGGCAAGGAGATCGAAGATCCGCGCCCGCTGGACCGATACAAGACCGAAGCGAAACGCCTGTTGTCCGTTCTGGACAAACATCTTGAAGGTCGGACCGTGGTCGCAGGAGACGACTACTCGATCGCTGACGTTGCGATATGGCCATGGGTGCGCGCGTTGTTCACCGGCTACAAGGCCGCCGAAGCGCTGGAGCTTGAGCGATACGCAAACGTATTACGCTGGCACACGGAATGCGCGGACCGACCGGCATCGCAGGCCGCGATCAACATTCCGCCAAGCCCTTAGGTATCAGATTTGTGATTGAGGGGAGCCGCCCCCTCAATCGCCATACTGCAATGCCCAGCGCGACAAGAGCTGGTGTTGCAACACGCGCGACCTGCGGCTCCACCCTTTTGCCCCTTGGGGGCGTTCGCGATCCGCTTTGGGGATTGCCGCGCGCCGATCCATATCAGCTGTAAAGATGGCAAAGGTCATCGGCTTTCCATTCGGTGCGGTCACGTATCCCGCCAGTGAGCTGACAAAGTTAAGAGTGCCGGTTTTCGCCTTAACCCCATAGGACGCATCATTGACAGGGCGCCCTTTGGGGTCCAGCGGTGTCACGTCCTTCATCAAGCCTTTCAGATAGCCATCTGCTCCAACACTGTTCAGCGCTTTGACCATGTCATTGGCCGACACACGTGATTGATCGCTAAGCCCACTGTGATCTTGAAAAGACGCGCGTCTTGCACCCAGTTCCGAGTTCATCCAGTTGGCCATGGCCGCACCCGATGCGGCAAGACTGTCAGGCAAAGCTCCGCGCGATGCGCTGGCGGACAAGCCAATCAGTTCGGCCGTCAGGTTGGTGGAATATTTCAGCATGCCCTGCGTCACATCCCGAAGCGGGCGCGAGCGATGAGCGGCGAGAACCGTCCCCTCTGGCCTTTCTGATCGTGCTGTTGGGCTTGGCAGTCGGATACCTTCTCCACGCGCCAGAACCTGAAAAACTTCCCCTGCATAAAGGTCGGGGCGGCGCACGGGCAGCCAGCGCGACCCACCCTTCCCCAAAGCCCCACGCGCCACCGTCCAGTTGTCGACGCCTTTGGCATCTTCATAAGTATAGACGGGCACCTTGCGATCAATGATCTGCATCCGGGCCATCTTGACCGGCGGGCGAAAACGATCTGATCGCGCCTCCATCGACACGTCGAAATCCTGACCCGCGCGCTTCCATTCAAAATGCACCCGATTGTAATTCAGGTTCAAACCGGACACGGCGGGGTTATATCCCAGATGGTCCGGCTGTTCCGGATCAATCATCCGCTGATAAGGAAGCCCGTGGCCGTAGACGATAAAATCGCCCTTGATCGTCATAACGCTTTTTTGCTTCAGCGCCTTCACCAGCGTCGCCAAGGCATTGGTATCCAGCGTCGGATCACCACCGCCCACCAACACAAGATCACCTTGCACCACACCTGCTTCAATCGGGCCGGTCGCAATCACTTGTGTTTCAAAGCTGTGTTCAAGACCAAGCGCCGAAATACCATAGACCGCCGTGATCGCCTTCGCGACACTTGCGGGCGGCAAAGGCAACACCGGGCTGTGCGCTTCAAGGATTTGGCCCGTCATAGCATCTGCCACCACGAAGCCGATCTTTCCCCCCAGATTGGCATCTGCGATCAACCGATCCGCTGACGGAATCAGGCGCTTTGAAAAATCAAGAAGCTTGGGGGCGGGACGGATCGAAAGCTCGGGTGCGTTTGCAAAAGCCGGACTGGCCAGACTTGCGCCCAGCCCCCCCAATAATGCACGCCGCGTAATCACTTTAGCCATGGATGAATTAAACCGCGTGGGCGAACACAGGGCAACCTGATTTATCGTGATCGACAAGGCAAGCGTTCGGCCTGATAAGTGAACTACTCACCGCTTTGCCAATCGCCCCGTGCGCGAATTTGTGACGACGAGATGTCGACCATTGGCACGTTGATCAGCGACCATGCCGGAGCGTCCGCAGTTGCCAATCTACGCGCCATGCGCCCCGGAATCTTAGCGTGTTCAAACCGCTTGGCTGCTGGCGACGTTCGTGCGGCCACCCGTTCACCCGGACGAGCAATCACCCCGATCGGCACATTAGCCATGATCCATTCCCAACGATCCCAGCGATGGAACGTGGCAAGATTGTCAGCCCCCATCAACCACACAAACCGAACACCCGGATAGAGATGCTGCAGCGCCTGCAGCGTCTCGGCAGTGTATCGCGTTTGGGTGTGGCTTTCGATGTCCGTGACCTCGACCCGCGGGTGCTGCATCACGACCCGCGCTCGCCCAAGCCGCGAGGCGATGGGCGCCGGTCCGTTGGCCTTCAGCGGGTTGCCGGGCGTGACCAGCCACCAGACCCGATCCAGCCCGAAACGCTTCAATGCCTCGCGGGTGATATGGGCATGGCCGCGATGGGCCGGATCGAAAGATCCGCCCAACAGGCCGACAACCTGACCCGGTCGCGCATATGGAAGTTCGTAACGCATCAGATTGCCATTGCCCGGCGCGACCAGCGCTGTCCAGCCCTATTCGATCTCGGCAGACCGCGCCCAAAGGTTCACGGTCTCTTCACTGATGCTGGCATCAATCTCGTCCAGCTCTGCCTGACTGAAGTCCAACCGATCAATCGCTCCCACACAATCCAGAACCTGTTCGGGCCGCGAGGCGCCGATCAGCGCCGTTGTAATGCCGCCATCGCGCAAGACCCAGGCCAGCGCCATCTGCGCAAGTGTCTGCCCACGACGTTCGGCAATATCGGCCAAAGCGCGCAGGCTCTTGATGACATTCTCCGACACGGCATCCGGCGCCAGCGACTTGCCCTGAGAGACGCGACTGCCCTCGGGAATGCCCTTCAGGTATTTCCCGGTCAGAAGCCCCTGCGCCAGCGGGGTGAACGCAATCGACCCGACACCAAGTTCGGTCAGCGTGTCTTTCAACCCGTCCCGCTCGACCCAGCGGTTCAGCATGTTGTAGCTGGGTTGATGGATCAGGCAGGGCGTGCCCAGATCGTTCAGGATCGCCACGGCTTCACGGGTCCGTTGGCTATTGTAGCTCGAAATACCTACATAGAGCGCCCGACCAGACCGCACGATGTGATCCAGCGCGCCCATTGTTTCCTCAAGCGGCGTGTCGGGGTCAAACCGATGGCTATAAAAGATATCGACGTAATCCACGCCCATCCGTTTCAGGCTTTGATCACATGAGGCGATCAGGTATTTCCGGCTACCCCATTCACCGTACGGCCCCGGCCACATGTCATACCCGGCCTTGGAACTGATGATCAGCTCATCGCGAAACCCCGCGAAATCCGTCCGCAGAATCTCGCCGAACGCCTCTTCCGCGCTGCCATAGGGCGGGCCGTAATTGTTCGCCAAATCGAAATGCGTGATGCCGTTGTCGAACGCTGCCCGGCATATCGCCTGCTTGGTCGTGTGGGGAAAGTCGTGCCCGAAATTGTGCCACAGCCCCAAACTGATCACAGGCAGTTTCAATCCCGACCGACCGCAGCGCCGATAGGTCATCTTTTCATAGCGGTCTTCTGCTGGCTGATAGGTCATGGTTGCTCCTTCGGGATTGCCCTGCCCCCTTTGTCTGGCTAAGACACTCCGAAGTCAAACGCGAGGACACATTCCATGGCCGCATATCAATACGTTTACCACATGGACGGGGTTTCCAAGACCTATCCGGGTGGCAAGAAATGCTTCGAAAACATCCGGCTCAGCTTCCTGCCCGGCGTGAAGATCGGTGTGGTCGGCGTGAACGGCACCGGTAAATCGACGCTGATGCGGATCATGGCCGGGATCGACAAGGATTTCCAGGGCGAGGCATGGGCCGCCGAAGGCGCCAAGGTGGGATACCTGCCGCAGGAACCCGAACTCGACCCGTCGCTGGACGTGCGCGGCAATGTCATGCAGGGCGTGGCCGAGAAGAAGGCGATCCTTGAGCGCTACAACGAACTCGCCATGAACTACTCGGACGAAACCGCCGACGAGATGGCGAAGCTGCAAGACGAGATCGACGCCCAGAACCTGTGGGACCTTGACGCACAGATCGACGTGTCGATGGAGGCGCTGCGCTGCCCCCCCGATGACGCCGACGTCACAAGCCTGTCGGGCGGTGAAAAACGCCGGGTCGCGCTGTGCAAGCTGCTGCTGGAAGCGCCCGACATGCTGCTGCTCGACGAACCGACCAACCATTTGGACGCCGAAACCATCGCCTGGCTGCAACAGCACCTGATCGACTATAAGGGCACGATCCTGATCGTCACCCACGACCGCTATTTCCTTGACGATATCACCGGCTGGATTCTGGAACTCGACCGCGGGTCGGGCATTCCTTACGAGGGCAACTATTCCTCGTGGCTGGAACAGAAGGCCAAGCGTTTGGAACAGGAAGCCCGCGAGGACAAATCCAAGCAGAAGACGCTGGAGCGCGAGCTGGAATGGATGCGTCAGGGCCAGAAAGCCCGTCAGGCGAAATCCAAGGCCCGGATCAACGCCTATAACGAACTGGCCAGCCAATCCGAGCGGGACAAGGTCGGTCGTGCCCAGATCGTCATCCCCAACGGCCCGCGCCTTGGCTCGAAAGTGATCGAGGTTGAGGGCCTGAAGAAACACATGGGCGACAAGCTGTTGATCGAAGACCTGTCCTTCAGCCTGCCCCCCGGCGGCATCGTCGGCGTGATCGGTCCGAACGGTGCGGGTAAATCGACCCTGTTCAAAATGCTGACCGGGCAGGAACAGCCCGACGAAGGCACGATTGAACTGGGCGATACCGTCAAGTTGTCATACGTGGACCAGTCGCGCGACGACCTGAACGCGAATGACACCGTGTGGGAAGCCATTTCCGGCGGTGCCGAGTTGATCGAACTGGGCGACGCACAAGTTAATTCAAGGGCTTACTGCTCGTCCTTCAACTTCAAAGGTGGCGATCAGCAAAAGAAACTGTCGCTGCTGTCCGGCGGCGAACGCAACCGTGTCCATATGGCGCGGCTTCTGAAAGAGGGCGGCAACGTCCTCCTTCTCGACGAACCCACCAACGACCTTGACGTCGAAACCCTGCGCGCACTGGAAGACGCGCTGGTCGACTTCGCCGGCTGCGCCGTGGTCATCTCGCACGACCGCTTCTTCCTCGACCGTATCTGCACCCACATCCTCGCCTTCGAAGGAGAAGCGCATGTGGAGTGGTTCGAAGGCAACTTCGAGGATTACGAAGAGGACAAGAAGCGCAGGCTGGGACCGGATGCTTTGGAGCCCAAGCGGTTGAAGCATAAGAAGTTTACGAGGTGAGAGAGCGGCCCCTTCGGGGGCCGTTTTTCATCGGCGTGAGGCAGTGGATTTAACTTCAAATCCGGGTGCGCGCATAGGTTTATTGATCGAGCAAGAATTCTTCGGGGAGGACCTAATGGCCAAGAAAAAGACATGTGGAATTGTTATGCCAATCTCCGAGTGTGATGGACTAGGCGCATCTCATTGGGGCGACGTAAGAAAAATAGTGGAAGGTGTAGCATCAGAAGCAGGGTTTGAAACGCGGCTTGTCTCCGACACCTTTGAATCTAACCTGATTCACAAAGAAATTTTACAAAATATCTACAATGATGACTTGATCATCTGTGATGTCAGCGGCCGTAACCCCAATGTATTCTTCGAACTTGGCATTCGAATGGCGACACAAAAGCCCACGGTTATTATTAAAGATGAAGTTACATCCTACCCGTTCGACACAGGCCCAAATCGTTATATACAATATCCGCGCGATATGCGTCATCCGGTAATAGAGAAGTTCAAAAAAGACCTTTCTGCCTCAATTGAGAAAACCTCCAAACAATCCAAAGAGAACAGTTTCATTGGCCAACTTGGCCCATTTCATATTCCAGATGTAGAAAGTGCTAGCGTTCCAGCAGCAGAGCTCATTCTCGAAAGATTGGAAAAAATTGAAAGGCAAATGGTCAACACTTCTATTCGCCCAAGAAATGCGTTGGCATCACTCTACCAGTCCGGATCGAAGGTAGAGACCATTCAACCGAACGAACACACTACACTGGTTATCTTGAATGGCGTTTCTGAGCGGAAAGCCGAGATTGCAGAAGAATTGGCTAACGACTTGTTGGCATCTTCTCGAAAAGAGGTTTTGATTAATCGAATTCATGTAGGTAGCGGAGAGTACCACATTGAAATTTCCGGAAAAGGAATGGGACAACCAAACATAGCCACTGAAATTCGCATGTACCTAGATGCAATGCTGAACTGATCGCACTGAGCGACAAACTAGCAAAGGACAGCGCCTGACCCTGGGTAGGCGTGAAGCGCCCCGTCACGCCGAAGGCGTGCCTCCGGCACGACGGGGAGGGTCGGGCGCTGTCCGGCCTATCGACATCGACCGGGGCGGAAGCTCACAGATAAGAACAACCAGTCTCTCACCACCGACACCTGACCTTTCCGTCAAGTAGACCACCCTCCCTCCGCACCTTACACTTCCCTCATTAAGAAGAGGGGAAACATTATGAAAAGACGGGTGTTTCTGGCGCTGACGGGCGTCGGGATCGTGGCCGCTTGCGCGCGTTCGGGGCATCAAAGACTCACACCGGGTACCACATTGATTATCCTCAGGCATGGGGATCGGAGTGGGCCGGATCTGAACGCCACAGGGCGTGCACGGGCGAAGGCGTTGGTGGGCGCAATGGAAGGGGTCGGGGTCGACGCGATCTATGCCCCGAGTGTGCAGCGCAATCTCGACACGGCTCAGCCGCTCGCCACTGACCGTGATTTGCCGATCAACCGTCTGCCTGCCAACGGCATGGCGGCGCGGCTGATCAACGAAGCCGCTGGCAAAACCGTGGTCTGGATCGGGAACAAGGGCAATCTGCGCGAGATCTGGGACGCCCTGGGCGCAGGTGGTGAACCGCCGCTTAACTATGGCGACCTGTTCATCGTGACGTCCGACAGGTTGGCGGGGCTGCATATTGACCGGCGACATCACGGGCCAGCCGTTTAGGTCAGTCCTTGTCCACCGCCACGGGCTTCCCATCCTCATCCAACGCCACAAACACGAACACGCCTTCGGTCACTTTGTGGCGCTCCCCCATGCGGTCGCGTTTGACCCAGGCGTCCAACTCGATCGACATCGACGTGGTGCCGACGCGCCCCACGCGGCCATAGATGCACAGCACATCGCCCACTTTCACCGGCTGGATGAATTTCATCGCGTTCACCGCCACGGTCGCCACGCGCCCCTGTGCGCGTTCACCTGCGATGATGCCACCGGCGATGTCCATCTGGCTCATCACCCAACCGCCGAAGATATCGCCCGCCGTATTGGTGTCTTTCGGCATCGCCAGCGTGCGCAGTATGATTTCGCCTTCCGGCGCAGAGTGATGGTCGCTCATGAGAACCTCGTCCAGAAATGATCTTTCCCATGGGTAAGGCGCACGCCACCCGGGCGCAAGCGGATCGCAGCGTCAGTCCGCCCCCGCGACCGCGTAAAGCTCGTTCAAAAGGTCCAGAAGTGTTTCCATCTTCTCGTGCCCGAAGCGGGTTTCAAGATCTTCATAAATCTTCGCCGCCTTGCCAGACATCTGCGTGTACTTCGCACAGCCTGCGGGCGCGATCTGCACCTTGCGGCGGCGACCATCATTGTCGTCCACGCGTTCGATCAGCTCGCGTTCCGTCAGGTTTTTCAGGATGCGGCTCAGGCTGGGCGGCATAAGCACGCAGCGTTCGGCCAGTTCCGTGGCGCAGCAGGGTTTCCCCTCGGCCAACACACGGATAACGCGCCACTGCTGAACGGTCAGGTCAATCTGATCCAGTTCGTGGCGAAAGGGTTTCAGCGTGGCTTCGCGCGCGTGAAGCAGCGCGATGGGAAGCGCGCGTTCAAGTTTTCTCATTCCGGTTCCTTTTCGCGGAGTGCCGCGTGGATCGTGCTCCAGCTTTTACGGCTGAAACGGGTTTCGATTTCCTGAACCTCAAGGCTGAGAATGAAGGGGGTGCCCCCCATTTGCGGGCGTAGGGCAGCCTCAACTGCGCCGTAAAGTTGGTCGGCGATGGCGTCGCGCGTCACCTCGTCCCGACCCTGCCCAAGCCTCAGGATCATATCAAGGAAGTGATACCCGCCCGCCCCGTCGCCAATGGCGTCGATGTCAGCCTCGAACCCGCGCACGCGGATGCCGCCCACGGGACAATGCCCGGTTGCAGCCAATGCGGCACGCATGGTCTCGGTCAAGGCCCGCAGGTCTGCCTGCTGGCCCAACCCGTAGCTAAACTCGAAAGACAGGTGTGGCATGTTCACTCCTTAACACTGGTAATAAATACCTGTCTTTCGGAAATTGCAAATCATTGCAGGTGCAACAAGTTGTCTCAGGGGGTGATCACGCCCGCGGCGACCCATGCGTCAAACTCCGCCAGCACCCGGTCCGAGAACGCCGCGTCGTTGATATGGCTGTCTAGTTCGATCAGGGTCACGTTGTCGGGGCAACGGACGCGGAGTTCGTCGATAAAGGCGGCAAGTCCCTCGGCGTCGTGCAAAGGCCCACCGGGACGGTCCCATTCATTGCCACCCTCAAGCGGCAGGATCAGGTTCACCGGGCCTTTCGCGCCGGCCAGCTGCGTGCATATGGCCCGCGCCATTTCGCGCCGCTGGTCGGGGGTCATCATCACCGAGGATAGCAGGCGGTTATGCGCATGCACCTCTTGGCCTGCCAGTTTCGGCGGCACGTCCTGCCAGCCGATGAAATCCACCAGGTCATAACAGCCAATGGACACCATCTGCGGAGTGGCGGAGGCGCCCGCATTGGTCATCCGGTCCGCCCCCGCAGAAATTGTCGATCCCATGATGTGGTTGCCAAGTTCCTGCGGGGCGAAGTCCAGAACGGCGGCAAAAGCGCCCTCACCCGCCAGGCATTCAAAGGCGCGCCCTCCCATGCCAGTTGCGTGAAACACCGCAACCTCGAACCCACGTTCTTCCAGCGCTGGTTTCAGGCTGACCATGTAGCGCAGAACCGTTTTTCCGAAGCTGGTCATGCCGATGAGTGGTTTTTGGAAGTCCGGTTTTTCGACCGCACGGGCTGCACCCAGCACGGCACCAGCGGCTTGTGACAGCGACGCTTTGCAGATCGAGTTCAGCCCGTAGAGCCCCCCGGCCCAGAGGATCATCTGCACATCGGCAGGCAGACGTTCAGGCGGGATCAAGGGTGAGAAGCTGACCGTAGACACGACGTATTTCGGCACCCCAATCGGCAGCGCCTGACACAGGTCCAGCGCGGCGTCGGTGCCCATCGTTCCACCCAGAACAATCAACCCGTCAAACAGGCCTTCGCGATAGAGTTTCAACGCCAATGCGGCAGAGCCTTGGGCCATGATCTGCATGGCCGTGTTCTCGTCCCCGCTGTCGATGGCGGCTTGGATGGACGACCCTCCGGCCTCGGCCACATCGTGTTTGGTATAGTCGCACGGCGCGCTTGGATCCCCCAGAACCGAGATGTCCATCGTGGCCACGCCACCACCCTGCGCCCGGATCACATCGGCGATATAGTTCAGTTCGTCATCTTTGGTGTCATAGGTGCCGACGACCAGAATTACCTTATCGCTCATAGCTGCATCCATGCTGTCTTGAGGTCGAAATACTTGTCGAAAGCGTGCATCGACTTGTCATGACCGTTGCCCGATTGCTTGACGCCGCCCAACGGCACCGTGCCATCCGGGCCACCATATGTGTTCACGTGTACGACACCTGCCTGAATATCACGCACCACCCTGTGCGCACGGCTTAGGTTCGACGTCCAAACCCCTGCTGCCAAACCAAATTTTGTAGAATTGGCGATCTGCACTGCTTCTTCATCCGACGTGAAGGAGGTCACGGCCAGCACTGGCCCGAACACCTCGTTCTGGGCCACATGATCCTTAGGGGTCACACCAGTCAGCACCGTCGGCTCCATATAATATCCACCGGTGTCTTCCAGAATACGCGACCCGCCAAGGGCCAGTGTGGCTCCTTCCTCGACTGCGCGGGCGACGAAACCCAGGTTGCCCTCAAGCTGCGGAATGTTGTTCACCGCCCCGATATTGGTGCTCAGGTCCAACGGATCGCCCACTTTCATCGCGGCGGCATGACGCGACAATGCCTCGACAAACTCGTCATGCACGGCCTTTTCCACCAACAATCGCGACCCGGCCACACAGACCTGGCCTGCGTTGCGAAAAATGCCAGCGGCCGACACCTTCGCCGCCTGTTCCAGATCCGGCGCATCGGCAAAGACCACGTTGGGCGACTTGCCCCCAAGCTCCAGATAGCAGCGTTTCAGGTTTGACCGCGCCGAGTATTCCAGAAGCCTGCGTCCCACCCCACCCGAGCCCGTGAAGACCAGAACATCCACATCCATCGACATGGCCAGGGCTTCGCCGGTGACCGATCCTGCGCCGGTTACGACGTTCAAGACGCCATCCGGCAACCCGGCCTCTGTGGCCAGTTCAGCAAGCCGCAACAGGGTCAGGGATGCGGTTTCGGCGGGCTTCAAGACAACCGAATTGCCCGCCGCCAAGGCAGGTGCCAGTTTCCACGCACCAATCATCAAGGGGAAGTTCCACGGCACGATTGCGCCCACCACGCCCACAGGCTCCTTGTGGACCAGCCCCAGGATACCCGGCGCTGTCGGGGCGATCTCGCCGTAAACCTTATCCAGCGCCTCGGCATAGTAGCGAAACGTGCCCGCCGCCGATCCCGGCTCGGCCTTCAGGGCCATGCCGATCTCGGTCCCGTTGTCGCGCACGCCCAGAACCGCCAGCTCCAGCGCGTTCGCCTCGATCAAATCCGCCAGCTTGTGCAGGATCTTCTTGCGATGCGCGGGGTCTGCCCGCGACCAGCGCCCGTCGTCAAACGCCCGCCGGGCCGCCGCAACGGCCCGGTCCACATCTGCCGCGGAAGCGCGCGCAATCGTGGTCAGTCTTTGTCCGTCAATCGGCGAGAGAACGTCTTGCGCTTCGCCCTCAGCGTCTTGCCACGCTCCGTCAATATAAAGTTTCTGCGGCGCGACAGGATGGCGGGAAAGCTCGTTGATGCGTGACTGATCTGCCATTCGTCTTTCTTTCTTTCCTTATAGTCCAGCCAGACCCGGCGGAAATGCAGGGCCAGAACCAGAACGATCATTCCAAACAGGATCGCCGCGACAGGGCGATCAACAAAGTCCAGGGGGGATTTCACGCGCGCCATTGCGCTGCGCAGTTTGACCTCCATGATGCCGCCCAGAACCATGCCCAGCACGATGGGCACGACGGGCAGCTGCATGCGTTTCATGATGAAGCCGAAGATGCCGAAACCGGCGGCAATGATGCAGTCGGTCAGCGAGTTGCGCAGGCTATAGACCCCCACGAAGCTGAGGATCAGGATGCAGACGCCTAGGAACCGGTTAGGGATTTTCACCACCTTGATCAACTGGTTGGTCGCAACCAACAAGAAAACCACGACCAGAACATTCAGGACCAGCAGCGCCAGATACAACGCCACGACAAAATCCATGTCATTCTGGAAAAGCTGGGGGCCGGGGATGACATTATGAACGTAAAAGACAGACAGCATCATCGCGGTCAGCGCCTCGCCGGGGATACCCAGTGCAAGCAGCGGCACCATCGCTGCCGCAGGCACCGCGTTGTTGGCGGTTTCCGCCGCGATCAAACCCTCGCTTGAGCCATGCCCGAAATCCTCGGGCCGTTTCGAGGATTTCTGCGCGTAGGTGTAAGACATGAACTGCGCTGTAAACTCTCCCACGCCCGGGATCATGCCCATAACAACCCCGAATGACGCGGACACACCCGCGATGCGAGGATGGCGCGCAAGTTCGCGGAACCCCTGAAAGAAGCTGCCTTTCAACCGTGTCAGGCGCACCTTTTCGTCGTCCCCGTGTAACAGCGTAAACGCCTGGCTGAGCGCAAACAGCCCCAACACGACCACAATCAGGTTCACGCCCCCAGACAACCAGCTTTGGTCAAAGGTATAGCGTTTTGAATAGCTGGCAGAGTGAAGCCCGATCGTGTTCAGCCAGATGCCGAAACACGCCATGGCAGCGGCAATCAACGTGTGTTTGCGATGGGCCGTCACCACAAGGATGATCCCCAACAGGGCCGCCAGAAAGATCTCTCGACTACCGAACATCGGGGCCACTTTGGCCAGCACAGGCGCAAAGAAGATCAGGCACATCACCGAAAACAAACCGCCAAAAAACGACGAACTGTAAGCCAGCGACAAAGCGCGCCGCGCCTCGCCCCGCGTGGTCATTGGATAGCCGTCATAGGTGGTCAGCGCATTGACAGCAGTGCCCGGCGTGTTGATCAGGATCGCTGGTATCGACCCACCATACATCGAGCTTCCGTATATTCCCAAAAGCACCGTCAGACCGACAATCGGGTCCATCGAGAACGTGGCGGGCAGCAGGATGGCGATGGCCACCGCTGGTCCCACACCCGGGATTGCCCCGATGATCACGCCGCCCATCGACCCCACCAGAAGCGCCAGAACGACGTCCCATCGCGCCAGGTAGTTCGAACTGGCCTGAACCTGTGCAAGAAAATCAAAAATCAGGTCCATTGGCCCCTCAGAAGTTCAGGATGAAAAACGAGCGCAGGGCGCCGGGCAGATATTCGTAGAGAGCTGCGCCCGGTATTTTGACCTGCAAGAAGCTCTTGAACACCACCACGACGGCAATCGCGAACAAAACCGCGCTTATCGTCATGATGCGGTCGCGATAGCCCACCCGCCATGTCAAAAGCACAGTGAAGGCCACGGTGACAGGAAGATACCCGATGATCGGGACCAAAAGAACATAGGCCAGAAACCAGGCAGCCCATTCAAAGATCGACGCCCAGATCTTGGCTTCACGCCGATCTGTCCAATGTTGGTACAACCATGTCACCCGAATGGTCGCCACAAGGAACACGATTGGCGCGGCGGCGATCGGGCCCAGCCAAAGGGACAGAACGATGGCCAAAACCGCCCAAAACAGGCTTTCGGCCCACTGCAACCAGTCCGCTTCGCGCATCCAGCGCGGAAGGCGGCGGGGTTTGCGGGGCAAATGCCAGAAATGCAAAGCTGAGAAGATCACCATACCACCCACGCCAATCGCGGGCCAGAACCGTGGCTGAGCGAAAAACTCTTTACCCTTCAGCCACTTGGTTTGATCCCCCAACGCGGCAATCAACAGCGTCGCACAGATCAGAAACAACGCAGCAAACAACACCTGCCCACGTTGTGGACGATCCGGATGTTCTGAGATTTCGTCGCTCATGCCCGCCCCCAACAAAACCACAGGGCCGGACTGTGCCAGCCCTGCTCCGTTTGCATTACTCCAGGATCTTGCCGATCCGTGCGCCGGTTTCTTGATCCGTGGCAATACGGGCGGCTGACGCCTCTGCATCCATCCAATAGACCAAAGCGCCGGTTTCCTTGGCAACAGCCTGTGCGCGTTCGCTCATCACGGTTTTCGAGGCAACTGCCGCGATCTTCTCGCGCACATCCGCCGGCGTGTCCTTGGTTACGAAAAGCCCGTTCCAAAGCGCGATGTTCAGGTCTTCATCCAGCTCACCGATGGTCGGCACGTCTGGGATCAGGCTGATCCGCTCGTCGGTGACGGCCATCAACACCTTAACACTGTCAAGGCAGGGCAGGATCAACTGCAACGTGGTGTTGATGACATCCGCGTCCCCCGAGGCAAGCGTGTTGCAATCCAGCGCATCGAATGCCGCATCCGACCCCCAACTGAAACCGGCATTGATTGCATAGGCTTTCGTCACCTGTGTGGGCGTCAGCACATCGCCGAAATGGCCCAATGCAACATCATTTTCCTTGGCATAGGCGGCAAGCTCTTCCATCGAGCTATAGGGCGCATCCTTGCCGGTCGCGATGACAAACGGATAGGTCAGGAAAATGCCGATCGGGTCGAACTTGGCAGGCGACAGCTCGTCAATGCCGATCTCGTGACCGATCACAGGCACGGCGGGCACGAAGCTACCGATAGTGTAACCGTCGGCGGGCGCGGTTGCCACGTCGATCGCACCGGGGAACGGCCCACCGCCACCGCCGGGCTTGTTCACCACAGCGGCAGATACGCCGTATTCGGTTTGAAAGTCCTCGGCAATCATCCGTGTCAGCACATCTTCCAGATCGCCCGGAGGCCATGGCACGATGAAACTGACAGGTTTTTCCGGGTATTCAGCCAGCGCCGGGCCAGCAAGCGCTGCGGCAGTCAGCGCAACCGCCCCTGCGATAATGGTCTTGGTGTTCATAACGATCTCCCTGTTACGTCGTATTTTCTGTATCGGTTCATTATTTGAACCATTGGTTTTAATTTAGATTGACAGAGCCGGGTTATTCCTGTCAAGAAAACAATGAACATGCGAAGTAATTTTGCGGGCTGCGCCTTCACCTCCGCCTCGCAATAATTTGGGATCACCGATGGGAACAACCTCTAAAGCACTGTCATTGCTGAATCATTTCAGCCGCGCCACCCCGCAGATCGGGCTGAGCGAATTGGCGCGCCTGTCGGGGTTGAACAAGGCCACGGTGCATCGTTTGCTTGCCGAACTCACGTCACATGGATTCGTCGAACAAGTCGGGGCCGGGCGTGAATATCGTCTGGGTCCGGCCTTTCTGCGCCTTGCTGCATTACGAGAAAAGCAGGTTCCAATGCGCGAAGTTGCCCTGCAACAACTCACTGAACTCAGCACCAAGACCG
Organism: Aliiroseovarius sp. Z3; assembly: GCF_029105185.1. Taxonomy (GTDB): domain Bacteria; phylum Pseudomonadota; class Alphaproteobacteria; order Rhodobacterales; family Rhodobacteraceae; genus Aliiroseovarius. The sequence goes on along the minus strand of NZ_JAFMZK010000004.1, from coordinate 116,078 downwards.
GAGAGACCGCCCATATGTCGCTGCTAAACGGTGATGTCCTGTCCAACCTTGCCTATGCCTATTCCAACCGCCACGGCACGATGGTGATGATGGAAGATGCCGAAGTTCTGGAGCTTCATTCCACCGGCTCAGGGCTGGCCGTACTGGCCTTTTCGCCAACGCGTTTCGTGAATGAAACCCTGTCGCGCCCATTGATCGCCCGGACTTCGAAGACACTCACAGATCCTGCTGAAATTCGCGCGCTGCTGCCAGCCATCCGCAAGCGGGGGATGGCAACCTCGACAGGCGGGTTCGAAGAAGACGTGATTTCTTATGCCGTGCCAATTTTTGATGCACGTTCGGCGTGCATCGGCGCCATGGCCGTTGCCGCACCCGTATCGCGCATGACCGACGAGCTACGTCAGGATATTTGCGACAAACTGATGATCCACGCGCGTCAGACAACCCGCATTCTTGGTGGTTTTCCACCCGATGGCTTTCCCCCCTACGAACCGCAAAACTCGCTACTGAGAGAGGCTTGAAATGAAAGACTCCAACTTTCTGAAAGAAAAGAACGCCCGATCGCTTTGGCATCCCATGGCGCATCCGGCGGACAGTCTGGCCAATCCGCCCACCATCGTCACCGGGGCGCAGGGGGTTCGGATCACGGATGTCGACGGTCACGAGGTGGTCGATGGTGTCGGTGGCCTTTGGAACGTCAACCTTGGGTTTTCCTGCCAGCCCATCAAAGATGCGATTGCAGCACAGCTTGACCAGCTGCCCTACTACTCAACTTTCCGCGGCACGACGAATGACAAGGTGATCGAGCTGTCCGAAATGCTGCGCGAGTTTTTTGCGCCCGACGGGCTGACCCGCGCGTTTTACACCTCGGGCGGGTCGGACAGCGTCGAAACCGCTCTGCGCCTTGCGCGCCAGTATCACAAGGTGAAGGGCGACACAGGGCGCACCAAGTTTCTGAGCCTGAAAAAAGGCTATCACGGCACACATATGGGCGGGGCCTCGGTGAACGGAAACGCCAATTTCCGCACCCAGTACGAGCCACTTCTGCCCGGCTGCTTCCACATCCCGGCGCCCTATACCTATCGCAACCCGTTCAACGAAACCGACCCCGAGCGCCTGGCCCAGCTGTGCCTGCAAGCGATGGAAGACGAGATCGCATTCCAAGGCGCAAACACCATCGCCGCCTTCATCATGGAACCGATTCTTGGGGCCGGTGGTGTCATCCCACCCCATGAAAGCTTCATGCCGGGCGTGCGCGAGATCTGTTCGCGCCACGGCATCCTGTTGATCGCGGACGAAGTCATCACCGCCTTCGGCCGCACCGGCGGGTGGAGCGGAAGCCGCTACTGGAGTGTCCAGCCCGATTTCATGTGCACCGCCAAGGCTATTACCAACGGATATTTCCCCTTCGGTGCTGTGATGATCGCCGATCACGTGGTCGAAACCTTCGAAGCCGACACGACGGGCAAAGCCGCCATTGGTCACGGCTACACCTATTCGGGTCACCCCGTTGGCGCCGCTGCCGCCATCGCCTGCCTTGGGGAAACCCTGCGCCTGAAGGTCAACGAAAACGCCGCCGCGCGCGGGGCCGAATTGTTTGCCGGGTTGCAAGAGATCGGCGCGGCCCATGACATCATCGGGGACGTGCGCGGTGGCCACGGGCTGATGTGCGCCATGGAACTTGTGTCGGACCCAGCCACGAAAACGCCGATCGACAAGAAGAGCATCGGCACCATTCAAGAGGTCGCCTACCAAAACGGTGCGATGGTGCGTGTCTCTGGACCCAACATCATTCTGTCGCCGCCCCTTGTTTTGACGACGGATGACGTCACCACCATCGTTGACGCGTTGAAAGCCGGATTGGCCGCGGTCTGATCGCGGTCAGGCAAAAGATGGAAAGCCGCCCCGTCCGGGCGGCTTTTGCTTAACGGTGCTGGTCAATCAGAATCGGCACACCATCCGGGTCAACAACCACAAAGCTGGCCGGTCCGTCATCACCCCCCTGTTCTTGCGTGATCTCCAGCCCCGCGGCTTTCAGCCGTTCCTTGATCTGCCGCGCATCTTCGAACGGGTCAACATTCTGCGCGGACTGATCCCAACCCGGGTTGAAGGTCAGCATCGTGCCTTCGAACATCCCCTGAAACAGCCCCACCAGCATGTCGCCGTTTTTCATGATCAGGTAGTTATGTTCTTCCGTCCCGGCATAGGTGGTAAATCCCAGCGTCTCGTAAAACGCGCGGGATTTTGACAGGTCTTTGACCCCCAGACTGACTGAAAATGCGCCAAGTTGCATGATGTGATCCTCCGTTGTGTCAATGCAGTGTATCACAGACCAGCGCGGTCAGAACGCCTCGGGTACCATCAACCTAATTCCATCCAGTTCATTTGACGCTGTGATCTGGCAGGACAAACGCGACGCCCCGGTGACTTCGCCATCGGCCATGTCCAGCATCGCCTCTTCGAAATCGCCCTTTTCCCCAGTTTTCTCCAGCCAATCACCGTCAACATGCACGTGGCAGGTGGCACAGGACAACGACCCACCACATTCGCCCTGAATACCGGCGACATTGTTGGCAACGGCGGCTTCCATCATGTTCACGCCTTCCTTGACGTCAGCCACAACTTCCTCGCCCCCAGGCAAGACCCAGGTCACTTTCATATCTTTTCTCCTTTTTCTTTCCGCCGGTTAGACGAAATGCACGTAGAAATCCCGAAGCCCGTCGCCTTCCAGATCGCGGGTTTTGATGACTTCCTTGCGCTTCATGAAAACATGGTTATCGACCAGCAAGCGGCCGACTGCGTCGCCCAGGACGCGGTCCGCTTCCAGATCATTCATCGCGCGTTTCAGGTCCACCGCCGTACCTTCCGTGGCATCCGTACGGTCAAACCCATCGCCTGTCTCCATCGGCCCAAGCGCATATTCGTTCTCAAGCCCCAGAAGAGATGCCTGAAGAACAGCCGCGACCGCCGTATAGGGGTTCGCCGTGGCGTCTGCCATCCGGTGCTCAAGCCGGGTTTTCGCGCCACCCTCACCTGAAATGCGCGTCGTGACGTTGCGGTGGTCGCCCCCCCAGTTACGCCAGTAGCCAGACAGCGATCCGGGCTGCAAACGCTGATAGGAATTCGATGTCGGTGCCACCAGACCGGACAGCCCCTTGTGGTGATGCATCAACCCCGCAATACAGCCCCGCGCCAGATCGTTCATGTTGTCCGGCCCGCCGACCGGACCGTTGTCCAACGCGTTGCGCCCATCCTGATCCTGGAAGCTGAAGTTGATATGCATCCCCGATCCGCCCGCCTCGGCAATCGGTTTGGGCATGAAGGTCAGGACCAATCCGTGCTCCAACGCGACCTCGCGTGCCATCTGACGGAACAGGACAATATCATCAAGCTGCTTCAGCGCCTCGTCGAAGGTGAGCGTAAACTCAAACTGCGGGCTGTCGTATTCCGCCGTGACCATGTCCAGCTTAAAGCCCAGATTGTCCGCACGTTCCCAGATATCATCGGTGAACCGGAGCGGGTCCGAAAACGGGCCCGTCCCATAGACCACACCACCCGGCGCATCATAGGGCACAAGGCGGCCAATCTCGTTGGCCATCAGCGCATAGCATTCCAGCTCGATCCCGACCATGGGCGTCAGGCCCCGCGCCTGCCACGCCGAAATCGCGCGCTTCAACGCCTGCCGTCCGCACAGTTCCAACGGTGCGCCGTCCTGATCGTAAAGATCACCGATCACGATCTGGGTCGCGCTTTCCCAACTGTCGCGAATATCCGCCTCGCGCCAGCGCAGTTCCATATCCGGCAGACCCTGCTTCATCATTGCGCCAGGAGCGTCCAGCAAATCCTTGTCGTAGTGGACGCCGAAAGTGGACCGACAGAAACGAGTATTTCCATCCTCGATCTTGTGGTTGGGCAGGTACTTGCCGCGCAAAATGCTCAAGTGATCACACCAAAGGGCGCGCAAACGGTCTTTCATCTAACCTCCCTGCCCGACTTTCGGCGGGCCATCCCGATTGACCGGGCTATTGGGCCTGCATCGTGACAGGCAATTCCTTTATGCCACCGACAAAGTTGGACCGCAGAAACTTATGCTCTCCTGCCGGTTCCACCAGTTTGACGCGTTTTGCGAGTTCTTCAAACAAAACCCGCACCTCCAACCGCGCCAAATGCATTCCAAGACAGACATGCGGCCCTCCCTGCCCAAACGACATGTGCCGGTTGGGGCTGCGGTTAAGGTCAACGCGGTTCGGATTGTCGAACACCTCTTCATCGCGATTGGCCGATATCCACCAATACAGCACCTTGTCGCCTTCGCGGATGGTTTTGCCGTGCAACTCGTGATCGCAGGTTGCGGTGCGCCGGAAATAAAGCGCGGGCGTCGCCCAGCGGATGATCTCGTCAGGGGCAGTGGCCCAGATGTCGCCACCCTCCTGCATCTGACCCAGAAGCTCGGGCTGGTGACACATGGCCTGAATACCCGCCGCAATCGAATAGCGCGTGGTGTCGTTGCCCGCCGCCACGAGCAGGCAAAAGAAGTTGCGGAACTCCTGCTCGGGCATCACGTTGCCGTCCTTGTCAGGTTGCAGGATCATGTGCAGCACACCGTCCGTGTCGCCCTTGCGGTTCTTTTCCTCAATCAGCCGCTTGGCATAGTCAAACAACTCTGCCCCCGCCGGGCTGTTGAACGGCATCATCCGGTATTCGTCGGTGTCCATCTTGTCCAACACGTGATCGGTGAAGTCCGGGTCTGTGTTTGCGATCAGGGCATCCCCCTTTTCGACCAGCCACGGCAGGTCTTCGTCAGGCGTCCCGATGATCCGCCCCAGCATCATCATCGGCAATTGCCGCGCGATTTCCTTGGTGGCGTCGAAGGTGCCCTTGTCCAGCGCCGCATCAAGGATGGGGTGGCACAAATCGCGAATTTGTTGCTCAAACCCCGTCACCACCGGGCGCGAGAACGCTTTGCCCACCTTCACCCGCGTTTTCATATGCTCTGGCGGGTCGGTCTCCTGAAAGGTGCGCCGCGCAAGATATTCTTCGTAGGTTTGATCTTCCATCCGAATACCACGTGCCGAGGACATCACCTGATAATTCCGGTTCAGCTCAGAAATGTCGGCATGGCGCACGATGTTCCAGAACCCCTTACCGCCATCCCAGTCCAACCAACTGACCGGATCGTCCCGACGCAAGCGTGCGAAGGTGTTGTGCGGAGCACCGTTTACGAAAGTGTCGTGACTGGACAGATCGGCAAATCCGTCGTCATTAGGGGTCCAGACCGTCATGCGCGCCTCCCTGATTGTAATATGGTTGTATCTTGCGCGTTCCTAAATATATTATATAACGTGTTAAATATGTAAAGCGGAGAAATCATGCGTATCGCGATCTTGATGACAAACACCGATGAAAGCGAGTTTTCTCAGCAACATCCGAAAGATGGCGACAAGTGGAAGGCACTTCTTTCCCCGAAACGCCCGGATTGGCGCTTCACCGTCTATTCCGTGAAAGATGACGAGTTTCCAAAAAACGAGTCGAAATATGATGGCTGGATCGTCACTGGCAGCCCTGCTTCCGTGAATGACGACTCACCGTGGATTGCCCGCTTGCTGCACCTGATCACCCGTATTGAGGCGTCAAAGAAACCGCTGTTCGGCGCCTGCTTCGGCCATCAAGCCATCGCCCTGGCATTGGGTGGTGAGGTCGGTCAAAACCCGGATGGCTGGGTTTTGGGGTCGGTCGAAGTAGAGGCGACCGCACGCCCGGCTTGGATGGAAGCGCGCCGTTTCTGGCAATACGGTGCGCATATTGAACAGGTGACCAGACTGCCCGACGACGCCGAAATCGTCTTGCGTCACGACGGTTGTCCGATCGGTGGTTTCCGGATCGGCAACCACGTTTTCACGACGCAAAACCACCCGGAAATGACCCATGATTTCATTGCCGCTCTGGTCGAGGAACTGGCGTCCAGCAAACCCGCCGACGTAATCGCGAAAGCCCGCGCATCGTTGCCGATGTCCGCCGATAACGGTTTGTTCTCGGACTGTATCATCAGGTTTTTCGAACAGAAGCGGGCGACCTGACGCTAATCAGGCCAGCGCCGCCAGAAGGTCCATTACCGTCACCCGGTCAAACTGAACATGGCGCACCATCAGGGCTTCAGCCTCGTCAGCTTTACGTGACAATATCAGTTCGGCGATCTGCCGATGCTCCTGTGCGCTTTGCGCAATTGCACCCGGATAGGCATATCGTGCGCGGTAATAGGCCAGCAATTTGCGCGCGTTCATCTTTATCATGTCCAAAAGAAACGGATTACCAGACGCTTCGCCAACTAGTTTGTGGAACTCAAGGTTCAACGCATAATAACCATCCGGGTCGCCATCCCCTTGATCAGATGCATGAGCCTCACAGGCCTCGACAATCTGCATCAGACGATCAGCGGACGGACGAGATATGCGCCGCGCCGCAAGCCCTGCCGCCTGCCCCTCCAGCCGCGCATGAACCTCAAGAATGGCCAGAAACTCCTCAAGCGTCGGCTTGAACAATACAGCGCCCTTGCGGGGCTGGCGCTGGATCAACCCCATCGCCGCCAATCGCAACAACGCCTCGCGCAGCGGGGTGCGCGATACTTCATACTTCTCAATCAGCGCGTTTTCGTCGATTGGATCGCCGGGATTTAGCTCCCCACGATCAATCCCTAACAGGATCGCATTCAAGACTGTTTCTGTTTGTCCGGCCATACTGCGAGTTAAGCAATAACAGCGGTGAAATCCAGCCCTTGCCACAGCTCCGCAGCATTTCGTCCACCTGCCGCGCCTATTGAACGACCACCCGCTACGCCCCTAAACTGGATTTAAAACAAGATAGCGCTGGACCTATTTTTCAGAACCAGAAATGCGATCCTGTTTTTTGATCAAAGATACTGAGTCTCCCTTTGCCTAGCGCACCGGGATCACCAAGCGTTGGAGGATAAAATGGACGGCGCCCTGAAAGAAAATGACATCTCGCACGTTGTCGAAGCAGATAAAGCACACGTTTGGCACCACCTGACCCAGCACAAGCCATTTGAAACGGTTGATCCCCGGATCATCGTTGAAGGCAAAGGGATGCGCGTTTGGGATCAGAACGGCAAAGAATACATCGATGCGGTGTCCGGCGGCGTCTGGACCGTCAATGTTGGCTATGGCCGCGAAAGCATCGCCGATGTTGTCCGCGACCAACTGGTAAAGCTGAACTATTTTGCTGGTTCGGCGGGGTCCATTCCGGGCGCGATGTTCTCGGAAAAGCTGATCTCGAAAATGCCGGGAATGAGCCGTGTTTACATCACGAATTCAGGCTCAGAGGCGAACGAGAAAGCCTTCAAGATGATCCGCCAAATCGCCCATAAACGTTACGGCGGGAAGAAGACAAAGATCCTGTATCGCGACCGCGACTATCACGGATCAACCCTGGCGGCGATGTCGGCAGGCGGGCAGGATGAACGCAACATGCAATATGGCCCGTTCGCGCCGGATTTCGTGCGCGTGCCGCATTGTATGGAGTATCGCAAGGATGAAATCGGGCTTGGTCATCTGTCCGGCGCCGAGCTGGGTCGCGCTGCGGCCGACCTGATCGAAGAGGTGATCCTGCGCGAAGGACCAGACACTGTCGGTGCATTGTGCCTTGAGCCAATCACCGCAGGCGGCGGCGTGATCGAAGCGCCCGAAGGCTATTGGGATCGGGTGCGCGAGATTTGCGACACCTATGACATCCTTCTGCATATTGACGAGGTCGTCTGCGGACTTGGTCGCACGGGCACGTGGTTTGGATACCAGCACTACGGCATCCAGCCCGATTTCGTCACAATGGCCAAGGGGGTAGCGTCCGGCTATGCGGCGATTGCCTGCTGCGTCACCACCGAAAAAGTGTTCGAGATGTTCAAGGACGATTCCGGCGATATCATGAACCATTTCCGCGACATCTCGACCTTCGGGGGTTGTACCGCTGGCCCGGCTGCTGCGCTGGAAAACATGCGCATCATCGAAGATGAAGGGCTGCTTGAAAACACCACGAAGATGGGCGAGCGGATGCTTGGCAACCTGCAAGCCCTGATGGAAAAACACGGCGTGATGGGCGATGTGCGGGGCAAGGGTCTGTTCCTTGGGGTCGAACTTGTGAAGGATCGCGAGACGAAAGAACCCGTGGCGGAAAAGGACATCGCCGCAGTTGTGGGCGAATGCGGTGCGCTGGGTGTGATCATCGGGGCAAGCAACCGGTCGATTCCCGGGCGCAACAACGTGTTGTGCTTCAGCCCCGCACTGATCGTGACCGCCGAGGATGTGGACCGGATCACGGATGCCGTCGACAAGGCGCTGACCAAGGTCTTTGGCTAGTCACCTTTCTGAAACGCTGGAAAAGCGGGCCTCTTCATTGGCCCGCTTTCTTGCTTTCTGGACATGATACGTTTTCCATCCCAACCAAGAAGGACAGCCCCATGTGGCCCGCCCCCGTTACCCTGACCGGACAGCATGTCATTCTTGCCCCGCTGACGCCGGATCATGCCCCTGCCCTGCGCGAAGCCTGCGCCGATGGCGCATTGCACAGGCTCTGGTACACGTCGGTTCCCAGCCCCGAAGGGACGGAGGCCGAGATCGACCGACGGCTTGACCTTCAGAAAGCGGGGTCCATGCTGCCCTTCTGCGTGATGACACCGGATGAAACCCCTGTCGGCATGACCACCTACATGAACATCGACGCCGCCAATCGACGAGTCGAGATCGGATCCACATGGTATCGCCGCTCGGTGCAGCGCAGCCCATTGAACACCGAGGCCAAACGCCTGTTGTTGTCCCATGCGTTCGACAAGTTGGATTGCATCGCGGTCGAATTCCGCACCCACTTCATGAACCAGCAAAGCCGTCGCGCGATAGAACGGCTGGGCGCAAAGCTGGATGGCATCCTGCGCAGCCACATGATCGGACCGGGTGGCGCAATACGCGATACAGCCGTCTATTCGATCATTGCGTCGGAATGGCCCGCCGTGCGTACCAATCTGACATGGAGATTGGAACAGCCCCGCGGGTAATGGCATCTGGCACCATGGCAAACACCGGTTTCGCCACGCAGACTGGACATTTCACCAAAATGTTCTATATTTGTTCTCATGAGATTGCCATGAAACAGATCAGGAACAGGAGGATCGAACATGCAAGCTGCCCGCATTTTGCCGCCGACTCCGAAACAGGTCGATTACGCCCGCCATATTGCGGCCCGCTTGGGTGCCAGCATCCCGGCGGACAAGATCAGCGATCGTGCCGCCCTTTCAGGCTGGATCGGAGAGCATCAAGCTCGGCTTAACTCATCCACCCAGCGAAAGACGGATGGCCGGGCGACCTCGCGACAGGTCGCATTTGCCGAACGCATCGCACGGGCAAAACGCCGCGCCATCCCGGATGAATGCTTCCGTGATGCAGGCTTGATGTCCGCGTGGATTTCGTCCAATCGTTAGGGGCAAGCGTAGGTCCAGATTGCTTTGCATCTAAGTCCACGTTACGGTCGCCCACATGGCCGCACCCGTAGAGACCTTTTTTCTGGATCAAGACGCCCAAGGCACGCTTCAGGCGCAAATCCAACAGATGATCGCCGAGGCGATCCTGTCCGGTCGTCTGCCACGAGGCGAGAAGCTTCCATCGACCCGGCGGCTGGCAGCCCATCTGGGGGTCAGCCGGATCACGGTCACGCTTGCTTATACGGAATTGCAAGCGAATGACTATTTATCCTCGAAAGGCCGCAGCGGGTTTTATGTATCTGAAAACGCGCCCGAACCCCCATCTTTCAAATTGCGCACACGTGGTGAGGATAAAGTGGATTGGGGCCGCGCCATAGGCACCAATTTCACCGGGGGCAGCACACCGACCAAGCCACTTGATTGGCGGCGGATGAAATACCCATTCATCTATGGCCAAGCCGATCCCACGCTGTTCGACCACAATTCCTGGCGGTTATGCGCGCTTCGTGCATTGGGGCAAAAAGATCACCCCGCGATGATGCGCGATTATTACGATCAAGATGACCCGCAACTGATCGAATTCATCGCCCGCCACATTCTGCCACGTCGTGGCATTCTGGCCCGCCCCGAGGAAATTCTGATCACGCTTGGCGCGCAGAACGCATTGTGGCTGACCGCGCAGGTGTTGCTGACACAACGACGCACGGCTGCCATTGAAGACCCATGCTATTATTCGCTTCGTGACATTCTAACGCAAAGCCGATGCCACTTGGTAAAGATCCCCGTGGATCGCGGCGGGCTTGCCCCAGAGGCTGTGCCTGATGGCACGGATGTCATCTATACCACGCCCAGCCACCAAAGCCCGACAACCGCCACGATGCCGCTGGAGCGCCGCAAGGCGCTTCTGAAACGTGCGCGCGAACTGGAGGCGGTGGTGGTCGAGGACGACTATGATTTCGAGATGTCATTTTTGAACCCGCCTTCGCCTGCTTTGAAGTCGCTGGATCGCGAAGGCCGGGTGATCTATGTCGGCAGTTTCTCGAAATCCCTGTTTCCGGGATTGCGCCTTGGGTATCTGGTCGGGTCGGAACCCTTCATCCGTGAAGCGCGCGCCTTGCGATCTGTCGTGCTGCGTCACCCCCCCGGCCTGATCCAGCGCACGGTATCTCATTTCCTGTCACTTGGTCATTACGACGCCCTGATCCGCCGAATTGGCGCAGCGTATCATGAACGGCGCGACGTGATGAACGAAGCCATTGAAGACAGCAAACTGACCATCGCCGGGCGCGGTGTTTTTGGTGGGTCGGCATTCTGGATGCGAGCGCCCGGCGATATTGACACCCGTGTGCTGGCGGACCGGCTGATGACCAAAGAGGTTGTCATCGAACCCGGCGCACCCTTTTTCGGCAGCCCCACACCGCCACGCAATTACTACCGCATCGCCTACAGTTCGATCCCCGCCGCGCGTATTCCCAAGGGAATTTCCCTGATTGGGGAAGAGATCGCAGCCATGCGACAATCTGGCGCCAAATAGCTTAGTCAACTGGCCCTATAGTCTCCCTCTTCCGCTGCCTAACACTATTCTCAAAGACACGCCGTCCAACCCGGCGACACGTGTTATTTCCAAGGGAGAGTACCAGATGAAGATGACCACGGAAGAAGCCTTTGTAAAAACGCTGCAGCTGCACGGAATCGAGCACGCGTTTGGCATTATCGGCTCGGCCTTCATGCCGATTTCCGACAATTTCCCAGCCGCTGGCATCACTTTCTGGGACTGCGCCCATGAAGGGTCTGGCGGCATGATGGCCGATGGCTACACCCGCGCCACGGGCAAGATGAGCATGATGATCGCTCAGAACGGCCCCGGTATCGCGAATTTCGTAACAGCCGTGAAAACCGCCTATTGGAACCACACACCCCTGTTGCTGGTAACGCCTCAGGCAGCCAACAAGACCATTGGTCAGGGCGGGTTCCAGGAAATCGAGCAGATGAACATGTTCGCCGATTGCGTGGCCTATCAGGAAGAAGTCCGCGACCCTTCACGCGTCGCCGAAGTGCTGAACCGCGTCATCATAAATGCAAAGCGCGCCAGTGCCCCTGCACAGATCAACATGCCTCGTGATTACTGGACACAGGTGATCGACATCGACCTGCCCGCTATAACAGAATTCGAACGCCCTGCTGGCGGCGAACAGGCACTGTCAGAGGCGGCTGACCTTCTGTCCAACGCCAAATTTCCGGTTATCCTGAACGGTGCGGGCGTGGTGCTGGGTGGCGCGATTGCCGAATCCATGGAATTGGCCGAACGGCTCGATGCCCCGGTTTGCGTAGGGTATCAACACAATGATGCCTTCCCCGGTAGCCACCCCCTTTTCGCCGGTCCGTTGGGTTACAACGGCAACAAGGCGGGGATGGAGCTGATCCAGAAAGCAGACGTGGTTCTGGCACTTGGCACCCGACTGAACCCCTTTTCGACCTTGCCGGGTTACGGGCTGGATTATTGGCCCAAAGACGCCAAGATCATTCAGGTGGACATTAACCCCGACCGCATCGGCCTGACCAAGAAGATCAGTGTCGGTATCGTCGGCGATGCTAAGAAGGTCGCCTCGACTCTGCTGCACAAACTGACCGCAGACGCGGGCGATGACGGGCGGGAAGAGCGGAGATCAGTGATCGCGCAGACCAAATCGGCATGGGCACAGCAATTGTCATCCATGGATCACGAAGAAGATGATCCCGGCACCACATGGAACGAACGTGCCCGCGGCGCAAAACCGGATTGGATGAGCCCCCGCATGGCATGGCGCGCCATTCAGGCTGCATTGCCGAAAGAGGCGATCATTTCATCCGACATTGGCAACAACTGCGCCATCGGCAACGCCTATCCAACATTCGAGGCTGGCCGGAAATATCTGGCACCCGGTCTTTTTGGTCCCTGCGGTTATGGCCTGCCTGCTGTTGTCGGTGCCAAGATCGGTTGCCCAGACACGCCGGTCGTTGGTTTCTCGGGCGACGGTGCGTTCGGCATCGCCGTCACGGAGTTGACCGCAATTGGTCGCGAGGAATGGCCCGCTGTAACGCAGATCGTGTTCCGCAACTACCAGTGGGGGGCCGAGAAGCGAAACTCGACCCTGTGGTATGACGATAACTTCGTCGGTACCGAACTAGACACTCAGGTCAGCTATGCTGGCATCGCAAAGGCCTGCGGACTGCAAGGCGTCGTTGCCCGCACAATGGACGAATTGACCGCTGCACTGGATCAGGCGATCAAGGATCAGAAGGACGGCAAGACCACGATCATCGAAGCAATGATCAATCAGGAACTTGGCGAACCGTTCCGCCGCGATGCGATGAAAAAACCGGTTGTTGTCGCCGGGATCAGCAAGGACGACATGCGACCGCAGAAGGTCTGAAGACAGGGCCGGCGTTGTGTTGACGCCCGGCCAATCTGACCGGCGCAACGGTGGCGGGACGAAAACCGACACCTGTGAACCGGTCCTGAACAGAAGGCGTGTCCTCAATGAAGCCGCTGGAAACACTCCTGCGCAATGCCGCACGGTCTCGTCACAGGATCATGCTGTCTGAAGGCACCGCGTTACGTGTGGTGCAAGCGGCCCATGACGCAGCCGCGCAGGGGATTGCACAGATCGGTTTGGTCGGAAATCCGGGCGAAATCGAAGATAAATTCAGAGCCCTCGGCTTGAATATCGTTGACGGAATCACGCTCCACGATCCGGCCACGTCCACCCACCTGCCCGAACTGACCGCCCTTTACCACGACCTGCGCCGGCACAAAGGGGTTACCCGTGCCGATGCTGAGACTGCGGTATTGAACCCACATGCCTTTGCCGCCCTGATGGTAAAGGCCGGGCACGCAGATGGCACGGTGGGCGGCGCGGTGGCCACCACCGCCGAGATTGTGCGCACCGCCATCCAGATCATTGGCACGAAGCCGGGCAACACGCTTGTGTCCAGCTTCTTCCTGATGCTGTTTTGTGAAGCGCATCATGCCCGTAAAGGCGCGATGATCTTTGCCGATAGCGGTTTGGTCGTGGACCCAACAGCCGAAGAAATGGCGAAGATCGCACTGTCATCGGCAGACTCTTTCAAAACACTGACGGGAGAGGTGCCCCGCGTTGCAATGCTGTCCTTTTCGACACGGGGGAGCGCGGACCATCATTCGGTGTCGAAGGTGGTCACCGCCACTGGCATTGCCAAGGATCACGCCCCAGACCTGCTGATCGACGGAGAATTGCAGTTTGACGCCGCTTTCGTACCGGATGTGGCGGCCCGAAAGGCCGAAGACAGTCCGCTGGAAGGGGCCGCCAATGTGTTCATTTTTCCAAACCTGGAAAGCGGCAACATCGCCTACAAGATCGCCCAGCGTGTTGGGAGTGCAACCGCGATTGGCCCGATCCTTCAAGGATTGTCCAAACCCGCCAATGACCTGTCGCGCGGCTGCACATCCGAGGATATTCTGCACATGATCGCCGTCACCGCCGCCCAGGCCAGCGCGACGACCTAATCCGCCTGTGCGATCTGATCCGCAGCGATCGCCAAAACGGTGCTGGCGACGATGTCATCAACCGTCGCCCCGCGTGACAGATCGCAGACCGGGCGCTTGAACCCTTGCAGGATCGGCCCGAAAGCGCACGCGCCTGCCAGTTCAACCATCAGCTTGTAAGCTATGTTGCCCGCATCCAGATTGGGAAAGATCAACACGTTGGCATCCCCCTCTCCGGTGCTTCCCTTCTGCGCAGCCACAGCGCGATTCAGCGCCGCATCGCCTTGAACGGGGCCGGGAAACCCCGATCGTTGCGCCGCTTGCGCAACCTTGTCGACCGAAGCACCGCTGCCGGATTGACCAGTCGAATAGGACAGCATCGCAACGCTTGCATTGCCCAGAAGCCGTTGGGCCGAGATCAATGACACCTGCGCAATATCCGCCAACTGCGCGGGGTCCGGGTCCACGTTGACCGCGCAATCGGCGAAAATCAACTCACGCCCATCGGGCATGACCATCAGAAAGAAACTGGACGGCGTGGTGGCGCCCTTATCCAACCCGATCACCATCGACGCCGCTTCGATCACGCGGCGCGATGGGGCGATGGCGCCTGCGACCAGAATGTCAGCCTCTCCGGTTGCCACCATGGCCGCGGCCCGCATCAAAGGGCGCTCCAGCATCCGGGTTGCAATGCTGTCGCGCATCGGTCGTGCTTTCATCAACGCGTCTACATGATGACCGCCGAGTTCGGACAAGGGCACGGGCACGGCCAGCCCTTCGCTCTGCAATCGGTCAGAAGCGACAGCAATGCGCGGGTCGTCGCGTTCGGGCAGAATGACGCGGGCTTTGGCCGACCGAGCGATTTGGGTGGCGCGATCAAGGGCGGACATGCAAGCTCCTTCAGCCAGGTCAGGTGTTTCGCAGAGTGCTGCACCCCGTCAACACCAGGTAAATCAACGCAGCCGCCACGATGATTGATGGCCCCGCCGGGGTGTCATACCGCAACGATCCCCAAAGTCCAGCCAGACTGGCAATCCAGCCAATCACCACCGCCGTCACTGCCATGGCAACCGGGCTTGCCGACGCCAGACGTGCAGCCGCGGCTGGAATGATCAACATCGCGGCGATCAGAAGTGCACACAGCAATGTGGACTTTCCTGACCGGTTGGGACCGACGATGGCCACGATCTCGCCCCGATCATTGAAGAAATCCGCATGGTAAAGAACCAGCGCGCCGCCCTCGGCCGCTCGTTTGACCGAAATCAGCGAACTTCTCTCCTGCGGCAAAGTCCATTGCGCATTCGCGGACGCAACTAAAGGTGAGGATATGATGCGTGACCTGGTGAAGGGAACCGAGGACGGGTTCGGCATTCTGGACCCTATCGGAACCAACCTGACGCCCAAGCCCAAGCTCTATCTTCAACTGCTGCGCCAGCAGGCCGATGCATTGTCAGATTGCCTGAACGGAACGGATAGCTGATCACCAAACACAAAGGGCGCCGTCCGGCGCCCTTTCGCATTCGTTTAGGTGACTTAGAAAAACGCCTGCAGCCCGGTTTGCGCCCGGCCCAGGATCAGGGCGTGGACGTCATGGGTGCCTTCATAGGTGTTCACCGTCTCAAGGTTCACCATATGGCGGATCACGTTGAATTCCAGCGAGATACCGTTGCCGCCATGCATGTCACGGGCGTGGCGGGCGATGTCCAGCGCCTTGCCACAGTTGTTGCGCTTGATGATCGAAACCATCTCGGGCGCGGCTTTGGCTTCGTCCATCAGGCGACCGACGCGCAAGGCGGCTTGCAGGCCCAGCGCGATCTCGGTCTGCATATTGGCGAGCTTCAGTTGGAACAGCTGCGTTTGCGCCAAAGGCTTGCCGAACTGTTTGCGGTCCAGACCGTATTGACGCGCGGCGTGCCAGCAGCTTTCGGCCGCGCCCATGGCGCCCCATGCGATGCCATAACGGGCACGGTTCAGACAGCCGAACGGACCTTTCAGGCCTTCGACATTGGGCAGCAGCGCATCTTCCGACACTTCCACACCGTCCAACACGATCTCGCCCGTAATGGATGCGCGCAGGCTGAGTTTGTTTTCGATTTTCGGCGCGGACAGGCCTTTCATGCCCTTGTCCAGTACGAAGCCACGGATTTTACCGTCATGGGCGTCCGACTTGGCCCAGACCACAAACACATCCGCAATCGGCGCGTTCGAGATCCACATTTTCGAGCCATTCAGCACATAGCCCCCATCGACCTTCTTGGCCATGGTTTTCATGCTACCGGGGTCCGAGCCCGCATCAGGTTCGGTCAGACCAAAACAGCCGATCCACTCGCCCGAGGCCAGCTTGGGCAGGTACTTCTTGCGCTGTTCTTCCGAGCCATAGGCATAGATCGGGTACATCACCAGCGACGACTGCACCGACATCATCGAACGATAGCCGCTGTCGATGCCTTCGACTTCGCGGGCGACCAGACCATAGGTCACATAGCCTGCGCCGATGCCGCCATATTCCTCGGGGATGGTGGTGCCCAGAAGGCCCATCTCGCCCATTTCTGCGAAAATCTCCGGGTCGGTGGTTTCGGTGGCATAGGCCTCGGTCACGCGCGGGGCCAGTTTCTCGGCGCAATAGGCTTTCGCCGCATCGCGCACCATGCGCTCATCTTCATTCAACTGGTCTTCCAGCAGAAAGGGGTCTTCCCAGTTGAAGCTGGACAGTTCGGGGCGGGATTGAGGGGCAAGATGGGCCATATCTCAGGCTCCTTTCGCGTTGATGGCGGCTTCGATGGAAGCCTCCAGAATATCGAGGGCTTCGTCCAACTGATCCATCGGAACTGTCAACGGGGGTAGCAGTCGCACGGCATTGGCGCGCGTACCGCAGGGCAGAATGATCAGTCCACGCGCTTCGGCCTCGGCCACGATGGCTTGCGTCAGCGCGGTGTCGGGCGCGTTCGTGTCGCGATCTGTGACCAGTTCAAAGGCGACCATCGCGCCCAATCCGCGCACATCACCGATGGCTTCCATCCCCTGACGGGCGGCGATGTCGGTCAGACGTGCAGTGATCCTGTCGCCAATCTCGGTCGCACGGGTGCACAGGTTTTCCTCGTCGATCACATCCAGCACAGCGTGCGAGGCCGCAACCGCCAACGGGTTGCCCGCATAAGTGCCACCGATCCCGCCCACCGGGGCGGCATCCACCACCTCGGCACGGCCCGTCACAGCCGACAGCGGAAAGCCCCCTGCCAGCCCCTTGGCCATGGTCACAAGATCGGCTGCCACGCCCGAATGCTCAAAGGCGAACATCTTGCCGGTTCGGGCCATACCAGCCTGCACTTCATCGGCAATCAGAACAATGCCATGCTCGTCGCAAATCTTTCGCAAGGCGCGCAGGAACTCGGGCGGCGCAATGTTGAAGCCCCCTTCCCCTTGCACCGGCTCGATGATCATCGCGGCAACCCGCTCGGGGTCGATCGAGCTTTTGAACATGTTGTCCAGCACCGACAGGGATTGCTCGACAGTCACGCCGTGAAACGCGTTCGGGAAGGGCACGTGCACGACTTCGGGCGGCATGGCACCGAAGGCTTTCTTGTAGGGCGTCACCTTGCCACATAGCGCCATCCCCATCAGGGTGCGCCCGTGAAATGCGCCAGTGAAGGCTATGACACCAGAGCGACCGGTGAAGGCGCGCGCCATCTTCACGGCATTCTCAACCGCTTCAGCGCCGGTTGTAACCAGCATGGTTTTCTTGGCAAAATCTCCAGGCGTCGCCGCATTCAGACGCTCGGCCAGCTTCACATAACCCTCATAAGGGGCGACGTGGAAACAGGTATGGGTGAACGCCTCGGCCTGCTGGGCCACCGCTGCCATAATCTTGGGGTGACGATGGCCGGTGTTGTTCACGGCAATCCCGACGGCAAAGTCGATAAAACGCTTGCCATCCACGTCCCACAGCTCGGCGTTTTCGGCACGGGCGGCATAGATGCCGCGGGTGGCAACCCCATTGGCAACAGCGTCCGCGCGCCGCGCCTTCAATTGTTCGGTGTTCGACATGCGATCCCCCATCGAGAAATTTGATTCCGCCCCATATTGCGCAAAATTCTGAGCAATGCTATCAAAATTTTGCGCAAGATTTGCGAAAGCGGAAACCGGCGCAGCCTGCCCGATGGCAGCAGCAGGAGGAGGATGGGATGCAGGATGAGTTCGACGTCGGCACACGGCTGAAAACGCTGAGACAGCAATTTGGCTTATCTCAAAGACAGTTGGCCGAGGCGGCGAATGTGCCGCACGGGCAGATTTCGATGATCGAACGAAACCACTCCTCACCCTCCGTCGCCTCTTTGCGCAAGATATTGGGCGGGTTGAACATGTCCATGTCCGAGTTTTTTGAACCCGAAGCCCCCGCGACTCACCAGGTGTTCTTTACCCCGACCGAACTGCGCGACCTGACATCGGCGCTGTATCAGGACAACGATGCCGCGCGGCGGATGATCACCATCAAGCAGGTGGGCGACGCCAAGGCGCACGGGCTTCAGGTCTTGCAGGAACTCTATGAACCCGGCGCGGACACGGGTGAAACCATGATCGAACACGAGGCCAATGAAGGCGGCATCGTGATCGAAGGCGAGTTGGAAATCACCGTGGGCGACGCCACCCGCGTGCTGAAAGCCGGCGACGCCTATCTGTTCAACTCGCGCGAGCCTCATCGCTTTCGCAACATATCGGACCGGCCTGCCCGCGTCGTGTCCGCCTGCACCCCCCCATATCTCTAGGAGCCGCCATGCACCCGCTTGAAGGACTGAAAGTCGTTGAACTTGCCCGCATTCTGGCAGGGCCGTGGATCGGCCAATCGCTGGCCGATCTGGGGGCCGAGGTGGTGAAGGTCGAAAGCCCCGATGGCGACGACACGCGCAAATGGGGCCCGCCCTTCATTGAACGGGATGGCGATAAGACCGCCGCTTATTACTATTGCGCGAACCGGGGCAAGGACTGCGTCACCGCAGACTTCCGCACGCCCGAGGGTCAGCAGACCGTGCGCGATCTGATCAAGGATGCCGACATCCTGATCGAAAACTTCAAGGTGGGCGGTCTGGCAAAATACGGGCTGGACTATGACAGCCTGTCTGCCATCAACCCGCGCCTGATCTATTGCTCCGTCACCGGGTTCGGGCAGGATGGGCCTTGGGCAAAGCGCGCTGGATATGACTTTCTTCTGCAAGGGTTGTCCGGGCTGATGTCCGTCACCGGCGACCCTGCGGGCCAACCCCAGAAAGTCGGCGTCGCGATCACCGATATCGTCACCGGTCTTTACGGCACGATTGGCATTCTGGCCGCGGTCGAGCAACGCCACCGCACCGGGCGCGGGCAACATGTGGACATGAGCCTACTGGACTGCGCCACCGCGATGATGGCCAACCAAGCGATGAATTTTCTTGCGACAGGTAACAGCCCGACGCGCATGGGCAATGAACACCCGAACATCGCGCCTTATCAGGTCTGCCCGGTGAAAGACGGGTATATCATTCTGGCCGTGGGCAATGACGGGCAATTCCAACGTTTCTGCTCCGTAATTGGGCGGGATGATCTGGCAGGGGACACTCGCTTTGCCACCAATCAGGATCGCGTCGCAAACCGCACTGCATTGACGCCCGAGATCGAAGCAAGTCTTTCAAACTGGACCATGGCCGATATCCTGACCGCGTTGGAGGATGCCACCGTTCCCGCTGGGCCGATCAACACAATGGAACAGACCTTCGCCAACCCGCAGATACAGTATCGGGATATGCAGATCGCGCCAGAAGGTGTGCCCGGCCTGCGTGGGCCGTGGGTGTTTTCGGACGCAGACCTGAAGCTCGGTAAATCTGCGCCCGTCTTGCCGAAATAGAAAAAGGGCAGACGCGCAACGCCTGCCCTTTCCGGTTCTGTCAGTTTCGACGTGTTACTCGAACACGGCGTTCGGGTTGTCCAGGCTGTCCGATCCTTCGATCGTCACGCCGTCAGCCCCGACCAGCGCCACGGCGCGTTCGATGTTGCGGGTCTGCGCAACCAGATGGTCAATCGCGTTCTGCACCAATGCCCCGCCCGGATGCCCCGCGCCCAACATCTGATCGTAGGAGGTGCCTGCCTCGGCGGCGGTGCGGATATCGCCCAGCGCGACCATGGTTTTATCCATGTCACCCAACAGGTTGTTGGCCAACGTTTCGTCCTGTTCCTTCACCAGATCATACAGGGACGGCCCTTCCACAACCGAACCATCGACCCGCACGTAGCGCCCGGTATAGACATTGCGAATGCCCAACCCGTCGAAGTAATGCGAATTGTGGGTGTTGTCCGAGAAGCAGTCATGTTCTTCTTCCGGGTCGTTCAGCAGCAGGCCCAGCTTCATCCGCTCGCCGGCCTGTTCGCCATAAGAAAGGCTGCCCAACCCCGTGAAGGCCATGACAATGCCCCGGCTTGCATCTGCGGTCGCATCAGTGCGCCCCTGCCCGCCTTCGGACCAGTTGGCCACTGCGTCCTGAAGGTCCGCGATCAGCAGATCAGTTGCTGCCTTCAGATACGCCGCGCGTCGATCGCAGTTGCCACCGGTGCAGTTGGCCGTATCGAAATCGGTCACGGGACGCTGGCCAGCACCATGATCGGTGCCGGACAGATCTTGCCCCCAGAGCAGGAATTCGATGGCGTGATAGCCGGTTGCCACGTTGGCCTCGATCCCTTCGACCTCGTGCAGGCTTTCCAGAAGGGCGGGTGTGATCTCAGCGGCATCAATTGTTGCGCCCGCCACGGTTAGTTCGGGGTTCGCAATGACGTTTGCAGTCGAGAAGGGGTTTTCATCGTTGGCACCCAGGTCGGCAGACACATAGTCAATCAGACCTTCGTCCAGCGGCCAAGCATTCACCTTGCCTTCCCATTCATCGACCGACGGGTTGCCGAACCGAAACGCCTCGGTCTGCTGATAGGGAACGCGGGCGGCCAGCCAAGCCGCCTTGGCCGCTGCCAAGTTGGCATCGGTCGGAGACGCCAGAAGCGCATCAACCGCAGTGTTCAGTTTTTGCGCAAGGGCAAGGCTGTCTTCATACCCGGCCTGCGCGATATCAGCATAGTTTTTCAGGATGTCTTCCGGCGTGGATGCCTGTGCAAAAACGGTACAGCAAATAAGTGCTGTGGTTGTGAAAAGCGTCGTTCGAAACATGGAGCCCTCGTTTTTCTGTGTTCCGGCTCGCTATAGATGAGTTTTTTAGTCAGGTAAAGCATTCCTGATTTTTTTTATCAGATTTATCACCCCTACTGATGCCCCAATATATCCGCAAACGTAATCATCTCTTTTCTATGTGTTATAAACTCTCGAGCTGCTCTAACGCGTCCAACAACGCTTCGTATTGTTCCCGCCCAAGGTGGCGCACATAGCTGTCCGCAATCTGCCCAGCCTGTTTCAGATTGTCGTCGATAATCTGCTGCCCCGCCGCCGTAATCGCGAGCAGTTGTCGTCGCCGGTCAGATGTATCCTGCGTGCGCGTCACGAACCCGTTTTCAACCATCGACTGAATAATCCGCGTCAGACTGGGTAGAAGCAGACCGGTCCGCTCGCCCAGATGCGTCGCATCCTGTCGACCGTGCTCTGACAATACGCGAAGAATGCGCCATTGTTGCTCGGTGATACCTATCGGAGCGAGCATCTCGCGCACCGGCCCCATAACCTTCTCGCGGGCACGAATCAACGCAATCGGAAGGGAACGGCTGGTCGGTGGCAGCTTGGCCTCAGTCGGCCCTTTTGACGGTTTGGACATCAATGCTCCTTGAACTCATGTTCCTGACATAAGAAAAGCGACGGCGACCTTGTTCAACCGTTAACTTGCAATAGGGACACCGGGAACACGGCACGAGTTCAGATTTACCGGTGGCGCACCAAGCCGGGCCTTGGGAAGACGTCACTCTCGCCTCGAGATATTAAGTCAAAACCTTCGCAACTTTTACTAGATTTGGCCCAAACAGCGCCGCGATTGACACGCATAAAACAAAAAAGATCAGTCAGCCCTTCGCCCTGTCTGCATGCTCGATATTCGCGTTTACGGAAATCGTTAACGTAGAAATTAACCGAGTGTTAATGTAGAAATTAACCAGAAGGAGAGCTGTCTGGCACCAACAGAATGCCACAACGAGACGGGTTTTCTTATAATAACAAGGACATGGGGATGGCCAAACAGAAGATTGCCGTGATTGGCGGCGGTGTAGGTGCGATTACGGCAGTATATGCCATCACGCAAACGCCGGACTGGGACAAGAAATACGACATCACGATTTACCAAATGGGATGGCGCAACGGAGGCAAAGGTGCCAGCGGTCGCAATGCCGAGTTTGGTCAAAGGATCGAAGAACACGGTTTGCATGTATGGGCGGGTTTCTATGACAACGCCTTTCGCAACATGCGACGTTGCTATGAACAGTTGGTCGAGCTGGGGCTTCGCAAAGCAAGCGATCCACTCGGCACGATGGACAAGGCCTTCAAACCCCTGTCCCACCTGTTCCTGGCCGAACGCGTTCCGACCACGGCCCTGGATGACAACCAATGGCGCCCATGGGTGATTGACCTGCCCGGCAACACCAAACAGCCGGGTTCCGAAACCAAAGTCCCCGGCCCGTTCCAGATGATGATGCGCATCCTCGAGATCGTCATCGAGTTCATGAAGAAAGGCGAGCTGGAAGACGGCCCTCATCACCAGTTGGGGATCGCGCTTCCGTCCGGTCTGCTTGACCATCATCAGGCCATTCACCGCCATGTGACGGCAATGCCCGCTAACCCGGCAAAGCACTCCGCGCGCGATACGAACATCCTTCTGGACTTCATCATTGACGCGCAGAACGCCGTCCATGCGATGGAAACGCCTGAAAACCTGCAAGACGACGCAAAACGCCGCGGCCTTTATCTGGTGGATATCGGACTGGCCTATATGCGCGGGGTCGTTGGGTCCGACACGTTCACCAGCGGCTATGATGTGCTTGATCAGTGGGAGTTCACAGACTGGTTGCGAATGAACAACGCAAGCGATCAGGCACTGGATTGGGTTGCCATTCGTGGCTGCTATGACTTCGTGTTCGGCTTTCCGCAAGGCAACACGGATCGGCAGGGGGACACCGGTGCAGGCACCGCGATCCGCGCCATGTCGCGCCTGATTTTCACCTACTCCACGTCGATCTTTCACAAGATGCAGGCCGGGATGGGAGACACGATTTTCGGCCCCTACTATCAAGTACTTTCTGCCTTGGGCGTTAAGTTCGAGTTTTTCTGTGCGGCCCGCGATCTGCATTTGAACGACAGCGGCACCCGTGTCGATCGCCTGTCAATGGTCCGTCAGGCCGAGGTGAAATCGGGGCCTTACCAGCCATTGGTCGATGTCGGCGGCCTGCCCTGCTGGCCGTCCGAGCCGCTTTGGTCGCAACTTGTGGACGGCGCAAAGCTGAAGGCGCGGGGCGTCGATTTCGAATGCGAAAAATCGCCGCCTACCGGCGCACCATTCGTGTTGGAACGCGGCAAGGATTTCGACATCGTTCTGTTGGGGGCGTCGCTGGGGTCTCTGCCATACATGACGCGCGAGTTGTCGGCGGCGTCAGACCGTTGGCGCCTCATGCTGGACAGGGTGAAAACTGTTGGAACCCACGCCGCACAGCTTTGGCTGACCAAGTCCGCCAAGGACTTGGGATGGGACGGTCAGGTAGAAGCCCACAACAATCCTAAGGCAATCCCCCCTTCCCCGATGCGGACGATCATCACCGGATTTGCCGAACCGTTGGACACCTGGGCAGACATGTCCCACCTGATCCCACACGAGGCCTGGCCCGATCCCGGCCCCACGTCGATCTCGTATTTCTGTGCACCTGCGCTGGATGGAGAAACATTGGATGAGTTCGACAGCCATGTCGCAACATGGATGGACAAAGACCTGCCGGACATATGGCCCAAGGCCAAGAAACGCGGCAAGTTCGACAAGGGGCTTTTCTATCAAAGCCCCGAGGCGGCAGTATATTCGCGCGTCAACATGTATGGGTCTGAACGCTATGTTCTCTCTGTTACCAACAGTGTCTATCATCGCCTCGCCCCATCCGAGAGCGGGTTTTCCAACTTGTATCTTGCAGGGGACTGGACCCGTTGCGGGCTGAACGCAGGCTGCGTTGAGGGGGCCACAATGTCCGGGATCGCCTGTGCATCGGCCATCACCGGGGTCGAGCTTCCCAATGTCGGCGCTGACGATATCCCGCGCGAAAACACCCTGCCTGAAAAGGCGATGTTTCAGACGAACTCGATTTCCGGAACCTCCTGGCCGCTGACCCCGTTCTTTGCACGGGGCGAGATGACGGGCGTGTTCTTCTTCTATGAACGACCTCGTGATGAAGTGGCGGCAATGCTGCCCGACGGTATCCATCTGGGCCACTGCCCAATGGTGCGGCCGGGTTATCACCCGGTTGGCATGTCTTTTTGCAGCTATCACAATGTGCGCGGGTCGTTCATTCCGAACTTCTTGGCAATGCGCCCCTATGGCGAAGCGACATTCGCCATCCCCTATACGCATACGGACGAGGGGCGAGCGGCGCCGCTTCTGTATCCACGGCGGCTTTACGTCAACAATTCTTCGGCCATCTTTGCGGGCAAGTTTTTCTATGCGATGCCGAAATCCGAAGCTGATATCAATGTCGAGAACACCCGCTTCACCGCCACGAATGCGGACGGATTGTCCATCGATTTCTGTGCCCAGCAGCATCGCGATCCGGTCGCCCTCTCCGGCCATGCAGCCCACGGAGCCATATCGGACCTTCTGGACATGACCTTCGTGACCCGAAATGCCCGCGGTCGTATGTTCTATAACGCTTTCGATTTGCAGCTGGACCGATCCTATGTTGCGCCGGTCACTGGCGAGGTTTCGGTCTCGGATCCCAGCGCGGATGGCTTTCCCGACACAAGCATGGATGTCGGACCCTTATTGGATCATCGCGGCATGGGGCTTCCTGGCGCATTCCGCATCTGGTGCTCGTGGTCCATGACCAACCCGTTGGACAGCCGCCGCGTCAGACATGCGGCAGAGGCACGGTCCTGGGTCAGGCGCAACGATTGAGGATGTCATGCAGGTAAAAAATTGCTTGGTCTGCTCCGAGCCTTTGGCCCAGGGCGCGAAATTCTGTGGAAATTGTGGTGCAGAAGCGGTTCTGGATGCGCAAAACCCCGAGCTGCGCGTTCTGACGATCCAGTTTATCGATCTGGTCGGGTCGACCGCCTTTGCAAGTTCAGCCGAGATTGAGGATTACGACGACACTATCGCAGCTTTTCACGCATTGGTCAGCGACGTTGTCACCACATATCGCGGCACTGTCTTGCAACGCTACGGCGATGGTGTGCTGTCGTGTTTCGGGCTGGGCCATGACGGGGAAGATTCCGCGCTTTCAGCCATTGCCGCAGGCCTGTCCATTGCAAAAAACGCACCGGGAAAACTGCATGGACAGAATGTCCGGGTCGGGATCGACAGCGGTCAGGTCATGTGCCGGGTCGGTCAATCCGGCACTCTGTTTCCGCAGCTGGCCGGATTGCATGTGAATCGCGCGGCCCGCCTGCAGGAACAAGCCCCCACCGGCGGCGTCGTCATCTCGGGGGAAACACAATCATTCCTGTCCCGGCTGGCAGACGTCGAAATCACGTCGCACGATCAACTTCTGCTGAAAGGCATCGACCAACCCGTTGATGTAATCGGCGTATCCGGTTTCACGTTTCTTGAGCAGCCAGACACGGGTCGGGCGCTTCTTGAGCGCGAGAGCGAACTGTCAGTCCTCATGGGAGGTACGGCGAAAACCTTCGCACTGGTTGGACCTGCCGGGATCGGCAAATCAGCGGTATTAAGCGAACTGGACCACCGGCTTGATCCAACACCGGTCATCAGCCTTTACGCACGCGCCAACCTCAGCCAAACGGCGCTTCTCCCTGTTGTTGAAGCCGTGCGAAACGAGCTTTCGCTGACCGACACCTCGACCTCGGCCACGTTGCAGGCTGACCTGTCGGGCATTGGCATCGCCCCAAGTGACCAAGACCTGAATTTGATGGCATCCGTTTTGGGTCTGCATGACGCGACGCCCGTGCCCCTTCCACCGGAACAACAAAAGGCACATCGGATCGCCTTGATGACCGAGGCCCTAAAGAAAATTGCGCAGCATAACAAAGCGGCTTTGGCATTCGACGACTTCCATTGGGTCGATGAAGAAAGCGCCGCCGTCCTGCGTAATCTGATCGACGATCCGGATTTCGCAAACCGGATGATCATCACCAGCCGACGCTGCGAACAGATGACCGCGCTGATCGAAGAAACTGACATACACGCCATCGACCTTCAGCCATTGTCTGATGCAGCGGCATATGTGGCACTTTCCGCTTATGCAGAGCTGACGGACGAAACGCGACGCAACATCATTTCCGGCGCAGAAGGCAACCCGCTGTTTCTGTTGGCCCTTGCAGAACGCGCCCGCCAGCTGGGCAATCAAGCCGGTAAACGGCCCCTGCCCCAAACCATCGAAGCAACCTTTCAGGCCATCATCAACGGGCTTGGTCCTTTGAAGGATGTGGTGCAATGCCTGTCGGTTCTTGGACGCGTTGTTGATCCTGAACATGCGGGCTTTCTGCTACCTGACCGCAGCAGTATCGAGGACGAACTGCGAGTGCTGACCATCAACGGAGTTCTACACAAGCGGCGGGATGGACTGACCTTTGATCACATCCTTTTACGCGACGCTGCCTATGAAATGCTGCCTGGCAAACGCCGCCGCGCCCTTCATTTGCAGTTTGCCGATCAGCTACGTCAGAAAGATCCGGATCTTGTTGCCCGTCTGCCAGAGCTTCTTGCCGACCACATTCTGGCTGCAAAAGCTCATGACCAGATCCCGTCTGCCTGTATCGCTGCGGGTATCCGAATGCTCATGGCGGCAAACTTCGATCCCGCCATCAAGTATCTGGACAGTGCGCAAAAGGATATGGAGAAGCAGGCGAAGGGGAAAGACGTTGCACGCGACGAGTATCTTCCGGTTCTTTCGCTGCTCGCCAGCGCGTTGGTACAGCGGCTGGGATTCTCACATCCGACCGTCCTGGACAGCTACAAGAAGCTGGAAAGCGCTGTCAGCTATGCCAAGGGCACCAACCGACAACGGATGATCACGCTCTATGGCTTGTTCGCGCACCGCATCATCAGCGGTGAAGTCCGTGCCAGCCGTGAACTGGTTGACCAAATGGCGAAGATGGCCAAGGACGGGCCTGACGAACTCTCTGTCCTGTGGCTGGTCAATAAGACGGCTCAAGAACTGTATTCCGGAGATTTCGAGGCTGCGGAATACAGCAGCAACGCATTGAAGAAACTTTATCGCACCGAAGACCACGGGATGCTGTTTGTCGAAATTGGCGCGGACCCGCTGGCGTCCGTCCTGTCGGCAGATGCGCATATACTTATTCGCAAAGGCGACAAGGACGGTGCCGTGGCCGCGATCGAGGCGGCGAAGAGCCATTTGAACCTGATCGGCGCGACAACCCAATTGCCTTGGATTCATATCTTCGGGGCGCAGGCCTTTTTCGAAGGCGGCCACCTGCCGCTTGCCTTCTCTGAAATTCAGACCGGAATAGAGATTGCAGATGAACAGAACGCTGGATTTTGGTCATTGATCGGGCGGTTGTGGCAATCTCTGCTGAGAGTTTACGACGGCAATCTTGATGCTGCGCCGGAGTTCGAAGGTTACATCAGCCACGCCAGCGCCATAGGCGCCCAGTTGAACCTACCATTTTATAATGCGGTGTTGGCGAAGATGAAGGCCGCGCAGGGCGATATTGAAGATGCACGAAACCTGATCCAACAAGCCTCAGAGATGATCGAAACACGCGGCGAACGTGAATGGTCGTCCCGTTTCGAAGCGATCCGTGAAGAAATAGAAAGAGGGGCGGTCGGCGCCTCCGGGTCGGACAACCCGGAGCTGACGTAGCGCCTTCACCACTCACGGCCACCAAAATTGATGTAGCCCTACCCGACCGTCATCTGTCAGGCGGAAGCACCCCGGAAATGTCCGGCATATGCCGGGACTTAATGTCGCTCCAACGCCGCGAAGCGGCCACCCAAAGCGATACCTTGCTAAGTTATCGTGCTAAAAAACCTTTTGTGTTAGGGCCTTCAGCGCTTCCAGTTCTGTGTATAACCATCAAATGCGTCAAAACTTGTGACGCAGGTCACACATTCAGCCATGTTTGCAGCAAATATGTGATTATTTCCTGAAAGCTGCGGCCACTCGCGATTTCTCAGTCGCCATCGTTCAGCGCGATATCTTCCAAAGCACCAAGGTTCTTAACGACGACCGCCCCCTTTTCAAACTGCGCGATGCCGTCCGTGGCCCACATCCGCAGCTGCCTGTTTACGTTTTCGCGTGTCAGACCCGCATAAGCCCCCAACCAACTTTGGCTGACCTGAACCCGGCTTACACCGGCTTCACCGTTCTGATCCTTCAACAAACGCAGGATGCAGCTGGCCAGACGCGACCGGCCACTGGCCAGCGCCTTCAGCTCGAACATCTCGGACGCATTACGGGCTTTCTGGCATAGGGCCATGATGACAAGAATGGCGCTGTCGCCATCCTCTTTCAGGATTTGCAGGACATCCCGGCGGGCAACCTCCAGACCGGTTAGCGGCTCGATGGCGACCACATCTGCACTGCGCGGTCCGCCATCCAGACAGGCAATATCACCGATGACATCACCGGTGCCGACAAGGCCCAAAATGGACTTCTGGCCCGTTGCGGTTGTGATGCTGACTTCAGCCCGACCGGTTTCCACGATCAGCAACGATGCCCCAGGCTCGCCATGACTGAAAATCTGCGCGCCCTTCTTGAAGTCACGCCGCCGCCCCTTCCCCGCAAGAAGTTCAAACGTCTGACGCTCTAGCGCTTCAATGACCATTGTATCCCCCCGAACCCTCAGACAGTATGCATCTGGCGTTGCAAAACTGATCTGATGCTTAAATCAGATGGCTGTGAAGGGAAACATGTTAGCGTCGGTCGTCGGGATCAACCAGGAACGACCAGAGACCTGTCAAAGCGAGGCTTCCAATAGCTGCCTTGAATACGGATGTTCGGCATTCAGGTGTCTCAGCACATCGACATCCAGCACCTCGACGATCTCGCCATCCTTCATGACCGCCAGCCGGTCGCACATATGGCCGACCACAGACAGGTCATGGGACACCATTACATAGGTCAGATTGTGTTCCGTGCGCAGGTCAGCCAGCAGGTTCAGGATTTCCGCCTGCACCGACACATCCAGCGCCGAAGTGGGTTCGTCCAGCAAAAGCAGATCAGGTTCAGGCGCAAGAGCGCGGGCGATCGCCACGCGTTGTCGTTGACCACCAGACAGCTGATGCGGATAACGGAAACGGAACTTCTGCCCCAACCCAACATCGTCCAGCAGCTTCACTACCCGCGCATCAATATCCTTGAACCCATGCAGCTGCAGGGTTTCACCCAGCACCTGATCAACCGAATGGCGTGGATGAAGCGAAGCATATGGATCCTGAAACACCATCTGAACGGTCTTGAAAAATGTCCTGGGTCGCTTGTGCCCAATCGCTTGCCCCTCGACCATGATCTTGCCTGACCAATCAGGCGCCAATCCGGTGATGGCACGCAAGATCGTGGACTTTCCCGACCCGCTTTCGCCGACCAGACCGAAACTCTCGCCCTGCGCCACATCGAATGAGGCATGTTTGACGGCGTCCACCCGGTCGCGACCGCCACCGAACCAAACGTTCAGGTCCTGAACTTCCAACATCTTCATACGCGTCCACTCACACTTGGCGCCTCGGACCATGCCGGGTCACGTTGTAACACCTCCAGACGGTCGCGGGGCGCATCCAGCCGGGGAAGGGAATTCAGCAGCCCGCGGGTATAGGGGTGCTTTGCTGCATGCAGCTTTTCAGCGTCACATACCTCGACAATCCGTCCTGCATACATGATCAGCACCCGGTCGCAGAAATCGGCGACAAGGTTCAGGTCATGGCTGATGAAAATCAGCCCCATACCGCGATCCTTGACCAGCTTATCCATGATATCAAGAACTTGTCGCTGCACCGACACATCCAAAGCCGAGGTCGGTTCGTCCGCGATGAGGATCTGGGGGTTCGGGATCAGCATCATGGCGATCATGATCCGCTGCCCCATCCCACCCGACATTTCATGTGGATAGGCGCGCATAACGCGTTCGGGGTCACGGATCGACACCGCTTCCAGCATCTCCAGCGATTTTTTGTAAGCCTCGGCTTTCGAGGCTTTGCTGTGCAAGCGGTATGCCTCGATGATCTGATCACCAATCGTCATCACGGGATTAAGCGAAAATTTCGGATCCTGCATCACCATACTGATCCGCTGCCCGCGCACGTCGCGCATTTCCTTCTCGGTCTTGTCCAGCAGGTTCACACCTTCAAGGTTGATATGATCCGCCTCGACAATCCCGGGCGGGCGGATCAGGCGCAAAATGGCGCGCCCGGTCATGGATTTGCCCGAACCGCTTTCGCCCACGATCCCCAACCGCTCGCGTCCCAGCGTGAAGGATACCCCGCGCACTGCGTCAAACACACCGTGGCGGGACGGGAACTTTACCCACAGGTTTTCGACATCAAGAAGCACACTCATCATTCACCTGCCTTCGGATCTAGGACATCACGCAAACCGTCGCCAAGAAGATTGAACGCCAAGGACACCGTGAAAATGGCAAGTCCGGGCATGGTGGCAACCCACCAGTGATCCAGAATGAACCGACGCCCTTCGGAAATCATCGCGCCCCATTCCGGGCTGGGGGGTTGTGCGCCAAGACCAAGGAAGCCCAGACCGGCTGCCGCCAGAATGATCCCCGCCATGTCCAGCGTCACCCGCACGATCAGCGACGAAATACAAAGCGGCCATATGTGTTTGGTGATGATGCGAAGCGCCCCCGCCCCTTGCAGCTTGATCGCGCTGATATAATCCGATGACCGGATTGTCAGCGTTTCAGCCCGCGCAATCCGCGCGTATGGCGGCCATGCGGTCAGCGAAATGGCCAGCACCGCATTCTCGATCCCCGCGCCCAGCGCCGCCACGAAGGCCAGCGCCAGAACCAGACGGGGGAAGGCCAGAAAGATGTCGGTGATCCGCATCAGGATCGTATCTGTCCAGCCCCCGACATAACCCGAGATCGTGCCGACCAGCAGCCCGGCCACGGGCGCAATCAGCGCGACCAGCGCCACGATGTAAAGCGTGATCCGCGCCCCATAGATCAGCCGCGACAGGATATCCCGGCCCAGACTGTCAGTGCCGAAGACGTGGTTTTCCGACCCCAAAGGCGCCAGCCGGTTGCCAAGGTCCTGCACGAACGGGTCATGCGGTGCCAGCAGGGGCGCAGCGGCGGCAATCACCACCAGCGCCACCAGAATGCCCAGTCCGATCATCGCCATCGTGTTGCTGCGAAACGACAGCCAGCCCTGATAGAACGCCGAGATCTTCGCGTGGCGACGCGAGGTCGGCGTATCCGTCAGCAGCCATTGTTTTAGTGTTTGTTCGGTCATTGATTGTGTCCCGCCTATTTCGCGCGTGGATCAAAGACCTTGTAGAGCAGGTCCGAGAAGATATTGAGCAGGATGAAGACCAGCCCGACCACGACGGTGCCGCCAAGCACCGCATTCATGTCAGCAGACAGAAGCGCGGTGGTGATATAGCTGCCGATGCCAGGCCAGGAAAAGATGATCTCGGTCAGGACCGAGCCTTCCAGAAGGCCCGCATAGCTCAGCGCGATCACGGTGATCAGCTGCACGCGGATGTTCTTGAACGCGTGTTTCCAGATCACGTCCCATTCCGACATGCCCTTGACGCGCGCTGTTGTGACGTATTCGGCGCTGAGTTGTTCCAGCATGAACGACCGGGTCATCCGGCTGATATAGGCCAATGAGTAATAGCCCAGAAGCGATGCAGGCAGGATGATGTGGGAAAACGCGTCCTTGAACACATCCCAGTTCCCGTCAAGCACGGCGTCCACAAGCAACAATCCGGTGACGCTGGGCACCACATCAACATAGAAGATACCCACGCGGCCCGGTCCACCGACCCAGCCAAGTATTCCATAGAAAACAAGCAGCCCCATCAGGCCCAGCCAAAAAATCGGCATGGAATATCCAACAAGCGCAACGACCCGCGCGACCTGGTCGATCCACGATCCCTTGCGCACGGCGGCCAGCACCCCCAGCGGCACGCCCAGAACGACGCCGAACAGGATGCCCAGCGTGGCAAGCTCCAGCGTGGCTGGGAACACCCGCGCGATATCCTCGGACACCGGGCGCGCGTTCAGAAGCGAAATGCCGAAATCCAGATGCAGCACATCCCAGATATAGTAAAGAAACTGTACAATCAGAGGCTTGTCCAACCCAAGCTGCTGATAGACCGCGTCATAGGTTGATTGCGAGGCGCGCTCACCCACGATTGACAACACCGGATCAATCGGCATGACCCGCCCGATGATGAATGTCACGAACAACAGCCCGAGCAGCGTCACCGCGATTGATCCAAAGGTCCGCAGCGTGGTGCGCGCCACCGGCCACACCACGTCAGAAAGAGGCGCCCTTGGCGGGCGCCTCTCGTGATTGTCTTCGCTCAGGGCCATTTACTTGGTGACCTGCCAGTAAGCGGCCGAGGTCACGGCCTGTCCGGTCGACCAGTTCATCACGTTCTCGCGAAGGGCAGATTGTTCGATCTGCTGGAACATGATCCCGAAGGGCGAGATGTCGCGAAATTCGGCCTGAATGTCCTGATACATCTGGATGCGTTTGTCGCGGTCGCCTTCGGTCACGGCAGCCTCGACCTTCGGCGTCAGCCCACCGGCATCCCAGGCGTTGCGCCAGGCCAGAAGGCCGGTGGCCTGTGCCTCGTCGCTGTTGTCGGGGTTATAGGCAAAGGTCCCGGCGTTGGTTTGCGGGTCGGGATAGTCCGGGCCCCATGCCCCAAGATACAAGTCCAATTCACGCGCGCGATAGCGGGCAAGGATCTGTTTCGCCGTGCCGACGGTGATATTCAGCGTGATCCCGAC
This sequence comes from Aliiroseovarius sp. Z3, assembly GCF_029105185.1. GTDB lineage: Bacteria > Pseudomonadota > Alphaproteobacteria > Rhodobacterales > Rhodobacteraceae > Aliiroseovarius. The sequence goes on along the minus strand of NZ_JAFMZK010000004.1, from coordinate 83,000 downwards.
CTGCGCCAGCGTGTTTTGCAGGGATTGCGCGATCTCGATCCGTTCCTGCGCCTCGCGCACACCGGCTTCGATTTCCAGCCCTTCAACACCCGCGGCGGCCAGCAGTTCCTTGGCTTTCTCGATATCCAGCGAGAACGGGTTTTCTTCCGATGCCCCCAGATAGGTCGCGGGCAGGAAGTTCTGATGGATCGTATACTGCCCCTTCAGGAAGCTGTTTTTCATACCCTCGTAATCGACAAGATATTTGAACGCCTGACGGACCTCGGGCTTGGACAGTTCCGGGTGTTTCTGGTTCAGGGAAAAATACATCAGACGGCCTTTCAGCTCGTCTTCGACCTTGATCCCGCCAGCTTCCATCACACCGGCAATATCTTCCGGGTTCAGGTTGCGGGCGATGTCGATGTCACCGCGTTCCAGAAGCAGACGTTGAGAGGCACTTTCCAGCACGTGACGCACGATCACCCGCTCCATCGCCGGTGCACCGCCATAATAATCGGGGTTAGAGGTCAGCGTGACGCTTTCATTCGGTTTCCAGCTGTCCAGCACATAGGGGCCCGAGCCAGCCGAGTTGGTTTTCAGCCAGGTGTTGCCCATGTCGCCGTCGACCTCGTTGGCCATAACGGTTTCCTTGTCGACGATCGCGCCAATGGTGGCGGTCAGACAGTTCAGCACAAACGAGGTCGCATATTGCTGGTCCGTGGTGATCATCAGTTTATTGCCGTCCGCCTTGATCGTCTCGGCGACATTTTCCGGCGTAAACCCGAATTGGGTAAGGATGAAGGCAGGCGTTTTGTTCAGGATCACCGCTCGTTGCAACGAGAACGCGGCGTCTTCTGCCCGAACCGGGTTGCCCGAATGGAAAGTGACGCCTTCACGCATGGTGAAGGTGATGGTCTTGCCGTCCTCGCTGACCTCCCAGCTTTCGGCAAGTCCGGGTTTATAGCCGGCAGCCAGATCAAGCGGATCCAGATAGACCAGACGGCTATACACATTGCGGCTGATGTCCGAGCCAGCGAATTCAAAGCTTTCTGCCGGGTCCAGCGTGGTCACATCGTCAATACGGTTAGCGATGACCAGCATATTTGCGGGCGTTTCGGCATAAGCTGCAAAGGACGATACCCCCACGGCCACACCGATCGCGGCGCTTGTCAGCAATCTGTTGATGGTATTCATATTTTGAACCTCTCCTGTTCAGTTATCATTTGGGCTGCATGCCGGTTGGGGTTATTCCCCCCATGTTTTTTCCAGCACACGCAGCCAGTTTTCATGGCAAAGCTTGGTTATCAGCGCCTCGCCATATCCGTGTTGTTCCATCGCCTGCCTGAGTTTCGGCAGATCGGCACAAGTCGTCAGGTCTTCCGGCACAACGGCCCCATCATAGTCTGACCCCAATCCAACCCGATCTTCCCCCAGATGCTCGATCAAGTGGTCCAGATGGCGCAGCATTTGCGTCAGCGGAACATCGGCCAGCATTCGACCGTCACCTCGCAGAAAAGCCACGGCAAAGTTCAGCCCGACCATCCCATCGCTTTCGCGGATTGCGGCCAGCTGCTTGTCCGTCAGATTGCGGCTATGGGGGCAAATCGCATGGGCGTTCGAATGGGTCGCGACCAAAGGCTTGGTGGAATGACGGGCGACATCCCAGAACCCGGCTTCGTTCAGGTGGGACAAGTCTATCATGATACCCAGTTCATTGCACCGACGGACCAGATGTAACCCGTGATCGGTCAAACCATCCCCAATATCAGGCGTGGCGGGATAGCGAAATGGAACACCATGACCGAATATCGTCGACCGGCTCCAAACCGGGCCGAGTGAGCGCAGACCCGCTTGATACAGCACTTCAAGCGTATTCAGTTCAGCGTCAATCGCCTCTGCCCCTTCAATGTGAAGGATTGCGGCGATGTGGCCTGCGTCGAGTGTCTTGCGGATTTGTGCAGCCGTGCGGCACACGGTCAGTGCGCCACGATCCTGAAGATCAAACAGAATGGCGATCTGCGCCATCGCCACGGGAAACCCGTCTTCCCAGTCGATGGGATCGGGCAGCGGCAGATCATAGCTGGGCTTCGCCATCTCCTCCATCTTGAAATCCGCATCGACCGGCGATGGAATGTAAACAGCGAAGAAGCCGCCCCCGAAGCCACCTGCCCGCGCCCGCAGCACATCAATCGCTCCGTCGCGGCCTGTCAAGAATGTGCGCGACGCGGACTTGCCGCCAGCCCGATAGAGCTTCAGCAAGACATCATTGTGCCCGTCAAACACCAAAGGTGTGGTTTGGCCTGTCACGTTTGAATTCCCCCAAGGCAACACCGCGTCAGCTTATGACAGGTTTCCTCATGGACGAGAGAAATATACATGATATTTTCTCATAGAATGATTACACTTATGAAGAGAGGCCCTTATGCCGACCAAATCCTGGCACAGTCTGCCCGAATATCAGGCGCTCCGCGCGTTGATGGAAAGCGGCACGACGTCAAAAGCGGCGGTCAGGCTGGGTTTGTCCCAATCCGCGATCAGCCGCTCCATCGCCAGCCTTGAGGCCCGCACGGGCCGAATTTTATTCGAACGTGAAGGCGGACGGCTGCGCCCTACCAGCGAGGCGGTACAGATGAACCGACGGCTGGATCCATTGTTCGAGGCGCTAGACCGGATCGACGGCCCGCCCGAAATGGCGCGTGAAACCCTGCGCCTGATCGCCCCTCCCACCTATGCCCATCGGTTTCTGGTGCATCACATCGCCACCTTCCTAAAAACAAACCCGCATTTTTACGTGAGCCTTGATGTTGCTCCGTCCGAAGACGTCATTCGCGGCATCCTCGACCGTCGATTTGACTTGGGCGTCAGCGGGGTTGAGTTGACACGGAATGGTGTGAAGCTGACACCCTACCGCTCTGCCAGCGCGGTTTGTGCAATGCCGCACGATCACCCGCTGGCGGACAGGCCGATCATTCATCCCGCCGATCTGCACGAACAGGCGGTGGTGGCGCTGACGCACCGCCATGCCCGGCGCGCGCAACTGGACAAAGTGCTGCAAGCGCACCGCAGCACGCCGCGCATTGTCGCCGAAGCCTCGACCTCGTTTGCGGCGGTGGATCTTGCGAAGGAAGGCTTGGGGCTGACCATCGTGAACCCGTTTCCGATTGTGCAATACAGATCCGACGATGTCGTCTTTCGCCCCTTTGCCTCGCAGATTGAATACCGCAGCTATTTCGTGTCCTCGGATGACCGGCCTACTTCAAGCGTTGCACGCGCGTTCATGAGGCACCTTAGATTGCACACCGCAAAAGACCCCTTCTCGCAAAAGGCGTGATTGCCGGACTGGGCAACATGACGTTGACGCCCGCCCATTAGGGCAAGAACCGAATTGTATGCCAACGGGCTTGGTTCTAGTATCGGGCGAGATGACACGGTGACAGAGGTCGCGACCTGACGGGTCCACCTGCTTGATCCAGGCACATGGCAGGAACCCGTTGCTGGACGAGATAAAATCCCTTGCGTATCTGACACTTGGCACGGCTCGCGATCTGGCGCCCATTGTGGCGGTCGTGGCTGTTTTTCAGTTTCTGATCCTACGGCAACCCCTGGACGATGTGGGCGAGAAGTTGATCGGGCTGCTGTTTGTCATGGCCGGGCTGGCGATCTTCATTCGGGGGTTGGAGCTTGCGCTGTTTCCCATCGGAGAATCTCTTGCAGATGCCTTTGCCAACAAAGGCAGTCTGTTCTGGCTTTTGATCTTTGCCTTCTCGCTGGGGTTTGGCACCACCGTGGCGGAGCCAGCCCTGATCGCCGTCACCCGCGAAGCCGCGCGGGTCATGTCCGACATCGGGGCTGTTGGCCCAAGCGAGGGGGCGCAGACCAGCTATGCTGATGCATTGCGATACACGGTTGCCGCGGCGGTCGGGTCATCCCTTGTTATCGGCGTCATGCGAATCCTTCTGGGCTGGCCCATCCATTACCTGATCATCGGGGGCTATGTGCTGGTCGTGATCATGACCGCCTTCGCCCCAGCCGAGATCATCGGCATTGCCTATGACAGTGGCGGCGTGACGACATCGACCGTAACCGTGCCCCTGACAACCGCGTTGGGTGTCGGCCTGGCCAGCGTCATCAAGGGCCGCAATCCAATGATCGACGGATTCGGCCTTGTTGCTTTTGCCAGTCTTTTGCCCATCGTTTTCGTGCTGGGATTCGGGATCGTGGGGTCGATGCAATGATCCATGAATTGCTGATCACCTTCATCGCGACCATCAAGGATGTGCTGCCGATCCTCGTTGTCCTGATCTTCTTTCAGGCTGTGGTGCTTCGCAAACCAGTGCCTCATCTGCGCAGCGTTCTGGTGGGCGGCGTCTATGTCGTTCTGGGTCTGGGCTTGTTCCTGTTCGGTTTGAAGGAAGCGTTGTTTCCGCTGGGCGAAGCCATGGCCCGCCAGTTGACTAACCCCGATTTCCTGGGCGACCCCACGGATTGGTCCGCACATGGCTGGACCTATCTGTTCGCCTTCGCCATCGGGTTTTCGACCACCATTGCCGAACCATCCCTGATTGCGGTGGCCATAAAGGCACGCGAGGTTTCGGGGGGAACGGTGAAGGAATGGGGGTTGCGCATCGCGGTTGCGGTGGGCGTTGCTCTCAGCCTTGTGTTCGGCACTTATCGTATCGTCACGGGAACCCCGCTTTATATGTACATGATCGTAGGCTATGCGGTTGTGATCGTGCAGACTATTTTTGCGCCGAAGAACATCGTACCACTGGCGTATGACAGCGGCGGCGTTACGACGTCGACCGTCACCGTTCCGTTGGTTGCTGCGCTGGGGCTTGGGCTGGCCTCGACCGTGCCGGGCCGCAGCCCCGCACTTGACGGCTTCGGATTGATCGCATTGGCCAGCCTGTTTCCCATGATCACGGTCATGGGCTACGCGCAATTGGTGCAATGGAATAGCGCGCGACGGGACGCACCGTCCGCGCCGGATGCCAAAACGGAGGACATCAAATGAAGTTCAAGCTGATCATCTCGCTTGTGCAGGATGCATATACGGACGTCATTGTTGACGCGGCGCGCAGTGCAGGCGCCACCGGGGCCACGGTGATCACCAGCGTCCGCGGTGAAGGGTTGGAAAAGAAGAAGACCTTTCTGGGCCTGACGGTTGCCGGGCAGCGGGATATGGCGCTGTTTTTGGTAGAGGAACACCTTGCCGCCAACATCCTTGAAACCATTTCCACTGCGGGCGAGTTCTTGAAAGAACCGGGTCGCGGCGTGGTCTTCCAGATCGACATCGAAGACGCAATCGGGCTTGAAACACAGGTGAAAGCCCTGAAAGCCTCGTTAGAAAAGGACGAATTATGAGCCAGCCGGAAGAAACCCGCGTCCGCGACGCCGTGCGGGAAGACCCGCATATCATCAATGGCTTAGCGTCAGTAGCTGAAGCACTACGTATCTTTGAGGCATCCGGCCACGACACGATGGTGATCGAAAAGCGATCCCCTGATGACGAGTTCGGCGTTCTGACGATCAGCATGATCGCACGGCAGGTCTTTGCCCGAAACCGCGCCCCCGAACGGGTCAGCGTTTACGAAGTGATGGAAAAGCCGGCCGTCAACATTTCCGGCAATATGCAGGCCCGCTATGCGATCCGTTTGCTGACACGGTTGAATCTGAATGTCGCACTGGTGGTGGAAGATGATGAGCTGATCGGCACGGTCGGCCTGCGTGAGCTGACCTTGGCCGAGGCGGCGTCGGCGGCATCCGACCACCCGGACTGACGCGCCTGACCTTGCCCAGCAGTTGACCCACGTTTTGTGTGAGGCACAACACCCGTTGCGGGGTAACCTCATACTGGCCGCAAAACTGCTCCAACTTGAAAGCTGCCCCGTGGTTGCCGCAAAATCCGCAACTGTCGCCCGTCGGGTCATCCAAGCGGTGCAAGAACGCCGTCATTGTTGATCAGTGATATGAACAGCAGGGCGACAACAAGACGTATAATGAATCAGTCTGGTAAGGCGTTCCTATTTTATTGCAGTCACTTGCAATAAGAAACGAAAGCCCCTTGGGTTCGCGATCAGTTTGGGGTGGTCCCGAACTCCGGTGTCGAAACGATCTTGATATCGGCATTGATCAAGGCGTCACGCCCGCGCGTGGTCAGGTCTGTCGCGAAGTTGAACTGATCCCGTAGCTCGAACGGATAGGCTTTCAATCGCACACGTGTGGCATAAACCTCGTTATGCATGATCACCTTCACGGGCCGGGACCAATCAAGATATGGGCTGGTGTGGGCGACATCGGTCAGAATGTCGATAATTCCTGCCGTTGATCGGTCTGGCGCGACCAAGAACTCGGCGATGCACATCAGGGTTTTTGACCCATCATTGGCGTTAGAGATGTTCTCGGACCAAATGCGGGAATGTGGAATTGTGACAACATCGTCATCAGCGGTGCGCAACTTCACCGACCGCGTGTGGATATCAATCACTTCTCCATAGTCATCGCCAATTCGTATCCAGTCGCCCGAGCGATAGGGACGTTCGAATATTGCCACGATGCCAGCCACGGCGCTGGTGGCCCAATCCTTGATGGCAAACCCCAACGCCACGCCCACCGTGCCCAACACCAACACGAAGTTCTTTAGCGTCACATTGAAGATCATCGGAGTGATCGTGACCAAGGCGACCGCGAACAGGATAAGTCGCGCCAGCGGTATCAGGTTCAGGGCAAGCAGGCGGAACCGTGCAGGCAGGTGCTCGGCCACCCGCGGCACGGTATAGCGCAGCAGTTGATAAAGCAGGAAACACAGCAGGATCACCAGGGCGATCTGCATAAACGTCCAGCCGGACATTTCGTTAAACACTCGGGTCAGATCGTAGTTCTCGGCATTCATCGCAGCATCCTAAATCTGATCAAGTGGCAGGCCGGCTTCGGCCAGAATGCGCCGCACATGCGGATAGGCCGACTGCGGGATAGATACCTTCCCCGCCTCGTCATCCACCAATCCGATCCGCCCCAACGCGGCGACAAGCCCAACCGGTATCGTAATCGGCAGAACCGCCGCCACGTCTTTCGCAACCAGCGGGCCGTGAATCAGCAACGCATGCAACAGAAAACAGCTGATGCGTTCGAAACGCGCCGGCAATTGCGGCGAGGCCGGATCCTGCAACCAGGTTGCCCCATCAGTCGCGCCGTCTCTATCACCGTCTGCATCCTCGCCGTCACCATCCACTTCCCGCTTCACCGCGGCATCCAGCAGCCTGATCGCCGCCCAGGGGCAGCCATAGGCCCGGGCAGCAAGGGTTTTCAAATACGGGTCGTTAACCTCGTCGCTGTCATCCTTGGGCAAAATATCATCGCCAGACTCCGCGGATTTGAACACTTCTTCCCCCATGTGGGTTTTGATCAGCTCTGCCAGATCTTGGTCCCTGAACGGCGCAAAACAGCGCGCATCCGACACGACCGCCTCGATGGCAGAGGTCTGGGCAAGATAGGTCCACGTCCAACTGGACACCCCCAATAGCACATTACGCGACGCGTCATTCAGTTCGGTCAGATAAGCGCGCATCGCCGCCCGGCCTTCCAGCGTCCGCCGAACCAAAGATGAAATGTCGGGAACGATCAGGGCATTTTTCCCGGTCGGCACCGCGGCGGCATCGACCAAATCCAACTCGCGATCTGCGGCCCAATCAGCGAGAAAGCCGTGCGGTACGCTTGGCATCATCACAAATGCACAAACGGTGTTTGGACCATCCTTGCGACGCGCCCAATCCAGATAAACGCGGTCCAGACAGGCGTACTGATGCGCGCGCAAGGCGGACCACAAGTCGTCGGGAATCAATGATTCCGGCAACCGCTCCAGCCCATCGGGCAACAGGTCGACATTACGATCGTCCAGCACCCTCAGCTTCTCCCATATCCGCCGATACCCATCCTTCAAAGAACTGGATGCAGGCGCGCGGGGCCAGTCATATCCATCAACGGGCACAAGTTCTGCTGGAAGCAAGGATGTTGTCATTCGGGACCTGTATGGCGGGTTAAGAAATGTCCTTGATCAATGTGCGGCATGAGTTGGAAAAAGCAATGATGTTCCTTCTCAAACCCATATTCACTGCGGACGGTAAAGCGGAACGGTCGAGATCGACATCTTCGCTGATCCACTTTCCACCTCGCGGGCATGTGCGATGTAGATCAACACCTGATTGGCGTCATCAAAGATGCGTTTCACCCTCAGGCTTTTAAGGATGATCGACATGCGCTGGCTGAATACATCTTCGCCCTCGTCACTACGATCAATATCACCGATTACAATTGGCCCGGTTTGGCGGCACGATATGGCGCTGTTGGATGGGTCTTCGAACCAGTTACCGTTGGACAAACGATCCACCAGTCCGCGTTCAAAATAGGCGACATGACAGGTAACGCCCTCGACATCGGGATCTTTGATCGCTTCGATGACGATGTCATTGCCCAGCCAATCGACATCGACATTTCCCACCTGCTCAGCCTGTGCGGGGATGAGACCTGCAAAGCTCAACAAGCTCAAGCAGAGTAGCGTTTTTTTGTATGATTTCATAGGCTTGACATCCATTCTTGATGCTTTCCCTTCGGCGTGTTTGGGTTGAGTTTAGACGAAAGGCGACCCCGACCCCATAACGTTACAGCCGCAAACCCAAAAAAGGCATCGCCCTCGGGAACCATTCAGGTCATCTTATGTTCTTAAACAAAGGTAATTCTGGGACATACCATGGGGATCACTATCACAAAGGTTTTGGCCGTTGCTCTGCTTCTGGCCACATCATTGCCGTCGGGGTCAGTGCTGGCCCAATCCAGCAGCGAGGGGATTGACGACGGGATAGAAACCGAAGTGGTCGATACGGAGCAAACCATTTCGGTCACTGAAAACGTGCGGGATGACCAGATTGCAGCGCCCATTCAGGCGATCCTGAAAGCAACCGGTTGGTATGAGGGTGTTCAGGTAGAGGTTCAGGACGGGATCGTCTTTCTGGACGGCACTGCAGCCTCGTCCAAGCGACAAGACTGGGCCCGTGACTTGGCGGCGAAAACCGATGGCGTGGTCGCTGTCGTCAATCGACTGGCGGTAGCGCAAGAAGCGGATTTCTCGGTCGACCCGGCGATCTCGGAACTGCGCAACCTGTGGGACAAGACAGTCGCCGCTGCGCCACTGATCCTGCTGGCGTTCTTGATCCTGCCGGTGGCGCTGTTTCTGTCAACGGGCGTGGCGCGGCTGGCCCGGTGGGCGTTGAAAGAGCGGCTCGGCTCGCCGTTCCTGCGCGACATAACTGCGCGCTTCATCGCGTTGCCAGTGTTTCTGGTTGGGCTGTACATCGTGCTTCAGATCGCGGGTCTGACGCAGCTTGCAATCTCGGTTCTTGGCGGTGCGGGTGTGATCGGGATCGTCATCGGTTTCGCCTTTCGTGACATTGCCGAAAACTTTCTGGCCAGTCTGCTGCTTAGCCTGCGACAACCTTTTCGGCGCGGAGACTTTGTCGACGTGGCAGGGCACCAAGGCGTCGTGCACAGCATGAACACCCGCAGCACAGTTCTGGTTTCGCCCGAGGGCAATCATATTCAGATCCCCAATGCCGCTGTTTTCAAAGCGACAATCGAAAACTTTTCGGCCAGCCCCAGCCGTCGTGGATCATTCGAAGTGGGCATTGGCTATGACGCCTCGATCGGCGACGTGCAAGAAATCATTCTGCGCGAATTATCACAACATGACGCGATATATAACGAGCCCGAGCCGATGGTTCTTGCCGATATGCTGGGTGCATCCACCGTAATCATCAAGATCTACTATTGGTTCGATGGAGAAGCGATTTCACCGCTGAAACTGAAATCGGTCCTGATCCGGCGCGTATTGAAGGCGTTGAACGACGCCGGTATCAGCATGCCGGATGAAGCGCGCGAAATCATCTTCCCAGAGGGTGTTCCATTGGCACCTGCACAATCCGCAGACCAGGCCAAGCCGCCAATCGCGCCAAAACCCACGCCCAAGCGCGCGCCAGAACACACGGCGATCGACGAAGACCTGTCAAACGAGGTGGACAATCTGGAGCCGCAGATGCAAGTGCAGGTGGAAGGCGATAAAGACAGCAACCTATTGGAAGGCTGACACATGACCGAAGAAGAAATCGCCAAAGAGCAGGCCATCGAAGACGCCAGAAAACTGGCCGCTACTACGGTTTACGAAGTGATCCGGCGCAGCGGTGACGAAGAACTGGAACGCAGCAACGGGTCCCTGTTCTGGTCGGGTGTGTCCGCCGGGATTGTCATCAGTTTCTCGGTTCTGGGCGAGGCGGTGTTGCGGACCTATCTGCCCGATACGGGGTATAGCTATCTGATCGAGAATCTTGGGTACTCTTTAGGTTTCGTGATGGTAATCATCGGGCGGATGCAGTTGTTCACGGAAAACACCATCACGACAGTCCTGCCCTTTCTGCACAGCCCAAGCTGGCCCGTGCTTAACAGGATCGTTGTCCTGTGGGCGATCGTTCTGTTTGCCAACGTAATAGGTGCTTTTACAATCGCGACTTTCTATGCCCATAGCGGCGCCATCACTGCCGAGATCCTGCCAGCGATCGAAGAGTTGTCGCGTCACGCCACCGGCATGCCGCCTGCCGAAGGTTTCGCCCGAGCAATTCCGGCGGGCATCTTGGTCGCCGCCATTGTCTGGATGCTGCCCGAGGCCGGCGCCTCGTCTGTGTCGATCATCGTGCTGTTCACATGGCTGATCGCCGCGGGAGATTTTACTCATATTGTCGCTGGGTCGGTGGAAATGGCATACCTGATGGTCACGGGTGGGCTTGGACTGCAACAGGCAGTGTTTGGTTTCTTCCTGCCGGTTCTGGCGGGCAATGTGGTAGGTGGTACAGCAATTTTCGCGATGCTCGCATGGGGGCAGGTTCGTCGCGACATCGACTGACACAGTCGGGATGCACCCCCTGGTGCGATGATGTAAACGCGGGCCACACCGCATGATCTGTGTTCAGACAACGAAAGGCATGCCAATGAACAACATGACCATGAGCTTGGGCGGCGCAATCGTCTTAGCCCTTGATATATATGCCATATACAGTACTCTGAATTCTCGTTCGTCGCCGCTTTCCAAGGTGCTTTGGACGGTCTTTATCCTGCTGCTGCCGATATTTGGGTTTCTTGTCTGGTTGCTGTTTGGCCCCCGCAGTGTGGATTGACGCGCCCGACTGGACACCCATTCGCAGAAGGACAACCTGCCACTTTAGGATGAAGGTAAAGCGATGGTGCTGAACAAAGACTACGACCCCAACCGTGATTTCGTCATCGGCAATGAAACCGCCGCCCGCAGGATTGTCTGGTTTGTCGACTTTACCGACAAGCCCACCCGGCGTCTTCGGGATATCATTCTGCGACTGGCCGATCGGCTATCACCTGATCAGGTTACGGTCGCCATTCGCTTCACCTATCCTGAAGGCGATAAACGGGCAGACATTGCAGCGCGGGCCGCCATCGCAGCCGGACAACAGGGCCGCTTTTTCGACATGTTCACTGCACTGTTTGAAGCACCGCCCAAATATACGCGCCCATCCGTCATCAAGCTGGCAAACAAGCTCGGACTCGATCTGGCCAGATTTGAAGCGGATCTGGACGCACCCGACGTCGCCCAACGTATCCAACATGACCGCAACTCACTGTCCAAAGAGGTTCCACCGTCGGCCCCCTATCTGTTCTTCGATGGGACGCTCTATCAGGGCGTTTGGGATGAAGCCGCGCTGCTGGAAGCGATTGAGCGTCCGCTGGGCGTCCGGCTTGAGGTCGCCGCGTACCGCTTTATCGATTGGGCCGCGTCCGCAGGCATGACGCTGATTGTTGCGACGGTGGCTGCGCTGCTGTTCGTCAACGTCGGGTTTTTCGATTTTTTCGATGCCCTCAGAAACACCAGCATCGGCCTTTTTGCCGGAAGCTGGCGATTAGAGCTTAGCCTGCTGGCCTGGATCAATGATGCCCTGATGGCGTTGTTTTTCCTTTTGGTCGGGATCGAGATCAAGCACGAGTTTGTCGAGGGCGAGCTGTCAAACCGCACGGCGGCGGCAATGCCGGTCATCGCCGCATTAGGTGGCATGCTCGTGCCCGCCGGGATCTATGCAGCACTGAACTGGGGCACCCCAGAGGTGCATGGCTGGGGCGTTCCCATGGCGACCGACATCGCATTCACCCTTGGCATATTGGCGCTGCTGGGCAATCGGGTGCCGACGTCTTTGAAAATATTCGTCTCGGCACTGGCCATCGTGGATGACCTGGGTGCGATCCTGGTCATCGCTGCATTCTATGGACATGGATTTCACCTTGCAGCTTTCATCACAGCCTGCGTCATCTTCGCAGCAATGATGGCAATGAATGTTGGCAAGATCTATTGGCGCGCACCCTATCTGATCCTTGGGGTGGTTCTTTGGTATTTTATCCATGAAAGCGGTCTGCACGCGACCCTGGCAGGTGTTTTGACCGCCATTGCCTTGCCCAGCCGTGCAAAGGCCAACCGGGCCGCAGTGGCTGCCCAGACTGCAAAACTGTTCGAGCGTGACAAACAGATCGGTTCAGAAAACATCGTTGCCGCCCCGACCTTCATGCAATTGCAAACCATCATGGACCGGCTTGGCGCGCCGGGTGTTCATGTGAGACATGCCTTGGAGAACTGGATCAACTTCCTTGTTCTGCCGCTGTTTGCATTCTTCAATACCGGACTTCTGATCACTGCCGACAGCGTGCATTTCACGGCACCTGAAAGCCTTGGTACGATCCTGGGTTTGGTCGTCGGCAAGCCGCTGGGCATCTTCCTGTTCGTCTATGTCGCTGCGAAACTCGGTCTGGGTCGCCTGTCGTCAGAGATCAACTTGATGCAGGTTCTCGGCGCGGGGTGTTTGGCAGGGGTTGGTTTCACAATGTCGATTTTCATCGCCAACTCGGCCTTTACGGGCATTCAATTGGAGTCGGTAAAACTTTCCGTCCTGCTTGCCTCGGTAATTGCGGCGGTGCTCGGCAGTGTCATTTTGGTTTATGCTCACCGCGCGGTCCACAAAAGGACCGAAGACCAGCCCGCAGAAACCCCGGCTTCGTGATCGGTAAAGCGTTCTTGAACAATTATGCCAGCGTTTCGGTTAACGAGAATACATTGCTCGGGCCGAAACGGTTTGGTGATCAAAAAACAGGTTCTGGCCTCAACGATTGGGGTTCCAACTTCGCACATAAGGGCGTCGCAACCTCATAACCTGCGATCGCAGCACCGAGCTCGTCAGCTGGCGGCGTCTGCAAGCCGAGATCGAAACGCAGACGTGGTTTTGCGATCCCTTCTCGCCGTAGCAGAAAGCCACTGTCGCGAACACCAATCGCCGGGTCCGAAGATGGCTTCAGATGGCTTCCACGCAAGCGCGACATCCGGGCGGTCTCTGATGGAAGACACCGGTCGAGGTGTTCCACGAAAAGATGATGGAAGATATGGGTCGGCCACCCTGCCCTCAACGACAATAGGGGTAGCAGTTCAGGTCTTGCGCACATCTTGCTTGGGTGATCCGGATCCGACCAACCCCCGCCCTGTATCCATATCCGAATTGGCACCGAAAGAAGCGGAAAGTCATTGCGTTTAACACAACCATCAGAGAGGGTGGTCCAGAATAACCCACAGCATGGGCGCGCATGGCTCGTCGCGGTGGCCGAAAATCTGCCTAGGGGAGCGGTTTGAATGACGCAGTGATGAAAACCGCGTCCGAGCCAGGCCTGAATGGGCGTGAACTGGTTCATCCCCGTGGCAAGGTTGTGGGCGGCTGCACCTCGGTCAATGGCATGATCTATATGCGTGGACAGTCGTCTGACTATGACAACTGGCGGCAAATGGGAAATGTCGGATGGGGATTGGACGATGTCTTGCCCTACTTTCTGAAATCAGAAGATCACCACGGCGGCGACACCCACATGCACCGCACAGGCGGCGAATGGAAGGTTTCGAAACAACGACTGCACTGGGACATTCTTTCTGCGGTTCAGGAGGCTGCAAAAGAAAACGGCACTCAACCGCGCAACGAACTCAACGACGGCAACAACGAAGGTTCGGGTTTCTTCGAGGTAAACCAGAAAATGGCGTTCGGTGGAGCACCGCGACCAACTTTCTGCGACCCGCTCTGAATCGTCCCAATCTTCGTCTTCTGACGCAGACGCATACCGAACGTTGGTCCTCGATGGAAAGACCACAAAGGGGGTCACCTTTCGCTGGAGAGGCCGATCATACAGGGCGTTTTGTACAGCCGAGGTGGTGCTGGCAGCGGGTGCGATCAATTCGCCGAAAATACTCGAACTGTCGGGCATTGGTCAGCCGAATAGACTTTCTGATCTGGGCGTCACCCCCACCCATGATTGTCCGGGGGTCGGCGAAAACCTTCAGGACCACCTGCAAATCCGCACGGTGTTCAAGGTGCAGGATGCAAAAAACCCTTAACACGATGGCCAACTCATTTTGGGGAAAAGCGCGCATGGGGCTGCAATACATGCTGACCCAAAGCGGCCCGTTATCCATGGCGCCAAGTCAGTTCGGAATATTCACGAAATCCGACCCATCGTTGGCGACACCGGATTTGGAGTATCATGTGCAGCCACTATCCACAGACCGTCTGGGTGATCCGCTGCATCCGTTCCCGGCGATCACCGTGTCGGTGTGCAATCTGCGGCCGGAAAGTATCGACAGCTGCCATGCACAATCAACCGATCAGACAGTGCAACCGAAAATTCAGCTGAACTATCTTTCGGCTGAAAATGACAAGCGGGTGGCGGTCGCCTCGATCCGGCAGGCGCGCCAGATAATGTCAGTCGCCGCGCTGAAACACTATCGTCCCCAGGAAATCCTGCCCGGTCCTGCACATCAGGACGACACGGCCTTGCTGCGTCAGGCCGGTGACATGATAAAACACAACGCCAGATAACCGGTGTTTCGGGCGGCAGCACCCTGCCGCTAGGCCGCATTTTGATGATGGCGGAGGAGGTGGGATTCGAACCCACGGTAGACTTTCACCTACGTCGGTTTTCAAGACCGGTGCATTCAACCACTCTGCCACTCCTCCGACGAGCGAAGAGATAGCGGTGGTTATGCGATTCTGAAAGCAGGTTTTCGCGGGCTGGTTTTTGCCCACAGGAAGATCGCGTTACGCGAGAGCCTTTTCACGCGCCCGATGTATCGTTAGACTACCGCCTAATCGGGATCGATACCCGACAGCAGAGCAGTTCCGGGCGCAAGGCCCGCATGACAATTAGGGGCGAGACATGGCAAGCAAGACCACTCTGAAAGTGGCCATTGTATTGGGCAGCGCACTGTTTCTTTCGGGTTGCGACGACGCCAAACTTCCCGACTTTCTGAAAAAGAACGACAAGGGTTCGGCCTCCGCCGCTGCTGGCAAAAGCGGGCGTGCTCAAAGTGGTGAGCGGGACGTTGAGGCGCCCGAGATTTTTCAGCTGGCTGAAAAAGGACTTTGGGACGGTCGTCCCAGCCTTGGCGGTGTCTGGGTGGCACACCCGGACGCGACAGACCCCGAACGGGTGATCATCCGTAACCAGGCCAATGGAAAATCCGTCGTCGGCGCCCTGTTCCGGCGCGAACGCGAAGTGCCCGGCCCGCGCTTTCAGGTGTCATCGGATGCCGCCGAAGCGCTTGGTATGCTGGCGGGCGCCCCCGCCGAATTGAGCGTGACGGCCCTGCGCAAGGAGGTCATAAAGGAAGAACCTGCCGCACCGACCGAAGAACTGGATGCACCGGCAAATATCGAACAATCATCCTTGGACGATCCGATTGCAGCGGCCTCTGCCGCTCTTGCCAAAACCGAAGCGGCATCGGCAAAGTCTGCCCCTCCGCCCAAACCAACTGCGCCGCAGGCCTCCGCCGCCAGCACCTTGTCCAAACCCTATATCCAGGCTGGCATTTTTTCGTTCGAAGCCAATGCCAAACAAACCGTGGCCGAGTTGCAGAAGGCTGGCTTGACTGCAACCCTCAAACCCGGCTCAAAGGACGGCAAATCCTTCTGGCGCGTGCTGGTCGGCCCGGTTGGCACTCAGGCAGAACGCGCAGCGGCGCTGAAGAAAACCGGCGCGATGGGCTTCACCGATGCCTATCCAGTCTCGAACTAATGCCCGTAGCGGCAATTCAATAATGTCAATAAAGGCCACTGACCTGCGATGCTAATCCGTCTGACCGTGTTCCTCTCTGCTCTGATATCCCTGCTGGCGGCGGCCTCCCTGCCCGCCCGTGCTTTTGAAACCCGTGCAAGTTCGGCCTATGTGCTGGATATCAACACCGGCACGGTTCTGATGGAAAAGAACGCTGAAATACCCTTGCCGCCTGCATCCATGTCGAAACTGATGACCGTGAACCTGCTGTTCGAAGCACTCGCGGATGGGCGCGTTACGATGAGCACCCCGTTTGGTGTGTCCGAGCGCGCCGCCGCCATCGGCGGGTCGACCATGTTTCTGGAGCAAACCGACCGCCCGACGGTCGAGGATTTGATCCAGGGCATCATCGTCCAGTCAGGCAATGACGCCTGCGTCGCAGTCGCCGAGGGTCTGGCCGGGACCGAGGACGCATTCGCCCGTATGATGACCGACCGCGCACGCGATCTGGGCATGGAGAATTCCAGCTTTGGTAATTCCTCGGGCTGGCCGCACCCCATGCAGCGCATGTCGATGAAAGACCTTGCCATTCTGGCACGCCACATCATCGTCGAGTTTCCGGACCTGTATCACTATTTCGGCCAGTCCGAATACCACTACAAGGGCCGCGCACCTGACAACCGTTTCAACCGCAACCCGTTGCTGGACCTTGGCATCGGTGCTGATGGTCTGAAAACCGGTCACACGCAGGAAGCCGGGTATGGTCTGGTCGGCTCGGCCCGTCAGGGGGATCGTCGGATTGTCTTTGTCGTATCCGGTATGAACTCGGAAAAGGAACGCGCGGAAGAGGCAGAAGCCATCGTCAACTGGGCGTTTCGTCAGTTCACCATGAAAACAACCATGAAGGCTGGAGAGCGCGTCGCCGAAGCGGATGTTTGGTTGGGGTCTGTCGATACGGTGGGTCTTGTTCCCGCTCAGGATGTCGATCTTCTGATCCCCGCCGGACAACGCGAGGGCATTTCAGCCACCATCAACTGGAATGGCCCTATTGCGGCCCCGATTGCGCAGGGTCAGGAACTGGCTGAAATGGTGATCAGCCGGGACGGTCTGAATGATACCGTGGTGCCGTTATTCGCCGAGGAAGGTGTGGGAAATGCCGGGTTCGGAAAGCGCCTGACCGTGGCTGCCGAACGCGTGCTGGCGCTGGTGATCGGCAATGACGCGCCGCCTGCCGCAATCCAGTCAGAAGCACCGACCACAAGCAACTGACGTAGGCATGGCAGGGCTTTTTATCAGTTTTGAAGGCATTGATGGCTCGGGCAAATCCACCCAGGCCAAACTGCTGGCGAAAGCGTTGGAAGAAGCGGGGCATGATGTTGTCCTGACCCGCGAACCGGGCGGCAGCACGGGGGCCGAGGAAATCCGGTCGCTGGTTCTGGAAGGTGACCCCGATCGCTGGTCCGCCGAAACCGAGCTGCTGTTGTTTACGGCCGCCCGGCGCGACCATCTGGAACGACTGATCAATCCCGCTCTCGCCAAGGGTAAGATCGTGATCACCGATCGTTTCGCCGACAGTACGCGCATGTATCAGGGCACCAGATCCGGCGATTTGCGCAACATGGTGGATCAGCTCCATGAGCTTGTCATCGGGCGCGAACCGGACCTGACTTTCCTGATCGACATGGATCCCGATATCGGCTTGTCGCGCGCCAAGGGGCGCGGCGGCACCGAGGAACGGTTCGAGGATTTCGGCGCCGACTTGCAACAGAAGATGCGCACTGGATTTCTGGACCTCGCCCAACAATATCCTGACCGCTTCCGTGTCATCGACGGAACCCGCGACATCAACATTGTCGCCAAGGATGTTCTGCGGATCGCCAACGAAGTGGTGAACAGCCTGAAGTCCAGCGCATGAGCACGGAACTTGACGACATACCCGAATCTGATCGGATTGAAGGCGCCCCCCACCCCCGTGAGGCACCTCAACTGATCGGGCAAGCCCCTGCCGAGGCAGCTTTTTTGGAAGCCTATACCTCGGACCGTTTGCATCACGGTTGGCTGATTACCGGGCCGCGTGGTGTGGGTAAGGCAACGCTGGCCTGGCGCATCGCCCGGTTCCTTCTGGCCACCCCGCCAGATGATGGTGGCATGTTTGCGGCCCCCACGCCCACCAGCCTTGATGTGCCCGACGATCACCCTGTGGCGCGGCGGGTGCGGGTTCTGTCGGATCCCGGCCTGTTTCTTTTGCGTCGTCCGTGGGACGAGAAGAACAAGCGCCTTAAAAGCGATATCACTGTCGATGAGGTGCGTAAGCTTAAGCACTTTTTCGCGATGTCCTCAGCCGGCGGCGGACGTCGTGTCGTGATCGTCGATGCGGCCGATGAGATGAATACATCGGCCGCCAATGCACTTCTGAAACTTCTGGAAGAGCCGCCGGAAGGCGCTGTTCTGCTGCTAATCAGCCAACAACCGTCCCGCCTGTTGCCCACGATCCGCTCACGCTGTCGCGAATTGCGGCTTGCGCCGCTGGCCCCGGACGATCTGGCGCAAATCATGGCAGGGCTGGATGAAACCCCATCAGCCGAGGCCACCTTGCGGTTGGGTGAGTTGGCGGCGGGATCGGCGGGGGATGCGCTCCGGCTTCAACATCTTGACGGGCTGGCAATCTATGCCTCGCTTATCAATATTTTTTCGGCGGGACGTGAATTTGACCGCCCGCAGGCTTTGAAGTTGGCAAACAGCGCGGTAGGGAAAGCCAACGCCGACAAATTCGAGCTGATCCTGCGCCTGTTCGAGTTCTTTCTGGCGCGTCTGGCCCGCCACGGGGCCGGTTTCTCACCGTCCGCCGAGGCTGCACCGGGCGAGGCCGCATGTCTGGCCCGCCTGTCGCCCGGCCCTGATGCAGCCCGCGCTTGGGCCAGTCTGCAACAAGAGCTGTCGGCCCGCGCCAACCATGGTCGCGCTGTGAACCTTGACCCTGCCGCGCTCATCCTTGATATGGTTTTCAGGATCAACGACACGGCGGCGCGCCAAGCCGCCTGAGGCAAGGACGCCCCTTATGAGCACGCCCCGGATCACCGACAGCCATTGCCATCTGGATTTTCCGGATTTCGAAGGCGAGCTGGATCAAGTGATCGCGCGGGCTGCCGAAGCCGGCGTGACGCGCATGGTGACGATCTGCACCAAGATGTCGAACCTGGATCAGGTGCGCGCGATTGCCGAGACGTATGACCCGGTGTTCTTCGCAGCAGCCACCCATCCGATGAGCGTAGCGTCGGAACCAATGGTGACGGTTGATGAGCTGATCGCGCTGGCGGACCATCCGAAGTTTGTCGGCATTGGCGAAAGTGGCTTGGATTATCATTACACGGCTGACAGCCGCGAGGCGCAGATCGAAAGCCTGCGCGTTCACATTCAGGCAGCGCGTGAAACAGGTCTGCCGCTGATCATCCATTCGCGTGACGCGGACGAGGACATGGCCCGCATTCTGACGGAAGAACACAAGATCGGTGCCTATTCCTGTGTCATGCATTGTTTCAGCTCGGGGGCTGAGCTTGCGAAGGCCGCACTGGACCTTGGTTTCTATCTGTCCATGTCCGGCATCGCCACATTCCCGCGCAGTCAAGACCTGCGCGACATTTTCGCGGCCGCGCCGGTGGACCGTATTCTGGTTGAAACGGATGCGCCCTATCTTGCCCCGCCGCCTCATCGTGGTCGACGCAACGAACCGGCCTACTCCGCCCATACGGCCAGGGTCGGGGCCGAGGTGTTTGGCCTGCCCTACGCAGATTTCGCCGCCCAAACCCAAGCCAATTTCGACCGGTTATTCTCGAAAGCTGCGGCCCATACGGTGGGGGTATGATGGCAAAGATCGACTTCACCATATTGGGATGCGGTTCGTCCGGGGGCGTGCCCCGGCTGGGCGGTCACTGGGGGGATTGCGACCCCGACAATCCCAAGAACACCCGCACCCGCTGTTCGGCGCTTGTTACCCGCACCGGTGACGATGGTGGCGTCACCCGCGTGCTGATCGACACGTCCCCTGATATGCGCCACCAGCTTTTGGCGGCAGGGGTCGGTACGCTGGACGGGGTCGTGTTCACTCATAGCCATGCGGACCACACCCATGGCATCGACGATCTGCGCATGGTGGTGTTCAACATGAAACGGCGTCTGCCCGTCTGGGCGGATGGTCCGACGCAAGAGGCCCTATTGGCGCGGTTCAGCTATGCGTTTGTGCAACCCGAGGGGTCGAGCTATCCGCCCATTCTGGATCTTCATTCGATCAATGTTGGCAAGGGCGATGTGGTTATTGGCGGTGTAGGTGGCGACATCCGCATGACGCCGTTCGAGGTGCGTCACGGAATGATGGATTCACTGGGATTTCGCATCGGCGGATTGGTGTATTTGCCCGACGTGAACGAGATCCCCGACGAGGTGTTGCCGCTGCTTCAGGATCTGGATGTTTTCGTGCTGGATGCCCTGCGCCGGTCGCCACACCCCACACATTTCCATCTTGACCAGACGCTGGAATGGATCGACCGCGTTGGTGCCCGGCAAGGTGTGCTGACCAACATGCATATCGACCTGGACCATGCCACGGTCGATGCCGAAACGCCCCCACACATCACCCCAGCCTATGACGGAATGACCATCCGCATTCCACTTGAATGAGCACGCTGGTGAACATCGTCCTGCCGGTCTTTTTGGTGATCGGGTTTGGCTATCTGGTGCGCTGGCGGCAGATGTTGGACGATGGGGCGATCGACGGATTGATGCGCTTTGCACAGTCGGTTGCCATTCCCTGCCTGCTGTTTCTGGCCATCGCCCGTTTGGACCTCGGTGCCGAATTTGACCTGGCCCTTCTGGGCAGCTTCTATACCGGCGCGGTGTCAGGTTTTTTTGCTGGCCTGTTGGGCGCGCGCCTTTTGTTTGGACGTCCCTGGCCGGACGCGGTGGCCTTCGGGTTCGTAACCCTGTTTTCAAACTCGTTGTTGCTGGGTCTGCCCATCACCGAGCGCGCCTTCGGGCCGGACGCCTTGGCGGGAAACTATGCCATTATCTCGATCCACGCTCCGATCTGCTACGCGATCGGTATCACCGCGATGGAGATCGCCCGCGCCCAAGGCGCCGGACCGTTGGAAACCCTGAGCCAGATCACCCGGGCGATGACGCGCAACATGCTGGTACTGGCGATTGCCGCCGGGTTCGTCGTGAACCTGCTGCACATTCCAATGCCGGGCGTTTTGGTCGAAGCGCTGAACCTGCTGGGCCGCGCGGCCCTGCCCACTGCCCTTTTTGCACTTGGTGGCGTCCTTTACCGCTACCGACCTGAGGGAGATTTGCGGATCGTCAGCTATTTGTGCCTGATCTCGCTTTTCCTGCATCCAGCAATCACATGGGGGCTGGGTCTCGCATTTGGCTTGAATGTTGACCAGTTCCGCTCGGCCATTGTTACGGCCGCATCCGCGCCTGGCATAAACGCCTATATCTTTGCCAATCTCTATGGCGTGGGGAAACGCGTGGCAGCAACGACGGTATTGGTGGCAACCGGACTGTCAGTGCTAACCGCTTGGGCATGGCTGGCATTGCTGGCGGCCTCTGGCTTCTAGACCACCGGACAACCCGACATCATAACCGCACGTTACAATTTCCTTTTGAGAGGGGAAATTCTGTAACATATCCTCTTGCTCCGAATCATTGCCGCACGTATTATCGACCAAACGGTCAGCTTTAGTTGAGCACATTTTTCGGTTTGGGAGGACCATATGAACGCTTTGATCTGCGAAGCCATTCGCACCCCAATCGGGCGATACGGTGGTGCCCTGTCGCAAGTGCGGGCCGACGATTTGGCCGCGATACCCATTGCCACCCTGATGGAACGCAATCCAGACGTGGACTGGTCGTCGGTGGACGACGTGCTTTATGGATCAGCCAATCAGGCGGGCGAAGACAATCGCAACGTGGCGCGCATGGCGGCCCTTCTGGCGGGGCTGCCTGTGGACGTTCCCGGCACAACCATCAACCGCCTGTGTGCATCGGGCATGGATGCGGTCGGCATGGCGGCGCGCGGGATCAAGGCGGGCGACTATGACCTTTGCATCGCCGGTGGCGTCGAAAGCATGAGCCGCGCGCCCTTCGTGATGCCCAAGGCCACCAGCGCGTTTACCCGCGCCAATGCGGTTTACGATACCACCATCGGCTGGCGCTTTGTGAACCCGAAAATGGACAAGATGCACGGCACCCACTCGATGCCACAAACGGCTGACAATGTCGCCGAAGATTACGCTGTAAGCCGCGAAGATCAGGACGCTTTTGCCGCCCGAAGCCAGGCCCGTTGGGCCGCTGCGCACGACGCCGGGATATTCACGGATGAGATTACTCCGGTGACGATCCCGCAGCGCAGGGGTGATCCGATTGTGGTCGACACAGATGAACACCCGCGCCCCGGCACAACGGCTGAAAAGCTGGCCGGTCTGAAAGGTGTGAATGGCCCCGACCTGACGGTAACAGCAGGCAATGCGTCTGGCGTCAATGACGGGGCGGCGGCGATGCTGATCGCGTCCGAAGCCGCCGCCGCGAAGAACAAGCTGACCCCGATGGCCCGCGTGGTCGGGATGCAGGCCGCAGGTGTGCCCCCCCGCGTCATGGGCATCGGCCCTGTCCCGGCCAGCCGCAAGGTGTTGGCAAAAGCAGGTCTAACCATCGACCAGATGGATGTGATAGAATTGAACGAAGCATTTGCGGCCCAAGGGCTGGCCACATTGCGCGAACTGGGCGTTGCGGATGATGATCCGCGCGTGAACCCCAATGGCGGCGCCATCGCGCTTGGACACCCGCTGGGCATGTCGGGCGCGCGGCTTGTTCTGACAGCGGCCTATCAACTGAAACGCACCGGCGGGCGCTATGCGCTCTGCACCATGTGCGTCGGCGTCGGCCAAGGCGTTGCCCTTATTCTGGAAAGGATCTGACCATGTATGCTCAACTGGTGAAAACCGCAGGCACTGGCGTGAAGACCCGCGAGGAAATGTCTGACGAGGAAAGAAATTTTCAAGATCGCGTGGACCGTGATGAGAAGATTGAACCGAAGGACTGGATGCCGGACGACTACCGCGCCACGCTGATCCGTCAGATCGGTCAGCACGCCCATTCCGAGATCGTCGGCCAGCTGCCGGAAGGCAACTGGATCACCCGCGCGCCCACGTTGGAGCGCAAGGCGATCCTTCTGGCCAAGGTGCAGGACGAGGCCGGACACGGGCTATATCTTTATTGCGCAGCTGAAACGCTGGGCGTCACCCGTGACGAACTGACCGAGGAGCTTCTGTCAGGCCGGATGAAATACTCGTCCATCTTCAACTATCCCACCCTGAACTGGGCCGATATTGGCGCGGTTGGCTGGCTGGTTGATGGGGCGGCGATTATGAACCAGGTGCCGCTGCAGCGGACGTCATATGGCCCTTACTCACGTGCCATGATCCGCATCTGTAAAGAAGAAAGCTTCCACCAGCGCCAAGGCTACGACATCATGATGAAGATGGCGCAAGGCAGTGACGCCCAGCGCCGCATGGCGCAGGACGCGCTGAACCGTTTCTGGTATCCGTCGCTGATGATGTTCGGCCCATCCGACAAGGACAGCGTGCATTCCGCGCAATCGTTGGCATGGAAAATCAAGATCGACACCAATGACGAACTGCGCCAGCGTTTTGTCGATCAGACCGTGCCGCAGGCGAAATATCTTGGCCTGACCATCCCGGACGAAAACCTGAAATGGAACGAAGAACGTGGCGCGCACGACTTCTCGGAACCCGACTGGGCCGAGTTCTTCAACGTCATCAAGGGCAAGGGCCCCTGCAATGTCGACCGGATGGACGCCCGCGTGGCCGCTTGGGAAGACGGCGCATGGGTACGCGACGGCCTTCTGGCCCATGCCCGCAAAAAATCAGCAACGCGCACAGCCGCCGAATAAGGAGAGATCACATGTCGAAAGAATGGCCCCTCTGGGAAGTATTTATCCGCGGCCAGCACGGGTTGAGCCACCGTCACGTGGGCAGCCTGCACGCGCCGGACGCCGAAATGGCAATCAAGAACGCCCGCGACGTCTATACCCGTCGCAACGAAGGCGTGTCGATCTGGGTGGTGGAAGCACAGCATATCGCAGCCTCCAGCCCCGAAGAAAAAGGTCCGCTCTACGAGCCTTCGAACTCGAAGGTCTATCGTCACCCGACCTTCTTCGACATCCCTGAAGAAGTGGGGCACATGTAATGGCTGATCAGAACGCTCTTTTCGAATTCCTGCTGCGGATGGGCGACAACAGCCTGATCCTCGGCCACCGCGTCAGTGAATGGTGTGGCCATTCGCCGGTGCTGGAAGAAGATATCGCTCTGGCCAACACCGCGCTGGATCTGATCGGGCAGACACAGTTTTGGCTGGGCCTTGCGGGTGAAGTCGAAGGCAAGGGCCGCACGGCCGATGACTTGGCCTTCCTGCGCGATGCTTGGGATTTCCGCAACGTGCTGCTGTGTGAGCTGCCCAATGGTGACTTCGGTCAGACCCTGATGCGTCAATTCCTTTATGACGCGTGGTCCTCGATCATGCTGGGGCGCCTGATGACGTCGTCCGACGCACGCGTGGCCGAAATCGCGGCCAAGGCGTCGAAAGAAGTGGCCTATCACGTGGAACGCTCGGGCGACACGGTTGTTGGCCTTGGTGACGGGACCGAGGAAAGCCATGCCCGCATGCAGGCCGCGCTCGATTACCTCTGGCCCTATGTGGGCGAGATGTTTGACAGCGACGAGGTTGATGCGGCCATGGTCAAGGCAGGCATTGCCCCCGACCCTGCAAGCTTGCGCGAAGAATACGATGCGCTGGTGGCTAAGGTTCTGGGCCAAGCAACCCTGACCATCCCGACCGACACGTTCCACCACAAGGGCGGGCGCACGGGCTATATGCACACCGAACATCTGGGCCATCTGCTGACCCAGATGCAATGGCTGCAGCGCGCCTATCCGGGCGCGACCTGGTAAGATGGGTCAGCCGTCAGTTGATACGATCTGGGATTGGCTGGATCAGGTGCCCGACCCCGAGATCCCCGTGATCTCGCTGGTTGATCTGGGCATCATCCGGGATGTGAAATGGAAGGGCGACACCCTGCAGGTTGCCGTCACCCCCACCTATTCCGGCTGCCCGGCCACGTCCGTGATCAACTTCGATATCGAAACCGCGTTGCGCGACCGCGGGATCGAGAAGCTGACCCTGACACAACAACTGTCCCCCCCGTGGACCACCGACTGGCTGTCGGACAAGGGCCGCGCGAAGCTTGAAGAATACGGCATCGCCCCGCCCTCGCCCAAAGGTGAACCAGACCGCTGCCCCAATTGCGGCGGCCATAATCTGGAACGCACCAGCCAGTTTGGCTCGACCCCATGCAAGGCACTCTGGCGATGCCGCGACTGCCTTGAACCCTTTGACTATTTCAAGTGCATCTAACGCACTGAGGAGACCCAATATGGCGCGCTTCCACAATCTTACTGTGACCGATATCCAGAAAACCATCCGCGACGCGGTGGTGGTGACGCTGACCCCTGACGACCCCGAGGCGTTCGACTTCACCCAAGGCCAATACATCACCTTCCGTCGCGACTTTGACGGGCAGGAACTGCGCCGGTCATACTCGATCTGCTCGGGTCTGGACGACGGCAAGCTGCAGGTGGGTATCAAGCGGGTCGATGGCGGCGCGTTCTCGACCTGGGCCAATGAAGAACTGGCGACGGGCGCGACCATCGAAGCCATGCCCCCGATGGGCAGTTTCCACATCCCGCTGGATGCCGCCACCAACCGCCACTATCTGGGCTTTGCCGGTGGCTCGGGCATTACGCCGGTTCTGTCGATCATCAAGACCACGCTGGCCCGCGAACCGCAGTCGGAATTCACGCTGGTCTATGCCAACAAAGCCGTGACCACGATCATGTTCCGCGAGGAACTGGAAGACCTGAAGAACCGCTATATGGGCCGCTTCAACGTGATCCATATTCTGGAAAGCGACGCACAAGAAATCGACCTGTTCACCGGGTTGGTGGACGAGGCGAAATGTGCCGCCCTGTTCAAGAACTGGATCGACATCACATCCGTCGACACCGCGTTCATCTGTGGCCCCGAGCCGATGATGCTGGGCATCGCCAAGGCGCTGCGCGATCACGGGCTGGACGACACACAGATCAAGTTCGAGCTGTTTGCATCTAGCCAACCGGGCCGTGTGGCCAAGAAAGCCGCCAGCTCGACCGCTGCAACCGACGACGGCATCGAGGCTGTGATCGCAATGGACGGCGCCAGCCGCACCATCACCATGGACGGCGAAACCTCGATCCTGGATGCAGCCCTCGCCAACGACATGGACGCCCCTTACGCCTGTAAGGCCGGTGTCTGCTCGACCTGCCGCTGTAAGGTTCTGGAAGGCGACGTGGACATGATCACCAACCACGCGCTGGAAGATTACGAGGTCGAGAAAGGCTATGTCCTCTCGTGCCAGTCTTTCGCGCGTTCGGGCAAAATCGTCGTCGATTTCGACCAGTAAGGAGACCCCAATGTCTGATATGAGCATCACCGATTATCTGGCTCAGGGCGGTGTCCTGACCAACCCCGAAAACGTCCCAGCGCGCTATCGCGCCGAACTGATGCGCCTGATGGCCACCTTTGTGGACTCGGCGCTGGCAGGGGCTGCTGGCTTTGCCGACATTATCAACGAAGGCCCCGGCATCAAGGAACGCATCGCAGCGGCCAAGATCGTGCTGGAAAAGACCGACAATGCCGACAAGGTTCTGTCGATCATGGGCGATTTCGGCGCCAACACCGCGCGCTATGCCAACCACCACCCGTGGACCGATCGTCTGTCGCGCGACGCCGATATCGGCACCTCGCGCACCGACACGGACATGCGCCTGTCGGTCTTCAACTACCCGATGCAGGGCTGGGCGGATGCGGTGGTCATGAACCTTCTGATGGGTCTGGCCGTGGGCGTGCAGATGAGCGAGTTCAAGCGCGTCTCTTATGCGCCGCTCGCAGAAGCCTTCCGCGCTGTTGCACCCATCGAGGCCCGTCACGCCGAACTAGCCGCCGAGGGCATCGAGCGTCTGGTGGAAACCGGCACCAGCACGTCCGATCTACAAGCCAGCGTCGACTATTGGTGGCCCCGTGTGGCGGCAAGCTTCGGCAAGGACGTATCGACCCGCGCCAGCCAGCTGCAAGCCTTCGGCCTGCGCCATTCGTCGAACGCGGAACTGCGCGAGGAATGGGAAGCCGCCGCCGCCACACAACTGAAAAAACTGGGGCTGAGTGCACCGTAAGCGCCCCCGACCGAATTCGAACAGAGGACAGAGCATGACCCTGATGAAAGTCTCCAGCTTCGCGGCTGGTCAATGGATTGCACCGGGTGCGAATGCCCGCCCCATCGCCTCGGCCATCACCGGGCTGCCGCTTGCAGAAGCAGGCGGCGCGGATCTGGATATGCAGGCGATGATCGACTATGCGCGCGACAAAGGCGGCCCTGCCCTGCGCGAGATGGGCTTTCACGACCGCGCCAAGATGCTGAAAGCTCTGGCGCTGCATCTGGGGAGCCATAAGCAGGAACTTTACGACCTCAGCTTTGACACGGGCGCCACACAGTCGGACCACATGATCGACATCGACGGCGGGGTCGGCACCATGTTCGTCTTCGCCTCGAAAGGGCGTCGCGAGATGCCCGATGGCAAGGTCTATATTGACGGCGAGATCGAGCAGCTGTCGCGAAACGGCACCTTCCTTGGCATGCACATCGCAACGCCCTTGCAAGGCGTGGCCGTCCACATCAACGCCTTCAACTTCCCGGTCTGGGGGATGCTGGAAAAGCTGGCCCCGACCCTGCTGGCCGGTGTCCCTGCCATCGTGAAACCGGCGACGGCCACGTCTTACGTGACCGAAGCCGCCGTGCGCATCATGCTGGATAGCGGCATCCTGCCCGAGGGCGCGTTGCAGCTTATTTCCGGCGGTACGGGCGACCTGTTGGATCGTCTTGGCCCGCAGGATATCGTCAGCTTCACCGGCTCGGCGCAAACCGCGTCGATGCTGCGCTCGAACCCGAACATCCTGAAGAACTCAGTGCGGTTTGTCGCTGAACAGGACAGCCTGAACGCGTCGATCCTTGGCCCGGACGTGACGCCCGACACCCCCGAATTTGACCTCTTTATCAAAGAGGTACATCGCGAAATGACCACGAAAGCCGGTCAGAAATGTACCGCCATCCGCCGCATCATCGCACCGGAAGCACAGGTTCAGAATGTGATCGAGGCCCTGTCAGCCCGTCTGGACAAAACCGTCATCGGAGACCCGCGCGCCGAAGGCGTGCGCATGGGCGCTTTGGTCTCGGCCAGCCAGAAGGCGGACGTGCTGGAAAAAGCCGCCGCGATCGGATCGGAAAGCAAGCTTGTCTATGGCAATCCCGATGATAGTGACTTCGCTGGGGACGTGGATGCAGGTGCCTTCTTGAAACCGATGCTGTTTCACTGCGAAAATCCTGACACGGCAACCATCGTGCATGAATGCGAGGCTTTCGGCCCCGTTTCGACCATCATGGGATACCGAGACATTGCCCACGCCATCGAACTGGCGAACAAAGGCGAAGGCTCGCTGGTCGCCTCGGTCATTACCGGCTCGGGCGATGTGGCCCGCGAGGTCGCCATGGGCGCCGGAGCCTTCCACGGGCGGCTTTACTTCAACAACGCGACCTCGATGAAGGAGGCGACCGGTCACGGTTCGCCCCTGCCCCATATGGTGCATGGTGGTCCGGGTCGCGCTGGCGGCGGCGAGGAAATGGGCGGCGTGCGTGGCGTTCTGCACTATATGCAACGAACCGCCATTCAGGGCAGCCCCGACATCCTGACCGCCATCGGCAACCGCTGGGTGCCGGGCGCCACGGAAATCGAAGGCCCCGCCCACCCGTTCACCCGTAAATATGGCGAGCTGTCGATTGGCGAGACGCTGCACACCAAGTCGCGCGAAATCAGCTTGGAAGAAATCGAGACCTTCGCCCATTTCACCGGCGACACCTTCTATGCGCATATGGATGACGCGGCAGCGAAGCGAAACCCGTTCTTCCCGGGGCGCGTGGCGCATGGCTATCTGCTGATCAGCTTTGCTGCAGGGCTGTTCGTGTCCCCTGATGAAGGACCGGTCCTTGCCAATACCGGTCTGGACAATCTGCGCTTCATGAAGCCGGTCGAAGCGGGTGACAGCATTTCCGTGCGCCTGACAGTCAAAGCCAAAACCCGGCGCACCGATGACTATGGCGAGGTCCGTTGGCACGTGACGCTTACCAATCAGAACAGCGAGCTGGTGGCGGAATACGAGCTGCTGACCATGAACGCGTATTGACATCACATGGATACACCCGCGCTCTCTGACGAGGTACAAAACATCTTGTCCCACATTCGGGGCGACGGGGATTTGCGCGTCTGGTCAGTTATCGTGACCATCATGGGCGACATGGCGCGTGGTCGGGGTGAAACCGTTTCCGGCACCACGTTGGGTGCATTGATGGGCGCACTTGGCATTCGGCCAGAGGCAACACGCGTCGCCCTGCATCGACTGCGCAAGGATGGCTGGATCACCAGTCGGCGTGCAGGTCGCGGGTCGCATTATTCGCTCACAGACCACGGGCGCGCGCAAACCAACGCCGTCGCCGAACGCATCTACGGCCCCGGCTTGCCCAGCCCCGAACGATGGTTCCTGGCTGTTACGCTTCTGTCCCCCGACCAATCTGAATACGAACAATCGTTGATGACACAGGGATTTACCGAACTCGCCCCGGGCATCTTTCTTGGCACGTCCAGCCCGGAAAGCCGTGCCGGATTTATCCTGTTTTCGGACAGCACGCCCGTTTTGCCAGATAACATAATGCAAACACTGCTTCCCGATGCGGTCCGAATAGAAGCGCAACGCTTCGCAACTGCGCTAAAGGTCACGCGGAACTTGGATCATTCCGATCTGACAGCATTGTCCCGCGCCGCCATCCGCCTTTTGATCCTGCACCGATGGCGACGCATTGCTTTGCGCTTGCCCAACTTGCCACTGACGCAGCTGTCGCCAGATGCGCGTTTGCGGACCGAGGTGCATGAGCAGCTAAATCGTCTTGGTCCCATCGACGCAAACGATTTCCCTGCCTAAGCGGTGCCAATGACGCGGTAGGAGCAATGGTGGGTTGCGTCGCCTCTACTAATTCTCTAATTCCAGAATTATGGAAATATTGATTCCCCAACGCCTGTCCACACTTGGACATCCTCAGCGACTGGCTGTGTTCCGGCTGCTCATGCGCCGCTTCCCGGATCGTGTTCCGGCAACCGAAATCGCGCTTGCGCTTGACCTGAAGCCAAACACGCTGTCGGCCTATGTCAGCGCGCTTATGCAGGCCGGACTGGTAACGCAAGAACGTGCTGGCACATCGCTGCGCTATTCGGTTGATATCGAAACAGTGCGCGAGACGTTCGACCATCTGCTGCTCGACTGCTGTCGTGGTCGCCCCGATATCTGCTCACCCGTTTCCTATCCCACCTTGCACGGAACCCGTCCCATGACTGACCGGAAATACAACGTCCTGTTCATCTGCACCGGCAACTCGGCCCGTTCGATCTTCGCCGAAGCCATCCTGCGCAAGGAGGCAGGCGACCGCTTCAACGCCTATTCTGCCGGCACCAAACCCTATTCCGAACTGAACCCCTTCGCGTTGGAGGTGTTGGAACAAAAGGGCCATGATATTTCCGTTCTGAACGCCAAGAATGTCGCAGCCGTTCAGGGCAACGACGCGCCCGATTTCGACTTCGTCTTCACCGTCTGCGATCACGCCGCCAACGAAGACTGCCCCGCCTGGACCGGGCAGCCGGTCAGCGCCCATTGGGGGATGCTTGATCCGGTCAAGGTCGACGGGTCCAGCGCGGAAAAAAGCCTGGCGTTTCAACACGCCTATGGTGCGCTGCGCAACCGGATCATCGCCTTTGCCGCATTGCCGTTTGCGTCGCTGGATCGGATCTCGTTGCAAAAGGTCGTGGATGAGATCGGCCAAATGGAAAAAGGGGCGTCCGCATGACCGTCTATGCAGTGAACGGATTGGGGCGGATTGGCAAACTTGCTTTACGGCCTCTGCTTGAGCGTGGCGCGAAAATCGCGTGGATCAACGATGCCGTCGGCGATCCAGAAATGCACGCGCATTTGCTGGAATTCGATACGGTGCATGGCCGCTGGGATGCGAAATTCGCATTCGATGCTGACAGCGTGACCATCGACGGGGTGCGGTTGCCATTTATTGGAACTCGCGACATTGCCGAACTGCCTCTTGATGGCGTCGATGTGGTGATCGACTGCACAGGGGCGTTCAAGTCCGAGGCCAAACTCGCGCCGTTTTTCGACGCAGGTGTGAAGAAAGTGGTGGTGTCAGCACCCGTCAAGGACGCAAACGCCGCAAACATCGTCTATGGCGTGAACGATGACACCTATGAACCGGACCGCCACAACATTGTGACAGCGGCCAGTTGCACCACAAATTGCTTGGCACCCGTGGTGAAAGTCATACATGAAAACCTAGGCATCAAACACGGGTCGATCACCACGATCCACGACGTGACCAACACCCAAACCATCGTGGATCGGCCTGCAAAAGACTTGCGGCGGGCGCGATCGGCCTTGAACTCCCTGATTCCGACCACCACGGGCAGCGCCACGGCAATCACACTGATCTATCCTGATCTCAAGGGGCGTCTGAACGGCCACGCGGTTCGCGTGCCGCTATTGAATGCCTCGCTGACCGATTGCGTGTTCGAGGTTGACCGCCCCACCACCGTAGAGGAGGTCAACGCCCTGTTCAAAGCTGCGGCTGACGGCCCGCTCAAGGGGATTCTGGGCTATGAAGAGCGGCCCCTTGTGTCGACCGATTACACAAATGATGAACGGTCAGGCATTGTTGACGCAGCTTCAACCATGGTGGTGAATGGCACGCAGTTGAAGGTCTATATCTGGTATGACAACGAAATGGGATACGCCCACCGCCTGGTCGACGTCGCCCTGATGGTCGGAGGATCGGTGTGACCAACGCGCCCACCCGGCCAGACGGGTTATCAGCTTACATCGCGGTCACCGCCGCCTATTGGGCGTTTATGCTCACCGATGGCGCGCTTCGCATGCTGGTTCTTCTGCACTTCCATCGGCTGGGTTTCTCGCCTGTGCAATTGGCCTACCTGTTCGTGCTCTACGAAATTGCAGGTATGGTGACAAATCTGGGTGCAGGATGGATCGCCGCACGGTTCGGGCTGACGTCGACCCTCTATGCCGGGCTTGGCCTTCAGGTCGTGGCCCTTCTGGCGCTGGCGCAACTTGATCCGGACTGGGCCATCGGCCTGTCCGTTGCATATGTCATGGCGGTTCAGGGCGCGAGCGGGGTCGCCAAAGACCTTGCCAAGATGTCGTCAAAGTCAGCTGTAAAATTGTTGGCCCCAACCGCAGAAGGCGGTTTGTTCCGCTGGGTCGCGTTGCTGACCGGTTCAAAAAACACGGTCAAGGGGATCGGCTTCTTGCTTGGCGCCAGCCTGTTGGCTACCTTTGGGTTCGTGCCAGCTGTGCTGGGCATGGCCAGCATTCTTGCTGTCATCCTTGTTGCCATTCTGATCGCCATGCCTCCCGGCCTGCCGAAAGGGCGAAAAGGGGCAAAGTTTTCCGAAGTCTTCTCGAAATCATCAAACGTGAACTGGCTTTCCCTTGCACGCGTTTTTCTTTTCGGCGCGCGCGATGTCTGGTTCGTGGTCGGGATCCCCATCTACTTCTACGCGGTGCTGTCGGACGGCAGCGAACAGGGCAACCAAGCGGCATTCTTCCTGATCGGCTCTTTCATGGCGCTGTGGACCATCCTTTATGGTGCCGTGCAAGCCGCTGCTCCCCGCTTGCTGCAAGCCGCCAACGATACTGATGCCGACCTGATCACAAGCGCCCGGCATTGGGCTTGGGGGCTTTCAGTTGTGCCCGCCCTCTTGACCTTGGCGGCCTTTATCCTTCCGCAACCTCAAACGTGGCTGACCGCGATATTGATCGCAGGGCTGCTTCTGTTCGGCGTCATTTTTGCCGTCAACTCATCACTCCATTCCTATCTGATCCTGACATTCACCCGCGCCGAACGGGTCACGATGGATGTGGGGTTCTATTACATGGCCAATGCCGCTGGCCGCCTGTTGGGAACCGTCTTATCAGGCCTGACTTTTCAAATCGGTGGGCTTGCCCTGATGCTGGGGACCGCAACCGTGATGATTGCACTATCAGCCATCGCGGTCGGTTTTCTAAAGCCACAGATCACACCCGGCTCGAACTGACCGCTGCGAATCTGGCCAAGACACTCGCATCCATCCAACGTCATCTACGGGCACTATCGGGATATCACTTGATCAGCGGCTGGTCCTTCTAAACGCTGCTCGACGTTTGAGAAGGGCCAGACGGACCGGCGCACCTTGCGTTGCTAACTGCATCATCGCCTTTGGTACTCTGGTCGACAGCAGGTCGAACCGCGTTATACGAATCTCGATTGGACACCATTCGGCTCAACACCGGTATCCAAATCACAAGTCCAGAATGGTCGAGCGATTAATATCAGCGATTACAGGGAATTATGGTGCCCCCACACGGACTCGAACCGCGGACCTACTGATTACAAATCAGTTGCTCTACCAGCTGAGCTATAGGGGCACTGCTGCGCATTTAAGGGGTTCTGCAAGCGGGTTCAAGCAAAAGGTTTAGCGACGGCTTGCGCGGGCCATCAGGGCCACGGCGCACAGGCCCACGGCAATCACCATCAAGGCGGGGGGCGCGGCCTGGCCGAGTTGTTCCAGCGACGCCTGTTCATAGACTCTGGTGGCCAAAGTGCCGTAGTTGAAAGGGCGCAAAAGCAAGGTTGCAGGCAGCTCTTTCACACTGTCCACGAACACCAACAGCAAAGCAGTCCCAACGGAACTTCTGATCAGGGGAACATAAACCTCAGACAATGCGCCGCGCGCTGATCGTCCCAGCGACCGTGCGGCCATCGGCAAATTGGGCGAAACCCGTTCGATCGCCGCATCGGCTGCCCCCTGTGCAATGGCAAAAAAGCGCACGCAATATGCATAGACCACCGCGAAGGCGGTTCCGGTCATCACCAGACCGGGATCCCACCCTGTCACCGCCAAAACGCCATCGGCGAGCATATTGTCCGTCGCTGCCATCGGGATCAGAATGCCTATGCCAAGCACTGCACCAGGCGCCGCATAGCCAATTGTCGTGAGCGGCATCAGCTTTCTTGGAAGTGGCCGCCCGGTCAAACGGACGCCATACACCAAAAACAATGCGGCTGTGACAGTCACAACCGCGGCAATGCCACCCACCACGAGTGTATGCCACAATGCGGACGCTAGCCCGTTTGACAACCAATACTCCGGCTTTGCAACCGCATGCGCCAACAACACGCCAACCGGCAGAACAAATCCGATAACGAAGGGGATAGCACATGCGATCAGCGCAAGAATGCCGGGCACCAGCGATAGCGCACGCGCCTCAACCGGGCGGCTTTGGCGGGACATGCGATAAAATCGGCTTCGTGAGCGGCTGATTTTTTCAAGCGCAGCCAACAGGAACACGAAGACAAGGATCACCATAGCGATCTGGGCCGCCCCTCCGGCGTTGTGGCTTTCCAGCCAGACGGTGAATATCCCCGTCGTCAGGGTCTGAACGGCAAAGTAATCCACCACACCGAAATCTGATACGGTTTCCATCATGACAATGGCGACCCCGCCAGCGATGGCTGGGCGTGCCAAAGGCATTCCGACCCGCCAAAATCGTGCAAACGGCCCTGCCCCCAAGGCGCGGGCGACTTCATACGCGTCACCAGACTGTTCACGAAAAGCTGCACGGGCCAGCAGGAATACATAGGGGTTCAGGGCAGCGGCCAGAACCAGAACAGCTGACCCGCGCGAGCGGATTTGGGGGAACCAATAATCAGCCGCGCTCTCCCATCCGAACAAGGCGCGCATTCCCGTTTGCACAGGGCCCGCATATTCCAAAAAATCGACAAGGGCATAGGCGCCAACATAGGCTGGGATCGCCAAAGGTGTCAGCAATAGCCATTCAAGCCAGCGCGAGCCGGGAAACCGATACATGGTGATCAGCCAGGCCGCCCCGGTCCCAACAGCGGCCGACAAAAGACCGACGGAAAGACACAACAGCAGCGTGTTCGAGACATATCGGGGCAGCGTCGTGGCCAATAGATGCGGCCATGCGTTCTCGGCCGGGGTCATCGCCATCCAGATGATCGACAGGATGGGCAACAGCACCAAAAGCGCGATTACCATTGCTCCGACGGACCAAAGGTCGAGCAAGCGCCGAGCGGGCCGCGGTGTCGCAATCTGAGTCTTTTGGTCAGTCATCGAATATGCGTTTAGCCCGAAACAGGTTTAACTGTCCAGAAATCCACCATATGTTTCATAGGGTCGACTGCAAAAAAGGCCAGCTCTGTATGCAAATCTGTTTCCATCTTGGTGCCCACTGCACAGACGATGACAATCTGACGAAGTCACTGCTGAAAAACAGCGGCAATCTGGCAAAAATGGGCGTCGCAGTTCCCGGCCCCGGCCGGTATCGCGGGCTGCTTGCTGACGCGTTGGTGAAGCTACAGGGGGCCCGCGCCGATGATGATACGCAAGACATGCTGCTGGACACGTTTGTTGACAGAACAGATGCAAAGCGCCTGATCCTGGGGCACAAGAACTTCATGGGTGCCCCCCACCGGTCGATCGAAAACAACCAGCTCTATCATCTTGCCAAACGCAATACGGTCTGGATCCGTAATCTGTTTGCCAATCACGAGGTCAGCTTTTTCATCGGTCTGCGCAACCCCGCGACGTTTGTACCGGCCATTCTGAACGCGGTGCCCGCACATGACCGGGCATCTCTTCTGGCCCAGATTGATCCGCATGGCCTGCGATGGTCGGATATGCTGCTGACAATCCGCGAAGCCAATCCCGGCACACCGATCACTGTCTGGTGTAACGAAGACACGCCCCTTCTGTGGCTTGAGATCATGCAGGTGATCGCTGGCGTCAGCGACAGCACACCGATGGACGGCGCGCTGGACATACTCAGGCCCATCATGACACCGGACGGGTTTGATCGCATGGTGGATTATATGGGCAAGACCGAGATCCCCAGCCCACAACAGCGTCAGCGCGTGATCATCACGTTCCTTGAAAAATTTGCCATCCAAGATGCGGTCGAAGAAGAAATCGACCTTCCGGGCTGGACGGCGGCAATGGTTGACGATCTGAGTGACGCCTATGACCGTGATCTTGAGCAAATCCAAAGGATTGAGGGCGTCACCCTTCTGCTGACGTGATCAACAAAAAAACCCGCCAACAAGGGCGGGTTTTCATCGTCGTGCGTGGTCAGGCTTACATGCCCAACGCTTCCTTATACATCTCCAGCACCGCCTCTTCTTCGGCGATATCGTCCTTGTCGCGTTTTCGCAGTGCGATCAGCTTGCGCATGACCTTTGTGTCGTAACCGCGTGCCTTGGCTTCGGCCATCACCTCTTTCTGCTGGTCGGCAAGGTCTTTCTTTTCCATATCCAGCCGCTCAATCCGCTCGACGAATTGGCGCAGTTCATTGGCGGTTACGCGATAGCTGTTGTCGGCCTGAGTGTCGTCCATGTGATCCTCTTCTTCGGGTTGACCCTGACTAGCCCGTCGCCCTGCCCGCTTCAAGTGCGTCAGACACCAGAAAAATGTAGAACGGCAAGCCACCGCCGGGGTTGCGCCGATCCCCACAGCACGCTAGGCGATCCTCATCAGATCGGAGGACGCCATGGATTGGCTTATCATTATCGGTGCAATCATGTCGTTGGTCGGACTGGCCGGGTTGCTGGCAAGCGCGTTCAGGGTCATGAAGGCCAAGCGTGAAAATCTTGACGACGCAGCCCTGCGCGCGCGCGTTCAAAAGGCGATGACCCTGAACATGGGTGGATTGGCTTTATCCGTGATTGGGCTGATGTGCGTAATTCTGGGTGTTTCGCTGTCCTGACGCTGGGCACCGCGGCTGCCGTCTACCTCAGTCGTCGTTCAGATCGCTGAAGTGGCGCCCATTCTTGATCAACTCGTCGAACAGCGGTGACGGTGCCCAGAATTTCGGCTCTTCCGGTTGATAGGATATCAACGCATTCTTCACCGCCAACAACCCACGGGTATCTGCCGCCATCATTGGACCACCGCGAAAACGCGGGAACCCGTAGCCATATAGCAAGACCACATCAATATCTGACGGTCGTAGCGCGACACCTTCATCCAACAGCCGTGCGCCTTCATTCGCCATGGCATTTAGGCACCGTTGTTGAATCTCATCATCCGAAAACGTGCGCGGCGTGATGTTCTTCTTGCGCCTCTCATCTTCAATAATTGCCAGCGCATCATGATTTTCCACCGGCCCAAGCCCGTGTCCATGCACATAGTAGCCCCGGCCCGCTTTCTGACCAAACCACCCTTCTTCGCACATGCGGTCACCGACCGAGACATATCGGTCTTCGGGATCGCGCGTGGCGGCCAAGCGTTTGCGGCGCGCCCAGGATATATCAAGCCCCGCCATGTCCAGAACCTGGTACGGACCGACCGGGAACCCATAGGCCCGCATCGCGGCGTCGATCTGTGCGGGGCTTGCCCCGTCTTCCAGCATGAAATCCGCGGCCAGCCGATAGGCCGCCAGGACACGGTTACCGATGAACCCGTCTGCGACGCCAGCCCGCACCGGTACTTTTCTCAGCTTCTTCGCCAACGCGAAACCCGTCGCCACAACATCACGGTGGGTTTTATTCCCCACGACGACTTCGAGCAGCTTCATGATATGCGCGGGTGAAAAGAAGTGATACCCAACCACATCCTGAGGTCGCGAGATCGTTGCGGCCAGCGCATCAATGTCCAGATAGGACGTGTTGGTCGCCAGAATGGCACCGGGGCGCATGACCTTGTCTAATTGTTGAAACACCTCGCGTTTGACGGTTTCATCTTCGAACACAGCCTCGATCACCAGATCGACTTGTGACAGGTCATCCATATCCGTGGTGCCATGCAGGCGCGCCATACGTTCATTGGCGGCCGCCTGATCTATACGCCCTTTGCCAACCGATTTTTCGTAATTGTCCTTGATCCGGGTCACACCGCGCGCCAGCACGTCATCACTGCGTTCAACCAAGGTAACGGGGAAACCCGCATCAAGACAGGAAATCGCAATACCCACGCCCATCGTGCCGGCACCAACAACACCGATGGTCGACACATCCCGCAACCTGGCGCCGTTCAGTTCAGGTACTTTTGCGGCCCGCCGTTCGGCAAAGAACGCGTGGCGCAATGCCGTCGCCTCGGCCCCTGTTTCGCAATCATCGAAACACTGGCGTTCCAATGCGATACCGGCCTCGAAGGGCAATAAAAGGGCCGCTTCGACACAGTCGACAATGCAGCGGACAGAGGGAACATAGTTCCCGACCACACGACTGCGCCAGGACTTGATCGCTTCGGTGAAACGAACCGGATCTGCGAACCCTTCGGTTCGTTCGCGCGTCGGGCGCGTGGGGGTCGCTTGTTCAATCATGTTTTTGGCTGAGGCAAGTGCCGCCCGATCAAGGTTCTTGTGGATCACCTTTTCGATCAGACCCATCTCGGCTGCCCGTTCGGCGGTGATTGGTTTGCCAGTGATCATCAGCTCAAGCGCCGCATTGGCACCGACGATGCGTGGCGTGCGTTGCGTCCCACCGCCACCCGGAAGCACGCCCAGATTAACCTCGGGCAATCCCATGGTCGCGTCGTGCAGTGCGATCCGATAATGGCAAGCCAGCGCCAGTTCAAACCCGCCGCCCAGCGCATGGCCGTGAATGGCAGCCAGAACCGGCTTCCGACAGGCTTCGATCCGGGCGCAGACATCTGACAGGATAGGGGCGGCGCGCGGGCGCCCAAATTCGCGCACATCGGCACCGGCCGGGAACGTTTTCCCTTCGGCAGACAGGACAATGGCACCAACGCGATCATCGGTATCGGCAGCTTCAAACGCATCCATCAAGCCTTGTCGGATCACCTGACTAAGCGCATTGACCGGAGGATTTGAAATCTTGATGAGGGCGACGCCATCCACGACGTCATATTGAACCTGTGCTGTCATCTGCGCCTCCGTCCCTGCCTGCACTCAGTCGCCAGATAAAAGCGCCTTTTGTCAATGGTCTGGGGGCGAAAACCAGCTATTTCCGACCAATTGGTCGGAAATGCTGCACAAATAACATAGCGTGGGCGGTGAACGCTCGCTCGGCAGTTTGCCGGCATTTTCCGATCAGACGGGCATGTTGTCGAACAGATCGTCGGCGTCATCATCCTCAAGGCCGGCTTCAAATTTCCGGAAATCCTCGGGCACCGGCTGACCGGTTTTCTCCAGCTCCGAGATTTTCTCGCGCAGCTGCTCTTGCAACACATGACGGTCTTCGGGTCGCTTGGCAATTTCGTCCAGGATCATGCTGATCGAGGCTTTCAGCTCTTCAAATGCCATTTTCTCCTCCACGGTTCGTGTTGATGTGTTCTGGTATTCGCACCCCGCCTGCACCCAGCGATGCGTCAAGCATGCTTCGCGGCACAATCACGGCAGAATGGTGTGTGCGGCACTACATCAAGACGCTCCGGCGAAATCTCGGTACCGCAGGTTACACAGAAACCGAACTCGCCCTCGTCTACACGCGCGAGCGCCGCCTTAATCTTCACAAGTTCATCCTGCCCGGAAGTCCCCAAACCTTCAAGCACTTCGTCTTCTTCGCGCTCGACCGCCAGCTCTTCCCAGTCCTTGGAGCTATGGCTCTCCAGTTCTTCTTCGATCTCGTGAAGCCGGGCATTCAGCTCTTTCTGACGCGCCTTCAACATGCTTTGATACTTGTTCACATCAACCATAACGTTTCTCCTTCTCGGCCTGATATTGGAACCAAGCAAAGCCGGTTGCTTTGACACAGGTCAAGCCGACCACGCGCGGTTGTCAGGCAGGACTTTCCGCCGCTGTCGAAACCGCGCCGGTCTTGACCTCGTCCTTCGGCAGTGACGCTGGTGGAACAGCCACTTGTTCGGGTTGCGACGTGATCGGCGGCGCAGGCAAATCCTCCGTCTGTCCCGACCGGTCCGACCCGATCCGCACTGCCCGCTGCCCCCCCGCCTGCCCCAGCCGACAGGTGGCGCGCGCATGGCCGGACAGATCCTCCAGCACAACTGCGCCAAGAACGTCGCGGGGCAGGATGACGGTCATGCCGGACGTCCATCCCGTAACATCGTCCAATGACATTCGTGTGCGATGCAGGACGGCATGGAGCTCAACGTGGGCATCCAAAAGGATGGGAGGGATTTCTGACGCATTGTCCTGATCGGCGATGGTTTCAGGGGATTTGGACGGCGTGGCCGCATCAAACGGCAGCAGAAGCGTCAGATGCCCTTGCTTGCCGCCATCCCCCAGATCCAGCGCAGCGTGAAAGCGGCGATACGCAATGTCGGGCAACGCCATTTTAGCGGCGCGCATGTCGTCCATCTGGACGGCGAAACGAAACCCATTGCAAAGGGCGGCCACGGGCAACTGTGCCGCTGTCAACGCATCCTCCAGCCCTTCCAACACATGATCGAAGAAGTCCGCACACATCGCCGCATCCGTGCGCGTGGCGGGACGCGGGTGCGCCGGGGTTGGCAGCACCCGACCGACAGTTTGTATTTCGATCACCGCCGCGACCAGATTGGGGTCTGCAATCAACAAGCCAAATCGGCTGTCCGCACCTTCGGCAATGGCCAGCAGATCACTGTCCATGGCGGTTCCGCCCAACCCTGACAGAACAACACGGTCTTCCGTGACATCTGTTGCATTGATGGTTAGGCCCGCCGTCGCAACACCGGCACGCGCCAACGCCTTTCCCAACGCCCCGGCGGCTGTCACCGGCGGGATTTCGGGCGGCGGGCGACGCGCACCGGCCTTTTGGCGGATCGCGCTGATCTGATCGGGGTCAGCCATGTCTGGTCCGTTCTGGTCGCATAGCAACAGACCTGCCAAAACAAAGTTGACAATCGGTTTAATTCCACCCGTGATGGGGTATTTTTTCAAGCGGCAGCGTGACCCGGAAAGCCGCCCCGCGTTGCCCCGGCAGATACGTGATTGCCCCGCCCAGCCGGTCCATGATCTCGCGACAAATGGCCAATCCCAGCCCTGCCCCACCGGCTGCGGCATTGTCCGTCAGCCGCGCGAACTTCTCGAAGATCATCGCCTGGCTTTCCGTGGGAATTCCCGATCCATTGTCCACGAAATCAAGTCGCAGAACTCCGTCTCGCACACTAACACGAATGGTCAGACGTTTATACTTGGCATCCCCGTATTTGGCTGCATTGGCAATCAGGTTGATAAACACCTGCGCCAGCCGGTCTGTGTCCGTTGCTATGACGATCTGTTCGCGCGCATGGTCGCGATGGATCCGCAAATCTTCAGCAACGATCAGTGATTGGGTCGCTGCGACGGCGCGATCCAGAACCTTCGACAGCACCTCGCGTTGCGGATTCAACTGCACCTGCCCGTGTTCAAGCACACTGAGATCAAGAAGATCATCCAGCAGCCGGGTCAATCGCAACGCCTCGTCGTGGATGATCGAAGCATGTTGTTCAGCGGCCTGCGCATCTTTGGCACCCCCATCGCGCAAAATCTCGGAAAACGCGCGGATCGAGGTCATGGGGGTTCGCAACTCGTGGCTGATCTGGCTTAGAAACGCATCTTTCTGGATCGACAATTGCGTCAGTTTTTCATTAGCGGCAGACAGTTGCCGCGCGGTGCTGGTCAGTTCTTTCTGCTTTTCCTCTAACTGAGACGAGTAAACCAGCATCTGTTGAGTTTCATCGGCAACCGCCATCAGGTCGTCGACCGATACGGTTGCCCCGCCCATGATCTGCGCAATCATGGCATGGGCCGTCGCGG
The DNA here is from genome assembly GCF_029105185.1 of Aliiroseovarius sp. Z3. GTDB lineage: Bacteria > Pseudomonadota > Alphaproteobacteria > Rhodobacterales > Rhodobacteraceae > Aliiroseovarius. The sequence continues at coordinate 40,847 of NZ_JAFMZK010000004.1, read as the reverse complement.
CGCCGACCGAACCGGAAAGCGCCCGCTCCAACCGAGCGATGAAATCAGGGGTGGTGTCAGGCAGATATCCTTCCTTCCCCTGCGCGCGGGCTTGTGTCTGGAATAGGTTTTGTGCCGCGTCTGCCCCCATGGTGCGTTGGGCCATCACCAATAAATCCTCGGCCACGGCTGCCGGAAAAACACCACCATGCGTCTGGTGGGTATGATCAAGCACATTAACAAACTGCGCCCCTTGCAGCCGCTCCAGTGGACCGGGAAACGACATCAGCGAGACGCCGATAAAGGCAAAACTGTTCAGGATCATCGACCAGAAAACCGCGTGAACCACGGGATCCAAACCCGAGACGCCGAACAATGCCTGAGGTTTCAGCCATGCGATCCCAAACGGGCCTTCGGCCAGAAAACCAGCACTCATCAAACCTGCATCGCCGAAACTGGGCAGAAACAGCGTATAGGCCCAGACCACAAATCCGGTGATAAGCCCGGCCGCTGCACCGTTTCGAGAAGCCCCCCGCCACAGCAAGCCGCCCGCCATCGCGGGCAAGACCTGCGCAACGCCGGTAAAGGAAATCATCCCGATTGCCGCCAGCGCGGTGCCGCCGCCTGACATGCGGAAATACAGATAGCCCAGCACCAATACGCCGATGATCGACAGGCGGCGGGCCGCCAGCAGCACCTGTCGCACATCGCCCGACACCGTGGCCTCTTTCGGGCGGATGGAGAGCCAGATCGGCATGATAACATGGTTTGAGACCATCGTGGCCAGGGCAATCGACGCCACAATCACCATCGACGTCGCTGAACTGAACCCCCCAAGAAAGGACAGCATCGCCAGACCATCCTGATCAAAATGCAGCGGTATGGTCAGAACGAACAGGTCGGGGTTTTCACCGGCAGGCAAAGTGCCAAGCCCGACCACGGCGATGGGCAGGACAAACAGGCTCATCAGAAACAGATAGGCGGGAAAAGCCCACGAGGCGACGGCAAGCTGGCGCTCGCCCGGGTTTTCCACCACCAGCACGTGGAACATACGCGGAAGGGTCAGAAACGCGGCGGCAGACAAGAAGGTCAACCCGACCCAGCGCCCCCCCGTGATGGTCCACGCATCTTTGGGGGTGGCCCGCATCGCCTCATCCACGGTCTGCGCGATGTTGGCCGGCCCGCCACCAATACCCCAAACCACGAAGACCCCGACGGCCAGCAAGGCCACCAGTTTGACCACAGCCTCGACCGCGATGGCGGTGACCACACCGTGGTGACGTTCGTTGACATCAAGGTTCCGTGTGCCGAACAGAATGGTAAACAGCGCCAGCCCACCCGCAACCCAAAGGGCCGTGGCATCCAGATCGGGAACATTCCAGCCCGCCGAGCGATCCCGCGCAAAGACCGAGAACGCCAATGTGACCGACTGCAACTGCAATGCGATGTAGGGCGTCGTTCCAATGACGGCGCTTAGCGTTACAATGACCCCGAGCAGGTTCGACTTGCCGTAACGAGACGACAGCAAATCTGCAATCGACGTCACACGCTGCGCGCGGCCAACCCGCACCAGTTTGCGCAAAAACCACCACCAGCCGATCATCACAAGGGTCGGTCCAAGATAGATGGTCACAAACTCAAGCCCGGACCGTGCGGCATAGCCAACAGCACCGTAGAAAGTCCACGCCGTGCAATAAACCGACAACGACAATGTGTAGATCAGCGGAGAACTGAGAAGCCGGCGTTTGTCGCGCGCGGCACTGCGATCAGCCGCGAATGCCACCAGAAACAAACCCATCACATACAGCAGACAGACCGCGACCAGCGTATTGAAGCTGAGCATTAATCCCGTCCCTCACGCCGTTTCGCGGAGGTCGATGGCGCGTCCGACAGGGTTGGTGAATGATTGCTGTCCGGGTCGTACGAGATATCGGGCCTACGGGTCAGCCCCCGCGCGATGACCGCTGTTGCAACGATCAGGCCAAACCATGCGGTGAAAAGGTATAATCCCTGCGCCGCCGTGCCGATATCGGTGGCCAACAACGGCAGAAGAAACAGGAACACGCCTAGCATTGGCAACAGCCGCGCGGCATCTTCCAACCGTCGCCGCCGATAACTTTGGCGCGCCAGAAACAGAGGTTCGCGCCGAAACCTCATACAGGGTTTGCCCGCTTGCCTAACATGAGTGTCTTGCGGCACGGCATCGCGTCGTTACCCCGGCAAAAGCTCGTTCAGGGTTTCGACAACCTCGGCATTCGAGAAAGGCTTGGTCATGAACCGGTTCACGCCAAGACGCTCCGCCTGTTCACGATCCGTGCGCTGACCGCGTGCGGTCAGCATCAGGACAGGCAGCCTGCGCGTCACGTCATGGGCACGCAGATCCTGCAATATGTCATAGCCAGACCGACCCGGCAGCATTACATCAAGGATCAACGCGTCGGGTTTTGCGTCCAACACCGCCTGCACCGCCGTTTCTCCATTGGTATGAGTGCCTACCGTCCAGCCATCCCGACTGAGGATGAAACTGATCGCCGCGACGATATTCGGTTCGTCCTCAATGACGAGCACTTGCTTTGTCATCTATCCCTCCGCTTGGGTTGGCTTTCGCCGCACCCTTGCCGATGAATATCGACAATGCACAGACCCATGTCAAAACAAACCAAACCGGATGGCAGCGGGGCATCGGCCCAAGCTGAACGCGAGGCTCTGGCCCAACCTGGCATCAACGGGCATCTGCTGACAAAAGCGACGCCTCGCGCCGGGCTGCACATCCCTCTCGTGGGCAGACGCGGCACGATGACCCCACAGGCAATACCGGACCATCCGAACCGCCCGTCCGCGTATCGTCCAGTGGTTCAATCAGCATAAACGCTTCATGGACCGGGGGGAGGTCGAACCGCAGCGCATCGCGTGGCAGGCAGACAGACTGGCACAGGAACCTGCGAGGGGTCGGCCCGGGCATTTCAACCACAGTGCGCAACGGGTGCCCCGGGCGGCTAAGCGACTGATATAAAGGCCAATACGAGCAGGCAGCCCCAAACCGGGGCAGAGAGAAACCGGGCAAGGATTTGCGTATCGACAACGTGCCGGATCCATCACATGACACAAGCCCTACGTCCTGATGGTCATCCCACGCCGGAACAAACGCCAAACGACGCATGACTGCGGGTAAGGGTTGGTCGAACAGGTCCGCCAGTCGGCTTGGATCGCCAAGGGTTTCGGCACGCGCCGCCTGGAACGCAGCGAGCGGCATCGCGACAGCATCGTCTAGATATTGCTGAAAATGGTGGCGCACGACATCTTTTGCCGCTGACGTTTCCAGACCGCCCACTTGCGCGGTCAGGGCATCAATACGGGCCGCGACCTGTTCCGGCGTTGCGTCGTCCAATCCTTCGAGTTCGGCGATATGGTGGTCGCGCTGATCAAGAAACGCTGCCAGTTCCTCACCCGGAACGACCGGGGCCATATCGCGATCAGCCCCCGGTTCAAGATACTCAACCAGCCCTTGCGCAGCGCTGGACAAGCGCCGCCCCTCGTCACGCATATTGCCCATGAAACGCAACTGCCATTCCGGGTCAATCTCGCCGCCTCCGGTCAGAATACCGACGGTCGACCGGATCGCCGTGACGGCGGAAATAACCTCGTGCAAGGATGCGGCAAGCTCCGGGTCGTGGGTCAGACGGTCGGACAGAGCTTCGACCAGTTGTTCAAGATCCCGAATGCGCTGATGCTGGGCGGCGACCAGCGCCGACCATCCCGGGAACCGTCCCGCCAAATCCTCGGACCGATGCAGTTCCGGCGCGATTTCGGGCATTCTTTGCCCGGCCTCTCGCAGCGCCCCCAGCAGTGCGGCTTCGGCCCCTTCGGTCAGGGATCTTGGATCCGTTTTGAGTTCCTGCGCAAGGTCTTGCAACAGCTTGCTACCGGCCCGACGGCGGTTGTGTTCTATCAAATTCAGATAGGCTGCCGATATACCAACCGCTGTGGCCAGAGCAGATTGTTTCTGACCAAGAAACAATCTGCGCTCACGAATGCGACTTCCTGTAAGGCGGGACTGAGTTATGGCCGTTCTCCCATGGCGTCCTGAGCAGGGTCACTGCCAAGATTTTACAAAAACGCTGACTTGTTTCCGATCTTTTTACAATATTTCTGATAGATATAAAATATTTAATGAACAATTATCTTTGGTAAACTCCCGTTTGACCAGAAAGTGTAAAGCAACAGCAGCGCTTGTCGCGACCACCTAGATGTCAAGCAAATCATCTAATGTTTCAGACCGCGAAGGCATTCGTGACGCAAGAATCCGTCGATCTTCCACACCTCTTACAAGGCAATCCAGCACGCTTGGCGGGTTCCCGCCGCTTACTGCCCCGACGCGGCGCACAACATTCCCTTGCCGCTACAAATCCTTACAAACTAAGGTGAACTTATGATTCATCCAGGAGGATACTATGAAGAAAACCATTCTGACCCTCGCCTGCGTTGCAACGCTGGCTTTACCCGCCTGTAATCGCCCGCTGACCGATCAGGAAAAAACCATCGTTGGCGGTGTGGCCGGTATTGGGGCCGGGTTGATCACAGCAAATGCGATCGGCGCGAACAAGAACTGGACCGTGCTGACCACTTTGGCAGGTGCAGCGGCTGGGCTTTTGGTTGCCCGTAACTACCACACCAACCAGTGCGCATATTCGAACGGCGACGGCACTTATCGCACTCGTCCCTGCCCGGTTTGATCGGCGCATCACAGCTTATTAAGGGGCGCGTCTTAGGACGCGCCTTTTTTGTGTGATCGGTCAAGCGGCGTGAGCCGAAGAATGTCGATCAATCGCGACTTTGTGCTGTTCAGACGGCGTCGTGCTGGTGGTTTCGCCGCCGAAATGTTCGATTTGGTGGGCATCACAGCCACAACACAAATCCAGGTCGCCCATAAGAAGCAAACACCCCCAACTCGGGTTCGTCGCGACATCGCATTCAATTGAATTGCCGCGCAACCTTTGGCAGGATGCCATAATGACGCAAATGGACCTTGCCTTCATGCACGCGCCGACCGGGCTTGCGCTGACTGAAAACCGGATCGTGCGGCAATGCAATCTACGCTTCGCCGAGATGTTCGGCGATGTCGTGGGCGCATTTGAAGACATGCCTCTGGAACGGTTGTACCCGTCCCTGAAGGATTACGAAAAGGTCGAGCGGGTTGGCGGCGACCGCCTTCGGAAAACGGGTCGCTACGAAGACGAACGCATCATGCGGCGACTGGATGGCGATTTGTTCTGGTGCCGCGTGCGGGGAACCAGCCTGACGCCGGAAAACCCATTCAAACAAGGCGTCTGGAGCTTTGCAGACCTGTCCGCTGAACGGCCGGTGGTGGCACTGACGCCGCGGGAACGGGATGTCGCGATCCTGACCTGTCAGGGTCGCACGTCAAAGGAAATCGGCCTGATGCTGAACCTCAGCTATCGAACGGTCGAAGCCCATCGCGCGCGGTTGTTGCAAAAGTTCGGGGCGCGCAAACTGCCGGAGCTGGTCGCGAAGTTTTCGGGTATGCCGCTCTAGCGTTAACCACTCCCCATTTCAGAGCGTTCCCGTTAACACTTTCGAAAGAATACTTAATTACTTTCGTTGCCGGTGGGGACCAACTGCAGACGGAGTGAGGCGATGGAATTCACGATACCTGCCCCAATGGGGCCTCAGGCCAGTCTGCTGGCCAATTCACACATACGCAAACCTCCTGACACCTCGAAGATAGAAGCCGCACCGGATGCCGGGAAGGCGCGCGCCGACATGCACAACGCGGCGCACAACAGCACGGCTTTCCAAGCACAGGACAAGACGGCTCCTGCCTCGACAGAGGTTGAGGTCGAACCCGACACTTTGGCCGGGCCGCCACCCAGCTTTCAGGTTAATGTTCTGGAGTTAGACCAGATGCTCCAGCAAAAACTGGCCCGGATAGAAACCGAACGTGCAAGAGCTCAGCAATCTGATCAAGACAGCATGGATTTCCGGGGAGAACATGCCTCGGACCCAACTCCGGACCGTGAGCCGCCGGCGCCCACTCGGGATTGAGTGGACGGCTCAATGCTACGTTTCGCACCTCGGGCAGCATGTTCGCGCTGCTTGCGTTTCGCAGGAAACGACAGCTCAGGTTTTCCACAGTACATTTTAATCGCTTTTCTCCCCTTACCTAGCGTCCTATAAGCGTTGCAATCATGCATTGCCCGCGCAAACACTGGGCAAAAGAAACAAGGGTGAGGACCCATGACGAAAAAACATCATGAAAATGACGTATCCTTCATCGAGGCACTGGCGAAAATCCTACAAGAAAATGACCTGTCCGAGGTTGAGGTCATGCGCGACTATGGCGAAAATGACAGCCTGAACGTCCGCGTCAGCCGCGCGAAAGAGGTTGTACAGATGACCGCAGCGGCGCCGACCGTGGCGGCAGCTCCGGCACCGGCACCATCCCCTGCGGCGACAGCTCCCGACGCTGGCGGCTCTGCCCGTGCGTCAGACGACCCGGCAGGTCATCCGGGCGCGGTTCCATCACCAATGGTCGGCACGGTCTATCTTCAGGCTGAACCGGGCACGCCAGCCTTTGTCAGCATCGGCGACAAGGTGGAAGAAGGTCAGACGCTTCTTATCGTTGAAGCGATGAAAACCATGAACCAGATCCCGGCGCCACGTGCTGGCACGGTCAAACGCATTCTGGTCGAAGATGGTGCCCCCGTTGAATTTGGTGCACCCCTGATGATCATCGAATAAGGGACATCACATGGCCCACTTCGACAAAATCCTTATCGCCAACCGTGGAGAGATCGCGTTGCGCGTCATCCGCGGCGCACGCGAGATGGGAATAAAGACAGTGGCGGTGCATTCGACCGCCGACGTGGACGCAATGCATGTCCGCATGGCGGATGAAAGTGTCTGCATCGGCCCACCGTCCAGCACAGACAGCTACCTGTCGATCCCCGCCATAATTGCAGCCTGCGAAATCACCGGCGCACAAGCGGTTCATCCGGGCTATGGCTTCCTGTCCGAAAACGAACAATTCGTTCAGGTGCTGGAAGATCACGAGATCACGTTTATTGGCCCGTCCGCGGAACATATCCGTATGATGGGTGACAAGATCACCGCAAAGGAAACCGCGATCAATCTGGGCATTCCAGTTGTACCGGGCTCAGATGGCGGCGTGCCCGACATTGCGACAGCCCGCAAACTGGCGGCCGAGATGGGTTATCCTGTGATCGTCAAGGCGACCGCGGGCGGCGGCGGGCGCGGCATGAAGGTCGCCAACTCCGAGGCCGAGATTGACACCGCGTTTTCGACCGCGCGATCCGAGGCGAAAGCCGCCTTCGGCAATTCCGAAGTGTATATCGAAAAATACCTTCAGAAACCGCGCCATATCGAGGTGCAGGTATTCGGCGATGGGCAAGGCGCGGGAGTGCATCTGGCAGAGCGGGATTGCTCGCTGCAACGGCGACACCAGAAGGTTTTTGAAGAAGCCCCCGGCCCAAGTATCAGCCCCGAAGAACGCGCCCATATTGGTGGCATCTGCGCCAAGGCAATCGCCGAAATGGGCTATCGCGGCGCGGGGACAATCGAGTTTCTGTACGAAGATGGCGAGTTCTATTTCATCGAAATGAACACCCGCTTGCAGGTGGAACACCCGGTGACCGAAGCCATTTTCGGTGTCGACCTCGTCCGCGAACAAATTCGTGTGGCCGAGGGTATGCCGCTGTCCTTCGGACAGGATGACCTTGAAGTGAACGGCCATGCGATCGAAATTCGCATCAACGCCGAACGCCTTCCCAATTTCGCCCCCTGCCCCGGCAAGATCACGCAGTATCATGCACCGGGTGGGTTGGGGGTGCGGATGGACAGCGCCCTCTATGATGGCTATTCCATTCCGCCCTACTATGACAGCCTCATCGGCAAGCTGATCGTGCACGGCCGCGACCGTCCCGAGGCGCTTGCCCGGCTTCAACGCGCCTTGGGTGAATTGATCGTCGACGGGGTCGATACCACGGTGCCCCTGTTCCACCAACTGTTGGCGGAAGAGGACATTCACACCGGCAATTACAACATCCACTGGCTGGAACGCTGGCTGGAAGAAAATCTGGGTTAGGGGCCGTTGGCCCCGCCCCAAGATCCGCCGCCCCTTAGCGCCGAACTTCTGCTGCGTGCTTACGCGATGGGTGTATTTCCCATGGCCGAAGGCCGCGACGATCCGCGCGTCTTCTGGGTGGACCCAGAAGCGCGCGGGGTTTTCCCCATGGATGGGTTTCGTATCTCGCGCAGCCTGGCGCGCACCATTCGGCGCGCTCCGTTTCAGGTCGCGCTGAACAGGGATTTTTCGGGCACCGTCGCGGCCTGCGCCAAACGGGATGAGACGTGGATCAACACAACCATCTTCGATTTGTACGCTCAACTGCATCATATGGGCCACGCCCATTCACTGGAGCTGTGGGACGGCGACGCGCTTGTTGGTGGTGTCTACGGCGTAACACTTGGACGGGCGTTTTTTGGTGAAAGCATGTTCTCGCGTCATCGTGACGCGTCAAAAATTGCTCTGGCCTATCTTACCCTTCACCTTGCAAATACAGGTTTCACCCTGTTCGACACCCAGTTCCTGACACCGCATCTGGCCAGCTTGGGTGCGATCGAAATCCCCCGCAAAACCTATCACGATAGGTTAGAGGCCGCCCTTTCGCATGGCACTGCGGACATCACGTCCAAGCCCCTGCCCGACGCTCAGTCTGTCGTGCAGCGCAAAACCCAGACGTCATAGCGTTGATGATCCAGCGCGTTCAGCGCAGGGGAAGAGGCGATCATCCAACCTTCAAAGGTGGTCTGATCGTCGTTCCCATCCCGGATCACAAGCCACGCATAAGCGTCACCTGATGGGTTGTCCGTGGGATAGCGGCATTCGCCCAGCGTGACCCGCAGCTTGCCCAGTTCGACCGTGTCGCCAACCTTCATCGAAAAGTCGATGGGCGTGCCAGAGACCTTGTCCAGACCACGCAGCAACGCGCCGGTCGCCTTGCCGGTCTGCGCGCTGGCACAAACCGCACTGGCGATCAGCAAAACGGCCGTCATGGCAGCGCGCAAGATCACTTTGTATCCTCGCTTCCGGCGACGTATTTGAGCAGAAGTTGGACAAGGCTGACGGACCCTTGGGTATCCTCGATCTCGGCCCCCGGTTCCAGGTTGAACGGCGAACCACCGGGCAACAACTCGACATAAGAACCACCAAGCAACCCCTCGGACGAAATGATGATCGCCGTGTCATCGGGCAACGCCACATCGGACTGCACGGTAAACGCGGTGTCCGCACGATAGGTTTCCGGGTTCAGCTCAATGCCGGTGACGGTACCGACCTTCACGCCGCCCAGCCGGACATCCGTCCCGACAGAAATACCATCGGCGGTACGGAAAGAGGCCGAGTAGCTGGTGCTGCCACCCGATCCGGACAGCCCGACGATTTGGCCGGCATAAAGGAAAAACCCGACCGCCGCGGCCAGAACCACGCTGCCGGTAACGACTTCTGTTGTGTGGCTATCGCTCATAGCAACCCTTTTCGATCAGGGAACTCGGGTCTGTCTGACGGCGCTGAAAGCTTACTCAGGCTGCCAGGCTTCGTAATCGCGGCGGTCAGCCGGTTTGCTCTGGCGCAACGACCCTGCAGGCGCATAGGCCAGAGGAGTGCCGGTCAGGTTGTCCTGATGCGGCTTCTCCCACGGTTTGTGGGCCAGCGGTGCATCCGCCGGGCTGTTGTCAAACGTGTGATGAAGCCAACCATGCCAATCGGGGCTGACGCGGCTTGCCTCGGGCTCACCGTTAAAGATGACCCAACGGCGACTGTCATCGCGGTTGCGATAAAAGACATTGCCTTGCTCATCCTCTCCCACTTTCACGCCTTTGCGCCAAGTGAACAGACGCGTGCCAATGGTTTCGCGGTGATACCAGGTCAGCAGGGACAAGATGAAACGCATGTCAGTCTCCGGTTTTGTTCTCACTTCATATGGCGCAAGCGGGCCGGAAGGTCCAGTGTTTTGCGGCGGTTCCGTCGGGCTTTGGGCGAAATGCGGCAGGTTGGCGCAGTTCTGCTGTCCAACGAAAAAGCCACCGCGCGGGCGGTGGCTCGATTTTCGGCCTTTTGGCTATTGTGTCGGGATTGATCAGCTTGCGCTAACTTCTTCCTTCGCAGCCTCGCCATAGATGATCAACGGCTTGGCGTCCGAGGTCACGGCCTCTTCGTTCACCACAACCTCATCGACATTCTCAAGCCCCGGCAGGTCGAACATCGTATCCAGCAGGATGTCTTCCATGATCGAGCGTAGGCCGCGCGCGCCAGTCTTGCGTTCAATGGCACGCTTGGCGATGGCCTTCAGCGCATCGTCTGTAAAGGTCAGTTGCGCGTCTTCCAGTTCGAACAGGCGCTGATACTGCTTAACCAAAGCGTTCTTCGGTTTGGTCAGAATGGTGACCAGAGCTTCGGCATCCAGATCTTCCAGTGTCGCGATTACTGGCAAACGGCCGACAAATTCCGGGATCAGGCCAAATTTCAGCAGGTCTTCCGGCTCCAACTCCTGAAACAACTCGCCCACGCCCCGGTCATCGTTTTCACGCACATCGGCGCCGAAGCCCATGGCCGAGCCCTTGCCGCGCTGCGCGATGATCTTGTCCAGACCGGCAAACGCCCCGCCACAGATGAACAGGATGTTGGTCGTGTCGACCTGCAGGAATTCCTGCTGCGGATGCTTGCGCCCGCCTTGTGGCGGGACCGAGGCAACCGTGCCTTCCATGATCTTCAACAGGGCTTGCTGCACGCCCTCGCCCGACACGTCGCGGGTGATCGAAGGATTGTCCGACTTGCGGGTGATCTTATCGACCTCGTCTATATAGACGATGCCGCGTTGCGCGCGTTCGACATTGTATTCCGATGCCTGAAGCAGCTTCAGGATGATATTCTCGACATCCTCGCCAACATATCCCGCCTCGGTCAGCGTGGTCGCGTCCGCCATGGTGAACGGCACATCCAGAATGCGCGCCAGCGTTTGCGCCAGCAGCGTCTTGCCGCATCCGGTCGGACCGATCAGCATGATATTGGATTTGGCCAGTTCAATCTCATCGCCTGCCGCCGCGGCGTGGTTCAGGCGTTTGTAGTGGTTGTGGACCGCAACGGACAACACACGCTTGGCGTGGGCTTGCCCGATCACGTAGTCATCCAGAACCTGACAAATCTCGATCGGTGTCGGCACACCATCGGCGGCTTTCAGACCGGTCGTCTTGGTTTCTTCGCGAATGATGTCCATGCACAGCTCGACACATTCGTCGCAGATGAATACGGTCGGCCCCGCAATCAGCTTTCGCACTTCATGTTGGCTTTTGCCGCAGAACGAACAATAGAGTGTGTTCTTGCTGTCGCCGGAAGAATTATTCGCCATCATTTCGTCCTATAGGGTCCGCGCCGGAACCCGGTTTGCGCCCAATCGAGCGGCCGTTGCTACCGTTACCGCAAGTCTAGGGCAGTGTCCGGGCAGGCACAATCCGGTTTTTCCCTGTGCCTGACCCGGTGTGGCAATGCCCGATTTAGAACCGGGCCGCATCATTATTCTTCGTCATCTCCCTTGCCGCGATTCTCGACGATCTCGTCAATATGGCCCCAATCCTTGGCCTCTTGCGGTGACATGAAGTTGTCGCGTTCCAGCGCTTTTTCAACGTCTTTCAACGCGTTTCCGGTGTGCTTCACATAGATCTGGTTCAGCGTGTCCTTGACCTTCTGGGTCTCGGCTGCGTGGATCATGATATCCGTGGCCTGCCCTTGGTAACCACCAGACGGCTGATGGACCATGATGCGCGAATGCGGCAGCGAAAAGCGCATGCCCTTTTCGCCGGCCACTGACAACAACGACCCCATAGAGGCAGCTTGCCCAATAACAAGTGTCGACACGGCCGGTTTGATATATTGCATCGTGTCATAGATCGACAGGCCCGACGTCACCACGCCGCCGGGCGAGTTGATATACATCGAGATCTCTTTCTTCGGGTTCTCGGCCTCGAGGTGCAGCAACTGTGCTACGATCAGGCTGGACATGCCGTCGTGAACCGGTCCGTTCACGAACACGATCCGCTCCTTCAAAAGGCGCGAAAAGATGTCATAGGCCCGTTCGCCCCGCGATGTCTGCTCCACAACCATGGGCACAAGGGTGTTGTTATAAATTTCGAGAGAATCGTGCATTTCAGCCTGCTTTCATGTTCACGCCAGCGCCGTTGGGTCGGCCCCTGACGCATGATGTTAGTGCCGCTGGAAAGGGGCTGCAAGGGGGGTGCTTCCCCGGCCAGACCCACATCGGCACATTCGCGACAGGGATGCCTGAATTTGGTTAACAATTCTCTGATCTAAGTGCGGTTGGATTTCCGAAATGAAAACGGCACCCGAAAGGGTGCCGCTGTTTGGTTCGATGGTGCGCGACAATCAGCCGGGGCTCATCCCACGCAACCGTTCCGAGCGGCGGCGGAGAAGTTCGACAATTGTCAGCAACACGATCGACACGGCCACAAGGATCGTCGCAACCGCCAGAATGGTGGGGCTGATCTGTTCGCGCAGGCCGGTGAACATCTGCCATGGCAGCGTCTGTTGTTTGGCTGACCCGACGAAGATCACCACCACAACCTCGTCAAATGAGGTGATGAAGGCAAAGAGCGCCCCCGAGATGACACCCGGCAAGATCAGCGGCATCTGAACGCGGAAGAAGGTTGTCACCGGGTCCGCCCCCATATTCGCGGCCGCCCGCGTCAAGGACCGGTCGAACCCAACCAGCGTCGCCGTCACCGTGATGATCACAAAAGGAATGCCCAGCGCCGCATGGGCCAGCACAACACCCCAATAGGTGCCGGCAAGGTTGATCTTCGAATAGAAGAAATACATACCCGCCGCCGAAATGATCAGCGGCACGATCATCGGCGAAATCAGGATCGCCATGATCGCCCGGCGTGCGGGCACATGCGGCTGGCTGAGCCCGATCGCGGCCAGAGTGCCCAGCGACACCGAAAGCACCGTCGCAACCGGCGCGATCTTGATCGAGTTCCACATGGCATTCTGCCAATCGGGGTTCGAAAAGAAGTCACGATAGTGTTTCAGTGAATACCCATCGGGGTCCAAACTCAGCATCTCCTTGGTGAAGGTGAAGAAGTTTTGCGAGTTGAAGCTTAGCGGGATCACCACGGCAATCGGCGCGATCAGGAAGAAAAAGATCAACCCGCAGATCACCAGGAACGTATAATGCCAAATGCGCTGGCCGGTCGTCGTATAAGGAGGAAGTTTGGCCATGTCCGTTACCCCAGCTTCACGTTGTCGATGCCGACGATCTTGTCATAGGCCCAGTACAGGACCAGAACGACCGCCAGAAGAATGGCACCCAGCGCCGAGGCAAGACCCCAGTTGAGTGATGTCGAGATGTGGAACGCGATCTGGTTCGAGATGAACGTCCCCTTGGTACCGCCAACCAGTGCCGGCGTGATGTAGTAGCCAATGGCCAGAATGAACACGAGGATCGAGCCAGCTCCGATACCCGGAATGGTCTGCGGGAAATAGACCCTCCAGAACGCTGTCCAGTCCGTAGCGCCAAGGCTTTTCGCGGCGCGAAGATAGCTGGGCGGAATGGTCTGCATCACTGAATACATCGGCAGGATCATGAATGGCAGCAGGATATGGGTCATCGCGACAATCGTACCGAACTGATTGTTGATGATAATAAGCCGCGCATTGTCATCGACCAGCCCGATCCACACAAGGATATCGTTGATCACGCCCTGTTGTTGCAGCAGGATTTTCCACGCCGAGGTTCGCACCAGAAGCGATGTCCAGAACGGCAACAACACCAGGATCATCAAAAGGTTGGCCTGACGGGTTGGCAGGTTCGCCAGAAGCCACGCCACGGGATACGCCAGAACGATGCACGAGAAGGTGATCAGCAGCGACATCCACAGGGTGCGGACGAGCAGGTTCATGTAAATCCGCTCGGCTTCAGGGCGCATTTCCGCCCCGTCCGACCCCACACGCATATCGACAGCGTTCAGGAAATAACCCGACGTGACCGGCGGCGAATAGGTTTGAATCGTGCGCCAGACACCCGGGTCGGCCCAGCCGTCGTCCAGGTCGATCAATACCTCTTTCCAGGGGCCGCCGCTTTCCAGGTCGAACCGACCGGCGCTTCGCCCCGACTTACGAAACACCGACGAGATGCCCGGATATTCATAGTTCAGCCGCGAGCCGACTCTGGTATGCGCTCGGGCTTCATAGGCTTCTTGCAAGTCTGCCGCCATTGCGGCGAACACCGCTTCGTCAGGCAGCTCGCCGCTGTCGGCATCCCAGCCGCTCAGGGCTTCGACCGAGCGCGGTAGCGTGTTCACCACAATTTTGTTTTCGACCGAGCGATACAGCATGTCGCCAATCGGCAGAATGAAACTGACCAGGATGAACAGCAACAACGGCGCGATCAGCATCAACGCACGAAGCTTCTGTCGCCTGAGTGCCTTTGCCAAGCTGCGCTTTAGCGGCGTTCCATCTGCGGCCAGAACGGGGCCGCTCGTATCGGTCATATCGCTCATGTCATCCCTGTCAGCGTAAGCTTTTTTGTCGTTATCGGTTTCGATTCAGTCAAAGTGACAAACAAATCGTGCCTAAACTTTATTTGGGTGGGAGGGGCCGAGCGGCCCCTCCCGTCAGCCAGAATTACTTGGCCAGCCAAGCTTCGAACTTGGCGTTCAGATCGTCACGGTTATCGGCCCACCATTCATAGTCATAAACATGAACGTTGCCCGAGTTCGCGGGATCGGTCGGCATGTGTGGTGCCATGTCGATACCAAGCTCTGCATGTTTACCAACCAGCGGAGCCGACGACTTACGTGCCGGACCATACGAAATGTAAGCGGCCTGATCCGCCAGACGCTGCGTGTCGGTCGCAAACTTCAGGAAGTCCATCACACGGGCTTTGCGATCTTCCGGAAGGCCAGCAGGAACAACCCAACCGTCAAGGTCGAAGGACTGCATATCCCACAGCATACCGATCGGCTGGTTCTGTTCGGCAATGGCCGAGAACAGACGACCGTTGAAGGTCGAACCCATCACAACTTCGCCATCTGCCAGAAGCTGGGGCGTTTCTGCGCCAGCCGTCCACCAGACAACCTGATCCTTGATGGTGTCCAGCTTGGCAAGGCCACGGGCAACACCTTCGTCGGTGCCCAGAACGTCATAGATTTCGTCCTTGGCGACGCCATCGCAGTACAGCGCCCATTCCATGTTGTCGATCGGGCGCTTTTGCAGCGCGCGTTTGCCCGGATATTTCTCCAGATCAAACACATCACAGACCGAGGACGGTGGGGTATCGCCCACCATGTCGGTGCGATAGCCGAACGTGGTCGAATAGACAATCTGAGGTACGAAGCAATCCGATACCAACAGATCGCCAAAATCTTCGGACGCCGAAGTGCCGTCCGGGGCAGCCGCCAGATCTTCGTCATGGTTCAGCTCTTCTGCCAGACCTTCGTCGCACAGACGCATCGAATCCGATGCAACGGCATCAACCAGATCCCACGTGACATTGCCAGCTTCGTTCATTGCACGCAGCTTGGCCACGGCTTCCGCCGAGCTTTCGTCCCATGTGACGCTGACCTCGGGGTGCATTTCCAGATAAGGCTCAACATATGCCTTCACCTGGCTGGCTTGATAAGCGCCACCCCAAGAAACGAGGGTCATCTCGTTGGCCATGTCCTGCGCCGACACCGCACTTGCGGTGACGGTCAGTGCAGAGCTGGCCAGAAGAGTCTTCACAAGTTTCATACTTTATTCTCCCTAGTTATCCCCGTTCGATTGGTCGGGTTTGCATGAACGGGTACATCGCAAACCTCTGGCTAGTATGCCCGGGGTCATACGGCCCCGAAGCAATTCGAATTAGGCGTCCAGCGCGCGACAGTCGGACGGCAACCATCCGATCTCGATCTGTTGACCGGGGGTCAGACGCTCAACATCCGGGGCGTTCCGGGTTTTGATGATAAACTCATCATTCCCCGCCACCCGCAGCCGTGTGCGGAAAATGTCGCCCATGTAAATGAACTCGAGCACTTCCGCCTTCAGGGTATGGACCCCCTCCTGCAAACGCTCTTTGTTATATTCGACACGCTCGGGACGGATCGACACGATGGTCCGATCACCGACCTTGTTGACGTTGATGGGTGTGGCGTCAATGATTTCGCCATCGTCCAGCTTGACGATGCACTTGTCACCATTGATCTCGGTCACTACGCCTTCCAAGGTGTTGTTTTCACCAATGAATTGCGCAACAAAGCTGTTTTCCGGCCGCTCGTAAAGTTGATCTGGTGGCGCAAGCTGTTGAATACGGCCATCGTCGAACACCGCCACGTTGTCGGACATGGTCAGCGCCTCGGTCTGGTCGTGGGTCACGTAAACTGTGGTGATCCCCAACTCGTGTGCAAGATGCGTAATCTCGAACTGCATCTTTTCACGCAGCTGCTTGTCGAGCGCGCCCAAGGGTTCATCCATCAGAACAAGCTCGGGCTCGAACACCAGCGCCCGCGCCAAGGCAACACGCTGCTGTTGCCCACCGGACAGCTGGGCCGGGCGACGTCCACCGAAATCACCCATCTCAACCATATCCAAAGCGCGCTTGATCTTCGCTTCACGGTCGGATTTGCCAATCTTCCGCACTTCCAGCGGGAAGGACAGGTTTTCGGCAATCGTCATGTGAGGGAAAAGCGCGTAGTTCTGGAACACCATTCCGATACCGCGCTTGTGAGGTGGGATATTATTGATCGGCTGACCACCAAGCCGGATGTCTCCGTGCGTTGCGGTTTCGAAACCGGCCAGCATCATCAGACATGTTGTTTTGCCCGACCCCGACGGCCCAAGCATGGTAAGGAATTCGCCCTTGGCCACTGAGAGGTTCAGGTCTTTGACAACCAGCGTTTCCCCATCATAGCTTTTCTGGACACGATCAAAAACGACGAACCCGTCGTTGGAAGCTGCATCAGCCAAGTGACCCCCCTGGTCTATGTTTTTCTTTTCGTTTGTTGGGCATAAGCCAACACGAACCTAACGAGAATATCAACAGGAAATCCGCAGGCCGTCGCGAAGATCACCCTCGCGACAGCCATAGCCTCTAACTAATTATGACAGTTTCGCTGCTCGATCCCGACACTTTTTGTGAATTTCGCGTCATACGGACACGATGTTGTGTTCGGGACCATAAGGAAAGCCGGTAATGTTTTCGGCGTCCGTTTCGCCCACAACAAGAATATCGTGCTCGCGATAGCCACCAGCGCCCGCTGTACCTTCGGGCAGGAACAGCATGGGTTCCATGGACACGACCATTCCCGGCTCCAACACGGTGTCGATATCTTCGCGCAATTCCAGCCCGGCTTCGCGGCCATAGTAATGCGACAGCACCCCGAAACTGTGCCCATACCCGAAGGACCGGTATTGCAGCAGCCCCTCGCTTTCGAAGAAGCGGTTGATCTCGGCGGTGATACCGGAACAGGTCGCACCGGGTTTGATCAGCGAGATGCCCAGCTCGTGCGCGGCGACATTGGCTTCCCAGATGCGCAGGCTTTCCTTGTCGGGGTCACCGATAAACAGGGTGCGTTCCAGCGCGGTGTAATAGCCCGAGATCATCGGGAAGGTGTTCAAGGACAGGATATCACCGGCTTCCAGCTTGCGCGTCGTCACCGGGTTGTGGGCGCCATCGGTGTTGATGCCGGACTGGAACCAGACCCAACTGTCGCGGATTTCGCTGTCGGGATGGGCGCGGGCGATTTCTTCCTCCATTGCGTCCCGGCCAGCCATTGCGATGTCGATTTCCCGCGCACCAACGCGGATGGCATCGCGAATGGCTGCGCCACCATGGTCGGCAATTCGTGCGCCTTCGCGGATCAGGGCAATTTCCTCGTTGGATTTCACCATCCGTGCCTGCATCGCATCCGGGGCAATATCGGTGAAACTGGCGTCGCCCAAAAACTCCTCGGCCAGCGTCCGTTGGGCCAGCGTCAGATGATCCCCTTCGATCCCGATTGATTTGGCCCCCGCGATCACGTCCCTGACCGCGCGCCAGTAGTTGTTGCGCTCCCAGTCCGTATAGATGACGTTGTCGCCGAAGCTGCGCCGCCAGGGCTGGCCTGCGTCGATATTGGCTGACACGGTCGTGCAGCGATCCGCCGTCACCACACAGCCATAGGGCCGCCCGAAAGAGCAGTACAAAAAGCCCGAATAATAGGCGATGTTGTGCATCGAAGTGAACAGAACCGCCTCGACCCCGCGGTCCGCCATGATCCCGCGCAGGGTCTTCAACCGGCGCTCATACTCCGCATCCGAAAAGGGCAGCGGGGCTTTTTCACCGTTCTCACAAATAAAAAACTGGGTGCGTGACATATCTCAGGTCTCCGTATTCCGAGGCCGAGTCATGTGTGCCCGGCCAACCAAACTCCCCGGCGTGCAGGGCAGTTGATCTCCGGACCTTGCGCTGGCGGCTGGGCCAGGGCGCAGGGCAGCGACGCCATCGCTGCGGATGGCGCGATCTTTGGTGAAAGGGGGCTGTCCTGTCAAACGGAATTTGGGTGTCGAAGCTCAAAGCGTGCTGCGATCCACCACCAGCACCCCGTCCGCCACGCGGTCGCCGGGATGGGTGACAACCTGTTCGCCTTCGGCAAGACCGGACAAGGCCACCGCCTCGTCACTGTTGCGCTGCCCCAGCTCGACCTTGCGCAAGGCGACATGGTCCCCGTCGACAACAAAGACCGCCCAGTCGGTGCCATCGCGGAACAGGGCCGACAGGGGCACGATCACCCCCTCGCCCTGCCATTCGACGATCCGCAGAAAGGTGCGGAACCCGTGGCCCAGCGCGGCGCGGTCTTCTTTCGGGGTCAGCAGGTCCAGTACCACGCGCACGCGTTGTTCTTCGATGCCAAGGGCGGATACCTTGGTGAACCCTGCGGGTTCGATCACCCGAACGCGCGCCTCCAGCGCACCGTCACCGCCCCACCTGTCGACATAGGCACCCGCCCCGGGGGACAGGCGCACGGCATCGGTGGACAAAATCTCGGCGGTGATCTCAAGGTCATCGGTTTCCCCAATCGTCAGAATCGGGGCGCCGGGCAGAACCGGACGCGCGCTTTCATTCGCGACGGTCAGCACTTTGCCCGACACCGGCGCTTTCACGTCGATGCAGCAGGCGTCACCCTGACCGGCGGCGTCCTGATCGCGCGGTTCGATCAGCGTGGCCTTCTGCGCGGCCAGTTCAGCCACCCGCATGTCGTAAGCCGCATGTGCGCTGTCCAGTTTCGCCGCCGCCACATCGACCCCCAGTTCGGCATCCTCAAGCTGTGCTTGCGGGATGGTGCCGCGCGAATGCAGATCGTGCAGGCGGTTCAGGATCGTCTGTGCGTGGGCAAGGTCTGCCTCGGCCATGGAAATCTGCGCTTCTGCCACCGATACCGCAGCCGTGGCCTGCGCCACTGCCGCTTCGGCCTGCGCCCGCGAGCGCACGTCCAGAAACGCCGGATCACCCGGGGCGATCCGGGCCACGATGGTTTCGCCCGCCGTCACCATGTCCCCGATTGCCACCGGACTGCGCGTCAACTGCCCTGCC
This sequence comes from Aliiroseovarius sp. Z3, assembly GCF_029105185.1. Classification (GTDB taxonomy): domain Bacteria; phylum Pseudomonadota; class Alphaproteobacteria; order Rhodobacterales; family Rhodobacteraceae; genus Aliiroseovarius. The sequence continues at coordinate 21,210 of NZ_JAFMZK010000004.1, read as the reverse complement.
ACCGGAGCCGATACGTCATACACATCGCGCACGCGCGTGCGCCCTTCGACATTGACCGTCACCTCGATCGGTCCCTGGGCGATGGTCGCGATATCGACCGGAACGGGTTCCGGTTTGGTCGCGATATAGGCAAAGCCCGCCACCGCGACCACGGCCACCCCGGCCAATATCGTGTTGCGCATGTTCCAGCTCATCCGGTTACTCCCTTGTCTTCATAACGGCGACCAGATCCATCCGGTCGATCCGCCGCCGCACGATCATCGCCGACACGACCGATGCCACGGCCACCACACCCGCCGCCCACATATAGGTGCCGCGCGACACCACCAGCGGGATGGAATACAGATCGCTGTCGAAACTCGCCACCATCGCCCCGGCCAGAAGCCGACCGATCACCAAACCCAGGGGGATCGCAGCGGCGGTCAGCAGGAAAAGCTCGCCCAGCAGGATATAACTGACCTCGCCCCGGGTGAACCCGAGGATGCGCAGGCTGGCCAATTCGCGTGCCCGCTCGGACAGTTGGATACGGGCCGAGTTATAGACCACACCGATTGCGATCAGCGCAGCGAGGAACGAGTTGATCGTGGTGGTCATGCCCGCATTCTGGGCAATCGTATCGTTGAACGATTGCCGAACCTGCGCAAGCAGGGTCAGCCCGGCCACCGCCGGTGCCGCCTTGATGGTTTCGAAAAGCCTGTCTTCCTGCGCGGCGTCAATCAGCAGATTGGCTTGTGTGACCTGCACCGGCCGATCCACAAGACGCGCCAGGGTTTCGGCGTTCATATAGGCCCCCAGCCCGAAATACTGCCCGACCAGCCCCGTGACCGTCAGCCTGTGCTGGCTGTCCGGGATCGTAAGAAACTCGACCGTCAATTCGTCCCCGACCCCGACGTTCAGATGATTGGCAAGACGGCGGGCCAGAACGATGCCGTGCTCGGGACGCACCAGAAGGTTTGTTTCCGTGTCAAAGACCCGGGACAGGCTGTTCTCGGGCCGACGTCCTTCGATTGCGATGCGCCGGGTCAGATGCCCGTTGGTCAGCCGTGCGGGCATGGCCCACACGCCCTCGGCGGCCGTGACGCCGGGCAGGTTGGCCACATCTTCCAGCACGTCTTCGGACCGTTGCGCGGCGAATTGCACAATCGCATCCTGCCGGTTGATTTGCACGAAGCTCACATCCAGAAGCTCGTCCATCGCGTCGAACATGAACAGCGCGGCAATCATGACCGAGGCTGATGTAGCGATCCCCAGCGTTGTCAGCGCGGCCCTGACCGGCCAGCGACCGATGGCGCGCAGGATCATCATCGAGGGCTGGCGCGGTTTCAACCAGACAATCAGGTGATCCAGCAATCCGCGGCGAAACCGAGTCGGCGCAGGCGGCGCCATGGCCACTGCGGGGCTTAACCCGACCACCCGCCGAACCGCGCTGACCGCCCCAAGCCCGGCGGCCAGAAGCCCCGCCCCGGCAGAGATGGCATAGACCGACGGATACTGGACAAAGACCAGATAGGGAAAATGAAAGAACTCGGCATAAAGCTGGGCCATGCCGTGGCTGGCCAGCATACCGAACCCCCAGCCAAGTGCCACGCCGACACAACCGATCACCAGCGCCAGCTTGATGTAGTGCCAGCTGATCTCGGCCCGCTGATAGCCCAGCGCCTTCAGAAGCCCGATCTGTTCACGTTCCAACGCGATCAGCCGCCCCAGCACCATGTTCACAAGAAAGGCCGAGATCACAAGAAAGATCGGCGGCACGACTTCGGCCATGACGCCCAGTTGCGTCAACTCGCCATCCAGAAAGGCGTTCGAGATTTGGTCCTTGCGCGGATAGGCCCCGGTGCCGCCATAGGGTTTCAGCACCTCGTCCAGCCTATCGGTCACGGCGTCTGGGTCAGCATCGCGATCCAGTTGAACCGACACCGCGTTGAACGCCCCGGTCAGGTTGAAGGCCGCGCCGAGCACATCCTCGGCCATCCACAGGATGCCGAAGCGCCGGTCGTCAGGCATGATCGAGTTCGGGCCGATCGTGTAAATGAACTCTGGGCTGAGCGCGGTGCCGGTGATCGTCAGGTCCCGCTTCTGCCCGTTCAGCGTGACACCGAACCGGTCCCCCGGCGAAAACCCGTGCGCATCCGCGAAATTCTGGTTCACCAACACCTCGTCGCGCCGTCCGGGTTCCGGCATACGGCCCTTGGTGATGGTCGGGATGTTCATCGCAGGCAGACCCGATGCCGGCAGTGACAATACCTGCCCCACGGCGGGTTCCGACATATCCGCAATGTCCAGTATGGCGAAATCGGAAATGCGTGTATCGACCCGGGTCACGCCATCAATCGACAGGATATCGGCCGCCAGCGCGTTCGGCGCGCGCGAGGCGCTGGCGAACAGGTCGCCGAACCGATTGCGTTCGTAAAAGGTATCGCGGGTTTCACGCAGGCTGCGTTCGGCCCCGTTGGACATGACCATGATCATGACCCCGACCGCCAGCACCGCCGAGATGGCCAGGCTCTGCGTCCAAAGCCGCCTGAGATCGCGAAACAGTTTTCGATCCAGAACCCGCATGGCTACCACTCGATCTCGGTCGGTTCGATCCGGTCGGCATTTTCGCGGATCTCGGTGATGGTGCCGTCCGCGAAGAACACGACCCGGTGCGCCATCGCCTGAATGCCCGCGTTGTGAGTGATCACCAGCGTGGATGTGCCAAGTTCGGTGTTGATAGTGTGCAGCGCTTCCAGCACCTGAACACCGGTCTTGCTGTCCAGCGCCCCTGTGGGTTCGTCGCACAACAGAACCTCGGGCCGTTTTGCAATGGCGCGGGCAATGGCAACCCGTTGCTGTTCCCCCCCCGACATCTCGGCCGGGAAATGATCCATGCGGTGACCAAGCCCGACACGCTCCAGCGCCTCTTCAGGCGACATCGGATGGGTCGAAATCTCGGTCACGAGCGCCACGTTTTCCCGCGCGGTCAGCGACGGGACCAGATTGTAGAACTGGAAAACAAACCCCACATGCTCGCGGCGATAGCGCGTCAATTCGCGGTCGGACTTTGTCGTCAAATCCTGATCGCGAAACCAGGCCTTGCCGGACGTCGCGGTGTCCAAGCCGCCCAGAATATTCAAAAGCGTTGATTTGCCTGACCCTGATGCCCCCAGCAGCACGATGATCTCGCCCGCCGGAAGTTCGGCACTGACGCCACGCAAGGCGTGCACCTCGACCGCCTCGGTCCGGTAGGTCTTGGTCAGATCCTGCATCCGGTAGATCGGCGTGCGGCTGACTTCGCCGCCATCAAAGCTCATGGTTGTCACCGCTAATCTGTTTGGGCGATGTAACCCTTCTATCTCACAACCGGATGTTGTCACACATGCAGCGCGCATCAACCCGTATTCGTGGGAAAAGAGCGGAAAAATCGTCGCAACCCGGCGCTGTGATCAGGGCAGCAGCTTTATCCCACCGTCTGAAACATGAACGACCGACAACCGCCCCGTGTGATACGCACCCGTATCAATTGCGATGCGCCCGTCGTTGCACAGAACTTCGGGAACGATCGTGTGGCCGTGCACAACCCACTGATCGTCTGTCCGCGTCAGTTTTCGGAAATCAGGATGCCCCCACAAAAGGGCGGTGCGGTCTTGTCGCTCCATATCAACAAAAGGATCCGCGCCAGCATGTGTCACCCAGACATTACCCGCACGCCAGACCAGTGGCAGATCGCGCAGCCATGCCATCAGATCCGCCCCCATGGCCTGTTGCAGGCTGTCACGGATTTCACCAACCTCGTCCGTTGTAGGCGCTTTGGTCGGAAGGCTGATCCCGAAACTTCGTAGGGTCGCGTCGCCTCCGTTCTGAAACCAGATGCGATGATCCTGTAGCGTGCCGTCGAGAAAGCCCAGCAGCATGTCTTCGTGGTTTCCCAGAAGGCATATGATCCTGTCCGGGTTGGACGATTGCAAACCAAACAAGTGACGCAACACCTCTGCGCTGTTTGGCCCTCGGTCGATATAATCCCCGACGAACACCACAGGCTGTTCGGGCCAATGGTTTGCAATCCCTTCCAAAGCACCGGCCAGAAGGTCCATTCGGCCATGGATATCGCCGACCACGCAAAATGGGGCAACAGGCAAGAACGGCGCATCAAACCGCGGCGCGCTCGTGTCTGAGAGTCCTCTGCTTCGTCGTCTGAACCAACGCATGGGCGCCTGTGCCTTCCTTGTTTCTGGTTCCTCTGTGTGGCCGTTACGCAGAGATTGTCATGCTGCGACAATAGGACGACCCCGCCCCCGAAGACCAGTACCCTGCACCGTGCTGATACTTGACCGAGGCTTAGCTGTCTGAATTGCTGAAGGCGACAAAGACGACGACCGGCAAGGCGACTCACCAATTCTGCCCTCCCGAGAACGGGCTGACCGATCGCATGGTCGGCGCTTTCACACCATTTTGGCGGCAAGGGCTGAGCGGAATCGCGACTGCGAGACCATCCGAGCCACCTGACTGGCACAAGATTGCCGATCTCCACCACAAAACAGGCGTCGGATCGCCCAACACGCTCGACCCAGTGGAGAGGACTCCCCATTTCTTCACTTTCGCCCTTTTTAACCCCGACCACTCACGGAGACAAAACGGCCAATGGGGTGTGCAGAGCAGGTAAAGCTGCAGCACCCCTCCTCAGATCGTTTCCAACCGTATCCACGGCGTGTCGCATGACCAACGCGGCACGCCTGCTGCCACGTCTGACCAAAACGGAGCGGATATGACCGATCCAAGACACCAATCCCGCGAACTCAGCCACACCCTGGCGGGGTTTCGATACGAACTTATCGGCGTTGTCATTTTCAGTGCAGCAGTCAACCTGCTGATGCTGACTGGTCCGCTGTTCATGCTGCAAGTCTATGACCGCGTCCTGTCCAGCCGATCCTCGGCCACATTGGTCGCCCTGTTTGGCCTTGTGGTGTTTCTTTACACGCTGATGGGGTTTCTGGATCACGTGCGGGGACGAGTGCTGGCTCGTGTTGGCGCAGGGTTTCAGTCGGCATTGGACCGACGCGTCTTTGACGCCGTACTGCGACAGGCCGAAAACGCAGATCAGCGGTCACGCCCGGCAACCGGGTTGCGTGATCTGACCAGCATTCAGTCGCTGCTTGCCTCTCCTGCTTTGACTGCTTTGATCGACCTGCCATGGGCACCGGCATTTCTTGCACTTTTGTTCATCTTCCACCCGATGATGGGTTGGTTTGCCTTGGCCGGTGGATTGGTTTTGTTCATTCTGGCTTTCGCCAATCAACGCGTCACAAGTGCTGCGCTGTCCGAGGCAAGCCAGCTTTCGGCACAGGCCGACGGTCGCACCGATTACATGCGCAAATCCATCGAGACGGTGCAGGGCCTTGGCATGGAAGAACCGCTGACCGACGGCTGGACCCAGGTGCGGCGCGACGCCCTGAGCAGCCGGATATTTGCAGCAGACAAACGCGGGCGACTTGCAGCCGCGACCAAAGCGTTCCGGCTGTTGTTACAGTCCGGCATCCTTGCGCTTGGCGCGTGGTTGGTATTGCGTGGCGAGCTGACGCCGGGCGCGATGATTGCAGGCTCGATCCTTCTGGGTCGGGCGCTGGCTCCGGTCGAGCAGTCGGTCGCGCAATGGGGCGTGTTTCAGGCAGCTGCCCAAGGATGGCGTTCGCTGCGCTCGGTCTTGACCGATACACCGCCCCGCCCTGCCCTGATGCCGCTGCCCGCACCCGAAAGTCGAATGCAGGTTAAAGGACTTACCGTGGCACCTGTTGGTGCGACCAAACCATTGCTGATGGGGGTCAGCTTTGACATTCAGCCGGGCGAAGCCGTCGCCGTAATCGGACCAAGTGCGGCTGGAAAGTCCACCTTGGCCAAAGCATTGACCGGGGTCTGGCCGCCCCGCACCGGCGAAATCCGCTTGGGTGGTGCCGACCTTCATCAATACGCGCCGGATCGGCTTGGTCGTCTGTTGGGATATCTGCCACAAGACGTGGTGTTGTTTCCGGGCACGGTCGCGCAGAACGTGGCGCGGTTTGATCCAGACGCCGACCCCGAAGATATCGTCAAAGCCGCACGCGCTGCGGGGGCGCACGAATTGATCCTTGGCCTTCCCAATGGGTACGACACAGTCATATCCGACGGAGGAAGTCGGCTTTCTGGGGGACAGCGCCAACGTGTAGGGCTGGCCCGTGCACTGTTCGGCGATCCCGCCGTTCTGATCCTCGACGAGCCAAACTCCAGCCTGGATGACAGCGGGGTCCGGTCGCTGAACAAGGCGATCTCGAACGCGAAAGAGGCCGGTCAGGCGGTCCTGATTATCTCGCACCGCCCTTCTGCTTTGGCGCAATGCGAGCGGGTGCTTCTCATTGATAATGGCAAGATGCGCGCCTTTGGTCCGCGCCAGGATATTCTGGAAAAATTTGTCAGAAAAAGCCCGGCCGTTGTGCCGGCACAAAACAGCCGGAGGCTTGAACATGCCCAGTGATTGGAATGCAAAAACCTATGTAGCACAGGGCATGTGGGCGCTGATCATCGGGCTGGGCGGATTGCTGGCTTGGGGCGCGTATTCAACCATCAACGCGGCGGTTGTGGCGTCGGGTTATGTCGAGGTCGACCAACGCAAACAGGTCGTGCAACACCCGGATGGCGGTGTGGTCGCAGACATCCTTGTGCGCAATGGCGACACGATCAAAGCAGGGGAAACCATAATCCTGCTGGACGATGCCGAACTGCGGTCTGAACAAAACATCATCAGCCACGCCCTGTTTGAAGTACAAGCCAACATTGATCGTCTGTCCGCCGAAGCGGTGGAAGCGGGGGAAATCACCTTCCGCCCTGCACTTCTGTCCGGTGCCAAGGGTGACCTCGACCTGCAAGGCATTCTGGATACACAACAAAAACTGTTCGACACCCGCCGCAAAACGCTTGGCCAGACCGACGATCAGTTGCGCGAACGACGCGCGCAATCCGAAGCGTCAATTGTCGGGCTTGAAAAGCAACTCGCGGCCAATCGCGAGCAGGCCGAGTTGATGCGCAACAACCTGAAGACCTTTCAGGATCTGCTGGACAGGAACCTGACCGAACGGTCACAGGTTCTGGACCTGCAAAAACAGATGGCCCAGATCAATGGCCTGACCGGCGAGACCGAGGCACAAATCGCGGCCACGCGCAATGCCATCGCGGGCTACGAGATTGAGCGTCTGAAAGCCCGGTCGGAACGTCAGGAAAGTGCGCAGGAAGAGCTTCGCAACCTGCAACCGCGCGAGGCAGAGCTGCAGGAAAAACTGCGTGCTGTCGAAACACGCCTGTCCCGGCTGAACCTGAAGGCGCCTGTGGATGGGGTGGTCTATGGCATGACCGTTTACACCGTCGGTTCGGTCGTACCAGCCGGGGGCGAAGTGGCCGCGATCGTGCCTGACAATAGCCCGCTGATCGTATCTGTGCAGCTGGCCCCGTTGGAGATTGACCGGGTCACCGTTGGGCAAGAAGCCGTTCTGAAGTTTCCGGCATTCAATGCCCGCACGACGCCAGAACTGTCTGGGCAGATCAGCCTGATCTCGGCCGATGCCATAACGGACGAACAAACCGGTCAGAGATACTTCGCGGGTGAGGTCGAGATTGATCCAGCCGCCTACGATCTCTTGGGTGAAAACGAGATTATACCCGGCATGCCGGTCGAGGCGTTCATCCAGACCGGAGCACAGAGCCCGGCCTCTTACCTGTTGAAACCCTTCACGGACTATCTTGATCTGGCGTTTCGCGAAGAATGATGGCACGCGCGGTCAGGGAACTGGCCGCGCGCCCCGGCCCGGCGCGGCAACTGCGTTCCTGACATCAAATCGCAACTTCATCTGGACAGCCAAGTTCTGCCCGCCCTAAAGTCACTGGGCGCCATCCAAATGGAGATTCCGATGAAACCGATTTTCACAACCGCCCTGATGTTCAGCCTGCTGGGCGCAACATCTGCCATTGCCGACGACCATTGTGCCGATGGGAAAACCCTGACCCCCGATGTTTTGACCATCGCGACGGGCAACCCCGCCTATTACCCTTGGGTGATGGATGACGACCCGGCAAGCGGGGCCGGTTTTGAAGCCGCCGTCGCCTATGAGGTGGCCAAGCGCATGGGCTTTGAAAAGGACGCCGTCGTCTGGACACGCGCAACCTTTGACCAGTCGATTCAGCCGGGCGCAAAAGAGTTCGACGTGAACCTGCAACAATTCTCGATCACCGAGGACCGCGAGAAAGTTGTCGATTTCTCCGAGCCTTACTATTCTGCCGCCATGGCCGTATTGGTGCGCCAACCGACAGTCGATGGTGGCGCAACCGCCGAGCTTGAATCACTGAAAAACCTGAAATGGGGCGTCATGGCAGGCACCACGGCGCTTGAAACCGTCAATTCGTCAATCGCGCCCGCTGATACGCCGCTTTTGTACGATGATAACGTGAACGTGGTCGAGGCGATGAAAGCCAACCAGATCGACGCGGCCTTGTTCGATCTTCCGACCGCGCTCTATCTCAGCGCTGTGGTTCTGGATGATGGTGCGCTTCTGGGTCAGTTTCCCGCCGACCGCAGCGAAAATCCCGACCAGTTCGGCATCCTGATGGAAGAAGGAAACCCACTGAAAGCCTGCGTGGATGAAGCACTGTCTGCGATGAAGGATGACGGAACCCTCGCCGCGATCGAGGCCGAGTGGCTGCAAGAAACCACCGGCGTTCCGCTGATTAAATAACGACACATTCCATGAAAACGACAAGCGCGGGCCTTACGGCCCGCCAAATCTATGAACAAAAGGCGCGGCGCAAATCGGTGATGGTCGCGACGCTTAGCACCATTGTTGTCGTAGGCCTGATCGTCATTCTTTTGCCGATGACACCGGGCTGGGACCGGGTGCGCAGCAGCTTCTTCGATTGGGAAATCCTCGCAAAGACCTTTCCATCACTTCTGTCTGCTTTTCGGTGGGACGTTGCCATTTTTCTGTGGTGCACCCCCATCATCGCCATACTCGGGCTGCTTATCGCGCTGTGCCGCGACGCACGCGCACCCGCCCTGTTTCCCTTGCGCGTGTTCGGTGTGCTTTACACCGATATTTTTCGCGGCGTCCCAGTGATCCTGATCGTGTTCCTGATCGGCTTCGGCGTGCCCGGCCTTGGTCTGCAACGCCCATGGAACAGCCCATACATCTGGGGCTCGCTTGCCCTGATCCTGACCTACTCCGCCTATGTCGCCGAGATCTTCCGTGCCGGCATAGAAAGCGTTCATGAAAGCCAGCGGGCGGCAGCCAAGTCGCTTGGACTGTCGCATACCGACATCATGCGCTATGTGGTTTTGCCGCAGGCGATCCGCCGCGTGGTGCCAGCCAACATGAACATGCTGGTTGCCCTGCAAAAAGACGTGGCGCTTCTGTCCTTCATCGGACCCGTGGAATTGCTGCGCCAAGCCGGTGTCCACAAATCCCTGCTGGCGAATTTCACACCCTATGTCGGGGCCGCGATCATATTTCTGGCGGTTACGATCCCGGTGACCCGCTTTGCCGATTACCTGATCGCAAAACAGAACAAGGCGCGCAGTTGATGCCCATTCTTCATCTGTCAAATGTCACCAAATCGTTCGGCGCCACCGAAGTGCTTCGTGGCATTGATCTGGAGGTTAACGAAGGCGAGATGGTCTGCCTGATCGGGGCCTCCGGTTCGGGAAAATCTACGCTTCTGCGCACGATCAACCTGTTAGAGCCGATTGACGAGGGCGAGATCTGGTTCGACGGCCGCGACATCTCTCTGCCCGATGTCGCCCCACAACCTGTCCGCCGCAAGATCGGTCTTGTCTTTCAAAGCTTCAACTTGTTTCCACATATGACTGCGGTCGAAAACGTGCTGCTTGCACCATCCCGCGTATTCAAGCGGTCAAAGAAAGACCTGTTGCCGGACGTGACCCAGCTTTTCGAACGGTTCAATCTGAAAGACCGAATGCACGCCTATCCCGATCAGCTGTCGGGGGGACAACAACAGCGTGTTGCCATCGTTCGTGCGCTGGCGATGCAGCCGAAAATCATGCTGTTTGATGAAGTGACCTCGGCCTTGGACCCGGAACTGGTCAGCGAAGTGCTGGAAACCCTGCTAAAGCTGAAAACCCAGAACATGACGATGATCCTTGCCACCCATGAAATGGGTTTTGCCAAGGAAGCCGCTGACAGGGTCTGTGTGCTGGATGGCGGAAAGATCATTGAGACCGGCACACCAGATCAGATCTTCAACACCCCACAAACAAAACGCACAAAAGAGTTTCTTGCCTCGGTCTTGTGACGCAATAAAGCTGCTTGGCAGAAAGACATAAGGTTTGGTGGCGGAGACGAAGTCTTACATACTTGTTATTTAATTAATTGTAAGTAAATAGTTTTTTTGAATGGATAATGAATTATACCACACTTAATACCACGCCAAGCTGAGGTCTTTGCTAAAAACCATATTTTTCTCGCCGCAGATTGAATGCAGCTTCTCCGCCTTCCATGATCCGTTTAATCGCATCGCGAGCGGCAGGAATATCTATTGCGCCCTCACCGGCGATTTTTCCACCTGACTGATCGCCTGCTTTACGATACTCACACCAAGCTACCAATTCCGCATCGCCATTTACTACCAAGTTAGCATTGTGACTGACGAAAATGATCTGACGCCGTTTCTTCGCCGCCCAAATCTGCTCGACTATTTCTTGCATTACAGGGTTATCAAGATCTTCTTCGGGCTGATCGATTAACAGCGGCGGTCCAGACTGGTTCAGCAGGGTACGAAGTAGCGCAGTAGCCTGTTGACCTGACGAAGCATTTGAAAATTCGATGTATTCTCCTTCACGCGAGCGATATTCAAATTTTGGCTTGCTTTCAATTTCAGTCAGGGACAGAGCCAACCAATCCTCAGGATCAAGCTTCCGCGAGAGTTTTTCACAGTCGCCCGCTGTCGCACCTGCATCCGACAAAAACGGGCTATCGGGCATCTGATCGGCTACCTCAGCGTCCAGATTCAAACTAGCAAGGCCTTCAAGATCCTCCAAAACGCCTTCCCAAGCGCGATGAGGATCTTCGGCATCAAGGATATACCCTATTACTTGATCAAGTTTTGCTGTTCTGATGTTTGACCCAGACAGTTTTGACTTGAGCATCGAAGAGAACCGCTCAGCATCGGCGTATCGTTGCACCTGTGCTCGTATTGCTGCACCAGAACTTTCAGTCAGAGCATCACATTGTGTCTGGATTAATGCATCACGCTGCTGACGATACTCATGCAGTTTTTCCTGATCGAGTTGATAAGCTTCAACGGCTTTTTGATAAGATTTAACCTCATCATTAAGCCTCGAAAGTTCTCTTTGAAGATCGCCAACCCTAGCTTCTAAGGATTTTAGTTGACCCATCTGGTCTCTATGGGTCGAAGAACGCTCCACCGCCTCATCATAGGCTAGTCGATAGGCTTCAAGTTGGGCATCCCAAACGGACTTCGTGCTACCTTCTCCAGCGGAAAGGGCTTCATCAATTCGCCTGACCACGCTTCCAAGAGAGGCTTCAACACTTTCGATAAGTGCATCATATTCAGATATTAGCGCATCTACCCGCTCTCGATTGGGGAACCCTTCCGGCAACACCAAGACTTGTTCATCCGCAACTTCTTCATCCTCGACCCGAAAATCCGCGATGCGATCCTTGATTGCCTCAAGACGCACTTCACGCATTTCGACAGCCTGTTCAGCACGATCAAAGTACGGGCCAAGTTCAAGCAACTGCCGATCTTCGTCCGATAGACCAGCCAGCGACGTTCGAATTTGGTTGGCCTGCTCTTGATATGAACGTACTTCAAGCTGGATACGCCCAATATCTCTTTGTATGGTTTTTTGGCGTTGGCGTGTTGAAAAACTCTTCCTTAACTTCGTTTCCTGCTCTTCTATTTTCCTCTGAAGGGAACCGAGTTCGGTCTGAATTGGTGTTCGGATGAACCGCCCCAGTTCATCTAGTCGGACGCTGACATTGCTAAGTTGCTTTTGACTGTATGCTTGGATCGGCAGAAGGGTTCGTACCTCACTTTCTGAACAGGGGCGAAGCTCATCTTCGCCAACCTTGATCTGAGTCGAGCCGTCCTTGCTTGAGCGTCGAACTTGATGAGGAACCCCGTTTACAGTGAATGACACATCCACCGTTGCTCCCATTTGTTTTAGAGTTCCATCGATGAGACGCGTCCTGCGAGCTTGGTAGTCAGGTGTGTCTTCTCGGTCAGATGCCGGGGGTTGGTCGCAAAGCGCCCACCTTAGGTATTCAAGTATTGTCGACTTGCCTGTACCACGCCCCCCGATCAGGGCGTTGTACTGGGGATTAAAGGACAACTCTACCGGACCGAGAAATGCGCTATTCTGGACACTGATTGAAGTGATTACCACCGTGGGAAGATTTGGCGCGTCATCGGCGATCCGCGACTCTTGAGCCAGACATGCTTGCCGCAATGCTTCTGCGGTAGGGTTCGCCCACTTAATCCATGACGAATGATTACCAAGATCGGCGTGATCAGCTCGTCGGTTGTCCGATGTCTGGATGCAGGCAATACGCTTGTGTCCCCATGCCTTCTCTTTACCACCCACAATATTCAGGGTGCCTGGTTTGAGCCCGCTTTTGGAGCCATCGAGATAGCCGCCGACGCACGGCATATCCTTGTACTTTGGAGCCATACCATTTCTCAGAAGCGAGAATTTCCCCTCGCCACTGACATTTGGAAATATGATGTAGCGATCCTTAAGCCAGCTATGTTCATCGAGTTTCGTTTTGAGCAATTTGAAAGAGTCGATGGTTTCCAGGCGTTCTGTCTGAGCGGTCTTTGCGTCAGCACCCGGCGCGGGATTGACCGCCAACGCTGTTAGAACAGAATCGAAGCGATTATCCTCAAAATCGGCATCCAAGATAAGGATAGCTTGGCACGGAACGGCCAAAGTCAGCTCGATACCAGGGAAAACTACAATGCGCTCTCGATCTGGTAACTCGTTTCCTTCTGCGTCGGTTTCTTGTGCAGCCGCTTCCCGCACATATTTCACGAAAGCCATGTCATGGTGATCGGTCACGGCTATAGCGTCGAGGCCTTTCTCGCGGCATGCGGCAATTAAGCTGGCTGCATATTGCGCCCGCTCTTCGTCAGTGACGCACGCATCACCTTTCCACTGGCGATCCCTTGGACTGTGCACCTGAAAATCGCAGCGGTGATAGTGTGCGCCCTTGTCACCTGCTCCGAGAAACTCTTTAGCCATCAATTACTCTCCAACCTCGGCAGCCTGATCACTCTTCTACTACGGTCAATTCCGCCCGCACTCTTCGAAAGCTCTCCAACCCTGCCTCTAGCTCTTCAATAATCTCTTCAGCCAGCACGTCAGGTGCAGGCAGATTCTCCATGTCCGTCAGGCTCTTGTCCTTCAGCCAGAACACGTCAAGGCTGGCCTTGTCCCGGTCGAGCAGCTCTTTCAGCTGATACTTCCGCCAGCGGCCGTCTGGCGCATCTTCAGACCAGGTTTCGACCCGATGGTGCGTCTCGCCAGCTTTGAAACACGCCACGAAGTCGGCCAGGTGCTCATAGGTCATCGGCTTCTTCTTCAACGTGTGATGGACATTCGTGCGGTAATCGTAGAACCAGACCTCTTTCGTCTGGGCCTCTGGGCTCGCCGGCTTGTTGTCGAAAAACAGGACGTTCGCCTTCACGCCTTGCGCATAAAAGATACCTGTCGGCAGGCGCAAAATGGTGTGCAAATCGGTGGATTGCAGCAACTTGCGCCGCACCGTCTCACCTGCACCGCCCTCGAAAAGCACGTTATCAGGCACAACCACAGCTGCGCGGCCAGTACTCTTCAGCATCGACCGTATGTGCTGGACAAAGTTCAGCTGCTTGTTCGATGTGGTCGCCCAGAAATCCTGACGATTGTAGGTCAGATCATCGGTTTCCTGCTCGCCCTCGTCATTGGTAAAGCTCATTGAGCTTTTCTTGCCAAACGGCGGGTTCGCTAGGACGTAGTCAAAGGTCTGCGGTGAAGCGGTCACCAATGCATCGTTGGGCGATACAAGGCTGTCACCATCAATCTCGCCGATGTTGTGCAGCATCATGTTCATCAGGCACATCCGGCGCGTATTGGCGACGATCTCGTTCCCGAAAAAGGTATCATGTTTAAGGAACGCCTTCTGATCTCGGTCTAGACCACCGTGTTTCGGGTCATTCAGATAGTCGTATGCGGCAAGAAAAAAGCCACCGGTTCCGCAAGCTGGGTCCGCAATCGTCTTGCCCGGTTCTGGCGCCAGGCATTCCACCATGGCTGAAATAAGGGAACGAGGCGTAAAGTACTGACCCGCGCCGGATTTCGTATCCTCAGCGTTTTTTTCCAAAAGCCCTTCGTAGACATCACCCTTAACATCCGCGCCAAGCATGACCCAATCGACGCCATCCACCATGTCGATTAACCGGTAGAGCTTCGCTGGATCCTGAATCTTGTTCTGCGACTTCGTGAAAATCTGTCCCAACATCCCCGGCTTAGTACCAAGCGTTCGAAGCAGATCGACGTAGTGAACCTCAAGCTCCGCGCCGCGCTTTGCCTTCAGCGATGCCCAGTCAAAACCCTCAGGCACACCGACGCTCCGATTGTGTGGTGGCTTGGAATACTCATCAGCCATCTTGAGAAAGATCAGATAAGTCAGCTGTTCCAGATAGTCGCCATACCCCACGCCGTCGTCACGCAGAGTAGTGCAGAAGCTCCAGACCTTTGAAACAATGGGGGCTGTATTCATGTTGTTGCCTCTTCCTCTGTCTGCTCTGCCTTCGCGGCTTCATAGTCGCCATAGTTCTTCGTTTGATCACTCTCCAGCAGCCAAGCACCTGTGCCTGACGTTGGTCGCCCGGTCACAACCGATGCGGCAGCGCTCACACTGTTGAAGGCATAGCTTTGCAGAAATTTCCTAGCCCCGTCTTGATCCCCGATCACGCCTTGCGACACGAGCGATTCATAGAGCCGACCGTATGTTGAATCCTTGCTTGTTGATCCGACCCACTTACTACGTGCGTCGGAACCTTCCTCAACGACAAAATCTCCACCCTCTTGCCTCGCTCGAGCGGCTACTTCCTTAGTCGAAAGCACAAAGAACACGGGCTGATTTTCAGGCTCACTCGACGTGGTGGCAACCTTCGGCTTGGTTTGTTCCGTCAGGAAATCAAACCTCAATGCAGGCAAAACCAGCCGCAAATTCTTCAGAAAGTCCTCCATATGTGCGAGGGCTGCTTTGCTGAGCGGGCTTTCAGTAGGAGCCTTATTGTTTGCCAGTGCAACCTTTGAGATCCGCGATGCCAGCCCATAAATCCGGCTTTCAAGATAGCGCGCATGCGCCTTGTTGAGTGGCTCGCCTTGTGCCGTCACAAAGATAGCCCGCTCCCACCAGTCTTTGGACGCATCCTTAATATGCTGATTGATCCTTGTGCGGATCTCGTCCGTCTCTCCTACGTAAAGCGTCAGGCCGTTTTCGGTTTCACCGACCAGAAGGTAGATGCCAGGCTGAGACGCCTCCGGTTCCTTGAGCGCATCGAAAACCTGCGTTCGGTTTGTGACTAAGACATGCCCTGTCCACTGAAATGGGATTGTTGCCGTCGTCATCCCATCGGGATCGCCGTCATGGAAAAAGAGTTCGATTGAGCGTCCTTGCGATGTCATGCGGGCGTCTTTCGTTTGCGTTTAGGCTTTGGGGCTGCATCCCGCTCGGCTTTGATGCGTTCCAGCAACGCTGAGGCGGGTTCATCTGTTGGGTCTTGTGGGACAAGTTTGCCCTCGAAGGCGCGTTTGAGGATCGATTGGCGCAGTGCGCGAGAGCGGGCGAGCTGGCGGTCGATATCCGCCTCGAGCGCGTCAAGGGTGGAGAGTTTGGCTTCGAGGCGGCTGACGATTTCGGCTTGTTCTGCAACGCATGGCACTGGCAAGGCCAATGAGCTGACCTTCGAGATACTCAGGGTATGCAGACCGGATGTCGAATTTGCTTTCTTAATGATCAGCTTGCGACCCAGAGGCGACATCAAGAACAGCAGCGCAAAACGCGGGACAATCGCTGTTTCAAACCGCGCTCTGATCAAATGATTCTGGTGGCCGATGTCATCCAGTCTGCCGTTCCAAAGTGCCACCCTACCAATCTGCTCGATTGACCCATTGCCCTCGACAACAAGAAGGTCGCCTTCTTCTAATTTGAGCTTCTCGAACTCTTCTTTGGTGACGCCAATCTCAGTGATCTCGTTCAGCTCAAGCCGGTCTGCGTAGACGTTGGCTACGCGAAGGTACTTCATCTTCAACGGATGCGAGTTTCGCTTTTGGTTCTTGGTCAGCCCACCCGTGACAACTGCTACATCGGAAACCGGCAACCATGTCCAATCCTCGAAGCAATGTTGGGCAAGATCATCGGGGATCTGAGGTTTGCCAATTACTTCTGCGAGCCGCTTCGGCTTCGCAGGCTTCTTCCCTTCCTCACCCTCCGCGCGCCATTTGGCCATGGCGTCTTGCCAATCGTCGAGGGCCTGTTTGTAGCGGGTGTCGCGTTCTTCCTGGATGCGAGTCAGGAGGGTTTCGGGGGCTTCGAGTTTGTCGGGGTTGGCGGCGCGCCAGTCGGCGGTCAGGTGGCCCTCAAACGCGTGTTTGAGCAGGGATTGCCGGTACAGCCCCGCCTTGTCCCGCGCCACCCGCAAACTCTCCTCGCCCTTGTCCAGCAGACCAAAGAGCTGCTCGATCTTCTCAACGATGCGGCGTTGCTCGTCGATGGGAGGGAGAGGCACGGGCAATCTCGCAAATGCCCTGCCAGAGACTTCTTTAAACGTGGTTCCGCTAGCATGTTTTTCAGCCAGCTGCTTAGCGGACTTCAAGTAGTGGAAAACGTAGTCGCTGCTGATATGCTTCGACGGGACAAGGCTCTTGAAACCTTGGTTTGTCGCGCATTCTGACATTGAGATTGCAACGTAGCCAATCGGCGCGCGGGACGAGAACAAAATGCTGCCAGCAGGCATCAGTTTCGCTGAGCTGTTCGCAAGCCCCTTCTCGGTGATATTTTTCGCGCCGGTCCTAATGGTTTTCCGAGTGTACCCCGTAAGATCAGCAGGGGAAAACCAGACGATATCGCCTCCCCAATACTCTGGCACCTTAGTTGATGGCGTCCCGCCGGAAACAACCTCGCCCAAGTCAGAAATAGTGACGGAAACCCACCCACTCGGTAACTCACTCATCCCGCCACAGCCTCATTCATCTCGGCCATCAGAGGCTCCATTTCATCACCGAACAGTTGATACATCCGGCCCAATCCGCCTTGCCCGTCAAAGGGGGCAAAGTCCAGATCATCCCGCGCGATATGGAAACTGCTGGCCAGATGATCTCGGATCATGCGCAGCCAGGTCATTTGCATCTCGTCGAACTTCGCGCCTTTGCCCGCGTGGCGTTTCAGAACCCAGTTCTGGAAATTCTTGCGAACACGATCCGCATGGGGCGTCAGCTTGTCATCCAACCCAACCACGCGGCGGATCAGGGCAACCAGGGCTTCCAGCTCTTTCTCGGGTGCGGCCCCTTGCACCTCGTCCAGATGCGCGTAGGCCCGCCACACATTGAGCGGGGCCAAGCGCGGGGCATCGGCGCGCAATGCCTCCAACACGTCGCGGATCATGGCGAAAGTGATCTCTGAGCGGCGGGCGGGCTGGTTGAAAAAGATCGTCAACGCCTCCAACCTGTCGCGGTTGTCATTGAGGTAGGTTTCAAAATCCTGGCTGAGCGCTTTTGCGTTTTCATCCGTATCACCCGCCCATTCCGCCTTGGTCACGTGATCAAGGTTTTCGTGATCGACCGTTTGCTCCAAGTCGCGGCGGATGGTGTCGAGCGTATTGATGAGCGTGCCGTTCAGCATCTTTGCCGCTTCACCCACACGCTTGGCCCGCGCGGCGTCCTGAGCGGCCTCATCAGGTTCATCCTGGCCCGTTGCGGCCTTGGCATCGGCCAAGACAGCATCGGCGTCGATCGCGTCGAACAGGCCCTTGATCACCGAGCGCAAGGTGCGACCCGCAGCAGCCTCAACTTGCGTGCGTTGCTGATCGTCAATTTGCCTATCTATCCGCGCCAGACGGCCCGCAAGGGACGTGACCGATGCCTCATCCCGCGCCGCGCCCATCATAACACCCATTGCGAGGTCTTTGAGAGGAACGGAGGGCTTGGTGTCCAATGGCTGGCTTGCCGTTTTCACCGACTTCGTCACGCCGATTGCATCGACGATCACGTAGTGGCTTTTTGCGCGGGCTGATGGCGTGACCTTTTTCAGATCGTCAGCTTTCACCACACGTGTGCCGCGCCCTTTCATCTGTTCAAAGTAGTTCTTTGATTTCACGTCGCGCATGAACAAGAGGCATTCGAGCGGCTTCACGTCCGTTCCCGTGGCGATCATGTCCACTGTGACCGCGATGCGCGGGTAGAAGTCATTGCGAAAGGCCGCAAGAACGGATTTCGGGTCACCATCCGTCTTGCTGGTGATCTTCTTGCAGAACTCGTTGCCCTCGCCAAACTCTTGCCGGACGGTTTGAATGATGTCGTCTGCATGGCTGTCGGTCTTGGCGAAAATGAGAGTTTTTGGCACTTCGTTTCTACCCGGAAAAATATTGGGCAGGTTGTCTTTGAAGGCCCTGATGACTGTCCGGATCTGGTCAGCATTCACTACGGACCGGTCGAGCTGCTTTGCCGAGTAGGCCTCATCCTCGTCTTGTTGTTCCCAGCGTTTCTTTCTGGTCAGCTTTTCACGGCGTTCGACTTGCTGCTTCGCGACCAGTTTTGCACCCTTCTGGGTAACCTCGGTCTCGATCACATAAATTTCGTTGCCGACATTCACACCGTCAGCAACGGCATCTTCGTGTGTATATTCGCTCACAACATTCTTTTGGAAAAACCCGAAGGTGCGATCATCGGGCGTGGCAGTAAGACCAATCAAGAAGGCATCGAAATACTCAATGACCTGACGCCATAAATTGTAGATCGAGCGGTGCGCCTCATCGATGACGATGAAGTCGAAATACTCAGGCGGTATTTTGTCGCTATAGACCACTGGAAGAGGCTCTCGTTTCCGCTTCCATTGTTCGGCCGGGTTTTCATCTTCTGCGCCTTCTGGCAGCTCCTCATCCTTGAGGATCGCGTACATGCGTTGGATGGTTGAGATGCAAACCTGGCTATCCCCGGCGATGTGGCGCGACTTAAGGCGCTGGACGTTGTAAAGCTCGGTGAACTTCCTGTTATCGTCGTTTGGGACGAAGGACATGAACTCTTGTTCGGCCTGTTCCCCAAGGTTCTTGGTGTCGACAAGGAAAAGAACCCGCTTGGCGTCCGCGTGCTTGAGCAGCCGGTAGATTTCTGTGATCGCTGTGAAGGTCTTGCCCGATCCCGTCGCCATCTGGATCAGCGCCCTGGGACGATTTTCCTTGAGAGACCCCTCCAGCCTAGAAATCGCGCTTGTTTGGCATTCCCTTAGCCCATCTTCGTTCAGCTCAGGCAGGTCTTGCAGCGCTGCTCTGAGAGACTGGGCTTGTTTGCTCCACTCCGCCAGAGTCTCTGGTCTATGGAACGAAAACACTTCCCGAGATCTTGGCTTGGGATCACGACCGTCTGTGAACCGGGTAATTGCGCCAGTGCTTTCGTATACAAACGGCAACGGGCTGGAATTGCTGATCCATTTCAGCTGCGCCGACGCATAGCCCCCGGACTGCTCTTCTACTGTTGTAAGCTTCTGCCCCCATTCCACGGGTTTGGCCTCCAACACCCCCACAGCTTTCCCGTCAACAAACAAGACATAGTCAGCCGGACCGATATCGGTTTGGTATTCACGCACCGCGACACCTAGTGATGCCGAGGGATTAAGCTCTGACTTGTTTTGAACAACCCAACCCGATGACCGAAGCAGCTCATCAATCTTGTCGCGTGCAATCTGTTCCGGATTTTGGTTGATTTCGTTCAATTCGTTCACACCTCAATTTCTCCGCAACCATAAAGTGTAAGCAGGTGATTGAAAATGAAAAACAATGGACACAATCGAAAAGCACTTTGCCAGACATAGTTGGCAATCTAAAGCCGAGCGGCTTTCGTGGTTAAGTGGCCATTCTGACCCGCTCCCCGAGCAAACATTACCACAGCAGAAAGGAGGCATTTGTGCGTACTACAATCGAAGACAAAGATCTTGCTAAAAGCCTTGCAGCGCAATTGAAGATGATCTCGGATGCCTACTCCACCGGCAAAAAAGACGTGATCGATAACGCGTTGAACCGCGTAACGTCAGTGCGAGAAATGGACGGCAACGGGCTTTTTGATTGGGTAACCGATGATGTTGACCTGGACGGCTTGGAAGATCGCATAAAGAAGGTGTTTGGAAAACACCAGGATTGACCCGCCTGAACCAGTTCTTGAACCATCTCTAGTCGTCTCGAAAAAGCCGCTCGCTCAGCGCCTTCACCATCAGTTGTTCTATGTCAGCAAGGCGCATTCCCTTCTCGTACGCCAACCTAAGGACCAGATCAGCGACTTCCGAATTCTTGGGGCCAAAGAGATGCCAGTCGTTCAGCTCGTGAGAATCTGGATGGTTCCAGCTCTGCAAAGTGTTTGAATCAGTCATCGCGCTTCCTTCATCTTCAACGCGACAAACCCCTTCACATACTTCAAGAGGTGCGCTCGCACATTGGATCACCGAATTTCGGCAATTTGGGTTCGACAGGCAATTTACTTCCTCAGGTGCCGCCCGTCAGCACATAGCCTTAGCTTGCCTCGACCGCAGCCATGTCAACCGAAGCCGATCATCGAGTTCAAGACGACGACACCAACAACAATCGCGAGCATGAAACCTTGAGCCGTCAGAACCGATTGGCAAACATCGGACTTCGTGAGCATGTTCGACTCGATGTGGTCGAGACGCGACATCAGTTGTTTAAACCGTTCTTCGCTCATTTGCTCGCTCATAGTGAAATTCAATTTTAGCTTAGGATGGAAACCGCAAAGAAACAACGAAATCGCTGCCCTATTCGACCGTATGCAATTTGTCACGCCGACAATGCCACACACGAGCAGCGCCCTCTTAGACGCACCGAAGCACCGAAGCACCGAAGCACCGAAGCACCGAAGCACCGAAGCACCGAAGCACCGAAGCACCGAAGCACCGAAGCACCGAA
>NZ_JAFMZK010000003.1:0-507500 GCF_029105185.1 Aliiroseovarius sp. Z3 | reverse complement strand
GCCGGCCAAACTGCCCCGGCAACATACAGGACCCAAACCGGCACGCTCCGAAGAGCGGAGTTTATCCGGTCAACAAAGGACATCAGTGATTCACCACCAGATCCATGCCATCATAAAGACTGGCTACCTCTTCTTCATAGCCGTTGAACTTCAACGTCTCTTGACGCTTGGCGAACAGCCCCCCGCCAATCGGCTTCTCATAGGCCTGCGACCAGCGCGGGTGACTGACTTCGGGGTTCACGTTCGAATAGAAACCGTATTCATTCGGTTGCAACATGTTCCACGTGGTTTGCGGTTCTTTGTCTGTCAGCGTCACGCGCACAATCGACTTGATCGACTTGTAGCCGTATTTCCACGGCACGACGAGCCGCAAGGGCGCGCCATTCTGCTTCGGCATCGGCTCATCATAAATACCGGTGGCCATGATCGTCAGCGGGTGCATCGCCTCGTCCAGTCGTAAACCTTCACGATAGGGCCATTCAAGATTAACGGTTTTCTGTCCGGGCATTTCTTCAGGCCGGAATAGGGTTTGAAAGGCCACATATTTAGCCCCCCCTTGCACACCAGCCATATTGAGTAACTGGTTCAGTTCGAACCCGACCCAAGGCACAACCATCGACCAGGTCTCAACACAGCGGAAGCGATAGATGCGTTCCTCTTGCGTGACCTTCTTCAATATGTCCTCAAGACCATACGATCCGGGTCGCTCCACCATACCGTCAATCTCGACCGACCAAGGGTCGACCGTAAGCTTATGCGCATGGCTTGCCGGATCACCCTTACCCGTGCCGAATTCATAGAAATTGTTGTAGGAAGAGATGTCTTCCAACGCGGTTGGGTCAAGATCGGCCGAATACTTCGACGCGCCAAGCGCCGGGCCCAGCGCCAATCCGGTGGCAAGCCCGACGGCTCCGCCCATCAATTGGCGCCTGTTCATGTAATCCGCGCGCGGCGTTACGTCGGAATATTTGAGTTTAATCGTATAGGCCATCGGGCACACCTTTCATGGTCGACTTACTTTGACCTATGACAGCGCGCGCGAAAATCCAAAGCACAATGGCTCACGTCCGCGCCAGAGGATTGTAACATTCCATCAATCAAGTGGCGCGACGGCAGGATAAATGTGGTTCATCTGAACCGAACGTCCGTTCTCCTGCACCAACCGCACATGATGGCGGCCCATCTGACGTGGTTCGGTCACGCCGACCGAATGGGCGATGGTTTCGACCTCGTGAACAACGCCTTTGGCATAACGGGCCACCTTGTCGCCCTTGTCCTCTGGCACAAGCCCTTTCTGTAATCTTGGATCATGGGTGGTGATTCCGGTGGGGCAGGTGTTACGATTGCATTTCATCGCCTGGATGCAGCCCAGCGAGAACATGAACCCTCGGGCTGATGTGACGAAATCAGCACCGGCACAGATCGCCCACGCCACATCCCCCGGATTGATGAGCTTGCCCGAGGCAATCAGGCGGATTCGATCTTTCAATCCATGGCGATCCCGTAAATCGCAGACCAATGGCAACGCTTCTCGGATGGGCAGACCAACAAGGTCGATCAGCGGCATGGGCGCCGCACCCGTGCCACCCTCGCCCCCGTCGACGGTAATAAAGTCTGGCGCATCTTGCGTTCCGCGCTGCACGATCCTTTCAAACAGGTCCTCAAGAGGGTCGACCGACCCGACAACCGTTTTGAAACCAACCGGCTTTCCCGTCACCTCACGGATATGGGACAGGACATCCAGAAGGTCATCCCAGTCATCTATTTCAAGATGCCGGTTGGGTGAGATCGAGGCGACACCTTCAACAATCCCACGGATCGCAGCAATCTCGGCCGAGACTTTGGCGGCAGGCAAGATACCTCCCTTTCCCGGTTTGGCACCCTGCGCCAGTTTCAGCTCGAACATCTTTACTTCTGGATGGGCCGCAATCTCGCGCAGCTTGTCGTCCGACAGGTTGCCTTCGGCGTCCCGCACACCGTATTTCGCCGTGCCGATCTGAAAGACAATGTCACCACCCCCCTTCAGGTGATAATGTGACAGCCCACCCTCGCCCGTGTTCATCCAGATACCCGCCTTGGCCGCGCCAACTGAAAGTGCTTCGACCGCGGGGCGGGACAAGGCACCGAAGCTCATACCGGACAGATTGAACAAAGAAGTGGCACTGTAAGGATGGCGGGCGGTCGGCCCGATCAAAAGCGGCTCGGTTTGCGCATATTGGTCGCTCACCGGCGGAAACGCAGCATTCACGAAGATGGGCGTGCCGGTGATACCAAGATTTCGGGTCGATCCAAAGGCGACGGTGTTGGCTTGACCAGACGCTGCCCGCTCAACCCAGTCCCGCTGGGCGCGATTGAACGGCAGCTCTTCACGATCCATCGCAAAGAAATACTGTCGGAAGAACTCGCCCAGATTGGTGAATAGCGCACGAAACCGCCCGATCACCGGATAGTTGCGGCGCACCGCATCATGGGTTTGCAACCGGTCGATGACATATAGAACGATCAGCACCAGGAACCCGACACCAATCAGAAAAAGCAACGCCTGCGCCAACAGCTCGACCGTCCAGAACATGGATTGCATGAAGACCCCTCCGTGATTCGGAGTGAGTTTAGCGCCATGTGCTTAAACAAAAAGACCGAGATCCGGGCTAACGCGATGATGTGATTCGAGGTGAAGATAGACTCGCGTCTGCCCGCGACCGCCAGCAGGCGTAATGTTGCGTATGGGTACGCGGCGCTATTTCTCGGCCACGAATCGCCTAAACCGTCCCCACGGATAGGAGCCGTTTTGCCGCCCTCTGCCCCGTCCAAACACGCCCGCGAAACTTCGCCTGTAGGTGGAGGCCATTATCGCAAATTAGCGCCTAAAATGAACACCTTCCCGCAATTCGGATGAACCGCAACATGCATCGTGGTTTCCATGTCTCTGCATCCAGTCTTGGGTGCGAAAATCAAATATTGGAGTATTTCGAATGAAAACCACATCTCTTGCCGCCGCTCTTCTGATTGCTGGTTCGTCTGCTGTTTTCGCAGACATCGCCGCGTTGGACGCAAACGAGGACGGAGAGGTCACCATGGAAGAGCTGGTTGCAGTTTATCCTGACGTGACGGCCGAAGCCTTCTCGACGGCAGACGCGGATGAGAGCGGCACTCTGAACGCTGACGAACTGGCAGCAGCTCAGGAAGCAGGCGCGATTCCAAGCGAGATGTAAGGGCAGTTCGCCTCTTCCCACTCACGGCAAAGCCCCGTCGGTTTGCACCGGCGGGGCTTTTATTTGGTGTATCAGACGGGTTTAGTGAACAACCGCATCCTCGGGTGGGCGTTGGTTAGAACTTGCCACCCGATCACCGATTATCAGGCCTTCAGATCCGGCAGATACAGCAATCGTATCCCCATCCATCACATCACCGGCCAGCAGCATTTCCGCCAACTGGTCCTGAAGCGCACGCTGAATGACACGCTTCAACGGGCGGGCACCGAACACGGGGTCATAACCCTCGTCGGCCAGCCATTTGCGCGCGCCGTCGTCCAGCTCAAGCACGATGTTGCGGCGGGCCAGGCGACGCGCAAGACGTTCCAACTGGATATCAACGATGCCACCCATGTCGCCTCGGCTAAGGCGGTCAAAGATGATCGTTTCATCCAGACGGTTCAGGAACTCGGGACGGAAATGTGCCCGCACCGCGTCCATCACATCGCGCTTGGCATCCGAGGCATCGGCCCCATCCGGCAGCTGGCTCAGCGCCTGTGCGCCAAGGTTCGACGTCAGGATGATCAGCGTCTGCTTGAAGTCCACAGTCCGGCCCTGCCCATCGGTCAGGACACCATCGTCCAGAACCTGCAACAGCACGTTGAACACGTCCGGGTGCGCCTTTTCGACCTCGTCAAACAGCACGACCTGATAGGGCCTGCGCCGCACGGCTTCGGTCAGCACGCCACCTTCGTCATACCCGACATAGCCCGGAGGCGCGCCGATCATTCGGGCGACCGCGTGTTTCTCCATGAACTCGGACATGTCGATGCGCACCATCGCGTTGTCGTCGTCGAACAGATACTCGGCCACCGCCTTGGTCAGCTCGGTCTTACCCACGCCGGTTGGCCCAAGGAACAGGAACGACCCAAGCGGGCGGTTCTCGTCGTTCAATCCGGCGCGTGCGCGACGCACCGCATTTGACACAGCCGTCACAGCCGACGATTGACCGATCACACGCTTGTGCAGCTCGTCTTCCATCCGAAGCAGCTTCTCGCGCTCGCCCTCAAGCATTTTCGTGGTCGGGATACCCGTCCAACGCTCGACCACGCTCGCGATCTGCTCTGGCCGCACGGCTTCTTCGACCATCATGTCGCTCTCGGCGCCTTCGGCTTCCTCCAGCTTCTTTTGAAGCTCTGGAATAACGCCGTATGACAGCTCGCCAGCCTTGGCCAGATTGCCCTCGCGCTTGGCGGCATCCAGCTCGGCGCGGGCACGGTCCAATTGCTCTTTCAAGCCACGCGCGCCTTCAAGCTGATCCCGCTCGGCCTGCCATTTGGCCGTCATCGAGGCGGATTTCTCCTGAAGATCTGACAGTTCGGCTTCGAGTTTCTCAAGCCGGTCTTTCGACGCCTTGTCATCCTCCAGCTTCAGCGCTTCGGCTTCGATCTGCATCTGCATGATCTGCCGGTCCAGCGCATCCAGCTCTTCGGGTTTCGAATCCACTTCCATCCGCAAACGGCTGGCGGCTTCGTCCACAAGGTCAATCGCCTTGTCCGGCAGGAACCGGTCGGTGATGTAACGATGGCTCAGGGTCGACGCAGCAACCAGCGCGCTATCTGAAATCCGCACGCCGTGGTGCAGTTCGTACTTTTCCTTGATGCCCCGCAGGATCGAGATCGTATCCTCGACCGTCGGTTCTTCGACCATCACAGGCTGGAACCGGCGGGCAAGGGCCGCATCCTTTTCGACATACTTGCGGTATTCATCCAGCGTTGTGGCCCCGACGCAGTGCAGCTCTCCGCGAGCCAGAGCGGGCTTGATCAGGTTGGCAGCATCCATCGCCCCATCCGATTTACCGGCCCCCACCAGCGTGTGCATCTCGTCAATGAACAGGATGATTTCACCGGCAGCCGAAGTGACTTCGTTCAACACGGCCTTCAGGCGTTCTTCAAACTCACCCCGGTATTTCGCACCGGCAATCAGTGCACCCATATCCAGCGCCAACAGCTTCTTGTTGCGCAGGCTTTCAGGCACGTCGCCATTGATGATGCGCAGGGCAAGCCCTTCGGCAATCGCGGTCTTACCCACGCCGGGTTCGCCGATCAGAACCGGGTTGTTCTTGGTGCGACGGCTCAGCACCTGCATCGTGCGGCGAATTTCCTCGTCGCGGCCAATGATCGGGTCGATCTTGCCTTGTTCAGCAGCTTCGGTCAGGTCGCGGGCGTATTTCGACAAGGCTTCATAGCTGTCTTCCGCACTGGCGCTGTCCGCTGTGCGGCCCTGACGCACCGCGTTGATCGCGGCGTTCAGCTTCTTGGCATCCACCGCACCGGCATCCAGCGCGTCACGCGCCTTGGATTTGATCATCGCCAGAGCGGTCAACAACCGCTCGACCGGCACGAAGCTGTCCCCGGCCTGTTTGGCCAGTTTCTGCGCCTCGTCCAGCACGCGGGCGGTGGCGTTGTCCATGTAAACCTGCGCCGCATCGCCCGTCACTTTCGACAGTTTGCCAATGGCCTCATCCACGGCGGCGCGGACGCGTTCGGGCGACCCACCTGCCTTGCGGATCAGGTTCGCGCTCATCCCTTCTTCGTCGTCCATCAGGGCTTTCAGCAGATGCTCGGGAACCAGTCGTTGGTGGTTTTCGCGCATCGCGATGGTCTGTGCGGCCTGAATGAAACCACGCGACCGTTCGGTGAACTTGTTCAAGTCCATATCACTCTCCTTCTAAAGCGCCCATGGTCGGAATGCCCACCCTTGCGGCACATCCCTTCGGGCCTCAGAACAAAGATGGGAACGGGTCGGAAAAATGCAAGACGGCGGAGGGGTGGATCAACGTAAAACCCATAGATTTTCGACCCGCTGCATCTCGATCCGATGCAGGATCAATTGCGTTTGTGCGCGCCTCCGGTTAGGACACCTCAACCCCGCGAGAAATGGAGCCACCCATGTCTGACGACCGCCTGATCTTTGCCCTCGACGTCCCCAACGCTTTGGAAGGGTTGCAACTGGCCCAGACAATGGGCGACTCGGTCAGTTTCTACAAGATCGGGCTGGGTATGCTGACCGGGGGCGGGCTGGCGCTGGCCAACGAGTTAAAAAGCGAGTACGGCAAAAAGATCTTTCTGGACATGAAGCTTTTCGACATCGGCAACACGGTCGAGGCTGCGGTGCGGGGTCTGGCCCAGTTCGATCTGGATTTCCTGACCGTGCATGGCGACCCCTACGTGGTGCGCGCCGCGCAGGAAGGCAAAGGGGCCAGCGATATGAAAATCCTTGCGGTGACCATCCTGACTTCGCTGGATCGTGCCGATCTGGACGCCGCGCTGATCAAACCGGGCGATGTTCAGGATTTGGTGCTGGAACGCGCCGCCCGCGCGCTGGAGGCCGGGGCCGACGGTGTCATCGCCTCGCCGCAAGAGGCAAAACTGATCCGCGCCCTGCCCGAGGCCGAGGGCAAACTGATCGTCACCCCCGGCGTGCGGCCCGCCGGTGCCGACCTTGGCGATCAAAAACGGATTGCCACCCCGGCACAAGCCATTGCCGATGGCGTGGATCATGTCGTCGTGGGTCGGCCGATCCGCCTTGCCGAAAACCCGAAAGCGGCCGCCGAGGCGATCATTGCAGAACTAAATTCGCCGCAAGCACAGCGCGCGAACTACGCCTGATCCTTTGGATTTCACGCCGCGCTCTTGGAAACGTGAGTGACTGACAGACCGCACCGCCTTGCGTAGCGCAAACAATGTTTCGATCATGGGGACCAATATGCTTTTCTGAAAGCATAGGCGGCCATCGTCGCGCATGCAGTCATTTCCGAGGTGCCCCATGCCCGAAACACATCCCAATCCTGACATGTCCACCGTGTTGCGACTTCGGCGTGCAATTGGCGCGATTGGGCTGACACTTCCCTTTGTGCTTTTGATCAATGTCTATCTGTTCGACATTCCAATGCAGGAGTCCATTTCCGCGTTTTTCTATACCGAACTGCGCGAAGTGTTCGTATCGGCGGCCGCAGGCGTTGGGCTGTTCCTTGTAACCTACGAAGGTTACTGCCGCGAGCCGGACGAGATTCTGTCGGACCGCATGGTTTCCTCGATCGCCGGTGTTGCGGTGTTCACGACGGCCTTCATTCCAACGCTGTGCCACCGCGACAGCTGCTATCACCCATTGGCGCTGTTCGACCGCCTGATCCCACCGTCGATGGATCAGGTCCAACAGAATATTCACTTTTCGGCAGCTGGGCTGTTTCTGATTTTCATGGCCGTCACATCCATCCGGCTGTTCACGCGCTGCACCGCACGCAACCCCGGACCCCACAAAAGACGCCGAAATCAATGCTATCAGGCCTTTGGGTGGACCATTTTGGCGATGGTGATCCTGATCGGTGTGGTCAAGATTTTCCTGCCCGAACTCGGCAGGTCGTGGGACGCCAATTGGTCATTCACGTTCTGGGCAGAAAGCGTCGCACTATGGGCGCTGGGGCTTAGCTGGCTTTTGAAGGGCGGCATCATGGCACAGCAAATGCCGTTCCTTTTCGAAGCCGAGACAGCAGAACCCAGCGCCTGAGTTCATAATTCGTTGATGTCGATATCAATGCGCTTGGTTTGCCCTTTGCGAATGCCGATGACCCGTCGCAGGATCAGCCATGTGGCAAGGGACACGGCGGCAAAGATAACAAGAAGCCACGGCAGACCCGGGGCAACGCCCAGAAACAAAAGCAACCCTACGACCAAGGCGCCAACTGCAAATCCGACAAAGATGAAGCCGGGGGCCAGCATTTCAAGAATACCAAGCGCAATGGCCCCGGCGACCCAAACCCACCACGTTGCCCACAACATCATGGCTTTCCTTTCAACAGTTTAAAGGCATCCCCGAACGCATCCAGCGCATTCGCAGGCAGGATGATGGTTTGCTTGCCCTCGCCCTTGCCAACCACGGTCAGGGCTTCAACTTGCTTCAGGGCAACCTGATACTGCGCCGCTTCCAACCCGTTTTCCGCGATGGCCTTGGCAACAACCTCGGTCGCATAAGCCTCGGCATCGGCCGAAATACGGCGCGCCTTTGCGGTTTGCTCGGCTGCATAAAGTTCCGCATCCGCGGCCAGTTCAACCGCGCGGCGTTTACCTTCGGCCTCGGTCACCTGTGCCCGCCGGGCGCGTTCCGCGTTCAACTGCTGCAACATGGCCTCACGCGTGGCATTGTCCAGATTCACGTCCAGAATTTCGGCGCGCGTCACCTCGATCCCCCAGTCATCGACGGCATCCGCGACCTGTTGCTTGATCTTCGCAATCAACTGCTGGCGGTTCGACTGCACCTCGTCCAACTCCATTTCACCGATGCCAGAACGCACGATCCCAGCCACTGTGGTCGAGATCGCGGCATCCACATCACGGATACGATAGACAGTCTTTTCAGGCTCAAGAATGCGATAGAACACGCTTGTGTCGACCTGAACCAACACGTTGTCCGAGGTGATGGCGTCCTGACTGGCCGTCGGCAACTGACGTTCAAGAATTGACACCCGATGCCGCACGCGATCCAGAAACGGCACGATAAAGTTGATCCCCGGACCCAGAACCGATTGCAAGCGGCCGAAACGCTCGACCACGAATTTCTGGCTTTGCGGCACGATCTTGACGCCCAAAAGGACGACAATGATCAGGAAGGCCGCCAACAACAGAAGAACGCTGTTGCCGCCAAGTAGATCTGCGGGAATGTCATTCATGGAAAGAACCTTTCACTGTCCGTTAGTTGGTTAGAAGATGGTGTCATTTCGCCGGATATTCAATGTTTTGATCCGCTATGGCGGCAAGTGCAGCCTGCAATCGTGGCTTGAAATGAGCAATCGCTTTCGGGTGCGACAACCACTCTGACGGCTCCATCAATGCCCAACACTGCCCTTCTTCACCAAATACGATATCTTGCGCACGGGATTGTGGCAGGGACGCGGCAAACCACCAGGTTTTTGTACCGGGAATCACAGGGCTGTCGAAGGGTCGCCTCCAGATCAGATCTTCTTTGGTCAGGCGCAATCCCAGCTCTTCATAGGTCTCGCGAAGCACACATTGTTCAGGGGTTTCACCCGGATCGTTCCCACCACCGGGAAAGTCCCACATGTCGGGATAAGGGATGTGGTCAAAATTATCGCGCAACAGGGTTGCCACCTGCCCACCAATCAGCAACACAAGTTTCGCCCCGCTATATTCCATCTGCTGCCTTTTGGTCCGCCAAATGTTTGTTCCACACTCTCGATAAGTTACCATACCACATGCCTGCCTTGTGCCGAGACTGCCTGACCCAGTTTGACGATGGTCGCCGCTGCCCGTCTTGCCGCAGCCCACGGGTGCTTGTGCATCCCGAACTGTTTGACCTGACCATCGCGCATATGGATTGCGATGCGTTCTATGCGTCAGTGGAAAAGCGCGACAATCCTGATCTTGCTGACAAGCCGGTGATCATTGGCGGCGGCAAACGCGGGGTGGTGTCAACCGCCTGTTATGTGGCGCGCATACGTGGCGTGCGATCCGCCATGCCGATGTTCCAGGCGCTAAAACTGTGCCCCGAAGCGGTGGTGATCCGTCCGCGTGGCAGCCACTATGCCGCTGTCTCCAAACAAATCCGCGCCATGATGGATGACTTGTCACCGTCCATCGAGCCTTTGTCGCTGGACGAAGCCTTTCTGGACATGTCCGGCACCGAAAAGCTGCACGGCGCACCTCCTGCTGTGATGCTGGCACGGCTGATCAACAGGATGCAGGACGAGCTGGGGCTGACCGGCTCAATCGGGCTGAGCCACAACAAGTTTCTGGCCAAAGTGGCCTCGGACCTTGATAAGCCGCGCGGGTTTTCGGTGATCGGCAAGGCGGAAACCGCCCGGTTTCTGAATGACAAGCCTGTCGGGTTGATCTGGGGCGTAGGCGGCGTCAGCCAGGCGGCACTGGAAAAGGCAGGCATTCGCACATTTGCCGACCTGCTGCGATGGGAGAAGACAGACCTGATCGCACGGTTCGGCGGTATGGGAGATCGGCTGTGGCATCTGGCACGAGGCGAGGATAAGCGGCGGGTGTCAGCCCATGCACCGATCAAATCGATCTCGAACGAAACCACATTGTTCGAGGACACCTCGGACATCGACCTTCTGGATGGTCATCTGTGGCGTTTGGCTGAAAACGTGTCAGACCGCGCCAAGGCCCGCGACCTGGCCGGGCGCGTGGTCACACTTAAGCTGAAGCGCGCCGATTTCCGGGCGTTGAGCCGGCAAAGCAACCTAGGGGACGTGACACAATCGGCTGACCGTATCTATCGCACAGCCCGCAGCCTGTTGGACACGGTTGCCGACAAGGGGCCATTTCGGCTGATCGGTGTAGGGATCAGCCATCTTGGAACAGCCGAAAATGCCGATCTCAGCGATGACCTGCTTGACCCGAACGCCGCCAAACGACGCGCGGCGGAACGGGCGACCGACAAGATCCGCGCGCGGTTTGGACATGACAGCATCGTCAAGGGCCGCGGAATCCGCTAAGCTTACTCTGCAGCCAAAGCGTTTTCGCTTCGCCCGATTTCAGCAATCTCGGCGATTACGGATGACAGTCTTGCGCGGATTTGCGAAAAATCGCCATTTGGGCGCACCATCTGTTCGTCAAGGTAAAGAGACCGATCAATCTCAACCTGAACCACATGCTGGCCGCGCGACGGACGCCCGTAATGCTGCGCCATATACGCCCCAGAGAAAGGCGTATTGCGCGCGGTCTCAAATCCCGCACGGGCGAATGCAGCCTCGACTCGCCCAACGATGTCTGGCGCGGCGGATGCGCCGAAACGGTCGCCCAAGACAATCTGCGGACAGCGCCTTTTGCCTTTGCACAGGCTGCTGACCGCCTCGTGCGGCATGGAATGGCAGTCGATCAATATCGCCTCGCCGAAGGTCGTATGGCTGCGGTCCAGCAAGGATTGCAGCGCCTTGTGATAAGGGTGCCAGTGTTGTGCCAGCCGCGCTTGCGCATCACGCAGGGACATTTTCCCGCGATAGATTGCCCGCCCACCGGCCACAACGCGTGGAATAACACCCAGACCAGACGAGACACGTGGATTGTGATCGACCCGACGCAGGCCATTGATCAAAGCCGGATCCAGTTCCTCGGGCCCCCGGTTCAGGTCGACATAGGCACGGGGGGTGTTTGACATCAACATGGGCGCACCATGTTCGGGCACGGCCGCATACAACAGATCAACATAGGCATCTTCCGACGAGCGAAGAGCATGTTCGTCCAACACACTGTCTTGTATGAATGCGGGTGGATAATACCGACCACTGTGGGGCGATGCAAAAACCACACTTGTTGTGTGTGCCTTCGGCAATGTCAGCGTATATGGGGGTGTCGACATCCGAAGTCCTCTGTGCCTTTCCTACCATGCACAATATGGCAAAAAATCTCTCGTCAAAAGGCCTTGCGCACGGGCACGACTCCTTTTATAGAACCGCGAACCGGCGCGGGTATTCCCGCGTCGCGTTTTTTGGACCGGTCGCTTAGATTGGTTCGGAAAGATTTTCCGGGCGATTAGCTCAGCGGTAGAGCACTTCGTTGACATCGAAGGGGTCACTGGTTCGATCCCAGTATCGCCCACCATGAACCGCCAGACGACCGCAAGGTCAGACGGTATAATGTAGCTTAGGCGCAACCGCAGCGCCGCGTTGAAGGAGAAGGAACATGAAAGTTCGCAACTCGCTCCGCTCGCTGAAGAACCGCCACCGCGATTGCCGCGTGGTGCGCCGTAAAGGCCGCGTTTACGTGATCAACAAAACGCAACGCCGGTTCAAAGCCCGTCAGGGCTGAGCCCATCAGCAGCGTTACCGAAAAGGCCGCCCATTGGGCGGCTTTTTTGCATTTGGCGTTTGGTTGGTCTGAAGGGCGTAACCCCTGAAACGCAGAAGGGGCCAGGTCTCCCCAGCCCCATCCGGGAGGAAACTCTGGAATCAGCTCAGTCGTAGACGCGTTGGTCGTCGATGACGATGCCGTCATTCGGCAGGCTGCCGGGTGCGACAAGTTCAATCTTACCCTTCAATTTCAGCGTTTCGGCGACCGATTTTGCATAGTTCTCAGCATCTCCGCCATCGGCCTCGACCTGAACGGTCATCGCATCCATCTCGCCCTCACGGGTGGCGATGACGCGCGCCTTAGACACTTCCGCGTGCTTTGCGACGAAATCGGCAACCTGCTCGGGACGGACAAACATGCCCTTGATCTTGGCGGTCTGGTCGGCGCGACCCATCCAGCCCTTGATCCGCATATTGGTACGGCCACACGGGCTGGTGCCAGATAGCACAACCGACAGGTCACCGGTCGCAAAACGGATCAATGGGTAGTCGGGATTTAGCGTTGTCACGACAACCTCACCCACTTCGCCTTCAGCCACGGGATCGCCAGTGCCGGGGCGCACGATCTCGACGATCACGCCCTCGTCCACGATCATGCCTTCCATCGCATCGCTTTCATAGGCCACGTTGCCCAGATCAGCGGTCGCATAGCTTTGCAGGCAGAACACACCACGATCCGCGTATTCCTGACGCAAGCTGGGGAACAAAGCACCGCCGCCAACGGCAGCCTTTGTGATCCTGAGCTTCACACCATCCGCATCGGCGCGATCAAGGATGATCTTCAGATAATCCGGCGTCCCGGCATAGGCGGTGGTGCCTATATCGGCCGCCGCGCGCACCTGCAACTCGGTCTGGCCGACACCGGCGGGCAGCACCGTGGCACCAACCGCCTGTGCACCGTTCTCGAAAATCATCCCGGCAGGGGTCAAGTGATACCCAAAGCAGTTTTGAACAATGTCGTCTGCACCAATGCCGCAGGCATGCAAAAAACGCCCCATACGCCACCAGTCGTGGCTGACGCCGCCCGGTTCATAGATCGGACCGGGCGATTGAAAAACATGGGCCGGTTTCTTGACGGCAAAGCCACCAAAGGGCGGGTTTTCCTTTTGCCATTTGCTCAGTTCAGATTTTCTGAGGATCGGATACTTTGCCAAATCCGACAGGGAAGTGATCTCTGGCCCATCCAGTTGGCAGGCATTTTTAGCTGCCCGAGCGCGGGCAATTTGTGCGCGGAGGCCATCAATCAATGCGCTTGTGCGTTCGTCAGTCGAACGGGTTTCCAGCGCGTCAAAATACTTGGACATGAGTGACCTCTTGTCAGCGCCGGTTATCCACCGGCCATTCGTTACGTTTTATCAGTGTCCGACGGGGCGTTAGGCCAACCAGCGTTTGCGGCGACGATAAGACCGCACATCGCGGAAACTCTTACGACCCTCGTCCGACATACCGAGATAGAATTCTTTCACGTCCGGGTTTTCGCGCAGTTCGGCGGCTGGGCCGTCCATCACCACGCGTCCGTTCTCAAGAATGTACCCATAGTGCGCATAGCGCAGCGCGACGTTGGTGTTCTGTTCTGCCAGCAGGAAGGTCACGCCCTCTTGCTCGTTCACTTTCTTGACGATCTCGAAAATCTGTTCGACCAGCTGTGGCGCAAGACCCATGGACGGTTCGTCCAGCAAGATCATATCGGGACGCGACATCAGCGCGCGACCCATCGCCACCATTTGTTGTTCACCACCCGAAGTATAGCCAGCTTGGCTTTTGCGCCGCTCTTTCAGGCGCGGAAAATAGTCGTACACCATCTCAAGATCTGATGCGATCGCAGCCTTGCCATCGGTACGGGTGTAAGCACCGGTCAGCAGGTTTTCTTCGACGGTCAGGTGTTCAAAGCAGTGACGGCCTTCCATCACCTGAATGACACCACGCTTCACAAGGGCCGAGGGATTCAGTTCGGCCACATTCTCACCCATGTGCAGAATGGACCCTTTGGTGACCTCTCCCCGCTCAGATTGCAGCAGGTTCGAGATTGCCTTCAACGTGGTCGTCTTGCCAGCGCCGTTACCGCCCAGAATGGCAGTGATACTGCCTTTGGGCACGTTCAGGCTCACGCCTTTCAACACGAGGATCACGTGATTATAGATCACCTCGATATTGTTGACCTCAAGAAGATTTTCGCCCGCATTCCTTGCGGTCTTTTCAGCGGTCTGTGCGGCGTCCAGCATATCGGTCGTCCTGTTCATGTTCTGTGTTCGGGGGTCGCCCGGACCGGATGGCCCGGACGACGTTGTTTACACGCGGATCAGTTGCAGCGCGCTTCGATGTTGTTCTCAGAGGCATAGGCTGCCGAGTCTTCGTCGATCAGCGGCTGGATCACCTCCATGTCCGAAGGGCCGAAATCCGAGATCAACGACCAAGTGCCAGCAGCCGCATCCCATTGCTGGATTGCGCCGGTACCGGGACCACCGTGGTTCTCGCAGCTGACCGTGAAGGCCGGGCCAAAGCCCGGCATGCCAAGCTCGGCCATCCGCTCATCGGTGATTTCCAGGGCTTCCATACCGTCACGCATCATCGACGACGTGATGTCCGGGGTACCGTGGATTTCCTGGGCTTTCTTGGCGGCTTCAGCCAGCAACATCGCGGCATAAACGCCGCGGTTGTAAAGCGCCTTGCCGATATTGTCGCCGTTGCCGGCAGCCTTGCCTGCACCCACCACATATTGCTGGATGTCGTCAAACACCGGATAGTCCGAGCCAACGCCGTGGAACGTCACAGCCTTGTAGCCTGTCGCCGCATCGCCAGCAGGAACGACATCATGGTCACCGCCCGACCACCACACGCCGATGAAGTTTTCCATCGGATAGCGAATGTTGGCAGCTTCCTGAATGGCGACCTGGTTCATCACGCCCCAGCCCCACATCAGAACAAAATCAGGGCGTTCGCGACGGATTTGCAGCCACTGGGCTTTTTGCTCCTGACCGGGGTGATCAACCGGAATGGCGAGCAGCTCGAACCCGTGCTTCGCAGCAAGACCTTCCAGAGTACGGATCGGTTCCTTGCCGTAGGCCGAGTTGTGATAGACCAGCGCGACTTTCTTGCCGGAAAGGTCGCCACCATTGGTATCCAGCAAGTGGTTCACGGCCAGCGATGCCGCGTTCCAGTAGTTGGCCGGGAAGTTGAAGACATGGCTGAACACTTTGCCGTTTGCAGCAGACGTCCGTCCATAACCCGGCGTATAAAGCGGGATGTCATCCGCAGTCACTTTCGGGATCAGCTGATAAGTGATGCCGGTCGACAGCGGGTTGTAAACCAGCGCGCCTTCACCTTTGGTGGCTTCGTAGCATTCCACACCTTTTTCGGTGTTGTATGCCGTTTCACATTCCGGGGCGGACGTCATGACACCGCCAATACCGCCATCACGTTCGTTCAGCAGCGTGAAGTAGTCGGCAAAACCGTCAGCGTAAGGAATACCACCTGCCGCGTAAGGGCCAGTCCGATAGCTGAGCGATGGAAACACCAGGTCCGCAAGAACCGGGGTCGCCACCATAAGGGCCGTAACGCTGGCCGCTGCAAGTTTCGTAAATTTCATTTGCTTCCTCCCTAGATTAGCAAATTTATGTGCCCGTTATGGGTCACGTTGCTTTTCCCTCCGGGCCTTCTCCTCGTCGGTCCGGAAGTTTGATGAGTTGCGCGGGCCCTAGTGCGGGAAGGGCCACAGGCGCAGTTTCTCTTTTGCCAGGCGCCACAGCTGCGCCAGACCATGCGGTTCGACAATCAGGAAGACGACGATCAGGCCACCCACGATCATAAATTCGAAATGCGCGGCCAAATCGGTCGGCCAGCCCATGCCGCCCACCAACACGTTCTTCAAGAACACCGGCATCAGCACCATGAAGGCAGCGCCGGCAAACGATCCAAAGATCGAACCCAGACCGCCGATGATGATCATGAACAGGATCAGGAACGACTTGTTGATCCCAAATGCCTCGCCCGCTTCCGCGGCCCCAAGGTAGACCGAGAAAAACAGCGCGCCAGCGATCCCAACAAAGAAGGATGACACCGCAAAGGCAGACATTTTCGCCATCAGTGGGTTCACCCCGATGATCTCGGCTGCGATGTCCATATCCCGGATGCCCATCCATTTACGTCCCATCATGCCGCGTGTCAGGTTGCGCGCAACCCATGCCAGCACGACGACGAATACCAGGCAGATCATATATTTTGCCCAGGCTTCCGTATTGGGGCCGGTCACCATAACGCCGAACACAGAGCGCTCAGGCGCATTGATCTGACCCGAAGCCGAGTAGTTGTAAAACCACGGCACCTTGTTGAAAACCCAGACAAGGAAGAACTGCGCGGCCAGCGTGGCCACCGCCAGATAGAACCCCTTGATGCGCAGCGAGGGCAGACCAAAGGCCACACCCACAAGCGCGGTGATCCCACCGGCCAGAAGAATGTGGATGATGATGCTGACTTCCGGAAATCCCGTCATCAGCTTATAGCACGCATACGCCCCTACGGCCATGAAACCACCAGTACCCAGCGACACCTGTCCGGCATAGCCGGTTAGAATGTTCAGGCCCAGCGCGGCGATCGCATAGATCAGGAACGGCGCAAACACGGCGTTGACCCAGTAGTCATTGATGAAGAACGGGACGACAAAGAACGCCACAAACATCAGGATGTAGTAACCCATGCGATCAAGGCGGATCGGGAAGGTTTGACTGTCGTCACGATAGGACGTTTTGAAGTCACCTGCTTCGCGGTAAAACATGGATCAGACCCTCTCGATGATTTTTTCGCCAAACAGGCCTTGGGGCCTGAAGATCAGGAAAACTAGTGCCAGCACATAAGCGAACCAGTTCTGGGTCGCGCCGCCGATCATGGGACCGATGGCAAACTCGAACAACTGCTCGCCCACGCCGATGATCAAGCCGCCGACAATGGCGCCGGGGATCGAGGTAAAGCCGCCCAGCATCAAAACCGGCAGGGCCTTCAACGCGATCAGCGACAGGCTGAACTGCACGCCTGACTTGGCGCCCCACATGATGCCGGCGACCAGCGCCACGAAACCTGCAATCGACCAGACCAGCACCCAGATGAAGCGCAGCGAGATGCCAACCGACAGTGCTGCCGAGTGATCGTCCGCCACCGCCCGCAACGCGCGGCCCTGTTTGGTGTATTGCGAGAAGATCACCAGCGACGTCACCAAGAGCGCGGCCACGATTGCCGCCACGATATCAAGATTGTCGATGAAGAACCCATAGCCGAACATGTTGAATGTCGTCTCATCAATCGCCAGGTTCATCCCTTGCGGCAGGCCAACATCAAGCGTCTTGATCTCGGACCCCCACATGATGTCACCAAACCCTTCCATGAAGTAAGCAAGACCAATGGTTGCCATGAACAGGATGATGTCGGGCTGACCAATCAGGTGCTGAAGGATATATTTCTCGACCAGATAGGCGAACAGAACCATCACGCCCGCGGCCAGTATGATCGCGATGATCGACGGGACATGCCATGGGAAGTGATGGATCTCGGTCCCGAAAACCGCGTTGATCAGGTGACTGAATGGCACCTGACCTTGTTGAATGCCAACCAGTGTCAGGGCTGCGAACAGCGCCATCACACCCTGGGCATAATTGAAGATACCAGAGGCCTTGAAAATCAAGACGAACCCCAGCGCGACCAGCGCATAAAGCACCCCGGCCATCAGGCCGTTCAGGGTGACTTCCATCGCAAAGAGAAGTTGTTCAGGCATAAGTCCCCCCTTAATCGTGTGCCACGCCAAGATAGGCGTCGATCACATCCTGGTTGTTGCGCACCTCGTCCGGTGTGCCGTCCCCGATTTTCTTTCCGTAATCCATCACGACCACTCGGTCGGACAGGTCCATCACGACGCCCATATCGTGTTCGATCAGGGCGATGGTGGTGCCAAATTCATCGTTCATATCAAGGATGAAGCGGGACATGTCCTCTTTTTCCTCAACGTTCATACCGGCCATGGGCTCGTCAAGCAGAAGCAGCGATGGTTGAGCGGCCAGCGCGCGCGCCAGCTCGACCCGTTTTTTCAGGCCGTAAGGCAGGCGCCCCACAGGCGTCTTGCGGATGTGCTGGATTTCCAGAAAGTCGATGACCTTCTCGCAAATTTCGCGGTTCGCGATCTCTTCCCGCTCGGCTTTGCCTTTCCAGATGGCCTGCTGAAACATGTTTGCTTTCATGTGGTTCAGGCGTCCGGTCATGATGTTGTCCAGAACGGTCATCCCGTCGAACAAAGCGATGTTCTGGAAGGTCCGCGCAAGGCCTTGCCGTGCAACCTGATAGGGCTTCATCGGCGGGCGTTTCGACCCACGGAACCAAACCTCGCCTTCCTGTGGTTTATAGAACCCGGAAATCACGTTCAGCATCGAGGATTTGCCAGCCCCGTTCGGGCCGATGATTGCACGAATTTCACCTTCACGGATGTCAAAGCTGATGTCTTTGATCGCCACCACACCACCAAAGCGCAGTGTGATGTTTTTCAGGTCCATCACGACCCCGCCAATGGTGCGGCCATCTGCGGTGACATAGCTGTCTGCGCTGCTGGCGTTCATGTCGGTCGCTGTCGTCATTCTGCCGCCATCCCCTGTTCTTTGCCCACAACAGCCGCATCGCGGATGTCGAGCGTGGCTTTGATCGAACCTTTGCGCCCATCCTCATAGGTGACTTCGGTTTCGATGAATTGTTCAGATTTTCCACCGTAAAGTGCGTCGATCAGCGGGGCGTATTTCTCCTCGACGATCTTGCGGCGCACTTTCCGCGTGCGGGTCATTTCGCCATCATCGGCGTCCAGTTCCTTGTGCAGGATCAGGAAGCGGTGAATCTGACAGCCTGACAGCATTTCGTCCTCGGAAACGGATTTGTTGACGGCTTCCACATGCTCTTGAATGGTATCCAACACCTGCGGATGACCGGCCAGCTCCTGATAGGAGGCATAGGCGACGTTGTTGCGTTCTGCCCAGTTGCCGACGGCAGTCAGGTCGATATTGATGAATGCCGTGCACATATCCCGGTTATTACCGAACACCACGGCCTCCAGAATGTCGGGATAGAACTTCAGTTTGTTCTCAACATATTTCGGAGCGAACAGGCGACCATCGGCCATCTTGCCCACATCCTTGGCGCGGTCGATGATCCGCAAATGCCCGTTTGACTTGTCGAAGAAACCGGCATCGCCAGTTGCCACCCAACCTTCGGGGTCTTTGGTGTCGGCGGTGCTTTCAGGGTTGTTGTAATACTCAACAAACGTGCCGGGGCTGCGATAGAAGATCTCGCCCGTGTCCGACAGCTTCAGCTCAACACCCGGGGCTGGCACACCAACAGTATCGTTGCGCACTTCACCATCGGGTTGCACGGTGATGAACACCGTGGCCTCGGTCTGGCCGTAAAGCTGTTTCAGGTTGATCCCCATCGAGCGGTAGAACTCGAAAATTTCGGGGCCGATTGCTTCACCGGCGGTATATCCGACGCGGATACGCCCAAAACCAAGGGTGTCTTTCAACGGGCCATAGACCAGAACATCGCCACAGCGATACTTGAAATAGTCATGAGCGTTCCCGCGATACAGCTTCAAACCAATCGGGTCTTTGGCTTTGAAATGCTTCCGTACATCCTTGCCATGGCGCAGCTTGGCGAAGCCCAACCGGATGAGGTTTTCAATAACCGTCTCGGTCGCGAAACCAACACCCATCGCATAGCGGAAACCATGGCGCAGCTTTTGCTCAAGGGTCTTTTTCTGAGTCGTAACCTTGCGGCGCGGCATGCCGTATTTCTCGCCCGCGCCCTTCTTGGCGAAATCCATGAAATGGTGAAACAGCGCGTATTTCAGATCGCCGCTATCTTCCATGCGGATCATCACGTTGGTCAGCTGGGTTTCGAACACCCGCGGCGGTGCAAAATAATATGTCGGACCAATTTCGCGCAGGTCCGTCATCATGGTTTCCGGGCTTTCCGGGCAATTCACACAGAACCCACACCACATCGCCTGACCCAGCGAGAAGATGAAGTCACCCACCCACGCCATGGGCAGATAGGCAAGGATGTCCTCGTTCACGCCCAAATTGTCAAAACCCGAGGTGTTCTTGGCGCTTTCGA
This sequence comes from Aliiroseovarius sp. Z3, assembly GCF_029105185.1. GTDB lineage: Bacteria > Pseudomonadota > Alphaproteobacteria > Rhodobacterales > Rhodobacteraceae > Aliiroseovarius. The sequence goes on along the minus strand of NZ_JAFMZK010000003.1, from coordinate 487,298 downwards.
TAATGTTGCGGTTTGACAGAACCACGCCTTTCGGGCGCCCCGTGGTGCCCGAGGTATAAAGCATCACGCAGGTGCTGTCGTAACTCAGCTCGGCCTCGCGCTTGGCCATCTCGTCTTCCAGCCGCGCATGGGCCACGCGACCTTCTTCCTGAATGTCATGGTACCAGTGCAAGTGGCTGTGGTCATATTTCCGCAAACCGCGCTTGTCGTAGTAGATCACATGCTCGATGTGCTTGACGCTTTCCTGCACCTCGATGACCTTGTCGACCTGTTCCTGATCTCCACAGATCACGAACCGTGCGCCGCAATGGTCCAGCACATATTCCATCTCTTCGACCACGGCATCCTGGTAAAGCGGGACAGGAACAGCACCAACTTTCTGTGCGGCAACCATGGCCCAGTAGTGAGCCGGACGGTTGCGCCCAATGATGGCAACGTGGTCGCCGCGATCAATGCCAAGCGCCAGAAGTCCAAGGGCAAGATTTTCGATTTCCTCGGCGGCCTCAGCCCATGTCCAGCTTTGCCAGATGCCAAATTCTTTTTCACGATAGGCTGGGCGATTCCCATACGTCTTCGCGTTCCGCGCCAGCAGCGCGGGAACGGAAGCAAAGTCGCCTTGAGCGGCTAGTTCCTGTGACAAATTTTCCTCCCACCGTCGGTACGGGCGACGTTCCCGAGTGCAGAGCGATTCTTGCCCTACAACTCTGACCATAAAAACTTGGCGGTCAAAGGTTTCGGCACTTTTTCGCAATTCTAACGAATTGTTACGTGATTGATTTCCTGCACAGACTCCGTCTGAAACATCTTTTCTTAAGACTGCTCAGGTGCTAGCGAAATATGTATGGGAGGCACAATTGCCAGTTAATTCGACCGAAACCTCGGCCCTGACGCAAGCCGGTTTGAACCTTATTCAACAGGCACTTTCCATCTATGACCGCAAGCTGCAACTGGTGATCGGCAACCGCCAGTTTCAACAGATGTTCGACCTGCCCAATCACCTTGTCACCCCCGGAGCAGAGTTTTCCGACACCATTCGGTTTTTGGCAGAGCGGGGGGATTATGGCGCTGTGGGGGATATCGAATCTTTCGTGACCTCACGCGTCGAACAGGCACTTGCGTTCGAGCCGCATTACATGGAGCGCACCCGAGCCAACGGTCGGGTGATCTCGGTCGAAGGGCATCCGCTGTCACAGGGCGGGTGGGTCACGGTTTACACCGACATCACGCCGATCAAGCGGCAAGAGGCCCTGTTGCGCGCGCGATCCGAAGAACTCTCCGATCAGGTGCTGGCCTATACCGAAGAACTGACGCAGACCAACCGGGCATTGGCCTCAGCCAACTCCGCGTTGGAGGAAACCAAGCGCGAACTGACCGAAATGGAGAGCCGCACCCGCCTAACTGCTGAGATGATGCCCGCCCATATCGCACGCATCGACCAAGATCGCCGATACACATTCTCGAACCGAAGGCTGGGGGATGTAATACCCGGACGACCCACCGATTTGGTCGGTCTTCATGCAAGCGAAGCCCTGGGTGACGAGTTTTACAGCCGCATCTCACCCTATTTTGCCCGCGCGTTTACCGGCGAGCCAAGCGTGTTCGAACTGGTCGACGACGCCTCTGGTCGCCGTATCCGGGTCGCGCTGACCCCCGACCACGATGAAGATGACATCACCGGCGTTTATATCCTTTCGATGGACATCACGCAGGAGGCACAAGCGCGTGCCGCCCTGGCGCAAACCCGGAAACGTGAGCTTGCGGCGCAACTGACGTCAGGTGTAGCGCATGACTTTTCGAACCTTTTGACCATCATCCTTGGGCTGCAAAGCCAACTTGCCCAGATGCCGTTGGGTGAGGACGCCCAGAAAATGGTCACTGCCACCACCGCCGCGGTGCGTCGAGGTGGCACATTGCTGGATCGGATCGCGTCGATCTCGGGGCGGCGCGAGCTGCATTTCGAACCCATCCATGTGACTGATATGCTTCGGGGTCTGGAAACGCTGGCGCGCTCCACCCTGCCCGAAGGGATTGAACTGAAGATCGAGGTATCGGACCTAAACGATCCAATCATTCTGGACGCGGGCGCGGTGCAGGACGGGATTCTAAACCTGATTCTGAACGCCACACATGCCATCGGGTCGGGGCCGGGCAGTATTTGCCTGACCGCACGTCCGATCCGTGAAACCTGGGTGGAGTTTCGCGTCACGGACACTGGCCCGGGCTTCGCACCCGAAGCCCTGAAACACGCGCTTGACCCGTTTTTCACGACCAAGGGTGGCGAGGGGTCGGGCCTGGGCCTGTCCATGGTCTATGACCAGACAAAGGTGGCCGGAGGGCAATTGAAGCTGTTTAATTCGTCCGAAACCGGGGGAGCGGTGGTCTCGGTGCGCTTACCGCTTCGCAAACCTTTGCAGCCCATTTCACCTCGTCTCGTCCTGCTCATCGAAGATAACGAGGACATCCGCACATCCGTCCGCGAGATGCTGACCACAATGGGCCATCAAGTGATCGAAGCGACCTCGGCAGAAGAGGCGCTGGGACTGGTCGATCTGGAGGGGCTTGGCCTGATCCTCAGCGATGTGATGCTGGAGGGTGCTCAAACCGGGCCCGAGCTATTGAAGGGGTTGCGCGCGACCGGGATCGATGTCCCAATGCTGGTCATGACATCCCTTCCTGCCGACGATCCGCGCCGTGCCGAAGCCGGTTTCCCCGTTCTTCCCAAGCCCTTCACCAAAGGAGAGCTTGCCACCTTTCTTTCTGACGAGGTCCGCACTTGACCCAACCCATGGTTGCCATCCTCGATGATGAACCCGAAATCCGCCGCATGCTGTCAAATGCGCTCGAGGATGCGGGCTTTCGCACCGCCAGCTTCGCCCGCGCCACGGAATTCGAGGCTGCCCTGAACACGATGTCGCCCGATGTTTGCCTTGTGGATCTTGGCCTGCCGGACCGCGACGGGCTGACACTGGTGCACCGATTGGCGCTGGAAAGCGGCGCGGCGGTGATTATCATTTCCGGCCGCACGCAGGTGCAGGATCGGGTGACCGGGCTGGAGCTGGGTGCCGACGATTACATCGTCAAGCCGTTCGAACCGTCCGAGGTCGTCGCCCGCGTCCGTGCCCGGCTGCGCAGCCCCAAATCAGGTGTGAAGTCATCCCAAACCGCGCGCTTCAACGGCTGGACCGCTCATTTCGACCGCTACATTCTGGAAGATGACAGCGGCGAAGAAACGGCGTTTTCACATGCCGAAGGCGAAGTGTTGCGCCTGTTCCTCGACGCTCCCAAACGCCTGATCTCGCGTGCGCAGATGCAGGAAACTCTGGGAGGCGTCGCCGGTGAAAGCTTCGACCGCGCGATGGACGTCCGTATCTCGCGCCTGCGCACGAAGCTGAAAGAAGACCCCAAAAACCCACGCCTGATCAAGACGATCTATGGGGCGGGATATATCTTTCTTGGGGATGTGAAATGGGGGTGAGCAGTTGTCGCGTTTGTGGACATTGCCGCCGTTGGTTCTTAGGTTCTTGATGTCCGCTTTCAATGCTCGCTCAGATAAACTTGCTCTACGCCTGACTGCACTCTAGCTTTTGAAGTCTAGCCGAAAATGTAAAACAATAGACCCGCGACAAAAATCGCGGCAAGCTGAAGCATTAGCATAGATCTAAAATCGAATGTAAGAAACTCGGGCTCATGAAGCTCGTCGGTGGTATGAATGTAGGGACCGTTTCGGAAGCAAAATCTATTCTTCCACATATACCGTACGCATATTGGCCAAAGCGGGATCGCGACTACAAGCATCAGATAGTCAAGAACGACTTCAATCCAAAACCGAAAGTTGCTCTTTTCATCTTGATCCAAATCCAAGCGCGTGTACCACCATCGCAGACCGAGTGCGCCCGATATTGAAAGCCGCCTTATCATCGCACGCATACTAAAGGGGTTGAAAAGCGTGATGAGTCCCACAACGCCCGACAAGAGAACCAGAATTCTCAGAAAAACCAAAGCTACAACACCGTAAAGGCTGAGCAGATCAGCGGCAAGCGGTGAAAGAGTAATTCCGAAAAGGCCCGCAAAGAAATCCGCAATCGGATACGTTACATCGCGATAAAAATCTACAATCTCTGCTAGGTAACCAGACAAGCCGATCGAGGCGAGGCGAGAGATTGCAGATATAGCTGCCGTAGCACCCGCAATTATACCGAACAGCCCGAACCAAAATGATACCAGCCTCGTCATTATGGACCCAAATACAATTTCCAAATACCTCGGACACATTTGATACATAGTGGCATTTAGCAAGCAAGTGTTTCGTAACCCAAACCACTCAAAACAAAACGCCGCGTGTCTAACCGTCAGCTTAATAACAAACAGATAGCTTGTTCCAAGCAGACATTGGTGCTCACTGCAGCATCCCGCACTTTGGGCTCGAAAACCCACACTCCCCAGCTCAGACCAGCCTACTCCGCCGCCAAGCTCCCGGTTTTCTCAACCTTCACCGCAGCGAACTTCATCTCGGCAATCTTGCCATAAGGATCAAGCGCCGGGTTGGTCAGCATGTTGGCGGCCGCTTCGACATAGGCGAAAGGCAGGAACACCATGTTTTCCGCCACGCCATAATCCGCGCGCGCCATAACCTCGATTGAACCGCGCCGCGTGGTCAGGCGAACCATTTCACCGGCCTCAACGCCCATTTCGCGCAAAGTCTTGGGGTTGATCGAGCAGTTGGCCTCGGGTTCGATGGCGTCCAGCACGGTGGCGCGGCGGGTCATTGATCCTGTATGCCAATGCTCCAATTGCCGTCCGGTGGTCAGGACCATCGGATAGTCGGCGTCGGGCAATTCGGCGGGTGGCAGGATCGCTGCGGGGGTAAACCGGGCCCGTTTTCCTGCTCGGGGGAAACCGTCGCCAAATACAACCGCCTGCCCCGGATCTTCGGGGGACAGTGATGGATAGGTGACAGCGTTTTGCGCCACCAGACGGTCCCAGGTGATGTTGTTCAGCGATGGCATCAAACGTCCCATCTCGGCGAATACCTCGCGCGGGTGGGTATAGCTCCAGCCCAGCCCCAGACGTTTGGCCAGTTCGATTGTGATCCACCAATCTTCCTTGGCGTCGCCGGGCGGCGGGACAGCGGGGCGCCCCATCTGAACCTGCCGGTTGGTGTTGGACACCGTACCGGTCTTTTCGGCAAATGCGGCGGCGGGCAGGACCACGTCGGCATAGCTGGCGGTTTCGGTCAGGAAGATATCCTGACTGACCAGAAACTCCATCCGTTCCAGCGCCTCGCGCACATGGGTCACATCGGGGTCGGACATGGCGGGGTTTTCACCCAGGATATACATGCCCTTGATGCGGCCATCGTGGACGGCATCCATAATCTCGACCACCGTCAGACCGGGTTTGTCGGACAGGTTGTCGGTGCCCCAGACCGCATTGAACTCGGCCAGAACAGCCGGGTCTTTCACCGATTTATAATCCGGCAGGAACATCGGGATCAGCCCGGCATCCGACGCGCCTTGCACGTTGTTCTGACCCCGCAGCGGGTGCAGGCCCGTGCCCGGACGCCCAACATTACCGGTCATCAGCGCCAGAGAAATCAGGCAACGGGAATTATCCGTGCCGTGGACGTGCTGGCTGACGCCCATGCCCCAGAAAATCATCCCCGCCTTGCCCTTGGCAAAGGTGCGTGCAACAGCGCGCAGCTCATCTGCAGGGATGCCGCAAATCTCGGCCATGTCCTCGGGCGGGAAGGCGCGCAGATGCTCGCGCATCGCCTCCCAATTCTCGGTATGCTGGGCGATATAGGCGTCGTCGGTCAGGCCTTCTTCGGCGATCACATGCATGATCGCGTTCAGCATCGACACATCGCCGCCCGGTTTGAACTGCAACATATGCGTGGCGAACCGGCTGAGCGACGTGCCACGCGGATCCATCACGATCAGCTTGCCGCCGCGTTTGGTGAACTGCTTGAAATAGGTCGCGGCGACCGGATGGTTTTCGATTGGGTTCGAGCCGATGACAATGGCAACATCCGCATTCTCGATCTCGTTGAACGTGGCTGTTACCGCGCCCGAGCCAACGTTTTCCAGCAATGCCGAAACAGAAGACGCGTGGCACAGCCGTGTGCAGTGGTCCACGTTGTTGTGGCCAAAGCCTGCGCGGATCAGCTTCTGGAACAGATACGCTTCTTCGTTGGTGCATTTGGCCGACCCGAAGCCGGACACCGCATCGCCGCCATGGGCGTCTCGCAGCTTGGCAAGACCTTGGGCGGCCATGTCCAGCGCCTCGTCCCAAGATGCCTCACGGAAATGAGTCAGCGGATTCGCGGGATCTACATTCAACCCCTTGGGTGCACCTTCTTTTCGGATCAGGGGTTTGGTCAGGCGGTGGCCGTGGTTGATATAGTCAAACCCGAACCGACCCTTCACGCACAAACGACCTTCGTTCGCAGGGCCGTTAATACCCTCGACATAAACGACCCTGTCATCTTTCACGCGCAGGCTGACCTGGCAGCCAACACCGCAGAAGGGGCAAATGCTCTCAACCTCGCGATCATAGTCTTCGGTGTCCGTCACCTTGGCGGGCATCAGGGCACCGGTGGGACAGGCTTGCACGCATTCGCCGCAGGCGACACAGGTGGATGCGCCCATCGGATCGGCGATGTCAAACACGGGATAGGCATCGTGACCACGCCCCGCCATACCGATCACATCATTGACCTGCACTTCGCGGCAGGCCCGAACACACAGGTTGCACTGAATACAAGCATCCAGATTGACGCTCATCGCCACATGACTGTCATCCAGAAGCGGAACGCGTCCGGCCTCAAGCTTCGGAAAACGGCTGGTTTCAACACCAGTCACATCGGCCATATCCAACAGATGTGACGATGTGTCATGCGCCGCCTCCGGCTGATCCGCCATCAGAAGCTCGACCACCATCTTGCGGGCTTGGCGTGCACGGGCATTGTCGGTTGTAACCACCATGCCTTCAGACGGTTCGCGAATGCAGGACGCCGCCAACACGCGCTCGCCCTCGATCTCGACCACGCAGGCGCGGCAGTTGCCATCAGCGCGCAGGTTCGGCACGTCCTTGTGGCACAAATGCGGAATCAGGGTGCCCTGACGCTTTGCCACGTCCCAAATGCTTTCCCCCGCCTGTGCCACCACATCCTGACCGTCCAGGGTGAACTTGATGCCGTCGCTCATGGAAACCTCCGTCTTATCGTGGACAGTATAAACCACGTGACGCGGCCCGTCAGTCTTTCAATCCCGACACCCCACGCTGATTTTGCGCCAGCTCCCCCTTTTCGAATTGGATCCAATTCTCTAGCAATAGGCCGAAAGGAATCCTCATGACCACAATCACGCTGATCCGCCATGGACAAGCCAACAACACCGCAACCGACGAAGCCGGCTATGACCGCCTGTCCGATCTGGGTCGACAGCAGGCACGTTGGCTGGGTGAATACATGCGCGACACCGGACAGCGGTATAAGAAAGTTTACACCGGCACGCTGACCCGACACCGCCAGACGGCTGAGGAATGGGGCGCAGATGGCTTCACGCAGGACGCGCGGCTGGACGAGGTACAGTATTTCGATCTTTCCGAGCGGATGCACACCCAGTTTGGCATCCCACACCCGCGCACGCACGAGGATTTCGTGGACCACCTGCCGCTGACGTTTTCGGCTTGGCAGGAAGGTCAGATAGACGACGCACCTGAAACCTTTCACGAATTTCAAACCCGCGTCAGCGACGTGATTCACGACATCGCAGAACGTGGCGAAGACGCGATCATCTTTACCTCGGGCGGATTCATCGGGATGGCAACGCGCGTGGTCATGGGGTTGGAGATCGGCCCGTTCACCCGCACGATCCTGCCGATCATGAACAGTTCGGTCCACCGGATGCGACTGACATCGGCGGGGCTGAGCCTGATACAGTTTAACGCCGTTCCTCACCTGGAACCCATCGACCGCCACCATGCCCAGACACATTTCTAAGGAGACCGCCCCATGACACATCTGTGGGTCCGTGCAGAGCAACGTGAGAATGAAGACCGGGTTGGACTGACGCCGGACGGCGCCGCTGAGCTGATCAAGGCGGGTATTCGCGTGACGATCGAGGAAAGCAGCGTCCGCGCCATCGGCATCGACGGCTACAAGGATGCAGGCTGCGAGATTGCGGCGGAAAACAGCTGGCCCGACGCGCCGCTGGACGCGATCATCTTTGGCCTGAAAGAACTGCCCGAGGACGGCACACCCCTGCCCCATCGCCACATCATGTTCGGCCACGCCTTCAAGGGCCAGCACTCGGGCCGCGCGCTTCTGGAGCGGTTCAAGGCAGGCGGCGGGACGCTCTATGACCTTGAATATCTGGTGGACGAAACCGGCCGTCGCGTCGCCGCGTTTGGGTATTGGGCCGGGTTCGCCGGTGCCGCCGTGACGCTGAAAGCGTGGGCAGCACAACAGCACGGCAAGCTCTGCGGGCCGGTCGGCGCCTACAAGAACAAGGACGCCATGATGGAGGAACTGCACGCGGAACTCGACACCACCGGCACCGCCCGCCCCAACGCCATCGTGATCGGCGCGCTTGGCCGCGTCGGCACTGGCGCCTCGGACTTGATGGAGGCGATGGGCGTCGCCGTCACCAAATGGGACATGGCAGAAACCGCGCATGGTGGCCCCTTCCCCGAAATCCTTGACCACAACCTGTTCATCAACTGCATCCTTGCAGGCCCGCAAACACCGGTCTTCGTGCCGAAAGACGCCGTAGCAGCTGACCGCAAGCTGACCGCCATTGGCGACGTCGCCTGCGACCCCGACAGCGACTACAACCCTGTGCCAGTCTATGACAAAGCGACCAGCTGGGAGGCTCCGGCCCTGCGCGTGACCGAAAACCCAGCGCTGGACGTGATGGCCATCGACAACCTGCCCTCGATGCTGCCGCTGGAAAGCTCGATCGACTATGCGGGGCAGCTTTTGCCCTGGCTCGAAACCCTCACCGACCTGTCATCGGGTGTCTGGGCGCGGGCCGAGGCGACATTCAAAACACACATGAAGGACATCTGACGTGGAAACCCTGATTGGAAGCGCCGCAGGTGTCATCAGCACCATCTGTTGGCTGCCGCAAACCCTTCGCGCATGGCGCACTCGCCACACCGCGGATTTATCGTTGCCAACAAACCTGATGGTTTTCGCATCCATCGCGCTATGGCTGATCTATGGCCTCATGCTTAGCGCTTGGCCAATGGTCGTCGCGAACGCACTTGCATTGGTCATGGTCGGTTCGATCATAACTGCGAAACTGAAATTCGGCTGAAAGGAACTCCTATGACAATCCATTGGTGTGGCACCGGCCTGTCGGCCATCCCCGGCCTGCGTCGCCTGATTGAAAACGGGCGCGAGGTGACGGTTTGGAACCGGACCGTCGAAAAAGCGCGCGAGGCTGTGGGTGATCTGACCGACGACATTCGCGCGTTTTCGCTGGAGGCACTGGCCGAGGCCCTGAAGCCCGGCGACATCGCTGTGTCGATGCTGCCCGGAGACCTGCACGTCCCCGTCGCCAAGCTGTGCCTTGAAAACCAAGCGCATTTCGTATCGTCCAGCTATATCGCGCCCGAGATGAAGGCGCTGGACGGGGCCTTCAAGGACGCAGGACTGGCCTGCGTGAACGAAATCGGTCTGGACCCCGGCATCGACCACCTGATGGCCCATTGGCTGGTGTCAGATTACCGCGCGTCCGACGCCTATAACGCGGGCAACAAGCTGAGCTTCATTTCCTATTGCGGCGGCGTTCCGAAGATCCCGAACCCGTTCCGCTATAAATTCAGCTGGTCGCCGCTTGGCGTGTTGAAAGCCCTACGCTCGCCGTCAAAATCCATAAAGGGCGGCAAGCCGCTCGACGTGGCCCGCCCGTGGGACGCGATCAGCAGCTATGACGCCCCGCTGCCCACCCCCGAAAGCTTCGAGGTTTATCCCAACCGCGACTCGCTGCCGTTCATGGAGGACTACAAGTTCGACCCCGCATGGGATGTCGATACCTTCGTACGTGGCACTCTGCGCCTGAACGGCTGGGCCGAGGCGTGGAAAGACGTCTTTGCCGAGGTCGAAACGCTGGAAGGCGACGCCGGTGACGCCCGCCTGAAAGAGATGTCCGACCAGTTCTGGAACGAAAACGCGTATGACGACGGTGAACCCGACCGCGTGATCATGTGCGTGGCGCTGAAAGCCCAAAAAGACGGGGCCGAGGTCTATCACAAAACCTATGTCATGGACGCTTGGGGAGATGATCGCGGCACCGCCATGGCACGTTTGGTCTCGACCCCTGTGTCGCTGGCCATCGACATGATCCTTGACGGCAAAGCGCCCGCTGGCGTGACGGCGGCATCGTCGGACCCCAAGATGATCGAGACTTGGATGGGCCACGTGAACGAACTGGCGCAGCATGTGGCGGTGGTTGATCACGTTTGAAAACGGACGCCCAGTGGAAACGCCGGGCGACATACCCAACGCCGCGTGTTCATCCGGTCAGAGAGCATATGGGGCTGAACGGGGCCAATCCACCAACCTACTTGGTCCCAGCATCAGGATTGCCGACGGAACCGTCCTTGCAGCTACACTCAGGTTGGTGAGCGACTTGATCGCTCACGCAAGAAGCACCACACAGAAAACAAGAGACAAGACATCCCAACAACAACAAAAGGAGCCACCGACTTCAAGTCGGTCATTAGACAGCAGGCATTGTATTTATTAAGGAATTCGTCGTTCCATTCTCCGTAACCGCCATAGGTGAACGTGTAACCTTTAGCGATTTGCAGCATCAGCCAGCTTATTAGTAAGAGCACGATTCCAAGTACGAGAGACAACCACTTCATATTCGAAGTGTACAGCCGCTCCGAAGCACTATGCAAACTGGACTCTCAGCAGACATACGGAAATGTAGCAAGAAAGCCTACCCCTTCCCAATCGGCACCACATTCTCGGCCCCGTCCGACAACTCCTCAAAGTCAAAGTTATCCAACCGAGCTGCCCGCTTGCCCGCGCGTTCGGCGGCCGTCGTAATTCCCTCGACATCCCGCCGCGCCTGATCGAAATGCGTTTCCAGCTTGCCCGCCCGTTCCACCACCAGCTCCACGTCGCGGTGCAGGTTCTTCAGCATCTTGCGAATCTCGCCCGCCTGTTCACGCATCCGCGCGTCTTTCAGGATCGCGCGCATGGTGTTCAGGGTCGCCATGCAGGTGGTGGGCGAGACGATCCAGACGCGCGCCTCGAACCCTTCGCGGACCAGTTCGGGGAAGTTTGCGTGCAGCTCGGCATAGACGGCTTCGGACGGCAGGAACATCAGCGCGCCGTCAGCGGTTTCGCCTTCGATGATGTATTTCTCGGAAATCGCTTTGATGTGGGCCTTCACCGCGACGCGCATCGCTTTGGCGGCTTCGTTCAGCTCGTATTGCGTCTCGGCCCTGCGCAGCGCCTCATAGGCTTCCAGCGGAAATTTCGAGTCAATGACAATCGGCCCCGGCGGGTTCGGCAGGTGGATCAGACAGTCCGCGCGCTTGCCGTTCGAGAGGGTTTGTTGCAGGTCATAGCTGTCCTTCGGCAGCGCCTTAGAGACAATGTCGGTCAGTTGGATTTCCCCAAACGCGCCGCGGGTCTGCTTGTTCGACAGGATGTCTTGCAGGCTTAACACGTCGCCCGACAGCCGCGTGATATTGTCCTGCGCCTTGTCAATCACCGCCAGCCGTTCCTGCAATTGCGTCAGGCTTTCGGTGGTTTTCACCGTATTGCCTTGCAGGCTTTCTTTCATGCGCTCTTGCAGCTCAGACATGGCCCGCGCGGACTTCATCGCGTTGTCGTGCAGTCGATCGTTCATCTGTTGCTGCACATGGGCAAGTCGGACCTCCATCGCTTGCAAGACCTGCGCCTGCCCACTGGCCTGCGCGTCGGACACGGTGCGCAACCCGCCAGACAGCTGATCCTGCCCGGCACCCAGCACCTGCACCGCCTGCCCCAGACCGCCCATCTGCAGCGCCAAATCCTCGGCCACGCGGGTCGAGCGGCCAGCGCGGCGAAGCACCACAACCAGCAGGATGAACATCAGAACTGCAAGCGCGATACCGCCCAGCGTCAACAGCACCAGCGGGTCAGTAAGGTCATAGGTCGTGCCACCGATCTGGATCATGTGCGTCCAAACAGCCTTTCGATATCTGCGAGTTTCAGTTCCACATAGGTCGGGCGCCCGTGGTTGCACTGGCCGGAATGGGGCGTGGCCTCCATTTCCCGCAGCAGGGCGTTCATTTCTTCGGGGCGCATCCAGCGGCCGGACCGGATCGAGCCGTGGCAGGCGACGCGGGACAGCACAGCCTCGATCTTGGCTTGCACCATGTTGCTGTCGCCAAGGTCTGCCAGCTCATCCAGCACATCCTTGATCATCGCGGTGGCGTTGATCTCGCCCAGAATGGCAGGGGTTTCGCGCACAGCGACGGCGTCCCCTCCGAAGGATTCGATGACCAGACCCATGGTTGCGAGGTTATCCGCGACTTCGAGCAGCCGCGCCACGTCACCAGCGGACAATTCAACGATCTCGGGGATCAGCAGCGCCTGACGGGCCACGCCGTTCTCGGCCATCTGGCGTTTGAGTTTCTCGTACACCAGACGTTCATGCGCAGCGTGTTGGTCAACGATGACCATGCCGGTTTCGGTCTGCGCGATGATGTAGTTTTCATGCACCTGCGCGCGGGCGGCACCCAAGGGCAGTGCCTCTTGCGGGGCGTCTTGCGCGGGCTCGACCACCGGATCGAATCGGGCCGATGGCGCGGACATCTCGGCAAAGCCCGGCGTGTCCTGCACAGGCATTTGCGCCTGATAGGACGAGCGCATGGCCCCAAGGCTGGGCCGGTCCATCTGATAGACGCGCGGCTCGGTCGGCTCGGGTCGCATCGCACCCAGCGTTGCACCTGCCACGGTCGTGGACGCGCGGTGGCCAGCATTCGCCAGCGCATGCCGCAGCCCCGAGACGATCAGCCCGCGCGCCATGCCCGGCTCGCGGAAGCGGACCTCGGATTTCGCGGGGTGGACATTCACGTCGACCAGATGCGGATCGCAGGACACGAACAGCGCCGCCGCCGGATGGCGATCACGCGACAGGAAATCGAAATACGCCGCCCTGAGCGCGCCGGTCAGCAGCTTGTCTTTCACCGGGCGGCCATTCACGAACAGAAACTGCGCCACCGCAGCCCCGCGCGAATAAGTCGGCAGCGCAGCGAAACCCGTCAGGCGCAGCCCATCACGCTCGGCATCAATCGGGATGGCGTTCTCGGCAAAATCGCGCCCCAGAATGGTCGCCAATCGGCCCGACAGCGCATCGAACATGTCGCCCGTTTCAGGGTCCGCGCGGAAGGTTACACGGCCTTCGCCCCCACCCGAGACATCGCGCAGGGTGAAGCCGATTTGCGGCTCGGCCATGGCAAGGCGCTTGACCACGTCACTGATCGCCTGCGCCTCGGCCCGGTCGGTGCGCAGGAATTTCAGGCGCGCGGGCGTGGCGTAGAACAGGTCGCGCAGCTCGACCACCGTGCCACCGGACAAGGCCGCCGGTTTCACCGGGTCCATCTTTCCACCCGCCACGCGGATCGTTGCGGCGTCAAAGCCATCCGCGCGCGAGGTGATGGTCAAGCGACCGACGGCACCAAGCGAAGGCAGCGCCTCGCCCCGGAAGCCAAAGGTGTGAATATCCAACAGGTCCGACCCGTCGATTTTTGACGTCGCATGGCGCGACATCGCCAGCGCCAGATCGTCGGGCGCGATACCGCACCCATCGTCCGTCACGCGGATCAAAGTCTTGCCGCCATCGGCATAGGTGACGTCGATCCTTGTCGCGCCCGCATCAATGGCGTTCTCGACCAATTCCTTCACCGCCGAGGCCGGACGCTCCACCACTTCGCCCGCCGCAATCCGGTTGATTGCGGCGTCATCCAACTGGCGGATAACGGGGCGGCGCACCGGCTGATCCGGGCTTATATGGGGGCTATCGTCGGGCATGGCACAAGACTTAGCATATCCTGCGCCGATTCGACCATTGCGAAATGGCTGAACTCCGCCCCCTTTGCGTTCAGTTTGAAACAACGCCGTCGGGCTGGCCCACCACCACGAAATGCAGCGCTTCAGGGTCATATAGGCGCGACGCAACCCGCTTCGCATCCTCCAACGTGACGGCCATCACCTGATCATTGCGGGTGGCGATGTAATCGACGGGCAAGCCCTCCATCTGCATCGACACCATGATATTGGCGATATTGGCATTGCCATCGAAACGCAGCGGATACGAGCCCGTCAGATAGGTCTGCGCCGCCATCAGTTCTTCCTGTGTGATGTCGTCCTGTGCGATCCGCGCCCATTCGGCACGCGTCACCTCAATCGCTTCGGCAATCGAGCCATTTTGGCTGGAGAACTGCCCCATGATCGTTTCGGACAGATCGGCAGGCACAAGAAACGTCCCGATCCCATAGGTCAGCCCGCGTTTTTCCCGCACCTCTTGCATCAGGCGCGAGTTCGAACCGCGCCCGCCCATCACTTCGTTCAGAACGAAGGCTGCAAAGAAATCCGGGTCGTCGCGCGCGATGCCCTCATGCCCGAACATTGCAACTGATTGCGGTGTGTCAAATGGCACCACTGTGGTGCCACCCGACAAGGAAAATTCTGCGCGCGGCGGCATGGGTGCACCCGTCGCAGGCAGCCCTGCAAACAGGTCATCCAACAGCACACTCAGCTCGTCCGAGGTAATGTCGCCAACAGCGGCGACATATATCCGATCCAATGCAAGCGCATCGTTCAGCGCTGTTACAAGATCGTCCCGCGTCAATCCCGCCACGCTCTCGGCCGTACCGGCCCGGTAACTACCATAGGGATGATCGCCATAGGCCATGCGATCCCATGTCTCGCCTGCGATTGCATCAGGGTCGGTTGTGCGTGACGCAAGGTGGGACATCACTTGGGCACGAACACGGTCGATGGCCGCCGCGTCAAACCGCGGCTCGGTCAAAGCGGTCTGCAGCAGGTCCATCGCCGCCTTGCGGTTCTCGGTCAGAAACTGGGCTGACACCGTGATTGCGTCACCATAGGCACCGAACCGGAACGACGCTGCCAAACTTTCGCGCGCTTCCGCGAAACCGCGCGCATCAAGGTCGCCGGACCCTTCCTCCAAGAGGCCGACCATGAAATTCACTGCGCCCCGCTTGCCAGGGCGATCCAGCGACGTGCCACCCCGAAAGCGGATCTCAAGCGCGGTGAAGGGCAAGCTGTGCTCTTCAACCAGCCACGCGTTGATGCCAGCAGGTGTGGTGATCTCTTGAATGGCGATCTCGGCGCGGGCGGGGAAGGTCACAACCAAAAGCGCGATGAATGCATATAAGAAACGCATCATTTCATTTCCTCTCCGCCTTCTGGAACAAGCCAACCGGTGACGGATCGGCGATCATCGAACACCTTATGGGCGGCCTCCATCACCTGTTCTGGTGTGACAGCCTGCAACACATCCGGCCATGCCTGCACATCTTCAATTGTCAGCCCCGATGTCAGAGCACGACCATAACGCTGCGCGCGGGCCATCGCATTGTCCTGCGCATAGACCTGATCGGCGCGGATTTGGAACTTAATCCGCTCGAACTGTTCGGCGTCGATGCCGGTTTCAAGAAATTCGGCGATCTGCGCGTCCAATGCGGCCTCGGCTTCGGCAAGGCTGGTCCCTTGAGCGGGATAGACCACCAGCGAAAACTCGGTGTCGTCCAGCATAACCGATCCGTAGCCTGCCCCCGCATAGACCGCGATTGGATTATCGAACTGTAGCGCCCGGCCCAAAACCGACGTCGCGCCACTGCCCCCCAGAATCTCGGCCAGATAGACAAGTGCCGCGGCATGATCCTGCGCCCCTGCGTCACGTTCAGGCGCAACATACCGACGATAGACATAGGGCTGTGACACCCTTGGATCTTCGAAACGCAGGCGACGCTCGGCCAATTGTGGCGGTTCGGCGCGGCGCTCGCGTTCGGCTAAATCGGGCGTGGGCTTCAACGGGCCATAATGCTCTTGCGCCATGGCCCTGACCTCGTCCGGTGTCACATCGCCAGCGACGATCAGAATGGCATTGTTCGGCGCATAGAAGCGTTCATAAAAGGCCAATGCATCTTCGCGCGACAGCTGCGCGGCCTCGTGACGCCAACCGATAATCGGTGTGCCATAAGGGTGATTCAGGTAAGCTGCGGCGTTCATCTGTTCATGAAACAACGCGCTGGGGTTGCTGTCTGTCCGTTGGGCGCGTTCTTCAAGAATGACATTCCGTTCGGTCGCGATGTCTTCCTCGGTCAGACGCAGATTGCGCATCCGATCCGCTTCCATCTGCATCATCAGACCCAAGCGATCTGCAGCAACGCGCTGGTAATAGGCGGTATAATCCTGCGACGTGAAGGCGTTGTCAGATCCGCCATTTTCGGCGACCACTCGACTCAACTCTCCTGACTCCATGGTGTCCGTGGCTTTAAACAACAGATGTTCAAGAAAGTGGGCAATGCCGGAAACACCGGGTTTTTCATCCGCCGCCCCTGCCCGATACCAAAGCATGTGAACCGCGACCGGTGCGCGGTGATCTTCGATCACCACGACCTGAAGCCCGTTGTCCAAGGTGAAATCCGTAACGCTTTCCTTGGCGAATGCAGGCGCACCCAGCCCAAAAGTCAGAACTGCCACAATCAGAAACCGCATCCGAAACTCCTGTCTGTTCGTGACCAAGTTACGCGCAGATGCGCGAGCTTCAAGGCGCTCAAACAGAGTTGTGATCGCCGTCGATCAAATGAGGGTATGGGGCCACCCGGCCCAAGGATCATTGTGCAGCAGCAGGATCTGGTGGGGCGGCGGGCGTCCAGATGCCCAAACGACGCAAACGTTCAAGTTCGCGGTGCTGGTTCAATTCCTGTGCCTCGTAGGCGCTGTAATAGACATTCACGTTGAACAGCCGCTCCAACAGCTTGCCGCGATTTTCCTGACGCCATTTCAGGTCCTCCGCGGCCAGTTGGCCCCGAATGTTCGTCGAGACGCCATAACGGCTGGCTGCCGTGACAAGCGCACCTTCACCGCCGCGCAGACCCGTATTGCGCAGCTGCCCACCAAGCGCGGCCACAGCATCTGCGTTTGGCGTGGGATCCGTGATATTCGTGCCGCCGGGTGTCGGCGCGGGCAGCGCCTGATAGCTGGGCGGCTCTTGCAACGGTTTGGTTGGCAGGATCGCGAACTCGTCCGGTCCGGCTTGCGTGGACTTGATGTTCATCAGTTTGGGATCACCACCAGAACAGGCGGTCAGAAGAAGACCCGCGCAAAGAGCGGTCAAAATAGTGACGGATGAAAATCGCATGTGACGCAAAAACCCTCGTTTCCTACCGCTTCTTAGCCCATCTGGAAACGCGCGTCACGGGGTGTTCTTCGATGACGAGAACAGAACCAGACCGGTTGCCCCGGCGAAGACGAAAATGTCCGCCACATTGAATGAAAACGGGTTCTGGAATCCACAGCAGGACATGTTCAAAAAATCAACCACGGCGCCATAGTAAATACGATCCACCGCGTTGCCCAGCGCGCCGCCGATCAACAACCCGGCGGCAATGTTGGCCAATCGGCCCAGCCTCTCTTTTCGTACCCAGACGAAGACCCAGACCGAGATCACGACGCTCAGCGCCACAAGCACCCAGCGCATGGTTGCGGCATCCGACCCGAACAACCCGAAATTGACGCCGGTGTTCCAAGCCATTTGATAGACCAGAAAAGGCGGCCAGATCGGGACCACGCCGACGCGGTCCAGATCAAGAATGTAAAGCGCATGATATTTGCTGCCCTGATCCAGAGCAAAAACCAGAATAGCAGCTATCAGCAATGCGCGCATGGTTGGATCAGTGCCGGAAATGGCGCATGCCGGTGAACACCATCGCAAGACCAGCCTCGTTGGCCGCGTCAATGACTTCATTGTCACGCATGGAGCCACCGGGCTGAATCACGCAGGTGGCACCGGCAGCGGCAGCTTCCAAAAGCCCGTCGGGGAACGGGAAGAACGCGTCCGAGGCGACAGCCGACCCTTTGGCAAGGCTTTGAGGCAAGCCCAGCTCGTCCGCCATCCGTTGTGCCTTCGCCGCAGCGACATTGGCGCTGTCCAGACGGCTCATCTGGCCCGCACCCACGCCAACGGTCGCAAGATCTTTCACATAAACAATCGCGTTGGATTTCACGTGCTTGCCAACCTTCCATGCAAACAACAGATCACGCATTTGCTCATCCGTCGGTGCTTTCTCGGTCACGACCTTCAGGTCATCCATACCGATATAACCCACATCCTTGTCCTGCACGAGCAATCCGCCCGAGACCTGCTTATAGGCCGTCAAAGGCGCGCGGGTGTCTGGCAAACCGTCGGTCAGCAAAAGGCGGAGGTTCTTCTTGGCGGCAAAGATTTCGCGGGCTTCATCCGATGCGCCGGGGGCGATCACAACCTCGGTGAAAATCTCGGTAATCTTCGCGGCGGTTTCCGCATCCAGTGGCTGATTCAGCGCGACGATGCCGCCGAAAGCCGAGGTGCGGTCGCAGTCAAATGCCTTCTGATAGGCTTCGACCAGCGTCGCACCCTGCGCCACACCACAGGGGTTGGCGTGCTTGATGATTGCAACGGCGGGGCTGACAGCTGGATCGAACTCGGCAACCAGTTCGAACGCCGCATCGGTGTCGTTGATGTTGTTATAGCTCAGTTCCTTGCCCTGAAGCTGGGTCGCGGTCGCGACACCGGGGCGGTTCGAGCCGTCGGTATAGAACGCCGCTTTCTGATGGCTGTTTTCGCCATAGCGCAGGGTCTGCTTCAACTCACCGGCAAAAGCGCGGCGGCGCGGCGCTTCCAGTTCCAGCGCATCTGCCATCCAGGTCGACACGGCGGCGTCATAGGCAGCCGTGCGCGCATAGGCACGCTGGGCCAGCTTCTTGCGGAATTTCGGACAAGTCTTGCCGTCATGCTGATCCATGTCGCCAAGCAGCTTCTCGTAATCCTGCACATCAACCACCACGTTAACAAATGCGTGGTTCTTGGCAGCGGCACGGATCATCGCGGGGCCGCCAATATCGATGTTTTCAATGCAGGTGTCATAGTCGGCGCCCTTGGCGACGGTTTCCTCGAACGGATAGAGGTTCACCACCAGAAGGTCGATCGCGCCGATGCCGTGTTCCTCCATCGAGGCCACATGCGCATCATTGTCGCGCAGCGCCAGCAGACCGCCATGCACCATCGGATGCAGCGTCTTGACGCGACCGTCCATCATCTCGGGGAAGCCGGTGACGTCAGCCACATCTTTCACCGCAACACCGGCGTCGCGCAAGGCCTTCGCCGATCCACCGGTGGACAGAATCTCGACGCCGCGCTCTTCCAGCGCTTTGCCCAGATCAATCAGGCCGGTCTTGTCGGATACGGAAATCAGCGCGCGGCGCACGGGATGAAGGTCGGTCATGGCTCTTGGCCCCTTTGGCTCTTAACTTGGCAGCTCCGCCGTGTCACCGCGTTCAAGGTCACGCAAAACCGATGGGGTTTCCTGCGCCTTGGCCAGCGTCCAGCGGATGCGTGTCGCATAATCCATTGCGACGCCAGATAGAACCACTTGTTTGGTTTTTCGCGGCTTCAAACGCGTCTTTTCCAAATAAACGCTGCTTTCCAGCGCCAATTCACCGCGCCCTTCGAAGCGAAACACCCAAATCTCACCGGACCTCAGCGCCATCGAGACCGCCGTGCCCCCCAGATCAAGGGCAGCGTCAACGTCAGGATGAAGGTGAAAGCGCACGCTGAAAGGAATGCCTTGCAACGATACCTGATCCATCGCGCGATCAAACCGGGCCTGATCAGCATCTGACACGGCGGCCAAAGTGTCTTCACCCGCCACGCCGCGACCATTCTGATCCATTTCGATCCGCCGCATATGGGTCAACCCATGACTTTTGACATAACCATCATGGGCAGCCATCACGCCGGTCAAGCCGCCTTCGCTCAATTGCTGCAAGTGAACTTGCGATGGGGTGGATGTCAGAAACACCTTGGCCCCTCCGCCATGATGCTTCGCTGCGCCAAGACGCGACGATGAAAGCCCCGCCAATCCCAAAACAGAATGCGACGGGGTGGCGCGTCCCGCCTTGTGCCATTCGGCCCCGAAATGCGCGCCCGATCCACAATTCACGATCAAGGGACGCCGTCCCGAGGTCAGTTCGAATGCCAGCGTCGAGGCATGGGCGTTGGCCGAAGCCAGCCCGGTGGGCGGGACGGCCGTATCGATGATCAAGCTGGTGCGCCCCGCACTAACACGCGTATAGCCCATCGACCGCCCCGAAGCTGCGCGCCCGCGCACCCCCGATGTCGCCAGCGCATGATCCAACCGCCCCTCAAGCCCGCGCCCACCGCCGTGAAACCGCGCCAAGCCACCATCGGCATGACGCAGCGCGCGCAGGGTCGGTGCGATGCGTTCAATCGCGTCCATATGGGGCTTTACCGATTGGCGGCCACTTTCCGACAAGGCCAGCGCCGCCCAGTTCAGAAGGGTGAACACATCCAGCAATTCTTCGGGATTGCGGGTGGGAATACCACCCTCGGCGTCGATCTGGTCAGCACATTCCCGCGCAAGGGCTCTGACTGCCGGGGCGACGTGCCGTTCCATCCCTTCCAGCGCAAGGCCCGCATAGATCAGGCCGGTCAGCGCCTCGAACCGGGGCAGGCCGGGCGACGCCGCGTGCCACCGGCGCGACAGGAAAATCGTCTGCTGGCCCAGCGACCGGAAAAACGCGCGGCTTTGATCCGAATTCATCCCCGACATCAGGAAAATGGCATGGTTGATCCAGCGGATCAGGCGCCGACCGGTCAAATCCGGCGTCCAGCCATCGCCATCCCCCCGGCCAAACTGGTCGATCCAGCCCAATACCCATGCCTGTGCCCGCTTGCGCGCTTCTCCGTCGCCTACGCTGGCCAGATCATCCAGCCAGACAAACCCCTGTATTTCTTCGGAAAAACCCTGGCTGGGCAGCGTGACGTTCCACAGGCCGGTGTCGGGCGCGTTCACAAGATGACCGGCGAACAGATAATTGCCCGCGATCAACTGCTTGCCGCGCGCATAGGCCCCGATCGTGCGCGGTTCCGGTTGCGACACGAACCCGGTGGCCGGGCGCGCACGCGCGGCCCGCTTCGCCTGCCAGCGATTCGCAAATCGGGTTCTGAACCCGGAAAAGCCGTCTTGATGCACCACGGGGACGCCTCGCCTCAATCATCCAACAATGTTGAACTCGTGCCCCTCTGACGGGAGCCTTGGCAAAAGCATACAGACCCGCATGACGAGAGTCATCGTTGAATTGTGATGATGGTGGTCAGGTTTTCCGAAACGCTGTGATGAAGAACCCGTCCATCCCGCCAAGATCGGCGTTGAAATGCGGCATGATGCGCATCCCCTCGGGGCCGATCCAGTCGTCGTCAACGCCGGGCAGGCGCAGTGCATCCAGATCGACCTGAATGTTCGCATGACGCCCCAACGCATCGCGCACCTGTTCCTCGCCCTCGTCAATCAGCAGACTACAGGTGCAGAACACCAAGCGTCCGCCGGGCTTTAGAAGACCCAACGCACGGTCAATCATGTATTCCTGCAACTCGAACAGGCCGGGGAAATCGCTACCATCCTTGGCATGGGGCAAGTCAGGATGCCTGCGGATCGTGCCGGTGGCCGTGCAAGGCGCGTCCAACAGGATGGCGTCATACTGGGGTTCATCGAACTCCAACGCATCACCCACAACCAGCCGCGCAGGCAACCCGGTGCGGGCAAGGTTCTCGGCCACACGCTTCATGCGCAGCTCGGACACATCCAGCGCGGTCACATTTGCGCCCATCGCCGCCAGTTGCATGGTCTTGCCACCCGGGGCCGCGCACATATCCAGCACCCGGGCACCCGCCTGCGGCGCAAGCACCTTCGCAGGCAGCGCGGCCGAGGCATCCTGCACCCACCATTCCCCGGTGTCGTACCCATCCAGCCCGGTCACCTGCCCGGCATCCTGCAAGCGCACCGATCCGGTGGGCAGAAGCACGCCCCCAAGACGCTGCGCCAAACTGTTCGGGTCGCCCTTCGCGGTCAGATCAAGCGGTGGGGCCATCGCCTGCACAGCCTCGATCGCTTCGACCTGTGCCTTGCCGTAATCAGCGATCAGCGGCTTGCGCAGCCATTTCGGCAAGCGCGGGGTCGGCAGGCCATCCCACTTGTCCTTTTCCCCATCAACCTTGCGCAAAACGGCATTGACCAGACCGGCCATACGTTCGGTTTCACGGGTGGCGCGGGTTGCAGCGACAAGGGAATTCACCACCCCATGCGCCGCGCCGCCGGTGCAGATCTCGGCCACGCCCAGACGCAGGATATTCAAGACCCTCGCCGGAGGACGTTTCTTCAGATGCGGCCCCAGCATGCGGTCGGCCCGGTCCATGTTCCGAAGCGCAAGCAGAGTCAAACGTTGGGTGCGCGTGCGGTCTTCAGGGGCGACTTTGGCCAGTCGTCTGGGCAATGCCTCGGACAACAGGCGACGTTCGTCCAGTACGTCCCCCAACAGATCAACCGCGATATGTCGCGGGTCCAGAACCTTGCCCATCGGCACCCCTTTGTGTTTTACCTTTGCGCGACCTATATCATGGCACAGAAAGCCACAAGGATCAGGCCCATGTCCGACACGCCGTCAACGCCCGAGACCGTCAAGCGCGACCTGCCGCCTGCCGCCCAGCGCGCCCTTGCCGAAGCCGAAGAGCGCCGCAAGAAGGCCGAGGCCGAGGCAAAAGCCCGCCCGAAGGAGTACGGCGGACGCGACGGACCGGAGCCCGTGCGTTACGGCGACTGGGAGAAAAAGGGCATCGCGATCGACTTCTGATCGGCCCACCGCCGGGGATCACAACCCCAGCACATCCATCATGTCGTATTCGCCAGGTTTCTTGCCCTGCCCCCACAGCGCGGCCTTGACCGCGCCACGGGCAAAGATCGCACGATCCGTTGCGATGTGCCGCAAGATTATGCGTTCGCCCGGCGCGGCAAACATCACGTCATGTTCGCCCACGATGTCACCTCCACGCACCGCGTGAAAGCCAATATCGCCCCGCTTGCGCGCGCCGGTCATCCCGTCACGACCCCGGTCGGACACATCCGCCAGATCAACCCCCCGGCCTTCGGCGGCAGCCTCGCCCAGCATCAACGCCGTGCCGGACGGGGCGTCAACCTTGTGATGATGATGCGCCTCGACAATCTCGATGTCGAAATCCTCATCCAGTGCCTCGGCCACCTTGCGGGTCAGTTGAACCAGAAGATTGACGCCAAGGCTCATGTTGCCCGCGCGCACGATGGTCGAATGCCGCCCCGCCAACGCCAGCTTCGCCAGATCATCATCGCCAAGCCCTGTGGTGCCGATCACATGAACCGCACGCGCCTGTGCGGCGATTTCAGCCATGGCGACCGTGGCGGCGGGGGCTGTGAAATCAATGACGGCCTGCGCCTTCGCCATGGTCTCCAACGGGTCATCGGACACAGAGACGCCCAGCGCCTGACCGCCCATGCAAACGCCCACATCTTGACCGACCCAGTCATGACCCGGACGCTCCAGCGCGCCGACCAATCGCGCGCCCTTGTTCGCGCTGATTTCCCGGACCAGCATCTGGCCCATCCGGCCTGACGCACCCATCACCACAATACCCGGCAGATCGCTCATCTTTGTCTCCTTCACTTCACCGCTGTCTAGCGCGCTTGTCACATCTTGGCAAAGCCCTGTTGCGAAGGCGCGCAATCGGGCATAAATGGCCCCCATGGCAAAGAACCGTTTTCAAGACACCGCCGGCCCAACGCAGCGACAGTTGCGCATCGCCGAGCTGATCCGCCGGACCCTGTCCGAAGCATTGATGCGTGGCGACGTGCATGACCCCGATCTGGGCCGCATGTCGATCACGATTGGCGAGGTGCGCGTGACCTCTGACCTCAGCATCGCGACCGTTTTTGCACTGCCCCTGGGCGGCAAGGACGGCGATCTGGCGATCAAGGCGCTGGCCCGCAACAAGGGCGAGTTGCGGCGTATCCTTGGCAAGGCGCTGAAGATCAAGCACACTCCGGACCTTCGTTTCATGGTGGATGAAACCTTCGACCAGATGGATCACACCCACCGGCTGCTGTCTCAGGAAAGCGTGCAACGCGACCTGCAGTCGAAAGACGAGGATGGATCGGAGGACACCTGATGGGACGCCGCAAGAAAGGGCGGGACATTCACGGCTGGCTGGTCGTGGACAAGCCCGCCGGTGTCAGTTCGAACGCCGTCGTGAACAAGGTGCGCTGGGCGATGGACGCCAAGAAAGCTGGCCACGCTGGCACTCTGGACCCCGAAGCCACCGGCGTTTTAGCGGTGGCCCTGGGTGAAGCCACGAAAACCATCCCTTACATCACGGATGCGCTCAAATCCTACGTGTTCACAGTGCGGCTGGGGCAGGCCACCAACACCGACGACACCGAAGGCGAAGTCATCGCCGAAAGTGACGCGCGCCCGTCAGACGACGACATTCAAGCCGCGCTAAGCCAGTTCACCGGACAAATCATGCAGGTGCCACCAAAGTTCTCGGCCGTGAAAATCGACGGAGAACGCGCCTATAAGTTGGCCCGTGAGGGCGAAGAGGTGGAAATCGCGGCGCGGCCCTTGTGGGTCGAAGCGCTTACGATGCTAGAGCGCCCCGATCCCGATCATGTCACGCTGGAACTGACATGCGGCAAGGGCGGTTACGTGCGGTCTATCGCCCGTGATCTGGGCGAGGTGCTGGGCTGCTTCGGTCATGTCCGCACCTTGCGCCGGGTCTGGTCCGGCCCGTTCGATTGCGACGACGGCGTCAGCCTTGAACTGGTCGAAAAACTGGCAAAAACCGGCGAGCTCGACACCTATTTGCGCCCGCTGGAAGAAGGCCTGACCGACCTGCCCGAGCTTAAAGCCACCGATGAGGGAGCGACCCGTCTGCGGCACGGCAACCCCGGCATGGTGATCGCGTCCGATATTGAATATGGCGATGAAGCGTGGGCCTCGCACGATGGCATGGCGGTTGCTGTTGGCATCTATCGCGCGGGCGAGCTGCATCCGTCACGGGTCTTCAATCAGTAATCGCGACCCACTTCGCGCTAGTCGATGATGTCGCGGACCACCGTGTCAATTACGGGTCTATCACCGATTGTATAGGCGGACAAGATCTGAGACTGCGCCAAATCGGCGGCCTGCTCGCTGCGCGCGTGAACCAACGCGATTGTGTCACCTTTTTGGACCTTGGTCCCCAGCGGTAAAAGCCCGGTCAAGCCAACCGCGGGATCAACATTGTCGCTGGAGACGCGACGCCCGCCCCCCAGTTCGACCACGGCCAACCCGACATCGCGGGTCGCAATGGCGTTGATATGACCGGCGCCGGGCGCTGATATTTCTCGCGTCACAGGGGCAACCGGCAGATGGTTTTGATGGTTCTCCACAAAATCCGAAGGGCCACCGAGGGCAGCAACCATCTTGCCAAACCGCTCGGCGGCACGCCCGTCATCAAGCGCCGCCCGAGTCAACTCGCGTGCGCGGTCGCGATCCGCTTCGATGCCGGCAGTCACCAACATTTCCCCGCACAGACCTATCACAACCTCCGTCAGCCGATCCTCGCGCCGGGCACCGGTCAGGAACTCGACCGCATTAACAACTTCAACCGCGTTTCCTGCCGCATCCGCCAACGGTTGGTTCATATCGGTCAGAAGCGCGTGGCACGGCAAACCAGCGGCGCGTGCAACCTCGGTGATCGATACGGCAAGTTCGCGGGCCTTGCCGAAATCCGACATGAACGCACCATTCCCAAACTTCACATCCATCACCAGCGAACCAAGTCCAGCGGCCAGTTTCTTGGACAGGATCGAAGCGGTGATCAACGGAATGCTTTCAACCGTCGCGGTCACATCGCGAATGCCATAGAAGCGTTTATCTGCCGGAGCCAGATGCGCGGTCTGTCCGATGATGGCGCATCCGACCTCGTTCACGACCTTTGAAAACAACGCGTTATCCGGGGTGGCCACATATCCGGGGATCGATTCCATCTTGTCCAGCGTTCCGCCGGTATGGCCCAGCCCACGGCCCGAAATCATCGGAACGTAAGCCCCACATGCAGCAACAATCGGGGCCAGCATCAGGCTGACATTGTCGCCGACGCCACCGGTCGAGTGTTTGTCTACAACTGGTCCCGGCAGATCTGACCAGTCGAAAACATCTCCGCTGTCGCGCATTGCCAAGGTCAAAGCCGCGGCTTCGTCACGCTTCATTCCATTCAACAACACGGCCATGGCAAAGGCCGCGACCTGCGCGTCGCTGGCGCTGTTGTCCGATATGCCCTGCACCATCTGGGCAATCTCATCATGGGTCAGGTTTTTTCCATCGCGCTTTTTTCGAATGATCTCGGCTATCAGCATGGTCGCCCCTTTTCTGCTAACGTTAGTGTCGGACCAATCGCAGAGCGGTGCAAGGGCTTGCCATCTCAACGCGCCGCCGTCAAAAACGCCCACATGATTACGCGCGAATTTCAGAAGGGCGACGCCCATTCCGTCGCGGTCTATTCAGACTGCGAGCGGTACCGTTACCAGCTTACCCGCGTCTGGAACCCGGCAGGGCGCAAGGCGCTGTTCATCATGCTCAACCCGTCCACCGCGACCGAAGTGCAGAACGATCCCACTGTCGAACGTTGCGAGCGGCGCGCGCGCACCTTGGGCTTCGGTGCTTTTCGTGTCACCAACATCTTTGCTTGGCGCGACACCGACCCGCGCAACATGCGCGCAGCAACAGACCCCGTGGGGCCGGCAAATGATGCAGCCATCGTCGAAAGCTGCCCGTGGGCGGATCAGATTATTTGTGGCTGGGGAACGCACGGGGCCCATCTGGACCGCGGCGCACAGGTCGAGACGCTGCTGCGCCAGACCGGCCAACCCGTTTTTCATTTAGGCCAGACCAAGGATGGGCATCCGAAGCATCCGCTTTATATCGCCTATGCCGAACAGCCCCGGAAATGGTTTTGATCGGTCACGATCAACCAAACACGTTTGGCGCCACCTCGATATAAACGTCATGGGTTGTTGCCCCCGGCGCACCCCGCAGGATCGCGACCACTTCACCATTCACGGTCACAACACCGTCTTCTCCGGTGGCCGACGGCTGGACCTCATACTCCAGCTCACCGGCGTCTTGTGTCGGATCCAGTGACACCCGCAGGAAATCCTGACCGGGTACAAAATCCATAACCTCGGCATGATCTTCGCCAGAGTCAGCATCAGAATAGATCCAGAACACATCTTCGCCTTCGCCCCCGGTGGCGATGTCGCTTCGATCCATGATCAGCGTGTCGTTGCCCAAACCGCCATCCAGCCTGTCCTGATCGCCATCAATGTGCCAATCGAAATCATGACGTTCGGCGCCGCCACGTTCCATCGCATGGCCAAGATGATTGATGATGTCATCGCCTTCCCCGCCGTTCAGCGTATCGGCACCGTACCCACCATAAAGCGCGTCGTCCCCTGCGCCACCGTACAAGACATCGTCGTCCGTTGCGGAGCCCCCGGTATCACCAATCGTCTCATGCATGCCGCCAAACAGCTGATCGTCGCCTTCACCGCCGATCAGAATGTCGTCGCCCGTCCCTCCATCCAGAAAACTGTCAAGACTGGTCGTGGCATCCAGTGTGTCGTCCCCGTCACCTCCGAACCCTGCCAGCACGCCTTCACCTGCCGTGATCACATCGTTGCCATCATTGCCAAAAAGGTATGCTGCATCATCCCCAGAGGTCAGCGTGTCATCACCAGCACCACCATCAACCACGCGCACCAGTTCCCCTTCGCCGTCGCGCAGAACCGGCGTGCCGTGAAATGCATCGATCAAGCCGGCGCCCGTGCCATCAACACCGTCATCCGGCAAAACGGCGTGATCATCCGCATCAGTCAGTGAAAATTCGTCAATGTCGCCAAGAAAATGCGCCATGTCTTCGCGCCCGTAATGCTGATCTGTTTCGGTGCCCAGCAAACGATCCAGCAAAGTGTCAACCTGATGCGGGGTCGCGCCATCGCCCAAGCCGTTGTTTGGTTTCAGGACGGTTTCATCCCCCCCGATATCCTGACCCGGTATGACCTGAACACCGGTGTTGGGTTGCAAAACAGCATCTGCATCGTCGCTGTCAGAGGCGCCCCCATCGTCGACCGCAATGAAATCTCCCGGACCGTCCGCAGGGACGGGTTCGGTGCCGCGTCCGGCAGTGTCTTCCCCCGTATCATCATCGTCCGAGAAATCTTCGGTGAAGCTTTCCGCCATAAAAGCGACCGGCAAAAGACCCAGGAACAGTAACGAAAACAACATTTAACAACTCGCCTTCCAAAAACGCGATAAAGTAGACCTCGCGACACGGTACGGGTTGGCACAGACAACCGCTTGCGATTGTAGTCTTCTGATCGCAAACTCCTAGGGAAAAATAACTACAAACTTAGATTAATGATTGGTTAACAAATGGTTAACAAGCCGGAGAACACACCAGCGAATGCCAGGAACAAGCTGGCCGAACGCGAACAGGCGTTGTCGTTCGAAGTCCGTGCCCTGCGCGCCGAAGTGGAGCGGATGAACAACCATCGCTTCATCAAACTGCATGATTCCCTTTGGAAACTTGGCATGTTTCAGCTTTATCGCGGCCTTGCATTCGGTCTGGGATCGGTGCTTGGTGCGTCACTTCTGGTATCGGTACTTCTCTTCTTACTCTCGTCGATTGATTTCATCCCTGTGCTGGGCGACTGGGCACAGCGGATCATTGATGAGATGCAAAGATAACGATCGACCGCGCCAATCGCGCTTTTCCTTTGCGTTTTACAGAGAATCTTTCTATACGCGCCCATCTGTCCATAAATGTGGGCAGACCTCTCCACGGGCCTTGCTGGACGACATCCCGGCCTGCGCCATCAACTCTAGCCTATGAAGGAGACCCCGATGTCGATTACGCCTGAAGAAAAAACCCGCCTGATCAAAGAGTTCGGCACCAAAGACGGTGACACAGGTTCGCCCGAAGTGCAGGTTGCAATCCTGTCCTCGCGCATCGCGACCCTGACCGAGCACTTCAAAACCCACAAGAAAGACAACCACGGTCGCCGTGGCCTTCTGAAAATGGTTGCTCAGCGCCGGAAGCTTCTGGACTACACGCGCGCGAAAGATGAGGCCCGTTATCAGGACCTGATCAAACGCCTCGGCCTGCGCCGCTAAGCGTTACGCCAGAAATCGGACGAAGGGGCTGTTTTGCGGCCCCTTTTTCTTTGACTGCAGGTCACTTGTTCAAGCTTACGTCGGGTTCCCCTTGATTGCGGCCCATTTGATTGGCCATTCTCTTTGAACCAAGGAGGAAAGTCATGAAAGCAACACTCGCTATATTGATCAACATGGGCACGCTGCATCGGCTGTTCCCGTTTTGGCTTGCCGGTGTGTTCGCGCTTTTCTATTGGTTTACACCTTGGTTCCTGCTGGCTTTGGCATATGGCGCAATCCTTCAGTTCTTTGTTGAATATGTGATGCACCGCTTCCTGTATCACCGCGAACCGCCAACAGAACAAAGCGTCTTCAACGACCTGTATCGCAGCCATATTGGGCATCACGAATTCCCTAATGATGCCGAATACTTCACTGGTGATGACCACTGGTATGCCCTGCGATTTGCGATGGTCTCGCTTACGCTTCACAGCTTGGTGCTATGGCCGCTCCTTGGGTTGGGGTCTGCCGTTCTGATATCCTATGTCGCTCTGTTCGTTGGGTCGGTCAGCGCGTTCACGTTCTATGAATACTGTCACACGCTCGCGCATGTGAACGTGCCAAAAGGCTGGTTTGGCCAGCGTGTCACACGCTCTCATCTGGCGCATCACTACCAAGATCACCAAGCCACCTTTCATGTGAGTTTCGGCATGGGGTGGATTGATCGCCTGTTTGGCACCAAACACGATCGCGACGTTGCCCGTGAACGGTTTGACCGTGATACGATCCTGTCAATGGGAATGGATCCGGAAGATTTGCGATTGGTGACTGCGCGCAAGGCATTTGGGATCACAAAGCTGCCGCGCGGCAAGCTGACCCGGCGCCAAGCCACCGAAAGCCCGACGCCACCGGCCTAAGCGCAACAATCCTGTTTCCAAATACCTGCTTTTCCTATATGGACCGCCCATCTGAGACGTGACGCTTCGACCCCGGCGCATGACAAGGTAGAGGGGTCGGTGGCAATGGGGCCACCATGACAACGGAAGACCCGGAGGGCCGGGAGCGCTTCCAACTAGGAAAACATGATGTTTGACGTAACTAAAAAATCGATGGAGTGGGGCGAAGAAACCCTTACTCTGGAAACGGGCAAGGTTGCCCGTCAGGCTGACGGATCGGTCATCGCCACATTGGGCGAAACTTCGGTCATGGCCAACGTAACCTTTGCGAAGGAACAGAAGCCCGGTCAGGACTTCTTCCCGCTGACGGTTCACTACAATGAAAAATACTATGCTGCCGGTAAGATCCCCGGTGGTTTCTTCAAGCGCGAAGCGCGTCCAACGGAAAAAGAAACGCTGACCTCGCGTCTGATCGACCGTCCGATCCGCCCGCTGTTCGTCCCCGGCTTCAAAAACGAAGTTCTGGTGATCTGCACCGTGCTGAGCCACGACCTTGTCAACGATCCCGACATCGTTGCAATGATCGCGGCATCTGCTGCGCTCACCATCTCGGGCGCGCCGTTCATGGGTCCGATTGGTGCGGCACGCGTTGGTTTCGAAGACGGTGAATACGTTCTGAACCCGACTTGCGACGACATGCACCAGCTGCGCAGCAACCCCGATCAACGTCTGGACCTTGTTGTGGCTGGCACCAAAGACGCCGTGATGATGGTGGAATCGGAAGCCTATGAGCTGACCGAGGCTGAGATGCTGGGTGCCGTGAACTTTGCACATGAGCAGATCCAGCCGGTGATCGACCTGATCATCGAACTGGCCGAAGCCGCTGCGAAAGAGCCGTTCGAGTTCCAGCCTGCCGATTACGCGGACCTTTATTCCGCTGTGAAAGCCGCTGGCGAAGACAAGATCCGCGCCGCCTATGGCAACACCGACAAGCAGGAGCGCGTGGCCGCTGTTGCCGCCGCCAAGGACGAGATCATCGCATCGCTGTCGGAAGAGCAGCAAGAAGACGAAAATCTCGGCTCCGCGCTGAAGAAACTGGAAAGCGCCGTGGTGCGTGGTGACGTGGTGAAAACCGGCAAGCGCATCGACGGTCGCGCGCTGGACACTGTGCGCCCGATCGTGTCCGAAGTTGGCGTTCTGCCCCGGACCCACGGGTCGGCCCTGTTCACCCGTGGTGAAACCCAAGGTTTGGTCGTGACCACCTTGGGCACCGGCGACGACGAACAGATGATCGACGCGCTGACCGGCACCTACAAATCGAACTTCATGCTGCACTACAACTTCCCGCCCTACTCGGTCGGCGAAGTGGGCCGCTTCGGGTTCACCGGCCGTCGTGAAATCGGTCACGGCAAGCTGGCATGGCGTGCGCTGCAGGCTGTTTTGCCGACGCCGACGGACTTCCCCTATACGATCCGCGTCGTGTCCGAGATCACCGAGTCGAACGGCTCGTCCTCGATGGCGTCGGTCTGCGGTGGCTCGCTGTCCATGATGGACGCCGCCGTTCCGCTGAAAGCCCCGGTTGCCGGTGTGGCCATGGGTCTGATCCTGGAAGATGACGGTTCGTATGCTGTTCTGACCGACATTCTGGGTGATGAAGATCACCTGGGTGACATGGACTTCAAAGTGGCTGGTACCGAAGACGGCATCACGTCCTTGCAGATGGACATCAAGGTCGCAGGCATCACGCCCGAGATCATGGAGAAGGCCCTGGCACAAGCCAAGGAAGGCCGTCTGCACATTCTGGGTGAAATGAACAAGGCGCTGTCTTCGGGCCGCGAAGAGTTCTCGGCCCACGCCCCGCGCATCGAGACCATGAACATCCCCACCGACAAGATCCGTGAAGTGATCGGTTCGGGCGGTAAGGTGATCCGCGAAATCGTGGAAACCTCGGGTGCGAAAGTCGACATTAACGATGACGGCGTGATCAAGATCGCTTCGCCCAACGGGGACGCCATCCAGAAGGCCTATGACATGATCCACGCGATCGTGGCAGAGCCGGAAGAAGGCGCGATCTATACCGGCAAGGTCGTGAAGATCGTCGACTTCGGCGCCTTCGTGAACTTCTTCGGCAAGCGCGACGGCCTGGTCCACGTGTCCCAGATCGAAAACCGCCGCCTGAACCATCCTTCGGACGTTCTGAAAGAAGGTCAGGAAGTGAAAGTCAAACTGCTTGGTTTCGATGATCGCGGCAAAGTCCGCCTGTCGATGAAAGTTGTTGATCAGGAAACCGGTGAAGAAGTCGCGCCGGAACAGAAGAAAAAAGACGAAGACGCATAAGTCGCGGATCGTCTGACACAGAAAGCCCCGGCAGAAGTGCCGGGGCTTTTTCTTTGTACTTACATGACGCTAAATGACATCCACAACGGGGACCAACGACCACAAAATTGTTTGCAACTCCGGCAAGAACTACCTTATTGTCGCCCCAAATCGGTGCCACTTTAGGCTGACATATTTTGATGAAGGCTAATCAGTGATGCACTTAGCAACATATCTCTCCAGCAGGAAGGCGCGACAGGTTGTCGACGGATTCAAATGGCCCTGAGACGCGTATCTCCCAGTGATTTTTCCATCCAGCTCACGCATGGGTTTGCAAAATATTCTGGCGACCCTCAGGGGGCAGCCTTTAACCTTGGTTCTGATCGCACACTTTATTACAACGTCGACTTCATCTCTGATGCTGGCGCTTGGTTCGCTGAAAAAGCACTGAACGCGTGGGCAGCCGTATCCGGCATTACGTTCGTTGCCTCAAGTTACGGCAGTGCGGATATCCGTTTCTTTCAGGGCGATCCGGCCGGAGCATACGCGACGACCTACTACAATGGTCTTGGTGACATTACCCAAGCGAATGTGAACATCCCCAGTTGGTGGATCAATGGTGACAGCTACAACCTGAACAGCTACGGCTATCAAACCTACTTGCATGAGATCGGGCATGCACTGGGACTGGGACACGCCGGAAACTACAACGGTAGCGCTACTTTCCCACTCGACGCAAAATTTGCAAATGACAGTTGGCAAATGAGCGTGATGTCCTACTTCTCCCAAACTGATAACCCGAATGTGAACGCCTCTTTTGCATACGTGCTGACGCCTATGGCCGCCGACATCATCGCAATGCATAGGCTGTATGGCAAACCTTCGGGCAGCGACAAGGTCAACACCGGCAACACGATCTGGGGTCACAATTCGAACGCGGAAGGCCCGGCGGCCAGTTTTTCGCAGGAATTGCCCGCAATGACGATGGCGATCTTTGATCAAGGCGGCAATGATACTCTTGACGTCTCGAACTCATCGAAAGCGCAGGTCATCAATCTGGCGCCCGGTCAATACTCAAGCGTCTACGGCAAGACCAACAACCTGTATATCGATCACACAACCTATATCGAGAACGCAAAAGGCGGTAGCGGCGCGGACAAATTGTTCGGCAACTCGGCGGCCAACAAGCTGTTTGGTGGGATGGGCGCTGACAAGATATACGGCCGCGATGGTCACGACGTATTGCGCGGCGAAAACGGCCCTGACGTCATCTTTGGGGAACAGGGCCGTGACACCATTTACGGCGATCTGGGATGGGACACTATTCGCGGTGGCACCTGGGCGGATAACATCTTTGGTGGTGAGGGCAACGACAAGCTGTTTGGCGAGCTGGGGCACGATGTCATCCGAGGTGGTGACGGGGTGGATACGATCCGTGGCGGCAAGGGGAACGATACGCTGTATGGTGATGCCGGCGGAGATAACATCCGAGGCGATCTTGGCGCGGACACAATCTTCGGAGATCTGGGATGGGACGCTATTCGCGGCGGATCAGGCTTCGATAAAATCGACGGTGGCGTTGGAAACGACATGCTGTTCGGCGACCGCGGACATGACCGAGTCGATGGCGGTGATGGGAACGATTCAATCTGGGGCGGCTCGGGTGATGACAAACTGTTCGGCGACGCAGGCGCTGACAAGATTTATGGCGGGCACGGGAAAGACACGATCTATGGTGGTGCCGACGCAGACGTGATCATGGGTGATGATGGCAACGATAAAATATATGGTGGCGACGGCAACGACGTATTGTCCGGCAATAAAGGTAATGACGCCATCTTTGGCTGGGGTGGCAACGACCGCTTGGCCGGTGGACACGGCAACGATGTGCTGATCGGTGGCGACGGCAATGATTATCTGTCCGGGAAAGGATCAAACGATCGCCTGAACGGAGGTCAAGGCCACGATGTTATGATCGGCGGTGCGGGTGGCGACACCTTTTATTTCAATGATGGTGATGACGTCATCCGGGATTTCTCTGATGCACAGGGCGACAGTCTCGAAATCGACAGCGCACTGGTGTCAACCTCGAATGTCGCGAGTTTCGTCTCATCCAACGCCTCCAGTGACGGACACAATACAACCTTTACCTTCGACAATGGTGACACGCTTTTGTTGGTTGGCGTCGCGGATCCTAACTCTATCGTGGACGATATTTTCTTTGTGTGATCCACATATAAATAGTATCTGATCGCGTAAGCGGTCGATGCTTATCTAAATCGAACCGATAGGCAGAAAAGGGAAAACCCCGGAAATCAATCCGGGGTTTTCTTCATTTTCAGGCGATGGCTCAGTTGCTTCCGCCACCAATATTACCCGGATCAAAGACGCCTCCGAAACCGGAATTGTCGGACGGCTCTTCCTCTGGTGGCGCGGTGCCTTCCTCGCCACCTTGCAGTGTTCCCGGCGCAAACACGCCACCGAAGCCCGAGTTGTTGGACGGTTTCGGTGCAGTCGTCGCGCCGTCCTTCGGCTCCTCTGCGGCCTTGGCCTCGGCATCCCGCTTTCGCTGTTCGCGTAGTTCCTGAATACGTTGCTGGATTTCCAGGCGCTTCTGTTCCTGCACATTCGCGATGCACTGTTGCGGACTATAGACTGTCGCAGTCCCGATCACGGCGATGGTGGCAATCGCAAACACCACCAGCGCAACCGCAGCCGCATTCCCGGTGAAGAAACCGGGCAATTTGACGCCGCCGGTAACCTCGCCAACGGTTGCCCCCTCCCGACGGGCCTTCGCGACGACCTCTTTGCGCTTGATGTTCGCTTCGTTGAACAGGGCTGCAAAGACCGTCAGCACAACAATCATAAACGCCAAGGCCGAGATTGCAGGTGTGATGCCATAGCGCACTTTTTGCGCCAGCTCGATGGTCAGCGTGGGATATTCCCCGAAGGTGAAGGTTGTGGTGTTGTAGTTCTCAAACGACGCCAGAAACGCCAATACCGCAGCCGATGCAATCGCAGGGCGCATGAAGGGCAGCAGGATCTTGCGGAACGCCTGTGCATGGGTGGCACCAAGGTCCAGCGCCGCCTCGGTCAACGCCAGATCATAGCGTTGCAGACGGGCGACCAACACCAGCATGCAATAGCTGGCAATAAAGGTGGACTGACCGATGATGGTCAGAAACAGCCCGTTTGACAGGAAACTGTCCGCCCCCAGCCCCAACATCCGGTTGATCCGGTCCCAGAACACCAGCGTCGAGATACCCAGCACCACACCGGGGATCAGGATCGGCGCGATGATGATCGTGTAGTAGGTCGCGCGCAGCTTGGGCCAGATCTGCGTCAGCATCAGCGCGCCCGCCAACCCCATCGACACGGACAGGATGATGGTGCCAATGCCGACAAGGATCGAGTTCTTGATCCCGTTCAGGATACGCTCGTCTTGAAACAGGGCCGAGAACCATTCGAAGGTCAGGCATTCCCAAGGTGTGGCCCGCGGAAAGCTGGGCGAGTTGAAGGCCGTGATCGACATGATCACCAGCGGGCCAAGCAGGTAGGCAAAGAAGATCGCCAGATAGACCCAGATCGAAATGCGGATAACGGAATTGTTCATTTGCCGATATCCCCCATGTTCACTTTGAACAGCCGCATCACGGCCAGAACCAGAAGGATACAAGTCACCAGAAGCACGATCGCATAGGCTGCGCCTTGCGGCCAATCCGAGTTGTCGTTGAACTGCTGATAGATCAACTGCGTGAACCACAGCGATGATGGACCGCCCAGAATCTGCGGCGCGGCCAGTGCGCCGGCTGATAGCATGAACACCATCGTGCAACCCGAGCTGATACCGGGTTTCGCGTAAGGGATCACCACGCGCTTGTGGATGCGCCACCACGGGGCGCCAAGGTCGCGCGCGGCCTCGATCTGGTTGTGATCAAGGCTTTCGATCACGTTGTAGATCGGGAAAATCATCAGAAGGATATAGGCGTACCCAAGACCAGCATAGAGCGCGATGTCGTTGCGGATGAAGTCAAACGGCGTATCGAAGATACCCAAGCCCACCAACATCGTGTTCAGAACCCCGCTTTCGCCGAAAATGATGCGTAGTGCAAAGGCGCGCAGAATCTCGTTGATCCAGTAGGGGATGATCAGCATCAGGGCAAAGATACGGATGTGGTTGCCCTTGGTCTGCCCCAGATAATAGGCAATCGGATAGCACAGGATCAGGTTGAAGATGGTCACGCAAACCGCAGCAACCAACGTGCGGAAAAAGACCCTGAGGTCGACCGAGTTATACTCCTGGCTGCCGCCCTCTGGCCCGTAGATCAGGTACTTGTAGTTCTCAAGCGTATAGACATCCTTTGGCCCTCCGATCTCGGGCGGGGGCAGGTTCGGACGGAATGAGAAGTCGAGCATCGACAGCTGCGGCAGGATGATCAGGCCAATGGTCCAGAACAGGACCAGACCCAGCATCACCGACCCCATCATCGTGCCGTTGCGATTAAAAAACTCCCTGAGGAAACGTGGCATGACGACCCCCTATTCCGCAGCCAGTTCGCCGGCGGGAACGACAACGGCGTTGGCGACCTCGTATTCCAGCGTCATGGCCTGCCCGGTGTGGTCGTCGAAGGATTGACCATGATTGGGGATCGCAACCTTGATCTCTTTCCCGCCATCGCCTTCCATGAAGATGTTGAACGAGTTGCCTTC
The DNA here is from genome assembly GCF_029105185.1 of Aliiroseovarius sp. Z3. GTDB lineage: Bacteria > Pseudomonadota > Alphaproteobacteria > Rhodobacterales > Rhodobacteraceae > Aliiroseovarius. Next base: position 450,059 of record NZ_JAFMZK010000003.1, on the reverse strand, counting down.
AAACTCCTCGTGAGTCACTTGCGCGGTGACAAAGTTTTCGCCCTTCGCCCCTTTTGGCGCCAGTGACAGGGCCTCGGGTCGGATGAACATCATCGCGTCGTCGCCCACGTTCATCTTGCCGATATTTGCGGTCGAAATGCGGGATCGCAGCAGGCCGGAACGGTTGGTGTGGATCAGCGCCTCGCTGCCGTTCACCTCAAGCACCTTGCCGCGAAAGACGTTGTTTTCACCTACGAAAGACGCCGCAAAGGCGGTGGCCGGATCATTATAGATCGTCTTGCCATCCCCGATCTGGTCGATCACCCCGGCACGCATCACGGCGATGTCGTCGGACATGGTCAGCGCTTCGCCCTGATCGTGGGTGATATAGATAAAGGTGATGCCCACGCGCTGCTGAATCTCCCGCAGCTCGGTGCGCATGTGTTGGCGCAGCTTCAAATCCAGCGCGGAAAGCGGTTCATCCAGCAAAAGCACATGGGGTTCCGCGCACAAGGCCCGCGCAATGGCGACACGCTGACGTTGACCACCAGACAATTCGCTGGGCAGCTTGTCGCCTTGCCCGGGCAGGGCGATCATGTCCAGCAACTCATCTGCGCGCTTGCGTCGATCCTTCGCCGAGGCACCAGCGATTTCCATCGAGAACGTAATATTCTCCCAGACTTTCATCAGCGGGAACAATGCAAGGTTCTGGAAGATCAGGGCAGTGGGGCGTTTGTTCGGCCCGATGCCGCGCATGTTGTTGCCGCCGATCAGGACATTGCCTTCGCTGGGTTCCAGAAACCCGGACACGGCGCGCAGGATCGTGGTCTTGCCACAGCCCGACGGGCCAAGGAACGAGAAGAAATCACCCCCTTTGATGTGCACATTCGCGTCGCGCACCGCGACGAAATCTCCAAAGCGGATCCACAGGTTTTCGAGATCGACGCCTACTCCGGCACTCATATGGTTTCTCCCATGCACGGCGGCTTCACACCCTCCAAGCGGGGCGCGGCTCCGTGTTTATCGTTTCAGTCTGGGGTGTGACGTTCCCCCACCCGTAGGCGGGGGAACGCGTCATCAAGGCGATCAGGCGCTCTTGAACTTGTTGACGAACTCGGTCCGCACATCGGCATACCACGGCGCTTCGGCTGGCCACGGGTTCAGATTGGCCAAGCTGTCACCCGGATAGGCTTCCGAGAAGTTCTTCTTGTAGGTGTCACCAGAATAGGTATCTGCCCCAAGAACCGGCGAGTTATAGCCATGGCTGTCAATCGCAACACCCGCAGGTTCCTGACGATAGGCATAGTCAATGAAGGCGTAGATCTGGTCGATGTTTTCCGCACCAACCGGCATCGACATGCCGTCGACCCATGCCATCGCGCCTTCGACCGGGGCCTGATAATGCACCGGCTCACCCGCGGATTTCAGCGCCAGCGGCGGACCATCCCATGTCTGACCAACCACAACACCTTCGTTCAGAAGACCGTTCTTCTGGGTGTCGGCATCGTTCCAGATCAGCTTGATGCGATCCTTGCGGGCAACACACCAATCGGTGACCTGCCCCCAGACCTTGCGCATGGTTTCTTCGTCCTCATAGGCCGCCCAGATCGATCCCGGATCCATCTCGCCCGAGGCTTCCATATAAAGACCAGCGCCCAGCATCATGGAATGCGCGCGTCCCATCGTCTTGCCAGCGTTTTCTTCCGACCACACGTCACCATAGCTTGGCGCGTCGCCCGCAGGCAGCCATAGATCGGTGCGATAGGCGATACCTTCGGTCCCCCAAATATGCGGCAACCAATGGGCGCCCGCGTCTCCGAAGTTCCACGCGTCGGTGCCGATCTTGGCCATTGCAGGGTTTACCGCGTCGACATTCACTTTCGACAGGTCAAACGGTTGCAACAGCTCCAACGGGCCCCATTGCAGCGACCGGTTGTTGGTGGGCGAGATGATGTCGAAGCCCTGACCTTTGGTGGCCTTCATCTTGTTGATGATCTCTTCGTTCGAGCCGATCCCGGTGTAATTCACCTTGATCCCGGTCTCCGCTTCAAACCCCGCAATGAACTCGGGCGGCAGGTAATCCGACCACATCAGGATGTTAACCTCGCCCGACGATGCCAGCGCGCGCTTGACATAAAGCGGGGTGGCAAGGGCGGCGGCACCCATGGTGGTCGCCCCTTTCAGCACCGACCGGCGGCTGAACTTGGTATCAGTTGTCATGTTGTTCTCCCGTTGAGGTTATATTCTGTTTTTTGTTTTATGCCCGCAGTCTTTGTCATTATCCCGACCTGAAATAGCGCCAGCTGATAGCGCCCGATCAGTCCAGTTGACAACATCCGACCATCGACACGGCTTTGGCAGCAGGCATCGTGCGGTAAGTTGCGTGTTGAACCAGCACATGCCCCCACGTCGTCACCCCGGTTACGAGGCGTCTGTCCCAGAGCCTGACTGGACCATCAATCAAGAAAGAATCGATTTCATGACAGACGACTCTGCGACGATGGTTCAAGTGTCTTTCGCCAGCGCCACCGCTGTCAACACTCTGCCAATCAACTCTTTTTTCAAGCCGCACCCACAACCCCTACCCCTTGATCAAGTAAGCCTTGAAGACCTCGTGTTTTTCACCGACGCTCCCGACAACCTCTCGGACGAGGCGTGCCGGCCTCCGCCAGTGCGGCACCAGACCGGGAGCATAAGCACGGTCTAGCTCGGGAAATGATCATATGAAGCAGCAGAATGTCCTTTTCATTATCATTGATCAGTTGCGGGCAGATTGCCTGCACGGCGCCCTGGCCGATCATGTCAACCTGCCCAACTTACACGCCCTTATGGCCGACTCGGTGACCTTCAAGCGCCACTTCTCTGTCACCAACCCCTGTGGGCCGTCGCGCGCGTCGATCCTGACAGGGCAGTACGCGATGAACCACCGCTCGGTGCGAAACGGGACGCCGCTGCGCCACGATACCCCGACCATTGCCAGTGAAATGCGCAAGGCAGGATACCTGCCAATGCTGTTTGGCTATACCGACACCTCGCACGACCCGCGCGTCCATACACCCGACGACCCCGCCATGCAGACCTATGAATTTCCAATGGACGGCTTTGCCGAGCAAGTCGAGATGCGGTTGGAAATGTCCTATCCGTGGCGGTCATACCTTCTGAACAAGGGCTACACCTTCGACAACTACTGGCAGCTGTACATCCCCGGAGGTGACGGAGCGCAACTCAACGCCCCAGCAGTATATACAGCCGAAGACAGTGACACCGCATTCCTGACGGATCGGTTTCTGAACGCAATGCCTGCCTATGCCAGCGAAAGCTGGTTTGCGCATCTGACCTATATCCGACCACACCCGCCACTCGTTGCACCTGCACCCTATAACGACATGTATGACCCGGCCTCCCTGCCCCTGCCTACCCGCATTGGGGATCGTGGGGCCGAAACAGCCGTTCACCCCTTCTTCGGGCCGGCCCTCGACACCACGACCGAGGCAAACCTTGTCATAGGCTGTGCGAACGTCGCAGCCGATGATGCCACCATCCAAACCCTGCGTGCGGTTTATCTGGGCCTCGCAACCGAGGTCGACCACCATATCGGCCGGGTCGTCGCGTTTCTGAAGAACAGCGGACAGTGGGATAACACGCTCTTGATCGTCACCGCAGATCACGGAGAGATGCTGGGCGACCACCACGCCTGGGGCAAACACAATGTCTATGACGCGGCATATCACACGCCGCTGATCATTCATGCCCCCGGCTGTGCCAAGGGCTATGAAGTCGACATGCCTACAGAATCCATCGATCTGACGCCAACCATTCTGGATTGGGTCGGTCAATCCGTGCCGAATTCAATGGACGGGCGATCCCTCCTGCCCTTCCTGAATGGTGAAGACCCCGACAACTGGCGCAGCTATTCCTTCTCGGAACTCGACTTTGCCGAGCCCGAGGCGCCGACACGTTGGCAAAAGCAACTCGGAACAAACAACAGCAACTCCTGCCTTGGGATCCTGCGTGATAACCGCTTCACATTGGTCGAGTTTGCTGCCGACCTGCCCCCGCTTCTGTTTGACCACGACGGGATGGGCGAGATGCAGAACGTCGCAGATGACCCCGCTTTCGCCGCGGACCTGGCCCGCCTGACCCGACAGATGCTGCGCCACCGAATGCAGAATATGGATCACACACTGTCATTGGACACGATCACCAACGATGGCCCGAAACGCCAAAATCGTCATCAACCCAGCACATAGTCAGCAACATCCGTCAACGACCGGCCCCTGACATTCGGCTCGACACCCAGCCGTTCCATCGGCTGATCATATCGGTTCAGCCAGATCGTATGATACCCAAACCACGTCGCACCACAGATATCCCAGCAATTCGAGGACACGAACAATATGTCCGACGCCGCACACCCAAACGCGTCCGGGGCAAGTTGATAGACTTCGGGGGCCGTCTTGAAAACGCGAACGCTGTCTGCACTCAGAACATGATCAAAGTAACCCTCCAATTTCGACGCCTTCAGCGCCGCGTCGATCATCCCCATGCTGCCATTTGTCAAAACCGCCATGGGAACACCCGCATCCTGCAAACGCGCCAACGCAGCGCGATTTTCGGGAAATGCCGTCAGCTTCTCATACGCATCCATCAAGGCGCGGCGCGCATCGGGCGCAAGCCCCACATTCTGCGCCTCGCAAGCGAAATCCAACGCATCGCCGGTCACTTGCCAAAAATCTGCAAACCTGCCGCACATGCTGCGCAGCCGTGTGTACTCGATCTGCTTGTCCCGCCACGTCAGGGCGATCGCCGCCCCCTTGCCGGGAAACATCGTTTCCGCCAACGCGCCAACCGAATAGACATCCAGCAGCGTCCCGTAGGCATCAAACGCAATCGCCTTGAACTTCATGCTCTCCCCCTCTCACACCGAAGACGCGCTTGAATGAAATCACCTTGGGCTTCTTCTGGCCAGAAATATCCTGGGGTGAATGCGCAACGCGCAGAGGGGCAACGCCCCTCACAGGCTCACAAGGTGAGCCATATCAATCAACCTGCACCTCGCCCAACAGCACCGCGAAACTCGCGCCATGCATGTCCCTGTCCGCCCGCGTTCCCTGAACCGCAGGACGCGGCAAGCTGAATTTCACGACGTTCAGTTCAGGGATATCGAACCGTTTCACCAAATCGGGATCAACGTTGAACAAGTTCGCCACATCGCCCGTATTCAATCCCTGCGAAATCCGATGAAACGCATCGTCGGCCCCACAGAAAACGTCCAGCGTCAGCCAAAAGGGCCCCGCATTCTTTGATCGCACCTTGTCCGCAATGTCTATCAGGGCCGTCATGCGCCGATCTCCTCAACCGTCAGGCGGAACGCCTGCATGGGATCATCCAGTATAAGGACGTGGTTCAGACAAAACTCATAAACCGCGCCGCGTGGCATTTCAGGCGGTGAGAAAGGGAAAGCAAAGGTTGGCATCTCTTCCTGTTCGGACAGCGGATGGTGCAACAGATATGGGTTCAGCATTTTGGCGACCTCGCGCGACAGCGCCTCGGTCTGTGCAGTTACGATGCCCATTACGCCCAGCTCGCTTCCAATCCGCGCATGTGTGTCCAAAGGCCCAAGCGTGGCGTCCGCGCCGATGATCCGCAGTTCAATTTGAAAATCTCCGCCCACGCGCGCCACCGCTTTGGCGGTGCATTTGGTGTGAATGTCGTCCACCCAAGCCCGAATGTTTTCCACGTAGCGCGCGTCGCGCACCAAAACCAACGATACTGTCTGGAACCCCGTGCGCCGCGCACCTTCCAGCTTGACGGTATAAGGGTTCGTTTCCACCCATTCGCTGCCAGTGACGCGCACGCGGCGGTCATCCAACGCCTCGTATTGCGCACGCGTTACGTCCAGATACCCCCCCGGTTCATATAACCGGTAAGGATCGCTGTTTTCATAAAGCATATGCGCAGACACAGTGCGCGGGGTTGCACGGGCGTCGTGCCCCATGGGCGTGATGGTGAACCCATCCGTCTGAAACTCGATCAGGATCGTGCCGGTGTTGGGGCTGGTCGTCGCCAGCGCCCCGCATTCACCGATCTTAGCACCATGCCATGCGCCACCAGCGTGACAGCCGCGCGCCAAGGGCAACGCCGAGATAATCGCCGTATCCGTGGTGCGCCCGGCAATGACAATATCTGCACCGGTGTCTAACGCGGCCTGTATCTGCTCGGCCCCTGCAAGTGCTACGATATTGGTGCAGTCGCGCAGCAGGTCAGACGAGATATCTGGTGCGGGTGTTAAGGGGGTGATACGCCCAGCCTGTAACGCCGCCGCCATCTCGTTACCGTCCTGCCCGCTTTTCAGCACGGCAAGCTTCAACTTCTGTCCCCGTGCAGCGGCGATTTCGCGGGTGATCTCGACCAGCCAGTCCACCGCATCATCCGCCCCACAGGTGCCCGCTGTGCCAATCACCAATGGCACGCCCGCTTCAGCTTGTGCTGCCATCAATTCGGCCCACTCCGCCTTGGTCGATCCGCGCGAATATTTCGACGTGCCCGTACCAAGGTAATGAGGGCCCGAGTCGGTCGAGCCCCCATCAATGGCAATGATGTCCGGTTTCTCTGCAAGCCCCCGCGCAAGGGCGTCGCGGTCATATCCCAGACCCAACGCCCCCGAGGGGATAAGCACTTTCACCATCAGTCCGTGATCCTTTGCGGTTTCTTCAGGACATTGCGCAGGAACATCGGGGCGACGAAGCCCGCCACCGCGATGATCCACAGCGTGATCGAAATGCCGGACGAGAACAGGAAGGTCCAGTCGCCGCTCGACAACACCATGGCGCGGCGCAGGGCGTCCTCCATATGGCCTCCCAGAAGGATGCCTAGGATGACCGGCACGGTTGGCACGTCCAGCTTGCGCAGAACATAGCCCAGCACCCCGAAAGCCACCATCAGCAGCAGATCGAAATAGCTGCCGGACAGCGAATAGATGCCAACAAAGCTGATCATCGTGACGCCGGGCAAAAGTACCCATGGCGGGACCGACAGGATTTTCACGAAGATCTTTACCATGGGCACGTTCATCAACAGCAACACAAAGTTGGCGATTAGAAGCGACGCGATCAGGCCCCAGACGACCTCGGGCCGTTCTGTAAACAGCATCGGGCCGGGGGTGATGTTCAACGTCATCAAAAGCGCCAGAAGCACGGCGGTGGTGCCCGATCCGGGCACGCCCAGCGTCAGCATCGGGACCAGCGCGCCACCCGCCGCCGCGTTATTGCCAGCCTCGGGCGCAGCGACACCTTTTGGAACACCCGTCCCAAATCCGCCCTTTTCACCCGCGATGGATTTCTCGGACATATAAGCCAGAAAGCTGCCCAGCGACGCACCCGCCCCCGGCAGCACGCCAGCAATAAAGCCCACGATGGACGACCGCAGCATGGTCCAGCCGGACCCGATGATATCCTTGACCGGAATCGTCACTTTTTCCAGCTTCACACCGATCGAGGTGTTCTTGCCGTGGCTTTCGATGAAGAAAAACACCTCGGCAATCGCGAACAGACCGACAATGGCGACAAGGAAGTCGATGCCGTCAAACAAGTGCATGTTGCCTCCGGTCAGACGTGGAAGACCAGAGTTGTTATCCACACCAATCATCGAGATACCAAGCCCGATACAGGACGCAATAGCGGCCTTGGCCTGGTTGTTCGATGCCATGCCGCCAAGTGTGGCAAAGGCCAACAGGTAAAGTGCGAAGTATTCGGCAGGACCGAACAAGAACGCGACACGTGCCAACAAGGGCGCCAGAAGCATCAAGCCGATGGTCGCAAGGAACGCCCCGACGAAAGACGCGACACCGGACAGCACCAGCGCATCACCGGCCCGGCCCGCTTTTGCCATCGGATAGCCGTCCAGCGTAGTCATCAACGCTGGTTCATCCCCCGGAATGTTCAAAAGGATCGAACTGATCCGGCCACCATACATCGCGCCGTAATAAACAGACGTCATAAGAACCAGTGCAGATGTCGCATCCAATCCCATCGTGAAGGTCAGCGGGATCAGGATCGCCACACCATTGGACGGGCCAAGACCCGGCAGGGCGCCGATAATCGTGCCGATGAAACAACCGATCACAGCCAGCATCAGCGTATAAGGAGACAGCGCGATATCGAAACCGATCGCGAGGTTCGAGAGTAGTTCCATGGAAATATCCTCAGCCGGTCAGAGATTTGGGAAAGGGAACAAGCCCAAGACCCAGCGCGAATTTGAAGATCAGAAACAGCCCGACAGACAGGCCGATGCCGGCCAGAACGGCGCGCATGGCGCGCGGCTCGATCTGATAACTCAGAATGGCCGCGGTGATCGCTGTTGGGATCAAGAAGCCCAATGGCTTCAGCGCGTAGGCATAACCGACAAGCACCACAACCGCCAAGGCAAGCGACCCGAAAGTGGCCAGCACAGGCCAGTCTGGGTCGGGGTCAGGTTTCAGGGCCACGATGATCCCGCATAGCGCAGCAACGCTGCCGACCAGGATGGGAAAGGTCTTTGGCCCCACGGGATCCGCCATAAAACTGGTCTGGATCTGCATGGCGCTGGCAACATATGCCAGCGCCACCAGGGTCACGACCGCTCCGAAGATACGGTCCGACGCCATTACTGGATCACCCCGATTTCTTTCGAAAGCGCGCGGATTTCGGCGACGACGCTATCGACATAGGTCTGGAAGTCTGCACCGACTTTGGTGAACGGTGCCAGACCGTTTGCAGCCATGGCCTCTTTCCATTCATCACTATCTGCAACCTTCTGAAGCCGCTCGGCCCACATATTGAAGTCATCATCGCTGATGTCTTTGGGGACATACAATCCGCGCCAGTTCACGGCGACGACGTCAATCCCTTGCTCTTTTGCGGTGGGAATATCTTCAAACCCGGGCACGCGTTCTTCGGTCAGAACCGCAATTGCGCGCACGTCGCCAGATTTAAGGAAACCGACAATCTCGGACATATCGCCCGTCATGGCTTGCGTGAAGCCACCCACGGTTTGGGTGATCGCATCGGCACCCCCGTCGACACCGATATACTTCACCGCCGTCACGTCGGTAACGCCTGCCCGTTGCAGGATCATCAGGGGTTTGAGGTGGTCAAAGCCGCCAACGGCCGACCCGCCTGCAAAAGCCACTTCACCAGGATTGGCCTTCACATCCTCGACCAGATCGTTCAGCGACTGATAAGGGCTGTCTGCCGCCACAACGATCACCCCGGGGTCCGCACCGATAGCACCAACAAACCGCACCTGATCCGCTGTCATCCCGGCATAGGCGTTCTGCGCCAGACGCGTCGACGTTGCAGACGACGCCGCAATGATCAGGTCCGCATCATCCCCGCGTTCTGAAACAACATGAGTGAAGGCCAGACCACCACCGGCCCCGGCCATGTTCGTGACCTGAACGGGTTTGTCGACCGCACCGATGTCGTACATGATTTTACCGATCTGACGGCAGGTGAAGTCCCAGCCTCCGCCGGGGTTGGCCGGGGCAATACACTCGGCAGCGGTGGCTGCGGTGGTGGCACCAAGGCCCAATACGGCACTGGTCGCCAGCGCCTTGAAAAGACGTTTCGTCATTAGTTCCTCCCATTTGACAAGGGGCGCAATGCCCGCTCATTGTTTAGCCAATCGCCTAAACCTGACACCAACCTGTCACGCACCGGAAAAAAGGGCCAAGAATGCGATTCCTTTTGATCGAGGATAATCCAAAACTGGCAGGCGTCGTGATCGAACGGCTGCAATTGGATGGTCATGCCGTGGATCATGCGGGCACCTTGTCAGATGCGACTGACCTGACGGCTGTTGCGGATTACGATTTGATTTTGCTGGATATTATGCTGCCCGACGGGGATGGGCGCGACTTTCTGGAACGCCAGCGGCAGACCGAAAAACGCACGCCTGTGATCGTTATCACGGCGCGTTCGGCGGTGTCAGATCGCGTTGGTTTGCTGGATCTGGGTGCCGATGACTACATCGTAAAGCCGTTCGATTTCTCTGAACTGGAGGCCCGCGTGCGCGCCGTTCTCAGGCGTCAGGGTGGCCCGGCAGATAACTCGACAACATTCGAGGAAACGACGCTTGATTCGACGAAGGGCGAGTTGCGGTTTGACGACCAGACCGTGCCCTTACGCAATCGCGAACTTCGTTTGCTCGAGGTATTTTTCGCGGCCCCCGGTCAGGTTTTCTCCAAAACCCATCTGATCGACCGGCTGTTTTCGCTTTCGGATGAGGCGTCAGAGAACGCGATCGAAGTCTATGTGGGTCGGTTGCGCAAACGGCTGGAGGGGTCAGGTGCAAAAATCGAAACCGTGCGTGGCATGGGGTATCGGATGATTGCGCGGTGAAACGGCTTGGATCAATCCGCAGACGGCTGTTTATCCAGCTTGCACTTGTCGCAGCAATCCTGTCGCTGGCCTTTTTCCTGGTGGTGCGCGGAGTGGCCGAACGGGCCGCTGAAGGGACACAAGATGACATTCTATCCGCGTCCGCCACGGCCATCGCTGACAGCCTGCGCAGCGAAGACGGTCATGTCACGCTTGACCTGCCCTATTCGGCCCTGTCGATGCTGGGGACAATCAACGAAGACCGCGTATTCTATCGCGTCGTGTCGAAGGGACAAACCTTGACCGGCTACCCCGACCTGCCCCAACCCAAGGCGCCGCCGCGGATCAGTACGCCCAGCGTCGAAACACTGACCTATCGAGGGGACGAGATACGGGCGGTCTCCGTCACGCGCCCGGTTGGCACTGGGGCGAATGCGGCACAGGTGGTGGTGACTGTCGCACAGACCCGCCAGGGGCTTGCCGCGATCTCCAGACAGATCACCGCGACGGCGACCGGCATTGGTGCTGGCTTTTTCCTGCTGGCAACCGCGCTAAGCCTTTGGGCGGCCGGTTCCGCACTGGCACCGATCACCCGGATCACCGGATCCGTCACACGCCGAGGACCAACCGATCTGCGCCCCGTACAGGCCAACGCGCCAGACGAGCTTGTGCCACTGATCAACGCCCTCAACTCGTTCATGGCACGTCTGCGCGCGTCCCTGTCCCGCACCGAAGATTTTATCACCGAGGCAGCCCACCGTGTCCGCACCCCGCTTGCAACGGTGCGTGCGCAGGCCGAAATCACCCATCGCAAACTGAACAAGCCGGAACACAAACAGGCCATTCGCGAGATGATCCGCGCGATCGACGAAAGCTCGCGATCCGCCGGTCAGATGCTGGACCATGCCATGGTGACGTTTCGCGCCGACAGTCTGGCGCAAGACGCGCTGGACCTGCGGGCGCTTATGGATGAAACCTGCGACCGCCTCGGCCCAACGGCTGATCTGAAAGACATCGCACTGCGCCGCGAACTTGGCACCCAGCCCGTGGCCTTCACCGGCGATGGTATCCTGTTGCAAGCTGCGCTTCAAAACATCCTCGACAACGCCATCAAATACTCGCCGGACGACAGCGACATCACCGCCCGCGTGACGCTTGATCACGAAATCACCCTGTCGATCACGGATCAGGGGCGCGGGTTTGGCGAAACCGACCTGTCGGCCCTGACCGCTCGCTATACCCGCGGCGCAAATGTCAGCGACATTGTCGGCTCGGGTCTTGGCCTGACCATCGCGGACGAGGTCGCGAAAGCACATGGCGGGCGGTTGGACATTTCACCAAACAAAAAGGGGGAAGGCGCATGTGTTTCGCTGGTATTCCCGCGCGAATAATTTCGGCAGTGTTCGGTGTCATCCTTTCTGCGGGCGTGGCACTGGGTTTCGAGATTGAAGATCGCCGCCTTTATGAAGCCCCCGCTGAACAGGCGCGGCTTAGCGTTGTTTCGACCGCCGATCTGGATGTGTTCGATCCGATCATTCGTGCCTTTCAGGCCACGCAACCGGGCGTGACAATCGACTATGTGGTCACAGGCACGACCGATCTGATGGAGGCTTTATATGACGAAGGAGCGTCCTTCGATCTTGCCATATCTTCGGCCATGGATTTGCAGACCAAACTGGCGAATGATGGCTTTGCACTGAACCACACACCGCCCAGCGCGACCAACCTGCCGGTCTGGGCAAGTTGGCGCAACCAGCTGTTCGCCTTCACACAGGAACCCGCGGTGGTCGTGGTTTCAGACCAATTTTTCTCACCCGGCGAAGCACCGCAAAACCGGGACGAGCTGATTGCCGTTCTGCGCGCCAACCCGACCCGCTTTCAGGGGAAGATCGGCACCTATGACGTGCGCCGCTCTGGCTTTGGCTATCTGATGGCGACGCAGGACAGCCGAAACTCTGACGCGTTCTGGCGGTTGATGGAGGTGATGGGCCGTCTGGATGCGAAGCTTTATTGCTGCTCGGGCGACATGATCCGCGATGTGGCCTCGGGCAAGCTGGCCTTGGCTTACAACGTGCTGGGCAGTTATGCCGCCAGCCATCAGAAAAACACCGGGGGTTATCAGATCATCGAGATGAGCGATTATGTGAACGTCATGTCGCGCACCGTCCTGATCCCGCGAACGGCGCAGAATATCGACGACGCCCGCGCCATGCTGGATTTCCTGCTTGGGCTGCGATCACGCACGGATTTGGTCGAGGCGACGGGGTTGCCCGCGGTCGATCCTGCTGCGCTGCGGGCAAACCCGTCGCTTCGCCCCATTCGCTTTGGGCCGGGTCTGCTGGTCTTTCTCGACAATCTGAAACGGCAGAGCTTCCTCAGGAACTGGGAAAACTCGCTGCTGCAAAACTGAAACGGGCGGAGATATACCCCGCCCGTTCGCAATGCAGTCAGATACCGATCAGTCGATAACGCGCACCGCGCCCTTGGCAGCGGACGACGCCAGCATCGCATAGGCTTTCAACGCCTTTGACACTTTGCGCTTACGCGGTTCGGCAGGATGCCATCCTTTTTCGTCTTGTGCAGCACGGCGCGCCGCCAGTTCATCGTCTGACACGGCCAGATTGATGGTTCGGTTGGGGATGTCGATCTCGATCTTGTCGCCCTGCTGGACCAACCCGATCGCGCCACCTTCGGCAGCTTCCGGCGACACGTGCCCGATGGACAGGCCCGACGTGCCGCCGGAAAAACGTCCATCGGTCAGCAGCGCGCAGGCTTTGCCCAGACCTTTCGATTTCAGATAGCTCGTCGGGTACAGCATTTCCTGCATCCCCGGACCACCGCGCGGACCTTCATAACGGATGACAACAACGTCACCTTCTTTGACCTTGCCCGTCAGAATGTCGCTGACCGCCGCGTCCTGGCTTTCGCAGACATGTGCGGTGCCGGTGAACGTCAGAATAGACGCATCAACACCGGCTGTTTTCACGATACACCCATCCAGCGCGATGTTGCCAAACAGAACAGCCAAGCCTCCATCCTGACTGAACGCATGTTCCTTGGACCGGATCACGCCACCTTCGCGGTCGGTGTCCAGTTCCTTGTACCGGTTCTCGGTCGAAAAGGCCTGCGTGGTGCGAACCCCACCGGGGGCGGCTTTGAACAGGCTTTCGGCCTCGGGGTTGTTGGCGACCTTGATGTCCCACTTGGCAATCGCCTCGCCCATTGTGCTGGAATGCACGGTTGAACAATTGTCATGCAAAAGCCCAGCGCGGCTCAGTTCACCAAGGATCGAGAAGATGCCGCCGGCGCGGTGCACATCCTCCATATGAACATTGGCGATGTTGGGCGCGACCTTGCACAGGCAGGGCACCTTGCGGCTGAGCGCATCCATATGCGTCATATTGAAATCAACCTCGCCTTCGTTGGCGATGGCCAGAAGGTGCAGAACCGTGTTGGTCGAGCCGCCCATGGCGATGTCCAGCGACATGGCGTTTTCGAACGCTTCGAAGGTCGCGATCTCACGCGGCAGCAGGCCCTTTTCCTCGTCCTGATAGTGACGCTTGGTGATCTCGACGATCTTGCGACCAGCCTCAAGGAACAGGCCCTTACGGTCAGCGTGGGTGGCCAAGGTCGAGCCGTTGCCGGGCAGCGCCAGACCCAGCGCCTCGGCCAGGCAGTTCATCGAGTTTGCGGTGAACATGCCCGAACACGACCCGCAGGTCGGGCAGGCGTTCTCTTCGATGTGCTGAACCTGCTCGTCGGTGTATTTGTCATCGGCAGCGGCAACCATTGCGTCCACAAGGTCGATCTTCTTGGCGTCCAGATCGGCAATGTCGATCTTGCCCGCTTCCATCGGACCGCCAGACACGAAGATCACCGGGATGTTCAGGCGCATCGCGGCCATCAGCATACCGGGCGTGATCTTGTCGCAGTTCGAGATGCAGACCATCGCGTCGGCACAATGCGCGTTGACCATGTATTCGACGCTATCCGCGATCACTTCGCGCGAGGGCAGCGAATACAGCATCCCGTCATGGCCCATGGCGATCCCGTCATCTACGGCGATGGTGTTGAATTCCTTGGCGACACCGCCTGCGGCTTCAACCTCGCGGGCAACCATCTGGCCCAGATCCTTCAGGTGGACGTGGCCCGGCACGAACTGCGTGAAGCTGTTCACGATGGCGATGATCGGCTTGCCGAAATCGCTGTCGGTCATCCCGGTCGCGCGCCAAAGGCCGCGGGCACCGGCCATGTTACGGCCATGGGTCGAAGTTCTGGAACGATAAGCAGGCATACAGTCCCCACCTTGTCTGAAAATTGGAGTCAGAAAGCGGATTATCATTCCCCGCGTCGCGAGGCCAGCGCAGATTAGGCACAAGACCGCTTGGCGCTTCCAAACCTCCGCGCTAGAACCAAGCGAAACGGTATCCGGAAAGGCATCTCTCTCATGGCATCACGCAAAGTTCTGGTCACCGGGTCCGCCGGGTTCATCGGTTATCACTTGTCCAAACTTCTGCTGGCCGAGGGGTTTCGTGTGCATGGCTATGACGGGATGACAGATTACTATGATGTCACCCTGAAACAGCGGCGCCACCAGATGCTGTTGCAGGATCCGGGTTTTTCGACGACCGAAGGGATGCTTGAGGATCAGGCGCTGTTCGATCAGGTCGCGGACGATTTTGCCCCGGATGTGATCGTCCACCTCGCCGCCCAGGCGGGCGTGCGCTACAGCCTTGAAAACCCGCGCGCCTATCTCGACAGCAACATCATCGGCACCTTCAACGTGATGGAGGCCGCGCGACGCCACAAGGTCGACCATCTTCTCATGGCCTCGACCAGTTCGGTCTATGGCGCCAACACTGACATGCCGTTCACCGAGACCGAGAAGGCCGACACCCAACTGACCATCTACGCCGCCACCAAGAAGGCGAACGAAAGCATGGCGCACAGCTATGCCCATCTGTGGGACTTGCCCACAACGATGTTCCGTTTCTTCACGGTCTATGGCCCGTGGGGCCGCCCCGACATGGCGCTGTTCAAGTTCACCAAGGGGATCATCGACGGCACCCCTATCGACATTTACAACAACGGCGACATGTTCCGTGACTTCACTTATGTCGAAGATCTGGTGCGGGGTATCCGCCTGTTGATCGAAGCTGTTCCCGTGCGCCCGGACAGCCCGGATGATATCGAAGAGGGCGACAGCCTGTCCCCCGCCGCGCCCTATCGTGTGGTGAATGTCGGCAATTCCGACAAGGTGCGCCTGTTGGATTTCGTGGATGCGATTGAGGATGCGATCGGCAATAAAGCCCAACGGAACTACATGGAAATGCAAATGGGCGACGTGCCAGCCACATGGGCGGACGCAACACTCCTACAACGGTTGACAGGTTATCGCCCTGCCACCGATTTCCGCGATGGGGTGAACAGCTTCGTCGCTTGGTATCTGGACTACTACAAAGCCTGATTTACCACGATCACCTGACACAACCGTAAGAGAGCCAGGGCCTCTTACCCAGTTCGCTTGAATTTTTACTTTCTTTTAACGAATATTTACGCAATCTTACACCCGCATTGGTTGTGTTGCAGGTTGATAGCGGAAGCATCCGGATATGAAGGACTTTCCAGATCTTGGGCGGATCGCAGTGATCGGGTTGGGTTATGTCGGCCTGCCACTGGCGGTCGAATTCGGGAAACACCGGCCCGTGATCGGGTTCGACATCGACCCCCTCCGCGTGGACGAGCTGCAATCCGCCATAGATCGGACGGGCGAGGTCACGGCAGACGACCTGTCCAGCGCCCGCCACCTGAGCTTCAACAGCGACCCCGACGCACTGTCAGATGCCACGATCTTCATCGTAACGGTCCCCACCCCCATCGACGCGCACAACCGGCCCGATCTGACCCCTCTGCAGCGGGCCAGCGAAACCGTAGGTCGCGCCCTGTCCATTGGCGACATCGTCATCTATGAAAGCACGGTTTATCCGGGCGCCACCGAGGAGGTCTGCGTTCCAATCCTCGAAGCAGCGTCTGGTCTGACCTTCAACAGCGATTTCTTTGTGGGCTACAGCCCCGAACGGATCAATCCCGGAGACCGCGATCACCGGCTGCCGACAATTGTGAAGGTCACGTCAGGGTCCACCCCCGAAGCCGCCGACCGGATTGACGCGCTGTATGCCCAGATCATCACAGCAGGCACCTTCAAGGCCGAAAGCATCCGCGTGGCCGAGGCCGCCAAGGTGATCGAGAACACCCAGCGCGACCTGAACATCAGTCTGGTGAACGAGCTTGCGATCATCTTCAACCGGCTGGGCATCGACACTGGCGCGGTGCTGGAGGCGGCGAGGACCAAGTGGAATTTCCTCCCTTTTCAGCCGGGTCTGGTGGGTGGCCACTGCATCGGCGTGGACCCTTATTACCTGACCCACAAGGCCGAAGAGATCGGCTATCACCCGCAAGTGATCCTGTCAGGGCGGCGGATCAATGACGGCATGGGGGCCTATGTCGCCGGGCAGATGATCAAGTCGATGATGCGCAAGGGGATCAACGTGGCGAAGTCGCGCGTGTTGATCCTTGGGCTGACCTTCAAGGAAAACTGCCCTGATCTGCGCAACACGCGCGTCGTCGATATTCTGGAAGAGCTGCGCGATTATGGTGTCAGAGTGGACATCCACGACCCTTATGCCGACCCGGCCACTGCGCATAAGGAATATGGGATCGACCTGACCGACACCCCGCAAACGCACCGCTATGATGGCGTAATGCTGGCCGTCCCACACCGCGCCTATCTGGATCAACCGCCGGGTTGGATCAGGCGCTATGCCAAGAACCTTTCGGTGATCTATGACATCAAATCCGCGCTGCCGCGGGAAATGGCGGATTTGCGGCTGTGATGATGCGAACCTTCAAACGGCTCTGGTCGCTTCTGACCCCGCGCGAACGCAGGCGCGGCACGCTGGTGCTGGTGCTGGCACTGGCGATGGCGGTGTTCGAGGTGGTCGGCGTCGCGTCAGTCTTTCCATTCTTTTTGGCCCTGTCCGATCCCGGCCTTGTCCAGACGAACCCCTATCTGTCTGCAACCTATCACCGGGGTGGGTTCACGGATTACCATAGCTTCCTTTTGGCGCTTGCCCTCGTGACGTTTGCCTTCCTTGTCAGCGGTGCGCTGATCCGCAGCGCGGGCGAATACGCGATGACGCGGTTTGTCCAGATGCGCCGCCACAGCCTTGGGACACGGTTGATCGAACGCTATCTGCATCAGCCCTACGCTTTTTTTCTGGGTCGTCATACGGGTGAGATGGCAAAGAACATCCTGTCCGAGGTCGAACAAGTCACGATGTTCGCGTTGGCCCCGGTGTTGCGACTGACCACATCCCTTGTGACACTGCTGGCAATGCTGAGCTTTCTGATCGTGATGGACCCGATCATCGCCTTCACCGCCATGGCCATCCTAAGCGCGGCTTATGTGTTGATTTTCATGACCATCCGACGCCTCGTCACTCGCAATAGCGCCCGCCGCGTGGTTGCCGACGAAGCCCGATACACCATCGCGCGCGAGGCGTTAGGCGGCATCAAGGATATCCGCCTTCTGGGCAAGGAAGGCGTCTATATCCACCATTTTCGAAATCCGTCCATCGAGGTATCGCGGATGCAGGCCGCCAACCTCGTTCTGGGCCAGGTGCCAAAATATTTGGTTGAAGCGATCGGCTTCGGCGGCATGTTGCTTCTTTGCGTGGCGCTTCTTGCGACCGTCGGCCCCAACGCCAGCACCGCCGCAATCCTGCCGAAACTGGGCGTCTATGCCTTTGCCGGATACCGAATGCTGCCCTCGGTGCAGGGGATCTATCGCGCGATGGTCGAGCTTCGTTTTGGCGCGAGCGCGGTGGATGTGCTGTTTGACGACATGCAAACCCTGCCCGACGGCCCAGCCAACGCCGGGGATGTGCAACCAATAGGACTGGCTTCGAGACTGGAGGTAAGGGACGTCAGCCATTCCCACGATGGCGCGACATACAGCCTTCGCGATCTGTCTTTGACCATTCCGTCAGGGACGTCTGTTGGGATTGTCGGCGGCACCGGGGCGGGCAAGACAACATTGATCGACCTGCTGTTGGGGCTTCTGACCCCGCAATCCGGACAGATCAGTGTCGATGGTATCCCGATCACGCCGGCAAATGTCAAAGGCTGGCAGGCCGCCATCGGCTATGTGCCGCAGTCGATCTTTCTGGCTGACACCAGCATCGCCGAGAACATCGCCCTTGGCACGCCGCGCGCGCAGATCGACATGGGACGCATCGCGGAATGTGCCCGGATGGCGCAACTGGATCACTTTGTCGAAACGCGACTGGCGGATGGATATGACACAACCATCGGCGAAAGCGGTGTGCGCCTGTCCGGCGGGCAACGTCAGCGCATCGGCATCGCGCGTGCCTTGTATCACGACCCGGATGTTCTGGTGTTTGACGAGGCAACAAGTGCGCTTGACACCTGCACAGAACGCGAGGTGATGAAAGCGATTACGGGCCTGCAGGGGCAAAAAACCATCTTGATGATTGCGCACCGTATCTCGACCGTCGAAGCCTGTGACCAGATTGTCGTACTGGATCACGGGCGCATCGTGGCAAGAGGCAGCTACGCCCAACTGATCGCGCAGGACGAAGGATTTCGCGCGCTGGCGGGGGTCGCGGCATGAAGCATATGCCCATCACCACGCCCCCCGCGAAACTGGCCTTCGTGTTACCCGACCTTCGGGGCGGCGGGGCAGAGCGCGTGATGCTGACCTTTGCGAACGAACTTGCGGGGTTTGGATATGCGCCACATCTGATCCTTGCGCGCGCGGAAGGTGTGTTGATGGTCGATGCACAGCGCGCAGGTCTTCCAATCACCGACCTGAAGGTCAACCGCCTGCGCAGTGTCGCAGCCCCGTTGCGTGATTGGCTTCGCCAGAACAAACCCTCGGCCCTTGTGCCTGCGATGTGGCCATTGACCAGTATTGCGGTTTGGGCCGCGCGCGGGACCGGGGTGCCGGTCATTACGACCGATCACGCAACACTGTCGGATCAATACGCGCGCAAAGGCATGCTGCACAGGCTTGCACTGCGGGCCAGCATCCGCGCGACATATCCCAAGGCAAGGGCAAATGTCTCGGTCTCGGCAGGGTCAGCGCGCGATCTGGAGCGATTGGGGCACCTGCCCGATGGGCGCGTAAAGGTGATCCACAATCCAGTCGCCATGCCCAACCCCCAAACGGGCACGGCGGCCTGGCCCGCTCAAGCGCGGCACCGCATCTTGGCCGTCGGATCGCTGCGATGGCAGAAGGATTTTCCGACCCTTCTGCGCGCCCTCCGCTTGCTTCTGGACCGGGGCTGCGACGGCGAACTTGTCATTCTTGGTGATGGCCCTGACCGCGCGGCATTGTCAGGATTGGTCCGGTCATTGGGTCTGTCTGATCGGGTGGCGATGCCGGGATTCACGCCGCATACCGGAGCGTATTACGCAAGTGCCGATCTGTTCGTGCTCAGCTCGTCCAGCGAAGGGTTCGCGAACGTGATTGTCGAGGCGTTGTCACACGGCCTGCCCATCGTCTCCACCGACTGCCCCCACGGCCCGGCCGAGATACTCGGCGCGCGCGGCATAGGTCGCTTGACCCCGGTGGGGGACGCCACCGCGCTGGCCAATGGCGTAGAGGTCACGCTTCGCGAGCCTCGCAACCCCGATGCCGCCCGCGCACGTGCATCCGATTTCAGACCGGACGCTGCGACGGCCAAGTTTCTTTCACTCCTTCCACAACCACAGTCATCCAAGCTGGCGAGGCGCGCATGAACGCCATCCGTTCGATTTTTGTCACCAATAACGGTCTCTCTGACCACATCGGCGCCGCACAGGTCTTGCCCTATCTTGAAGGCTTGGCTGCACGCGGGCATCAGATCGCCTGTCTGTCGGTCGAGCATCCTGAACGGCAGGAAGAATTCGTCACAACGATCGCCCCACGGCTGCAGCGTGCGGGGATCGAGCATAGCCCGATCCTGCGCCGCGCCTTGCCGCTGACAGGTAAGTTAGACCGTTTCGCCATGCCGGGGCGCATGCAAAACCGTCTGGAAAAACTGGTCGAGACGTTTCAGCCTGATATGATCCATTGCCGAAGCTACATGCCGCTTGGCGCGGTCCTGCCGGTCAGCGCGCAATACAACCTGCCCTTTGTGTTCGACATGCGCGGCTTCTGGGTGGATGAGCGTTGCGAGGCTGGCATCTGGCAAGGACCGATAGGCCGCGGCATCGCCCGCCACTTCCGCAAACTCGAAACCCGCGCAATCAGCAGGGCAAACGCCATTGTCGCGCTGACGCATGATGCGAAATCCATCATCTCGGCGCGCCGACCATCAGCCGGAACAGTGACAAACGTCATTCCCTGCAGCGTTGACCAGACCCGGTTTCGGCCCGACAAAATACTGCGGGCCAGTGCGCGACGGGCACTGGGATATTCGGCCAAGGACGTGGTGCTGGTGCATCTTGGATCCGCCGGGCCGCTTTACCAGATGGGTACCACCTATCGCCTGCTGACCGCCCTTCAGGCACAGGGGATGCGGGCGCGGCTTTTGTTGGTTGGGGACCACGATGCGCAACAGCATGTGCGGGCGGCGAAAGGATACGGCGTCACGTTGGACATCGCTCACCTGACCTGCCGCAAGGTGCCCCATGATGAGGTGCCCGCCCTTCTGAACGCGGCCGATATCGGCCTGTCCTTCCGCATCGCCAGCACATCCAGCCTTGGTGTTTCTGCGACCAAGGTTGGTGAATACCTGTCCTGCGGTCTGCCGGTGATCAGCAACACCGGGATCGGAGACATCAATGACATCCTGCCCGACCGCAGGTTTGGCTTGGTGTTGGCCCATCACGATACCCCCGCAATTGAACACGCCGCGCGCACCATCGCGTCGGCACCGTTCGCCTCACGCTCTGTCATCCGCGCCCATGCCGCGGGGCGGTTCTCGCTTGAGCATGCGGGCGCGGCCTATGACGCGCTTTATCGGTCGTTCGCAGGCGAAAGGCAGGCTGCATGACCGAAGACGACCGGATCCTTGCCGTGGACGTCTGCGGCACCTTGTACGACACCAACACAACAGCTGGATTGGTAACGTTTCACCACGCCCGTCGCGGCAATAGATGGCGGTTCAACATGCTGAAAGCACTGACACGCCGCAGATCGCTGCTGCGACTGGCGTTGATCCTGATCGCCAAAGTCAGCCGGTTTGACGCCCACCGGGCACTTGTTTTGGCCAGCCTGCGCGGCGAAACCCGGTCGTCGTTGCAAGCATCTGCGACGCGGTATGTCTCGGATCACTTGCCGGCACACGCAATCCCTGCCACCCATGCGCGCTTGGCCCAGATGCGGGCTGCCGGATGGCAGCCGGTGCTTGTGTCAAACGCGCTTGCGCCTGTTGTTGAAGAGATCGCCCGACAACTGGATGTGCCCTGTCTCGCATCACAGCCAAAGGCACGGGATGGTCGCCTGACGGGTCGTTTGTCTCGTGACCTGACCGGGCAGAAACGCAGCGCGGTCGAAGCATTCCTGAACCGGCCGCTTGAGCGGGTGCAGTTTGCGGTCATCACCGACAATCGGTCGGACTGCGATCTGGTTGCTGCCGCAAACCCGGCTGTGCTGGTCGCCCCACACAAACCCCGCAGATGGATGAGGAATTTGGATGCCGAAATTCTCTGCCACTAGCGGACGCCACCTGATCCTGCTTCTGCCATTTGGCTATGCATTTCAGTCTCGTTACCATTGGCCACGCGACTTCATGGTCAACGCCCTGACGGCTTGGGTGCCGGGCGTGATCCTTGTGGCGCTGCTGGGCGATCTGACGATCAGTGACGCGTTCATCCGTTATCTGCTGGGCTATGCGAGCTTCATATGTATCTACGAGCTAGGTTATCTGGCCAATGACACGATCGGCTTGCGCCACGATCCAACCCCACGTCGGCGCATCGACATAGGGTTCAGCGCCGGTTTCATCGTTGCATTCATCGTGGTCCGGCTTAGCATTGGGCTGGCCGCCGCTGTTGTGCTGGGGGTCGCAAATTCCGGCCTTTATTGGGCATCCGTATCCGCACTTGTCGCGGGTTTGATCGCCCATAACACCCTGCGCTCGGTCGAATTGAAGTTCTATACCTTCCTGCAATTGTCCTTGCTCAGGTTCACACTTCCCGTCCTGCCCGCGCTGCTTATCGACGCGGGCACGACCGCCATACTGACAAGTTTTGCCACTGCGCTTTTGCTGTTCACCCTGCCACGGTTCCTGACCTATCTGGATGCCAAAGGGCGCTTGACGCTGCCGGAACGCAAGGCACGAACCTATCACCTGAAGACCCATGTTGCGGTTCTGCCGTTGGTCATACTTCTGTCGGTGCTAACCGATGAAACCGCGCCGCTCGTCTGTCTGATTTGGGGCGTGGCCGTGCAACTGGTCTATGTTACGCGTGGCAGGTTGCCGACGCGCTTTCCGGGCGTCACGCAGCCGTGATCTATGTCGCCCTTTTTCTTGCGATGATCCTGTTGCGGCTCGTGCTGACACATCAGTCGCGCTTGCGCGATCAAACCTATCCCATTGTGCTGGCAATTCTGTTTCTGTTCGTTGCCTTCCGGCTTGATGTCGGGTGCGACTGGAATGGCTACCACCGTCACTTCCTGAGCCAGCTGGACCTTGGATTTGCCGATGCATTGGCGCAACGCGAACCTTTGTGGTGGGTGCTGGTGCAAATGGTCGGGGCGCTGGGGTTGGGTTATCCGTGGCTGAATGTGGTCGCAGCCCTGATCTTCTTTGCTGGCGTTCACGCGCTGGCGCGAAAGCAGCCCGACAGGCTGGGTTTTCTGATCCTCCTCTACCCGGTTCTGATCCTCAACATGCCAATGTCTGGCATTCGTCAGGCAGCCTCCATCGGGCTGATGTGCATGGGTTTTGTGGCGTTCAGCAACGGGCGTGCGGCGCGGTTCACCATCTTCACACTGCTTGCCACCGGCTTTCATTCCAGCGCGGGTGTGTTCTTGCTGCTGGCCCCCTTGGTCGGGCATGGCTGGATCAAAGCGCGACTTCTGGTAGCCTTCGCGCTGGCCGGGCCGGGCATCTATCTTCTGGCAACCGGAGACAGCGCACAGCTTGCGTTATCGCGCTATGTCGACACAGGTGTCGATGCCTTTGGCGCGTTCTATCGCGCCGCGCTTCTTGCCCTGACGTCCGGGCTGTTCTTTCTAATTCTGCGCCCCGCTTGGCAAGCGCGTTTCCCTACGGACCACCGGATTGTTGTTCTGGGGGCGCTGATGATGATGGCAACCTTGCCCCTCATCGGCCTGTCCAGCGTCATCGCGGATCGCATCGGCTATTTCCTTGTTCCGCTTCAGGCGACGATACTGGCCCGCATCCCGTCACTAGGCCTTGGCACAACCGGCCTTTTCCTGTCGGTCGCGCCTTATGCGGTGCTTCTGATGATGCTCGTCGTTTGGACTGTCCACTCAACCCATTTCCATTATTGCTACCTGCCCTATGACAGCTGGCTGTTTTCAATGCCCAAGATTTATCAACTGCCGAACTGAGGTTTCCATGAAAGTGTTATTAACCGTCAACGCCGCGTGGAACGCCCTGAATTTCCGCCGCCCGGTGATCCAGGCTTTGCTGAACCAAGGGCATCGCGTCACCATCCTGGCACCGTATGACACCGCCGCGCCAGCACTGCGCGACATGGGGTGTCAGGTGATCGACCTGCAGATGGATGTGCAGGGACTGTCGCCCCAGCGGGATGCCAAGTTGCCAGGCCGGTTTGCCGCCCATTTTGCGACACTGCGACCTGATCTCATCCTCAGCTACACGGTCAAGAACAACGTCTTCGGCGCGGTGGCCGCAAAACGGTTGGGTATCCCGTTTCTTCCCAATATCTCGGGGCTGGGGACAGGTTTCCTGTCAGGTGGCGCGCTCAGGATGGTGGTCGAGACCTTGTATCGCTTTGCCTTTCGGGGACTTCCCACCCTGTTCTTTCAAAACCCCGATGATCGAGACCTGTTCGTTCAACGACGACTGATAGCACCCGGTCAGGCGCGTCTTTTGCCCGGCTCGGGCGTCGATCTGGCACATTTTTCCCCGACACCTCTGCCCCCTGATAACGGCACGGTGTTTCTGATGGTATCGCGCCTTCTGCGCGACAAAGGCGTGCTGGAATTTGTTGAAGCCGCGCGCCAGATCAAAAACATCCGAAACGATATCCACTTCCAGATTCTTGGCTCGATTGACGCTGCGAACCGGTCGGCGCTAGGCCCCACACAGTTGAACCGTTGGATCAACGAGGGCGTCATTGACCATCTGGGTGAACATGACGATGTCCGTCCCTTTATCACGGGTGCAGATTGTGTGGTCCTGCCCTCGTATCGCGAAGGCGCACCCCGCACACTGCTTGAAGCCGCCAGTATGGCGCGACCGCTGATCGCCACGGATGTACCGGGCTGTCGGCATGTGGTCGACGACGGGATCACCGGCCTGCTCTGCGCACCGCGCGATGCCGAAGATCTGCGCCAAAAGTTAGAGGCGTTCGCAAACATGCCCACCAACACCCGCGTGATGATGGGGGGTGCCGGTCGTGAAAAGATGCTGCGGGAATATGATCAGAAAATCGTGGTCGACTGTTACATGACCGCAATCGCTGACCTTGTGCCCGGCCTGTCCACAGCGGCTGACACTCGGCTGCGTGCTTAGCCCCCCAGACACGCCGTAATTCGGCAACACACCAGGATCGAAGCACCTTTGCGACAAACAACCTATGGTATTTTAGTTTTTCGGCCCTGCAATTTTGATATGAGTGGATCAATCACACCGACCCGCATGCCACAGGGCGACATGCTGCCGGACCAGATGCACGGAGGAACTCATGCACCATTACGGACTGCGCGCGCTTTTTCTTGGCACGAGCCTTGCCTTGTCGGGTTGCGGCGTGACCTATCACAGCCCGACCGTGCAGACACAAGCTGCCGGTCTGGATGTGCGGGTGATGCCGATCACTGCAAGTTCGGTCAAGCAGGCCAACAGCGCCCCCTATGTGCCGCTCAGCCTGCCCGAGGCATTTCATACGGTCGCCAGCAGCGCGGGCCCACGTGGCGCGGCACAGCTTCCCGACATCCCAGACGGTCCCAAACAATCACGCGAAACGATCGTCACAAAGTTGCCGCCCCAACCGGCACCACAGCGCTACAAGATCGGAAATGGCGATGTCGTGATGTTGGTGACAAAAAGCACGACCAGCACGATCGAAGAGCTTGGCGGGTTGCTCAGCGCACAAACCCAAAGACAAGGGTACACAGTGCGTGACAATGGCAAGATTGCCCTGCCTGACGTCGGACAAATCGAGATCGCCGGGAAAACTCTGGAGGATGCCGAAGACGCTGTTTTCCAGGCCCTTGTCGCAAAGAACATCGACCCGGCTTTCAGCCTTGAGATCACGGAATTCAATTCACAACATGTGGCCATAGGCGGCAAGGTTGCCAAAGCAGGGTTGGTGCCATTGACCCTGAAACCCCTGCGGCTTGGCGATGCACTGGCTCAGGCTGGTGGCGTGGTCGCTGATGACAAGGACGCAACGGCGATACGTCTTTACCGCGACGGGACGCTCTATCAACTCCCTGCCTCGGCCCTTCGATCCGATGCCAAAGCGCGCAATCTGATGCTGTTGTCGGGCGATGCAATCTATGTGGATGAAAGTTATGACCTCGACCGGGCGCTGGCATTTTACGAGGCGCAGATCACGGCGATTGGCCTGAAACGCAGTGCGCGCTTGCAGGCTCTGACAGAGTTAAAGGCCGAAATGGCCGTGCAGCGCGACGCGCTTGACGAACGGCGCACCACCTTCGCGGCCCGGCGCGAACTTGACGCTGAAACACGCCACTATGTCTATTTGGCTGGCGAGGTGGCCCAACAAGGCCGAGTCGCCCTGCCCTATGGGCGACAAGCCAGCCTTGCCGATGTGCTGTATGACGAGGGCGGGTTTGACACCACGACCGGTGATCCGGCGCAGATTTATGTGATCCGCCCCGGCACGGAAGACAATGACACATCGGTCACGGCCTGGCATCTGGACGCCACGAATGTGGTCAACATCACGCTTGCCACACGCATGCAGATGCGCCCGAACGACATCGTGTTTATCGAGGAACAGCCAATCACCAAATGGTCGCGTGCCTTCGAGCAAGCCTTCCCGATTCTGATCAACAAATCCGTCAATGGCGACAGCGGCGTGCCTTAGGTCACACCGTAATAGCCCTCGCCATAGGTGGTATATGCGGGATTGGTATCCCCATACCCATAGCGTGCCATTTCACCGGGCCTAACCTGTGACAGCACCAAGCCGGTGACAGGGCAATTCACCATCGCGAACTGTCGCAGGCCCTCGGCAACTTGCCGTCGGGTTGTCTTGTTCCAGCCCACCACGAAAAGGACTGCATCCGCTTGGCGGGCTATCACCCGCGCATCCGGCACAACCAGAACCGGGGGGCTGTCGATGATGATCATGTCATAGTCTGCGCGCGCCTTGCTGAGTAACAGTTCAAAGTAGCGTGAGGCGAACAGATCTGCGGCACTCGCCCCCGGCTTTCCCCCAAAAAGCACGTCCGCATTCAACTCTGGCACATGTTGCACCGCCTCCGACAGGGAGACATCGCCTGCCAGTGCCGGCATGATCCCCTGCGCGGAAGGGCTGGGCACATAGTGTTCCAACGTGCGGCGACGGATATCCCCTTCGATCAACAGTACGCGTTTGCCCAATCCGGCCAGGTTTTGTGTCAGCGCCACCGCCAGAGTTGTCTTGCCCTCACCCGGCATGGCCGAGGCAATCAAAACCACCTGCGGTGACCGATCGACATCTGACATCAAAAGCGAGGTACGCAGATTTCGGATGGCTTCAGCGGCTGCGGCCGTGGGGTGTTTGGACAGAAACGGCACCAATGCGCTGCGATCCGCGACCGGAATGACTGGCACCTGGCCCAGAACGCGCTTGCCTGTTGCCTCTTCCAATTCATCTGCGGTTCGAAAGCCTGCATGCACAAACTGCTTCGACAGGACGTAACCGCTTGCAATCGCCATCCCTATCAGCGCGCTCACCAGCATGATCAGCCCCTTCCGAGGCGATTGATACGTGCCTGCCGTCGCGGCAGACAACACACGCGCATCGGCCTGCTGCAACCCACGCACGGCGCTGGCCTCTTTCAACCGGGCCAACAGTGTTTCATAGAGCACGCGTGTCGCCTGAGCTTCGCGTTCTAACTGTTGCAGTGCATTTACCTCGTCACCTTGGGTTTGCACGGCCAGTTCAAGCTCGGTGATGGATTTTTCCAATGCTCGCTTCTGAAGCGCCACACGCTGTTGATCACTGGCTTGACCGACCCCCTGTCGCACATCCTGCAACCGTGCGCGCGCCTCTTTCAGGCGGGCGTTCAGAATGGCCAGCCCTTCGGCCGAGGTTAGATCCATCTGCGAGCGCAACCGCGCGACCTCTGCTTCTTGCGCCGCAAGGTCTTGGCGCAGCACCCCAACGCGGTCTGACAACCATCGGACCGCATCGTCAGCCGCTTGAAACTTCGCATCAATTTGATCTTGCAGATAAATTGACGAAAGAACGTTTGCCATTTGGGCCGCCTTGTCACGATCTTCAGACCGCGCTGTGACCGCAAAAATCCGCGTGTTTCGTTGCACATGAGCGGACAGCGCATCCTGCACATTGCCGACAACCTGTTCCGCGGTTTCAGGATCATCGACCACTGGGGTTGCAGAACCTGTTGCAAAACGTTTGGACCAACCGGCCCGCAGGGCCGGATTAAACTCGGGGTCTTTCGCCAGGTTCAAATCATCAATCATCTGCTGGACCAGGGCGCGCGACTGGATGATGTGAAGCTGAGTGTTCATATCCGACAGGTCTTGCGTCGCAGCTTGAACAGGTGCATCGCCAGAAAGGATCGGATCAGGCGACTGCGTCATAACCAACAAGGCGGTGGCCGCAAATTTTGGGCGCGCGAGGCCAAATCCATAGATAGCACCGGCCATCAACCCCACAACGCCCAGTATGGCAATCATTCGACGCCCGCGCCACAGAGCTTGACCGATGCTTAGAAGATCCAGATCTCTGGTTGGCGCTGGATCATCCCGATGCGTCGTATCATGAACGCGCGGAAACCCTTGTCGAATATTCATTCAAGGCCCTTTCGTTGGCGTGCAAACACAAGCTGGCAAAACTCAACGCCCGGTCCGGCTGATCACCGTCACAAGTGTCCGCCAGAAAATCCAGACTTCCATTCGAAAGTTGCGATTGGCGATGTAATGAAGATCGGCCTCGACTTTCTTGGCAGTGGCTTCGATACCTTCGACATAGCCAAGCTCTGTCTGAGCAAAGCCACTGATCCCAGGCAGAACCACGTGGCGTTCCTTATAGCCCGGCACGATGCGCAGAAATGTAACCGCATGATCATAACAATCGGGGCGAGGACCGATCAGGCTCATCTCGCCCCGCAGAACGTTTATGATTTGGGGCAGCTCATCCAACCGACTTTGCCGCAGCGCCGCTCCAAGGCTGGTAATACGCTCATTCTCAAGGGGATCGTTCGCGCGACGGCTCTTTGTTGATGGCGTCATCGTGCGAAACTTATAGGCCATGAATGGGGTGCAATTGCGACCCATTCGAGGTTGCATGAACAGCAGCGGCCCCGGGCTAAGAACACTGTTCAGGACCGACAATATGAAGGCCACCACGCACAGTATGGGGAGTAAAATAAGGCAAAAGCACACATCGAAAACCCGCTTCCCAATCGCGAAACCAACCGGGGTCAGACCGGCTTCACCAGTGGGCATCGGGTCTGGACCCAACGTTCGATCCGCGGTCATGCCGTATTCCCGCATGAACTGCCTCATGGTTGCAAATCCTTAAAATTTACTCACCTTAAGGTTGCTAGCATGATTTGAATAAACTTCAAAGTAATTTGGCGATGGCCCCAATTTCATTAACTTTCTGCCCGGACTAAGCGGGCAGAAAGACGGGTCTAGTCCTCAATCGGCACCGGTGACAGACCAAGAAGTGGAATGGCCATACCAGCCTCTAATCCGACAATCGCGACCAGACGATCTAGCCCGACCTCTGGGAAACTGTCCTCCGACATAGGCGACCAAATTCGCAGTGCTGCCTGAGCAATCGACGCCTCGGTCGTATTTGCATCAGGTGCATGGGCGGGTGCCGAAAGCGGTGAGGCCGCCACTTGCGGAAACTGTGCCCCAGCCAGAAGCGAGGCCAAAGCATATCTGTCGCCCGACTCGGTTTCCCACGTCGCTGAACGAAATGTCTGCGCATCAGCAGGCGTGTTTCCAACGCAAAGCGCAAACTGGTTGGCTTCGGAAATAAGCCCCTCTGGACAGGCGATTGTAATGCGAATGGTCATAGCGAAACCCCCATTTTTGCGCCAAGCCATGCTTCCAATTCGCTGATCTGAGTTGCGGTAGGTTGCGTTGCATCCGACGCCCAAACCTGCAATCCGAACAGTCGGAACGCCCCCGGAATACTTGCCGTGACGACACCAAGACCGACACGAAGTGGCTGCGCTGCTATAGACTGCTGTGCCAGATTCTGCGCTGTATCGATGACCGGCACACCGTCCAGCCGGACGATCACGTGGCCCGGGGTGGTTTGCATGGTGACAACATGCTTCTCGTGGTTTCCCCAGATCGTCGGCGAGGCAACATTGCTGGCAGAGACGCCATGTTGCGACATGCGACTGTAATATTGCAGCCGGTCGATATTAGGCCGCACCCCGACGGACATGCCGTTGGTGCTGGTTTTGCTGATTTCGGCAAGGTTCACGCGCGCCGTGCCCGAGGACGACAGCATTTGATACCCCAGTATCATTGTTACAGGGTTTTCGACATCGAAGACGGGCGCGGTCACCAACCCGTCATCCACCCCGTCCGCCTCGATCCAGTGAAAGCTACCATCGGTCCGATATGTCGGGCGGGCGGCGCTAACCGGCTGGATAAGATCGTGCCCGTTCATGGACAAATCCTGCCAAAGCCCAACCGGTTCGTTGTCTGCGGAAACCGCCACAGTGCCGGCATCATCCTGAAACAGTGCAGATACTTGTGACGGATCAAAATACACAGACGGGGAAAGCGACGCTGGCGAAAACGGCGACGGCGACGCCCTTCGGCGCAAGGCAAGCGCCGGAATATCGTATCCCAGCCCCATCATCAGACGAGCACAAAGGCGTGGATGCCGGTCGCCGTTGTGCCGGTGGTGAAGACCCGACTGACGCCAACCGGAAGTATCGAGTTGTCGCCCACCGCAACAACGCGATCATGCCCAGCCACCGAGGTAAAGGCGATGGCACCGCCGGTTTCGACGTAAAGCGCGACAGCGACGTTGGCCAAATCGGCGGTATCTGACGGCGTAATCGGCGCCATATCGGTTGCTGGCCCACGCAGGGAAAGCGAGCGGTTCTCGAAAGGGTTTGTCATCATATGCTCCTGACAGTATGGCACCGTGCGCACCGCCATGCCGAACGCATTGACGGTGACTGCTGTTCGTCAGAGTCCTATGAAAACAGGGTTGAGACCGTCTAACACGCCCGCACGTGGCCGTTACGATCTGTTAACCAGGTGATTAGAGCGTGGCGCCCCGCCTTGGGCGCCGGTGCAGCCGCACCTGTTGTTCCAACTGCAATTGCGCCCACAACTCATGCAGGGTGCCCTTGTTATTCTTCGGATCGCGATAAACGCGCACTTCCAGATCGGTTGCCAATCGCTCTTCAACAATGGCAAGCCGACCTTCAGCCAGCTCGGCCTTGCACAAGCTCAGCGGAAGCCATCCCATGCCAAACCCCTCAAGGATCATCGCTTTCACACTGTTGGCCAACGCGTTCTGGTTCACGATCAACATCTTCTGCGGGGTGATGGATTGCTCCAGCACAAAATCCTGCACTGCGCGCAGCGCCGAAACAGCCCCATAGGACAGCAGCGGCATCGCATCCTTGGTGCCGGTTTTGAACTGAAACTCGGCTTCGCCACCCTGTTTGGTACGGGATACCGGTACAAACCGATCCGCCGACAGGGTCAAATGCTCGAAATTCGCAACCTCCAGCGGCCCCAGAAACTCCATCGACGGATGCCAATAGGTCAGGATGACATCGCAATAGCTTTGCTGAAGCGCGCTTACAAACTGATCCGCCGCCCACGAGGTCGAATTCAGGTCCGTCTCGACACCGCCCTTGCTGGCCAGAGGGGCAATCAGGTTCTTGTAATGCGTCATGTAAAGAGACTGCGAGGTGGCAAAACGTATGACGTTCTCGCTTGCCGCATCAATCGTCTGACAACGTTCGATCGTCTCTTCATAGGTGCGCAGCATGATACGGGCCTGCGATAGAAACACGTCGCCCGCAGGGGTCAAGGCCAGCGGTAGGGTTTCGCGATTGATCAGCCGCACACCAATTTCGTTCTCAAGTGCACGGATACGTCGCGAGAACGCGGGTTGGCTCACGTTCCGTTCTTCGGCCGCGCGCGAAAAGTTTTTGCACGCAACCAACGCCTCGAAATCTCTGAGCCAAATAATATCCAACGACGCGGGTCCGTATCAGGCGCCGATTGCATCCTCGTCCAACCGGTGCTCTTCGACAGCGTGGCAGGCCACAAGACTGCCGTCGGGTTGGTGAATGGCTTTCGGCGGTTCACTCCTACACCTGTTATTCGCAAATGCGCAGCGGCTTTGGAAGGGACAACCTTGCGGCATGTTGATCGGCGTTGGTATCTCACCCTTCAGGCGGATATGGTTCGGCCGATCATCCTTAAGCTGCGGAACTGCAGACAACAGAGCCCGAGTATAGGGGTGTTTGGGATTGGAAAACAGGGTAGCTGTATCAGCAACCTCGCACACGGCCCCAAGATACAGCACGGCCACACGTGTTCCAAAATGTTCAACCACGCTCAGATCGTGGGTGATAAACAGATAGGTCAGGCCCCGGCTTTCCTTTGCTTCCAGCATCAGATTCAAAACCTGCGCCTGAATGGACACGTCCAACGCACTGATCGGTTCATCCGCGATGATGAACTCAGGATCGACCGTCAGGGCGCGGGCAATCGCGATCCGTTGCCGTTGACCACCGGAAAACTCATGCGGATACCGCTTGGCCCAACTGGGGTCGACCCCCACGGACATCATCACCTCGGTCACCTTGTCACGCACTTCTGCCGCAGAAAACGACGGGAAGTGATGTTTTACGGGTTCTTCCAACGCCTGCCGAATGGTCATGCGCGGGTTCAGTGACGCATAGGGGTTTTGGAAAATCATCTGGATTTTCTTGCGCAGCGGCTGCATTTCAGCCCGCGAGCGATTGTCGATGCGTGACCCGTCATAATGGATTTCGCCGCTGGTCGGTGTCAGCAGCCCCGCCACCAAACGGGCAACAGTGGATTTGCCACAACCGCTTTCTCCGACAACGCACAGCGCTTCGCCACGGTTCACATCCAGCGTCACATTGTTCACCGCATGCACAGCGCGTGTTTCACGCGTCAGCCGACCATTCCGAAACTTGAGGGTCTCAAGGAAGCCTTGATCAAGATCGAACCGCTTTTCCAATCCCTTGATCTCGACCAGAGGGGTCTGAGCATTCATATCTTTCATGCATTCTGCTCCTGTCGCGCACCCTCGGCATGCAGCCGTTCAACCTCGTGACAGGCCACCTGTACCTCACCATATTGAATGACCTCTGGCAGCTTACTGCGGCACAGGTCGGTTGCGTATTCACATCGGGGATTGAACGGACAACCCGGCGGAATATTCGTCAGGGACGGCATGTTGCCGGGAATCTGACGCAGCTTATGCCCCGGCAAGGTTTGCTGCGGCAAAGCGTTGATCAGGCCCTGCGTATAGGGATGCTGTGGATCGTTGATGATCTCGCGCGTGCGCCCGGCCTCGATGATCCGGCCCGCGTACATAACCAACGTCCGTTCTGTCATCTGGCTGACCACACCAAGGTCATGGGTGATCAGGATCAAGCCGACCTTGTTGGACTGGCACAGCTCCAAGAGCAGTTCCATGATGTCTGCCTGAATGGTTACGTCCAACGCTGTTGTTGGCTCGTCTGCGATGATCAGTTCCGGGTCCAGCAAAAGCGCAATCGCAATGATGATCCGCTGCCGCATCCCGCCCGACAGTTCATGCGGATACTGGTCCAACCGGTCTTCGGGCGACGGGATATAGACCTCGCGCAGCTTGACGATGGCGATCTGGCGCGCCTCTTCCCGGCTTAGCTTGCGATGGGCCAGCAAAGTTTCGATCATCTGCTGTCCAATGGTCAGCACCGGATTCAGCGTCACCATGGGATCCTGAAAGATCATCGCCATCTTGTCGCCCCGCAAT
Source organism: Aliiroseovarius sp. Z3 (assembly GCF_029105185.1). Taxonomy (GTDB): domain Bacteria; phylum Pseudomonadota; class Alphaproteobacteria; order Rhodobacterales; family Rhodobacteraceae; genus Aliiroseovarius. The sequence goes on along the minus strand of NZ_JAFMZK010000003.1, from coordinate 416,304 downwards.
TGGCGCAGGCGCTTGTCGTTCATCTTCACGACATCCTCTCCGTCCAAGAGGATCTCGCCACGGTCGACATAGCCGGGGCGGCTGATCAGGTTCATCAACGAAAAGCCGGTGATGGATTTTCCCGCACCGCTTTCCCCCACAATGCCCAGCCGCTCGCCCTTGGCGACATCAAAGGAAATGCCGTTCAAGGCAGTCACGGTTTCGTCGCGCATGGCGAACTTGACGGTCAGGTCGCGCACAGAAAGCAAAGACATTGCGTTACCCCTTATAGAGTTTCGGGTTCAGGACATCGCGCATCCAATCGCCCAGCAGGTTGATCACAAGCACAAGCACAACCAACACCACACCGGGGATCACGGTAATCCACCAACTGCCCGAGAAGATGTAGTCAAACCCAGACGAGATCAGCGACCCAAGCGAAGGTTGGCTGGGCGGCATACCCAACCCAAGAAAGCTCAACGATGCTTCCGAGATGATGGCATTGGCCACCTGAACGGTCGAAATGACAAAGATCGGCGACAAAGAATTCGGAAGGATATGGCGCACCATGATCCGCATAGGACCAAAGCCCAGCACGCGGGCGCTGTCGATATATTCCTTCTTCTTCTCTGCCAGCACGGTGGCGCGCACCGTACGGGCATATTGCGGCCACTCGGCCACGCCAATCACGGCGATCAGGAAAAAGACGGCGTATTGGTTGAAGGTCTCCGATCCGAACATTGCCTGTGTTACGGCCAAAAATATGATGGCGACCATCAATGTCGAGAACGACAGCTGGATATCCGCCATACGCATCAACAAGTTGTCAAGGCGTCCGCCGATATAGCCTGCAAGCAAACCGATCGAGATACCCAGGAACGCCTGCAGCGCAACGGCACAGATGCCGATCAGCAAAGACAATCGCGTGCCATACAGAATCGTCGACCAAAGATCGCGGCCTTGGTCATCGGTGCCCAGCACGAATTCTGGCAAAGAACCACTCACCCACGCGGGCGGATATTCCGAGTTCATGATGTCGATCTGTGCCGGATCATAAGGATCATAGGGTGCGATCCATGGTGACAGAAACGCGGCCCCGGCGATCAGGGCGAATATGATCAGGCTGACCACCGCCACCGGGTTCCGCCGAAAGCTGTAACCCATGTTGGAATTGACAATCTTCGACCAACGCGACGGTTCTGCACGGGGGGAAACGGTCTCGGTGCTCATGCGCCCATCCTCGCAAGGTTTACGGTCGGGTTCACCAACCCATAGATCAGGTCGACGATGGTGTTGGTCACAACAAAGATGAAGCCGACAACGATCAGATAGGCCACGATCAACGGGGTATCGACGCGGTTTACGGCCTCAAGGAACATGAAACCCATGCCCGGCCACTGGAACACCGTCTCGGTCAGGATGGTATAGGCCACCATTGTGCCGATCTGCACCCCACCGACCGTAATCACCGGCAACAGCGTATTCTTCAGCGCGTGGACGAAATAGATGCGCCAAGGCCTGATGCCTTTGGCAACGGCATATTTCACATACTCGGATTGCAGCACTTCCATCATCTCAGCCCGGATCAGGCGGACAAAAAGCGGCAACATGATCGACGCCAAAGCGAACGACGGAAGAATAATGTGCATCCAGCCATCTGCTGTGACGAAGTTGGTTTCCCAATAGCCCCAGACATGCACGACGTCGCCGCGCCCAAAGCTTGGGAACCAGCCATAACTGACCGAGAACACAAAGATCATCAGGATAGCGGTCAAAAAGACCGGGATCGAAATACCGACAATCGAAAGACCCATGATGATACGGCTCAGGATCGTGTCGGGTTTAATGGCGGTATAGACCCCCAAAGGAACAGACAGCCCAACGATGATCAGCGTTGCACCAAACACCAACTCAAGCGTGGCGGGCAGCTTTTTCATGATCACATCAAGAGCAGGCTCTTTGAAAAAATAGGATGTGCCCAGATCACCCTGAAGCGCGTTACCGGCAAAGCGAAGATACTGGGTCAGGAAGCTGTCATTCAGCCCCAACTCGTCCCGCAACTGCTGGCGGACCTCTTCGGACACGGATTGACCGACCAGCTCACGCAAGGGGTCACCCAGATTGCCCTGAATGGCGAAAGCGATCAACGAGATGACGAACATCACCGCAATCGCCTGAAAAACTCGCTTCACGAGATAGGCAAACATCTTAGCTACCTTATTCGATTAGGGTGGCGTTGCGATATTCCCAAGCCGCTGACAGGGATTGTCAGCATGGAACTGCGCAACCAAATGGCAAACCGGGCCAGCGGCGCGCGCCGGCCCGGTTGCAGTTTCGCTTATTCGACGACCAGGTCACCGAAATACGGGAAGTTCAGCGCGTTCACGATCTCACCCGAGTTCATGCCCGACTTGGAACCCCAAGCAAGGTTCTGCCAGTGCAGCGGAATGAACGCTGCTTCTTCATACAGAATGCCTTCAAGCTTCTGCAGCATCTCGGTACGCTTGGCTTGATCGGTTTCCGTGTTCGAAGCATTCATCAGCGCGTCAGCTTCTTCGTTGCAATAGTTGCCCGAGTTGTACTGACCGTTGCCAGTCGCCTCGTCCGGGCAAGCCGTCAGGAACTGGTGGAAGTTGGCCGAATCCTCGGTGTCTGCATGCCAGCCAATCATCATCATATCAGCCGCACGTTCATCGAACGCGGGCCAGTATTGCGCTTTCGGCATGGTTTGCAGGTCAACCTTGATGTTGATCTGCGCCAGCATCGAAGCCACAGCTTGCGCGATTTTGTCGTCGTTCACATAACGGTTGTTCGGCGCCAGCATCGTGATCGAGAACCCGTCAGCATAACCAGCTTCGGCCATCAGAGCCTTGGCTTTTTCCACGTCAAAACGCGGGGCATATGCGTCGCTATAACCCAGATAACCAGCCGGGCTTGCTTGTCCACCAACAGTACCGAAGCCGCGCATGATACGGTCAACGATACCAGCGTTGTTTACGGCATAATCAATCGCAAGACGCACTTTCGGGTCTTTGAATGCCTCGACGCGTTCCTGGTTCATCTGGAATGTGATGATCCGGGTGCCCGGCATGGTGATCAGATCAACGCCTTCAGCATCCGCCACACGTTGAAGATCGGTCGGCGGAACCGGAGCGATGAAGTCAACATCGCCCGACAGAAGCGCGGCCACGCGGGTCGGATCTTCTTTGATCGGTGTCAGGACGATCTTGTCCACGTTACCTTTGCTGTCTGTGTCCCAATAGTCGGCAAAACGGTCGAACACGACTTTCACACCCTGCTCACGTTCGCTGACAACATACGGACCTGTGCCCGACACGTTGCGCGATGCGAAGCTGTCGCCGTGCTTGACGATTTCCGACTTGTCTTTACCGTCATCCGTTTCACCGGTGTAGAACGCGCTGTCCATCGGGAAGATGTAGGTCGCGGTGTGCAGCACCAAAGGATACGGAGCCGAGGTTTTCAGATCGAACGTCATGTCGTCGATGACTTCAACATCGGTGAACTGGGCGAAGATACCTTTGAAATCGTCACTTTGCTTCAGGCGATCAAATGTCCAATCCACGTCGTTCGCGGTTAGCATGTTACCTGAATGGAACTTCACACCGCTTTTCAGCTTGAAACGCATGGTGGTGTCGTCGATCTGCTCCCAGCTTTCGGCCAGGCGCGGTTCGAATTGAAGATCCTGAGTCCAGCGCACCAGCGGGTCGAAGACCATGTGTGAAAGCTGCAATGTGCCACCCGACAATTGCTCATGCGGGTCCAGCGAAACCGGGTCTGCGTCATATGCAACGCGCACGGTGTTTTCGGCAAAAGCTGCCGACGCCATTGTCGCCACGACGGCCGCAGCCGTCAGGCTTCTGACAAACTTCGTCATTGAGTTACTCCCCTGTGTTTGTGACCGGAACGCTATCGTCAGCAAGGTGAAAAGAGCAAATGCCTATAACGAATAGCCGATGCAGGGAACGCATGATGCAAGATCTGGCGCGTGTGCAGAAGGATATCAGGCTTTCTAGGAAGGTGACATTCTTTCGGTATTGTATCTACTTTCACGAAGGCATAGTTATAGGCCTATAACCTTTTGTGGAGACATCCTGTGCATACCAGCCACCCGTTGACCAACTCCCAATCTGACTGGCGAAAAATCATTGTAGCGGTTGCAACGGTTTTTGGATTCGCGACAGTGATTTCCGGTGGGAACGTACTGTTCGGCGCCGCACAGGCCCGTGAATTGGCGGGCAACTACATTCCGTTTGTGGTTTGGTTCAACTTCCTGGCCGGCTTTGCCTATATCATCGCCGCAACAGGTTTGTGGCTGGACAAGCCATGGGCGACATGGGTTGCGCTCACAATCGCAGGCGCAACCGCCCTCGTCATTCTGGCTTTTGCCACAACCATCATTCGCGGGAGTGCATTTGAAATGCGCACCGTTGGCGCGCTTTCGTTGAGATTTCTGTTCTGGGCGGTCGTCGCGATGACAGCTCGCAGCAAGGTTAGACGCGAACTATGAAACGCAAAACCACCAGCAATCGCAAAGCGGAAATCCTGAGCGCCACGCTGGAACTGGCGTTCGAAGTCGGCCCGGACCATGTGACAACCGGCCGGATCGCCAAGCGGCTTGGCCTGTCTCAACCGGCGATCTACAAGCACTTTCCCAAGAAGCAGGACATCTGGAGCGCGATCGGAGATACCATCTGCAAGCGGATCTACCAAAATGCCGAGATCGGAAAAACGTTTGACCGGTCACCATCCGACAGGCTGCGGCACATGGTCATGTCACATCTGCATCTGGTCACCGAATACCCCGCGCTGCCCGAAATCATGGTCACACGCGACCCCACAGGTCGGCTCACGGAAACGCGCCAACGGATACTGGCGGCGATGTTTGGCTTTCGCGATACATTGATCGCCTGCTGCGAAGAGCTTCGCACGGCGGGGCAGTTGCGCGACGGGCTGCGCCCTGAAGACAGCGCGACCCTTCTGGTCGGCCTCATCCAAAGTCTTGTGCTGCGCCTGATCCTGACCCGTGACACCAGCCATCTGGTGGAAGAGGGTGAACGGCTTTTGAACCTGCAACTGTCCCTGTTTGAACGTGAAGGATGCGAGTCATGAGACCCGGTTTGAAATTGCTCCTGATCACCTTGCCACTTGCCCTGATCGGGGTCGCCACCCTTGCCTATGTTATCTCAACCCGCACACCGCCCGATCGCCACGAATTGACCGAGCGGGCCAGTCCCGTGCGGGTGATCGCCGCGAAAACATACAAAATCGCCCCAACACTTGTGGGGTTTGGTGTCGTGGCACCCGCCCGCACATATCAGGCAATAGCCGAGGTCGGCGGGACGGTTGAGTATGTCAATCCTGCCCTGCGCGACGGGCAGATATTACCCGCTGGTTCGATCTTGCTGCGCCTGTCGCCGGTCGACTTCAATCTCGCCATTGCGCAGGCGAATGCAAACATCAGGGCCGCCGAGGCGCGACTGGCAGAACTTGATGTTTCTGAAGCCAACCAGCGCGCCGCTCTCACGATCGAGCTTGAAGCTCTGGATCTGAAGACGGCGGAGCTTGCACGCGCTGACACGCTGTTCAAAGCAGGAACAATGACCCAATCCGCGCGCGACGCGATACGATCCGCCCACCTTGCGCAGCGCCAGAAGGTACAGGGAATTGAAAGCGCGCTTGCCCTGTTGCCGACACAACGCACGGCGCAAACCGAACAGATCGCATTGTATCGCTCCAACCTTGCCACCGCTGAACTGAACCTGAAACGCAGCGAGATGACGTTGCCCTTTCTTGCCCGCGTCGCCAGCCATTCTGTCGAAGTTGGACAGTTTCTGAACAAGGGCCAATCCGCTGCGACACTGGATGGCGTCAATCAGGCGGAAGTCGTGGTGCAGGCCGCGATGAACGACTTCCGCAACCTAATCCTCAATCGCCCAAACGGACCGACAACCCTTCCGATGGACCCGGCGCTGTTGACCGATACGCTCCATGAACTGGGGCTAAAGGCGACCGTTCGGCTGCGCTTGGGCAATGAAGTGCTGACCTGGCCCGCCACCGTGGACCGAATAAGTGACGGCATTGATCCCAGGACAGGGACTGTTGGTGTGGTCGTGCAGGTCGATGACGCCTATGGTCAGGCCGGAAACGGACATCGACCACCGCTTACCAAGGGGATGTTCGTCGAAGTCGTTTTGCGCGCAGAACCAATCAACGGCATCGTGCTGCCCCGCGATGCGCTTCGCGATGGCCATGTTTTCATTGCGGACCCCGACAACAGATTACGCAGGGTCGCGGCTGAACCGAAGCTGGTGCAAGGCGGTGTCGCACTTTTCACGGATATGATCCCAGAAGGCAGCCGGATCGTCCCCACCCCCCCGATCCCAACCATCGACGGTGCGCTTCTGGATCCGCATCCGGACGCTGAGGTCATGGACCGTTTGCTCGCTGAGGATGCAGCCCAATGATCCGGTTCTTTGCGGCGCATCCAACCATCGCAAACCTTCTGATGATCCTGTTCCTCGCGGCTGGCCTGTTTGTCGCCCCCACGCTTCTGCGCGAAACATTTCCCCGCGCCACGCCCAGCGAGGTCGAGATCAGCGTGCCCTATCCCGGCGCGCGCCCCGAAGAAGTGGAAACCGCAATCTGCGAACGGGTCGAGAATGCGATGAACGCGGTGACGGGGATCGAACGGCAGTCCTGCGAGGCGCGCGAAAATCTGGGCCGTGCTGTTGTGACGATGCGCGAAGGCGATGATTTCCAAACCTTCGTGGCCGACATCAAATCCGAGATCGACGCAATCACCGACTTCCCTGACCGGGCCGAGGCACCGACGATCAGAGCACTGGGGCTTACAGATTTCGTTGCCTCAGTGGCCATCACCGGACCCGTTTCGCGCACCGATCTGAAAGACTATGCCGAACAAACGCGCACTGCCATGCTGCGATGGGGCGGGATCCCCAAAGTCGACATTCGCGGCTTCTCGACCCGAGAGCTGCAAATCAACCTGCGCTCTGCCGACCTTCAGAAATTCGGGGTCTCGGTTGCAGACATCGCGCGCGCGGTTCAGGCCGGAAGCCTCGACATGCCCGCGGGCAGCATCGAGGCAAGCACTGAAACGCTTCTGATCCGTGTGGCCGAGGAACGGCGCGACACGGATACGCTGGCGTCACTGATCGTCCGATCATCTTCTCAGGGCGGGCAGGTTCGATTGGGTGACATCGCAGACATATCCGAAGGCTTTGCGCTGAACGAAGATCGCATCCTCTTCGATGGTGAACCTGCCGCGATCCTCGACATCACCAAGACCCGCGCAGAAGACAGCCTGCGCACAATGGATGCGCTAAAGGCCTTTCTGGAGGCTGAGCGCGCCCAGGCCCCGCCAGGCGTCACGCTGGAGATCACCGCTGATGGTGTGTCCGTGGTGCGCGACAGGCTGACATTGGTGGTGGTCAATGGCGTGCAAGGCTTGGCGCTTGTCTTCCTTGTCCTTTGGTTGTTCTTCGGGTTTCGATTCTCGTTTTGGGTCGCTATGGGTCTGCCGGTGTCGTTCATGGGCGGCGTGGCCCTGATGGGGCTGGTGGGCTATTCCCTGAACCTGATGACCACGGTGGGCCTTCTGATCGTCATCGGCTTGTTGATGGACGACGCCATTGTCATTGCCGAGAACATCGCCCGTCTACGCGAAAAGGGCAAAAGCGCCTTGGATGCCGCCGTTGAAGGGGCCACACAGGTGTTTCCCAATGTGCTGGCCTCGTTTGGAACAACTGCGATGATCTTTGGATCGCTGGCCTTTTTGTCCGGCGATCTGGGGGCCGTACTGCGCGTCGTGCCGGTGGTGATGCTGTTCGTGCTGTCAATCTCTCTGATCGAGGCGTTTCTGATCCTTCCCCACCATCTGATCCACAGTCTTGAAGTTTCAAATCACCAATCGGGCCTGCGTGCCCGTGTCGAAAAAACGGTCGACCGGGCACGCACAAATTTCGTTGGCCCGATCGTCGACCTTACCATTCGTTGGCGCTATGCGGTGGCTGGGCTTAGCCTGACCGTTCTGCTGATTGCAGCCAGCATGCTCGCGGGGGGCTATCTGAAATTCACTGCCTTTCCTGATCTGGATGGCGACACCCTTGTTGCACGCGTGCTTCTGCCGCAGGGAACACCCCTGTCGCAAACTGAACAGGTCGTCGCACGACTTGAGGCGGGATTAGAGAAGGTCAACACCACACTGACCCCAGAACAACCCGACGGTGCGACCTTAATCCGGCATGTCAGCACCTATTACGGCGTAAACCGGGATGCGTTCGAAACGGGCGGCCATGTTGTGACCCTTAACGTTGATTTGCTGCCATCGGCTGAACGAGTCAGCACGCCGGACGAAATTTTGGCACTTTGGCGCGATACGGTCGGCCCGGTCCCGGATGTCGTCAGTCTGAAATACGACGAAAGCACCATCGGCCCGGCAGGAATTGCAATCGACCTGCGTCTGAAAGGCGACGATCTGGTTGCACTGAAAGCGGCGTCGATCGAATTGCAGGACTGGCTTTGGCAATATCAGGGCGTCACCTCTATTCTTGACGACCTGCGTCCGGGCAAACGTGAACTGCGCATAACTCTAAAAGACGCCGCCGGGCCCATGGGAATTACCGCAACAATGGTCGCGGATCAGTTGCGGGCGGCCTATCTGGGCACCACAATCAACGAAATGCAGATTGCTGGAAGCCTTGTCGAACTTGTCGCCCAATTCGGAACCCTGGAACGCGGGGATCGCGATGTTTTCGACCATTTCAATGTAACGCGCGCCGACGGATCCTATGTGCCCCTGTCGGTCATCGCCGACATTGAGATCGGTCAGGGATACAGCCGCATCAACCGCGAAGACGGTATCCGCACTGTTACAGTGCAGGGCTCCATCGACACCCGCACCGCAAATGCCAACGCCATTATTGGCGATACAATGACACGATTTGTGCCGGAATTCCTGCAACGCCACCCCAACATCTCGCTCGACATCGAAGGCCAGAACGCCGAGGCCGGAAAGACTCAGCAATCCATGCTCAGAGGATTCATTATCGGACTGTTGGGTGTATTTCTGCTGCTCAGCTTCCTGTTCCGCTCTTACATTGAGCCAATCGTCGTGATGCTTGTGATCCCCCTGTCGCTGCCCGGAGCGATCTTCGGACATGTGGCAATGGGGCTGGATTTCTCGATGCCCAGCATGCTGGGTTTCGTCGCACTGGCCGGTGTCGTGGTCAATAACTCGATCCTGCTGGTGGACTTCATCAAACACGAACACGACGACCTCGCCAACGTCACACAAGCCGCCGCGCGAGCAGCGCAAGCACGGTTCAGAGCCATCTTCCTGACCACCACCACGACGACAGCCGGTCTGCTTCCCATCCTGACCGAGACCAACTTGCAGGCACAAATCCTGATCCCGCTGGTGGCCAGTCTGGTCTTCGGCTTGCTCAGCGCCAGCCTTGTGGTTCTGTTCGTACTACCAGCCGTCTATTCCATTCTGGACGACTTGCATCTCAGCACCTTGACTAAGACGTAGATGTGGAATCCGGCCCGTCAACGCCATACCAAAACCCAAGCCTTCCAACGCGAACGGTAATTCTAAGATATCTGATGTGGCAGTCACGATAGGGTTCACGGTATGCCATTAGCACATTGAAATATATATGGATTCCAGTTGGAATCATTGCCGCAGCCATCCGACTCATCGCTTCTGGTCACTCATAAGGCAAAAGAAAATCGGCCGAGCCGGTCCCTCATTTCATGCTCCCGTTGACTGCTTCAGCTGGCCTGGCTTCTTTTCCGAAAAATCAGAACTGACTTGCAGGTTCAAACGGTTATGCCGAGGACATGACCCTGTCCAACTGGATTTCCGGCACATGGAGTCGTCGCCCCCCTGCTCTATCATTCGGCTGGTCGGACGACTGCCCACGAGGTCGATACTCGCCCGTACAAACGAATACCTAACCACCACCCTTGCTTGTTGTTATTTTATAAAATATCAAACAACCATTGAAGCAATCACATCAGAGTTTGCCGCATGCGAAAACAGGCCGCCAAACGTCAATCTGAAATCCTTGATGTCCTTCGCTCAAGCGAAACGCCGATGACGGCTTATCAAGTGCTTGAGGAATTGCAGGGCAACGAACCTGGCATCGCACCGCCTACGGTTTACCGGGCGCTTGCCGCGCTCACCGACCAAGGTCGCGCACATCGGCTCGAGTCGCTCAAGGCCTTCGTTCCCTGCCGCTGCGATCATAATGATAGTTTGCCAATCCTCGCGATTTGTGAGGATTGCGGATCCGTCGAAGAACACGATGGTGGGTCGATTATGCCAAGGCTTGCGGCGCTCATAAAACCAAGCGCCTTCCACCCAAAGCGCCACATCGTCGAAATTCACGGCCACTGCCGTGATTGCGTGGCCTGAAGATCAATCAAAGGAACCGCCATGAGAACCTCTCTTTCTCTCGTCCTCGCCGCGTTAGCTATCCCCGCCGCAGCTCAAGAGAGCCGACAATTGGACGCACATGAACACGGTGTGGGCGAGCTTAACATCGCATTCGAAGGCAACATCATGGCGATGGAACTGCATGTACCCGGCGCAGACATCGTCGGCTTTGAACATGCCGCAACGAGCGCCGAAGATCGCACGGCCATCGAAAATGCAGTCGCAACGCTGGCTCGTCCACTGGAACTGTTCGTGCTGCCCGAAGGGGCCGAATGCACGGTGACTCAAGCCAGTGCCGAACTGGAAAGCGAGGAATCGCATGATCAGCATGAGGAGCACGAAGAACATGACGATCATGATGATCACGCCGACGACGACGGTCACGAGGACCATGCGGAAGAGCATCACGAAGACGAAGCCGGACACACCGAATTCCACGCTGAATATACTCTGACCTGCGCTCACCCCGGCGCCATCACAGGGTTTAAGTTCGCCTATTTCGATGTATTCCAGAATGCGCGCGAGTTGGAAGTTCAGATTGTCTCGACCTCGGGCGCCCGGGCCTTTGAGGTGGAACGTGATGCGCCAACTCTCGACCTGCGCGGCATGTTCTGAACTTGCGCACGACGGCCCCGATCCTTGATCTGACCAACGTCCGGTTCCGCTGGCCGGGACAGGCGTCGTTCGGCCTTTCGGTGCCGTCCTTCCAGATTGCAAGGGGTGAGACCGTCCTGCTTCTGGGCGAAAGCGGTTCGGGCAAATCGACGTTGCTGTCACTGATCTGTGGGACGATCCGACCTGATACCGGAACGGTTGTGGTGGGGGAAACCGACCTGTCCAATCTGACGGCCTCGGGACGCGATCGTTTCCGGGGCGACCATATCGGCGTGATTTTCCAGCAGTTCAACCTGCTGCCCTTCGGGACGGTTGCGGACAACATTCTGCTACCATTGCGTTTTGCTCCAAAGCGTCGCGCGCGTGCGAAAGACCCGCTAAAAACAGCGGCAGAGCTATGTTCGACGCTTCGTCTCCCCGCCTCGCTCCTATCGGCGAAAGCAGCAACGCTTAGCGTCGGTCAGCAGCAGCGCGTTGCCGTCGCGCGCGCGCTGATCGGTCAACCGCCTATCGTGATCGCGGACGAACCAACATCGTCACTGGATGCCGATAGCCAAGCGGCATTTCTTGATCTGTTGTTCAAGCAGGTTACGAAGAACGGGTCGTCACTTCTGATGGTCAGCCACGATCACCGCCTTGGCGATTGGTTTGATCGCGTGGTCCGCATGGACGACATCGCGACCATCGAAAGGCATGCATCATGATCCTCCGGCTCGCCATCGCCTCGCTGCTCGCGCGTGCCTTGACGGTTGGCATGACTGTGCTTGCGATTGCGCTTTCAGTTGCCCTGTTCCTCGGTGTTGAGAAGGTGAGAACCGGCGCTAAAGCGAGTTTCGCGAACACGATTTCGGGAACCGACCTGATCGTTGGCGCGCGTTCCGGTTCGGTGCAGCTCCTGCTCTATTCCGTGTTTCGGATTGGCAACGCCACCAACAACATCACCTGGGATAGCTACCAAGACATTGCTGCCCAGCCGCAGGTCGACTGGATCGTACCGATCTCGCTCGGCGACAGTCACCGACAGTTCCGCGTGATGGGCACAAGTCCTGAGTTCTTCGCGCGCTACAAGTACCGGCAGGGGCGATCGCTTGCGATGACAGACGGGGTCGTGATGGCGGATCTGTTCGACGCGGTTATCGGTGCCGATGTGGCGACGACGCTCGGTTATTCTGTGGGCGATCCCATCGTCGTGGCCCACGGACTTGCATCTTTTACAGAACACAAGGATCAGCCGTTTCGCATTTCGGGCATTCTGGAGAAAACCGGGACTCCCGTCGACCGAACCGTGATCGTAAGCCTGGAAGCGATCGAGGCGATCCATGTGGATTGGCAAAGCGGTGCGCAAATCCCGGGGCAATCGACGCCCGTCGACGTGATCCGCCAGATGGATTTGGAACCGAAGGCCGTGACCGCCGCTTTGATCGGGGTGAAAAGTCCGCTCCAGACCTTCGCTCTTCAACGCGCGATTAACGAGTATCCGGAAGAGCCGCTTTTGGCTGTCCTACCCGGTGTCGCCTTGCAAGAGCTTTGGGCCATTGTCGGCGTGGCTGAAACCGCATTGTTGGGCGTCTCTGCAATGGTTGTCGTGACGGCTCTTATCGGAATGATGGCGACGATCTTCTCAAGCCTGAACGAGCGCCGACGCGAGATGGCGATCTTTCGCGCCATGGGGGCTCGCCCCCTTATCATCGTCGGTCTTCTGGTGCTCGAGGCGATGCTGACCGCCGCCATCGGTGCGGTTCTTGGCCTAAGCTTGCTTTATCTGGCGTTGTTCATAGCACAACCAATCGTGGACAGCGCCTTCGGTCTATGGCTGCCAATCGAAGCACCGTCGCTGCGCAAACTTTGGGTTCTGGTTGGCGTCATAGCCGCTGGCGCGATTGTGAGCTTTGTTCCGGCGCTTCGCGCCTACCGGATCTCTCTGGCCGATGGTATGTTGGTAAGGACATGAGATGGACGCAACCAACCAAACTTACCCGGCGCACGGCCCTGGCCCTTGGCTTGGCTGGCGTGGTCACACCACGATTTTCATTCGCCGCAGCAGCGCGTGAAATCACTTGGGACGATCTGATCCCACCCGGAGTGCCCTATTCGGAAATCATCGGAGAGGGCGAACTGGATGAAGTAAACGATACGTGGAATCCAATCTACGACGCCAACGCAACAAAATTGAACGAGACGCTCAACGGCGCGTATATAAGAATGCCCGGCTACATCGTTCCGCTGGAACTTGGCGCGAACGGTGTGACGCGTTTTCTTCTGGTGCCCTATGTGGGCGCCTGTATTCACACGCCGCCTCCGCCGCCCAACCAGCTTGTCTTTGTGTCGAGCGAGACCCCTTGGCCAAGTGACCAACTGTGGGACGCGGTCTGGGTGACCGGTGTCATGCACACCCAATTGCAGTCAACCGAACTCGGTGAAACTGGCTATGCGCTGACTGCAGATAAAATGGAGATCTACGAATGGTGACCGGAGTTTGCCGCCGATATGTTCTGGCTGGCTTTGCGGCCCTTCTGGCTGGTCCGGGCACACTTCGCGCTGAAGAGGTTATCGACCTTGAATGGGCGGATCTTCTGCCAGAGGGTCAGACGACCATTCCACCCTCCCTGAACGGCTTGTTGCCGCATGATCAAAGTGATCTTGCCGCCAGTCAGCCACAATCCACTGGGGTCCGAACGGATTGGAACGGCCAGATCGTCCGGCTTCCAGGTTTTATCGTCCCGATTGACTACAAAGATACCGGTGTCACGGCCTTCATCCTTGTTCCCTATGTCGGCGCCTGCGTGCATGTCCCGCCGCCACCTGCGAACCAACTCGTTTTTGTCACGACAGGCGAGCCATACGAGAGCAATGGCCTGTTTGAACCCGTCAACGTGACTGGCATGTTCGGCACGGCGTCGACCTCAACGCAGTTGGCAGAGATCGGATACGCTCTTTCAGCCGAGAAAATCGAGCCCTACCTATAGCCGAATATGGAATGGACCGACCGGCTCGACAGGCCGCACTGCCGCATCCCGATAAGCATGCAGACCGTTGCGCTGGTCCACCCGCAGAAGCACATCCTCTGGCAAAAATGCGGTCCGCGCCCGCTCATTCCGAGCGGGCGCAGCCGCCACAGCGCCAATTTGCACCCGGCGCTTAAGCGATTTTGCTCAGAGTTGTCATACCGTGTCTTGAGCGGGCGGTTCCTTTGCCCCCGTCATAAAAGCCACCGCATCAGACATGGTGTAATCCTTAGGGTCGATCGTGCAGAGGCGTTTGCCCAGACGGTGGATATGAATCCGATCAGCAACTTCGAACACATGAGGCATATTGTGGCTGATCAGGATGATTGGAATGCCTCGGGCGCGGACATCTTTGATCAGCTCCAGCACCTTGCGACTTTCTTTCACGCCCAAGGCTGCTGTGGGTTCGTCCATGATGATGAACTTTGTGGCGAAGGCCGCGGCGCGGGCAACTGCGACCCCTTGGCGCTGACCGCCGGACAGCGTTTCGACCGGCTGCTTAATCGACTGCACGGTCATCAGCCCCAGCTCGGTCAGTTTTTCGCGGGCGAATTTCTCCATCGCGGGTTTGTCCAGCATCCGAAAGAACTTGCCCATAAAGCCCGGTTTGCGCAGCTCTCTCCCGGTGAACATGTTATCCGCAATGGACAAGGCGGGGGACAGGGCAAGGTTCTGATAGACAATCTCGATCCCCATCTCCCGCGCCTCGATCGGGGACGAGAATTTGACCGGCTTGCCTTCAATCTGGATTTCACCCTCGTCTGGCACAGTGGCCCCGCAGATCGCCTTAACGATCGAGGATTTGCCCGCCCCGTTATCTCCGATCACGGCCAGAATCTCACCGGGACGCAGCTCGAAATCTGCATGGTCAATCGCCGTGACATGGCCATAACGTTTGACGATACCTTTGGCTGATACAACAGGTGTCATGCGGAAACCCTCCGGATCCATTGGTCGATTGCGACCGCGATGATAATAAGCCAACCGATAGCAAAAACCTGCCACAGCACATCTACACCCGCCATACGCAGGCCAGACTGGAAAACGCCGACAATCAATGCGCCAAACAGCGCGCCCATAATTGATCCACGTCCGCCGAACAGAGATATCCCCCCGATCACCACAGCGGTGATGGATTGCAGATTCCCCTCATAGAATGATTGCGGCGAAATCGACCCGACGCGCCCGATTGAGGCCCAGCCCGCGACGGCACACACCAGCCCTGCCAGCATGTAGACCGACACAAGCGTGCGTTCAGTACGGATACCGGACATCTCGGCCGCCTCCATATCGTCACCGATCGCATAGACGTGGCGACCCCAGGCCGTTTTGTTAAGCATGTACCAAAGCACCACGAAGATCACGATCATCAGGATGACGCCAAATGTAATACGCGCGCCGCCAACGTTGATGGCGTTGCCAAAGAACTTCAGCAACGGTGCGTGTTCATCAATATCCTGGCTCCGAATGGACTGCGCACCAGAAAGCCAGAGGTTCAGCGCAAAGAAAATCGACCAGGTGCCCAACGTGGTAATGAAGGGGGGAAGTTTAATCTTGGTGATCAACAGCCCATTCATCGCCCCTGCCAACATCCCGCCGATGACGCCAACGATAATCGCGATCGTCGGTGGCACTCCAAAATTGACAGCCAAGTTGCCCATGATCACGGACATCAGAATCATGATTGCTGCCACGGACAAGTCGATCCCGGCGGTGATGATGATCAACGATTGCGCCGCAGCGAGCATTCCGATGATCGACACTTGCTGCATGATCAGGGACAGATTGAATGCGGAAAAGAACCGTCCGCCCGCTATGATCCAAAATGCGACAAGGCTGAGCATCAGGACGATGACCGGCACGAAGGTTGGATTGTTGTGCAAGATGTGCTGGACGCGCTCCAACACCGTGTGATGGCGGCGCTCGAACTGGGCGACATTGGTGTCGCTGCCGTCCAAGACCTGTTCGTAGCCTGCTTTGGTTGTCATGGCGATCTCCCTCGCCCCAAGCCTAAGCCGGGACGCCGAGTGTGGTCAAAGTTGTCGGTGATTGGGTTTGAACCGGGGCGAACTTCACCCCGGCTCAATTTGCTTAGGCAGGGATTAGCCCCAGCACTTTTCCAGACCCTCGGCCGAGGTCAGCGATGGGATGCCATCCACCGGTTCATCCGTGATCAGCTCGACACCAGTGTTGTAGAAGTCGAGACCTTCGGTGTTCTGCGGTTTGGTGCCGGTTTCCGCCCAGGTCTTGATCGCGTCGATGCCAAGCGAAGCCATCAGCAGCGGGAATTGCATCGAGGTCGCACCAATCACCCCTTCCGAGATATTCTGAACACCGGGGCAGCCGCCATCGACAGAAACGATCAACACGTCGTTTTCCCGACCCACGGACTTCAGCGCTTCGTATGCACCGGCAGCAGCGGGTTCATTGATGGTGTAGACCACGTTAATTTCAGGATCGATCTGCATCAGGTTTTCCATCGCAGTCCGACCGCCTTCTTCGTTGCCGTTGGTCACGTCATTACCAACGATGCGCGGATCATCCTCGTCACCAATGTCGGTCGGATCTTTGATGTCGATGCCAAAGCCCTGAAGGAACCCGTTGTTGCGCAGGTAGTCGACCGAAATCTCGGATGCGTTCAGGTCCAGCATCGCGATCTTGGCGTTTGCTGCCTCGTCACCCAGCTTGGCGGCAGCCCATTCACCGATCAGAACGCCTGCTTTGAAGTTGTCGGTGGCAAAGGTCGCATCAGCAACGCTGGCGGGTTCGAACGGGGTATCCAATGCGATAACCAAAGCCCCTGCGTCGCGGGCTTGCGTGATCACCGGCGTCAATGCACGGCTGTCGGTCGGAGTGATCAGGATACCTTTGGCTCCGGAAGCGATGCAGGTTTCGACTGCGGCGACCTGGCTTTCCACATCGCCGTCGATTTTTCCCGCAAAGGTCGACAGGCTGATGCCGTTTGCCTCGGCAGCTGCAGTCGCGCCTTCTTTCATCTTCACGAAAAACGGGTTGGTGTCGGTCTTGGTGATCAGGCATGCGTTGATGTCCGCAGACGCTGCGCCCGCCAGAGCGGTCAAAGCAATAACCGAAGATGTCAGCAGTTTTTTCATGGTGTCCTCCCATCCATGTCATTTCAAAACATGTGACCACCTCCATGCTGGCCACGCACCTGCTCTGAAACAGGTTGGACCCTAGAAGGCACGATTCTGAAGCGCCTGTCAATTAGTTTGTAAACTTTACTAACTAAATTCTTCCCGCTATCTTCCAATTGGATAACAAGGGAATTAAGGTGCCCGGCATGGACGGAGACATCACAACAACACGGCGCCGGGGCGTAAACCAAAGCGGTTTGCGGGACCATAACGAACGCCTGATCCTGTCTGTCCTGCAGCGTCACAGAACCGTTCCCGCAGCTGAACTGGCGCGGCGCACGGGTCTTTCAAAACCCACGGTTTCAACGATCCTGCGCAACCTCGAAGAAGACGGGCTTGTCCGCCGAGGCGACCCTGTGCGTGGAAAAGTGGGCAAACCGTCCACACCCATTGAGCTGGATCCCGACGGCGCGTTTTCTGTTGGCCTGAAGATCGGACGCCGCAGTGCAGATTTGTTGCTTTTGGATTTCGTCGGAACGGTGCGCGAGCAGTTGCACACAAGTTATGACTATCCGATGCCCGATGCCGTTTTCGGGTTCTTAAAGGCGGGACTGAAAGACTTGCTTGAAAGCCTACCCGCAAATCAACAGAAGCGCGTCTGTGGGATTGGAATTGGGACGCCATTTGAACTTTGGAAATGGCACGATCTATCTGGCCTAGCCGCTGAAAAATTCCGTTCGTGGAAAGATGTGGATTTTGCCCAAGAGGTGGCGCACTTCAGCAATCTACCGGTCTATGTCGTCAATGATGCCACCGCCGCCTGCCACGCCGAACACCTATACGGACGGGGCAAAGAATATCGCGACTTTGCCTATTTCTACATCGGCTCTTTCATTGGCGGTGGCATCGCCCTGAACGGTACAGTGTTTGAGGGAAACAAGGGAAACGCGGGGGCGCTGGGGTCTATGCGCACAACCGGCCCCTTGGGTGAAAGCCAACAGCTGATCGACACAGCCTCATTGCATCTCCTCGAAGCGCGTTTGATCGAAGCTGGTATTGACCCAGACCTCATGTGGAAAAAGCCGCAGGATTGGAGCAGACTTTCCCGCTATGTAGACCCCTGGATCGGAGAAACGGCGCAAGAACTGGCGAAGGCGTCATTGTCGATATGCTCGGTTATTGATTTTGAAGCGATCCTGGTTGATGGCGCTTTCCCACCCGAGATCCGGGAAGAGTTGGTTGAACGGGTTCGACGGTATTTGGTGAACCAGGACAAGCGCGGCTTGATCGCACCGACCGTTGAAATTGGAACCGTCGGAGAAAACGCACGCGCGATCGGTGCTGCAAGCGGCCCGATTTTCGCGGAATACCTGCTCGACACAAATGCGGGACTGTCTTCGATCTGAGCGGGAACGCGGGCCGCATTCAACGCAGTCACACAAGAGCTTCAGACACCGCAAAGCGTTGGCACGAACGGCATTTACGCAGCAGAGTGGATCACACGTTGACAGCAATGTAGAACTGGTGCTGTCAAAACACGTGATCAGCAACAACCTTCAACGACGCAACAGATGGGGAGACTGCGCAATGAGCTTGGCGGAATATGTCCGGATATTGGGGCGTGGTCCGGGTCGTGCGCGGTCTCTGACACAGGTGGAAGCGTATCGCGCCATGACGCTTATGCTATCCGATGATGCCCCGCCGGAGGCGGTTGGAGCCATACTTATGCTGATGCGAATGAAGGGCGAAACCGCCGACGAAATCGCCGGATTTGCACAAGCGGCGCAGGATGCATTGCGCGCGGGACCAGCGGCGGATCTTGATTGGCCGAGCTATGCGGCGGGGCGTACGCGCGGGGCACCCTGGTTTCTGCATGCTGCCCAGTCCATCGCACAGGGCGGGACGCGGGTTTTGCTGCATGGCTGGAACGGACCTGACACACGCGTCCGTGCGGGGCTGAAGACACTGGGTATTCCGTATTGCACCACGCTGGATGACGCCGCATCTGCGCTTGATCTCGGATGCATTGCCTATCTGCCGCTCGAGACAATCCACCCCCGCCTTTTTGCTCTGCTAAACCTGCGGGAAATCTTGGGGCTTCGATCATGTGTGAACACGGTGTGCAGAATGCTGAACCCCGGTCGCGCTGCGGCAAGTGTTCAGGGTGTTTTTCATCCGTCTTATCGGCTGCTGCAGGCCGATGCCGCACGGCTTCTGGGTTGGAAGGCGCTGACTGTAATCAAAGGGGGCGGTGGCGAATTTGAACGTCATCCGGCCAAGACGGTCGAAGCATTTGGATTGCGACAGGGTCAGCCTTGGCAGAACAGCGTGCCGCCCTTGGTGGACGAGATCGCCCGACTTCAGGATTATGATGGGCCACTGGCTCCCGTCGACGCTCCGTTTACGCGCGCCATGATTGCGGGAACCATCGAACTCGTGCATGATACACTTGCCGGGACTGGTCCCACTGCCCGGCTCAAGGATATGGCCTAAGCCCCAAGCGCGCGATTGCCAGAATTCGCTGTTGGCTGCTGCAACCGTGGCAAAATGCGTGGCCACCACCTCTCTGACGGCAATCAACGCCTCGACATCTGGCCGGTTCATCCTGACCGCGACGCGCGACGATTAGACGGACAGTTCAAAGCCGTTTTTCCGGTGCTTCTGTGATCAGCAACGGAAACCAGGATGACATCACAGATCCTCTCACGCTGGCATCGTTCGCCAAAAGCCTGTAGCCACCGCGCCGACAAAGCAACACATCACTTCATCCCGCGTCAAACATGCGTTCGCAATGGCGTCCCAGCGCGACAAACGATAGCCTTTGCACGAACTTCATCAGAGCAGGAAGACCCATGAAAATCGTGCGCACGGACAGCGAACTTCAGACCCCGAAACTGGATGCCGGGTTAATCTCGGCCGGGCACGAGTTGGTGCTGCTGCCGGACGGGGTCTCGGAAAGCGTAATGTTGGAGGCGACGCGCGATGCCGACCTGATCCTGATGTGTTACACGCCGATCACGCGCCAGATCATAGAAAATGCATCCCGGTTGAAGGGCATCGTCAAATATGGCGTCGGTATTGACGCCATCGACATTCCCGCAGCCATCGACGCCGGGGTGGCCGTGGTCAACGTGCCGGAATATGCGGAAGAAACGGTGGCCGAAGGGGCGTTTGCCCTTTTGATCGCGCTGGCCAAGAAGTTGACTGCACTCAACACGCATATGACATCGCTCGGATGGGCCTGGCCCGAGCCGACTTGGTTGGGATCAGACATCGCAGGCAAGACTGTCGGGATCGTCGGCTTGGGCAAAATCGGGCGCAGCATGGCGCGTATGGCCGGTTTGGGGTTTCGCGCGAATGTCATCGCCTACAGCCCGCACACCTCGGCTGAGGAAATGGCCGAACTGGGTGTAACGAAGGTCGACAATCTGCGCGATCTGATGGCTCAAAGCGATTTCGTCACCATCCATTCAGTGTTGAATGACGACACACGCGGCATGATCGGCACAGACGAGCTTCGCGCGATGAAGCCCTCGGCCTTTTTGATCAACGTGTCACGCGGTGCGATTGTTGACGAGGCGGCGCTTGTAAAGGCGATCCGCGAGGGCTGGATTGCAGGTGCCGGACTGGACGTGTTCAGTCAGGAACCCCTCACCCGCACCGGCCACCCGATGAGCGAACTGTTTGACCACCCAAATGTGATCCTGTCACCTCATCTGACGTTCTATACCGAAGACGCGATGGAACGGCTTGAGGATGAAACCCTTGCCCGCTGCCGCGAGGTGCTTGAAGGTCGCGATGTTCTGGTCAAATCCCACGACCCACGCCTAAGGGCGCAGAGCAAAGGCGTTGTGTTTGCCGACTAAGGCGCGGATCAGCGCCCCAATCCGATAAAGATGATCCCGGCGCCAACAGCGCCCGCGGACAACAGTCGTCGCGCCTTTGGTCCTTCTCCAAACCACAAGACCCCAATCAAGGCGGCGAATATCACCGATGTTTCGCGCAGTGCCGACACAATGCCCAACGGTGCGATGGTCTTGGCATACAGCACCAAGGCATAGGCCGAGCCCGAGACGACGCCCCCCATGAAGCCGATCAACAGTGTTCTGGGCGATTGCGCGCGCAGCCGGTCCATGCGGCTGGGAAACAGAAACAGCACAATCAGGATTTTAGACAGGAACAGCCAACCAATATATCCCAGCGCGTGGCCCGCATTTCGCACACCGATCCCATCGACCAACGTGTAGAGCACAACGGTTCCACCAATCGCCAACGCTGCCAGCAGCGCGTTTCGGGACATCGCTGCATCGAACGCGCCCTGAGCCAGAAACATGATCCCGGCTGAGACACAGAAGATGCCGATCCACGCTTGCAGCGGCAGCACTTCGTCCACCCAAAACTGTGCGCCCAACGCGACCAGAACCGGGGCAAAACCACGCGCCACGGGATAGATGAAGCTAAGATCACCCAGCCTGTAAGCCACGTTCAGGAAATAGAAATAAAGCCAGTGAATCGCGATAGACGCCGCCATGTAAGGCCATGCAGACACGTCGGGAATTGGCACGAACCCGATGAACGTCAGCGCGAAGGCGACATGGCCCAATGCAATCATGCCCAGCATGATCACCCTGTCCCCTGCCCCTTTGACCAACGCATTCCAGAGCGCGTGCAGAAAGGCCGCCGACAAAACGATCAGAGCGATCTGCGCAGTCATGCTGCGTCTTTGATCGCCGTCACCACGATATCAAGCGCACGATCCAGATCGTCGCGCGAAATGGTCAGGGGGGGCGACAGGGTCAGAACGCAGCCTTGGCTGATCTTGAAACTCAGCCCCGCCTCCAGACAGGCATAATAGATCCGCTCGGCCCGCGCGTTGCCCGGAGTTCTCAAGGCGCGATCCTCGACAATCTCAACCCCGAACATCAGGCCGCGACCGCGAATGTCTCCGACCGTTGTAACATCCTGCAGACGATCCTTCAGCACCTGCATCGCGTGTTTGCCAAGCTCGGCAGAGCGTTCGACCAACCCTTCTTCCTCAATGATTTCGATGGTGGTCAGGGCAGCGCGGGACGTGACCGGATTTTTCTCGTGCGTATAATGCCCGATTGCGAAATCCCCGCAGACATCCAGCTCTTTCCGGGCCACACATGCAGCGATGGGAAGGATGCCCCCGCCCAGCGCTTTGCCCATTGTGACGATGTCTGGGATGATCTGATCATGCTCGAACGCAAACATCTTGCCGGTCTTTCCCAGCCCGGTCGGTATCTCATCCATGATCAGCAGCGCGCCGTGACGGCTGCATGCTTCACGCACGGATTTCCAGAAACCAGCCGGCGGAACATACGGTACCGCACGCATCGGCTCGGCAATCACCGCGGCCACGTCGCCTTCGCGCTCCAGCACGTATTCGACCATCTTGGCACAGGCCAACCCACAGGTGTCCGGGCTTTCATGATTATAGGGGCAACGATAGCAGGCGAAGGGCGCGACATGCTCGGTACCCGACAGAAGCGGCCCGGCGATGTGGCTCCGGAAGGTCGCCTCGCCGCCAACACTCGCGGCCCCCAGCCCCGCCCCATGGAACGCATCCCAGAACGAAATCGTTTTGAACCGACCCGTCGCCGCACGCGCGATCTTCAGCGCCACTTCGTTGGCGTCCGATCCGCCGGTGGTGAACAGGATTTTCCCAAGGTCACCCGGCGCAATCTGTGCCAGTTTCTCGGCCAGTTCGACGGCAGGATCATTTGTGAAGCGGCGCGGGGCGAAGGGAAGGTCGTCAAGCTGCGCCTTGATCGCGGCCACCAGCTTGGGGTGGCCATAGCCGATATGGTGGACCGAGTTTCCATGGAAATCCATGAACTTACGCCCGTCCATATCCTCGATCCAGATACCATCGGCCTTGGCGATGGTGCTGACACAGGGGCTGGACAGGCTTTGGTGCATAAACGCGCTGCCATCACGTTTCAGCAATGGCCCGGACTTGGGGCCAATGGATTTCTTCAACCACGCACGCCGCGCATCTGACGTGTTGGATTCGCCTTCGGTGTGAACAATTTTTGTTGTCATGGGACCTCGAACGGAAAAGGCGAGACCCGGAAACCGGGCCTCGCAGTCAGGGAGGAAGAAACGACCTGGCGCATGTCAATTCGGCCAGGGAAGGGAGTATGTCTTGACGTTCGTAAAGAACTTCATCGCCTCGGTGACACCTTCCTTGACGGCGTTGCCACTGTCTTTGATGCCGCCGAACGGGGACGTTTCAATCCGGTATCCGGGTTGTTCCCAGATATTGCAGGTGCCCACATCCAGCCCGTTGATATAGGCAATCGCCCGGTTCAAATCATTGGTGCAAACGCCCGACGACAGACCGAACTGGGTCGAGTTCGAGATCCTCATGACCTCCTCATCATCATCTGGAACCCGGACGATCGGGATGATCGGACCGAAGGTTTCTTCCATCACCAATTCGCTGTCATGCGGCACGCGGTCCACCACGATCGGGGGCAACAGCGCGCCGTAACGACCGGGGTGATACAGGATTTCGGCGCCGTCTTTCTCGGCCATGAACACACGCTTTTCGAAAAGCTCGGCGGCCTGAGCGTGGATCACGCAGCCGAGTTCCGTATCCGGGTCTTGCGGGTCGCCAAACTTGATCTTCTTGGCCTTCTCAAGCACCAATGGCACGAACCTGTCGGCCACGCTTTCCTGCACAAGAATACGCTTGATCGCGGTGCACCGTTGACCGGAATTGCCGGTCGCCCCCGCCACCGCAATGGTCGCGGCCTTGTCCAGATCGGCGTCGGTCAGGTCGTTGCAGATAATCAGGGGATCGTTGCCGCCAAGCTCCAGCGCCTGCCGTTTGTATGACGCCTTTTCGGCAATCATCTTGCCCACCGGCACGCCACCGGTGAAGGTGATGATGTCGATGTTTTCATTGACGATCATCTCTTCGCCGATGTCTTGCGGCCAGCCGGTGACCACCTGAAACATCTCTGGCGGCAAGCCCGCTTCGTACAGGATATCAGCCAACGCAATTGCCGTGAGTGGTGTCAGTTCCGTCGGTTTGCACACCATGCAATTGTTGGTCGCAATCGAGGGTGCGATCTTGTGGCTGACCATGTTCAGCGGGTGGTTGAACGGTGTGATCGCGCTGATCGCCCGCACCGGTTCGCGCTTGGTGAAGATCTTGCGCTCTTTCCCGTTATGAGTCAGATCACACGAGAAAATCTCGCCATCATCATTCATCGCCTGAGCGGCGGCAAACTGATAAACATCCTGCGCGCGCTTGGTTTCATAGATCGCGTGCTGGTGACAGATGCCCAGCTCCAGCACCAGCCACTTGGCCAGAAATTCGCGCCGTTCCCCGATCAATTCGCCTGCGCGTTGAAGGATTTGCGACCGCTCATAACGCGACAGTTTGGGTTTGTAATTCGCCGCAATCTCAAAGGCACGGCGCGCATGTTCAGCGTTGCCGGCGGGCACGGTGCCAATGACCTCGTCGGTATAGGGATACTTCACAGGCACGACATCATCGGCAAAAACAATCTCGCCCCCTATGCGCATCCCTTCGTGACGGATGTCGTCTTTGCTCATGACATTATCCTTCATATCAAAGCGCCGCCGCCTGAGTGGCATAGAAGAACGCGTCGAAGTTGCGCAGCACGGGGCGTTCCGGCAGGGGCAATACACGGTTGCAGATGAACGGCACCTCTTGCTCGGTCAAACCGCCATGGCTGCGCAGGGGTTCATTCAGCGCGGCAAGGTCATGGCGGTGCTCGGACGTGCCGATGCAGATGTTTTCACCTGACACCAGAACGATGTCACCGATCCGGTCTGCAGGCAATTCAAAGCGGGCAACCGCTTCTGCATTGGTCAGCACGTCGGTGATCCCATCGGTTGCACGCAGCTTGGCGATGATGTCATCCTGATTGGCGCTGTCGGGAAGATAGGCGGTCGCAAACGACCCCAGCGCGCCGTGGTGCACCACATAGGGGTCGGTGATCGGCAGGATCAGACGCGCGGCAGCCTCACCCAACCATTCGTCAAGAAGGTCCTGCACATAGACGACCGAAGGCGAGCCGTCGGCGTGGTGCTTGGGCTTCATGCCGTGGTCAGCGGTCACGACGATGGCAGCACCCAGCGCGTCCAGCTCGGTCAGGTACTTGTCGAACATCTCGTAAAACGCTTTCGCCTCGGCCTGATCGGGGGCGTATTTGTGCTGCACGTAATCCGTGGTGGTCAGATACATCACGTCCGGCTTCCATTCGCGCAGAAGCTTGACGCCGGCAGCAAAGACGAACTCGGACAGCTCGGCCGAGTAGACCTCGGGCTGTGCCATGCCCAGCCATTTGCTGGCCTCGGCCTGACCATGGTCTTCCTGGGTCGATGTATCGGATTTCTCGGCCGAGAAGCATTTGGCGCGGTCGTCGTCAAACTTCAGCCCAGCCCCCAGAAGGGCGCGCAGCTTGTCCTTCGCGGTCACAACGGCCACACGGGCACCCGCATCATAGAACGCCTTGAAGACCGTCGGCGCGCGCAGAAAACGCACGTCGTTCATCATCACCTCTTCGCCGGTCTCAGGCTCATACAGGTAATTGCCGCAAATCCCATGCACCACCGGCGGGCGACCTGTCGCAATCGACAGGTTGTTGGGGTTGGTGAAAGACGGGATCACCGAATGCGCCAGCCGGTCGGTGCCTTCCGCGCGCATCCGCTTCAAGGTCGGCATCAACCCATCGGCAATCGCCTTGTCCAGATACTCTGGCTCGCACCCGTCAAGGCAGATCGCAATCGCGCAGGTTTTCGGAGCAGGATAGGCGCGCCCGTTTGCTACAACGGGGGTTTGAATGGTCATAAGGTCGTTCCTTCGTATATCTCAGGCAGCCAGCTTGGCGCGTTCTTCAAGTGCGATGGCGGGGGGCGCGGCACTTTCCACGCCCATTTCATCCAGTGTTTCTTTGGCGGCGGTGACAACCTGCCGCATGACGTGTTCATCCATCTGACCGATGCAGCCAACGCGGAAACTGTCAACCACGGTCAGCTTGCCGGGATAGATGATGAAACCCTTGTCTTTCATCCGGTCATAGAAGCGGTCAAAGACGAAGTTTTCATCTGCAGGGCAGAAGAAGGTCACGATGATCGGGGACAGCCAGCGATCTTTCAGCAGGGTTTCGAACCCTAATTCGCGCATCCCGTCGACCATCACGTCGCGGTTGCGGGTATAGCGCCCGCCACGCCCGGCAACGCCGCCCTCTGCCTCGTGCCCGCGCAGGGCCTCAAGGAAGGCGGCGACCACATGGGTGGGCGGGGTAAAGCGCCACTGGCCAGTTTTGTTCATGTGTGCCCATTGTGCATGGACATCCAGGCTCAGCGAATGGCTATTGCCCTTGGCGGCTTCAAGCTCGGATTTACGCGCAATGATGAAACCGAAACCCGGCACGCCTTCGATACATTTGTTGGCCGAGGATACCATCGCCTCATAGCGGATATCGGCGACCTTCAACTCGATCGCGCCAAAAGCAGACATCGAGTCGATCAGAAGTTTGCGCCCGGCGGCATAGACGGCTTCGGAAATCTCCTCAACCGGGTTCAGGATGCCGGAGCTGGTTTCACAGTGGATCGCGACGACATGGGTAATTGCGGGATCATCGGCCAAGATCTGCGCGACCTCGTCGCCGCGGGGCGGCAGATAATCGCCCTTGTTCAAGACAACGTGGTTCCGGCCCAGATACTCCAGCGTTTGTGCCGACCGCATCCCATAAGCGCCGTTGGCCAGCACCAGCGCCTTGCCATCACGCGGGATGAAGGATGCCAGCATCGCCTCGACCGAGAACGAACCGCTGCCCTGCATCGGTACGCAGTCGAAGTCATCCGACCCATCGCCCAGCAGCGCCAGCAAGCGTTTGCGCATGTCGCGCGTCATCGCGCGGAAGTCATCATCCCAACTGCCCCAGTCACGCAACATCGCTTCTTTGACTGCGAATGACGTGGTCAGTGGACCAGGGGTCAGAAGATATGGTTCGCCCAAACGGGGCGATTCTATTTGGTTGTCTACGGCGGTCATGATTTGTCTCCGAAGGGGGAACACAAGAACAGCATTGCAGCAGTTTGATCCATATGTGAAATTGCAATTAACGATCAAAGCATAGGTTTTACTTATGTCCGAATTCTGGGAGGAATCCGATGCGCCACAGCCAGTTGAAAGCCTTTCATCACGTCGCCCTTCTGGGCGGCTTCTCGCGTGCGGCCGAGGCGTTATTTCTAACCCAGCCGGCGATTTCGGAGCAGGTGAAAAAGCTTGAGCAGGATCACGATACGCTTCTGTTTCATCGCGAGCGGAAGCGGGTGCGATTGACCGAAGAGGGCGCACAGCTTTTCCTGTTCACCAAGCAGTATTTCGAAATCGAACAGAAGATCGAGGACTACATGTCCTCAACCAGCGCTGCGGTTGACGGGGAACTTCGCATCGTCGCCGACAGCGCCCACCACATCACCCATTTTCTAGGTGATTTTCGCACTCGTTACCCCAATATTTCGGTCACATTGCGCGCCGGAAACACCGAGGAAATCCTTGAGGATCTGCGCGCTTACAACGCCGAAATAGGCATCGTCGGAAGCCTGACCCCCGGCACTGATATGGAGGCGTTGAACCTTGGAACGACCAAGATAACCGCCTTCGCGGCGCGCGGATCGTCACTGGCATCAAAGGTGTCGCTCAGTCTGAAGGATCTGGCCTCTTTGCCGCTGATCTTTCGCGAACAAGGTTCCAAGACCCGGCAGAAGCTTGAAGAGACCGCAAAGAAACAAGGGCTGGTCCTGACCCCGGCAATCGTCGCGGAAGGGCGCGAAGCCGTGCGTGAGGTGGTCGCCTCGGGGGCCGGGATCGGTTTTGTATCGCAGGCCGAGTTTGGCCATGACGACCGGTTGGTGCAGATCACGCTGGCTGATGCCGATATCGAGATGAGCGAGACATTGGTGCATCTGGGCCAAAGGCGCGATGTCAAAGTGATCCGCGCATTTATGGAGTTCGCGCGCAAGGCCCAAGATGAAAAAAGCGCCAGCGACTAAGCTGACGCTTTTTGGTTTTCTGCATCAGGCGATCACCGCGTTCGCCAAGCCTGCGTTCGCGTCAAAACACCCTTTGACACCAGCAGGTGAATGATCCGCGCGGCGGCATTCGTGTAGAAGATCATCATCCCCATCGCGGCAGCCGGGGCGATGTCGCCCGCATCATCCATATTCAGCACCGCAATCGACGCCAGCGACGTCTTGGGTGAATAAAGGAACACCACCGCCGACACGGTCGTCATCGCATTGACGAAAAGATAGATCGAAATGTCCAGGATCGACGGCAGGCACACCGGCACCGTCACCCGGCTGAACAGCTTCAGGGTTGGCTGTTTCAATGATGCGGAGACAGATTCAAACTCGCGATCCATCTGCTTCAATGCCGTAACCGCCGTCAGGTGCGACACCGTATAGAAGTGAGTCACCGAACAGATCACCAAAATCGCCATGGTGCCGTAAATGGCGTTCAGCGGGTTGGATGGGTTGTTGAAGAAAAAGATATACGCCAGACCCAACACCATACCGGGGATGGCCATGGGCAGCATGGCAAACATCTGGAACAACGCACGTCCGGTTTTGAAGCCATTGGTCTTTTCGACAAGATACGCGCCAAAGAACACGATCGCCGTACCGAACACGGCCGTGAGCAGACCCAACTTGATCGAGTTGAAGTACGACCCCCAGCCGCCGCCATCCATCCTGTCGAACTGATAGTTGTTCAGGCTCAGACTCAGGTCATAGGGCCAGAACTTGATCAGGGCGGCGAACTGACAGACCGCCAGAATACCAATGATGAACAGGCCAACAAAGGCACAATAGATGAACGAAAACGTATCCGTACGTTTGTCGGGCTGTGGCTGGTACGGGACCGAGCGCGCCGACAACAGCGCGACCTGTTTCGACTGCACCAGCCGGTCGATGGCAAAGGCGAAGATCGCAGGAATCACCAGCACCACAGACACCACGGCGCCCATTTCGAAATTCTGCTGGCCGATCACCTGCTTATAAATGTCCACGGCAAGCACGTTGAATTGCCCCCCGATCACCTTCGGCAGGCCGAAATCGGTGATCACAAGGTTGAACACCACGAAGGCCGCCGAGATCAGGCCATAGCGTGCGCCGGGAATGGTAACGGTCCAGAAGGTACGCCAGCGCGTCGCCCGCAAACTGGCCGCTGCTTCGTAAAGCCGCGCATCCGACACCGCCAGCGCCGTCGAAATAATTATGAACGCATGAGGAAAGGTGAAGAACACGGATCCGATGACGATGCCGATCGGGCCATAGATACTGGCGCCAAACAGCAATTCCTTGATCATGCCTTGGTTGCCGAACAGATAGACCAGTGCGATGCCGGGCAACAAAGAGGGCACGAGGATCGGGGCCATCGCGATCAGGCGGAATACCCCCTTGTAACGCATGCAACTGCGGTTCAGCGCATAGGCAAACCAGAAGGCCAGCGTCACCGTCACGATGGTGCTGACCACCGCGATCCACAACGAATTCTTGATCGAGTTGAACAGTGCAGGCGTCGAGAAGTAGTTGATAAAGTTGCCAAAACCGGTGGATTCCATCGGTCGCAGTTGCACCCGACGAAAGGTGTTGCTGTCCAAAGTCACCCAGTCTGTACCATCCTCCAGCTTAGAGCCGACCAGAAACCGCCCCGTGTCACTGGTGTTTCGAATCTGGTACATGACCGGGCTGCGGAAGCTGAACTCCGGGAAGAAACCCGTTACGCCAATCCGCCCATCCGATCCTGCGCTAAGATCAAGCTCATCAAACGCTCCGGTTTGTTCATTCAATTCCGCACCGTTTAAAATGGTGCCATCAAATACACCATCTTCGTCGCTCATCTGGAATTCATATTGGGCCAGCTCAAACCGATATGTCGAAAACGACTTCGACAACATGGCGTAAAGCGGAAACGCCAGGGTGATGACCAGATACAAGGCAATGACAAGCATTCCGCCGCGCATCATGATGTCGTCGCGGCTTAACTTTCCTTGGACCGTCGGGCCAGCGGGCAGCTCGGACAGATCTGTCGCATCGGTCATCAGCTTGCCTCCGGTCGGTCAAATGCCATCAGACGGTCGATGGGCAGTTCAATGATCATCTTGCGACCCACGCCCAAATCCAACCGGCGCACCGCGTTGATCGAGAAATCGGCGATCAGCTCGGACCCGCCGAACCGTTCGTTATGCAGGCGGCACCGCCAGAACGATCCAAGAAACTCCATTTCATGCAGCAACACCTCGATGCAGTTTCGGTTTGGATCGTCGGCCGTATAGCCGTGTTCGTGCGGGATGATGTCCTCGGGGCGGATGGCGGCGACAACGGCGGTACCATCGCTGAACTTATGGTCGTGACAGGCAAAGGTTTTTTCTCCAACGCTAAGCCGTCCGCCTTCGGCGACGATTGAATCGATTTGGTTCATCTCTCCGATAAAGTCGGCGACAAACAAGTTCGCGGGCTCGCGATAAATTTCGGTCGGTGATCCAACCTGTTCAATCACACCATGGTTCATCACGACGATTCGATCGGCCATGGCCAGGGCTTCTTCCTGGTCATGCGTCACCATCACGGTTGTCACACCCAGCTTACGCTGAAGCTCTTTGATCTCATGGCGCAGATGGACGCGCACCTTGGCGTCCAGCGCCGAAAGCGGCTCATCCAGCAGCAGAAGACCGGGGTTGGTGGCGATCGCGCGGGCAAGTGCAATCCGTTGCTGTTGACCGCCAGACAGTTGGGCCGGGTACTTGGCGCCCTGATCCGGCAGGCCAACCAGCTCCAGCAATTCGCTGACGCGCACGGCGATTTCGGATTTGCTGCGACCCGTGTTTTCCAGACCGAACGCGATATTCTTTTCAATCGTCAGGTTTGGGAACAAGGCATAGGATTGGAACACGATGCCGAAATCCCGCTCGGACGGTGGCAGGTTCGACACATCGCGGCCGTCCTGCATGACCGTTCCCTTGGTTTGCAGATCAAGTCCCGCGATGGCCCGGAGCAGGGTGGTCTTGCCGCATCCGGACGGGCCAAGGAAGCACACGAATTCGCCGTCGCTGATGTCCAACGAGATGTCTTTCAGCGCGAGAAATGGGCCGAAGGCTTTCCACAGCTTGTCGATGCTGAGATAGGTTTTCTGGCCTATAGCAGTTTCTTGTATCACGGGCGTGTCCTTACGTTGTCGGGTGTTTCACGGCCACATCCATCCAGTCGCAACCGGGCGCGTTTCTGAAGTCTGGAAAGGGCGTGTGTGAAAACGGGGAACAGGATTCTGTCCCCCGTTTGTTTGGCTTAGGATTTGGGCTCGGACTTGCCGTCATAGCGGCCCTGCCATTCTTCCAGAATGGCGGCACGATTGTTCGCCGCAAACTCAAAATCGTTGTCGATCATCGCATCCAACAGACCTTCGGGGAAATGTTCGACCGGCTTGGCGATGCCCGGATAGGCAACAACCGCATAGCCGGAGTTATACATTTCGTTGGCTTCTTTGGTGACGGTGAAGTCAACCAGGGTCTGCGCGGCTTCAAGATTGGCTGTGCCAGCAACGATTGCGGTGGCTTCCATGTCCCAACCAACGCCCTCAGATGGCACGATGATCTCCAGCGGGGCACCATCGGCCTTCGACTTGGCACCGCGGAAAGCAAACGAGATGCCGATCGGAATTTCGCCCGATGCCGCCAGTTTGCAGGGCTTCGATCCCGAATGGGTATAGCGCGCGATGTTTTCATGCAGCGCGTCCATATACTCCCAGCCACCCTCTTCACCGAACATTTGCAGCCAGCTGGATACATCAAGGAAGCCCGTGCCAGAGGAATTCGGGTTCGGCATGATCACATGACCCGCATACATGGGATCGGTCAGATCCTTCCAGGATGTGGGCGGCGTCAGGCCAAGTTTCTCAGCCTCGACAGTGTTATAGCAAACCGAGGCAACCCAGGCGTCCATGCCAACCCAAGCAGGCGGGCTGTCTCCGTCCACGAATTTCGGATCAAGGTTTTCGACGCCGGCCGGAGCATACGGCTCCAACATCCCTTCGGATTTCAGAAGCAACAGCGACGTCGCCGCCAATCCCCAAACCACATCGGCCTGCGGGTTGTCACGCTCGGCCAGCAGTTTCGCGGTGATAATCCCGGTGGAATCGCGCACCCAGTTGATTTTGATGTCGGGGTGACTTTGGTTGAACGTCTCAGCGTAGCGCGCCAAATCTTCAGCTTCGACGGCAGTATAGACTGTCAACTCGGTCTCTGCGACCGCGACGGTCGCGAAGGCGACGCCAGCCAGAAAGGACGCAAGTCTTTTCGCTGTGTGTTTCATTGTCTTCTCCTCTGTTGATCTGCTGTTGTCGTGGCGGGAGCGATCAACTTCCTCACCATCCGTTTTTCAAACCAGTTTGGCAGGTTCTGACGACAAGAAAAATCGATTATACCTACCATATGATTGGCTTGACCTATACAAAAACCAAACTCTGACGCTTGGTGCGCGACCCTCTGCTGCTGAAAGCTCGTGCAGAACGGGCCATGCTGCGCGCCTCGTGACACAAGTTTATAAACGTTTTGTGACAATTCCGGCGGCGTTCGCTGGTAATTAATCTTGCTCTGATGCTGGGTTAGGTTTCCGGGCATCAGTCGCTCACTTCCTTGCCGTCCAAGTCTTCGATCAGACGCGTTTCCAGAAGCTGGCCATTGCGATAAAGGATCGGATAGGCAATTGCAGCGATGTGATTATTTATGTCTCGCAGGGCGCGCAAAGTTTCCAAATGGATGTCGCTGGTCTCAAAGCTCTCGACGCGACCATTTTGCAATCGGGCCAGGTGGTATTTCCGGCTTTTGCGTTCAGCGCGTTTGAAATCGGCCTTCTCGACGACAAGCAACCGCGCGCTTTCCAGATCATCCGAAACCAATACATTACTGGCCAAATGGAAATTGGCGCATACCGCTTCGTGCATTCGAAGAAGCTCCGCCCAGCCTTCATCTGAGAAACTCAGGTGTCCGTCCAGTTTTTCTTTCGCAACCGACGTCAGTTTCATCGCAATCACGTCACCTGCGGCTTCAAGTCGGATCGCATATTCCATCAACCCACGAACCGTCTTGGTATCTGCTTTGGAATAGATGCCCTGCGGCATCGTCGCCACGTAGGATCGGATACCCGACAACGTGTCATTCACTTCATCATCCTTCGTACGGGTCGTGCGAAGAACCGAGCTGTCCGTGGCCTCGTAAAGCCGGGGCACAGTGTGGAACATCCGTTCAACCTGCCCTATCATCCGCAGCAACTCCCGCTTCAGACTGGCAATGGCCTGCTGCGGTGTATCAAGCGCGGTTGGGTCCAGCGCGCTGGCGGGTTGTTCGGCATCAGCTTCTGAATCGCCAGAGTATCTTGGAAACACCTGCACGATTGGCCCTTCGATCAAACCGCAGAATGGCAACGCCAACACCAACAACGACAGATTAAACCCGATATGGGCATAAATAAGTGACTGGCCAGGACCGACAAACAGCAAGCGTTCAGGGTCAGACAGCAGGTTCACAGCCAACAATACGATCAAGGCCCAACTGCCGCGCAGTATCAAGTTTGCAAACGGAATACGGCGGCCCGCCAATGGCATTCCGCGCGTCAACCAGATGGGAATGAACGCGCTGCCCATATTCGCCCCCAACAGAAGCGACAACGCTGCAGCAAAAGGGATGGCGTCGATCTGTACCAGCGTCACGCACATCAGAATGGCGGCAACGCTCGAGTGCATGACAAAAGCCAGCGCAGCGCCGACGATGAAGGCTGTCACGAAATCACGTGCCAAATACCCGGACACTGCGGGCAGAAACGCGCTATCGCTGATTGGCGCCACGGCTTGACGCAGAAACTGCAGCGAGATCAGGATGAACGCCACGCCCATCAGGATGCGGCCAAACTGCCGGCCCTTCTTGCTTTCGACCTTCACAAACAACCAGCCGCCGACGGCAAGCAACAAAGGCACCAGCCAATCCAGTTTGAAAGACAGGATCTGAATGATAAGCGCCGATCCCAGATCACCACCCAACACAATCGCCAGCCCGGTCGGGAAAGCCAGATAACCGCTCGCAGCGAAGCCGGTCGCCAACAACGCCACCGCCGCCGAACTTTGCAGAACAATCGCCAAAAAAACGCCGGTCGCGCTGGCGCCGATCAGGCTGTGATTGTCCGTCAACATCCGCTGGAACGATGCGCCAAAGCTGCGTTCGATCCCGGTGCGCACCATACGCACCGCGAACAGCAACAACATGGTGGCACCTGCAAGGCTTATGACGAAACTCACGATGGCCATGTTACGATCCCACCAAACCCAGAAGGGCGGCATGAAGATCGGCAGTTGCGGCCGTCACAACGCCTGACGTCCCCGATGACAAAGTCAACGGCTCTCCCCTCCAGTCCGTGATGATGCCGCCAGCCGCTTCGATCACTGGGACCAAGGGCAGATAGTCATAGGGTTGCAGATCCTCATCCACCACCGCATCGACATGCCCCATGGCAACCAACGCGTGGGGATAGCAATCATAGCCGAACCGACGGGTTTGACCCGCCGACAAGAGACGGCCAAAAGTCTGCGGGTGTCGGGCAAATATCTTCTCGGCTTCGTTGACATAGACAATAGCCTGATCCAACGAAACCTGCGACGAGACGCGAATTTTGTCGCCGTTCAACGTCGCAGAACCGCCCCGCACGCCAATCACCGTTTCGTCCAGCGCGGGCATTCTGATCAGGCCAATGGTTGGCTCCCCCTTGTACAGCCGCGCCAGAAGAAACCCGAACAGCGGATGGCCGGACAAGAAAGACCGTGTGCCATCGATGGGATCGATGCTCCAGACATGATCACAGGTCAGGTCTGACTGACCGAACTCCTCGCCCAGAATGCCATCATCGGGAAAGTGCTGCTCCAGATATGCTCGGACGCGCAGCTCAACTCCACGGTCTGCCTGGGTGACGGGACTTTCGTCATCTTTCAGGTCAACCTCTAACAGGTGCCGGAAATACGTCATCGCCGCATCGCCTGCCAAATCAGCTATGCGGTTTGCATGGATGGTCGTTGCGTCAGTGTTCATCAGCATCCTTCAACCTCTCCCGGTACGACATTTAGGCTGATGTCCCAGCTGTTCAGTTGTTGCGCCAAGGCGCTGTCCGGCAACTGATCGACAATCATCCGATCAATGCACTCGGGCGCGAACCCCTGATGCGGGGCTGTCGATCCGAATTTGTGATGGGTCATGGCCACAACCGTGGCGTCCGAACAGTCAATCACCACCGACGCCAGGTCTGCTTCTGCCCTGTTCAGGTAAAGAAAGCCGCGTTTGGTATGCAGCGCATCTGCGCTGAGAACAGACAAATCATAACAGAACTGCCGCGCTTGCTGCTCGGCCATATGGCCGAATGCGCCCAGTTCATCGGCCTGCATCTGGCCACCCAGCAAATAGACGCGGTTGTCATTGTGACCAACCAAAGTCTGCGCGACCTGAACCGAGTTTGTCGTCACCGAAAGATTACCGCGGGCGCGCAGCTCTTCTGCCACGAATACAGTGGTGCTGCCGACATCCATGAACAACGTCATGCCGTCTTCTATTTCGCGCACAAGGGCTTTCGCGACGGCACGCTTCTCGCAGGCGTATTGCTCAATCCGTTTGTAAAAGCTCGGATCGCTCTGAGCGCCGACGATATATGCGCCACCATGCACCCGCGCAACCGACCCAGATTTTGACAAGGCCTTGATCGTTCGGCGCACGGTTTCTTCAGAAACGTTCAGTGCGCTGGCAAGATCCGAGTTTTTGGCAAACCCTCCGACCCTGCGAATGGCGTCAAGCAATTCCAGCTCGCGATAGGACTGCTTTGTCTCACCTGCCATATCACCCCCAAAGTGCGTGGTCAGGCCAGAAATCTGGATATTTCCACACTTTCTCACAGTTTTGTGGATGTTTGCCCGATTCAGGTTAAAACTCAAGCCAAAACAAAACATATCCAACAGATCGTTGATCTTTCTGGGAAAGATTCGGGTAATGGTGCGCTAGAAACCCTGCATCGCTGCAGTCATCTACCGGGGCACATCACCCTGTTTTGCGCGCTCAACAACAAAGGCGCCTGCCGCATGTTGGTGATGCAAGATCATTGCGGGCGGACGCAGTCGGAAGGTTTGCGAACCGAACTCCGCCGCGCAGAAATGACCGCACGTTCACCCGACATTTATCGGTCAGCGGACCACGAAATCCGCATGGAGGGCGCCTGCGGCTTTGATACTTTTAAGAATATCGATCAAATCTCGCGGCGCCACCCCCAGCGCGTTTAGTCCGGCGATCACGTCCGACAGCGACGCACCGCCATCGACCTCGGCCAAGCCGATACCTGGCTCTTCTTCTATACCCGCATTGGTTCGCGGCACCAGAATCGGCTCTCCATTCGAGAACGGATTGGGCTGCACAACAACTGGCGATTCCTGAATTCGAAGCGTCAGATTGCCTTGCGAAACGGCCACGCGGCTGATCCGCACATCTGAACCCATAACAATGGTACCTGATCGCTGATCCACCACGACTTTTGCTTTACGTTCTGGCTCAACTCCCAGATTTTCGATCGTGCCAATGGCATGTGCCGGAGAGATCGCGCGCGTGGCGTTGATATCGACGACCACGGTGCCGCTGTCGAGCATACGAGACACAACGCGGTCAAACTTGGCGTTAATCGCACGCTCTATACGTTCGGCTGTAGTGAAATCCGGCGTTCGCAGTGCCAGCCGGATTGATTTCAGCTTGGTGAAATCAAAGTCGATCTCTTGTTCGACACGCGCACCGTTGGGAATGACACCGCTTGTCGGAACCCCTTGCGTGACCTTGCCGGCATCACCTTCGGCAACGG
The DNA here is from genome assembly GCF_029105185.1 of Aliiroseovarius sp. Z3. Classification (GTDB taxonomy): domain Bacteria; phylum Pseudomonadota; class Alphaproteobacteria; order Rhodobacterales; family Rhodobacteraceae; genus Aliiroseovarius. Next base: position 379,189 of record NZ_JAFMZK010000003.1, on the reverse strand, counting down.
CGCCTCCGGCGATAACCGTGCCTTGACCAACGGCATAGATTTCACCGTCGGCCGCGTTCAGTGGCGTCATGATCAACGTACCACCCAACAGGCTTTTGGCGTCTCCGATTGCCGATACGGTCACATCAATCCGCGATCCGGCGCGGGCAAAGGGCGGCAGGGCTGCAGTGACGAAAACAGCGGCCACATTCTTGGGGCGAAACTGCTCGCCTGTGATATTGACGCCCAATCGTTCCAGAATGTTGGACATAATGTCCTCGGTGAAGGGCGCATTTCGAATGCCATCGCCGGTGCCGTTCAGACCAACAACGAGCCCGTATCCCACAAGATCGTTGCCACGCACCCCATCAAACTCCACCAGATCCTTGATACGCACGGAGTTCCCGTACGCGGCAGACAAAGACAGCAGCATTGTGACTATAATGGTAAAAATCCGGGTCATCGCATGTAATCCGTGAAGCTCAGCTGTGAGAGACGGGCGGTTACCGTGTAAAGGCTTTCCATCTGGTCATAGAGCGCCTGTAGCGCAGTTGCCGTCTCGAAGGGGTCTGCTGCGGTTAAGCGATTGTATGACAGCTCCAACGCCGATTTTTCCGCTGCATTGCTGGCGGACGCGGCTTCAATGCGCGCCTCAACACGACCGACATCTGCCCGAACATTGGTCAAATCATCAATCACGCTTAACAAACCATTCGACGATCTGGTCGCCAGGTCTTTCTGGGCTTCTACATCGCCCGCCAACGCCCCTTCCGCGATGACCGCAGCCTTGGTGAGGGCGGCCAGAAGATCGCGTATCTCGGCACTATCGGCCCTGATGGGTTGCGTCGCCGCCTCACCATCCCGCAATCGAAACGGCCCCAGGTCTTGATCTGAACCCAGATAACCAGATGTATCAAATCCGCCGCCTGGTGATTTGAACCAGTTGTCGATCTGATCCGCTATGCCTGCCGCGGTGGTTTCCCCGGCGATCGCCACCATCACATCCGAAAGGATTGCATCCCCGTCCGCCAAAGCCGGACCATCCGTCGCAGCTCCTGCAAAGAACGAACGCCCTCCAAGATTTGTGTTCAGGTTCGAGACAACTGAAAACAATCGCTCTCGCGCGTCGGCCCCCGTGCCCTGCAGCAATCCCGGATTCTGAGAGCTGATCGCGACATGCAGACCGCCAGACAATGTCTCGGCCTGACCCTGAATGTTCTCCAGAACGGTTTGTGTGCCGCCTAGAATGGTCGCGGCCTCCGTGACGCTTTGGGCATAGGCTGACTGTAACTTCAGGCTGTGCTCAAGCCCCGCCACGGGACCGAAATCCCCCGATACATGTGTTGCCAAGTTCGTTTTGCGCCCCGTTGACAACTCAATTCCCAGACGCGCCATATCCTGTTTTAGCTGCGCCGAAAGGCTGCGGGTTTGAAACGCGCTGGCAAGATCGCCATAGCTCACAATTGTCATGGCATCTCTCCTATATTGCGAGCAAGGTCTGGATCATTTCATCAGCGGTCGAAATAACCCGCGCGTTCGCAGCATATGCCTGTTCGATCTGCATCAACTTCTGCATCTGGGCATCGGTATCAACACCCTGTGAAAGTTCCATCTGAAGCAGAGACTGCTGCTGGGCCGAGGCAAATCCAAGTTGGGTTTCGGCCAAAAGCCGATCCGAACTGATGCTTGACAGAAGCTCGGATGCCAGTCCCGCAGCAGTCTGTGACGCGGTAGAGAAGTCACCCGAGACCGGTGTCCTCATCGTGCTGAGCGCATCAATCAGGCCATTCAGCAACCCGGCATCGCCGACACTCCCCTGCACCGTGGCCCCGAGCCCATCGCGCAGCCGCCACAACGCGCCACCCTTTTCGGGATCAACGGCGGCGTTCACTGAGATCCGGCTTGACAGCGCCACTTCGTCGGCAGCGGAAAATGCCGCCCCGGCATCCGCAAAAAGGCCCGGATCGCCGGGCAGTCGGGTCGCATCCAGCGCGGGGTTCTGGAATCGTTCAACAAGGTCACGGGCAAAACCGTCCGACCGCTCCTGCGCGGTAACTGCGACCTGATCGCGCACAGCAAATTGACCAGACAGCGCGCCACCCGCAATGAGGCTACGATCATCGCTTGTATCGATGGGCTGCCCATTCAGCGACAGACCCGAAAGGGCGCCGCCGGACAAGGTCATCTCAGGCACAATCAAATTGACGGGGGTAAAACCCAGCTTTGCCGCCTTACCATCCAGCAAAACTGCGCCACCGGTTGTAATCAATGCGACCACACCATTTTCGCGCGGCAATTGCCTGATCGGCACAATCGGTGCGAGCGCGTCGATCTTCTTCTGACGCAGATCCATCAGCCCGGACGCATCAACGCCACGCGCTTGCGCCGCTTGAATCTTCACGTTCAGCGATTGCACATCTTCCAAACCGGCGTTGAGTGTTGCCACCATTCCCGCGATTGCCTGATCCGCATCCAGTCGCGCTGTTTGGATGTGATCGGATGTGGCGTTCAGATGGGTGGTCAGACTATTGGCCGCGCTCAACACCGCCGATTGGCGCGTTTGACTGTCTGGCCGGGCCGCGGCTTCTATCAGTGATGCCTCGAACCGTGCCATGCGACCGGACAATGATCCGGGTTGGTCGGGTGTCCCCAACACCTTCTCCAGATTGGTCAAGAACTGCTGTTTGGCGCCATGGAATCCTGTCGCCGCATCAGCAAGACGACGGTCACCGATCAGCACTTCATCGACATTCCTCAGAACACCTTCAACCCGGACGCCAGACCCCCCCGACGTTCGGGTCGACAGTTCCAACGACCTCGTGCCGTAACCTTCGGTCATCGCGTTTGCGACGTTGGACGAGACAAGCTCGGCCGCGCGCGACGTGGCCGCAAGCCCGGTCAGGGCGTTTGAGAAGGCGCCGGAAATGCTCATCGACTAATCTCTGTCCTCAGCACATGCATCAACGTTTGATGTTGGTGGTTTCTTGAAGCATCTCGTCTACGGTCTGAATCACTTTGGCATTCGAGCTATAGGCCCGCTGCGTCTGGATAAGGCTGGTCAACTCGCCCGCGACATCTGTTGTTGAGCCCTCGCGCGCGAAGCCAACAACCTCGCCTGTGGGCCCGTCACCAGCATCCCACATGAAGAAAGAGCCGCTTTCAGGGGACACCTGATAGGCTTGGTTTGAAATCGAGATCAAACCGTTCGGATTTGGAACGTCCACCAGAGGCACCTGATAGATCGTGCGAATGAAACCAGTGTCATATGTGGCCTTGATATACCCGTGTTCGTCGATCTGAACCGCCGTCAGGTTGCCCACCGGCGAGCCATTTTTGGTGATCGCCACCGGCGCGAAGCTGTCTGACAATTGAGTCAGCCCGTTCGGATCCCCAATCTTGCCGATGGTCAGCGACAGCGGTCCACCCGCGACCGTCAGGTCAAGCGTCCCGTTCGTTGCGTTGTAGGCACCACCTGATACGACAGCGACAGATGCAAGAGAGCCGCCATCCGTCCGCGAATCGTCAAACGTCAGAGTGTATTCGCCAATGGTCGTACCGCCGGAAGCGCTGTCGGTAATCACCATCGTCCACTGATTGGATGATCCTGTTGCCGGAACAATCGGTGTGAACGAGAAATCGAGCGTCTCGGACGTGCCAAGGTTGCCGAAATATTCTACCGACAACGGGCGCGCGGCGCCGGCCGAACCCGCTTCGGTTTCCACGGCGGGCAGATTGACGCCAAGTTTCATCGTGGTTGTCGGATCACCCGCCGTTTGGTTGGCGTTGATGACGACAGGTTCCAACCCCACACCGGTATCGCGAGGATACGTCGCCACGTTTCCATCTGCATCCGCAGGCCAACCCAAAAGCACCAACCCGGTTTCGGTTTTCAGAACGCCTTCAGAGTCCGTACGAAACGACCCGGTTGTGGTCATCATCATCGGACGCTCGCCTGGGTTGGCGTCGCGATACACCTCTTGCGTGACGGGAAGCATGCCGCGGCCACCGATCGCAATATCCATCGGATTCGACGTAGAGATGAGCGGCCCGTGTTCGTCAATCAGACGCTGCGTCGTGGTGCGCACACCGCCTGCCGAGTAGGTGCCTGCCCCGGCCAGACCGCCGATCACCAGGTTCTGAAAATCTGCCGTGGCGCGCTTGTATCCGAACGTCGAAGAATTCGCGATGTTGTCCGAAATCGTGGCCAGTTTGGTTGCGTGTGCATTCAATCCGGCGACGCCGGCACTGAGTGAGGAGGAAATCGTCATGGTGCGCCTTTCTGCTGCATCTACCTCTGTGTCGATCTCCATCCATAGAGGTCTGACCTTAACAGGCGACTAACGGCTAAAATTGCGGGTATTTCCGAAATCCCCGCCAGCAGGTCGAGTTCAACGCCCAGAGCGCAACAGGATCAGTTCGATCCGATTGTTGCGTACAGCGAAGGCATTCGTAACCGCAGGTTCGCGATCAGCATGGCCTGTCACGCGCGCGATGCGTTCGGGTGCCAGAGCGCTATCCTCGAGCATTTTTCTCAGTTGGGTGGCGCGCCCCGTCGACAGCGACCAAGTCGTGTTCTCAAGGACCACGACTGGCTGAGTTGCCACATGACCCTCAATCGCGACGCCGTTTTCAACCAGCGCAAAAACGCGTGCAATCACTTCGGTCAGTTCAGACAAGACCGCGGTCGGTGTGGTGGTATTTGGCTCGAACAGCGGCGCGCCGTCCAGATCGAACACTTCGACCAGCAAGCCCTCATCGGTGACACGGGTCACGATGTGACGCGCAATGCCGTCGCTGGCCATGCTTTCACCACCTCGGGCGAACAGCATCTCTTCCAGTTCTTCCAAACGTGCATTTTCTGCGGCGACATCCTTCGCCGTTCCCCCTTCGGACAGGCTGGGATCACGCGGCAGGCCGCCGTTTCCAGATTGCGACAAGGTTTCTTCAACAAATACGCTGTCGCCACCGAACGACCCGTCACCGCCGCCCGATACACGCATCACCGGGATTGTCGGGTTGAAGTAATCGGCAATCCCCTTGCGTTGTTTTTCCGTTGTTGCGTTCAAAAGCCACATCAAAAGGAAGAATGCCATCATGGCGGTCACGAAATCGGCATATGCCACTTTCCACGCGCCGCCGTGGTGTCCACCACCGCTGACCTTCTTTACCTTTTTGATGATTACCGGCGCATTTGCGTTTGCGCGCATCTCACCACCTCGTTCTTCACCCGGCTTTAGGGATAGCTGGCGGAAGTTGATATGGGCTTAACCTTTCAAATTGTTGGCAAACCGATACTTCACGTGTGAAATGTCGCTTTTCCTTGACTTCGTTTCATTCGCAACGATACCATAGTGGGGCAAACAGGATCGGCCCTGCAAAGGGTGTTGAAACGAGGCTTCAGATGAACCAGCACAGCTCTGGGCGCGACATGACGCGCGCGGTGTCCTTGGTCGGCACCGAAACCCACTATATGCCCGGTTGGGCCAATGACTTCGAGACCGAGGCGCTGCCCGGCGCGCTGCCGCAAGGCATGAACAGCCCGCAGAAATGTGAATATGGCCTCTATGGCGAGCAGCTGTCCGGCACCGCCTTCACCGCCAACCCGCCCGAGCGCACATGGACCTATCGCATTCGTCCGTCGGTGAAGCACTCGGCGCGGTATACCAAGATCGACGTGCCTTACTGGAAATCTGCGCCCTGCGTGGACCCGGACGTGATTTCACTGGGCCAGTATCGCTGGGATCCCGTGCCGACGGCTGAGGGTCTGAACTGGATCACCGGGATGCGCACCATGACCACGGCAGGCGATGTGAACACGCAGGTCGGCATGGCCAGCCACATCTATCTGGTCACCGAGTCAATGGTGGACGACTATTTCTTCTCGGCCGACAGCGAGCTGCTGGTCGTGCCGCAGGAAGGCAAGCTGCGGTTTTATACGGAGCTGGGCATCATTGACCTTGCCCCGCAAGAAATCGGCATCATCCCGCGTGGGTTGGTGTATCGCGTCGAACTTCTGGAAGGCCCTGCGCGCGGTTTCGTCTGCGAAAACTACGGCCAGAAATTTGAGATGCCCGGTCGTGGCCCCATCGGTGCGAACTGCATGGCCAACCCGCGTGACTTCAAGGCGCCCGTGGCGGCGTTTGAGGACCGCGAAGTGCCCTCGACCATCACCATCAAATGGTGCGGTCAGTTCCATAAGACCGAGATCGGCCAGTCGCCGCTGGACGTGGTCGCGTGGCATGGCAATTACGCGCCGTATAAATACGATCTGACCACATACTGCCCGGTTGGCGCGATCCTGTTTGACCATCCGGACCCCTCGATCTTCACGGTTCTGACCGCGCCCTCGGGCCAGCCCGGCACCGCGAATATCGACTTCGTTCTGTTCCGCGAGCGTTGGATGGTGGCCGAGAACACCTTCCGTCCGCCGTGGTACCATAAGAACATCATGTCTGAACTGATGGGCAACATTTACGGTCAGTATGACGCCAAGCCGCAGGGCTTCATCCCCGGCGGTGTCAGCCTGCACAACATGATGCTGCCGCATGGGCCGGATCGTGATGCGTTTGAAGGCGCCTCGAACTCGAATCTCGGGCCGGAGAAGCTGGAAAACACCATGTCCTTCATGTTCGAGACCCGCTTCCCGCAGCACCTGACTGCGTTTGCGGCAAACGAAGCCCCGTTGCAGGACGACTATATCGACTGCTGGGACAGCCTTGAGAAGAAGTTCGACGGGACGCCAGGGAAAAAGTGATGGCTCTGAAGCTATATACCTACTGGCGGTCGACCACATCCTATCGGGTGCGCATTGCGCTGAACCTGAAGGGTGTGCCGTTCGAAAGCCATCCCGTCAATCTGGTGAAAGGCGAGCAACGCGGCGCCGAATATCAGGCGATGAACCCCGGCAAGGGCGTGCCAGTGCTGGAGCTGGAGGATGGCACCAAGTTGACCCAATCGCTGGCCATCCTTGATTATCTTGACCGCACCTATCCCGACCCGGCGCTTTTGCCGGATGATCCAATTGCGCGGGCCAAGGTGATGGCCGCGGCGCATGTGATCGCGCTGGACATTCATCCGGTGAACAATCTGCGCGTTGTTCAACATCTGGACGGGATGGGGCACAGCAAAGCGGACAGCGTGGACTGGATGGTCCACTGGATGAACGAGGGTCTGACCGCGTTTCAGGCCATGCTGCCACAAGGCACCCGCTTTGCCTTTGGCGACACGCCATCGCTTGCGGATATCTGCGTTGTATCGCAGCTTTACAACGGGCATCGCTGGGGGGTGGACATGACGCCCTTTGCGCGCCTGACCGACATTGAAGAAACCTGTCTGGCCCTGCCTGCCTTCGCCGATGCGCGACCCGAGGCACAGCCGGATGCCGAATGAGGATTACATGAGCCAACTGAAAAAGTCATGGGTGGACAGCGCGAACTCTGCCGAGACCCCGTTTCCCCTGAACAACCTGCCCTATGGCGTGTTCTCGACCGCTGGCACCGAGCCGCGCTGCGGTGTCGCCATCGGGGACATGATCCTTGATATGCAGGCCGCCGAAGAAGCTGGCCTGATCGAGATCGGTGATGAAACCGTCTTCGACGTTCCCTTCTGGAACGAGTTGATGGAGCTGGGGTCGGACGCATGGGCCGCCCTGCGCAACCGTTTGGAACAGCTCTTGGCCGAAGGCGCGACCGAGCAAGACGCCGTTGCGCCCCTTCTGGTCGCCCAAGCCGATGCGGAACTGCATATGCCGTTCCTTGTCTCGGAATACACTGACTTCTACGCCGGTCGTCAGCACGCGGCGAATATGGGCGCGATCCTGCGTGGCTCGCCCGACCTGCCCGCCAACTGGCTGCACATTCCGATCGGCTATAACGGTCGTGCCTCGTCTGTCGTGATCTCGGGCACCCCGATCCACCGCCCGAACGGCCAGCGCAAAGCGCCCGACGCCGAGATGCCCAGCTTTGGCCCCTCGATGCGTCTGGATATCGAGCTTGAGATGGGGGCCATCGTTGGCAAGCCCTCGGATTTCGGTCAGCCGATCACCGTGGACGAGGCCGACGACATGATCTTCGGCTACGTGCTGCTGAACGACTGGTCTGCCCGCGACATCCAAGGCTGGGAATACCAACCGCTTGGCCCGTTCCAAGGGAAGGCGTTTGGCACCTCGATCAGCCCGTGGATCGTGACCGCCGCCGCTCTGGAAGAGTTCCGTGCGCCCACGCCGGAACGCGAGAAAGAGTTGCTGCCCTATCTGGATGGCACCAAGGACGGCCTTTACGACATCGAGCTTCAGGTGCTGATGCAGCCTGAAGGGGCCGATAAGGCGAGCGTCGTTGGCGAAACCAACTATACCCGCATGTATTACTCGGCCGCCGAACAGCTGTGCCACCACGCGATTGGCGGCTGTGCGATGAATGTGGGCGACCTGCTGGGATCGGGCACGATCTCGGGTCCGACGAAGACCGAATACGGATCACTGATGGAGATGAGCTGGGCAGGCCGCGAACCCTTCACGCTCGACACCGGTGAAACCCGCACCTTCATCGAGGATGGCGACACCTTGACCCTGCGCGGTGCCGCAAAGGGTGACGGCTTCCAGATCGGCTTTGGCGATTGTGTCGGGCAGATCCTGCCTGCCGTCAACTGGCCCAAGTAAATGGCGGTCTGGGCATCATCCCCCTGCGCTTTGCCATTCGAGGATCGCCTCGGATGGCACAAGAAGCATGATGATGTTCAACGCCAGCCCATCGCGGATCAGGAAAGTGGTCAGCACTTCAAAGCCCACGATGATCAGGATGCTGATCCAGACGGGCAGGCGAAGCGCCAGCCAGAAGCCAAGGAACATGGCCGCCAGATCCGTGGCCGAGTTCACAACGCTGTCGCCCCAGTATTCGCCGGACATGGTGAATTCGCGGTAGCGGTTGATGACGGCTTCGGTGTTCTCGGCCACCTCCCACGCGCCCTCGACAATGGTCGAGACCAGAAGGCGCCACCCAAGGGCAAAGCGGCGCATCAGAAGGAAGGTGGCACCGTAAAACAGGAAGCCGTGGATCAGATGGCTGGGCGAATACCAGTCCAGCAGATGCTGCGACCCCTGACCGCTGTCATCCCCGACATACCAAAGCAGGGTATAACCGCAGGGGCATGAGACATTACGACCCATCGCCAACAGGGTGACCAGCGTGGCGAGGGTGACAAACAGTACGCCCCAATAGGGCAGAAAACGACGATCAAACATAAGGGCAAGGGATCACCAACCCGCGCGCTTGTCCAGAAAGGAAAACCGGACCATGGCAAAGGCATTCGCGTCGCAAGGCGACATGACCGAAAAGAAAATCACCTTCGACCAGATCGGCGACGGGCTTTACGCCTTCACCGCCGAGGGCGACCCGAACTCGGGCGTGATCATTGGCGATGACAGCGTCATGATTGTTGAAGCTCAGGCCACCCCGCGTCTGGCGGGTAAAGTGATCGAGTGCGTGCGCTCGGTGACCGACAAGCCGATCAGCCACGTGGTTCTGACCCACTATCACGCGGTGCGCGTATTGGGGGCCTCGGCCTATGGCGCGGATCAGATCATCATGGGCGACCAAGCCCGCGCGATGGTGGTCGAGCGAGGTCAGGAAGACTGGGATAGCGAATTCCAGCGTTTCCCGCGCCTCTTTGAAGGCCACGAGTCGATCCCCGGCCTGACCTATCCGACCACCACATTCTCGGACGACATGACCGTCTATCTTGGCAACCGCCGCGTCGATCTGATGCATCTGGGCCGTGCCCACACCGCAGGCGACATCGTGATCCACGTGCCGGACCAGAACGTCATGTTCACCGGCGACATCGTGGAAGACCACTCGGCCTGCTATTGCGGCGACGGGCATTTCTCGGACTGGGGCGACACGCTGGACAACATCGCGTCTTTCGACGTGGACGCCATCGCACCGGGCCGTGGCGGAGCATTGATCGGCAAGGACGCCGTTGAGCGCGCCATCGAAAGCACCCGTGACTTTGTCTACAGCACCTACGCCCCCGCCGCCAAAGTGGCTGCCCGTGGTGGTTCGCTGAAAGAAGCCTGGGACGCCGTGCGCGCCGAGTGTGACCCGAAATTCGCAGACTACGCCATTTACGAGCACTGCCTGCCCTTCAACGTCGCCCGCGCCTATGACGAAGCACGCGGCATCGACACCCCCCGCATCTGGACCGCCCAGCGCGATCTGGAGATGTGGGAAGCCTTGCAAGGCTGACAAACAACGGGATGCGGTGACGCATATCAGCGCATCCCCATCAGATTCGTAGCTTTCGCAACGAATTTTGCTAGAATGCGTATCAGCGACCATCGCCAGCCGGAGGAGAACCGCATGAACAAGATATTCGAAGTCCCGCTTTACCCCTATGAACGCAGTCCTGATCAGGACGCCGCAGCTCCTGTGCGCCACCCGGTCGTGATCATCGGTGCCGGACCCATCGGGCTTGGCATGGGGATCGACCTGGCCCAGCAAGGTGTGAAAGTCGTCATCGTGGACGACAATGACAAGGTCAGCTTTGGATCCCGTGCGATCTGTTTTGCCAAGCGCCCGCTGGAGATCCTCGACCGTCTTGGTTGTGGTCAGCCGATGGTCGATAAGGGCGTTGAATGGGATGTCGGCAAAGTCTTCTTTGACGACCGCGAGGTCTACAAGTTTGAACTCCTGCCCGAGAAAGGCCATCAGCGCCCCGCCTTCATCAATCTTCAACAGTATTATTTCGAAGAGTATCTGGTGAACCGCGTGCGCGAGATGGAAGCAGAAGGTGCGCCCATCGAAATTCGCGGTGGCAACAAGGTCGCGGCCATTGGCACGCATCCCGATCACGCCACACTGGAGATCGACACACCCGAAGGGTCGTACAACATCGAAGCAGATTGGCTGGTCGCCTGTGACGGCGCGGGTTCGCCGACCCGGCAAATGCTGGGGTTGGATTTCGTGGGGCGTGTGTTCGAAGACAACTTCCTGATTGCCGATGTGATCATGGAAGCCGACTTCCCATCAGAACGCTGGTTCTGGTTCGATCCGCCCTTCAACCGGGGGCAATCTGCCCTATTGCACAAGCAGCCTGACGGCGTGTGGCGCATCGACCTGCAACTTGGCTGGGACATCGACAAGGACGAAGAAAAGAAACCCGAGAATGTGATCCCACGTCTGAAAGCCATGCTGGGTGATGATGTGGAGTTCGAACTTGAATGGGTGTCGATCTATACCTTCCAATGCCGCCGGATGGAAAAATTCCGCCACGGCCGTGTTCTGTTCGCTGGTGACGCCGCGCACCAGGTGTCGCCCTTCGGCGCACGCGGGGCAAATTCGGGTCTGCAGGATACCGACAACCTTGGCTGGAAGCTGAAACTGGTGATCGACGGCAAGGCTGACGAGACATTGTTGGACAGCTATGACATCGAACGGATCCATGGCGCGGATGAGAACATCCTAAATTCAACCCGCTCGACCGATTTCATCACCCCGAAATCCGAGATGAGCCGCCTTCTGCGCGACTCGGTTCTGGATTTGGCCGAGCATTACGAATTTGCGCGCCCCCTGGTAAACTCGGGCCGCCTTTCGGTTCCCTGCACTTACGATGGCTCGCCGCTGAATTCAGCCGATGCGCTGGACGGGCCGATCAAAACGCGCCCCGGCTCGCCCTGCCCGGACGTGCCGCTAGGGGATGAGTTCCTGCTGCCGAAACTGGGCAACAAATTCATTCTGCTTACCATCGACGCGGACGCACCGGACGTCATCGAAGAGGATGGGGTTGAGGTCACGCGACTGGCGCTGTCGGTGAAAGATGATCGAACCGGCGCATTGAAAGAGCGGTATTTGGGCCACGCCTCCAGCGCGGTCTATCTGATCCGGCCCGACCAGCACGTCGCCGCCCGCCGCCCCAGCTTTGATGACAATCTGTTCCGCGCCGCCATTCGTCGCGCGACGGGGAAGGAGTAAACGATATGACCGATCTGATCCTGACACCAAACATCAACCGCGCCGATGATTTCTATGCCGAACTTCTGGCCGCCCATGAGGGATTGTCAAAAGATGACAGCGATGCGTTGAACGCGCGCCTTGTGCTGGTTCTGGCAAACCATATTGGTGATCGCGAGGTGCTGAGCCAAGCATTGAAAGCCGCCGAGAAATAAGGCGGCTCACCCAAAAAGCGAAGACCCGCGCTGATCTGCGCGGGTCTTGTTCGTTTCTGAGGTGCTAATAGCTTAGCTGGGGTCAGCCGTGGTGCGCAGATACGGCAGCTTGATGTCGACCTCGCCGAACTTCTCTTTCGCTTCGTCATCGCTCAGCGACAAGGCAACGATGACGTCCTGACCCTTGACCCAGTTCGCCGGGGTGGCGATGGGCGTGCCAAAGGTCGCTTGCAGGCCGTCCAGCGCGCGAAGCACTTCGGCAAAGTTGCGGCCCACCGACATCGGATAGGTCATGATCAACTGCACCTTCTTGTCGGGCGAGATGATAAAGACCGAACGCACGGATGCGCTGTCGGCGGCGGTGCGCCCGTCGGGCAGATAGGCTTCGGCGGGCAACATATCGAACAGCTTCGACACGGCCAGATCTTCGTCGGCAATGATCGGGAAACCTGCTTTTGCGCCCGAGTAACCTTCGATGTCGGCTTTCCAGGTCACGTGCTCTTCCGCGCTGTCGACGGACAGGCCGATTACCTTGGTGCCGCGCTTTTCCCATTCATCAGCAAGCTGCGCAACGGCGCCGAATTCGGTCGTGCAGACCGGGGTATAGTCTTTCGGGTGCGAGAACAGGATGGCCCAGCTGTCGCCAATCCAGTCGTGAAATTTGATTGTGCCCTGATCTGTTTCTGCTGTGAAATTAGGCACGGTGTCGTTAATGCGAAGTCCCATTTGGTTTCTCCTGTCCGGGGTGTTTGGTTGTTCTAGAGATACAATCTGCTTCCCCTTTTTAAAGACCCGGAGCGGGATCAAACGCAACCAAATCGTCGCACCTGAAAAATTTGATCAAATTTTGTTTCCATGGGTTGCGCCGGACCTGTCCCGGTGCCAGAGTGCACGCAAATCCGACCAAGGAGACTGGAATGATCGAGAAACGCGACTTCTATATCAACGGCCAATGGGTGGCACCCGCAGCACCCAAGGACATGACTGTCATCGACCCGTCGACCGAAGAGGTCTGCGCGGTCATTTCGCTGGGCGATCAGGCGGATACCGATGCCGCCGTCGCCGCCGCCAAGGCCGCCTTCGCCGACTGGGGCTTTTCGAAGAAAGAGGATCGGCTGGCCCTGATCGAAACCCTTCTGAAGGTCTATCAGAAACGCTCGGGCGATCTGGCCGAGGCGATGAGCATGGAAATGGGCGCCCCGATTGATCTGGCCCGCACCTCGCAGGTCGGGTCGGGCACATGGCACATCCAGAACTTCATCACCGCCTTCAAGGATTTCGAGTTCGACAAGATGCTGGGCGCGCATGCGCCGAATGATCGTCTGCTGTATGAACCCATCGGCGTCTGCGCGATGATCACGCCATGGAACTGGCCGATGAACCAGGTGACGCTGAAATGCGTGGCGGCGATGGCGGCAGGCTGCACCATGGTGTTGAAACCATCCGAAATCGCGCCCCTGTCGTCGATCGTCTGGAGCGAAATCGTGGACGAAGCGGGCTTTCCCGCCGGTGTCTATAACATGGTGAACGGCGACGGCATGGGCGTCGGCACGCAACTGTCCACCCACCCGGACGTGGATATGGTCAGCTTCACCGGTTCGACCCGCGCCGGTATCGCCATTTCCAAGGCGGCCGCTGACACCCTGAAACGTGTCAGCCTTGAGCTGGGTGGCAAGGGTGCCAACATCATCTTTGACGATGCCGACGAGAAGGCCGTGAAACGCGGTGTGATGCACATGATGCAGAACACCGGCCAAAGCTGTAACGCGCCGTCGCGGATGCTGGTGCAGCGCGGCGTTTATGATCAGGCCATCGAGACCGCGCGCGAAGCCGCCGAGAAGGTGCAAGTCGGACCCGCCAGCCAGGAAGGCCGTCATATCGGCCCCGTGGTCAGCGAGGTTCAGTGGAACAAGATCCAGGACCTGATCCAGGTCGGCATCGACGAAGGCGCGCGTCTGATCGCGGGCGGCACCGGGCGACCCGAAGGCCTGAACAAGGGCTATTTCGTCAAGCCGACGATCTTTGCGGATGTGTCCAATGACATGACCATCGCCCGCGAAGAAATCTTCGGCCCGGTGATGGCGATGATCCCCTTCGACACCGAGGAAGAGGCCGTCGAGATCGCCAATGACACCGTCTATGGCCTGACGAACTACATCCAGACACAGGACGGCACCCGCGCCAACCGCGTGGCCCGCCAGATGCGGTCAGGCATGGTCGAAATGAACGGCACTTCCCGCGCCGCAGGTTCGCCCTTCGGGGGCTATAAACAGTCCGGCAACGGCCGCGAAGGCGGCATTCTGGGGATCGAGGATTTCCTTGAGGTCAAAGCCGTATCGGGCTGGTCGAACGACTGACGCGATCACATGAAACACGAAAGGGCTTGCAGTTTGCAGGCCCTTTTGTCTTTGGGGTTGGTAGTTTGCGGTTCAGTGGCGACTGAACGGACCTTCACATATCTGGGTGCCACGTCTGTCCACAACTCAAAACGGACCTATCAAAGAAGCACTACTCGGCGCAAATCGAACGCACCGCCACATGAACCGCTTTTTTTGTTAGCTCGAGGTCCATTTCGGATATTGCCAGCGACGGGTAAAGCTTGCCCGGCGATTTGAAGATCCCGTGATTTCGTAGCGTCGCGTTGTAAGTCACGTTGCGTTGCGGGTCATCGTGTTTGGCACTCCGATAATCCCGGCAGGCGCCGGTTGTGAAGAAGATGTCGAACAGGGTTTCATCCCCACATATCTGATGTGGGATACCGGCCGCGCTCAACGCCTCGCTTTGCATGTCTTGCAGCTCTTTCCCGATAGCACGAAGGCGGTCATAACTGCCCTCGCGGCGCAGGATTTCCATCGTCTTCAACCCGGCTGCCGCCGCAATCGGGTTCCCGGACAGGGTGCCCAACTGCATCAGCCATTTGTCCGCACCGACGATGGACTTGTCGAAATGCTGCATGATTTCGGCACTCGCCCCAAGGGCGGCAAGTGGGAAGCCGCCGCCAATGATCTTGCCCAAAGTGCAGATGTCGGGCGTCACGCCATAGCGCTCCTGCGCGCCGCCATAGGCCAGCCGGAAGCCGGTGACGATCTCGTCGAAAATCAGGAGGACACTGTGCTCGTCACACAGATCACGCAACCCCTGCAGATAGCCCGGGTCGGCGGGAATGATCCGCTGCAGGGGTTCCACGATGATGGCAGCGACATCATTGTGTTCGCTCAACAGCGCCTCGACCGCAGCCAGATCGTTGAACGGCGCGATGAGCATCTGGTCGGCAACGCCTTGCGGGATGCCTGCGCTGTCCGGCACGGCTTGCGGAAAGTTGACGCGGGCTTCGGGCGCAAGGCTCATCTGCGCCTCGGCGCTCATTCCGTGATAGCCGCCTTCGAATTTCAGGATCTTATCGCGCCCGGTATAGGCGCGGGCAAGGCGGATCGCGTACATGTCCGCCTCGCCGCCCGAAGCCACAAACCTGACCTGTTCACAGCAGGGCACCGCATCAACAATCGCCTCGGCCAGTTCAATCCCCTTGGCGTTGTTCGCAAAAAAGGTCATGCCGAGGGGGAGCTGTTCCAGCACCGCCTCCATCACCTCTGGGTGGCCGTGACCCAGAAGCATCGGGCCAGAGCCGATCAGATAGTCAATGTACTCGTTCCCATCCTCGTCCCAGACATGGCTGCCTTCCCCGCGCGCGATGACAATGCGGGGATCGAAATTTCCAAACCCCCCGGCGGGCAAGACGGCGCGGGCGCGGGCGATCCATTCGGCTTGAGTGGTCAGTTTCTGCATGGGTCACTCCAGTTCAAGAATGGGGGCTCCAAGGATGTTCAGGTCGGGTGTGACGCCCAGCCCAGGACGTTCCGGCGGGGCGATACGTCCATCCTTGCGGGTCGGGCAATCGGGCGCAATGCGCGGGCCGACATAGGACGACAGATCGCAGGTATTCAGCAGTGCGCCATGCGGGGTCGAGGCCGCGAAATGCAGCGACGCGGCGGTCACGATGTCCGATCCCCAAGTGCATTCAGCGCAGATTTCCGCCCCCAGATGCACCGTCAGGTCACGCGCGCGACGCATGGCGGACAGTCCGCCAAATTTCGACAGTTTCAGCGCCACCGCGTCCAGCACGCCAAGCTCATGCGCGCGAATGAGCGACGCCAGATCGAAGGCGCCTTCGTCGATCTTCATGGGCAGGCCCGTTGCTTGCCGAACCGCGGCGCAATCTTCCAGCGTTTTGCAGGGCTGTTCCAGCATCACGTCCAGATGAGCCACTGCGCGGCCTGTCCGCGTGGCCTGTAGCTTGGTCGCCCCGCAATTCCAATCGCCATAGACCAGAGGGCCATCGCCCACCGCCTCGCGCACTTTGGCCAGACGCTCGGCATCGGCCTGCCAATCGCTATCTGCGCCCAGCTTGACCTGAATCTGCCGGATGCCCGTGGCATAGGCCTCGCGCGCGATCCGCGCCATGTCGTCCGGCGCGATGCAGGTGATCGAGTGATAGAGCGGCATGTCTGTGCGGGTGCGGCCCCCAAGAAGCGCGTAAAGGGGCTGCCCGGTCGCTTTCCCAAACAGATCCCACAGCGCCATGTCCACGATGGATTTCGCGTGGAAATGCCCTTGCAGAAACGCATCCAGCTTGCGCATGGGCGCGTCCACACCGAAGGGCGAGACGCCAAGAATTTCCGGCGCCATTTCCTGAACCGCGCTTGGGACGCCGCCCGCAAAAGCTGGCAGGTAATGGGGGATCGGGCAGACCTCGCCCCAGCCTTTTAGACCGGTGTCAGTTTCCAGACACAGGACATGACTTTTGACCGTGTCACAGGTTTTGCCCTCGGCCATGTAGTAGGTTTCATGGCTGGTCAGATCGACCGACCACAGGGCAATGCGAGAGACCTTCATGACGCGTCCATCCTTGGCTTCAGGCTTTCGGGATCATAGGCGGGTTCGCCCAGCACGCGGGCCGCGCGTGGGGTGCCGTGGATCACGACCTCAAGCGCCGTGCCGGGGGTGGCGGCGTCGGGTTTGATATAGGCGAAGGCCAGGACTTTCCCGACCGTTGGTCCGAAGGCCACAGACGCCGTGGAGCCAACCACCTGCCCGTCCAGCATCACCGCCTCTCCGCCATGGCCATCCGCCTTGCCGTCGGGCTCGATTTCCAGATAGGTGCAGACCCACGGCAGGTCGGTGTTCAGGGTCTTATCACGGCCCAGATAGTCCTTGTCCGTCCGGGCAAAACGCAGCACGTCGGCCTCGGCCAATGTGACTTCGTTGGTCAATTCACCTGCGCCCTTAAAGCCCTTCTCCATCCGCATCGCGTTCATCGCGAAGCTGCCGTAATCGGCAATGCCGTGCGCCTCGCCCGCTTCCCAAAGCGCGGAATAGACATCCAGACAGGCGGCGTGGGGCATGTGGAACTCCCAGCCAAGCTCGCCCGCATAGGACATGCGGAAGGCCCAGATTTTGTGGCCCGCGACGTTGATTTCCTGCGCAGACAGCCAGCGAAAGCCCGCGTTCGACAGATCGGCATCGGTGCAGGCGGCCAGCACGTCCCGCGACTTCGGCCCGTTCAGCGACAGGGCGCTCCAGTCCGAGGAAAGGGCGGTGATCGTCACGTCTTCTTCTGCGCGCTGATGGTTCAGGTGGTCCAGCAGACGCTGTTCAAAGAAGGCGGCGCAGACCAGATAGAAGTTGTCCTCGGCCATCCGCACGATGGTCGTTTCCAGCTCGATCCGACCTGCGCAGTTCAGCATGTGGGTCAGGGTAATGGAGCCGGATTTATCCCCTATCGCTTCGCTACTTGAGGGGTATTTCTGCGGCATCCGGTTCGCGGTCAGACGGTCCAACAGCGCATAGGCATCCGGCCCCTCGACCAGCACCTTGGTGAAGGCGGTCACATCCATGATGCCAACGCGCTCGCGCACCGCTTTCACCTCGTCCGCGACCATGTCGTCGACGGGGGAGCGGTTGAAGGAGTAATGGTCGCGCTGCTCAATCCCCTTGGCGAAGAAACGCGGGCGCTCGAAACCATAAACTTCTTCATGCACGGCGCCTTTGGATTTCATGAGCTCGTGCAAGGGCGACGGTTTGATGGGACGCCCCGCCAAGCGGTTGAAATGCGGGAAGGGGATTTCGTGGCGCAGGCAGTAGTCCTCTTCGGCCTTCACCACTTGCCAATCCTTCGTGGCATAGCTGCCAAACCGGCGCGGATCGAACTCGCGCATCGAGATGTCTGCCGCCCCATGCACCATCCACCGCGCCAGTTCACGCGTCAGGCCGGGGCCCCAGCCGATACCGATCTGCGTACCGCAACAGCACCAATAATTGCGCACGCCGGGCGCCGGACCGATCAGAGGGTTGCCATCTGGCGGGTGGCTGATCGCGCCATGCACATCACGCTGAATGCCCAGCTCGGCAAAGATCGGCATCCGGTTCAGGCTTTCTTCCAGATACGGCATGACGCGGTCGTAATCGGCGTCAAACAACCAGTTCTCGTATTCCCAAGGGCATTCATCATGCCAGACCGAGTTCGGGTTCTCTTTCTCGTAAATCCCGATCAGGCCTTTCTTTTGCTCCATGCGAATGTAACCGGACACTTTCTTGTCGTCGCGAATGACCGGCAGTTCGGTGTCTAGGTTCTGGAATTCGGGCACCTCGTCCGTCACAAAATAATGGTGCGTCATCGAGGTCATAGGCAGTTGCAGCCCCGACCATTCGCCCATCTGCCGGGCATAGGTGCCGCCCGCATTGACGACATGCTCGCAGGTGATGGTACCTTTCTCGGTCTCGACCTGCCATTCGCCGGAAGGTAACTGCGTGATGTTGGTCGCGCGACACTGACGGATGATCCGCACGCCCGTTTGACGCGCGCCAGATGCCATCGCCATGGTGACGTTGGTCGGGTCGACGTGGCCGTCATCGGGCGTATGCAGCGCGCCCACAACACCGTCGAGGTTATAGAAAGGATGCAGCTCGGACACCTTCTCGGGTCCGACCAATTCGATGTTGAACCCCAACGCGCAACCCACCGACAGCGTATGGCGCAGCCAGTCCATTTCGTCTTCCGTATAGGCAAGGCGAAACGACCCGCAGCCATGCCATGTCACGGGCTGGCCGGTTTCCGCCTCCAACCCGCCGGAATAGAGGCCGATGTTGTAATCCACACATTTCCCCAGCCCGAAGGACGAGGTCGAATGTGTGATCTGCCCGGCAGCATGCCACGTGCTGCCCGAGGTCAGCTCGGCCTTCTCAAGCAGCACCGTATCTTCACCCCAGCCTTCATGGCCAAGATGATAGGCCAGCCCGACGCCCATGACGCCTCCGCCGACGATGACCACGCGTGCGTGGGAGGGAAACTCAACAGCCACGACACATTCCTTTTCGAGTCGTTTTCCTCTCGACAGGCTAAGCAAACAAAAATACCATCGTCAATCATGAATGGGACAAATGTATCAAACACGATTCTCGAGCGTCTGGCCGATGAGCTGCCCGCGCTGACGCCCGAGGCACGCAAGGCGGCCACTTACGTCTTGGAAAACCCCCGCGATGTGGGCGTGTCGACCGTGCGCGAAATCGCCGAGGCTGCGAATGTGAAACCCAACACTGTGGTGCGCATGGCGCGGCAGGTGGGGTTTGAGGGTTACGAGGATTTCCGCGCGCCCTTCCGCGATGCCATCCGGCGCGGGGCCGCGGACTTCCCCGACCGCGCGCGCTGGCTTCAGGACATTCGCAAATCTGACGATCTGGGTGGGCTGTATGCCGACATGGTGCAGGACGTGCTGCGCAATGTCGAAGAGACTTTCGCTGGCATCTCGACCGACGATCTGAAGATCGCAGCCGAGGCAATCTGGTCCTCGCGCAACGTGTTCACCCTTGGCGTCGGCGTCAACAACTCGATCGCGCGCAATTTCACCTATCTGGCCTCGACTGGAATGAAAGAATTTCACGCCATACCGCGTCCGGGCTCGACCCCTGTCGATGATCTGGCATGGGCAGATGAAAGCGACGTACTGATCGCGATCACCTGCAAACCCTATCGGTCCGAGGTGGTCAAAGCCGTCGAAATCGCGCGCGAACAAGGCATGGTCATCGTCGCCCTGTCCGACAGCCCCGCCAGCCCGATCCTGCGTCTGGCCGATCATGGCTTCGTGGTCTCGGTCGACACGCCGCAATTCTTCCCGTCCTCGGTCAGCATCATCGCGCTGCTCGAGACGCTCTTGTCCTTCGTCATCGCCGTCGCCAGCGACGAGATCGTCGAGCGGGTCGAGAAATTCCACAACCGTCGCCACCAGTTGGGGCTGTATCACGAGGAGAAGACATGACCGAACCCATCAGGTCTTTGGCCGCGCGCTATTACACCGACCCGAACATCTATGCGCACGAACTGTCCGGCCTGCTTGCGCGGACGTGGCAATTTGCGGGTCATGCCAGCCAGCTGGCGAATGTGGGCGACTATTTCACCTTCGAGATCGCAGGCCAGAACCTGTTTTCAATCCGTGGCCGGGATCAGGTGATCCGCACCTTCTATAACGTCTGCCAACACCGCGCGCATGAGATGGTCACGGGCACCGGCAACACCCGCGTGGTGGTCTGCCCCTATCATGCCTGGACCTATGAGCTGACCGGCCATCTGCGGGCGGGTCCGAACATCAAGTCCGTTCCGGGTTTTGACCGCTCGGAAATCTGCCTGACCGAAGTCCGGACCGAGGATTTCCATGGCTTCCTCTTCGTCAATCTGGATGACGATGCCGCCCCGATGGACGCGTGGTTCCCCGGCGTGCGGGAAGAAATCGCGGCTTTCGTGCCCAATGTCGATGACCTCGCCCCGCTGGAATGGGTCGAAGTGCCCGAGAATTGCAACTGGAAGGTCTCGGTCGAGAATTACTCGGAATGCTATCACTGCCCCATCAACCACGCGACCTTTGCCGAGGGTGTGATCAAACCCGAGACCTATGACATCCAACCGGATGCGGGCGGCGGGTATGTTCTGCGCCACACGACCGAATGCCAGTCGATGGACAAGATGACCTATCCCGTCGACCTTTCGGTCCCCCATGCGGGCGAATATCAAAGCTGGTTCCTCTGGCCGATGTTCTCGTTTCAATGCTATCCGGGCAACGTGTTGAACACCTATCACTGGCGTGCGGATGGGCCTGAAAACTGCACCGTCTGGCGCGGCTGGTACACGCCCGAGGGCGCCGAAAGCGACGTGATCCGTGGGCTAGCCGTGCAGGATCGCGACACCACGGTTGAAGAGGATATCCGGCTGGTGGAAAGTGTGCAGCGCGGGCTGAAGTCTCGCGGCTATCGCCCCGGCCCTCTGGTGTTGGATCCGGCTTGCGGTGTCCGTTCGGAACACTCGATTGCCGCGTTGCATCAATGGATGCGCGAGGCTGTGGATGGCCCGGAATAGGAACGCGCAACGCGCCCAAACAGGACGAAACCCAAGATGAAGACCTATTGGCAAAACTACATTGATGGCGCGTGGGTCGACGGTGGCGCGGGGCGGATCGACGTGATCAACCCGGGCACCGGCGAAAAGCTGGCCGAACAGGCGCTGGCCGATGCGGGCGACGTGGACCGCGCCGTTATGGCTGCGCGCCGTGTGCATCTGTCGGGCGCCTTGTCCGATCTGCGCCCGGTCGAACGTGGGCGCATGGTGCAGGCGATGGGCCGCTATCTGCTGGACCACATTGACGAGATCGCCGAGGTTCTGACGCTGGAACAGGGCAAGCCGCTATGGGAAGCCCGGATCGAAGTCGACGGCGCGGCGCGTTATTTCGAGTATTACGGCAATCAGGCCGAAACCGTCGAAGGCCGCTCGATCCCACTGGGAAAAGGGTATTTCGACTTCACGACCCATGAACCCTATGGCGTCTCGGCGCAGATCATCCCATGGAACTATCCAGTGGAAATGACCGCGCGGTCACTGTCGGCAGCACTTGCCACCGGCAACGCTTGCGTGATCAAGACGCCGGAACTCACCCCGCTCAGCAACGCATGGTTCGCCGATGCGGCCGATGCGGTTGGCCTGCCCAATGGCGCGGTGAACATCCTCTGCGGTCTGGGCCACGAAGCTGGGGCCGCCCTGTCGGCCCATCCCGAGGTGAACCAGATCGTCTTTACCGGATCGGTTCCCACGGGCGTTGCCATCGCGACCGCTGCGGCCCAAAATGTCGTGCCTTGCGTGCTGGAACTTGGCGGGAAATCAGCCGCGATCGTCCACGACGACGCCGATCTTGATGCGTTCGAAAATGACGTCCGCTGGGGCATCTATTTCAACGCGGGTCAGGTGTGTTCCGCCATGAGCCGCGTGATCGTGCATGACAGCATCCATGATGAACTTGTCGGGCGCATGGTCGGTGTCGCCCAGTCCCTGACCATCAAACCCGGCATCGAACAGCCAGTGTTCGGGGCAACGATGGGCGCGATGGTCTCGGACGCGCAGCGGGATCGCGCGGCGGGCATGATCCAAGCGGCAGAAGCGGAGGGGGCCACTGTTGCAACTGGCGGCCGCAAGATGAACATCCCCGGCGCGTTTCTTGAGCCGACCATCCTAACGGGTGTCACCCCCGACATGACCATCGCCAATGACGAAGTCTTTGGCCCGGTCCTGTCCGTGCTGAAATTCCGCGACGATGACGAGGCAATCCGCATTGCCAACGGCACGCCCTATGGGCTGGTCGGCGGCGTCTTCACTCGCGACCTCGACCGCGCCACATCCGCCGCCCGCCAGTTGCGCGCGGGTCAGGTTTTTGTGAACGAATGGTACGCGGGCGGGGTCGAAACGCCCTTCGGTGGCTATGGCAAATCCGGCTATGGTCGCGAGAAGGGGCGCGAGGCGTTGTGGAACTATGTGCAGACGAAAAACGTCGCGATAAAGCTAAGGGGTAAGTGATGAGCACCTTTGACGAAGACCTGTTCCTGAAGGGGCTTGAGCACCGCAAGGCGACGCTTGGCGGGGAATATGTAGAGAAGAACCTTGCAGCAGCAGATGACTTCACCCGCCCATTTCAAGAGGCCATGACCGCGTGGTGCTGGGGCTTTGGCTGGGGCGACGATGTGATCGACGCCAAGACCCGCTCGATGATGAACCTGTCGATGATCGGCGCCTTGGGCAAGATGCACGAATGGGAAATCCACTGCCGCGGGGCCATCAGCAACGGCGTCACAAAGGAAGAAATCCGCGCGATCATTCACGTGATCGGCATCTATTGCGGCGTACCGCAGGCGTTGGAGTGCTTCCGCGTTGCGCGCAAAGTGCTTGATGAGGGTTAGAAAGCAACGTCTCTGGAAGGTGTGACACGCGGCCGTTCCAATGCCCATCACCACAACCGCCGCAGCGCCTGCGACGCGAAGGTCCATCTGCCACGAGATTACCAGAAGGAAAATGGCGCCGGTGCAGGGGCGGATCGCGATGCTGACAACAAGCGCAACCATGTCGCGCAGGGAAGTCAGATTGGCCACTTGGTCCGGCGATGGACCATGCGCGTGGTTGCCTCTGTCAGAGTGGGCGCAAGAGCCAGCCATTGCGGGCCTTGGTATCCTGTCCCGCACCAGCGCGCGCGCACCGCGCCACACCAGGATCACGCCGATTGCGACAATGGCGAGGTAACTGGCTGGTGTCAGGACCTCTTCGGCCAAGGTCGAAATCCGGCGCGCCGATGCTTCGAGCAGAAAGAAACCGCCAAAAGCCAAGAGGATCGCAACATCCGCACCCTCGACAGTCAAATGCGCCGATCCGTCGAAATCATCCGGCCAGTCGCTCAACCGCCTCACCATTTCAAGTCGGTCCGCGTCGTCAAGGCCTCCGTCGTCATTCAACGACATCCCCTCCGCCGCCAGCATGTAAAGCGTTTCGAACTTGTCATAGAGCCAGGTTATCCAGAGCGCTTCGAGCGTTCGATCCGGACCGATCACGAATCGACCCCACCATCGACAAAGACATGCGGGTGCGCCTTTGCCGGGGTCGGGGAAAGAAGAATCGCGACGGCCAAGATCAGGACCCGGCATGTGTGGCTTTCGGTCACGGTTGCGTCTGCCCCAAACCGCCGGGATGCTCTTGTTCCCAGACCTTGCGTGCATCCTTGGCGACCAAACCATTTTGAATGCGATCAAGCTCCTGAAGCGCGCGGGTTTTGTCCCGGGTCCGCGCGACCGCCCGGTCATAGGCGCGGTGAACAGACCGAGGCCCCCAGGGCAAGATGGCCGTCGCAAGCCATTTGCGCAGTTCTGGCGGCAGGCGATCATACTCGCGCATTGAGCAGGTGCTCCGGCGTTTACACTTCAGGCTGGTCTTTCCTCGGTTTCCCGACATCATATCTCGTTTTCCGGCTCAGTTACTGGATCGAGGACCAGCACAAGCCGGGTCTCGCCGCTGCCTTCGATGGGCGGTGATCGGTGCAAAAGGCCTGATCGTGGTTGCGCGGGCCACAGCGTACCACGCATTAGGATCGGAGCACCCGTCGGCACGGTGAATATGCGCCGCGGGTCGCCGCTATCCACCCCGATGCCATATTGCGTGCCCGTCCCGCGATAGGTGCAGACCAGACGCGCCGTCACGACATCGGTGTGGAACTTCCGGCAGGCATTCGTCGTGACCACGTCAAGACGCAGGCGCAGGAGCTTGGCCTGCATCTGCGCGGCAAACATGTCGGCCAGTGCAGCTATGTTGTCGATCAAGCAGGTGCGTTCAGCACAATCGGGGGTGCCATTGACGTCGCAGATCTGAAGCACAGCGTCCCGTACGTCCGCGGGGCGCAGGATCACCCGCGCGTTCGGCAGGGTCTCGGGGGAAAGCCCGTCGATCCAGCTCTGGAAGGACGCAAGTGGCCTGCGGTGCCAAATTGCCGCCGCGCAACCCGGGCGATGGAACCCGACAAGGTCTTCGGGGCGGTCAACGATGCTGACGCCAGCTGGAATGTCCTGTAACAGGTCTTTTACAAGGGTTTGCTGCATCAACGCTCTCTCCAGCGCGGAAACGGATCGGGCAGATCGGTCCAGTCCTGGGGCCGGAATTCGTCCACATCCAACAGCGCGGCGTTCAGCTTGGCCTGAATCGCGTCTTGGTCCAGCCCGACACCGATGAAAACGAGCTCTTGGCGCCGGTCGCCCCAGGGTTCGACCCAGTTGCGGGCGATCTCGGCCTGCGCCTCGGGATGGGTCGGCAGGTGTTCCTCGGGCACGGACGCCCAACATAGCCCCAACGGCTTGACCGAAGAAATCGCACCCGCGAGCGAAAATTCGGCGGCCCACCTGGGCCGGGTGGCGATCCAGAAATGCCCCTTGGCGCGGATGATCTTACGCGCGCTGTCGGTGCGTTCAGGCCCGGCATCCGAGATCTTGTTCAGGATCACCACATCGGCGAACTCGATCTGTTCGGTCAGCAGGCTGACCAGGCTGCGGTCGTCCTGCTCACCCAGACTTTCGCCCCGGTCGGTCAGGAAATCGTGGCTGGAATAGTCCTGCAGCAGGTTCACGGGAAGACATGGATCGCTGATTCGTTGTGGCGCTGGTCGAGTCATTCGCCTAAATCAAAGACATCCGGCGAGCGTTGTGGCCATGTTGCGGATCAGCTGGGGGTAGAGGTTCGGGCCAAGCTCAAGCTCGGCACCAAGGGGGTCGATCACCGCCGTATTTGCCTTGGTCCCGTCCAGGATCGTCGCCACGATGCCGGGGTTGAACTGCGGCTCGGCCAGAACGCATTCGATGCCCTCGTCGCGCACGCGCCCCTGGATTTCGGCGATGCGCGCCGGGCTTGGATCGGAAGCATCGCTGAACGAAATGGCCCCGGAGGCAGGGACGTTGAAGTCCTTCTCGAAATACTGATAGGCATCGTGGAAGACCACGAAGCTGCCACCGCGCACCGGAGCCAGTATCTCGTTTACCTCTGCCGACATGGCTTCCATCTCTGCCCGCCCCGCTGCAGCGTTGGCGAAATAGGCGCTGGCATTGTCCGGATCGGCGGCGGACAGTTCTGCCGCGATCAGGTCGAGCCATGCTGCAGCGTTCGAGGGCGACAGCCAGGCATGCGGATCATGCGCGCCATGACCGTGTTCGTCATGGGCGTGCTCATCATGATCCTCCTCGTGGTCATGCTGCTTCTCGGCATGTTCATCATGGCCGTGCTCGTCCTCATGCCCATGTTCCTCGTCGCCATGATCATGTTTCTCGAACAGGGCGTCTTCGCGGAACTCGTGCAAAACCGTCCCGTCCGCCTCTAAAAGCGCTGTGACGTCCGCATCGTCCGCCAGAGTTTCCACAGCATCTTGCAACCAGGGCGCCAGATCCTCGCCCATCCAGAAAACCACATCCGAATCCTGCAGGGCTTTGGCTTCCGATGGCTTCAGGCTGTAATGATGCGGCGATGCCCCTGCCGGAATGACCAGATTCGGTGTACCCACACCCTCCATAACACGCGCGACAAGCGAGTGTACCGGCGTGATGTCGACCGCCACACTCGGCGCGTCGGCGGCGGCGGTTCCGCCTATTAAGGCGGCAGTGAACGATATCGGAAGAAGCTTTCTGGACATTGGTTTCCCCATGTGATCTTATAACGTCACGACAGCCCATATATGATATGGAATAACATGACAAGAGAGGCGCAGGAGATGTCTGCCGAAAATGCAGGTCCGATCGGTTTCAAGGCACATGACCACGCGGCATGTGTCAGCTCGTCGCTGGATGCCGCCGAGGCGCAATGCGCCGACAAAGGGCTGCGCCTGACCCCGGTCCGGCGCAAGGTTCTGGAGTTTCTTCTGCAAGAACACCGCGCGCTCGGGGCTTATGCAATCCTCGACCTATTGAAAGAAGCCGGCTTTGGATCGCAGCCCCCCGTGGCCTATCGCGCGCTCGATTTCTTGGTCGAACATGGCTTTGTACACAAAATCGAAAGGCTGAATGCATTTGTGGCCTGTGCGCATCCGGGAAAGTCGCATGCCCCTGCTTTCATGATCTGCCGCTTGTGTGACGCTGTGGCCGAGACGCAATCCACGCTGGCCAACGGGGCCCTTGACGCCGCCGCGCGCGCGGCCGGGTTTCAAATCGAACGGACAGTGGTCGAGGCCGAAGGGATCTGCCCGAAGTGCAAGGAAAAGGCCGACGCATGAGCCTGATTTCCGTAAAAGACCTCAGCGTCACCTACGGCGCCAACACAGTGCTGCGCCATGTTTCCCTGGATTTGGATCCGGGGGAAATCGTGACCATCGTCGGCCCGAACGGGTCAGGCAAGACCAGCCTACTGCGCGCCATCATCGGGGCAACGCGTCCTTCCAGCGGCGAGATCACCCTGAAACCCGGTCTCAAGATCGGCTATGTGCCGCAGCGGCTGCATATCGACCAGACCCTGCCGATCACCGTGGAACGTTTCCTACGACTGGCGGACCGAATTCCGCGCACGGCCTGCAAAGCAGCCCTGGAATCGGCAGGCGTGCCGGACCTTCTGACCCGGCAGATGTCGCAGCTTTCGGGCGGCCAGTTTCAACGGGTGTTGCTGGCGCGGGCCTTGATCAACAAACCCGACGTCTTGTTGCTGGACGAAGCCACCCAAGGTCTCGATCAGCGCGGATCTGCGGCATTTTACCAGCAAATCGAAACCGTGCGCCGCGACACCGGCTGTGCTGTGCTGATGATCAGCCATGAGTTGCATGTGGTCATGAGCGCGTCCGACCGGGTCATCTGCCTGAACGGTCACGTCTGTTGCGAAGGCACGCCGGCGGTGGTTGCCTCTGCGCCCGAATACCGTGCGCTGTTTGGCACAGGCACGGGGGGCGCCCTGGCGCTCTATCGGCACGAGCACGATCACGGCCACGATCATGACCACCCGCAAGCCCATGGAGAGGCGGACTGATGCTTGACGATTTCATGACCCGCGCCACTCTTGCAGGGATCGGTGTCGCCCTTGCGGCAGCACCCCTTGGCTGTTTCGTGGTCTGGCGGCGGATGGCCTATTTCGGAGACGCCACGGCGCATGCGGCGATCCTGGGCATTGCCTTGTCACTCGCGCTTCAGATGTCAATCTTTGCGGGCGCCATGGCCGTTGCGTTGATCATGGCCTTCACGGTGACGCTTCTTGCCGGGCGTGGCTATGCGATGGACACCCTCTTGGGTGTGCTGGCCCATTCCGCGCTCGCCTTCGGTCTGGTGGCGGTTTCGTTCCTGTCGGGTATCCGGATCGACCTCATGGCATATCTCTTCGGCGACATCCTGGCCGTGTCGAGAACCGACCTGGTGGTGATCTGGGGCGGCGCGGCGCTGGTGGTCGCGCTGATCCTCTGGCGCTGGTCGGCTCTTCTGACTTCGACGCTCAACGAAGAACTGGCCTATGCGAGCGGGTTGAACCCGAAACGCGAGCAACTGATCCTGACCCTGTCGCTCGCCATCACTGTCGCCGTTGCCATCAAGGTCGTCGGCGTCTTGTTGATCGCCGCCATGCTTATCATCCCCGCAGCGGCGGCAAGAGGCCTTGCCCGGACCCCCGAATCCATGGCTCTGATCGCCGCGGCCATTGGGGCAATCTCGGCCGTTGCTGGTCTCCAGGGCGCATATGTGTTCGATACGCCTGCAGGCCCTTCCATCGTTTGCGTTGCGGCGATCCTCTTTGCCGTGCTGAATCTTTTTGGATGGCGCCAACGGCGCAGCGCATAGGTTCGCTTCGCCCTGGCGAACTGCCGCCCAAAGCGTAGTGCAGACTTTGACCGAATATATGGCAGATGGCGGGTTTGCCCGCGCCTTGCTCTTTGCCTCAGAAAATCTCGCTGCGCCCAGCACAAATGGCCGATCTTCACGCCGCGTCGCTGCGACGTCAATCAAGCGCCCGCAGCAATATCGCTGCTGCGAGCACGCACGGCGTGAAAACTGGATTTAGGGCTGGGCTCAAAGCAGACCCACAATCACCCCCGCCGCACCACCACCGACCCGACCGAATAGCCCGCGCCGAAGGAACAGATCACCCCGGTGTCACCCGATGTCAGATCGTCCGAGTATTTCGAGAACGCGATGATCGACCCGGCAGAGGAGGTGTTGGCATAGTCTTGCAGGATGTTGGGTTGTTCGCCCTCTTCCGGGGTGCGGCCCAGAACCTTTTTGCCGATGAAGTCGTTCATCGTCTTGTTGGCCTGATGCAGCCACAGCCGTTTCAGGTCATCGGGCGCGACGCCGATGTCGCCGATATGCTCCAGAATGTGTTTCGACACGATGGGCAGCACTTCTTTGAACACCTTCCGACCGTTCTGCATGAACTGCATGTCGCGCCGGTCGGGCAGGTTGTCCGAGGCTTCGCGCGTACGGCGCAGGAAGCCGTTGTTGTTGCGGATGTTGTTGGAAAACTGGGTCAGGCAGCGGGTCGACAAGATTTCGAAATGGTCGCCCTTGGCGTCGTCCTTCCGTTCAATCAGCGTCGCGGTGGCCACATCGCCGAAGATGAAATGGCAATCGCGGTCACGCCATTCCAGATGGGCCGAGCAGATTTCCGGGTTTACCACCAACGCCCGCCGGACCGATCCCGACCGGATCATGTCAGCGGCGGTCTGAATGCCGAAGGTGGCCGAGGAGCATGCCACGTTCATGTCAAAGGCAAATCCGCCCGCGCCCAGCTCCTGTTGGATTTCAATCGCAATCGCGGGGTAAGCGCGTTCATGGTTCGACGCGGCACAGATGACCAGATCAACCTCGTCTGCATTGCGACCTGCCTGTGCCAGCGCTTTCTTGCAGGCATCCACGCCCATCTCGGTCATGATCCCCGGCTCTTCATCCGGGCGCTCGCGCAGTCTTGGATGCATCACCTCCGGGTCCAGCACACCGGTCTTGTCCATCACATAGCGCTGATGAATGCCCGAGGCCGAGACAATGAATTCTTCACTGGAATGGCCGATGGGCCTTACCTCGCCCGCCTCGATTGCATCCGCATTCTTGGCGTTCTGCTTGTCGGCATAGGCGTTAAACGCCGCGACAAGTTCAGCATTGGTGATGGTTTGTGTGGGTGTAAACACCCCGGTGCCAGAAATGACAGGCTGGATCATGTGGGACTCCTCGAACGTTGAGACAGTCAATCAGGAAGAACACGAGGCGACAAGGGGAACTGACTCTAGGTCATGCCCGTCAAAACGGGCATTTGGCCTTGAAAGTCAGCCCCTTTCCGCCATCTGGGTGGCGCAGACGCAGGCTTTCGGCATGAAGCATCAGGCGCGGCGCATTACGTGCTTCGCCTTCGGCATAGAATGGATCGCCCAAAATGGGATGCCCGATTTCCTTCATATGCACCCGTAACTGGTGGCTGCGCCCGGTCTGGGGAAACAGACGCACGCGGGTCGCTGCATCCTCGTATTTAAGCACCTTCCAATCGGTCACGGCGGGTTTGCCGTTCTCGAAATCCACATGCTGCTTGGGGCGGTTGGGCCAGTCGACGATCAGCGGCAGGTCGACCGTGCCCTCGCGTTCCGCGACATGCCCCCAGACCCGCGCCACATAGACCTTTTTCACCTGCCGCTTTTCAAACTGAAGGCCAAGGTGGCGCTGGGCGTGTGGGGTCATCGCAAACACCATGACGCCCGACGTGTCGCGATCCAGCCGGTGCACCAGAAGCGCGTCTGGAAACACCGCCTGAATGCGGGACAACAGACAGTCGGACAGATGATCGCCCTTGCCCGGCACTGACAACAGACCCGAGGGTTTGTCGACCAGCAGCAGCTCATGATCCTGATGGACGATGACCAGGGGATCGTCGGGAGGCGCGTAGTTATCTGACATGGTCGCCAGATAGCGGCTGCGCGCACGCGCCGCAAGTCAGCGCTTGCCGCGCAACTGGCGATACATCGACGTCGTATAGATTACCAACGCCAACCAGATCAGCGGGAACGCGACCAGCTTGGCACCTCCGAACGGTTCTTTGAAGATCAGAACAGCGACCAGGAAGATCATCGTTGGCGCGATATATTGCAGGATGCCGATGGTTGACAGCCGCAGCAGCTTGGCACCGTTGGCATAGAACATCAGCGGCACCGCCGTCACCACGCCACACCCCACAAGAAGAATGGTATTCCAGAGGCTTGAGAACAGATGTCCCTGCCCCGTCGATTGCAGCCAGACGACATAGGCCAAAGCAGGGGGCGTCAGAATAAGCACCTCAAGCAGGAACCCCTGGTTCGGGCCTATCGGCAGCATCTTCTTGAAATAGGCATAGATGCCCCATGTGAGCATCAGACCCAACGCCACCATCGGCAATCGGCCGGTTTCGACTGTCAGAATAACAACCGCAACCGCCGCAAGCAGAACCGATATCCACTGTGCCCGCGACAGGCTTTCCCCCAGAAGCACCGCCCCCAACAAGATCGAGAACAACGGATTGATATAGTACCCCAATGCCGCTTCAACCGTCTGTTCGGCGCCGATCGCCCAGATATAAATCACCCAGTTCACCGAAATGAGCGACGCGGTGACAAAGGCCAGAATCAGGCTGCGGGGATGGGTCAAAACGGCACGCAGATCACGCGTGCGCCCGGTGGCGATCAGAACGGCACCAGCCACCGGCACGGACCAGATCACACGATGAACCAATACCTCGGTTGGTGGCATATGGGACAGCGCCTTCAGATAGAGCGGCAGAAAGCCCCACAGAACATACGCCGTGATGGCAAAGGCCAGCCCCTGCGGGGTGTCGACATTCTTGGGTTTTGGTATGGCCGTCATCGTGCGCTCCCTATCCCGCCTTTATCGCAGGTCGGGCCAGGAACGGTAGAGCGTTTTGCGTGCGCCTGTTCATCACAAACAGTGATGGCCCCTCCTGCGAACCCGCAAGGGCCATCACCGCCCGGATCACATCCTCACGCGCTCAGATGTCGGATCATACATCGGCTTCAGCGATGCATCGGCCTTTACCCGCGTGCCTGCCACGTCGATTTCATAGCTTGATGCCAGAACCTCTGCTGCGCTTTCGCCCTTGCAGGGCACATACCCCATACCAATGGCAGCCCCCAGATGATGCCCGTAGCCGCCAGAACTAAGGTATCCCACGATCTCACCATCACGGATCAATGGTTCGTTGTGATAAAGCAAGGGTTTCGGGTCGGTCAGCTTGAACTGCACCAGACGCTGGGACAGGCCTTCCTCTTTTTTGGCAAGAACGGCGTCGCGCCCGATGAAGTCAGGCTTGTCGGCTTTCACCGCAAAGCCAAGACCCGCCTCAAGCACGTGATCTTCGCAGGTAATATCATGCCCGAAGTGGCGGAACGCCTTTTCGATCCGGCAACTGTCCATCATATGCATCCCGCAAAGGGTCAGCCCCATGTCCTGCCCGGCATCAAAGATCGTCTCGAACGCGTGGGCCGCCATGTCCGAGGAGACATAGATCTCCCACCCCAACTCGCCCACGTATGACACACGATGAGCGCGGGCCAGACCCATGCCCAGCTCGATCTCTTGCGCGGTTCCGAAGGGGTTTGCATCGTTGCCGAAATCCGCCGGACTGACACGCTGCAAAAGCGCACGGGAATTTGGCCCCATCACGGCCAGCACGCCTTCGCCCGCCGTGACGTCGGTGATCACCACGCGCGCGTCACCCACATGGCGACGCATCCACGTCTCATCCGCCAGTCGGGTGCCCGATGGCGTGACCACAAGGTATGCGGTTTCCGACAGCCGCGTGACGGTCACATCCGCCTCGATCCCGGCGCGGGGGTTCAGGAACTGAGAATAGACGATCTTGCCCACGGGCACCGACATATCGGCCGCACAGACGCGGTTCAAAAACGCCTCGGCATCCGGGCCTTCGACACGGATCTTGCCGAAGGATGACATGTCATACATGCCGACATTCTCGCGCACCGCCCTGTGTTCGGCAGCGGCGTTTTCGAACCAGTTGGGGCGCCCCCAAGTGTATTCGTATTCCCGCGCCTGCCCCTCATTGGCAAACCAGTTTGCACGTTCCCACCCAGCGGTTTCGCCCATGACAGCACCCTGATCCAACAGATGCTGATGGAATGGCGTGCGCCGCACCCCGCGCGCCGTGGCCTTCTGGCGGAAGGGGAAGTGATCGGCATAAAGCAGGCCCAGCGTTTCCTTGGACCGCTCATACAGATAGGTCCGGTTGCCTTGGAACGGATGCATCCGGCTAATGTCCACATCGCCAAGGTCAAACGGTTTCTGCCCGTCCTCCATCCATTGTGCCAGCGCCATCCCGGCCCCGCCCGCCGATTGAATGCCGATCGAGTTGAAACCCGCCGCAACCCAGACATTGTCCATCTCGGGCGCAAGACCAAGGTGATAGGCATCGTCGGGCGTGAAACTTTCGGGGCCGTTGAAGAAGGTGTGGATGCCCGCCTCGGCCAGCATCGGCATCCGGTTACAGGCGGCTTCAAGGATCGGTTCGAAATGGTCGAAGTCCTCGGGCAGTTGGTCGAACTCAAACGTGTCGGGAATGCCATCCATCGCCCAAGGCTTGGCGTGGGGTTCGAATGCCCCCAGCAGGATCTTGCCCGCATCTTCCTTGTAATAGGCACATTCATCCGGCACCCGAAGCACTGGCATTTGGGTCAGGCCCGAGATCCCCTCGGTCACGATATAGAAATGCTCGCAGGCGTGCAGCGGCACGTTCACACCAGCCATTTTGCCAACCTCGCGGCCCCACATGCCCGCGCAGTTGACGATCATGTCACAGGCAATGGTGCCCTGATCTGACCCGTCATCTGACACCCAATTCACGCCCGTGACCTTGCGCCCGTCCCGCACGACCCCCGTCACCTTGGTGCGTTCCTTGATCAACGCCCCCCGTTGCCGCGCGCCCTTCGCCAAGGCCAGCGCGATATTCGCCGGGTCGGCCTGCCCGTCGGTGGGCAGCCAGATGCCCCCGGTCACACCATCAAGGTTGATATGCTCATATCGTTCCTTGACCTCGGCGGGTGACAGTTCCTCGCACGGGACACCAAAGGCCCGCGCCATCGCAGCACTGCGATAGAGCTCTTCCAGACGTTCATCGGTCAGCGCCACCGACACCGATCCGACCTGCCGCATACCGGTCGCGACGCCGGTTTCGTCCTCAAGCCCCAGATACAGGTCGGCAGAATACTTGGCGAGCTTGGTCATGTTCGACGAGGACCGCAACTGGCCGATCAACCCGGCCGCATGCCACGTGGTGCCAGATGTCAGTTGCTTGCGTTCCAGCAGGACAACATCTGTCCAGCCCAGCTTGGACAGGTGATAGGCAACGGAACATCCGATGACGCCGCCACCGATGATGACGACACGGGCGTGTTTGGGAAGGCTCATAACATCTCACTCCATGTGGGTTTGGCCTGACGGTTGCATGATCGCCGAGATTAAAACCCTTTCAATCCGTCATGCCTGTCGGAAATCTGTCATCCCGCAGGAGCCTGCGCGCGCCTTAGGGCGGTCGGTGTAATCCCGAAATGCCGCCCGAACAGGGACGAGAAGCCATTGGAAAATCCGCATGCCAGCCCAACTTCACGCACACTCATCGAGGTTTTCAGTAGCAAGGTATTGGCTTGGTTTAGCCGCAACTCACGATAATAAGCGTTGGGTGTCGTGCCGAAATGCTTGCGAAACTGACGCTCCAGTGACCGCTCCGAAATATCCAGATAGCCCGCAAGCTCGGATATCCGCAAAGGTTCTTCCAGGTTGGCCTGCATCAACTCGATACATTGGTCGATCGGACGATTGCCGCTGCGCGACAGTTCCTTGCCGCCGAAGGGCTGAAGCGTGGACGAGGTGCGGATGGTTTCATGCAGAAAGATGTCGGTGACTGTCGCCACCGCCGCGGCGCTGATATGCCCGCCCAGCATCCCCAGCACCAGATCATAGGTCGCCCCCATCCCGGCACTTGTGGTGATCTGCCCATCATCTGCCACCAAGGCATAAGACCCCATTCCGGGCGTGCCGCGTTCGTTCAAAAGCGCACGGTTTTCCCAATGCGTGGTGTGGCTCATCAACTGTTCGCCCGTCTCGGCGATATAACGGCTTGCCGCTTCTGACAGCAGGATGACGCGGGTGCCAGCCCATTGATAGGCTTTGATCAGACGTCGCTGGGACAGGTCGGGCGCATCGGGGTCAGAGTTCCCAAGCATAAAAACATACTGTGCCGTATGTTTTTCATCAAACGGGTGCGTGTCGATCGTAATGCCCGCGCGGCAGGTGACCGGACCACCGCGCTTGGACAGCCAGCGCCAGCGAAATGCCTCTTTCGCAGTCACGCGATTTGCGGTGCGCAGAAGCTCTACGATGGCCGTGAACTCGGTCAGGACAAAGCCGTTGGCCACCAGAATATCGACCAGAACGGGCGATTTGCGCAATTCATCCGTCACGCCCGCAACCGTTCATTGTTTGGATCCCAAAGCGGTTGATCGGGCTGCACGGTGGCGTTGCGGCGCTCACCATAGATTTCAACTTCAAGCTCGGTACCCGGCACGGCAAGATCGGCCCGTACCATGCCCAGCGCGATCGAGGCATTCACGCGATACCCCCACGCACCCGACGTGGTTTCACCGACGATCTGGTCGCCATGCCATATGCAGGACATATAGGGTGCGTCTGCGTCACCGGCTTCGACGGTCAAAGTAACAAATCGCTTCTTCGGCCCTGTGTCAGCCTCGGTCTGCAATGCAGATTTTCCGGGGAAGCTTTGTGGCTTATCCAATCGCACAAACCGATCAAGGCCCAGTTCCAACAAGGAATAATCCGTCGAAAGATCGCCTTTCCACGCCTTATAGCCTTTTTCGATCCTCAGCGAATCCAATGCATACATCCCGAAGGGTTTGACATTCTCTGCCAGCAGCGCGTCCCAGATCGCGGGCATGGCATCGGGGGCCGCATGGATTTCCCAGCCAAGTTCACCCGCGAAGGACACGCGCAAAAGCGCGGCTTCCTGTCCGGCAACGTGGCCTTCGAAACTTGCCGAAAGCCAGGGTGCAGACAGGTCGTGGCCTTCAACCAGCCTGTCCAGAATCTCGCGCGACTTCGGACCCGTGACCAACAGACATTCCACGTCCTTTGTGTGATCTGTTACCGTAATCCCATCTGGCGCTTGTCGCGTGAAGATTTCGGCGTCGTGCCATTGGGCCACCGCCGCCGTGATCAATCCCACCTCGTCCGGGCCATGCACCATGACCGACATTTCGGTCAGACAGCGGCCTCGCGCATCAGGGAAATAGGCAAGGCTGACACGCCCTTCTTTCGGAAGGCGCGAGGCGGTCAGGCTGTCCACGAAATCACGCGCACCCGGCCCTTCGACCTTCAGCCGCGTGAACCCTGTGATTGGCAGCATCCCGCAATGATCGCGCACCGCCTCGCATTCTTCGCGGATGCGCGCCTCCCACGGGCCGGATCGGCCCCATGTATGGGTTGCTTCAAGCGAGGTGTCATCACCCGGCTTGGCGAACCAATTGGCCCGTTCCCATCCGTTGTAAGCCCCAAACACGGCACCGGCGTCTTTCAGGCGTGAATGCAGCGGTGACAGTTTCTTATCGCGCCCCGCAGGCCATTCGTGGCGCGGGAAGTGCATGGCGTATTCGTTGCCGTAGACCTCCATCCCCTTTTGCACGCAGTAGTCATGGTCGGTGTAGTCGGTGTAGCGGCGCGGATCACAGGCCCACATATCCCATTCGGTGGCCCCGTCGACGATCCATTCGGCCAGCACCTTGCCCGCTCCGCCGCCTTGGGCAATGCCGAAGGTGAACACGCAGGCCTCGAACGCGTTTTTCACGCCGGGCATGGGGCCGATCAGGGGAAGCCCATCAGGCGCATAGGGGATCGGACCGTTGATCACGCGGCTGACACCTGCCGTACCCAGCGCAGGCACCCGCTCCATCGCGTCCGTGACGATGTCTTCGATCCGGTCCAGATCATCGTTCCAAAGCTGGAAGCTGAAATCTTCAGGCATCGGGTCGTCGGCAGTATCCCAATGCGCCTTGCAGTTCGGCTCATAGGGGCCAAGGTTGAACCCGTGTTTTTCCTGCCGCAGGTAATAGGACACATCGACGTCCCGCAGAAGCGGCAGCTTGCGACCGGTTTCCTTGGTGTAAACCTCGATCTCGGGGATTTCTTCGGACAGCAAATATTGGTGGCTCATCACCATCATCGGCACAGTGCGCCCGCCATAGGGCTTGAACCATTCGCCCACACGCTGCGCGTAATACCCGGCGGCGTTGACGACGTAATCACAGGCGATGTCACCTTTGGGCGTGTGCACGGTCCAGGTGCCGTCGTCATGCTGCGTTACACCTTCGGCGGGGCAGAAGCGCAGGATCTTCGCCCCCAGGTCCCGCGCGCCCTTGGCCAGCGCCTGCGTCAGTTGTGCGGGGTCGATATCTCCGTCATGCGGATCATACAGCGATCCGACAATGTCGTGGGTTTCAAGAAACGGATAGCGCGCCTTGGTTTCCTCGGGCGATAGGATTTCAATATCCATACCCTGATAACGGCCCATGCTGGCGGCGCGCTGAAACTCCTGCATCCGCTCTTTGGAATGCGCCAGTCGGATAGACCCGGTGACGTGATAGTTCATCGGGTAATCGACTTCGTCCCCCAACCGCGCATAAAGCTCGGTCGAATAGCGCTGCATGTTCATCACCGCCCACGAGGTCGAGAAGGTCGGCACGTTCCCCGCCGCATGCCATGTGGACCCGGCGGTCAGTTCGTTCTTTTCCAGCAGAACACAATCCGTCCAGCCCTTCTTGGCCAGATGATACAGGGACGAGGCACCGACAACGCCACCGCCGATGATGACGACGCGGGCTTTTGTGGGGAAATCAGACATAGCAAGCTCCGTCATTTCAGGGTTAGGTGTCGCTTTGCGGAACGCCATCCGCGATGTCGTAATAATCACCTTTGTCCGCGACAAAGATGTGCTTTTCCAGCGTCAGCCCCGTTGGCCCGTCAACCGCACCTAACGAGAAGCTGATCGTGTCCTCGTCATTGGCTTTCCAGAACAGGAACGATCCGCAAGTGGCGCAACTGCCCCGCTTGGCGGTTTCGCTCGACGCAAACCAATTCACTTCGCCTTCGATATGCAACTCTCGCTCCGGCACATAGGCGGATGACCATACGCCACCGGATTGTTTGCGGCACTGACCGCAGTGGCACATCGACACCCCCTGCGGAGGGGCTGCGGTTTCAAACTTGATCGCGCCACACAGGCAACTTCCCTTCAGCATCGCGGCCTCCTTAATACACCGGCGGTGCGATCACCCAGATCGCGACGGCGGGTTCGTCATAGGGGTTCGCCCATTCGTGCAGCTCGTTTCTGATGCGAAAGCTGTCGCCTTGCGCCACGGTGAAACGGCGCCCCCCAATGGTCAGGTCGAGCCTTCCCGACACCATGTAACCCACTTCCTGCGTGGGCCTCAGCGCCGGGGTCTGCATTTTCGAGCGGGGTTTGAACGTGGAATGCACCACCTCGAAATCATCGGTCAGGTCCGGTGACAAAAGTTCCTCGATCAGCCCTTCGTCACCCGAGCCCATCGGGCGACGCGCCCCGCTTCTCACAACATAGCCTTGTTCGTTCACTGGGGCCGAGGCATGGGCAAACAAAAGCGACATCGGCACACCCAATGCCTGCGCAACCGCCCGCAGATCAGAGATCGAAGGATCAGATTTATCCCGCTCTACCTGACTTAGCCACCCCACCGATCGCCCCAACTCGGCTGCAAGATCGATCAGCGTAATGCCACGCGATTTGCGCAACGCGCGAATATCTGCACCAAGGCTTCGTGGTGAAACGGGATCGCTGTGCAGCACTCGGACCTTCCCCAGGCAAGGATTGAAACATGTCGTGAAATTTTCACGAATAATTTCACGAATAATTTCACGATGGGGCAAAGATACGATTCGACGCAAGCACAAACTGCACAGGTGTTACGTTGAGAACGTGTCTTTCAGGATGTCGGTCAGATGATCGGCGTCTTCTTGGGTGAACGCATCCGGCTGATCGCTGTCGATGTCAAAGACCGCAATCAACGCGCCTTTTTGGTTCCATACGGGCAACACAAGCTCGGATCGGGTCGATGATGCACAGGCGATATGACCCTCGAACGCCTCGACATCCGGGACCAGTTGCACTTTCCCGGTGCGGGCCGCCGCGCCGCACACACCACGCGAGAACGGGATTTGCAGGCATCCATGACCCCCTTGATAGGGGCCGATTTTCAGAAGTTCAGGCTGTGTCACGCGATAGAAGCCCGTCCAGTCAAACCGATCATCGGCGTGATGCACTTCGCAGGCCAGCGTGGCCATCAGGGCAATCTCGTCCCGCTCGCCTTCGGTCAGTGAAGCGATCACTTGTGACAGGTCTTTGTAGTTGACGTGCGCCATCTGGCCTCCAATGAAAAAGGGGCGCGGAAACACCGCACCCCTTGGTCTATAATCGCTGACTCACGCGCGCTCAATTGCGATAGCGGTGCCTTCGCCCCCACCAATGCAGATCGCGGCAACACCGCGTTTCAGCCCACGCTTTTCCAACGCGTTCAGAAGCGTCACGATGATCCGCGCGCCCGACGCCCCAATTGGATGGCCCAGCGCACAGGCCCCGCCGTTTACGTTTACCTTGTCGCGCGGCAGGCCGAACTCGTGCATGAAGGCCATGGGCACGACGGCAAAGGCTTCGTTCACCTCCCACAGATCCACGTCATCGGTTGTCCACCCCAACCGATCCAACAGCTTCTTCGCGGCTGGTACCGGGGCGGTGGGGAACAGGTTGGGCTCCTGCGCGTGGCTGGCATGCCCCAGAATGCGGGCACGGATTTTCAAACCGTTCGCCTTGGCCGCGTCCTCGGACGCGACAACAAGTGCCGCGGCCCCATCCGAAATCGAGGAGCTGTTGGCCGGTGTGACCGTACCGTCCTTGCGAAAGGCAGGTTTCAGCGTCGGAATCTTTTCAGGGCGGGCGTTGCCGGGCTGTTCATCTTCGGCAACAACGACATCACCTTTGCGGGTCTTGACCGTCACAGCGGCAATTTCGCCCTCAAATGCGCCGGACTTTTGCGCGTCCAACGCGTTTGACAGCGATCTTAGCGCATATTCATCCTGCGCCTCGCGGGTGAACTGAAAACTTTCGGCGCAGTCTTCGGCAAAGGTGCCCATCAGGCGACCCTTGTCATAGGCATCCTCAAGCCCGTCCAGAAACATGTGGTCAATCACCGCGCCATGTCCGATGCGGGCACCACCGCGCATTTTCGGCAGCAGATAGGGTGCTTCGGTCATGCTTTCCATACCGCCAGCCACCATGATGTCAGTGCTGCCCAATGCAACCTGATCGAAGGCAATCATGGTCGTCTTCATGCCCGACCCACACATCTTGTTCAGCGTGGTGGCAGGCACCTCTTTGCCCAGGCCAGCAGCGAAGCCCGCCTGTCGCGCGGGCGCTTGTCCCTGCCCGGCTGGCAGGACGCAACCCATCAACAATTCCTGGACCTGGGTGGCCGAGGCACCGGCATCGTCCAATGCGGCCTTGATGGCGGCCCCCCCCAATTCGGACGCCGCAACACCCGAGAACGCACCCTGAAATCCAGCCATCGGCGTGCGCGCGGCACCGGCAATTACGACATTCTTCATTGTCCACTCCATCCCTAATGCAAATTCCTGACCACGCTTACCGAATGGTAACGATCGCCGTCTAGACTGTAGTTCTACCAATCTCGGGAAGGAGAACACAGTTGGAACTTGCTCATACTGATACGGCCGAAGCGCGGGTGATCACTGTTGGTGAACACAGAATTGACGCCGCGATTGCCATCAGCTTCAAAGATCGCATGCGCGAACTGACCGATGGTGGACCGAACCGCGTTATTGTGGACATGACACAGGTCGATTTCATCGATTCAAGCGGGCTTGGCGCAATCGTTGCTGCATTGAAGCAAGTCGGCCCGGATAAATCGTTTGAATTGGCAGGTTTGTCGGGAACCGTGCAAAAGGTGTTCAAACTGACCCGCATGGATACGGTGTTCACGATCCACCCCGCCATTGATATCGCCTTGGGCGGCCCTGTCGCAGATGTTGGCTAAGGCGCTTTGCTTCATGGGGCAGGCCGATCAACGACATAAATCGGCGCTTTCGCCGACAACGGACGAGATGAAGCTGGTCTTTCCCGCCCGCCCAATGGCCGTGCGCCAGGCGCTGCAAGCGTCAATGACGGGCCTTGCCCGCCTGAACCTGACGGTTGATGAGCAAGGTATTATCGAAATTGTATTGGCCGAAGTCCTGAACAATGTGGTGGAGCATGCTTATGCCCACCACAAGAAAGGCGTCATCGAGCTGCGGGTGAAACGCATGTCGGACAGCCTGAATTTCACGGTTCTTGACGATGGGGTGCCATTTCCAAAAGGCAACCTGCCAGCGCACCCAAGTCACACACTGGCTGGCCCGGTCGAAGACCTGCCCGAAGGCGGCTTTGGTTGGTCACTGATCCGAGATCTGACGAAAGATCTGCATTATGTTCGCAGCGACGTCAGGAACAGGCTGGACTTCTCGATCGCCCTTGCCGACACGCGGATAAGCTGACCCATCGCTCCTTTGCCCAAGCCAGACCCGGCATCCCAACCGATGGGCCCAATCCACGTCTTGGCAAGTGCCATATCACCTCCTAATCTTCGCACACGCGAGCTTGAGAGGGATCATGCGAGACTTTCACCAGCCCGGACGATCACCGGTTTTTGCCGCGAACGGTATGTGTGCAACGTCCCACCCTTTGGCGGCACAGGTCGCGGTGAGCGTTCTGAACAAAGGTGGCAATGCGGTGGACGCAGCGATTGCCGCGGCGGTTTTGCTGGGTATTTGCGAGCCGCAGATGACCGGGATCGGTGGTGATTGTTTCGTTCTGCTCGATGCGCCCGGTCAGTCGGACATTATCGCCTTGAACGGATCCGGTCGTGCGCCGGCAAATCTTTCTTCGCACATGTTGCGCGACCGCGGCTTGACCAAGATCCCGGAAAGGTCAGTCCATGCCGTAACGATCCCCGGTGCGGTTGACGCGTTCTGCACCCTGTCCGAAGACTGGGGTCGCTTGTCGCTGGCCGAAACACTCGCCCCCGCCATTCATTATGCCGAAACCGGGGTCCCAGTTGCACCCCGTGTCGCGTTGGATTGGAGGATCGCCGAACGGGACGCGTTGATTTCCGGTATAGCGCGCGATTTCTACCTTCGAAATGCAACCGCACCACAGGTCGGCGATGTCTTCCGCGCGCCCATGCTGGCAAAAGCCCTTCGTGCCATCGCCAAACACGGCCGCGCCGGCTTTTACGAAGGCGACGTGGCCGAAGATATGGTTGCCAGCCTGAAAGCCTTGGGCGGCTCGCACGAATTAGAGGATTTCGCAAAGCCGCACGCGTTCTATACCCGCGCGATTTCTGGCACTTACAAGGGTGTTGACCTGATCGAGCATCCACCCAATGGGCAGGGGGCGACCGCCATCTTGTTGGCAAACATCCTGTCGCATTTTGACCTTACCAAGCTTGACCCACTGGGGGCGGATCGCGCCCACATCGAAGCGGAAGCCACCAAGCTCGCCTATGACGCCCGCAACCGGATCATCGCCGACCCGGACGAAACCGCGCGGTTGGACCATATGCTGGCGCTCTCCACCGCCGAAAAACTGGCGGCGCTGATCGACCCGCGTCGGGCTATGCCGTCGGCAACGCAGATCAGCGAAGCCGTGCATCGCGACACTGTTTATCTGACCGTGGTAGATCGTGACCGTATGGCGGTTTCCCTGATCTATTCGATCTTCCATTCGTTCGGGTCAGGGTTGGCGTCGGACAAATTCGGTATCCTGTTTCAAAACCGTGGGGCCGGTTTCAACCTGATCGAAGGGCACCCGAACGAGGCCGGCGGCAACAAGCGCCCAATGCACACGATCATTCCCGGAATGCTGTGCAAAAACGGTAAGGTCACAATGCCGTTTGGTGTCATGGGTGGGGCGTATCAACCGAACGGCCATGTGCGTTTCCTAAGCAACATGGTGGATTTTGGGATGGATGCGCAAACCGCCATTGACGCCCCCCGCAGCTTTGCAGACCAGGGGGTTTTGCGGCTGGAACGTGGCTACCGTTCTGATGTGCGAAGGCAATTGGCCGATATGGGCCACGACATCAATCTGTCCGAAACACCCATCGGAGGCGCGCAGGCGATACGCATTGATCATGAACGTGGCATTCTGATCGGGGCGTCCGATCCCCGAAAAGACGGTTGTGCGATTGGATACTAGGGTTCTGTCAGTTCAATTGAACATGCAGCGGATATTGCCCATCTTCCAGATCTCCGAAGAATTCGGGCACGTCAGGATGGCCAACGGGCTCGCCGGAATAGTCCGCAATCAGGTTCTGCTCGGACACATATGCAACATAGTAGCTTTGGTCATTCTCAGCGAGCAGGTGATAAAAAGGCTGATCTTTCTGGGGGCGGCTGTCCTCGGGGATGGCGTCATACCATTCTTCGGTGTTCGAGAACATGGCATCCACATCAAACACCACGCCACGGAAAGGATGCTTCCGGTGACGGACAATTTGTCCGAGGGAATATTTGGCGCGCGTCTTTAACATTTCGTAAAGCTCCTAACCTTTTAATTAACGTCTCCGGGGGGTGTTTGTCCATGGAAGTGGGGCCGTTTTTTACGAAACAAATTGTGTAGTCTCCACGCCAGCAAACAGCTCCGCCTGCCCTGCGCGGGTCGCTGCTGATCGTGAAAATAAGGCAATCTTGGAATTCCCAGCCCCGATAGTTTCGGCTATAGTCATAAAAAAACATAAGATTGCGAGAGGCAGATGAGCAGACTTCTTCGCGCGGCATTGATACTGGTTTTTCTGGCGTCTTGTGGGGGTGACTCCAAGGCGCCGCGAAACTTGGACAATGCCTGCAGCATTATCAAACAGCGCCCGAAAATCCATAAGGCCATGAAACGCACCGAACGGAAATGGAAAGTGCCGGTGCCGGTTCAGATGGCGATGATTTATCAGGAATCGAAGTTTATACGGGATGCCCGTACACCGATGAAATATGCACTTGGCGTGCTGCCCATGGGGCGGCAAAGCTCGGCCTATGGCTATGCGCAGGTTCTGGACGCAACGTGGAAAGAATACCAGCGCGACGAAGGTGGACGCAGCGCACGGCGCACCGACATCAAGGACGCTACGGATTTCATGGGCTGGTATATGAACGAGACGCGCGCCAAGACGGGGATCCCCCTGACCGACGCGCGCAACCAGTATCTGGCCTACCACGAAGGGCGATCAGGTTATCTGCGCGGCAGCCACAACTC
The DNA here is from genome assembly GCF_029105185.1 of Aliiroseovarius sp. Z3. Lineage (GTDB taxonomy): Bacteria > Pseudomonadota > Alphaproteobacteria > Rhodobacterales > Rhodobacteraceae > Aliiroseovarius. The sequence goes on along the minus strand of NZ_JAFMZK010000003.1, from coordinate 334,811 downwards.
GAAGTCCTGGCTGCTTCGGATCGCGTCCGAGGTGCAGGCCCGCGCCATCCTGTATCAGCACCAACTGGCCAGCTGCCGGCGCTGAGCCAGCCTTAGCGTGACCGCTGCTTGATCGCTGCCGTAATGGAAAACAGCGAGCTTCGCAGCGGCGCGCCTTTTGTCATCTCGCCCAGAATGACCGTGGTTTTTGACCCGGCATTGTCGGTGATAATCCATTGGCGCAGCTCGGTCGGGTTGGCGGTGAACTTCAGTTCGATCGTGCCAATTTCGGGGTTCTGCGGGTCTTGGGCCAGCACCGTGGTCGCGGTGCCGTCATAGCCATGACCCTTGACCATCTGTGCCCGGCTCAGATTCACATTGCGCTCAAGGATCAGGTTCAGCGGTGTACGCTTCAACGGGTATTGCTGCGGCCCGGCATTGGATTTGCCATCAAAGATCGCCACCTGCGACCCGCCCGCCACGACCAGCGCATCCGTCGGCGGGTTGTATTCGAACCGCGCCCGCCCCGGACGTTTCAGGTAAATCGTCCCGGTCGAAATCGTCCCGTCATCATTGATCTGTGTGAACGCGGCCTTGGCGGTATCCAGCCCGTTCAGATATTGCGAGATCGCGTTCAGCGACAGCTTTTCGGCCATCGCAGGCAACGCGCTCAGGGTCAATGCCACGGCGGCAATCGTCATTCGAAAAGGGGTCATTCATCCTACCTTTACTGCTCGGGCGCACTCTATCCCGTTACATATGGGAAGATTAAGTCCAATCAGAAGATGATAGGCGATAACACGCCGCTCAATTCAAGGTGTTATCCGGCGACGGCGGCGGTCACGATGATCTCGACCTTGTAATCCGGCGTGGCCAGATCAGCTGACCCGGTTGCGCGCGCGGGTGCATGCCCTTTGGGCACCCACGCATCCCATACCTCGTTCATCGCGGCGAAATCGCTCATGTCCGCCAGCCATATCACCGCCTGAAGCATGTGTTTGGTTGATGACCCGGCCTCGTTCAGCAAGTTTTCAACGCGGGCAAGGCATTCGCGCGTCTGGTCAGCAACGCTGTCCCCTGCATTACCCACTTGGCCCGCCAGATAGACAACCCCTTTGTGGGTCACGCTCTGGCTCATCCGGTCGGTCGTATGGCGTCGTTGAATCATTTTCAGGTCTCATTCTTGTTGTAGAAATGAACGCGCACCCGCCCGTGCGGATGCGCCGGGTCTTATTGTTCGGGGATCAGGATCTCGCGCTTGCCCACATGGTTGGACGCGGACACAAGCCCTTCGTCTTCCATCTGTTCGACCAGGCGCGCGGCCTTGTTATAGCCGATACCCAGCTTACGCTGGATATACGAGGTCGAGCATTTGCGATCCTTGATCACGATCGCCACAGCCTGATCGTATTGCGCATCCTCGCCCGTTGTGTTGCCGCCTGTGTTCAGGCCCAGCACGGCGTCGATATTGTCCGCTTTGTCATCCGCCGGGCCTTCGACCACGCCACCCACATATTCCGGGGCACCAAATCCTTTCAGATAGGTGACGATCTCCTCGACCTCTTCGTCCGACACGAACGGGCCGTGCACGCGGGTGATCTTAGACCCGCCCGCCATATAAAGCATGTCGCCCATGCCCAGAAGCTGCTCGGCCCCCTGTTCACCCAAAATGGTGCGGCTGTCGATTTTCGATGTCACCTGGAAACTGATACGGGTCGGGAAGTTCGCCTTGATCGTGCCGGTGATCACATCAACCGACGGGCGCTGCGTGGCCATGATCAGGTGAATGCCCGACGCCCGCGCCATCTGTGCCAGACGTTGAATGCAAGCCTCGATCTCCTTGCCAGCCACCATCATCAGGTCGGCCATCTCGTCCACGACCACCACGATATAGGGCAGTTTTTCGGGGGCAAATTCCTCGGTCTCGAAGATCGGCTCGCCGGTGTCATCGTCAAACCCGGTCTGCACCGTGCGTTCAAACATCTCGCCTTTGGCCAGCGTGTCCGCCACACGACCGTTGTAACCCTCGATGTTCCGCACGCCCATCTTGGACATCTTGCGGTAACGATCCTCCATCTCGCCCACGACCCATTTCAGGGCAACAACGGCCTTCTTCGGATCGGTCACAACGGGGGACAGAAGATGCGGGATGCCGTCATAAACGCTGAGTTCCAGCATCTTCGGATCAATCATGATCATCCGACATTCTTCCGGGGTCAGGCGATACAGAAGCGACAGGATCATCGTGTTGATCGCAACCGATTTACCCGACCCGGTGGTCCCCGCGATCAAGAGGTGAGGCATCTTGGCAAGGTTCGCGACGATGGGATCACCGCCGATATCTTTGCCCAGCGCCAGCGGCAGACCATGATTGCCATCGCCGAAATCACGGGTCGACAGGATTTCGCGGAACGACACCATTTCACGCTTTTCATTCGGCAGTTCGATCCCGATCACCGACCGACCCGGCACTGTGGACACACGCGCCGAAAGCGCCGCCATTGAACGCGCGATGTCATCGGCCAGGCCAATCACGCGGCTGGCCTTCAGACCCGGTGCCGGTTCCAACTCGTACATCGTGACAACAGGGCCGGGGCGCACCGATACGATCTCGCCCTTGACGCCATAGTCATCCAACACCGTTTCCAGCATCCGCGCATTCTCTTCCAGCGCTTCGTCTGACAGGTGATGACGCTCGATCGTGTTCGGGTTCGTCAACAGGTTCAAAGGTGGAAGCTCGTAACCCGGATGTGTTTCTTCGAAGCTTAGGGACGGCTGCGCCTCGGCCTGTGCGCGGGCCGACGGCCGCACGGGTTTCGGCGCTGGATGCTGCACAACCTTCTTGGCAGGCTGCGAAAGCCCGGCATGTGCCGGTGTATAAACGCGCGGCTCGACCGGGGTGGCATCAGGTGCCATCAGGTCTTCGACAACCATATCGTCGTCTTCAACCAATTCAGGCGCGGCCACCATTTCAACCTCGGCCTGAACCAGCGAAGGGTCCACCGGTGGCGCCGTATTCAGGATCATGGGATCAGGGCTGCGACGGTGGCGGGCAACAGCACGCGCCAGCGGAGGTTCCGCCCGTGTGGGATCGCCCAAAGATGGCTGATGCGCCCGGTTTTTCAGGGCCGATGCGATCTTGGCGCGGATGCGGTCCTCGCCCCCCAAACCCTCTGGAATGTCGCCGTCGAAGGTGGGGTGTTCAACCAGTTCCGGTTCGGGCTCCGCGTTGCGGCGGAACAGCGCATTCAACAGGCCGGGCTTGGCCGGGGCAGGCGCCGCGTCTTCGATCACAACGTCCTGATGATCGGGGGAACCATGCAACGACGGCTCGGGTCGCATCACGCGGGCGGCGCGAAGGGGCGGCGGCGCGGCGAATTCTTCGTCATAGACGTCATCGGCCCGCGCTTCGGCAAGGCGTTCTTCTTTACGGGCGGCTTGTCGTGCCTGCATCTGGCGGGCTGTCGCCGCTGCGCCTTGCGCGGCACCTTTCGCGCCCTTGCCCAGAAGCGATACAGCACCGGCATAGCTCATCACGATGCCGACCATCAGGAAATGGCCAAAGCGCTGCATTTCGAACCGGTCGACACCGGCCACGAACAACACCGCAAGCAAGGCCGCGATGGCCGACACGACGGACATCACTTTCAGGCCCAGCCCGGCACCCACCGGCAGTCCCGCCAGCAAAGCCCCCAACACGGTGTCACCAAACAGACCGCCCAGCCCGAACGAGTGGGTCCAGCCTGCACTCGGCACCAGCGTGGAGGCATAGATGGAGCACAGCGCCACGGCGATTGGGGCAAATATCATCCGTCCAAAAACGCGATCCTGTCCGATATGAAAGGTCAGGCGCAGCCCCCACACGGCAAGGATCAGCGACAGAGACCACGCCCCCAGCCCGGAAATCACCGCGAGCGGCGAGGCGATGAAGGCCCCAATTCGGCCCAGCGCGTTCTGGGCGGGCGTATCGGTGGCCGACATCCAACCGGGGTCTTCGGGCGAATAGCTGCCAAGGATCAGCGCCACAACGACGCCAAGGGCAATCAGCCCCAGCCCCAGAAGCTCTTTCCCGCGTCGCTCCAGGACAGCCTGTGTGTTGCTGTCAAAGATGGGATCCCGTTGTTTTGCCTGATACGCCATACCACCACGTCCTTACTTAAAGAGACAGTCGCGGATCTGTTCCAACCCGCGCTGCATTTCTTGTTTTGGGGCCACCATGGCGACCCGGATATACCCCTTGCCGGGGTTTTGATTGTTCACGTCCCGCGACAGATACGCGCCGGGCAGCACCCGCACGCCGGTCTCGGTCCACAGTTTCATTGCCGCGACTTCTCCATCATCGACAGGCAGCCACAGGAAGAACCCCGCCGCTGGCCCCTGATAGCCGTCGATGCCTGCGAAAATATCATCTGCCAATGCGTATTTTTCCTGATACAGCGCGCGGTTTTCGGCCGCATGCGCCTCGTCCGCCCAGGCCCGCTCGGCCACGCGTTGCAGCGGCAGCGGCAAAGGCGCCCCCGCAAAGGCACGCAGCTGGCGCACGCGGTGCAGGCTTTCCGGCCCGCCCGCGACAAAGCCCGACCGCAAACCCGGCAGGTTCGATCGTTTCGACAGCGAATGAAACACGACCACGCGTTCCGGGTGGGCACCGCCTTCGCGGGCGACCTCAAGCGCACCGGGGGGCGGCGTGTCGCGATAAATCTCGGAATAACATTCGTCGGCGAAGATCTGGAAATCGTATTTCTCGGCCAATGCGATCAGGTTCGCCCAATAATCGCGATCCGCCACTGCCCCCTGCGGGTTGGTCGGCGAACAGATATACGCAACTTCGGTCCGGTTCAGAATATCGGGCGTCAGCGTTGAATAATCCGGCAGGAAGCCTGTTTCGGCGGTTGTCGGAAGGAAAACCGGCTCGGCCCCAACTGTCATCGCAGCCACGGCATAGACTTGGTAAAACGGGTTCGGGATCAGCACGACCGGCCGCTCGCCACGCGATGTCTGCTCCGGGCACAGGGCCAGCAGCGCGTTGAACAGCCCTTCGCGGGTGCCATTCAGCGCCATGACCTGCGTGGCTGGATCCATCTGCACGCCATAGCGGCGCGACAGCCAATCCGTGATCGCCGCCAATAATTCCGGTGAACCGTCATTGGGCGGGTAATTCCCAAACCCTTCCGCGTGTTCGGCAATAACCTGCGGCACCCATTCCGGGAATGGGTGCTTCGGCTCGCCAATGGTCATATGCATGACCTCGCCGCCCGGTTTATGGGCGTCAAGAAGGCTCCGCAGGCGCGGAAATGCATATTCGGGCAAGCTGGAATACCGCTCGGGAAACGTCATTGGAACGTCACTATACTGCCTCAGATTTCGGGATCATTTCGCCCCGTTTGATCCAAGGATAGCCCGCAATCCGCAGCGGGTCCAGAAAAACGCCGCGATTTTCGTTGGTTGTGACATGCGGCTGTGGCTTTTAGGCCAACACGGCCTCGGCAGCCGCCCCAAGGCGCAACAATCGTGCCTCGGCCATCGGCGCGCCCAGCAGCATGATCCCGGTGGACGGCAGGCCTGTCGGCAGGCTCAGGCCACACGACCCCATCAGATTGCCGATGCGGGTGTTGCGCAGTGCCCACAGGTTTTCTTCGACATAGTAGTCATGATCCGCCAGCAAACGCTCAACAATCGGCGGCATAATGGGCGACGTTGGCATTACCACGGCGTCATAACCGGCAATCGCGGCGTGATACTCTTCGCGGATCTGATCCAATCGCTGCCAGGCCCGAACATATTCGACGCCAGAGAACTGGGCACCCGCGCGGAACCGCTCAAGCACTTCGGTAAACATCAGGTCAGGGCGCGCTTCGATCTCGTCTTGCCATGTGGCGTAAGCTTCGGTCGTGAACAACACGCCGGACATGGCCAACGCCTCGTCCACAATGGCGGAATGGGCGCGACGGACCACGGCCCCTCCGTCCATCAGGCGTCCAATGGCGCTTTCAAACCCGGCAGATGGTTCACCACGCGCGCCTTCCAGACCGTTTTCCAGAACCAACAGACGAATGCCTTTCAGGCTGGCACCTCGCAAGTCCGCGGCGCTTTGCCCCTCAAGCACGGCCAGCATCAGGGCGGCGTCTTCCACCGTGCGGCACAGTGGTCCAACCGTGTCGAACTTTGCCGCCAAGGGCACAACCCCCTTGGATGACACGCGGCCAGCGGTGGTTTTCAACCCAACAAGGTCATTCCAGGCTGCCGGAATACGCACCGAACCGCCCGTGTCGGACCCGACCGCCCCAGCCGCCAGACCGAAGGCCACCGACGTCGCCGCGCCCGAACTGGACCCGCCGGACACCGCATCATAGTCGTTCAGGCACGGGCTGGTCGCCGTCACAGGGTTCAATCCAAGGCCCGAGAAGGCAAGTTCGCTCATGTGCGTTTTGCCAAGACAAACAAGCCCCTGCGCTGTGGCATTTCGCAAAACCTCGGCATCGCGATCCGGCACCCGGTCTTTCAGCAGCGCCGAGCCCGCTTCGGTCGCGACGCCAGCCGTATCAAAAAGGTCTTTCCAACTGATCGGAACACCGTCAAGCAGCCCCAGACGATGCCCGGTTGCGGCCCGCTTTGACGCGGCCGTCGCTTCGCTTAACGCACGGGACTCGGTCAGCCGGGCATAGATGCGATCCTGAAACTTATGCGCCTTGATCGCACCCAAATAGGTTTCGGTCAGGGCGACAGGGTCTATGTCACCGGCACCAATCCCCCGCCCCAGATCGCCCATGCTCATGGTCAACCACTGTTCGCTCATCAGACCCTCCAGTCCCGCACAATGGTGACGGTAGCGGCGGTTGAGCACATGGACAATCCCCGTCAACGGGTTCAGAAAGGCGATATGGAATTTGATGCCGATATTCTGATCGTTGGTGGCGGGTTGAACGGCCCGGCCCTGGCGCTTGCATTGGCCGATACCGGCTTTACCGTCACCATTGTCGACGCGTTGCCCAGGGGTGCGCGTGGTGGTGATGATTTTGACGGGCGTGGATATGCACTCGCGCTGGCGTCACAACGGCTTTTATCTGCCATCGGTGTCTGGCCTGCGGTTGCGCCCAACGCCCAACCGCTTCTGGATATCCGCATCTCGGACGGGCGCCCCGGCGAAGGCCCTGGCCCGTTCGTGCTGGAGTTCGATCACGCCGAAATAGATGAAGGCCCGATGGGCTACATGGTCGAAGACCGGTATCTGTCCCGCGCCCTTCTGGACGCGGTCGAGGCGCATCCGAAAGTGACCCTGTTGGATCAGGACACGGTGGTTGACCAAACGGTCGGACCGGCTTCGGTGGTTTTGGAACTTGCGTCCGGCAAGCGTTTGACGGGCCGGGTCGTTGTGGGGTGCGATGGACGCAAATCCGGCACCGCAGAGCGCGCGGGTATTGGACGCTTTGGGCATGACTACGGACAAACATCGCTGGTTTGCGCAATTGATCACGCGTTGCCACATAACGGGGCGGCACATCAGTTCTTCATGCCCTCGGGCCCACTGGCCATATTACCGCTGCCCGGCAATCAAAGTTCGATCGTCTGGACAGAAACCCATGCGGAGGCCGCCCGCATTCATGCGCTGGATGACGAAGGATATCTGGAAGAACTGCGCCCGCGTTTCGGGTCGTTCCTTGGTCAGATCAGCCTTGCGGGCAAGCGGTTTACCTATCCCCTGAACCTGACGGTTGCGAATGCCTTTTTTGCAGACCGTCTGGCACTGGTCGGCGATGCGGCCCACGGGCTGCACCCGATTGCAGGGCAAGGGCTGAACGCCGGGCTGAAGGATGTGGCCGCACTGGCCGAGGTGCTGACCCATGCCCGCCGTCGCGGTGAAGACATCGGGCGATTGGATGTACTGGAACGCTATCAACAATGGCGCCGCTTTGATGTGGCCCAGATGGTTGCTGCGACGGAAGCCACCAACCGTCTGTTTTCAAACGATAACCCCATCCTTCGAACGGTGCGCGATCTGGGGTTGGGCGTTGTGAATGCGATGCCGGGCCTGCGCCGTGGGTTCATTCGCGAAGCCACGGGCCTGACCGGAGATCTGCCGCGTTTATTGCAGGGACGTCAGATCTAAGGCTTCAGTCTTCGATGTTGCGGGCCTCGTCGACCAACATCACCGGAATACCACCCCGGATCGGAAACGCCAGACGCGCCGCTTTCGATACAAGCTCTTGTTTCTCGGCGTCATAGCTCAACACCGTCTGGGTAACGGGACAGACCAACGCCTCGATCATGCGGCGGTCAAATTCTGGTGCAGGTGCCTCGGTCATTGCACTTTCTCCTCACCCACGCCTTTGCGCAGGGTAAATTCCATCAGCGTGACCAATGTCTCGCGGCGGGTGCTCAGGGACGGTGCCTCAAGCAATGCCTGCTTATCTTCGGGATCAAACGGACACAACATCGACAAGGCGTTGATCATCAACTCGTCCTCGGCGGTTTGCAGGCTGTCCCAATCGGTCTGCAACTCTTCCAGCTCGAAATAGCGCTCAAGTAGCTTGAAAAACGCATCCCGATCCAAACCGGGATCATGCTCGGGTTGACCCAGGTCGCGATCAAAACCGCGCCAATCCGCCTCGGTGCGTAGGTAGGGTGTGAACCCCTCTTGCATCGCGCCAAGTCGAAAGCGCGAAATGCCGGTCAGTGTGATCATATAGCGCCCGTCCTCGGTTTCCGTGAACGAGGTGATACGCCCGGCACACCCGATGGCGTGCAACCGGGCCGGATCCTGATCACTGTCGCCCATGGGCTGAATCATCCCGATCAACCGCTCGGGTGTCTTGAGCGCATCATCGAACATCGCAAGGTAACGCGGTTCGAACACATGCAAGGGCAGCCGCCCGCGCGGCAACAGCAGCGCACCCGGCAACGGGAAAAGCGGCAGAAAATCTGGCAGGTCAGCGGCAGAGATCATAGGATCACTGTAGCGCGCCTTGCCCGATCACACAAAGATCATCGACGACAGCTTGCGACGACCCGTCAAAGCGACCGGATCCTTGGCGTCCAATGCATCGAAAATGGTAAAGAGCTGCTGCTTGGCGGCGGCGTCATTCCAGTCTCTATCCCTGCGGAAAAGCTCCAAAAGCTCGTCCACCGCACCTTGCACATCACCACCTGCGTTCATCGCAACTGCCAGATCAAACCGCGACTGGTGATCGTCGGGATTGGCGTCAACCGCGGCACGCAGCTCGGCCAAAGGACCGGCGCTTTCAGCCTGACGCGCAAGTTCGATCTGGGCACGCACAGCCTCGATTTCCGGTGCTTCCGAGATCTCGGCGGGGGCGCCATTCAGGGTCGCCTCGGCATCATCGGCATTGCCAACGGCCAGATGCGTGCGGGCCAGACCGGCATAGGCCGCGGCCGCGTTCGGGTCTTCTTCAAGGATCGCGGCATAGGTCTGGGCGGCGTCCTGAACCTCGCCTGCTTCCAGCATTTCGTCCGCAGCGGCAATCGCATCTGCCAGACCACCATCACCGCCAAGGGCCGCGACGCGGTTGACGAATTCCTTGATCTCGCTGGGCGGCACTGCACCCTGGAACCCGTCCACAGGCTGGCCCTGAAAGAAAGCATAGACGGTCGGGATTGATTGCACGCGCATCTGTCCGGCAATCATCTGGTTCTCGTCCACATTCACCTTGGCCATACGCACTTTGCCGCCCGCCTCGGTCACGACGGCTTCCAATGCGGGGCCAAGCGTCTTGCAGGGGCCGCACCACGGCGCCCAGAAGTCGACGATGACAGGCACGTCCTGCGAAGCTTCGACCACATCCTGCATGAAGGTTGCTTCGCCAACATCCTTGATCAGATCAGCTGCAGCCGGTGCGCCGCCCAGTTCGAGTTCCATTGCTCAAGCTCCTTCAAATTCCTTGAGGCTTATATGCCCCCTGCCCCACCGGTTTTAAAGGTCGAAAGTCGCAAAGACCGGCGCGTGATCCGACGGCTTTTCCCAGCCGCGGGCTTCGCGCATCACACGCGAGCCATGACCCGCGTTTGAGATGTCAGGCGTGGCCCAGACATGATCCAGCCGGCGTCCTTTGTCGGCGGCGCTCCAATCCTTCGCACGATAGGACCACCAGCTGTAAAGCTGCCCCTCGGGGATATCCTGCCGCGTGATGTCGACCCAGTTTGCGGCATCCTGCACCTGCGCCAAGGCTTCAACCTCAACCGGGGTGTGGCTGACAACTTTCAGAAGTTGTTTATGCGACCAGACATCATCTTCGCGCGGGGCGATGTTCAAATCGCCCACAAGGATCGACTTCTGCGGCTTCTCGCGTCCGAAATGGTCGCGCATATCGGTGAGGTAATCGAGCTTCTGGCCAAATTTCTCGTTCACCTCGCGGTCCGGCACGTCGCCACCCGCAGGAACATAGAAGTTGTGGATCGTGACGCCGTTGTCCAACTGCCCCGCGATATGGCGGGCATGATCCAGGCCGGCGAAATCGAAGCTGACCACCTCTTTCATCGGCAGCCGCGACAGGATGGCGACGCCGTTATAGCCTTTCTGCCCACGTGCCACCATATGGGTGTATCCGAGGGCGGCAAAGCCTTCCATCGGGATCTTATCAACCGGGCTTTTGCATTCCTGAAGGCACAGCACATCCGGCGCTTCATCGGCCAGCAATTTCTGCACAATCGGTTCGCGCAAACGGACCGAGTTGATGTTCCATGTGGCAAGGGTGAAGCTCATTCTATCCTCCGGTAACGCGCGTTTGGCGTGACCATAAAGGATGGATCAAAAAGTGAACAGGGGCGAGTTTGACCTCGCCCCAATTCCTTAGTCGTAGGACACAACTTCCCATTCAACACCATCATGGTCGTCGAAATAGAACCGCCGCCCCGGTTCATAGTTTCCGTGGTTGTGCGGCTTGAAACCAGCGGCCTTCGCGCGCGCCTCGACCGCGTCAATATCGTCCACAACGACCCCAACATGGTTGAGCCCTGCCCGCGTGGTATAGGAATGCTGTGGGTCACTTATCGCCATGTTGGGCGTGTATAGAGCCACATAGCTGTCCTTATCACCTACGTGAGCGGTATAGCCGCCCGACATCGCATCGCCTTCCCAACGGGTCGTCCATCCAAACACAGCCCCCAGCCATGCAGCGGTTGCTTTCGGGTCGCTTACGGTCACATTCACATGTTCCAGATTTGCCATTTTGGCCTCCTTGATCTTCGTTGCGACTCGGTTGATAATTCCTAAAGCTAACTTTAGCTCAAGCTTTTTTTCGGAGATTGCACATGCAGCGCAGAAACGAAATTTCCATCGGCACACTGGCCAACCGCACCGGGCTGGCCGTATCTGCGATCCGGTACTACGAGACCCAAGGTCTGGTCGCGCCCGAGCGCAACGCGGGCGGGCAACGGCGGTTTCTACGCTCGGACATCCGCAGGCTCAGCTTCGTGATGATCGCGCAGAAATTCGGCTTCACGCTGGATCGCATCCGCGAGGTGCTGGGGCGTCTGCCCCAGAACCGCACCCCAACGGCCAAAGACTGGCGCTTAATTTCGCAAGACTTCCGCGCCGAGCTTGACGAACAGATCGAGGCACTGACCCGCCTGCGCGACAAGCTGGACGGCTGCATCGGCTGCGGTTGCCTGTCGCTTGACCGCTGTGCGCTTTACAACCCCGATGACGTGGCCAGCAACAAGGGCACCGGCCCGCGATACCTGCTGGGGGACGAGGCTGTCCGGCCAGAAGGGTGAAAACAGACCCGATCTCGCCTTGATCTGCCTTAAGGCAGCCGGATCCGTCCCATCGCAAGCTAACCCCTAAGGAGGCCAGCCATGTCCGATCACGGTCACAGCCAGCAAGAGATTGCCGCCCGCATTGGCGCCCCGCCGGGCAAAGGCGTGTTGCGCGATGCGGTCTATGGGGCCATCGACGGTTCCGTCACCACCTTTGCCATCGTGGCGGGTGTGGCGGGGGCCGGGTTGTCGCCTTTCATCGTCGTCATCCTTGGGCTGGCAAACGTGCTGGCCGACGGGTTCTCCATGGCCGCCGCCGCCTATTCCGGCACCAAGGCGGAACAGGACAATTTCCAGCGCATCCGCAAGATCGAAGAACGCCATATCGAACGCTATCCCGAAGGGGAATGGCGCGAGGTTCGGGAAATCCTGTCTCAGAAAGGCTTGTCCGACCGCATTCTGGACGAGGCCACAGATGCGATCACCAAGGACAAGGAAAACTGGATTGCGATGATGATGGAAGGCGAATACGGATTGGGCGGAATAGACCCTAACCCACTGCGATCGGCCACTACGACCTTTCTGGCCTTCCTTATCGCGGGCATGGTCCCCCTGCTGCCTTTTATCCTGAAACTCGATAACGCCTTCACCATTTCCGCCTGGATGACCATGGCCAGCTTCTTTTCCATCGGCGCCCTGAAAAGCCACTGGTCCCTCAGCCCATGGTGGCGGTCGGCGGTTGAAACCCTGCTGATCGGCGGGGCGGCGGCAGGCCTGGCCTATGGGGTGGGGACGTTGTTTAATGTTTGAGCAAAACTGTTCCGACTAGGGGTTCTTGTATACAGGAGGCGCGAGAGGCGCGTTCTACAACCCTTCACTGGAATAGCTAAAGATAAATTATGCAACAAATCCAATTGCAAATCATACAGGGTTGGATGCTCTCGTGATATCCCGAACCGAACAACTCGAACGAATTAAGACGTGGCAGATTGCATTTACTGACCACGAGACCGGAATTCACAGAACGGTTCAAGACCTGTTATGGAATTTCGCAGCTTTCCAAACGTCGGCTGAGATCGTGCGTCGCGCGGTTGCAGAAGAGGGGCGTGAGCCAGCTCTTAATCAAATGTTCTTTGATTTGATAGCGGAAGGATATTGGTCGAACCTCTTACTGGGAACTCGACGTTTGTTGGATAAATCTTCGCTGGCAGGTCCCAAAGGCGTGTATTCAATTCGTTCGGTAGTAAAAGACGTAAAGTGTTGCCAGACATGGCTTAATCGAAAAGTTTATGTTGAGAGTGTGCACAATGCACAGTACGATATCAGGCCACTTGAGCAACAACACCTATCGGAAATGAGAGCTAAAGGTGGACCTGTTTGGGGATCGAATGAAATCACAAAAAGCCAAGCGGCGCACAATTACTTCGATGCTCTAAGTGGAGTATCGCAGAATGCCCGCACTCCCGAAGACCGAATTGACTCGGATATTTTCGATAGAATCGAAAGTCGGCTTTCAAAGCTTGATAGAATTTCGGAGTATACCAGCAGCCATATCGCCCATGCTGGCAACAGAGAAAGCCGTATCGGCAAGACGCTTGAGGACTTCAACCTTGTTGAAGCGCGTGAGACCTTGAAACAAATAAAAGAAGTTACTGGATTTGTGGGGCTTTGGTTTGCAAACGAAGGAGGCGCCGGATTGGCCACCTATATTGGTAATCAATTCGAGGGTCTTGATCAGCCTATGATACCAACAGATGAGATCAGCTCACTTGAGGAGCGGTGGCAAGCACTGGATCGGGAAATTGCGGATTGGTCAATAGGGGCCACAAATCTATGAGATATGCTAGTACCAAAAAAGCCGGGTCTTGCGACCCGGCCAGTCCATCAGGGAGGAATGTGCCCCTGTGCAAATCGCGGCATCCCGCAAATCGCACGCCCCGGACACCAGGGAAAACCTTAAGCGTTCAACCGATACCCGCCGCTTTCCGTCACCAGAAGTCGTGCGTTGGACGGATCGGGTTCGATCTTCTGGCGCAGTCGATAGATATGTGTCTCTAACGTGTGGGTTGTGACCCCGGCGTTATAGCCCCAGACCTCGTGCAGCAGCACGTCGCGCGCCACCACACCGTCGTTCGAGCGATAGAGGAACTTCAGAATATTCGTCTCTTTCTCGGTCAGGCGGACCTTGCGGTCATCCTCGGTGATCAGCATCTTCATCGACGGCTTGAACGTATACGGCCCAAGCTGGAACACCGCGTCTTCGCTTTGTTCATGCTGACGCAGCTGGGCGCGGATCCGGGCCAGAAGCACCGGGAACTTGAAGGGTTTCGACACATAGTCATTGGCGCCGGCATCCAGACCCAGAATGGTGTCGGCATCGGTGTCGTGACCGGTCAGCATCAGGATCGGGCATTTTACGCCCTGCTTGCGCATCACGCGGCACAGCTCGCGCCCGTCGGTGTCGGGCAGGCCCACGTCAAGGATCACAAGGTCATAGATCGCCTCTTTCGACTTGGTCAGTGCCTCGGCCCCGTTGCCAGCTTCGAATACATCGAAATCCTCGGTCATCAGAAGTTGCTCGGCCAGCGCGTCGCGCAGATCCTCGTCATCATCAACCAGCAGTATCTTTTTCAGCGTGGACATGTCGCCCTCCTCTGTCTTGCTGATAACACAGATGTTGCCCCCTCACGCGATTGGCAAGAATTGCAACAGACGGCTCACGGCCTCGTGTCATTTCACCGGTAAATGTTTCATATCGTGACAGTTCGTCCTAGGTATGGGACGAGAAAGGATGCCAATGACGCTTGCCCCCAATCCGACCGAACTTCTGGCCCGCGCCCGTGCTGATCTGCGCATGGGGGTACCTGTGGTCTTGACGCATGATGGTCGCGCTGTGCTGGTTGCGGCGGCTGAAACACTGTCATCGGGGCGGCTGAACGAAATACGCGCCGTGGGCGACCCTGTTGTGGCCATCACCCCCCGGCGTGCCGAGACGTTGAAGGCGCGCGCTTATTCCGACCGCGTGGCCCGGATCAAGCTGCCCCGCGATGCCGGCACCGATTGGATCGCCTCGGTCGCCGACCCTGCTGATGATCTGGCCCACCCGATGAAGGGACCGTTTCACACGCTTCGCAGCGGTGACGAAGGCCTTGAGGCGCAATCCATCGCCTTGTGCAAATCCGCGCGCCTGTTGCCTGCAACGCTCGTGATTGACATCTCTAACACACCGGAAATCGCTTCTGTCGAGAACCTGACCGTCGTCCCGCTGAATCAGGAAATGGTCGATACCCTGTCCCTTGCGCCTGTTATCCATGCCCGCCTGCCTCTGTCCGTCAGCGAGGCCGGTCGCCTTCACATATTCCGCCCGGATGATGGCAGCGAGGAACACTACGCAGTGGAGATCGGGCGCCCACCACGAGATATGCCGGTGCTCGCGCGGCTCCATTCGGCCTGCTTCACAGGCGATGTTCTGGGCAGTCTGAAATGCGACTGCGGTCCGCAACTTCACACAGCGTTGGCGCGGATTGGGCAAGAAGGACACGGCGTGTTGCTCTATCTGAATCAGGAAGGGCGCGGCATCGGGCTGGCCAACAAGATGCGCGCTTATTCCTTGCAGGATCAGGGATTTGACACGGTGGAAGCCAACCATCGCCTGGGCTTCGAAGACGACGAGCGCGATTTCCGCATCGGTGCGATGATCCTGAAATCATTGGGGTTTTCATCGGTCCGCCTGATGACCAACAACCCGCGCAAAGTCGCAATGATGGATGAGGTGGGCATTCAAGTCGCGGAACGGGTGCCGTTGAAGGCTGGGAAAGGCGCGCACAACCAGGCCTATCTCGCCACCAAAGCCAGCAAATCCGGGCATCTTCTGTGATCCCGCGACAGGCAGACATGGTCGTCACCCGCTGGGGTGCGCGCTTCATGGGCCGACGCCTTCCGGTTTCCATTGGACGTGGAGGCATGACAGACAACAAACGCGAAGGTGACATGGCAACCCCGCGTGGGGTGTGGCGGATCGTTGGCGGTTTCTACCGTGCCGACAGGATCGCTCATCCCGAAACAAATCTTACCCTGCATCCGATTGGTTTGCGCGACATCTGGTCCGATGACCCGATTGACCCAGCCTATAACCACGGCGTCACCGCCCACGACTATCCGTTCAGCCACGAAAGACTGCGCATGACCGCTCGGCTTTATGACGTGGTGTTGATCAGCGATTGGAACTGGCCCAACGCTCAACCGGGCAAAGGATCGGCGATCTTCATTCACCAATGGCGTAAACCGCGGCACCCGACCGCCGGTTGTCTGGCCTTTGCCCCTGATGACCTGCGTTGGGTCCTGTCCCATTGGACAGCCCACAGCCGCATTATCGTCCGCTAGGCTTTTTCTTGTCTGAAATATCCTGGGGTGAGCGGCTATGCCGCGAGGGGCAACGCCCCTAACCGTAGTCCCGTTCACCAAAAATCGCAGATCCGACGCGCACATGAGTCGCACCTTGCGCGATCGCGCGCTCGAAATCACTGCTCATACCCATCGACAATTTCTCTAACCCATTACGTTTGGCCATCTTTGCCAAAAGGGCGAAATGCAGGGTTGGCTCTTCTTCCACAGGCGGTATGCACATCAGGCCGATAACTGGCAGACCCAGATCACGACATTCGCTGACAAAACCATCCAGATCGCGGGGCAGAATGCCCGCTTTCTGCGGCTCCTCACCCGTGTTCACCTGAATGAACAATTGCGGACAATGGCCTTCTTCTTCGGCAATACGGGCGATAGCGCGGGCCAGTTTGATCCGGTCGACCGAGTGGATCACATCGAACAATGCCATCGCCTGACGGGTCTTGTTGGATTGAAGCGGGCCAATCAGGTGCAGCTCGACATTGTCAAAACGTTCTTTCAGATCGGGCCACTTACCCGCGGCCTCCTGCACCTTGTTTTCACCAAAGACGCGATGCCCTTGTTCCAGAACAGCCACAACGCGCTCCAAAGGTTGAACCTTGGAAACAGCGATCAGTTTGGTTGAACCGGGCGAGCGGCCAACGCGGGCCTCTTCTTTGGCAA
Source organism: Aliiroseovarius sp. Z3 (assembly GCF_029105185.1). GTDB lineage: Bacteria > Pseudomonadota > Alphaproteobacteria > Rhodobacterales > Rhodobacteraceae > Aliiroseovarius. Next base: position 318,053 of record NZ_JAFMZK010000003.1, on the reverse strand, counting down.
TACGGTCCTGAATGTCGAGAAGTGGCATGGGGCACCCTGTAGTTGGAACTTACAAACACAGGTGTCCCAAAAGAAAAGAGCGGGCACAAGGCCCGCTCTTCCCTAAGTAATAATCCGTTAGGATTAGAACAGCATGATGATGCCGAGGTCGGCTTTGGTCACGCCACCAACTTCGCCAACACCGGCTTTGAAGGTTGCGCCGCCACCCAGGTCGTATGCAACGCCCAGGCCGTATGCGTCAGCCGAAACACCAGCAATGTCAACTTCCGAGTAAGCACCGCTTACAACAACTGCGCCCATGGTGTAGGCAGCGTGGATACCGTAGGAGGTCACGTCAGCATCGTCGTTGCGCGAGTACAGAGCGTTGACCGAGAAGTCGGCGATGTCGGCACCGGCTTTCACGTGGAAGCTGCTTGTGTTGGCATAAGGAGCCGCTGCGCCTGCGCCAAAATCGTCGTAACCCAGACCAAGGTTGAAATCACCCATTGCATAGGTGGCTGCAATCGAGGTGTTGTCGGTGCCGTTGAAGTCGTGCGAGATTGCGATCCCGAAGTCACCGAAGGTGCCTTTGTACATCATGTTGCCCGAGTCACCGGCGTCAACCAGAGTTTCAGCAGTGTTGTCGGTGCCGATGCCGCCGTAACCGATGTCCGACAGACCCAGGGTTGCGTCAACAGCCGAGCCTACGTCACCGACCGAGAACTTGCCGAAGCCGCCTTCGATGTAAGCCGACGAACCGTCGACTGCGCCGCCAGCGGCGTTCGACGTGATGTCAACTTCTGCGCCGAAGCCCAGGCCGCCATCGGTTTCACCGGTCAGAGCAACAGACACGGTCAGGTAGTGGTCCAGCGTCCAGTCGTCACCAACAGCAACGTCCATGTATTTAAAGCCGATACCGGCTTCGCCCGAGAAGCTGATTTCAGCGGCGGCAAAGCCAGCCGAAGCAACCAGTGCGGACGATGCGAGAAGAATCTTTTTCATTTCGTTTTCCCTCATGTGTTTCAATAGTGCACCTCAATTCAGGGAAATCCGAATTGAGTATGGTGGTTCAATCTACCTTTCCGCCGGGGTTTGCAAGAAATGCGAAACCAGAATTCGGATTGTGGCCGGAATTGGTGCTTCTATGCCACAGTTTCCAAGGCCGCATTTCCGGGATCGCTGTAATCCCGCTCTTTTCCAGCGTCTTGGCCTGCAAAAGCTGCTTTTGGGAAAACGCTTGCCCGCCTGTATGGCCTTATATACTAACAAGAGGAAATTGAGGAAACGGGGCTTTTTTATGCGCATCTTCAGGTCTGTCGCATTCGGGATTTCATTGATTGGTGTGCTGGGGCTGTCGGCCTGTGGCGGCGGCAGCGGTTCCTTGGGATTCGGCGGTGGCCAGAAACAAGGCAATACCGCCCAGCACACGCCAAAAGCAGAAGAGCGGCGTGAAACGATCTGGGATTTGTTCACAAATGTGGACGACCCGAACACCACGGTCGAAGTCAACCGGTATATCTGGAATGCTTCACTGGATGTTCTTAGCTTCATGCCGGTTCAGGCCGCGGATCCGTTCTCGGGCATCATCGTCTTTGGCTTCGGCCGCCCACCCGGGGGCGGAACCGCTTATAAAGCCACCGTTTACGTGCGTGACCCTGCGCTGGATGCGCGGTCATTGTCGGTTGCACTCTATACACGGTCAGGCCCCGCAAGCGCCGAAGCCGTGCGCAAGGTCGAGGACGCGATCCTGACGCGCGCGCGTCAGCTACGCATTCGTGACGGCAACCTCTAGACCCGGATCGACCATAGGAATAAGACAAGCGCCGGGCCAGTTGCCCGGCGTTTCTACATCAAGGACCAAGCCACATGTCGCGATACACAGCCGCCGATATCGAACCAAAATGGCAGGAAGCCTGGGACAAGGCCGGAATCTTCACCGCCACACGCGATGAATCGAAGCCGAAATATTATGTGCTCGAGATGTTCCCCTATCCGTCGGGCCGCATCCATATGGGTCACGTGCGCAACTACACGATGGGCGACGTGATCTCGCGTTACAAATCATCCTGCGGTTTCAGCGTGTTGCACCCAATGGGCTGGGATGCCTTCGGGATGCCCGCCGAAAACGCGGCAATGGCGCAGGGCGGCCACCCCGGCACGTGGACCTATGACAACATCAAGACCATGAAGGGCCAGATGAAGCCCTTGGGCTTGTCTATTGATTGGTCGCGCGAGTTTGCCACCTGCGACCCGGAATATTACGGCCAGCAACAATCCATGTTCATCGACTTCATGGAAAAAGGGCTGGTTTACCGCAAGAACGCCACGGTGAACTGGGATCCGGTCGACATGACGGTTCTGGCCAACGAGCAGGTGATTGACGGTTGCGGCTGGCGCTCGGGCGCGCCCGTTGAGCGGCGCGAGCTGACGCAATGGTTCTTCAAGATCTCGGATTATTCGGGCGAACTGCTGGATGCGCTGGACGGTCTGGATAACTGGCCCGAAAAGGTGCGCACCATGCAGGCCAACTGGATTGGCCGCAGCCAAGGTCTGCAATTCAGCTTTGAACGCACCGATGGCGGCGGGATCGAGGTCTATACGACGCGCCCTGACACGCTGATGGGCGCGTCGTTCGTCGGCATCTCGCCCGACCACCCGATTTCCAAGGCGCTGGAGGCCGAAAATCCTGACGTTGCCGCCAAACTGGCCGAAATGCGCAAGGGTGGCTCCACCGAGGAAGCCATCGAGACCGCCGAGAAGCTGGGCTATGACACCGGCATCCGCGTCAGACACCCGCTGAACCCAGAATGGGAGCTGCCGGTCTGGATCGCCAACTTCATTCTGATGGACTACGGCACCGGCGCGATTTTCGCCTGTCCGGCCCATGACCAGCGCGACTTGGACTTCTGCCGCAAGTACGATCTGCCGGTTGTGGACACCTTCCTGTCTCTGGACGATCCGAAGCCCGTCGAAAACGACGCCTTCGTGCCGCCGAAAACCGAAAAGGTGAAATGGGTCAACCACTTCGCCGGTCCGGACGAGGCCACGGGCGAGGAAGCCATCGACGCCACCGTCAAGTTTGCCGAAGAAGCAGGCTGGGGCACGGGCGTCGAGAAATTCCGCCTGCGCGACTGGGGCCTGAGCCGCCAGCGCTATTGGGGCTGCCCGATTCCCGTCGTGCATTGCCCAGATTGTGGCGTTGTGCCTGAAAAGAAAGAGAATTTGCCGGTCAAACTGCCCGAAGACGTCACGTTTGACGTGCCCGGCAACCCGCTGGACCGCCACCCGACATGGCGTGACTGCGCCTGCCCGTCCTGCGGCAAGCCCGCGAAACGTGAAACCGACACGATGGACACGTTCGTCGATTCGTCATGGTATTTTGCGCGCTTTACGTCCCCGAACGCCGAAACGCCAACGGACATGGACGACGCGAGCTATTGGATGAATGTCGACCAGTATATCGGCGGGATCGAACATGCGATCTTGCATCTGCTCTATTCCCGGTTCTTCGCCCGCGCGATGAATATCTGCGGTCACCTGCCCGACAAGGCGATTGAGCCGTTCAACGCGCTGTTCACGCAGGGCATGGTCACGCATGAAATCTATGTCACGCGGGATGAAAACGACCGACCGGTCTATCACCTGCCGGAAGACATCGAATGGACCGAGAACGGCGCGCGCCTTGGCGCTTGTGGCACCGAGGTCGAGGTCATCCCTTCGGCCAAGATGTCAAAGTCGAAGAAAAACGTGGTCGATCCGGCGCAGATTATCTCGTCCTTCGGTGCTGACACCGCCCGTTGGTTCGTGCTGAGCGATTCGCCGCCCGAACGCGACGTAGAATGGACCGCCTCGGGTGCGGAAGCCGCCGCCAAGCACCTGGCCCGTGTCCACGCAACCGCGGTGAAGATTGCCGCGATGGACGATGCGGAAGGCGACGACATCGACCTTTTGCGCGCCATGCACAAGGCCATTCACGATGTGACGATGGGCATTGAAAGTTTCGGCTTCAATGCTGCGATCGCCAAGCTTTACGCCTTCCAGAACACCATTTCGAAATCGAAAGCGGGCGGCAAGGCGCAAAAGCAGGCCATGCGCACCATGGCACAGCTGATGTCGCCCATGACCCCCCACCTGTCAGAAGAGGTCTGGTCGATGCTGGGTGGCGTGGGGTTGATCGCACAGGCCCCATGGCCGCAAGCGGATGACGCCATGATGGTCGAGGATACCGTGACCCTGCCGATCCAAATCAACGGCAAACGCCGTGCGGAAATCAGCGTGCCGAAAGATATGGATAAGGCCGAGGTTGAAAAACGCGCGCTGGCCGAGGATGCTGTCGTCAGGGCGCTTGATGGCAAGTCGCCCAAGAAAGTCATCGTGGTTCCGGGGCGCATCGTGAATGTCGTGGTCTGATCGCCGATTTTTTCTGACCTCACTGGTCGCTGTGGCGGCGCTGTCGGCCTGCGGGTTCTCTCCGGTCTATGCGCCGGGCGGGTCGGCAGATGGCCTGCGCGGTGCCGTCACCGTGGCCGCACCATCTGACGCCAATAGCTATGAACTGGTGAAGCGCCTGGAAGAACGGCTGGGTCGCAACCTGTCGGCCCCGTATGAGTTGAGCTATACCATCACAACACGGTCCGAAGATGTCGGCGTGACCCCAAGGCAAGAGATCACGCGCACGCAAATCCTTGGCGCGGTAGAGTTTTCCGTGACGTCGGTGGCAACGGGCGATGTGGTGGAAAGCGGCAGCTTGTCAAATTTCACCTCGTATTCCACCGAGGGATCCACCGTGTCGACCGCATCGGTCGAACGGGACGCAAATCGGCGGTTGATGGTGTCGCTGGCCGACATGATGGTCACGCGATTCGCCGCGACATTCGCAGGTTGGGGCACATGAAGCTCGCGACGCGCGACGCCACAAAATATTTTGCCAAGCCCGATCCCAGCCGCACCGGCGTATTGATCTTCGGCACGGACGCGATGCGCGTCGCACTCAAACGGCAAGAGCTGATTGCCAACCTGATCGGCCCGCAGGGCGAGGAAGAAATGCGCCTGACCCGGATCGCAGCAGGCGATTTGCGCAAAGATCCTGCGATGCTGTCAGATGCGATTAAGTCGCAAGGGTTCTTCCCCGGCCCCCGCGTCGCCTTTGTCGAGGACGCGACCGATACGGCAGCTGGCGTCATCACTGCCGCGCTTGAAGATTGGCAGGATGGTGATGCACAGCTTGTTGTTACCGCGGGCAATCTGAAACCACGCGGTGCGCTTCGACAGCTCTTTGAAACGCACCCGAACGCGTATGCGGTCGGAATTTATGATGATCCACCGACACGAGACGAGATCGACGCCGACCTTAAACGCGCCGGGGTGTCGGACATTTCAACCGAGGCGATGGCCGATTTGACCGGGCTGTCACGCGACCTTGATCCGGGGGATTTTCGGCAAACCGTTGAAAAGCTGGGGCTTTACAAGCTGGGCGACCCAACGCCCGTCACCCCGGATGATGTGCAGGCGGTCGCGCCCACGTCGACCGAGGCGGGCATGGACGAATTGTTGCATGCCACGGCCGAGGGGCGTTCGGGTGAAATAGGGCCTGTTTTGGCGCGTCTTCAGGCGCAGGGCGTCGATCCGGTGGGGTTGTGCATCAACACCACTCGCCATTTCCGCGCGCTTCATGCCGCTTGTGCCGATCCGGCCGGACCAGCCCAGGGTATCAACCGGCTGCGCCCGCCCGTGCATTTCAAAAGCCGTGACCGCATGGTGCGGCAAGCCCAGCAATGGGGCATCCGGCGTTTGGAGCAGGCGTTGGAGATTCTGGTCGAAACCGACCTGACATTGCGGTCAGCCCAGAAGGCACCGGTGATGGCACTGATGGAACGCACGTTGATTCGGCTGGCGATGCTAGGGGGACGCAGATGAGCTATACCGTGATCGGGCCGACCACCACGCGCACCTTCCGCGTGTTATGGATGCTGGAAGAGCTGGGGCAAAGCTATGACCGCCTGACCCACGCCCCGCAATCCGACGCGCTGCGACAGTTCAACCCCGCTGGAAAGGTGCCCGTTTTGCTGGATGGGGACGCCGTCCTGACCGACAGCACCGCCATCATGCACTACCTTGCCGACAAGCACAGCGGGCTAACTTATCCCGCCGGCACGTTGGACCGCGCCCGGCAAGATGGATTCACCCATTTCATACTGGATGAAATGGACGCAACCTTGTGGACAGCAGCGCGCCATACCTTTGTCCTGCCCTCAGACAAACGCGTTCCTGAGGTGAAACAGAGCCTGAAATGGGAGTTTGCGCGCGCTGTCGACGAGCTTATGCGCCGCAAGGGCGATGCGCCGTTTCTGATGGGTGATAAGATGACTGTTCCCGATATTCTGGCCACCCATTGCGGAAGCTGGGCCATTGCTGCGGGCTTCCCTTTGGAAAACGGCGACTTCCGCGCCTATGCCAAACCATTGCGCAGCCGACCCGCCTATTTGCGGGCGTCGGCCACCTGACTCTGCGCCCATCTTGCCGCCGCGCGCCCAGCGTGCCGCCCCGTTGCCAGACAGGTTGTCAAAAGATAGCCCCCGGTTGGCGCATCCCAGTCCAACATCTCGCCTGCGGCAAAGACGCCGGGCAATTCCTTGATCATCAATCCCGCATCCAACGCATCGAAAGGTAAGCCGCCTGCCGTTGAAATCGCCTCGTCGATCGGGCGCGGCCCTTGATGATGGATCGGCAAAGCCTTGATCACCTTCGCCAGCGCGTTCGGGTCCGCGGGCAAGGGCCGGGCAAACTCCTGCAACAAGGCGATCTTGGTTGGGTTCAGCTTCAGGGTTTTACGCAGATGGTTTGTCAGGCTGGTTTTACCGCGCAGTTTTGCCAATCTGGCCGCGACATCCGCTTCGCTTCGGTCAGGGATCAGGTCTATGGTCAACAGCGCCCCGTCCCGCATCTCCTGACTGACGGCATAGATTGCCGATCCCTCAATCCCTTGAGAGGAGACAACGAACTCACCGTTCACCGACACATTACCAGCGTGCAGCCGCACGGATTTGACCGGTGCCCCGAAATGGCGTTGCATGTGGCTGGACCACGCCACCACAAATCCCATGTTCGACGGCTTGAATGGCGCGCAGTAAACGCCATTTTCGGCAAGGATAGAGACCCATTTTCCATCAGATCCCAAGCGCGCCCAGCTTCCCCCGCCCAGCGCCAGAACGGTCACATCCGGGCGAAGCACCTGGTTGCCCTTGGGGGTTGCGAACACCATGTTGCGCCCGTCGATGGCGGTCCACTGCCAGCCCCGCCGCATCTGAACACCCAACCGGTCCAGCCCGGCCAGCAGCGCGCGCAACAACGGGGACGCCTTCATCGCCTTGGGAAAAACGCGGCCAGACGATCCGGTGAAGACCTCTTGCCCCAATCCACGCGCCCAATTCTGAACGGCATCAGGTCCAAAGCTGGCAACAATCTCGCGAAGTTGTTCCGGCCCCTGAATCTGATCCAAAAACTGGTCCAGCGGTTCGGCCTTTGTCAGGTTCAACCCGGACTTGCCCGCCATCAGGAATTTCCGCGCGGGTGATGGTTTTGCCTCGGCGATGGTTACGGCCAGCCCGGCCTGCGCCAGTTCACTTGCTGCCATCAAGCCAGCAGGTCCGGCACCGATCACCAGCGCCTGCGTCACGCGGTGTCCTGAGCGGGGGCTTTCATCTCGACCACACGATGCGGATATGGAATTTCGATATTGTTGGCTTTCAGCGTTTTCCAGACCTGCATCATCACGCGCGGCGTAAACTTGTTGCGCCCGTCATCAATGCCGTTCACCCAGAACTCCACCGCGAAGTCGACACCGCTGTCACCAAAGGCGCGCAGCTCACAATCCGGTTCGTATTCCTCGGTTCCGGTCAGAACAAAATCAAGCTCGGCCACGGCCTTTTCGATCAGGGACGGGATCGCCTCAATATCAGAATCGTAACTGACCGAGAACGGTGCCTCGTATCGGTTGGCGCTGCCAGCATCCGAGTAATTTACCACACGGGTTGTGATGAAATGCTCGTTCGGGACGACGATCCAGCGGCCATCATATGTCTCTAATATGGCGGCGCGGGCGGTCATCTTGACGATCGTGCCCGCCTCGCCCCCGTCCAGCTCGACATAATCGCCAACCGTCGCCTGCCCTTCAAGAAGCAGGATAACACCCGAGATGAAGTTCGACGCGATCTGCTGCAAGCCAAAGCCCAGCCCCACGCCAATGGCACCCCCCAGAACCGCAAGCGAGGTCAGGTTGATGCCCATGATGTTCATGAGAACCAGGAAGGCGACACCGAAAATGGCGATCTCGGCAGCCTTGGCGGCCAGTTCACGCGTGGCCGGGCGCATTTCCTTCTGTTTCTTGATGACCTGCCGTGTCTGATCGTTCGACCACCGGCCCAGCCAGAAGATTGTGCCGCTGATCACGACAAACTTCACGGCAAACAGAAGCGAGAAGCTCATATTGCCCAACGGCACCACGGTTTCTTCCAACTTCGTCGTGACGGGCTCAAGCAGACCCAGCACATACAAGGCCGCGACCGGGATCAACACATACCGGCCCAGCAGCTTGAGGAACGGATCCTTCAAAATCTGCTTTACGAAGGCCCGTACGGCAAGGAACAGGAATATCCGTTTGCCCAATGCGATCACGGCACCAGACCCAAAAAGCGAACGTGTGACCTGTTCGCCAATCCCGGTAAAGGCCCACGCCAGCAGCGGCATGGCCAGCGGCAGGAACATCAGCAGGAACAAACGCGCCTTCGCCAGTGGCGTCCGTTGGCCGCCAGCGGGTGTCAGCACATGTGCAATGACAGGGGTAAATTTTCGCGCAACCAGATGCGCCGCAAGATAGGCCACCACCAGTAAGCCGAACTGAGACCACGCAGCCGGGGAAAGAAGCCACTCTGCGGCCAGCTCCCACGCCTGGTTGAAATAGCCGATGGCCTGATCCAGAAATTCCGGGCGGTTCTCCATGCGTGTCCTCTTGCCAAAACGGGTAGGTTTGCAAAACTATCCGGCATGGATAGCGATCTGGCTTCAAAGGGCAAGGATTCTATGCCGATCTGCGCGCTATGCGGCCGGCCAATTCCGCCTGACGTGGCGCAAAGTCGACATCATCTTGTGCCGAAACTTCGGGGTGGCAAAGGCGGGCAGACTGTGCTGTTGCATCAGATTTGCCACAACCAGATTCACCTTGAGCTGAGCGAGGCCGAGCTCGCCCACAGCTTCAATACGGTTGCATCACTGCGATCCCATCCAGCGCTGGCACGGTTCATCACATGGGTGGGCAAGCGCCCGCCTGACTTTTATGCAGTGACGAAAGGCGCGCGTCGTCGCCGGGGACGACATTAGGGCGTATCAGAGCCTGTTTCCGGGATCATCCGCTTCATTTGGGCAACATGTTCAGCCTTCTGCACGCGTGCGGCCTCTGCAAGTTCCAAAGCAGCCTCCATCAATGTGTCACGGGACGCCAAACGGTCCACCAGACCCCATTGCAATGCTTCATCGGCTTTCACTTTTTGACCCGACATCAGAATGATCTTGGCGCGGGCCGGGCCGATCAATCCGACCATGCGACGCGGGTCAGACGGTTGCGGCAGGAAACCAAGTTTCATCACGGGATAGAAGAACGATGCCTCAGGAACAGCGATGCGGATATCACAGGCCAGAGCCATCCCAAACGCACCGCCCGCCAGTGTTCCGTTCAGGGCGGCAATGGTCAGGCAAGGTGCGGCCGAGACCGCGTTGGACAATCGTTCCCAAACACCATCCACCGCCAGACCGGCGCGGGCTTCGTCCAGATCAGCCCCAGCCGAGAACACCTTGCCCTTGCCGGTCAGGATCAGAACCCGTGCCTCTCCTGCCGCATCCATGGCGATCTGCGCCAGATCTTCCAGCATCGCCTTCGTCAGCGAATTGGCCTTGTCCGGGCGGTTTAGGGTCACAACCCAGACGCCGTCCTGTTTGTCGACGTCGATCATCCGCGCACCTGCGCACGCTCGCGAATACCTTCATCCCGAAGCGAGATTTCTTCGCCAAGGAAAGCGTCTGCATCATCCGTGCACATCCACAACAACGCGCGGGCGACCCATTCAGGCGGGATGTGATCAGACCATGAAAGCTGCGCGACCGCGTTGATACCGGACCCTTTGATCTCGCGCTGCATCTGGGTGGCGACGGTGCCGGGTGACAGACCGATGGCGCGAATGCCCTTGCCCGCGCCTTCCTTATGCAGCGCCTTGGTCAGCATATGAACGCCCGCTTTGGACGCGCAGTAATGCGCCCACCCTTCCAGCGCGTTATGCGCCGCACCAGAACTGATGGTCAGAATCGATCCGCGACCCTGCGCTGCCATGATCGGCATCACGGCCCGCGCCCCATAGTAAACGCCCTTCAGGTTGACATCGATCACATGGCCCCATTGGGCTGGATCAGAGTCTATCAGCGGCCCTATCGGCTCGATCACCCCGGCGTTGTTAATCAGGACATCAACCGTTCCAAACCTTTCGACAGCTGCGTCCACGGCGGCCTTTACGTCCTCCCATTTCGACACGTCGCAAGGCACGGCAAGCGCGCGATCACCGATTGCGGCGGCGATCGCGTCAATCTGCGATTTCCCACGCGCCGTCAGCACCACATTGGCACCGGCTTGGGCGAAGATATGGGCGGCGGCCTCGCCGATCCCGCGGCTGGCTCCGGTGATCAAAACGGTTTTTCCGGTCATGTCTGTCATCGTCACTCCTCCTGTCCACTAAGTGCTAGCTCAGCAAAGTGGTTTAGGCCAGAGTCACATCTTGCGACCGCGCGTCCCTGACGTTACCTCAGGGACACGACCGGGAAAGGGACCGACATGACCGACGCGCTTGATGACCTGACACAGCAATTGCTGAATGCCGCCCGCAAAGCCGGGGCGGATGGTGCGGATGCGCTGGCGATTGACGGAACCTCGGTGTCGATTGATGTGCTGCACGGCAAACTGGAACATGCCGAGCGATCAGAAGGCATCGACATTGGCCTGCGTGTTCTGGTCGGGCAGCGGCAAGCATGCGTTTCGGCGTCGGACATCTCGGCACAAACCATCGAAACCATGGCAGAACGCGCGGTGGCGATGGCCAAGGAAGCGCCAGAAGACCGCAATATCGCACAAGCCACATCTGAAATGCTGGCGCACGACTGGGATCTGACAGGGCTGGACCTGCAAGACCCAACGGCCGAACCCGACCCAGCCGATCTTGAGCGTGACGCTGCCGAAGCCGAAGCGGCTGCGCTGGCCGTCAAAGGGGTGTCGCAGGTGTCCAGCAGTTCGGCGGGGTATGGACGCCACCAGTTTCATCTGGCCACCAGCAACGGGTTTTCCGGTGGCTATGGGCGCACGCATCGTGCGATCTCGACCGTTGCCATCACCGGTGAAGGGGCCATGATGGAGCGTGACTATGCTGGTGAGATGCGCAGCTTTCAGGCCGACCTCCCATCGGCGGCTGAGGTCGGCACCAAGGCCGGACAGCGCACGGTGGAGCGCGCGGGCGCCCGCAAACCGCCCACCGGGGCCTATCCGGTGCTTTATGACGAACGGATTTCATCCTCGTTGATCGGGCATTTGCTGTCAGCGGTGAACGGTGCGATGATCGCGCGTGGGTCATCCTGGCTGCGCGACGCGCTGGGGGAACAGATCTTGCCAGACGGTATTAACCTGATCGAAGACCCGCATCGACCGCGCATTTCAGGTTCGCGCCCGTTTGACGGGGAAGGTCTTGCCACGCGGGTGCGCAAGATCGTCGACGGTGGCACCTTGACCGGGTGGACGCTGGACATCGCAACCGCGAACAAGCTGGGGCTGCAAAGCACCGCCAGCGCGTCCCGTGGCACCTCTGCCCCGCCGTCTCCGTCGATCTCAAATGTGACCCTAACACAGGGTGAATCGTCCAAAGAGGATCTGATTGCGCAGATGGGCACCGGGCTGCTCGTCACCTCCATGATCGGGTCGACCATCAACCCGACAACCGGTGATTATTCGCGCGGCGCATCTGGCTTCTGGATCGAAAACGGACAGATTTCCTATCCCGTCAACGAATGCACAATTGCTAGCAATCTGCGCGACATGATGCGCCGGATCGTGCCCGCCAACGACGCCGAGCCGCATCTAAGCCGGATGGTTCCAAGCCTGTTGGTCGAAGGGATGACCATTGCCGGTGACTGATGACCTGTCCCTGCTGATCGACGCTGCGCAGGACGCAGGCAAGATCGCAGCGCGCTACTTTCATGGTGTCGCGGATCGCTGGGACAAACCCGGCGGACAAGGCCCCGTGACCGAGGCCGATCTGGCGGTGGATCAGATGCTGCGCGAAGAGCTCACCGCCGCGCGACCTGACTATGGCTGGCTGTCGGAAGAAACCGAGGATGGTGCAGAACGGCTGTCTGCCGAGCACGTGTTCATCGTCGACCCCATCGACGGAACACGCTCGTTCATCGAAGGGTCCACCACTTGGGCGCATTCGCTTGCCATCGCGCGCAATGGCCGGGTCGAAGTGGCGGTGGTTTATCTTCCGTTGCGCGATAAGCTCTACGCTGCTGCGCGCGGAGAAGGGGCGACGCTGAACCACCAACCTTTGGCGGTCAGCACCCGGACCGAACTTGAAGGCGCAACGGTTCTAGCCGCGAAACCCAACTTCACTCCGTCGCGCTGGATCAATGCGATCGTTCCACCGGTCACGCGCGCGTTTCGATCTTCGCTGGCCTATCGCCTGTCTTTGGTGGGCGAGGGTCGGTTTGATGCCATGATGACTTTGCATCCCACCTGGGAATGGGATGTCGCCGCAGGAAGTCTTATCGTCGAAGAGGCTGGCGGCACGGTCAGTGACCGCACGCGCCAACCCGCACGTTTCAACAATCCCGCGCCCCAGCTGTCCGGCATGATCGCTGGCGGTGCGTTCATTCACGATGCCCTGATGACACGCCTGGCATGAAGATGTTAGGCTAACATCAGAGCGAAAAGAGGTCATTGCCAAGATTATCTTTATCGCTAACATGAGCGCATCCATTTCGTTACAAGGATGCCTTCGTGACCGATACAGCCCCCTCCCGAAATCGCCGCCCCCTTACCCTTCGTGACGTTTCAGAAGCATCCGGAGTCAGCGAAATGACGGTTAGCAGGGTGTTGCGAAACCGCGGCGATGTCAGTCAAGCCACCCGCGAACGGGTGTTGGAAGCCGCCAAAGATCTGGGATATGTGCCGAACAAGATCGCCGGTGCCTTGGCCTCTCAGCGGGTCAATCTGGTCGCCGTGATCATCCCGTCGCTCAGCAACATGGTGTTTCCCGAGGTGATGACCGGCATCAACGACGTGCTGGACGAAACGCCGCTGCAACCGGTCGTGGGTGTCACCAATTACAAACCCGAACGCGAAGAAAAAGTGCTGTACGAGATGCTGTCCTGGCGTCCCTCTGGGGTGATCATCGCCGGGTTGGAGCATTCAGACGCGGCCAAGGCGATGCTGAAGGGCGCCGGAATTCCCGTGGTCGAAATCATGGACACGGACGGGCAGGCCATCGACGCCTGTGTCGGAATTTCGCACCGACGGGCAGGCCGAAAGATGGCCAAAGCGATTTTGAAGGCGGGCTATCGCAATATCGGCTTCCTTGGCACCAAGATGCCGCTGGATCACCGCGCCCGAAAACGGTTCGAAGGATTCACCGAAGCACTGGCCAAAGAAGGCATCGAAATCGTCGATCGGGAATTCTATGAGGGCGGATCGGCGTTGGCCAAGGGGCGCGAGATGACCGAAGCGATGCTGAAACGCTCCCCGGAAATGGATTTTCTGTATTATTCCAATGACATGATCGGCGCGGGCGGTTTGCTGTACTGTCTGGATCAAGGGATCAGCGTGCCCGGGCAGATCGGTCTTGCCGGGTTCAATGGGGTCGAGCTGTTGGACGGCCTGCCCCGCCAACTTGCCACGATGGACGCCTGCCGCTCCGAAATTGGCCGCGCCGCCGCCCGCATCATCGCGGAACGCAGCGCCGAAGACGGGGCAAGCGGTGGTGGGGAGCGCATCGAACTGACCCCCAAGATACAGCCCGGCGATACGCTCCGACGCAAGTAAAGCTGGCTAGACAAGCCTGTTAGCTACCACTATTCCAACCAAATCGGCCCCGTGGCTCAACTGGATAGAGCAGCCCCCTCCTAAGGGGCAGGTTGCAGGTTCGAATCCTGCCGGGGTCACCAAAACCATCTGAAAAATATGGATTATTTGCCAAGCGTTGTGCGGAAGCGTGCAGAAACGCCCGTTTCGTTTTCCACCGATTTCTCCGAAAACGACCGAAATCTCGTACAAAACCTGTACAAAATTAGCACGTCTGTGCGCCTATTTGGGCCGTCCAATCAGCTGACGGGTCGGGCATCTGGTGTTCGAAGGGCACGATCCAACGGCATACCGAGTTGGGGGGAGACGACGGTCAAGCGGACGATCCGAGGCTTCCTGAAAGAAGGCATCCTGGTCGAGACCGGCGCGCGTGGGTGCAAGACCGGTTTTACCGTCGTTTACCGGATCAATCTTACCAAGATCGAGGCGTTGGAGTTGACCGCAGAACCCGATATCGAGACGGGGGCCACAGCGACCCCCAAACCATCCAGAAACCTCCTACGCGCGAGCGCGTGGCGGCTGAGGATGACGAAGCTGAGAAGATGTTGGCGGCATATCCACACGACCGGGTGCGGGGGAAGGCGGACCGCCTCAGGCGGATCAGGGAGGCCTTGGATGCCGGAACAGGGGTCGAGGACCTGTTGCAGGCCGTGACGGCCTACGCGACCGAAGGCGCGGGCTTCACCCGGTCGAAGGTCAGTTTCTCCGACAACTGGTTCAGGTCCGGCAGGTGGCGGGCCTATGTCGAGGACATCGCCAAGAGCCGAGAAGAGACGAAGGCAAAACAGGCCGAGGCGCTGGCGGGCTTGGCGGGCTGGGTCACGGACCGCCATCCGCTTCGTCGTCACATCACCCCGGGCCAGGTCAACGCATTGCTGGCCGCAAAGCTGGTGACACAGGCGCAAATCCAGGCGGCGGGCCTCAGATCATGAGCACCACGGGACCGACCGAAGCGCAAACAGCAAGGCGACCCATGTCATACGCTGAAGCTTCTGACACGGGACCTTGCGAGGGGCGGCAAGCCTCCCCTTCGAACCCCACCGGCGCGGGCAAGCGCCGCGCAAAGGAGCCGTTGACGGAGACCTTCGTCTTCCGCTGCACGGCGGCCGAGAAGGCCGAGCTGCACTTCTGCACCCCGCGCCGTGCGCGAGTATCTCGACACACTGGATGAGGCCGCATTCAGTGCCGCCAGCGAGGTGCAGCCGAAGTTCACTTCCCATTCCGACCCGGCCAGCCAATGGACGGCAGCACGCAAGGGCCCCGCGTTCTTCAGTTATTCCGACAATTACCTGATTGACACGGACCATGGCGTTATCGTCGATGTCGAAGCCACGCGGTCGATCCGTCAGGCCGAGGTCGGATCAACCAAGACCATGCTGAGGCGGATGAAGGCGAAGTTCGATCTGCATCCCGAACGGCTGATCGCCGATACCGCCTACGGAACTGGGCCGATGCTCGGCTGGTTGGTCGAGCAGAAGATCGCCCCACATATCCCGGTGTTCGACAAGGCGGGCAGAACCGATGGAACCTGGTCCCGCGCCGACTTCGAATGGGATACCGAGAACGATCAGTACATCTGCCCCGAAGGTCAGCGGAGAAAGCGACCGTGCGGTTTGCTGCACAGCATATCCAGATTGGACGAAAGGTCATGTTCACAGAGCGTCCATTGGTTGTCTTCTTCATTTTCTGAACTTGTATCCAAGCATCGGGTTTCCCGAAGCATTAATTTGCCCGGTTTCAAGTTATGTTTTGCGAAATCTGAGAAATGGGCAAAGGCTTTCTGCGAGACTTTGCAACGACATTCGGACACTCGGAAGACCATTGCCTTCGATGCTAGAGTTCTCAATCCAGCGCGGGTAGAGGCCGCTATTGATGTAATTGCGGTGCTCGTCGCTCCAGGGATCTGCGTCCTATTCTCGTTTCCCAGAAACATACGTCTCCATGTGCCGAAGCATGTCATTGAGCAGTTCAGCCGCGGCGCCTTCTGTCCCGGCTTCGACGTAGCATCTCAGTTCGGGGGCGTTGCCCGAAGGTCTGACGTGCACGATGCTTTCGTCTGCGAAATACAAGCGAATCCCGTCGGTCGGGTCAGTCTTTGTGATCGTTCTGGACGAGAGGAGGGGCAGAACGTCGGCCCCGTCTTGCAGGCCGGCAACCAGCTTATCCGAGATATTCTTCGGCACGTCCTGAAGGCGGTTCGATGCAACGAAACGGGCGGGCAGATCAGCGACGAACGCGCTGAGCGACATGTTCGCCTCTTTCGCGGCGGCAAGCGCCGCCAGGATCGGCAACGCGAAGTCGCGGGTCATCAGCGGCGCGATCGTGCGACCGTTCCGATTCGCTTCGAAACCCAGCAGAAAGCCGCCATTCGCCTCGTATCCGGCGATTTGGCTGTCGCCGTTCGATGCTGCCTCGGACATGCCCGCGATCACGTACGGCGACCCGATCCGGGTGCGACGGACGGACCTAAACGCCCCGGTCGCCTCGACGACAGTATTTGACGAAACCGGAGTCACGATCGTTTCGGCGCCGATGTACCGTGCAGCCAGAACCGACAGGATGTCACCGGGAACGAGCTTGCCGGTTGAATTGATGAGCATTGGCCGATCCGCATCGCCATCCGTCGAGACCAGAGCGTCGAGGGCGTTGTCGCGCACCCAATCCTGCAGAAGCATGCGCGTCTCTGTATCGACGGCTTCGGTATCGATCGGCACGAACGTGCCGCACCACCCAAGGGGAACGGCCTTACCGCCAAGCGCGCGAATGAGGTCGATCAGCAGGTCGCGGGCAACAGAACTGTGCTGGTAGACGCCGATCCGCAAACCTCTCAATGCTTCCGGGCCGAAGAAATCTGCATAGCGCGCCAGAAATGGTGCTGTCGCGTCGTGCGGCAACACATCGAGATACTTGGGCGAGACATCCCGCGTCTGGTCCTGTTCGAAGGCAGTCTGGATCAATGCTTCATCGTCTTTGGTTATTTCTCCGTCGGCGCGATAAAATTTCAAACCGTTGCGGTCGGCAGGAATATGGCTTCCCGTCACCATGACGGCCGGAGCGCCCAAAGTTTCGGCCGCCAAAGCGAGAGCGGGTGTCGGGACTTGCCCGCAATCGTGGACCTTCAGCCCGAGAGCGTTCGCCGCGTTGCTGACCGAACGTGCAATATCTGAAGACGAGGGCCGTAAATCCTGCCCGATGAGTAGCACGCCAGAGTGGGGAACAACGCCGAGGAAGGCTCTGACATAGCACTGAACCACCTCGGGTGTCAGCTCCGTGACAAGCCCCCGAACCCCACTTGTCCCGAATTTCACCATCTTCTTACACCTCGTTTAACTATCGAAAGGTCTTGGATTTCTCGCGCAGTGCACTGGGTTTGGCATGATTGTCGGCCATCCAGCGTTCGCAGACCTTCGGCTTGCTGCGGCCCAGAAGGGACCGCAGCAGGCGTCACCTTAGGCACGCTCGTAGATGTCTTCGTAGCGCACGATGTCATCCTCTCCCAGATACGCGCCGGTTTGAACCTCGATCAGTTGCAAGGGCACCTTTCCGTGGTTCGCAAGCCTGTGGATCTCGCCGAGCGGGATGTAGACAGACTCGTTCTCCGACAAGATCTGCTCTTTCCGCCCGACAGTGACCGTAGCGGTGCCCTCGACGACGACCCAGTGCTCCGAGCGGTGGACGTGGCTTTGCAGCGACAGCTGTCCGCCGGGTTTCACGACGATGGATTTCACCTGGAACCGGTGTCCCAGCGACAGCGCCTCGTAATGGCCCCACGGGCGTTCGCAGCGCGCGAAGGTTTCGGCCTGGCGACACCCTTCGGCGCGTAGCATCGGAACGATCTTTGAGACCGACTGGCTGGCGTCCAAGTCGGTGACGATAACCGCGTCCCGCGTTGCAACGGCGGCGATGTTCTTCAGGCCGATGCCAACGAGTTCGATGCCGTTGTCCTGCGAGAAGAGAAGGGTATCGCTGCAGTCGAGCGCATGGCACGCACCGCGCGTCGCGACGCCGTCCTCGTCATGCGGCGCCTGCAACCAGAGGCTTTTCCACGACCCGAGGTCGGACCAGTTCGCCTGCATCGGCACGACCTTGCCAGCCTCTTTCTCCATCACGGCGACATCGAAAGAGATGGACGGCGCCTTGGCGAAGTCCGCGCCGAGCCGGAGAAAGTCGAGGTCGGTCCGCGCGCCCCTGACCGAGGCGCGCACGGCAGCGCGCAAATCGGGAGCATGCTTGCCAAAAGCGGCGCGAAAGGTCTCGACCGTGGCCAGAAAGATGCCCGCATTCCACAGAAAATTGCCTTCTTTGACCATCGTTTGGGCAGTTGCTGCATCCGGCTTTTCGACAAAGCGGAGATAGTCCTGAGCGCTGTCCGAGATACCCTTTCGTCCGTCGAGTTCGATGTATCCGTAGCCCGTAGCGGCGCGATCGGGAACGATGCCGAAAGTCACGATGTGCCCTTCGCGCGCCGCTTCGGCGCCTTGGGCGATAGCAGCAGAGAATTTCAGCACATCGCCGATGGCGTGATCTGAAGGAGCCACCAGCATCAGCGCCTGTGTATCAGTGCGTGCGATCACTTCGGCGGCAGCACAGATAGCGGCGGCGGTGTTCCGCGCCTCCGGCTCGATGACGACGTTGCGTTCGGTGATACCGATCTCTTCAGCCTGTGCGCCAACAGTGAAGCGGTGCTCTTCGTTGGACACCAGAACAGGCGCTCCGCAGCCCGCGTCTTCGAGACGGAGGAGCGTCTGCTGAAGCAGGCTGTGTTCACCGTTGAGCCGCGCGAACTGCTTGGGCATGGATTTGCGGCTGACTGGCCAGAGGCGGGTGCCGTTGCCACCACAGAGGATGACAGGATGGATCGGGGAGGTCGACATGGTAAAGTCCTTTCGGGATACGGGTTAATTTACATGTTGAGTGGAGGTGCGGAGCAGGAACAACGCGCGAAGGAGGATAAGTGTTGCGGTGACGGCCTGCACAGCTGCCTTGATCGCCAAAAGAGCACCGAAGCTGGTTGGGTCCGCCCAGAACATGACAGCGACTTGAAGAAGCGCGCCGCCGGCGATCAGGTATAGGCCGCTCCGGTCGCCGACCGCGATGAGAAGTGTGGCCGTCAAGTAGTTGAAGGTGAAAAGCGCCGCAGCGAGTACCGCGAGAAGCAGTGAACTGGCCGCAGGACCATAGGCCCCACCGGCCAGAAGAGTGACAAGCGTGCCAGGCGCGACCAGTGCCGCACAAATGACGATCACGCTCACGGCACCGAAGAGCGCATAGACAGGCAGGGCACAGCGAACCACCCTGCCGTCTTCCTTTGCTACGCGCACGACCTGCGGCACAAGCACACTTGCCAATGCGAAGCAGGCGAAAAACTGGATGCGCTGAAAGAGTGACAGTGCAGCGACGTACCCGGCTTCGACGTCAGAAAGAAGCGCTTTGGCAAGGAAGATGTCACCATCCAGCGCCGCGACTTGCGTGACCTGCAGGATGGCGAACGGAATCGCGGTGACGGCGACCGTCATTGCCACTGGGGAAACATCGATCCCGCCCACCTTCGGCTGCATAAGGCCTGTCAGCACGGCCCAGCCCGCAACGATCGACAGGCTGATCGCAACGACAACTCCCTCCAGTCCGAACCCGAGGCTCCAAGCAAGAAGTGCGCCAGCCAGACGGACGCCCATCTCGACATTCGCAGAAAGGACGATCCGACCTGTGTCCATGTCGCCGAATGCGATGCCGCGCAGGACGCTCATCGACGCGCCGAACGGTACTGCCGCCAGCAATAGAACGAGGAGATGCGGCTCGACCGAAAGAAGCCGCGCATCAACCGCCTCACCGGCAAGAAAGCATCCCGTGAGTATGGCTCCAATGACCAGCGCCCCCATAACCAGGATGCGGTTGATGCGCGACAACGCCAGCCTGACAAACGGACGCTCATCTTCTGAGGACGAGGCAACCAGTTGACTGACCGACATCTGAACGGTGCCGAGGACACCGAAGAGTGCGAGCGTGATCGTCAGCAAAAACGCAAGCACTCCGAACATCTCCGGTCCCATCAGGCGGCTGAAAATCATGTTGAAGGCAAGGTTGCCGACATTGACGAAATTCGACGAGAGGAACACAAGGACGGCGGGCGTCGCTACGATTGCCGCAACGGCCCGAAAGCCTGGTGCCGGGGGAACGGAGAGATAAGTCATCGGATCAGGCCGCCTTTGCCGGAAGGATTGCTGCGGACGGCGCGGCGAGGATCGTCGCGGTCGCCGAGACACCCGCTTCGGTCCCGAAGGAGAGACCGAGACGTTGCTCGGCAATAAGGCGAAGCATCCGGAAGCCACTTTTCACAATTGCGGTGCTTGAAACCTTCGACCCGGCCACTTCGGTCCATTCGGCAAGCGGTTGCTCGTAGAACGCGAAACGCCGCTCTGTCATTCCGGCGGAAAGCCGGGCGAAGAATTCGACGTCGAAGAGCCAACCGGCGGTGAAAGGCGAAGCGACGGCAGCGCGCAGGATCCGCGTGTTCCGCATCATCTTTGCGCCGCATTGCGTATCACCGATGGGAAGCCCGACAGCCTGACGCGCTAGTGTGGCGCAGATGCGCGAGACGATCCGGCGGCCAAGCGTCCGTTCGATACGGTGACCGAGCATCATCCGGCGCGCGCCGTAGACGACCTGGGTCTCTGCGAACTTGTTCAGCACGCGCGCGAAATCGTCGATGGCGTCGAGCGGGGTCGCCAGGTCGGCGTCCCAGTAGCCGATGAGTGCCGCGCCCTTCTCGGCGGCGGTGAGCAGCCCCTGCCGAACCGCCTCGGCCTTGCCCGAGTTCTTTGCCAGATCAACGACCGTCACACGGGTCGGAGCGGCATCACGGAGTGCTGTGAGCCTGTCGACTGTGGTGTCCCGGCTGCCGTCATTCACAAAGATGAAATCTGTCGTGGGCGAGGCATCAAGATGGGCGAGAAATGCGCCCTGATCGAGGCGGTCGGCCTCGTTGTAGCAAGGCACAACGATGGCGGTGCGCTGTGTGGTGCCTGCGGTGCCCGGGAAGGCTGTGACGGTGGCGGTGTTCGTGGTGCGGCTGGTCATGTCAGAACCTTTCATTTCGTTGAAATCGTTCTGCCAGACCTCGGATAATAAGTCGCTGCAACGGAGGAATAGATATGAAATACAAAAGGATAGACTGTTCTCGAAGGGAGGAGGGCGCGCCCCAAAAGGCGAAGCGGCTATCCCGAAGGATAGCCGCTTGAAGTGATCTTATACCGTCTGTGGAACTTGTCTGACCCGTGGCCGAATGGCCCGCCTGAGCCGATCGACATGGAACTCCACGACTTTCGACAGGGGCAGTTCCATCGACGCTTCCTTGTTCGCCTTTGCCAGCCGGTTCGCTTCTGTAGGGTCTCCTAGTATACGGCGCATCGCGCCCGCCATTTCGGAGGCGTTCTCGGGTGCATAGTTCGCCCCGGCCAGTCCCTCGTCCCGGCAGACATCGACAAAATCGCCGATCGCCGGGAAGACGGGCACCGCGCCGTAGCATGCTGTCTGGTGAAGGACGCCGCTGCTGCCTGTCGTCGCGGAATAGTCGAAGACGCTGACCCGCGCGTTGCCGAAGAATGCAGGCACGTCGTCTTCCGCCACATAGCCGTGGAAGTTCACGCCCGGATCGTCGGCTCGGGCTGCCTCGACTGAGGCCATGTAGCCTTTTGCGTTCGGATGATCGCTACCGCCGATGACAAGTTCGTAGTTGGCGAACGCGGGGTCTTTGCGCAGCATGTCGAAAGCGGCTAACAGCGTTTCCAGCCGCTTGTACGTCCCGAACTTGCCCATCGTCACGATGCGTCGGGCGCGGCTCTCGATCCGAGCCATGTCGCGTTTGTCGGTGTCGAAGGTGCCATGCGGGACAAGGTGCACTTCCGCCTTTGGAAAGGCCGCGCCCAGGTGATCTGCATAGCTTCTGAGCGTGACCGTCGTATAGGTCGCGGCCAGCATCGCGCGCGTCACGACGGGCCCGGCGGCACGGACCACGGCCTGTCGGATGCGCTGGCCTTTCAGTTGCGTGCTGTCGAGGTCGATGCCAGCGAGGATGTTGTGCGCGATCACGCCGCCCGGTGTGCCCAGTAGGCGGGCGACGGCGGGGGCCATGAGACCCAGAGCTGCGGGAGCTTCGCGGTCGCCGAAAGTCGCGGTCTGTACGTTCCAGATCGCGGCGTCCACGCCTTCGCGCTTCAGAGCGGTCAAAATGGAGACCCCCGCGGTCACGCTGTTGAACGACCAGCACCGCACAACCCGAACTTTCGGGCCGAGCACCAGTTCGGGCGCTTCTTCGGTAAGTTGGTCGGCCAGAACGACGACCTCGGAAACGTCGGTCCGCGCCGCCATCTCCCGGGCAAGGTGCAGACCGTATTCGTTCAGGCTGTGCCGTCCCGGCGGAAAGGCGGAAACGAGTGCGAGTTTGAGTTTCATGAGACAGCTCCGGTCGTGAAAAGTTGCCGCAACTTACTCCAGGGCGGGCACCGGAAGCGAATGCGCAAAGGCAGGACCCACGGGGCAAAAGGTCAGCCACGACTATACTTCCGGTAATCAGCCGCGTCCTGCAAAACCGTCTCTGAGTGACGCGGCCCCCGGTTTTTCGGTGCCATCGACGCGTAGTATGCCGAAGGAGGATTGCAGCCGCCTGACCCAGGGTGAAGCGCCAACTACAGAGGGATCGACGTTGGGAAAGTCGTAAAGCGTCCAGACCATGATGCCATCCGCTTCCCGTAGCGCGTCAAGCCGCTCGGAAAGTCTCTTCGCCTGTTTCGCCTCCGTCCCCGGAAAACCGGCGACCAGCGAATAGGAGCTTTCCCCAATCTCGGTGACGTAGATGGGCTTGCCGTCCGCCAGGGCGCGGAGAGCGTCCAGACGTTCCGCCGCGCCCTCGAGGGGCGCATAGTCGTGATAGGTCACGACGTCGACATCTTCGATCAGAGCGTTTGCGGCTTCGGCAGAGGACCAGCCGATCGACAGCGGAATCCTTGCATCAATGCTCCTTGAGAGCCCGAGCATGGTCGTAAGCCAAGCCAGGACTTTCGCCTCGCCGTGCGCTTCGAAGTCCAGATCGGGCTCATTCTTCAGATCGATGAAAGCGACGGCAGGCGAGGCGTCGAGCACCCGCAGCACGCGGGAGAGATAAAGTGCGTCGCCTCCCCAGGTCCCGACGGAATAATCCTGCTTTAGATCAAAAAGGGTCGGCACCACGCGAAGCGATTTCTCCTCTGCGACTGCGAGCAGGCGTGCCAGACTGTCGAGCGATGCGTCAGCACGCGCGCCGATGAAGGCGTCGCGGGTGAGAAATATCCGGACGGCGTTGCCGTTCAGCCCGGCAATCCGGTCGAAATCGCGCGCCACGTCAGTCGCATCGAATTCCAGCCAGAAATCGCGCCACGGCGTTTCGGCAGGATAGTAATTGACACCTGCAAGTCTCCCTTCAAAAGTGACGCGCGGCGCGTCGAGTGTCTGCGACGTGCGCCGTTCCCAGGACATCACGCGCCAGCCGTTCGAGTCATTCAAAAGGGTAGCGACGCCCGTGTCCCGCGTCACTTCCATCGCGTCAAGCGTCGCACCATTGTGCGAGAGATACCGGGCCACCACCATCTCGATCCGTGCCTGAAAAAGCGAACCGTCTTTGTGGTAGAACATCGGTGTCGCCCGCTGCGACAGCACAATCATGCGCCCCCCGTGAGCCGTCGCGTCCCTGACCGAAAGCGTTGACCGCTCCGCCGCGATCCCGGTGAAACGGTCTGCAAGGAGATTGGGGTTTCCGCTTTCCTGAGCGACAGCTAACACTTGCCACGCTTCGCCAAGTGCGCGGCTGATAACGGTGGCGTCTGCTTGAGTGAATGGCCTGACGAGAGGCACGTCCGGTGCATTCCAGGTCACATAGAGTTCACCTACGTCTACTGGCGCCAGCGCGGCCGCGATGTATCGATAGGTCACGCGTTGCGCCTCTGCCGCCTCGAATGCGCGCGCCGCGCCCCAGAGAACCAACGCGGTGACACCGATAAAAGTGCCAATGATTAGGAGAAGCCGCATTACTCTGCCCCTCTGATCGTAGCCGGGGCAGTATCGCGTACGGTGACAACCCGTTGCTCCGAGCCGAGCGCGGTCGTGAAGGCAACCTCGAGGGATGCAACACCGGATGGCCGGCGCAGGATCGTCTCGAAATACCCGTCCTGAACCCAGCCAAGCGCCGCGACCGTTTCGCCGCCTGCGGTGACAGCGACTTCGACGAGTGCACCGTCCGTAAGAAGATATCCAGAACCGGTCGTCAAGGGGCCGATTCGAAGGCCGATGGCGCCGATGTCGTCCATTGACCAGACCAATATGTCAGGCTGGGAAGCGCCGGTGAAAGCGTCCAAGCCAACTTCCGCCGAGGCTGACGCGGTGGCGATGGTGAGGTCCAATGCCCCACCCGCCGCCACATCGCGCACCAGCACGGTCGCTTCCGCCCGCGTTTCCCTGACCGGGGCAGATAGAAGCGTTGTTGACCCGTCATCATGTGTTAGCAATAGCGTTGTCCCCGTGCCGTCCTCCACCGGGTTACCGTAACGGTCGCGCAACTCGGCAGACGAAAAGGTCGAAACCGTTTCGGCTTCGAGGTTTGCCGCTGGCTCGATTGCCGGAACGACGCTCGCAAGATCGGCGGTCACAAGATACAGCGCGCGTGGGCTTTGCAGGTCTCCGATAGAAACCCCGGCCGCGAAGGTTCCGGCGACGGGTTCGGGCCAGAACAGGACGTCGGCGATCCCGTCCCGCACATCGGCACCAATCAGCCCATTGGCTTCGAGCGAGAAACCGGCCCGCGCGCCCTGCACCAGATTGCCGAACGCGTCGAAGGCGAGCGCGACCGCGTGCCCGTCGTCACGACCCGCGACAAGCGCCTTGGGACCGACGAAGATCAACAGGCCATGGGCCCCGCCGGCTTTTGTCATGACGAACGTGCCACCGTCGCGAAGGCCCGCCCAGGCCGCACGATCCGTTGACAGGGCTTCGGCGGGCAGGATGCCGAAAGCGTCGGACACATGGTCTTGGGCGGTCGCTGGTGCCGCGAAGACGCTGAGCAGAATGGCAAGGCGAAGCATGGCGGACCTCAAAACAAGGGATCGAAAGTCATGGTGGATACCTGAAGGCGAAGCGCAGAATAACCTTCGATGGAAAGCGGGATGGTCCCGATGGAGGCTTCGGGAAGGTCCGTGTCTGCTTGTTGTGTGCTGCCGTTCACCACTGTGTCTGCCAGTCCGAGGTCGGAGACGATGGTGATGGCCTCCCGTGCGGGGAGTTTCATTGTGAAAGGGGCGCTCTGTCCGGGATAGATGTTCGTTTCGGCATAACCCGCTTCGGCCCAAACTGGCGCGCCACCCTTGTCGTAGAGAAGTGCGATCACCCTTATGATCGTCGCGGTCTCGGTCCCGGTGTTTACGGCCAGCCCGCTCAGTACCGAGCCGTCATCGGTTGGCGTGACCCGGACCGCATTCAGGGCGACGCCACGGTAGAGGTCGGATCCAGTGACCAGCGCGCGCGCCTCGATGCGTGCATTGTCGGGGCGGGCATCGAACTCGGGAGGGATGAATAGCGTCGGATCGAAGCTGTCGGCTGCGTCCTCCAGCGAAAGGACACCTTCGAAATCGACCCGGAAACCGGCGGTCTCAGCGGGCAATAGACGTTGTTCGATCACTTGACCGGCGGCGGTGCGCGCCTGGCGCAGTTCGCCCGCGAAAAGCTCGCCGAAAAGGCTCGTCATCGCGGGATCTGCATCCGCGTTGGTCACTGCGCCGACAAGGCTGTAACGCCCGCCGCGTTCGACCAAGCGCATTCCGTGAAGGGCCACACGCGGGCGATCCAACCGGTCGCGATGCAAATCCGTTTCGATCCGAGGCTGGCGCCGCCCCGTGACATTCCAAGTCACCTCATTGCCCCGCTGAAGCCGCGCCGGCGTCTGGTTCGGGCGAAGGCTCATCGGTGCAATGCGCCAGGCGCCGCCCCTGAAGACTGTGGACACTTCGACACGTTCGGTTCTAAGGCCCAGTGATGTAAGCCATTCGAGGGTGACTTCCCATGTTCCCAAGGTTTCGGAGGTATCGCGCGGCGACACCGATATTGAGGCGAGCTTGCCATACGAAGCCAGAAGCCCTCCCCGCCACCGCCAGTTGAACATTACCACCTCGAAATCCGGGCGTGTCTCCGGATCAAGCCGGGCATAGGCCGCCTCGAACCGCCGGAAATCGAGATCGTCGAAATAGCCTTCGATCACTTCTTCTGGGGTTTCGGGTTGGGCCTGCCCCGAGTATATCGACCAGCCCGCGGCGGCGGTCCCTCCTACGACCGAGAGGATGGTCGCAGCCACCAGCAAACCAATCACGTGCGGCGACCGGGGCGACGCATTGTCACTTTCCAATGCATGATCGACCGTAGGCCGACGTCCGAGACCCAGCAGCGACACCAAAGCGGCCAGGGTCAGCGCCGCTGGCGGAAGAACTGCCCACATGGCCATGTGCACCGCCGGTATTTCGCGCCGGGGCGTGATTGACCGCAAGGGCGTCACATCCGCCTTTTCCCAGACTGTCACGCCGTTCGAAAGCCGGTTGAGTCGCGTCCAACCGCTGAAATGCAAAAGCGGATCATAGAAGTCGTCGTTCGAGAACACGTATTTCAGGTTGTAGCTGTCCGCGTTCACCAAGAACTGCTGGAGTGAGCCGAGGCCCGGAACGCCCAGGTACTTGGCGTTCTCCAGGCGCTCGACCGAAAAGCGCGTCATGTCCGGCAGGCGGCGCGCAGAGTGGTAGTTGCCGTCGACTGAAAGCGCCTCGGTCTGCGCCGACAGATAGGCGAACTGATCGCCGAAGCCCAGCGTCAGATAGCGCCAGCGATCATGCTCATCCTCCTCCAGAAACTGCACGATCGGCGCAGGGTCGATGAAGCGCGGCTGCGTCGGCTGGATCGACGGCAGGATCGCTGCGAAGACCGCGACGGCGACTGTGGCGAGGAAGTATCCGCCAATCAGGATCCGGTGCGCCTGCCGCCCGAACAGCCCACGAAGTGTTTCACCCGCACGTCCGTGAAGAAGCCCTTCGAAGAGGAGACCGGTAAAGGGAAGGATCAGGATGGTCGCCCAGAAGGTGAAGCGGTCGAGCGTCAGGATGTCAAACGCGCCGCCCAACAGGGCGCGCGGAAGGGGCGTCGTGCCGCCGGTGCCGAGCAAGAAGCAAAGCAGCACGGAAATCCCTAGCGGCCAATGCCGCGTCGTCACGGTCTTGTAGACGAGATAGGGCAGCACCAGAAGCGCAGTGCCCCAGGGCAGAAGGAAGAACACGACGCCGAGATCGGGGCGCGCGATGAAGCTTTCCCGGCTGCCATGCGGAATGGGGACCTGCGTGATCGGATCGTTGATCGACCAGGACCAGTATGGAAAGACGGTGATCACGATGGCAGCGAGCATAAGGACGGCAAGCAGCAGACCGCGCCCCACCGGCCAGCCGAGACGCCTGATCAATCTCAAATGTCCTTTTCTTTCGCTTGCCGAGACAGCGCTGAGCGCGTGAAGGCCAAGCGGAAGGATGAAAAGCACCCCTCCGAATATCGTCGTGACGTGATGTGCCGCAGTGGTGGCGGCTGCGAAAACAACAGCGGCAAGAAGGTCGAACACGCGGCCTTCGACGATCCAGCGAAATACGAAAGGCAAGCCGTTCAGAAATATCCCGAGTGACAGCGTAGTCGGCAACTGCCCGAAAAGATGCACCGTTTCAGAAATCGACGAAGCCAGCACCAGCGAGATCGCGGCATATCCCGCAGGACGCGCGGTCACGCAGAGACGGGCGAAGCGGTATGTGCCGATGGTCAGAAGGACAAGTGCTACCGTCTGGACCACGACGAAGGCCGCCCGCAGCGGCATCACCTTCATAAGCGTGGCAATCGCCATGTGGCTGCCCGGCGGATAGGAGGTGGTCGCAAATCCAGTGTACCAGCGCGGCTCCCAAGGGTCGAACCAACTGCGGTGATAACTGTCCGCAAAGAACATGTGGATGAAGGCGTCGTAGGTGTTACCGTGGGTGAACGGCAAAAGACCGCCATGAAACAGCACGCAGGCCGCCAGCGCGACGAGAAGCAGGCGGAGCCCGTCGCTTTCGTCCGATGTGGGGTCATCACCGGAATATGCGCTTGCGGTCCTCATCGTGAGGCGTGCCAGTCAGAGCAGCTTGTGGTCGCGCGCGATCATGGCCGCTTGTGTACGGTTCTTGGCATCGAGCTTACGGCAGAGCGTCTTGACGTGAAGCTTGATCGTCACTTCCTGAAGGTCGAGGTCTCGGGCGATCTCCTTGTTAGACTTGCCTTCGCACAAGCCGCGCAACACCTCGGTCTCGCGCTCGCTCAGGTTGGCGACCGTTTTCGCTTCTTCCTGCTGCATGAAATCGTAAGGCAAGAAGGTTTCCCCCGCCACCATGAAGCGGATCGCCGAGACCATGGATTTCGCCCCCAGCGTCTTCGGTACGAACCCGGCCGCGCCCGCCGCTAAGGCATCCTTGGCAATCCGCGGCGTTGCCGTGCCCGAGAGGATTGCAACCGGACAGCCGTCATTGGCTTCCTTCATACGAGTCAGTCCCTGAAGGCCGTCCATGCCCGGCATGTTGAAGTCAAGAAGTACAAGATCGAAACTGCCTGAGGCATCCGCGGCTTGAACAGCGGCATCGAGGTTTTCCACACTCACGATCTCGGCCATGCCCTCTGCTTCCAGGAACATTGCGATCGTGTCGCGGACAAGGTCGTGATCGTCGGCGATCAATATACGCATAGGAGCCGCCCGAGCCTCCGTAGAATAGTCGATGTCGTCTTTTGCCCTGAAGGATAGCACGTTTTGCATCTTGTACTCCGAAACTTTCTGACTGTTAACTTTCGAGACCGAAGATATTCCATAATTCACCTAACGGTCCTCGGTTACTCGGTATGTCTGGCGTCGCAAACGGTCAGGTTATTTATACGAAAGGATAGTCGGATTATCCTTCAGTGATGCAGACTTACCAGTCTAGGTATGTCACCGTCCCGACGGACAACCGGGCATTCTCGGTTTTAGCAAAAAGGTGACGGCTATGACGTTTATTATGAGAGTTTTCGCGGTTTCTGCATTGGCCGCTCTTCCCTCTGGTGTTTTCGCTCAGGATGTCGTTCTGACCGTGACGCACGGCGGTGAAGTAACCGAATTCGACATGCCCGCACTGGAGGCGATGGAAGCACAAGAATTCGAAACGACGACAATCTGGACCGAAGGCCTGCAAACTTTCACGGGTGTTTCATTGGCCGCACTTCTCGATGATTTCGGCGTGACCGAGGGCGCAATCAAGGCGACGGCAATCAACGATTATGCGGTCGAAATCCCTGTCGATGACGCCATCGAGGGAGGACCGATCATTGCTTACCGGCTGAACGGCGATCCGATGTCAGTGCGTGACAAGGGTCCGCTCTGGGTTGTCTATCCCTACGACTCCGACAAGGCGTATCAGACCGAAATCATCTATTCGCGCAGCATCTGGCAGCTTGACCGGATCGACGTGATCGAATGAGCCTCGCACATAGATGGTAAATCCGGTTTCACGAAAACGGCGCGTACTTGGCCGCGTGCTCCTCTATATGGCCGTCGTCCTGTTCAGTGCGGCGGCCATATGGCTGCTGAGTGCGGACGCGCGCCGCGAAGTCGACGCGCTTGCCACTGCCAATGCCGACAGTACGCAGTGGTCACTGGCACAGTCCGAGGTCGAATTCCTGGCCTTCACGATTGCCGCCCGCGCGGTTGTCGCGGGAAAGGCTCAACCGGCCGATGCGCGCCGTCGCTTCGACGTCTTCTACTCTCGCATGCAGACGCTGAAATCCGCGCGCTCGTTCGCTGACGTGCGCGCGCATTCTGAGGTTGAGATTTCGCTTGCCGACATCGATGATTTCTTTGCTGACGCGATACCGTTTGTCGATGCGGACGATGGAGCTTTCGTCGCGGCGCTGCCCGGTCTGGTCGACCGTTTCCCGTCGCTACAGGCCGATCTCAGGACCATCTCACTCGCTGGGGTCTCCGTCCTCTCGGCCCGTTCGGAAACGCGGCGTGCCGCTGTTTCTGGCGCCTTGACTGATCTCGGCTTTATCTCTTTTGGCCTGCTAGCGCTTCTTCTTGCTCTCGTCGGCATCCTTTTTATGATCAACCGCGCGTCGCAGCGTCAGACCTCCGAAATCGCGCTCACCCAGGGCCGTCTCCAAGCCATTATCTCGACCTCGCTCGACGCCATCCTTGTGGCAGGCAAGGACGGCCACGTCCTTGATTTCAACGGCGCGGCGGAAGGCATATTTGGATATACGCGGGAAGAAGCTATTGGCGCTGACGTGGCTGACCTCATTATTCCCGATCACCTGCTCGACGCCCACAATGACGGGATGGCACGGTACCGACAGACCGGGATCAAGCACGTCGTCGGTAGCGGTCTTCTGAAACTCGAGGCCAAGCGCAAGGACGGCAGCGTTTTCCCAGTCGAACTTTCGATCAACTCTGCCGAAAGCGAGGAAGGGGAGATTTTCGTCTCTTACATCCGGGATATCTCGAAGCGCGTTGAAAGCGAGAACGAACTGGTCGAGGCCCGCGACAAGGCGCTGGCCGGAGAAAAGGCCAAGGCCGACCTTCTGGCGGTGATGAGCCACGAGATGCGTACGCCGCTCAACGGCGTTCTTGGCACACTTGATCTTTTATCCGACACAGTTTTGGACGAGCGCCAGCAAAAGTACGTCGGCGTCATGGATGCCTCTGGAAAGATGCTGCTCGAACACGTCAACAACGTACTCGACATCTCGCGCGTCGATGCTGGGAAGGCGGTAAGGGTCGAAGAACCGTTCAACGTCTGTGAGCTGGCGCAAAGCACGGTCGAGGGCCTTCAGACCACGGCGGCGCTGCGCGGCAACACGTTGAAAATCGCGCAGCTCGGGCCGCGCGCGGCGATGCGGGTTGGGGACCGCAAGCGCATACAGCAGATCCTCTTCAACCTCCTCGGCAACGCAATCAAGTTTACCGAGAACGGCACCATCACGCTGGAGATCGATTGTCAGAACGGAGGAGAGACCATGGAGTTCCGCGTGATCGACACGGGCATTGGTATTTCCGAAGCCGATCTTGCGCGGATCTTCGAGGACTTCGTGACGCTTGATGCCTCTTATCAGCGCGAAGTCGAGGGAACGGGCCTCGGCCTCGGCATTGTGAGAAGGCTTGCTGAACTGCTCGAGGGTGAAATCGGAGTCGAAAGTGAAGAAGGCGACGGGTCGGTCTTCTGGGTCCGCCTTCCTCTTCCGCACGTCGCCGACCGCCCCGTCACTCGGCCCGTCTCGATGACACCGCATGAGGTGTCCGGTGACGCTCTCCGCGTTCTTCTCGTCGAGGATAACGAGGTTAACCGGATGGTTGCGCGCGAGATGCTCGAAAAGAACGGCTGTGAGGTGACAGAGGCCATCGACGGTCAGGACGGCGTTCGCGCCGCCGAGGCGGAGGCATTCGATCTGATCCTGATGGACATAAGCATGCCGAAACTCGACGGGACGACGGCAGCGAAGATGGTCAAAAACAGCAATGGGCCGAATGTCGAAACCCCTATCATCGCGCTGACGGCCCATGCGCTGCCCGCCGACGTGGCACGCTTCCGCGACGCCGGGATGGAGGACGTCATAACGAAACCCCTGTCCTTCGACCGGCTGAAAGCGGTACTGACCGAATTCTCCGCACCGGACGTTCGGGAAGAGAGAAGGCAGGATGGCACCCCCATGGCCGACTTGATCGAGACTCTCGGTGCCGAGAAGGCAGAAGCCCTGCGCCAACGCGTCGTGACTGAGGTCAAAGTCGGGATTGTCGATCTGACTGCCATGGCCGGAGACGAAAGCCGTCGGACGGAACTTGGCGCGCTCGCGCACAAGCTCGCCGGGTCGGTCGCAATGTTCGGAGAGCAGCCGATTTGGGAGCAACTCAAAGCGCTGGAGGAACGGTCTTCAGACATGAGTTCCGACGAAATTCACAATCGGCTGGCCGAATTGGAAAGGCTCCTGCATCGCTGACGGCAGAGGCCCGAGCGGCAGCACATGAAGCTTTGCCATCGTGAGCAAGGCTGATGGGTGATGGCTTAGTGGTTCGATCTGACGGTTCTTTCATCGTTGGCCTGTGAACACGCCCTACATTTTCGAGGAGCTCGCCGAGGCCAAAAGAAAGACGGGCCAGTCGAAGCCGCGAGGGACATCCAAGGGCGCTGGTCATTCGGCATTCGATCTTATTTCAAGCCTGAAGCGACCTGGTTGCGATCATCAGAATTCTGCATCAAAGCTTGGATGTCGAACGGGATTTGTAACCGCGACGAATGTCCGCAATGCAGGTTGGGGAGGCAGTAGCACAATACATTGGCCTAAGGCAGCAATGGGCCGTTCATGAAATTGCGAGCCGGTGACGGGCAGGCACGCAACGCGTCGGGAGTTGTTCGACGGATCATTCACCGCCTATGCAGGAGGGGGCGCAAGTCATTTTGCAGGTGTGTCGCCAACAGGCCGGGTTCAGGGGCGCAGCGCCCTGATCGACATTTTGCGGGTGGGTGCGTCAGCAGCCGGTTCCCGCAAAATAATAGTCGGTCACTAATACTTAGCGAAAACTATGAAGATGGATCAACTTAGGTCATCGTCATCTGCGGAATCAGTCCGAAGTGAAATGGAACACTGCCTTGGATTGCGACGGCTCCGGCGACTGCGCCTTTGCTGAGGCCCATCTGACGACGTGCCTGTTCGATCAATCCGAAGAACTGCCAGCGCGTCATGCCCTCCGGCAAACCGCCATGTGTGAGGTGCTGCGTCATGGCTGCACCTCCGATCCGAAGTTTGCGGGATTCCGGGGTTTCTGGTAGTCAGGAAGGGCAATGAACTTTTGTTTGTCCTCGGACAAGGCTGCACCTTCCGGCGACTTTCTTTTTGATCGGTGTGCTCCCGGAAAAGTTGGAACCGCCCTTTGTAAGCCGTTGATTCCTTATGACGGCACTATCTTGAACTTTTCTTGGCAAGCTGCTGAGACTTCTTGGTTCACCCCTTCTGTCGGGGTCGCCAACACCTTTCAGATCATCCGGATCACATCCTTATCAATCGACAGCATATAGCCGCGTCTTGCGATGGTTTTGACCAGAAGTTCGCTCATCATCTGGTTGCCCAGTGCGTCGCGCAGGCGTTTGATGCGGGTGGCGCCGGCGGCTTCGTCGCAATCGGCGGGATCGCGACCGGAGATCAGCCCCTCAAGCTCGGACCCTGACAGCACCTCTTCGTCCATGCGCGCTTCGGCAAGGGCCGAGAGGGTTTCGATGGCGGCTTCGGTCAGGGAAAATTCCATGTTGTTCAGATAGACGGTCCGTTCTTCGCGGCTGATCAGAAGCGAGTTGACCTGGATGCCCGCCCGCTCGATCTCGCCCATACGGCGGTTCAGTCCGATGATGGTCAGAAGAAAGACCAGTGCGGCCACCAGCAGGGCGGTTGCAAACACCAGAAGCACGAAGATCACCATGCGATAGCTGGTCAAGGTGTCGGCAAAGGCGGTGCCCGATTGCGCAAGGATTTCCAGAAGCTTGATCTCTGCCCCCGAGGTCAGACCGTCATTCTCGACAAATATCTGTTCCACCCGCGCGTTGAACGCGTTGGCGTCGGGCAGGGTCATGAACAACACCACAGCGGCGATCAGAAGAATCCCGATGATCGCGGCAATACCTGCCACAACCACCCGGTTCGAGACCCGCCGCGCGTCAGAAGCGAAGGAAGAACTCTCCGGCACTTTCTTTCCTTTCGGTAAGTCCAGATTCGTCAAAGATGGATTGAATCTTCAGAAGCTGCCACCCCGCGTTTTCAAGGCGTTGCTGAACCTGTCGCTTGGCAGCCTGTCGGTTGTCGCAGGCAGCGTCCGGCAGCTCGACCACACCATAATGCAGTCTGAGCGGGTTATCTCGTTTCGCTTTGTAATCCGCATAACATCCGGCCTGGGACGGCAGGGCATAGGCGGCAAGCGCAAGGGCAAGAAGGATTTGTTTCATCATGCCCAAACCATGCGTTCGCCCCGCGGGTTAATCAATATCAAAGCCGTTGATAGGCGATAACAACATGCCGTTATTGCATGGCCCGTCAGGGCGGCACCAGTGTTGTCCCATGTTCCACGCGTCCCCAAGGATGCATTACCGAAAGGACACATGATGATAAGCCATTCTGTTACCTCACCTTTGAAACTGGTGCTCAGCGCCACGCTTGCCCTGGCCCTGACCATAACCCCTGTTTCCGCCAATGACTGGGGGTCGCGCAACGACCATGATGACACGGCGAAAGTGCTTGGTCTTTTGCTGGGAATCGCGACCATCGGGGCGCTTCTGTCCAACAAAGACGACCGGCATGATGACCGCGTCAAACCGCGCAGGCCTCATAAACCCCATAAACGCGTGCACCGTGTGCCGGACCATTTGCAGCTGCCAGCCCATTGCCTGCAGACCTATCGAACGCAACAAGGCAAACAGCGTTTCTTTGCCCCAAGATGCTTGAAGCGAAACTTTTCCTATGCGTCGGGCCTGCCGCGCGTTTGCCGGGATACAATCGTCGCCCGCAACAAGAATGGCACCTATGTCGCACGAAAAGTGTATCGCCAGGGCTGTCTGAACAAACGCGGATACCGCACCAAGACCACCTATTGATCAGAACATCGAGCCGCGGTGCGGCGTCCCCTAACCCATCGCACCGCCAAACTTGCGGAAGCTTCGGCTTCCGCCTTTTTTGCTTGCAGGCGGGCGACTGATCGGCGACGCAAGGACATGATCAAACCTGTCCCCGACTTCAGCTTCGAAACTGCCGCGACGACACGCGGTTTTACGCGTATCGCCGGCGTGGACGAAGTTGGGCGCGGTCCGCTGGCCGGCCCTGTCACGGCGGCGGCGGTGGTCTTGGACCCCGCCAACATTCCCGATGGGTTGAACGATTCCAAAGCCTTGACCGCCAGACGGCGGGAAGCCCTGTTTGAAATCATATTGGATTGCGCCGATGTCTCGATCGCCCACGCGACGGTCGAAGAGATCGACGCGCTGAACATCCTGCGCGCCAGCCATCTGGCGATGGAACGTGCCGTTGCGGGATTGCAAACCACACCTGATCACCTTCTGATCGACGGCAACATGGTGCCGCGGGGATTGACCGTGTCGTCCGAAGCAATCGTGAAGGGCGACGCGCGGTCGATGTCGATTTCCGCCGCCTCGATCGTCGCCAAGATCACCCGTGATCGGATCATGGTGGATTTGGCGCAACAGTATCCCGGCTATGGGTGGGAGACGAATGCAGGATACCCGTCAAAAAGCCACAGATTGGCGCTTCAAAATCTTGGTGTGACCCCACACCATAGACGTTCGTTCAAACCGGTACACAATATCTTGTATCAACAAGAAAATGTAAGTGACTGATTCAAAAAAGAATTTGACGGCGAATCGCCTTTGACTCATGCTGACCCCATCAAAACGAGCGCAAAAAAGCGCCACTGATGAAGCGCAAAATGCGCCGGGTACATGAGGCAGAAATGACGACGAAAACCACAACAAAAGCGGCTGTAGACCTGCCGCTAAACCAGATTATTGACGGTGACTGCATCAAGGTGATGAACAGTCTGCCGGAAAACTCGGTCGATATGATTTTCGCCGATCCGCCCTATAACCTGCAGCTAAAAGGCGAGCTGCACCGGCCCGACAATTCCAAGGTCGATGCCGTGGATGACGACTGGGACCAGTTCGACAGCTTCAAAGCCTATGACCAGTTTACCCGCGCATGGCTCAAGGCCGCCCGCCGCATCTTGAAACCAGATGGCGCGATTTGGGTGATCGGCAGCTATCATAACGTATTCCGTATGGGCGCCGAGCTTCAGAATCAAGGCTATTGGATCCTGAACGACGTGGTGTGGCGCAAGTCGAACCCGATGCCGAACTTCCGCGGCAAGCGCTTCACCAACGCGCATGAAACGATGATCTGGGCCTCGAAATCCGAAGGCGCGAAATACACGTTCAACTATGAAGCCCTGAAGGCGTTGAACGAAGGTATCCAGATGCGGTCTGATTGGGTTCTTCCGATCTGCACCGGCCACGAGCGGCTGAAAGATGAAAACGGCGACAAGGCGCATCCGACGCAGAAACCTGAAAGCCTGCTGCACCGTGTGCTGGTCGGGTCCACCAATCCCGGCGACGTGATCCTTGACCCGTTCTTCGGCACCGGCACCACCGGCGCGGTGGCCAAGATGCTGGGTCGCGATTTTATCGGTATTGAACGCGAAGCGGCATATCGCAAAGTGGCCGAGAAACGCATCTCGAAAGTGCGCAAGTTCGACAAGGAAGCCCTGACCACCACGCCGTCGAAACGCGCTGAACCACGCGTTCCCTTCGGCCAGCTGGTCGAACGTGGCATGCTGCGCCCGGGTGAAATTCTGTCCAGCCCGCGTGGCAAGACCGCCAAAGTCCGTGCCGACGGTACGCTGATTTCCGGCGAGGCCCGTGGCTCGATCCACCAGGTTGGTGCCGCTCTGGAAAGTGCGCCCAGCTGTAATGGTTGGACCTATTGGCACTTCAAGCAGGACGGAAAGAAAGTTCCGATCGACCTGCTGCGCCAACAAATCCGCGCTGAGATGAATTAGCTTTAACGTTTTTTGCAGGGCGTAGACACATGCGCCCGCAACACGGTGTACCGCCGGTGCCTGTGGTCTGTTCCATGGCACTTTCAACTTGCCCCACCCTGCCAAGGGTGGGGTTTTTTATCGGTGCAGCGACATCGACTTGCGCACCAGATCCAGAATGGGCAGGAATAGACCATGTTTCCGATCCTCTATTCTTTCCGCCGCTGCCCCTATGCGATCCGCGCGCGGCTTGCCGTTGCGAGCAGCGGTGTGCAGGTCGAACTGCGCGAGATTCTGTTGCGCGACAAACCGCAGGCCTTTCTGGATGCCTCACCCTCGGCGACCGTTCCGTGTCTGGTGACCCAGGATGGCGTGCTGGACGAAAGCTACGATATCATGCGCTGGGCGCTGGAGCAGAACGACCCCGATAAGCTGTGCGATATGCCGCGCGCAGGGTTTGACCTGATCGACGTCTTCGATGGTCCGTTCAAACGCGCGCTGGATCTGACGAAATATGCCGTGCGCCATCCCGGCAGCAACCCCGAGGAAACGCGCGCCGAAGCCATGGCAATCCTTGCGAGGTTGGAGGGGCAATTGGACGGCGGATGGCTCTATGGCAGCACGCCCACTCTGGTCGATTTCGCCACCCTGCCCTTTGTTCGGCAGTTTGCAATGATCGACAAACCACGCTTTGATGCCGAGGTATCACCACGCGTTTCCGCATGGTTAGAGACCTTTTTGGCCAGTGACCGGCTCGCCTCTGTCATGCAGAAATACCCACCGTGGCAGGTGGGCGACGGGCCAACCCTCTTCCCCTAGCGCAGCCCCGGCGGTGGTAGCGTGCCAGCCTTATAGGAGCTCCAATCCGTGACCTCGGGATAGTGCAATTTGCGCCAGGCCCGTACCCGTGGATTCATCACCCGGCGCCACACTGGCGGGATCATCGCAGCCACCGTCATCACCGGATAGCCGAAGGGCAGTTGCGGCGCTTCGTTGTCAGGATAGGTCTGCAACAGCGGAAACCGCCGCGCTGGTTTATAGTGATGATCGGAATGTCGCTGCAGATTGATCAGCAGCCAGTTCGATGCCCGGTGGTCGGCATTCCAACTGTGATGCGGCATCACGCGTTCATACTTTCCGTCACCCAGATGCTTGCGGGTCAGGCCATAGTGTTCGACGTAATTGGTCAACTCCAGCTGCCAGATCGCGACAAGCGCCTGAAACGCAAACAGCGCAAGCCCCAACCAACCCCCGATCAAAACGGCCAGGATACAGGCCGTGATCTGCAGCGCCCCATAGCGCCAAAACGGGTTTGATCCGTCAAGCGCCGACAGCCCCCGCCGCGCCAGCATCGCCTTTTCTGCGCGCCAGGCCGACGCTGGCGATTCCCGCAGCACACGGAAGAAATAACGATGAAATCCCTCGTTATACCGGGCCGTCACGGCATCTCGTGTGGTGCCAACATAGGGGTGGTGAACCAAAAGGTGTTCCGTCCGGAAATGGCTGTAAAGCACGGTGGCCAGCAAAAGATCGGCCAGCCAGCGTTCCAGTCGGTTGGACTGGTGCATCAACTCGTGCGCATAGACGATGCCGACCGCCCCGGACAAAACGCCCACACCGAAGAACGCGAGGAACTTCTCGGTTAGTGACAGGTGGTCAGCACCGGTCACATACCAGATCATGCCAAAGATCATAATGAACTGAATTGGGAACCAGATCAGCGTGATCAGGCGATACCAGAAAAGATCGTTTTCAGGTGTGTTAGGGTCTGCATTTTCACTGTAACGCCCGATAGCCGCGTCCAGAAGCGCATAAAGCCACCATGTCCCCAACGGCGGTAAAAGCAGATACCACCCGCCTTTCGCGGCCGCGATACAGACAAGAATGGGCAGCAACAACGAGACCCCGAAAGGGGCAGCATTTCGGAACCGGGAAATCGTTGACGATGGAACCATGGTGACGTCCTTCTATGTTCCCGATCAAAGGTATAAACCGCCACGCTGAATGGCTCAATCCGGCAGCGCGGCTTTCGCCACGTCAAATGCCTTGCGCATAACGGTCGGCAGGTCCGAGGGGCGGATGGTCTGAAACGACCCGGATTGCGCCCGCGTGGTGTCGGGAACCTTCGCCACGCGCAGCGACAGCCTCAGGTGGAAATGCGTGAATGTGTGGCGCACTTCGACGCCTGGGTCGGTCCAGTTTGCCTGCAACGGCGCGTCTTCAACCGCGGTGTCGCCCCATTCAGCCCCCGGCCAGCCCAGCATCCCGCCCAACAGCCCCCGTTCCGGTCGCCGTTCGACCAACCACGCCCCGTCCGCGCGCCGCGCAAGATAGGCGATGCCATAGCGAGTGGGTTTAGGGGTTTTCGGTTTGCGAGCGGGAAGTGTGGCCTGCACCCCTGCCCTGCGCGCCTTGCAATTCGCATTCCATGGGCAGATTCCGCAGGCAGGCGATTTGGGCGTACAGATCGTGGCCCCCAGATCCATCACCGCTTGCGCGTAGTCACCGGGCCGCATCTCTGGGGTTAAACTGGCCGCGCATTCCTTCATCCGGGGTTTGGCGTCGGGCAGCGGCGTTTCGATCTGAAACACCCGTGCCATCACCCGTTCGACATTCCCGTCGACCACCGTTTCCGGCAGATCATAGGCAATTGCGGCAATTGCGGCAGATGTGTAGGGACCGATACCGGGCAAATCCTCAAGCCCGGCGCGGGTCCGGGGAAACCCGCCCAGCTGCGTAACCGTGCGCGCGCATTTCAGCAGGTTGCGCGCGCGGGCATAATACCCAAGCCCCGCCCATTCGCCCATGACACGGTCATCTTCAGCGGCGGCCAAGGCCTCGACCGTGGGCCAAAGGGCCATGAATCTGGTGAAATAGTCTCTTACTGCGGCGACCGTGGTCTGTTGCAACATAATCTCGGACAGCCAAACGACATAGGGGTCTGGAACCACGCCCGCGGCCCGATCCGAAGGGCTGACACGCCACGGAAGATCGCGGGCATGGCGGTCATACCAGGCCAAAAGGTCGGCGGGTTTCGGCGCGTCACACAAGTGTTATCCCCTATCAGTGCTTTGCACTGGCATAGCATCCTCAACCGCATAGAATAGGGGCAAAACCGGGATGTGCCAGACGTGAGTCAGCCAAAAGACAAGCAGCGCCGCAGAAAGGGGTTTGAGCGCACCTCAAGCCTTCTGTCGACGCGCATACGGAAAACCAGCGAAGCGCGCGGGTTTGCCGTAACGCGTGTGCTGACCCACTGGACCGAGATCGTGGGTGACGCAACCGCCGCCATCGCAAAACCGGTCGAGGTTTCATATGCGCGCGGCGGTATAGGGGCGACCCTGACCGTTCTGACCACCGGTGCGCAGGCCCCAATGCTGGAAATGCAGAAAGAGAAGCTGCGCGAAAAGGTGAACACGGCCTATGGATATAACGCCATCGCGCGGATAAGGATCACCCAGACGGCCCCGACAGGCTTTGCCGAAGGGCAGGCGCAGTTCACCCCGGCACCGAAAAAAGCACCGGTCGTCGACGAGAAAACCAACGCACGCGCCGCAGAAGTGACGGCGGACGTCGCAGACACCAACCTGCGAAACGCCCTTGAAACACTGGCACGCAACGTGCTGACCAAACAAAAACACGATAGAGGCTGAGACACATCATGACCCGAATCCTTCCCATACTACTTGCCGCCCTTCTGCTGATCGGCGGCGGCGCATATTACATGAGCCAGAACAATGGCGCGGTGCCCGGCGTGTCTGTTGCCGAAGCGCAAGACACCACCGCCGATGTCGAACTGGCCCCTGACATGGTGCTGGGCGACGAAAACGCCCCGCTGACGGTGATCGAATATGCCTCGTTCACTTGCCCACATTGCGCAAATTTCCACGACACGGTCTTCAAGGATCTGAAAAAGAACTATATCGACACGGGCAAAATTCAGTTCGTGCACCGCGAGGTGTATTTTGACCGCTTTGGCCTGTGGGCTGGCATGATCGCCCGTTGCGGAGGTGACGATCGTTATTTCGGGCTGACCAACCTGATCTACTCGGGCCAGAAAGGATGGATCGGCGATGGTGACCCCGGCAATATTCTGGACAATCTACGTAAGATTGGCCGCACGGCTGGCATGAATGACGAACAGATGGACGCTTGTCTGCAAGACGAAGCGATGGCGCAAGGCATGGTTGCCGCCTATCAGAAAAACGCCACAGCGGACGAAATTAACGCCACCCCATCTTTCGTCATAAACGGCGAAACCTATTCCAACATGTCCTATGATGAATTCGCTAAGCTGATCGAAGAACAGTTGGAAAACTGACAGCGTGGGCTAGAGCTGAAAAGTCTCTAGCCCAGCCCAACTCGCTGAAGTTCTTCATCAATCAACGACCAATCTGACAGCTCCAACCGCACGGGAACGGTCAGAACCTGCCGCTTGAACGTGTCCGGCAAACGCACCGCGTCTTTTTCGGTCGTGACAAGCTGGGCACCCAAGGCGGTGGCTTCGATCTGCAACCGCTTCATCAGCGCATCTGTCAGGGGTTGATGATCCGCCAAAGCCTCGGCCCGCAAAAGATCGGCGCCCAGGGATTTGACGGTGGCGAAAAACTTCTCGGGCAGACCAATGCCCGCGAAAGCAAGAACCTTCATTCCCGTCCAATCCATTCCGGTTTGAAGCGGCACGAGTTGACCGGTGACATGCGGACATGGGATCGCCTCATTCCACTCTTGCAGAAATCTTTTTTGCGCGCCGTCTGGGCCAATTGACAACAAAAGGTCGGCACGGCGCAGGCCAGCCCTTACGGGTTCGCGCAGTGGCCCGGCCGGAATGCACCGCGCATTGCCAAACCCTTTCACAGCATCGACCACGACGATGGACAAGGCTTTCTGGACCGTGGGGTTCTGAAACCCATCATCCATCAGGATAACATCTGCTCCCGCCGTCTCTGCCGCCTTCACACCCGCCGCCCGATCGCGCGCAACCCAAACCGTGGTGAACGCGGCCATCAGCAACGGCTCGTCGCCGACGTCTACTGCGCTGTGCGTCCGTTCTTCCACCCGAACCGGGCCTTCGACCGTGCCCTTGTGCCCGCGCGACACGACCTGCACATCAAGCCCACGCGCCAGCAACCGCTGCGCCAACGCAATCGTGGTCGGTGTTTTGCCCGTGCCACCCGCGTTGATATTGCCGATGCAGATCACCGGAACACGCGCGCGATAACCATTGTTCAAGGCAACCCGTCTTGCGGTTCCAGCGGCGTAAATCCAGCCGAGCGGCGCAAGAACGCGCGCCCTCCAATCGGGTCGCTGGGGTGGCGTAAACCAGAACCGGGGTGTTTTCATGGTGCCCCCTTAGGTCCGGCGCCCTTGCAGCGCATCGGTCAACTTGCCGCGCAACAGGTCGCTGACTTCGGCACCGCTGGTGGTCACATCCCATGCCGCCATTGCCATTTTGGCAGCTTCTTCGGGTGACAGAAGATGCTCAACCGCTTTGGTCAGGCTGTCTCCGTCGCTGATCCTGGTCGCCGCTCCGGCGGTTTCAAGCCGTCGATAGGATTCGAAAAAGCCATTCACCTTGGGACCAAACAGCACAACCGACCCCAGTGCCGCGGGTTGAAGGGGGTTCAGCTCGGTGCCAACACCCATACTGCCACCCGCATATGTGATCGGCGCAAGGCGCATCCAAAGCCCGGATTCACCTTCCTGATCCGCGATGAACACCTGAATATCGGGGGTCGGCTCTTCATCGCGCGACCGGCAAGCGACGCCCCAGCCATCCGCCTCCAGCGCAGCGGCCAGCGCAGGACCACGGTCAGCCTCTCGCGGTTCGATGATCAACAGAAGGCGATGCGACTTACGCACAAGCTGTTTATGAGCGTCTAGAAGCGCTTTTTCCTCGATCTCGCACACACCCGACGCCAGCCAAACC
The DNA here is from genome assembly GCF_029105185.1 of Aliiroseovarius sp. Z3. Lineage (GTDB taxonomy): Bacteria > Pseudomonadota > Alphaproteobacteria > Rhodobacterales > Rhodobacteraceae > Aliiroseovarius. The sequence continues at coordinate 275,306 of NZ_JAFMZK010000003.1, read as the reverse complement.
GGGCGGGCCGCCAACGTCGCAGCAATCGCATCCCGTTCAGACATGTTGCAGTTGGGCGGCACGACCTGAACCTGCAATGGCCCGGACATCACGATCCGGTCCTTCGACGCGCCAAATTTTCGCAATTCACGCGCTGCTTCGTCGTTTTCGGCCAGAACAGTGTCAAAACCATTGATCAAGGACTTGATCGAGCCGGGCAACCACCGCCATTGGCTTTGCACTTCCTCCGGAAGATGTGCGTTGACCCAATGCGCAGGAATCCCGCGGTCGAAGACGGCCGGCAGCAACGTCACATCCAGCTTGTCATCCATCCATAGAAGCACATCCGGGCACCAGTGATCCAGAAAGGCCGTGACAGGCGCATACGCCGAGTAGGGCGCATATTGATGGATGAAATCTGGCCCTTCTGGCGGCGTGCCGTCATGATGGGTCGTGGTGATCAGGACGGTCAGGTCTTCGTGGTCAGCCCGCAAATGCTCGACCAGCCCCAAAATCTTCTCTAACCCATCGGAATTCTTTAGCTGGATCCATGCCAGGGCACCTTCCGGTCGTTTGGCAAGCCCTTTCCCCAACCGCTCGCCCCCGCGCGTCGGGTGTTCGGTGCCATCTTCGACACCGCGCCGCAAACGGCGCTCGAGTCCCGCGGTGCCCTGCATATTTTGCAGGCCACGGAACAGTGAAATCCCAATGGGCGGCATTCTGTCTGCACTTCCTCATTCCGCGATGCGTTGTCCGCTCGCATTTTTATGCCCTCAGATTATGGTATATTAGGGTATGATGGAAGGGTCAGTCGCGCCATTCACCCGCAGCCAGCATTTTTGTTGCGGCGACGATACGATCGAAACTGTCGCGCGCGCGACGGACCGAGTGGCGGGCGCGCAGGTATCCATGAACCAACCCGGTCTCGTTGATCCATCGCGCTTTGCCATCTGCAGCCAGGATCGCATCACGGTAATCCCGTCCGTCATCGGCCAGCGGATCACATTCCGCGGTGAAAATTACTGTCGGCGGCAACTCGGCGAAGTCCGTATCGGCAAGCGGGGCGGCCGTTGGATCGGCTGATGGCCTTGGCCCGTCAAACCGCATGGAGTCATAGAATTTCAGGTCCTCCAATGTCAGCATCGGTGCTTGGGCGTGGTCACGGTACGACCCGCGCATCATATTCCCTCCCAACCCCGGATAAATCAGTATCTGCCCGGCAAGACGCCGCATCCCGCGACTGGCATGCGCCACGGCGGCGGCCAGATTCCCACCAGCGCTATCCCCAGCAAGGATATGCGTTCCGGGCCATGTTAGAGCCACATATTGCGTGGCTTCGTGGGCATCCTGAAACGCAGAGGGGTGCGGATGTTCCGGGCAAAGGCGATAATCGACACTGACAACCCGAACACCGGCTCTGGCGCATAGTTCAGCACAGACGTCATCATGGCTGTCCAAACCGCCGACAACGAAACCTCCTCCATGAAAATAGATCAGGGTGACCGCATGGGGCCCGCATTCATAGACACGTAAAGGAATACGTCCGGCGCACGCGTCGCGCGCGACGACACCGTCGGGATACCCCGCAAAGAAGGCGCGGCACATTTGATCGTATATCTCGCGCTGGCGCCCGGCATCGGCCGTGGATGTGTCGGGCGGATAATGTGCCTCGGTTTCTCGTATGAAAGCCCATGTCTCGGCGTCGATAAGTGTGTCGTAGTCCATGACCGGAAAGCTACGCTTCTAGATCCGCGCTGACAAGAAATCCCGAGTGTGGTCTGCGCCCCCTTTCTGGCCATAAACGCATCGCAATCTGGACCTACCGGAGCTACGGTCTGCCTGATTGGCTCTTGAAACCGCAACAATCAATCGGGCACCCCGTATCGCCAATAAATGTCATCGGCTAAAGACGCCGTAACAGGGCCAGCAGCTATATGAATAAACCGGAACACCTTCAGATTGACACCTCGCCACCCGTGTCGGACGAGGTGCGCAAAACGACCTGTTATATGTGCGCGTGCCGTTGTGGGATTAACGTACACATGAAGGATGGGCAGGTGGCCTATATCGAAGGCAACCGCGACCATCCGGTGAACAGGGGGGTTTTGTGCGGCAAAGGCTCCGCGGGGATCATGCAGCATTATGCCCCTTCACGGCTTCGCGCCCCTTTGAAGCGTGTTGGACCGCGCGGGTCGGGCGAGTTTGAGGAGATCAGCTGGGACGAAGCGCTGGAGATTGCCGCCGGATGGCTTGCACCCTTGCGCGAAACAGACCCCAAGCGCATGGCGTTCTTCACCGGGCGCGATCAAAGTCAGAGTTTCACATCGTGGTTCGCACAAGCCTATGGCACCCCGAACTATGCCGCGCATGGTGGCTTCTGCTCGGTCAATATGGCAGCCGCGGGCATCTATACGATGGGCGGCGCGTTTTGGGAGTTTGGTCAGCCCGACTGGGATCGCACCAAGCTGTTCATGCTGTTTGGTGTGGCGGAAGACCATGACAGCAACCCGATCAAGATCGGTCTGGGCAAGCTGAAGGAGCGCGGGGCACGGGTGATTGGCGTGAACCCGATCCGGTCGGGATATAACGCAATTGCGGATGACTGGGTTGGCATCACGCCGGGCACGGACGGTTTGTTTATCTTGGCTTTGGTGCACGAACTGCTGCGCGCAGGAAAGGTCGATCTGGGATATCTGTCGCGCTATACAAATGCAGGGTTTGTGGTTAATGAAGAGCCTAATTCACCGGAAAACGGGCTTTTCATACGGGGTGAGAACGGCAAGCCGCAGGTCATCTGCCGTGAAACCGGCAAACTTTCCGACTATGACACGCCGGGTGTCATGCCCGATCTTGCCGCAAATTACCGGCATGCCGGCACCACACACCGTCCCGTGTTTCAGCTGCTGGCGGATCGCTATCTGAACGACAAATACGCCCCGGAAGCAGTGGCCGATCAAACCGGCATCGCTGCCGAACGCATCAAGTCTATCGCCGCCGAGCTGGCGCGCGTGGCGTTCGAGGAAGAGATCGTGCTGGACCAGCCCTGGACGGACTGGAAGGGACAGAAACATGACAAGATGATCGGGCGGCCGGTCAGCTTTCATGCGATGCGCGGGATCTCGGCGCATTCGAACGGGTTCCAGACCTGCCGCGCGCTGCATCTGCTACAAATCCTGCTGGGTTCGGTCGAGGTTCCGGGCGGGTTCCGGTTCAAACCGCCCTATCCCAAGCCGCCCGAGGCGCACCCAAAACCCCACGCGGGTGTCACCCCCGGCCAACCGCTGGACGGGCCGCATCTGGGCTATCCGATGGGGCCGGAGCATCTGCTGCTGGAAAACGATGGCACGGCGAAGCGGATCGACAAGGCATTCACATGGGAAAACCCGATGTCGGCCCATGGATTGATGCATATGGTGATCTCAAACGCGCATGCGGGCGACCCTTACAAGATCGACACGCTGTTCATGTATATGGCCAACATGGCGTGGAACTCGTCGATGAATTCGTCCGAGGTGATGCGGATGCTCACCGATACGGATGAGAAGGGTGACTATGTGATTCCCCATATCATCTATTCCGACGCCTATAGCTCGGAAATGGTGGCCTATGCGGATCTGATCCTGCCCGACACGACGTATCTTGAGCGGCACGATTGCATCAGCCTGCTGGACCGCCCGATCTGCGAGGCCGATGGCGCCGCAGATGCGATCCGTTGGCCGGTGGTCGAACCCGACCGCGACGTGCGCGGGTTTCAAACGGTTTTGATCCAGCTTGGGTCAAAGCTAGGCCTGCCCGGATTCGTGACAGATGACGGCGCGCCGAAGTTCAAGGACTACGCCGATTATCTGGTCAATCACGAGCGTCGTCCGGGCGTTGGACCATTGGCAGGCTGGCGCGGAAAAGACGGTGAGGGTAGGGGACGAGGAGAGCCTAATCCAGCCCAAATCGACAAATATATCGAGAATGGCGGGTTTTGGGTGGATCACATTCCGACCGAGGCCAGCTTTTACAAACCTTGGAATAAGGCCTATCAGGAATGGGCCGTTGCGCGTGGCATTTTCGACGCCGAAGCGCCCTATGTGTTCAATCTGTATGTCGAACCAATGCGCAAGTTCCAGCTGGCCGCCGAGGGGCATGGTGACATCCAGCCCCCCGACCACCTGCGCGCGCGGATAGCGGAAACGATGGATCCGCTGCCGATCTGGTATCCGCCGTTCGAGGATGCGAATGTCGATGCGGACGCGTTTCCCATCCACGCGCTGACCCAGCGCCCGATGCACATGTATCATTCCTGGGGGTCGCAAAATGCGTGGCTTCGGCAAATCACCGGCAAGAATTTCCTTTATCTGCCGACCGACCTGTGGACGGAGCACGGGTTTGAAGATGGGGACTATGCGGTCGTGACCTCTGCCCATGGGTCGATCACGGTACCTGTGGCCCACCATGCGGCGCTGAACCCCAAGACGGTCTGGACATGGAACGCAATCGGCAAGCGCAAGGGGACGTGGGCATTGGACAAGGCCGCGCCCGAGGCGACCGAAGCCTTCCTTCTGAACCACCTGATTCACGAGCTTCAGCCGCCGAAAGGGGATGGGCTTAGATGGGCGAATTCGGACCCGGTCACGGGGCAGGCGGCTTGGTTTGATTTACGGGTCAAGATTGCGAAATCAGTCCCTAAACCTGCGGAAAGCCAGCCTGTGCACCCCTCGATCACCTCGCCCGTGGGCAAAGGCCCGGACGTTGTCGCAAGGAAAATCCGATGACCGCCCTTCCTGAAAAGACCGAGAAGAAGCTGGGGCTGGTGATCGACCTGGACACCTGCGTTGGCTGCCACGGCTGCGTGACCGCCTGTAAGGGATGGAACACGCAGAACTATGGCGCACCTCTGTCCGACACGGACCCATATGGTGCAGACCCCGGCGGCACCTTCCTGAACCGGGTGTTTTCCTATGAGGCGCAGGCCGAAGGTAAAGCGGCGCAAACCGTCCACATGCCGCGGTCCTGCCTGCATTGCGACGATGCGCCCTGCGTCACGGTTTGCCCGACAGGTGCCAGTTACAAGCGATCCGAAGACGGGATTGTGCTGGTGAACGAAGATCGCTGCATCGGCTGTGGCTTGTGCGCCTGGGCGTGCCCCTATGGCGCGCGCGAGCTGGACCGTGAGGCAGGGATCATGAAGAAATGCACGCTGTGCGTGGATCGGATCTATAACCAAAACCTGCCCGAAGAAGATCGTGTGCCCGCCTGCGTGCGCACCTGCCCGGCGGGCGCGCGTCATTTCGGCGATCTGGGCGACCCCGACAGCGATGTGTCGAAACTGGTCGCCAATCGCGGCGGTTTTGATCTGATGCCCGATCTGGGCACCAAGCCCGTGAACAAATATCTGCCGCCGCGCCCCAAGGATACGCTGGACACCGCCCCGCTGGAGGTTGTCGCCGACGAACCGAAAGGGTTCCTTGGCTGGCTTGATAAAGCACTTGAAAAGCTCTGACGGAGACCCCGGATGCATCCTGCCCCCAGTGTCATCATCTTCACCACCCTGTCAGGGTTGGGTTTCGGCCTGTTTTTCTGGCTGGGGCTGGGCGTGCCCGATGTCAGTGGCCGCACAGCCTTTGCGTTCTTCTTTATCGCCTATGCCCTGTCCTGCGCCGGGCTGCTGGCATCGACCTTTCACCTGGGCAACAAAAAGAACGCGATCTATGCGCTAAGCCAATGGCGCACCAGTTGGCTGAGCCGCGAAGGCATCGCCGCGATCCTGACGCTGTTCCTGTTCGCACTGGTCGCGGTGCCGCGCATCTTCCTGGGGGCCGAAATGGCTGTTTCTGGTGCAATAGGCTCTGTTCTGGCGCTGATCACCGTCTTCACAACCTCGATGATCTATACCCAGCTCAAGACCATTCCGCGCTGGAACCAGCCGCTGACGCCGGTTCTTTTTCTGCTGCATGCGTTGGGCGGTGGCGCCCTGTTGGCGGGGGAGGCAAAGATCGCCGGTTGGCTGCTTCTGGCGTTGACGCTGGCCCTGTTCGCCGCGTGGCAAATCGGGGATAAGCGGGCGCAAGCGCGCGGGACCACGGGGGATGCCACCGGGCTGGCGCATCTGGGCAAGGTGCGGATGCTGGAAAGCGGTCACACGGCGCGCAACTATGTTGTGGACGAAATGGTGTATCGCGTTGGGCGCAAGCATGCAGAAAAGCTCAGATGGATCACATTGGCTTTGGCGGGCGCCCTGCCTGCCGCCATCCTTCTTCTGACATCCCCTGGTCACATGACTGCTTTTCTGGCGCTGGCCCTTCATCTGGTCGGCGCAGTTGTCGGCCGTTGGCTGTTCTTCGCCGAAGCCGAGCATGTTGTGGGCCTCTATCACGGCAAATGACCCCTTTTCATTGAACCCGCTCCCCACTGCGCCTATCAGGGTGGGGAACGGAGCATGAGGGCAGATATGGCCAACCATCTTTACAAGCGTGACCTTCCCGACGGGCTGGATCTTGGTCCAGTCGTTGCCATCGACTGCGAAACCATGGGGCTGAACCCGCATCGCGACCGGCTGTGTGTGGTGCAGATGTCATCGGGTGACGGCGACGCGCATCTGGTGCAGGTCGAAAAGGGCCAGACCAGCGCCCCCAATCTTGAAAAGATGCTGACCGACCCGACTGTCCTGAAGCTGTTTCACTTTGGCCGGTTCGACATCGCCGCACTTCTGAACGCATTCGGCGTGGTCACGGCCCCTGTCTATTGCACCAAGATCGCGTCGAAACTGATCCGCACCTATACCGACCGTCACGGGTTGAAGAACCTGTTGGAACAGTTGCTGAAGGTCGATATCTCCAAGCAGCAACAGATGAGCGATTGGGGCGCGGAAGAACTGACCGCAGCACAGTTGGAGTATGCCGCATCAGACGTCCTTTACCTGCACCGCTTGCGCGATGAGCTGGATCAACGTTTGGCCCGTGAAGGGCGTGTTGACATGGCGCAAGCCTGTTTCGATTTCCTGCCAATGCGGGCGCAGTTGGACCTTGCCGGCTGGCCCGAGATCGACATTTTCGCTCACTAACACGGCCAAAACACGCCGCGACCTTGGATTGGGCAGAGCGGTGCCTAAATACCAGCAGAGACAGAACAACCGAGGATATATGCTCAGGTCCGACAACCAGTATTCGCGCTTCATCGCCCTGCTGAAGGTTCTTCTGCCGGTCAGCGCGCTTGCGCTGTTGTCGACTATGTTCCTGATCTCGAAATCCGTCGATCCGACCACATCGCTGTCCTATGCCCGCGTCAATCTGGAAGAGTTGACCGGTGATCAGCGGATCGACAGCCCCCGGTTTTCCAGCGTAACCGAAGACGGCGCGGCGATCACCTTTTCTGCCAAAAGCGCCGTGCCAGAGCCAGATCAGACGAATGTCTTCAGCGCCGATGGGTTGGCGGCACGGATCGAAACACCAGATGGCGGGGCTGTGGATATCAACGCCTCGAAAGCCTTGATCAATGGCAGCTCGAACATCGTTGATCTGTCTGGTGGCGTTACATTGGTGACATCGACCAACTATCACATCGCAACGAACGGCCTGTCGACCGCGATGGATACAACTTCGGCCAAAACACTCGGCCCGGTCGAAGCGGACGGCCCGATGGGGCATCTGACGGCAGGACAGGCAGAGATCACCCGCGAAGGCGAAGAAAGCGACACCTATCTTCTTGTTTTCAAAGGGGGCGTAAAACTGATATACGACCCCAAGACAGAGGGGACTTACAAGTGATGAGATCTGCACGTATTGCAGCCTGTTTGCTTGCGCTTAGTTTGCCGATTGCGGCCCATGCGCAGGCTCAGGTCGCGTTTGGGGGCCTGAAACATGACAGCACCCTTCCTGTCGAAATTTCAGCAGATCAGTTGCAGGTCGACCAATCGGATGGATCGGCCACGTTCAGCGGCAATGTCCAGATCGGGCAGGGCGAAATGCGCCTGTCGGCGGGCAAGGTTAGGGTCGAATACGTGACCGGAACCGACACGACCGGAGAGATTTCGCGCCTGCTTGCTTCCGATGGCGTCACCTTGGTGAATGGTGCCGAAGCGGCCGAGGCGCGCGAGGCTGTTTATACGATTTCCAGCGGTGTAATCGTGATGACCGGCGATGTGATCCTGACACAGGGGCAAAACGCGCTGTCATCCGAAAAGCTGACCGTCAACCTTCAGGCCGGGACCGGCACGATGGACGGACGGGTCAAGTCGATCATCCAGACAGGTGCGGATTGATGTCAAACAGTCCCGATCTGACCGTCGAAAGTGGAGACGCTGGCCTGCGCATCATCGGATTGCGCAAAAGTTATCGCAAGAAGCCCGTGATCCGCGAGGTCAATCTGGAACTGCACCGCGGTGAGGTCGTGGCCCTGCTTGGCCCGAACGGCTGCGGTAAGACGACAACCTTCTATGCCATTGCCGGGCTGATCACGCCCGAAGCCGGTCAGGTTCTGATCGACGGGCGCGATGTGACGCTTCTGCCAATGTATCGCCGGGCCAAATACGGGATCGGCTATCTGCCGCAAGAGATGTCGATTTTTCGCGGCATGTCGGTCGAAGACAATATCCTTTCGATTCTGGAAATCTCGACCCCCAACCGTCACAAGCGGCGCGAACGGCTGGAAGAGCTGCTGAACGAGTTCTCGATCAGCCACCTGCGTCGCGCGCCCGCGCTGGCCCTGTCCGGCGGTGAACGGCGACGGGTCGAAATCGCCCGCCTGCTGGCGTCGAATCCCAAGTATCTTTTGCTGGATGAACCCTTTGCCGGAGTCGATCCGATCGCTGTGGGCGAGATCAGAACACTGGTCCACGACCTTAAGGATCGCGGCATCGGCGTGTTGATCACGGACCACAATGTGCGTGAAACGCTCGATATCGTGGACCGGGCCTATATTCTGCACGATGGCCACGTCTTGATGAGCGGCACCACCGACGAAGTCATCCGTGATGAGAATGTCCGGCGGGTTTATCTGGGGCAGAATTTCTCGATCAATTAGGGTCGCAGCGACGTGATATGGTTGACAAGCCCCCTCGACTCGTCGCCAAATGAAGACAATGCAAGACCACCTGATCCTTTGTTCCTGTCTTCCCGCGTGCGGGAAATACATGGCGGATCGTCCAAATGAATTTGGACGGGTTAGGTTGCTCAAAGCGCTCACAACACTATGTAATTTAAATAGGAATTTCCTTTCTCTTGCTCGAGAAAGGTATTTTGAGGCCTGCACTACCATAGGAGGTATGGATGCAATATCAAATCAGTGGCAAGCAAATCGACATCGGTGACGCCCTTCAGGTTCACGTGAAAGATGAATTGGGCGCCGTCGTTCAAAAGTATGCTGAACGCCCGACGCGGGCCCAGGTGATTTTTTCGAAAAGCGCCCATGAATATGTGTGTGAAACGATCGTGCATTTGTCCACTGGTCTGACCGCGCAAGCCAAGGGGATTGCGACCGAGATTTATGCAGCCTTCGACAATTGCGCCGAAAAAATGGAGAAGCAACTGCGCCGCTACAAGCGTCGATTGAAGGACCACCACAAGGATCGTGTGGACCCGGTTGAAGTTTTCGGCGGAGCCTCGTATATCCTCGCCTCAGAAGAAGGTCAGGACGAAGCAGAGGACGCCTCACTCCAACCCATGATCATCGCCGAGATGGAAACTCAAATCCCATCGCTTTCAGTCGGCGAAGCGGTCATGCAGATGGAGCTGGCACATGCGCCCGTTCTGGTTTTCCGCAACGAGAAAACCGAGGGGATGAATGTGGTCTACCGCCGTGAAGACGGTAATGTGGGCTGGATCGACCCCAAAAACGCAGTGTAAGCCTCCCACCCGTTGGTGGGTGGGGAAAGTTGTTGGCGATGGAACTTGCGAGCATCCTTAAGCCGTCGGCCGTAAAGGTCGTATCGACAGTGTCTTCCAAGAAACGCCTGTTTCAGGATCTTGGGGACGTTGTGATGGACTGTTATGGCATTAACGGCGGCGAGGCGTTTGCCGCGCTTCAGCAACGCGAAACCTTGGGGCCCACCGGTGTGGGCCGCGGGGTGGCTTTGCCACACGCCCGGTTAAATGGGTTGGACAAGATTGTCGGCTGCTTCATGCGCGTGGAAAAGCCCTTTGATTTCGACGCCGTGGACAAACAGCCTGTCGATCTGGTTTTCGCCCTGTTTGCCCCGGAAGATTCCGGCGTCGATCACCTGAAAGCACTTGCTTTGGTGTCCCGCACCATGCGTGATGCCTCGATCTGCGCCAAACTGCGCGCCAATACCGATGTGGCGACCCTGCATGCGCTGCTGACCGAAAGCCTGACAAACAAAGCGGCGTGATTGCGGACTAGTCCGACGCGCCCCAAGGTCGAAATCCAAACATCATGTAATCGCGCTGATACGCCTTGCGCACAGCGGATTCGAGGTCCTCTGAATAGATCTGTTCCAGCGCAAACGGCGCATCTGGCGTCGCTTCTGTCAGGGGGGGCGTGGCGCCAACCTGTACCTCGGACAGCACGTGGTTTAGCCCTGCGGCAAGCTGATCCTCGCGCAGGATGTGATCGGGCAAGGTGAACCCGGCAAACCCTTTTATCGTTGCCGCTTGTGTGGCCCAGCGCGGATCAATACCGATCGCAGTTTGACCACCAAGCGTTCGTGCGACAAACGCAATAAACTGCGCAAACGCCGTTTGGTGATCGCTGAGCGTCCAGGGCGCATCGGGTGTACTGGGCAGATCCAGCCCATATGTGTGCCTTAAGGTGGTTTTCAGATCGCCATCGGGGTCATCATCCCGAAACGCCAATAGATCGCAGAAAACAGAATGCAGCCGTGCCACGGGGTGGCGCAACACCGTGAAGCTGCGATGTCGTTTGTGCCGTCGCTTCCATTGCCGCAGCGCCTTTTGTGAGAAGTCGCGTGTCAGGGGGCCGGCAGCCTCCATCCACTCCGTGACACGCTCTGACGGCCCCCCGGCAATCGGCAGGAACACCACCTGCAACTCATCCGACGCCAGATAGGATTTCAAGGCGGGCGGGCGGCTGGGTTCGAAGTTCGGCACCTTGTGCAAGTCAAAGACATCAATCCGGGCAACGGTTGAGGCAAGAAGCTCAAACTTCTGCACTTTGTCAGACAGGGGTTCCGGGTTTTGCTTCTTGAACGTGCTGGCAAATTGCGTGATCTCGTCAGTTTCACCCAAGAACTTTGCCAACCCATTGATCACATTGATATCTTGAGCCTCTTCATAGTCGATATAGAACGCTGTCTGACCCGACAGTTGCAAACGTTCCTTGATCTTCAGCTGAAAGCTCTTGAACCGATAAAACAGCTTCTCAAACTCGTCCGGTATGAACCGCGCCTTTTCCTTGCGGGCATCGCTTTGCTTGCTCAGTTGCCATTGGTCGGTCGCCATGGCAATTCTGCGGGACACATAGGCTTCGACTGGATTACGTGTGAGCACGATCTTGGCGCAGCGCGGATCATCGATCAATGCGTTGAACACGCGCGGGTCATGGTCATGGAAAAAGCGAAATCCGGGCAAGCCGTTGGTTTCGGACTTGATGCGCTCGAGCAGCTGCATTGGATCCGCATCCCGCTGTGCCACGGTCACGCCAAACAGCTCTTCGGTCTGCGGTGTCACCATGAAATAGGGGTTGAACGCCTCGCCGTAGCACTGAAGGCCGGAAAACTGGTCCAGGTTGCTTTCCAGAAAATTCGAGCCGGTGCGCATCTCGGCGAAAATGATGAAACAATCAAACGGGCCAGTCATGTGGTCACTTCACCAGATAGGGTTTGCGCTGAATGCGGGCGGTCGGCACAAGGTCATGCCCGGCCGGGAAATCGCCCATCAGATAGGGATGCATACCCTGATTTTTCAGATCCTGCAGGAACTGTCCAAATCCCTGAAGCGGTTTCATCTTTGGCAGCTTTGGCAGCGCGCCGGGTTGCCGCAACCCGATGTCATCAAGCACCGTTTGCAAGGGTTCGGTCGGGTTCAGCACAAAATCGGCCAAAGACCAGATCTGAGTGCGCGCCCGCGCATGACCGGATCGCAACACGGTCAGATGTTCGCTTTCCAGCTTCTGCAACCGCGCTGCCTCGCGCCGGATATCCGAGAAGTTGCGGTTCGAATGAAACAAGGGCACAGCCCACGCCCCAGAGACAACATAGATGCGTGCGTTGGTGTCTTTTGCCATGACCCAGGACAGGTCTTGATTGTCGCTCGGCCCGTATTGAAAGCACTGGCGTTCGCCGCGCGTGTTCCAGATCAGGTTGGTCAGGAACGCTTTGGGATTGTAATCACGCAGTTTCGCGGAATCCGTGAGCGCACCAAAGAACTCCGGCGCGCCGCCCGCAAAATGTGCTTTGTCCTCAGCAAACAAATGGCCGTGAACACGTGCACTGACCACGTCTGCCAACCAGTCTTCAAACCCATCGAACAGCTCGGAAAACCCCTCCAAAACCGTGTAGCGCGCAGCGGTTATGTTGCCTTCGTGCCCGTCTCGGGGAAAGCGGCTTGGCATGTAAAGGCCCGGCCGACCCTTTGTGCGCCGTTCAATGGCCTTGGTGAATATCCGGTCGATCTTGCCCGGGTTGGGTTCCGCACCCGTGACAACGGTCGGCTGGTCCGACAAGAAGCTGTCATACAGCTTGTCCGCATACCGCCATGCCTTGCGGGCGACAAAGCAGTCGGATCGACGCAACAACTGCAGGTGATCGTCATAAAATACGTGCGGCTTGCCTTGAAAATCGAACTTCGACAAGGTCAAGGACCGGCTTTCAATCCGGGATGAATGGCGGCGCGCGAGGGTCTGATAATAGCTTTCATCCGGGATCCAGACGCGCCGGAAGTATTGATCAAACCGGGGTCGCTGCGGGTCATTCAGGATGGCCGACAGCGTTGCTCGCGTCAGGCACCACCACTGACTGCCCAGATGGGGTATAAGCCCGAAAGGGATGGTGCGCTTGAGGTCGAGCTTGCGTTGAATGCTGACATAGTAGTCAAACAGGCGGCGCTGGCGCTTCCATGAGAACGGGAACCGGAGCGTGAACCGTTCAATATCCAGACCACCAATGGTCCAGGGCACGTCCTCGGTCGTGGCGCTTTCGATAAAGTCGGTTTGCGAACGATTGCTCAGATACGCGCGCATCTCGGAAATCGGGCGCAGCGGCAAACAACTTCCCGATGCGAGCAATACATGCTGCACGTCGGGAAACGTCTCTAACATGGCTTCGGATGCGGTCTGGCTGGCCGCAACCAATGACCACGTACCCCATTCGCAATGGCGACGCTTGCAGAAGCGCACATTGTCCAAGTCATCCAGCGCAGCCGTGAAATTCGCGAAATCATCTTGCGTCACATAAGCATCGACATGCACCACAACCGGGCAATCATGGGTGGCCCAGTGGCGCACCAACTGCTCGGCGCGGTCGAGCGCGTCGTGAACCAGCATGACGATCCCAAGGCTCATGCCCAGTTCCCTTTCGACATCAAGCCCAGCATCTCTAGCTGGCGCCAGTTCATGTACTTCTCGCTCCAGTCACACCACAGGTCGGTGTCTTCGTTGGTGCCATCGTGATAGGCGCGGTACTCGTGGCTGTTGGCATAGTGTTGGCCGCGTTTCAGCTCCTCGATCGACTTTTCCTTGAACGTGTCCAAAAACTTTGCGTGCAACAAACAGCCCGAGGCCTTTTCGCCGCCCCATTGGTCATAGACCAGATTCAGGCCCCGCGGCAAAAGCGCGTGAGTCGAACTGACATACGTGTAGTTTCGTTTCCATTTCACCAGCGGTATCTTGTTCAGGGCAGGGGCCTTTTCGGGGTCATCGCGAAAGAAGGCACGGGCACGCGGGCCACCCTGTATCCACAAGTTGCCGTATTTGGGATTTTTGCTGATGCTGTAGTTGCCACAGTCAAACCAGTCGGCAAGTTCAAAGGGGTTTTGCCCGGCAGCATAGGTAAGACTGTGCATCGGCCCTTTCGGATACATGTCCAGCAGCATGACACCAAAAGACCTGACATCCGATGTATCCAGCCAATCCGTCAGCGCCCGAAGCGGTCGCGTGTCGCAGAAGGGATAGACCAGAAATTCGTCAGGATCGACCACCAGTGACCAATGCCCATGGGCATATCTACGTTGCAACCATCCTGTCCAGTGCACCCCGAAATTGGCGCTTTTGTAACTGGCATCGGTAGACCAGAGCGAAACGTCCGCCTGATCGGCCAGATACTCTGCGCCGCCATCCGTTGAGCCGTTATCGACAAAAAGGAAATGGTTCACACCAAGGTCGCGATAATAGTTCAGGAAATAGGGAAGTCGGATACATTCGTTGCGGATCGTCGAAAAGCACAGAATGTCGCCTTGCTTGATGGCCCCGGTTCGGTTGGCAATCTCGGTCAGTTCACGCCGCTTGCGAAATGCCCTGATGTGGCATTGCTTGCGTTTCAGCCGCAGTCGGTATGATGTCCAGACGCCCAACGTATTCCTCGTTCCTGACCGATGTCACGCTAACACTGGTTTAAGCCCAGCCGCCATTAGAAATAAGCCCCATATCAAGCAATTGACGCCAGCCCCGATACGCGACGGCCCCATCATGCCACAGGTCGGGCGCGGATGAGAGCCAGTCATAATAGGCATCGAAATCCTCCGGCTGACCAAAATGTTCCCGTCGTGCCTTTTCTTCCCGTGATCGGGTGACGATGTCCGGCAGGAATTTCGTATGCAGCAGCGCGCCTGACAAACGATGGTCGCCCGACATGCACGGCGGCCCATCCCAGGCATGGTTCAGGCGTGGTGGAAGTGCCGAATGGGTCGAATTCATATAGGCGAAGCGCCGATCCCAACGCACAAGCGGCAGCTTGTTCAGTGTGGGCGCGCGGGCAGGCAGGTCGACAAAGAAGACCCGGTCACGCGGCCCGCCCTGCAACCACAAATTCTGTGCCGGAGATTGCCGTTGCGCCCGATAAGGGCCAGCATCGAAAAACGGCAAGGTCTTGGTCGGATCCTGACCCCGTGCATATGCCTGCTGGTCCAACGGCCCCTTGGGATACATATCCAGCATCAGCGCCCCCATCGCAGAGGCTCCGGTTTGCGCCAGACGCCCGGTCAGGTCGGTCAGGGACCGGGTGTCGCAATGGGGATAGATCAACAGCTCGTCCACATCGACCGTCAGACACCAACGACGATGACCATGGCGAAACTGAAGCCATGTGGTCCAATCAACCCCGAAACGAGACGCCTTGTAGCTGGCATTGGTGCGCCACAGGGAAACGTCAGGCTGATCCGCCAAAAGGGTTTCTGACGGATCATCGCTGTTGTTCAAAACGAACAGAAAGTGCCCCACGCCCAGCGCGCGATAATGCGACAGAAAATGCGGCAGACGCGTGATTTCATTGCGCGCTGTTGTGAATGCCAGAACATCGCCGGGGCCGATCCGGTCCGTGCGGTCGACCACGGTTACAAGATCCCTGCGCGATCGAAGGGATCGCCAGATCAATCGCCGACGTTTCCACCGCATGCGATAGGCTGACCAAAGATCCCGTCCAGCATCGCGCACCGAGGGTTACTCGGCCGCCTTCTGCTGCGCCACGATGTCATGAAGATAGCTGGAAAACTCGTCCCGAAGCTCCTCGCGGGCCATGCCGAAGGCAACGGTCGCCTGCAAGAAGCCCGCCTTGGACCCGCAATCAAACCGCTGGCCGCGGAACCGGTACCCGAACACATCGCGCCCCTGTTCGATTTCCGAAGCGATGGCGTCGGTCAGCTGAATCTCACCCCCCGCACCACTTTTCATCTTGTTCAGGCTGCGCAGCACATTGGGCGTCAGGATATAGCGGCCAATCACCGCCAGGTTGGATGGCGCATCCTCGACGGCTGGCTTCTCGACCATCCCTTTGACCGAAACCATGGCGCCCATATCCTGCTTCACATCAAGAACGCCATAGGCGCTGGCTTTCTCGGTCGGAACTTCCATGGCGGCGACCATGCATCCCCCGGTTTCGTTATAGGCTTCGACCATCTGCTGCAGGCAAGGCTTCTCGGCGGCGATCACGTCGTCCGGCAAGATGACCGCGAACGGTTCGTTGGCGATCAGACGACGGGCACACCAGACCGCATGCCCAAGACCCAACGCTTTGTGCTGACGCATGTAAGCAATTGCGCCGCTTTCCATGTTGGTGTCCTTGAGAATCTCAAGCAGGGCATCCTTGCCCTTGCGACGCAGCTCTTGCTCCAGAACAGGAGAGTTATCGAAATAGTCCTCAAGCGCGCCCTTGCCGCGTGAGGTGACAAAGATAAATTCCTTGATCCCTGCGGCCCGCGCCTCGTCGATCGCATATTGGATCAGCGGGCGATCAACCAGCGTCATAATCTCTTTCGGAATCGACTTGGTGGCGGGAAGAAAACGCGTTCCCAACCCGGCAACCGGAAAAATGGCCTTGGTGACTTTCCTGTGCGTCATAAAACACCTCTGTTGTGACCGATCCGCCTGAACTTACATCTGATGGATCAACACTTATTTACCTGTGAAGGCTTAAACTAAATACTGAACACCAATGGGCGGAAAATCTGACAACTTCATGGCAATTGTTCATGATACTGGGTCAATCGACGGCTTTTCTCAAGGCAATTCCATTTTTTCGTGAAAAAGCGCGGTGGGTCGCCCCCTGCAAGTGCAAAAACAGCGATAAGAATTGCAACCTATGCCATTCCAAGATCACTCAGGATGTCTTCGATTCTTGTGACATCTTCGGGGTTGTTCAATTCCCAGAACTGTCGGCCTCGCGCGTCGACCTCAACACATTGCACAGGATGATCCCGCTCAAGAAAGCGTAGCTGCTCTAACCCCTCCAATTTTTCCAGAGGTCCGGGCGTCCAGCGTGCGTAGGCTGCCAGGGCAGCGGGACGATAGGCATACACGCCCACGTGGTGAAACACCGGTGTCGCGATCTGGTCATCCCATTCGTCGTCAGCGGTGTAGGGAATGACCTCTTTTGAAAAATAAAGTGCCTTGCCCTCGGCCCCGAAAACGGCAGTGGTTCCGCCAACCCGCCCGGCGCGGCGGTCTTCCAGAAACCCGTTCAGCGCGCGACCATCGCAGCGTAAAACGGGCGTGGCCATTTCGGCAACCGGGTGGTCGGTCAGGGCGTCGATCAGCGCTTCGACAAACCAAGGGGGGGTCAGCGGGGCATCACCTTGCAGGTTCACCACGATATCGAAACCACCGCCCAGCGCGTCCAGCGCCTCGGCGCAACGCTCGGTCCCATTACGACAATCCGAAGACGTCATGACGACCTCGGCCCCGAAACCATTGGCTTCGGCGCGGATACGGTCATCATCGGTCGCGATGACAACGCGGTCGACACCGCTTACGGCCTGTGCTGCATCCCAACTGCGCCGGATCAGTGACTTTGCCTGACCCGTTGCGCCACGCAGGGGCGCCAGTGCCTTACCGGGGAAACGGACTGAGGCGAAGCGCGCTGGTATGACGATCAGAACGCTCATCCATCAGGCTTTCTTCAGCTCCACCCCGGGGGCGTAGGCGATGAAAAACGGATTGGCATAGTCCGGTTTGCCATAGGTCAGCGGGGTGTGATCGTCAAAACGCACGACGTCCCCACCTGCACCCTTCAGCACCGCATGACCGGCGGCGGTGTCCCATTCCATCGTGCGGCCCACACGGGGATAAAGATCGGCCTCGCCGGTGGCGACAAGGCAGAACTTCAACGAACTGCCAGCCGACCGCATGTCTTTCACCGCATATTTGCCGATGTAATCATCCGTGGCCTGATCGCGGTGCGACTTCGACGCCACGATCATCAGGGCGTCGTTGTCCGGGGTGGTGACGGAAATTGGTGACATGTCACCGACGGCGCCCTTGTCGAAAGGGCCTTGCTCCTCGACGCTTCTGCCATCGGCGCGGGTGAAGAACATGCGGCCTTTTGCAGGGGCGTAGACAACCCCACGAACAGGCGTGCCGTCCACGACATAGGCAATATTCACAGTGAAATCGCCGCGCCGGTGAATGAACTCCTTGGTGCCATCCAACGGATCGACGATCAGAAACGCGCTGGCCTGCTGTCCGTGACTGTCGGACTGCTCTTCCGTCACCAAGAGCACATCTGGAAAGGCATCGCGCAACCCGGCCGAGATCACGGCATCCGCCGCTTCGTCGGCGGCAGTCACCGGGCTATCATCAGATTTCGACCGGACGTCAAAATCATCCGAACCATAGATCTCCATGATCACATCGCCGGCCTCAAGCGCCAGTTTGCGCATGACGCTTTCCAAACGGTTAAAATCCAAGGCCTTGCTCCTAACCCGCCACATCGCGCGGTCCAGTTGATTACATAATTTCGCCCACTTATGATGATTGGGTAAAGGAACGGCAAGATTTCCCTGCGAGAATCCCCCCATTGCGGGCAAAAAGGCAGCGCCATGTTTGAAGTCAAGGTGAACAGAACCCGGTTTGAGGCTGCGACCTCGATGGCGTCGGTGATTTATCATGCGACGGTCTATGACCTTCGAAAATCGCATCCGAACGCAGTTATCGGCCTGCTGCTCAATATCCTTCAATCGCTTCTGATGATCGCCGTCTTTTTTGTGATGATGAGCGTGCTCGGCCTGCGAACGGCTGCTATCCGGGGGGACTTTCTGCTCTATATCATGTCCGGCGTCTTCATCTTCATGACGAACGTCAAGACCATGAAAGCGGTGTCCAGCTCTGCTGGCCCGACCTCGACCATGATGCTGCATGGGCCGATGAATACGCTCGTATCTATCGTCGCGGCTGCCTTGTCGTCACTTTATCTGCAAATCCTGTCGATTGTCGTGATGCTGACGGCATACAGTCTGGCGTTTAGAACCGTCGAGTTCCACGACCCCAGCGGTGCATTCATGATGCTGCTGCTTGGCTGGTTTAACGGCGTGTCTGTTGGTATCATTTTCATGGCGCTGAAGCCATGGTTCCCGCAATTCACGCAGGTCGCCACGACCCTGTATATGCGCGTGAACATGTTCGCGTCGGGTAAGATGTTCCTGGCCAACACGCTTCCGTTTTTTATGTTGGCCTTGTTTTCGTGGAACCCGTTGTTCCACATTATTGATCAGGCGCGCGGATACACTTTCATCAACTATTTCCCGCATTATTCCAGCTGGCAGTATCCACTGATCGTATCCGTCGTGCTGGCGTTCCTTGGCCTTATGGGCGACAGCTACAGCCGCAAATACGTGTCGGCCAGTTGGGATGCCCGTCGTTAGGCATCGCCGCTGGTGGCTGACGGGATGTCCACCACCCGAAGCGTCAGGTTGATCCGCCCGCGATCGCGCAAAAGATCAGACGACCCAAAGCGCAAACGGTCAATCCCGTGATACGCCAGACGTGATGGCCCATCCAATACGAGCACGTCACCCGAGGCGAGCCAAGCGGATTGCGTCGGACCCTGCCGCTCGGTCCCGCCAATCCGAAACAGGGCGTCGTCGCCGATGCTGATCGACACGACCGGATACGAGAAGTCCCCCTCGTCACGGTCCTGATGCAGCCCCATCCGTGCGCCTTTGCCATAATAGTTGACCAAGCAACAGTCAGGCCGCCGTCCCGTACCGGATACCGCCCGCCAGACCGCGAGTACGAGGTCAGGGATTTCGGGCCACGCCGCGCCAGAGGAGTGGCGCGGTTCATAGCGATACCCGCGCCGATCCGACACCCAGCCCAACCGTCCTGCTGATGTCATCCGCACCGACATCTTTTTTCCCCACCGCGTCTCAGGGTGGAAAAACGGGGCAGCGGACGCCACGTCCCGCAGCGCCTCGACCAGCGTCTCTTGCGCCGTGCGGTCCAGCATCCCTTTGAAAAGCTTTGCCCCCGCCAGATCCATTGGGGGTATGTCATGCGCAATCATGGTCAAAACCCTGAAATTGACTCGTTTTTTTACGCCTTTCCGCACCCTTGAACGCTTGCAGGCCCCATTTCCCCTACTTATATACGCCGAGACGCCGGATTGGGGCACGCCCATTCGGTCAGAAATCTGGGATCAGGGGCCGATGCTTTGCAAGGTCGGCTCCCACAACATCGCCTAAGAGAGGATTTTGAGCATGGCTAAAGTCATCGGTATCGACCTCGGCACCACCAACTCTTGTGTTGCCATTATGGACGGCTCGCAACCGCGGGTCATCGAAAACTCAGAGGGCGCGCGCACGACGCCTTCGATCGTCGCCTTCAAGGACGACGAACGCCTCGTTGGTCAATCGGCCAAACGGCAGGCTGTCACCAACCCCGACAACACCGTCTTCGCCGTGAAGCGCCTGATCGGTCGCAACATGCAGGACCCGGCTGTCGAGAAAGACAAGAAACTTGTCCCTTACTCCATCGTTGATGGCGGCAATGGTGACGCATGGGTCGAAGCGGCCGGGCAGAAATACTCGCCCTCGCAAATCTCGGCCTTCATTCTGGGCAAGATGAAAGAAACGGCAGAAAGCTATCTGGGTGAAGAAGTCACTCAGGCCGTGATCACCGTGCCTGCATATTTCAACGACGCTCAGCGTCAGGCCACCAAAGACGCCGGCAAAATCGCTGGCCTTGAAGTGCTGCGGATCATCAACGAGCCGACCGCCGCCGCGCTGGCCTATGGTCTGGACAAGTCGGAAACCCACACCATTGCGGTCTATGACCTTGGCGGCGGGACCTTCGACGTGACCATTCTGGAAATCGACGACGGCCTTTTTGAAGTGAAATCGACCAACGGCGACACGTTCCTTGGTGGTGAAGACTTCGACATGCGCATCGTTCAGTATCTGGTCGATGAGTTCAAAAAGGAAAACCAGGTCGATCTGTCGAAAGACAAGATGGCTCTGCAGCGCCTGAAAGAAGCCGCTGAGAAAGCCAAGATCGAACTGTCCAGCTCGTCGCAGACCGAGATCAACCAGCCCTTCATCTCGATGGGGTCGGATGGCTCGCCCCTGCACATGGTCATGAAGCTGACCCGCGCCAAGCTGGAAAGCCTTGTGTCTGACCTGATCAAACGCTCGATGAAGCCTTGCCAAGCCGCACTGAAAGACGCTGGCCTGTCGAAGGACGATATCGACGAGGTGGTTCTGGTCGGTGGTATGACCCGTATGCCGAAGGTCATCGAAGAGGTGTCCAAGTTCTTCGGGAAAGAGCCGCATAAGGGTGTGAACCCTGACGAGGTTGTGGCCATGGGTGCCGCCATTCAGGCCGGTGTTCTGCAAGGTGACGTGAAAGACGTTGTGTTGCTGGACGTGACCCCGCTGTCCTTGGGCATCGAAACGCTGGGCGGTGTATTCACCCGCCTGATCGACCGCAACACGACGATCCCGACCAAGAAGTCGCAGATCTTCTCGACCGCGGAAGACAACCAGAACGCCGTGACCCTGCGCGTGTTCCAAGGTGAGCGTGAGATGGCTGCGGACAACAAGATCCTGGGCCAGTTCAATCTGGAAGACATCCCGCCGGCACCGCGCGGCATGCCTCAGATCGAGGTGACCTTCGACATCGACGCCAACGGCATCGTTGAAGTGGGCGCCAAGGACAAAGGCACCGGCAAAGAGCAGAAAATCACCATCCAAGCCTCGGGTGGCCTCTCGGATGAGGATATCGAAGCAATGGTGAAAGACGCTGAAGCCAACGCCGAGGCCGATAAAGAGCGCAAAGAGCTTGTCGAAGCCAAGAACCAGGCCGAAAGCCTGATCCATTCGACCGAAAAGGCGATGGAAGAGCACAACGACAAGGTCGACCCGACCACGATCGAAGCGATCGAGCTGGCCATTGCCGCTCTGAAAGACGTGATGGAAGAAGACAATGCCGACAAGATCAAGTCGGGCATCCAGAACGTCACTGAAGCGGCCATGAAGCTGGGTGAAGCGATCTATAAGTCGCAGCAGGAAGAAGCGGCTGGCGAAGAGCCTGAAGAAGCTGATGGCCCTTCGGCAGTGGATGACGACATTGTCGACGCCGACTTCGAAGACCTTGACGACGAAAACAAGCGTTAAGTCTGAATAGGTAACGGGCGGGGCTGCCCTTGCGGCCCTGCCCCCTCCCAAAGGGAGATTTCCATGTCAAAGCGTGATTATTACGAAGTTCTCGGCGTGTCGAAAGGCGCATCTGCGGAGGAGCTGAAGAAGGCCTATCGCAAGAAGGCGAAAGAGCTTCACCCCGATCGCAACTCGGACAACCCCGATGCAGAAGCCCAGTTCAAAGAAGCGAACGAGGCTTACGACGTCCTGAAAGACGCCGATAAAAAAGCCGCTTATGACCGGTTTGGACATGCCGCTTTCGATGGTGGCATGGGTGGTCGTCCCGGTGGCGGGCATCATGGCGGCAATGGCGATTTCGCCAGTGCGTTTTCCGATGTGTTCGACGACCTGTTCGGCGACTTCATGGGGGGCGGACGTGGCGGTGGTGCGCGTGCCCAGCGTGGGTCTGACCTGCGTTACAACCTGCGCGTGACGCTGGAAGAGGCGTTTGCCGGTTTGCAAAAAACCATCAACGTGCCGACATCTGTGTCCTGTGACGAATGCAATGGGACGGGTGCCGAAGCGGGTGCTGAACCCACGGTTTGCCCAACCTGCTCTGGCATGGGCAAGGTCCGCGCGCAGCAAGGATTCTTTACGGTCGAGCGCACCTGTCCAACCTGTCAAGGCACCGGCCAGATGATCCAGAACCCCTGCAAAAGCTGCGGTGGGGCTGGGCGCAAGCACAAAGAACGCTCTTTGTCCGTCAACATCCCGGCAGGTGTTGAAACCGGCACACGGATCCGTCTGTCCGGCGAAGGCGAAGCCGGCTTGCGTGGCGGCCCAACGGGTGACCTTTACATCTTCATCGACGTGGCCGAGCATCCGATCTTCGACCGCGAAGGCCCGCATCTTCATTGCCGTGTGCCTGTTTCCATGGCCTCTGCGGCGCTGGGCGGTGACATCGAAGTGCCGACCATAGACGGTGGCAGGTCACGCGTGAAAATCCCGGCTGGCAGCCAGTCGGGGCGGCAGATGCGTCTGCGCTCGAAAGGCATGCCCGGCCTGCGCGGTGGCCCACGCGGCGACATGTATATCGAGCTTGCCGTGGAAACACCGGTGAACCTGACCACGAAGCAAAAAGAGCTTCTGCGCGAGTTCGAAAAACTGTCGGAAGAGAACAACCCCGAAAGCTCGTCCTTCTTTACGAAGGTCAAAAGCTTCTGGGACGGGATGAAGGGTTAACGAACCTCATCGGTTAACCCTTCATTTACCAATCTTGGTGCAGTCTGCTCTCATGACCGAGAGCAGACAATTCCAATTCGACGAAATGCCTCAGGCATTGTTTGATGCAGACGAAGCCCCCGTTCTTCCTGTGGCGGTGAAGGACGGCAAGTTGCCCTCCTATATCAAAGATCACCGCAAACGCCTGCGCGACCGGTTCATGTCCGGTGGGGCGCAGGCCATGCCGGATTATGAGATGCTGGAACTTGTACTGTTCCGCGCCATTCCACGACGCGACGTGAAGCCGCTGGCGCGCTGCTTGCTGGACACCTTTGGCGACTTCAACCGCGTGGTGACGGCACCCGTACAACGCCTGCGAGACGTGCCGGGCATCGGCGATGCGGTGATCACCGAGCTAAAGATCGTGGAAGCCGCCGCGCAGCGCATGGCGCGCAGCCGCGTCATACAGCGGCATGTGATTTCATCCTGGGATGCGGTTCTGGACTATTGCCATACCACCATGGCCCATCGCGATACCGAACAGTTTCGTGTGTTGTTTCTGGATCGCAAGAACGTGTTGATCGCGGACGAGGCACAAGGGCAGGGCACCGTTGATCACGTACCAGTTTACCCACGCGAGGTGGTCAAGCGGGCGCTGGAGCTGAATGCGTCGGCAATCATCCTTGTGCATAACCACCCTTCAGGTGACCCCACACCCTCGGACAGCGATATCCAGATGACCCAGCAGGTGAATGACGCGGCAACCGCTTTGGGGCTGGCGCTGCACGATCATCTGATCATCGGGAAATCTACAGAACTCAGCTTTCGGGGGTCTGGTTATCTATAGGGTCAATCAACCCAGATTTCGACCCGACGGTTGACACTGCGACCCCATGCGCTGTCGTCGCAGGCCATTGGCATCGCTTCGCCAAACGCATCAACCTGTAAATCCACGCGGGTGTCGTCAAAGGCTTCAAGCTGCGCCAAGACCTGCTCGCGCACCGCTGTGGCCCGCTTGCGTGCCAGATCCAGATTCTGCGCAGCCGCCCCTTGCCCATCGGAAAATCCGACAAACACCATCTGATGCCCATCGAAGCGACCGCTTTCCAAGGCCTTGGCCAGAAGCGCGACGTTAGAGCGGGAGGGCGCATCCAACCGGGTTGAGCCGCCTTCAAACCGAAAGCTGATCGACATGCGATCCTTGCCGTCGAACAGATCCACCATGCGCTTAAGCTCAGGAAGCGCAACCTCGTCCCCCGCCGCCGCAATGGCATTGGCCATGCGATCCCCCTGATCCTGCATAGGAATGCGCGTCAAAGCCTGATCGACAAAGCCCGCGCGGCGGGTCACGAACTGCGCACTGTCGGTGCGAAGATATGACAGGAACTCGCGCCCCAGAAGCGGCAAGCGGCGTTCGGGCAGGTACAGATACATCGGCATGGTCAGTGGATAATCTTCGGCCTTGATCGACCGGGCCGAGGCCCGCACGCGGAAACCACAGGTGCCGGAAAGCTGCACCACCTCGCCATTACCGGGGCGCATAAACGAAGTAATGGCGATGCCGAAAGGATCATTCGCAATGGCGTCATTCAGCGCGGAAACCGATGGATGAAACCGCACCCGATCGGACAAAGTCACTCCGCTTGCAGCGATGACCTGTTGCATAAACGCGGGACCGAAGCCTTCTTCGATGTCCATCAGATACGGCGTGATGGGGGCGTCTTCGCCGCCAAGCTCGCTCCAATTCCTGACCTTTCCGGCGTAAATCGCCGCCAACTGCGCGATGGACAGTTTGGTCACGGGATTGCCTGGGGACACGATTGGCACCAGAGCATCCAGCGCGATCACCCGGCTTTGCCGCGCGATCCGAAGGTCGCCAAGGCCGGCCTCGCGCGCCATGCTGCGTTCGCGGGTCGATGCCTGCCGCATTGACAGAACCATGTCGGCCTGCTGCCCAAGCAGGTCCGCGAACCCTTCGGCACTTGATGTCAACTTGATCGTAATGCGAGCCTGTTCCTGCCCGGAAGCGCCATCATAGAGCGTATAGAGCGTTCCGATGCCCAACACCTCTTCACGTTTAAGCGCATAGCCCTCGCGCAGGGCGAACCCTTCGACCAAGGCGGGAAACAACACTTCGCCCATGGTGTAGGCGCCGGAAATGGTCAGCTCGGCCACAAACGGACCAAGGCTGGGACAGCCCGGTCCTTCGCACGTGACGCCAGAGCTGTCGACCGTCAGGATGCCGAACTCGGTATCTACGCGATAAAATTCGCCGTCGAAGGTCAGAAGGGTGCCGGTCAACTCGATCGCGCCATCTCGCGACGTCAGTGTCACGTCGTCCGCAAAAGCGGCCTGGCCGGTTGCCAGCATCACATATGCCATCGCGATGACCGCGCGCAAAATGTTCATGGCGCCCCCCAACCCGTGCAAACCCCTTGCGCAATCATCCGAATTGGCGCGTCGGATTTCAACCACTGATATTGTCAGCGCGCGCGATCAGGCCAGACGACCGTGACAATGCTTGAACTTCTTGCCCGATCCACAAGGACAGGGGTCGTTGCGTGACGGGTTGCCCCATGTGGCCGGATTGGTTTCGTCGAACCCGTCCTTGGCATCCTGTGCGTTGTCCGCCGCCTGCGCCAACGCCTGCTGTTGCTGCACCATCTGCTGCATCATCGCCTGCTGTTCGGCTTCGGACATCGGGCGAATCTGCGCCAGCTTCTTGGTCACGTCAGAGCGCAAGCCATCAAGCATGCTCTCGAACAGCTGGAAGGCTTCGTTCTTATATTCGTTCAGCGGGTCGCGTTGGGCATACCCGCGGAAGCCAACAACCGACCGCAGGTGGTCCAGCGTCAGAAGATGTTCGCGCCACTTGCTGTCGATGGTTTGCAGCACCAGTTGTTTTTCAATCGAGCGCATGGTTTCCGGGCCGAACTCGGCGGCCTTCTTCGCCATAAACTCGTCCGAGGCATCGTAAAGCCGTTCACGAATGCTGTCATCGTCCACGCCTTCCTCGGCGGCCCAGTCGATCACCGGGGCTTCAAAGCCCAGATTCTCGATCGCTGCTGCTTGCAGACCAGCGGTATCCCACTGGTCGGCATAGGATTTCGGCGGCATATGGACGTCGACCAGATCGTCGATGACCTGATGACGCATGTCGCCAACGATTTCCGACAAGTCTTCGGCTTCCATGATTTCCAGACGCTGTCCAAAGATCGCCTTCCGCTGATCGTTCATCACGTCATCGAATTTCAGAAGCTGCTTACGAATGTCAAAGTTGCGACCTTCGACCTTGGCCTGCGCGCGTTCCAGCGATTTGTTCACCCACGGGTGGATGATCGCCTCGCCTTCTTTCATGCCAAGGGTAGACAGCACTTTTTCCAACCGTTCGGACCCGAAAATACGCATCAGATCGTCTTCAAGTGACAGGAAGAACGATGATTTGCCGGGGTCACCCTGACGGCCGGAGCGACCGCGCAGCTGGTTGTCGATCCGGCGGCTTTCGTGACGTTCGGTGGCCAGAACGAACAGCCCACCCGCATCCTTGACTGCCTGCTCGTCCGCCTCGTGGGCAGCTTCGATCTTGGCGCGGATTTCGTCGGGATTGCCGTCAGGATCGGCGGCAATGGCCTCCATCACCTTGAACTCGACGTTGCCGCCCAGTTTGATGTCGGTCCCGCGCCCCGCCATGTTGGTGGCGATTGTAACAGAGCCTAACTTGCCCGCATCGGCGACGATCTGAGCTTCGCGCTCGTGCTGGCGCGCGTTCAGGACATCGTGCTTGATGCCGGCTTCGGTCAGAAGCCGCGAAAGTTCCTCGGATTTCTCAATCGAGGTTGTGCCAACAAGGATCGGCTGGCCTTTTTCGTTGGCCGCGCGAATTTCCTCGACCACAGCGGCATATTTCTCGCCTGTTGTGCGATAGACCGCATCGTGTTCATCAACACGCGCGATGGGGCGGTTGGTCGGAATTTCGACCACGCCCAGCTTATAGATCTCGTCAAACTCGTCCGCTTCGGTCAGCGCCGTGCCGGTCATGCCAGAAAGCTTGTTGTACAGGCGGAAATAGTTCTGGAAGGTGACCGAGGCGAGCGTCACGTTCTCGGGCTGCGTCTTGCAGCCTTCCTTGGCCTCAATGGCCTGGTGCAAACCCTCGGACAGACGGCGACCGGCCATCATACGTCCGGTGAATTCGTCAATCAGTACAACTTCACCATCGCGCACGATATAATCCTTGTCGCGCTGGAACAGTTTGTGCGCACGCAAGCCCTGGTTCACGTGGTGAACAATGGTGGTGCTTTCCGGATCATAAAGCGACTGACCTTCCGGCAGCAGGCCATGCGCCTGCAGAAGCCCTTCGAGAAACTCGTTGCCTTCCTCGGTGAAGGTGGCGCCGCGGTTTTTCTCGTCGATCTCGTAATGCGCATCGGTCAATTCGGGGATCAGCTTGTCGATGGTCACATAAAGCTCGGACCGATCTTCGGACGGGCCCGAGATGATCAGGGGTGTCCGGGCTTCGTCGATCAGGATCGAGTCGACCTCGTCCACAATCGCGAAGTTGTGACCACGCTGATACATGTCCTTCAGTTCGGATTTCATGTTGTCGCGCAGATAATCGAAGCCAAGTTCGTTATTGGTCGCGTATGTGACATCGCAGGCGTAAGCCGCGCGTTTTTCATCATCCGGTTGATGTGGATAGACGACACCGGTTGTCATCCCCAACGCGCCATAAACCTTGCCCATCCATTCCGCGTCACGTTTCGCCAGATAGTCGTTTACAGTCACGATATGCACACCGGCACCGGACAGCGCGTTCAGATAAGCCGGAAAGGTCGCGACAAGTGTCTTGCCTTCGCCTGTCTTCATTTCGGCGATGTTGCCGCGGTGCAGGAAGATGCCGCCAATCAACTGAGTGTCAAACGCGCGCAGGCCCAGCGCCCGTTTTGCGGCCTCGCGACAGTTCGCGAATGCCTCGGGCAGGATCGCGTCAAGTTTCTCGCCATCCGCGATGCGTTTCTTGAACTCTTCCGTCTTGGCGATGATGCCATCATCCGTCAGGGCGGCATACTCATCCTCAAGCGCGTTGATTTTGTCGACGATCGGGCGGGTCGCTTTGATCATACGGTCATTGGGGGTGCCAAAGACCTTACGCGCGATTTTTCCAAGCATGTTATTCTTGCCTCAATGCGGTTCTGACGCTGGTGTGACCAGAGGGAACTTGCCCGTCCCTGTCCAGCCCCCTATCTAGGGGCTCAAGAACCAGCGCTCTCAAGCCTTCAAGCGATGTAAGCGTCGGGTGTAATACTGTCAATGTTGCCGGGGAAACCGGCCCGCTTTGAGGATAAAAACATGTTGAACCGCAACGCTCTTTTTCTGACCACTGCCTTATCTGTTTGTCTGGCCCTGCCGCTGAGCGCCCAGGATACCGACACCGCCGAAGTGCAAACCGAGGAACCGGCGGTCGAAATGATCGACGTGACGGGTGATACCGTGGTTGCCACTGTCAATGGCGAAGACATCACCATGGCGCATCTGGTTGCCGCACGGGCCAGCCTTCCCGAGCAGTTTCAGCAATTGCCCGATGACGTGCTTTTGCCGGGCATTGTCGAGCAGTTGATTCAGCAGGCTGTTCTGGGACAGGCGATGGGTGAACTGAGCCATCGTGCGGAAATCCGCTTGGAAAACCAACGCCGCGAAATGGCCGCCAACGATAAGGTGGAAGAGGTGATTGCAAGCGCCGTCACCGATGAGGCGCTTCAAGCCGCCTATGATGCGGAATACGCCAATGCCGAGCCGACGCAGGAATTCAGCGCCGCGCATATCCTTGTAGAGACCGAGGACAAGGCGAAGGAGTTGATCGAAGAACTAAGCGGCGGTGCGGATTTTGCCGAGCTGGCAAAAGAACATTCGACCGGCCCGTCAGGCCCCAGCGGCGGCGATTTGGGCTGGTTTAGTGCCGGTATGATGGTCAAACCTTTCGAAGATGCCGTGATGGAAATGGATGCCGGCGCCATCTCGGACCCGGTCCAGACCCAGTTTGGCTGGCATGTGATCAAGCTGAACGAAACCCGTATGAAAGGCGCGCCGACGCTGGATGACGTCCGCAGCGAATTGACCATCAAGGTTGAAAACGACGCTGTCGAAGCTGCCCTGAAGGCGCTTCTGGATGCCGCAAAAATTGACCGCATCGCACTTGAGGGGATCGACCCGGCCAAATTGCGTGATATGACGCTTCTGGACCAATAAACCACAAAGGGTGCGGGCATGGGAAAGACTGCCAAGATCAAGAAGCTGAAGGCCAAGCTGAAGACATTGAAGGCACAGCTAAAGGCGGCTCGGACGCACACCCATGCCGTCGCGCCGCTGGCACCGAAATCTTTCCCGGATTTGCCCGTCATTGCGGGCGCAAGATTTTCAGCCGTCAAGGCAGGGGTAAAATACGCGGATCGGCTGGATGTCATGCTGGCCGAACTGCAACCCGGTACGACCATTGCGGGTGTATTCACCAAATCGGCCACCCGGTCTGCGCCGGTGCTGGATTGCCAGTCCAAGCTCGGGTCTGATGCCTCCGCAGGTGCGGCCATATTGGTCAATGCCGGAAACTCGAACGCTTTTACCGGGGCTGCGGGTGATGGATCGGTCGATGCCATCACGACCGAGGTTGCCAAAGCACTGTCAGTGCCGAAAAACAGGGTCTATACCGCCTCAACCGGCGTGATTGGCCAGCCCTTACCGCATGACCGCATCACCGCGCGCATTGATGAGCTAAAGGGCACGCTGGCGCCCGATGGGTTGGAGCAGGCCGCGCAAGCCATCCGCACCACAGACACATTCGCCAAAGGCGCCAAGGCCGAGGTCAAGATCGGTGATCAGACCGTCCACATCGCCGGAATCGCCAAAGGGTCGGGCATGATCGCACCAGACATGGCGACGATGCTGGTGTTTATCTTCACTGACGCAAAGGTGGCGCAGGGTGATCTGCAGTCAATGCTGTCAGACCTGACCGAAACAAGTTTCAACAGCATCACGGTCGACAGCGATACCTCTACCTCCGACTCTCTTTTGCTGGCGGCGACGGGTGCCTCAGGCATCGAAGTTGCGAAGGACAATCAGGCTTTCCGATCCGCCCTGCATGACGTGATGCTGGACCTGGCACATCAGGTGGTGCGCGACGGTGAGGGCGCAACCAAGTTTGTCGAAGTGCGCGTCACCGGCGCAAAATCTGACGCCGACGCCCGCACCCATGCACTTGCGATTGCCAATTCGCCGCTGGTGAAAACAGCAATCGCGGGCGAGGATCCCAATTGGGGCCGGGTGGTCATGGCCATCGGGAAATCCGGCGCCTATGCCGAACGTGACAAACTGGCCATCCGGTTCGGGGACGTACTGGTGGCGGAAAACGGCTGGGTCTCGCCGCAGTATCGCGAAGAGGACGGCGCGAATTACATGACGCGTGACGAGCTTGTTATTGCCGTCGATCTGAACATAGGTGACGGCACATCATCTGTCTGGACCTGCGATCTGACGCATGGCTACATCCAGATCAACGCCGATTATCGGTCATAGGACCAGGCAGGGGCGTAGAATGAAGATTGTTCTTGTCTCGGCCGTTGCGCTGATCGACCGCGATGGACGGGTGTTGCTGGCCCAGCGGCCCGAAGGAAAATCCATGGCCGGTCTGTGGGAATTTCCAGGCGGCAAGGTTGAACCCGGCGAAACCCCGGAACACGCGCTGATCCGCGAGCTGAAGGAAGAGCTTGATATCGACACATGGGCGTCATGCCTTGCGCCCCTGACCTTCGCCAGTCACAGCTATGATGATTTTCATTTGCTGATGCCCGTCTTTGCCTGTCGCAAGTGGGAGGGCCAGCCAAAACCGCAGGAAGGTCAATCCCTTAGCTGGGCGCGTGTCGACCAATTGCGTGAATATCCGATGCCGCCCGCCGACCTGCCCTTGATCCCTATTTTGCGAGATTGGCTTTAATCCGCGCAGCTTGTGACGAAAATGTGTCCAAGCGCCGAATACCTGCTATGGTTGCATTGATTCGGCACCTATGGATTGGGAGAATTCAGATGCTGCGGACGATTGTACTTGGAAGTTGTGTAATGGTTCAGGGTCAGTATGTGCGCGACCTTTCAGATGGACGCATCGTCGTTCGGGTGGAAGACCGCCTGTTTTCCGGTCGCCCGGTTGAGCAGCGCAAGGCAGCTTAATCCATCAGCGAATTGCCTGTTGGCAAACGAAAAAGGGGACGGCCAAACCGTCCCCTTTTTTGCATCCTGACACCGGACATTAGTCCAGAGTACGCTCAACTTCTTCCCGTTCGAAGATTTCAATCACATCGTTCGGACGGATGTCGTCATAATTCTCGAACGCCATCCCGCATTCCTGACCTGACTGCACCTCTTTCACTTCGTCCTTGAAGCGCTTCAGCGTTTTCAGCGTGCCTTCGTGGATCACCACGTTGTCTCGCAGCAAACGCACACCAGCGGAACGACGCGCGACCCCTTCGGTGACCAGACAACCGGCAACCTTGCCAACGCCCGACACTTTGAAGACTTCGCGAATCTCGGCATAGCCAATGAAGTTCTCGCGCACTTCGGCGGACAGCAGGCCCGATGCTGCCGCTTTCACGTCATCCACGAGGTCATAGATGATCGAGTAATAGCGGATCTCGACGCCTTTCTGGTTGGCCGAATTGCGGGCCGACGCATTTGCGCGGACGTTGAAGCCGATCACCGGGGCGTTCGATGCCTCGGCCAGACCGATATCGGATTCCGTGATGGCGCCCACACCATAGTGCAGCACGCGCACGCGCACCTCTTCGTTACCGATCTTCTCCATCGCTTGCACGATCGCTTCGGCAGAGCCTTGCACATCGGCTTTGACCAGAATGGGCAACTCGGCGACGTCTTCGTCGGCCTTTGCTTTCGCCATCATCTGTTCCAGCGTCGTTGCGGCACCTGCGGCGGCACGTTTGTCCTTGGCGGCCTGTTCACGATATTCAGCGATTTCACGGGCCTGCGCCTCGGTCTCTACGACGTTCAGAACGTCACCCGCTTCGGGCGTGCCGTTCAGACCCAGCACCTCGACAGGAACAGATGGACCGGCTTCTTTGACGCGGTCGCCCTGATCATTCACAAGGGCACGGACTTTACCATGCTGCTCGCCCACAACGAAGATGTCGCCCTGCTTCAGCGTCCCGTTCTGCACCAAAACGGTGGCGACGGGGCCGCGGCCCACATCAAGCTGGGCTTCGATCACAGCACCGGAAGCGGCGCGGTTCGGGTTGGCCTTCAGCTCAAGGATTTCGGCCTGAAGCGCGATGGCTTCCAGCAATTCGTCCAGACCCTGGCCGGTGATGGCGGACACTTCAACATCCTGCACATCGCCCGACATCTTTTCGACGATCACCTCGTGCTGCAAAAGCTCGGTGCGGACCTGATCGGGGTTGGCGGCAGGTTTATCGATCTTGTTGATCGCAACGATCATCGGCACGTCGGCGGCCTTGGCGTGATTGATGGCTTCGATGGTCTGCGGCATGACCGCGTCATCGGCAGCGACAACCAGAACCACGATATCCGTGACCTGAGCCCCGCGGGCACGCATCGACGTAAAGGCCGCGTGGCCCGGCGTATCCAGGAAGGACAACACCGCACCGCTGTCGGTTTTGACCTGATAGGCACCGATATGCTGAGTGATCCCACCAGCTTCGCCAGCGGTCACTTTTGCATTGCGGATCGCATCCAGAAGCGAGGTTTTACCGTGGTCAACGTGGCCCATGATGGTGATGACCGGCGGGCGACCAACAAGATCTTCTTCCTTGTCCTCGATCTGGTCGATCACGTCTTCGACGTCAGCATCCGAGACGCGCACAACCTTGTGGCCGAACTCCTCGATGATCAACTCGGCCGTGTCGGCGTCAATCGTTTGGTTTTGCGTCACCATCATGCCCATGGTCATGAGCGATTTGACAACATCTGCCACACGTTCAGCCATACGGTTTGCCAGCTCTGAAACAACAATCGCTTCGGGCAACTGAACGTCGCGGATAACCTTTTCCCGATCGACCTGTTCGCCCATCGCTTTCTGGCGCGCGCGCTCCTGCTTGCGGCGCATCGAAGCGACCGAGCGGTGACGATCGCCACCCCCACGCAGGGCCTGGTTCAAGGTCAGCTTGCCAGAACGGCGACCGTCATCGCGCGCCGCACCTTTGGTGTTGCGATTCTGGCGATCCGCGGCACCGCCACGGTCGTCTTTCTTGCGTGTCCCTGACGGCGCTTTGCCTGTGCCGCGCTGCTCGGCAGCCTGAGCGGCAGCAGGATCTGCGGCAGGGGCTGGCTGTTTGGCCGCCTTCTTGGCTTCTTCGGCGTCACGCTTCTTGCGCTCTTCCTCTTCCGCCTTGGCTTTCAGGGCTTCTTCGCGCTCGCGTTCTTCGCGTTCCTTGGCCTCGGCCTCTTCGCGGCGGCGATTGCGCTCTTCCTCGCGTGCTTTTTCTTCGGCTGCGCGGGCTTCGGCTTCTTCCGTCTCGCGGGCCTTGGCGGCCTGCAAGGCTTTCATCCGGCGCTCCATCTCGGCATCTGAAATGCCAGCGGGGCGCTTCTTCGGATCACCCGCGGAAGGAGAGGCCGCACCAGAACCCGATGCCGCACCCGGTTTGGGCACGACAACGCGCTTGCGTTTCGTTTCGACCACGACGTTCTTCGTCCGCCCGTGGCTAAAGCTTTGCTTTACCTGACCGGGGCGTCCACCGCCACGCAGTCCAAGGGTCTTTTTGCCGTCATTA
Source organism: Aliiroseovarius sp. Z3 (assembly GCF_029105185.1). GTDB lineage: Bacteria > Pseudomonadota > Alphaproteobacteria > Rhodobacterales > Rhodobacteraceae > Aliiroseovarius. The sequence continues at coordinate 241,360 of NZ_JAFMZK010000003.1, read as the reverse complement.
TCGCTCATCTGGTCTTCGTACCTTTCCGGTGACCGTTGCCACCGTCGCTATCTTGCACGCGCATCGCTTGTAGTTTCTTGGCTTCCTCTACAACACGGGATGCCAAACCACCAGACGCAAGCGCGCCATGTATCACATTTTCACGCCCGAAGGCCATTCCCAGCTCATCTGCCGTCAGGCAAGTAAAGAACCGGTCACGGCCGGGCGGTGGGCGAAGCTTCGATTTGCCCCGCTCGGACCCGTCCGACGCCTGGATCAAGACCGCCGCCTGTTCCTTAACAAGCCAGTCTTTCACCTTTTCAAACCCGGCGACCGCACCCCCGGCCTTGCGCGCAAGGCTGATCAGGTGGACCACGCGATCCGCCAGCGCCGTCTCAAGCATCGGCAGCAAATCACCGGGGACGGTCACTTGCTGCTTCGCTGCGCGCGAGAACAGCCCCTTCTTGGCGGCCTTCTCTAACGCGGCGCGATCCGCCGACACCCAGATCCCGCGACCCGGCAGCTTGCCCAGAAGGTCCGGCACAATCGACCCGTCCGGCCCCACGACAAAACGGATCATCCCGGCTTTGAGCTGGGTTTCTCCGGTCGCGATACAGCGCCGTTCCGGCTCTTCCGGCCGCTTGTTTTGACCACCGCGCGTCATGCGCCGCCTCCGAGGCCTGAAATCAGGCCTCGGCCTCCTCGGTATCAGCTTCTTCTTCGGCTTCTTCAGCCTCAAGATCGGCAGGGTCCACCCAACCCAGAAGGATGCGGGCGGTCATCACCATGTCTTGCGCCTGCTCCAGGGTGACGCCGAATTTTTCAAGCGACCCATCGTCCTTGGACCGCTCGCCATCGACGGTCGTCCAGCCGCCGGCCAGCTCCCAGTCCGCACAGGTTGCAAAATCTTCCAAAGACTTCACACCGTCCTCGGCCAAGGCTTCAACCATCTGAGGTGTCAAACCTTCAAAAGCGATCAGGCTGTCTTCGACGCCCAGCGCGCGGGCATTTTCCAGCGCCTTGGCGTTCTGGGCTTCCAGATAGTCACGGGCACGGGCTTGAAGCTCTTCTGCCGTCGCGGCATCGACACCGTCGATCACCAGCAGCTCGTCAAGTTCCACATAAGCAACCTCTTCAAGGTTTGCAAATCCTTCAGAAACAAGAAGCTGGGCGAAGAATTCATCAAGGTCCAGCGTGTCCATGAACAGCTTGGTGCGTTCAGCGAACTCGGCCTGACGACGCTCGGATTCCTCGGCCTCGGTCATGATGTCGATGTCCAGACCCGTCAGCTGCGACGCCAGACGCACGTTCTGGCCCCGGCGACCAATGGCCAGCGACAGCTGCTCGTCGGGGACAACAACTTCGATCTTGCCCGCTTCTTCGTCCAGAACAACCTTCGACACCTCGGCAGGTTGAAGCGCGTTCACAAGGAAGGTCGGCTGATCTTCATTCCACGGAATGATGTCGATCTTTTCGCCCTGAAGTTCGTTCACCACGGCCTGCACGCGCGAACCGCGCATACCGACACAGGCACCAACCGGGTCAATCGAGCCATCATAGGAGATCACGGCAATCTTTGCACGCGAACCGGGGTCACGGGCGACGGCCTTGATTTCGATGATACCGTCATAGATTTCGGGCACTTCCATCTTGAACAGCTCGGCCATGAACTCGGGCGCGGTGCGGCTCAGGAAAATCTGCGGACCACGGGTTTCGCGACGAACGTCCTTGATATAGCAGCGGATGCGATCATTCGGGCGATAGGCTTCGCGGCCGATCTTTTCGTTCCGGCGCAGGATGGCTTCGCCGGTGCCCACATCGACGATGACGTTGCCATATTCTTCGCGCTTGACCTGACCGTTGATGATTGTACCGGCGCGGTCCTTGAATTCTTCATACTGACGATCCCGTTCGGCTTCGCGCACCTTCTGCAAGATCACCTGCTTGGCCGACTGGGCAGCAATGCGCCCCATTTCAACCGGCGGCACTTCTTCAACGAACGTGTCGCCAACTTTGGGGTCGTCCATATACTGCTTGGCCTGTTCGACGGTGAATTCGGCCTGATAGTTCTCAAGCTCTTCTTCCTCGACCACGGTGCGCACACGGGTGAACGTGGCGCGGCCTGTCTTGCGGTCGATCGACACGCGAATGTCCATCTCTGCGCCGTAGCGCGACTTGGCCGCACGGGCCAGGCTTTCTTCCATCGCTTCGATCACCAGCGCCGGGTCGATCATCTTTTCACGCGCGACGGCCTCGGCGGTCTGGAGCAGCTCCAACTGGTTTGCAGATGTAATTGCCATGGGTTCAGTCCTCCTCGGAACCGGTGATTTCTTGAATTTCGTCAAATTGCGTTTCGTCGATCTGGCCTGCGTCTTTGCGCTGGTTCAGAACCTGACGAATAAGGTCATCTGTCAGGACCAGCTTGGCCTCGGACAGCCAGTCAAAATCAAGCCCAATCGTGACTGTTTCACCTTTATTTTCGATTTCGATCAGCACGTCGTTGCCTTCAACGCCCGCCAGTTCGCCTTTGAAGCGCTTACGACCGTCAATCATCTCGGACGTTTCGATCTTGGCCACATAGCCTTCCCAATCCTGAAAATCCTTCAGGCGGGTCAGGGGGCGGTCGATGCCGGGCGAGCCGACTTCGAGCGTATAGTTGTCTTCAATCGGGTCTTCGACATCCAAAACCGCGCTGACAGCGGTCGAGATATCACCGCATTCATCAACTTCGATCCCGCCATCGGGACGTTCCGCCATGATCTGCAAGGTGGGCGTCTTGCCACCCATCAGGCGCAGGCGCACAAGCTCGAACCCCATCCCTTCGATCACGGGCTGGACGATCTCGGCAAGGCGCCGGTCAATGGCTGCTTTGGCAACAAGGTTGCTCACACGTATCTCCAAAACAAAAAAACGGGCCAGCGGGCCCGTCGGATTTTCCGGTGGAGCTTCGGGGGTGGAGGCCGAAACGCCGCTGTTGAAGGGGATATAGGTCAGATGCTGCGGGGATGCAAGCTGAGTCTGCTATGCCCCCAGCGTATCCCTTTGCCGGGCCAGTTTCTGCATCGTGCGCACCAGCTCGTCGGCGATGCCCCGCTCGGACAGCGCGTGACCGGCCATGTGGATCATCCGCAGGTCCGAGGACGGCCATCGCTGATGTAGCTGATAGGCGGTTGTAGGTGGGCAGATCATATCGTGCCGACCCTGCACGATGGTGCCGGGAATATGGGCAATCTTTGGCATATCGCGCAGAATCTGGCCGTCGGTCTCAAGAAACGCGCCATGGCTGAAATAGTGGTTTTCCAGCCGGGCAAAAGCGCGCGCATAATCCGCCGGGCTGTCGATTGCCGTGCCCGCATTCTGGATCGAAGCAAGCGCGTTTTCCCACCCGGTCCAGGCCTTGGCATAGCGCGCCTCTTCGCTCGAATTGCCCGAGAACAGACGCCGGTTGTAGGCGGCGATCATGTCGTGACGCTCGTCTTCGGGAATCAGGCTTTCGAACCGCTCCCACAGCTCGGGCCAGAACCGCCCGGCACCCCCGCCATAGAACCAATCCAGCTCGACCTGCGTCGCCAGAAACACACCGCGCAGCACCAGCCATGCCACGCGGGACGGGTGCGTCTGCGCATAGACCAGCGCCAGCGTCGCCCCCCAGGAGCCGCCGAACACGACCCAGCGGTCAATGCCAAGGGTCAGCCGAATCTGTTCAATATCCTGAACCAGATGCCACGTGGTGTTCGCCTCGATGCTGGCATGGGGCCGCGAACGTCCACAGCCGCGTTGGTCAAACAGGATGATGCGATAATCGTCGGGGTCGAAGAACCGCCGCATTGCAGGCGACGATCCACCCCCCGGCCCACCGTGGAACACCACAACGGGAATGCCGTGCGGATTGCCGCTTTGCTCGACATAAATTCGATGCCCGTCACCCACATCCAACATGCGCCGATCAAACGGATCAATCGACGGATAGAGCCGGGGCGTGGCGTTGTTTTTTCCTGCGGCCTTGTCCATATGTCATCTATATATTGACCCGGCCGCGCCCGCCATCAGAAAGAAAGTCGCCTTTGATGAGTGCTGACACCCAAACTACCGTTGACCCCGCCGAAGTCGCCAAGTTCGAAGCCATGGCCGCCGAGTGGTGGGATCCGACCGGCAAGTTCAAGCCGCTTCACATGATGAACCCGGTGCGGCTGGATTACATCACCAGCCAGATTGCCGCCGAGTTTGGGCGCGATCTGGTCGAGGTCGAGCCGTTTAAGGGTCTGCGGCTTCTGGATATCGGCTGCGGCGGTGGATTGCTGTCTGAACCGATGGCCCGTCTGGGGGCCGAGGTCGTGGGCGCGGATGCCGCCGCCGGGAACATCCCGGTGGCACAGCTTCACGCCGAACAAATGGGGTTGGACATCGACTATCGCCACACCACCGCCGAGGCGCTGGCCGATGCGGGCGAGCAATTCGATGTGGTTCTGAACATGGAGGTGGTCGAACATGTGGCCGACCCGCTGGCTTACCTGACCGCCTGCCAACGGCTTTTGAAACCCGGTGGGTTGATGGTGGCATCCACCATCAATCGCAATCCGAAAAGCTTCATGGTGGCCATCGTCGGGGCCGAACATGTCATGCGCTGGCTGCCCAAGGGCACGCATGAATGGTCGAAATTCATCACGCCCGATGAGCTGGCCGCTTTGATCGGCCAGGTTGGCCTGACCGAGGTCGACCGCAAGGGCATGGTGTTCAACCCGCTGGGGTGGAGCTGGTCAATCTCGGACCGGGATCTGTCAGTAAACTATGCGATGGCGAGCGTGAAGCCAAAGGGCTAACGCGGCGGTCTATATACGCTCATAGTCGTTTCAGCCAACTCAAACCCCGCGCGGCGATACAGCCGTCCGGCATCGCTGTCGGCATGGGCGACAATCACGGGCAAAGCGTCGGGCGCGCGGGCCTTGGCCCAATCCAGACTGGCGCATAACAGCGACGAACATATGCCGCGCCGCCGATAATCTTCATGCGTCTGCACAGACTGATAGCGCATCAGCTTTTCATCGTGAAAGATTCCCATGTCCCCGACCAGCCGATCGCCATCGAACGCGCCGAACCATTGGCCCAGCCCCTTGGCAATCTGCGCTTGCCGAGCATTGGTTTTCTGGCGGAGATAGTCGTCCATACCCCGCTCGGGCGCGCCATCCTTGATAAGATCGACCTTTGCAATCATCTCGCTCTGTGTCCAGTCTTCGGCGCTGGTCATCGGGCGTATCACCAATCCGTCAGCGATCTGCGCACGGTTCAGATCACCGCGCAAAGCCAGGGTGTCAGATTGCTCAACGCGCAGTCCTGATCCGTCGAACACGGCCGCAACATCGTCGCGCGAAAGGTTGGGAATATCCCATCCGATGCAGATATGTTCAGCCGTTGGAATGTCCGTGTGAAATTGCGCGAGCAGCGAGGCGGCGTCGAACGGCGCATCTTTGAAAATCACACGATTCCCGAACCAGAAATTCGGCTCGTCCGGGGTGGTCTGCACAACGCGATCAGCGTGCCGGGTGACCAAGCATTGCCCCGATTGCACCATCAGGTCCGTTGCAAACTCCAGCGCCTTCATTCGATGTCGCTAAGCAACTGCCGCATCTCGCGCAGAACTGGCAGCGCGTTGCGCACCCTGTCTGCGCCGATCTTTGTGACCATGTTGCCGATGATCGGCGTGATGGCCTGAAGCGCCGCATCCCGCGCGGCCCGGCCCGACGGCGAGATGGTCACGAACTTGCGCCGCGCATCGTCCCAGTCAGGGCGAATATGTACATGGCCGGCCCATTCCAGCTTGTTCAGCGTGTTGGTCATGGCCCCGCGAGTCACGTGAAACGCCTTGGCCAGTTGCGCGGGGCTTTTTTCTTCGTTCAGCCGCGCCAGATGATTCAGCACGGAAAAATGGCTCAACTCCATCCCCTTGGGCAACGCCTTTGACAGGCGGTTGCGCGCCAACTGGTCGGCCATGAACATTTCGCTGAACAGGGCGACCGAAAGGGTATCAACCGAACTTTCTGACATCAGGGGCTCTCAAATTCACGATCATGGTCAAGCGACGGCACGCGTCGGCGCGACCTTCCCACGTCCTCAAGGTCAAGATCAACCATTGTGATGCCCGGCGCGTCCCCGCCATCGGCCAGAACCTCGCCCCAGGGCGAGACAATCAGGGAATGCCCATGCGTCGCACGCTTCGGTCCGTTTTGTCCGCATTGCGCGGGGGCAAGGATAAACGCGCCGTTTTCAATCGCGCGGGCGCGCAGCAGGCTTTCCCAATGCGCCTTGCCGGTCACAGGAGAGAACGCGGCCGGCGCGGTGATGATCGTTGCGCCCGCCTTGGCAAGCCCGCGATAGAGGTGCGGAAATCGCATGTCATAGCAGATGGTTAGCCCGATCTTACCGAAGGGCGTGTCAGCCACGACTGCGCGGGTTCCGGGGCGATAGGCTGCGCTTTCGCGATAGGTTTCGGTCTCGTCGATCTCGACATCGAACATGTGGATCTTGTCATACCGCGCGACGATCTTTCCCTCGGGTGAAATCAGGAAAGATCGGTTCGCAAAACGCCCGTCTTCGTCATCCGTCTTGAGCGCGAGCGATCCGACAAGCAGCCAGATGCCCAGCACGCCAGCGTCTTCCTGCATTGCAGCAAGGAATGGGTCATCCGCTTCGTGGTGCAGAACCGCTTGCTGGCGGCGGCGACTGTTGGACAACACATTGCTGACTTCAGGGGTTAGAACAAACTCGGCGCCCGCCTTGGCGGCATCATGAACCATGCGCCGCACCACCTTCAGGTTGGCGTCCGGGTCTTCGCCTGCCGTGAACTGAATCAGCGCCGTTTTCATAGTCTAACCCGCCAGCAAACGATCAAGTTTGCCGTCCCGCTCCAACGCAGCGATGTCGTCATACCCCCCCACATGCGTGTCGCCGACAAAGATTTGCGGCACGGTATGGCGCCCGTTGGCACGCTGCATCATTTCCTGCCGCTTATCGGGGTTCATCATCACGTCAATCTCGTCAAATGGCACATCCTTGCTGTTCAAAAGACGTTTTGCCGCGTGGCAATATCCGCAAAGTTGCGAGGTGTAGATGGTGACAGGCTGCATGGGTGGCTCCGTATCGTGATAGGCCAAGGCGGCCAGAACGTCCGAAACCTATGCGTCCCGTGTCACGCGGGCAAGGGCGAGCACATTTACGTGATCCGCCCCCGCCGCAAGGCAAGCCCGCGTCGCCGCATCAAAGCTGGCACCCGATGTCATCACATCATCCACAAGCAACACCGATCGCCCCGCAAGTTGTGCGCCCCGCTTCGGATGAGGCGAAATCGCCCCGTGCATGTTGGCAAACCGCGCGTCGATATCCATTCCGTCGTGGGCGCGCGTCCGCTTTGGCCGCACCAGCGCATCGGGCACATGATCGATATCCAGAATGCGCGCCAGAGATCGAGCAAGCTCGGCCGATTGATTGTAACGCCTTCGCAGCAGGCGCGACCAATGGATCGGCATGGGTACAATCAATGTGTCAGGACAGATCAAAGGGGTCGCCGCGCGGGCCAGCCATGGGGCGGCGGCGCGGGCAAGTTCAGGCCGATCTCCGTGTTTCAGCGCCAGCACCAACCGCCGCGCGTTTCCGTCATAAACCATCGCTGCCCGCCCTTTCTGCCAAGGCCGGTTTGCGGCCAGGCAAGCATCGCAATGGCTGGGCGATCCGTCATCTTCGCCGGGCAAGGGGTCACCGCACAGGTCGCAGGCCAGCCCTTCGATAAACGGGGTCTCGCGCCAGCAATTACCGCAAAGCGCAAAATCGGTGTCCGTGGGCGCCGCGCAACTGACGCATTGCGGGGGGTAAAGCACGCCAAGCGCCGATTGCATTTTCCCACCTTCCATCTATGGTCCGCGCCCATGACACAAACCGACCCTGATTTGCCCCCCCGCCTGACCGATCGCGCGCAACTTGACCGCAATCGCAAGCGCGCCACGCCCGACGGGCTGTTTCTGCAGAACCTTGCGGCGGACGAGGTCAAGGATCGCCTGACAGAGGTTAACAGAAGGTTTACCAAACCGGCGATCGTGACAGGTTTTCCTGAAATATGGGCGCGATCCTTTCCCAGCGCCAAGATCGTGGCCGATGATGACACGCTGGACCTTGCCCCCGGCGCGCATGATCTGGTGATACACGGGCTGTCTTTGCACTGGGCCAATGATCCCGTCGGGCAGCTGATTCAGGCCCGCCGGGCGTTGGAGCCTGACGGGCTGTTCATGGGGGTCATGTTCGGCGGACAAACCCTGTCGGAGCTTCGCGCCGTATTGTCCGAGGTAGAGATCGAGACGACCGGCGGCCTGTCTCCGCGCATCCTGCCGATGGGCGAAATCCGCGATCTTGGTGCGCTGTTGCAGCGGGCAGGCTTTGCGCTGCCGGTCGCCGACAGTGATTTGCGCGAGGTGACATACAAGAACGCCACTGCCCTGATCCGCGATCTGCGCTTGATGGGAGAGCGGAATGCGCTGGAACAGAGACTGAAGAAGCAGCTTTCCCGCTCGGTCCTGTCTGCGGTGAATGATCGCTACAGGCGCCACTTCCCCGCGTCTGATGGCCGCATCTCGGCCAGTTTCGATCTGGTATTCTTGACAGGTTGGGCGCCTGATGACAGCCAACCCAAGCCGCTTCGGCCCGGCTCTGCCGTCGCACGGCTGGCCGATGCGTTGGGCGCAGACGAAACCAAACTGTCCGATTGACACAGACCCCTTGGCCCGCGATTGATCCAGGGTGCGAAACGGAGCGTAAAGATGAACATGAAGAAGCCAGCCGACCACCCCAAACTGCCCGCCCGAAAGGTCGGGGTCCTGTTTGCCAATCTTGGCACGCCGGATGGCTATGATTACTGGTCCATGCGCCGTTATCTGAGCGAGTTTCTGTCGGACAAGCGGGTGATCGACTATCCCGCGTGGAAATGGCAGCCGATCCTGCAAGGCATCATCCTGACCAAGCGCCCCTTTTCATCGGGCGAGGCCTATAAGTCGATCTGGAACGAAGAGCTGGGTGAAAGCCCCTTGATGACGATCACCAAACAGCAGGTCGCAAAGCTGCGCAGCGGTCTGGAAAAGCGGTTTGGTGCAGAAATAGTCACTGATTTCTGTATGCGCTATGGCAACCCGTCGACCAAATCGAAGGTGCGGGAAATGGTCGCCGCGGGCTGCGACCGCATCCTGTTCTTCCCGCTTTATCCGCAATATGCGGGGGCCACGATGGCGACGGCGAACGACGCGTTCTTCCGCGCGTTGATGGACGAGGCATGGCAGCCCGCCAGCCGCACCATCGAACCCTATTTCGACGATCCCGCCTATGTCGACGCGCTGGCGCAATCGGTCGAACGCGACTATGCGGCGATCGAGAAAAAGCCCGACCTGCTGGTGGTGTCCTATCACGGGATGCCCGAGCGCTATTTACAGCAAGGCGACCCCTATCATTGCCAGTGCCAGAAAAGCACCCGCTTGTTGAAAGAGCGGCTGGGTTGGGGTGACGACGACATCACCACCACGTTCCAATCGGTGTTCGGGCCCGAGGAATGGTTGAAACCCTATACGGTGGAAGAGGTTGCGCGGCTGGCCAAGGCCGGGAAGAAAAACATCGCGGTAATCGCGCCTGCTTTCTCGGCCGATTGCATCGAAACGCTTGAGGAAATTCAGGAAGAGATTCAGGAAGCCTTCATTGAAGCGGGCGGTGAAAGCTTCACCTACATCCCCTGCCTGAACGATGAGGACGCGCATATCGACGCGCTTCTCGGCGTGGCCGAACGCAACCTTGCGGGTTGGCTGGAATAGGCTCTAATCCACCTGCCAACCGCGTTTTCGCAACGTGCGCAGGATCTGATCTTCGCAATCATCCGCATCCGCTTGAATGGCATTCCGCATCGTGAACCAATACAGATAGCGGTCGAAATCCGGGGCGATGCTCTGCACGGCATCAAACGCGTCTTGCACGCCCAGCTCGTGCACATTCGCGGCGATGTGGTGGAAGTCGACCCGCCCAAAAAGCATCGCGGGCTTGGCGAAGAAATAGCCAAACAGCGCAGCCGAGGAGTTTTGCGTCACCACGAAACGGCAGGAGGCAAGGGCTTCGTTCATCTGCCCGGTGGTGACAGTCAGATTTGGATGGCGCGCGCCTAACGCATCCAGCGCATCGCGTTCGCCCTGCATGTAGGTTTCAGACGGGTGCAAGGTGGCGAGAACGGGCATATCGGGAAAACGGGTGGCAACCTGATCGACCATTTCGACCGGGCTGGCGGCCTGAAAACTGCGGTGCTGCAACAGCCGACCTTGAAGCGGCACATAGATCGGACCGTCGCGCGTCACATGTGAAGCCGCACCCTTGAACAGCCACTTGCGCCAACCATCTGCCCAGCTACGGGCGACATCGGGATCAATCGAACTGGGATCAAAATCCTTTCTTGCGACCTCGAACTCCCACCGCTTGGCCGAGGCTTCGATCCGCCAGAACGGATAGAAATAGCTGCGCCGGATGGTCAACGCGCGGTCGTGAAGCGGGTCTTCCATCAAAAACAGGGCGTACCCGTTCCGGGCAGCGGACGCCAACCGCTCCAAGTCACTGTTCCTGCGGTATTCGATCCGAAACCCGCGCTTTTCAAGCGCCGACGCAATCCTGTTCACGAAGTTGAACTCGCCTTGCCGGGCGCGCTGCAACGGCTCGGGATCAAGATAAACGCGAAGGATTTTGGCAACCGGCATAGCCGCACGCTAGCCCCCGATCTGCCGAAGAACAAGGCGGGGTGGTTGTCTGATCTGCCGCCCGCGTCCATATAGGGTGAAGATTAACGGAGGCGACATGGCAGATACGGATTTTCCCGGTTGGCACGGCACAACAATCATTGGCGTGCGCAGGGGTGGTAAAGTGGTGATTGCAGGCGACGGACAAGTCAGTCTGGGCCAAACCGTCATCAAGGGCACGGCGCGCAAGGTGCGCAAACTCTCACCCGGCGGGTTTGATGTCGTGGCAGGGTTTGCCGGGTCCACTGCGGATGCCTTCACCCTGCTTGAACGTCTGGAGAAAAAGCTGGAGGCAACGCCGGGGCAGCTGGCCCGCGCCTCGGTCGAGCTGGCGAAAGACTGGCGCACGGACAAATATCTTCAGAAGCTCGAAGCCATGCTGATCGTCACCGACGGCAAAGAGCTGTTGGTTATCACCGGTGCAGGAGATGTGCTGGAACCTGAACATGATGTGGCAGCCATCGGGTCGGGTGGTAATTTCGCACTGGCCGCCGCGCGTGGCCTGATGGAAACCGACATGGACGCCGAAGCCGTGGCCCGCACGGCGATGGCAATTGCCGCGGACATCTGTGTTTACACCAATGGCAACTTGACTGTTGAGGAGATCGGCGCATGACCGACCTGACCCCCCGCGAAATCGTCGGCGAGCTGGATCGTTACATCATTGGGCAGAAAGACGCGAAACGCGCCGTCGCCGTGGCTTTGCGCAACCGTTGGCGGCGCAAGCAGCTGTCAGATGATCTGCGCGATGAAGTGTATCCGAAAAACATCCTGATGATCGGCCCGACCGGCGTCGGGAAAACCGAGATCAGCCGCCGGTTGGCAAAACTCGCCCGCGCGCCTTTTATCAAGGTCGAAGCGACAAAATTCACCGAGGTTGGCTATGTCGGGCGCGATGTGGAGCAGATCGTACGCGATCTGGTGGATGCCGCAATTATGCAGACCCGTGAACACATGCGCGAGGATGTGAAAGCCCGCGCCGAAACCGCTGCTGAAGACCGGGTGATCGAAGCCATCGCCGGCACCGACGCGCGCGAAAACACGCGCGAGATGTTCCGCAAGAAGCTGCGCGCGGGCGAGCTGGACGACCATGAGGTCGAGCTGAACATTGCCGAAAACTCCAACCCCATGCAGATGTTCGATGTGCCCGGTCAGCCGGGGCAGGGCATGGGGATGCTGAACCTTGGCGACATGTTCGGCAAGACCTTCGGGCAGCGCACCGTTAAGAAGAAAATGACCGTGCGCGACAGCTATGACATTCTGATCTCGGACGAAGCTGACAAGCTGTTGGACGACGAAACCGTGACCCGTGCGGCCCTTGAAGCGGTCGAACAGAATGGCATCGTCTTTCTGGACGAGATCGACAAGGTTTGCGCAAAGTCGGATGCGCGCGGCGCCGATGTCAGCCGCGAAGGCGTGCAGCGCGACCTGTTGCCACTGATCGAAGGCACAACCGTGTCGACCAAGCACGGGCCGGTGAAAACAGACCATATCCTGTTCATCGCCTCAGGCGCGTTTCATGTGGCCAAGCCGTCAGATCTGCTGCCCGAGCTTCAGGGCCGGCTGCCCATCCGGGTCGAGCTTCGTGCGCTGACAGAAGAGGATTTCGTGCGCATCCTGACCGAAACCGACAATGCGCTGACGCGTCAGTATACGGCCCTGATGAACACCGAGGAGGTCACGGTCGAGTTCACTGAAAACGGCATCGCCGCGCTGGCCAGCATCGCCGCCGAGGTCAACCAGAGCGTCGAAAATATCGGCGCGCGCCGCCTTTATACCGTGCTGGAACGCGTGTTCGAAGAGCTTAGCTTTACCGCCCCGGATCGCGCGGGCGACACGGTGGTGGTCGATAAAGCATTCGTGGATCAGAACCTCGGAGAGCTGATGACCGCGACAGATGTGAGCCGCTACATGCTTTGATGTCTATGCAGACGGTGAATCCTCGGGTATCCAATGGCGAAGCCCGAGGAGTCATACGTGCGGATTGTTCATCATCTTGTCATTGTCTTGCTGCTTGCCTCCTGCGCGCCGCGCGGGACGATCACGCTTTTTGATAAGGCCGCCCAAACCGGTGATTTGCAGCGTATATATGTCGGCACAACGCGCGAGATGGACGCGCAGGGTATACCCAGCGGCAGTCGCAGTCGCCAGCTGATCTTCGGTCGATATGATGTTTCGGTTCCGCGCGACCGCGAACCAGGCAGCATCGAATGGCCACGCCGCAAGACGCCGGATCCCAACAAGCATTTCCTGTTGGACAGCTTCCAGCCACTAACAACACAGGGCACGTTCCGCACGGCACTGCGTGGAGAACTGGCCCACAGGCGGGCCGAGCAGCGTACGGCCATCATATTCGTGCATGGGTTCAACAACACGTTCGCGGAAGGTCTGTACCGGTTCGCTCAGATTTCCGAAGATTTGGATTTGCCGTTTTTGCCGGTCCACTATTCCTGGCCCAGCGCCGGACATCCGCTGGGATATGGGTATGACCGAGATTCAATGCTGATCGCACGCGATGGGCTAGAGGCAACCATCCGGGCCGTCTCGGAAGCAGGTGCCGACGAAATCCTGCTGGTCGGACATTCGATGGGTGCACTGCTGGCAATGGAAACGATGCGGCAGATGACCATCGCGGACGGCCAAAGCGGTTTGCGCAAAATCAGCGGCGTTATCCTGATCTCGCCCGACATTGATATCGACGTCTTCCGCGCGCAGGCGGATCGGATCGGCAAGCTGCCTCAACCGTTCTATATCTTCACATCGACCCGCGACATCGCGCTACGCCTGTCAGCCGGCCTGACCGGGCAAGCTGCACGATTGGGGAACACAACAGATGTTCAGAAGCTGGCCGCCCTGGATGTGACCATGGTCGATATTTCGGCGTTCAGTGACGGCAAGATCGACCACACGACCGCATTGGCGTCACCGTCCTTTCTGCGCCTGCTGCAGGGGGTGCCTGATTTGGGTGCGTCCTATGGTGGCGACCCGTCCACGCGGGTTGGGCTTATTCCGGGAACCGTGTTGGTGGTCCAAAACGCAACGCGCCTGATCGTGACGCCGATTACGCAATAGCCGTCAGCGGCGCCTTCGCAGATAGACATAATACGCCCCTTGCCCCCCATGCTTCAGATGCGCCTCGGACATTTGAAGCACATGCTGGCGCAGGGGTTCTGTCTTCAACCAGTGTGGCACCTGATGGCGCAATACGCCGTGACGCACCGGGATAGGTCCACCATCATCACGATGCTTGCCCTTGCCGGTGATCACCAGAACCAGCCGACGATCAGCAGCAGCAGCATCGAGGATGAACCGTATCAGCATGGGGTGAGCCTGTGCGATGGTCATTCCGTGCAAATCAATTCGCGCTTCCGGCGCCAGACGCCCCTTTTTCATCTTGCCAAATGTCTTGCGATCCATCGCCAGCGGCTGGCTGGCGACGCTGTTGGACAAAGACGGCGCCAAATTGTGCGGCGGGGCGGATGGTTTGGCATTCTGCCCAACCTGAAACGCCGGATGGCGCACCTTCGGCTGTCGTTCTTTCGGTGGGGCGGCGGTCAGCGCAGGCAGGTCGGCCAGCGGTCGGGCGGTGTGCATCCGTTCGGTGCTGTCCGCCACCTTTTTCCACAACGCCTTGTCCTCGGCGCTTAGATGTCTGGGGCGGCGGGCCATTTCTATTCCTCGGGCAGCATGGAAAAGGCGCGCTGGATTGGAAGCAGCACGACCATGCGCCCGTCATCACGAATTTGTCCGGCCAGCCGCCCGGCGCGCTCGCCCGTGCCCCAGAAGATATCGGCGCGCTGCGCGCCCTTAACCCGTGATCCCGTATCTTGTGCGATCATCAGACGATTGAATGGTTCTTTGCCTTTTTTCTCTATCCAGACCGGTGCGCCCAGCGCGGTGTACACTGGATCTACAGCGACGGACCTATGCGCGGTGATCGAACGGTTCATCGCCCCCAACGGTCCCTTATGCGCCGAGACGTTTCCGATCACCCGGAAAAATACATAGGATGGGTTCGACACAAGCAGTTCGCGCCCGGCCTCGGGATTGCGCCTGACCCAGTTCTGAATGACCTTCTGGGAAACCTGATGTTCGTTATAGATCCCTTGCCGCACAAGCTCGTTGCCGAGCGACATGAAGTTATGGCCGTTCGAACCGCCATAGCCCAACCGGATGGTGCCGCCTTCCGCCAATCGAATACGCCCGGATCCCTGAATTTGCAGAAACTGAAGCTCGACCGGGTCTTCCACCCAGGCAATTTCAAGCCCGCGCCCCTGAAGGGCGCCGCCTTCCTCGATCTCACGCCGCGACAACCAGACATCACCCGATTTCAGTTCTGGCGGTTTTCGATAGACCGGATACCGATACCTGAGCGATTGCGTGCGCGAACCGCGGATTTCGGGTTCGTAATAGGCGGTGAACAGCGGCGCGTTCCCGTCTTCGATCAGGACGGGGCGAAAGAACAGTTCGAAAAAGGTTTTGCCGTCGTCCTGCTGCGCGGCCAGCGCACAAATGGGCCGCCATTGCGGATCGTCCAGATCGCGGCATGTATCCAGAAATACCGCCAGCGCTTCCTGGTGGTTGTCACGGTCCCAACCATCCAGGTCGTCAAAAGACAAGATCGTGATGTCGGCGTGATCCAACCCGGCCAATACGGGCGTGCCCAAAAGGGCCAGCGCAAGTGCCAGCCCCCGAAGCATCATCCACCCGTGGCGACAAGCTGCCAGTTCGGGTTGTCCGAACCCATGATGCGGGCAAAGGTCCAGACATCTTTCTGGCGCTTCACCTCGTTGGGGTTGCCTTCGATAACATCGCCACCCTTGTCGCGCACGACCGAGGTCAGCTCGCCGATAAAGCGCACGGTCACTTCGCCTTCGCCGGTGTCGGGGTCATAGGCAGCGTCCACAAGCTTCATCTCGCGCAGGCCGACGAATTTGGCTTCGACGGTCAGGCCCTTGTTTTCACGCGCCTCGATGACGGATGCGAAGGTCTCGTATACATCGTCGGCAAGGAACGGTTTGATCTGGGCCATGTCCCCGGCCTCGAACCCCATCAGGATCATCTCATAGGCACCGCGCGCGCCGCCCAGAAATTCGCTGACACTGAAGCTCGGCTCTGCCCCCTTCATCGCGGCCAGGGCGTGGGCGGCGGCACTGCCTTCGGGCACATGGTCGGTGATGTCGCTGTCCGGGCCACCTTCGATCACCTCAAGCTGGTCGCGGCCAAGGCGACGATCGTCCTTTCGCGTGACCACGGGCTTTTCGAACCCTTCACGCGTTCCAAGCACATCGCGCAGGCACAAAATCAGAAACAGGGCAATTCCGGCAAGCACCAGAAGCTGGATCAGGGATGAGCTCATTTATACCTCTTTTCAAGCGCGATATGGAAACGCGTCAACCGGAGACATATGTAGGTGCTGAGCGGGGCCAAGTCCACCGTTCGAAATGAAAAGGAGACATGCCTTATGTGGCTTTTTGCGCTGTTCATTGCGGTTCCGCTGATCGAGATCGCCCTGTTCATCCAAGTTGGGGGCGCAATCGGCTTGTGGCCAACGCTTGCCATCGTTGTTTTGACCGCCGTTGTCGGCACACAATTGATGCGCGCGCAGGGGGCCTTGGCGCTGTCACAACTGCGTGAAAGCTTCGGTCAGTTGAACGATCCGACCGAACCGTTGGCCCATGGCGCGATGATCCTGTTTTCCGGCGCGCTGCTTTTGACACCGGGCTTCTTTACCGACTTCGTGGGATTTGCGCTGTTGATCCCAGCCGTGCGTCGCGCGGTTTACAACTGGGCGCGGTCGCGCATTCAGGTGCAGACCTTCACGATGGGACAGCAGGGGCCGCATGATGCGCGGCGCCCCCAACACCCCGAGGATGACGTGATTGATGGCGATTTCACCGATGTGACGCCGGAAAAACGCCCGACCCATCCGGGGGTGGAAGGCCCTTCAGGCTGGACCAAACACTGAGCTTGCGTGTCTGGACATATAGATTTTCAGCCACGGCGTGAACGCGTCGGGGGTTTCGGCGATTTTCTGTTCCAGCGTCACCCGGTCAAGCCACCGCACCGCTTGCACCTCTGACGGGTTCAGGGTGATCTGTGGCATCTCGTCGGCGTGAATGACGAACATGTCGACCACCTCGTGCTCGATCAGCCCGCCGCCAACGTCGGCGCGATATTCCAACTGCTCGACCCATTTGGGGTGAACCCCGGTGATCCCCAGCTCTTCTTCCAGACGTCGGATCGCGCAATCGCGCGGTTCTTCATCCCAATGCGGATGGGTGCAGCAACTGTTCGCCCATCTGTTGGGGGTATGATACTTGCCTGCCGCCCGTTGCTGGATCAACACCTTGCCCGCGTGAAACAAAAATACCGACACGGCTTTGTGTTTCACGCCATCCACATGGGCCTGAATTTTTTCAACAGGGGTCAGTGTGCCGTCTATCCAGGCGGGGATCATATCAGTCATAGCGCCCAGATACCGCCAAACCGGGCGCTGGAAAACCCCTTGTTGAGGGTGCCGGGGCAAGGTGGTAAGCACATGCCAACAGTTTTTCCCGAAGGAGAAGATCATGGCCGAGGAAGCCAAAGCACAAACCGCCCCCGTCCAGCCCAAGATGCAGGTTCTGGGCCAATTCATCCGCGACATGTCGTTCGAAAACATTCTGGCCCAGAAAGGTGTTCAGGGTGAGGTTCAGCCTGACATCAATGTCGAAGTTGCTCTGGACGCAAAGAAGCGCCCGGCTGACAACCAGTTCGAAGTGATCTCGAAATACACGATTGGATCGAAGAACAAGAACGGTGGCGAGCAACTGTTCCTGATGGAACTGGAATATGCTGGTATTTTTCAGGTCGAAAATGTTCCAGACGATCAGATGCACCCGTTTCTGATGATCGAATGCCCGCGCATGTTGTTCCCCTTCGTGCGCCGCATCGTGGCTGACGTGACCCGCGACGGCGGCTTCCCGTCGCTGAATCTGGATACCGTCGATTTCCTTGCGCTGTATCGCCACGAGATCGAACGCCGTGTTGCCGCCGAACAGGAAGGCGCAAAGGTCAACTGATCCAGCTGGCCCCGTTAGCTATAAGATTTCCAAACAGCGCCGTCGCCCAGCTTTTCAACGAAAGCGTCATGGGCGGCGGCTTCTTCTTTGCTGATCCGGCTGGGCAAGGGGGTCGGGCGTTGTGTCGGGCGCCATGCCCCACCAGCACCTGACCCGGCCGAGGCACCCTGATCCGGTGCCAGCACAAGGTCAGGCTGGCGACCCCCAATCAGCTCCAGATACACTTCGGCCAGAATTTCACTATCCAAGAGCGCGCCGTGCAACGTACGGGATGAGTTGTCGATGCCAAATCGTCGGCACAAGGCATCCAGTGAGGCCGGTGCCCCCGGGAATTTCTTGCGTGCGATGGCAAGCGTGTCGGTGGCCTGCTCCCATGGAAGTGTCGGAAGGCCCATCCATTTCAATTCGGCATTCAGGAACTTCATGTCAAAGCTGGCATTGTGGATGACCAGACGCGCATCGCCAACGAAGTCCAGAAAGGCTTGACCAATCAGTTTGAACACCGGCTTGTCTTTTAACGTGACCTCGCCTGCTTGCGCGGCGCGTGGGTTCAAAAGCAGGTCGGGGCCAATCCCATGCACCCCGAATGCCTCCTCCGGCATGTCACGTTCCGGGTTGATGTATTGGTGAAAGGTCTTGCCCGTGGGCATGTGGTTGTAAAGCTCAAGACACCCGATTTCGACGATCCGGTCGCCGCCATCCGGGTCAAACCCCGTGGTTTCTGTATCCAGCACAATCTCACGCATGGGACAAACGCTCCTTCACCTTGGCGATCACCGCACTTACGGCGGCACGCGCATCTTCCATGGTTTCCGTTGGGATCACCACATCGGCGCGTTTACGTTTTTCCGCATCCGGCATCTGTTTTGCAAGGATTGTGTTGAACTGTTCTGTGCTCATGGTCCCGCGGGCCAAAACCCGTTCGCGCTGCAAATCAGCAGGGGCAGAGACGACGACAACAAGGTCCATCTGATCATCTGCGCCGGTTTCAAAAAGCAGGGGGATATCAAGCAAAAGGATGGGCGCGTCAGCATCGGCGATAAATTCAGCGCGATCCTGCCCGACCAACGGGTGCACGACGGCCTCGATCTGCGACAGCGCCGTTGGGTCTTTGCCGATCCAGTCTTTCAGAACGTCCCGGTCGACCGCCCCGTCCACAATCGCTGACGGACAAATCGCGCGGATTGCGTCAACCGCAGCCCCCCCTTGGGCATAGATACGATGAACCGCCGCGTCGGCATCCCAGACCGGCACGCCTTCTTGCGCGAACATCGCCGCCGTGGTGGATTTTCCCATGCCAATCGACCCGGTCAGGCCGATGATGAACGGGTTGGTCATGGGCCAAGCACCGCATTTCGCAGCGCCTCATCAACCACCGGACGCATCCCGAACCAGCGTTCGAACCCCGGAACCGCCTGATGCAACAGCATACCCAACCCGTCAACGGTCACGCATCCGGCTTTCTCGGCCTCGTCCAGGAAATGTGTGCGCAGCGGGGTATAGACCAGATCGGTGACCACGGCGTTTGGATTGAACCCGTCCAGCGGCACACGGAAATCAGGCTTGCCCACCATACCAAGCGACGTGGTGTTCACCGCCGTCATCGCATCATCCAGCATATTGCCCGCTTGCAGCCAGTCGAACACCTTGATCCGGTTGCCGAACTCGGCCCGCAACGCATCGGACCGGGCGCGCGTACGGTTGGCAAGACGGATCTCGGGCACTCCAACCTCGATCAACGAGGCGATGACAGCACGCGCTGCGCCGCCTGCGCCAAATACAGCGGCGGGTCCGGTTTCAGGTGCCCAGTCTGGCGCGCCCTGACGCAGGTTTTCGACGAACCCGTAACCGTCGGTGTTATCAGCGTAAATCTTACCGTCCGGCCGGAAGATCAACGTATTCGCTGCCCCGATCAAAGCGGCACGATCTGTCACCGTATCCGCCATGTTCAGCGCTGTTTCCTTGTGGGGTATCGTCACGTTCACACCGACAAACCCCGCTTGCGGAAGTGTTCGAATGACATGCGCGAAATCTTCGTTACTGACCCGCATCGGAATGTAATACCCAGGAATGGCATTCGTCCGCAGCCAATGCCCGTGCAGACGCGGTGACAAAGAATGCTCAATCGGGTCTCCGACCACGCCTGCCAACGGGATACGTCGTTCACTCATATTTCAAGATCTCCTCGCAAGATCAGGTATGACAGCAGTTCTGTCAGCGGCAAACCCAGCACGTTAAAATAGTCGCCATCCACCTTGGCGAACAGTCGAACGCCTTCTTCTTCCAGCTTATACGCCCCAACAGAATGGCGGATGCTTTCCCAGTTTCTGGTGATGTAATTGGCGATGTAGTCGTCAGACAAATTTCGCATCCTCATACGAACGACACCCACATGGCGCCACAGGGGCTTGCCATCCTGATACAGAACGGCCGCCGACAACAAGCGATGGGTTTGACCCGACATCAAGGTCAGTTGCGCTTTCGCGTCCTCTTCATCCCGCGGCTTGGACAAAACCTTACCCCCAAGCTCGGCGATCTGATCACATCCCAGAACCAGATGATCTGGATTTTTCTCACTGATCTTGCGGGCTTTGAATTCGGCCAACGCATCGGCCAGATCGCGGGGACTTGCCCCATCAGCCTCTAACGAAGCGCGGATGGTTTCTTCGTCAATACGGGCGGGCTGGATATCAATTTCAACCCCGGCATTGCGCAACAATTGCGCCCGAATTTCCGAAGCCGAAGCCAAAGTCAGAGAGAAGGCCATGTGATAACCCTGTGGAAAAACTCTGTTTGTTCCGGTGCTCAGAAAATCGGAAAACACGACCCTGACGACACGACTGGAAAACTCATCCCTTTCCTAAGACAGTTTTCAAGTTTCCTCCACTGTGGAAAGTGGTTTTTGCGGGGGTGAGGTTTTTTGCCCACCCTTGACATTTATCCTATTGGTTATCCCCAATAGACATTTCCATATTCTATTTTATAACAATGGCTTACTGTATTTTACCTCTTACCCAATCACTTATTATCCACCTGTTAACAAACACTGGGACAACTTAATAATCCCCATTATTCACAGCCCCTACATAAACATCATCTTTCTTTCTTCTTCTTTATTATTTTAAGAAGGGCAGACCGGACCCGTGTGAACAGGAGTGCTGAGAGTGGGTGAATTTCTGGCCGATATTTACCCTTGGACAAAATCACTTCACATCGTGTCCGTGATTGCCTGGATGGCTGGGCTTTTCTATTTACCACGTCTGTTTGTTTATCATGTCGAGGTTGTCGGATCAGGCAATGAAACGGATGATCTGTTTCAGACCATGGAACGTCGCCTGCTGAAGGCGATCATGAATCCGGCGATGATCAGCACCTGGCTGTTTGGTCTTTTGCTTGTCTTCACACCGGGCCTTGTCGATTGGTCAATGATCTGGCCGTGGACCAAAGCCCTGTCGGTTATCCTTATGACGTGGTTTCACATGTGGCTGGGCGCGCGGCGCAAGGAGTTCATGACTGGCACCAATGTGCTGACGGGGCGGCGATATCGAATGATGAACGAGTTTCCTACGATCCTGATGTTGGTCATCGTCTTTTCGGTCGTGATGAAATTCTAGCATCGTTGACTCGTGGGGCGATCCGCCTTATGTGACGTTTAACGCGGGCCGTCCGGCCACGCATGTTTCCCATTCCTACTTTGACCGCAGCGCCATGCGCATGCCGTCCTAAGGCAATCCCAGAGTATTCTCATGTCCGATAACCGTCTGAACCTCGCCGAGCTGAAAGCCAAAAGCCCGAAAGAGCTTGTGAACATGGCTGAAGAGCTTGAAATCGAAAATGCGTCGACGATGCGCAAGGGCGAGATGATGTTCTCGATCCTGAAAGAGCTGGCCGAGGATGAATGGATCATTGGCGGCGATGGCGTGCTTGAGGTTGTACAGGACGGCTTCGGCTTTCTGCGCTCGCCCGAAGCCAACTATCTGCCCGGCCCGGACGACATCTATGTGTCGCCCGATGTGATCCGGCAATATTCGATGCGCACCGGCGATACGATCGAAGGGATCATCCAGGCGCCGGGCGAGGGCGAAAACTATTTTGCCATCACCAAAGTCGAGAAGATCAATTTCGGCGATCCCGAAGCCGCGAAACACAAGGTTGCCTTCGACAACCTGACCCCGCTTTACCCCGATGAACGCCTGAAGATGGAGATCGAGGATCCGACCATCAAGGACCGTTCGGCCCGGATCATCGACCTTGTGTCGCCGATCGGGAAAGGCCAGCGGGCGCTGATCGTGGCCCCGCCGCGGACGGGTAAGACGGTGCTGTTGCAGAACATCGCCCATTCCATCGAAACCAATCACCCGGAATGCTATCTGATCGTTCTTCTGATCGACGAACGCCCCGAAGAGGTGACGGACATGCAACGGTCGGTGAAAGGCGAGGTTGTGTCCTCGACCTTCGACGAACCGGCGTCGCGTCACGTTGCGGTGGCCGAGATGGTGATCGAAAAAGCCAAGCGTCTGGTAGAACATAAGCGTGATGTGGTGATCCTGCTGGATTCGATCACGCGCCTTGGCCGCGCATTCAACACGACCGTGCCGTCGTCTGGTAAGGTTCTGACGGGTGGTGTGGATGCCAACGCCCTGCAGCGCCCGAAACGCTTTTTCGGCGCCGCCCGGAATATCGAGGAAGGTGGCTCGCTGACCATCATCTCGACCGCGCTGATCGATACTGGTTCGCGGATGGACGAGGTGATCTTTGAAGAATTCAAAGGCACGGGTAACTCCGAGATTGTTCTGGATCGCAAGGTCGCCGACAAGCGCGTCTTCCCGGCCATCGACATCCTGAAATCCGGCACGCGGAAAGAAGAGCTTTTGGTGGACGCAAAGGACTTGCAAAAGACCTATGTGCTGCGCCGTATTCTGAACCCAATGGGCACCACGGACGCGATCGAGTTTCTGATTTCGAAACTGAAGCAAACCAAGACCAACGGTGAGTTCTTCGATTCAATGAACACGTAACTTATTGTTATAAAACAATGGGTTAAATATGGATACGATCTACTCTCTTGCCAGTGCCCGCGGTAAATCGGGTGTCGCCGTGGTCCGGATTTCCGGGCCACACGCGTTTTCGGCTGCGCAGGGGATGGCGGGCGGCTTGCCGACAGTTCGAAAGGCCGGGTTGCGAAACCTGAAAGCCGCGGACGGGTATGTTCTGGACGAAGCCCTTGTGCTTTGTTTTGATGATGGGGCCAGCTTCACCGGCGAACCGGTGGTCGAATTCCAGCTTCATGGATCGACTGCCGTGGTGCGCGCAGTGTTGGATGAGCTGTCATCTTACGCCAATCTTCGCCTGGCGGAACCGGGCGAGTTCACGCGCCGTGCACTTGAAAATGAACGTCTGGATCTGGCCCAGGTCGAAGGGCTTGCCGATCTTCTGGATGCGGAAACCGAAGCGCAGCGGCGGCAGGCATTTAATATTTTGTCCGGCGCGTTGGGGGGCCTCGCGGAAGGGTGGCGACGTGATCTGATCCGCGCCGCAGCGTTGCTGGAAGCCACGATTGATTTTGCGGACGAAGACGTGCCCGTCGATGTCTCGCCCGAAGTAACGGCGTTACTGAACGGCGTTCTGACGACATTGCAGAGCGAGACTGCTGGAACGCGTATCGCCGAACGCATCCGCGACGGATTCGAGGTCGCGATTGTCGGTGCACCCAACGCTGGCAAATCAACCCTTCTGAACGCACTGGCGGGGCGGGATGCGGCTATCACGTCCGAGGTTGCCGGCACCACGCGTGATGTGATCGAGGTGCAGATGGAGTTGGCAGGCCTGCCTGTGACGATTCTGGACACGGCTGGGCTGCGGGAAGCGCAGGATGCCGTTGAAGCCATTGGTGTTGAACGGGCGCTTTCGCGGGCGAAGGCGGCTGATCTACGCGTGTTCCTGAAAACTGACATGGATGAAGTGATGCCGCTGAATCCAGCGACCGATGATATCGTGGTTCTTGGCAAGGCAGATTTGCGCGCCACGGATGGCCTCGCGGTTTCCGGGTTGACGGGGCAGGGCGTTGAAAAGCTGGTGGCTCGTATCGCCAATGTGCTGGAAGATCGGGTCAAAGGGGCTGGCATTGCAACGCGGGCGCGTCACCGGATCGCAATGCAACGCGCGCTTGACGCTTTGGAGGATGCTCGAATCGAGCTACAACATGGGCCAGACCGGGCCGAGTTCGCAGCGGAAGAAATTCGAACCGCCATTCGCGCCCTTGATAGTTTGGTTGGGCGCATAGATGTAGAGCATCTGTTGGATGAAATCTTTGCAAGCTTTTGTCTTGGGAAGTAGCCGCGGAAATTTGGGTATGGAGTGTTTCACGTGAAACATTTGGATTTCGATGTGATCGTCGTTGGCGGAGGCCACGCAGGCGCAGATGCGGCACACGCTTCCGCCCGTCTTGGCGCGCGCACCGCTTTGATTACACTGCGGAAAAGCGATTTGGGTGTTATGTCCTGTAATCCTGCCATTGGCGGGTTGGGCAAGGGTCATTTGGTGCGCGAGATCGACGCGCTGGATGGCCTGATGGGTCGCGTTGCCGACCGCGCGGGTATTCAGTTCCGACTGCTAAACCGACGCAAAGGCCCTGCGGTTCAAGGGCCGCGTGCGCAAGCGGATCGGAAACTTTATCGCGCCGCGATGCAGGAAGAGATCGCGAAAGCCACGAACCTGACCGTCATCGAAGGCGAGACGACCGATCTTGTGATGCATGGTCGGCGCGTTGGTGGTGTGGTCTTGCAGGACGGTAGCACCATTTCGGCGCATGCCGTCATTCTGACCACGGGCACGTTCCTGCGGGGCATCATCCATGTGGGCGATCAGCAAACTGCGGGTGGCCGCATGGGGGATCGTCCTTCGGTCAAGCTGGCTGAGCGGATCGACAGTTTTGGTCTGCCGCTTGGGCGGCTCAAGACCGGCACACCGCCGCGTCTGGATGGGCGCACGATCAATTGGGACATTCTGGATAGCCAGCCGGGGGATGATGACCCGGTGGTCTTTTCGTTCCTGAACACCACACCCGAGGCGCGGCAGATTTCTTGCGGGATTACCCACACGAATGCACAAACCCATGAGATCATTCGCGAAAACCTTGATCGGTCCGCAATGTATGGCGGTCATATCGACGGGGTCGGACCACGCTATTGCCCGTCGATCGAAGATAAGATTGTTCGATTCGCGGACAAGGACTCGCACCAGATTTTCCTCGAACCAGAAGGCTTGGACGATCACACGGTCTATCCGAACGGGATCAGCACATCCCTTCCGGTCGAGGTGCAGGATGCCTATGTCCGGTCGATCATCGGGTTGGAGCAGGCCGAGATTTTGCAACCGGGTTACGCGATTGAGTATGACTATGTGGACCCCCGATCACTGACCGAGACCTTGCGACTTCGCGATGTGCCAGGGTTGTATCTGGCCGGGCAGATCAACGGAACAACCGGATACGAGGAAGCCGCTGCACAAGGTCTGATCGCAGGGCTGAATGCTGCGCTGACCGCCCTGAATCGTGATCCGGTCATCTTTTCGCGGGCGCATTCCTATATGGGTGTGATGGTGGATGACCTGATCACCCGCGGTGTGACCGAACCGTACCGCATGTTCACATCGCGGGCTGAATACCGCCTTTCACTGCGCGCTGACAATGCCGACCAGCGGCTGACCCCGCTGGGAATATCTTTGGGTTGTGTCGGGCCTGAGCGTCAAAATGCCTTTGAAAATAAGGCAGAAGGGCTTGCGCGTGCGAAAGCAGCCCTTACCGGGCGGACTTTTACACCTCAGGATTTGGAAAGACTGGGATTGACGGTGCGCAAGGATGGCACAAAGCGCACCGCTTTTGAGCTTCTGGCCTTTCCGACGGTGGATTATGCGATGATCGCGGATTTGGACAGCTCTTTTGCGGATGTATCAGGTGAGATACAGACCCAGATTTCGCGTGATGCGATGTATGCCAATTATATCGAACGACAGGCGCGCGATGTCGAGGCGCTACAGCGGGATGAAGCGCAACGCATTCCGGACGATTTCCAGTATGATGAGATGGAAGGGCTTTCCAATGAGTTGGCCAGCAAACTAACATTGGCACGCCCAAGAACGCTTGCACAGGCGGCCCGGGTCGAGGGGATGACGCCTGCTGCGTTGACATTGATCCTTGCCAGATTGCGCCGCGCCAGCCGGAAACGTTCAGCATGATGGGCCAAGACGCCCTTGCCGGGCTTGATGTTTCACGTGAAACAATGGAGCGATTGAATATCTACGCGAAGTTGCTTGAGAAGTGGAATCCCGCAATCAACCTCGTCTCGCCATCAACGCTGTCATCTTTGTGGACCCGCCATTTTCTGGATTCGGCGCAGATATTCCGTTTGTCGCAGCCAAAGGTCGC
This sequence comes from Aliiroseovarius sp. Z3, assembly GCF_029105185.1. Lineage (GTDB taxonomy): Bacteria > Pseudomonadota > Alphaproteobacteria > Rhodobacterales > Rhodobacteraceae > Aliiroseovarius. The sequence continues at coordinate 215,093 of NZ_JAFMZK010000003.1, read as the reverse complement.
AACATGGTGCGATATGGGGACGGGCGGCGGGTTTCCGGGGCTGATCGTGGCTATACTTGCGCAAGAATTCGACCCCGGCCGCAACACGATCTGCATCGAAAGCGATCTGCGGAAGGCCACATTTCTGCGAACGGTTGTGCGCGAGACGGGTATCAACGCCGATATTATTTCCAAGCGAATTGAAGCGGTTACGCCTTTGGGGGCGGATGTGGTGTCGGCTAGGGCGCTGACCTCGCTGACCAGCCTGCTGGACCTTGCTGATTTGCACCTGAAGGCAGGGGGAACAGCGATTTACCTGAAAGGCGAGAATTACCGCGCCGAGGTCGAAGAAGCGCTTGAAAAATGGCAGTTTGAACTTGATACATATCCCAGCAAGACAAACCCAAACGCTGTTGTTTTGGAGATCGGAGATCTAAGACGTGCCTGATATCATCAATGGCTATGGCCCAAAGATCATTGCGATTACCAATCAAAAAGGCGGGGTGGGCAAAACGACCACCACGATCAACCTTGGCGCTGCTTTGGCCGAGAAGGGAAGCAGGGTGCTTCTTGTCGACCTCGACCCGCAAGGGAATGCGTCGACGGGGCTAGGTGTAGAGGTCGCGGATCGAAAACTCACAACATATGACCTTTTGCTGGAAGAAGCGCCGCTGACCGATGTCTTGCAAGAAACCGATATCGAAAACCTGTTCATTGCGCCAGCGACCACTGACTTGTCCTCGGCGGATATCGAACTGGTCTCGAACGAAAAGCGCAGTCATTTGTTGCATGATGCTGTGCGGGCGACGGGGCTGGGCCAGATGGATCTGGACTATATCCTGATCGACTGCCCGCCGTCGCTGAACCTTCTTACCGTAAATGCGCTGGTGGCCGCGGATAGCGTTCTGATCCCGCTGCAAAGCGAGTTTTTCGCGCTGGAAGGTCTTTCTCAACTGATGTTGACCATTCGCGAAGTGCGTCAAACCGCCAATGCCGATCTTAGGATCGAGGGGATTGTGTTGACCATGTTTGATACCCGGAACAACCTGTCCCGTCAGGTCGAAGCTGACGCGCGCGGCAATCTGGGTGAACTTGTGTTCGACACCATGATCCCGCGCAATGTCCGCGTCAGCGAGGCCCCGTCTTTTGCGTTGCCCGTTCTGATGTATGATCCGATGTCAAAGGGCAGCCAGGCTTACCGCGAGCTGGCATCCGAATTGTCCATACGCAATAGAAGAGGCTGAGATGAGCAAGAATCAAAAACAACGTGGCCTGGGTCGCGGCTTGTCTGCGTTGATGGCCGATGTGACGACCGAAGAAGCGCCAAACACGCAAACCGCGCGTCGCGCCGATCTGGTTGTGCCGGTCGAAAAAATCACGCCAAACCCTGAACAGCCGCGGCGTCAGTTTACCGAAGAACAGCTGAACGATCTTGCGGCCTCGATCCGTGAGAAGGGTGTAATCCAACCCCTGATCGTGCGTCCGAAGCCTGATGCAGAGGGTGAATACGAGATCGTTGCAGGCGAACGCCGCTGGCGGGCATCCCAGATGGCCCAACTCCACGAACTTCCTGTTATTATTAGAGAATATAGCGATACCGAAGCCCTGGAAGTCGCTATCATCGAAAATATTCAGCGGGCTGATCTGAACGCGATCGAAGAGGCTGCAGGCTATCGAGATCTTATGGATCGGTTTGGTCACACACAGGAAAAGGTATCAGAGGCGCTGGGCAAAAGCCGAAGCCACATTGCCAACTTGTTGCGTCTGTTGAACCTACCGGAAGAGGTGCAGGAGTTTGTGCGCGACGGCAAGCTGAGCGCGGGGCACGCGCGAACCTTGGTGACCGCAGATAATCCAATCGACCTGGCGCGCCAGATCATTGCCAAGGGCCTGTCCGTCCGTGCCGCCGAGGCATTGGCAAAATCGCCGAAACCCACAGCGCCAAATCAACCGCGTCAGAAGCCTGAAAAAGATGCGGACACCCGTGCGCTTGAAGGTGATTTGTCAGCTGCTTTGGGGATGAAGGTTCAGATCGACCATGCGGTGGGCGGGGAAAGCGGCACCGTTACAGTGCGCTATGGCTCGCTGGATGATCTCGATACCCTGTGCGGAAAACTGACGTCCTAGTCTGGGATCAGTTCACGAAGAATACCGTTTAGCACCGGGCGGCCCTTTGGGGTCGCCATTAACCGCTGATCTTTGATGCTGATAAGCTCCAGATCAATTAAGTCATTGATTTTATTGATATTTGGTGTGAAATCAAGCTGCTGCTCCATACGGCGCAGATCAATGCCTTCCGTCGTTCGCAAGCCCATCAGCAAAAACTCGGTGATCTGCTCGTCGCGGGGGATAACTGTGCGCTGACGTTCGCCGTGACCCGAGGTGGCGGCAGTAAGCCAGCCTTTCGGGGCAAGTGCGGTTTCCGTCGCGCTGCGCACGCCGTTCAGTGTCAGCCTGCCATGTGCGCCCGGACCGATACCCACCCAATCGCCGGATCGCCAGTAGATGCGGTTGTGCTGGCTTTCCTGTCCGGGCTTCGCGTGGTTCGACACTTCGTAGGCTGGCAACCCGGCGGTGTCACACAGGGATTGCGTCAGGAAAAACATGTCGGTCGCCAGATCTTCTTCGGGCAAGCCGCGCAGCTTGCCTGCATCGAACCGCGCCCCGAAGGCGGTGCCCGGTTCAATGGTCAGTTGATACAGCGACAGGTGGTCGGGGTCATGTGCCAGCGCGCTTTCAAGTTCGGCTTGCCAGGCGGCGAGCGATTGATCCTGACGGGCATAGATCAGGTCGAAGCTGACCCGGTCAAACAGGGATTTGGCCAAGGATAGAGCCTGTTTTGCCTCACTGACCGAATGCAGTCGTCCCAGCCGTTTCAGGTCCGTATCGTTCAACGCCTGAACGCCGATTGAAATCCGATTGACGCCCGCCGCCTTGTATCCAGCGAAGTTCCGCGCCTCGATCGAACCGGGATTGGCCTCCAGCGTGATTTCGACGTCATTGGCAAAGGTCCAATGCTGTGCCGCCCGGTCGATGATCGCGGCAACCGTCGCTGGGGCCATCAGGCTGGGCGTGCCACCGCCGAAATAGATCGAACTGAGAACACGGTTGGGCGTTTCCATAGCGTAGCGGTCGATTTCAGCGACATAGGCGTCAAGCCAAGCGATGTGATCAATCGACGCGACGACATGGCTGTTGAAGTCGCAATAAGGGCATTTGGATTGGCAAAAGGGCCAGTGGACGTAAAGCCCAAAGCCCCCGATTTGCCAATTCTCAAGCAAACGCGCCCCGCACAAGTTTGGCGAAGGCGTCGGCACGGTGGCTCATCTGGTGCTTCTTCGCAGGGTCCATTTCGCCAAACGTGATGTCATGGCCGTCGGGAATGAAGATCGGATCATAGCCGAACCCAAGATCGCCCCGCATTGGCCAAGTCAGGCTGCCATCAACCTTGCCTTCAAAGAGTTCGTCATGGCCGTCCGGCCATGCCAGGCAGAGCGTGCAACGAAACTGGGCCTTCCGGGGATGGGGCGCGTTCTTGTCTTCAAGCAAGCGCCAGGTCTTTTCCATCGCCATCGGAAAATCACGGCCATTTGGCGTTTCCGCCCAATCGGCTGTGTAAACGCCGGGGGCACCGTCAAGCGCGTCAACCATAATGCCGCTGTCATCGGACAGGGCGGGCAGACCCGAGGCTTTGGCCGCGAAATGCGCCTTGATCCGGGCGTTTCCGGCGAACGTATCCTCGGTTTCTTCCGGTTCATCTAATCCGAGAGCGCCAGCCGATGTCACCTGAACGCCGAAAGGCTCTAACAATGCGGAAATCTCACGCAGCTTGCCTTCATTATGCGTTGCGATGACCAGCTCTTTGCCCCCGAACCTGCGCATTACTTCGTCGCCTCCAGCTGGGCGGCAACCAACTCGGACACACCTTTGTCGGCCAGATCCATCAGTTCGTTCATTTGGTCGCGGGTGAAGGTCGAACCTTCTGCGGACATCTGAACTTCGATCAGTTTCGGCCCGCAGAGCACAAAGTTACCATCAACACCGGCCTCTGAATCCTCGGGATAATCCAGATCGAGCACCGGCTGACCAGCGTAAATGCCGCATGACACAGCGGCGACTGGATCCATCAGCGGGTCGGTGGTGATGTCGCCAGCTTTCAGCAGCTTGTTCACGGCAAGACGCAGGGCGACCCAACCGCCGGTGATCGCGGCGCATCTTGTGCCGCCATCGGCCTGAATCACATCGCAATCGACGGTGATCTGACGTTCGCCCAGCCCCACCAGATCAACGCCCGCCCGAAGGGACCGGCCAATCAATCGCTGGATTTCAACGGTGCGTCCGCCCTGTTTTCCGGACGCAGCTTCGCGCCGCATCCGCGACCCGGTGGACCGGGGCAACATCCCGTATTCTGCTGTCACCCAGCCCTTGCCGGAATTTCGCAGAAATGGGGGCACACGCTCCTCAAGGGACGCGGTGCAAAGCACATGCGTGTCGCCAACGCGGATCATGCAGGATCCTTCTGCGTGCTTTGTGATCCCGGTCTCAATTGAAATCGGGCGCATTTGATCTAGATTCCGACCTGACGGGCGCATGGGCTTCCCCCTTTGTTTCATGTTCAAAGGCGTGATACCCATGGCTCTGGCGAAAAGGCAAGGCGATTGCGTATGGAAGACCGTCATGAACTGATGAACGATATGAACGCCCGCTCGCGCGAGGTGTTCCGAAGTGTCGTTGAAAGCTATCTGAGCACAGGCGCGCCGGTGGGTTCGCGCACACTGACCCGTGCGCTGACCGAAAAGGTCAGCGCGGCGACCATTCGCAACGTGATGCAGGATCTGGAGTTTATGGGCCTTCTGGACAGCCCGCATGTTTCGGCTGGCCGCATTCCGACCGAGCTTGGCTTGCGCATGTTCGTCGATGGGTTGCTGGAGGTGTCCAATCTGGATCAGGATGATCGCCAGAAGATTGATGAGACTGTTGGGAAAGCTGACAACAATATCAACACGATGATGGATCGCGTCGGGTCGGCGTTGTCGGGGATTACCGCCGGGGCAAGTCTTGTTCTGACGCCGAAGCATGAGGCACCGATCAAACACATCGAGTTCGTATCGCTGGGCGCAGACCGTGCGCTGGTGGTTTTGGTGTTTGCTGACGGACATGTCGAAAACCGGGTGTTCACCCCACCGATCGGGCAAACTCCGTCCTCGATGCGCGAGGCTGCGAATTTTCTGAACGCCCTTGCGGAAGGGCGCACGCTGTCCGAGCTGCAAACGCTGGTCGAACGCGAGATCAAGAAGCGACGGCAGGAGCTGGACGTTTTGGCCCAGGATCTTGTCGAAAGCGGTGCGGCTCTTTGGGAAAACGAAGGCCAGCCTTATGAGCGATTGATTGTCCGCGGGCGGTCGAATCTGCTGGCGGAAGACGCCGAGGCGGCCGATCTTGAGAAGATCAAAACGCTGTTTGACGACCTTGAGCGCAAGCGCGACATCGCCGAATTCCTTGAATTGGCCGATCAGGGCGAAGGCGTGCGCATTTTTATTGGGTCCGAGAACAAACTTTTCTCACTTTCGGGTTCCTCTTTGGTGGTTTCCCCATATATGAACGCTGATCGAAAGATCATTGGTGCGGTTGGGGTCATCGGGCCCACGCGATTGAACTATGGGCGGATCGTGCCCATCGTCGATTACACCGCGCAACTGATTGGCAAGATGATCTCGGATCGAAGGTAAAGGCGAAGAGATGGCTGACGCAAAGAACGAAGCAGTAGAGAACCTGGAATCGGCAATCGAAGAGCTGATGACCGAGGAAGTAGAAATTGATCTGACCGAGGAAGAGCCGGTTGACGAACTGGCTGCCCTGCGCGCCGAGCGGGACGAATTCAAAGACCGCTTCATGCGGGCGTTGGCGGATGCCGAAAACACGCGCAAACGCGGCGAACGCGACCGCCGTGAAGCCGAGCAATACGGCGGGTCGAAGCTGGCACGTGACATGCTGCCTGTTTACGACAACATGAAACGTGCGCTGGAGGCTGCGGGCGAAGCTGGCGACGGCGCGAAGGCGTTGGTTGAGGGTGTTGAGCTGACGATGCGGTCGCTTCTGAACATTTTTGAAAAACACGGTATTCGGCTTTTGGCGCCGGAAGTAGGTGACAAGTTCGACCCGGAAGTGCACGAAGCCATGTTCGAAGCCCCCGTGCCCGGCACCAAGTCGGGCGACATCATTCAAGTGATGGGCGAAGGCTTCATGTTGCATGACCGATTGCTGCGTCCCGCGCAGGTCGGCGTGTCCTCGACCCCGAAATAAGCTGATCGACCAAGAACGCCCCCAGAGCCGGGGGCGTTTTTATGTGTCGCCCAGCTTTTCCTTAAGCTGATAGAGCAGGTTCAGCGCCTCGATCGGGCTGAGACCGTCGGGCTGAATGTCCGCCAAGGCCAGCTCGATGTCTGACGGGCCTTTGGTGTTGGTTTGCACCGGGGCTGGCGTGGCGGCAAACAGGGGAAGATCGTCGATCACGGCCTTCTGACCGGTGCCTTCACGCTCGCCTTTTTCCAAGGCTTCCAAAACAGTGTTGGCCCGCGCAATCACGCTGTCAGGCAAGCCCGCCAGCTTGGCGACCTGCACGCCATAAGACCGATCAGCGGCGCCCTTGCGCACCTCGTGCAGAAAGACGACCTCGCCTTCCCATTCTTTCACGGCGATCGTGGCGTTTTCCACGCCGTCCAGCTTGGCGGCGAGCTGTGTCATCTCGTGATAATGCGTGGCGAACAAAGCGCGACACCTGTTTACATCGTGAAGATGCTCAAGCGTGGCCCAGGCAATCGACAGCCCGTCATAGGTCGCGGTGCCGCGTCCGATTTCATCCAGAATGACCAATGCCCGGTCGTCTGCCTGGTTCAGGATCGCGGCGGTTTCTACCATTTCGACCATGAAAGTGGATCGCCCGCGCGCCAGATCGTCCGACGCACCCACGCGGCTGAACAATTGTGACACGATCCCGATATGAGCGGACTTGGCAGGAACATAGCTTCCGCTTTGCGCGAGCAGCGCGATCAAGGCGTTCTGTCGCAGAAAGGTGGATTTACCGGCCATGTTCGGACCGGTCAGCAACCAGATGTCGGCATCACGTGCGCCGTCAGAAAGGCGACAGTCATTGGCGACAAACGGATCACCCGCACGCTTCAGCGCGGCTTCGACCACCGGGTGGCGTCCCGCTTGCACATCGAAAACACGGCTGTCATCGACTTTCGGCGCGGTCCAGTTTTCTGATCGGGCAAGCGTTGCGAAACCTGCCGACACATCCAGTTCGGCCAGGCCGCGAGCGGTAGTTGCAAGCTCGGCGGCCTGATCCAAAATCTGCGAAACTAGGGTGGAATAGAGCCTCTTCTCAATCTCCAGCGCACGGTTGCCGGCGTTCAGGATCTTGGTTTCCATATCGCTCAGCGCCACGGTGGTGAATCGAACCGCATTGGCCGTGGTTTGCCGGTGGATATAATGCTCGGACAAGGGTGCGCCGAGCATTTTCTGGGCGTGGGTCGCTGTTGTTTCGATGAAATAGCCAAGAACATTGTTGTGCTTGATCTTCAGGCTACCGATGCCGGTATGCTCAGCATATTGCGCCTGCATTCCGGCAATCACGCCGCGCCCCTCGTCGCGCAACTGGCGCGCTTCGTCCAGTTCGGTGTCGTAACCGGGTGCGATAAAGCCGCCGTCGCGGGCCAGAAGGGGCGGTTCGGCAACCAGCGCGTCTTCCAGCAGGCTGGACAGGTCGTCATGCCCAGTCAGTGCTTTCGCAGCGTTGGCCAGATTGTCAGGCAGATCCTGACCTGAAAGCGTCTTGGAAATATCAGCCGCCGCCGCAACCCCTCCGCGAATGGCGGCCAAATCGCGCGGTCCGCCGCGGTCAAGCCCAAGGCGGGACAATGCGCGATCAATATCAGGAACGTTTCGCAGGGCCGCGCGGACATCTTCGGTCAGGCGCGGCGCTTCTTTGAAGAATGTGACCCCGTCCAGCCGGGCGCGGATGTCTTTCAGATCGCAGGAGGGGCTGGACAAGCGACGCTCCAACAAGCGCCCGCCGCCTGCGGTCGCTGTCCGGTCGATCACGGACAGCAGCGATCCATCCCGTCCGCCCGAAAGGCTGTGGGTCAGCTCCAGATTGCGGCGCGTGGCGGCGTCGATCTGCATCGTGCCATGTGCCATCTCGCGAACCGGAGGGCGCAGCAGCGGCAGCTTTCCTTTCTGCGTGATGTCAAGATATTCGACAATCGCGCCCATCGCGCCCGTCTCGGCACGAGAAAAGGAACCGAAGGCGTCCAGCGATCCGACCTTGAACAGCTCCAGCAAGCGTTTTTCAGCACCGGCGCTGTCAAATGCCGCGCGTCCCAGGCCGGTTTCGGATGCGCCGGATTCAGAGACTAATCCACCCAGTTCCGCGCCTAGATCGTCACAGATGACCATCTCGCGCGGTGCAAGGCGGGCCAGCTCGGGCGACAGCCGTGTGCGGTTGCATGGCATGACGCGGAAGGCCCCGGTCGAGATATCGACCCATGCCAGCGCCGCATCATCGCGCACCTCGTTATAGGCGGCCAAGAAGTTGTGACGGCGCGCGTCCAGCAGGCTTTCTTCGGTCAGGGTGCCGGGTGTAACCAATCGGACCACGTCGCGTTTCACCACCGACTTTGATCCACGCTTCTTGGCCTCGGCTGGATCCTCCATCTGTTCGCAAACCGCGACGCGAAACCCCTTGCGGATCAGGGTTAGCAAATATCCTTCTGCGGAATGAACCGGCACGCCGCACATGGGAATGTCTTCCCCCAGATGCTTGCCCCGCTTGGTCAGGGCAATGTCCAGCGCGGCGGCTGCGGCCACGGCATCGTCAAAAAACAGCTCGTAAAAATCGCCCATGCGATAGAACAAAAGCGCGTCGGGATAGCCTTCCTTGATCTCAAGAAATTGCGCCATCATCGGCGTGACTTTGGCCGTCTTATCGCTCACCTCTGATCCCCCGTGATCCGGTTTGCGACAGACTATGTCCTTCACTTCCCGGACGAAAGGGCCATCAGGTGTTTTTACGTCGCGAGATCCAGTTCCAGCTTGAGGCGCACATCTCATCCAGACCCAATTCCGCCTTGAAACCCAGAATCTGTTCAGCCAATCGCGTATCGCCATAAACGCGGGCCACATCCCCAGCGCGACGCGGCGCGATCCGGCAAGGTATCGTGTGCCCGCAGGCGCGCTCATAGGCCCGCAGCACCTCAAGCACCGAATACCCGGTGCCGGTGCCAAGATTGACCACGTGCCCGGTGCCCGAGGTCAGCAGCGCATCAAGGGACTGCACATGTCCCTTCGCCAAATCCATCACATGGATATAGTCGCGAACACCTGTGCCATCCGGGGTGTCGTAGTCATCGCCCCAGACCGAAAGCTGCGCCAGTTCGCCGGTGGCGACCTTGGCAATATAGGGCATCAGGTTGTTCGGAATATCATTGGGATCTTCGCCGATCAGGCCGGTTTCATGTGCGCCCACGGGATTGAAATAACGCAATACTCCGAAGGCCCAGCGATCGTCCGACGCGGCGATCTGTTCCAAGGATTGTTCGCAGACCAGCTTGGTAAAACCATATGGATTGTTGAAGCTGCGCGCGGCGGTTTCGCTGACAGGCAGTTGATCGGGCTGGCCATATACGGTTGCCGAAGACGAAAAGACCAGCCTGAATACTTCGGCCCGCTGCATTGACCTGAGCAAGGCATAGAGCCCGGCAATATTCGAATCCATGTAATCCAGCGGCTTCTCGACGCTTTCCCCCACCGCTTTCTGAGCAGCGAAATGTATGACGGCGGTAATGTCGTGGTCGGCGAAGATGCGGTGCAGCAGCGCCTCGTCGCGCACATCGCCTTCGATCAAGATGACAGGTGCGCCCGTGATAACCTCAAGCCGGTCTGTTACATCGCGGCGCGCGTTCGAGAAGTTGTCGAGGATAACCGCTTCAAACCCGGCATTCTTCAGCGCAACATAGGTATGCGATCCGATAAATCCCGCCCCGCCGGTAAGTAAGATTTTTTGTGCCACGTGAAGCCCCTTGGTCATTGGTCGAGGTATAGGCCGGATCGAACCAAAAGGCACGTGCGAATGGTGGAGATCTGGCGACCACGCTGCAATTTCTGTTGTTGCGAATAACAATGGGGTTGCAGCATGATAATTGCGCCACAAATAACATTTCAGACATAAAGTTACGTGATTAGTGGTTGAGGCCGCTGCCTCCCCCCTGTAAGGCTTTGCCGGACAACGATCATTTACAAAAGGCCGCCCCTATGCCCAAAGCCAAGATAACCTCGGAAGAGGCGCTTGCCTTCCACCTGGACCCCGTGCCCGGCAAATTTGAGGTTACGCCCTCGGTTCCGATGACCACACAGCGCGATTTGTCGCTGGCATACAGCCCCGGCGTTGCTGTCCCGTGCGAGTCCATCGCCGCCGACCCGCAGACAGCTTATGACTATACGAACAAGGGCAACCTTGTCGCTGTGATCTCGAACGGGACGGCGGTTTTGGGGTTGGGCAACCTTGGTGCGCTTGCCTCAAAACCGGTGATGGAAGGCAAGGCGGTTCTGTTCAAGCGTTTCGCCGATGTGAACTCGATCGACATCGAGCTGGACACCGAAGACCCCGAGGCCTTCATCAACGCGGTGAAACTGATGGGTCCGACCTTTGGGGGCATCAACCTTGAGGACATCAAGGCGCCGGAATGTTTCATCATCGAACAGCGTTTGAAAGAGGAAATGGACATTCCTGTCTTTCACGACGATCAGCACGGCACGGCGGTGATCTGTGCGGCTGGCCTGATGAACGCGCTGCATTTGTCAGGAAAGAAGATCGAAGACTGCCGGATCGTGCTGAACGGGGCCGGGGCTGCCGGGATCGCGTGTATCGAGCTGATCAAGGCGATGGGTGCCAAGCATGACAACTGCATCGTGTGCGACACCAAGGGCGTGATCTATCAGGGCCGCAAAGACGGTATGAACCAATGGAAGTCAGCCCACGCCGCCAACACCGATCTGCGCACGCTGGAAGAGGCGATGGATGGCGCAGACGTGTTCCTTGGCGTGTCGGTCAAGGGGGCGGTGACGCAGGACATGGTTGCGTCGATGGCGGATAATCCGGTGATTTTCGCAATGGCGAACCCAGATCCCGAGATCACACCGGAAGAGGCTCACGAGGTGCGCAATGACGCAATCGTGGCGACGGGCCGGTCGGATTATCCCAACCAGGTGAACAACGTGCTGGGCTTTCCATACCTGTTTCGCGGTGCGTTAGACATCAATGCGCGGGCCATCAATGACGAGATGAAGATCGCCTGTGCCCGCGCTCTGGCCGAGTTGGCGCGCGAAGATGTGCCGGACGAGGTCGCGATGGCCTATGGCAAGAAGCTGACCTTCGGGCGCGATTACATCATCCCCACGCCCTTTGATCCGCGCTTGATTCATGTCGTGCCGCCAGCCGTTGCGCGTGCCGGGATGGACACTGGCGTGGCGCGTCGTCCGATCATCGACATGGATGGCTACGAGCAAAGCCTGAAGGCGCGGATGGATCCAACCGCCTCGATCTTGCGGGGGATCACGGCCCGGGCGCGCAAGAATCAGGCGACGATGGTGTTTGCCGAAGGCGATACGCCGCAAGTGTTGCGGGCCGCCGTTCAGTATCAACGCAATGGCTATGGCCGCGCGTTGGTGGTTGGCCGCGAAGAAGATGTGAAAGCCAAGCTGGAGGCCGAAGGGCTGGGCGATGCGGTGCGCGAATTGCGTGTGGTCAATGCCGCGAACACCGACCATATGGATCAGTACAAAGAGTTTTTGTATGAACGCTTGCAGCGCAACGGCTTTGACCGCCATGACATTCATCGGCTTGCGGCGCGCGATCGACATGTTTTTGCATCGCTGATGCTGGCGCACGGGCATGGTGACGGGCTGATCACCGGGGCCACACGCAAATCCGCTTACATTCTGGATCGGATCAACCATGTGTTTGACGCAAGGGCGACTGACGGCGCTGTGGGTGTCACCGCTGTTCTGCACAGGGGGCGGATCGTGCTGATCGCCGACACTTTGGTGCATGAATGGCCCGAAACCGAAGATCTGGCCAATATCGCCGAGCGTGCCGCCGGCGTGGCGCGCGGTCTTGGACTTGAACCGCGGGTTGCCTTCGTCAGCTTCTCGACCTTTGGCTATCCGGTGTCGGAGCGGGCCGAGAAGATGCACGAAGCCCCGGCGATCCTTGAAAAACGCGGTGTGGATTTCGAGTTTGATGGCGAGATGACCGCCGATGTGGCCCTGAATGCCGAGGTGATGGCCCATTACCCCTTCTGCCGCCTGTCTGGTCCGGCGAATGTGCTTGTCGTTCCCGCGCGCCATTCGGCGTCGATTTCGGTCAAGATGATGCAGGAGCTTGCGGGCGCGACGGTCATTGGCCCGATTCTGTCGGGCATCGACCAGCCGATCCAGATTTGTTCGACGAATTCGACCTCGAACGACATTCTGAACATGGCGGTTCTGGCGGCGGCTCGGCTGGGTGAACGATAAGTAAGGCCGTTTGACCGGCTTTGTCCTGTGTCCCTATCGTGGGGCATGGGATATCTGACAACTCATTGGCGTGGCGAGCAGCCCCTGAACCGCTCGTTTTGGGTGAACGGCGTGTTGTTGCGGCTGTGCGTCTACGGCCTTCTGGCGGTGCTGACATGGGCGCAGCCCTTGCCCAAGGCCGTCCTGTTCGTGGCGGTTGCGGGCGATCTTATCGTCATGATCTGGCAGTCCGTCGGGTATTTTCGGGCGGCTGAACATAACCTGTCAGGGTCCAGCTCGATGCTGCCCTTATGGGGCGGGATTATTGCATTGATCGTCGGTGTTTCCGTGATGCTGGCGCAGTGGTGGGGGCTGGTACTGGCCGCCAATGCCTTGCCCGAAGATGAGCTGTATTCCACAAAGATGGATCGGATGCGCGCAGCGCAATATGAACTGTCGGTCGATGAGGCGCGGAGCGTCGTGAGATTCAGCGGCGCGCTGACCCATGGTGTCACCAAGCGGATGGCGTCGATATTGGACGATAATAATGGGATCTCCGTTGTTCATCTGAACAGCTCCGGCGGCAATATATTCGAGGCGCGTGGGCTGGCAAAACTGATCGTTTCGGCCAAGTTAGACACACATGTTGATGAAAGCTGCAGTTCGGCCTGCACGATTGTCTTCATTGCCGGGGCGACGCGCACGGCTGATCCAGACGCGCGGCTGGGTTTCCATGGTTACGCACTGATGGACGCCGCCAAACTGCCGCAGTTTGACATCAAGGCCGAGCAAGAGCGCGACAGGGCTTTCTTTGTTCAGCAAGGCGTCACTGACAGTTTTGCGGCACGTATCTATGACAGCCCAAATCGGTCCATTTGGTTCCCCGATCATGATGAACTGTCACGGGCCAATGTTCTGACTCAAGTGCGTCAGGACGAATAGAAAACACCCCGCCACGAATGACGGGGTGTATTTGCAGTATTGTCTGGAATGTTAGCCAATGATGGCGTTCAGCGTGGCGCTTGGGCGCATGACTTTCGCCTTCTTTTCGACGCTGGGGTGGTAATACCCACCAATGTCGGCAGCCGGTCCCTGAACCGCAGCGATCTCTGACAGGATCGCATCTTCGCCGTCGGCCAGAGCCTTGGCAACCGGAGCGAACTCTGCCGCAATCGCGGCGTCGTCGGTTTGCGCAGCAAGGGCTTCGGCCCAATAGCGCGCGAACCAATAGTGGCTGTCGCGGTTGTCCGGTTCGCCGACCTTGCGCGAGGGCGAGCGGTTGTTGTCCAGAATGCCCTGCGTGGCATCCTCGGCCGCGCGGCCCAAAACGCCTGCTTTGGTGTTGCCCTTGGCGTCGGCCAGGAAGTTCAGGCTTTCACCAAGCGCACAGAATTCACCCATCGAATCCCAGCGCAGGTGGTTTTCCTCAACAAGCTGCTGAACATGTTTGGGGGCAGAGCCGCCCGCACCTGTTTCAAACAACCCACCACCATTCATCAGCTTCACAATCGACAGCATCTTGGCTGAGGTGCCAAGCTCAAGGATCGGGAACAGGTCGGTCAGATAGTCGCGCAGAACGTTGCCGGTGATGGCAATCGAATCTTTGCCCGCAGTGATGGTTTCCAGCGATTGGCGGGTGGCTTCGCGCGGGGCCATGATCTGGAACTTGTCGGCAACACCGGCCGTTTTCAGGGCGGGTTCGACATATTTGATCAGCTCGGCGTCATGGGCACGATTGGCATCCAGCCAGAAGATCGCTTCCGACCCGGTCAGACGTTGACGATCCATCGCCAGCTCGATCCAGTTTTCAATCGGAGCCTTCTTGACGGTGCAAGCGCGCCAGATATCGCCGGCCTCAACCTCGTGGCTGTGTAGGGTTTCACCGTTTGCCAGAACCACGCGGATCGTGCCGTCAGCGGGCGCTTCGAACGTGGTGGGGTGCGAGCCATATTCTTCGGCCTTCTGCGCCATCAGGCCCACATTCGCAACGGCGCCTGCGGTGGTCACGTCCAGTTTACCATTTTCTTTGAAGAAATTGATCGTTTCGTCATAGACAGTGGCATAGCAGCGGTCGGGGATCACGCAGTTGGTGTCGCCCTTTTTGCCTGCCGCATCCCAGCCCTTGCCGCCCGCACGGATCACGGCGGGCATCGAGGCGTCGATGATCACATCCGAGGGCACGTGCAGGTTGGTGATGCCCTTGTCGCTGTCGACCATATACATTGCAGGACGCTCGGCGGTCAGAGCTTCAATGGCGGCCATAATCTCGGCATCGCCTTCGACCCGCTCCAACAGGTCACCCATGCCCGAGTTCGGGTTCACGCCCAGTGCGTCCAGCTTATCGGCGAATTTTTCGAAAACCGGGGCCAGCCATGCCTTGACGGCGTGACCAAAGATGATCGGGTCCGAAACCTTCATCATGGTCGCCTTCATGTGAAGCGAAAACATGGTGCCGTCTTTCTTGGTGTCCGCGATGGCATCTGCCAGGAAGGCGCCCAGCGCCTTGGCCGACATGAAGGTGGCGTCGGCAATCGTGCCTTCGTCCAGCGTCCAGCCGTCTTTCAGAACGGTCACGTTGCCATCCTTGCCGACGAATTCGATTTTCGCATCACCTGCCTGATCTGCGGTAATCGTCGCGGACTTTTCGTTGGCATAGAAATCATTGTCCGGCATGGACGAGACCTTGGTCTTGCTGTCCGCCGACCAATCCCCCATCGAATGCGGGTTGTTCTGGGCGTAATTCTTCACCGCCTTTGCGGCGCGACGGTCCGAGTTGCCTTCGCGCAGAACCGGGTTCACCGCAGACCCTTTGATCGCATCATACCGGGCGCGGATCGCCTTTTCTTCATCGGTCTTGGGTTCTTCGGGATAATCGGGCAGGGCATAACCCTGAGCTTGCAGCTCTTCCACCGCAGCGACAAGCTGTGGCACCGAGGCCGAGATGTTGGGCAGCTTGATCACGTTGGCATCTGGTGTTTTCACCAGCTTGCCAAGCTCGGCCAGGTCATCCGATTGGCGCTGGTCTTCGGTCAGATTCTCGGGAAAGGCCGAGATGATGCGCGCGGCAAGCGAAATGTCTTTGGTGCCAACTGTCACGCCTGCCGCCGAGGCGAAACGCTTGATGATGGGCAGGAACGACGCGCTGGCCAGCTCGGGCGCTTCGTCTACAATGGTATACAGAATATCAGGTTGCGATGTATCGGTCATGTCAGGACACCTCTTTTTTTCGCGGAGAGCTTCACCTCGGGACCATTGCCCAGACGGTGAAAGGTGAGATTTCCACACCCACATATACAAGATTGCCGCGAAAAAAAAGGGACTTGCGGACGCAGGCGCCGTTTTCGACTATGATAATGCAAGCAGTGGCAAGATCTGCTTCTTCAAAAGGTAGTTGCTAGCGATTTCACGTCCATCATAGACGATGGAAAACACGCCATAGGGGTTCGGAACCTGCTGGCGAAGCTGCTGTGCGGATGTGACTTCGATCGCTCGGAAGGGAATGCCTGCCTCGTGCGCCGCATCCTTTGCGTTATTGACCGCGTCTTCAAGATACGGGCACTGCGCGCTGTGAAACACCGTCAGCCCAGAGCCACATGCGGCGGCTTTCTGATTGAATCCGCCGACAATGCGCGGCAGGGGGCCATCGCCAAACGTCCCGAGCATCAGATCATAGTCGGGGTCTGACTGATCAACAGATTTATAGCCGCGCGAAGCCAGTATCTTCTTGTCGATCAGCCAATTTCCTGAACGGGTCAGGGCGGTCACGCCACGATAGCCGTGGTCGCGCGCCCAGGTCTCGACCTCGTTCAGCAACTGTTTGGCGTGGCCTTTGCCTTTGCTTTTGCCGACCACCCAAAGACAATGGATGGCGACAAGATCATCAGCGTTTTCGATCCCGCGCCAAGCATGTCTTGCGGGGATAAACTCGACAAATCCACGTTCGCCGTCACCCAGCAAACGCAACTGCAACCCTTCATCAAACCGGTCGGCCAGCCAAGCGCGCTTGCGCTTCCACGCAGTGGTTTTGCGCGCGCTCATCTTGCAAAAGAAGCCGTGTTTTTCGACGGTATCATTGGTGACGGCGATCAATTTGGTCATGCGAGCCTCCTTCAATGAGCCTCGCATGCTTGGCGGTGTCAGTCTTTGAGCCGCGTCAAATGCCGTTAAAGGCGATCCATGATTGCTTCGGCAATCGACATGGTGTTGCCCGTGCCGCCAAGGTCGGGGGTAATGCGATCTTTGGCCTGAACAGTGTCTATGACGGCCTTCTTCAGACGATTTGCCTCGTCGTTCAATCCTACATGTTCAAGCATCAGACCTGCGGCCATCAGGAATGCACAAGGGTTGGCTTTCTGTTGTCCGGCAATGTCAGGCGCCGAGCCGTGGACCGCTTCGAAGATCGCTGCGTCCTTGCCGATATTTGCGCCGGGGGCCAGACCAAGACCGCCGACCAGCCCAGCGGCGAGGTCTGATAGAATATCGCCAAACAGGTTGGTGGTGACGATCACGTCGAACGCATCAGGATACATCACCATCTGCATGGCGCAGGCATCCACAATGCGCTCGTCAACCTCGATGCGGCCTTCGTATTCCTTGGCCACTTCGCGGGCTTCTTCCAGAAACATGCCGGAGAGCAGTTTCAGAATGTTGGCCTTGTGCACGATCGACACCTTCTTGCGCCCGTTCGCCACCGCATAGTCGAACGCTGCGCGGGTGATGCGGCGCGCTTCTTCCTTTGTGTTGTAGCCGGTGGAATAGACTTTACCTTCGGGGTCGCCGTTATGCTCCAAATAACCTTCGTCGGCGATGTAATAGCCTTCAAGATTTTCGCGGAAAATCACCATGTCGATATTGTCATAGCGCCCATCGGTCTTGATCGTCTTGGTGGGGCGCACATTGGCAAAAAGTTCGAATTCCTGCCGCAGCTGGAGGTTGATCGACTTGTAGCCGCCACCGACCGGCGTGGTGAGCGGACCCTTGAGCGCCAGCTTGGTGCGGCGGATGCTGTCGATGGTGGCTTGTGGAAGCGGATCGCCAGATGCCTCGACGCCAGCCATACCAGCTTGTTGCACGTCCCATTCAAACGGCTGGCCCATATGGTCAAGAATGGCAGTCACAGCTTCGGTGATTTCCGGTCCGATGCCGTCGCCGGGAATCAGGGTTGCTTGGATCTTGGTGGTCATGGTTGCCTCCTGGCTAAAGGGCGGGTTCAATGCTCACTTAAACGGTATACAATGGAATACAAGTGGAAAGTCAAATTCATGATCCCGAATAAACTAGGGGCGATTGTCTTCCAACCTAGCTTTCCCTTGTGATCGCTGTCCACTGCAATAGGCTGCTCCAAAACGGGAGGGCGCCGTGGCGATCTACAATCTGGGCTCTATCAACATGGATCACTTCTACGAGGTGGATCATCTGCCCGTCTCGGGTGAAACGCTTGCATCCTTGTCCTATCGTGTTGGATTGGGGGGGAAGGGTGCAAACCAGTCCATCGCCGCTGCGCTGTCGGGCGCTCAGGTTCGCCATATCGGTGCCATCGGCGCCGAAGGTGAATGGTGCAAGGCGCGACTGTCTGATGCGGGCGTCGATACAGATCATGTTGTCATTCTGTCGACCGCAACCGGCCATGCGAATATCTGCGTTGATACGGCTGGCGAGAACCTGATCATTCTCTATTCCGGCGCAAATGCGCAGATTTCCGAGGCGCAGATTGACAAAGCACTGCGCGAAGCGGGGTCAGATGACTATCTTGTTTTGCAAAATGAAACCGGTCTGACCTTTGAGGCCGCCCAAATGGCCCGCGCGCGCGGCGCGTTCGTGGTCTATTCTGCTGCCCCCTTCGACGCCACCCGCGCAATACAGATGTTGCCGGTCGTTGATCTTCTTGTTGTCAACGAGGTCGAGGCGCAGCAACTGTCCAAAGCGCTGGGCACAGCCATCGAAGATATAGATGTGCCCAACCTTCTGATCACACGTGGTTCGAATGGCGCAGAGTGGCGGGTGGGGGCGACGGGCGAACGCATCTCGGTGGATGCGTTCACGGTCGATCCGGTCGACACAACGGGTGCGGGCGATTGCTTCATCGGCAATACCGTCGCGGCGCTGGATCAGGGTATGACCATCGCTGATGCCATGCGGTTTGGTGCGGCCGCATCGGCCATTCAGGTCACGCGACATGGCACGGCAGATGCAATGCCAAGCCGGGCCGAGGTCGAGGCGTTTTTGGCAGAAAAAGGCTCTGATTAACCTTTCAGCAGCTGCCCCAGACGCATGGCAATCGACACATCACCCGACACTTTGATCTTGCCCATCGCAAAGGCGCTGACCGGGTTCAGCTTTCCCGCCATGAGCTTTTCAAGATTGTCACGGGTCATCGAGATTGTGCAGGCCGTATCGACATCGTCGCGCGACAGGACACCATCCTGCAGCACGATGACACCATCGCCACCGCAGTCCAGTTTCAGGCTTTCGCCGAATGGACGCTTCTTCAGGCCGCGTTCGATCTTTTCGGCAATCGGGGTCAGTGGCATCTGGGTCTCCAAACAAAAACGCCCCCGTTTGATACGGGGGCGTTCAGCGTCGGTCCACGGTGACGTGGCGCGAGGTTATTTGAAACGACGGTCACGCATCGCGATCAGCTTCAGGCGCAGGGCGTTCAGCTGGATGAAGCCCGCGGCGTCGGTCTGGTCATATGCGCCCATGTCCTCTTCGAACGTTACGTGTTCTTCGGAATACAGCGAATGATCCGACCAACGGCCAACCACGCGGGCCAAGCCTTTGTAAAGTTTCATACGCACCGTGCCGGTGACGTGTTCCTGGCTGGCGTCGATGGCGGCTTGCAGCATCTCGCGCTCGGGCGAGAACCAATAGCCGTTATAGATCAGCTCGGCGTATTTCGGCATCAGCTCGTCTTTCAGATGCATCGCGCCACGATCCATGGTGATCGATTCGATGCCACGATGGGCGTCCAGCAAGATGGTGCCGCCGGGTGTTTCATAGATACCGCGCGATTTCATCCCGACATAGCGACCTTCAACCAAGTCAAGACGGCCAATGCCGTGCTTGCGGCCGTATTCGTTCAGCTCGGCCAGAACGGTTGCAGGCGACATTGCGACGCCGTTGATCGACACAGCGTCACCCTTTTCAAAGCCGATTTCGATGAATTCAGGCGTGTCTGGCGCATCTTCCGGATGGACGGTGCGTTGATAGACGTAATCCGGCGCATCTTCGGCAGGGTCTTCCAGCACCTTACCTTCGGACGAGGTGTGCAGAAGGTTTGCGTCAACCGAAAACGGCGCTTCACCGCGCTTATCTTTGGCAACCGGAATCTGGTGCTGCTCTGCAAATTCCAGCAGACGGGTCCGCGAACCAAGATCCCACTCACGCCAAGGCGCAATCACCTTAATTTCTGGGTTGAGTGCATAGGCAGCCAATTCAAACCGAACCTGATCGTTGCCCTTGCCGGTCGCACCATGACTTACCGCATCGGCGCCGTGTTCTTCGGCAATCTCGACCAGCCGTTTGGAGATCAACGGGCGTGCGATCGAGGTGCCTAGCAAATACAGCCCCTCGTACTGCGCATTGGCGCGAAACATCGGGAACACATAGTCGCGCACGAATTCCTCGCGCAGGTCTTCGATGTGGATGTTTTCCGGCTTGATGCCCAACATCTCGGCCTTTTTTCGGGCCGGCTCCAACTCTTCCCCCTGACCAAGGTCAGCGGTGAAGGTAATCACTTCGCAACCGTATTCGGTTTGAAGCCATTTCAGGATGATCGAGGTATCAAGACCGCCGGAATAGGCCAGGACAACTTTCTTGGGCGCAGACATCGTTTTCCCTTTCGAAGATATCGCTGCGCGCTTAGCTGGTTTCTTTACCAAGGGCAAGTTTTGCATACGCTCCGGCGAGTTTGCGACCGTGTTGCGATAGCGAGAAAGATGTGTTTGGTTGGTGAAAATCTATTTGAGGTGGTGACATGACGGGTTGGGCTTTGTTGAAGCATTCTTTCGGAATGGTCGAACGAAATTTTGGTGCCGCAGTGCGGATTTCTGTCGTTTTGATGATATTGATGATGGTCGTCTCTTTCCTGTTATCATCTTGGGTGGTCGCCAATGCGCAGGTTCTTGTGTCATTCGGAGCAGCAGGCGCCGTTGCGTTTCAGCTCGTGATCGGCCTGATCAGCATGGTCATAACTGCATGGATCGCCGTCGCGTGGCACCGCTACGTTCTGATGAACGAAGCGCCAAGGGGTTGGATTCCAACTTTCCATGGATCGAACATCATCAACTACGTGATCTGGGCCTTGGTTTTGACCGTGACTTATGTGTTGTTTTTGGCCCCAGTAGGCGTGATAGCGTTTGGGTGGCTGTTTCCTGAAATCTCACAACCCGGCGGAACCCCGGATGCAGGCCCCGGACAGGTCGCCTTGATTGCCATTGTTTTCTTGATCTGTTTTCTGGCAGCCATTGTCGTTTTGGCCCGATTTTCGCCCGTTCTCGTATCACGCGCTTTGGGACAACGACTTGGCCTTTCCGAAGCGTGGAAAGCGACACAGGGATCAAGCAAGGCGATCATCGGGCTGTTTTTCTGGAGCTTTCTGATTGGTTTTGTAGTGATGTTTTGTCTCTCCTTCATTTTGGCTCTACTGGGCGGGGTGGCCGGTTTGATCATGTTGCCTTTTATGATTATTGCCCAATGGTTCCTATCGATTGTTTCGATCAGCGTCGTGACAACAATCTATGGCCACTACGTCGAAGGGCGAGAGCTGTCGCTTCAATAAGACGGCGGCTGGATCAGGCTTGCCAATACCCTGCTGGTGATCCAGACATGTTGGATGACCAAGTTCACTGACAAAGCCCACAGCGCGGAACATTTGATGCGCACGTTGTTTCCTGCAACACCCTTGCAGCGGAACGATCACCTGTCCGAGCTTTACGAGGCCGATATCTGGCTGAAGCGGGAAGATCTGAGCCCGGTGCGCAGCTATAAGATCCGCGGTGCATTGAACGCGATGGCCAAGACGCGATCGGCCAACCCCGGGGTCAGCGTTTTCGTGTGTGCTTCGGCCGGAAATCACGCGCAGGGCGTGGCGTTTGTCTGCCGCCATTTTGGTGTGAAAGGTGTGATCTTCATGCCGGTCACGACGCCCCAACAGAAGATCGACAAGACCCGTATCTTCGGCGGCGACAATGTCGAAATCCGCCTTGTTGGTGACTATTTCGACAACACTCTGGCAGAAGCGATGCAGTTCTGTTCAGACGCGGGCGGGCATTTCCTTTCGCCGTTTGATGACCATGATGTGATCGAAGGTCAGGCAAGCGTTGCGGCGGAGATCATTGAGCAGATGCCAAGCCCGCCGGACATGGTGCTTCTGCCGGTTGGCGGTGGCGGGCTGTCGGCGGGCGTCACCCGATACCTGCGGGATGTATCACCTGAAACGGACATCAGGTATGTGGAGCCTGCGGGGGCGGCAAGTTTGACCGTTGCACTGCGGGCCAAAGCCCCGGTCAAGCTGGATCAGGTCAACAATTTCGTCGACGGCGCCGCCGTTGCGCAGATCGGTCAACTGACCTTCGACGCACTGAAAAAAACGCCAACCGAGCATGTTTTGACAGCGCCCGAAGACCGTATCTGCTCGACCATAGTTCAGATGCTGAACGTCGAAGGCGTGGTGCTGGAACCCGCGGGCGCATTGTCGATAGATGCGTTGAAAGATCTGCGCGCCGAGGTGAAGGGCAAGACCGTGGTCTGCGTGACCTCGGGCGGAAACTTCGATTTCGAACGCTTGCCCGAGGTGAAAGAGCGCAGCCAACGATATGCTGGCCTTAAGAAATACTTCCTGTTGCGACTTCCCCAGCGGCCGGGCGCATTAAGAGATTTCCTTGAGGCGCTGGGGCCTGACGACGATATTGCGCGGTTTGAGTATCTGAAGAAAAGCGCCCGGAATTTCGGATCGGTGCTTATCGGCATCGAAACACGCACACCTGAAAACTTCGAAACACTCTATGCTCGGTTGGATACGGGCGGCTTCGTCTATTCCGATATCACGAACGACGAAACCATTGCCGAGTTTGTGGTTTGATCACCGCTTAGAAAGGCCTGTTTCGACGCGTCATAGGTTTGAAACACGGGGGTCAGAGGGACGGCATCATAATTGCCCGCAGCGGCTTCCCGCTCTCCCTCGCCGCACAGTTTGGACAGTTGGTCAAACCCCAGATTCAATGACGAGCTTTTCAGAAAGTGCATGTCCTGTTCGAACAGATCCGGTTTGGGCGTGGATTTCAGGCGGCAAATCACCTCTTCTACCTCCTCCAGAAACAGATCAGCCACCTCGGCGAAATCGTCTTCCCCGAGCTCGGCCTTTAGCTCATTCACGCGCGTCCAGTTGATCATCAAGACCTCCCTCATAACGCATCCAGCTTATATGCCTCTGGTTAACAAGCGGTAAGCTGCGACGATCATGTAAAATTTTCCTGTTAAATGGCTGTTAAACGACGGGCGCTAACCATTTCTGACAACGCGATTCCTAGGTCGGGACATAAGTGTGAGCGCCGCAAATGCATATCTAAGGTGTGAGAAGCCAACCCCAACCGAAACGCCTGTTCAGGTGGTTGAAAATCCGGTGCGCCGGATTTTGGTGGTCGACGACAGTCGGGCGCAGCGTCGTATTCTGACCTCGTCCCTGACCCGGCAGGGATATGACGTGACCGAAGCCGGAACCGGGGACGAGGCGTTGGAAATTCTCCGACGGGATCAGTTTGACCTCATTCTCAGCGATTGGATGATGCCGGGGATGGATGGGCTTGAGCTGTGCGCCGCGTTTCGTCAGTTGCCGCTTGGGGGCTATGTCTATTTCATCTTGTTAACGTCAAAGACCGACAAAGGGGCGGTCGCGCAGGGGCTGGATGTGGGGGCAGATGATTTTCTGGCCAAGCCCGTAAACCCGGATGAGCTGCGCGCACGCATCAATGCCGGGGGTCGCATCCTGTCGATGGAGCGTGAGCTTCAGGATAAGAACCGCCTCGTCACGTCGACCCTTGCGGAAATTCAGGCGTTGTATGATTCGCTGGATCGCGATCTGGTCGAAGCCCGCAAGATGCAGCAATCGCTTGTGCGTGAAAAATATCGGGATTTTGGTGCGGCCGAGGTGTCATTGATGCTGAAGCCCTGTGGCCATGTCGGTGGTGATCTTGCCGGTTTTTTTGATGCCGGTCCCGACAGGTTGGCGTTTTATTCCATCGACGTGTCCGGGCATGGAATCGCATCGGCACTTCTGACCGCGCGTCTGGCATCCTATTTCTCTGACGGATCGCCCACACATAACATCGCGTTAGAACGGGGGCCGGGCGGGTTTTACCGTTGCCGGCCGCCAGAGGTGGTTGCCGATGAGCTGAACAAATTGCTGCTGAATGACCTGCGATCTGAGCATTACTTTACAATGCTGTTCGGGTATCTTGACCTGAACACCGGGGCAGTCGAGCTGTCACAATGCGGCCATCCGAATGCGGTGCTTTTGTCGCGCCAGAGCGAGGTGCGCTATTTTGGCAAGGGCGGAATGCCGATTGGCCTTATTTCCGAGGCGCAGTTTGACCGACAACAGCTAATGCTCTCTCCGGGTGAGCGGCTGATTTTCTATTCCGACGGGTTTACCGAATGCGTCGACAACACAGGTGCCATGCTGGACGAGGCTGGGTTTGCGGACATTCTCGGGCGGAACGCCGAACTGACCAACGAAGCCCTGTTCGACGCCCTGGTTTGGGATCTCGATGCCTTTTCGGGTGGGCAGGACCTTGGGGACGACCTGTCCTGCGTGATGGTCACTTACCAGCCGGATCGCAGGTGACGGCGAACAAAATGGCGATCTCCTTCATTGCACAGAATTTGCAGGGCGGTATCGATATTGGTCCAGATGGCCTGATGGTCCGGCTCTAGCGGTGCGCCGATCTGCCGAACCGGGCGGGCGACGAAGATGTGACAAATCTTCTCGGCCCAAAGATCGTATTCCGGCATAAAGCTGAACCGGCGATATGCCCCCAGCCGCTTTGGTGCGGCAATCTTCCATCCTGTTTCCTCCATCACCTCACGATGCAGGGCCACAATCCCGGTTTCACCCGGATCAATCCCACCACCGGGAAGCTGGAATTCGTTAAACGGTTCGGCTTGGTGGGTGATCAGCATATCGTGCCCGCGGAGCAGGACGGCATAAGCGCCCGGCCGCAGCACGTATTTACGGCCCTGTTGCCGCTGTCTGCCGAATCTGCGCATCTGCTCTTTTCCCTTCGGTTGCCGACACCATATAGACGCGGTATGCCAAGCTGAACGCCGATAGGAAACCCCATGACCCTTGGAACTCAAATCGCCTGGGATGACACCATCCTGCCCTTTCAACTGGATCGCAGCGACATTCGCGGGCGCGTGTTGCGGCTGGACGGCACGTTGGACACCATCCTGTCACAACACAACTACCCCCCGGCGATTGAAGCCTTGGTGGCCGAAGCTGCCATGTTGACCGCGCTGATCGGGCAGACCATCAAGATGCAGTGGAAGCTGTCGTTGCAGGTGCGCGGTGATGGTCCGGCCCGGCTGATCGCCACCGACTATTATGCCCCCGAGAAAGAGGGCGACTCGGCCACGATCCGTGCCTATGCCAGCTTTGACGAAGATCGGTTGCAACCGGATGCGCCGGGCTTTCCGCAGATCGGCAAAGGGTATCTTGCCGTGCTGATCCATCAGGGCAGCGAGCAAAAGCCATATACCGGGATGACACCGATTGCGGGTCAGTCGCTGTCAGATTGCGCGCAAGCCTATTTTGCACAGTCCGAACAGCTGCCGACCCGGTTTCATCTGACATTCGGGAAGTCGACCTGGACCGGCGGCACAGAAAGCTGGCGGGCTGGCGGGATCATGTTGCAGCATATGCCCAAAGCCTCTCCGCACGTGACGGGCGAAGGTGGGTCTGGCGAAGGCGGCTTGTTGTCCGCACAGGATTTGCTGTCGGACGATGATGCCGAAAACTGGAACCGCGCGAATATCCTGCTGAGCTCGGTAGAAGAGTTGGAACTGGTTGGTCCGTCCGTCCAACCCACTGATTTGCTGGTGCGGCTGTTCCACGAGGAAGCGCCCCGCGTTTTCGAACCTCAGACCATCAGTTTCGGCTGTCCGTGTTCGGAAGACCGCGTTCGCGAAAGCCTGTCGATCTATTCCACGCGCGACATTGGTCACATGACAACGGATGATGGGCGCGTCACCGCAGATTGCCAGTTCTGTGGCGCGCATTACGATCTTGATCCGGAAACGCTGGGCAAGGATGCGGTCGATTCGGGCGACAAGAGTGACTGATATGTTGAATCGTATCCGAAAAGCTGTTGCCCAGACCGGCAAGGGCAGTTCGGATTTCGATCTGAACCCAGACATTCAACTGCCGGCGAATCGCAAGCTGCGACCTGCGGGTGTCTTGGTGCCCCTGATCCAGTCAGGGAACGAGTTGCGGCTTATCATGACCAAGCGGTCCTCGGCATTGAAGCACCATCCGGGGCAGATCGCGTTTCCGGGCGGCAAGGTCGATCCAGACGATGCCGATGAGGTTGCCGCGGCGCTGCGCGAGGCGCATGAAGAAATTGGGCTGCCACCAACGCAGGTGGAGCTGATCGGTCAGATGCCGCCACATGAAACGGTTACGGGCTTTTCAGTCACCCCGGTGATCGGGTTTATCCCACAACCTTTCGACATCGTCGCCGAGATTGGCGAGGTTGAAGAAGTCTTTACCGTACCGTTCAAACATGTCTCTAACCTTGCCAATTATGCCCGTCAGGGGCGGATGTGGCAGGGGCGGATGCGATTGTATGAAACCGTGCCTTATGGGCCCTACTATATCTGGGGGGCGACCGCCCGGATGTTGCGCGCCCTTGCGGAAAGGTTGCCGCAATGACCCGCGTCACCGGCGATTGGATCAAGATGCCGGCGGCACAGGCGGTGTGCGAAATGATCGCGCAAGCGGGTCATCAGGTGTATTTCGTGGGCGGATGTGTGCGCAACGATCTGCTTGGGGCGCCCATCTCGGATCTGGATTTGTCCACCGATGCGCGGCCCGAGCAGGTGATTAAGATCGCCGACGAGGCCGGGATGCGCGCCGTGCCAACGGGCGTTGATCATGGCACCGTCACCATTGTCGTCGATGGTCACGGGCTTGAGGTTACGACCTTTCGCAAAGATGTCGAAACCGATGGTCGGCGCGCTGTGGTCGCTTACTCCGACAGGCTTGAGGATGACGCGCATCGGCGTGATTTCACCATGAACGCGCTGTATGCGGCGCCGGATGGGCGGGTCATTGATCCGCTGGGTGGTTTGGCCGATCTAAAGGCGCGCCGCGTGCGCTTCATCGACAATCCCGGCGACCGCATTCGCGAAGATTACCTGCGGATCTTGCGCTTCTTTCGCTTCCACGCTTGGTATGGTGACGCTGCCGAGGGAATGGATGCAGAAGCCCTGGCGGGTGTTGCAGCAAATCTAGGCGGGTTAGAGACACTTTCGCGCGAGCGCGTGGGTGCAGAAATGTTGAAACTGTTGGCAGCGTCTGATCCTTCGACCGCTGTTGGCGCAATGGCACAGATTGGCGTTCTGGGTTCAATCTTGCCCGGTGCGGATCCCCGTGCCTTGCCGGTTCTGGTCCATCTTGAAGCCCAACGTGCGCCCGATCCGCTGCGCCGCCTTGCGGCATTGGGCGGCGGCGAGGTTGCAGACAGGCTTCGATTGTCCAAACGTGACCGCAAGCGGCTTGCGTTGATGCGTGACGCGATGGGGTCGACGGAGGGTGCAGGCGAGCTTGCCTATCGCCATGGCGCCAACCTTGCCACCGACGTGGTGCTTTTGCGTGCAGCGCAGACGGGTGGTCAGGTTCATGCAGGCGTCTGGTCCGAGGTTGAAACCGGTGCGCAAGCGGTCTTTCCCATTCAGCCCGCCGACCTGTTGCCGACCCATACAGGCCCCGCGCTGGGAGCAGAGTTGCGGCGGTTAGAGAGCCTGTGGATCGCATCTGGGTTCACCTTGAAGCGCGAGGATCTGTTGCCGTGACCAAAACCTATACGATTGAACGATTGGGGCATCTTGGGGACGGCATCGCGCCCGGACCTGTCTTTGCGCCGCGCTGCCTGCCGGGTGAAGAAATCTCGGGCGATGTTGTCGACGGGCGCATCGCAGCGCCGCGTATCATGACGCCATCACCTGACCGGGTCAAAGCGCCATGCCCACATTACAACGCGTGCGGGGGATGTGCCTTGCTGCATGCCTCGGATCAGTTTGTTGCAGATTGGAAGGTCGGTGTGGTTAAAGCCGCGCTGGACGCCCATGGCCTGACCTCTGAATTTCGGCCGATCATGACATCGCCTGCCGCGTCACGCCGTCGGGCGGTTCTGTCGGGTAGACGCGGCAAGAAAGGCGCGATTGTCGGGTTTCATGGGCGCCGTTCAGACACCATCACCGAAATCACAAGCTGTCAGCTTGTGCATCCCGATATTCTGGCGGCGCTTCCCGCATTGGGTGCCCTAACCATGCTGGGCGCATCGCGCAAAGGCGCGCTGTCCATCAATGTCGTGCAATCTGCGTCTGGACTGGACGTGTCAGTTACGGGCGGAAAGCCACTTGACCGTGGATTAGAGACTGATTTGGCGCAGGCTTTGCACACCTATGGCCTTGCCCGCCTGACATGGGATGGCGAAGTGATTGCCACCGAAACGCCGCCTGAGCAATTGTTTGGTATCGCCGCTGTCGTGCCGCCCGCCGGTGCGTTCCTGCAAGCCACACGCGCGGGTGAAGCGGCCTTGCTGGACGGGGTGCGCGAAATCGTGGGCGGCGCAAAATCGGTGATTGACCTGTTCGCTGGTTGCGGCACGTTCGCCCTGCCTTTGGCGCAAGCTGCGGAAGTGCATGCGGTCGAGGGCCACGCCGCGATGACCGATGCGCTTGCCCTTGGCTGGCGTCAGACGCAGGGATTGCGCCATGTTACGACAGAGGTGCGGGATCTGTTCCGCAACCCGTTGATGGCCGAGGATTTGGCGCGCTTTGACGCGGCCGTCATTGATCCACCCCGCGCCGGAGCCGAAGCACAGATCGCGCAGCTTGCGGCGTCCGACATCAAGCGAATCGCCATGGTGTCATGCAATGCACAGACATTTGCGCGTGATGCAAAAGCTCTTGTGGATGCAGGATATCGGATGAATTGGGTTCAGGTGGTGGATCAGTTCCGCTGGTCCACCCACACGGAACAAGTCGCCAGCTTCACAAGGGCCTGACACGCTCAGGGATTCGCCGATAGGGTGATCACAGGGCAAATTCGCTTGTGTTGTGATCAATCTGATCTACCATAATCGCAAAAAACGAGCAGTGTGGGACATCAAATGAGAGCCGTCTTAACGATCCTTACCGTCCTGTCCTTGGTCTTTGTCGCCTCGTGCGGCCCGAAAAGATACAAGTATGACGGACCAGAAGTGACTCAGATCATCGTCAACAAGGGTGCGCGGAAGATGTATCTGATGCATGGCACCGAGATCCTTAAAACCTATCGCATTCGGCTGGGTTTTGCGCCTGAGGGGCGCAAGAAATATGAGGGCGACGGCAAGACGCCGGAGGGGCGCTATGTCATTGATCGGCGCAACCCGAAAAGCGCGTTTTACCTGTCAATCGGGGTGTCTTATCCCAACCGACAGGATGTGGAACACGCCCGCTCGGTCGGGCGCAAACCGGGTGGAGAGATTTTCATCCACGGCGACAGGCGCCCGCAGGACCCCAAGCGGGATGACTGGACGGCGGGCTGTATCTCGGTCAAGAACCACGAGATTCGTGAAATCTTCACGATGGTTCGTCTGGGAACTGTGATTGATATCAATCCGTAAGCGGGATTGATGGCTGGATTAACCGCCCATCTCCATCACCCACCAGATCTTGCCATTTCGCTCTTGCAGCCATGCGAATCCAAGCTCGCGCGCGCGGGGGTCAAGAATGATCCGGCGCGTGTCGGGCTTGTTCATCCAGGCTGACAGGGTCTGAAGCTCGGTCTCGAAGGTTTCCGAGATGTTTTCGCCCAGATAGGTGCCGGTGTAACCCGCACGGCGGGCGCGGTCGATCGGGGACGATCCGTCAGACCCGAAATGCCACGGCCGGTTCTGCACCGACATGTCGCGGGCATGGGTCTGGGCCGCAGCGTTCAACTGAGAATTCAGCTTCACCGGCTGTGCCCCTGCGGCCTGACGCAGTTGGTTGATGCTGTCCAGCATTCGATATTGAACCTTCGACGTCTGGCCAGACGAGATTCGATAGATGTTGACGCCACCACCTGTGCCCGTCGTCGTGGTACACGCAGAAAGGGCCACTGTTGCGGCAACTGCCATCAAAAACACGCGCATTGTTTGTCTCTCATCCAAAAAACATTGTATCTGTGCCTGTCTACCGTGAGTATAAGCAAGTAGCAAATGACGGCTTTGCGACTTTAAGCCGATAACATGCGTTTGAATTGCGACTGATGCGCGGACGCAATATATGACTGTGATGCAAGTGAATATTGGAGACTTAGTGATGCAGAAGAAACCGGAAGCCCAGCTTGGCAGGCGCGCGTTCCTGGGGGGAACGATTGCCGCAGCAAGCGGCCTGGCGACACCTGCACTTGCGCAGTTCGATAACTCGACCGAGGTCGAGCGTGACCTGACAGAGGTTGTGAAGCGCAATATCTCAAGCTTTCGGGCGTTGAATTGGCAGCCTTATTTCAGCAACACCCGGAACGGTGCGATTTTGGTCGATATCAGCTCGCGCTGTTTGCATTATTGGTCCGAGGATCAGTCAATCTATCGCCTGTTCCCGACCTCGGTGCCGCTGACCGAAGATCTGACCCGGCGCGGCCGCACCAGCGTCATTCGCAAGGTTGAAGGCCCGTCCTGGGCGCCGACCCCCGCGATGCAGAAACGTAACCCGGAATGGCCACCCTTCGTGGGTCCGGGGCCGGATAACCCGTTGGGCACCCATGCGCTGTATCTGAGCTGGAAATACTATCGTATCCACGGCACCCACGACACCCGCAAGATCGGGCGTCAGTCGTCGAACGGGTGTATTGGTCTTTACAATCGGCATATCGCCGAACTGTTTGGCTATGCCCGGAATGGAACGCAGGTGCTGCTGATCTAAGCGTCACACAGACGAAACAAAAAAGCCCCGCTGAAATGGCGGGGCTTTTCTTTTGCGGATGATGCGGGATCAGACGCTTTCGTCGATCCACGATTGCAGCGCAGCTTTCGGGGCAGCGCCGACCTTGTTCGATACAACCTGACCGTCCTTGAACATGAACAGGGCCGGAATACCGCGAACGCCCATCTGAGCGGGCGAATTCGGATTCTCATCAACGTTGACTTTGACGATCTTGACCTTGCCTTCGTACTCGGTCGACAGCTCTTCCAAAGCCGGGCCGATTTGTTTGCACGGACCACACCATTCGGCCCAGAAATCCACGATTACCGGAAGGTCCGATTGGCGGACCTCTTGCTCGAATGTGGCATCGGTGACAGCTACAGTTGCCATGTTGTGTTCTCCTGAAAACTATATGTTGTGGTGAACCTAGGTAGGCAAGCGGGTTGCGTCAAGGTGCCTGAAAGCCGCATCCACCAAAGCATTATCGAAACGCATCAACTCACGGCTTTGTGTCCACAAGATCGCGGTGTTCACATTCCTCTCGGGGAAGATCTGGGCAAGCACGGCCCGGTAAGCCCCCAATTGACGCAGCAGCCCGTCCGGCGTGTCTTCAGGGGTCGCGGGCACGATGCGGTTGGTTTTGAAATCCACTGCTAGCACGTCGTTGTCAGCGATGATCAACCGATCAATCACCCCATGCAGAAGACGGCCAGAGAATTGCGGCAAGTTGGCGGTGACTGGCACTTCGGCCAAGTCGGGACGCGCGAAGATTGGCGCAAGATCGGGGTCGGTCAGCACGCCAGCCGCCTCATCAAGCAGCGCGGATTGTTCAAGATCCGTCGCGCGATCATCACCCGACCCAAGCAGGAACCGGGTTGTGTCCTCCCATTTGGATGCCGGAATGCCCGGAAGATGTTCCAGCAACAAATGTATCTGCCGCCCACGCTTTTTTGCGTCATCCGTGCTGCCAAAGGCATCTTCACCGGCAAGCGCCTTTGCCCCGCCCAGATCGGACGGCGAGATTGGCTTGACTGACGGCGCTGGCGTTTCCGCACGCGCAGTCAACCAATCAGGCAGGTCGGATGGGCAATCTTCGATCTCAGCTTTGTCGTTTACTGCGGGCGCAGGCCAATCGCCTGCCGCAAATCGCTTTCCCGGGCCTGTGGGAAACGCGCATTCGATACCAGCCGCCTTGTTCATCGCACCCTCGCAAATGCGATACCAAACATCCGAGTCGGGCTTTCCGATCGATCCCGCCGCGGCCAGAATTAACCAACGTTCCGCCCGTGTCATCGCAACATAAAGCAGCCGCGCACGCTCTTCGATATCGGCGTCCCTTAAGTCGCGCGCCACAGCGTCGATCGCCTCTGTTCGGTTTTCTGACTTGGGGGAATAGAACGCCTGCCCATCGGGAAGCTTGGCAACTGCGGGCATCGAGGACGCCTTTTGCTGGGCCAGATCAGGCAGAATCACGATTGGGGATTCCAACCCTTTTGATCCGTGAATCGTCATCACCCGAACCTGCTGCCCCACCGAATCCATCTGACGTTTGATCGTGACATCATCGGTTTGAAGCCAGGTCAGAAACCCGGTCAGGCTGGGCGTGCCGGATCGTTCATAGCCGATGGCCTGGGCCAATAAGGCGTCGATGCCGTCTTCGGCCTCTTGCCCCAATCGCGCCAGCAGCTTCTGACGGCCACCATGGCGGGTCAATGCGCGTTCCAGCAATTCATAGGGGCGCAGAAAGTCGGCTGTGTCACGTAAGTCTTGCAACACGCTTAACGTCTGCGAATGTTGATCCGCCTTCTCGGACAACGCCCGCCAAAGAAACTTGCCCTTGCTGCGCGGATGCGCCAACCGGAACAAGTCGTCCTCGGACCACCCAAAGAGGGGCGAGCGCAGGATCGCGGCGAGCGACAAGTCGTCTTCGGGCGTTGCCAGAAAAGACAGAAGTGCGGTCAGATCCTTGACCGCCAGCTCCGCCCCGATTTTCAACTGATCTGCACCGGCAATGGGTATAGCACGGGCTTTGCAGGCGCGGATGATTTCGTGAAACAGCTCTTTGCGGGATCGCACAAGCACCAGAATGTCTCCGGCATGCACCGGGCGGTTTTCGCCATTTTCCGCAGGAATAGTCTCGGTTCTGATCATGCGTTCGATGTCGCTGGCAATATTCTCGGCCAGTTGAACCCGATGGTCCTGCGGTGATGGAGCATCCACCGGATCATGCCAGTCGCGGTCTTCGTCATGGGTGACAGGTTCGATTGCCGGCCACAGGTCGACCCGGCCCGGCAGGTCAGTGAAGAACGCGCGGTGCAGGAAGTCCCCGCCCAGACCGCTCCGCCCTTGCATCGCAAAATCCACGAACTCCAGAACCGCAGGTGACGACCGGAATGAGTATTCCAAAGGCATCTGAACCAGACCACGCCCAATCTGCGACAGGCGGTCGGCAAAGGTGGCGCGCATCTGATCGAACGCCGCAGGCTCGGCCCCCTGAAACGAGTAGATGGATTGCTTGGGATCGCCGACCACGAATATCGTGCGCTCGACATCGTCCCGCACACCGATACCGCTTGTAAATTCACGCGCAAGGCTGTCGATGATGCGCCATTGCGCGGGGCTGGTGTCCTGGGCTTCGTCCACCAGAATATGGTCGATCCCCCCATCCAGCCGGAACAGCACCCACGAGGCGATGGCCGGGTCGGTCAGGATCGCCCCCGCCTTCAGGATCAGGTCGTCGAAATCCAGCCACCCCCGCGCCAGCTTTGCTTCTTCATAGAGCTGCACGAAATGATGGGCGAACCTGTGTAGCGCGGTCGTGCGTCTGACGTTGGAAAGCGCAATCCGGGCAAGATGCGCGTCTTCGACCCGCTGCATGAACTCGTCCAGTTGCGAGGTGACGCTTGCGCACCCGCCAGCGCGCATGGCCTTGGTCGGAAAAGACCCTGATTTGGCGGAATATGGTGGTTTCTGGTTGATCATAAACCGCGCGCACCGATCCAGTATGTCAAAGGATGGGGTGCTCAGATCCGCGCCGGTCAGATGTGCTGCCGCTTTCTGCTCAGTGGCGCTGCCGGTTGCCAGAATGTCACGAAGCGTGGCCAGCATTCGAAGATCGCCGGGCTGAAACAGCGCGTCCAGAATGGCACGCTCATCCAATGCAGGCGACACGCCGAACCAACTGGCAATCTGGGCATCGGTGGGTTGATCGATGAACAGGGTGCGATTGCCCGTAATCTCGGCGGTCAGTTGCGCCATGTCTTCGCCGGTGAAGTGCTGCGACAGGGCGGTGACATGCTGCGCCAGGGGGCCATCGCTCATCCGATCAAGCAGGTCGGCCCGCAGGTCTTTGGCGGTGCGGTCATCCATTTCGGTGAACTGCGGCGAAACACCGGCCTCCATCGGAAAGCGACGCAAGAGAGAGGCAGCATAGGCGTGGATGGTCTGGATCTTCAATCCGCCGGGGGTTTCAATCGCGCGGGCAAACAATTGCCGGGCAAGCGACAGATCACGGCTCCCGTCCAAGCCAAGGTCGTGCAACGCCGAGGTAAGCGCCGCGTCATCCTTCATTGCCCACTCACCCAGACGATTGAACAGGCGGTTCTGCATCTCGCTGGCGGCCGCCTTGGTATAGGTCAAACACAGGATGTTCTGTGGTGACACGCCTTCAAGCAGCAACCGCGCGACGCGGTCGGTCAGCACGCGGGTCTTGCCCGAGCCCGCATTGGCCGACAACCAGGTCGAGTTCTGCGGGTCAGCCGCGCGGATCTGGCTGCGCGTTGCGTCGTTTATCGTCATTGCCCCACCCGTAACGTCACCGGCTCTGCGCTGTCGTCCCATTCGCCGAAGCGGGCAAGGTGATCATAATCACCATCAAACCGCTGTTTGTGCACCGCTCGCCGCGCGGTAAAGCCTTGATCCGGGCTGTGATAGGCTTGGATCAGGATCAGCAGCTCATTCTGAATCACGTCGATTTCTTCAGGTGTCAGCAGCACGGGTTTCGTTTCTTGTGGGGTCAGGCCGATATAGGCAACGCTCGCTACCGGTGCGGCGGATATGTCTCTAAACCCGCCCAACTTGGCAATCACAGCCTCTAGCAACAGTTGCTTGTCATAGTGCTTTTGCATCTTCTCGGATGGCGGCTGGCCGGATTTGTAATCGTAAATCTCCAGCTGCCCGTCATGGCGCTGATCTATCCGATCCGCCTTGGCACGAAGGGTGAAGCCGATGTCGTCAAACACAGCCTCGCCCCAGACTTCGTTGGCCAGATTGTGCGCTTTGGCGCGCCGGTCCCGCTCCTCGGCGACGAACCAGTCGGCGACGCGACCGATCCGGGTCAGCCAAAGGATACGCGTGGCGGGCCACGGTACGTGTTCTTCCAGAACGTCTTCGGCGATGTTCATCAGGCGCGCGGTTTCCGCAGTGTGATCGTCTGTCTGCACAGCCTCTGCGACGTAGCGTTCGAAAACGCGGTGTAGAACCGTGCCACGGATGCGCGCATCAGCGGTTTGGCGCACTGGGTCAAGCGGCCTGAGATGCAGCACTTTGTCGGCATAAACCGCATAGGGGTCGCGGATCAGCTTCGTTACCCCCGTTACCGAAAGCGCCGTGGGCCGAGCTGAGACCGGGGGTGCGGGTGATGGGCGTGGCTCAGGTGCGACCGGTTCCTGGGCTGCGTCCAGCCGCTCTGCCAGATCTGACCACTTAGCGCCCCGGTTGCGCATTTCCCAAAGCGCTTCTTCGCCGGCCTCGGACATGCCGCCCATCAGGTTGCACAAACGGTTCAGCCAGCGCGACGGAATGGTCTGGCTGTCTTCGTCGCGGGTGGACCGGGTCAAAAAGACCTCGGCCGTTGCGATGGCTTGTTGAAAATCGTGCGCGGACAGGCCAATGCGACGTTCCGGCAACAACAGCCCGGCGTCCATCCGCATCTTTCGGTTCAACCATGGATCAGGGCCGGGAAGTTCGGGCCATGTTCCGTCGTTTAGCCCCGCCAGAATGACACGATGCGCGCCCTGGACGCGCGCCTCAAGCGTGCCCCAGAACATTACACCGGGATGCGGGGTAATGGGGTCGCGCACCACACCAGCGTTTAGAACGGATACCAGCAGATCGCGATAGTCCGGTGCCGATAGTTGCCCGCCGAATTCTGCATTTTCTGCAAGATCAGAGACTGCTTCAAGCGCCTTTTGTCCTGCAGATTGCTCCCACAGTTCACCCGTTCCTTCTTGCGCACAGCCGCGCGCAATCTGTTCGGTCAGGCTTCGATGCCAAGCAACCAGAGACGTCAGTGAATGCTCACCCTGCTGCATCTTGTTCAGAAATGTTTCAACGACCCAGTTGGCCCAAATGGCGCGTGCGGGTTCATCGGGGAATTTGGAGGCCCAATCGGTCAACGCCGCCGCATTTGGCGGCGCATACCGCCCGCGCAGGACGTCCAGCTCAAGGTCGCGGGTCCAGCGCAGGTGGTCGCCCCGTGTGCCCGCGGTGCTGTGGGTCAACGGGTGTTTCAACAAGGCCAGCAGCATTTCGCCGCTCGTTTCTTCACACAGAAGCTGTGCGGACTGGCGCAGCAATCGCCCCGGCGCTGACAGGGCAAGCGGGCGCCCGGCGCTGTCATCAGGAACGATCCGCCAGCGGTCCAGCGCGGCCGCCACCTGCCGGGTCAGATTTCGATCCGGGGTGATCAAGGCCACAGACCTGCCATCCTGAACCGATCGACGCAGCACGGTGGCGATCGCCAATGCCTCTGCCCGCGGGGTGCGGGTTTCGATCAGGGTTAGGTTTTCGGTTGCCGCCTCGATGCCTTGAAACGCCTTGCCCTCAACCTGCCATTGGTCTGTCACGGGCGCCGGGCGCAAGGCGAGTGAGACCAGCCGATTGCGCTCGGGCGCGGGCGGTGCGTCCGACGTCCAGCGCATCACATCGGATGATATCAGGCCGACGCGTTGCAGTAAGTGCGCGAACCGATATTGTGGATGATCCTGAGTCGAAAAATCATTGTCTAACTCTGCCCAAGTCTGATCTGGCATATCGTAATCAAAGCCCGGCACGATCACGGCACCCAATGGCAAGGACGCAGCCGCTTCCATCAAAAGCGCCGTTGCCCCCCGTGACCCGGTCGAGCCTGCGATCAATACAGGATGTTCTGGTGGATGCGCGCGCCATTTTGCGATGGTCGCCTCGACCACCATGCGTTGGCGTGTTTCGACGTCGGGCAGGTCCAATGTTTCATGGTCGAAATAGTGTTCGACCAGCGCGATGAACTTAAGGCTCCGCGCCCAATGCTCAGACATCTCGCCTACATCAAGCGCCTGAAGGTTTCGCGGATGCACGCCTTCGCTGTGCATCTCATCCATCAGATCGGCCAGGCTGTCGGCAAGATCAAAGGCGGCTGTTTTTGGGGCAAGATCCGGCTCTCGCTCCAGAAGGGCGGCGATAAGCTGGCGCAGTTCCAACCGTCGTCGTAGGGGCGGCACCGGCAGCGGCACCTCGTGCAATGCCGGATCGCGGGCCAGATCGGTGATCAGGCGGATGCGTGGCAGGAACAGCGTCTGCCCGTCAAACAATGAGCGGACACGGGATTGCATCCGGCTCGTGTTCACAAACACTTCGACGCGCGCCAGATCCTCCGGATTGGTGGGCGCAATGCGTTGCAAGATGCCGGTGACCAGGGCTTTCGGGAAGTCGACACCCAGCGGCGTGCCGAAGATGCGTGGGGTGTCAGACGGATCGAACATTGGCATCCCTCAGCATGGTTTCCGCAAGGGTGATCCCCTCCGGGTGGCCAACATCGCACCAGCGTCCGTGATGTTCGATTCCAAACAGACGCCTGTTTTCCAGCAACTGATCCCATACGGTGTTGAGCGAGAATACATCCTCGGCGACGGCCGCGACAGGGTCGGTCTTGATAATCTGGCACCCGGTATAGGTCAGGCCCGCGCCGCGACGAAGCATTCCGTCCTCTGCCTTCAGAAAATCACCCGCGCCCTTGTGCCCGATGGCGTTTTCCGGCGCCACCAGCATCAAAAGCGCGTCCATCCTATCTGGATCCCAAGCCGCAAGCAGGGATTGAATCGGGTTTGGCCCGGTCCAGACGGCATCGGAGTTCAACGTGATCACAACATCGCTTTCAAGCAAGGTTAGAGCCTTTTTCAGCCCGCCTCCGGTTTCAAGCAACTGACCGTCTTCATTGGAAAACCGGATGTCCCGGTGCCCAAGATGATTGGCGATCTGGTCGCCCAGATGATGCAGGTTGATGACGACACGCTCGATCGGGCTGTCGTCGGCAAGGGCAAGTGCATGGTCGATCAGCGGTTTGCCCGCCACCGGGATCATCGGTTTCGGAAGCGTTTGGGTCAATGTGCCCATGCGCGTGCCGCGACCGGCTGCGAAGATCATTGCGGCGGTTGGCATGGTGCCCTCAGCGTTTGCAGAAAGGTCGGGGTTGGCGGGTTAAGAAGCGGGGTCAGTGTCGCGGACAGCTTTGCAAGTGATGGGTGTGACAAGTCGGTCTGCAAATGCGCCCAGACCCGCGGGATCAGGTTAACGTAATGGGGTTTCATCATCACGCGCGACAAGCGGGCGAAGATGCCCAGAATGCGCAGGTTACGCTGGGCCGAGATCAACGCAGCCTCAGCCCGAAAGGACACCTCGTCATAGCCTTTGATTTGGCAGAATTTCGATATCAGATGGTCTTCCAGGTTGGGCGATACGTCGCGACGGGCATCCCGGATCAGCGACATCAGGTCATAGGCGGGATGCGTTCGCACGGCGTCCTGGAAATCCAGAAGGCCAACGCGCGCGTCTGCTATCCGGTCTGGAAGCCAGATCAGGTTCTCGGCATGGAAATCGCGCAGGGAGACGCAGTTGAATTCGTCGAACTGCGACAGGTGCTCGTTTAACTGGTCAATCGCGCGCCGCGCGTTGTGGGTGAGAGTCCTGGTCGGCGTGGTCCGATAATACAGAAATGCCAGGTCCGTTGCCTGGGCCATCTGTGTAGGACCATAAAGCGGCAGGTTTGGGTTTGGGTGTTCATGCAGTCGGCAGATCACGTGAACGGCGGCTTCATAAAGTGGTTGCTCTTGCGCCGCATCTTTTGTGATCACACTTGCGAAAAGCGCGTCGCCAAGATCTTCGAGCAGCAGGAAACCCGCCTCAAGATCCTGGGCGAAGATGTCGGGTGCCGACAGGCCCGCCTTTGTTAGATATCGTGCGACTGACAGAAAGGGCGCAGACGATCCATTGCGATCTGTCGGAGCGTCCATCAGGATCGCCGTTTGCTTTGTTTCAGGGTGTGTTAGTCTCTGATATGAGCGTGCGGAGGCATCGCCAGAGATGGGTGAAGCAGATGCAGACTGCCAGTCGGCATCCGTTAAAAACTG
Organism: Aliiroseovarius sp. Z3; assembly: GCF_029105185.1. Classification (GTDB taxonomy): domain Bacteria; phylum Pseudomonadota; class Alphaproteobacteria; order Rhodobacterales; family Rhodobacteraceae; genus Aliiroseovarius. Next base: position 176,010 of record NZ_JAFMZK010000003.1, on the reverse strand, counting down.
TATCCTTTGTTGCGCGCGCGCCATCATGACGGCAGCGCGTCCAGAACGCGGCGCTGCCACAGGTCTTTGTCGCCGGAATATGTGATCACGCGTTGATCCTGGTGATCAGAAGTTTCTTCGATCTCAAATGACATGAGCAAGGCGTTTTCAGGCCACAGATCACCCAGCCGATCGGGCCATTCGACAAGGCAGATGCCATCGTCGAAAGCCTGCGTCAGGCCCAGTTCTTCGATCTCGTCGGGATGAGACAGGCGGTAAAGGTCGGCGTGCCATACCTCGGATGGTTCAACGTCATAAGTTTGAACCAGCGTGAATGTCGGCGAGGGAACATCCTCGACGCGGCCTGATTTGGCTTGCAATGCTTGTATGAGTGAACGGGCGAAATGGGTCTTTCCGGCGCCAATTCCGCCTTCCAACAGGATTACATCGCCGCTGTGCAGGGATGCCGACAGGTTTTCCGCAAATTTTCGGGTGTGATCCGGTGAGGGAAAGAGAGCTTGATGAGAAAACGCCTGCGACATGGCAGGAGTTTTATCCCTCTGTCAGGGTGACGCAAGCCCGATCACACGCCAGCCGTCAGGAACTTTTCCGCGGGCGGTGTTGCCTGCACCGATGTTGCCGCAGTCGTGAACCGAACCATTGTTGCGCCGCGCATCATCGGAGTGACCGAGCAGGTCAGCATCTGGCCATTAGACAACATCACGGACTCGCTCCACGCCTCACGCTCAGCGTTGGTGGCAACGAACTCTTTGAGTTGCCGCCAAAGCGGCGTGTCTGCACAGACCTTGCGCCATGTCTTGACGGCATCCCCAAGATTGACATCGCCCAAAGTGGTCGACGGGTCGTCCTGCCATAATACGCTATAGGCTTTGTTGGACATGGCCAGAACGCCGCCAGCGTTGAAGATTGCAACGGCGTCGTCAAGGCTGTCCAGCGCGGCCTGACCCATCTCAAGCTCGGCCCGAAAGCGACGGGTCAGGGATATCTCTGCGCTGATGTCTTCAAACAGAAATGCAACCGCGCCGTCCGGGTGGGGCCGTCCCGTGACGCGATAGGTCTGACCGGTGGGAAGCGACCATGTTTCTTCATAGGTGCCATTTACCGCCGCTGCTTCCAGATCAGACATTCGCTGCCGCCACGAAATATAATCTTTCGGCTCGGGCATCATGCGTTTCTCGCGCAGACGGTCCAGAAAGCTGGACAGGGTTGGCCGTCCGACAAGGAAATCCACCGGCAGGGCGATCAGATCGGTAAGCGCGGGATTGAACAGCGTCAGCTGCCGCTTGCGGTCGAAGATGGCAAGACCAATGGGCAGATGCGCAAAGGTTTTGGTCAGAGTTGTAATAAACTCGTTGCGCGAAGTTTCCGCCTGCACAACCCGATCGGCAGGAATTGCAGTATAGAGCCTATCCTTGCCCAATTCTGCGTCATGTAGATCAAACCAGCGCCGTGTTTCATCATCCGGGAGCTGGATCGCCATGCGTCCGGGCTGGGGCAGATCATCGACATCCACCAACGTCCCCCGCTGGAAAACTTTATGCGGTGGCCATGCTGCCTGATCGGCCGGATCGCGCATCTTCTCAGCCAGATCCAGATAGGATTTGTTGGCCCAAGTGATGGTTCCGTCTTCGTCCTCGCGCCAGACCATCAGCGGCAGGTGCTCGGACGTGGCGCGCAGGCTTGCAAGTTCGTGCTGCATTGCGTCCAAGCTCAACTGGTCCACTGCTTTGTTGGGGGTGTGGTTTTCATTATCGATAAGCTCAATCCGGGCCAGACCATTGCGCCATTCTGCAACTATCCGGTTGGTGCCATCGGCAGAGGTCAGGGACAGCGTGCCCAGATCGGCCAGATCGCCCATATGCTTCGTCAGATCGGGAAAGCGGTTTTGAAGCAGCTGTGCAAACCGCTGCCAATCCGTTTCTTGTCCGGCGGGTCGACCGGCCAGCATCATTTGACGCGCAGCTGATGTGGCGTCGCACAGGGTTTCGTCGTCGAACAGAAACACCAACTGGCCATCAGAGGTGAAGGCATCATCACGCAGGCTTTTGCGCCGCCGCGCGTCCACCCAGGACAGGGACAGAAGCGCAACGAAGGCGATCAGAAATGCGACAAGGACAACACCGATTACAAGCAATGTATTAAACATAGGCGCACCCATCTGCCCCGACGCACCCGTTGCGCCGGATCTGGCAGTCAGGCAACCTAATCACGGGTTGGTTAATGAAGGTTTAACTGTTGGCGACGTCACCGAAACGGGATGTTGTCGCCCAGCCCGCCTTCGGTTGGTTTTTGTTCGATCCCCCCGGCGATGCGGGGCCAGATGACCTGTGCAATGGCGCCTGATTTCTCGCGCGGGTGCGGTCGGCCAGTGTACGGTTCGGTTCCGTTGGCAAAACTCAGTTTGGCGCCGGTCCGTTCCAGCAGGGCCTTGGCGATGAACAGCCCCAGCCCCATCCCTTTGTATCCACGCCGCTGACCCTTGTCCTGCGCGGGTTTCTTGCCGCGTATGAAAGGATCCCCGATCCAGCCGATTACTTGCGGGGCATAGCCGCGACCATCGTCAATGATCCGCAGCTTGATCTCAGCTTCGGTCCAATCAATTTCGATCCAGACTGTCGTTGTCGCGAAATCGACCGCATTCTGAATCAGGTTGCGCAGGCCATGGATGACCTCGGGCCGACGCGCGACGACAGGTTCGTCCGACGGATCGTTGAGCTGCGACACGACCGAGATTTCCAGCGCCTTGCCACGATCTGCATGGGGTTCGGCGGCCTCTTCCACCAGTGTCACAAGGGGCACGCTTTTCATCAGCATGTCGTCCTTGCCTGCCCGGCCCATCGACTGAAGAATATCCCGGCATCGGTCAGCCTGTTGGCCAATCAGGGCGGCGTCGTCGCGCAGATCCGCCTGATTGTCCAGCTCATCGACAAGCTCGGATGCGGCCAGCTTGATGGTGGCCAGCGGCGTGCCAAGTTCGTGCGCGGCGGCGGCCACGACACCGCCAAGATCGGTCAACTTCTGTTCGCGGGACAGGGCCATCTGTGTGGCCAGAAGGGCCTCGGACATCGACCGCATCTCGGACGAGATGCGGCGTGTGTAAAGGCCCACGAAGCCGATTGAAGTGACCACGGCGACCCAGATGCCGAACACGAACAGATCGGGCATAAGCACGGTTACACCGTCATAGGTGTGCAAAGGGATGTTGAAATCTGCAACCGCCGTTGTGGCGGCAATCGCAACACTGCCGACGATCACGGTCGCACGCGTGGACAGGGCGGTCGCGGCCACCGTGACAGGTGCCACGATCAACACCATGAACGGGTTGTGCAGCCCGCCCGTCAGGAACACCATGAAAGCCAGCTGCAGCGTGTCGAACAAAAGCATCCCTGTCGCGTCCCGCTCATTCAGACGCGCATTCTTGGGAAACACGGCGAGCGAGACCAGATTGGCGATCACCGCCAGCCCAACCGCAACGGCTGCCCAGCCAAGCGGGATGTTCAGCGAGAATGCAAAGATCGACACTATTATGGCGGCGATCTGCCCGAAAATGGCCGCCCAGCGCAGCACCACCAATGTGCGAAGGCGGACCCAGCGACCGGGCAACATTTCGCCATCGTCGTGAAACATGCGATGGTTCAAAGGGCCTGTGCTATTCTCGATCATGTGATCCATCGCTTGCTGGTTTTGGGTTGCGTCATTCTGGTCCCTTGTTAGTCCTGCACAAAAGGACGATCAATGCCGACGAAGGATCAAGGAGAAAGCCGATGATGCGTGTATATGCAGTTACCGCGGCCGTTGCCGTCGCAGCTTTGCTGGGCGCAACCTGGTACGTCACAACCGGCGAGGCTGACAAGTTTGCACAATGCCGCGCCGGGACTGTTGGTACGGGTGTGGCATCCATCGGCGGGTCGTTCGAGCTGACCGACGAAACCGGCAAGCTGGTGACCGACAAAGATGTGATCACAAAACCGACGCTGGTATACTTTGGTTACACGTTCTGCCCGGATGTCTGTCCGCTGGACAACGCACGTAATGCCGAGGCGATGCGCCTGTTGCAGGATCGTGGCTATGACGTGCAATCCGCGTTCATCTCGATCGACCCAGAGCGGGATACGCCCGAGCATTTGGCCGATTTCACCAGCTACATGCACGAAGACATGATCGGACTGACCGGCACGCCCGAACAGGTGAAAGCCGCAAGCCAAGCCTACAAGACCTATTATCGCAAGCAAGAGCCGGAAGAGGGTCAGGAAGAATACTATCTGATAGATCATTCGACCTTTACCTATCTGATGTTCCCCGACACTGGTTTTGCCGATTTTTTCAAGCGGGATGAGACACCGGCGCAGATGGCGGACCGGGTGGGATGTTTCATTGATGCCTCAGACAAATAGCCAATATCGGCGCGTTGAAATTGACCTTACGGTGCGAAACGCATAGGTAAAGTTGAATAAGACGCGAACCGGAGGTTGGTCGGATGACGGCACAGGAACTAGAAGCGATCGGTGAGGACGCATCCCTGCTGCTTGTGGATGATGACGAGCCGTTTTTACGTCGTCTGGCGCGCGCAATGGAAAAACGAGGATTCGCGCCGGAAACTGCTGGATCAGTAGCTGCCGGTAAGGCGATTGCCACGGCCCGCCCGCCCGCCTATGCCGTGGTTGACTTGCGGCTGGACGATGGCAACGGGCTGGACGTGGTTGAAACCATTCGAGAAAAACGCCCGGATGCACGAATTGTGGTGTTGACCGGGTATGGTGCGATTGCCACCGCCGTGTCTGCGGTGAAAATCGGTGCAAATGATTACCTGTCAAAGCCAGCGGATGCGAATGACGTGATGAATGCGCTGCTGGCAAAGTCGGATGGCATGCCGCCTCCGCCTGAAAACCCAATGTCGGCGGATCGGGTCCGGTGGGAGCATATCCAGCGCGTTTATGAGCTTTGTGACCGCAATGTCTCGGAAACTGCGCGGCGTCTGAACATGCACCGCCGCACCTTGCAGCGTATCCTGGCCAAGCGTAGCCCAAAGTAATGCGAATACTGGTCCTTCTTGCTGTGCTGGCCGGCCTGACGGCCTGCGTCGCGCCTGCCCCAACCCGAAGCGCGGTGGTCATTCGCCCCGATGCCACGGGGCTTCAAGTTGATCCGGTGAACAAACGGATAGATTTTGGACGCTCTCCCAAAGGTGTGGTGCCAGCGATGGATCGTGAGCTTGGCCGCCATGTGGCCTTGCCGCTGGAGGGATGCCCGACCGGTGTCGTTCGGCAACTGCAATGGAATGACCTGGTGCTGACCTTCACACGGGAACGGTTCGTGGGCTGGCGCGATGCGACCGGGCGTCAGGGGCAGACCTGTGCCTAGGCAATGTCGAAGCGCTTGCGCGTCTTGTCCACCACCGTTCCATCGGACAAAACCATGCCTTTTATGCTGGAATAGTCCCTGAATCCGAGTTTCGAGTAATAGGCCAATCCGGGCAGGTTATCGGTGCGAATGCTGGCGTCGATGGCCCGCACTTTCGCGCGTTTGGCGGCCAACAGCGTCTCCCGCCACAAGATCTGCCCAACGCCACGGCCTTGCAACCCGCTGCGCACGAAGCTGGCGATCACCGCCCAGCCCTCGGGCAAGGCTTCGGGTCCAGTATAATCCGGGTCGGCCCATTCCAGCAGTTGAAACCCCAGCAAATCACCACCTTCAAGGGCCAATGTCGTGCGGATCAGGCGCGGTTCGTCAATATGGGTGGCCCGCATGCGGTCGGCGTCGAAGTCCGAGCGGTGCGCGGTGGTCGACCCCTCGCGAATGATCGGGTTCAGCAGGTCGCACATGGCTTGGGCGTCGGCGGCAAGGGCTTTGCGCGTTGTGATCATGTCATCTGTCCCAAAAGCGTGTTGTGGCGGGCGGTAAAGTCCTGCCGCACATCGGCAGGCGCGCGCAGGACGATGGTCAGACCGTCAATCTGTTTCGGGTCCGGCACGCCGAAGAACCTGTTGGCTTCTTCGACGGCAAAGCCCGCGATCTGGGTCGCCTCCAACCACGCGGAAATCCGATCCGCCTTCTTGATCGCCTTCTTGATCGTGTCGGGCAGTTTGGCGGGCAGGCCAAACTTGATATGAATGGCGGCCATCAATCGGTCATCAAGCTCTCCATAGGCTGGGCCGACCGCCGATTTGACCGGTGAAATCATATCGCCAATCACATATTCCGGGGCATCATGCAGAAGCGCCGCCAACCGCCATTTCACCGGTGCGTTGGGATTCATGCGGGAATACAGCGTTTCGACGAGCAGCGAATGTTCGGCCACGGAATAGGGGAAATCGCCAAAGGTCTGCCCGTTCCAGCGTGCCACAAAGGCCAGACCGTGCGCGATATCCTCAATCTCGATATCCATCGGGGTCGGGTCCAGAAGGTCAAGGCGTCGACCCGACAGCATCCGTTGCCATGCGCGGGGTTGTTTGGGCATTGTGGCGGTCTCCTCGCGTGCTTCGGGGCGCACTCTGGGGTTTTTACGCGTCAAGTCAATCGGGCTTGATTGCCAGCCTGCCAATAGAATGCTACGGCACCTGCCAAACGTATTGGGTTCTGCACCGGAGAAACACCGTGACCAAAGATTATATTGTCAAAGACATCAACCTTGCCGAGTTCGGGCGCAAGGAGCTGGACATCGCCGAAACCGAAATGCCCGGCCTGATGGCGCTGCGCGACGAATATGGCGAAAGCAAACCTTTGGCGGGTGCGCGGATCGTCGGTTCGCTGCACATGACCATTCAAACTGCGGTTCTGATTGAAACGCTGGTCGCGCTGGGCGCCGATGTGCGCTGGGCGTCGTGCAACATCTTCTCGACCCAAGACCACGCGGCTGCCGCGATTGCCGAAGCTGGCGTTCCGGTTTTCGCCATCAAAGGCCAATCGCTGGAAGAGCACTGGGATTATCTGGATAAATCGTTCCAATTCCCGGAAGGTCCGAACCTGATCCTGGACGATGGCGGCGACGCGACACTGTACATCCTGCTGGGCGCCCGCGCCGAAGCTGGCGAAGATCTGGGTGTGCCCGGTTCGGAAGAAGAGACCGTGATCCACGCACAGATCAAGAAGCGCATGGAGGCCAGCCCCGGTTGGTTCACCAAGATGCGCGCGCAGATCAAAGGTGTCTCGGAAGAGACCACCACCGGCGTGCACCGCTTGTATGATCTGGTGAAGAACGGCCAACTGCCCTTCCCGGCGATCAACGTGAACGACTCGGTCACCAAGTCGAAATTCGACAACAAATACGGCTGTAAGGAATCGCTGGTCGACGGCATCCGCCGCGCCACCGACACGATGATGGCCGGTAAGGTTGCCGTGGTTTGTGGTTATGGCGATGTGGGCAAAGGCTCGGCCGCGTCTCTTCGCGGTGCAGGTGCCCGCGTGAAAGTGACTGAAATCGACCCGATCTGCGCGTTGCAAGCGGCAATGGACGGGTTCGAGGTTGTGACGCTGGAAGACGCTGTGGACAGCGCCGACATTTTCATCACCACCACCGGCAACAAAGACGTCATCCGCATCGAGCATATGCGCGCGATGAAGGACATGGCGATTGTCGGCAACATCGGCCATTTCGACAATGAAATTCAGGTGGCGAACCTGAAGAACCACAAGTGGACCAACATCAAGGATCAAGTGGACATGATCGAGATGCCCTCGGGCAACCGCATCATCCTGCTGTCCGAAGGCCGCCTGCTGAACCTTGGCAATGCCACCGGCCACCCGTCCTTCGTGATGTCGGCATCCTTCACCAATCAGGTGCTGGCCCAGATCGAGCTGTGGACCAAGGGGGATGAGTACAAGAACGACGTCTACATCCTGCCCAAGCATCTGGACGAAAAAGTCGCCCGTCTGCATCTGGACCGGATCGGCGTGAAGCTGTCCAAGCTGAGCAGCGATCAGGCGTCTTATATCGGTGTGACACCTGAAGGGCCGTTCAAGCCCGAGCATTATCGTTACTAACTCCGCATTATGAACGATGAACCACAGCGCCGCCCCGTGTTTCGCAGGGCGGCGCTTTCTGTTTTATCTGCGCTGTTTTCGGCGGTGCTGCTTGGGCTTGTGGCGATGTGGTTCCTATTGCGACCGGGTGGCCCGTTACCTGATCATTGGAACCCGACCAAACGATTGACGATTGGTGCTCCGGTCACGGTCGTCACCCGGTTGCAGATGATGCGCGCGTTGGATGATGTCGCAGAATGCCGTTCCGTTCTGGACCAGGCGGGTGTTGTGTTTGACCCTATGTCCGACCTTGAGGTGGATGAAAACTGCGGAATCGAAGGGCGAGGTCTTCTGTCAACATTGCCCAATTCGCGCATGAATAGGGTCGAAACCCGTTGTGAAACCGCCTTGCGGCTTGCGATGTGGGAAGAACATGTCGTCCAACCTGCTGCACGCGAAGTGCTGGGCAGCGAAGTCGCCGCGATCACCCAGATTGGCAGCTATAATTGCCGCAAGATGCGCACCAGCCGCGGCACAGAAGGGCGATGGAGCAGCCACGCCAAAGCAAATGCGATCGACATCACAGGCGTGCGACTGGCTGACGGTCGCCAGCTATCATTGTTAAAGGATTGGGATGGTGACGGCCCCGAAGCTGCGTTCCTTCGGCGCATCTGGCGTGGGTCATGTGATTGGTTTCGACTGGTGCTTGGACCGGACTACAATCAACTGCACGCCGATCATTTCCATCTGGAGAACACAGGCTGGGGATATTGCCGATAGGATGGCCCCACATCATCTCGGATGCAGGGCCAAGCTGGGTTAGTCACCAAACCCGAAGGTTTCGGTCACATAGTCGATGTCCTTGTCACCGCGCCCTGACAGGTTGATCAGGATCGACTTGCCCGGATTTTTCGGGGCTTCCCGCATCGCAAAGGCAACGGCATGGGCGCTTTCCAGCGCCGGGATGATGCCCTCGTGCCGGCTTAGCGCGAAGAACGCGTCCAATGCCTCTTTGTCATTTGCAGCAGTGTAGTTGGCCTTGCCGATGCGATGAAGGTGGGCGTGCTCTGGCCCAACGCCCGGATAGTCCAGACCCGAGGCGACGGTGTGCACGGGGGCAGGTTCACCGTTTTCGTCTTTCAGAACCATGGTGCGGAAGCCGTGAATGTCGCCGTCTTCGCCGAAGGTGATGGTCGCGGCGTGTTCACCCAGTTTCGACGAGGTGCCCATTGGCTCGACGCCATAAAGCGCCACATCATCATCGTCGATGAAGCCCGAAAACAGGCCCATCGCGTTTGATCCGCCACCGACGCAGGCGGCAACCATATCGGGTAGACCGCCGGTCATCTCGACAAACTGCTCGCGCGCTTCGACACCCACGACGTGCTGGAAGTCGCGGACCATCATCGGGAACGGGTGCGGACCCACGACGGATCCGATGGCGAACAACGCTTGGTCGGCTTGCTCCATATAGCTGCCGAAACAGCTGTCCACCGCCTCTTTCAGCGAACGTCCGCCGAAGCCCACCGGCACGACCTCGGCGCCCAGCAGCTTCATGCGGGTGACGTTGGGGGCTTCTTTGGCGATGTCGATCTCGCCCATGTGAATTTCACATTCCAAGCCGAAATAGGCAGCAGCGGTGGCCAATGCGACCCCGTGTTGCCCCGCGCCGGTTTCGGCCATCAGCTTTGTCTTGCCCATGAACTTGGCCAGAAGACCTTCGCCCATACAGTGGTTCAGTTTATGCGCGCCGGTGTGGTTCAAATCCTCGCGTTTGGCATAAATCTGCGCGCCGCCTGACAGGTTCGACAGGTTTTTCAAATAGGACACCGGCGTCGGACGCCCCTGGAAGTGCTTGCGGATGTGGCGAAGCTCGGCGATGAAATCGGCGGACTTCGAAATGCGATCATACGCTTCGCGGATTTCCTTGAAGTGTGGCTCAAGCGGCGGTGGCAACATAGCGCCGCCATAATCTCCGAACATGCCGTCACGGGTGGGGGTGGATTTCAAATAAGATGCCATCGACTTTCTGATCCTCGCTTGCAGGTTTCTGCGGATCAGACAGCGACTTGTCTTTTGCCACAAGGCGAAAATTGCCGCAGGGGTTGATTTTGCAAGCAAAAACGGCCCGCAGGTGAGCGGGCCGTTCTGAATACTATACGTCTGTCTTAGCCGGGGATGCGCAGGTTCTGGCCCGGATAGATCAGGTCAGGATCCTTCAGCATCGGCTTGTTGGCTTCAAAGATCTCTTTATAGCGTGCGCCGTTGCCAAGTGTTTTCTCGGCAATCGCCCAAAGCGTGTCACCTTTTTCAACCGTGTGGAATGTCGGTTCGTTGTCCAGATCGGCTTCGACCTCGGCGACGCCTTCGACATTGCCGACCGCCAGAATGACCTTTTCGCGATCTTCCGCGCTCAGGTTTTCACCGCCTTTGACGGTAACCTTTTCGCCGTCTACCTTGATATCCAAACCGGATGTGTCGATGCCCAGATCAGCCACTTCCTTGTTCAGGCTGTCTGCCGAGGCTGTTTCATCCCCGCCACCGAACAGTGATTTTCCTGCGCCCTTCACAAAACTCCAAAGACCCATAGTTTCCTCCATTACAAAAAACATGCGATCGGTGACATCCTGCGTGAAATCGAACCAGATGCCTAGGGGGAATACGGCGGCAAACTTTTCCTTTGACCAATTTAAGATTGTGCTTAGTCTCGTTGACGAATTGGGCCTCGGCCTATTGGTAAAATTTATGGGAGACCAAAATGGGTAAACGTGACGAACTGATTGCTAAATATGCCGATGATCTGAAATCGAAATGTGGCATGACACCGGATATGGATCTTCTGACCAAGGTGACCATTGGTTGCGGCCCTGCGATCTATAATGCCGATGCGTCAACCGTTGCAGCCGGTCAGGACAGCGAGCTTGAGACCGTGAAAGACAATTTCCTGGTCAAGAAACTGGGGCTGGCCGATGGTCCGCAACTGATGGATGCAATCAACGCCGTTATCGACACTTATGGCCGGAGCGAGCGCAACAAGTATCGCGCCGTCGTGTATTACATGCTTGTCAAGCATTTCGGTAAGGAATCCGTCTACGGCTAAGCTGTAAAGACGTGATGCGAGGGCGCTGCCATTTCGGCGGCGCCTTTATTAATGAAGCATTAACTTATTGATTTCGAATAATATTGTATACAAAGCATGCTTGCGCGGTGATGCGCAGGCCGCTAATGTCCAACTGAAGGCTAGGATGGCTGGACCCGAATTTCAAAGTCGCTTGTGGTGCTGGGGAGCACGTGGGGTGGAAAGGAGGGGCCGAGACGTCAGCCCCTCCTTTCTTGTTTTTCAGAATATCAGAACAGGGCAAGCACCAACCCGATCACCGCACATCCGCCTGCGGCATAGCCACCGTCGATCCAGATCAGGCTTTTGTCGCGATTGCCAAACATCACATTGTTCGCGATCCAGGGTGCCACAACAAACAGACCCAGCCCCAAGCCTGTGATCAGGCCCTTCCCGACCGTATCAATGCCCGCCATGACGAATATGTGCCGCATCATTCCGGCAACGATAATCGCACTGATGAATGCAACGATGAACGGCACCGGTGATTTGTCGACGGGCTTTCCGTTTTCGTCGACAGCGATACCGGTCGCTTTTACCCACTGCTTGGCCAGCGCCATGTACCACACCGCACCAAACGCGTATCCCGCGATGGCGGCAATTAACACCTGCAACATAAACTCTCCTCCTGTGCGCGTTTATGGTGCGGATATGATTGCACAAAATCTATTCGCTGTCGCCGGAAAGCGAAAGAATGGTGTCCCATTCCTTTTTCGTCACGGGCTGAACTGACAGTCGGCTGTTGTTGACCAGTACCATATCCGCAAGGCGCGGGTCTTCTTTGCACATGGCCAGCGTCACCGGGTTTTTCAGCGGTCGCACGGCCTTGATGTCCACGCAGTCCCAACGCTCATCATCGGTGGTGCTGTCGGGATGGCTTTCGGCGATAACCTCGACGATGCCCACGATCTCTTTTTCCTTTTGCGAGTGATAGAAGAAGCCCAGATCGCCGATCTTCATGTCCCGCATATGGTTGCGCGCCTGATAGTTGCGCACGCCATCCCATTCTTCGCCTGCGTCACCTTTGGCGACCTGTTGATCCCAGCTCCAGGTCGAGACTTCGGATTTGAAAAGCCAGTATGCCATTAGCCCACCACCTTGTTCCATTGTTCGATGCGGACGTTCGAAAACAGGCCCGCCTTGGCATAGGGGTCGCCGTCAGCCCAGGCCTGCGCCGCGTCGCGGTCAGCGACATCCAAGATCACAAGCGATCCGCACATCACACCATCAGCGTCCAGAAACGGCCCGGCCTGTGCCACAACGCCGGTGTCCTTGATATAGGCCAGATGGGCGTCGCGGTTGGCTTTTCGGATATCAATCGCACCGGGTTTGTCGGTGCAAATTAGCGCTGTCAGCATGTTATTCCTCCTTCAAGGGCCGCGTCAGCAACATGTCCGCAGCTTCTTTCACAGTCAGATGTTTTTCAAGAACGGCGACGACCATATCGGCAATGGGCATGTCCAGACCCAGCGTTTGGGCAAGGTTAGAGACTGCTTTTGCTGTTGCCTTGCCTTCGACGGTCGTGCCTTCGGGCACCGGTTCGCCCCGACCAAGGGCAAGGCCATAAGCGAAGTTTCGTGATTTTTCGGATGAACAGGTAAGCGCAAGATCACCAAAACCTGACAGTCCAGATAAGGTTTCCGGTCGGGCGCCGCGTGACAGGGCAAGTCGCTGCATCTCGGCGAAGCCTCGTGTCATCAACGCGGCGTGGGCACTCTCACCAAGCCCTGCACCAAGCGTAATGCCACAGGCGATGGCCACCACGTTTTTCAAGGCGCCACCGATTTCGACTCCGATCAGATCCGAGCTGCGATAAAGGCGGATGTTTGGGGTGGACAGGGCAGCTTGCAGCGCGTGTCCATCTTCGACCGCCAGTGTCAGCGCCGTTGGCAAGCCAGCGGCGATGTCGACGGCAAAGCTTGGCCCCGACAAGATGGCGGGGATCGCTGCGGGGCAGGTGCGGCGGATGATCTCGGCCGGACCAAGGCCCGTGGTCAGGTCAATGCCTTTACAGCAGGCCACAAGGGTCTTGCCGTTCAGAAGCGCTGCGTGCTCTGACAGGAACCCGGCAAGGGATTGCATCGGGACCGCCAACAGCAGGATGTTGGAGTGGGCAGCGTCAGACAGGTTGTCTGTGACGTCCAGTGTTTCAGGAAAGGTGAAGCCCGGCAGGCGGCGGGTGTTCTCGCGTGCTGTGTCCATTCCGGCCAGATCGCGCGCCCACAGCGTCACCGGTTGCCCGGCGCGCGCCAGTGAGATTGCCAGGGCGGTGCCGAAGGCGCCCGCGCCCAAGACTGAAACACTCATGCTTTTGCCCCTTTCTTCCCCGATCCAAGCATGGCGGGGGCGTGCTGGTCCAGAGGCCATCTTGGCCGGGCCTGCAGGGTCATATCGTCGCGCGCGCCTGTGCGAAACCGTTCGATCCCGGCCCAGGCGATCATCGCGGCATTGTCCGTGCACAAGGCAAGCGGTGGGGCAAGAAATGCCACGTTGGCTTGATCACAAACAGTCTCTAACGCACCACGAATGGTCATATTAGCGGCCACACCGCCAGCCACGGCGAGCGTGGGAGAGGACGGCGCCAAGGTCAGATATTCTGTCAGCGCCCGGCGTGATTTTTCGGCCAGAACGTCGGTCACAGCAGCCTGAAACCCGGCACAAAGATCGGCGCGGTCGGTGCGGCGCAACCCGCCATGTTCGCTGACCAACCGGTCCCGTTCCCGCAGCAGGGCGGTTTTCAATCCTGAAAAACTCATGTCACATCCCGGCCGGTCCAACAGTGGGCGGGGGAACCTGAACCGTTCAGGGTCGCCGTTGCGCGCCTCGACCTCGACCGACGGCCCGCCGGGTTGCGGCAGGGCCAGAAGCTTCGCGGTCTTGTCGAACGCTTCGCCGGGGGCGTCGTCGATGGTGCCGCCGAGCCTTTGAAAGTCCTCCGGTCCCTTTGCGATCAGAAACTGACAATGGCCACCGGACACCAGCAGCATCAGGTAAGGAAACACGGTTTGATCCGTCAGGCGTGGGGTCAGGGCATGACCGGCCAGATGGTTTACGCCGATCAGCGGTAGGCCGGATCCGGCTGCCAACCCTTTGGCGCACATAACACCGGCCACGACCCCACCGATCAGCCCGGGCCCTGCGGTGACGGCGATCCCATCCAAGTCTCGCAGTTGCAGATTCGCCTGCAACAGAGCCTCTTCCACGCAAATATCCAGTTTTTCGGCATGGGCGCGGGCCGCGATTTCTGGCACAACGCCACCGAAATCAGCATGTAATGCGGTTTGCCCCGCCACGACGGACGACAAGATCTGTGGCGCTTGGCCGGGCATATGCCGCACCACCGCCGCCGCCGTGTCATCGCAAGAGCTTTCCAGCCCCAACAGGGTAATCGTGTCAGTCATCGCGGTCTGGTCCAAACGGGATTGGTTGCGGAACGGCCTTTGGTCGGGGTAACACCACAGGACAAATCAGACAATCCCGGCAGGCTTATCATGTCCACCCCAAAGACGCTGGTTCTGACCCGGCCTGAGCAAAGCGCCGACCAACTGTTGGATCAGATCAGAGAAACCTTGGGTCGCGATGTGCCGGTTGTTCGCTCTCCGATCATGAAAATCACGGCAACCGGGGACTGGCCCGACCTTACAGGTGCGGATGTCATCATCGCCACGTCAGCCCACGCAATTCACGGGCCCCTTGATGGCAGGCCTGTCCTGTGTGTCGGTGCGCGCACCGCCGAGGCGGCAAGGCAGGCAGGGGGCGACGTGCGCCATTGCGCGCTGGATGCGATGTCGTTGCTTGCCTGGATGGAAATCCAGCCCGATCCGGGTTTCGTGCTTTACCTACGCGGAACGCATGTGGCCACGGATATCCCGGACGCGCTGGCAAAGCGGTCGATCAAGGCCCGTTCCGTTCAGACGTATCAGCAAGAAGACCTGCCGCTGACCGATGCAGCCCGAACCGTTTTGGAGGGGGAGAGACCATCAATCCTTCCCCTTTTTTCGCCGCGTTCGGCACGCTTGGTTGGGCAGGCGGTTGATCGGGTCGGGGCCGATGTTCATGTCATCGCGATCAGCAGCGCTGTTGCCGAGGTCTGGCGCGCCGAGACAGGTGGACCGTGCGAAGTCGTTTCCTCGCCCACCGGGGCGGCGATGGCGGATCGGATAATAGCGGCCTGCGACACTGACCTTGCTTGAGCCACCGGGGGTCGCAAGTTAAGCTGAAACCACAGACGTGCCGTGTTTTTCTTTAAGAGATTCGAGAGGTTCCGAAATTGGCCAAATCCCGCAAACCAGCCAAGGACACGCCCGAAACGGTCGAGGATGCAGTTGTCGTTGACGAACCCCAAACCGTAGAGGCGGAGAAGAAGAACGAGGCGTCTGAACCCGATGCGTCGGATCAGGCAGGGTCTGACATTGAAAATCCAGGCGCGGACACATCGAAGCCTGAAACTGATCTAGAAGCGGTTGAAACCGATATCGACACTCAGCTTGCCGAAGACGCAACTGCCGAAGTTCACGAGCGGCCAGCCGCGCGCGGCGGATCGACATTTTTGCCGCTGCTGTTGGGTGGGGCGGTGACGGCGGCGTTGGGTTTCGGTGCGGCGCGCTATCCCGATCAATGGCCCTTTGTCAGCCAACCCGAAGTGGACCCGGTCGAGGTCAAGCTGACGGAACTGGGCGATCGGGTGTCGGGTGTCGAGGATACAGCGGCGACGCAATCCTCTGCGCTGACCGAATTGCAGAGCGATACCGGATTGGATCAGCTTCGTGGCGAAATGACCGGTCAACTGGACCAGCTGCGCGTCCAATACGATGCAATGTCTGAGAAGCTGACGGATCTGGAAAACCGCGTTCACACGGTCGAGAAACTGCCGCAAGGATCCGGCATGGAAGCCGCCGCTGCAGCGGCAGCGGCGTATGAGCGCGAGTTGCAGCAGATGCGCCAGATGCTGGACGCAGAGCTTGAGCGCATTGGGAATGCGCAGGATCAGGCACAAACGCTTGAGGTTAGCGCCGCCGAGGCTGCCAAAGCCGCGGCTGCACGGGCGGCGATGTCGCGTGTGTTGGCATCACTGGAAAGCGGGCAACCCTATGGCGATGCGCTGTTCGATCTGACCGAGAATGCGGGTTCTAACGCGCCTGTCGCCCTGTCCGCTCATGCGGAAACGGGGATCGTGACACTGGCCACCTTGCAGGCACGTTTTCCCGAAGCCGCACGCGATGCACTGGATGCGTCGATCCGGGCGGCTGTTGAGGGGGGTCAGATGGATCGTGTAACCGCGTTTTTACGCACGCAGCTGGGCGCCCGGTCGCTTGAACCGAAGGAAGGGGATGATCCAGACGCGATCCTGTCGCGCGCCGAAGCCGCGTTGAAGGATGGGCGGATCGCCGCGGCACTGACCGAGCTTGAGGCCATGCCAGACGCCGGCAAACCCGCGCTTGACGGCTGGATCGAGCAAGCCACCGCCCGCAAAGACGCGCTTGAGGCTGCACAAGCCCTGGCCCAGCAAGTGAACAGCAATTAAGGACGCGCCGATGCTTTGGTCTCTTTTCAAGATTATCCTTTTCGTGACTGCCATCGCCTTGCTGACACTGGGGGCTGGGTTCCTGATGGAAACCGAAGGCGGCATTCGTATTGCCGTTGGTTCAACAGAGTTTAACCTTGAGCCGCTTCAGGCTGTGATCGCCGGGGTTCTTCTGGTGGTGGCCATCTGGCTTGCAATCATTGTGCTTGGTCTGGTCGTGGCGTTTATCCGGTTCGTAAACGGCGACGAAACCGCAATTTCACGCTATTTTGACCGGTCGCGTGAACGCAAAGGATACGAGGCTTTGGCAGAAGGTATGATCGCGCTGGCGTCTGGCGAAGGCAGCACCGCCATGTCGAAGGCCAGCCGTGCCGAGAAATATCTGAACCGTCCTGAACTGACCAACCTTCTGACGGCGCAGGCCGCCGAGATGACGGGCGACAAGCGGAAGGCGGGGGAAGTGTATCGCCGTTTGTTGAAAGATGAGCGAACCCAGTTTGTCGGTGTGCGCGGCATCATGAAGCAGAAGCTGACCGAGGGGGACACCGAGACCGCGATGAAGTTGGCGCAAAAGGCGTTCGCTCTGAAGCCTCGCCATACGGAAACGCAGGATGTTTTGCTTGGCCTGCAGGCCCGCCACAATGACTGGTCGGGTGCGCGCAAGACGCTGGGCGCCAAGTTGAAATACGGCGACCTGCCGCGCGATGTGCACAAACGTCGCGATGCGGTCTTGGCGTTGTCCGAAGCCAAGGGGGTTCTGAACGAAGGCAATGACATCAAGGCGCGCGAAGCCGCGATCGAAGCCAATCGTCTGTCGCCCGATCTGGTGCCTGCCGCCGTCATGGCAGCCCGCACCTATATTGAAACGGGGAAGCCACGCTATGCCACGCGGGTTCTGGTCAAGGCCTGGACGGCCCAACCACATCCGGATATTGCCGCCGCCTTTGCCGAGATCGTGCCGGACGAAACACCCGCTGAACGGCTGGTGCGGTTCCGTGCGCTGACCAAGCATCGTGATGGCGACCCCGAGACGCGAATGCTGCTGACCGAGCTGAACATCGCGTCCGAGGACTACGCAGCAGCCCGTGCGGCGCTGGGCGATCTGCCGGATGTCCTGCCCAGCCAGCGTGCCCTGACGCTTCTGGCGGCGATCGAACGCGGTGAAGGGGCCGATGATCAGACGGTGCGCGCGCTGTTGGCCCGTGCTGTTACAGCGCCGCGTGGTCCGCAATGGGTGTGCGAGAACTGCAATCATGTCCATGCGGCGTGGACCCCGATCTGTGATGGCTGTGAAGGCTTCGACACACTGGCTTGGAAACCCGCGCCGGAAACCGATCACGCAATGCAGGGCGGTGCCGAGATGCTGCCGATGATCGTCGGGGCCGATGAGGACGTTGATGACTCAGCCGAGCTTCTGGACCCGGATGACGGATCCGAAGATGCGGTTTTAGAGGCCGAAGTGCTTGAACCTGAAACGGCATCGGCAAGCGATACGCCAAAACCCCAGTGATCGTCGCTGTTGGATGATTGATGGTGTCGCATAAATCTGTTGCGACCCGTCTCGATTGCGTGAAATTCGCTTGCACAGCGCCTAACCCGCGTCTAAAACCCCGATCGCTGCTGCGTCGTATCGGCCCGGCAGCCATCTGTGGGCCGCTGTAGCTCAGCTGGTAGAGCACGTCATTCGTAATGATGGGGTCGGGGGTTCGAGTCCCTTCAGCGGCACCACCGGAATAGCCCAGACATCCTTAGCCCAGCTTTCAAGACATGAGCCGTTGCGCGAAGCCGTAGCAGCATGTTGCGTGTCGACGGGTGCCTGACGTCGCCGGACAGGACCAGTTGCCATTCCGAGTGGCATCTGCGGCTAGGATGCAGCGTGTAACGTGGTCTCAATACCCGTCACGGGCGTATCGCGAACCGATTCGTCAACCACCTTCCAGACGCCCGACTCACCCGCCGAGACTCATGATATGAGCAGATCATTCTCGCCAAACTAGAACGGTTGTTCTTCTGATTCGAAATGTGGCTACTTTAGGGCGAAATTGTGCGAAAAGCGTGGACTACCCTGTTTGATCGGTGCGATATACGGACAGTTTAGAGTTTCGTGGAGTTTGATTATGTTTAATAGAATTAAAGCATTAATACCAATTGTTGCCTTGGGAATGGCTGTTTCGCCGGTCATGGGCAACGCAGCGACAGTAATTAATTTCGAGTCTGGATATTTGGACAATCAGGTTTTGGGTGACGGCGAAGCATTGCTTGACTCCAATGGTGTCGCGTCCAACGTTCAAATCTCAACCGCTTCCAACAACACGATGTCGGTAGAAGCAAGTGGCGGTGCTGATGGCCAGCGCCAAGGGTTTATGAATGACCCGATGGGGGCCTATGATGCTGAATCTGCCTCTGCGACCAGCTCGTTGGGCGGCTTCTTTCTAAGATCGACGACCGCGCTCTCGGGCAATCTGGGGCAGGTCAACCCGGTCTTTTCGTTGACGTTCCTTGGTGGAGCGTCAAGCGTCACCGCCGAGATCTGGGACATTGACGGAAACAGGTCGCAAGGGTCCGAAGGTTGGGAAGTGGTCGCAACGCATAGGGATGGGCTCACGTCCAGCATCCTGAGCCCGACATTCATGAACACAAGCGACGCAAGGTCGCTGAATGGTCAGGCTTGGTCATTTTCCTTTGACGCTGCCGAAAACAGCATCATGTCGATGGATTTCGTGTTCACCGGTACCAAGACGCGGGGTATCGGTGTTGCCTTTGACAACCTCACTGTTGCACCCGTGCCGGTGCCCGCGGCTGGTCTGATGTTGATCGCAGGCCTGGGCGCACTTGGTGCGCTTGGCCGCCGCCGGAAAGCTTAGCTTCCCGACACAACACAAATTAAGAAGGGGCTGACATAAGTCAGCCCCTTCTTTGTGACTGTCGGGCAATGCCACGCGCAGCTCAAAACCCTGGAAGATCAGAAATCCAGATTTTCGACCGACAGGGCGTTTTGCTGGATGAATTCGCGGCGTGGTTCCACGACATCGCCCATCAGTTTGGTGAACAGATCGTCGGCATCCGCCAGATCTTCCACCTTCACTTGAAGCAGTGTGCGGGCTTCGGGATCCAGTGTGGTTTCCCACAGTTGGTCCGGGTTCATCTCGCCCAACCCTTTGTATCGCTGCAGCGTCAAACCTTTCTCGCCTTCCGCCAGAATGGCCTGCAACAGGTCGATCGGCCCCTGCACAAGAACCTCGCGGTCCTTGCGAATAAGGTTAGAGCTGTTGCGATAAACATCGCGTGTCTCTTTCGAGACTTCGGACAGGCGGCGTGCCTCGCCCGAACGAAGAACAGCACCGTCCAAAGTGCGGATCTCTTCGACCCCGCGCAGGATACGTGCCAGACGAATGCCGTGGTCTTGGGTGATCCGACCCTGCCAACCGCGTTCATACTCCACAGCCACCTTGTCCAGTCGTGCCGCCACGCTTTCAGCCACGGCTTGCAGGTCGGCATCGGCGCGACCGGGGTCGAACCCGCCGGCAAGGGCGGCCTGTTCCAGAATGTTGCGCGGATAATGGGTGGGGAAGGCGTCCAGAATGCGGCGGAAGCTGCGTGCGGCTTCGACCACGCGGGTCAGATCGGCACCGGCGATTTCTTCGCCGTTCGCAAGCCGCAGGACTGTCCCGTCGATGCCTTGCGTGATCAGGTAATCTTCCAGTTCGACCTGGTCTTTCACATAGACCTCGGACTTGCCGCGGCTGACCTTATAGAGCGGCGGCTGCGCGATATAGAGGTATCCGCCTTCGATCAGCTCTGGCATCTGACGGAAGAAGAAGGTCAGAAGCAGGGTGCGGATATGCGCGCCGTCCACGTCCGCATCGGTCATGATGATGATCTTGTGATAGCGCAGTTTCGAGATGTCGAATTCATCGCGCCCGATGCCAGTGCCCAAAGCGGTGATGATGGTGCCGATTTCCTGGCTGGACAGCATCCGGTCAAACCGCGCGCGTTCGACGTTCAGGATCTTGCCGCGCAAGGGCAAAACAGCCTGATTGTGGCGGGATCGACCCTGTTTTGCCGATCCACCGGCGGAATCCCCCTCGACCATGAACAACTCGCGTTTCGCCGGATCACGCTCCTGACAATCGGCCAGTTTGCCGGGCAGCGAGGCCACGTCGAGCGAGGATTTCTTGCGCGTCATTTCGCGCGCCTTGCGGGCGGCTTCGCGGGCCAGTGCGGCTTCGATGATCTTGCCGACGATCATCTTGGCGATGTTCGGGTTTTCGTCGAACCACTCCTGCAACTTCTCGTTCATCAGCCCTTCGACCGCGGGCCGCACTTCGGAACTGACCAGCTTGTCCTTGGTCTGGGACGAAAACTTGGGATCGGGCACTTTGACTGACAGCACGCAGGTCAGACCTTCGCGTGCGTCGTCACCGGTGAAGTTGACCTTTTCCTTCTTCGCCAGCCCCGTCGAATTGGCATAGAGGTTCAGGGTCCGCGTCAGCGCACCGCGAAAGCCTGCAAGGTGCGTGCCGCCATCGCGTTGGGGGATGTTGTTGGTGAAGGGCAGGACGTTTTCGTGATAGCCGTCATTCCACCACATCGCGACCTCGACCCCGATGCCGTCTTTTTCGCCGGTGACGAAGATCGGCTCGTCCATCAGCGGTGTTTTTGACCGGTCGAGGTATTTGACGAACTCCTTCACGCCGCCGTCATAATGCAGTTCGGTGCGCAGTTTCTCGGCGGGGCGTTCGTCTTCGATGATGATCTTTACGCCCGAGTTCAGGAAGCTCAACTCGCGCAGGCGGTTTTCCAGCGTCTTGAACTGGTAATCAAGGTTCGAGAACGTATCGGTCGACGCCAGGAACCGAACCTCGGTGCCGGTGCGATCGCCGCAATCACCGACCACCTTCAGGTGTTCGACGGTTTCGCCGCGTTCAAAGCGGGCCACGTGCTCTTTGCCACCACGCCAGATGCGCAGCTCAAGCCAGTCGGACAGCGCGTTCACCACGGACACCCCAACGCCGTGCAAGCCCCCTGATACCTTGTAGGAGTTCGAGTCGAACTTACCGCCAGCGTGAAGCTGGGTCATGATAACCTCGGCGGCGGATACGCCTTCTTCCTGGTGGATGTCGGTGGGAATACCCCGTCCGTTATCGGACACCGAGACCGAGTTGTCCGCATGAATTGTGACATTCACGGCGTCCGCGTGACCGGCCAGGGCTTCGTCAATGCCGTTGTCCACGACCTCGTACACCATGTGGTGCAGGCCCGACCCGTCATCGGTGTCGCCGATATACATGCCCGGACGCTTGCGAACCGCCTCTAAGCCTTTGAGAACTTTAATGGATTCGGCGCCGTACTCGGCACCGTTCTGCGCGTCATCAGCCATGAGGGCCTTCCTGTTATTTGTTCCGGAAAATATAGTGATTTTCAGGGGTGTTGTCACCTAGCCGACACAAGATTTGGTGTCAAACATACCGGTTTTCCGCTCACGTAAACGGGATGACGATTCCGACCAGAATCAGCATGCTGCCCGCCGCCATATTCATGCGGCGCAGGCTTGTCGGGGATGACAGCAATTTGCGGGCGCGGTCGATGAAAAATGCCATGGCGAGGTTGCCGGTGAGCGGCACGATAAACGATGCGGTGCCAATCGCGACAATGTCCGTCGTGGTCAGACGGGACAGATCAAAAAATCCGGGCAGGACACCCATGTAGAACAGAATGGCCTTCGGGTTGGCCAGGATCACGATCAGCCCCGCGACAAAGCCCGCCCAGATGCCCGGGCGCGTCAGCTTGCGATCCTTGGTGATCTTGTGATCGGCCGAGCGGATGATCGTGACGCCAAGCCAGATAAAGAACAGCGCCGCCACGATCTTCAGGACCAGCATCGCACCACCAAAGCTGGAGGCCACCCAACCCATGCCAAGCGCCGCCAGAACCGACCAGAAGATGTCCCCTATGGCGACGCCCATCGCCAGGGGCCAGGCCTGCGCAAACCCGCCAGCCATGACGCGCGCCACCAGTGCCACCCAGACCGGGCCGGGGGTCAGGAACAGGATGTATAGGCCGACGATGTAAAAGCCGAGCTCGGCCAGCGTTATGGTCATTTCAGATGGCCGTCCTCATCCAATTCCCAAAACGGGTTCATGGCGTATTCCCACAGATGTCCATCGGGATCGGCGATGTAACCGGAATAGCCGCCCCAGTTGGTTCTGGTGGGCTGCGTGACGACCGTCGCCCCTGCACCGACCGCTTTGGCAAAGGCGGCGTCGACCTCGGCTTCGCTGGTGAAATTCTGCGCCAGTGTCATCGCCCCGGTCTTCAGATCTTCTTTCGGGCGTCCGGTTTCATTTGCCAGCCCGTCGAGCGTGAAAAACCCCAACTTCATGCCGTTCATGTCGAAGAACGCAACCTCGGGCAGGATCTCTGACGGCTCCCATCCGATGGCCTGATAGAATGCGCAGGCCCGCTCGATGCTGTCCACGCCTAGGGTGATCAGGGTCACGCGGTTGGTTTTCATATCGTCACCTCATCAATGCGCGAGCTGCCGTCGGCTTCGCTGACTTCAAAATGGCTGGCGCGGTGGCCGAGTTCTGCAAATAATTCGGGGCCTGTGCCCGTCATGAAAGCCTGTGCCCCCAGCGCGCAAACCTCGTCATAAAGCGCGGCGCGGCGGCCTGCGTCAAGATGTGCCGCGACTTCGTCCAGCAGCAGGATGGGTGGTGCGCCAAAATCCCGCGCCAGCGCGCGGCTGTTGGCGAGGATCAATGACACCAAGAGCGCTTTCTGCTCGCCGGTTGAACAATCCCGCGCGGCGACACCTTTCGCGGAATATATGGCGGCCAGATCCGTACGATGCGGGCCGATCAGGGTGCGCCCAGCCAGCAGATCACGGGGGCGGCTGTCGGAAAACGCTCGCGCGAGATCGGTCTCTGTGTCCGGCAGTTCGGCCTCATCGGGCTGGATTAGAGACAATTCTGCAGCGGGAAAGGCGGTTTCGGCTTCGGCCTGCGCCGTGATCAACAGCGATAAAGCCTCACGTCGGTTCATGACGATTTCAGCGGCGGCACGCGCCATCTGCGCTTCCAGCGCATCGTACCAATGGCCGTCACGCTGTCCGTCTTTCAGAAGGCGGTTCCGCTCGCGCATCGCCTTCTCATAGGTCAGAACAGAGACTGCGTGTTGCGGCTCAAAGCTCATGGTCATCCGGTCCAGAAACCGCCTGCGCCCATCGGCACCTTCGACCCAGAGCCGATCCATCACCGGAACCAGCCAAACCATGCGGGCAATCCGACCCAGAGCGACCTGGGGGGCGGATTTGTCGTCAATGCGCACCTGCCGCGCGCCGCCCTGTTCGACCCATGTTTCGACTTCGTGCATCTGGTGCAGGCTTTGCAGCGTGGCGGTGACCTTCCATCCGACGCCTTCGGGGCGTCGGATCATCTCGTCCGCCGTCGCGCGCCGCAGTCCGCGCCCCGGTGACAGCATAGATATCGCTTCAAGGATGTTGGTCTTGCCGGCCCCGTTACGGCCGTGGATCGCGACAGGGCGACCGTCAAGCGTCAGTCGTGCAATCCGGTGGCTTCGAAAATGGCTGAGTGTCAGCTCCCGCAAGGCCAGCATCACTTGCCCCGCCCTAATGTCTTACCGGACAAAGCCCCGGTCGGGGCATGGGATCGTGATCTGATTCCGGTCACACCCGCATCGGCATGACGACATAGACCGCGCTGGTGTCATTGCCTTCCCGCATCAAGGTCGGGTCGCCGGACGAGTTAAACATGAACACAGCGTTTTCGCGGTCCACCTGGCTGGCGATCTCAAGCAAGTATTTGGCGTTGAACCCGATTTCCAGCCGCTCGTCCCCATAGGCAACGGCCAGCTCTTCTTCCGCGGCGCCGGCGTCCGGTGCGTTCACGGACAGGATCAGGCGATCCTCGTCCAGTTGCAGCTTTACCGCGCGCGAACGTTCGCTGGACACGGTTGCGACGCGGTCGACGGCCTGAGCAAACTCGGTCGCGTCGACCTCAAGCTTGCGGGTGTTGCCCGTGGGGATGACGCGGGTGTAGTCGGGGAAGGTGCCGTCAATCACCTTCGACGTCAGTGTGATCGCAGGCGTTGCAAAGCGGATCTTGGTTTCCGACACCGACACGGCGATGGTCGCATCGTCATCATCCAGCAGCTTACGCATCTCGCCCACGGTCTTGCGCGGCACGATGACGCCGGGCATCCCCTCGGCGCCTGCGGGCAGGTCGGCGTCGATGCGGGCAAGACGATGCCCGTCGGTGGCCACGCAACGCAGCACCTTGCCACCCTCGGCATCCGTGACATGCATATAGACACCGTTCAGATAATACCGCGTCTCTTCGGTCGAGATCGCAAATTTCGACTTGTCGAACAGTCGGCGCAGAACCGGTGCGGGGGCCGAAAAATTAGCCGTATACTCTGACGACGCCATCACCGGGAAGTCTTCTTTCGGCAGCGTCGCCAGCGAGAAGTTCGAACGCCCAGCTTCGACCGTCAAGCGACCCGTTGCGCCATCATCGGTCAGTTGCACCAAGGCGCCATCCGGCAGCTTGCGCACAATCTCGTGCAGTGTCACGGCGGAAACGGTGGTGGCCCCGGCGCGTTCGACCATGGCATCGGTCTTGTCGACCACTTCGATGTCCAGATCGGTGGCGCGGAACGACACGCTGTTGCCTTCGGCTTCGATCAGCACATTGGCAAGGATTGGGATGGTGTTCCGGCGTTCAACAACAGATTGCGCCTGTGACACGGCCTTAAGCAGCGCGCCGCGTTCGATACTGATCTTCATGTCCCACTCCTGACAGATACCGGGGCGGGGAACATATCACGTTCGCCGCCCGGCTCAATTTGTTATTGGGAATGTCTGATTCTTTCGCGGGCGGGTCAAGGGGATAGGCCCCAAAACCCGCCGTTGTGGTGCCAATTCAGGCCTCAAGCGCACGGCGCAGAAGTTCAAGATCTTCGGCGATCTGGTCGTCGGCGCTTTTTAGTTCGTCAATTCGCTTCACCCCATGCATGACGGTGGTGTGGTCGCGTCCGCCGAACCGGCGGCCGATTTCCGGCAATGACCGCGATGTCATATGCTTGGCCAGATACATGGCAATCTGACGCGGACGGGCGATGGTGCGCACGCGTTTGGGGCCGATCAGGTCAGACAGCCGGATGTTGTAATGTTCGCTGACCTTGCGCTGGATTTCTTCCACCGTCACCTTGCGATCCGACGCGCGAAGGATGTCGCCCAGGCAATCCTGTGCCAGCTCCAACGTCACTTCGCGTCCGACAAGCGAGGCGAAGGCGAACAGACGCATCAACGCGCCTTCCAGAACCCGCACATTGGTTGAAATGCGGTGGGCGATGAATTCCAGCACCCCATCTGCGATCACCAACCCATTATACTGTTCGCGATACGCGTTGAGCTTGTTCTGAAGCACACCAAGCCGCAACTCATAGTCGGTCGGGTGCAGGTCCACTACAAGGCCGCATTGCAGTCGGCTTTTGATACGGTCTTCCAGGTCCTTGATCTCGCCGGGTGCGCGGTCGCCGGAAATGATAATCTGCTTGTTCTGGTCCACCAACGCGTTGAATGTGTGGAAGAATTCCTCTTGCGTGCTGTCTTTGCCCGCGATGAATTGCACGTCATCCACCATCAGAACATCGACCGAGCGGAACAGCTGTTTGAAATCCATCATCTGCTTTTCGCGCAAAGCCTGCACGAAGCGATACATGAATTGCTCGGCGGAAAGATAGACCACACGAAGGTCCGGGTTGCGGGTCGTCATCTCGTGCGCGATGGCGTGCATCAGGTGGGTCTTGCCCAATCCGACACCGCCATACAGGAACAGAGGGTTGAATGTGACGGGGCCACCTTCGGCAACACGACGGGCGGCCGCGTGGGCCAGTTCGTTGGGCTTGCCCACCACGAAATTGTCAAAGGTAAACCGATCATAAAGCGGCGCGCCGGGCAGGTCGCCCTGATCTGTTTTGGTAGACTTCGCGTGATCTGATGCCGAGTCGGAGCCGTCTACCGTCGAAGCCGGTTTTGCCGTGGCTGTCCGTGATGGAACCTCGAAATCCAGTCGCGAGACCTTCAGGCCTTCCCCCACCATCTGATGCAGAATTTTGTCGCCGAAGTTACGATCTACCCAATTGCCCATAAAATTGGTTGGCACCAGAAACGTGGCCACGCCGTTCTTCAGATCAGCAAATTCCAGCGGTTCAATCCAATTGGTATAGTTGTTCTGCCCGACTGCCTTCTGCAGCTTGTTTCGAACAAGACCCCATTCTTCGTTCGTCATGTCACCTCGACCCGGTTTCTTAAACAGGCTGTTCATTGGCAGCCTTTGTTACCCAACTTTCGACCCTTTAAGCGCGCAAACGCTTAACAATTCACAGCAACTGTGTACGCCGCTTCACCAAGGTGCCCGGAACCGCAGAATGCACACTGCGTCAGACCAGAGTCGTTTGCAGAGGCACCCTTTCGGGCAGGGAGACATAACAATAGGATTAGGCGCCGGGCCAAAAATGGTCCGACAAACACTGATTGACGCTTGCACTCATCCCGACCCCCAAGTCGGAAACAAAAACTTGCGTCGATTGCACCGGACAGACTCCGATTCAATCTTCAGGTCAAATTTTAACCTAATTTTTCAAGGGCTTACCCTTGATTGTATCATAGTCCCAAGTCGGCGATGTGAATCGCTGAAGGCAAACTAGCAACCCGCCGATGGATCACGCAATAGAAACTCGTGCTTGACTCATCCTTTCCGAAAACGAATCCCAAGCCGCTTGCACTAATGCAATTTTTGCCGCCGAAAACGAGAACGGAGCGTGCCTTTGAGGACACGCTCCGTCTGTTTTTCAAAACCGGTCTTCTGACCAGAATCGGATCAGCCCAGGGCTTTGACCCGTGCGGCCAGGCGAGACACTTTCCGGGCTGCGGTGTTCTTGTGATAAACGCCTTTGGTCACGCCGCGCATCAATTCGGGTTGTGCGGCTTTCAGAGCTGCCGACGCAGCTTCTTTGTCGCCGGATTCGATTGCTTCTTCGACTTTGCGCAGGAAGGTGCGGATGCGCGAACGGCGGGCTTTGTTTACAGCGAAACGGGCTTCGCTCTGGCGAGCGCGTTTTTTGGACTGGGGCGAATTTGCCATGTGTCTGTTCCCTTCATCGGGTGTGGTTTACGTTTCAATAGCTGCGCGCCAGCACCCGACCGGGTTCAGAACCGGTGATTCTGGCCAAAGCGGGCCTCACGCGCATGTATGACGGCACCCTTTACGGAAAAACCTCCGCAAAGGGAACCCATAAAAAGTGTTACCTGTCGCGGAACTGCGGTTCGCGCTTCTCGGTAAAGGCCGCCATGCCTTCTTTCTGGTCCTCGGTCGCAAAGAGCGAATGGAACAGGCGGCGTTCAAACAGGATGCCTTCGGTCAGCGGCAGTTGCTCGGCACGGTTCACCGATTCCTTGATCGCCATAACCGTGATCATCGACTTTTCAGAGATCTTGGCCGCCGCGGCCATGGCTTCGTCCATCAGCTTCTTGGCGGGTACGACGCGGCTGACCAGCCCCGAACGCTCTGCCTCTTCCGCGTCCATGAAACGGCCGGTCAGGTTCATGTCCATGGACTTGGCGCGACCGACCAGCTTGGTCAGGCGCTGGCTACCGCCCATGCCAGCCATCACACCAAGGTTCACCTCGGGTTGGCCAAACTTGGCAGTGTCGGCCGCAATGATAAAATCACACATCATGGCCAGCTCGCAGCCACCGCCCAGCGCATAGCCGGATACGGCTGCAATGATCGGCTTGCGAATGCGCATGATCGCGTCTTCTTCTGGTGTAAACAGGTCACCGGCAAAGACATCGACGAAGCTTTTCTCGGCCATCATCTTGATGTCTGCCCCGGCGGCGAAGGCTTTTTCGGATCCGGTGATCACGATGCATCGTGCCTTGTCATTCTTCTGAGCGTCCGCCAAGGCGTCACCAAGTTCGCCCAGCAGGTCAAGATTCAGCGCGTTCAGTGCATCGGGTCGGTTGAGCTTGATCAGACAGATGTGATCTTCGATCTCAACGATAATATTTTTATAGGCCATGGTTCCCCTGCCATTGTCCGTGGTGGTCGAAGCGGAGTCGTAAGGGTGCCCGCCCCAGTGATCAAGTTATCTTTGGCATTGCGCACAATAGAATGTTGAACGCCCGGATTGCGTGATTCGCCGTATTTTTCCAGCACAACCCTGCGTCACGCATGGTTGGCCCTCGCGTCCATAAACCCGGAAATTGTGTTGGAAATAGCCCAGTTCGCCGTCTGCCTGCCGGTAATCGTTCAACGACGACCCGCCACTTTCAATCGCCTCACCAAGCACATCGCGGATGACCGGAACGAGCCGGGAAATCCGGGCAGAAGACAGCCGTGACGCTTTGCGCGCCGGGTGTATGCCCGCCCGAAACAACACTTCGCAGACGTATATATTGCCAAGCCCGGCGATGATTCCCTGATCCAGAAGTGCGGTTTTGATGGGGGAGTTCCTGTGCTTGAGGGCGTCAACCAGATAGCGTTCATCAAACGCATTGCCCAACGGTTCTGGACCCAACACACGGATGAGCTTGTGGCCCTCAAGCCCGGATGTTTCGCACAGGTCCATCGCGCCAAAGCGTCGTGGGTCGTTGAAGGTCACTCGCGCGCCATTACCCATGTCCAGCACAACGTGATCGTGTTTTTCGGGCGCTGGATGGTCGTGATGAAACTTACCCAGCGGGTGGCCCGAGATCAGCAGCCGCCCCGACATACCCAGATGGGTGATCAAGGTCTCGCCCGTATCCAGATCGGCCAGCAGGTATTTCGACCGACGTCCCAAACGCTGCACACGCGCCCCGGTTAGACGATCCGCCATCCGGTCGGGAAAGGGCCAACGCAACCCCTCACGGCGGATATCGGCCCGAACAATCTGCGCGCCTTCCATCACGGGGGACAGGCCGCGACGAACCGTCTCGACCTCTGGTAATTCGGGCATATCGGGCGCCTCTCCATTGTGCGTGGGTATTCGTCGGGATATGAGGGATCAATCTTAAGGAATGGGCAAGCCCGATGAGCACATCCAAGACAAAAACAACCCATTTCGGGTTCAAGACCGTGGCCGAGGATGACAAGGCCGGGATGGTCCATGGCGTTTTCACCAATGTCGCGTCGAAATATGACATTATGAATGATGTCATGTCGGTCGGCATTCACCGGGTCTGGAAGGACGCGATGATGGATTGGCTGGCCCCCCGGAATGGTCAGCGGCTTCTGGACGTCGCAGGTGGCACCGGCGACATCTCATTCCGCTTTCTGGACCGCGCGCCGGAAGGATCGGCGGTTGTTCTGGACATGACCGAGTCAATGCTGGTCGAAGGTCGCAAACGTGCCGATGCCGCCAACAAGGCAGATCGGCTGGATTGGGTCGTTGGCGACGCGATGGCCCTGCCGTTCGAAGACAACAGCTTTGACCGCTACACGATCAGTTTCGGCATTCGCAACGTGACGCGGATCGCTGATGCCTTGTCCGAGGCTTATCGCGTGCTGAAACCCGGCGGTCGACTGATGGTGCTGGAGTTCAGCCAGCTTCCCAATGACGGGATGCAGAAGCTCTATGACCTTTATTCCTTCAACGTCATTCCCCGCATGGGCAAAGTGATCGCGAATGACGCCGACAGCTACCAATACCTGGTCGAGAGCATCCGCAAGTTCCCTGATCAAGAGACGTTCGCGCAAATGATCCGGCAAGCCGGGTTCGAGAATGTGAAATACCGCAACCTGTCGATGGGCATCGCCGCGCTGCATTCGGGGTGGAAAATCTAGGATGCGCGGACCTCACAACATCTGGCGGTTGATCCGCACTGGTGCGACCTTTCAGCGGACGGGCGCGATGGGGGTCGTGCTGGACGCCATGAACGCGCCGCCGATGATCCGCATGGCTGCCCGGATCGTGGGCTTTCCGTTCGCGTGGCTGGGTAAAAAGGGCGACACATCCTTGCCGCCTTTGACCCGCGCAATCACCGCGCTTGGCCCCGCCTATATCAAGTTCGGCCAGATCCTGTCGACGCGCCCGGATGTGGTCGGCGCCGAGCTTTCCGATCAGTTGCAGTATCTTCAAGACAAGCTGCCCCCGTTCCCGTCTGCCGTGGCCCGGCAGATGATCGAGAAGGAACTGGGCATCAAGATCGACGATGTGTTTTCCGAATTTTCAGAACCTGTCGCCGCCGCGTCAATTGCGCAGGTGCACCGGGCCCGCATCGCTGCCACGGGGGAAGAGGTCGCGGTCAAGGTTCTGCGCCCACATATCGAACGCGCCTTCCGCACCGATATTGACGCTTTCCATTTCTCGGCCGCCGTGATCGAGTTCCTGTTGCCCTCGACCCGCCGACTGCGCCCCGCCGACGTCGTCGAACATTTCGAGGGCGTGGTGATGGGCGAACTGGACCTGCGGCTGGAAAGCGCCTCGGCCAGCGAGTTTGCTGAAAACACCGCCCATGATGCCGGGTTTGTCGTGCCCAAGGTCAACTGGGGCCTGTCCGCACGAACCGTCATGACTTTGGGGTGGGGCGAGGGGATACCCGCAAACGACCTGCCGGCGATCCGTGCCTCGGGGCTGGATATGGATGCGCTGGGCGAACGCGTGCTGCAATTGTTCCTGTCCCACGCGTTGCGCGATGGGCTTTTCCACGGCGACATGCATCAGGGCAACCTGAAATTTGCGGCAAACGGCGACATCATCGCCATTGATTTTGGCATCATGGGGCGGATCGACGAATACACCCGCCGTGTCTATGCCGAGATCCTGTATGGTTTCATCAACCGTGACTATCGCCGGGTGGCCGAGGTGCATTTCGAGGCCGGTTATGTGCCTGCCGACCGCAATGTCGAAGAGTTTGCCCGCGCCCTGCGCGCCGTGGGTGAACCGATCTTCGGTATGGATGCCACGCAGATTTCGATGGGGCGGCTTCTGTCCTACCTGTTTGAAGTGACCGAGAAATTCGGGATGGAAACCCGCACCGAGCTGATCCTGCTGCAACGCACGATGGTTGTCGTCGAAGGGGTGGCCCGGTCGTTGAACCCGAATATCAATATCTGGCAGGTCGCAAAGCCGGTGGTGGAAAGCTATATCGCCAACTCGATTGGCCCCAAGGCATTGTTGAGCGATCTGGCCCATACCGTGCGGGTTCTGGCCCGGTTTGGACCGCGTCTTCCAGAGCTGGCCGAAGCGGCCCTGATCCGACAATCGACGCCACCGCCGGAAACCGACAAGGCGCGTCCGGTCCGGGCGATGGGATACGTGACACTTGGGGGCGGATTGGCCCTTGTTGCCGTGTGGGTTTCAAGCCTGCTCTAGCGCGTCCAGCTCAAGTGTGGCGACGCGGGCATAATCCCGATCACCCCGCGTGCTTTTCCAAAGGCAATACGTCGCCATGCGCCAGTGATACAGCGGGGCGAGGGCGCGATAGCGTGCGACAGTCTGGGAGTCGCCGCTCTCCACTTGGTATGCCGACAGAAAAAGGTCGATTTCGGTGCTGCTTAGGGCGCGGTGGCCATAGAGCACCTGCATGGCCGGAGATAGAAAAATCGCGATATCGGCACTGGGGTCGCCAATGGAGGGGCATTGCCAATCGATCAGCTGCAACCCATCCGAAGTGTCCAGCAGATTTCCGGGAACGATGTCGCCATGCAGAAACGCACGGCGCGCATCAGGCAGGCTTTGGGGAAGGGTCGGCGGTAAGATCAGGCCCGAAGGCGCCATGTTATGACCATCGGCGATCAAGGAATTTGGTGTGACGGTCTGTTCCGGCAATCCCTCGGGCAAGCCGCGCGCGTGAAGCCGTGCCATCACCCGCGCAACAGTCACCACATCGCCACCCCATGGCAGGCCGTCAATGTGTCGATAGATTACGGTTTCGCCAAAGGTGCTGTCCTGAAAGGCCACCAGCTCTGGTGCAATGTATGACCCGGCAAGGGCGCGCAACGCCAGCGCCTCGCGGGTGCCATCGTTGGCGAAAAGCGGTGTCGCGGTGTTCGGACGAAACAGTTTACACACCAGGGACGACCCGTCAGGCATATCGACACGCCAGATCAAATTGGTGCGCCCGCCCGTCAGCAAAGACCAATCCGCGCTGTCAGGGATCACGGATGCATCTGACCAGATACGCCTCAGATGATCCCGTTTTGACCGTGTCAGATTCTCGTCCATTCCAGCGCCACCTGTTTACACCGAAGACAAGTTAGGGCGGCGGGGGATCAAGGGCAACCGTATCAATCAGGGTTCGCGTATCGCCGACACCGAATCCGCCTGCACCCTTTGCCCGGATTCAAGGATCAGCCAAAGTTTGCCATCGGCATTCTGGCTTTCGGTGATCTTGCTAAACGCCTGCACCGGTTCGGTGGAAAGGTGAACACCGTTACCAGAGCTGACCAGATCAAACGAATAGACGCCGCGCGGGAAGGGATTGCCTGATTGGTCCACGCCCGCCCATTGAATGGGATCGGTCGAGGTGGGGATAATTTTGTTTTCGACAATATCACCCGCTGCGTTCTTGACGACCAGTCTGGTTTCATCGGCACCGA
Source organism: Aliiroseovarius sp. Z3 (assembly GCF_029105185.1). Taxonomy (GTDB): domain Bacteria; phylum Pseudomonadota; class Alphaproteobacteria; order Rhodobacterales; family Rhodobacteraceae; genus Aliiroseovarius. Next base: position 142,802 of record NZ_JAFMZK010000003.1, on the reverse strand, counting down.
TTGCCGGCTGTGGCACCAGAGTGACCGGTGTTTGGTCGAACAGAACCGGGGCGGCAACGCGTGCTTCCATCCCGACCCAGCCGGCAATATCGGACAGCCCCATCAGGCCGAGCTTCGTACCGAGACCGTCCAGCAAATCATTTGTCCGCACCTGTTGTTCGACACCCGAGAAGGTGGCCAGCTGCACAGCGTAGTCGGATGATTCAATAGGGTTGAGGGGATCCTGGTTTTCCATCTGCGCGGTCAGCATCTTCAGAAAAGTCTCGAAATCGGACGAGATTACGGCGTCGCCGTTCTTCGTCCCTTCGGAATATTGGGCGGGGCCAGCCGTCAACGCGGCGGGCATGGTCGGAGAGACGTCCATCGGTTGTCCTTTCTATATCCTAATGTCGATGCCCGTGGTGTTACCCACCTGGATCTGAACCACGTCCTGTCCCAGATGGGGGTCCGAGGTGTCGGCGCGGGGGTTTTGCTGTTGCGGGGCGGGCAGGGACTGTCCGTTCGAAGCGGCGTCTTGCTGCTGCTGTTGGAACGAGAAGCTGACCTCGTCATAGCCCAGCTCGTGCATATCCTGCGCCAATTGCTCGATGTGACGGCGCATCAGGTCCAGCGTCTCGGGACGCTCGACCTGAACGAACACATTCAGCGAAGCCGCCTCGGTCTGAAAACTCATCCGCACGCGGCCAAGCTCTTCGGGGTTTAGGGTCAGTTCGACCGGTTTGTCAGGGTTTGATCGCACCACATCAGCCAGTTGCGCGGCGATCAGACGTGGCAATTCGGGCGGTGCACGAACGGTCGGAGCTGACTGGCCCACATCGCGAAAATGGGGCGCGGTCATTTCTGGCAGAGGTTCATCTGACGCCACAAACGTCTCGGCAGTTGTGAACGTGTCATCCACAGGATGCACTGCCGCTATGGTTGGATTTGGAGACCCAACCGAAGCTGGTGTCGCAGTTAACGACAGCATCGGTGTCGATTGCGGATGCGAGGTTTTGGCTCCGCCATTTGTCGATCCATCCAGTGACCGTTGCTCTGATCCTGTTGGCTGCGCCGGATCATCCAACACTTGTGCGTGAGGGGCCGACCTCAAACGGCCGTCCATGGTTACGTTTGGTGTCGCTGTGACCGCCTTTGGTTCGGGCAATCCAGTGGAAGCATGGACCAACGGTGTCGGCGCAGGATCGCGAATTTCTGGATTGGCAGTGACGGGGGGTGTCAGCGTCGTTTGAGCGGCCGGAGTCATAAAAGAAGGCTTGTTTTCAATTGGATGCGGAGGTTGGGGCGGAGGTGAAGAGGGGGTGCCCATAGGTGCAGACGAACGATCCGTGACCGGCGCCGTATGGCTTAATTGTTGAATGTCCCTTGGTTGGGATGTCACCTGTAGAGGGTCAGTTGTCAGTGTTGGAGTGGGAGATTGCATCGTTGACAAGCTGCCCAGCTCCACCAACGAGGTCATCGTTCCCGGCGGCGGTCGATGCATTGCACCGGTATTCAGCGCCACGCCCTCGACAGATCCTGAAGTCTCGTGTGTAACCTGCTTGTTGACTTCGCCCGACTCCGAAGTCGTGCCGGTTGGATCGGAATAGGATGCAGCAAGCGTTGGAAGGTCGGGCGTCGGCAGGCCAGTACCTTCCTGCCCTTCTGGCGCTTCGATCTTGAGGTCGTTGGTTTCTGTCTGAATCCTGATTTCCGGGTCTTCTTGTCGCCTTGGTGTATCTACATGCGCGCGAATGGAAACAGCCGGGGGCGACGCGGAAGAGTCTGTTTCCGCCCACGATACCGACATGTCGCCACCCAGAGAGAAGGACACGCTTGTGTGCATATCCATACCCGGCGTCGCCGGCCGTTTCGCCAGTTTGGGCGTTTGCCGAAGATCGCTGTCGACGGGACCATTTGTCGAAATGGTAGGGATGATCTGCATGTCATGATCCGGGTGTTCTGACTCCGATGCGATGATCATGGCAGCCGCAAGTTACCAGTTCTTTACCGCTTGCTGCGATAACCAGGAAAATTGTCATCAAAAGGAGAGGAACATGGATTCAGTTGGACCCACCCAGTTGGCGGGCGCACCGTTACGTGCTGAGTCCACCGGGCGGAATGATGCCCGCCTGATGGATGTCGCACGCAAGCTGGAAGCCAGTTTTCTGTCTGAGATGCTGAAATCCGCAGGAGTCGGCAAAACCCCGGACGGTTTCGGAGGTGGTGCGGGCGAAGATCAGTTCGCGTCGTTCCTGCGCCAGGCGCAAGCCGAGGAAATGGTGAAGTCGGGCGGAATTGGATTGGCTCAATCCCTGTTCGAGGCACTGAAGGAGCGAGATCATGGCGGACACTAATCCTTTGAAAGCAATCCGCGCTATCGAAGATCTGCTGAAGCGAGAGCGGGCCGCGATTCTTGCGGGTGATATCGACAAACTGGCCGTGTTCGCCCCTGAGAAAGAGCATCTGCTGAGCCGTTTGAGAACACCGGAAGAACCGCCGCTGGCGCTTGAAAAACTGCGTCAGCAGGCCGATCAGAATCAACAGTTGCTGGCGGCGTCTGCCAAGGGAATTCGGGCCGCCAGGCAGCGGCTGGAAGCATTGATATCAGGTCAATCAGAACTGCGCACCTATACGCCGGAAGGGCGGGCGCGGGATCTGTCGAAACGGGGGTCACGGCTTGAACGAAAAGCCTGACCAGAAAAGAATTGTCTCAAATTGAAGGCAAGCGGGCCGGTTGGATTCAGACTTCCTTTAGATCATCCGGGCCATTTTCGATCTGCATCCCAAGGGGTGGCGCGTGCCGTGCAGATGGCAACGCAAAGGTCAGAAAGACTTGCCGATCCGCCTTTGGTGGCGGTTACGAAATCTGGCGCAAAGCGCCAATGACTAAAGGAAATATCGAATGTCCAGTATTCTGACCAATAACAGTGCGATGGTCGCACTTCAGACACTGAAATCAATCAACTCGAATCTTGCCAGCACGCAGGCGGAAATCTCGACCGGCAAGGCCATCGGGTCCGCCAAGGACAATGCGGCTGTCTGGGCGATCTCTAAGGTGATGGAGGCTGATGTCAAAGGTTTCAAGGGTATTTCAGACAGCCTGTCGCTTGGTGAAAGCACGGTAGCGGTCGCGCGGCAGGCGTCGGAGACGGTGACCGACCTGCTAACGGAAATCAAATCCAAGATCGTGGCCGCACAGGAAGACAATGTTGATCGCGGCAAGATCCAAACTGACATCGTTGCGCTGCGCAACCAGATCACATCCGTTGTTGGTGCAGCGCAGTTCAATGGTCTGAATCTTGTCGATGGTTCGCAGACCGGGACCAATGCCAATGGCAATACCGGCGTCGATGTCTTGTCGTCGCTCGACCGCAAGGCCGACGGGTCGATTGTCACAAGTTCGATCGGCGTAGATGCACAAAACCTGTCGCTGACAGCTGGCACGGCGCTGGCCGCCGGGGCCGCTTCGGTTGGTACTGACACGGGCACTGCCGGTGTGATCGACGCCAATGATGGCGGCACCAACGATTCGATCACGCTGGATACGTTTGCGTTCCTTGATGCCTCTGGCGGTGCGACGGCCACTGCGGCGGTGATGCCGGATGCGGCTGGTGTGGACACAACGGTAAACACCGGTCTGGTCGTTGGCGATCAGCTGTCGCTGACCATCGGAACCGTGCAGGGGAACTATGTCATCAAAGAAGGTGACACGGCGGAATCCGTTGTTGCAGGCATGAAGAACGCGATGGTCGCACAGGGGCTTGATGGGAACAGCTTCAGCATGGACATCGACACCAATGCGGCGCAGCTGGTGATCACGAACGAAACCAATGCTGATGCTGCCTTCTCGTTCAGCGCATCGCGCGGTTCGGGTGGCCTTTCAGGATTGGCGACAATGGATGTGTCGACCGGTGGCGGCGCCGACGCAGCCCTTGGTGCGATTGAGAACATGATCCAGACGTCGATTGACGCCTCTGCCGCCTTTGGGTCGGTCGAAGGTCGGATCGAAATTCAATCCAACTTCGTGGGCAAGCTGTCGGATTCGCTGAAAGCCGGCATCGGTGCGATGGTTGATGCTGACATGGAAGCCGCTTCGGCACGGCTGCAGGCGCTTCAGGTTCAGCAACAGCTTGGCACGCAGGCGTTGTCGATTGCCAACCAGGCGCCGCAGAACATCCTGTCTCTGTTCCGCTAATCTGGCACGAGGGCGCCAAAACGGCGTCCTCACCCATCCATCGTAAGTTCCCCGTCACTGGAAGGAAATCCCCGTGAACGCAGTTACCTTGGCCAAAAAGGCCTATAGCACATCCTCCCGCGCACCTTTGCGGACATCCCGCGGAACCGAATATGACGCTTTCGCGAAGGTCACACATCAGCTGGACCGGGCGCAGACCACCGGGTTCGCCGATCTGGCCGCCGCCCTTCACGAAAACCGCCGTCTGTGGACTTTGCTTGCCGCCGATGTCGCCGATGATGGCAATGCACTGCCCAATGAATTGCGAGCGCGCATTTTTTTCCTGTCTGAATTTACGGCGGATCACAGCCGAAAAGTCCTGTCCGAGGGCGAGGATGTTTCCGTCCTTGTCGATATCAACACAGCCATAATGCGGGGATTGCGCCAGACCGGAGGCGCATCGTGAGTGGCCTTGTTCTGAAACTCAGTCCGAAAGAGCGTGTTTTGATCAATGGCGCGGTGATCGAGAATGGTGATCGCCGGTCACGCCTGTCCATCGTGACACCTGATGCCAACATCCTGCGTCTGCGGGACGCGATTCACCCCCAAGAGGCCAATACGCCGGTTCGCAGGGTATGTTACATTGCGCAGCTCGTTCTGTCGGGGGATGTCGCCAAGGAGGATGCGCGCCTGCAACTTTTGCGCGGGATCGAACAGTTGAGCCAAGTGTTGACAGACGTGGATAGCCGCGACCTTCTATCCTTGGCCACCTCAGCCGTGCTTGAAGATCAGCACTACCTTGCGCTGAAGCAACTAAGGGCATTGTTGCCGCGCGAGGAACGTCTGCTTGGCGCGCGCCTTTCATGAGCTATCGGCCCGTTATTCCCATGGGCGGCGCGGCGGGCTGGGCTTTCCTTCAACGCACACAGGCTGCCCAACAGGCCGCATTTAACGCCTCGCCCGAAATTCAGCGGGACACAGGGTATTTCGAAAAGAAGATCGACTCGGTCCAGACCAGCGATGATCTGATCGGGGATCGCCGCCTATTGCGCGTCGCTTTGGGTGCCTATGGGTTGGGTGACGATATCAACAGCACGTATTTCGTGAAGAAGGTGTTGGATGACGGAACGCTGGACGCGGGCGATCTGGCCAATAAGCTGTCCGACAAACGATATCTGGAATTTGCCAAGGATTTCGGATTTGGCGACTATGACATCCCGCGCACGCAGATCTCGGATTTCGGGTTCAGGATCGCCGATGCCTATCGGCAGAAGCAGTTTGAAATCGCAGTGGGTGAGCAAGATGCCAACATGCGGCTGGCGATGACACTGGATCATCAACTGTCTGATATTGTGGGTGGATCCGGTTCGGATGATACGAAATGGTTCAAGATTATGGGCAACCCCCCGCTGCGCGAAGTGTTTCAAACGGCCTTTGGCTTGCCCAGCACCTTCGGGGCCCTCGATATCGACCAACAGCTTGAAACCTTTCGCGACAAAGCCGATCAGTATTTGGGCGGCAGAATGGTCGATCAGTTTGCGGATCAGGATAAAGTGGATGAACTGAACCGGCTGTTCCTCGTGCGATCACAAATCGCTTCGGGCACGGCGTCAATGTCCAGCGGCGCGATTGCGCTCAGCCTGTTGCAGGCAGGTTAGCGTTTCGCGCGGATTTGGCCAGTTAGTGCGCCATACAAGCTGCAAGGCGCTGGAAACTGGCGGCGCTGTCTTTTACTTCAGCCTGGGTCAGAAAGGCATCAAGGTCGGGCCAAGCCGCGATCGCTTGATCCAGGGCGGGGTCAGACCCGGCTGTGTAGAGGCCGGACTGGATCATCATTTCCGACTTGCTGTAGTGTCCAAGCAGTTTGCGCCCCTGCGAGATCAAGGCGTTTTCTTCATCCGTCGCGGCCTCGGGCAGCGCCCGCGATACCGAGCGCAGCAAATCGATTGCAGGAAAACGGCCCCGTTCGGCAATGTTGCGATCCAGCACAACATGCCCGTCCAGCACACCGCGCAGAATGTCGGCAACCGGCTCCTCCATATCCGACCCGGCCACAAGAACGGAAAAAACGGCCGTGATGTCGCCGGCCGTGCCGGCGCCCGGTCCTGCCCGCTCGCACAGCGTTGTGATTTGCTGAGCGGTCGATGGGGGGAAGCCCCGCAGATTTCCGCCTTCGCCTGCCGCAAGTGCAATTTCGCGATGCGCTTCGGCGTAGCGGGTGATGCTGTCAGCCAGAAGCAAGACATGCAGACCTTGATCACGGAAGTGTTCGGCGACAGTCATCGCAGCCCACCCGCAACGACGCCGAACCATGGGCGACTGATCTGACGTGGCTGCGACCACGACTGCACGCTTCATTCCTTCGGCGCCCAATACACGATCGACAAACTCCTTCACTTCGCGCCCGCGTTCACCAATCAGCGCGATCACAACAACATCGGCCTGCACACCACGCGCAAGCTTTGCCAGCAACGTGGACTTTCCGACACCTGACCCGGCGAACAAGCCGATCCGCTGCCCACGGACGATGGGCAGGAAAGTGTTGAAGGCCGCCAGTCCGGTTTCCAACCGTCCACCCAAAGCGCGCCGCTCGGTCGGGTTTGCGGGCTGTCCGCGTAGCGGTGCGGCTTGGGTGCCCCGCAGAATCGGCCGCCCATCCATGGCCTGCCCCATCGGATCGATGACCCGTCCGATCCAGCTATCTTCGGGTGCGATCTCGGCACGTCCTTGTAGAATGACCTGATCGCCGATTTGCAGCCCCTCGACATCTCCGTCCGGTAGGATCGTCACGGTATCGGCGCTTAGATTCAGGATCTCACCCATGCGCGGGCGCCCGGCTCTGGGGCGAATATCGACAAGGTCGGCTTGTGCCGCGACCGATGATAAACCGCGCACCCGCACAGTTCCCCGGCCAATCTCAACGATACGCCCGACATCGCAGACGGTGCGAACAGACAAGACTTCGGCGGCCAATTGTTCAAATCCGATCTGGGTCACGCTGTATCTCCAATCAATTGCTGAAACTGTTTTTAAAGGAATCAGGGTTAAGCCTTGGTTGAAGCCAATCGAGGGAGAAGCCCCGATGTTTGAAAAAATGGATATCCTGACCAAAGCCGTGGGGCTGGCACAACACGCTGCCGCCCGGCAATCTGTCATCGCGCAGAACGTCGCGAATGCTGATACACCCGGTTATCGCGCAAAGGACATCGCGTCATTTGCGGACACATTTCGTGACGACAATCGCGTGGCGATGCAAGCCACGCGTGCCAGCCACCTGAACGGATCAGCAGGGCAGACAGCTCCGGATCAGCAGACAGTTCATCGTGCAGGGGCGATGTCGCCCAACGGCAACTCGGTCGCGTTAGAGACCGAGATGATGGCGGCCGCCGAAGCAAAGCGTGACCATGATCTTGCTTTGACCGTCTATAAAACCTCGCTGGGCATCATGCGCACAGCGCTGGGCCGCAGGTGAGGTGACGCAACATGAATGATCTGAAATCTTCAGTCGCCGCCGCCGCATCCGGTATGCAAAGCCAGGCCAACCGCCTGCGTCATGTGTCGGAGAACATCGCCAATGCTGATACGCCCGGATACCGCCGCAAGCTGGCCAGTTTCGAAGCGGTGATGGACGGTGGGCAGTCCACCGGTGCGGTGCGGTCGGGGCGTGTGACGCTGGATCAAACCGCTTTGCCCGCAATCTATGACCCTGCTCACCCAATGGCGGACGAAACGGGTCACTATCAAGGATCAAATGTTGATCTGGTGATCGAGATCGCGGACGCCCGCGAAGCACAACGCAGTTACGAAGCCAACCTAAAGATGTTCGATCAGGCCCGGCAGATGTCGCGCGGCCTGCTTGACCTTCTTCGCCGATAGGAATTTGCGCCATGGATATCAGATCAACCCTTGCCGCCCAGCAATACGCCGCGTCCCGTCAGGCCGCGACGCCAGCGCCGCAAAATGAACAAAGCGCGAACCCATTCTCGACCGTCGCCACCAGCTTTGCCGAAACCGTCCAGCAAGGCGAGAAGACCGCGATGGCCGCCTTGTCGGGCAATGCCGACCCGCACGCGCTTGTGCAGGCCTTGGCGCAGACCGAACTGGCCGTCGAAACCGCTGTAACGGTGCGGGACAAGGTCGTCGAAGCCTATCAGGAAATTCTGAGGATGCCGATCTGATGATGGAGGAAATGGTCTTCTACGACACATTGCGGGCGGGTCTCTGGATCGCGGTGATGATCTCGCTGCCGATCCTGACCGTGGCGCTGCTGTCAGGTCTGATCGTCGGCCTGTTTCAGGCGCTGACGTCGATCCAGGAAATGACACTGACCTTTGTTCCGAAACTGATCGCGATCCTTGTCGTGTTCTGGGCCAGCATGGGGTTCATGACTGAAACCCTTGTCGGATTTTTTCAGTTGCGGGTGATCCCGCTGATCGCAGGGGGATAGGCATGGACAATATCGGATATACCTCGCTGACCCGCCAATCCGGTTTGATGCGTGAAATGCAAAGTGTTGCGAACAACATCGCCAACGCTTCAACGACAGGGTTTCGACGCGAAGGTGTGGTGTTCTCGGAATATGTCCACCCGCTGGCACCGGGTGATCCGTCGCTGTCCATGGCCACAGCCAATGCCCGCGCGATTGATTTGCAACAGGGCGCGCTGACCCAGACCGGTGGCACATTTGATTTTGCAATCGAGGGCGCGGGTTTCTTTCTGCTCGACGGACCCGAAGGGCAGTTTTTGACGCGCGCGGGGTCTTTCACCCCATCGGCGGAAGGTGAGTTATCCACGCCCGATGGGCATCGCCTGCTGGACGGGGGCGGGGCGCCGGTCTTTGTCCCACCAGACGCGCAGGCGGTGTCGGTGGCCGCCGACGGCACATTGTCGATTGATGGCCGGGCCGTGGCGCAGATCGGGCTGTATGCCCCCGCTGACCCGAACGACCTTCTGCACCGCGATGGTGTCCGGTTTGAGGCACCGGGCGGGACCGAACCTGTATTGGAGGGCGCTGCCATTTTGCAAGGTTACGTGGAGGGGTCGAATGTCGATCCGATCTCCGAGGTGGCCCGGATGATCGAGGTCCAGCGCAGCTATGAGCTGGGGCAGAAGTTTCTTGAAAAAGAGGATGAGCGCATTCGCTCTGTCCTGAAAACGGTCGCCGGATAAGGGGATTTACCATGCGTGCATTGAACATCGCAGCCACGGGTATGCTGGCACAGCAAATGCGGGTCGAGACGATATCGAACAACCTCGCCAATATGTCCACCACCGGATACAACGCCCGGCGCGCCGAATTTGCTGATCTGCATTATCAGCAGATGGCCCGCGCCGGTACGATCAACGCGGCGGATGGCACCGCGTTGCCCACGGGGATCCAGCTTGGTCTGGGGGTGCGCCCGACATCGGTATCAATGCTCGTGCAGCAGGGCACATTGTCGCAAACCAACGGCAATCTTGATATCGCGATTGAAGGCAAAGGTTATTTCGAAGTGACCTTGCCCTCGGGCGGATCCGGATATACCCGCGATGGCGGTTTGAAACTGTCCGGGGACGGCCTGATCGTGACCTCGGATGGCTATGCCGTTGCGCCTGAGATCACCGTTCCAAGCGATGCCAGATCCATCTCGATCAACGCAGATGGCGAGGTTTATGCCTATTTCGAAGACGCCGTCGAACCCGAGCTGCTGGGCGCCTTTACACTTGCCGGGTTTACCAATGAAAAGGGGCTTGAGGCGATTGGGTCGAACCTGTTTCGTGAAACACCCGCCTCTGGCCCTGCCTTTGTTGGCGCGCCTGGCGAAGATGGTCGCGGCACGCTGCGTCAGGGTTATCTGGAAAACAGTTCCGTCGATGCCGTTCGCGAAATCACCGAACTGATCGAAGCCCAGCGAGGTTACGAGCTGAATTCCAAGGTGATTACCGCCGCCGACCAGATGTTGGCGGCAACGACACAGGTGCGGTGATGCAGGTGCTTGTTGGTCTGGTTCTTGTGCTTGTCTCAGCCGGTTTTGCCCGTGGCGATACCGTGGTCACCACGCGCAACATTCGCGCCAATGTGGTCATCACCGCACAGGATTTGAAACTCGTGCCCTCCGACTTGCCCGGCGGCTTTCAGTTCATCGAGGACGTGGTCGGGCAGGAGGCCCGCGTGGTGCTGTATTCCGGCCGCCCCGTCATGGTGAACGATATTGGCCCCCCTGCGCTGGTCGAACGCAATCAGATCGTGACCTTGGCCTATGTCTCGGGTCCGCTGACCATCCTGGCCGAAGGCCGCAGCCTTGGCCGGGCGGGTGTCGGCGACCACGTCCGCATCCTGAACCTGTCGTCCCGCACGACTGTCACCGGATCCGTTCTGGCGGATGGAACGGTGTCTGTCTCTCACACACGCAATTGAACCCGAAGGATACTCCATGCGTCCCGTCATTATCTTATTGCTCTCCCTGGTCGTTGTTTCCGCATGCACGCGTATGAAGAATGTCGGAAAGGCACCGGAATTAAACCCGGTGGAAATGAGTGCGGAACATGTTGCGATGAGCGCCACGGCCCTGCCGCGCACGGCCCCCGCGAAAAGTTCGCCGGTGCGAGCGTCATTGTGGAGCGGTGGGCGCCAGTCCTTGTTGGGCGACCGGCGGGCGCAGCAGGCCGGTGATATTCTGACGGTTGTCATCAAGATTGACGATCGTGCCGAGCTTTCAAACAGTTCAAAGCGGGCACGTTCCGGTTCCGAGGAAATGGGAGTGCCCAACTTCTTCGGCTTGCCGCAATCCATCAACAAAGACTTGCCCGACGGCGCATCAATGGGGAACGCGGTGTCGCTGTCGTCGAGCAGCGCGTCTAACGGGAACGGGTCTGTGAAGCGGAACGAGAAACTTGAGCTGCGTGTTGCTGCGACGGTGATTGGCACCCTTCCCAACGGTGTCCTGAAAATTCAGGGCACGCAAGAAGTGCGTGTTAATTTCGAACTGCGCGAACTTCTGGTCACAGGGTTCGTGCGGCCCGAAGATATCTCGCGCCAGAACGAAATCTCGTATGACAAGATTGCGTCAGCGCGGATTTCCTATGGCGGGCGCGGCCAGATAAGTGATGTTCAGCAACCTCGGTACGGCCAGCAGGTCACGGATATAATCCTGCCATTCTAAGGGGGCGACATGGGAAAAATCTTTCCGATATTGCTGGCTTTGATCGGGTTGGCGGCGGGCGGGGGTGCCGGGTATTTCCTGAAGCCTTCACCAGCACCAGAGATGTCAAACCCGTGCGGAGATGTCAGTGGTGCAGATGACGGTCACACCAAGACTGATGCCACCGCCCATGTGGATGTAGACAGTGAATTTGTTAAAATAAACAACCAGTTCGTCATCCCGATTGTGTCGGATGAAAAGGTGTCAGCGCTTGTCGTTTTGTCGCTTAGCCTTGAGGTTTCGACGGGCAATCGTGAAGCTGTTTATCAGCGCGAGCCGAAGCTGCGTGACGAATTTTTGCAGGTCATGTTCAACCACGCGAATACTGGTGGCTTTGATGGTGTGTTTACGCAGACAAGTCGTCTGACCCATCTGCGCCGTGCGTTGCGCGAAGTGGCAACCAGCATATTGGGCGAAGTGGTTCATGACGTCCTTGTCACCAACATCGTGCGGCAAGATCAGTAGCCGCTTCGGGGCCAATAGATCAGAACCGCGTGGCGGAAAATGGTGCAAGATCGACCGATGGTTCAGAGCCCCCGGCCAAGTCTGCGACCAGCTCCGCTGTGCCAGCCGATTGGGTCAGACCCAGATGCCCATGTCCGAAAGCATAGATCACGCGATAACCGGCGCTTGACGGGCTGATGACCGGCAGGCTGTCAGGCAGCGAGGGCCGATACCCCATCCATTGCGTCCCGTCCGACACGTCCAGATCGGGCATGAATGACTTTGCTTTCTGCACCAGAATCTCGGCGCGGCGATAGTTGGGGGGCAAGTCCAGCCCACCAAGTTCGACCGCGCCCCCGATGCGCAAACCGCCCCCGATCTTGGACATGACGAAGCCATGTTGGGCAAAGGTCAGATGGGTTTTCAGGTCAACAGAGCTATGCGCGAATGTCGTATTGTATCCGCGTTCAGTTTCAAGCGGGATGGAATCGCCGATCTTTTTGGCCAGCCGGTGTGACCATGCGCCAGCGCAAATGACCACTTGCTTGGCCAGCAGAACACCTTGGTTCGTCTTGATCTCCATGTGATCGGAACGGGGCGTCAGATCGCGAACCTCGACCGTTTCGAACAGGCCGCCGCGGTCGGTGTATTGACGGGCCAGCGACTCGGTCCATTTCTGGGGATCGGTGGTGTTAAACCAGCCGGGCGTGAAACCGGCATGGGTGAACGTCCGGCTCAGGCCTGGTTGAATGTCTGCGATGGCATCGGGATCGGTCAGCAGTGTAATGTCAATGCCAAGATCAGCACGGCGCTGCCATTTGGGCTTTGCCTGTTCAAAAGCCCGCGTACCTTCGTAAAGCTCCAATTGCCCGTCGCGGCGGACCATGTTCGCGTCCCCGAAACGGGAAAGCTGCCGTTCGAAAGCCGCTTTGCAATGGTGCATCAGGCTGGTTTGCGCCGTCACTGCCTGATCATATCGATCCGCCCAGCTGGCGCGCCAGAATTTCAACATCCAGGGCGCAATCTTCAACGCGTAAGCCGGTGGGATAGACAATGGCCCCAGCGGATCCAGCAGCCACATTGGCGCACGCCGCATGATGCCCGGCGTGGCGAGAGGCTCGACCTCGGAAAACGCGAAGGCGCCAGCATTGCCGCGCGACGTCTCGGCAGCGATGCCTTTCCGGTCGATCAGCAATGGGGTGCGGCCCCGCGCCTGAAGTTCAAGCGCCGTGCTGACCCCGATGATCCCCGCACCGATAACGACAATATCGATGGGCTTGTTTGTCATTCCAAACCTCCAATGGGCGGCGCCTTGTGTGACAGCCCGGCTTCAGCATTCGCGTTAATCGGCGCAAATGCCACCCCGAAACGGATCGGCGGTGTTGAAAATCAAGGTGGCTTCGGACGTCACGAAAGCCTGCCCCTGAACGGTGGCCACAATGCCACCCGACGGATGAGCCGCATAGCTACAGTCATAGCTGCTGCCGATCACACTTTCCTGTCGCCAGACAGCGCCTTCCGCCAACTTGCCGTCCGCCGCCAGACAGGCCAGCTTGGCCGAACACCCGGTGCCGCAGGGTGACCGGTCATAGGCCCCGCCCGGGCAAAGTACGAAGTTTCGGCTCTGCGCGGCGGCTGACTTCGGTGGGCCGAGCAATTCGATATGATCAATCTCGGCACCATCCAATCCCGTTATTCTGGCGCGTTGCAGTGCGGTGCGAATGCTGTTGGCTGTTTGAGTCAGGGCCGGAATGTTGTCTGGGCAAAGGTCAATCTGGTCAAACTCGGTCAGGAAAAACCAGTTTCCACCCCAAGCGATGTCACCGGTCACAGGTCCGATACCGTCGACATCAACCGTGACGCCAGCTTGCAGGCGGTAGCTTTCGACATTTGTGACACGCACGGTGTTGGCGTCCAACAGTTGCGCCGACACGACGCCGACGGGTGTCTCGATCCGGTGTGTGCCCGGGGCAAGTTGCCCCAGATGCGCAAGGGTCGCGGTCAGCCCGATTGTGGCGTGCCCGCACATGCCAAGATTTCCAACCGTATTGAAATAGATCACGCCGGTCACGCAGGTCGGATCGGTTGGCGGCACCAGAAGGGCGCCGACCATGGCATCATGTCCGCGTGGCTCGGCCAAAGTGGCGGCATAGAACCAACCGTGATCATTGCGAAGCCGTTGGGCACGGTCGGCAAGGCTGCCGGTGCCAAGATCCGGGCCACCCGACAGGATGACCCGTGTGGGTTCACCTTCGGTATGGCTGTCGATCACGCGCATTCGGAAACGATGCCGCCCTGCTTCGACCATGTTTCATACCAGTTGCGGAACAGGTGGAACTGGCTTTCGGCATAATGACGCTGCGCATCGGTCAGCGCATCGGTTTCATTGAAATGCGTGCGATAGGCATCATCGCCCGTCATTACCATCAGATGCTTGTAGTAGAGCACGAGATCGGGGCCTTCATCGAAGCTGGAAAGGACCGCCAGGGCGTTCTCAAGCTCTTGCGCCTTCACGCGGGCGTCGGGGTCGCCGGTGGCCGCTTTTTTGCTAAGGGCGACAAGGTGCAACACCTCGCGCGGCAATACGTTGCCGATGCCGGTGATTGCCCCGGTTGCTCCGCAATTCACATAGCCATGGAGAACGGTGGTATCGACACCGATCATCAGGGTGACATCATCGTCTTTCGAGGTGATGTTCTCGGCGGCATAGCGCAGGTCGTCTGCCCCCCCGAATTCCTTGAAGCCGATCAGGTTCGGATGCTCGGCCCGCAGCGCAAAGAACAGGTCAGCGCGGGTTGCGAAGCCGTAATAGGGACTGTTGTAGATCACCGCGGGCAGATCAGGGGCAGCCGACAGAATGGCCGCGAAATGGTTGCGTTGGGCGTCCGGCGACGATCCCCGCGACAAAACGCGGGGGATCACCATCAAACCCTTCGCGCCCACCTGCGCGGCGTGCGCGGCGTGGGCCACAGCCATCCTGGTGTTTACCGCGCCTGTGCCGACGATGACCGGGATGCCAGCGGCAGTCAGGCGGGCCACGCCTTCCATCCGCTCGTCATCGGTCAGAAGCGGCCAATCCCCCATGGACCCACAATAGACAACGGCGGACATGCCAGCGGCAATCAGCTCCAACCCCTTGGCCACCAGCGCATCGTAATCCGGTTTGCGGTCAGGCGTGCACGGGGTCATCAGGGCGGGAATGCAACCTGTGAAGATGTCGGTGTTCATCTGGGTCTCCTGCGGTCAGAAAGGGTGGTGCAGTGGCGTGAGTGGTGTGTCTTGCTGTTTTCGTCATATTGCAAATTGGATCCAATATGCAATAATAATCTGACACCACTTCAATGATCCGTCGCCACTTGCTAGGGTGCGCGCGGACAAGGAGGCTTTTGATGCAACTCAGATCTGTCGATATTTCCAAGACCGCGTCCGCCGCGACGATCATCTTTGATGCGCTGAAGAAAGCAATTATCGAAGGCGAGATCGAGGAAGGCGCGCCGCTGCGGCAGGATGAGATTGCCAAGATGTTCAACACGTCACGCATTCCTGTGCGCGAAGCGATCTTGCGGCTGGAAGAACATGGGCTGGTGCGGTCGCAGCGCTATAAGGGGGCGGTCGTGTCGTCTTTGTCATCGACTGAGGCGTCCGAGATTTTTGACTTTCGCGCTGTGTTAGAGCCGCATGTCATTCGCCATGCCGTGCCAAGAATGACACCCGAAATACTCGCGCGGGCACGGGGCTATTGCGAGGCGTTCCATTCTGAAGCGGACCCGATGAAATGGGGCGATCTGAACCGGCAGTTTCACGCGACATTATATAATGCCAGCGGTCTGACCTATCATCTTGAGGCGATCGACGGCGCGTTGAACAGGATCGACCGCTATCTGCGGGCGCAGCTTGTGTTAAGCGCCGGCATGTCGCGTGCGAACGACGAGCATGTGCAGATTCAAAGTGCCTGCGAGCGTGGTGATGCCGATGAGGCTGCTGCCCTGACCGAACGCCATATCCTTGGCGCACGGGACAGTTTGATCCTGCATCTGTCGTCGATCACGGGTTAACCCGCCTTCTCCCCAATCCGGGTCGTCAGCTGGCCCAATCCTTCGATGTCCACCACGCACACATCGCCTGACACAAGCGGGCCAACGCCTTCGGGTGTGCCGGTAAAGATCAGATCGCCGGGGGCTAGTGCGACAAGAGAGGATAGATAGGCGATCACATCGGCAACGGGCCAAATCAGGTCCGACAGGTTCGAAGACTGGCGCGGTTCGCCATTCACGGACAGGCTGATGGCTCCGCTTGTCGGATGGCCTGTGGACGAAACCGGGTGAAGCGGCCCACAAGGGGCCGAGTGATCAAAGCCTTTCGCCATGTCCCACGGCCGCCCGATCTTCTTGGCTGCTGCCTGAACATCGCGTCGGGTCAGGTCGTTGCCGACCGCATACCCCCAGACATGATCCAGCGCCTTATCGCGCGCAATGTTGGCACCTCCTGTGCCGATGGCGACCACAAGCTCGGCCTCGTGGTGCAGGTTGTCGGTGCCGGGCGGATAAGGAACCGTTGCCCCGTCGGCGACCAGCGCATCTGCAGGCTTTGAGAAAAAGAAGGGTGGTTCCTGATCGGGATTCGATCCCATTTCGCGCGCATGCGCGGCGTAGTTCTGGCCGACGCAGTAAATGCGACGCACTGGAAAACGGTCATCCGATCCGGCGATTGGCAGGAACGGTTGCGCGGGGCAGGGAATGGCCCAAGTCATGTCAGGAATACCTCGGCTTTCATGGTGTCAGGAATGGAAGCGCCCAGCCGTGACAGGATGGTGGGGGCGATTTGCAACTGGTCCAGCCGATCGTCGAAATCGGGGCCTGTAGCGGGGCCGAAATAATACAGTGCCGCATCCTGTTGCAGCTCCTCGCGCCCTCCGTGATGGCCACGGTCGGTCTGGCCATGGTCGGCAGTCACGATAATTTCGTACCCACTGGCACGCCACCGGTTGATGAACAGGGCCAACTGCTCGTCGGCTTGAAAACAGGCATGGTCCATTTCCCGGCATTCATGGCCGAATCTGTGGCCCATACAGTCCAATGTGCAGGTGTGCAGGATGCCGTAGTTCAGCCTGAACCGTTCACACAGCATGGTCAGCGTCGCGAACAGATCAATATCCGCAGGCGTTGTTTGGTTGATCAGCCCATAGCCTGTCATCGTGTGAAACCGACCATGGTTGATCGTCGGGCTGTCCGGCTCGTCATACTCTATGTCGCGCACCAGATCGAAGGGGGCACGGTTGAAGAACTCGGACCAGAAGCTGTGGGTCACCGCGCCGGTTATGCCGCCCGCCTTGCGCACTTGACCAAACACATCGGGCTGGGCCAGTCGGAACACGTTGTTGTTGCCTGTGCAGCCATGTTCCTGTGGTGTCACGCCCGTATGGATCGACGCATAGCAACTGGCCGAGGTCGACGGCAGAACAGACCGCACTTTCCAACGCTGCGCATCGCCGCTGTCGACCCAGCCTTCCAAGTTGCCGAACAACCTGCGCCAATTGCGCCACGGCACACCGTCCAGGATGATCAGAAGCAGCTTGCGATCCATGATGCGTGCCCCAAAATCTGCCGTCAGTTTCCGGCGCTTTCCATTTTGCGGTGTTTCACAACCTCTTCCAGCCAGCCAAGCCGCATTTCCGGAACCGAGCTGAGCAGAAGATCGGTGTAGTCATCAAACGGCGGTGACAAAACGTCGGCCTTGGTGCCGTAACGGACAACGCGACCCTGATACATCACCGCAATGCTATCCGCGATGGCGCGCACCGTGGCCAGATCATGAGTGATGAACAGATAAGCGACATTTTCCCGCTGCTGAAGGTTGTGCAACAGCCTGAGAATATCCTCGGCAACCAATGGGTCGAGCGCAGATGTCACCTCGTCACAGATGATGATCTTGGGTTTTGCTGCCAAGGCCCGCGCGATGCAGACCCGCTGTTTCTGTCCGCCCGAAAGCTCGGCCGGATAGCGGTCCTTGAACTCGGAGCCCATCTCGATATCGTCCAGAAGCTCCTCAATGCGTTTGCGCTTCTCGGCGCCGCGCATTCCGAAATAGAACTCCAATGGACGCCCGATGATCGTGCCAACGGTTTGGCGCGGATTCATCGCGACATCTGCCATTTGATAGATCATCTGGATCTCGCGCAATTCGTCACGCGACCGGCCAGCAAGGTCCGCAGACAGCGTACGGTCTTCGAACACGATCCGCCCTTCCCGTGCGGGCAAAAGCCCTGTCATAACGCGCGCGGTTGTTGATTTCCCCGAACCACTTTCACCGACCACCGCAAGTGTTTGGCCCGCATGCAGTTCCATCGACACGTCGTGCAAAACGTCAAAGTTGGTGCCTTTATAACGTGCCGTGACGTTTTCAATCGTCAGAACCGGATTGTCGGTCGGGGGCTTGCCCTCGTGAACCCTTGATCGGACCGAGACCAGATCGCGGGTATAATCCTCGACCGGCGCATTGATGATCTGATCGGTGGTGCCATGTTCGACCATGTCGCCCATTCGCAGCACCATGATTTCATCTGACACCTGTGCCACAACGGCCAGATCATGCGTGATGTAAAGCGCGGCAACACCCGTGTCGCGGATCGCGTCCTTGATCGCCATCAAGACGTCAATCTGCGTGGTCACATCCAGCGCGGTGGTGGGTTCGTCGAACACCACAAGATCCGGCTCGGGGCACAAGGCCAGCGCCGTCATGCAGCGTTGCAACTGCCCGCCTGACACCTGGTGAGGATAGCGATCGCCAATGGTTTCAGGGCTGGGAAGCCCCAATTTGGTGAACAGCTCAACGGCGCGTGCCTCGGCGTCTTTTTTCGAGAACTTGCCCGCGTGAACAGAGGCTTCGATAACCTGATCCATGATCTTCTTGGCCGGGTTGAAGCTGGCCGCGGCGGATTGCGAGACATATGTCACCTCGGTCCCGCGCAGTTTGCGCAGATCGCGCAAGCTGGTGTTCAGGATTTCACGTCCGTTGACCCAGACCTCGCCGCCCGTGATCTCGACCCCGCCACGACCATAGGCCATGGTGGCAAGGCCGATGGTGGATTTGCCCGCGCCGCTTTCACCAATCAGGCCAAGCACTTTCCCCTTCTGAAGGTCGAAGGACACACCGTGCACAATTTCGATATCATGCGGTTTTTCACCGGGCGGAAAGACGCGCGCCCCGATCTTGAGGTCGCGTACTGCCACAAGATTGTCGCTCATCCCCGGCCTCCTTTCAGGCTGGTGGTCCGGTTCAGCACCCAGTCCGCCACAAGGTTAACCGAGATCGCCAATGTCGCGATGGCAACGGCGGGCACAAGGGCGGCCGGGATGCCATAGACGATACCGTCTTTGTTTTCTTTCACGATACCGCCCCAGTCCGCGTTGGGTGGCTGAACGCCCAGCCCAAGGAACGAAAGGGTTGAAACAAACAACACCGCAAAGATGAAGCGCAGCCCCATCTCTGCGACCAGCGGTGACAGCGCATTGGGCAGGATTTCCCGAAAGATGATCCAAACACGCCCTTCACCGCGCAGCTTGGCGGCTTCAACGAAGTCCATCACGTTGATGTCCACGGCAACCGCGCGGGCCAATCGATAGACGCGCGTTGAATCCAGAAGCCCCATGACAAGGATCAGGATCGGCAGCGTTACCGGCATGACAGACAGCACGACCAACGCGAAGATAAGCGTTGGGATCGACATGACCAGATCGACAAACCGGCTGAGCACCTGATCAATCCATCCGCCGATCACGGCGGCGGTAAAGCCAAGAATGGATCCCATCGTAAAGCTGAGAATGGTGGCAGCGGTGGCAATGAAAATCGTTGTGCGCCCGCCATAGATCATACGGCTAAGCAGATCCCGACCGATATTGTCGGTGCCGATCCAGTGGTCTGCGGACCATGGTTCCCACACACCTCCGACAACTTCCGTCATCGTATAGGGTGCGATCCATGGCGCGAAGATCGCCATGAAAAAATAGAGGCCGGTGAAAAACAGGCCGAACAAAGCGGCTGGGGGAATTCTGGTCATTTCGGATGCCTCAGCCTTGGGTTTGCAAGGATCGACACAATATCGGCCACCATGTTCAGTCCGATATAGACCGCTGCGAAGATCAACCCACAGGCCTGCACCACAGGCACATCGCGTTTCGAGACGTGGTCGACAAGATACTGGCCCATGCCGGGATAGGTGAACACGACCTCGACCACCACAACACCCACAACCAGATAGGCGAGGTTCAACATCACCACATTGACGATCGGTGCGATAGAGTTCGGAAACGCGTGGCGCCAGATGATCGTGAACATCGACAGACCCTTTAGCTCGGCCGTTTCGATATAGGCCGATTGCATCACGTTCAGGATCGCGGCACGGGTCATGCGCATCATATGGGCCAGCACCACCATGGTCAGCACGGCAACAGGCAGCGCGATTGAGCTTAGCTTTTGCCCAAGGGTCATGCCGTCATGGATCATCGACACGGTGGGCGCCCAGCCCAGCTTCACGCCAATGAAATACATCAGGATATAACCGATCAGGAATTCGGGGACGGAAATCGAGGCCAGCGTGACCGCCGAAATCAGCTTGTCGGGCCAGCGTTCGCGATAGCGCACCGCCAGAAGGCCCAGGAAGATGGCTAGGGGTACGGCGACCACGGCAGCCCAGAAGGCCAGGAACAAGGTGTTTTTCAGGCGCGAGCCAAGGCTTGAGGCGATATCCTGACCCGAGGTCAGGGCAGTGCCAAGATTGCCTTGCACCAACCCGCCCAGCCAGTCGAAATAGCGGCTGATTGCAGGTTCGTTCAGGCCCAGTTCTTCGCGGATATTGGCCAACGCTTCAGGGGTGGCGGACTGACCCAGAATGGATTGCGCCACATCGCCCGGCAGGATGTTCGTTCCCCAAAAGATAAGGGCCGAGACCAGAAGCAGAAGAAGAAGGCCCAACGCGATGCGTTGGGCCAGCAGTTTTACAAGCAAGGGCATATCAGCCGACGACCCACATCTTCATCGGGGCGTACATGTTCATCATGTCGAAGCCCTTATGGTTCTCGACCCAGCCTGCGACGCGATTGGTTGTTCCGTCGATGAAGTCATTGAACATCGGGCAGATCAAACCGCCTTCATTGTGCACCAGTGAGCCCATATCGGCATACATCTGGGTCCGTTTGGCCTCGTCCAACTCGCCCCGCGCTGCCAGCAACAACTGGTCGAATTGCTCGTTGAAGAACCGGGTGTCGTTCCAGTCCGCCGTCGACAGATAGGCGGTTGAATACATCTGGTCTTGG
The DNA here is from genome assembly GCF_029105185.1 of Aliiroseovarius sp. Z3. GTDB lineage: Bacteria > Pseudomonadota > Alphaproteobacteria > Rhodobacterales > Rhodobacteraceae > Aliiroseovarius. The sequence continues at coordinate 121,713 of NZ_JAFMZK010000003.1, read as the reverse complement.
GTTGGTCGTCCACTCCAATAGCTGGTGCAGAAGGGTTGAGCGTTCCAGACCTCGGACCAATAGCCATCGTTCGGCTCGCGCTTGATATCAAGCGTGATCCCTGCCGTGGCCATCGATTGCTGGAACAGCGCCGAAGCATCCGGCGCACCTGGGAAGCTGTTGTCAGACGTGCGCAGCAGGATCGCTCCATCATGCCCCGATTTGTCAAAGTGGAACTTGGCCTTGTCGGGATCGAACGTGCGCTGTTCCATTTCGGTGAACAGTGGGTAAGAGCTGTTGATTGGTGTGTCATTCCCGATCGAGCCATATCCAAACAGGATTTTCTCGACCATCTCTTCGCGATTGATGCCGTATTTCAACGCAAGTCGCAGGTCGTTGTTGTCAAACGGAGCGGTGTTGCAATGGGCGATAAATACGTAATGACCCGGTCCAGGTGTCGAATAGACATTGATGTTGGGTGCGCGGGCCACAAGATCGGCAGTCCGTGGCGGTACGCGTGCAGCCAAATCGACCTGTCCGGACTGAATTGCCGCCATGCGTGCGGTGTCGTCGTTGATCACCACCACCTCGATCGAGTCTGCATGGCCCAGATCACCCCAATAGTTGGGGTTCTTTTCGGCCACGAAGCGCACGCCCATATCCACGTCTTTCAGAATATATGGGCCGGTGCCGATCGCGGCTGCGGGGTTTTCTTTGCCGCCGTCCGGTTGGATCATCAGGTGATAATCGGTCATCAGGTACGGCAGGTCGGCGTTCGGCGTTTCCAGTTCAACGATGAACTTGTCGCCATCGACGCTCATCCCGGTGATGCCGCGCATGATGCCAAGTGCGCCAGATTTCGTGTCTTCCCCCGCATGGCGTTCCATCGTTGCCAGCACGTCGTCGGCAGTTAGTGTTTTACCATTTGAAAATTGAACACCCGAGCGGATCTTGAATGTCCACACCTTGGCATCTGTCGAGGCGGTCACTTCCTCTGCCAGCTTATATTCGAGCCCTCCATGGGGTGCGAGCTCTACCAACGGCTCGCCCCACAGGCGGCTGACCATCGTGCCGGTCGTGTTGGTTGTGGTTGCGGGATCAAGACTGTCGGTGGTCGAACCGCCCGGAAGGCCGACACGGATCGTGCCGCCTTTGACCGGCCCTTGCGCATAAACGGCTGACGACAGCATCGTGCTTGCCCCTGCGGCGGTCATGCCGAGTGCCGCCGCACGGCCCATGAAATGGCGACGCGACAGTTTGCGCGCGACAAACTGTTTTGACAGATATTCTAGTTCTTTGGACATTGAGGACTCCCTGTGTGAAGCGTTCGAGCCTTGTTCGGCCCGTTTTCTGGATCGACCCCAAGGTTCACCAGATGGTCGGATTTCGCAAGGTTTTATACCGACCGTATATCACGCATTTCCGACACTTATCCTATGTCCGGGCCGAAATTGCCACCCTGTCCACAAAGAAAAAGGGCCGGTGCAGACACCGGCCCCATCTTGCGCGTGTATGAACTTGCTTAGAAATTCAACGATATATCGCGATGGCGTGACGAACAGGATGCCATGGCCAAGGCTTGTTCGCGGGTAAAGCGATCCTGAACGCGGATGCCAAAGCTGCCGCGCATCGTGTCCACATAGCTTGTCAGACCGGGGCGCAAAGATGCGTCTGCCTGCCCGCGCCATGCGATCTGTGCTTCGAATGCGGACAGGGCTGTATTATAGGCTTCCATTGCCTCGGCCCGGTCTGGCTTGCTGCCTTTCAGAGCCTTCGCGGCGTCTTTCAGGGCGTCTTCGACATCATCCGCGCCGTCAATCTTGCCGAAAGCCTTGGACAGCTCATCGACCAGCTCTTCCGCATCGGCTTCCGGCGTGGTGTTGATCGTTGCCTCCAGGTCGCGCAACTGTGGCTCCATCGCGGTAAAGGCCTCGGTCGCCTCGAGAACGGCGAGAACATCCAGCGCGTCCTCATAAGCACCATCGGCGGCCCGGCGATAGCGTGTCCGCGCCGCGTTTTCGGCGTTGGTCAGACCCTGGAACGTTTCGTGAACCTCTTTCCAGCTTTCAGGGATTTGTTCGCGCAGATGCTCGACCTCTGAGGTCAAAGCGGCAACGTCGCCTTCCAACGCGGTCCGTGCCGAGGTCTGACTTTCGTCACGCATCCGACTGATCCGCGTTTGCAGTTTTTCGATCTCGCCATTCGCGCTCCGGATCTGTTTCTCGATCCCGCGCACCAGACGCAACTGCGGGCGATAGTCATCGGCAGCAGCCTCTACATCGCTTGCGCCAGCGAACGCGGCCTCAAGTTCGGCTACGGCTGTGTCCGCAGACTCCAACGCGTCGGTAAAATCGTCCGACAGATCTTCGGGCAGAACCGCCAGATCGAAGTTGCGCGCGGTTGCGATCGCGTCCTGAATCTCGGTGCTTTCCGACAGCTTCTGCCCCACATATTCCTCAAGGCAGATTTGAAGCCGGGGGTTGCGTGGCGGCGGGCTGGTTTCAGACAGGAAACTGACCCGGTTCGGCAGATAGTTCACCAGCGGAGGATATGACCCCACGATCGCCAGCGCCGTCAATTGCAACAGGATGAAGGCAACTACGCCCTTATACATTTGCACCGTTTTGACGATGGCCGGGGCCACCCCGCGCAGATAGAACAGGGCAAATCCGAACGGTGGTGTCAGGAAGCTGGTCTGGATGTTCAGACCAATCATCACACCCAGCCAGACGGCGGTGATGTTGGCTTCTGGATCGGCCAGCAGAATGGGCGCTACGATTGGCACCACGACCACGGCGATCTCGATGAAATCAAGGAAGAAGCCAAGGATGAAGATCACCAGCATCACGATCAGGAACTGGGTCCAGAACCCGCCGGGCAGGCCCAACAGGAACTCACGCACCAGCTCTTCGCCGCCAAAGGCGCGGAAGGCTGCGGTCAGCATGGCGGCACCCAGAAGGATGATAAACACCAGCGAAGTTGTCTTGGCCGTTTCCAGCATGACGCCCGCCAGCGTGTCTTCAATCTTGAAGATGCGCCAGCAGGACCAGCCAAGCGCGACAAGCAACATGATGGTCGCGATGACACCCAATGTGATGCCCAGCTGATCGGTGCTGTCGGTCACGCCTTTCACATTCATCTCGAAGTTGGAAAGAGCGAACCCGGCAAGGACCAGGGCGGCGATTGCAAGAAGCGCGGGATAATAAAGCGATCTGCTTGGTTTGGGCAGACGATACCCGGCCATGATCATGGCGCCCGCGGCACCGATGGCGCCTGCTTGGTTCACCGTTGCGATGCCCGCAATGATCGACCCAAGAACAAGGAAGATCAACGCAAGTGGTGGCACCAGCGTCAGCAGAACATTTCTCAGGAAGTCGAGGTTATAAGCACCCTCGTAATGAACGGCTGGGGCATGTTTCGGGCGCAAAATGGCATAAAACAGGATGTAGAGCATATACAGCCCAACAAGCAGGATGCCCGGAATGAAGGCCCCCAGAAACATCTCGCCCGCCGAAGTGGACACCACGTCGAACATGGACGGCATGGACAGCTCGCCCGTGGCTTCTTTGTGCAGGATTTTACGCGCGGTGCCCGCTTGGTCGGTGGCGGATGCCAACTGGTCGGCCAGAATGATCAACACGATCGACGGCGGGATGATCTGCCCCAATGTGCCAGATGCCGCGATCGTGCCGGTGGCCAGCGACTGTGAGTAATTGTTACGCAACATGGCCGGCAGCGAGATCAGGCCCATTGCGACCACGGTCGCACCCACGATCCCTGTCGTGGCGGCCAGTAGCGCGCCCACGAACACGACCGAGATGCCCAGACCGCCCGGCACGGGGCCAAACAGTTGCGCCATCGTCACCAGCAGGTCTTCGGCGATCTTTGACCGTTGCAGCATGATGCCCATGAAGATGAACAAGGGAATGGCGATCAGCGTGTCTCGCTCGACCTCCCAATAAACCCCTCTGAGGTTGGTCACCCCTGCAGACAGCCACTGGTTCGGGCCACCGCTGTGGAAATAGGCATCGGTTGACCCGGCAAACATGTAACCAGCGCCAGCCGCAAGACCGATGGTGATGATCGCAGCACCGGGAAGGGCGAAGGCGACCGGATAACCGGACCCCAGCGCACCCGCCATGATCACGATCAGCAGGAAAAGAAAGAAAAGTTCCATGTGTCAGACCTCAGTGCGCGGAAGATTGGGCAATTTCGCGGTGGCCGGGTTCATCCCGTTTATCTGCCACGGCATCGAAGAAATAGCTGACGAACTGGATCAGCATCGTGATGGCGAACAGGCCTATGAAGGCGGCCATCTGGTATTTGGTATACAGACCGAAGGGGCCAGCCTGCGAAATTTCGAAGCTGCTGACCGGGGCGTTGATAATGGACTGCTTGCCACCGAACCCGACGGCCAGAATGACCCATGCGGTCGACATTCCCAGCAAGATCGTCCCGATCCCGTTGACGATGCCGCGGGTTGTTCGACCGAACCCGGCATACAGAACGTCAACGCGCACATGCCCTTCGTCAAAAAGCGTATAGGCGGATGAGAACAGGAAAAGCGCAGCATACCAATAGCGCACAAGATCGCCCATCAGGGCTTGTTCATAGCTGAACATGAAGCGCGAGATCACGATCAGAAGCTCGGCAATCACGATCAAGAAAGCCAGCCAGAAAAATCCAAGTGTTCGTGTCACGGTCGCTATGCCAAACGCGATGACAAGCAGCGGAATATGCACGTAAGATCCCACCCAGCTTGGGCGGCTGAACAATCTGGCGTTTGAGGCCCCCAATAGCGGCTCGATCAATCCCTCGGCTCGCATGAACGCAATTGTCGCGTCGGCGATTCCAATCAGGAACACCGCCCAAAACAAGGCACGGATGAGATAGACGTTAAAGTTATGGACCCGATGCGCATCCCAGCGCAGTGACGTTGTTTTGTCGCGCAGGACGATGGCCACAGCCGCGACGATGGCTGTCACATACAGCGCAAGGTGAACCCATCCGCCCGGTGCTGCACCGCTTACGATGGATTGTGTGCCAGGATAGCCAAACCCGACGATCAACACGTTGTTGATCAGGAACGCCGCCAATATGGTCAGCGTGCACCAGCCGAACAACCGCGCTAGGATCGCGGGGTCACCGTGTCTTGGAATCTCTGGATGGGTGCTGTCTTGTGCCATATCGCCTCCCGAACGGCCGTCGGATCAGTATTTTGGGTGATCCTTTGGAAAAGGACGGGGAACCCTCCCCGCCCTTGGTTTTTTGGTTCGTCTATGGAACTGCTTACAGATCCAGGATCCGGTTACGCTGGTTCACGAACTGACCTTCGAAGAGCGAGATACCGCGACCGATTTCGCGCATCTTGGCCTGAACGGCATCGTTCACTTCGGCGGCCAATGCGTCATAGCTTGCGGTTTCTTCGAACACTTCCTGAGCGGCTTCGCCCATGGCGTCCCATGTATCCTCGTCGAAGCTGCGCACTTCCACGCCTTGCTCGTCAACGAGTTTGGTCAGGTATTCACCGTTCAGAGCCATCGCCTCGAAATACGAGTTCGAGTTCTCTTCAAGAGCGGCTGCGGTGATCACCGAACGCTCCCAATCCGACAGGCTGGACCACCACGACTTGTTCGAGGTCAGCGACAGCTGTGCGCCGGGCTCGTGCATACCGCCGGTATAATAGTATTTGGCGGCTTCATAGAACTTCATGAAGTAGTCGTTATAGGGGCCAACCCACTCGGTCGCGTCGATGGTGCCCGAGACGAGGTTTTCATAAATCTGGCCACCCGGCAGCGATACGGTCGACGCGCCCAGTTTGGCCAGAACCTGACCGCCAAGACCCGGAATGCGCATTTTCAGACCTTTGAAGTCGTCGGCGCTTTCGATTTCCTTGTTGAACCAGCCACCGGCTTGGGTGCCGGTGTTACCTGCGGGCAGACCTTTCAGACCGAATTGATCCTGAACCTTGTCCCAGATTTCCATGCCGCCACCATACAGGATCCAGGCGTTGATCTCGGCGTAGGACATACCGAAGGGAACAGCGGTGAAATAGGCCAGCGCGGGGTGCTTACCGGTCCAGTAATAGTCGGCACCGATATAGGCTTGGCTGTTGCCCGACGCGACTTCGTCAAACACGTCCAGTGCGCCAACACGTTCGCCCGCGGCAAAGTATTCGACGTTCAGAGCGCCTTCGGACAGCTCGCCGATACGTGCTGCCAGACGTTGGGCCGACACACCGAGACCCGGAAAGTCGCGTGGCCAGGTCGACACAATCGTCATTGTCTTGCCACCTTGCGCCAGTGCCGGCGTGGCAAGGGCAGTTGCGCCAGCACCAATTGCTGCGCCTTTTAGAAACTTACGGCGTTCCATGTCTTAAATTCTCCTCCGAGTTTTCGATTTTTTTCTTGATCGAACGCGGGCCGACCAACGGTCAACTTTACGCTGCCACGCAATTACTACGTAGATAAAACCAGATTTCAATTGATATTTCGCAAACTGGTAATAATTTTTTACCAATTTGCGTTATGCGAGGCAATTGGCCGCGACGCGAACGTGCGGTGACAAGTGGCTAACGCGCTGATGATTGCGGAGGAATTTCTGCAACGCAATGTAAACTGGCAGTTTACGTCGGGGCACCATTGAGTTGCGCGGCACGCGGGCTGGTGTCGTACGCTAACGGCGAGAAAATTATTTTTAGTACTGGATATTTCAGAAAATGAAATTTATAGAACCGCCAACGCGACTCACGCAGTTCATTCCATGACCCATCCAGATGAAACCAACCATTCACATGATGCACCGATCGAACCGGAGCTGGGTGCCTTGCTGGGCGTTTTTGCCCTGCACGGTTTTATCGAATCGCTGATGGAAGACGTCGACCGCAAGGTCGACAGCAAGATTGACGTGCCCTATTTTGAACGGAAGATACTGGTCTGGTTGGATCACCCAAAAAGGCTTGGCACGCTGGCACGCGAGTTGAATGTGCTGCCCTCGACCATGACAACCGCTGCCGATCAGCTGGAAGCGCGCGGTCTTGTCGTGCGCGAGCGTGACCCTGATGACCGTCGGGCATGGCTTTTGAAGCTGACGGGCGACGGTGCAAATCTGCGGTCTGCGATGGTGGTCATGGCGCGCACCTTGCTTTGTGAAACACTGGAACTGACCGACGACGAGCTGAACAGTTTTGCCAAAACGTCGTTGAAGATTCATCGTAACATACAAAAATACACCACCTGCTAAGGACATCACATGCCCGTATTCATGCGCCTTTTGGCAGCCGCCGCCGCTGCGATCATCGCCACCACGTCCGGTGTTTTCGCCGAAGAAGCTGTGAAGCCCGTGAAGCTCATGACAGTCGCGGCGGATGATGACACGCTAAGCCGTGTTTTCTTCGGCAAAGTGGTCGCGCGGCAAAGCGTCGACATGGCCTTTCAGGTGGGCGGTCAGATCGTCGAATTCCCTGTCATCGAAGGGCAGTTGGTGTCCGAAGGCGATATGCTGGCGCAGCTGGATCAGGAACAGTTCTCGTTGGCGCTGGAGCAGGCTGCGGTTCAAAAGGATCTGGCAGAGCGGACGTTGGACCGTCTGACCAAATTGCGCGGGAATACCGTCAGCCAAGTGGCATTGGATGACGCAACAACTCAACTGAACCTATCCGATATCGCTTTCCGGCAAGCCGAGCGGAACCTGAACAACGCGACACTTTATGCCCCGTTTGATGCGCTGGTCGCAGCGCGGGATGTCGATAACTACGTTACAATCGGTGCCGGCGCCCCCGTTGTGCGATTGCATGACATGAGCGAGATCCGGATCGAGATCGACGTGCCGGAAATTCTGTTTCAAACGGCATCCAAGGAAAAAAACGTCAGGTTCGTTGCCGAGTTTCCGGCCCATGAAACGCCTTTCCCTGTCGAGATCCGTGAATTCAATGCCGAAGCTGCCACGGCCGGTCAGACCTATCGCCTGACCTTGGGCATGGCCCCACGTGACGAGCTGAACGTGCTGCCCGGATCGTCGGTGAATGTGCGGGTGTCAGCGGCCCATGAAAGCCCCGGTATCCTGATCCCTTCAACAGCCATTGTCGCAGCCCCCGACGGGGCCTTGTCGGTCATGCGTTTCATTGGCGGAGACGGTGATTTGGGGAATGTCAGCGCAACACCCGTGACGGTTAAGCCCGCCCCCAATGGCGATTTCGAACTGTTGTCCGGTCTGTCGGCGGGCGATGTGATCGTGGCGGCGGGCGCATCTGCGCTGCGTGATGGTGACGCTGTGCGTCGCTTCACCGGCTTCGCGAACTGAGGGGGCTGTCATGCCAAACATAGCCCGTGCCTCGATCGAAAAGCCGCTTTATACATGGCTGATCATCCTCACCATGCTGTTGGGCGGCATCTGGGGGTTTCTGAATCTCGGACGGCTGGAAGACCCGGCCTTTACCATCAAGCAAGCGGTCGTTGTGACACACTATCCCGGCGCAAGTGCTGCGCAGGTTGCGACCGAGGTGTCCGAGCCGCTGGAAAGTGCGCTTCAAAAAATGGAAGAGGTCGAAAAGATCACATCGACCAACCGACCCGGCGAAAGCCGTATCGATGTCGAGATCAAATCGACTTATCCCGCCGACGCGCTGCCGGACATATGGACCCGATTGCGCGCACGCGTGCGCGACACGTCGCGTCAATTGCCGGACAATGCGCTTCCGCCCTTTGTGAACGACAGTTTCGGGGATGTGTTCGGCCTCTATTACGCTGTCACCGCGCCCGGATTCACGGACGCCGAAAAGTATGATCTGGGCACTTATCTGAGGCGAGAGCTTCTTGTCGTTGATGGCGTTGCCGACGTTGATCTGTCGGGATTGCCCGAGGAAGCGATCTATATCGAACCCGACATGACCCTTTCGGTCAATCAGGGTATTCCGCCGAACGCCATCATTGGCGCCGTGTCCACCGCCAATTCCGTGACCTCGGCCGGGTCGCTGGACAAAGACGGTGCGCGTCTTATGTTTCAGGCGCCGGAAGGGTCTGAAACCGTATCGGACATTGCCTCGCTCAGCATCGGTGTGAACGGGCTTCTGCTGAACATTGCGGATGTGGCAACGGTCAGTCGTCAAAGGGTCGCAACGCCCGATCAGATCATTCGCTTCAATGGGGAAGAGGCGTTCACAATTGGGATCGCCGGGCTGGATACCGAAGACATCGTGAAAGTCGGTCACCGTGTCGACGCGCGGTTGGCCGAGCTGTCGGCGGACATTCCGCATGGTATTGAACTGCACCCGATCTACCAGCAGCACCTTGTTGTCGAACAAAGCTCGAATGACTTTCTGAAAAACCTGGCCATGTCGGTCGGCATCGTGATTGTCGTCCTTGGTGCGTTCATGGGATGGCGTGCCGCCATTGTCATCGGGGCGACGCTGCTTCTGACCGTCGTGGGCACGCTTCTGTTCATGGCGATCTTCTCGATCGAGATGGAACGGATTTCGCTGGGCGCGCTGATTATTGCAATGGGGATGTTGGTGGACAACGCCATCGTTGTTGCCGAAGGGATGCAAATCTCGATGCTCAGGGGGCGCAATTCGCACGAAGCGGCGGATGATGCCGCGAAGAAGACCCAGATTCCGCTTCTGGGGGCCACTGTGATCGGGATCATGGCCTTTGCCGGGATCGGTCTGTCGCCGGATTCAACGGGTGAATTCCTGTTCTCGCTGTTCGCAGTGATCGGGATTTCCTTGCTGCTGTCATGGCTTCTGGCGCTGACGGTGACACCACTGCTGGGTCATTATCTGTTCAAGGTCAGCAATCAGGATGCGGGCGATGCCTATTCGGGCCGGTTCTTCGTGCTTTACAAGAAGATACTGGACAGATCCCTGACTTTCCGCTGGCCAGTGATTGCGGGGTTGGTTGCCATCACGATGGTTTGCTTTGTCGGCTTCGGGTCAGTGAAACAGCAGTTCTTCCCAAATTCGAACACGCCGCTGTTTTTCGTCTATTACAAACTGCCGCAGGGCAGTTCGATCCAGCAGGTTTCGGACGATCTTGAGGTGATGGAAGACTGGTTGCTGAACGAGGAGAACGTCACCTCGGTTGCCTCCTATGCGGGGCGCGGGGCGGTGCGGTTCATGCTGACCTATGACGGTGGCAAGGACAATCAGAGCTATGGCCACCTGATCATTCGCACCGAGGCGTTGGATGACATTCCCGACATCCATGCGCGGCTGGAAACGTTCGGGAAGGAAAACTTCCCCGAAGCTGAATTCCGTGTGCAGCGGCTGGTCTTTGGTCCCGGTGGCGGCGACCCTGTTCAGGTGCGTTTTTCGGGCGCTGATCCAGCCGTGCTGCGCGAGCTGGCGGATCAGGCCATGCAGGTCATGGCTGACAGTTCTGAAAACCTTCTGAACCTCCGCACAGATTGGCGCGAGCAGGAACTGGTGATCGAGCCGATCTATGCCACCCAGCGCGCCCAGACGGCCGGGATCAACCGGGATGATGTGGCGGCCTCGCTTCTTTATGCAACGGATGGTTTGCGTGCGGGCGTGTATCGCGAGCGGGAACGGCAAATCCCCATCATCATGCGCCGGCCCCAACCTGACGAGTTCAACCTGAACGACCAGCTTGTATTCTCGCCGATCACGGGCACCTATCTACCGATTGAACAGCTGATCGAAGGTTTTGACTATCGCGTCGAAAACACCTTGGTGCAGCGGCGCAATCGGGTGCCGACGATTTCGGTTGGTGCGGATGTCGCGACAGATGTGACGGCCGCGCAGGCGCATACCGAAATTCGCGCTGCGGTCGAGGCAATCGAGCTGCCAGCCGGATATTCGATGGAATGGGGCGGCGAGTTCGAAAATGCGTCGAAAGCGCAGGCCAGCCTTGGGGCGCAACTGCCGCTGAGCGCATTGATCATGGTGATGATCTCGATCCTGCTGTTTAACGCGATCAGGCAACCCATCATCATCTGGCTTCTGGTGCCGATGTCCGTGAACGGGGTGGTTGTCGGCCTGTTGGGCACGGGATTGCCGTTCAGCTTTACCGCCTTGCTTGGGTTACTGAGCCTGTCGGGGATGTTGATCAAGAACGGTATTGTGCTGGTCGAGGAAATCGACCTTGTTCGCGCCGAAGGTGTGCCCTTGCGACAGGCGATCATCGAGGCATCCGCGTCAAGGGTGCGCCCGGTCGTCCTGGCCGCCGTGACCACAATCCTTGGCATGGCCCCGCTGTTGTCGGACGCGTTCTTTGTGTCGATGTCGGTGACGATCATGGGCGGTCTGGCGTTTGCCTCGGTCCTGACCCTGGTCGCTGCGCCAGTCTTCTACTACGTGTTTTTCAAACGTGACGAGGCACGGGAACTGGCGGCGCAACCAGCTTGACGGTGTGTGTTCAGAGTTCGGAAAATGACTGGAGCGGGCGGCGGGAATCGAACCCGCGTCATTAGCTTGGAAGGCTAAGGTCTTACCACTACACAACGCCCGCCCAGTAGGATGACGACATATGTCATGCGCATTTGGGCGTCAAGTCTGTGCGACGCTTGTTTTCGCCGAAAAGGGCCGCCGCGACCGCCCCTCAAGCGGCACCAGAATTGCGTATTCAATCAGCAGCATCACCGCGACAAACGACAGCGAATAAGCCATGACATAGCCCGTCTCGAACAGCTGGAAATACATGTGGATTTGGAACCCGATGCCATTGCCGCGCCCCAGAAACTCGACCACCAGAACAATCTTCCAGATCACCGCCAAACCGTTGCGCGCACTGGCCGAGATATAGGGGGCCAGTTGCGGCAGGATGACGTGACGCAGGATGGTCAGCCGCCGCATCTTGAACACTTGCGCCATTTCGCCAATCGGGCGGCTTAGGTTCTGGGTGCCTTCGCGCAGCATGACGACCACCATCGCGGTTTTGTTAACCGACACCGCGATCAGCGCCGCCACTTCGTTTAACCCAAGCCACAGGTAGCAAAGAACGATAACAACAAGAGCAGGGACGTTCAGAAACACCACAATCCACGGGTTAACCCACCGGTTCAGCCGGGGTGACAGGCCAAGGGTGATGCCCAAAGCCATGCCGATCACCATTGCCAGAAAGAACGCGATCAGAACGCGGCCAAGGGTGGCGGCAAGGTGATAGGGCAGAGCACCGGAAAGTGTTTGGTCCCACATGATCCGCAGCACCGCCATGGGTGTGGGCAGGACCGTCGGGTCTGCCATCATCCATGCCGCAAGCGCCCACATTGCGACCAGTGATGACAAGGACAGGGCGACGACACCCGTGTCAGATATATGTCCCTTGTTTCCCTGCATTCCAAAATCAAACGCGCCCTTCTTGAACCTGTCAACGTCGAACACAGGCGTTTGCGACCAACGTCGTATGTCGCAAGCGCGGGCACGCAACTAGTTTGAAAGACATGATCTATCGGTTGCTCTTTGGACTTCTTTTGACCCTGTGCCTGCAAACCACCGCAGCGCAGGCAGGGCCGATGGAACGGGCCGAGCTTGAGGGCTATATCGTGCCGCCGTTTTCACTGGGTGATCCTCTGAACGATAACGGGGTTTGGTCGCTTCTAAACTCCGGTGGGGCAGAGGCGGGGTATGTGTTTGAAACCGAACCTTTGGCGCCTTTGCCGGGGTTTTCAGGAGCCGCGATCAATGTTCTGGTGATGCTGGATCTTGATGGCCGGTTCATGGATGCCCGGCTGATCAACCATAACGAGCCGATCTTTGTTTCGGGTCTGGGCGAGGCGCCGTTTCACCGGTTCTTCGAACAATATGCAGGGCTGTCGATCTCGTCTTCAATGGTGGTCGGGTCACCATACGGCGGCGGTTCGGGTGCGTCGTCGCTGGTTTATCTGGATGGAGTGACCAAAGCCACCGCCAGCGTGCGGATCGCCCATGAATCTATCATGGCCGCGACGCTGGCCGTGGCACGGGAAAAGATGCAGGGGCTGGCTGCGCGATCATCCGCCGCCCCAGACCCGGATTATGATGAGACGCTGACATGGCAGGATCTGGTGGATCAGGGGATCGCTACGCATCACGTGGTATCGAACGCCGAGGTGGACGCGCAGTTTGCGGGCACGCTTTGGGCGGATGACGACCCGGATGGGCGGGCTGATCCGGACGGTGCCTATCTGGACCTCTGGCTTGTGGATATCGGCCCGCCGTCGATTGCGCGGGCGGCGTTGTCATCTGACACGTTCGACGAATTGCAGGCGTTCCTGCGCATTTCGCCCGAGGCCGAGCCTATCTTGCTGATAGAACGGGCGCGGCACGGGTTGGTGTCCGAGGATTTCGTGCGCAATACCTCGCCCGATCTGATCCTCGCGCAACAGGATGGATTGCCGATTGCCCTGCGAGACGCCGATATTCTGGTTGAACTCGCCGCTGATGTGCCGGACGGCACCGCGCTTATCCTGCGTACGGACCGGCGGTTGGGGTTTGACCCGACATCCGAATGGGTTTTGCAGCTTCAGGCGCAGCGCAGCCACGGGATGTTTCAGCCCGAAATTGGCGCAGTGACGCTTGAGGTTCCGCACGCCACCGACGCGCGGTTCTTTCATCGCCCGGACGAAGTCAGCATTACTCCGCCATGGCTGGATGCGATCCGCAATCGGCAAGGTGATCTGATCGTTCTGGGAGGCTTCCTGACGCTGTTGGTGGGGGGGCTGGCGCTGGCCCAAAGCCCGTTGGCGGGTCTTGCAGCCTTCACGCCCCTGCGGCTGACCGTGTTGGCGTTTGTCACCGGTTTCATCGGCTGGTGGGGGCAGGGTCAGCTGTCCATTGTCACCGTGTTGGCCAGCTTGCGCACCTTGGTCGAGGGCGCCAGTTTCGCCTATCTGCTCTATGATCCGTTCTCGCTTCTGGTCTGGGGCGTGGCGCTGGTGGGGTTGATCCTGTGGGGCCGTGGATTTTTCTGCGGCTGGCTGTGCCCCTTCGGGGCGTTGCAGGAGTTCATGCACCATATCGGGCAAGCTCTGCGCCTGCCGCAGGTCGAGCCGTCCGCCCCTTGGGATCGGCGCTTGAAGCGGGTGAAATATGTGCTGCTGGCCGGGTTGGTGGCCACCGTCTTTATCGCCCCCGATCACGTGGATACCGTGGCCGAGGTCGAGCCGTTCAAGACCGCCATCACCGTCTTCTTCGTCCGCGACTGGTATTACGTGGTCTATGCTGCGTTCTGGTTGGGTCTGGCACTTGTCACGTTCAAGGGGTTCTGTCGCTATGTCTGCCCCTTGGGGGCGTTCATGGCGTTGGGCGGGGTGCTGCGGGGCCGGGACTGGATCCCGCGTCGCGTGGATTGCGGCAGCCCTTGCCAGCTGTGCAAGGTGCGCTGCAAATACGGGGCCATCGAGCGTAGCGGCGACGTGACCTATAGCGAGTGTTTTCAATGTCTGGATTGTGTCACCATCCATGACGATCCGGCACAATGCGTACCGCTGATTCTGGCGCGGCGGCAAGCCGAGCGGCGGCAGGCGGCCGAGTAACGGGAAGGCGTCTTCGATCAGCGCAGTTCTGGGGGGGAAAAGGTCAGCCCGTAATCGGCAAAGATCCGGGCCATTCGACCATCGCTGATCGCCGCCTGGATGGCGTCATCCACACTATAGGCCAGCGGGCGATACGCAAAGTGAACGCCGACGCCCAGCGTCCACTTGCCCACACCAAAGCCCGGCATCGGTGGTTCGTGAACGACGCTGTCACCGGTCAGCCCATATTCCAACTGGCTGCGTGGCCCCATGGCGGCACCGATCTGCCCGTCCGACAGGGTCGCCATCGCATCGCCCATTGTGGGAAAGCGGTGGATGTTCGGTCCGGCCTGCGGCCCCAGAAGATTGGTCAGATAGAAATCGGCAATCGTGTCATTTTCCACCGCCACCTGATCATATCGGAAATAGGCCGGCACCGGCGCGTCGTCGGGATAGACATCCTTGCGATAGGCGATGGCGATGCCTTCAACGTGATACTGACCGGTGAATACCACCTGTTCAACACGGCAGGCATAGTTGCTGTCATAGGGGACATGCAGCATCACATTGGCGACGCGACCGCTTATGATTGGACCTTTCCAAACCCAATTGCGCAGATCCTCGTCCAGATTTTCGCCAGCGGCGACCAGGTTGAACCGTGCGTCGACACCAAGGTATTCAGCGATCACTTTGCCGATCTCGATGTCGACTCCGGTGGGTTTGCCATCCTTTTCAAACGACCAAGGGGGGAAGTCGCGATAGGCGGCAAACTCGATGAAACCGCGCTCGACGATCGTGTCCAGATCGGTGCCGACAATATCGCGCGCGGTGTTCTGAGGTTTGGCTTGGGGCACATGATCTTCACAACGCGCATGGGCAGCACCGCCCAGGACCGTGAACACGGTCGCCATCAGGCAAAGGCTCAACCCATTGCGCATCATATGCTTCACCCCATCTTATTCGGCTGCGGACAACCCAATGGTCAGGGTCTCGGCCGCCTGCTTGAATTTTGGCTGATCGCCAGAAATAAGCGCCGCCGCACGATAAGCGACGCTGTCAGCAATCGGGGCGCCGGATCCGGTTTCAACCTTTGCGGCAATTGCCGCCAGCTCTTCTTGCAGCTGAGATACCTCGTTAGCTTCCGGGGCGTTGTCCGACCACGCCGCAAGCTGGTCGCGGAAGGTCTTCAGCCGATCCTCAAACTCATCCAGCGCGCCGTCATCCGGGCGGGCTTCGATATAGGTTCGGATGGCCCACGCGGCTTTCTGGCCCAGCAATTCGCCAAACGCAGGCATCTTGGTGATTCCGTTCTGGGTCATACCGTGCTGGAATCGCTCAACGTACCATTCATCACCATATTCCGCCGCTTCCAGATAGCGCAGATCGGGGGCCAACCCGCCCGACACGACACCCAGCCCATGACAGCGCGCGCAGTTCTGGGTATAGCCACTGTTGCCGATATCGACGGCCAGTTGCCAGACCTCGGGTCCGGCATCGCGATACGGGTTTTCGATCAACCATTCCTCGCCCACATCTGGCAAAGCGTCGGTGTCAACCGGCTGCGGTGCAACGTCACCATGCGCATAGGCAAAACCAGCCAGCGCGATAAAACCGATGGTCAGCAAATGCTTGTTCAGCATCTTCTTGTCCTCCCAAATTCTCGTTCATTCGAGATTGTTTTACCGCTGGTGTCATTGCCCCGGTATTCGACCTTGGTTTTAGGTCCACGCCCGCGCCGGCTGGAATGGGACCTTGGTCGTATGTCGGGGGGCAATTGCCGCTGCTAACGTGGGTGTTGAACACTCTTTCGGTAGGAAAACACCATGCGGCTGATTGCTTACACCAGCGTCATTTTCTGGCTGTCGGTTTCGTCATTGCAAGCCGAGGTTTCGGTCAAGGTGGGCTATCTGCGCCAGATGCTCGACCGGCCACCTGTCTTGTCGAATCTCGATCCGGTGCCGGACGATCTGGGGCTTGCGGGTGCGCAGGTGGGTTTGGCTGACAACCAGACGACGGGTGGCTTTCTGGGCCACGAATACACCCTGAGCCATACTGATGTGCCGGTGGGAGGGGATGTGCTCGCCGCTGCTCGGGATATGTTGGCAGTCTCATCGCTCTTGATAGTAGACGCGCCTGCTGCCGCGCTGCTGCGAATTGCCGATATGCCCGAGGCGCAAGGTGCAATCCTGCTGAACGTGGCGGCTGCGGACGTGGCGCTGCGCAATGCCGATTGCCGCGCCAATGTGTTTCACACGCTGCCATCAGATGCGATGCGCGCGGATGCCCTGATGCAGTTTCTCGTAAAGAAGAAATGGGTGCGGTTGGCGATGATATCGGGTGCCCATGACAAGGATGCGGCGCTTGCAGATGTGTTTCGTGCATCAGCCGAGAAATACGGGCTGAGCATCGCGGCCGAGAAAGCGTGGAACTTTGATACTGACATGCGTCGCAATGCCGCCCAGGAAGTGCCCGTCTTTACGCAAGACCTTGGCGATCACGATGTGCTTTTGGTGGCAGATACGCGCGATGATTACGGGCGGTACATTCCCTACAATACATGGCTTGCACGGCCTGTTGTCGGCACCGAAGGCGTCGTTCCGGCGGCGTGGTCCCCGGTGGTAGAGCAATGGGGCGCGGCCCAGTTGCAAAGTCGCTTCACAGATGGTGCAGGGCGCACGATGCGCCCACAGGATTATGCCGCATGGGCCGCCATCCGCACGATTGGCGAGGCTGTGACGCGCACCGGAAGCGCCGCGCCAGATGTCCTGCGGGCCTACATTCTGTCTGATGAGTTCGAATTGGCGGGTTTCAAAGGCCGCTCCATGAGCTTCCGTAAATGGAACGGCCAGCTGCGCCAACCCATTCCCTTGTCCACGTCCCGTGCGCTGGTTGCCCAAGCCCCGCTAGAGGGGTTTCTGCACCAACGCAACGAGTTGGACAGCCTGGGTCTGGACCAGCCCGAAAGCCAATGCACCGCATACGAGGACTAGTATGAAAAAGACACTAACCTTGCTTGGAATGCTTCTGGCGACCCCTTCATACGCTGAAGAAATTTGGGTCACGAACGAGAAGGACGACACGATCAGTGTGATTGATGTCGCCACGCTGGAAGTCACGCGCACCATTCCAACCGGTGAACGCCCGCGCGGTATAACGTTCTCGCATGATTTCAGCCGAGTCTATATCTGCGCGTCCGACAGCGATGCGGTTCAGGTGATGGACCCCGAGACCGGGAAGATTCTGAATGATCTGCCCTCGGGCGAAGATCCCGAACAGTTCGTGCTGCACCCTGATGACCGTCACCTTTACATCGCCAACGAAGACGACGCCGTCACCACGGTTGTGGACGTTGAGACCCGGAAAGTCGTGGCCCAGATCAATGTGGGGATTGAGCCTGAAGGGATGGCGGTGTCGCCCGATGGCAGCACCGTGATCGCGACTTCTGAAACCACCAATATGGCGCATTGGATCAACACCGAGAGCCACGAGATTTTCGCCAACACGCTGGTCGAAAGCCGCCCGCGCCACGCCGAGTTCACACATGACGGCGCGGCGCTCTGGGTCAGTTCTGAAATTGGCGGCACGATCTCGGTCTTTGATACGGAAACGCAGGCCGAATTGGCAGATATGAAGTTCGAGGTCCAGGGCGTGCATCTCGATCGGGTGCAGCCCGTGGGGTTTGAATTTACCGAAGACGGCAAGACCGCCTTTGTCGCCCTTGGGCCGTCGAACCACGTCGCGGTGGTCAACGCCGAAACCTATGAGGTCGAGGATTACATCCTGGTCGGCCGCCGGGTCTGGCACATGGCGTTTTCCGCAGACAAATCCCTGTTGTTCACCACCAACGGCGTGTCGGGTGACGTCACCGTCATCGACGTGGCCCGCCGTGAAGCCGTCAAATCCATCAAGGTCGGGCGCTTTCCGTGGGGTGCAGCCCTTCGTCCATGAGAATTTTGAAAGGAACCCATCATGCGTATCTCCACTTTCTTGCTGTCCGCGTGCCTCGCCGCCTCCCTCGGCGGAGCACGGGCGTGGGCGGATCAGGACAGTTTCGGTCTTGCCGGGGTCTTGTCCGCGAATAACAAAGAAGACCTGCCGCCGATTCAACTGTCGTCTGGCATGCCCTTGGCCGATGCGCCTTTGCTGTTGAAATCCGGCACCTATTACGAGATCGAGATCGAGGCGGATGGCAGTCAGGAACTTGCCCTTGAAGGCGCTGGCTTCTTTCGCGCAATCTGGATTGATGAGATCGTGATCGAAGGGTTGGAAATCCGCCCATTGGGCCTTGATAGTGTCGAATTCGATGAAGCTGGCACCATGGAAATAGGTTTCCTAGCCATCAAGCCGGGGCGCTACGCGCTGTCCGTTCCGGGGTCTTCCGGTGACACACAGAGGCTGGATATCACCATCGAATGAACGGTCTCAGGGTTCATAACCTGAGCCATCACTACGGCCAAAAGCAGGCGTTGAAAGACGTCTGCTTCTCGGTTGAACCGGGCGAATTCTGTGCGCTTCTCGGGCCGAACGGGGCAGGCAAATCCACGTTGTTTGGCCTAATGAGCCGACTGTTCACCACTGATCGGGGGCGGATCGAGATTGCTGGCTTTGATCTGGGGAAAAACCCGCGCGCGGCACTGGCGCAGATCGGGATCGTGTTTCAGCAACAGACGCTGGATCTTGATCTGACGGTGCGCCGAAACCTTCACTATTTCGCCGCGTTACATGGGATTGGGGGTCGGGACGCCGCGCGGCGTACCGATGCGGCGCTGGATCGTCTGGGCATGGCTGAACGGGCGCAGGAACGGGCCCGTGATCTGAATGGTGGCCACCGCCGCCGGGCCGAGATTGCCCGCGCATTGCTGCATGATCCGGCGGTGTTGTTGCTGGACGAACCCACGGTTGGGCTGGATGCGGCGTCGCGTAACGGGATCGTAACTCACGTGCATGAGCTGGCTGCGGAAAGCGATTTGACCGTTCTCTGGGCCACCCATCTGACGGATGAGGTTTGGACGCGGGATCGGTTGGTGATCCTTGATCGTGGGCAGGTGCGCGCGGAAGGGCAGGTTTCAGATGTCACCTGTGGCCGCCCGCTGAAAGAGGTGTTTCTTCAGATGACGGGTGAGGAAGCAACATGACCCCCGCCCTGATCGCCCTGCGGGCCATCGTGCTCCGCGAAGCTCTACGATTTGTGCGGCAGCGGGGGCGGTTCATCTCGGCCCTTGTGCGCCCGCTGATCTGGCTTTTGGTTTTCGCCGCCGGGTTCCGCGCGGCGCTGGGCCTGTCGATCAGTCCGCCCTATCAGACCTATATTACCTACGAGGTTTATATCGTGCCCGGTTTATGTGGCATGATCCTGTTGTTCAACGGCATGCAATCGTCTCTATCCTTGGTCTATGACCGCGAAATGGGGTCGATGCGGTTGCTTATGACGTCGCCTTTGCCACGCTGGTGGCTGCTGACATGTCGATTGATCGCAAGTACTTTGATCTCGATCTTACAGGTCTATTGCTTTCTGGCGATCGCCGCTGTTTTCGGCATTCAACTGCCGATGCTTGGTTATGCGTTGGTGTTTCCAGCTTTAATCGTTGCCGGGATGATGCTGGGCGCACTGGGGCTGGCGCTATCCTCTCTGATCAAGCAATTGGAGAACTTCGCGGGTGTGATGAATTTCGTTATCTTCCCGATGTTCTTCCTATCTTCGGCGCTGTATCCTCTGTGGAAGATGGCCGAAAGTTCGCGGGTTCTGCACGATATCTGCGCCGTGAACCCGTTTACTCATGCGGTCGAGTTGATCCGCTTTGCCCTTTACGCACAATTCAATCTGATGGCGGCGGTATGGACCGCTGTGGCGGGACTGGTGTTTCTGTTGCTTGCGCTTTGGGGTTATGACCCTGCGCGTGGGATGATCCGGCGGAAGGTCTAGTCGATCTACACAAGCAATGCCGGCGATCCGTGCAAGGTCAAGATGCGGTCGGCCAATCTGTGTGCCTCGTTTGTTGTGTGTGTCACCAGCACAGTTGCCACATTTGACCGGGCGCGGAGACGTTCGAACACCCGCATCATCTCGTCGCTTAGGTCTGGGTCAAGCGATACGAAGGGTTCATCCAACAACAGGAGCTGTGGGCGCAGTGCGAAGGCACGCGCCAGTGCCACGCGCCGCTGCTGGCCAAGTGACAGCTGATCGGGCTGCCGGTCGGCGCAATGCGACAATCCGACATCAGCCAGGGCCGCGTCAGCTTCTTCGGTGCTGATCTGAGTGGTCAGCACAAGGTTGTCCCGCACCGACCGCCACGGCAACAAGATTGGTTCCTGAAACACGAAGGCCAGACGGTCGGGCGTGTTAATCTCACCGCAAAAACCAGTCTCTAATCCACCCAGAATACGCAAAAGAGTAGACTTTCCGATACCGGATGGCCCGCATATTGCCACCGTTTCATGGGGTTTGAGCCGCAGTTTAATTTTGCCCAGAACTTGCGTGCTGCCATAGCTGGCAGATGTCAGATCCAAAGACACGACGTCGGCGCCAGAAGGCGTAATTGCCCCCTCTGTGCTGCCGAAGACAGCGTGATCCGCCGCGGTCATGGTCAACTTCCCGGCGTCAGGAACACCCCTGCCGGTAATGATTCGACATCACCCAACAGGTCCGTTCCGCCCAGCTTGGCCATCAGGCGCAGAATCTTGTCAGCGGCGCCTTCATCGACCGGGCCGGGGTCGGGGATGCCAGCGCGAAATCCGGCGATCAGTGCTTTGAACTGTGCATCCGTTTTGGCCCGCATCCGTTCGCGCAGTGGTTCCCACGCCGCGTCTTGCATCAAAAGCTCTTTCGCCGCCCGGGATGCAGCAGACAGACCAGCGACCAAATCGGGGTTCTCCCGCGCCATGTCACCACGCAGCACATAGCCCAGTAGGGGCGTGTTAGGGTCTAATCCAAGCGCTTCAGCGGCTTCAGAGACGGACACCAGCTGGCGCATCCCTCCCGCTTCCATCTTGGCCATGAAGTGCCAGAAGTTGATCGCACCGTCGTAGTCGCCGGAGGTGGCGGTTTTGAAAATCAGGGGCGGCGCACCGAACACTTGCTCGGTTTCTTCCACAAGATCCAGCTCGTATTGCTGATCCGCATAGGCGCGCAGGATCAACCAGCTTTTGTCCAGCGGACCACCCGCGATGCCGATCTTGCCACCTTTAAGGTCGGCCAGGGTCTGCGCGGTGCTGTCTGCTGGCACCATCAATCCGCCAACCGCTTTGGAATAGGGCAGGAACACAAAGTCACGTCCTGCCGCTCGTTGCCGGGCAACCCACAGCCAGTCGGATACGATGACATCTGTCTCGCCTGCTTCAAACGCGACCTTGGCGGCGGCACCCCCTGCGACACCCGTCACCTCCAACGTGAAACCGTTCGCGGTGTCCAGCCCGTTAGACTTGATTGTATCAAGCTCCCAATTCACGGTCCCAAACTCCAGAACCGACGCCCGAAGGACATCGGGTCCGGCAAAAGCGGGGGACAGCGCGGTGGTCAGGGCGACCGAGAGCACGGCGGTCATTCTTTGCAAGATGGTTTTCATGGAATCCTCCCAATTGGGACAAGGATACCGACTTCGCGCAGGTCACAAATACGACCAAAGCACGATATGCAAGCCGTCTGTGTTGCTGTTCTACATCGGATGAAAGCGCGAATAACAAACCGGCTCTGCCGGGTGATGCATATTGGAGATTGATATGAAGCAAACCCTGACCTCGTTGTTATTTGGCGTCGCGCTTGCTGGCGGGGCACCCATCGAAGCGGCGGCGGAGTCCGCATTCGACGACATCAAGATCGAAGCAGGAGAAAAACTGTTTGTGGCCGAGTGCCGACGATGTCACGCCCCGGATGCAGATCACGACAGCTATGGCCCGCCGTTGGAAAACATTCTGAATCGAGCCGCAGGCAGCTATGACGGCTATGATTACTCGGTCGCGCTTGAGGCGTCCGGCATTGTCTGGACGCAGGCTGCATTGCGCGCGTGGATCGAGGATAATGACGGGTTCATGCCCGGAACCAAGATGCGTCACGTCGGAATTGAAGATCGGACCGTACAGGATTTCATCCTGGCTTACTTGGACAGCATTTCAATGCGCGATGGGACTGCGATTTCCGAATAGCTGCCCGGATAATTGTAATATTGGGCTTGATTAGTCACTAGTTCAATGGGGAACCGGAGCAGCTGCTATCGGTTCCCTTACCCTTGGTTGCACGGAAAGTCGACGGGTGCCGCTCACCTCTACGACCTTTGTGCAATTTCGCTGCTGCACATCACTTCCAATAATACCCGCAAGCCGAAAGCCGTGCGGTCGCAAGGTGGATCCGGCTGGCTTGGAATGGACCGGGAGGAAAGACATGAACAAGTTTTTAACAACTGTCACGGTTGGCCTGATTGCGGCGGGGATCGCGCAGGCCGAGGTGACCGAGGATGATCTTCGAAATGATCAGACGATTACCAACCAGATCGTCACCAACGGTATGGGGCGGCACCTTCAACGCTATAGCCCGCTGGATATCCTGAACAAGGACAACGTCAATAACCTGGTGCCCGCCTGGGCCTTTTCGCTGGGTGGCGAGAAGCAGCGCGGTCAGGAAACGCAGCCGCTGATCTATGACGGGGTGATGTACATCACCGGGTCATATTCGCGGCTCTACGCGATTGATCTTTTGACAGGGCAAGAGCTTTGGCAGTACGACGCGCGTCTGCCCGAAGGCATTTTGCCCTGCTGTGATGTTGTGAACCGCGGTGGTGCCATTTATGGCGACAAGATCTATTTCGGCACGCTGGACGCCCGGATTGTGGCGCTGGACCTGAAAACGGGTGATGTGGCGTGGAACAAGAAGATCGCCGACTACAAGGCTGGATATTCCTATACGGCCGCCCCATTGATCGTGAACGGTTTGGTTATTACCGGCAATTCCGGCGGTGAATTCGGCGTGGTTGGCGAGGTTCAGGCACGCGATGCCGAAACCGGTGACCTGGTCTGGACCCGTCCGGTGATTGAAGGTCACATGGGCACGTTGAATGGTGAAGAAAGCACCATGACCGGCGAACTGAATGCCACATGGCCCGGCGATATGTGGAAAACCGGTGGCGGGGCAACCTGGTTGGGCGGATCCTATGATGCGGACACCGACACGCTTGTGTTTGGCGCAGGCAACCCGGCCCCATGGAACAGCCATTTGCGCAACGCAGGCACCCCGGTGGAAGGCAACAAGGGCGATAACCTCTATGCCGCCAGCCGCCTTGGTATTGACCCCGCAACCGGCGAGATCAAGTGGCATTTTCAGACAACCCCACGTGAAGGCTGGGATTTTGACGGTGTGAACGAGGTCGTCGCCTTCACCGGTCAGGATGGGAAGGACTATTTCGCCACTGCCGACAGGAACGGGTTCTTCTATGTCCTGAACCGCGAGGATGGGTCGTTCGTGACGGCCAACCCCTTCGTCAAAGACATTACGTGGGCTTCGGGTATCGATGAGACCGGGCGTCCGATCTACAACGAGGATAATCGCCCCGGTGATCCGACGGCCGCGACCGAAGGCAACAAAGGCGAGACAATCTTTGCCGTTCCGTCCTTCCTTGGCGGTAAGAACTGGATGCCGATGGCGTTCAGCCAGAAGACCGGGCTGTTCTATGTGCCGTCAAACGAATGGGGCATGGATATCTGGAACGAGCCGATTTCCTACAAACAGGGCGCGGCCTATTTGGGCGCGGGCTTCACCATCAAGCCGCTGTTCGAGGATCATATCGGGTCGCTGAAAGCAATTGATCCGCTGAGCGGTGAGATCAAGTGGGAGTTCAAGAACCCGGCACCGCTTTGGGGTGGTGTGATGACCACGGCGGGTGGGCTGGTGTTCACTGGCACACCGGAAGGCAAATTCATCGCGTTCGATGATGAAACGGGCGAAGAGCTGTGGTCGTTCCAGACCGGATCCGGCATCGTCGGTCAGCCTGTGACCTGGGAGCAGGATGGCGAGCAATATGTCTCGGTTATTTCCGGCTGGGGTGGTGCTGTGCCGCTCTGGGGTGGCGAAGTGGCGAAAGAGGTCAGCTTCCTGAACCAAGGCGGAATGCTCTGGACTTTCAAGCTGCCACGTCAGTTGGCTGCCGCCAACTGAGCACTAAAAACTATGACAATCAGGCACGCGTTCGGTCTCCGAGCGCGTGTTTTTCGTTCAAGCCCCGACCGAGGCGGTGCATAGTGAGGCTGGGCGGTCCCTACTTCTTTGGTCGCAAGGCGGGAAAAAAAGAACTGTGTTAGCATTGAATGAAGCACCCTAAGAAGGAGCCGGTTCCATGGCGTCTATTCAACCAATTCACCGTCCTGCGTTGAAGGAGGTTCTGGTTGTCGATGATCACCCCCTGTTTTGCGAGGCGCTGTCGATGACCTTACGCGGCGCGTTGTCGGTGCCAGAAGTGATTATGGCCAACAATCTGACCGAGGCTCTGAGCCTTCTCAAAGGGCGGGACGCCCCGGATATCGTGTTGTTGGACCTGAACTTGCCGGATGTCGATGGTCTGGACGGGCTGGTGCGCCTGAAATCAGCCATTCCGGATACACCGGTCATTGTCGTCTCGTCCCTGTCGGACAGCGCGATCGTCACAAGTGTTCTAAGCGCCGGTGCTTCGGGCTTTATTCCCAAGGATTCTGACAAGGCAATGATTACCGAGGCATTTCGACAGATCCGCGATGGTGGCATCTACACACCTGCCGACTACATCGCTCCTGTCGATAATGACGGGTCGGACACAGATGACGCGCCGGCCCGTCTTGCATCCCTGACCCCGCAACAAGCCTGCATTCTGCGCCTGATTTGCGAAGGCAAGCTGAACAAACAGATCGCCTATGACCTGTCGATTGCTGAAACCACGGTCAAGGCGCACATGACCGCCATCCTGCGCAAGCTGGGTGTGCACAGTCGGACTCAGGCGGTTCTGGTCGCGCAGAAAGCCAAGTTCGACACGATCGCGAATTCGGATAAGGTGGTCTGATTGAAAGACCACAACGGAGGCGGGTGGCCGTGATAGCACCGCGTCAAACACAATCTGCGTTGCCCGACTTTGGCCGTTTGGTGCAAAAGGCGTCTTCCGATAAAACCGACAGCCTTGCCGCCGTGCAGGATCTGCGCACGCAATTGGGCGATGCCACCTTCGCCCTTGTCGCTGTGTTTTTGTCGCCCGAATTTCTGAACCAGGATACTGCTGATGCGCTGAACAGTGTTTTCGAAGGGGTGAAAGTCATTGGGTGCACCACCGCCGGAGAGATCACGCCGGACGGTATTTCAGAACATCAGATCGTCGCAGTCGGGTTTCCCGCCGCGCATTTCTGCGCCTCGGTCCAGTTTTTCGATCATACAGAAAAGGACGCCCAAAGTGCGGTGCCGCTGCGTGTACTGGATCAGTTGAATGATGTGGCGCGGCAGGCCCCGGATTGGACCAGCGAGTTTGCATTTCTGTTGAATGACGGGTTGGCGCGCAACGAAGACAGGATTGTGTCTTTGATCAACCCGGCGCTGGGCACCGTACAACTGTTTGGCGGGTCAGCCGGGGATGGCCTGAACTTCACCGAAACCGCGATTTTCCATGGTGGGAAATTCCACCAGCGGGCCTCGATCCTGACGGTGTTTCGCACGCGCTGCCGCATCAAAGTCTTCCATTTCGACCATTTCCTGCCAACGGACACGCGGATGGTTGTCACCGGTGCCGACCCGGAAGCACGGTTGGTGCGCGAAATCAATGCCGAACCCGCTGCGGCAGAATATGCGCGCATGGTGGGCAAGGATCCCGGGCAGTTGTCGCCGTTCGTCTTTGCCGCCAGCCCTGTGATGGTGCAGGTCGGTGGGCGTTATCACGTTCGGTCGATCCAGAAGGTCGAAGCGACCGGCGAGCTGCGGTTTTTCAGCGCCATCGACGAAGGGCTGGTGCTGACCGTTGCGGTGGCCGATGACATCGTGGCGCATCTGGAGCGCGAGATGGCGAAGCTTTCTGAGAATGGCAAGCCGGATGCCATCATCGCCTGCGAATGTATCCTGCGGCGGCTTGAGATCGACCAGATTCAGGCAAAGGGTAAGATTTCGTCGATCCTGTCTGACAACAATGTCATCGGATTTCACACCTATGGCGAACAGATCAACATGCTGCACGTGAACCAGACTTTCACTGGCGTGGCGATTTATTCTGCGGATCAACCGGATGACTAGCGGCCTGTCCCCCGTCCCGCTTCTGCGGCCCGACGATGGGGCCGAGCGCAAGTTGGAAAAACTTCAGCGTATCGTTGATGTTCTGATGCGCCGTGTCGAAGCTGGGGGTGACGAGAGTTTTGACAGCTATGCCTATTTCCAGGCGGCGGTTGAATTTGAAGAGCAGGTCAAGGCGCGCACGCAGGATCTGGAAGTCGCGCTTGCCCAGCTGAACCAGTCCAAGGCGCATCTGGCGGATGCGAAGGTTGAAGCCGAAAACGCGCGTGCCGATTTGGCGGGCGCGCTTGAGGCCGTCAGGGAAGGGTTTGCGCTGTTCGATGCCGCTGGCCGCTTGATCCTGTCGAACCAGCGGTTCGCCCGCATGTTTCCCGACGTTGTGTCAGATATCGCGCCGGGGCTGACGCTGGATAGTTATTTCGAGAAAGTGTCGAACAGCTCGGCTTTGGTGCTTGCAAAGGATGTCACCCCTTGGGTCTGGCGTCGCGACAGGGCGACGAAGCTGACCCAGAAGCACGCGGATTTTGTTGTCGAGATAAAGGGCGATCGCTGGGTTCAGATCAGCCAGCAGCGCACACCCAATGATGGCACGGCCATTCTTCAGACCGAAGTGACTGACATGGTTCGGCAGGCGCGGCAGGAGCGTGACAAACTTCTGGACGATCAGGCCAAGATCGTGCGGGCGACTTTGGACCATATCAATCAGGGTGTGTGCATCTTCGATGAGGAAGATCGGCTTGCCGGGTGGAACGCCCGCTTTCAGGATCTGATGAGCCCACCGATGGAGTTGATGCGGGCTGGAACCAGCTTTGAACGGTTCGTGTCTTACTTTGCAGACACCCAGGGGTTTGCAATGCCCAAAGCGCCACAGACGCTGGTGCAATGGGTACAGAACCGCCGGACCCGCGATCCATTGAAAGTCGAACTGCACCGCGCGGATGGCACGATTCTGGATGTGTTCAGCGATATGACCCCCGACAACGGGTTCGTGATCAGCTTTACCGATGTGACGGACGAACGCGCCACGACCGCTGCCTTGCATGAAATGAACGAGACGCTGGAACTGCGCGTCCAGGAACGCACGACCGAGATGCAAAAGGCCCGCGATGCCGCCGAGCGCGCGAACACGTCAAAATCGCGGTTTCTTGCGGCCGCGAGCCACGATCTGTTGCAACCCTTGAATGCAGCCAAGCTGTTCATTTCGTCGCTTGAGGAAGCCGATTTGAACCCAGAGCAGTCACAGATCGCAGGCCGTGTGAAAAGTGCTTTTGACAGTGTCGAAACCATTCTGGGCGCGCTTCTGGACATCTCCAAACTGGACGCGGGCACGCAGGCAAATATCTCGGTCTTTCCGCTCAGCCGGTTGCTTGTGCCGTTGCGTGAAGAGTTTCAGGCGCTGGCCCGCGCCAAGGGGGTACAGTTTCATGTGGTTGACTGTGGTCTTGATGTCGAAAGTGACCCGGCCTTCTTGCGCCGGATCATCCAGAATCTGGCGGCAAACGCGGTGTCATACACGGACAGGGGCAAGGTTCTGGTTGGGGTGCGCCGTCGGGGAACGGACGCATTGATCGAGGTGATTGATACCGGGCAGGGCATACCCGACGACCAGCATGACCGGGTGTTTCACGAATTTCACCGGATCAAGCGCCCGGCCGAGACCGCACCGGGCATGGGTCTTGGTCTTGCCATCGTGCGCCGGGCCTGCGATTTGCTGGGGCATGATCTGACACTGCAAAGCGTCGAGGGTGTGGGCACCCGCTTTACCGTTCGTGTTCCCTTCCACAAACCGCAAGGCGCGGCAGATGTTGCCCCGCCGGTCGAGCCGGGCATCGACCGGGTGGCCTTGACGGACATGATCCCCCTTGTCATCGAAAACGAGGCTGCGGTCCGGCTTGGCATGATGACCCTGCTGGACAGTTGGGGCGCAAGCCCGATCGAAGCTGAGAATCTAGAGCAAGCGGATGTAATCATACAGGAAATCGGCGTGGTCCCGGATGTCATTCTGGCAGATTATCATTTGGACAACGGATATACCGGTATGCACGCGATCCGTGCTTTGCGCGCCGCTCATGGTCAAATACCTGCCGCCTTGATCACCGCCAATCGGTCGGATCACCTTGTGACAAAAACCGCCGAGGAAGACGTGAAGCTGTTTTACAAGCCGCTGCAACCGAAATTGCTGCGCGAGTATCTGGCACGATTGAAGACGCCCTCCGCTTAACACGTTCGGCGACGTATTAGCCTAAAGTCGCACAGACACATGCCCTCTGACGCGTCAAATTATGACGTAGCCCGATGGAGGTTTCGGGAATCAAGGAGGACAATCATGAACGACATGACTCATACCGAGGCAGGCACCTATGTGTCGCCTTTCGCTGACCGCTATGACAATTTCATCAACGGGAAGTTCACGCCGCCGGTAAACGGGCAGTATTTCGACAATGTGACCCCGATCACGGGCGAAAAGATTTGCGAATGTGCACGCTCTGACGCTGCTGATATTGAACTGGCTCTGGATGCCGCACATGCCGCCAAAGACGCATGGGGCGCAACCTCGGCGGCCGAGCGGTCGAACCTGATCCTGAAAATGGCCGATGCAATCGAGGCCAATCTGGAGCGTCTCGCCCAAGCGGAAACATGGGACAACGGCAAGCCGATCCGCGAAACAATGGCCGCAGATATTCCGCTGGCGGTGGACCATTTCCGCTATTTCGCTGGCGTCCTGCGCAGTCAGGAAGGCAATATGTCCGAGATTGACTCGGACACAATCGCCTATCACTTCCACGAACCGCTGGGTGTTGTTGGCCAGATCATTCCGTGGAATTTCTCGATCCTGATGGCGGCGTGGAAGCTGGCCCCGGCTTTGGCGGCTGGCAACTGTATCGTGCTGAAACCCGCCGAACAAACCCCGGCAGCGATCATGATCCTTGCCGAGATCATGAATGAATTCCTGCCAGCCGGTGTTCTGAACATCGTCAATGGTTTCGGTGCCGAGGTCGGCGACGCACTGGCCCGCAGCAACCGTATTGCCAAGATCGCCTTCACCGGCTCGACCGCAACCGGTCGCAAGATCATGGAGGCCGCAACGGTCAACCTGATCCCCGTGACGCTGGAGCTGGGCGGAAAGTCCCCCAACATCTTCTTCTCGGACATCATGGCCGAAGACGACGCTTTCCTTGACAAGGCGGTCGAAGGCTTCGTGCTGTTTGCCTTCAACCAGGGTGAGGTCTGCACCTGCCCGTCGCGTGCGCTGATCCAGGAAGACATCTATGACGAGTTCATCGCCCGCTGCATCAAGCGCGTCGAAGCGATCAAGCACGGCGATCCGCGCAACCCGGAAACCATGGTTGGTGCGCAAGCCTCGACCGAACAGCAAGAAAAGATCCTGTCCTATCTGACCATCGGTCGCGAAGAAGGTGCAGAAGTGCTGACCGGTGGCGATGCGGCCCGTTTTAACGGTGAACTTGCAGGCGGTAACTATATCCAACCGACGATCCTGAAAGGCCACAACAAGATGCGCGTCTTCCAAGAGGAAATCTTTGGCCCGGTCGTTTCCGTGACCACGTTCAAAGATGAAGAGGAAGCCCTGGCGATCGCCAATGACACGATGTACGGCCTTGGGGCTGGCGTCTGGTCGCGCGACGCCAACCGTTGCTATCGCTTTGGCCGTGCGATCGAAGCCGGTCGTGTCTGGGTGAACAACTATCACGCCTATCCGGCACATGCGGCCTTCGGCGGCTATAAGCAATCGGGCATCGGACGCGAGAACCACAAGATGATGCTGGGTCATTATCAGCAGACCAAGAACATCTTGATGAGCTACAACCCCAACAAGCTGGGCTTCTTCTAAGCCAACCGGAAGACCGCGCAAACAACCTCTCCGCCTTTCAATAAGGCGGGGAGGTATTCGTTTCAGCCGCCCAGAAATGCGCCGATGGTCACGCCCACATCCTTGCGCTGGGAATACATCAGCAAATGCCCGGCGGGATAAACCTCAAGCCGGGCATTCTGCATCATGTTGGCCAGCAGGATTTGGTTGGTGATCGGGATCAGCCCATCATATTGCCCCGCGATGATCAGGGTTTTTTGCGACAGCTGGCGCAGCCATGGCAGGCTGGTCCAGCTGCACATGGCGCGCACCTGCGTGAAATACCCTTCCGGGCTGGGCGCGATGGCGTGTTTTGAGTATTCGCGGAAATCGGCGGGGGCAAAGATCGCCTCGCCCCCATACATCAAAGGACCGATAAAGTTCCCGTAGGTTTTGCTGATATAGCGCATCGGAAACATGATTTCAGACAGGGCAATGGGGGTGCCCCACCAACTGCCGATACCACCCGCTGATGTGATCGCCAGCACCAGCTTGTTCACGCGGCTGGATGCGTCTCGCGCCAATTGCTGGGCAACCGCACCACCCCAGGAAATACCAAGCACATCGAAAGTTTCGATTTTCAGTTCGTCCAGAAGGCGCAAGGTAAACTTGGCATAATCGGGAATTGTGGTGATATCCTCGATCATCGGGGTGCGCCCGATGCCGGGCATGTCGAAGGCGACGATGGAGCGGTCTTTCAACTCGTCGATCAGCGGCAACAGAACTTCTAACGACTGGCCCAGCCCGTTGAAAATCAACAGGGGCGGTGAACCCGCCACACCGTCGCGCTGCAAATAACGGACAGAGGTATCGCCGACCGTGACGGTGTTGAATGTGATGTCAGGATGCGCGCTGGGGGCGTTCAGATCTTTCATGCGTCACACATCCTCAAGCACATATGTGCCGGGGGCCGGGTCCATCGGGGCATAGGTCTTGTTGCCAAGCGCTTTGGGCTTCGCACCGCGTTCCGCCGGGTTCTGTGCATCCAGCCAGTCCAGCCAATGCGGCCACCAGCTGCCGTCCGTCTGCTTTGCCGTGTCCTGCCAGTTTTCAGCATCGCCCGTTGTCTTCCCGCCTGTCCAGAACTGGCGCCGGCTTTTGGCAGGGTGGTTGATCACCGTGCCAGAGACATGGCCACCGGTGGTCAACACGAACTCGGTCGGACCCGAAACCAGTTTGGTCGCGGTGTACGAGGTCTTCCACGGCACGATATGGTCGCCATCTGCGGCAAGGAAATAGCATGGCAGGTCGATGTTGCGCGTATCAACGGGCGTGCCGCACAGGGTCAGCGCGCCCGGGTCTTTCAGCTTGTTCGCCATATACATTTCCTCGACGAAATAGCTGTACCATTTCGCGGGCAGGTTCGAGGTGTCGGCGTTCCAATACAGCACGTCAAACGGCGCAGGGGATTTCCCCATCAGATAGTTAGACACCACGAAGTTCCAAATCGACTCGTTGACATGAAGCATTGCCATCGCATTGGCGATATCTCGTCCGGGGGCGAGTTTTTCCGCCTTCAGGCGTTGGTCATAGGCTTTGACCTGCGGTTCGTCGATGAAGACCCTGATCTGACCGGGATCGGAAAAGTCGATCAACGACGACAGGAAGGTCGCTGTGCCCAGCTTGGATTTCAGATTCTTCGGCATGACGGCCAGGGCGGCGGTCAGCATCGTGCCGCCATTGCACCAGCCCAGAATGTCGATGGACTTGGATTTGCTGACAGATGATGTGACCTTTATCGCTTCGAATATCCCGTCCGCGATATAGTCATCCCAACTGTGATCCCCCATCTCGGGGCCCGGATTGCGCCAGGCGATGGTATAGACGCTCTGCCCTTGTTCCAGCAGATAGCGGATCATCGACTTCTTCTCACTCAGGTCGAAGATATAGAACTTGTTGACGCAGGGCGGCACGATCAGGATCGGGGCCTTGCGGGTCTTGGCGGTCATCGGCTCGTATTGGACCAGTTCGATCAGCTCGTTGCGGTAAATCACCGCACCGGGTGTTGTCGCAAGGTTCTTACCCACCTCGAATGCTTCTTCATCCGTGGTCGAGATATAGCCCTTCTCAAGGTCGGACAGCAGATTCCGATATCCATCAAACAGGCTCTGCCCACCGGTTTCTTTTGCAAGCTGCTGGGCTTCGGGATTGGTCAGAAGGAAGTTGGACGGCGCCATATTGTCAGCCGCAATCCGGGCATAGAAGCTGAGCTTCTCTTGTTCCTGATCGGGCAGTCCGGCCTTATCGGCCATATCCACCATCGCCTTGGATGTCAGCTCGTATGAATGTCGCAGAAGCGGAAAAATCCCTTCGTTCCATGCCTCACCTCCAAATCGACGGTCGCGTGTTTCTGCGGCGGCGGCTTCCCCATGCAGGGCGGCGCCCATCCACAGTTTTGCCATGTCATTCTGGTATTTGAGCATTGTGTTGGCCCAGTCTGCAAAGGCAGAACCGTTCGTTTTGCTCATCGCTTCGAACAGTTTGAAGAGATCTTTGGACATAGCTTCCACCTTTCCGCGTGCACCTTGGTCGCGCGCGACCTTGTCAGGGAAATGCTTCACGAATTTTGCAAGCCCCGCAACTGCGCGCGGTTTTTTGTATCAGCGACGTGCGGAAGAAAGAAGGCAACAGACATCGTCAAGACACAGAGGGTCGGTGGCAGCAAATCGTCGTGTCAGGGGCAGAAAGGGCAGCGATCCGGAAATGAACGAGCCGGTCGGAAGCTATCATTGAGATGTGATGCAATACCAGGCCGACTGTGTTTCAATTGGGCCCAAAGCCTTTGTGACATTTCCATTTCCGAACCGGAGACCTCATGATGACGATCCTGAAAATCAACCGCTGGCCCTCATTCCTTGTCTTCTTGCTTGCAGGCTGCACGGCGACGGTCTTTGCCTTCGTGTCGATAAACCTGTTCTCACAGTCGATGGCCAGCTTTGAATTTCTCAGCAATTTTGGGCGTGAGGCGGTTCGGCATGGTGTGCTTTGGCAATTGCTTGAATTGTTGGTCTGGGGGCTGCTTTCCCTGTCATGCTGGGTTCTTTTCAAGATCTGCGAGCATGAACTGGTGGACCGCTACACAGTTTGGGCGACGAAATAGCCAACCGCATTCAATGCACTGGGTTCCAACTGAATGATCTTGGGGAAATGGTGCCCAGAAGAGGACTCGAACCTCCACGTCCATACGGACACTAGCACCTGAAGCTAGCGCGTCTACCAATTCCGCCATCTGGGCACGGTTGGTGAAGCCGCGATGTAAAGTGCGTCGCCGATAGTGTCAACCGGATTCACGGGGTTTTTGCGAATTCGGTTTGCGCCTTGCTCTGGGCGGCTTGGAAAGCTATGCAATCGTCAAGGTTTTCAAGGAGAGCTACCATGTCCAAGCTTGTCACCATCTATGGCGGTTCGGGCTTTGTCGGGCGCTATATCGCGCGCCGCATGGCCAAGCAGGGGTGGCGCGTGCGCGTTGCGGTGCGTCGGCCAAACGAAGCCCTGTTCGTCAAGCCCTATGGCGCGGTCGGACAGGTTGAGCCGATTCTCTGCAACATCCGCGATGACGCTTCTGTGCGGGATGCGATGATGGGTGCGGATGCGGTGGTCAACTGCGTGGGTGTCCTGAACTCGATCGGCAAGAACAGCTTTGACGCGGTGCATCACGAGGGTGCCGAGCGTGTGGCGCGGATTGCGTCAGAGCAGGGCGTGGCCCAACTGGTGCAATTGTCGGCCATCGGCGCTGACGTGAACAGTGACAGCGAATATGCGCAAACGAAGGCGCAGGGTGAAGAAGGTGTGCAAGCGGCATTCCCGGGCGCTGTGATCCTTCGCCCGTCGGTCATTTTTGGGTCCGAGGACGAGTTCTTCAATCGGTTCGCCGGTATGACACGCTTTGGCCCGATCCTGCCGATCACGGGTGGGGATACGAAGTTCCAGCCGGTGTTTGTCGACGACGTGGCCGCCGCCGCCGAAAAGGCTGTTCTGGGGCAGGTTGAGCCGGGGATTTACGAGCTGGGTGGCCCGGATGTAGCGACCTTGCGCGAACTGATCGACGAGATGCTGGAAGAGGTTCAGCGCCGCCGCGCCGTTATCAATCTTCCATTCGGGATAGCGAAGCTGCAAGCGGCTGTGTTCGACTTTATCCAGTGGATTTCGGGCGGTCTGATCAAGGCTCCGCTGACCCGCGATCAGGTGCGGTCGCTGGCCCACGACAATGTGGTGGCTGACGATGCCAAGGGTTTTGCCGAACTGGGCATTACCCCCACGGCGATGGAGGCGATCCTGCCGGGTTACCTTTGGCGGTTCCGCCACAATGGTCAGTATGCGGCGATCCAGAATTCGGCCAAGAACCTGCGTGCCAACGGGTGATATCTGGCGGTATGAGATCGGAAAGGCGCGGCATGGTCCGCGCCTTTTTTATTGATAGGCAATGAACAGAAGTACGGCCCCAAGCACAATCCGATAGATCACATAGGGTGTGAAACTGACGGATTGCAGCAAGCGCATCATCAGGCTGAGCGCCAGAAGCGCCGATACGAAGGCCAGCACCGCTGCGATGGCTCCATCCTTGGCGACCTGCATGTTGGCGGTCGCCACGACCTCGGACCCCAGCAGGACGCCCGAGGCAAAGATCGTCGGGATTGACATCAGCATCGACAGTTTTGCCGCGTCATGGCGCGCGTATCCCAATGCGCGGGCGCCCGAGATGGTCGCGCCGGATCGCGAAGTGCCGGGGATCAGGGCCAGCGCCTGCCAAAGACCCATGACGATCGCATCCCGAAGCGTCCAGTCGTCGGCTTTCTTTTCCGCAGGGCCTTTCTGATCGACCCAATACAGCACCAGCCCGAACAGGATCATCGTCCAGGCGATGACTTTCACAGACCGCATGGCGTCGTTCAGCCCGGTCAGTTTCAGAACCAGGCCGATTGCGATGGCGGGGATCGTCGCGATGGCCAGCAGGAAGGCGAGTTTCGCGCCGGGCGTGTCAATCCGCCCGGTCAACATGCGCGGCACGCCTGCAAGCCCCATCCGTACGTCCTGCCAGAAGAACAGAACCACCGCTCCCAAAGTGCCCACATGCACGGCGACATCAATGGTTTGCCCCTGATCCGGAAGGTTGGTGAGGTGCGGGATCAAGGCAAGGTGCCCTGACGAGGAAACCGGCAGAAATTCAGTGATTCCCTGTATCACGGCAACAAGAAACAAATGGGCAAGGGTCATGCGCGGGCCTTCTGAAATGCGTTGTGGCGCAAGCTAAACAAGCCGTCTGGAAAGGAAAGGGGGATAAAAGGTAAATGATACTGACTTATAATTTGACATTCTTTAGCGGGATTGCGTAAAAAACTTCCTGAGAAAGGCATATAGGTCAGTAATACTGTCTTTTAATGTGCGAGCGCCTTCATTACAAGCGCAGGACCGAGCCAAATTGACGGAGAGCCAGGATGGCCAAGCAGCCTATGTTGAAATTTGTGGATGTCGCGCGGGATATGCCCGAAAAGCGGGCGGCTGACGACCGCAAGGAAGACTTCCACGAAATCTATGCCGAGTTTGCGGCGCAGAAAGCTGCCGAGCAAGCCAGCCGGTGCAGCCAATGCGGTGTGCCCTACTGCCAGACGCATTGCCCCTTGCACAACAATATCCCTGATTGGCTGCGCATGACGGCGACGGGCCGTCTGAAAGAAGCCTATGAGCTGAGTCAGGCAACCAACACCTTCCCGGAAATCTGTGGCCGAATCTGTCCTCAGGATCGCCTGTGCGAAGGCAATTGCGTTATCGAACAATCGGGCCACGGCACCGTCACCATCGGCGCGGTTGAGAAATATATTACCGACACAGCATGGGATAATGATTGGGTTGAGCCGATCAAACCCACCGCAAAGCGCGACGAAAGCGTCGCGATCATCGGGGCCGGTCCGGGTGGTCTGGCCGCGGCGGATGTTCTGGTGCGCGCTGGCGTGAACGTCACCGTCTATGACCGGCACGACCGGGCGGGCGGCTTGATGACATACGGCATTCCCGGCTTCAAACTTGAGAAAGATGTCGTCTTGCGCCGCGTGAAGCTTCTGGAAGATGCCGGGGTTGAGTTTGTTTTGAACTGCAATGTCGGAAAGGACATCAGCTTTCAGGATATTCGCGCCATTCATGACGCCGTATTGCTGGCGACCGGCGTTTACAAAGGCCGCGATCTGTCTGGTCCGGGGGCAGGTGCCAAAGGCATTGTGCCCGCTCTGGAATACCTGACCTGTTCAAACAAGCTGGGATTCGGTGATGCGGTGCCTGCCTTCGACAGCGGAGAGTTGAACGCCGAGGGTAAGAATGTCGTGGTGATTGGCGGTGGCGATACGGCGATGGACTGCGTGCGCACGGCGATCCGTCAGGGCGCCAAATCGGTGAAATGCCTGTACCGTCGCGACCGCGCCAACATGCCGGGCTCACAACGCGAGACACAGAACGCCGAAGAAGAGGGCGTGGAATTTGTCTGGTTGTCTGCACCAAAAGGGTTCACGGGTGATCCGGTCACGGGCGTGGTCGTGCAGAAAATGCGCCTTGGTGCGCCCGACGCCACGGGCCGTCGCAGCCCCGAGGTGATTGAAGGATCGGAATATACGGAAGAGGCTGATCTGGTGATCAAGGCGCTGGGCTTTGAACCCGAAGACCTGCCGACCCTGTGGGGCGAGCAAGCCCTTTCCGTCACCCGCTGGGGGACCGTTAAGGCCGCGTTCGAGACGCATCAGACCGAACTTGAAGGCGTCTGGGCTGTTGGCGACATCGTGCGCGGTGCCTCGCTTGTGGTCTGGGCCATTCGCGACGGGCGCGAAGCCGGGGCCAATATCCTTGCCTCGCTGAACGCTGCCCAAGCGCTTGCTGCCGAATAACGAATTTTCCGGGCCAGCCGGGTCACAGCACCCCCGCCCGTCCGAGAGGAGAACCGAGATGACGAAATATGATGCCGATTGGGTCCGCCGCGAGGAAGCCAAGCGCAAATTCATGGCCGAACACAGCCTGTATCGCGAAGAAGACGAGCACAGCTCGTGCGGTGTGGGTTTGGTTGTCTCGGTCGAAGGTAAAGCGTCGCGTGATGTGGTCGAAGCAGGGATCGCTGCCTTGAAAGCCATTTGGCACCGTGGTGCCGTGGATGCCGATGGCAAGACCGGCGATGGGGCAGGTATCCACATTCAGATCCCGGTTCCGTTCTTCTATGATCAGATCCGCCGCACCGGGCACGAACCGCATGAAGACCAGCTGATAGCGGTTGGTCAGGTGTTCCTGCCACGCACGGATTTTGGGGCGCAGGAAGCCTGCCGGACCATCGTGGAATCCGAGATTCTGCGCATGGGCTATCACATCTATGGCTGGCGTCACGTTCCCGTGGACATCACCTGCCTTGGTGAAAAGGCCAATGCCACGCGGCCCGAGATCGAACAGATCATGATCTCGAACTCGAAAGGCGTCGATGAAGTCACGTTCGAGCGCGAGCTTTACGTGATCCGCCGTCGGATCGAGAAAGCCGCCGCGGCGTCGCAGATCAATGGGCTGTATATCGCATCCCTGTCCTGCCGCTCGATCATCTACAAAGGCATGATGCTGGCCGAACAGGTTGCCGTTTTCTATCCCGACCTGATGGACGAGCGGTTCATTTCGACCTTCGCGATTTATCACCAGCGTTACTCGACCAACACGTTCCCGCAGTGGTGGCTGGCTCAGCCCTTCCGCATGCTGGCCCATAACGGCGAGATCAACACGCTGAAGGGCAACCTGAACTGGATGAAAAGCCATGAAATTCGCATGGCGTCGTCCGCTTTTGGCGACCTGGCCGAAGACATCAAACCGATCGTGCCCAGCGGGTCGTCTGACTCGGCCGCTTTGGACGCTGTGTTCGAGGTTCTGGTGCGCGCCGGTCGGTCCGCCCCCATGGCAAAAACCATGTTGGTGCCCGAAAGCTGGTCGAAGCAGGCGGTCGAACTGCCCGAGGCGTGGAAGGACATGTATTCCTACTGCAACTCGGTAATGGAACCGTGGGACGGCCCTGCCGCCCTTGCCATGACCGATGGGCGCTGGGTTTGCGCCGGGCTTGACCGGAACGGCTTGCGCCCGATGCGGTATGTCGTGACAGGTGAAGGGCTGGTGATCGCGGGGTCCGAAGCTGGAATGGTGCCGATCGACGAGGCCGGTATCGTGGAAAAAGGTGCTTTGGGACCGGGGCAGCTTCTGGCCGTCGATACGGTCGAGGGCAAGCTGTACCATGACACCGAAATCAAGGATCGTCTGTCCGCGTCCCAGCCATTCGGTGAATGGGTCGGTAAAATCAACGACCTGGACGAAGTGTTTACCGGGGTCGAAGAAAAGCCGATCTACTCGGGCGAGGAACTGCGCCGGCGCCAGTTGGCCGCAGGTTACACGTTAGAGGAGTTGGAGCAAATCCTTGCGCCGATGGCCGAAGATGGGAAGGAAGCCCTGGCATCCATGGGCGACGACACACCGTCTGCGGTGCTGTCGACGAAATACCGACCGCTCAGCCATTTCTTCCGCCAGAACTTCAGCCAGGTGACGAACCCACCCATCGACAGTCTGCGCGAATTCCGTGTGATGTCGTTGAAGACCCGCTTCGGCAACCTGAAGAATGTTCTGGATGAAAGTGGCACACAGACAGAAATCATCGTTCTGGAAAGCCCGTTCATCGCAAACGAGCAATTCAACAAACTGACCGAGTCGTTCAACGCCCAGATGGCCGAGATTGATTGCACCTTCCCCGTAGACGGAGGAGAAGGCGCACTGCGTATCGCGCTGGATGATATTCGTGCCAAGGCCGAAGACGCCGTGCGGTCGGGTGCGGGGCATCTTGT
This sequence comes from Aliiroseovarius sp. Z3, assembly GCF_029105185.1. Lineage (GTDB taxonomy): Bacteria > Pseudomonadota > Alphaproteobacteria > Rhodobacterales > Rhodobacteraceae > Aliiroseovarius. Next base: position 82,361 of record NZ_JAFMZK010000003.1, on the reverse strand, counting down.
TCTGACCGATCAGGCGCAGGGCGGGGATCGTATTGCCATGCCAATGATCCTGGCGACATCGGCCATTCATAGCTGGCTGGTGAAGAAAGGTCTGCGCACCTTCTGTTCGATCAATGTGCGGTCGGCGGAATGTCTGGACCCGCATTACTTCGCCGTATTGGTGGGTTGTGGGGCAACCACGGTAAACGCTTATCTGGCCGAGGATTCGCTCGCTGATCGCATAAATCGCGGGTTGCTGGATTGCTCGCTGACGGAAGCCGTGCATCGATATCGCGAAGCTATTGATCAGGGCTTGCTGAAAATCATGGCGAAGATGGGTATCTCGGTGATCTCGTCCTATCGTGGTGGATTGAATTTTGAGGCTGTGGGCCTGAGCCGCGCGATGGTGGCCGAATTCTTCCCCGGCATGACCTCGCGCATTTCCGGCATCGGTGTGAACGGCATCCAGAAAAAACTGGAAGAGGTGCACGCCGCAGGATTTGGCGGTGGCAATCAGGTTCTGCCTGTGGGCGGGTTCTACAAGGCGCGTCGGTCGGGCGAAACACATGCCTGGGAAGCGCAAACGATGCACTTGTTGCAGTCGGCTTGTGATCGTGCCTCGTTCGAGATGTGGAAGCAGTATTCTGCACGGATGCGGGCCAACCCGCCGATCCATTTGCGCGATCTGCTGGACATCAAACCCTTGGGCAAGGAAGTGCCGATTGAAGAAGTCGAAAGCATCAACGCGATCCGCAAACGGTTCGTGACGCCGGGTATGTCGCTGGGGGCGCTCAGCCCCGAAGCGCACCGGACCCTGTCGATTGCGATGAACCGTATCGGCGCCAAATCAGACAGCGGCGAGGGCGGCGAAAGCCCGGATGATTTCACACCCGAACCCAACGGCGACAATGCCTCGGCCAAAATCAAACAGGTTGCTTCTGGTCGGTTTGGTGTGACCGCCGAATATTTGCTGAACTGCGAAGAGCTTGAGATCAAGGTCGCGCAGGGCGCCAAGCCCGGTGAGGGTGGCCAGCTTCCGGGGATGAAGGTCACGGACCTGATCGCCAAACTGCGCCATTCGACCAAAGGGGTGACGCTGATTTCGCCGCCGCCGCACCACGATATCTATTCGATCGAGGATTTGGCGCAGCTGATCTATGACCTCAAACAGATCAACCCGCGCTGCAAGGTGACGGTGAAACTGGTGGCGGCGTCCGGCGTGGGCACGATTGCCGCCGGTGTGGCCAAGGCCAAGGCTGATGTCATCCTGATTTCGGGTCATAATGGCGGCACGGGCGCGTCACCTTCGACGTCGATCAAGTTTGCGGGTCTGCCGTGGGAAATGGGTCTGACCGAAGCGCATCAGGTGCTTGCCATGAACAACCTGCGCGACAGGGTGACATTGCGCACCGATGGTGGGCTGCGCACGGGGCGTGACATCGTCATGGCCGCGATGATGGGGGCCGAGGAATACGGCATCGGCACCGCTGCCCTGATCGCGATGGGCTGTATCATGGTGCGGCAGTGCCAGTCGAACACCTGCCCCGTTGGTGTCTGCACGCAGGACGACGACCTGCGCAAGAAGTTCACCGGGAACGCGGACAAGGTTGTCAACCTGATCACCTTCTATGCGCAGGAAGTGCGTGAAATCCTTGCCTCGATCGGGGCACGGTCGCTGGACGAGGTGATCGGGCGCGCGGACCTGTTGAGTCAGGTGAGCCGTGGTTCGGCCCACCTGGATGATCTTGATCTGAACCCGCTTCTGCTGGTCGTCGATGGCGCGGACAAGATTGTCTATGACCGCAATCGCGATCGCAACGCGGTGCCAGATACACTGGACGCCGAGATCGTGCGCGACGCCCATCGCTTCCTTGAGGATGGTGAGAAGATGCAGCTGTCCTATACCGTGCAGAACACGCACCGGACGGTCGGCACGCGAATTTCCAGCCACATCGTGAAGCGGTTCGGGATGCGCAACAGCCTGCAACCTGACCACCTGACGGTGAAGCTGCAAGGGTCCGCCGGGCAGTCGCTGGGCGCTTTTGCGGCACCGGGCCTGAAGGTCGAAGTGTCGGGCGATGCCAACGACTATGTTGGCAAGGGCTTGTCGGGCGGCACCGTTGTCGTGCGTCCGCCGCTGTCCAGCCCGCTGGTGGCCAAGGACAACACGATCATCGGCAATACGGTGCTTTACGGTGCAACGGATGGTTATCTGTTCGCCGCCGGGCGCGCTGGTGAACGGTTTGCGGTGCGCAACTCTGGCGCACAGGTGGTGATCGAAGGCTGTGGCTCGAACGGGTGCGAATACATGACCGGCGGGGTTGCGGTTATTCTTGGGTCCATCGGGTCCAACTTCGGCGCGGGTATGACGGGTGGTATGGCCTATCTTTACGACCCGGACGGCGTTGCGCAGAAATACATGAACATGGAAAGCCTTGTGACCAACCCGGTCACGGTCGACCACTGGGAAGCGCAACTGAAAACGCTGGTGGAACGTCACGCGGAAGAAACCCGCAGCCAGTTGGCGACGGAAATCCTACGCCACTGGGATCTTGAAATCGGCAACTTCATTCAGGTCTGCCCGATCGAGATGTTGGACAAGCTGCCGGCGCCCCTGAGCATGGAAGCAGACGCAATTCCGGCCCAATAAGCCTCAATTCTTCAAAACGCCCGCCTTTTGGTGGGCGTTTTCATGTGTCGCCTCAACCAATCACTTACCTTGACCGGATGGGCGCATCATGGTCTGAAAGATACGTGGCACGAGCAGCAAAAAAGAAGCCGGCAGGCAAAAAGAAGGCGCCAAAGAAAAAGCGCATAAAGCTTCATCCAATCGAGTGGATCAGGCTTTGGTTAAGGCGTGTTGTTCTGGCTGTCCTTTGCTTTTTCGCGCTGGGCATCGTGGGCTATGCCTTCATCAACCCACCGACGACACCACACATCATAAGCGAGAAAATGCGCCTGGGCTGGGCAGATCGGCAATGGGTCGATCTGGACGAAATTGCCCCGGTCATGGCCCGGTCGGTGGTAGCGGCCGAGGATGCGAATTTCTGCCGTCACTGGGGGTTCGATATGCGTGCCATCCGGGCCGCGATTGATGATGGCGGGTCGCGCGGGGCATCGACGCTGACACAGCAGGTCGTTAAGAATGTCTATTTGTGGCACGGGCGATCATGGCCGCGCAAAGCACTTGAGGCAGCGATCACACCCTTTGTCGAACTGGTCTGGACCAAGCGCCGGATCATCGAGGTTTATCTTAATGTGGCCGAGTTCGATGAAGGTGTCTTTGGCGTCGAAGCTGCCGCACATCATTATTTCGGCGTCGGGCCAGACAAGCTGACCGCCGTGCAGGCCGCGCGTCTGGCAGCCCTTCTGCCCAATCCCAAGGAACGATCCGCCTCGCGTCCTTCGGCATTTGTGCGCAAACGGGCGCAATCTATTGTAGACGGGGCGGCTACGATCCGCGCGGATGGACGTGCTTCCTGTTTCGAGGATTGATCCCGTGACGCAAACGCGGCAATACGGACAAAAGAAAGATCACTGATACACACCATGAACCGACTTTTCCACGTCCCCCTCTCTCCGTTCTGCCGCAAGGTGCGCCTGTCGCTTGCCGAAAAGAAGATCGAGGTCGAGCTGGTCGAGGAGAAGTATTGGGAACGCAGTTCGGACTTTCTGCGCCGCAATCCCGCTGGGAAGGTGCCGATCCTGAAAATGGATGGACAGCTTTTGACGGAAAGCGGCCCGATCTGTGAGTATATCGAAGAGCGTTTTCCCGACCCCGCGCTTCTGCCCGCCGATCCTGACGGCCGATACGAGGTGCGCCGTCTGGTCAGTTGGTTTGACGACAAGTTCCACAACGAAGTGACGTCGAACCTTCTGTACGAGCGGGTCAACAAGAAGGTGATGGGCGCAGGTTATCCTGAAAGCCGCAACATCAAGGCGGGCGCCAAGGCGATCAAGTTTCACCTAGATTACATGGGTTGGTTGTTGGAGCAGCGCCGCTGGCTGGCAGGGAACACGATGACGCTGGCCGACTTTGCGGCGGCGGCGCATTTGTCGTCACTGGACTATATCAGCGATGTTGATTGGAACCGGAACGAGAACGTGCGCGAATGGTATGCCAAGATCAAATCGCGCCCGGCCTTCCGGTCGATCCTCGCAGACCAGATTCCCGGTTTCCCACAGCCGCCCCACTACGCGGACCTGGATTTTTGACCGCCGAGACACGGCAGAAGATCACTGACAAAGCCCTTGAAGAAGGTTTCGCGCAGGCCGGGTTCTGTCGGCCTGAGAGCGTGCCCCAGATTGCCGAGCGGCTGGAAACCTATGTCAATGAGGGTCGGCACGGCGACATGGGCTGGATGGGCGAGCGTATGAACTGGCGGGGTAACCCTGCCGCGTTGTGGCCCGAGGCACGCACCGTCATCATGCTGGCCGAACCCTACACCCCGTCGCATGATCCGATGGAGGTGATCGGAATGCCCGACCGCGCCGCGATCAGCGTTTATGCCCAGAACCGTGATTATCACGATATCGTCAAGAAGCGTCTGAAGCGGGTGGGGCGCTGGATGATCGAACAGTTTGGGGGCGAGATCAAAGTGTTCGTCGATACCGCCCCGGTTATGGAAAAACCCTTGGCCGAGGCGGCGGGTCTGGGGTGGCAGGGCAAGCACACCAACCTTCTGTCGCGCGAACTGGGCAACTGGTTCTTTCTGGGCGCGATCTTTACCACGCTCGATTTGCCCGTCGATGCGCGGGGGCGCGAGAATTGCGGGTCGTGCACCGCTTGCCTTGAAGCCTGCCCGACCGACGCTTTTCCGGCCCCCTTCCAACTGGATGCACGGCGTTGCATCTCTTATCTGACGATCGAGCATAAAGGTCCGGTGGACGAGCCGCTGCGGTCGCAACTGGGCAACCGCATCTATGGATGTGACGATTGCCTTGCCGCCTGTCCGTGGAACAAGTTCGCCGTCGAGGCGTCCGAGATGCGATACGCCGCGCGCGACGATCTGATCGCGCCAAAACTGGCGGACCTTGTGCGGTTCGATGATGCCGCGTTCCGGGCGCATTTTTCCGGCAGTCCGATCAAGCGGATTGGGTTGTCGCGGTTTTTGCGAAATGTGCTTTATGCGATCGGCAACTCGGGTGATCCGTCGTTGGTTGTCCCGGCGCGGGCGCATATGGACAGCGCCGATCCGGTCGTGGCAGATGCTGCGCGTTGGGCGGTGGGGAAGCTGTCCAAGGACTAGTTGCCCGGTGCTTCCAGCTCGTTGTTGGTCAGCATGTGAAAGGCTGCAATCGCTGCATTCACCCCTTTGACGGCCCTGTCTTTCGGAAAAGGACCGATCCGCGAAGCGCCAACAGTAAACAGAACCGTGGTGTCCGCCCCATTGCTGTCGGTCACGATGACACGCAGATCGACCTGTTTGATGTCGAAGGCTTGCACCAGTGACTGTGCGAAGTCCTTGCTGAGGCCAGTTTCACCCGTGGCGTTCCAGAACAGATGGGCGACCACTTCGGAAGACCTGGTTACTTCATGTTCGCTTAATGCCGCTTTGGTGATGCCAAGCGGTCGCAAGGTTGGATCCCGGGTGTGGTGATACCATACCAACGCGGCCACGCTGGGTAGGGCGATCACTCCGATGATCACAGCTAGCAATCTGACCCCGCGTCGCGCAAACATGCCCGTCCCTAACCTGCGATACAGGCAGGATAGGGACGGACATGTTCACGAAAGGTTAAATCACCTTAGCTGCGCACCAGCTTCTCATAGCTTTCCGCAATTTCGCGGGTCAAAGCACCGACTTCGAACGTATGCTCACCGATCTGGCCCACCGGGGTCACTTCTGCGGCCGATCCGGTCAGCCAGCATTGTTCAAACCCTTCCAGTTCTTCCGGCATGATGTGGCGCTCATGCACAGTGATCCCGCGATCTTTCAACATCCCGATCACGGTCTGACGGGTCAGCCCGTTCAGGATCGCATCGGGCAGCGGCGTGTGCACCTCGCCGTCTTTCACGAAAAAGACGTTGGCGCCGGTCGCTTCGGCCACATAGCCGCGATAATCCATGAACAGCGCGTCCGAGCAGCCTTTCGCCTCGGCCGCGTGTTTGGACATGGTGCAGATCATGTAAAGACCGGCGGCTTTTGCGGCGGTCGGGATGGTTTCGGGTGACGGACGTTTCCACTTGGCGATGTCGAGCTTCGCACCCTGCATTTTGGCGTCACCATAGTAATCCCCCCAGGCCCAGGCCGCGACGGCCATGCGCACCGGGTTGCGCGCGGAGGAAACCCCCATGTCTTCGCCTGCACCACGCCACGCCACGACCCGCACATAGGCGTTGGTCAACCCGTTCGCCTCGACCACGGCCTGCTTGGCGGCTTCGATTTCGTCGACGGTATAGGGGATCGGCATATCCATCAGCTCGCCCGATTTCAGCAGGCGTTCCGAGTGTTTGCGGCTCAGGAAAATCTTGCCGTCATACAGACGTTCGCCTTCGAAAACCGAGGACGCATAATGCAGCGCATGGGTCAGAATATGCACATTTGCATCACGCCATTCGACCAACTGGCCGTCCATCCAGATCTTGCCGTCACGGTCATCATATCCGCTCATCTTCCAGTCCTTTCCAGTCTGTCGCCCTTGGGCATGTTTGCAAAAGTTGCGCAGATTAGGTCCGTATCGGACATTAAATTACGCAAAATCAGCATTTCGCTAACAATTGATTCTTGGAAAGTCAACAACGCTGACATAAAACTGGAACCTGTAACATGAATTGTGATGAGGCCGGCAATGGCGGATACACAGACACCGGGTGGTCAGACGCTGCTGTTCCTGACGGACGAACAGCTGCGCAAAGGGATCGAGGCGATGTTCTTCGCCTATCGCGGATTTACAGCCGATCCCGACCGTATTCTTGACGAGTATCGGTTGGGGCGGGCGCATCACCGGGCGCTTCACTTCATTAGCCGTGCGCCGGGCACCACCGTGAACAACCTATTGTCCATTCTGGGCGTGACCAAGCAATCGCTGAACCGCGTGTTGCGTACGCTGATCGACGATGGGTTGGTTGAAAGTCGCGTGGGCACCCGCGACAAACGCGAGCGGCATCTGTTTCTGACCGAAAGCGGCACGGCGTTGGAGCAGGAGCTGTCCACCGCGCAGCGCGAACGAATGCGCCAGGCCTATCGCGAAGCCGGGCCGGAAGCGGTGCAGGGCTTTCGCACGGTGTTGGAGGCGATGATGGACCCCGAATTACGACATCACTTTAACCGGGCCAAGGATAGTAGCGATGAATGACCTGACCGAAGCCCATCTGTTGATCGTCGATGACGACGAACGCATTCGCAGGCTGTTGCAAAAATACCTGATCCGGCAGGGTTTCTGGGTCAGTGCCGCGCGGGACGCATCGCATGCACGACGGTTGCTGGAAGGGCTGGATTTTGATCTGATTGTCATGGATGTGATGATGCCGGGTGAAGATGGGATCAGCCTGACCCGGTCACTGCGCGAGAATTTGGCGACACCAATTCTGCTGCTGACCGCCAAAGGCGACACCGAGGATCGCATCAAAGGGCTGGAAGCCGGTGCGGATGATTATCTGGCAAAACCGTTCGAGCCGAAAGAACTGCTTTTGCGCATCAATGCCATCCTGCGCCGGATGCCGGTGGTGGCAGATGAGGTGACGCCAAAAGTGCTGAATCTGGGCGACAAGCATTATGACACCGAACGCGGTGAGCTTTGGTGCGGCGAAGATCTTGTGCGTCTGACAGCGACCGAGGCGCAGTTGATGCGGATATTCTCGGCGACGCCAGGTGATGCGGTCAGCCGGACCTCGCTGGTTGAACAGCTCGGGCGCGATCAGGGGCAGGCACAGGAACGCGCTGTGGACGTGCAGATCACGCGGCTGCGGCGCAAGTTGGAAACCGATCCCAAGCAGCCCCGCTATCTGCAGACCGTGCGTGGGGCCGGGTATATGCTTGCACCTGATTGATCGTCGCAGGGGTGCACATCGCCTTGTTGATCGGATCGGATTGTCCTAGCGTCGCGCCATGACAACTCTGCTGTACACGCACCCGGTTTGCCGCGAACACGTGACGCCACCGGGTCATCCCGAACAGGTGGCACGGCTGGACGCAATCGAAACCGCTCTGTCCGCGTCTGACTTCGCCGTGCTGGATCGGCGAACCGCACCCATGGGCACGTTGGACCATGTGCGCCTTGGGCATTCGCGACGGTATTTTGAAAAGCTTGATGACGCTGCGCCGGTCGAAGGCTGGGCGCAACTGGATGGTGACACGTTTATGTCCCCCGGATCACTGGAGGCTGCGTTTCGGGCGATAGGGGCGAATGTGGCTGCAATAGACACTGTTTTGGCAGGCGAGGCACAGAATGCCTTTGTCGCCTGCCGCCCGCCGGGTCACCATGCGGAAAAGGCGACACCGATGGGCTTCTGCCTGTTTTCAACCGTCGCCATCGCCACGCGATATGCGGCGGAACATCACGGGCTTGACCGGATCGCGGTGTTGGATTTCGACGTGCACCATGGCAATGGCACGCAGGATGTTCTGTGGCATGAAAGCCGGGTGCGGTTCGTATCTTCGCATCAGATGCCGCTTTACCCCGGCTCGGGCGGGCTGCACCAGAAAGGCGCGTTCGGCCAGATCATCAATATCCCCTTGGAAGAGGCGACAGGTGGCGAGGTCATGCAAGAAGCGTGGGAAGAAGTGTTTTCCGCTGTGTTAGAGCCTTATGAGCCGCAATTGGTGCTGGTCTCGGCCGGGTTTGATGCCCATCGCCGCGACCCTTTGGCGGGGCTTCAATGGGAAACCGAGGACTTCGCGTGGCTGGCGCATCGGATCTGTGATCTGGCAGATAAATGCTGCGAAGGCCGGGTGGTATCGTCGCTGGAAGGCGGCTATGATCTTCAGGCCCTTGGCGACAGTGTCGGGGCTTATGTCAAAGTGATGATGGAGCGAGGCGCATGAGCGACAAACCCGTAGGCGAAATGAGTTTCGAAGAGGCCATGCGCGCGCTGGAAACCGTGGTCGGTCAGTTGGAGCGCGGGGATGTCGCGCTTGAAGATTCGATCAAGCTTTATGAACGCGGGGCCGAGTTGAAGGCGCGGTGCGAAAAGAAGCTGAAGGAAGCCGAAGAAAAGGTGGCGGCGATCACGCTTGATCCCAACGGAAACCCTGCGGGAACGACGCCGGTCGAAGGGCTGTAAATGTTTCAAACACGGCTGATCGAGACAAGCGGGTTGGCGCGGGCTTGCCTGCATGGTGCTATTCGACCTGAAGGCGCGCTGGCAGAAGCGATGCGGTATGCGACGGCGGGCGGCAAGGGATTGCGTGGGTTTCTGGTGATGGAAAGCGCGCGATTGCATGGTGTCGATGACGCGGTCTCTGTCTGGCCCGCTGCGGCGATCGAGGCGGTTCACGCCTATTCGCTGGTGCATGACGACCTGCCCTGCATGGATGACGACGACCTACGCCGTGGCCTGCCCACCGTCCACCGGAAATGGGACGAGGCGACGGCGGTTTTGGTCGGGGATGCGCTTCAAACTTTGGCGTTTGAGCTGCTGACGCACGATGGCGTGGGCAATGCGCGGGTGGCGCTGATTGCCTCGCTTGCGCAGGCTTCCGGGCAGATGGGGATGGTCCATGGTCAGGCGCTGGACATCGCCGCAGAAACAGCGACCACGCCCTTGGGTCTGGATGAAATCATTACGCTGCAAGCCGGGAAGACCGGGGCATTGATCCGTTGGTCGGCTGAGGCGGGGGCGCTTCTGGCAGGCGCCGATCCCAAGCCGATGCGCGACTATGCCACCGCGTTGGGTCTGGCCTTCCAGATCGCTGATGACATTCTGGATGTGGAAGGGGATGCGGCGGCGGTTGGCAAGGCCGTTGGCAAGGATGCGGACGCTGGCAAGGCGACTTTTGTATCCCTGCTGGGCCTGCAGGCGGCAAAAACCCGCGCAGCCGAGCTGGTGGAGCAGGCCTGTGACGCTTTGGCCCCCCATGGTAAGGATGCCGAAACCTTGCGGGACGCCGCCCGTTTCGTTATCCAGCGCGACAGATAGGCAGCGGGGCGCATATGGCCGATAAACCCGAGACACCCATTCTTGATCGCGTGACGGTTCCGGCCGACATGAAATCCCTGACCGACCGCGAGCTTTACGCGCTGGCGAAAGAGGTGCGGGCCGAAACCATTTCGGCGGTATCGGAAACCGGCGGGCATCTCGGGGCCGGGTTGGGGGTCGTTGAACTGACCGTGGCTCTGCACGCTGTTTTTGACACGCCGCGCGACCGGATCATCTGGGATGTGGGCCACCAATGCTATCCGCACAAGATCCTGACCGGGCGCCGCGACCGCATTCGCACCCTTCGGGCCGAAGGTGGGCTGTCAGGCTTCACCAAGCGGTCGGAAAGCCCTTTTGACCCATTTGGGGCTGGTCACAGCTCGACCTCGATTTCCGCCGCGCTGGGCTTTGCGGTGGCGCGCGATCTGGGGGGTGCGCCCGAACACGGGATCGGCGACGCCGTTGCGGTGATTGGCGACGGGGCCATGTCGGCTGGTATGGCGTTTGAAGCCATGAACAACGCAGGTCATCTGGATCGCCGCCTGTTCGTGATCCTGAACGACAATGAAATGTCGATTGCGCCCCCTGTTGGCGCAATGTCCAGCTATCTGAGCCGCCTGTATGCAGGCGAGCCGTTTCAGGAATTGAAAGCTGCCGCCAAGGGCGCGGTCAGCCTGCTGCCCGAGCCGTTTCAGGAAGGGGCGCGCCGGGCGAAAGAGATGGTCAAATCCATGACTGTCGGCGGCACCTTGTTCGAGGAATTGGGCTTTTCCTATGTCGGTCCGATTGATGGGCATGACATGGAAAGCCTGCTGTCGATCCTGCGCACGGTGCATGACCGGGCCACCGGGCCGATGCTGATCCATGTGATCACCAAGAAGGGCAAAGGCTATGCCCCTGCGGAAGCGGCGCGCGATCGGGGCCATGCCACCGCCAAGTTTGACGTGGCCAGCGGCAAGCAGCACAAGGCGCCATCGAACGCGCCCAGCTATACCTCGGTCTTTGGCAAGGGTCTGGTCGATCTGGCCGGGAAGGATGACAAGGTTTGCGCGGTGACGGCGGCGATGCCGGATGGCACCGGGCTGAACTTGATGTCTGAACGCTATCCGTCGCGGTGCTTTGACGTGGGGATCGCCGAACAGCATGGCGTGACCTTCTCGGCAGCACTGGCGGCTGGCGGGATGAAGCCGTTTTGCGCGATGTATTCGACCTTCTTGCAACGTGGCTATGATCAGGTGGTGCATGATGTGGCGGTGCAGCGTTTGCCTGTCCGCTTCGCGATTGACCGTGCCGGTTTGGTTGGGGCGGATGGGGCCACCCATGCGGGTGCCTTCGATATCGGTTACATGTCTAACCTGCCCGGAATGGTCGTTATGGCCGCCGCGGACGAGGCCGAATTAATGCACATGGTCGCGACCGCACATTCCATCAACGATGGCCCCTGCGCCTTCCGCTATCCACGCGGTGAAGGGGTCGGGGTCGAACTGCCCGAGCAAGGCCGGGTGCTTGAGATCGGCAAGGGGCGGATGATCCGCGACGGGTCGCGCGTGGCGATCCTGTCCTTCGGAACGCGATTGTCCGAGGTCGAGAAAGCCGCTGAGGCGCTGGCCGCCCGTGGGATCACCCCGACGATTGCAGATGCCCGGTTTGCCAAGCCGCTGGATTGCGAATTGATCCTGAAGCTGGCCGCCGATCACGAGGCGTTGATCACCATCGAAGAAGGCGCGATTGGTGGCTTTGGCAGCCATGTCGCGCAGCTTCTGGCGGATGAAGGTGTGTTCGATACGGGTCTGAAATTCCGGTCAATGGTGCTGCCCGATACGTTCATCGACCATGCGTCCCCCGCGCGGATGTATGAAGAAGCTGGCCTGTCAGCCAAGGACATCGAAGCCAAGGTGCTGGATGTCTTGGGCGTGGCACAAATCGGTGAAAAGCGGGCCTAACCCTCGGTTTTCAGCAGCGCCGCCAATCCATCCTGATAGGTGGGATAGAGCAGCTTCACGCCCAGTTCGTCCTTGATCCGGTCGTTTCTTACCCTCTTGCTTTCGGCATAGAAGCTGCGCGCCATCGGGGTCATCTCGGCGGTCTCAAAATTCTCGGCCGGGGGGTGCGGCAAGCCCAGAAGATCGGCGGCATGGGCCAGCACGTCCTCTGGTGGTGCAGCGTTGTCGTCGCAGACATTGTAAATGCGACCGGGGTTTGGATTTGCGATGGACGCGGCAAGCACCTGTGCGATGTCATCGACGTGGATACGCGAAAACACCTGGTTTCGCTTGATGATCCGGCGCGCGGTGCCGCGCCGCACCTTGGCAAACGGTCCGCGACCGGGGCCGTAGATGCCTGCCAGTCGAAAGATGTGCAGCGGCAACTCCACCTCGGCGGCAAGCTCTTGCCACGCCGCCTCGGCCTCGACCCGTTGCTGGCCGCGTTTGGTTGACGGCGTTAGGGGTGTATCTTCATCCACCCAACCGCCATCATGGTCGCCATAGACCCCGGTTGTGGACAGGTAGCCGACCCACTCAAGTTGCGGGGCGATGCGAGCGATTTCGTCTCTAACCTGCCGCAAAACGGGGTCTCCGTCTGCATCTGGGCCGGCTGAAATCAGCAGATGCGTTGCCTGTGACAGGGGTTCGGAAATATCCGCGCCCGGCCATTGGATCACATCCGGCCCCGCCTCACGCGAGGTGCCGATGATGGTGAGCTCATCCCCCAGCAGACGCGCCAGAGCGCGGGCTGTGTACCCAAAACCGAAAACGAAAAGTGTCTTGTCCATGCGCGCAGTATCGCCGTCGTGGCGCAATTGAAAAGCGCAAATATCGAAGCGTTTTTGGGGGTTGCGCTAACATCGAAATTTAGAACAATGGGTCAATGGAAAACCCAAGTTTCAAATCATGGTCTACATCTGCGCCCCGTCTTGTCGCGGTGGCAGCAGGACGCGAACCTGCCGATCTGGTGATCCGGGGCGGTCGCGTGGTGAATGTTCATACACGCGAGGTGCTGGACGGCTGGCAGGTAGCCATTGCCGATGGACGTTTCGCCTATGTCGGCCCGGATGCGAGCCATTGTATCGGTGATCGGACCGAAGTGATCGACGCCGAAGGCCAATACCTGATCCCCGGTCTGTGTGACGCGCATATGCATATTGAAAGCGGGATGCTGACGCCGGCCGAGTTCGCGCGCGCCGTGATCCCGCATGGCACCACCACCATGTTTACCGATCCGCATGAGATTGCGAATGTGATGGGGCTTGAGGGTGTGAAATTGATGCATGACGAGGCGCTGATGCAGTCCGTCAATATTTTCACGCAAATGCCCTCCTGCGCGCCGTCTGCGCCAGGGTTAGAGACCACTGGCTATGAGATCACCCCCGAGGACGTGGCCGAGGCGATGGAATGGCCGGGCATCATCGGGCTGGGCGAGATGATGAATTTCCCGGGTGTGGTGAATGGTGACGCCAAGATGTTGGCCGAGATTGCGGCGACGCAAAAGGCGGGCAAGACCGTGGGCGGGCATTACGCAAGCCCAGACCTTGGCCCTGATTTTCATGCCTATGCGGCTGGCGGCCCGGCTGACGATCACGAAGGCACGTGCGAGGCAGACGCGATTGCCCGTGTGCGGCAGGGGATGCGGTCGATGATGCGGCTGGGATCGGCGTGGTATGACGTTGAAACCCAGATCACGGCGGTCACGGAAAAGGGTCTGGACCCGCGCAACTTTATCCTCTGTACCGATGACTGCCATTCAGGCACTTTGGTCAATGACGGCCATATGAACCGGGTGGTGCGCCACGCGATCTCGTGCGGGTGCGATCCGCTTATCGCGCTTCAAATGGCAACGATCAACACGGCCACGCATTTCGGGTTAGAGCGTGAATTAGGCTCTATTTCGCCCGGACGGCGGGCAGATGTGATCCTGACCGACAATCTGACGACCCTGCCGATCAGCCGGGTGATTGCGCGCGGTGTGACGGTGGCCGAAGGTGGAGAGGTCACGGTCGAGTGTCCACATCTCGACTGGCCCGAATGCGCTCGCAAGACCGTGCATCTGGGCCGCGTGCTGGACGCTGTCGATTTCGAGATCGCCGCGCCCGAGGGGGCAAATTCCGTCCGCGCCAAGGTGATCGGCGTGGTTGAAAACCAGGCCCCGACCAAGGCGCTGACCCGCGACCTTGGTGTGGTCGACGGTTTGGTGGAAACGGACGAGGCGCAGGATGTCTGCCAGATCGCGCTTGTCGAGCGCCATCGGGCCACAGGCGAAGTTGTGAACGGGCTTGTGTCGGGCTTTGGCTACAAGGGGCGGATGGCCATCGCCTCGACCGTGGCGCATGACAGCCACCACATGATCGTTGTCGGCACCAGCCGTGAAGATATGGCACTGGCCGCAAATCGTCTGGGCGAGGTTGGTGGCGGCATTACCGTTTTCAAAGACGGCGAGGAACTGGCGTTGGTTGAACTTCCCGTGGCAGGTCTGATGTCGGACGCCCCTGCGCGCCAGGTGGCCGCGAAGGCGGATGCGATGGTGGCAGCGATGGAGCGGTGCGGCTGTTCGTTGAACAATGCCTATATGCAGCATTCCCTTTTGGCGCTTGTCGTCATTCCCGAGTTACGTATTTCTGATCTGGGACTTGTGGACGTCACCAGATTTGAGCTGACCAATCTGATTGAGGATCATTGATGCTGTCGAACGGAAACTCTCTGCCCGTGATCACGCCGCCGCATGGCGCACATGAAACGTTTACGGATGCCAAGGCTGCCGTTCAGCGGTTGAAAGAGCTGTATGCAGAAGCCAGCGCCTTTCTGTGTGAGACCTTCGAACAATCCGTGTCCGGCGATCAGCCCGATACCCGCTATCGTGCCTTCTATCCGCAAATCAGCCTGACGACGACCACTCACGCGCAAATTGACACGCGCCTGAGTTTCGGGCACGTGCCGGCACCGGGCACTTACAGCACAACAATCACGCGCCCTGATCTGTTCGAGCACTACCTGACACAGCAGGTGTCTTTGCTGCTGGAGCATCACGGCGTACCTGTTCAGGTGGGATGGTCCAACACCCCCATGCCTGTGCACTTCGCCGTGGCCAATGATCCGAACATAACGGTGCCTCAGGAAGGCGCGATGGGGTTTCCCTTGCGCGATGTTTTTGATGTGCCGGACCTGTCCAGTACCAATGATGACATCGTTAATGGTGTTGCCCAGATGAGCGACGACGGGGCCTCTCCGCTGGCTCCTTTCACGGCGCAACGGGTGGATTACTCGTTGGCTCGGTTGTCCCATTACACCGCCACCAAGCCCGAGGATTTTCAGAACCACGTTCTGTTCACCAACTACCAGTTCTATGTCGAGGAATTTGAAGCCTATGCCCGGCAGATGCTGGCTGATCCCGAAACGGGCTACACGTCTTTCGTCGGTCCCGGTTATCAGAGCATCACGGCACCGGATCAAAAGCTGCCAGCGCCCGAAAAACTGCCTCAGATGCCGTCATATCACCTGAAACGGGCCGATGGGTCAGGCATTACCTTGGTGAATATCGGTGTTGGCCCGTCCAACGCGAAAACCGCGACCGACCATATTGCCGTGCTACGCCCCCACGCGTGGCTGATGGTTGGTCATTGCGCCGGTCTGCGCAACAGCCAGCGGCTGGGTGATTTCGTTCTGGCCCATGCCTATCTGCGCGAGGATAAGGTTCTGGACGATGATCTTCCGATCTGGGTGCCGATCCCCCCGCTGGCGGAAATCCAGATCGCGCTGGAAAAAGCCGTGGCCAAAGTCACTGAACTTGAGGGGTATGACCTGAAGCAGATCATGCGGACCGGCACGGTGGCGTCCCTGGACAACCGCAATTGGGAATTGCGCGATCAATCGGGGCCGGTGCAGCGTCTCAGCCAGTCACGCGCCATTGCTCTGGACATGGAAAGCGCCACCATCGCCGCCAACGGATTTCGCTTTCGCGTCCCCTATGGCACGCTTCTTTGCGTCTCGGACAAACCGCTCCATGGCGAGCTGAAACTGCCCGGAATGGCATCGGATTTCTACAAGTCACAGGTGGCGCGTCACCTGCTGATTGGCATCCAGGCGATGGAGACTTTGCGCGAAATGCCGATCGAGCGAATCCACAGTCGGAAGCTCAGAAGTTTCGAAGAGACGGCTTTCCTTTAGGGAAAGAAGCGCGAAAACAGGTAAAAAACCGCTATTTATTGGGGAAATCTGCACAACAAATCGTTGTGTCCCCCCGCTACATACAGTTAAATGCGCCCAATGAAGCCCAATCAATGGGCAAATGTGAGGAGTGTAATACATGTCGAAACCTATGACGAAGACCCAACTGGTCGCTGCCTTGGCCGAAGAAATGGGCTCGGACAAGAAATCGGCGTCGAGCGCGCTGGACGGTATCATCAACATCATCACCAAGGAAGTTTCCGGTGGTGGCGCCGTGACTCTGCCGGGCGTTGGCAAGATTTACTGCCGTGAACGTCCTGCCCGCATGGTGCGCAACCCCGCCACCGGCGAACAGATCCACAAGGATGCTGACAAGGTTGTAAAGATGACCATCGCGAAGGCCCTGAAAGACAGCGTGAACGGCTGATCTTCTGCCTGTCGGGGCTTGTCCCCGGATGGAATTTCGGAAAGGGTCGCCCACGTGGCGGCCCTTTTCTTTTGCGGAGGTAGCATGGATCTGCGCGCGATCTTTATGGGGCTGGCTTTTGCCCTGATGTGGAGCTCGGCTTTCACGTCGGCCCGAATAATCGTTGCCGATGCGCCGCCGCTTTATTCACTGGCCCTGCGGTTTCTGATTTCGGGACTGCTTGCGGTGATCATTGCCCGCGCGCTGGGTCAAAGCTGGTCGCTGACGCGCAACCAATGGCGGGCGGTTGTTGTCTTTGGCGTTTGTCAGAACGCGCTCTATCTGGGCCTGAATTTCGTGGCCATGCAATGGATCGAAGCCGGTCTTGCGTCCATCATCGCCTCCACCATGCCGCTGATGGTGGCTTTTGCGGGATGGATCCTGATGGGTGATCGAATGCGTCCCTTGGCGATGATCGGCCTGTTGGCCGGGATTGTCGGCGTCGCCCTGATCATGGGATCGCGCCTGTCAGGTGGTGTCGATGTGTTGGGTGTTGTGCTTTGCTTCATTGCGGCTGCCGCCCTGACAGCGGCGACACTGGCGGTGCGCACAGCGTCGTCCGGCGGCAATCTTATGATGATCGTCGGATTGCAGATGTTCGTGGGATCCGCCGTTCTTGCCATCGCTGCCCTGTTTCTGGAAAATCCAGCCTTTGAACCCAGCCTGCGCCTTGGTCTTGCGTTCAGCTATACCGTTCTTGTGCCGGGTGTTCTTGCCACGTGGGTCTGGTTCACGCTGGTCGGGCGGATTGGCGCCGTCAAGGCGGCAACATTCCACTTTCTCAATCCCTTCTTTGGCGTCGCCATTGCGTGGCTCCTGCTGGGCGAGGCGCTGACGGTCATTGATTTCATAGGCGTCGGGATCATTGCTTTCGGCATACTTGCGGTGCAGCTTTCGAAACAAAATCCCACACAGACGTGAAGCGGCGCGGGGCTATCGTGAGATGACACGGCGCTTCGTTTCCTTACGCTAAGCGCCATGGAACTGTTGTTTGGATATCTTGCGGGATTGCTGACCCTGATCAATCCCTGCGTTTTGCCCGTGTTGCCCATCGTGCTGGCGACCGCGCTTCAGTCCAGCCGGTTCGGTCCTCTGGCCCTTGCAGCCGGGATGAGCGCCTCCTTTGTCACGCTTGGTCTGATCATCACCGTTGCGGGCTACGCCATTGGGCTGACCGAAGACATGGTCGCGCAAGCCGGGGCGGTGTTGATGATCGGTTTTGGCCTGATCCTGATGACACCAGCGCTGTCCGAACGCTTTGCCACGGCCACCGCTGGCGTGTCGTCCCATGCGGATGCCAATCTTGACGATGTTGACCGGGCCAGCCTCGGGGGCCAGTTTTTGGGTGGCGCCCTGTTGGGCGCAGTCTGGAGCCCATGTATCGGCCCAACGCTGGGCGGAGCGATATCGTTGGCGTCCCAGGGCAAAAGCATCCCTTGGGCTGCAGCTATCATGTTGGCCTTTGCGCTGGGCGTCTCGACCATCATTCTGGCGCTTGGATACGGGGCGCGGGCGACCATCCTGCGCAGGCAGGCCCTGATGCGGCGCATCGCTCAGAAATCGCGCCCGATCATGGGGGCAGTCTTCCTGCTGGTCGGTATGGCCATCCTTTTCAGATTACACCACATCGCCGAGGCCTGGGCGGTTCAGAACCTGCCTGCCTGGCTCAATGACTTCTCAGTTTCCCTTTGAAAGGAGAACCCAAATGAAACGACGCGACTTCCTGACCCTGACAGCCGCAGCCTCGCTTGCTCCGTGGGCTGCTCAGGCCGCGGCGGACTATTCGCCCGGACTGGTCACCAAAGCGCTGAACGACGGCGCCACCGTGTTTCTGGACTTCAAGGCCAGCTGGTGCAGCACATGTGCGGCCCAGGAACGGGTCATCAACGCCCTGAAAGCCGAAAATCCCAACTATGAGAAAGCCATCACCTTCATTGATGTTGACTGGGATCAGCACGGCAAATCGGCGTTGGCAAAGTCACTGCGTATTCCACGCCGATCCACCCTTGTGGTTTTGAAAGGCGATAAAGAACTCGGTCGGATCGTCGCCGGAACATCGACGAAGGACATCAAGGCGCTGATGGATACTGCATTGGTCGCGGCCACCGCCTAGGGCTTCTTCTGGCCGGAAATATCCCCGCCGGAGGCATTGAATCCGCCGGGCTCTGCCCGGCTTCCCCTACCCGATCTTGCCGCGCGGACCATCGCCCATCTGGGCCCGGTGCAGCATCACGTGGTCAAGGACCACGCAGGCCGCCATGGCTTCCCCAACCGGCACCGCACGTATGCCAACGCAGGGGTCGTGGCGGCCCTTGGTGACGACTTCAATCGGTTCGCCCGATTTGGTGATCGACTGGCGCGGTGTCAGGATCGAACTCGTGGGCTTCACGGCGAAGCGAACCACGATGTCCTGACCGCTGGAAATGCCACCCAGAATGCCACCCGCGTGGTTGGAGGTGAACACCGGCTGCCCGTCATTCCCCATGAAGATCTCGTCGGCATTCTCGGTGCCTTTCAGGCCGGCCGCTGCCATACCCTCACCGATCTCGACGCCTTTCACGGCGTTGATTGACATCATCGCGGCCGCAAGGTCGGTGTCTAACTTGGCATAGATCGGTGCGCCCAGCCCGGCAGGTGCCCCGCGCACAACAACCTCGATCGCGGCGCCGACGCTGTCATGTTCCTTGGTCCGCAACCGGTGCAGATAATCTTCCCAGTCCTTGACCGCGGTGTTGTCAGGCAGCCAGAACGGGTTTTGATCAATGGCATCCCAGTCAAACCTGTCACGGTCCAGGTGCAGGGCACCCATCTGGGTCATATAGCCCTTGATCGCAAGCCCCGGCACCAGTGCCTTCAACGCTTCACGGGCAATCCCTCCGGCGGCAACACGCGCCGCGGTTTCGCGGGCCGAGGATCGCCCGCCGCCACGCGGATCGCGGATGCCGTATTTCTGCCAGTAGGTGATGTCGGCATGGCCGGGGCGAAAAGTCTTTTCGATCTCGCCATAGTCTTTCGACCGCTGATCGGTGTTTTCGATCATCAACTGGATCGGCGTGCCGGTGGTCTTGCCTTCATAGACACCTGACAGAATACGCACCTGATCGGGTTCGTTGCGCTGGGTGGTGTGTTTGTTCTGGCCGGGGCGGCGCTTGTCCAGCCAGACCTGAATCATCTCGGCCTCAAGCGGGATATTCGGCGGGCAGCCGTCCACCGTCGCCCCCAATGCTGGACCGTGGCTTTCACCCCAGGTGGTGACGCGGAAGATGTGACCAAAGCTGTTCATCGACATGGGGATGCTCCTTCGTTGTCAGGGTGATAGCGAAGCCCCGTGCGAAAGGGAAGCGTGACGGCGTCAGCTTGTCGGTCTGCGGTGTTTCGGTTTGGGGCTTGGCCCCGCGTCATAACGCGGATTGGGGTTGCGCAGGATTGGGTTGCGCATCGAGACCGACGGGCGGCTTTCGCGCCAGACGATAAAGATGCCCGACGCAATGATGACCGAGGCGCCGACGCCCACCCAGCTATCCGGCCATTCGTTGAAGAACAGGACGCCGAACAGGGTGGCCCAAAGGATCTGGCTGTATTGGCTTGGGGCGATCACCGCGGCTGGTGCGATCCGATAGGCGGCGATGATCATGAACTGCGCCAGCACCGACAGAACGCCGACACCGGCGAAAAGGCCAAGCTCTGCCACGTCCATGGGGTGATAGACAAAGGGCAGCGCCAGCGCCATGACCAGGATTGACGATAACATCGGGTATAGGATCATCACCGCTGTCCGCTCTTCTCCGCCGATCTTTCGTATGATGATCGACCCCAGGCTGGAACAGAACGCGGCGATCAGGGCGCAGATATGCCCGAACGATATCTGGGTGACACCGGGCCGCAGGACAATCAGAACGCCGATCAACCCGACCACGACAGCCGCCCAGCGTTGCACCCGCACGGTTTCCCCCAGCAACATGGCAGACATCGCCGTGATCAGCAGGGGGGTTGCAAACAGCAGGGCATAGACCTCGGCCAGCGGCAGCACGGTGAACGCATAGAATGCCGCCGACATCGCGATGACGGTCGTCACCGATCTGAGCAGGATAAGCCACGGGTGGTGTGGACGGAAGTTGTCGACCTGCCGGTCTGCCAGCATCAGGACCGACATCGGCACGAAGGCAAACAGCATCGCGAAAAAGATGATCTGGAACACCGAGAAACTGACGCCAAGCGCCTTGATGATCGCATCATGGGTGGCAAAGACGGCGAAGGCGGCAAAAGCAAAGCCCAGCCCTTTTACAGGGTTGTGAGTGGCGTCCGACATGTTCGGCTCCGATATGGCGGGTGTTAGCGTTCACATTGCCGATCGCTGCCTCAAGGTCAAGGGGGGCTTGCCAAGTTGTGCCAAACCCGTCAGGAATGGCCACACCTCGGGGGGCCGGAATGAACCGGCTGAGATGCAATCCATGCGGACCCGTTGAACCTGAACCGGCTAGAACCGGCGGAGGGAAGGTAATTTGGATGCCCCAAATGCCACTCCGTCCGGCGCATTTGGAGGATGCCATGAAACAGACCCTTTCATTTGTCGCAGGACTTGCACTGATGGCCCACGCGGCCCACGCGGATACGCCCGTGCTTCAAGTCTATGCGCCTGACTACTTTGCCTCGGAATGGGGGCCCGGCCCCGGAATCGAACAGGGCTTTGAAGCGCAGTGCAATTGTGACCTGCAATTCATCACCGGCGACGTGCTGCCGCGCATCCTGTTGGAAGGCGAGCGGACTGAAGCTGATGTGGTCATAGGCCTGAACACCGACGTCACCGCGCGGGCCCGCGCGTCCGGCCTGTTTGCGCCGCATGGGCAGGATGTCAGCGGTCTGACCATGCCGATTGACTGGACCGATGACGTGTTCCTGCCGTTTAACTATGGCTACACCGCGTTCATCTATGACAACACCAAGATGGAAACCCCTCCCGCCAGTTTCGAGGCGCTGCTGGACATGCCGGATGATGTGAAAATCGTTCTGCAAGACCCGCGCAGCTCGATTTCCGGGCTGGCGCTCTTGTTGTGGGTCAAGGCGATCTATGGCGATAACGCGTCCGACGCGTGGGAGCGTCTGGCCCCAAAGGTTCTGACCGTGACGCAAGGCTGGTCGGAATCCTATGGGATGTTCACGGATGGCGAAGCGGATATGGTGCTGTCCTACACCACCTCGCCCGCCTATCACATCATTGCCGAAGACGACATGACCAAGTCGGCGGCGATTTTCGAGGAAGGTCATTACCTGTTTGTCGAACTGGCCGCGAAGCTGAAAACCACCGATCAGCCTGAATTGGCCAGCGCCTTCATGGACTATGTGCTGAGCGAGGAGTTCCAGAAGGCAATTCCGACCGCCAACTGGTCTTACCCGTCGAAGCTGGACGCCGCCCTTCTGCCTGAGAAGTTCGATCTGCTGGGCGTGCCGGGCAAGGCGATCTTCCACCCCGAGGACGAAGCCGAAGCCCTGCGCAAGCCCGCGCTGGACGAATGGCTGACGGCGTTCTCGAAGTAAATGCAACGGTCGGGTCATACAGGGCGTCCCCTATGGGTGTCACATTGGCCCGGCCTTCTTGCCGTCCTGCTGCTTGTGGTGATGGTGTTTGGCACGCTGCTTGCCGTGACGCTGCGCGCCGACGGCGGCCGTGGTCTTGGGCCATCGGATTGGGCGGCCATACGGTTCACCTTGTGGCAGGCAGCTCTGTCGGCTGGGGTCAGCGTCGTGCTGGCCATTCCGGTGGCCCGCGCGCTGGCGCGGCGAGATTTTCCGGGGCGTCGCGTGCTTGTCACCCTTCTGGGCGCCCCCTTCATTCTGCCCGTTATCGTGGCCGTGCTTGGCTTGATCGCGGTTTTTGGTCGGACCGGCATCATCAGCGCGGCGCTGGGCCTGTTCGGGATCGATCCGATATCGGTCTATGGCTATCACGGTGTCATTCTGGCGCATGTGTTCTTTAATCTACCCTTGGCGACACGTCTGATATTGCAGGGCTGGCTGTCGATCCCCGCCGAACGCTTCCGCCTTGCCGCGTCGCTGGGCATGGGTCCGCGTGACATAGCACGGACACTGGAGCGCCCGATGCTGCGCGAGGTGATCCCCGGCGCGTTTCTGGTGATTTTCCTGATTTGCCTGACGTCGTTTGCCGTTGCCTTGGCGCTGGGTGGTGGGCCGCGGGCCACGACGGTCGAGCTTGCGATTTACGAGGCGTTCAAGTTCGATTTTGACCTTGGCCGCGCCGCGATGCTGGCCCTGATCCAGTTCGCAATGGGAGCAGGGGCGGCAATGATCGCGTTTCGGGTCGCCGTTCCCGGCAATATGGGCATCGGGTTGGATCGCGCAGTGCAACGATGGGATGACAATTGGCGTCAACGCGTTCTTGATATGACAGCCGTGGCTCTGGCGAGCCTGTTTTTGCTTCTGCCGCTGATGATGGTTTTCGTCGACGGTGTTCCGGGGTTGCTGACGTTGCCTGTATCCGTGTTTCAGGCGGCGTTCAGATCGCTTCTTGTGGCGTTCGGGTCGGCCTTTCTGACGTTGGCGTTGGCATTGCCAATTGCCGCCCTCGTTGTGCAGCGAAGTGCGTGGTTGGTCGAAGGGTTGGGGTATCTGACCATCGCCGCTTCGCCATTGGTGGTCGGGACGGGCTTGTTTCTGATCCTCTTCCCTTTCGTCAAACCTGCGGACCTTGCACTGCCGGTGACGGCGCTGGTGAATGCAGCGATGAGCCTTCCCTTCGCCCTCCGTGCCATCGTCCCAGCACTCAGGACCGTCGAGCGAGATTTCGGTGCGCTTGCCGATGGGTTGGGGTTGCACGGGCTGTCGCGGGTGCGGCTGCTGTGGCTGCCAAGATTGCGGCGACCGTTGGGGTTCGCGCTGGGTCTGGCGGCGGCATTGTCGATGGGCGACCTTGGCGTTATCGCGATGTTCGCTGATCCACAAGGTGTGACACTGCCCTTGCAGCTTTACCGCCTTATGGGGGCCTATCGTATGGATGACGCGGCGGCGGCGGCTGTGCTTTTGCTGGGGCTGTCGTTGCTTCTGTTCTGGATTTTTGACCGCGGGGGTCGCGTGAATGCTGACGATTGAAAACGCTCGGATCGAGATGGGGGATTTCACCCTCGTGGCGGACCTTCAGGTGCAAGAAGGCAAGCGTGTTGCGGTTCTGGGGCCGTCAGGTGCGGGCAAATCAACTTTGTTGGCGATGATTGCCGGGTTCCAGCCGCTGACAAGTGGTGTGATCAAGTGGCGGGGGGCGGTGATGCCCGATGATCCGGCAGATCGGCCGATCAGCATGGTGTTTCAGGACAACAACCTGTTTCCGCACCTGACAGTCGCACAGAATGTCGGGTTGGGTATCAGGCCGGATCTTCGGCTAACATCGGACGACAAAAAGCGGGTTGAGGCCGCTCTGGCCCGGGTCGGTCTTGCTGGCAAGGAAGCCCGGAAACCCGCCCAGTTGTCGGGCGGACAGATTGCGCGCGTCGCCTTGGCACGGGTGCTTCTGCGTGACCGGCCTTTGTTGCTTTTGGACGAGCCGTTTGGGGCGCTTGGCCCGGCCTTGCGGGCCGAAATGCTGGCGCTGGTGGACGAGCTGGCTGCCGAGACGCAAGCGACGCTGTTGATGGTCAGCCACAACCCCGAAGATGCGCGGCTGCTGTCGGACGACGTGATCCTTGTTGAAGGCGGACAAGCCCACGCCCCGGTTCCGACCGCAGAGATATTCGAAAACCCGCCAGACGCGTTGAGAGAGTATTTGGGGGGTGACAGGCATTATTTGGTCCCAAGCGACCTCTAATCGTCTGGCCAACTATCACCTTCTAATCGGCATACAAAATCAAACTCGTAGGATGCAAAAGGGCTTGTTGTAAGCTCGTCGTCACCCACTTGAATTGAGACATTCTTCTCAGAAATTTCAGCTTCAAGGAAGCAGGCAAGGTCGTGGACCGCTGAGATTCGAGCTTGTTCAATTAGTCGTGCAATCACTTCCCTAGCACTAGCGTCCAAAGAGAGAAGCACCTCCTTCTGGTCTCTTTCCTGTGCAGACAAAGGAAATTGGGGGCCATCGTTTGTGCGCACAGGATGCCCGTTTTTTCGAATCCGATTGGCCTGTACACTGTTCCTCGCAATTTCAACAAATTGCTCTATCAACCATTTGTAACCGGTATGCTTGGCCACTCTTTAACCCCTAGTCGTGTTGCCTAGTCTGTTTGCCTTTAAGCTACTCATGTCCAATCATCACTCAAGAAAAAAAGGGCGCCTTGCGGCGCCCTTCTCTATTCCATCAAACCCAACGCTTAGGCGTCGAATTTTTTGCCCTTGTGCGGTGCCCAGAGCTTCTTGTTCGTCAGATACAGAAGCGAGGTCAGCAGCACCAGCAGCAAGACCGAGACGAAGCCAGCTTGCTTGCGGGCCATCATCTTGGGCTCGGCTGTCCACATCAGGAAGGCGGCCACATCTTCGGCCATGTGATGCGCCGAGTTGTTGTGACCGTCGTCATAGTCGACCAGCCCGTCTTCCAATTGCGGCGGCATCGAAACCCAGCCGCCGGGGAAGGCAGTGTTGCCATAAAGGACAGAGCCGGCGACCTCGGTCTCTTCACCGTTAAAGCCGGTCAGGAAGCTGGCGATGTATTCTGCACCGCCGATCCCACGCAGCAACTGGTTCAAACCTGTGCCCGCCGGGCCGTGGAAGCCAGCGCGGGCTTTGGCCATCAGCGACAGGTCAGGCCCCATACCTTCGCCTGAAACTGCCGGGAAGAAATCCGCAGGCGTGCGCGCACGGTCGTCTTCCAGCTCTTCGTCGTAAATGGTGAAGTTCGCGGCCGCATAGGCGCGCACTTCGTCTTCGGTATAGTGCGGGCCACCTTCGTCAGCCAGCGAGCGCAAAGGCACATACTTCAGACCATGGCAGGCCGAGCAGACCTCGGTATAGACCTTGAGGCCGCGACGCAGTTGCTCTTGGTCGTATTTGCCAAACGGCCATTCGAACGAGAACGCGACATCTTCGATGTGACCTTCGTCACCGGCTGCCAATGCGCCACCCGTGGTAAGGGCCAGCGCGACGACGGCGGATTTTGTGAGTTTCTTGATCATCGTTTTCAATCCTCTCACTCGGCTGCGCCGGGATAGTGGGCGTTGAAGTCTTCCTCGATCGACGCTGGCGGTGTGGTCGGTTTTTCGAACAGACCCAGCAGCGGCAGGATGACAAGGAAGTAGGCGAACCAATAGGTGGCACCGATCAGCGAAATCCAGTCATGCGGGAAGTTCGTGTCACGCGCACCGACCCACATCAGAACGATGAAGTCGATGATCAGCAGACGGAACCACCACTTGAAGGCCGGACGATACTGACCCGAACGAACCGACGAGGTGTCGAGCCACGGG
The DNA here is from genome assembly GCF_029105185.1 of Aliiroseovarius sp. Z3. GTDB lineage: Bacteria > Pseudomonadota > Alphaproteobacteria > Rhodobacterales > Rhodobacteraceae > Aliiroseovarius. The sequence continues at coordinate 56,276 of NZ_JAFMZK010000003.1, read as the reverse complement.
GCCAGCGCCATCACGAAGATCGCGCCGAACATCGCCAGCACACCGAAGAATTTCGCGTCGACAATGCCGCCGGTCAGGAAGCTGACCAGTTGCACGGCCCAAACGTCGGCGGTGAAGGCCCGCAGGATCGCGTAGAAGGGCAGGTAATACCATTCCGGCACGATGTGCGCAGGCGTCGCCAGCGGGTTGGCTTCGATATAGTTGTCGGGGTGACCCAGATAGTTGGGCATGAAGCCGACAATGGCGAAGAAAACGATCAGCACGACGCCCAGACCGACCAGATCCTTGATCACGAAATAGGGCCAGAAGGGCAGGGTGTCTTTCTCGGCCTCTTCTTTCGACCCGGTCCGCACATCAACACCGGTCGGGTTGTTGTTGCCCGTGGTGTGGAACGCCCAGATGTGAACAGCCACCAATGCGGCGATCACGAAGGGCAAAAGATAATGCAGCGAGAAGAAGCGGTTCAGCGTGGCGTTGTCCACGGCCGGTCCGCCCAGAAGCCAGGTTTGCAGGCCTTCGCCGATGAAGGGGATGGCGCCAAACAGGCCGGTGATAACCGTTGCACCCCAGAAGGACATCTGACCCCAGGGCAGAACATAGCCCAGGAAGCCGGTTGCCATCATCATCAGATAGATCAGCATGCCGATGATCCATGTCACTTCGCGCGGGGCTTTGTACGAGCCATAGAACAGGCCGCGGAAGATGTGGATATAGACGGCCACAAAGAACAGCGATGCGCCGTTTGCGTGGATATAGCGCAGCATATGACCGCCGTTCACGTCACGCATGATATGCTCTATGGATGCGAAAGCCATGTCGACATGCGGTGTGTAGTGCATCACCAGAATGATGCCGGTCACGATTTGCAGAACCAGACAGAAGGTCAGGACGATGCCCCAGATCCACCACCAGTTCAGGTTTTTCGGGGTCGGGATCATCAGGGTGTCATACAGCAGGCCAACAACGGGAAGCCGCTTGTTCAGCCATTTTTCGAACCCGGTCTTGGGTTCGTAATGATCATGAGGAATTCCGGACATGTAAGCCTCCCTTAGCCCAGTTTGATCGTCGTTTCGTCGACAAACTCGGCGACGGGAACGGGCAGGTTTTCGGGTGCGGGACCCTTGCGGATACGACCAGATGCGTCGTAGTGCGAGCCGTGGCAGGGGCAATACCAACCCCCGTAGTCACCAGCGCCGTCGCCCAGAGGCACACAGCCCAGGTGGGTGCAGACGCCCATCATGACCAACCATTCACCATTTTCGTCCATGGCGCGGTTTTCATCAGCGGCTGACAAAGCGGAATCGCGGTTGTCGTTCCGGGCGAACGCGTCTGGAAGAGCGGCATTGTCATCTGCACGGGCGGCGGCGATTTCTTCTTCGCTGCGGTGGCGAATGAAGACCGGCTTGCCCAGCCATTTCACGGTGATCTGGCTGCCTACCTCGACGCCCGAGATATCCACGCGGATCGAGCTGAGCGCTTTCACGTCAGCCGAAGGGTTCATTTGATCAACGAGCGGCCAAACTGCGGCACCGGCCGTAACGGCTGCGGCACCACCTGTTGCATAATAAAGGAAGTCCCGGCGGGTTCCTTGGTGGTCGTCGGCTTGTGACAAGAGCGCATCTCCCTAGCTAGGTCGCAGAATTGCAACCGACACGACAATAGACCGCCCAAGAAAGCAGTCCGTTTCGCGGCTGTTTATCCAAGGAATTGCGCCCAGTCCAGAAGTCATTAGGGCGCAGGGGCGGCTTTTCAAGGTTATGTTGCCGCATGTTAGCGCGCGAAGCGATGTAAATCACCGAGATTGGTGTCGGGAAGCCAGGTTTGGACGACTCAAGCGGGCATCGTCGCCTGAAAGCTGTCGCGCGTGGCAAACACCGCGAACCAGTCGTCCAGCGCATCGCGCCCTTTACGCCATTCCCGCGCCGCATGTCGGAAGTCAAGATAACCCAGCGCACATGCAACCGAGATCTGGCCCATATCAAGCGGTCCCGCGAGGTGGCTCATCCAACGGGTGTTCAGCGCATCCAGCGCGCCTTCGATCTTGCCCCATTGCGCGTCCATCCAGCCGCCAAACTGCATGTCTTCGGGGCGGCAGCGATTCTCGTAAACCATCAGAACGCCTGCATCCATGATTGCGTCGCCGATGGCTTCAAGGACAAGGACATCCCATATCCGACTTTCTGGATAAAGCGCGCCGCCGGTGCGTGCGTCCAGATACCGTGTCACCACGCGACTGTCGTAAAGCGTCGGCCCGTCGCTGCGGATCAGCGCGGGAATCTTCGACATCGGGTTTGCAGCGGTCAGTTGTGGGTTGGGCGCGGTGGGGGACGAGACGACCTCGATCAACTCCACATCGTCTTGTTGTTCCGTTTCGAGGATGACCATGCGGGCCTTGCGCGCAAAAGGCGACGCGGGTGACGTGATAAGCTGCATGGTTCAGACCTTGCGAAAGCGGATGCGTGTCAGGCTGACCGCGTCGATCTCGATCCCCGGCCCACTATCACCGAAGCGAATGACGCGGCGCATACGTGCGGTTGCGTTCACTTGTTCGTTGTCGCGGCGCGCTGTCACACCTTCAGGGGCATCGTCCAACGCATCTTCGTGACGCTGATCGCGTCGTCCGCGCTCGATCGAGCGGGCGAAGGCATATGTGGCAACGGCAACAGTGCCATAGCGGATGGCAAAGGCCGCAATCGGGGCAAGCGGTAGGGGCATGTGATCCTCCTTTACATAAAATGTAGGAAGCCTGCTATCAAATGTCCAATTCTCTCTGTTGGTCCGGGCTGATTAGGGCTATCGGTCACCCGAAGCCGATTTGAGCTTTTCGATATGCTCCAGACGCATCTTCGCTTCTGTCTCGATGCGTCGTTGGTTTTGTAATGCACGGGCTGCGTTGATGTCGCGTTTTGCCCGGGCATGCCAAAACACACCCACAAGCCCGCTTAGAAAAAGGCTGATCAACATCGCCTGAGGGATCGAGACTGAAACAAGCTCAAATTCCCACCTCATCGGAAAGCTGGCAGCCATGAATACACACCAGGCAAGTATCCAGAGCAGCGAGGCTTCGTTGGTGGCGTCTCGACGTGCGTGGCGGGCGAGATATGCATCGCTTTCTATTCTGTCGTGGTTCAAAACGTTCCCCTTCACACGGCTCAGGCAATGAGCCGCTCGGCGTCGAAGCGTTGTGGAGTCGCCGCCACCAGAGCGCCTTCTTCCTGTGGCGCGTCAAACACCACTTCCGTGAAATACTCTGTGCGCCCCATCGTTGGGTTTTCCATCAGGATACGGTGCTCACGCCCGACATGGGCCGCCAGATGGCGCTCCACCTGCGTTTTGCCAGCCGCCCGCAGACGCGCCGCGCGTTCCTTGATCACATTGCCATCCACCTTGTTGGGGATTTTCGCCGCCGGTGTCCCGTCGCGTTTCGAATAGGGGAACACGTGCAGCCAGGTCAGGTCACATTCGGTGATCAGCTTCAGACTGTTTTCGAAATGGGCGTCAGATTCGGTTGGGAATCCCGCGATAATATCCGCACCGAATGTGATGTCGGGGCGCAGGCGGCGGGCTTCTTCGCAAAAGGCGATCGCATCGTCGCGCAAATGCCGACGTGCCATGCGTTTCAGGATCAGATCGTCGCCATGTTGCAGGCTTAAATGAAGATGCGGCATCAGGCGTGGTTCGGACGCGATGGCCAGCATCAGGTTTTCGTCTGCTTCGATCGAATCGATGGAGCTGATACGAAGTCGCGGCAGATCCGGCACCAGACGCAGGATTCGCATGACCAGATCGCCCAAACGCGGCGCGCCGGGCAGGTCCGCGCCCCAGCTGGTCAGGTCCACGCCGGTCAAGACGACCTCGTTGAAGCCACGATCCACAAGGCGCTTGATCTGATCCACCACAACGCCCGCAGGCACCGACCGCGAATTGCCCCGGCCATAGGGGATGATGCAGAAGGTGCAGCGGTGATCGCAGCCGTTCTGAACCTGCACATAAGCGCGCGACCGGGTGCCGAACCCGTCAATCAGGTGGCTGGCGGTCTCGGTCACGGACATGATGTCGTTGACTTGCACCCGCTCGGTCTCGCCGATCAGGTCGGGGGCAAGGCCTGCCCAGGTTGCAGGCTCCATCTTCTCATGGTTGCCGATGACCGCGTCCACTTCATCCATCGCGGTGAAGGTTTCAGGCTCGGTCTGGGCCGCGCAGCCGGTGACGATCACCTTGGCATCCGGGTTTTCGCGCCGCAGCTTGCGGATTTCCTGACGGGCTTTGCGCACGGCCTCGGCCGTCACGGCGCAGGTGTTCACCACCACGGCACCCTCGACGCCCGCCTCGTCGGCCAGACGTTTCATGGCCTCGGTCTCATAAGCGTTCAGGCGACAGCCAAGCGTCGCGAAAATCGGGGGTTTCGCGCCCATCTTACAGACCCTTCAGGAAGGCTTGCGTCAGCTGGCCACTATATACAAAGGCGGTGGGGCCGGTCATCCAAACGCCATCTTCGCGCCAATCCAAGGTCAGCCAGCCGCCGTCCAGCTCCATCCGCACGCGCTTGTCGGTCAGGCCGCGCTGATGTGCGGCCACAGCGGTCGCGCAGGCGCCCGAGCCGCAGGCCAGCGTAATGCCGGTGCCGCGTTCCCAGACGCGCATGCGAATCTCGTCCCGCGACCGGATTTCGGCGAATTCGACGTTGGTGGCTTCGGGGAACAGCGGGTCGGTTTCAAAGCCCGGTCCGATCCCGGCGACATCCACAGCCTCGGCATCCTCTACAAAGAACACACAATGCGGATTGCCCATACCGACCGCGACAGGATCGCCATCAAGCGGCAGGTGTTGCAGGTCCACGTCCTGCGACAAGGGCACTTCCTGCCACGTCAGCTGAGGCTGGCCCATGTTCACAGCGACCAGATCGCCATCGGCTCGCGCTTCAAGCACCCCGCGCGAGGTGCGAATGGTCAGGGCATCCTTGCCCGTTTGATCCATCATATAGCGCGCCACACAACGGGTCGCGTTTCCACAGGCCCCAGCCCGGCTGCCATCCGCGTTCCAGAAATCCAGATCAATATCCGCCACGTCCGAGCTACGCAGCTCGGCAAGCTGATCAAAGCCAACGCCGCGATTCCGGTCGCCCAGCCCAGCCGCCAGTTCGCGAGTCACCACAGCATCGCGCCCCCGTGAATCAATGATCACGAAGTCATTGCCCGCCCCATGCCATTTCATGAAGTCGAGCGTTTGGGATGTGGTGTCGTCAGCAGTCATGTCGCGCGATATAAGCCCTTGTGAAAACTTTTGCCAGTGATCGAACAGATTCCATGGAAATTGGGGTTGACCTGCCAAGCCCACAGCTATAGTCACCGCGCTCACAGAGTGGGCCGTTAGCTCAGTTGGTAGAGCAACTGACTTTTAATCAGTGGGTCGAAGGTTCGAATCCTTCACGGCTCACCACTGAAATCAATGACTTAGCAGATATTTGTGTTCCAGCACCGCCTAGGAATTTGATTCTGGGGGACATATGGGGGACATTTGTTGCAGAATTTAGCCTAACTACCTGCTTCTGCCACCTGCTGCTCAGAAGTCGAAACTCGCCTGTGGCGGATCGTATGGCTCGATCAGTTCGGGGCCTTCGCTGTCTGATTTGATCGGGGCGACGCGGTGATACTCAAACCGGCCTTCCCAACCGGTGCCCATCTCGTTTTGTGCCTGCTCCTGGCTCATCGTGTAGGTCAACCAATTCTGTATTTGCTCGGGTGCCATGATCACGGGCATTCGGCTGTGAAGGTGCGCAATCTGTTCTGCCGGTTTTCGGGTGATGATGCTGCATTCATACTTGCCGTCTGATCCACGACCATAGAAGCCCGCGAAGAACAACAGCGGGTTGTTTCGTCTGATCGTAATGAAGTGGGGTTCCTTCCGTCCATCGACCTCGGACCATTCGTAATAGCCAATCGCCGGGATAACGCACCGGCCAGACTGCCAGTAGCGCGCCCAAAACTCTGCATTCTCAATCTTGGAATTGATCAGCTTCCTTGAGCTGCCTTGAGGTGTCATCTGCCATTTCGCGCTTGTCAGGAGAAACCCGTCTTCCTGTGACATAGCCATGTTGACCAAATCCGTGGGGTTGACCTGATAGCCCGGATTGGCGCTGGGCACCGACCCATCGGGTAGGAGCGTTCCATATAGGAAGTAGTTCATCAGATCAGCCATTTGGCGCTGGGTCAGGTGCCCCGCCGCAAACTTTCCACACATGCCGCAGACTGTGCGCAGCCGTGCTATTGCGTCAAGGTCGCGCGCCATTCTATTGACCCATCTCGGCTCAAAGAACGCGATGACTGATTGACGCCCTGACCGGATGTTCTCTATTTGTCCCCCAATGAGAACGCGGTCCAGATCACGAAAGAAGTCACACGACGAAAGCGAATTTCCCATACGGGTGCGGTATGTCGTGCCCGCGCTGGGCTTGGGGTCCACCTATGACCGCATCTATATCTGGTTGGACAAACATGTCGGTCGCGCCGACTATGCTGTAAATGCCGATAGTTTGCCGGGTGTGGTAGATGGGATTTCCTTTTACTTTCGATGCAGCCTGAAAGCTTCGCAATTTGCCGAGATGATGGAAGGTGAAGGGGTCGCGCTTGCCGACCCGCGTGTTGGTGGGTGGATCAGGTCGGGTTGAATGGTGAGGCTACAGTTTAAGCCCGTGCGATGAAATTGGCGACCATCCCCAGCATCTATTAGTGTTTCCCTCGTTGCAGTATGGTGCAGTGGTCCAATCTTCTGGCGGGTTAATGGCTTTGTTAGAAATAAACTTCTGTGGACCTACATTCGGTTCAAACCAACCCTCAATCTGGACAGTAGTTACCTCTTTGGTCTCGTCATTCTCTCTAAAAATTACATTCACAGTGATTTGGGTCACAACGTATTGGTCCGAATTGTTTTCCACAGTCCCAGAAAACACATTCTCGTTCGCATTCTTGCTTGGGCCAGCACGGCCATCCAGTGATCGAGTGACAGAGTTGGGAAGTTCCTTTTCAAATTTCTTAATACATGAAGCTCGAATGCTCTCATCAGAAATTAGACGGTTTGAGTTAAGTTCTGAGCAATATGCGGCCCCCGCGACTGTCCCGCCGTTCAAAGTTTGATTTATCGTTGCTTTGATTTGTTTACACCCGGTGAGAACGGTTAGCATAACTGCACAAGTAAGGATTTTCTTTAGCATATCACCTCGCAGCACTGCTGTTTCACCCGCTCGCCAATAAGGCGTAGTCAGTTAATTTCACACGCGCAAGAAACAAAACGGCAAGAGTTGGTGAAAGTAAGTACTGCAAACAATCTGAAACCAATGAGCCAATCATCGGCCCTGTGCCAACACCAACTTCGGCTCCTTTGGAAACGACCGAATATCAAACCACTTGAAGGCGGTCCCATCTGCGTTGCGCTTGTCGCCGCTGAGAATGCGGCACCCGTTTGTGGCCTGCCGGATCAGCCCAGCGCGGAACGCATTCAGATCCAGAAGCCACCAAGCGTCCAGCCCGGTGCCAGCGGCGTTGGCGTGACCGTAGAACATCCAGTCGCCCTTGCCATTCACAATCTTGGATAGCTCGGTTTCACCGCCATAGGCGGATTCTGCACGGATGGTGAATTGGTGGGGGTAGCGGTCGGCGTAACCATGACGGCGCACCCTTGCCGCTATGCGGGTGTCCCTGGCATCAAACAACAACAGGTCGGTTGCCTCTCGCATGTCCAAGAGGTCAGGGGCCTCCCTCAACAGGTGGCCCCCAACAATGCGCTTAATCTCTGGTAGGAAACGGTCAGACCAGCGCCGATTTACACCGTAGCAGTTCAACCAGCGTCCTGATTGATCTTTTCGACCTTGCGGCTTTCCGTGTCGATCCGCTCGGCCAGATCATAGGCTTTGCGCGCAATTTCCTCGAACAGGACTTCAAGCGCGCCGGACAGGTCGCGGAGATTTACCGCGCTGTCGCAAGCTGCCATTCCTGCGACAGCAAGCTGGCCGATGTGCAGGGCCTCGGTTTCAGTGTCATGACCTTTGAAGTTGTCGGCATAGATGCTGTCCATCATTCTGTTCCTTTCGGTGCGTTTACAAAATCAAGTGCCTTGTCGAGGCGTTCAGCGTGGTCATGGGCCAAATGAACAAGCCCGATTGCCTGTTCGTGGTCACCAGTGTTGTGAAGCGCCGCGACGGAATCTAGGAGGCTACGGATAATCATCGCCTCATTCTGCATTTGCTGGCGCGTCAGGTGGTCGGCTCGCTTCTGTTCATCCATCGTTGGTTCTCCCATTTGGTGAAGTATTGGCGTGTCCGGTGGGTGTTTCGACTGCCTCAGAGGTCATGGCGCGAAGGTGATCCTTGAAGCGCGCCTTGGCTTTCGGGGTGAGTTTCTTCCAAAGGCGCAAAGCCTCTGCTTGAAACTGTAGGTCGTTCATCTGCCGATCCTCCTGTCAGGCGTAAGTGTGAATAGTGCCGTTGGTGGCAATGCGGGAAATGGTTGCGAGGTTCACGGAACGCACAGCGGCCTTGTCCACGTCCCAGACGGGCATCAGGTGCGGGTGACGGGCACGGCGGGTCTGTGTCGCCTTTTGAGCGGCTTCTGAGGCGGTATCGCCCTTGATGTGATCCTTGAGCGCGGCGGGCTGCACACGCATGGTTCTGGCGGTGCCGTCCTTCTTGGTGAACACCACACCAACAATGCGACCTTTGGCGGCTTGGATCAGGTTGCGCTTTTCGTCCAATTCGCGCTGGGCGTCACGGGCCTCGGCCTTCACAAGAGCGGCTTTCAACGTGGTCAGACGTTCCCGGCCTTCGTGACCTTGGAAGGTCTTGTTTTCGAGTGCGATGATTTCCGCTTTCAGGGAAGCAACCGAGCGCTGGGCCAAGGCGTGAACTTCTTTGGCAGCGCGCCATGCCTTGATCAGTTCGGTCCGGAACACGCTGCGAAGCTGGCGCGGGGCATAGCCCAGCATATCCATCAACTCGCGGGTGTTGGTCCAAGCGGTGGTCATGATGTTTGCGCGGTTGATGGTCATTGCAAGCCCTTTCATGTGCTGTTAGCATATAAATAGTGCGCATAGCATGTGTTGTCAACACATTATATGTGCTAATAGCATAATTACGGGCGGTGATATGACAGCAGAACAGTTCAGAATGGCAAAAGCAGCGCTGGGGTTGAGTAATCCCGAGCTTGCAGAAAAAACGGGTTTGCACCGAAATACGCTCAACAAGCTGGACAAGGGTGAAGGAAAGGCTTCGACAATTCAGCACGTCAGGCTGGCCCTCGAAGCCCAGGGCATTCAATTCCTGGAAGGCGGACAGGTTGCGACCGGGCCAGGTGTGGCTTTGAAAGGGGATGCAGATGCAGACTGATGAACGCGACGATCCGGATTATTGGATGGGTTCAGAGAAAACTCCAACCGAAGAACTGCAAGAGCTAGTAAAGCGGGTGCATACACAACAATCCACCACACGAATAGAAATGCGAAGGATCAAAAATCTGGTGTATCTGGTATTGTGGGTATCGCTTGCCTGCGCTGGGCGGGTGTTTGGGTTTTTCTAAGCTGTTTAAATGGAAAACCCCGCCGAAGCGGGGTCTTTTACAATGCTTTGTAAGGGCGTATTCATGCGGCTATTTTAGATTTTGGGAAGCCCTGCGTTGCTCAGAATGCCGTTTGCTGTGTGTCTGCTCAGCATATTCTTAGGAACTGTTAGCGTTGGAAGGTCGCCATCGTGGCACCATTTCTCATGCGAGCCCTTACCACCTTTTACCTTGTAGTAGCCAACTTTCTTTAGCTGTTTGATCACATCGTTATAGAAGCCTTTAACCATATCAGGCTGATGCAGCGCCAAATGCAGGTTGCTTGAAGAAAATTGCGGGGATCATTTCGGCCCATGATTTCTGTGCCAGGTCTTTCTTGGTGATGTGGTTATCCAGCACAAGCGACGGTGCTAGTGACTTCATCACTTCTTCAAATTCTTCAATGGTCTCGGCCTCAATGTGAAGGCCGATAATGTTTGACTCGGAATAAAAGACTTTCGCGTCTTCATCCCAGAGCGCGCTCACATAAAAACTCATGTCTGCCATGCTACCATCCTTCGGCGTTGCTCTTTCCCTCGAACGCCACCCATGTTGCTCTGGGTTTGTGTCCTAGATATGGCGGTCATGGCGGCAATTGGCAAGGCCCGTCTTGTGCTCAAACGCTCTTGTGACACCCTGTGCACAACTATTTTTTGCAGATCACAAGCGGTCGAATTGTCATTCGATTCTACAACATCTACCCACCCAAACGCCCAACGAAACAAGAATTTTTCCAAGGCCTCTAGATATAGTGGCTTCTGACTGAACGCCGCGCAGGAGAGTTGGTGAAGCATCTTGCGCACGTGGCCCCGCAGGATAAAGCTGATATCAACTCGGGACGTGCGTCAACGCCTGTGACAAACGAAAAAACTTCACTACAGTGCCGATATATCCCGTTAGAAAACGGCATGTTTCCCTCTGTTGAAATAGGTCAAATCCACTCATTTGGTTTGCATGGTTGCTTCCTAGGCGTCCATACTGTGGACACCCTTGGCAGCATACAACACATACGTTCGTCCACTCGGGGGCTAGAATGCCGCCCTGCAGCACCGCTATTTCCCGCTAAGAACCGGTGACAAGACCACTGGTTCGCAAGTCGCCAGTCGTTCTCATCCCAATTTTGCCAACAGGACTGCGGCCTCTGCTATTAGCTTTCGTGACCGCTTGATTTCTGCGAGGGCTTCCTTTGTGCAGACCCCATGACGATAATTGCCATGCCGTTTCCCGGTAGGTGCGCCGCCTCTTGCACCATGGAACCTGCACACCTTCCACCCTCGCACAGCGGGGGCTTTACAAGGCTTCCGTGAGCGCTTTGAGGTGGCTGTGCATCGCGGGGCAAGGTTCATGTGGTAAACCGTCATTTCCGACCACCCCCCGGTGTGACGGAGCCGACAATCGCCTGACCACCTTCGTTGACCGTTACATGCTCAACAGTCACTTTTTGCTGCCCGCCATAGCGGTGCTTTCGCAGGGCTTCCATCTGAGCGGTGAAAGTGCGCGCGAGCTTGTTGAACACTCGTTCCTGCACCTCAAGCTGGGGAATATGTTCAACATTCGCCAATTGCCGTGAATGTCGCATCATTGCGAGATGCACCGAAGCCATTTGGGTTGCCAGCATGGCCTCAATACCGTCTTGCGGGGCGATTTCATTTACGATGGCAATGGCGTAGTTTTTATCGTTCGCCTTCTCGTCATTCTGTCCGGATACGTTAAGGCAGTGCGCGAGCATCGCATTGCTAAACTCCGAGGTGCTGCTACCAAACAAGTTTTCGACTTGCTCCGGAGAACTGACAGTCAGTTCAATTTTACCATCCGCCGCAGATCCAAATCGGGGGAGTGACGGTTTGGAGCGTTCAGAGATTGCCCCCTCAACGCTGTTTTCCTCGGTTTTTTTAACATCGTTATTTGTCTTGGGCATAGTTCATACCTCCCCCGGAAAGAGCGCTAAGAGAAGCCAACCCGTTTCGGGTTTTCATCAGTTCTTCGATAATGCGTTGTTGCGCTGGGCTTCGGGCCAGCATGTTGCGCACCTGATCGGCCCCTTTGCGGGTAGACGCCTTGGCCGTGGATTTGGCGGCAATGCCAGTCAGCGCAGACGAAACCGCCAGGGGCATGTTTCCCGAATAGGCCGCGCTGCCGGAAATCCCCATGCCAGAGAGTGATTGCGGAGACAGGCGCTTGCCGATTTCTTCCAGCACCCGTTGCACGGGACCGCCACGGGCCACCTGACGGATCGCGGCAATCTCGGCCTCGGAAAAGCCTGCGAGGTTCTTTCGAGGATTGCGCAGAAGCTGGCGAAACCGGGATTGAATGGATTTCTCGAAGTTCGGGTTATTCGCCGACTGTTCAATGATATCCTCGATGGTTTCCACGCGCTTCATCCGCCCCCAAAGTTCACGGGCTTCCGCAAGTTCTTTGGTTGCGCCGCCAAGACCGGCAACGCTTTCGTCAATCATTTCCTTGGCGATGCTGCCCAACCGCCGCTCATCCGGATCAACGGATTTTGCAACCTTCCCAGCAATACGGCGCAAGGCTTCCATCTGTTGCAGACTTTGGGGCTGTCCCACCATCTCGCTCAGTTCATCGAACAGGGCCGGGATACGCGGGTGAAGCCGCTCGTTGAAGCCTTCCTTGCGCAGTTTCGCAACCATGCCATTTGCCAGACCTTGCAGCCGATCCTTGGGAAACATCACCTTGCTTTCATAGACCCGCTTGTAGAGCGCATCAGCGCTGTCCTTGAGCTGATCCAGCGAGGGGGAGAGGCTTTTGAGCGAAGGTGATTTGCTGATGGCTTGTTTTGCCCTCAGAAAGCCTTGCCCGACACCGGCAAGGGCCGCACCCCCGATAAATCCAGCGCCAGCGCCTGTCTGGGCACCCTTTAGGCGGCTTTCGGGGTCTTCCCCTTCCATCGCCCCATAAGTGGCCCCAGACAGCGCGCCTGACGCCCCTGCGCGCAACATGCGGGCACCCGTGCCCTTGCCTGCATTGATAAACGCCCCTGCGCCCTTCACAGGCCCCACAAGCGCCCCGCCAATCTCGGCCCCAAGGGCCAAGCCGGGATGCTGTTCCCAAAGCTGTTCTTCCTGATCGCGATAGAACTCCGTGCGCTGATCGGCGTCACCACGCCCGATAAGCTGATCGAACCGCCCCGCGGCCTCGTCGCCAACAATACCACTGGTCATCCCTTCGCCACCTTTGTTCAACATCGCAGCGATGACTTCACCACGGTTGAAGGTGGTGGGATCATCATCACCAAACAGGTTTTCCCTGAGATTGCGAACGGCTTGGCGCGGGGAGGGAAGCACACCACCCATCAATTCATTAACGCGCGGAATGCCGTTTGCATCTTGGCTTGCCGAGCCACCAAGCAAAGCTGAAGTTTCCCAATCATGCGCAGGGGTCTGATTGCCAGCTAGGAGCGTTTTGACAGCATTGACGGCAGACTGCATGTCCGGCGCTTCGGCCTCGTAGATTTTCCCATCCGGTCCTTGGACCTCATAGATTGTTCTGGGTTGATCGGTCGTGACCCCCTGGGCGGGTTTTACCCCTGCTTGGGTTTCTTGCTGAACCCTCAAGGCCCAATCAACCAATCGCTTGGCATGATCAGGTTGCCCCGCTGAATGGGCGTTTCGGGCCGCGTCCATGAGCTGTTCATAACCGGGTTGGTCCGTGGGTGCAGCTTGGACCTGTGGGTTCTGCGACATGTCTGAGAGGGTTTGCAGCCCTTCATTGTGAACTTGCCGCCGCGCCAATTCTCGCTTGGCTTGCTCTACGCGCGCGGCTTTCAGTTGCTGTTCTCTTTGATCGGTATTCATTGCTCGATATCCTTTGCTGTGGTCGCCCCATATTCGACCGGGCGCGACATGAAGACGCTTTGAAGGCCAAAGCCCAGCGCCGAGATTTCTTCCTTCGCCTTTGTGATGTCCGAGAGGATCCCGAACCGAAGTTCCCTCGCCCCCATGCTTTCCGCCCATGCCTCAGCCGCCCAGACCAGATCAGGCCAAGCCCCATTCTCGGCCCATGCCAAGGTGAACGCGGCAACTGTGGTGTCGTCACCGGTCATAGCCTGTGAATTAATGCCAATCGCAAAGCTCTGCTCTGAAACAAGGACGACATAGCCCACGCGCTCGATGTGCCGTGCAAAATGCGAGGCGATGTCGCTCACGTCCCGGCTTGGGTCATCCAAAGAAAGGATGGGCTGAGCCAGTTCCACCAACAGCGGGATGTCCGCGTAGGTCGCTTGCCTTACGGCTCCGCTTTTTTCCACAATGTCTTTCATTGGTGCACCGCCTTGCTTTCGCCATGGCCGATTTGGCCCAGCGCAGTTTTGTCGTTTTCGTTGGAGTGATTTTGACCGCCAAACACGATTACGTTTTCCATGTCGGGGAATGGCGGCAAACCGTGGGGGATATGGCTAGATGTATATATGGCAGGATTTTCCGACACGGTAAGCGCCCAAAAACGGCCCAAAGCGGTAGGATTTTCCGACATTTGATCATGCAAAGGTTGGATTTTCCGACACCCCCTGTCGGATTTTCCTGCCAAGGAATGTCGGGTTTTCCTACGGGGGTTTTGTTTTTTCCATGCCATGAAATCCTTGGTGGCAGGCTTGCCGTCCAATGCTTCTTCAGTCAGTGCATAGGTGGCGGATTGCCCGACACCGGACGGGCCAAGGCAATGACCTTTGGTGACGATGACAAAACCGCGCTCGATCAGTTCCGAAAAGTATCCAGCGGCGGTATCACGACCAACACAAAGCGCCTTAGCTGCGTCCCGGTGGCTCAGAAATAGGTCGCCATTGTTGCCACCCTTGTATTGTCGTTTAAGCTCCACATAGAGCGCGCGTGGGCCGGGTTTCATGGTCTGCCATGCCTCAGAGGCTAACAGCCATTCAGGAAGCTGGACGAACCGCCCAGCCCCCTTTTTCTTGCCTTTGTATGGAGCAGCCATCTAAGCAGCCTCCTTTGGGTCAGTTTCCCCCATGGAAGCGGCCTTGCCTGCATCCTCCAATGCACGGGCCAATTCAGGCAAAAGCGCGGTGCGGATCGAAACGCCCTGTTTGCCGGGGCGCATGTCTCCGTCTTCGGCTTCGAACCAGACGCGCATGTTGATCAGGTCGTGCCCCTGGAAGCGATCCAGAGACACGCGAAGCTCCTGTTTGCCGTTCTTGCGAATGGTCGCAATGAGTTTGGAACTGTTACCGGCCATGGGTGATACCTCCATAGGCAAGCCCCGCAATGACGCGGGCGGTTGAAGGTGAACACCCGGTCTGCCAGCGCACACGACGCGCCTGCAGGTCACGAGGCGTCGGGCGGGATTGGTGCAAGGTCTTCATGCCGCCACCTCGCAATCGTCAATCCTGCGAATGTCGGAGGTGAGGAAATAGACGCCATACGCCCCCGCACCCGTGATCGGGTTGCCGGGATAGTATTTGGTATCGACCTCAAGGCCGTAGTCGCGTTTCAGGATGTGCACCACATCAGACAAGCGAACGGGAGAAGCGCAATAGACCGGTGCGCTGATCAACAAGTCCACAATCTGACGCTTGCGCTTGTCCAGCGTCACAATGCGGGGCTTGCTGTCGCCGTTGCGGATTTCATACCGCGCGGGCTTACGGTCTGATGGGAGGTCGGCCACGCGCATGATGCGCTGGGCGTTGCTCGGTGGGTTTTGGTTGGTTTCAGTCATTAGCCTGTATCTCCTTCGGAGTTGAAGGATCGGCCAAACTGCCCTATGCTCCTTGCAGTCACGCGAGAGAATAGCCCCAGTTCGGACAATCCGGCTGGGGTTTTCTTATGCGGCTGCATCGGTTTTGACGCCCGTTGCATCAAGATAGGCGTCAAGGTCGGCCTTCTCGATACGGGTGGCTCCGCCGAATTTGGTGAATACCAGCGCGCCGCGCTTGTTAGCTTCATACAACACACTGCGGCTGTGACCGCTGTATTCGACGGCTTCCGAAATTTTAAAGAAACGCTTGGTCATTACGCCCTCCATACTCCGCTCGCAGCGAGCTAAATCCCCTGCTTCTTGCGGATGTGAGGGCATCCTCACAGATAGTCTAAGGGTCGTATAAAGGAGCTTTCAGCTATTTTTTGTTCAAAAATTCCTTACATGCTTCTCGCGCCCAAACCTCCGCGCTTGCATTTATCTCAACTGCATTGAACGCGTCCGTTACCAAATCTAGGAATGGGCCATATGCTAGATTGCTTCGGTATGGGTCGGTGCTTACGGTAGGTTTTTTTCCGGTTGTCCTGTTGAACAGGATTGCCAGTTCGGTCGCGAAATCACGAGCGGCAGATTTTCTTTGTTTGCCTACTCCACTGAACTTCTCAAATGCAGGCCCCTCGCCGAAAGCTGTGTTGATAGATTTCCCGTGTGGATCAACGGAATTACGGACTGCCGAGATATGGGTTTCAATTTTCTCGATCAGTTCCACGAGTATATCTCGTGCAGGCTCAGATGAGCCGGAGATTCCAATCCCAATTCCCCATCCGCTCAAGCGCAATTCCTGCACTAAATTTGCCATGTCGGCGCTGCCGTGCATGCCGACGAGCCTTAAGTGTTTTGCGGCCTTGTTGAGGGATCTTGCCACCAAAGCCAAATTTTCGATGTCCTTCTCTGGCGGTTTGTCTTCGCGATCCAGTTTTTCCATTGCCGTAGAAATGCTAAAATCGGAAAGCAGATGTCGGGTTGCTTCCTGCACATCTTCAATACAGGGAAGGTGCTTCTGCAACACTTGTTCCATCTCTAACTTTGTTCTTTCGTAACTGTCGTAATCCATAATTATGCCATTCGGACAACAAGAGATGCTTTTCCCGACACAATGTCAGACCACCGATCCAATGCAGCGGCGCGTTGCGGTAGGAGTTCTGATTGGTTGTAGACCCGTGCAACGGCGCTTGGGGCCGATCCGCTGGCCGAGTGGTTAAGCACACGGTCGGCAATCGCTTCCGCGACACCCGCATCAGCCATCGCGGTTGCAAACGCGGTGCGAATGTCGTGAATGCGCCATGGTTCGAAATCCTCCCCAAGCAGCTTGTCGAGGCGGGCTTTAGCTTTGCTGACACCCGAAACCGGTGTCTTTCCTGTAGTCGTAAACAGAAGGTCTGTCTCTTGTTCATCTTGGGTGCATTCAACTCTTAGCCGAACCTCAAGCAATGCAGGCTCAGACAGGTGTGTGATATGCGCCTTGCCATTTTTGGTCAGTGACCCTGGCTTAACAATTCTTGAGCGGTCAAAGTCGATTTCGGACTGCTTGAGATTGAGAATTTCACCACGCCTCTGCGCTGTCAAAAGCAGCAGTCTGAAGAATGGCCCCCAAAGGTCTCCCATCTCAAAGGAAGCTGTCCAGATTTCTCGAATTTCACCAACAGACAAAACACGTTCACGCGCCGTTTCGCGAACCGCCTTCGAAAGCGATGCACCAATATCCTCAGCCAAGTATCCGCGTTTCCAGCACCAGTGGGTAAATGCCTTGAGTGCTGCCCTAATCCTGTTGGCGTAAACCAATCGTCCTTCACGGGCCTTGGCATCAATCGCCGTCTGAGCCATCGAGCGCCGCAAGCTAGCGACAGGAAGATTCAAGTGATCTCTGAGGGCGGACTCCAACTGCCTTTTGCGCTCAGATCCGGTTCTAAGGTTATTCAAGTGCAGGTCATCATATGCAGATATTGCGTCTGCTATGCTGATCGCTTCTGCCGTCGCGGTTTCTTCCTTGATCCGCTGCGCCTCTGCAATTTCAATACGATCAATCCCCTTTGCAGCCTCGGCTTCAAGTTCCAGCGCCATCGCGCGCGCCTCTGAAAGCCCAATGGGTTCCGGCCATGTTCCAAGCGTGTGTTTGCGCTTGAGTCCACCTTTGATGCGCTTTTCATACATCCAGACCGCGCGACCAGTTTCAGAAAGTCGAAATCTCAAGCCGGGACGCCTTGTGTCAGATATTTCGACCCTTCCAGTTGCGGGCGGTTTAAGTGACCTGAGAAAACGGTCTGTCAGTTCCTTTTTCATACTCCGCGCCTATTGGGGGACAACTGGGGGACAAAATGACCCGGATTGTGGCGGATCATCATGGACGACTATAGACGCATTTTGATCAGGGGACAACTAAAACTGGGCTGAAAAATCATAGCTAATAGAGGCTTAATCGAATAACTGTGGAAAGCCGTGGACAGCTAGGGTAAGTCTGTAGAAGTTAGCATGCTTCGGACTTTTAATCAGTGGGTCGAAGGTTCGAATCCTTCACGGCTCACCACTTTCATCTTAAATATCAAGATGTTACGAGCCGCGCCATCGTGCGCGGCTTTCGTCTGTCTGTCTGCCGGAAGCTATACGGAAGCAGTGGAAGTCGAGACGTTTACTAATGCGGCGTGACTGATCTGCAACGCAGTCTCGATTCGTTTGTTTATGAGGTATGCAGCAGTTGCAGCTACCTTGGTACCGAAAACACCAATCCACGGGGGATGGTCTCTCCATCTGAATCTATGGTGCATACTGCATCAAGGCGTGCACCAGTCATTCTCGTTTTCATTTCTTGAGGCATTGAGTCCCTGATTGCATTTGCCTCTGCATCTGACGGTGCACGACAATATGACCATCGGTCCTCAAACCATGAGGCTACTTGATAAGGGATGCCGATATAGCGCCGATCCGGGGTGGCGGTCGATAGCCGTCTGAAGAACTGCGACTGGGATCGTGCCTGCGATCTTTTGTAAATAGGGACATCCACATCAACCACAATCGCGCGCAATCCGTTTTTGAAAGAAACTGGATACTCTCCATCTTTTAGCACGGGCATAGAATAATACCCGCCACGATAGCTACCGTATGCGGCAATGAGAAACACGCAAATGAACCCAGCCCCGATTATTCTCAGCAACCACTTTAACAATCTCATGTCTCAAAGCTCTCAGCATCTTCAGCTATCCCGCTAGGTGAAACATCTTGACCGGTTGAGCGTTCAGACTTGATTTGAGGAGCTTTACGCAGCCAAGCAGACAAGTTTGCGCCTGTTTCTCCATAAAACTTGGGCACAACCCTTTCCAACTCGGCAATGAAATTGGTTTGCTGCGTGAATTTCGCTCCAAGCCTCTCGGATAGGAATACGTGAAACCCGTTCACAGTAAGGTGCTCTTTGCCAGTTGACGATAGTTCCGGGTTCTCTCGAAGTTCTGCAACTGAGTACTGCGTTGGTTCGCTAGTTCCCGGCCAGAATAAACGAATGAACAAACCCTCTGTTTCTGAACTCTTGATCTGGCGGAGCAGCCAATTGACACGCGCCTTAGTGGTTTTCTTGTCGTCCGGTGCGCGTAAAGTCATACCCACATCGACCGAGCGGCGCATCACGTCTGCTGTCACATCAACAGGAGCAGCTGCATCAGGGATAGCCAAAGTGCAATTCAGACAGTGTTTTTCGCGTAGATTGTTCAATTCGTCTTTCTGGCGCTGAGTGGGATTACCCATATGTTTTCGGGGCAGCTTTTCTGAAACCGTCATGCCTGTCATTCGGCTTAGGATTAGCGACAGGTCGCGCGTTTCCTGATGCCACGCTTCCAGAACAACTTGAACCATTGGTGACTTTGCAGGGACTGCGCCACCGCTGGAAATGAGCTTGTTCAGCTCTGACCATTCCTTTGGCATACGGTCAAAGCCTTTCACTCCTGCACTCTCATGTGTCAGGAAGCGGCGAAGTTCATTGAGAAGCAAAAGCTGATCAACATCGGCAACATCTTCGCCAGACACAAGCAAATCGGCAGTCGTCAAAATATGCATCCACGACCAATGGAAAACGGGAATTCTAGACCTACTCTTGCGAACCGCCTCAATGGGATGACTGTCAGGTGATGTAGCGAACTGGTTAGAGATTGAGATAACACAGTCCACGTCATTGTCTTTTGCAAGAACGCGGTAGCGTTCAATTTGATCAGGGTCGAGTTCACTGTTCCCGATCTTTGCTTCGACAAGCGCACGCCATTGGCGACTTCCGACCTTTAAGGTGATCAATCCATCTGGGCGGTCTTTAATAGCCGCCGACTGCTTTTGGAAAACAACTTCTGTGAAGG
The DNA here is from genome assembly GCF_029105185.1 of Aliiroseovarius sp. Z3. Lineage (GTDB taxonomy): Bacteria > Pseudomonadota > Alphaproteobacteria > Rhodobacterales > Rhodobacteraceae > Aliiroseovarius. The sequence goes on along the minus strand of NZ_JAFMZK010000003.1, from coordinate 36,634 downwards.
TTTCGATTGTAGCACGCTTGCCGACTTTTTGCCCGACCGATGCCAGAAGCTGTGCACCGAATTCATCAATCCTACAAAGACATGCGAGTACTATTGAGGTTGTGCGACCTTCTTTTGATGTCGTTGACAAAACCGGGAACAACCGTGCGGATTCACCTTGCTTGAGATAATCAGGAAGTTGTTCGGTGCTCATGCTTTAATTCCTTAGATTTCAAAACTACTCCAAAGCATTGAAACAGAAAGAAATTACATCCGTCAACCTTTAGGCGATCTCCAATCCCTGCCAAGGATCGACAAAGCCAATGTGGAAATACAACAGCGCGGTGTGCCGTCGATGGTGCGGACAGTCGTTGAGTACCGTCTGCTTTACAATACGCTTCTAGTTGAATGCCAATCGCATAGCGCGCCAACACCTGAAACTATGTACTCCACATATTGGGTACACAAGGGGCTTCGGGTTATTGATTGACCCAGACAGCCCCTTTTTTGTCTAGCCTGAGTTACTTTCGCGCTAGTGCCCGTTGTGCCTTGATCTGCTCCATCGTTGCGATCACGATCTCCATCCGTTTTTCGTCTGCCGGGTGGGTGCCCCAGAACGACAACTGACCGGCAGAGGACCGCGCTGCCTCGTCCCGCGCGAAGAATTGTGCACCTTTTACAGGGTCATAGCCTGCAGCTGCCGCTATGCGTGTGCCGATCATGTCGCTTTCCAGCTCATAGGTCTGCGAAAAGGCCCTTTGCCCCAAGGCGGCGCCCAAACGGACCGAGTTGTCTACGCTGTTGGGGTCGTAGTAGGCCCCCACCGATGCCGCCTGCGCATTCCCATAGGCCGCGATGGCCCCAAGGATCAGTGCGCCCGCCATCGCCTGCTGTTCGCCCTTCTGGATGTGTTGACCGATCAGGTGTCCGTATTCGTGGCCCATGACAAAAGCCACCTCATCGTCACTTGCAGCATCGCGCAGTATCGGAACCGAGAATCGGATGACAGGTTTTTGATTGTTTTTCTCCAGGTAAGTGAAATAGGCGTTCCGCACCTCCATCTCGGTGTCAATCTCGATCCGAACGTTGCAATCTATGTTTTTGCCTTGCGCCAATTCCGTTTCGCACAGTTTTCGTGCGACGGGCTGTACCCGCCGCGCCACACGGTGAAATCGTGCGGTGCCGGTGGACGGGCTGGCCAGCGTGCGGGGCGGTGCTGACTTCGCTTGGGCAAAAAGGCTGTTCGCCCGGCTTGTCACAGTCTCGTTGACCTTTGGCATCTCATACGTCGTTCCGCAGCTGATAAGCACCACGGAAGTGGCAAACATGGCGATCAATTGAGCCGTGCGACGTTGGGGCATTCAGTATTCCTTTGGTTGGATTGTCAGGTTGTGCAATCTAAAGTCCTCACACCGATCTTTACGTGTGTTTCTTCAATAACATCTAAGATAGCGTGTATAGTGTCGGCGGATTGACACTGTGTTTCGTATTCAGAAACGAAGGTGATAACGAAATGGGAAACGGGAGCGGTGTGGTTTAGCGATTTGACTGTTCATGATCGTTTGCGGTGTTAGAGCGTATTGCTGCACTCCCGAGTAATTGGAATTGATACAGTCTCGTTGGTAGGTTTTTTATCTCCGCCATTGACCCTCACATAAGATAAGCGCCCTATGTAACATTACATAAGGCGCTTTGTTTGTTCTGACCGTTCCTATGTAATGTAAGATTAAGTAGGCGCTTGGTGGGCCGGCCCCTAAGTATACGTTACGTAGTCGGCGCGCCCGCTTCCCGCACAAACACATACCGGTCCTTGGCGTCCTGCAACTGCTTGGCGGATCGTTCGGGGTTGTCGCTGGCGGCAGCGGTCATGCGTTCGGCAATGCTGTTGAACGCAGTGGGCAGTTCTTCGTGGTTCCACCCTTCCAGTGCCGCCATGGTGATGCAGGTTCCTGTGACCTGTTTCAGCAGGTTGGCGATGTGTTCCGTGCGGTGGACCTCTTTCATCGGGTTGGGGTCCGCCCCGCTGCGCATCTCGGTCAGGTCGTCATTCATCTCGGCACAGACCACGTCCCAAAGCGGATGATTGGGCCAGCGGGAACGGTTCGTGTCGGACGGGTCCGGCTCGGTGTATCGGACCAGCTCACCCGATGATCGGCACAGGTCGCCGTAGCGGTCAAAGAACTGTTCCCATGTGCGTATGCCCCAGCGGTCTTTCAGAAGGTCTTTGCCCGCGCGAAACTCGACCCGCCAGACTTGGTTCTGCTTGGCCTTGGCGGGGTCAGGTGTCAGGGGGCCGGTGGGGCTGTCCCTTATGTAAGGTAACCGCCGCGTTCGTGTTCGCCAGACCGTTACGTAACGTATGGTTCCAGATGTCCCACCAGTGGCTCTTGCCACGGGCGATGACCTCAGACCGCTTGTTATAGATAATGACCTGCCGGTTTGCGACGCTGCCCGCTGTCACAGACGATACCCAGCCCGACTTGCCATGCACGGCAATATCATCCTGCGCGACATGGTCCCGCCGCCCGGTGGAACTGTGCATGACCAGATGGTCCGGTTTCAGCGTCAGGCCGTTTGCCAACACATCCACGCAGAAATCCGCCCGTGATATGCTTACATCATCCGGGCCAAAGCGGATACCCAGACGGTCCAGAACACGCTCACAATGCGCCTTGGCCGCGCCCAGACCATACATGCTCATAAAGAATGACCCGAAGGTGATCCGAATGCCCCACTTGTCGCGCGCATTGGGTTTCTTGATCGCCCAGCTTGCGCCTTCCGACCCTCCGTCCAGCAAGAAGCGATAGCCTTTCCCGCCATAGGGCTTGGCAGACGACCCAAAGCAGCCGTCCAACGGCCTCGTGTGTTTCCGCAATGCGGCCCGCCGAAGCTGCCGTTCGCTGCGGATGCAAAGTCGCAGGCCAACATAACCTGCGGATCGCGGGGTAATCCGGACTTTCGCCGCAACCATCACCAATGATTTCTTTGTTGATAACAGGCCTCTCAAACCAACGTGAGCTCCGAATAACCGTCGTGACGGCAGGCGACGAGAACTTCCGGCCCGACCTTCCGTTTACTCAGCCACAAGATGGTATTCATACCTGAATTCGCGAAGTGTTTCGGGCTTCATCTGGATCGAAAACCCCGGCGCTGAGGGAGCCAGGTAGGCGCCATTTTTGACCACACAGGGGTCTATGAAGTGTTCGTGGAGGTGATCTACGAACTCGATACGCTTCGAGTCTTTTTCGCCAGTGATCGCAACGTAGTCGATCATCGAAAGATGCTGGACATATTCGCATAAGCCCACCCCGCCAGCATGCGGCCACACCGGCAGATCATACTTGGCGGCCATCAGTTGAACCGCAAGCACCTCGTTCAAGCCACCAAGGCGGCAACTGTCTATTTGGACGAAGTCAATCGCTCCATTTGCGATAAACTGCTTGAACAGTATGCGATTTTGGCACATTTCGCCGGTGGCGACTTTGATCGGCGCAATGGCATCACGAATTTTGCGATGACCGATCACGTCATCAGGGCTGGTTGGTTCCTCGATGAACAATGGCCGGGCAAAGGCCAGCGCATTCACCCAATCAATTGCCTGGTCAACCTCCCAAACCTGATTGGCATCAATCATGATATTCATGTCTTCGCCCAGTTCTTGGCGGGCAATCGTCAGGCGACGGATATCGTCGTCCAGATTATGCCCCACCTTGAACTTGGTGTGGGTGAACCCGGCGTTTCGTGCTTCACGGCAAAGCCGCCGCAGCTTATCGTCCGAATAACCAAGCCAGCCCGCCGATGTGGTGTAGCACGGATAGCCTTCGGCCTTGAGTCGGGCGATCCTTTCCAATTTTGCCGGTTCTGCGGCCTTCAGGATATCAAGCGCCTCGGTTTCCTTCAGAACATCCGTCATGTAGCGAAAATCGATCAGGTTCACGATCTCTTCAGGGGACATTTCCCCGACCAGAAGCCAGACCGGTTTGCCCGCTTCTTTCGCTATCAAGTCCCACATCGCATTGACCACAGCGCCGGTGGCCAGATGGATCGCACCCTTGTCGGGGCCAATCCAGCGCAGTTGGCTGTCGCCGGTGATATGGCGCCAGAAGCGGCGCATATCCTGACGCACCCAATTGATATCCAGCCCGACCAGAAGATGTCGCATGGCGTTGATGGCGGCCACGCAAATCTCGTTGCCGCGTCCGATTGTGAATGTCAGCCCGTGGCCTTCATGCGCCCCGTCGGTCTCCAGCACCACGTAGGCCGCTGAATAGTCCGGGTCGGGGTTCATCGCATCCGATCCATCCAAACTGTCGGAGGTTGGAAAGCGAAGGTCATGGGTCGATATGTTGGTGATTTTTGTCATCAGCCCGCCACAACATTCTGCTTCTGGACACCCAAGCCTTCGATCCCCAACTCTATCTTATCACCGGGTTTGAGATAGGTTTCCGGCGTCTGGCCAAGTCCGACGCCCGGGGGCGTCCCGGTCGAGATCACATCACCGGGCTGAAGGCTCATGAATTGCGACAAATGCGACACAACGGTCGCCACGCTGAAGTGCATCGTTTTGGTCGATCCATCCTGATAGCGATGACCGTTGACCTCAAGATACATCGGCAGGTTCTGCGGATCGGGCACTGCGTCGCGTGTCACCAGCCACGGGCCGATTGGGCCGAACGTGTCGCAGGATTTGCCCTTTACCCACTGGCCCGAACGGTGGATCTGGAAGTCGCGTTCGCTCAGGTCATTCACCACGCAATAACCTGCAACATAATCCAGCGCGTCCTCGACCGAGACGTATTTGGTGTGTTTGCCGATCACCACACCCAATTCGACTTCCCAGTCAGATTTGACCGAGGTTCGCGGGATTTCCACATCGTCATTGGGACCACTGATGGCAGAGGTCGCCTTGAAGAAAATGACCGGTTCCTCAGGCAATTCCATTCCGCTTTCCGCCGCGTGATCCGCATAGTTCAATCCGATACAGATGAATTTGCCCACACGACCGACACAGGCGCCGATGCGGGGGGCGCCGTCAACCAGTGGCAAGGTCGATGGGTCGATCTCGCGCAGTTGCGCAATGCTGTCATCCGCCAGCACATCTCCGGCGATATCATCGACTACTGAAGACAGGTCACGAATGTTTCCATCCGGGTCCAGAAGACCGGGTTTCTCTGCGCCCAAGGGGCCAAATCTCAAAAGCTTCATGTGTTGGTCTCCTTGAGGGTTAGATGGACCAGCCGCCGTCAATGGCGTGGGTTTGCCCGGTTGTGAAGGCGCTGTCGTCGCTGGCAAGATAGAGCGCCAGTGCCGCGATCTCTTCGGGGGTGCCGATGCGTCCCATAGGCTGCCGCGCGATAAAGTCGCTGAGTGCCTGGTCGTAATTGCCCGTGGCGCGTAGGCGACCATGCATTGAAGGGCTGTCGACCGTCCCCGGACAGATGGCGTTGCAACGAATACCGCGTGTCACATAGTCAGCGGCGACGGATTTGGTGATACCGATCACCGCAGCCTTCGAGGCACAATAGGCAAAGCGGTTGGGTACGCCTTTCAAAGACGACGCCACCGACGACATGTTGATGATTGACCCGCCGCCCTGATCCAGCATGTCGGGCAGAGTGAGCTTGATCAGCCGGTACATCGCTTTGACATTTAGATCAAAGCTGAAATCCCAGTCCTTTTCGGTGCATTCCAGGATTGTGCCATTGGCAACATAGCCCGCGCAGTTGAACAGGACGTCCAGCGTGCCCATGTCGGCCACTGCGGCCTCAACCGCGTCTGCGTCGGTCACATCAAGTTTTAGCGCGGTAATCCCGTCAATCGCATCCAGTTCTGCTAGAGCATCGTCGTTGATGTCGCTGGCAATGACCTGCGCGCCTTCAGCGGCCCAAAGTTCAGCTGTTGTGCGTCCGATGCCTTGGCCAGCAGCCGTGATCAGTGTTTTTTTTCCGGCCAAGCGGCCCTGTTTCTCGGTCATATCTCTCAATCCGTGTGAAATACTTCTTCCATCATCGACCATTGTTCGCCCGTCGCACGTGTCGCGAGCGGGGACTGGCAGGGGTCGGTGTGCGTCCACCATTCCCGTGTTCTCGGATCCTCGGCCATGCGGGCCATATCGCCCTCAAAATCCGTGCCGTGATATTCCCAATAGCCAAACAAGAGGTTCTCTGGCTCGCGCAGGAAAATCGAGTAGTTGCGAATATTGCTGCCTTTGATCTGAGCCAAAACATCGGGCCAAACAGCGGCGTGCAACCGCTTGTAGTCGTCAATCTTGTCGGGTTTGACCCCAATGATCATGCCCATACGTTGCATCATGAAGCCTCGGTGATTGTTTTGGAAATCAGGGATTTAGCGGATATCACCTCCCAATCCCAGCGAATGCCAAGGCCCGGTTCTTCCGAGGGTATCGCGTACCCGTCCGAGATTTGCATCGCCTCTGTCGTGACGCTGTCCAGCTGCGGAATATATTCCAGCCATTTGGCGTTCGACACGGCGCATACCAGCGGTAGGTGCAGTTCCATCAGGAAATGCGGGCAGACCATGATATTGAAGGCTTCAGCCATATGCGCGACTTTCAGCCAGGGCGTGATGCCCCCAACGCGGGCCACATCGACCTGAACGATGCTGGCCGCAGCGGCATGCAAATAGTCTTTGAACTGGCTGAGCGAATACATGCTTTCGCCCACGGCAATCGGGACCGATGTATGGCGGGCAAGCGCGGCGTGGCTGGCGACGTCATCGGCGGGCAGGGGTTCTTCAAACCAACCGACGCCATGATCCTCAAGCATGCGCGCGCGCCGGATGGCTTCTGACAGTGTGAAGCTTTGATTGGCGTCCGTCATGATCTCATAGGCGTCGCCAACGGCCGCGCGCACGGCGCCAAGGCGTGCCGCATCTTCGCTGACATGTTCACGACCGATCTTGACCTTGGAGCCTTTAAAGCCCTTGGCCTGCATTTCCAGCGCGTCATCCGCCAGTGCCTGGGTTTCCAGATGCAACCAGCCGCCTTCGGTGGTGTAAAGCGGGACACGGTCGCGGCTTCCACCGGCTGCCTTCCACAACGGCAGGTTGGCCTTCTTGCATTTCAGATCCCACAATGCGGTGTCAATCGCTGCCAGCGCAAGCGAGGTGATCGCCCCCACCGAAGTGGCATTGGTCAGGCGCAGAAGATCACGCCAGATGCCGTTGATCCGATCAGGGTCACGCCCAATCAAGGCCGGGGTCAGCGTGTGTTCCAACAGCGCCATGACCGACGGCCCGCCAGTGCCGATGGTGTAGCTATAGCCGGTTCCGACCGCCCCATCACTGTCATAGATCGTCACCATGGGGGTTTCCTGGCTAACGAATGACTGAATGGCATCGACCCGTTTCACTTTGGGAACGAGGTCGATCATCTGTAGCTCTATTCGGGTAATCTTTGCCATGACCTTAACCCCGGATGGCTTCTGCGCTGGCGGCATCAAACACGTGGCATTTATCCAGCATCAACTGAAATTTCAGAACCTCACCGGGCCGGACCGGGCGCGGGTTCAGCATCTTCGCCTGTACTTCGTTGCCCGCAATTTCAGTGAACAATACGGTTTCTGTACCCAATGGCTCCGTCAGCGTGACTTTCAGCTCCAGATCGGCTTTTTCGCCTTCTTCCTGAACCGAATGCCCCACGGGCATCAGATTGTCCGCACGGAACCCGAATTTCACATGTTGCCCGTCGCTGATCAATCCACGCGCTGCGGCGGGCACCGGAACGCTCAAGCCGCCGTAAAGCTCGATTGTTTCAGCGCCCACCACTTTGCCGTCGACCAAATTCATCGGGGGTGAGCCAATGAACGTCGCAACGAACGTGTTATTCGGTTTGTTGAACAGCTCCAGCGGTGTTCCAACCTGAACAATATGCCCGTCCTGCATCAACACGATGCGGTCGGCCAGGGTCATGGCTTCCACCTGGTCATGCGTGACGTAGATAATCGTGTTGCCGACCCTTTGGTGCAGCTTCTTGATCTCAACCCGCATCTGTGTCCGCAGTTTTGCGTCGAGATTTGACAGCGGCTCGTCAAACAGGAACACATCCGGGTGGCGCACGATGGCGCGCCCCATCGCAACGCGTTGACGCTGACCACCAGACAACTCGGCGGGCTTGCGATCCATCAACTCGTTCAGGCCCAGAATTTCTGCGGCCTCGTCCACCGCCTTGGCAATCGCGGCCTCATCGGCCTTGGCAATCACCAACGAGAAACCAAGGTTTTCGCGTACAGTCATATGCGGATAAAGTGCATAGTTCTGGAACACCATCGAGATGTTGCGCTCGCGCGGTGGCAGATCATTCACGACCCGGCCCGCGATGGTCACTTCGCCATCCGAGATATCTTCGAGCCCGGCAATCATCCTGAGCGTTGTCGACTTGCCGCATCCTGATGGGCCAACCAGCACGACGAACTCGCCATCATTGATGGCAAGATTGATGCCGTGCACAGCCCGGTGTTTGCCGTAGTATTTGACAACATTGGAAAGAGTAACTTCGGTCATGGTCTTATCCTTTGACGCCGCCGAATGTGAGGCCGGCAATCAGGTGTTTCTGTACGATGAAGGTAAGGACCAGCGCTGGCACGATCATCAACACCGCAAGCGCACACATCCCCCCCCAGTTGATGGTGAATTCGGCCGTGAAGTCGAGCAGACCCACTGGCATGGTCTTGGACCCCACCGATCTGGTCAGTTGCGAAGCCAGCGCAAATTCGTTCCACGAGGTGAGGAAGGCGAAGATCGCAGCCGAGGCAACGCCAGAGCGCGCCACAGGGAACTCAACCCGCCAAAAGGCTTGCCACCGGGTGCAGCCGTCGATCTCGGCGGCTTCGTGAAGCTCTTTGGGGATCTGGCGGAAGAACCCGTCGGTCAGCCAGATGGTGAACGGCACATTCATCGCGACATAGACAAGGATCAGTCCGAAATGGGTGTCGATGATCCCGACTTTCGCGAAAACGATGAACAGTGGCAGCGACAGAGCGACACCCGGCACCGCACGAAACAGCATCAACCCCACAAAGTAGCCAGCCTTGCCCTTGAAGCGATATCGGGCAAAGGCATAGCCGCCCGACATCCCGATCAGAATAGCAATCAAGGTCGAGACCACGGACACGATCAACGAATTGCGGAAGTAGGAGAATACCGGCACGCCGCCTTCGCCAGTACCTCCAAACATCGCACGGTAATGGTCCAGCGTGAACGAAGGTGTCCAGACCGGTGGCTTCGCCATGATCTCGACCGTTGGACGGAACGAGTTTAACACGATCCACAAGCCGGGGATGCAGATAATGGCCATGGTCAGGAACAGCGCGATGAAATGCAGGGCTTTCAGGGCGCGTTTGCGATTGCGGTGGGTCAGATTGCGATCCATTAGACTTATCCTGCCATGCCAATTTGGCCGCGTGCAGCGCTGAGTTTGCGGAAAAAGTAAACGGTGAACAGGATCGACAGGATGATCGAGACATATCCCATCGCGTTCGCCAGTCCCATGCGGGCGTCGACATAGCCTGTGCGGCTCATCAAGGTCCACAGAAGCTCGGTCCGCCGCGCTGGACCGCCGCCTGTCATGATTTGCACGATGTCATAGGCCCGCGCCACATCCAGCGAGCGAATGGTCATAGCGATATAGATAAAGGGCATCAGAAAGGGCAACGTGATGTGGCGGAAGGTCTGCCAAGCGGTGCAGCCATCGACCTTGGCGGCTTCCAATGGATCGCGCGGCATCGCAAACAGCCCGGCCAGGATCAGGATGGCGAAGACGGAAGTGCTCATCCATATCTCAGCAAAGATGATCGAGAACATCGCAAGCTTGCCGTCCACCAGCCACGGCAGCGCGGCATCAGAGCCAAGGGATTGCAGAACATTATTCACCAGACCGATATTGTCATTGAAGATGAACTTGAATTGAAACCCGACAAGGATCGGCGAAAACATCATTGGAAACATCAGGATGGTGCGTAGCGTGCGCTGACCCCATGTGACCTTGTTCATCATCAGCGCAATGCCAAGGCCCAGCAGAAGCTCCAGGTTCAGCACGATGGTCAGGAACAAGACGGTGCGCCCGAATGCCGACCAGAACTTGGCATCGGACAAAATCTTCTCGTAGTTGAAGGTTCCGACCCATTTCCACAAGGTTGACGGTCGCGTGAGCTTGTAGGGTGTGAAGCTCGAGTAGAGCGAGAAAATCAGAGGGATCAGCACGACTGCGGCGATCACGATGAACGCAGGCAACAGAAGGACGAACCACTCGGGCAAGCGGCGGCGGGTCATTGTACACCTAACTGTGGCTGGAGTGTGTGTCTCGGGGGCGGCCAGAGCCGCCCCAGTTCGATGTCGTACTTAGTAGTAGCCGGACTCTTGCATCAATTCGTCAACCGCTGCGGCGGCATCGTCCAATGCTTCCTTGACGGTTTTATCGCCAACGATTGCGGCCTGAAGCTCTGGGAACACCAGGTTGGTGCTTTCGCCCCATTCCGGGATCGGCGGTACGGCGAAGGCGTATTTGGCCCCTTCTGCAAAAGCCGCCAGACTTTCAGCGCGGAAGGCATCATCACCCGCCTTGGCAGCGGCCACGTTCGCTTCCCAAACCGCCGTCCGCGTTGGCAGGGAACCACCCGCGCTTTCGGCCAGCTGGCTTTCTTCGCTGGTCAAGAACATGACAAGGGAGGCAGCGGCCTCTTTATTGGCGCAGTCACTTGTGACCGAGAAACCGTGGTGGCCCGACCAACCCGTGCGCGTCACCGATCCCATCGGTTGAACAGCCACACCGACATTGCCAGCCGCTTTCGAACTTTCAGGATCGTTGAAGAAGCCAGCCCAGCCCGGCCAGTCAAGGTTTAATGCCACAGTGCCGGACGCAAAGCCCTGCCCCAGATCATCCCAGACATAACTTGTAGTGCCAGCGGGGACGGCCTTGGCGGTATACAGATCCACGAACCACTGAAGGGCGCGTTGACCGGCGTCAGAGTTGAAGATCGGCTTCTTGTTTTCGTCAAGGTAGTTGCCACCCTCCGCGACAACCATCTCGTAGAAGCGGCCAACAATGGCTTCGTCCTTGCCCGCATATTGCGTGCCATAGAAATTAGGCGGATCGGCAAAGAACATCGCCTGATCCTTGACCTGCTCCCACGTGTCCGGCACAGCCAGATCATAGCCATATTCAGCTTTGAACGCAGCCGCCTTGTCGGCATCTTCATAGTTCGATTTCAGATAGTACAGAACCGAAACGTCAAACTGCGCACGTGGCAGCATCAAAAGCTCGCCGCCAACGGTCGAGGCATTGATGTTACCCTCTACAAATTCCGCAATGGTCTCGGCGGGAACCAGTTCATTCAAGTCTACATAGAGACCTTCATATTGCGGCGCAAATGACGAGTGGTTTGAACCTACACACCAGGAGGTGGTTCCAGCCGCCATGTCCGATTTGATTTCCTTGTCGATTTCAAAGTGGCTCTTCTTTGAAATGATATCGACCTTGGCACCGGTGGCCGCTTCCCAATCGGCGATGCGCGCATAAAGACCTTCGTACTGCTCGCCTCCGATGAGTTTCGCCTCAATCGTCACGCCTTCGAAGCTCCCCCAATCCTGCGCGACCGCCGATTCGGCAACCGCGATCATCGCTGTGCTCGCAAGCAAGCCCTTTAAAACGTTAATTCTTTTCATTTCTTCCTCCCATGGCGCGAAGTTGAGTTCGCCATCCATTCGTATGTAAAACATTTATTTATCAATAAATCAAGCTTGACTTCATGACCGAGTTGATCAGACTGTAAGGAACCAGAATTTCAGAAAGTACGCCCATGGATGATGCAGGCGACAAGTATCGCGCTCCCGCCCTGGAAAAAGGCTTGGATATCATTGAGTTGCTGGCCAACCACGGAGAGGGGATGACACAGCGTGAGCTGGCGCGGTCCCTTGAACGGTCGCCCAACGAGATTTACCGGATGCTGTCCACGCTGGTACGCCGCGGATATGTCATCAGGTCTACGTCAGGCGATCATTATTCGCTGAGCCTCAAGATGTTCTCCATCAGCCAGCGGCACCCGCCGATCGGTCGCGTTATCGAGGCCGCTTTGCCACGGATGCGTGCGCTTACACGGAAGGCTTGGCAGTCTTGTCATATGGGTATGGAAAGCAATGGGGACATCGTGATTGTCGCCACGGCTGAATCACCTGGCAACTGGGGGCTTGCGCTGAAGACGGGGACAGTTGTTGGGTTGTGGAACACTGGCACAGGACGTGTTCTGGCTGCGTTTCGTTCCCCGGAAGAGATCGACGATCTGATTGCACAGCACAGGCGCGCCGCCGGTGAACCCGAACTGGACCGCGCAGAATTTGACGCACACCTCGCGCGCATCCGCGACGTGGGATATGAAAAAATGCCATCCGCCACCGCCGTTGGCGTCACCAATATCGCGTTCCCGGTGTTCAGCCCGTCGGGCAACGTCGTCGCTGCATTGAGTTGCCCCTATCTTGAGCGTGTCGATGACCTTGTCGTCCCGACTTTGAACGAAATTGCCGAAAGCTATCAGGCGTTGGCCAACGAACTCACATCGCTATACGGCGGCACCAACCCATTCCAGAACGGCTCATGACATGTTGAAGCTTCGCACACGCCCCGTGGGCAACACCGACCTCCGCCTGTCCACGCTTGGGTTCGGCGCGGCCCCGTTGGGGGGGCTGTTCGATGCCGTCGACGACACGGAAGCCGCGCAGACCCTTGCCGCTGCCCTGACCGGCGGAATGCGCTATGTCGACACCGCTCCCTTCTATGGCTTTGGCCTGTCCGAGCGCCGGGTGGGTGATCAGCTTCGCGGGAAAGACATACAGATTTCCACGAAAGTCGGCAGGCTGCTCGCCCCCGGCGCTGCTTCCGACCCGGCGGCTATGGGCTGGCCTGACGCGCTGCCATTTCATCCGGTCTATGATTACAGCTACGATGGCATCATCCGCTCATTCGAGGACTCGCTTCAACGTCTTGGTCTTGATCATGTGGATATCCTCTATGTGCATGACATTGGGGAAATGACCCACGGCCCTGACAATCATCTTCACTTCAAAGATCTGGAACAAAGTGGTTACAGGGCGCTGGATGAGCTGCGTCGCTCGGGTCGTGTGAAAGCGATCGGGCTGGGTGTGAACGAAACCCAAGCCTGTCTTGACGCCCTGAACATCGGAGATTGGGACGTCTTTTTGCTGGCAGGGCGCTACACTCTGCTGGAGCAAGAACCGCTTGATGACCTGTTTCCCGAATGCGCAGCCCGCGGCGTTTCGATCGTCGTTGGTGGCCCCTTTAACTCGGGTATACTTGTCGGCGGCGACACCTGGAACTATGGCGCAGCTCCCGATCACATCCTGACCCGTGTTCGAGAGCTTTCCGACATCTGCAAAAGCTTTGACGTACCCCTACCCGCCGCTGCGCTTCAGTTTCCACTGGGCCACCAGCTGGTTTGCTCTGTCATTCCCGGATTGCGCAACCGCGCGGAGCTTTCGGACACGATCGGCTGGCTCACGTGTGCCGTTCCCGACGAATTGTGGCGGGACTTGAAAGACCACGACCTGCTTCACCCCGCCGCCCCTATCCCTTCGATGTTACCATTCACCGAGGTCACATCATGAAGATCGACACACACCAGCATTTCTGGAAACTTGACCGTGGCGACTATGGCTGGCTGACCCCAGACCTTGCCCCGCTATACCGGGATTTCTTGCCAGAAGATCTGGAGCCTTTGCTGAAAGCCAGCGGCATCAGCGCGACGATCGTTGTCCAGGCCGCCGATAGCGAAGCGGAAAGCGAATATCTACTATCACTCACGGATCGTTTTGACTGGATCATTGGTGTGGTTGGCTGGGTCGATCTGGAGGCGCAAACCGCCGTCTCCAGCATCGAAAGACTGGCGCAGCATCCCCGACTTGTCGGGCTGCGTCCCATGATCCAAGATCTTGCGGACGATGCATGGATGTTGCGTGATGCTTTACGTCCCGCGATTACCGCTATGGTCGCCCACAACCTGACGTTCGACGCACTGGTTATGCCGCGTCATTTGGGCCATCTGAAAACGTTCCTGACCCGCTATCCCGACCTAAGAGTTGTGATCGACCATTGCGCCAAACCGGAGATCCGCAACGACGCGTTCGAGCCTTGGGCCACGCAAATGACAGAGCTTGCAGACTTTCCGAACGTGTTTTGCAAGCTTTCAGGTGTGGTGACCGAAGCTCGCGAGGATTGGACGCCTGACGACCTGAAGCCGTATCTCGCGCATGTTTGCAGGCAATTTGGCTGCTGCCGTGTTCTTTTTGGCAGTGATTGGCCTGTGGTCAATCTGGCGTCCAGCTACGAGCAATGGCATGAGGTTTTCCAGTCTTTCAATCAGATCGACGGTGGGCAGGACCGGCTTTCGCCTGATGTCGCGCAACGAGCCTATCCGCGCATTTCACTATCGCTCTTGTAACGATTCTATGCTGGCCAAACATCCCGATCGCTGGTTCCGGGCAAAGATAGGATGTCTGTATCGAACCATACTCCGCCGCCTCCCAAGCACCCATTCGTGCATCGCGTGGTATCAAGACATCTGGGTTCTCAGCGGTCATGCGGTGGCGCAGCGATGATCACAAAGACCAGCCAAACCACCCTCTGACAACGGCCCAAACCTGCCATTCGCCATCACCCCCAACGCCGCGGCGCAGCATTCGGAAATCCGCCCTACGTCCTTCGAGCAGAATACGCAGTTGCAACATTCTCATCTTGTCTTTGGCGAACTTGCGTCCGTGTCATCAGGAAAGTGAAGTCCCACGACACCTTCAATCTGGACTATCGCCTCCTCCCGGTTTAGCCCGCCAATCTGAAGACCGCATCGCAGCCACAGTCGGTCGATCAAAAGGCTGACCGTGTGAGCCACCGACTTGGCCTCGGTTTCGGATGCGCCCGTATCTTTCAAGGCCGAATAGAGGTTCGTGTTCAAACGCCGGTATATCGCCGTCTGCAACCGCTGAAACTGGGGGTTGTGGGGCACCTCGGCGCACATGGCGATCCAACCGTGCGCCACCTCTGCATGAAATGTTGTCGGCGAGAAGTTCGCCTCGACGACGGCATAGAACCTTTCCCATGGAGTTTCCGCAAGATTCAGGAAGGCCACCGCCTCCAGTCGCAACATTGTATTGGCGCGACGCAGTGCGGTTTCGATCAGATTCTGCTTGTTTGAGAAGTAGTGAAGCACGCTGGCCTTGGACACGCCCGTGTGTTCCGCGACTCTTTGCAATGTGGTGCCTTGCATTCCGTGCGAGGACAGCACCTCGAACGCCGCCGTGACAACCGCGATGCTGGAAGGTCATTTCATTGCGGCCCTGATATTGACATGGCAGCCGTCGACATGCTCGACGGAAACCCCGCTGCATCGACGCCTCCCTACACGCTGTTCGACATGCGCGACGACGTATTGCGTTGCGTGAATGCCCTCGAAATCGAACACTTTGCGTTACTTGGGTTTTCGATGGGTGGGATGATTGCCCAACTGGTTGCCGCCGAGACTGGCGATCGCGTGACCGGGCTGATCCAGATTTGCAGCAGCGGCGGAGAGGCCACGCTGCCGACATCGAACAGTGGTTGGACGCGCATACTTCGCACAGCTCAGCCATTCAAATCCGAACAGGCGCTTCTCGAGTGGCTGGCCGAGGGCCTGACATGGAATGGCTGGAGTCACAAAAAATACCAATCGGCAATTGGGCCAGAGCCTTTGTCGATTGGCTGACTGACAACTTCTTCTGGTTCTTCGATGGTCTTTCGGCCGTGTTGGAGGCGATCATCCTCGCCCTGCTGTGGCTGCTTCAGGCGCCACATGCATTTGTCGTGATCGCCGTTATCACCAGCTTGTCGTGGGTCGTGCGCCGGTCGGTCGGCTTCACTGTATTCACCGCCCTGGGCCTGTTGTTGATCGTCAATCAGGGCTACTGGGTGGAAACCACCGAAACACTGGCGCTGGTCTTTGCGGCGGCGGTTGTCTGCATGGGCGTCGGGGTGCCGCTTGGCATCGCGGCGGCACGTCGGCCCTGGCTGCACCGGATCATGGAACCGATCCTTGACCTGATGCAAACAATCCCGACATTCGTCTACCTGATCCCTGCGCTGCCCCAGATCATGGCCGGGCTGACACAGACCATCATGTTGTCCCTGTCCATGGTCGTCATCGCCGCGCTCGTAGGCGCTGACGGCCTCGGTGTGCCAACGCTCAGGGCCTTGAATTCCGTCAACATTGCGAAGGGGTTCGAAGTCGGCATCGCGATTGTTCTGGTTGCCATTATCTTCGACCGGATGTTCAAGAGAAGGAGCACGTAAGCAATGTCCGATACGATGGTGCAATTCGACAACGTGAACATTGTCTTCGGCAACAAACCCGAAACGGCACTGCCAATGATGGATCAGGGCATGTCACGGGCGGAGATTCAGGAGAAGACCGGCCAGGTGCTGGGCGTCCACAACTGTTCAATCGACATCAAGAACGGTGAAATCCTCGTTTTGATGGGCCTGTCCGGATCGGGAAAATCAACCCTGTTGCGCGCCGTCAATGGCTTGAACCCGGTGGTCTGTGGCAAGGTGCAGGTGGCAACTGGCAGCGGGTTGGTCGATGTGGTGCAGGCCTCCGAGAGTGAGTTGCGCGCTAACCGACGCGACAGGATCGGTATGGTCTTCCAGCAATTCGGCCTGCTGCCTTGGCGAACCGTGATCGACAACGTGGCCTATGGGCTCGAAGTGGCGGGCATCGACAAGGACGTGCGATACCGCAAGGCACGCGAACAGCTTGAACTGGCTCATCTTCAGGACTGGGCGGATCGCGAGGTTCAGGAACTGTCCGGCGGGATGCAGCAGCGGGTCGGGCTTGCCCGCGCCTTTGCCGCCGAAGCGCCGATACTTCTGATGGACGAACCCTTCTCGGCTCTGGATCCGCTTATCCGTAACAAGCTGCAGGACGAGTTGTTGGAGTTCCAACAGAAACTCGGACGCACCATCATCTTCGTCAGCCACGATCAGGACGAGGCGCTAAAGATCGGCTCGCGCATCGCCATCATGGAAGGCGGGCTGATCGTGCAATGTGCCGAACCGCAGGATATCGTCCTGAACCCCGCCACGCCCTATGTGGCGGAATTCGTGGCCCACATGAAACCGCTGAACGTTCTGCGCGCAATGGAGATCATGGTGGCTGTGGATGAACCCATTGCCAGCGACGCCCGCACCATCCCGGACACCACGCCCCCGAAAGACGTCATCTCGATGCTGATCGACGAGCAAAGCGATATCGTGGTGATCAGTGCAAATAGGCCGGTCGGCAAGATCGACATCAAGGCAGCGCTGTCATGCCTGCTGAGAACCCAGCAATCCGGGGCTGCGGCCTAGCGCCGCGCTTACCCCGGAGTTTTCAACTTGCTGGCACAACCCATCAGGAAACGACTGGTAATCGACGCCAGCTCGCGTGTCGATGCGCTGGAATACTTCGGAGGGCTGACCGGCAGTTGGACCGGCGAACACATCCAGATTGGCGAAAACTGGGTATACACGCGGCGCGAACCGCTCGCGCTTCACGTCGGGATCGGGACGTAGAACTAACTGAAACAGGACCACTGGTCAGACGACGAGACCCGGAATGCGGCTGCCGTTGTCAAATTCTTTCAACGGCTCATGAACGACCATGACTTCGATCACGTGCTGCGCACCTATCGCGAAGGTCCCTACATCCAGCACAACAGGGCGATCCCGCCAGAGATTTCCGGTGTGGTCGGTTATGTGAAAACACTGACGAAGCGTTTCCCGGGCTACAGTTATGACGTCAAACGGATCATTGCGAGCGGCGACTTTGTCGTGCTTCACAGCCACGCAACGTTGAAAGCGCAACACCGGGGGAACGAACGGAAGGGCTTTGTCATATCGGACACGTTCCGCTTGGAAAACGGGCAGTTGCGCGAACACTGGGATGCAATGCAAGCCATAGATATGCTTACAAGATTCCTGATGCTTCTGACAGGAGGGAGCGTCGCCAACGATAACCCCACCTTCTGGACAACAACACCTTGCCTAACTGAACGCTGATTTGACTCTCTCCACACAAAAAAGCAGACAGTCGATTGCGGCGCGACCTCAGTTACATCGCGTTCTCGAAACAAAGGTGCAACCTCAGCCCGTAAACCTTTAATTGGTACCATTCCCGCCCCAATCTCGACACAAGAATTCGCAGTATCGGAAACGAATTGTTTCGAGATTTAGCGTTTAGCGAGTGAGGGGCTCATGCAAAATCAAACCATTTCGGTCGCTTTTGTCCTGCCGTGCTTGAATGAGGCAGCCACCCTGGAAAAGTGCATTCTTAGAGCGAAAGAGGCTCTGGATGGAGTTCGGGAAAAATACGGCCTCTCCGGTGAGGTGATTGTTGCGGACAATGGAAGCGACGACGGCAGCCAAGATATCGCACTGGGCGCAGGCGCGCGGGTTGTGCATGTGTCCGAACGTGGCTACGGCGCGGCCTTGATCGCCGGGTTTGGCGCTGCGAAATCGCAATACCTGGTGATGGGCGATAGTGATTGTTCCTATGACTTTGTTGAAGCTGTTCCGATGATTGGGGAGCTGTTGAATGGTGCAGATTTGTGCATGGGCAACCGGTTTCGTGGCGGCATAAAGCCCGGCGCAATGCCATGGAAGAACCGTTACATCGGTAATCCGGCGCTGTCTGGTATTTTGCGGATTCTCTTCAAAACCGATATTGGTGATGCCCATTGCGGCTTGCGCGCCCTGACCGCGCCTGCGTTGGAGCGCCTCAACCTGTCGTCTACGGGTATGGAGTTTGCGTCTGAGATGCTTCTGAAATCGGTCTTGCTGGATTTCAAGATCGCGGAAGTGCCGGTCACACTATCCCCCGATGAGCGTGGCCGCCCGCCGCATCTGAACCCTTGGCGCGATGGGATGCGGCACCTTATCTACATGCTTTTGCTGAGTCCAAGCTGGCTTTTCATGGTGCCGGGCGTCACGCTGGGCCTGCTGGGGTTTGTCATGATGGCAGCCTTGCTGATTGCCGGGGGTGATGAGCTCGTGCAGATCGGCGGGATATTCTTTGGTAGCCACTGGGCTGTTATGGCCAGTGCCGCAATGATCATTTCCGTGCAGACCATAGCCATGGGGATGTTTGCTCAGCTTTATAATTACAAAGAGCTTATCAGGCGTCCCAGCAGGCGTGCTTTGGCCTTTCTCAACGCGTCGCGGCTTGAATACTGGCTCTTGGCGGGCATGCTGTTGATTGCAGGCGGATTGGCTTGGATCAGCACCATTACGTTCGGCTGGATCGCATCGGACTATGCCGGCCTCAGCGCGATGCGGGCGATGATAGCGGCCGGAACGATGTGTGTGATAGGCGCGCAGGTGTTCTTTTCCGGTTTTCTGATGTCGGTGGTTTCTGGAAACCGCTCCCGGCATCAGTTCGCGATAGGTGAATAATCAAATCAGGCATAACAACATGATGAGGGGTGCAAACATCATCGAAGGAGCCGAGACAAAACAGAGCCGGGTCTGGATGGTGTTGTTGATCACAGCTGCTGCGGCCCTGGGATTGATCGCTCTTTTCCTGGGCAGCGGGGCGTCTTTCGCTGACTTCATAGCCTTGTGCGTCCGCATCCCGCTTTGGACCTATGTTGCCATTGCCTTTGCACAAGCGGCAATCGTCATCTTGGCGGCTGTACGCTGGAGAATGTTGCTGAAAGCCGTGTCGCCTCAGGGGCAGACCCTGTCTTTGCGGCATGCGACCGCGGCGACAACATTGGCCGCGATCGCAGGGCAAATACTGCCAATCCAGCTTTGCACCCCGATCATTCGCGCCTGGTTTGCGTCACGTTTCGATATCCCGATCATGCGGTCACTGGGCACATCGGCTTTGGAGCAGACATTTCAACTTCTCGTACTGGTCAGCGCAGCCGTTCTGAGCTTTTTGTTTTTGGTGCCAACGGTTGGCTGGGTGTTTGATGCGATTGTCCCGATCCTTGTTTTGGCCGCCATGGTTGTCTTCGTGAGATTTGCCATTCAACTTGCATCGAAACTGCTGGCAAGTATCGCGGATCAAGGTGCGTCACTTTTGGCCCGAACTGCCACCCGCCTGCGTCTGGGTTTTGAAAGAGCTGCGCAGTTGCCGGACCGCATCCTGACGTCAGTCACCGCGCTGAGCCTTCTTGGCTACGCCTTCCTTGCCGCACTGAATGTCTTGCTGCTCAACGCCATTACGGGCGTGGACATCCTCCCTCTTCTGATTGCCTATCCTTTGGTGTTGTTTCTGATGTCACTGCCCGTGTTCCCTGGTGGACTTGGAGTGGTGGAAGTGACTTGGGCGGGCGTGCTTGCGCGCGAAGGCCTGCCGTTTGATCAAGCGGTCGAGGCTGCTTTGGCGCTCCGGGTGACCTCAACCCTAGGGTTCTTCCTGATTGCACCGCTTCTGCTCGCGGGCCTCTACCCCCCTAAGCGGAGTGCACCATGACACAGGCTTGGCTTTCTGTGATCATGCCTGTCTTCAACGGTGGCACGACGCTTGGTGCGGCGCTGTCATCCCTTGTGGGACAATGCGACGGGCTCGAGATCATTGCCATCGACCAAGGATCAACCGATGGAAGTCGCCAGATTCTGGAGGAAGCGCAAGACCGTCTTCCGATCCGGATCATCGACAATCCTGACGGCAGCTCGTGGACAGAAAACACAAATATCGGCCTGCGTGAGGCACACGCACCGCTTATCACAATGTTGCACCAAGACGATATCTGGTTGCCCGGGCGTGCGGCTCTTCTAAGAGACATCAGCACCCAGCATCAGGAAGTCGACATCTGGGTGCATGGTGCTGATCTTATCGACGCACAGGGGAAAACCGTCGGACAGATGTGCCCGCCATTTGGGAATGTGCAGTGTGTCGTATCTTCCGAAGAGGCGCTTTCGCACCTGATCGTGCAAAACACCCTGGCGCTGCCAGCAGTCATGTTCCGACGCAACGCCGCGTTGCGAAAGGGTGGTCTTGATGAAGAACTTTGGTACACGGCAGATTGGGATCTTTGGCTGAACCTCGCGCAGAATGGATTGGCCTGGGATCCCACACGTGCCTCGGCGTTTCGGATTCACGGAACATCCCTGACCATAACCGGATCGCGAGACTTGCAATCCTTCAAACGCCAATTGGAAATACCGCTCGACCGTCATCTGGCGCATTTACCGGATCGGCTGGCGACACGCGCCCGAAAGCGCGCGGAAGCGGCGAACGCGCTCAACGTCTGCTTGGCAGGCCTGCATCATCGAAATTTGCGTGGTGTTGCTTCAGCACTACGAGCATTTTTTTTGCTCGGCCCATTCGAATGGCGCGATTTTTTCACGAGCACTCAGATAGTGAACAGATTGGTACCCCGGCTGAAGCTGGGGCTGAAAAGAGGAATATGACATGGGTTCGATTGGAGCAAGTGTACGACGCGCTTTTGGTCCTTATGAGAGGCAAGTCTCGGAACTATACCGCCGTATTTTCATCGACTTAGAGAACCTGGCGGACTGCATCCAGAACTGGTCAGACCCGACCGCAATCTGTGAAATCGGGTGCGGAGAAGGCGCATTGGCAGAACGTCTGTGCAGGGATTTCCCTGATGCGTCCTATCTGGGTATCGACATTATCCCACATTTGGGACGCATGTATGAAGGGGACCGCGCCGAGTTTCGCCAGATCGACGCTCAGGATCTTGCCGAAGAGCGCGCCGGGCAGTTTGATCTGATAGTGATAAACGATGTCATGCACCACGTGCCGGGCGCGATCCGTGCGGATATCCTGGAAGCCGCAAAGAAGCTGCTGATGCCAGGCGGCGTTCTGGTATTCAAAGATTGGCTGAAACGGAAAACACCGATCCATGCAGCCTGTTACATTGCCGATGTTCACATTGGCGGCGACAAGAATGTGGCCTACATGGCTATGGAAGAGCAGTTGGATCTGATCACATCGGTTTTCGGACCCGGTGCAATCGTAGCAGAAAAGTCGATCAAACCCTGGTCACAGAACCACGCGTTCAAAGTTGTCAAATAGGGCACAAGGGATGACAGCACTTGCCCGCATCCTGCCGACAGGCATTAGCCAAGAACGACGGCTATCACTTGCGATCAGGTTATTTGTGCTTATGAAAGTCGCCATTCTGCTTGTGCTGGCGGTCAATACACGTTTCGTGATGGATGAATTCTGGCACTTTACGCAGCCGGTGTATCTGTTCGACGGTACGTTCGAGACGATCTGGCCCAAAAAAGCGGTCGGATACGCACTTTTTTACGAGCTTTCGCACCTGATTGGCTGGGATGCCAGCTCTATGTTGATGACGGGCCGACTGACCACAGCATGCCTCGCATTGGTGCTGACCTGGTGCATCTATCGGTGCGCCCGTGCCTTGGGATATGAGCGCGTCACGGCTATTTTGGCCGTGGCGCTTTTGCTTAGCTTCAGCAACTTTATCGAGCGTGGGTTTCGCCTCAGATCCGAGCCACTTGCGACTGCATTTGCAGCTTTGGCCGTGTTGGTCGTCATTCGGTATGAAGCCGACCGCGCCAAAACCCTTTTGATCGCCGGCCTGCTTTGTGGACTTGCGTTCGTGACGACACAGAAATCGGTCTATTTCAACTTCGCCTTGGGGGCCGCACTGGTAGTGGATGCAATTTGCATGCGTTCTGTCACGCGCGCGATCAAGCGCGGAGGGCTGCTTGTTCTGGGTTGGGCCGTCGCTATAATTTTCTATGGTGCCCTGCTTGGCGGCCCGGCGATGTTACAGGTTCTGGAGGTTCTGTTCCTGGGACCAGTCGAACTTGCCCGCTACGGCGGTAGCTACTATGAAGGGCTGGACGCTTATGTCTGGCAAACGCTTTTGCGTAACCCATTGCAATATGGATTGGTTGTCGTTGGGTTCCTTCTGTCTGTCACCCATCTTCGCAAACTCGACGGTGCCGCTCGTATATTCCTTGTTTACACGACCTTGCTCACCGCACTTGTTTTCTTTCACAATCAGACATGGCCATACGTGTTCACCATGGCATTGCCATTCTTGGCGGTCTACGGCGCTGCAGCAGTAACCCATTATCTACAGCATTCAAAAAGACGGGCCGCGATCATACAGGGAATTCTGATGGCCATCGCCATACAGAGCACTGTTCGAAATGTGCAGTACCTGAATCATGACAACCACGCTCAACTGGCGCTTGTTCGGTTCGCAGAGGCGCAGCTTGGGAAGGACGACACCTATTTCGACGGCATCGGCATGATCCCCAGCCGCCGCATGGAGCCCCGCCTTTGGCTCGATGCCCAAGGCGTCCGCAAAACCAGGGACGAAGGGCAGAGTTCCGACCTCTACAGTGCGCTCCTGGGTGCTGAACCGCATCTTGTGATTTCAACCTATCGCACAGACAGTTTGGGCGAAGTGTTCACCTCTGTTCTAGAGGCCAAATACGGTTTTCTGTCGCCCCATATCATGCTGCCCCTCGAAACCAACCCAAAGCTCTCACCAGCAAAGATCGAGCGTGCCCCGCTTTTCAACGGCGTCTATGACGACTAAAGCGCCTTCCGATCATGCGTCCCCTGCGCTTCGACGACCGTCGTTTCGGAAAATGGGACGTCGGGTGAACGTGATCAGTGTAAAGGCGGATCAAGGCTCGACCGGGGCGGGCTTGTTCGAAGCGCTCTACGGCGAGGCACCAGACTGGCATACTGCGGGTTGGCGAGAGCTGGTCGTATTCTCATCCTGAGTGTTGCGACCGATATCTGTTCCGTGAGGGTGCCACTAGGTAGGACACTGCACAGCTTGCGCATGGCGGCCCCAAAAAGAGACATTCTACCAATTCTTTCGATGCTGAGGTCGCAGCTCGTATAACTGCCGTTCGCCGCGCGCGCCAAATCCTGTAGAATATCAACTCGTAGATCGCGGGACGAAGCTGCTGCCGACAGTAGAATGCCCGCCTACAAATAAGTACAGATTACCGCTGGGGCGAACAGTTTTGACATCCTGTCAGCGTCGGCTTTCGCATTTTGACATTACGCAACTGTTCCCTCTCGGAGCGCTATTGCGCGGTCCAGCCACCATCGACCGGGATCGACGTGCCCGTGATGTTATGCGCTTCCCGCGCACAAAGCCACAGCGCAGGCGCTCCAATTTCCGACGGGTCCGAGGTGCGGCGCGAGGGTTGCTTTACATCCAGTCGAGCAAGCCCCAGCAGAACGCTTATATCGAGCGCTACAATCGGACGGTTCGCACCGAATGGCTCGGGCGATACCACTTCGAAAGCATTGAAGACGTGCAGGATCACGCAGCGAAATGGCTCTGGACTTACAACAACGAAAGACCAAACATAGGCATCGGCGGTATGACCCCGATGCAGAAACTGAAAGCAGCTTAGATTCTACTGATACGCCCCTCTAAAAATGGGGGGATTACCGGAGTATCAATCGATCTCTTTCGTGCCAGGCATCTTCGAGTGCAGATGATTGAAACAGCCAATGGCAGGAACAGATGCGTGGAGCGAACCTTGAACATCGCCGAAGGGGTGTTATGTGAACCGCCCCTAGGTCGAGCGGCGCCCGTCATGAAAGACGACCCGCTCAGATCAGATATCGCCCCACATCTCATCCAGATAGGCTTTCATATCAAAATCAGGATCGACCTTCCCGTGCTTGTCGGCCGCCTCCAGTAAGGGCGCAAGCGGTCCAGCAGAGGGGCTGAATTATTACCCTCCACGCCGTCACCGGTGTTCACGGCATTCAACAAGCGCTCCTTCTGGCCCTCGTCAAGGTTCTCAGAAACCTGAGCGATCAGTTTCTCAAGGTCTTGCCTGTGGTCATCACACATTGCGGTTCTCTTCCCAGCCAACGGATTTTCTGTCGTATACGCGGACCTGTTCCTTTCCACAGGTAATCGGATGGATGTCATCTCTGTCCAGTTGCCGCGCCAAATGTATTGAAGCCACCTTCTGTCGCGACACCATCTGGCCGAACGTGACATAGTTTCATTCAAGTTTTTGAATGCTCGCTTTGGATAGATAGCTTTTCAGGTGGTCGGCGTCGGGGTTTCGGCGCTGGATCTGCGCCAGATACCGATGATCCCTCAGATGTCGGATCGAGATCACACTGATTTTCAGCTAGCTGGCAGTTTCTGGCAGCGTCAGGTCGCGATCAAGCCGCACTTTCATTTTGTCGCAAAGCGCGTCCCAGTCCACCTCAATGGCTTGTAACCCTTTTCCATTACCACGGCAGAACTCTTTCAACGGTGCAACTGATCTTCCCGTCAATGTGTCGGACAGATTGTCCAATTGGGTAACGAGTTCGGCAAGTCGGAATGGGTGGCCTGTGCCAAGCTACCCTTCGGCGGGCCGCAGGTTGTACCTGCCGCCCTTGTGGCAACGAGACCTCGTTCAAAGATCAGGGTTCGAGCTGGATAAGCGGACCCACAACTTGCAAGTGGTCAACACGGCATTCACCCTTGGGCCGCTTTCCTGTCGTCCCGCCTCAGACGAGATCTTCGGTTATCCCTGGCAGGGGCTGGGCAATAGTCTCGCCTTGATGCACATCCAGAGGCACCAGAAGCCCGCTGCGGTTTTCTGGAAGACTGACGCCGTTCTTCACGATGTTGCTGGCCCACCAGCCCTGTAACGTCGCGGGATTTTGAGCCTCCATCGGCAGTGGCTCATGCCACCAGTGCTGCATAAGCCGGTCCCTGGCCCGGGACACGCGTTTCGGATCAGTTAATTCGAGGGCAATTTCCGTATCCCATCGCATCGACCTGCCATTGAGATTGGCCGATCCTACAAGTACGTATCTGTCATCCTGTACCAGAACCTTGTTGTGTACGTGGATCACCGGCGATCCTGCCAGTGTAGATCGGGTCTCTCGCGCGGCAAGACGAGGTTGCACAGGGACCGCGAGCGTCAGACGATTCCCGAATGCCTGCTGCAAGATCTGGATCGCGTTCTGTCGCCGGGACAATCCAAATCTGGCATCTATTCCGATGTCGTCCTCAAAGGCAATGTCGTCAGGCAGCGTGGGCAGTATGATGACCGAAGTCAGATCCGGATTCTTGCTGCCCGCTTCTGCCAGGGCTTCGGCAATAACCGATGAGCGGACATATTGGGTCTCGATATAGATCAGATGCTCGGCGCGGCTGAAGGCCGTGATATGTGCCTCCTCGATCTCGCTCAGAATTGTGCGAGGAGACAGGAAGGGCAGTTGAAACCGCCGCGGTGCCGAGAGTGTACGCTTGAGACCCGGACATGAAGGCGGTTTGGTTCTTCCGGCAGTTGCGGCCTCAAAGGTTTCCAGATGCAGCCTTGCGGCTTTCGCTTCCGGTCCACGCACCAGCAATTGCACGTCCGACCACGTCGCCTCGGCCGGTCGATCATGGTCGGGTGTATCAAACCGCCGCTCGTTCAGATCAAGCCCGCCAATGTAGAGCAGCTCGTCGTCGATCACGGCAACCTTCTGATGGTGTGTTGCAGGGTGGATGGACGGGAGTCCGCTTGATTCCAAACCACCCCTCTGACGCTTCAGCCGCACGCGATCGACTTCCCGGCGCGCTGCCTGTTGTCGGCGCCGGACCAGTGGAAAGAACGCGACCCTTGGAACCAGGCCAGCCCTGGCCGGATGCAGATGTGACCTCACCTTCAGCAGGTCTTTCGGGGCATCGGTAATCTCACCGAGGGCCGCGCCTTGCCTGACGGTGGTGCAGGCAATTTCATGCAGCTCGGTTGCCATGACAGGATCGAAATCACTCACGACAAGTGACAGTTTCACACCCTTGCTCAGGATATGAGCCAGAAGATCGAACCAGGTTTCTCCGATGGCGCGACCTTCTTCGCTTCTCAGCTTTGTGCTCATATCGAAAATCCGGAACCCCGCCACGACAGACGATTTTGCGCCGAGTACAGCGCGTTCAAACGCGGGCCATGCTTCCTCAGCCGTTATGAAAAGGTCGAAGTCGTCCGTCATTAGCTTCTTCGTCTCGGGCAAATCACGACGCTCATTGGAATCTGTAATGCGCGTCCTCTAGGTATAACAGATCATCGAAAGGGCCACCGCCTCGAGTGCTTTCCGTCTAATCTGTGTCAGATTCAATGGAATCCGTTCTGAATAGTATCTGTTGATAGAGTGGTTCCCATTCGATCCTTGCAAGATAGAACGGGAACCGGTTTTGGCAGTCTCGGCAAGCAACCGGAGGGCAGTCTGTTACTCATCAGACTCCGAACCTGACTGAACTCAGGCGTGTTGCACCCGGCGCCATTAGGCTACTTCTTGCCTTTAATCAGACCGAGAACGAACGCCCCGAGCACCAGGTAGGGGCTGATGGTCTGGAGTTCATTGGCTGCCTGGGACGCGATCGCTTCGACGCGCTGCTTTTGCGCAGCAAGGTTTGTGCGTTTTTGTACCCTGAGGGATATGAGCAGGGAAAGAACTGCAATCAGCAGGCACCCGCCTGCAAGACAAAACGCCGCCAGAACCGCGCCAATCTCGGATTTCAGCAGGATATAGAGGCCGACCAGCACGAAGACCATCGTGGCGAGCAGGAACACCGCTGCGATCACGCCAAATACCACTTTCAGAGCCGCAACGCGTGTGACTTCTTTCGCCTCTTCCTGCGCAACGCGCGCCGCTTCCCGTGCGATAAAACCGAAACGCATCAGCGGCGATTGATAAATGCAGCGACGACCATGCCGAGCAGGAAGGCAATGCCGGTCGCGGCCAGCGGGTTGGCCTTGATCTGATCCTGTGCCGCCTGGCTGGCTTTTTGGCCTTCTTTTATGGCGTCAAGATAGACCTGCCGCGCGTCCTCCGACAGGCTTTCGATCTGTGCGGATGCTGAACCGGCGGCATCGACGGCAGCTTCCTTGACGGTTGAGCCCGCCATCGCAGCGAGTGTTTCAATGTCTTTCCTAGCCAGTTTCAACTGTGCTTCGAGTTCTTCAATCTTGGCCATCTGGTGTCCCTTCGTTGTAAACTTTGATCCTCAGATTCAGCGCCATTCATTCGGAGATACCACGAAGCCCGGCACGCCGCGGAAAGGGCTTCGCAAGATACTGGTTAATTCTAGACCATAGGAAAGCGTATCCACAACTTTTGCCCCCGGAAACAGAAGTGTGCGATCATTTCCCAAAACAACAAGGTTGTACCGCTCGCGCTGCCTCCTGAAGTCAGACTGTTTTGCTAATTCTGCTGCCATTCAGTTCGCCAGTCTAACCCACACCGGAGGTGTCCAGTTGCAAGACGCGCCGACAAATTTCCATGCCGACCTCAACTGCCGATGCTCATACCAGTTTCCATTCAGATCAAGAGGTGACAACAGCGCGTCAAACGTTTCGTCGGATGAAAGCGATAATCGCCAGAACGACGAATATCACGAATATGATTTGCGCGATCCACGACGCGGTGCCGGCAATGCCACCAAACCCAAGCACAGCCGCCACGATAGCAACCACGAGAAAAATTAGAGCCCACTGAAGCATAGTCTTCTCCTTTTGCGATCATCACCAACGCACCATCGGAGGAATGGTTCCAAAAGCGGCCAACAAACAGAACTGTTTTTTGCGGAACCTCAGCCTCGCAACAACGTTGATGTGTATCTGAACCTTAGTGCAAAAAAATGGAGTGGACCATGAACTGGGACCAAATTGAGGGCAAATGGAAAGAAATCAAGGGCAATGCGAAGGCGAAGTGGGGCGAACTGACCGACGACGAACTTGACGAGATCGATGGCAATCGTGAAGCGCTTGAAGGAAAGATTCAGGCCAAATACGGCAAATCGAAGGAAGAAGCCAAACGCGAAGTTGACGAGTGGTTGAATTCATAACTCTTGCGGTGTTTGGTGGAACGAAGCGTGGAGCGTGATGCGGTTTCGTCGCGCTTTGCACGCTTCGTTCTCACGTGATGTTCAGCTCTGAGCGACCCTTCACCGTCCCAGGAAATTGCCAACCGGCTTGAGACCGTCAAACTCGTCAGCAATTGCCTTGAAGACAAGAAGGAACGGCACAGCGAGCAGGGCGCCAGACACCCCCCAAAGCCACGTCCAGACAACAACCGCGAGAAACACCGATACAGTGTTCATTTCAAGTTGACGACCGACGAAGTAAGGGGTGAGGAACTGGCCTTCGAGTGTTGTGAGCGTCTGGTAACATATCGGAGCGATGAGCGCATAGGCGACGCTGTCAAATGTGATGATTGCATAGGCACCGACAAGAATCGTTCCGATCAGTCCGCCAATAAATGGAAGATAATTCAAAAGGAACGCCGCTATGCCCCAGATGACGGCGCTTTTCAGACCAATCATCCACAATGTCGTGCCGATGGCCACCCCAAGGGCTGCGTTTATCACGGTGATCGTCAACAGATAGCGCGATACCCGCCGTTGAATTTCGTACACGACTGTCAGCGCCCGCTTTTTCTCTTTCATTGATGAAAACGACTGCACAAGCTTGGTGTAGAACAGCTCTCCTGACGCGAGAAGAAAAAATGCGAGGATCAGAGCCACGGCTATGGTTGTCGCGGAACTGGCAAAGCCGGCCACGGCAGAGGTCAGCAACCCTGGCCGCTCAACGGCGAGCGGTTGGGTCTCTTCACCACCACCGCCCCCTGTATCCTCGCCGAGTCGCTCCACTTCTTTCGAGGCTTCCTGGACGGCTTCAAACGCGTCCGAGAGACCACGCAGCTTGATCTCCAGTTCTCTTCCGATATTTGGCGCGTCTTCAACCCAGGTGGCGACGGTTCCTCCGGCCAGGTAGATAACGGCGATGATGGCGCACCCGGTTGCCATCACCAGAAACCCTGCCACTAATCCGGACGGAAACCCGTTCCGAATAAGGGTTCGGGCGATGGGGCTCAGGGTGATCGCAATGATAAACCCGAGCATAACCGGAAGGATGAGATCGCGCGCGAAATAGATTACCGAAAATACGCCGATCACGGCAAGTATACCGGCACTTCGACGCAGCGCCTTTATGTGGTTTTCTTGTTCCATGGGTTCCGCAATTATCGGAAGTTTAATCACCTTGTCACGGGAGTTTTGACCCGTGACGTCTGTCTTGCGGCGATACCACCAGTGACCTGATGGCGCGTTGCCCAGCGAACGAGGCCCCGAACACCTCCGCGCTACTCAAAAAAACAGGCCCCCTTTGAGGGCCTGTCCTTCGAGTGCATTGTTGCATCACCCTTCGTATTCAGGCCGCTTCTCAAGCGCCTCCTGCGTTGCGTCAATGTAGACGCGAAAATCGTCGCCTCCTTCATTGCGCAGTATCGTCAACTCGTCAAAGGTCAGCGCCACCGGGCGCTCGCCAATCCCGAGAAAACCGCCGACATCAATCACGACGCTCTCGATCTGACCATCATCAGAAATCAATATCTCGGACACCTCGCCGACATCTTCATCATTTGCCCCGTACACCCGTGCGCCGGTCAGCATCTCGGCAGTGAGTTGCTCACGCTCAGCGATAGCATATCCTTCACGCTCGACCTTTGGTGCTGCCATCACTGGCTGCTCCATCGCGTTTTCCGCTGCCTGGGCATTCTCACTATCGCTCATTTCGGTTTCGGCATTTCCCATCTCGGCGTTCTCAAAGGCCGGGGCATTTTCTACCATCTCGCGCGACGACTGCACGACGAGGAAAAAATCGTCGCTTTCGCCATCTTCGTGCATAACGCTCAATTCAGCCATGTTGATGGCCACATCCCGTTCGCCAATCCCGAGAAAACCTCCGACGCCCACGATCACGGCGGCCACTTGTCCGTCGCGCGTGAGGACGATCTCATTGATTTCGCCGATGTCGTCCCATTCTGCGCGAGCGCCCTCGGATACAGGCGTGGCGGCGTCCATATTGGCCTCAGCAGCATAAACACGCATGCCAATGAGCTCCGATGCAAAGAGATCGGTTTCAGACGTCACCTTGTATTCAATGAAAGCACCGGAGTGATTGTCGGCGTATCCGGCAGTGCCGATGATCGCGATGAGTGCGGTGGTGCTTAGGAAATGTTTCATTGGGAACTCCTTTCTGCAGTTCCCTTCGTCAACGCCGGTTCATCGCCCCGGTTCCGCGACAGGCCCTAATATCTTTTCGGACGCCAGGCGTTTCGATCTTCCCGACGTGCGAAATGCAAGTAACCGTTGTCAAAACCAGCCTCTATCTCAAGCTTTTTGCGGTCTTGCACCATCAATATCGCATTTCTGAACGAGACAACGCCTTCACGTTCGAAAGTTCGAAGCGTCTTGTTCATGTGCACAACCGAAATTCCAAGAATGTCCGCGAATTCCTCTTGGGACATTGGAATGACGAACATTTCGGGGTCCATGATGCCAATGATCTCAAGCCTTGAGATCAACTCGCAAAGCACATGCGCGGTTCTTTGCCTGGCGGACCTGCGACCGAGCGAGACGATACGCTCGGCTAGAAGGCTTTCCTCGTGGGCGTTCACCCAGAACAAAGCTGCAGACAACATCGCATCGCGGCTTAGCGCATTGCCAAGGCGATCAGCAGGTAACCGGAAGGCGGCGACATCCGTCTTGCAGCTCAGTTCGAAATCAGAGGTCGAGAACAAGAGCGCGTTCATGGCCACAAAATCCCCGGGCAGTGCCACATTCACGATCTGGCGCGCCCCGTTTTCAAGATGGCGTGATCGAACAACCCATCCGCGCTCCAACAGGAAAATATCACCATAATCGCCGCCTTGTGGAACAATGACGGTGCCGGCATCGAATTCTTCCAGGTCGGTGCAGATCTCGTAAAATGTCGCTCTGACTTCATCGTTCACTTCGAAGAAACCAGCGACTTTCTTTAGGAGAATCTCAGTCAATTGAACCAGCTCTGTTTCTTCGGTAACTGCCATCGCGGCATCCTCTCCGTGACTCCGACAGCACAGTGCGATCACATCTCATAGGAGCATCGCAGGCACTATATGTCCAGCCTGACTGAATTTCCCTCGACCCGTATTCTGCTGAGGATGTCTGCGGCATGGTCATTCTCTGCTGCCGTGTGCGCCTCATGGCGATGATGATGCGCTGAAATCGCGGCGTCGAACGCTTCATCGACCTCGTCGGTGGACAAAAGGCCTTTCGATTGCAGTGTCAAAATGATCGCCTCAAGCAAGGATAACGCTGCTATTCCATAGACGCTCGGCGGTTTGGATGCGTCGCTTTTGCGGCGACTCGCTGACATGAGTTTGACCTCCTTGCTTTGGTCTGAACGCGCTCGAAATGACCTGGTGCTTTCAGAGCGTCGTAACAGGAATTGTGCAGCCACCGCTGGTACACTCTGCACGCTACGTTCGGATCGTTTCCATCGGATCGATCACACGAGCTGAGTACATAGAACGCATGCGGCGGATTTTCGTTCCAATTTTTGATCGGACGGCACCTCCCGAGAACCGCCTGCGCTATGTCATTGTTAAAAGACGCAACCCTCCCTTCCGCACGACAGTGCTAACGAAATCAAAGCTGCTGTGCTCTTGGCATCTGTTCTTGGGCCCGGCGCTCAAGGGGGCAAAATGCTAGATGGCACACTTGCAAATATACCGACATCGACCACGCGAAACGGCACGAAGATAAAGCTTTCTGACCGCGAGCGCTTTGATCTGGGGTTGCTTGAATATCGCAAGAACCTGAAGGCCTATGCCTGTAGCCTGTCCCGGGACGCCGAAACCGCTGACGAACTGGTACAGGATACCTTGCTAAAGGCGGTCGCGAACCGGGACAAGTTCGATTGCGATACAAACCTCAGAGCCTGGCTGTTCACGATCCTCAGGAACGTGTTTCGCAGCAAATTGCGCCGTGAAAAGCATGAGGTTGAACTGACCGACGCAATGACAAGGACCGCTCTCTTTGCAACCAAGGGTGCGCAGGAAGATGCGCTCCTTCTCAAAGAGGTGGCGCAGAGGATGAGTGTGCTGCCTGAGAGTCAAAAGATCGCGCTCATTCTGGTTGGTGCGCACGGATATTCGATCAAGGAAGTCGCACGCCGCGCAGGTTGCAAACCCGGAACCGTCAAAAGCCGTGTCAACCGCGCGCGACGGGCAATGATGAGCAATCTGGACTGACGGCAGCGACGCACAGCCGCGGGTAGCGGCCAAAACTCATAGGTTCGTGCCACTGGCACATAAGACCGTCTTAGGCGCATAGATTCTGGCTGGGGGTGTCCATCCAAGCACCACCCTACGGCGTTCTTTTGGTCTTACCGATCGAGGTTACATTTGAGGAGGATTGCACTGCTTCAGGCCATTTGCTTGGCGCGATGCCCGTCTCTCGCAGGAACTCCCGGTTGAAATTGGATTTCGTGTTGAAGCCGCTGTCCAGCATCGCCTCGGTGATGCTCATGCCAGCCTCGATCCTTTCGCACGCATGACGGATGCGCCATGAATTAATGTAGCGCGAGACGTTGCTTCCCGTCGCGCGATTGACCGCCATGGACAGCCGCTTTTCCGGCAGATGCAGACGGCGGGCGAGACGTGCGAGCGTCAGATTAGGATCAAGGTGCATCGGTTCTCGCTTCAGGAAATCCTCCAGCTTCGCGACGATCTCGACATCTTCCTGACTGGTTTGAGGTGCAGGATCAGGGGCCGCCGGCCCCTCATCCCCTGCAGTGCCGGATGCAGACGGGCTGCCACTGAGCATTCCAACCAAGAGCAACACGAGCGACGAGGACACCGTAATCATCCAGCCGGTCCACCCTGCGTTCCCCGTGGCAAATGCCACTGCGATCAGAATATCGCTGACAGCCGAGACAATCAGAGCCCACCCGAGGACCTGCCAGATCACTGCTGGAACGTGCCCGGCATCCAAACGCGCCAGCGGCATGTCGGAGGCACCGCGCAACTGGACAAGGATCGCGCATCCGTAGCCTGCAAAAACAAGCGGTACGATGACATCGGTCGTTTCGGGCGCAAAGACCCTGCAGAACAGGGTAAACGCCGGGGCCGCAAGGTGGCCCGCCATCACCTGCACGGAAATACGGCTGACAAGCGCATCCTGGAACGTGACCCACGCCAGCGCCGGAACGAGTGTGGCGCTGACCGGTAGAACGGGTCGCAGCCATTCGATGCCATAGCCCCCGACAAGTGTGACAAGAGAGGATTGCAAAGCGCAGGCGGTGAGAAAAGTCACCAGAAGCGGCCGCCCCCCGGATAGGAAGCTGCGCAGTGCAAGATAGCCAAGAACAAGAGCGACAAAAGCGGGGATCGGAAGCATAGGCATGGCGCGACTATCGTCCAAAAACCGGATCATGACGACCTGAATCCCGGAAACAGGACGCAGAGGCGTGCTTTTTCTCACATCCGTTGGGCAGCGTTTAAAACGGAGGTTCCCATGAAACGTCTTGCTCTTCTTTCCATCCTTGCCCTGTCCCATGCCGCCCCAGCAGCGGCGGACATGCTTCCGGGCTATGACCGGTTTGACCTGAGGGCCGATCATCGCGCTCGGCCCGTCGCTGCCTCGATTTGGTATCCGGCCGCGAACCCAACTTACCGGGCCCCGGTCGGGGATGGTCCGATCTTCGATCCCACCTTTGCCTTCATCGGTCCCGCCGTTGCCGAGGGAGAGCACCCGCTTGTGCTGCTGTCGCACGGATCCGGCGGCAACTCGGATAGCCTGGGCTGGCTAACCAGCGGTCTTGTGGCGCAGGGTGCGATTGTGCTGGCCGTCAATCACCCCGGATCGACCAGCGGGGACAGTTCTCCGCGCCGGTCCGTCGATCTTGAAGCGCGGGCGATGGACCTGTCGGCTGCGCTCGACATGCTGCTCGCAGATCCCGCTTTCTCACCGTTCATCGACGAGAAACGCATTGGTGTCGTTGGTTTCTCCCTCGGCGGCGCGACAGCGCTTGGCCTTGCCGGTGTTCGCTTCGACGGCGCGGTTCAGGATGCGAACTGCACAACGGGACCCGATGCCGCTGACTGCGTGTTCTTCCGGCTGGGGGATGTGCGGTTTGCAGACTATCCCGGATACGAGGCGGATGCGCGGGATCCTCGTATCACACAGGCTGCAATCGTTGACCCCGGGTTCGGAGGCTCGGTTGATCCCGATAGCCTTGAAGATGCGCTTGCTGGAATGACGCTCATCAACCTTGGCGATGCAGATCGCCTGGGCGCGGCCGATGTCGGACCGGACGGCAACGATCTGGCAAACCGGCTTCCCGATGCAACTTATATCGAGATTGCCCCGGCCAACCACTTCACCTTTCTGGGCACCTGTAAGCCGCGCGCGGCCGAGCTGCTACAAGAGGAAGGCGATGATCCGATCTGCACCGACCCCGATGGTGCCGACCGGGCCGTTGTTCACGGCCAGCTCGTTGACGTCATCGCTAAAGGCTTGGGCCTCTAGGCCGGTCCGCTTTCTCCCCATTAAGCACTTTTGCGGCCTCCGGTTTCAACGCCCGGAGGTCGCACGACGTGACCAAACTCAACCGTTTCTGTCACCCGCGAGAAGGATCGTTTTTGCCCTCCCATCCGCAAGCGGCCATAGGCGCTGTTGCAGCGAATGGCGGCTATGCGGGCGCGCGCAGAAAGCCAATTGGGTGCCGAATGCCTCTTATGGGCCGTTTTTTCAAACCTCGCCATTCATGTGAAACTCTCGTCAACGCGCGATGCAGAGTTCGCTTTATGCGACCTGCCGTCTCAATCGCCGCAGGCTGCATACAACTCCAGCTTTTGTTTCGTGGGCATCGGGATTTGGGCAAGCCAAACGCCCCTGGACGTCAGAGGGAAGACGCCGCTCTCCCCCTCGGGCAACCCGATTAGACAGGGCCGTGTCCTCGGCTGCGCCTGCGGGTCGCACCACTTTTGTCGAATGCATTGCCTCGCCCCCATCCGCGTTCGCCACGTGGCAGATCAGCAGGAACAGGCGGCTTCGCCGTCTGACCTGCAAATCAGCCCTGATTTTCCAGAAGGGGAAGTCAGATCAACGCAACAGGCCGCACGGGTAAAAACGGGAATTGGGTCACGTTATGACACTTGGGTCAGGTTCGTATGACATTCAACAAAAGTTGTGGAACGTCACAAACCTTTGACTCTTTTGGCATCCAAAACATCAGGAAACACGAAAATCACGTCATTCAATATTGACCCAAACGTCAAGCAATTCTGACCCAATACTAAAAGCGGCCTTTAGTGCATAGCGCAGCGAAGGTCCAGAACGAGCCCACAGCCGACATGCCGATTTCTCGCTGCGTGCGCTCGCAGCGGAGAGTATTCTGCAATTGCACAGAATTCCATGACGCAGCGCGGCGGTGGTTCCGGTCATTCGTGCATAGTGTGAAAATTCTGGAGGGGTGAATCTACAGGACTCGCAACTTAGCTGACCTCAGAAATGTGCACCCATGCCCGGATTCAAGGCGCGCTTTGCGCGCCGCCGGTCAGCGCCCGACCGCCCCGATGGCAGGGCGCTTCTGCAACGTATCCGCATTGAACAACCACCCGATGTGGCGGAAAGATTGGAGAGCAAACCATGCCAAGCGTCCAACTTCCCGCTCTCGCCACGAAACGAAGAGCCTGGAACAAGGGGCGGATCATCGGCCAGAAACGGCCTCTGTTACCAAAACAGGTCTGGGCGATCCGCGCGCGGCTCGAACTGGCACGCAACCTGCGCGATCTTGCTCTGTTCAACGTGGCGA
>NZ_JAFMZK010000002.1 GCF_029105185.1 Aliiroseovarius sp. Z3 | reverse complement strand
ACAATGAAGGGGAAGTTATCTTCGGTGTTGCGGCTGGACCTCGAATTCTGAACAGCTAAACTACGGCTGTTTTTGAGCAGATCGGGCGCTCTGTTGCGGCTGGACCTCGAATTCTGAACAGCTAAACTGGCGGTCTCAAGCACTTCGTGCATGACCCGGTTGCGGCTGGACCTCGAATTCTGAACAGCTAAACTGCCGTGCCAATACCAAACCCAACCAAGCTGGTTGCGGCTGGACCTCGAATTCTGAACAGCTAAACTTATACCACCGAAAGTAAGATCAGTACGGCCGTTGCGGCTGGACCTCGAATTCTGAACAGCTAAACTAAGATCATTGTTGGGCCGTCGAAATCCCTTGTTGCGGCTGGACCTCGAATTCTGAACAGCTAAACTTACCTCGACACGGAATACTCGGATGGCACGTTGCGGCTGGACCTCGAATTCTGAACAGCTAAACTGTTCGAGGTTCACATTCAGGTTCACCACGCGTTGCGGCTGGACCTCGAATTCTGAACAGCTAAACTGGACGGTGTTTTAACGAAGTGTGAACTTGCGTTGCGGCTGGACCTCGAATTCTGAACAGCTAAACTGACGGGGTTTTTACGAAGTGTGAACTCGCGTTGCGGCTGGACCTCGAATTCTGAACAGCTAAACTGTAGTCCGAGTAGACCACCACTTCGGTCGTGTTGCGGCTGGACCTCGAATTCTGAACAGCTAAACTTCACGAAAATCTCGAAGGGCCGACGACGCCGTTGCGGCTGGACCTCGAATTCTGAACAGCTAAACTCGATCCTCTTCCAAACCTCTGAAACAACAGAGGTTTTGGTAGAGGACGGGTGAGGCAATCTGAACAATTTTCATCAAAACAGCACCAGTTGCTCCGGATTCTTCCGGGCCGCTCTTCGACCCTGATCCGAGAAATGCACAATATCACGATATTGCCGGTCGGTGAAGTTGAGGATCTGAATGTCCCCCTTGTCGGGCAGATGCCGCTCGATCCGGGTTACGCGGGTGTGGAAGGCTTCCTTACCATTAACGAACCGCGCATAGACCGAAAACTGGCTACGCTCGAACCCCTCGTCCAGCAGGAAATTCCGGAAATCCGTAGCGGCCTTGCGTTGCGGCTTGGTGTCGGTGGGCAGGTCGAACATCACGAGTATCCACATGATCCGGTATCCAGAAAGAAAGGCGGGGGCGGCGGTCATGACCCCAGCCCCGCAAGGTTGAGCGCATCGGGTGGCGCCGGCAGAGCGAGGCTCAGGGTTCCGAGCTCGAAACTCTGCCCCAGAGAAACGGCGAGTTTGCCGAGCGCGACGGAAACCGGTGTCAAACCATCCCCCAGAGGCAAATCGAGTGCGATGAGCCGGGCCAGGGTCTGTTTCGCCTCGGTATCCACTTGCGCTCCATTGCGGGCAGAGAGGCCGCGAACGCAG
Source organism: Aliiroseovarius sp. Z3 (assembly GCF_029105185.1). Taxonomy (GTDB): domain Bacteria; phylum Pseudomonadota; class Alphaproteobacteria; order Rhodobacterales; family Rhodobacteraceae; genus Aliiroseovarius. The sequence goes on along the minus strand of NZ_JAFMZK010000002.1, from coordinate 532,392 downwards.
CAATCGACAAGCGGGCGGAAGGGTTCCATCAGGTCGTCGGCCAGGGCAAAAGCATTGCCCCGGTTGGAATGGTGCAATCCGATAGTGGGGTGCAGCCCGGCAGCAACGACGGCACGCGCGGTGGCGGCGCGCAGGACGGTATAGCCGTAGTTCAGGAGCGCATTGAGGTCAGGTGCTGTCCGATCCCGCCGGAAATCCTCGCCCATCATCCGGGGCCAGTAGTAGCGGGCGGCCTGGGCTTCGACATTGGTGCTGTCGCCGCTGGTAACCTTGCGCTTGAGCATGGCGACGGGGGCGTGGACTTCCCCCATGGCCTCCAACACGGCGGCCTGCATGGTGATCTTGGAGATCACAACCTGCTTCCAGGCTTGTTTCATGAGCGGAGTCTTGGCCTGCCACTGGGCACGGAGACGGGCACCCTGAGCGTGGTGCCCTTCAAGGGGCAGGAGAACGGAGCGCGGTGCGTGGTTGGATCCACAAAGAACAACGGGGGCCCCGCGATCCGCCAGTTCCGTCAGCAGCGAAGTGGACCATGTGGTACCATGAGCATGGACGATTACCCCGGCGATCTGGTCCAGCGGAATACGGCCAATTTCCTCGGTGCCCTCGCTGACTTTCAGGAACCCCCGTTCGCGCGACAGATGCCGCCCGTCCGTGGCGATATCCACGATCTGGTCCATACCTTACCCTCCAAGCCCTTGGAAGGATGGCATCTTTTTTCGATTCGCGCGAATCCGGTTCAGTGGGGTGGTGGACCGCCGTCCCGAAGCCGACCAATTTCGTCGACCGAGACACGGCGGACACCGGCCTCGACTGCGGGACGTGCCGCTATCTGAATCCACTTGAACGGGTCGGATTTGTCGCTATTTCGAGCATCTGCGTTTGCTTCGTTATGGGGAACGATGAACAGTCCATTTTTAATGTGCATTTGCTGGACATGACCAACAATCGTTCGCCCGTCCCGTTCCAGCGCCACCATGTCGCCCTTGTGGACGCGCAAAAGGCGTTTTGCTGCCGGGTGAGGTCGCTTATGGACGTCAAGCGTATGAGCCTCGTAAGTCGTAATCACCTGAGGTTCGATCTTGCCGTCGGGAAGCCGCCAAATCTCGAAACAATGGTTGCTGCCGCCCTGATAGGCTTTGATCGGATCAACGGCGGGCACCGGTATCCGCGCCTGTTCCTGCAAGGGCTTGATGATCCGCACGCGGCGGATGCCTTGATAGGGGCCGGGCTTGGTCGCGAAATCGCGCAATGCCATATCATAGTCTTTCCCGGTTTTGTCGGCGGTCGCCACACGCAACGCCTTGCGTAATTGCGGGTCGCGGATTTGGCCGCTACGGCCGGGTTCGTCCAGCAACTGTGCAGGCTTGACGCTCAACAAATCGGTCCGGCTCGCAACATGCGTGTCATCGACGATGGAATAGGCGGTTTCCTGATACAACTGTCCCGCGGTGCTGTCTTTACCCTGTTTACGGCTGTCCCGGTCGATGCGGCCGTGATCGGCGCGGTGGCTGACGATCATCTTGTCGAGCTGAACGCGCAAATCGTCGCGGAACCCGTCCCAAGGCGGCGGCGTGTCACGGGCGATGAGTTCGGCGGACTGGCCCGCCTCTTCACCCTGACCAGCCGCGCGGCTGATCCGGTTAAGCAAGCTGCGGTCGGTCGCGGCCACCACGGCGGCGTCAATGGCGTGATGCCGGTGGTCGGTGCGGTTTTTGGCCTTGACCGCCCTGCGCCCGGCATCGCTGAGCAGCGAGTTCAGGCCCCAGTGTCGGCGTAGCATCTCGGTCAGGCGTCCGGGGACAACCCAGACATGGCCACCCTCGGTAAAGAGCGTGTCCAGATAGGTGCGGGAAATCCGGGCGAGATACTGGGTATCGACCAGCGCCCGGTCGAGAAAGTCGTTTTCGCCCTCGAACCGCTCCATCGCATCGGGAGCAAAGCGCCAGCGTTTGTTGTCCGGCAGGTTCTTCAGGTTGGCCTCGATAGCGTCCCAGTCCAGAACGCCCTTCCGAGCGGCCTCATGAGGTGTGTCGTTGCGCTTGTTCCGGTTGGCTTCCTTGAGGCAGAGCGTCCGGTTCGCAAAGCTGTCGTCCAGCGTGCGTGAATAGGGCAGGATATGATCCACATCGCAGGAGCCATCGAAGATCATCGCGGCGCTGATGCGCTTGCCCGTATAGGGGCAGAACCGCCGCATCGCATCATCGGGGTTCAGATCCTCCCAAAGCCGCAGGAGCATTCGATTACGGCCATTGTCTTCCAGCCCCAGCCCCACTAGCTTCTCACTCCGCTTCTTCGCCGCATCCGTCGCCTCGCGGATATTCCGCATCGCGTCCTTTTTCTGCTGCTCGGATTGCTTCAACTCCCGCGCCAGTTCCACGACGATCTGGTCGGGCTTGCCATAGATCTCGACGATCTTGTTCACCAACCGCCGAAGCTGGTTCAACCCGATATGCACGGTGGGGTTGGTGATGCGGCCATAGCGCATCACCTCATCGTCGTTTTCATCATAGGTGCCGGGGATGACGTGCCGGTCCAGCACCTCGCCGTAATAGGGCAAATGATCAAGGCATTCGCCCGTGCGCTGGTCCGAATGGTGCCAGCCACAGGCCGCGACGGCGTCCGCGTAAGTGGCGACTTCCGCCTCCAGCTTTTCCAGTATGCGGGTGGTAACGGTCAGCCCCAGCCGTCCGTAGCCTTCGGGCAAGGGGGCGTTGGCGGTCGCCATGGCGTGGTCGCGGTCGAGTGCATGGGTTTGCGTCAGCCACTCCACCAGCGCGGCATGTTCCGCCTCGCTCTGGACCTTGCGGATGCGCGCGATCACCTCCCATTGCGCATCGCCGTCCAGCGTGGACCAACGCGGGCCGAACCTGTCGGGGTGCGAGAGAGACGCCCGGACCGGATCGCAGGCGATGGCATCCCGAACGCCGGTTTCCAGCGTGAACCGCTCGCCGTCGCGCAGTTTCAGCACTTTCGCCAGAGCGGGCAGCTTCATGGCCATGGATTTCAACGACGCTGTAGGCTTCTTGTTATCCAGCGCATGAATGATCTGGTCACGCTCCTCCAGAGTCAGCGGTCGGGTCTCCCGCCCATCCGCCGTCACGCGCAACTGGTTCACGGTTTCGTAGAGCACGCGGCGCTGGGTCAACGGGTGAGCTTTGGGCAGGCGCTCCTCGGCAGTGAACAAACACAGCCCAATTTTCGGTTCTTTCAGAGGACGCTGATAGAAAATCTTCTCGAAAACCAGATCGCGCAGATCGTCGGTCAGGTCCGGGTGGACCCCGGCCTGCGCGGCCCAGAGCTTATGAAACTCCTCCTCCAGGTGTCGCCGGTCCGGGTAGAAATCGTAGCCGGCTTCTTCCTTGCCGTCCGGCCCGTCCCGATTGGCGACCGACAGGCGAGTGCGCACCGAGGGCACTTGGCGCGGGTCGGTCGCACGCTCACGACGCATGTGCAGGAATTCGCCATAGGTACGGGCGCCGCTGGCCATGATCGCCTGATCGAGCCGGGCGGTGGCATCCTTGATCTTGCCGCTCTCGTTGTCGCCGCGATCCGTCTTGCGGTTGGACTTGAACCCACGCCGCTGGTTAAGGTGAAACAGCGCGCGGCCCAGATGGGTCAGTGGCAGGGCCTCATCCAACCCTTTCGTGCGAAGTTCGTAGGGGTCGAGGGCAGTCAGCTTTCGCGCCTCCTCCGGGTCCGCAGGCATCAACCCCGCATTGGCCAGAACCTTCATCAGCGCAGCGCGGCGGCGCAGATACCGGTCGCGGCGGCGGCGCATGGCGCGGGCGGCCCGGCGATCAACCGCCAGCGAGGCCCCGGATTTCGGATCGCGCCCATCCGCGAAGATGCGCACACCACCGGATATTACCCCGATGATACGGGCATTCGCCTCGTTTCCGTCGGTTTCATAAAGCCACCAGCCGATTGAATTGGTGCCGATATCCAGACCTAAGCGCATTTTGTCCCCCTACGTGCAATTCCGGCAAGTCTCTTAAACGAAAGAAGTGATTGCAACTTGAAAGTGTGGCGACGCCGTGCAACACTCGGATTGTTCAGAATTCGCGGTCGAGCCGTTAACAAGCTCGAAGAAGCACCACATTGAAGCGCGTCCTACGGGGCGCGTTTCCTGTTTGGTCTCGAAAAAGTGGGATCCGACTTCGTTGGTTCAAACGCTCAGGGGTTTGACCTGACCTGCCCCGGAGAATCTTCGCGGACAGCAAACAGTAGGATCGAACGGATGCGCTGCAATGCGCTTATTCATCGAATGACATGCGGCATTGCGGCGAGTTTGGCCAAGTAGGAATCTAATGTAGGCCAATAGCTGCAGCTGGATAAACTCATCTGAAGCCATAGCACCTCTACAAGGATTGGGCCCCTTCAGGCTGTTGGGAAGCGTCTCTGCCGCCCTAGCGCCCCAACTGAAGTCGGTTTGACCGTCGATTTCGCCGTTGAGGATCAAAACCTGCCTGTCGCTTTCTACCGGTTCCAGCCAGCTGTCTCTGGGGACCGGGTCGAACACCTCATCGCAGACGGCGAAGAGGGCGGGCGGGGGAGTCACCGTTTGAGCAAGAAAGGCTTCGCTGAACGGTAGAGCTGCGTTTTCCGCGTTGAAGCCTTCGGTCGAATTGTGGTCCCCGACGAAATCCTCTTGGCAGGCATAGAGCATGACTTCGAATGAACCCTCGACCGCACTTTCCAAAGCCTGGTTGTCGACACCGACAAATTCGAAAACCCGTGCCACGTCATCGGCGCTCATCGCTTCGATCAGGGCCAGCAACCGGCCGGCCTCAGGTCCAGAAAAGTTATCGTCGATCAGCGATGCCAGCTTTAGAGGGTCAGGTTCTTCAAACCGCAGATTCAGGTAATCGCGACCAGCCTCTAACCGCTCTTCCCGCGTGACCAGACCCGATACTGCCTCTCCCAGAAGGTCATCGAAGAGTTCGGCGACACCAAGATCCGCCGCCGCGGTTGCAAGATCGCTCTCTAGCTGGATGATCGAGGTCTGCACATGCTGCTGCTGCAGATCGATGACTTTTGCGGCGGTTGCGACGCCTTGAATGGGGCAAGTTCGTTCCCGCCGACCCCGCGCGCCTGAGCCTGCACCACAACCGAGTCAGGTGTTGCGACCGGCGGGATTTGGCCGGACATCATCTGAGACGCAAGGGTCACATCGCTCTCTTCCAATTGGGTCACCATCAACGGCAGATAGGTGGAAATCTTGTTTGACGCATTCGACCGACGTCCGTTTCGCCCGTCGATATAATCGAAGAGGTCCGTGATGTCGGGATAGGCTTCGCTACAGACCGGATCGCGTTCGCACGGCGCGAAGGTATTCAAAATTGCGCTGGCAGGGGGCGTTATCAGCGTGTTGTAGGTCGGCACATGTGGGGGGGCGACGCCATCGAGGATGAAGGATCGCACGCCCGGCACCTCTTGGCGCATCATCTCCAGCGTCAGCTTCGTGCCGTAGGAAACACCATAAATGTTGTATTCGGGATAATCCATGGCCTGCATCAGGACGCCGACATCAAGGGCGTTCTGTGTCGTTTTATATTTGGTGATGTCGATGCCGCGATCCGAAAGCTCCTCGAGGCATTCTCTGGCGAAGGTCACAGGCAAATCCGGCACCTTCACCCGCGAAGGTTCAAACGGACGCGTCGAGGTTTTCGGCAAGTGTGCCGAAGCAGTCCACTTCCGGCGCGCTCGCGTCTACGCCGCGCTGGTCGAACGTAATGATGTCCCGGCGCTGTCGAAGGAGGTCGAAGAAATCAGTCACTAGATAAACAGTCCGAACCGTGCCGCCACCGGGTCCTCCGTGGAGGTAAACAACCGGGTCCGGCGGAGGAGAAAGGGAATGAGCCTTGTAGACGATCCAGTTCAGTGTGATTTGCCTGCCGTCCGGCGCGTCATGGTCTTCGGGGACTTCGAGCGTACCGCAGATCACCGTTTCACCTTCGATCTCGAAAGGCGCAATCGGTCGAACGCACGGTGCGATCTCCATCTCATAGGCAGGATTTTCAAGCGCAGTCTGGATCGTCTCGAACGTGGAGCCGTCTGGCTCACCGCCGAGCAAAGACGCGACAAGCGCAATGATCTCTTCAGCTGTCATGGTAAGTTTCATCCTTTGGTACATAGTTTGGGCCGACCGTCTGGTGGTTCGACATCGTCCGGACAGCCGATTGGCCGTGTGGATATGATTGCCATTGCCAACTTGTTGGTGCGTTTGTTTTCGGATAGCCGCGCAGCATGAAGACTCCGCCGAACACGCCCCGCCTGAAAGGCCTCCGTTTTCCGCGTGAGATTATTGCCTATGCTGTTTGGGCCCACCATCGGTTCTCTTTGAGTAAGGCGGATGTCGAGGATCTTTTGGCTGAGCGCGGTGTGACGGTCAGCCGTGAGACGGTCCGCAAGTGGGTGAACCGGTTTGGCCAACATTTCGCGGGCTGTATCAAACGTGACCGGCCCGGCGCTTCTTTCTGCGGCTGGTTGACCGTTTCGGTGACCCGCGCGTCGTCATCACAGACAAATCGCGCAGCTATATCAAACCGATCAAGTCGCTTGCGCCGGATGCAGATCACAGGGCGCACGGGGGTCTGAACAACCTGATCGAAGGCTCACATCGCCCCACCCGAAAACGAGAGAAAATCATGGGGTGGTTCAAATCGCCCCGGCAGGCGCAGAGGTTTCTTGCCCATCACGACCAGATCAATGTCATCTTCCGCCCTCACCGCTATCGCCTCTCCGCCAAATCCTACCGCCATGCCCGTATCGATGCCTTCGATCTCTGGAATGATTATCCTCTCGAGATGACTGCCTGACCGGCATGCAGCTGACCGAATTCGAACCTGTATTAATAAGTTGGCAAGGCATGGCCGAGAATTGCTCCGCCGTTTACAAGTGTATCGCATTGGAAACATACACAAGCAACTGAGTTTGAAAGAACGTCGCAAGATCAAGACCAGACGTTCTTTGCACCTGCACCCCCCCTTTCGGAGCTATAATCCATGTCGCCAAATCGGTCACCGACGTTCGTTGCGAAACGGAAAGCTGACTTCTGGAGCGTTCAGGCTTTGGTACGCGGACTTGGAATGTTTGATAAAGGTGGGTGGAGTGCGCACTCGCAGCGTTTTGGCGACCGCGAAACAGCCACACTCCTTTCCTCCTATGCTCCGATATCACATCGGCCCGCCCTGACCAGATTACTTTTTCCGGGCAGTGATAATGATCTCGACCTTGTAGTCAGGCGTGGCCAGAGCAGCGCCACCGCAGGCGCGTGCAGGCGCATGACCGGGGGCAACCCAGCTGTCCCAAACGGCATTCATTTCAGCAAAACCTTCCATGTCTGAAAGCCAGATGATCGCCTGAAGAACGTGTTCTTTGTCCGAACCGGCCTCTGCCAGCAAGCTATCAACCTGTTCCAGGATGAGTGTGGTTTGTTCAGTCACGCTGCTACCCGGCGAAGCCACCTGGCCAGCGAGATAAATCACCTCGCCGCAAGTCACGATCTGGCTCATCCGGTCGGAGCTTTTCATACGTTTGATCTCGGTCATATCAAGTCCTTTCAATGGGTTGGTTAGAAGCCAAAGCACATGACAAACGCCACGGCAATCGCAAGAAGGAAGAGGGTTTCGACGACAAGGATAAGGCCATAGCTGGGCTTGACGCGCAGGATGGTGGCAAGGCTGGTTTTCACCCCAAGGGCGGAAATCGCAATCACCAGGCACCAGCCGGACAGGGTGGCGATGGCACTGATGATCACCTGCGGCACCAGCCCGGTATTTGTCAAAATCGCCAGCGCGACAAACATGACAAGGAACCACGGCAGGGTGATCTTCTGGGATTGTGCGCCGCGAAAGCTCGCCATGACCACAATCATCACCACCGGCAACAAGGCCACGCGCACCATCTTGACGAAGGTCGCAATCACCCCCGCCTCGTCACTGATCGAATATCCTGCGCCAACAACCTGGGCCACATCGTGAATGGTTGCCCCGATCAGAAATCCGCTTTCCAGATCGCTCATTCCGAGCGCCTGAAACAGGACAGGATAGGCAATCATCGCGATGGTCGACAGGGCAGTGACGCCGATCACGACAAACAGCGTGTCCTGTTCACGGTCATCTTTCGCAGGCAGAACCGAGGTGATGGCAAGGGCGGCCGAGGCGCCACAGATTGCCACCGACCCGCCCGCCAACAGGCCAAAGGCCAGCTTGCGGCCAAAGAGAAAAGACAGGACCGCCCCGCAGGCCAGTGTCGCCATAACAAAGCCGACAACGGCGCCCACCGCGCCCAGCCCGACACTTTCCACATCCCCAATGCTCAGGCGTAGGCCCAACAGGCCGACCCCAAATCGCAACAGCGTTTTGGCGGAAAACTCCAACCCCGGTGTGAATTTCTGATCGTCATAAAGAAAGTGAAACGCCATGCCGATCAACAATGCAAAAAGCATCGCAGGCGCACCGTAATGTTCGGATAGAAAGGTCGCAGCGGCGGCGATGACGCACACCAAAAGAATGCCACCAAAGTGGGTGTCCCAGCGGGACCTGATCAGCGACACCATGGTTCGCTCCTGACTGCGGAAATGTGAAATTGGCGCGCGCAATCTGTGCCAGATCACGCGCACCTGATACTGTCTGGCGTCAGCCGACCCAGCGTTTGCTGTGATCAAAAGCACCGTCATAGCCAAAGAGCGCGGCCGAACCGCCGGTGTGCAGGAAGACGACACGTTCACCTTTTTTGAAGTGACCCTTGCGGATCAGATCAATGAAACCCGCGGCCCCTTTGGCGGAATAGACCGGATCGAGCAGGATCGATTCCAGCTCGGCAAACATCTGGATCGCCTCGATGCCGCTGTCGGTCGGGATGCCATAACCTTCGCCGACGTAATCGGTGTTGGCCACCACATCTTCGCGCTGCACGACACCCGCACAGCCCAGCTTCTCGGCGGTGGCACAGGCCAGGTTATAGACGTTTTCTTCCTGTTTCGGTTTGGGCGCCCGCACACCGATCCCCAGAAGAGGGATCTGCGCGTTCATCGCTTTCAGACCCACGATCAGACCCGCCTGCGTGCCGGCGCTGCCGGTGGCGTGCACGATGTGGTCGAGCTTCAGGCCGCGATCATTGGCCTGCGCCAGCATCTCAAACGCGCAGTTCACATAGCCCAGCGCACCGGTCGGGTTCGACCCGCCCCCGGGGATGGTGTACACTTTTTTGCCATCTGCGCGCAGCTTGTCGGCGACCGCTTCCATCTCGGCATTCATGTCCAGACCACCGGGGCGCTTTTCGGTGGTGGCGCCATGCAGATGGTCCAGAAGAACGTTGCCGTTGTAATTGTAGTTGTGGTTGTCGGATCCGGTGCGATCTTCCAAAAGGATGTGGCACTCCATGCCCAGTTTCGCCGCAAAAGCAGCCGTTTGGCGCGCGTGGTTCGATTGGGTTGCGCCCTGGGTCATCACCATCTCTGCGCCCTGCAACTCGGCCTCGGCCATCAGGAATTCCAGCTTGCGGGTCTTGTTTCCGCCGGTGGACAGGCCGGTGCAATCGTCACGTTTGATCCAGATTTCCGGGCCGCCGAGCTCTGCGGTCAGACGGTCCAGTCGCTCAAGCGGGGTGGGCAGGTGGGCGATGAAGCGGCGGGGGTAACGGGCGAGATGCATCGAAAAACTCCTAAGTTGGTTTTCTCGCATCTTATGGTGGTCAATCCCGCTAATCTAATTCGAAATATGCACTCCAACATGCACATCTTGCATAATATGGGCGTGTCGCTATGGTGACCTCATGCAGTTGGATTGGATTGATGACATCTTGGCGGTGATCGACACGGGGTCCCTGACACGGGCGGCAGAGCGGCGGTTTCTGACCCAATCGGCGTTCACGCGGCGGGTGCGGCTGATCGAAGAGCGGATCGGTGTGCCCCTGTTTGACCGGTCCTGCAAGCCGGTCACCATCCTGCCCGGCGTGCAGGCCATGGAACCTGAATTGCGAGAGCTTGGCGCGCGGCTGCGTCGCCTGCAACACGACCTGAAAGCGGCTGCAGATGGCGCAAAGCGGGATGTGACTTTTGTCTGCCAGCACGCCATCACCACCACAATCTCGCCATGGGTGGTGCGGCAACTGACCCAATCGCAGGACATTTCCGTGCGGGTACGATCCGGAAACCGGGACAATTGCCTGATGCTGCTTTTGTCCGGCGAGGCCGATTTCGCAATGACATATGAACACCCTGAGGCCCCCGGCCCTGCGGTGCCGCAGGCATTTGAAATGCGGCGGCTGGGCGGCGATACATTGGTGCCGGTGGCGTCCCCTGAACTTGCGTTCCACGCCGAAAACCCTGAGATCCCGTTCATCTCATATCCCCCTGATGTTTTCCTGGGGCGCCTGCTTAGCCAGAGCATTTTGCCTTTGTTACCTCAAGGGGTAATGTTGTCCCCAAAGGCGGAAACCGCACTGACCCTTGCCGCCTGTGAATACGCGCTGGATGGCATAGGGGTGGCATGGCTGCCGCTGACCCTGGTCAAACGGCATTTAACCGATGGGCGGCTGCGGCGGTTACATGACCTGCCGCATCAGGATCTGGGCATCATGCTGATCCGCCTCTCTGATCAACAGGGCGAGGGAAACACGCAAATCTGGTCTGATCTGACAAATATTCCTGAGCCCTCTGTGGGGCTATAGCGCATTCCAGACCTGCTCGCCGGTTTTGTCCAGACGCTCAAGCGAGCAGAACAAGGACAGGGTCAGCGTGGCCTGCCAGTTTTCCCCGCCAACCTGCGTCACCTGACCCGCGGCCAGCTCCTCTGACACCACGCTTTCGGGCAGCCAGGCAACCCCGCTGCCCGACAACATGCGCCGTTTGATCGCCTCGGTCAGCGCATCCATGTATCGCAGCTCAAGAGGGGGCGAGCGGGTGCCCATGATTTGATCAACCACGGATCCGAGGAAACTGCTGGGGTCATAGCCAAGATACGGGATCTGCAGCCGCCCGGGATGGTCCAGATCCCACCCGCCTTCGCGGGCAGCGTTGGTTTGGGCCACCGGGATCATCTGTTCCGTGCCGATATCCTTGCGCGCAAAATGCCGTTCTTCAAAAACCGGCTGCACGTCCTTGTGCCGGTAATAGAGCAGAAAATCACAGGTCCCGTCCGACAGGAGCTGGCAACAGGTGCTGAGATTGTCCGAGTAAATCCGCACGCGCAGGTTTGGAATGCGATCTTCAAATTCAGCAATACGGTGCGACAAGTAGTTGACCGAGATTGTGTGCAGGACGGCAAAGCGTTGAAAGGCAGTGCGGCCCTGTTCTTGCGCGCGCAGGGTCTGGCGAATGTCCGTCAGATTGGCAATTGCCTCTTGCGCGACCGGCAGAAATTGCTGCCCGGCTTCGGACAATTGCACCGGATAGCTGGAGCGTTTGATCAACGGCACCCCCAGCCAGTTTTCCAGCGATTTGATCCGGCGACTGAACGCAGATTGGGTGATGTTGCGTTCCTCTGCGGCACGGGTAAAATTCAAGACGCGCGCCAGACAAATGAAGTCCTGAAGCCAGTTTACGTCCAATTTTCGCCCTCCGAATCAAATATAACTTACTGGAAACGAATGGTTATGCAATAACTGCATAGTTTAATGACGCATTTGAGTTGGCATTGATCGCGCCCTTTCGCCTAGCGTTTGAGACAGGTCGACCCAGACCGAACACATGTGTCACAGGGATGGGGGCCAAGGGCATGGCGGTGAGGAGATCCGCCAGATAAACCCGCTTAATGGGAGGAATATATGAACTTTTCTATCAAATCGACGACGGCCATGGCTGTTGCTTTGGCGGCGGGTCTGTCAGCTGGCGTCGCCTCTGCTGAGACCACGCTGCGTCTGAGCACCTATGTTAACGAATCCGATATTCGCTATGAAGGCTTCACGCATTTCGCAGATCTCGTGGCAGAAAAAACCGGCGGTTCGGTCAAGGTTGAAGTGTTCCCGTCGGGCACGCTTCACGGCTGGTCCGAAGGGGTTGATTCCGTACAGGGTGGCGTGTCGGACATCAGCTGGATCAATGCCGACAACCGTCTGCCCTGCTATGCGGTCACGTCGCTTTACCCGGCTGAGGTCAGCCTGGAAGACCAAACCGGTCTGGATGCCGCATATGCGGAGCTGATCAAGAACGAAGCCGCCAATGCCGGACTGGTGCCGCTGTTCAATTCAAACTATTCCTACGATCAGGAATGGTGGTTCGAAGAACCGATTGAAGACATTGGCAAGTTGGATGGCAAGCTGGTGCGCTCGATCGGGCCGCTGGTTAGCATGATGATCGAAAGCTGGGGCGGAGAGCCGGTGTTTGTGGCCCCGAAAGAGGTGTTCCAATCGGCGGAACGCGGTGTGGTTGACGGCATCAATATGGGCGTTGCGACCTACAGCTCGTGGAAGCTCTGGACCGTCATGCCCTATATGGTCAACGCCAACCTGTTCTATGGCAACATTCAGTACATGATGAACAAATCCAAGTTCGATGCACTGACCGCCGACGAACAGGCGGCCCTGACGGCCGCGGCCGCCGAGACCGAAGCCTGGTTACAGCCGCGCTATGAAGCCTGGGTGGATCAGCAGGTCGGCAATGCCGTGATGCAAGGTGGCGGTGCTGCCGTGTCCATTTCGGATGAACAGCGTGCAAGCCTGATTGCCAGCGTGAAACCCCAATGGGACGAAACGGTGAACGAGGCCTGCGGCATGGAAATGGCCGACAGCGTTCGCGCCCTTCTTGAAAGCCATGCTCCCTGACCCGTGGCTTTCATCGGTGGCCCTTGCGTTCCAGGGCCACCGACCCTTCTTTCAAAAATCTGAGGTCTGTCATGGATGACGGAATTGATCACCTGATCCGCCGTATCGAACGCGCGGTTGTATGGCTTGCTGGCGCCGGTGCGGTTGTGGTGCTGATCCAGATGCTCTGGATTTCTTATGGTGTGTTTGTACGCTATGGGCTTGGCAAGCCTGACCGCATGGTCACAGAAGCCACCGCCCTTTTGCTGTTTCCCGTGGCCTTTGCCGGGCTGGCCTATGCCCTGCGCGAAGACGCATTTCCCAAAGTGACGATGATCACGGACCAGCTGCGCCCAAGCCTGCGCCGCCTGTTTGACATCATCAATCACATCCTGATGTTGGCGGTCGGCAGCTTTTTTGCCTATGCGGGTGTCAGCGCGACGATCCGGTCGTTCAACTCCGGTGTCGCATCAGAAATTCTGCACTGGCCCCGTTACCTGTTCTGGGCCCCCGGCGCGCTGGCGCTGGTTCTATTCTCATTCTACGCCGCCTTGCGTCTGATCCGCCTGATCCGCAACCCGGCCCCGTCAGGAGAACTCTAATGGAGTGGTATGTTGTTGGCCTTGGCCTGCTTGGCCTGTTGATGTTGTTCATTTCAATTGGACTGCCGATCCCCTTTGCCCTTGCCGCCGCGTCCCTGCCTTTTCTTTGGCAGATCCAGGGGTGGGAGACGTCCATTGTCTCGTCCGAGCTCAAGCTGTGGGGGGTCTGGATCGACTATATCCTGCTGGCAGTGCCGCTGTTCGTGTTTCTGGGCGAGCTGATCGGCAAGTCGAATATCGGCCCAAACCTTTATCAGTTCCTGCACCAGGGTGTGCGAATCAAAGGGTCTGCCGCCTATGGGTCGATCGGGGCAAGTGCCGGGTTTGGTGCGGTTTGTGGATCGTCGATGGTGGGCGCGCTGACCATTGGGGGCGTTGCCCTGCCGGAGATGCTGCGCCTTGGCTATGGCAAACGCCTGTCCAGCGGTGTTCTGGCCGCCGGGGGGACGCTTTCCGTGCTGATCCCGCCCAGCCTGATCCTGCTTTTCTACGGCATTGTAACCGATCAGAGCATCGGCGATCTGTTTATCGCAGGTGTCATCCCGGGCCTGATCCTTGTCTCCAGCTTTGTGGTTGTGGTGCTGGTCTGGGGTATTTTGAAGCCGCAGGATATTCCCAGCAGCGAAGACGCCACAAAAATGCCGATGATGATGATCATCAGCACCGTGGGCCCCGTGGTTCTGATTGGTCTTGTGATCACCGTCGCCATCTATGCCGGCATCGCCACACCAACTGAGGCCGCCGCCGTGGCCGCATTGCTGACGGTTATTCTGGCCTTCTGGGTCGGCGGGCTGACCTGGAAAGGGTTCAAAGATTCCATTTTTGCCACCATGCGCACGATGGGATATCTGGGCCTGCTGTTGTCCGCCGGTGTGCTGTTTGGCTTTGTGCTGACCTATTACCGCGTACCGCAACAATTCACCGAACTGTTCTTGTCGTTTGAACTGTCACCCTACACGGTGCTGGCCATTGTTCTGGTATTCTACATCATCCTCGGCATGTTCCTAGAACCGGTTTCGATGACCTTCATCACCCTGCCGACGATCTATCCGCTGATGAATGCGGCGGGCTTTGACCTGATCTGGTTTGGCGTTGTTTATACCATCACAATGGAGATTGCGGTGCTCACGCCCCCTGTCGGTCTGAACCTCTACGTCATACAGGCGATCGGCCGGGAACAGGTCACCATTGGTGATGTCATCATGGGCTGCCTGCCCTTCATCGCCGCCATGATCCTGCTGATCACCATCCTGATTGTAGCCCCTGATGTGGCCCTGTGGCTGCCGGAGCAGATGCGCTGATGTCGGTCCTGCCTTATCTTCGCGCCGGGTCCGGTCCGGTCATGGTGCTGGTGCACGGCTATCTTGGCGGTGCAGACCAGTGGGAAAGCGAAATCAAAGCCTTTGGCACAGGCTTTGATGTCATCGCCCCCAACCTTCCCGGTTTTGGCGATGCCGGTCATCTGGAAGGGTGTGAAACCATCAACGGCATGGCGTTGTCGGTGCTGGAGTTGATGGATCATCTGGACGTGACCGAATTCACGTTGATGGGCCATTCCATGGGCGGGATGATCGCCCAGGAAATGGCCGCCCTTCGCCCGGATGCAGTACAAAAACTGGTGCTTTACGGAACCGGCCCGCTGGGCCTGATGCCGGACCGGTTTGAACCGATCACCGTCTCGCGCGAGCGGCTGCAAAGCGACGGGGTCGCCAAGACCATCGCACGGATCGGGGCCACGTGGTTCAAGGCTGAAAAGGCAGCACCTGGCTATCCGCTGTTGACAAAAATCGGCGCTCAGGCCAACGCTCAGGCCGCCATGGCCGCTCTTGAGGCGATGGCCAATTGGGACGGTCGCAACGCCTTGGATAAGCTGACCATGCCCACCTTGGTGATCTGGGGCGATTCAGATAAATCATATCGCTGGCCGCAGGTGGAAAGTCTTTGGACAAACATTCCCGATGTGCAACTTTCCGTCGTACCCGGAACCGCTCATGCAGTTCATCTGGAAAAACCTGCGTTGTTCCATTCTATCATAGAAGATTTTCTGAGGGTCTAGCTGGTTTTTTGCATGAGGTTCCTTGAGGCGGTTCGGCTCAGTTAGATTCAACAAATTTGCGGCATCGGGAAAAGCGCCGCAAGGAGCTCATTGACCCTATCGCGCTCTAAACCGATCAAGCGATCCGTCTGAACAGTCGTGTTGTCGTTACCCTTATCTATGTTCGCCAATACGCCCTTTCTTCGATGCTGCGGTACATTCTTTACTATGCTGCAGCTGCTGATACGAGCCGGTCGGAGCCAGTCTTGGGGGCGCTGAGATCAGGATGCCAAACTCCTATCAAGCGCATGAAAGCAATAAGATAATATTCGGTTTACCTGGCGAAAATCATGCGGCAAGCACATAATGTCCGACGTTATAGTTCATTTTGTCCGACATTAACGATAGATATTGAACGCAATATGATCCGGAGCCATCGCAAGTGGCAACAAACTTTCAGCACGAGACGCAGAGTGAAGGCATTGGAAGTTCGCTGAAGGCATTACCCTTCGGGGGCACCAGCCGCGATGTCTTAGATGCACTTTCCATGATGATCGAAGCCGAAGGCCTGAAGGTAGGCGACCGCCTGCCCCCCGAGGTTGAGATTGCGCGGCGGCTTGGGATTGGACGGGCCAAGGTTCGCGAAGCCCTGACCAGCTGGCAAAATATGGGCATCGTTGTTCGCAATAAAAAGCAGGAACACGTCTGGCGGCTGAGGTTTCGACCAATGCAATCCACCTGCCTCTGACGTTGAAGCTGGAAGCCTGCTGCGGACCCACGCCGTGCGCCGCCCTCTGGAAGTTGAAGCGGTGCGGCAAGCGGCACTGAATTGCTCTGAGGCACAAGGGCGTTTGTGAGGTGCCCCTAGTTTCCTAGACACCTGCCTGTTCCAGTTTCTGCTGTCTGGTCTCGAAGTCAACGGGCGACAGCATGCCGTTGTTCGTGTGTTTGCGCTTCGGGTTGTAGAACATCTCGATGTATTCGAACACGTCTCGCCGCGCGTCGTCTCGGGTCGGATATGTCCGCCGTCTGATCCGCTCCCGCTTCAGCAGCTGGAAGAAGCTTTCTGCTACGGCATTGTCGTGGCAGTTCCCGCGCCGGCTCATGCTGGGTTCCAGGTTGTGCTGGCGAAGGAACGTCTGCCACTCCCGGCTGGTGAACTGAGAACCCTGATCGGAATGCACTGTGACCCTGTCGGTTGGCTTGCGCCGCCAGACGACCATCAGCAAGGCTTGCAGGGCGAGGTCCGTAGTCATGCGGGATTGTGCGACGCCTTTTCTCGCGTCCACTTTGCTTGAAAGGATAAGCGGAGAACTTCGAATGTAGCATCGTCCGTCTTTGATCGAGCTGTGAGAACGGCACCATCCGCTTTCTTCATCTCGCGCGCATGATGGACCGGATTGATACCACTCTTCAGAAGCTTGCGCGCTTCCATGTGTTTTTCACGGGCTTGAGCCAGGCTGACCTCTGGATAAACACCGTAGCTTGCTGTCTTCTGCTTGCCGTCGTGCCTGTAGTTCCAGTTGGCTGTCTTCGTTCCGTTCGTCTTCACTTTCAAGAAGAGTCCGTGGCCGTCTGAAAACCGCTGCACGACGGGCCCAGGTTTAGCGTTCCTCACTTTTGCATCTGATAGCTTCATAATCTGTCCTTTCGTTATCGAGAGCTAAAGCAGAGCGTGATGGTATTATCATGCTCTACACATCCGATCTGTGCCGCGATTGTCGATCACGCCAGACCTTCAACTTGCAAACATGCGGATAACCTCGGTGGAGCGCGCGCGAACGCATACCCACCTCGCTGGCGTCGTCATCGAATGCCTGGACTGGTCTGATCTCATCCGGCGCTACGATGAGCAGGACACGCTCTTCTATCTCGATCCGCCCTACCGGGGCTGCGAGGTCGATGTCAGCTATACGATCTCGAAGAAGGCCGATGCGCGGGGCAAACGCGGCGAGTTGCTGATCTCGAACTTCGATATTTGATGGAAGTCAAAGGTTCGGAGCGGGCTTCGACCCGCTCCCAGCCGTTAGTCATTCAGATTTTGAGTCTCAAAGCTGTTCTTAAACAGTCCCAAAGGTAGCGGCGCGCCACACACAGTATGGTTGCTATGGAGGATACAAGTGGTGCCCGGGGGCGGAATCGAACCACCGACACGAGGATTTTCAATTAGCCTTGTCGTCCGCGCGGCCTGTCTCAAGGGCGCCCAACCCGTAATGTACGCGATTGAAAACTTTGACCTTTGCGCATGGCAGATCGTCCCAGCCCATTTCACACCGAAGCATTCAAGCACACCGCACTTGCTACCCCAGCGATACCCCAATGAAGCTGGCCAGGCGAGCGCTCTCCGACAATAGCTGGCGTTGACTTCATGTTGTCATGGTTGTTTGGTCTGGCACTACATTGATGGAGAAGATTGTAAGTTTTCGCCGTTTGTCGAAACACTTTGAAATCATACAAAACAACTATTTCGAGGCACATATGCGAGCAAGATCTGGAGCGGGAGCATCGGTTTCATCTGGTGCGAATTTTCAAGCGCGCGTTGGTGCGTATTTGATTGCGAGTAGGCTTTGCACCACTCCCTCCGCAATCTTGGGCGATGAAACCTTCCAATACTTGAGCTTTGAGACAACAGAAGCTGTTGATGACATCAATGCCGTCTTCTCCGACGGGTCAGCTGTTTACATACAAGCGAAGGCGACAATTTCGTACTCGATAAATGCTGGCGGCGAACTGCGCAGTGTATTGGAGCAGTTTTGCAACCAAGAAACCCAAGCTGGCGCCAAACTTCTTCTCGTTACTAGTAGTCGCGCTTCAAAAAAGGTCATCAATGATCTCAGGGCCGCATTGAACGCCTTCCACACGGCTTCCAATGTGGCTTTTTTTCGAGATCAGCCCAAGGCACTAAGGGAAATCATTACCCAAGTAAGATCAGCAATTCGCGACATCAGCGCAGACAGTGGGAAAGCCTACTCCGAAGAAGCAGCCGACGAACTAATACGGAAAATGTCAGTGGTAGTTCTGGACATAGAGATGTCTGATCCTTTGGAACATGCAGTTATCCTGAATTTGAACGCCAAAGGATGTATCGCAGCGGAAGCTGTGTGGGGGAAGATTATCTCTGACTGTGTCGGCCACTCAAAGAACCGGCGAACGCTATCTTCGGAAAACCTTGTCGAACAATACGAAAAGTACCTTTCTTCACCCGAAGAAACCAAAGAAGAGATATTTCATAGTTTCTTTAAGATAGAAAAAAGAGGCGATGGGCTTAGAGCCGGTCGTGACGTGTTTTTGTGTGATCTACCTGCGGCGCGCGGACCGCTCCCCAAAGGTCTAGCCGTAGTTGAGACTTACAGGTTTGATGAAGATTGCAACGAGCGTCTTCGTTTTTCTGATCAAGTAGTAACATTCGGAGATGGATCTGAAGCGAAACTACTACTTCGTTCAGCTACATACGATGGGCTTTTGCGAATGTTGGAGAAACGGCCCAACTTGATTGGTGACCGTGAAGTTCATTTCTGCCCAATAAACTCTGACGAAGATTTCGAAGAAGGACCTTGCGCAAAAATTCACGCACAGCGGCTAGAACAAGCGTTTGAAAACAACCCGACCCCCCTGAAATGCGTAATCTGCGGAAAGGCGGTTTCAACTAATAACACACAGATAGTAGAACTTGAGCCGATGGAAGAACCAACGGTTGGAACTTGCCATGACGCGTGCCTTGAACCTTCCAGCAGAGTTTTGGGACTCATTCAGAATGAGTTCTTCTCTTCTCATGACGAGCTGGTGAACTTTGACGTCGAGGCTTGGTATCGGGCAATTGACGGTGGGCAGATGGTTTTTCATAACGCTGACACCTTGGCAGGTGGGAACAAACCCGTCATCGCTTGGAGCGGAGGTAAGCTTGAAGGACCTCCCGGTGACTACGTTGTGGAAATATCTCTGGTGGGCGGTGGTCGTGAAATCGTCACAAAACGAAATGGAGTTCATAGATTTGATCTAGACGGTGCGAAAGCGTTTTGCGCTCAACTTGGTCAGATGTTTGAAGATGCCCGCACGCAGGGGGATCCATTTTGTTACACAGATCAATCAAAAGGTTTTGGGCCTAGGTCGAAGTTGCTTGAATTGTTTGGAGCGAAAGAGACGATCATCCCGGTTGAAAATGCTCGGCACAGAAGGTTCGACACTAGGTTTTCAGCAAGGTACTCGCGGCCCGGTCAATGGTATGCACCTCTGTTTTACCTTAGAAGCTTAGATACCGGTGAGGTGTTTTCAGTAGAGAATACAATCTTCCTACTTTCTGACCCTATGAATCTTGCAGCCCATCTAGGGAACTGGGAGGATATTGGGCTGGTCGCTGAGGATTACGAGCTACCGATCCTCGCTACCGATACCGAGTTCGACAATTTCATGAATTGGTGTGCGGGAAATGACACCGCCGTCGTCGTGAACCCTTTGTTTGATCCATCTACAGGGGATCTTGTTTCTGGATATCCAGTACAGCCAATCGACGAGATCGCCCCGCAGTAGATTAATGTCGCCGTCTTCGATCAATGTTCTGATTGCTCTGCATAGCACGTGGCCGCTTGAGAACTGTTAGATGCATCAACGACAAAACGGCTATTAACAGTAGTCATCCATGCAGTCTTCATAACTGTCCCCGGTCAGTTCGCAAAACGTCTTTAGCGCTCCTTGCAGCGAGAAATACTGATGCTCGCTTCGGTGGTAGAAAAACTCGCCACGAACCGAAATCTGAGCGACAGCCCAATCTTTGATCGCATTGGGGCCGGGATTGTGGGTCAAGACGATCAAGGCATCTTCGACAAGAGACCGCTGTACTACCAAGCTTTGATAGATGTCGTTTCGCGCGAAAACTTTACCAAAAACCAGGTTCTCGGCATAGCGCTCCAGCGCATCGTCGGTCACTTCCATTGGGCATTCGGGAAACTCCGTTGGGACCCGCCAGCGAACTTGGATGACTGATGAAGTGAGAGACTCGTACTCTTCTGGGTCGGGCTCGAAATCTGCACGTTCTGCGGTGCCGTATAGCCACTCACCAATTGCACCTCCGCTGGGAACCGAACCGCTTTGTGCCCATGCTTCGAAGCGTGACTTTGTCTTGGCGGCCTCGTCTTTCGATACGGTTCGCATCCACGATACGTCTGGATATGAAGCTTCACTTTGGATCTTTGACGGATCAGCTAGGAAAGCCTCGATTGAACCGTAGACCAGTTCAATGCGTCGCGCGGTGATCTCATTCAACAGGGCGTTTTCTAATCTCGTCAGCCATCGCAAGTTCTCTGGTCGATTGTTCGCTCGGTTGGTGTCGATGTGGTCCACCACATGCTGATGTGTGGGCGGCTCGCCGTGAAATGCAGAGCAAACAATGCGGTGAACAGGGACACCCGACAGATACTGATAACCGGTTGTCTGGTTTTGGCGTCCGAAAGTCCAAGTTTTGTCCAGTGGGCGGGCGCGCTTTCGATATTCATTGAAGCGGTAAACCGCGCCGTTATCGCGAACGAGGTACCGCTCACCTCGATATTCAACTTCGATTTCGTTTTCGTAGACTTCAAGCAGGTGATTTTGATCGCCCACTGGCAAATTCGATTGGTCCAAAGATGGCATCACACTCTCCAGTGCAAAATTGCCTCGGCCTTCCCCAGACTACTCGATCTGGTGCCGGTTGTTGTTGGCAGACATGAAACACGGCGTCAGGCGCTACCTTGTGCTCTGAAACGCAACCGAAGAATGTCGTGCATATAGACACGAAGTCAACCAACGCTTGAAGTCGTCCAAAAGCACAAAGCTCACCAGACCGCTAGTGCAGAGCGTGCCATCTCGCCTCAACGCATCTAGGATTGTCCCTGACGTGGCTCGTCCGCCCATCTTATCCTGGGCTTATGAAACGCAAACTCACCACCAAGTTCATCGAAGGGCAAAAGCCTGATCCGTCCAAGCGCCTCGATTTTCGGGACGAGTTGATGGCGGGTCTTGTCCTGCGCATCAGCACCTCGGGCACCAAGACGTTCTGCCTGCATAAGCGCATCAACGGCAAAATGCGGCGACTGACCATCGGGCGGTTCCCCGTCCTGTCGCTGGCCGAGACGCGCGAACGAGTGCGGCAGGTGCTCTACGAAATCGAGACGGGCCGGTTCGAGGATCGCACGGGCATTGAGGTCGAAACCAAGCCCACGCTGGGCGACGTGATCCCTGATTACATCGAGAAGCACGCCAAGGTTCACAACCGCGACTGGAAACGCAAGGAAGCCCTGCTGGCGAAATTCACCATCTTGCATGGCAAACAGATCGACGAGATCAAGCGCGCTGATGTCGTGCAAGCCTGCGACGTGATCGGCAAATCCGCGCCGGTCAGCGCGAACCGTGCGCTGGCCCACCTCAAGCATCTCATGAGCTGGTGTGTTGAAAGCGGGATTATGGATGCCTCCCCCATTTCCGGGATGAAACCACGGGCCAAGGAACAGCCGCGCGAGCGCGTACTGACCGACGATGAGCTGGGCGCGCTGTGGGCGGTCTGCGGCGACGAAGGCTATCCTTTCGGGGATTGCATGAAGCTCTTGATACTCAGCGGCCAGAGACGCGCCGAGGTCGCTGAAATGCGCTGGTCGGAACTCGACCTCGAAAAACGACTTTGGACCCTGCCTTCGCAGCGCGCCAAAAACGGCAAGCAGCATACGGTGCCGATCACTGACGCGATGCTTGAGGTTCTGCGCAAGACGCCGAGGTTCTTCAATTCGGACTACGTGTTCACCACCACCGGCAAGTCGCCCGCGTCGGGCTTCGGTCGCGTGAAGGAACGGCTCGACAAGGCATTGCCCGACGGCACGGAGCCGTGGATCATTCACGACCTGCGCCGCACGATGTCCACCAACATGGCGATGCTGGGCGTTCCCCAACCCGTCACCGAAGCACTGCTCAACCACAAAACGGGTGTGGTCTCAGGCGTGGCCGCTATCTACAATGTCTATTCATATGCGGACGAAAAACGCGAGGCATTGGGCAAGTGGAACCAGCATTTGGGATCAATGCTCGCCAAGAGGGAGGAAGCGTCTTGTCAGGGAACGACCACGATGACGCAGCCTCGCAAACGAGAACACGCCTCGTAGATATCCTGCTGCCGAGGATCATCGCAGCACACGCGCCAAGCAAACCCGGCGAAACCAATGACGAACGGCTCAAGCAGGCCAACGCCGCCTTGTTTGGAGATAATCCCGGCCTAGGACGCGCCACAATGGACGATGACAAGGCGCTGTTTTTGATCGCGCAGGCCCAGCTATCGGGCCATTGGCCATCCCTCATGCACGACCTTCAGGCGGCCGCATCGCGTTTGAAAGGCGAAGCTTTCGATAGGGAAGCGCCTGATACACCGAAAGTTAAAAGCCAGCGGGCCGCTATCATGGAAGTCATTGAGAATGCCGATTTGGGCGAAGGGGCCAAGCACTCCTATGAAGCCGCCTATCGGAGAATTAAGAGAAAGCTCGACAACCAGACTTTATCACTCGGAGACCTTCTTGAAATCGAACAAATCGAGGAAGGAATGCACGAGGGTCTACAGATCATTGAACAGATAATTGAATTACTCGGAAGACTCGGCGTCGAGATGGGACAAAATAGGCCGAGATAAATACGAAGCGTAGTGGCAATAATTGCAATAAATGGAAGGCCTCTGTGACGAAGGAGGCCGACATGAACCAAGATGCAAACAGACCGATCACCCAACACGACGCGCCGAACAAGAGGCTGGTCACGCGCGCTGACCTGAAGCGCATGGGCATCACACTGAGCAACACAACGTTATTGAGACTCGAGGCGCGGGGACGTTTTCCACGCCGGTTGAGAATTGGCGGTACGACCGTTGCGTGGCTCATGTCCGAGATCGAGGACTGGCTTGCAGAGCGTGCCGAAGAACGCGCCCGCACACATTACGCCGACTACTGATCACCTAGACAAGGAGAACTGAGATGCGGAAAGCATTTCGCTTCGAGGGTGACATGTTGTCGTCCTCGGTTGTCAAAGCCGCGCTCGCTTGGGCGCGGAAAGGCGGCAAAATTGTCGTCCTGCATGGCATTGACGATGACGGCCAATGCACGTGCGGCAGGGCCGATTGCAAAAGCTCGGGCAAGCACCCTGTCGCGGAGTTGTTTCCAAAGGGGCAGCATAGCGCCACAAGTAGCGCGGCCAAAATCCGCCGCGCGTTCAAGAAGTACTCTCGGGCAAACTTCGGCGTGATCCTTTCACCGGGGCTGGTTGTGCTCGATGTTGACGGCCCGAAGGGGGCCGAAACCTTCAAGAAGCTGAACCTGCCGCCCACCCTGTCAGTCCGCACCGGTCGCGGGACACACTACTATTTCCGCGCCACGGTGGCGCTGCCCAAGAAGAAGGCGCATCTTCCCGGCATCGATATCAAGGACAACGCCAGCGGGTACCTTGTCGGAGCACCCAGCATGCACAAATGCGGTCGTCGGTATCGAGTTCGGCGCGGGAAAACCCCTGTTGCGACGTTACCCGCTGACTTCGTTCAGTCCTTGGCCGTCACCGGGACACGCACCGCCCGGTTCGACGCGGGTGCCGCATTCAAGGCTGGGGGCCGGAACAACGAACTGACCAAGATCGCGGGTTCACTCAGGTTTCGCGGTCTGACCGAGACCGCCATTGCCGGCGCGTTGCAGGCGATCAATGCGGCGGCTTGTAGCCCGCCACTCGACGTTGATGAAGTGGAAGGGATCGCATCAAGTGTTGCCCGATACGACGCTGGACACGAAAATGCCTTCGGCTGGCTCGGCGAAGTCGAGGAATCTGAGCCGCAATTCCTTGCCTATCCTTACATCGTCAAGGGCGCGATCACTGTTCTTGATGGTAATATGGGTCAAGGGAAATCCACATTTACATGTGCCGTCGCGGCAGCGGTCACGACCGGCGAACCGCCACCCTTCGTCGATGAAATCGAACAAGGAACGGTGTTGTTCATGTCAGCTGAGGACGACCCTTCTAGGGTTCTGAAACCCAGGTTAATGAAGGCCGGAGCAGACGTGTCGAAGGTACGATATCAGGATGAGCTGTTCACACTTGATGAGCGCGGTCTTGCACTTGTCCGGCGCGAACTGACGGCCAACACCCCGGCCCTAGTCATCATAGATCCGATCATTGCGTTCATGCAGGAAGGTGCCAACGGGAACAACGCCGCCGAGACCATGCATTTTATGATGGAGCTGGATCAATTGGCGCGAGACTTCGACACCGCGATCTTGATTGTGCGGCATTTGCGCAAGGCGCGGGCGGACCACGTAATGCACCAAGGAATTGGGTCGATTGCGATATCCGCTCGGGTGCGTTCTGGGCTGATCCTTGCGCCGCATCCTGATGATTCACGCAGACGCGCCATCGTCCATGCGAAGTCGAACTATTCCGAAACTGGCCCGGCGATTGTCTTCGAAATGCAAAGCGAGGGGCCTCGCACGCACCCCAAAATAGTTTGGCACCCGTGCGACAAAGAGCTGACTGCCGCTGAGTTGCTGGCACCGCCAGAGGCGGAGCGTGGACGGCCCTCAAAGGAGAGGGACACGGCAACAGCGTGGTTGGAAAGTGTTCTGCGCAAAGGGCCTGTCAGGAAGAAGGTGCTGGATGGAATGGCCGACGCAAATGGGATCACCATGGCAACACTTCGCCGTGCCGGAGACACGCTCGGTATCGTTAAGTCGAAAGACGGTAAAGCGTCGGTTTGGGCGCTGCCCTAATCAATGCACCAAGTTCACTTGCTCACAATTCGCACATGTGTGGAATTTTTGAGCAAGTGATTTTCCCCCAAAAGCGACGCGCGCTTTCATTTCGGAGGTGCGGCGCAAAGTAGATACGAAGGAAATCCGAAAAAATGACCAAACATGAAAAAATGCAGAGCCGCCTAAAAGCTAGTATCAACAATGCAATTCTGGACTGCGGCGAAATCGATGGAACCAAAGACACTGCGCTCACCAATACCGATGTTGTAGAGGCCTTGCTGGAACTCACTGGCCTCTATGCATCAGTTCATGGCTTTGAAAGTTGCTCACGGACCGATCTCGCGTTCAAGCATGCGCTCACGATCATGGCGCACATCGAGAGATATCAGGAGTTGCGACGGAAGCGAAAACTGCCGTTCAACGTCATCCCCCGCGCCAAGATCAACTGACGCGATGGGCGGCGGCTAGGGGCTGAAAACCTTGGCAGTATGCATGACCCCTTGTCCGTCCGTGGGGCGTGCGCCGATAAAAAAACGCCTCCCCCCATCCCCCTTGTGGTCGCCCTGTGACAGCGCCGCTCGGAACCCCTCGGACCGACCCGTTGACTATGTATCAGTCTTGCGGAATCGAGCCGGAGCCAAATTGTCGAGTCTTTTCATGTGGTCCGCATGGGCGCTGGGTTCCGGCAATGCCCGCCGGGTTCCACTCGGGTAGCAATCTGCTTGGGCGGAGGCGCTAGCGGTCATTCTTGAACCCAGCCTTTGCGGTGAAAGTGGCGCAGCACGATGGACCGATTATAGAGCGGGAACCCGAGCCAGAGTCCGTTGGCCGTCAGCAAGGACAGCAGTGCCCACAGCCACATGCCCTTGAATACATAGTATAACGGGCCAAAGATGAAGCACCAAAGCCGGTGCCCGGTCCCGAGTATGACCTTGGTCTCGCCGTTGAAAGTCCATGTCGCGCGTATCGTCATCGCCGATTTCCTCGCTGGTTGATTTCGATGCACGCGCAATAAGATCAGGGACCATCGCCCGTCAGGGTAATTCCCGCGCCCACCAGGGGGACCAATGGGGCAACCACCCCGATGCGCCGCGACATCGCATCTTCCGTGCCAGATCACATGTGCTGCCCTCGCAGCGCTTCAGAGCAGGCGCGGGAACGTCACTTGGCGACCTTGAGGCGTCCTCCCCCCGAAAATAACGAGTTGCCCCTCAGCGGACCGCTACGCGGCGCTACCGGGCGCGGGCGCTCAACGGGAGCGTGGCCGTGGTGAGCCAACTCGCGCTGGCAGCAAGTGTACTCCAGAGGACTTGTACCCGTCTGAGGATGTGCCTCGGGTCCAGGGTGGCAAGAAGCACGCTCAGCGGCGCTCTCCGTGGCGCTGACGAGCGGATTGTTCCTACGGTACGTCGACCATCCCGCACAGATCAAGTGCGCCTCAGCGCGGCGCACAGCGCGCCAGCCGGGTTCGCGGCGGGATCACCACGCCCGAGGCACGCCCGGCACTTCTGGCTCAATACAACGCCGCCGCGCGCGCGTTTAGCCCTCGATCCTCGGGGTTAGTTGCAGGTCATTCCGAGTTGCACACCGGCAGGCCGCCATGCGTCTCTACATGCTCCCAGATCAGCCGTCGCTCAGCGTAGGCGATGTAGGGGTGCAGGATTTCCGGCTTGGGGTCGATCCCGTCGGGCAGGTGCACCGAAACGAACAGGCCAGTCGTGTCACCGTCGAACACGCCGTGGAACGTGACGCCCCCGGCATGGCCTTTCTGTCCGGTGGTCGCAGACCTGTGGAACGTCCGTATCCTGTGGCGTATCCCCTTCGCGCCCCATGTCCGACCGATGTAGACGGTGTTGCCGGGTTCGCCGCGTGCGATCAAATAGACGCCCGCACGGTCAGGCAGGCTTGCACGGTCGATCCACGCGACGTGATTGGAAAGCGCCAGTTCCACCAAACCCCGAACTGCGAGCGCCCTCGCGTTTGACTGGTGATCGGGGTGTTGGAAATCCGCGATAGCACGGACCCTGTGCCTTTAGCCGGGGCCTGTTGTATAACACAGGCACCCCGACCATAGGGTCAAGGTTTCAGCCGATTGCTCGGCCTAGCTATCGAGGGGTTTCCACGCCCCAACACGGCTGCGTCTACCGCGTCGAGATCAGTCATAGCAGCAGATCGAGAAAAGCTAAAGATGTTCTGGGGTTATCCCTGACATGCCCGCTTCCATCGTCTTATCGATCTGCATCAGAAACTTAGGAGATCGAAAATGACTGACATCGTGACGCTCAAGGCCATCTGCGAAGAACTCAAGATCGACCCGCGCGAGACCCGCGAACGCCTGCGCGCCGCCGCAAGCGACGCCAAGGCGAACCCCGAACTGGCCAAGGCGAGGAAACCGCGCACCCCGTGGCAATGGGTGAAGGGGTCTGCCGCAGAGAAAGAGGCACGCCGCGCCTTGAAACCAAAGCAACCCGCGTAGCCATACCCAACCCATCAGCGAGCATAGACAGGGGCGCGATCTGCGCCCCTTTTCTTGGTCAACACTGGCCTTCAACCCACGCAGCAATTATCGTTTCAAGAGCAGTGGCGTAACCGGGCACGGCCCGACAAAGAGGGTCGCCGATTGGGGAAATGAATGCATGGTCGATAGTGCGGAAAATAAATACGAAGAACATCTCGAAACGGTAAAAATCGGACTATTGTCTCTCAAAGCAGCTGGGGCAGATGGATTTGAAGGGCTGCTTCGACTTGTATTGACCAATTTGACAGGCATTCCGTTTCGCCTTGCGGCAAGTGGCTTGCAGGGAGGAATGGATGGCGACGCCGCAATGCCGAGCGATCCCGTTTGCTTTGAGGCCAAGCGATACTCAGGTGATATTCACCGAAATGAAGTAATAACCAAAATCGCGGACTTGTCCCGGAAGACCAGTGCCGCTGATCGCTTGTGGATTCTTGGCGCAACGACAGAGATTAGTACGCAGCTCGCAAGTGCTATTGAGGATGATGGCGACAAGCAAGCCATCTCCACGCTTGTTCTGGATTGGACTGCCGCCCCGCTGCCGCTTCTAGCCATTGCTGTGGTTGCCGCAGATAGTGCGGCCATCGATTTCATTGTCGATAATTACCACGAGAAAACCGAGCAGAAAAAACTAAGTAAAGAAGACCTAAATGCTGCGTTCTCTTCCATTTCGGGGCATCCGGAGTTCAAAAGTCTTCTCCAGCGTCTCAAATCAAATCTCAATGTCTCGAAGCTCTCGTTCAAGCGCGCAGTCGATCAGAATGCCGCATGGCGAGAACAGACCTTTGGCTCGACACGTCACGCTAGGGAGCGGCTCGGACAAGGGCTTGCCGTCCAGAAGGACAAAAACTTCCCGCCAATGCGCACTGAGCTACGCAAAAACATCACGGATGCGCTGGCTACAGGCAAAGAAGTAATCCTATTGGGGGATGAGGGGCACGGAAAATCATGGCTTGCTGCACAGTTGTGTTCCGACGAAACAGGCTTGGCGCTTTTCATCAGTGCGGAGCAGCTTGACGGTGTGTCTGTCCACGACCTTGATGATTTCTTGGTCGATCTGCTGATCAAACAAACTGACGAAGTCGCGGATGATGCGCTTAGGCTTAGATGGAGGCACCGGCTTAAAGCATGGAGAGCGTCGCCGTCAGTAGCTTCGTTGCTGATCGTCATCGATGGCCTGAACCAGCGGCGAAACTTTCGTTGGGACAAACTGCTTAATGGCATCCAATCCCGATTGGCGGAAATTGGAGGCAAGATGGTCGTGACCGTCAGACCGCACTTCTGGGGGAAGGCAATCGCCCACGGATTGACATTCAAGCCGAAGACTATCGAGATTCCTGAATGGTCGCCCCCGGAACGCGATAAGCTTTTGACGCACTATGGCATCGCCCTCGACTGGCTTGACGAACAAACCCTGAAAACACTCAAGAACCCGAGGTTACTGGCGGTCGCGGACGCCACCTTGCCGCACCGAGATGCCATCGCATGGAAAGGATTGACCACAGACAGGCTGTTGATGGAACACCTACGTGCATCACAGCGTGACAACTACGAAGATGAGACCTTTGCGCAACTAACAGGCCGCTTAAGCGACCACGCAACAAAGGTTCTTGAACGGGTGCAAGCGTCGTCAAACAAACCGCCTCAAAATTTTCAGGCGGACTCAGCAGCTGTGATCGAAACCCGGTTTTATCGGCCGCTTGCGGGGCCCGGCGACCTTTATGAACTTCGGGATGAGGGGTTGACCCTTGCGCTGGGTTTCACGCTCATCGACCAGTTGTGGCAAGCTCACCGGGCCAGCCATGATTTGGCCGACCGGATAACTCAGCTTATCGAACCGATCAATGCGATGGACCGAACGGTTGACGTCCTCTTTGCGTCTTTACTGATATGCGCTTTGGACGATATCCGTTTCGATCCCGCGATTTTTTCGGTTCTGCTGGATGCTTTCGCAAACCTCCAGAACGTGAACGATCAACGCTTCGAAGAATTTGTCGAGATTATCAAAAATCAACCGGATGCGTTATTCGATACCCTCAAGCTGCTGTGTCTCGAAAGTGGTCGGCGGATAAATCACGACTGGCTTGTTCACGCTGCATTCATGGTCGCTTCGACCGATGAGGGCTGGCGTGCTGCAGAAACCGCAATCCATAACTGGCTTCGCTGCTACAACAAAGACCCCGTTGAGCAAGCCAAGCGCTATCACAGGCAGAGCGATGCAGACTACGCAGAACGCGTTGAGAAAAAGAAGGCAGAGATCGATGGAGAATTAGAAACCCTCTCCGCGTTTGAAAAGTGTCTTTTAGATCAGATGATGGAAGTGGCGAGCGACCCTGACGACTTGATATCGTTGGCACTGAGGCTACTGGCAGGTCATTCCCTAGTCCCGTTCGCAGAAAGCTTTGTGGCAATGGGCATGGCGTTCGCACTGGATCAAAATATCTACAAAGCGCGAAAAGAGTTTCCGCAGCTTACGATTTTCAATCGCATTGATCGCACCGCGACAAGAGATGCCTTCCGTAAGGCGATTGAACCACTGCGCACTGAGGACACTTCGAAAGGTGGGCAATGGACGGTTGTTCAAATGCTCTATGCCAGCGGTGACGAAAGAGACGCGCAGGAAGCTTCTGTGATAGCCAGCGAATTGCGAAAAGACTGGCATCACTTTGAGCCGCCATCGCCAACCGAATGGCGTCAGGTCAAAGTGGCAAATCCCGAAGCTATGCGACCATCAGACATGGATCAAGGCATGCAGCAGTTCGTTGCGCTCGACGTTAACAAGATTCGGCAGACTATGGGGGTCAGCGGCGAAGATCACAGTTTCGGGGACTTTCTTCCTGTTGCCGCTCGGTTTGAACCCGAAGCCGCTGTTGAAAAAACTCGAAGCATACTGGCAGGCCTGCTCACAAGAACTGGCTTTCCTTTACGACAGGTGATTTTGAACTCCGAGGATCACCTCCCCTTGGTCGATGCTGACTTGGCAGTGAGCTTGGTCAAGAGAGTTCAAGAGAGCAGCGACTTCGATACGTTGCCGGATCAAGATCAGTGGGTTTGTCGAGCGTTCGCATTTTACTATGCCGCCGGACAGATTTCGGCAGGCGAACAGCTCAGGTGCATGACAGGAAAGGCACTTGGGTCAGACTACCTTCTTTCGGTCATCCCAAGCCTAAAACCTCAGCCATCAGAAGAGATAGTATCCGCAATTCGGGACGCTCTTCAAAGAGGCGACGAAGATGCGGCATATGGTGCCCTTGCGGCGGCGCTTTACGGTCAAACACCGATTACCGGTGAACTCGAAGAACAGATCTTGGCCTGTTGTCGTGGGACGTCTTCAAAGCTGCGCGCTGTTGCCTACGAATTGGCGACTTACAATGATCTGGACAGTGTTCGGCAAGCGCACATGCGCAGCAACTGGAACGCGGCCTCAGTGGATGAAAAGACCTATGAGGGCTGGTTCGGTTCAATGTTGCTGGTTGAGGCATGCGCACACGAAGAGATGCCTGTCGATGACCTCCTGAAGCGTATTAGCTCGAAGACTTGGTTTGCGGCGAGTGAAAGGCTTGGAAAAGCGTTTACAGAGCCAATGGTGGAATGTTTTGTTCAGCGGCTTCGCAGTGGGGTCGCGGCTACGCACGAAATTCAGCCGCCACCGGCAGATTTGAAGCTTTCCAAATCTGAGCCGGCTCCGTTCCCCTTTCTATCTATCGAAGAAACGGACCGAGACGGCGAACGCTTTCCCAAGCAACGGAGCCTTAAAGAGGTTCTGGGAACCGACGATGACTTCGATGAGAAGCAAAACAGGCTCAAGGCCGTGGCCAAGGCGTTTTTCGAGGAACTCAAGGAGTCAGATGCAAAACTGTTGGTTCAAAACATCAGCATCGAAGAACTCAGGAGTCTTGTCAGAGAAGTTCCGGCATTGCTGAGCGAGCTTCTCGAGATTTTGGATCACGCGGACGTTGCTCAGTTTGTCTGGCTAAAAAATTTGGCTTTTGCGGTGGCAAACTTGATTTCAGGCGAGTCTCCTGAACGCGCCGTTGCTCTGCTGACGCGGGCTTCGTCGTCACAGGGTTTCGTAATGCTGGCCTTGGGCGATGACCTGACGCTTGAGCACCAAGCGATTTGGGGGGCCGAGGCGTCGGACCCGATAAAAGCAATCTGGCGCCAAAGGCTGTTGGGTTCAGAAAATGACGCGGTCCTCGCTCGCGAAGTCCTTGCAGCCGAACGCTTCGGTGCTGCCGACTATATCAAATCGATGGTCCTAGATCTGGCGGCAAGCGAAGATAGCTTAGATCAAGCATACGCAATTTCGATTGCGGGCTACTCAATTCGATCTGCTGAGTTTGCTGACATCTTGGGTAAGCACATCGACCACAGGGGAGTGTCAGGGCAAGCCGCCAAGCACGCGTTTTCGGAATACGAGGGTGCCATATGGGCGCGGCATTGGGTTGAGAGCATGTGGAATGCCCCGACGCGAGAGGAGTTCTGGCGATGCTTGATAATCGCAAAAACTTCTATGGATGCGCGTGTGAGACCCGAAGCACCAACGACCAGTATATGGGGACTTTACGCCCCGGTGTTTCGAAGAGCGAGAAAGTCGGCAATCAAGGACCGTAACAAGAAACGAGAAAAGAAGCTTGTCGGACAGGAAGTTCCTGAGCCGGTTTTCGTCGCCACGGCACAGTAGGGGCATAACTAGTCCAGCGCCTCAAAGCGGTTCTATCAAACTAGTTCGCACGTTTCACTGGCGTGCGGGTGACCTGCCAGCCGAATGCTACCCAAATGATACCCACAGCAAAACGCGCTACTACGCACGGACCGAAAAGGCGCAACGTCTTGTTTTTATTTGGTTTAAATGGTGCCCGGGGGCGGAATCGAACCACCGACACGAGGATTTTCAATCCACTGCTCTACCCCTGAGCTACCCGGGCACGGGTGAACGGTTCATCGTTCGGGTGGGCGGGTTGTAGACGGGGGGGAATGTGGTGTCCAGAGGGAAAATGCAGGTTTTTCAGTGCGGGCCGTGACTTTCCGCGGGGGCTGCACGAGACAGCGCTTCGGCGGCTTCCTCCAGGTCTTCGGGGTCTTGGGATGGCACCGCATAAGAGCCATTCAGCCAGCGTCCCAGATCCACATCCGCACAACGACGCGAGCAGAAGGGACGGTATCTGGGGTCGGTCTTCTTATCGCAGACGGGACAGCTCATTTCAGGCCCTCCAGACAGGCACGCAGGCTCATGCGCTCGCGCTTTCGCTGAAGCTCGAAATTGCCCAGTGTCGTCCAGCCGACCAAGGATGTTTCAATCCCGTCGGCGCGAAAGGCGGCGCGCAGGGCTTGTTCTATCTGGCGACGATCCTTTTTGGGGCTTGGCGCAAAATCGATGATGATCTGTCCGCCCAGCCCCCGACAACGCAGGGCGCGAGGCAGCGCCTGAGCCGTTGCGATGTTGGCCTTCAGGCCAGCCGCCGGGCTGGAATCGCCCCCGGTGTTTACATCAACGGCCACAAGCGCATGGGTGGGTTCGACATAGGCGAAGGCACCACCAGGCAACGGCACCCGAACACTGCGTGTTTCGCTGATCAGATCGACAACACCGTGGCGATCAAACGATCCTTCCCCATCATCCAGCTGATCAGGCGTTGCCCATTCGCGCCACGCCTGATGATGGGGATCGGCCCCATCAAGCAGCAGCTCGGGCACCTGCCCCTTCGCATCCGCACGCACGGTTCGCGACAGTTCCAACATTTGCGCGATATCGTCAGCAATCTCGTCATCTGCGCCGGTGGCTGCGATCGAGCGCAGGATCAGGCCTTCATCCGCGCCGTCCATCACCTCATGGGCGATGTCCAATAGGCGCACGCGTTCTTCATCGTCGCGAATGGCGCGGCTGACATTGATGCCGGGTGCATCTGGTGTCACGATGGCAAAGCGGCTTTTGAACAGCAACTTCTGGGTCACGGGGACGGCTTTCCCGTCCTCGGCAAAGCCCGTGACCTGCACCAGAATGGATTGGCCGGGTTTCAATCCCTTGCCCTGGCGCAGAAACCCTGTTTCTCCGTCCGGCAGGCGCAGCATCATGCCGCCCTGCCCTTTAAGCGGTCGGTCGCAGATGGCGCGGAAAATGGCACCGGGCAGCGTCACCTGTTCTGGTGGTTCGATCAGCAGGTCTTCCAGCCGACCATCGACGATATGCGCCGCAGCCATACGACCCTTGTAATGGTCAAGCGCGATCACGCTGCCTTTCATGTGCTCTCTCCGTAAAGCGGGTATCCGGCGGCCACCAGCAGATTGGCGGTCTCGGCCACTGGCAGGCCGACAACAGCCGTATAGCTGCCGTGAAGCCAGGTGACGAACGCCCCGGCAGGGCCTTGAATGGCATAGCCACCAGCCTTGCCGCGCCAGTCGTCGGACGCGAGATAGGCATTCAGTTCGGCATCGGACAGACGTTTGAACTTGACGGTTGTCACAACGTCGCGCGCCCAGGTCTGTGTCGCATTGCGCACAACCACCGAGGTGATGACCCGATGGCGCCGCCCGGACAGAGACAGCAGAAACTCTGCTGCCTGCCCTGCATCCTCGGGCTTGCCCATAATGCGGCGGCCCAGCGCGACGGCGGTGTCGGCGCACAGAACAACCTCGCCCGCCGCCACATCCATTGCCTCCGCCTTGGCCGACGCGATCCGGCGGCAATAGGCCAGCGGCAACTCGCCCTTCAGCGGTGTTTCATCCACATCCGGTGGCCGCACCTCATCCGCAACAAGGCCGAGCTGCCCCAGCAACTCGGCCCGTCTTGGGCTGCCAGAGCCCAGAATCAGTTTTGGACGCGTCATGCGCGACAGCGCTTATTTGAAGCGATAGTTGATCCGACCCTTGGTCAGATCATAGGGGGTCATTTCGACCTGCACCTTGTCGCCAGCCAGAACGCGGATGCGGTTCTTGCGCATCTTTCCTGCCGTATGAGCGATAATCGTATGGCCGTTTTCCAGCTCGACCAGGAATGTCGCATTCGGCAGGAGTTCCTTCACGACACCGGGGAATTCGAGCAGTTCTTCCTTGGCCATGTTCACTCCTGTATTTTCACCCACCCATTGTGAGCGCCCTTTAAATGGGGCCAAACTTTCAGATTTTCAAGGGAAATCCGGCCTGCTGGCAGTTTAGACTGTGGTTTCATCATCTTGCGGGGTTGGCGGGCCGAAACGATCAAGGATATGGCCGCGAATCTGGTCGCGGGTCTGACGATAAGCTGCCAACTTCTCGTCGCGGCGGGTGCCAAGCCCTGTCGGGTCGAGAATCGGCCAGTATTCCACGTCCAAATGAAACAGCCGGGTCAGTTCCAGCGCGCGCCGTTGACTGGCCGGTGACAGCGCCACGACCAGATCGAAGCTGGAAAGATCATCCCCCCATTCTTCCATCTGGTCGAAGCTGCGCACCCGGTGATTGGACAAGGCAATCCCCAACTCCTGGCAGACGGAAACAGAAAAACCGTCGACATCCATGTCGCTGTGAACACCGGCAGATTGCACGTATATATCGTGCCCGTAATAGGCTTTCATCATCCCCTCGGCCATTGGCGAACGCACCGCATTGTGGTCGCAGCAAAACAGCACAGATTGGGGAAGATCCGCGGCCATGCTCAGCCCCAGTGTAGGACGCAGATCAGGGTGAACAGGCGACGCGCCGTGTCGATATCTACGTTTGCCTTGCCTTCCAGCCGTTCCTGCAACACCCGCGCACCTTCGTTATGGATACCTCGTCGGGCCATATCGATGGCTTCAATCTGACTTGGAGGCAGCTTCTTCACCGCGTCGAAATAGCTTTCGCAGATTGCAAAATAGTCCTTTACGACCTGACGAAACGGGCCAAGGGACAGGTGAAACTCGGCCGCAGGGTTGCCGTTCTCTGTCTTGGCTTCCACAACCAAGCGTTTCTCGCGTATGGACAGACCCAGATCATATGGACCTTCAGGCGGGGATTGATCATCCCGGCCGGTCAACTCAAAGCTGTTATCTTCCAGCAGATCGAAAATGGCGACCTTGCGCTCCTGCTCAATGGCAGGTGTGGGTGCGGCAAGTCCACTGTCGTCAATCTGGATGTCGTTGATACGGTTTGAGGTCATATTGGGCACTCTGTAGGTCAATCGTTAAGGGCGTCAAGCCGGGCGCGCACAGACAAACCATGCGCTTCAAGGCTTTCGGATATAGCGAGCGTTTCGGCAGCAGGGCCGATTGAGGACAGGGCCGATGGCGTCATCCGCGCCAGTGTCGTTCGTTTCAGAAAATCCATCACCGACAGGCCTGAACTGAACCGTGCAGATCGCGCCGTGGGCAGAACGTGGTTCGGGCCGCCGACATAGTCACCAATGGCTTCGGGTGTCCACTGGCCCAAGAAGATAGCGCCGGCATGCGTGCACTTGTTGGACAAAGCGTCAGGGTCAGCAACGCACAGCTCCAGATGCTCAGGTGCGATGCGATTGGACAGTGCAGCGGCTTCATCCAAATCAGCCACCGTGATTACGGCCCCGAAATCGCGCCAGCTTGCCCCGGCAATCGCGCGCCGTTCCAGTGTTTCCAGGCGTTTTTCAACTGCCTTGGACACTTCACGACCGAAGGCTTCGTCAGTCGTGATCAACAGCGATTGAGCATTTTCATCATGTTCAGCCTGGCTCAGCAGATCCAGCGCCAGCCAGTCCGGGTCGTTGTCTGCATCAGCGATCACCAAAATCTCGGACGGGCCGGCAATCATGTCGATGCCCACCTTGCCGAAAACCCGGCGCTTGGCAGCAGCGACAAAGGCGTTGCCCGGCCCGGTGATCTTGTCAACCGGGGCGATCGCTTCTGTGCCATAGGCCAAAGCCGCCACCGCCTGCGCACCGCCGATGCGATAGATCTCGTCCACGCCCGCAATCCGCGCGGCCAGAAGCACAAGCGG
Source organism: Aliiroseovarius sp. Z3 (assembly GCF_029105185.1). Taxonomy (GTDB): domain Bacteria; phylum Pseudomonadota; class Alphaproteobacteria; order Rhodobacterales; family Rhodobacteraceae; genus Aliiroseovarius. Next base: position 495,834 of record NZ_JAFMZK010000002.1, on the reverse strand, counting down.
ATTGATCACGCCGTCGGGCGTCGGAACGGTGATGGCAAGACGCCCCACCCCCGCCACCTTGGCCGGAATGGCGTTCATCAGGACCGAGGACGGATAGCTTGCCAAACCTCCGGGCACATAAAGCCCTGCGGCAGACACCGCGGACCACCGCCAGCCAAGTTCTGCCCCGGCTTCATCCGTCCAGCGGTCATCACTTGGCATCTGCCGCGCATGGTAAGCACGGATACGTTCGGCGGCCAGTTCCAGCGCGGCCCGATCCGCATCCGACACTTTGGCACATTCAGCGTCAATTTCGTCCGTTGAGAAACGCAGCGTATCTGCGGTCAGGTCCAGACGGTCGAATCTCGACGTCAGCTCGATCACCGCCGCATCGCCGCGGTCGCGCACATCTGCGATGATGCCCGCGACGATATCGTCAACCTCGGGGCTGTCTTCGCGCTTCATCGACAGAAGTTCGACAAATCGCGCTTCGAAATCAGCGTCTTTGGAGTTCAGAAACTGCGGCATAGGTTATTCCGGGTGCTCGGGTGTGTGTCGTGAAGGTGCAACATAGGGACGCGTGACGTCCTGAAGGGTGACATCCAGCGTTTCAACCTCCAGCGCAATCGCTCCGTCGCCTGCCAGAACCAATTCCAACCGTCCCATCCCGTCTTCACCCGCGACAAACGACAGAGACAAAAGCGACAAAATAAGATCCTTATCTCCTCGCTCTACGCCCTGACTTTGCACTTTCAGAACATCCGATACGACAAGCACGGATTGAACACGCTCGACCGGGCGATCTCTTCGTTTGGCCGCTGGCGCGTCTTCCCACCGAAAGCGGTTCAGCAGAAGCGCAAACCGCCGGTGACGCGCATCCCACGAAATCTCCGACGCTGGGAACACCGCATCCTGCACCAGCGTGCTGATCACCTGCAGGTCGTCCGCGTCCATCGCGATCAGGCGAAGCGGGGCCTCTGCCCCATCCTCGAACCGCGCGTCCTGGTCTGAATTGCTCATTCCTTGATCCGTTCAATTTTGGCCCCGATCGAGGACAGCTTGCGCACAACCTTCTCGTATCCGCGATCAAGGTGGTAGACACGGCTGACCACGGTTTCGCCTTCTGCCGCCATCCCCGCAAGGATCAGTGATACCGAGGCGCGCAGATCGGTCGCCATGACGGGCGCACCTTTCAACTTGTCGACCCCATGCACAGTGGCCGTGCCGCCGTGAACTTCGATATTCGCGCCCATGCGCGTCAGTTCGGGGGCGTGCATGAAGCGGTTTTCGAAAATGGTTTCATGCAGCACCGATGTGCCATTCGCGGTGCAGAGCATCGCCATCATCTGGGCTTGCAGGTCGGTCGGGAAGCCGGGAAAGGGCTCGGTCGTCACATCGACCGCCGACACACGTCCGTTCTTGCGCGCGACTTTCAGGCCACGCTCGGTCTCCTCCACCTGAATGCCCGCCGCATCCAGCTTTTCGACAAAACTTTTCACCAAATCTATTCGACCGCCAAGGCATTCGACTTCGCCACCTGCAATGGCCGGGGCCAGCATGTAAGTGCCCAGCTCAATCCGATCAGTAACGACCGGATGGGTCGCGCCATGCAGGCGGTCCACGCCCTGAACCACAATCTCGGACGTGCCGTCACCCTCGATCTGCGCCCCCATCTTGCGCAGGCAGTCGGCCAAATCCACGATCTCCGGCTCACGCGCCGCGTTGCGAATGACGGTCGTACCCTTGGCCAGGGTGGCCGCCATCAGGATGTTTTCCGTGGCCCCGACCGAGGCGAAGGCCAGTTCGATCTCAGCCCCTTTCAGGCCACGTGGTGCCTTGGCGTGCAGATAACCGTCTTTCAGCTCAATCTCGGCACCCAGCTTCTCCAGCCCGAAAATGTGCAGGTCCATCGGTCGCGCGCCAATCGCACAGCCGCCAGGCAGCGACACGACCGCATGGCCCAGCCGCGCCAGCATCGGCCCCAGCACCAGGTTCGAGGCGCGCATCTTGCGCACGATGTCGTAATCCGCGACGTGGTTGTTGATGTCATGCGACGACATCGCCAGCACCTGCCCGTCCTGCATCGACGTCGCCTCGGCGCCTAGGGACGCCAGCAATTCGGTCATCGTCTTGATGTCTGACAGGCGCGGCGCGTTGGTCAGCGTCAACGGCTCTTCCGACAGCAGCGTCGCGGGCATCAAGGTCAAGCACGCGTTCTTTGCCCCTGCAATGGGAATTTCGCCATGCAGCTCGCCGCCGCCGGTCACAACTATCGAATCCATCTGCCCGCCTTTGCTATTGGTCTTTTTCTGTTAGCGACCGATTGGCCCCGCTGTCCGCCCGTGCCCGCGCCTGAGATTTGCGCCGCGCCATATTGGCCTTCAGCGCAGCTTTCAGCCGCTCGTCACGATCCGCCCCTTTTTTTTGGGGTTTTTGGGGTGTCTTCTTACGCTCCATATCCCCTTCTGTAACGCAGGTTCAAAAAAGGGTCCAGAATGCGCTTGCGTCGCGGGCAGATTAGGGCTACTCAGCCGCCCACAACAGAATGCTGCTGTAGCTCAGAGGTAGAGCACTCCCTTGGTAAGGGAGAGGTCGAGAGTTCAATTCTCTCCAGCAGCACCACTTTTTCCTTACTCAGATCGCCAAGATGCAGCCTCAAATGAGGTCTAGATGCCGCGTGTGCTTCGTTGATGTGTCACATGGTGGTTCTGTCAGCTCGGTTTCTGTTAAATCGCAAGAAATAGCCAAATACACCTCTAGGCAGATCGTTCCCGCAAGTCTGCGCGGATAGCCTGACAATACCCGCGTAAGCCTTTCCCTGCACATCTGTGACCTGACCGTTGCGGAGGTGCGTAATGTCTCGATGGTATGTGGACAGGCGATGATGTGGGAGGGACACATGGGAACCACTGCCAAACCATTCCAACGACGGAACCATTTAGCCGAACTGAAGGGGCAGACCGTTTCAGCGTGTGGGTATCACATCGACGCGTCTGGCATACCATCGTGAAGCAACCTGATGCCGCACGGCATGTTTACAATTCCAAATGGCCTGTTGAAACGCTAATCATGTGTGGGGATAAATCAGGCTCAGAATTCGAGACAACCGGCATGAGGTATTGCGGACGCCTATCGCAGACTTGACTTTGCAGGGTTGTAAACCTAGCCGTCTCAACGAAATCGTGTCCCCGTCCATACTCACCTTCAGGAATACCATGTACGACGCAACGATCATTATCCCCTGCTTCAACACGGAAAAATACCTCCAACAGTGTTTGACATCTGCTTTGTCGCAAGAGGATGTCCGCCTCCAAATCATATTCATCGATGATTGCAGCACGGACGGGTCGCTGTCGCTGGCTACTGATATTGCATCGCAGCACCCCGATCTAATCGTTCTGAGCAACCCGAAGAACATTGGCCAAGCCAGATCTCGCAACCGCGGTTTGGACATCGCGGAAGGACGATACATAATTTTCTTGGATTCCGATGACTACTTTGCCTCGACGACATCGGTTCGGGATTGGATCGATCATGCGGACAGGCATTCCAGCGAAATCTGTGTGGCCAACTACATCGTATTGCGCGAGGACGGAACATTTCGCCAGCACGAGCTCGACGGGCTGGATGCCGTGCTGGATGGGAATGGGAACGCTTCCCAAAACCCCGAACTCGCAAATGTACGTCTTGGGTGTCAAATCATGTATTGCCGAGAATTTCTTGACAAACATGACATCCGGTTCTCAACGAAGCTTCGTCAACGAGAGGATCGCGTGTTTTCTTCGTCGGCGATGATCCGAGCTGATCGTGTTTCCGTTACCAATGTTAACGCTTTTGTCTATCGAAAGCATCCCACAAGCACCATGACGCGCGTCACGCGAGACCAGTTCGAACTTTTTTCTGTTCACATGGAAATCGTGAAAGCGAATTTTGATAGTGCTGAAAAAGATGGATACAAACTATCGAACTATATGCACGTGAACGGATGCATATATTGGATGAACACTTTCGCTCTGTGGAAGAATGTAATTATCGAGGAGCTTGAGCCAGCCACACCCAGAACCGTTTTTGACGATCTGCCCGAGTTTGTGCAAAGATTTCTTACGGCTCTTGATAATCTCACCAATCAACTCCCAGCACTCTATTCGAACCGGCATGATCGGGTGGTTTCAAATCAAGTTATCTTGCAAAAAGAAGCAACGATTGATGCTGCTCGCATTTGCCTTGAAGTCGGCCGGTTTGACTTGCTGCGCCAGTTGCTCCTACGCCAACGGATCAAGCCGCATGATGCTTATGATCTGATTGGAGTGTCGAAATATCCATGGGCGAAAGACGCGTTGTGTCACTATCTACGTTTCAACCGCAATGGGTTTTATTCTGACCTGGAACTTAACAAACCGGTTGAAGACGTGTTTGCCAGCGTCGATCGAGTTATTCTTCATATCGGGCAACCGAAAACCGGTTCATCGGCGATTCAAGATTATCTTGAGGAAAACCGTTACGATTTGGCGCTGAGGGGTGTCATGTATCCCGTCACTGGCGTGAATCGCGATCACGGAGAGCGGTATATGCGTTCAGCCGGGCACGCTGCTTTGATGCGTTCAATACTGAACTCGGCAGAACAACCAGACCTTCTGGAAACCTTCAAAACCCACCTCGCATATGAGATCGAAAACCAGCCGGGCAAGCCTCATACGATCATCCTGTCTTCCGAAAGCATCCTTTCTCATTTGTTTACAGAATACGCTTTTGGCGGAACGATATCTGGACGGATCTCGAAAATTACCTCCTCCCTTGGCTTCAAGAACATCGAAGTGGTTGCTGTGTTCCGTGAACAGCAGAGCTGGTTGCGCTCGCTGTACAAGGAAGTGATTTCTTCGATGCACAACAAGATGTTCACTTCGCCCCGCGAGTTTTACACAAAAGTCGAGGGTTTGAGGCTGTTGGATTATGGCTATCTTCAAGATGAAATCTCAAAGGCCCCCAATGTGACTGCGACACATTTCGGCGACTATTCGGATCTTCGGAAGGTTGGAGCCGATCGCTGGTTTTCGGATGCCTTGGGGTTGCCAAATGATATCGCAACACCCGCAGAACGCCGGGATGTAAATACAGCAATGTCAGATGCCCAGGCATTGGCGGTTATGCTGGCCAAGACTCTAAGAATCGATAGCGCGGAAAAGGACAGGCTGCTTGCGCACATCCTGAAAAACCAAGGATTACGCAAATCACCATACGAACTGTTTTCCGATGAGTCTGACGAGACGTTGCAGGGGCAAGCCTGGTTTGACACACAGATGAAAAAGCCAAGCGCCCCTCGGATCGAAAACCTTGTTGAGTATTCGGTTTTAGAAGCAGCCGCCGAAACACCGGCGGTTGATTCCGTCCAGATCGAGAGGCTTAAGAAACAGAATGCGGATCTGCGTGCTTCAATTCAAGATATTCGCAATACATTGAGCTGGCGAATTACTTCGCCATTGAGAGCGGTGCGGCGGCTGCCGAAATCCATGCGTGGAAGGTAAACGGTTATAGTCCGTCGTCACTTTGCCGCGAGGTTCCTGGGTTAATACAGCGACACCCTTAATCTGCGCCGGAATGACATTAGCACCAAATGCTACGGTAAGCCTTGAACGTTAAACCGTGTGTACCTGTGTTCGGTCCTTTCTTGCTGCAGCGCCTCCATCTCTCAACCAAACTCCCCCTAAATCTGACAGCGAACATTTCGAGTGTTGGTCTGTTCTTTTCCTATACGACGACAATTCTCAATTAACCGCCCACTGTCGCCTTCTGGAATACACATGACTACCCTAGATTGCATCTCATCGCTTGGCTTAGGTTTAGGCTTGCATCTTATTTTGTTCAATGAGAGCTTGGCCCGCTGGCATCTTGCGACACATCTCATGGATGTTTCGATAGTTTCCATGCAATTTTAGGTTGTGTTTCTCTTCGGTGTAGCCAAAAATTAACCATGAGCCGGAATCAAGCGATCGACTCGCTGCTGAACGAATTGGGACCTATGGCCCCGGCGGGATATTTCGTCGGGCTGCACATTCGTTTTGCCGCACCTCTCTTGACCTTCCAGACCTACTCGCAAGCCTGGTCCGATCACTATACGCGCAATGCTTACGCCCTGCGCGACCCGATGATCGCCTGGGGCATATCGCGCACCGGCGCCACACGCTGGAGCGATATCGACCTGCCCGACCCGTTCGGCATCATGAAAGATGCGGCGCGTCACGGGTTGGTCTGTGGCGTCTGCGTGTCCTGCGGCGAAATTTCGTCGCGGACAGTGGCTGGTTTGGCCCGGGCTGACCGGGAATTCACCGATGAAGAGATCGCCGCGATCAGCGGTGTCGTGCTTCGGCTTCACCATGTTTCACAACCCCCCGATACTTTGACGAAAGCCGAGATCGAAGCACTGCACGTGCTGGCATCCGGCGAACGTTATGCGGCTGGCGCGGTTGTGCTGGGCATATCGGAAAGCGCGCTGAAGGCGCGTCTGTCCTCTGCCCGCAAGAAGTTATTCGCACGCACCTCGGCCGAGGCCATCCAGAGAGCTAAGGACTATCGACTGATCTAGACCCGGCTGTCGCCAGGGCGTGCTTCCCGTTTTTTCAACCAAACTGGAGGATGTCATGCAGACGACCACACTTTCTTTCGCCAATCTACACAACCATGGCGAGTTATTTGCCAATCTACTTCGCGCTAGACGGCAAAGTTTTATCATTCAAAACCGCTGGGATCTTCCCGAAGCGCTGGGGATGGAGTTTGACCAGTACGACACGCCCGCCAGTCGCTGGGTCGCGGTTCACGAGTTCGGCCGGGTTCTGGCAGGCATTCGGCTGACACCGACCACGGCGCGGTGCGGTATCTACACCTACATGATCCGTGATGCGCAGTTGGGACTGTTGGAATCCATCCCGTCAGATCTGCTGTATGACGAAGCCCCTGTCGCTGAAAATGTCTGGGAAAGCAGCCGCGTTTTCGTGGCGCATGACACGCCACAACGTACGCGGCGCTTGGTCCACGCGCACCTGATTTCCGAGATGACGAAATCAGCCCGCGACCTTGGGGCGACCCGTGTTCTGGGACTGATCCCGGCCAGCTGGCCGCGTTGGGCAAAGCGGTTGGGGTTGGACACCAGCGCCGCAGGTCGGGTGATGGAAATCGACAGGATCGACAATCAGGTTGTGTCCATCGACCTGTCGGGCAAATTGCACTGATCGGGCCAATCCCCCGAACCACCCGAAACAAAATTCTGTGATCAGGGCGCGGCAATCGCGCCCTTTTCGCCAAACTGGCAAGGATCAACCGATCATTCAGGTCGCTTGGCAATTCCTCGCCACCGCGGCGCGACCCCCTGCCTCACCCTCTTCAACCCCAACCGTTTGCACCTAAATATGATCCAGAGGCCCGTAAGCCTCGTATCAGGGCTATGTTAAACGAGAGGATGGAACACATGTTGAAGACACTACGTTATACAACCGCAATCGTTGCGCTGTCTGCCTCTGCGGCACTTGCCGGCAGCATGGCGGAACCTGCGCCAGAGCCGACGATCGCCTATGCCCCGGCCCCCTCTGCCACGCCTGATTGGACAGGTGGCTATGTAGGTGCTCAAATCGGCTTTGCCGATGTTGGCACCACTGCCGCTGGGGTCGAAGGCGACGGTGTGATTGGCGGTTTGACCGCCGGCTATGACTTTGACATGGGCAACTGGGTTGCCGGTGTCGGGATTGACTATGACTGGGCGGATGTGGATCTGGCGGGCGCTGCCACGCTTGAAAACGTGCTGCGCGTCAAAGCGCGTGGTGGTTACAAGATGGGCGATGGGCTGCTTTATGCGACCGCTGGTTATGCCAATGCTTACACGGACACGCTGGGTGACAGCGATGGCTACTTCGTCGGTGCAGGTTATGAACAGCGCGTGACCAGCTCGTTCAACGTTGGTGCCGAAGTTCTGTATCACGAGTTCGCGGATTTCAATGGAAGCGGCATTGACGTTGACGCAACCACGATTCAGCTGCGCGGTACGTTCCGCTTCTGAACTTTGGTGCACCCATGACAATAAAATGGCGCACCCATTGGGCGCGCCATTTTTCATTCCAACGCATCGGGTTGATCCGCGACGCTCATTCGGCGGGTTCAGTCCATCCACTCGAACGGGCGCGTAAACTCGCCCAGACAGTGCGCGACCGCTTCGTGATCCACGTCGCCCGTTGCACGCAGCCGTGCCACCAACCCGCGCTTCTTGTCATCGATCACCTCGACCACATGTGCCGAATGGCCAGCATCTTGCAGCGCCTTGTCGTAAACGCGCGTGATTGCCGATTTGCGCAGGTCAGGCTTGAAAACCTTGCCGACGGCAGTCTTTGGCAGTTCATCCAAGATTTCGACGTGCTTCGGCAGGGCAGCTTTTTCGTGGATATGCTTCTTGGCATAATCCATCAATTCGTCGGTCGTGACCGTCGCATCACCAACCAGTTCGACATAAGCACAGGGTAGTTCGCCCGAATAGCTGTCCGGCTGCCCGATCGCACCGACAAACGCCACCGCATCGTGACCGGCCAGCACCTCTTCGATCTCGGCGGGGTCGATATTGTGGCCGCCCCGGATGATCAAGTCCTTGGCACGGCCGGTGATCCACAGATACCCGTCTTCATCCAACCGCCCCAGATCACCTGTGCGCAGATAGGTGCCTTGGGCAAAGAGACCTGTGTTCTTTGCCTCTTCCGTATAGGTGTTGCCTGCAAATACACCGGGATTGGACAGGCAAATCTCGCCCACTTCGTCCACATCATGCTCTTTCAGAACATTGCCGCTTTCGTCACAGGACAGGATTTTAACATCGGTATAGGGGAATGGCACACCAACCGACCCGACTTTCTTATCGCCCGTCGGAGGGTTGCAAGACACAAGGCACGTGGCCTCCGTCAGGCCGTAACCTTCAACGATCGTCACACCTGTTGCCGCAACGAAGCGGTTGTAAAGCTCGATCGGCAGCGGCGCGGAGCCTGAGAACGCGGTCTTCAGCGACGAGACATCCGCATCGACAGGGCGTTGCATCAGGGCCGAAATCGCCGTCGGCACCGTGATCATGAAACTGACCTTGTAGCGTTCGATCAGCTTCCAGAAATTGTCGAACACGCCTTCGCCACGATAGCCCGCGGGCGTGGGGTGGACGAAATGGCTTCCTGCCATCAGGACTGACATCCAGATCACATGCACCGCAAAGACGTGGAACAGTGGCAAGGGGCAGATGATCACATCGTTTTCATCGAACAAAAGGCTCGACCCAAGCCAGCCGTTATAGACCATGCCGGAATACTTGTGTTGCGCCACTTTCGGCGTGCCCGTTGTGCCGCCGGTGTGGAAATAGGCCGCCACGCGGTCCTCGGGCGTATCAGTGAAATCGAGTGTTTTGTTCTGACGCGACATCTCCGCCACGAAATCCAGCACGCGGGCCTTGTGTGTCACCGGGTTCTTGGGGCGCAAGAGCGGCACCAGCCAGCTTTTCGGTGGGCTGAGGTAGCGGTTCAGATCAATCTCAAGCACCGTTTCCACATTCGGCGCCATCGCCACCGATTTCGCGGCAAGCTGTGCAACTTCGGATTTCGGGAAGGATTTCAGCGTGACCAGCACCTTGGCCCCGGTTTCCCGCAAGATGCCTGACACCTGCTCGGCGTCCAGCAGCGGGTTGATCGGGTTGACGATCCCAGCAATGCCAGCGCCCATCAGGGTATATATTGTCTCGTTGCAATTGGGCAGCAGGAAGGCCACCACGTCCTTTTCACCAATCCCCAGCGACCGGAACAGGTTCGCCGCCTGACAGGACCGTTCCAGCACTTGCTGCCATGTCACGGTTTCCTTGGCGTCCGTTGGCCCGGACGTCAGCTGATACGACGCTGCCGGTCGCTCAGGGAATTTCTTCGCCGTCCGTTCCAACATTTGGTACAATGTGACGGGCTTGTCGCGCGCATCCCAACTCATCTCGGCTTCGACCGCATTACGATCTTTCATCGAGCCAAAATCATACATTCTTATTCCTCCCCTGCACCCGCACACCGGGCGGTCGTTTGATCACAAGAATGCGGTCAAAACACCTACCCCGCAAGTGTGACGTGACGTGGCAACTTTGGGTGACGCAAGGGGAGGTTAGCCAGCCGAGAAATGTCAGGCCATGCCTTCGGTGAATTGCAAACGTGCCAGCCGGGCATAAAGCCCATCCTGCGCTACCAGTTCGTCATGGGTGCCTTGTGCCACGATGCGACCTTCGTCAAAGACCACGATGCGATCCGCCTTCTTCACGGTGGCGAGCCGGTGCGCAACGATCAGCGTGGTGCGCCCCTGCGCAAGCTCGTCCACCGCCTGCTGAACCAGACGTTCGCTTTCGGCGTCCAGCGCCGATGTCGCCTCGTCCAGCAGAAGGATCGGCGCATCCCGCAGGATCGCGCGGGCGATGGCGATGCGCTGTTTCTGACCGCCCGACAGCATCACGCCGCGTTCGCCCACATAGGTGTCATAACCTTCGGGCAGCTTTTCCAAGAATTCATCGGCAGCTGCGGCGCGTGCGGCAGCGGCAACCTCGGCATCCGAGGCGTCAGGGCGACCGAAGCGGATGTTTTCGCGCGCAGAGGCTGCGAAAATCACCGCGTCCTGCGGCACCAGTGCCACGTATTTGCGGAAATCGTCGCGACGCATCTGGCGCAGGTCGATGCCGTCCAGCTTCACCGCGCCGCTTTCCGGGTCATAGAACCGCTGGATCAATTGAATGATCGTTGATTTACCTGCCCCGGATGGACCGACCAGAGCCACGGTTTCACCCGGTGCCACGCTCAGCGAAATCCCCTCCAGTGCCGCCTGATTGGGCCTTGCGGGATAGTGGAAGGTGACATCTTCGAATGCAATCTCGCCTTTCGGGCGCGCGGTAATGGCGATCGGGTTGGTGGGATCCTTCACCGCATCCTCGGCATTCAGCAGTTCGACCAGACGCTCTGTGGCACCCGCTGCGCGTTGCAACTCGCTCCAGATTTCAGACAGGGCACCGACCGCGCCCGCCACCATCACTGAATAGATCACGAACTGAACCAGCGCCCCGATCGAGATCGTGCCGCCCGTCACGTCACGCATCCCGATCCACAAGACGCCCACGACGCCCGAGAAGATCAGCGAGATCACGATCACCGTCATCACGGCGCGGGTGCCAATGCGGCGCTTGGCCGAGGCGAAACTCTCTTCGGTCAGCCCCGAGAACTCATCCCGGCTCAGGTCTTCGTGGGTGAAGGCCTGCACGGTCTGGACCGACAACAAGGCCTCGGACGCATTGCCTGAGCTTTTGGCGATCCATTCCTGATTTTCGCGACCCAGCACCCGCAAACGACGGCCCAGAACGATGATCGGCACGATCACAATCGGCACGATCAGCAGCACCAGACCCGTCAGCTTGGCCGAGGTCAGCAGCATCAGGACCAGCCCACCAAGGAAGATGAACACGTTGCGCAGGGCGACAGACACGGACGAGCCGATGACCGACAGGATCAACGTTGTGTCGGTCGTGATCCGGCTCAGCACCTCGCCGGTCATGATGTTTTCATAGAAGGCCGGGCTCATCCCGACGACGCGGTCAAAAACCGCTTTGCGGATGTCGGCCACGACCCGCTCGCCCAACCGCGTCACAAGGTAGTAGCGCAACCCCGTGCCAAGGGCGAGCAAACTGGCGACCACAAGTGCGGCCAAAAAATACTTGTCGAGCAGTTGGGCCGTGGCTTCCCCGAACCCATCCACAACACGGCGCACCGCAATGGGCAGGATCAGCGAGATGCCGGCAGTGAACACCAGCGCGCAGAACGCTGCCAGGATCCACAACCGATAGGGTTGCATGAACGGCCACAACCCGGACAGCGCACCGATACGTTTGGATTTCTCGCGTTCGTCCATTTCGACGCTGGACGCACCTGCCTGTCTTGCCATATGACCCGCTCCTTTCGGGCAGAGATAGCCGGGCAAGGCGCGGCACACAAGCCGAACTGCGGTTCCCGATTGTCGCAAATCAGCAGAGCCGTTACCAATCAACGAAATTTGCAAAGGGCCGACCTTTTAAATGCCCGCTGCTGAATGCTATGATCGGCGGGTCCAGTGGACCGACAAAGGATCGCGCTTCATGTTACTCTTCAACCGCATCCCGGCAGTGGCTGGCCTTGCACTTATACTGGCCCTGACCGCATGTGCGACACCGCAACAACGGTGCATCGCCGGGGCGACTGCCGACTATCGCACGCTGCAGGCCCAGATCAAAACGGCCGAGGCCAACATTGCACGCGGCTATGCGCTGCATCGGCAGTCCATTCCCATCACCAACACGCGCGTGTGCTATGACAGCAAAAAGAAACCATATACCTGCCATCGCACGGCATTTCGCCAGATTGAAACGCCGGTATCCATTGATATTGGCAACGAAAAGGCCAAGTTGGCTCGCTTGAAAAAAATGCTCGCTACAGCGCAGCGCAAAGCCGTTGCCGGCACCAAAGCCTGCCGCCAAACCTATCCTGAATGACCCGGGTCGCGATCGTTCTGGGGGCGGCGGTGCGACCGGACGGATCGCCCTCGCCCGCACTTCTGCGGCGCGCGACAACGGCGGCTGGTCTGTATCTGGACGGGCAGGTCGATCTGATCATTGCATCGGGCGGCGTACCCCGCGCAGGACGCAGCGAGGCGCAGGTGATTTCGGAGATTTGCGAGCAGGCCGGGGTTCCGACAGCCGCCATTGCAATCGAAGATGCGTCAAGTAACACGCTGGAAAACATCAGAAACTCAAAGGATTTTCTACCACCCGCCGCGCAGGTCGTGCTGGTCACAGATCGCTATCACGCGTTTCGCGCGCGGATGACGGCCCGCGAGTTCGGATTGTCCCCCGACAGCATCTCGCCAGCATTGCGTCCAACCAGCTTTGACCGGATCATCCGGGGGTATCTCAGGGAAGTCGCGGCCGTCTCGCTCTATCTCATGCGCCGCGCGCGGCGGTTCATTTTGCGACAGTCACAGTAAGAGACGTTCCGGTATTGCCACTGCCATAGATGCGCACGAACACGGTCGCCCCACCCTGCACCAAGCGCTTTGCCGCCTGCGGATCAATGGAGCCGTTCATCACCATGCGTTCCATGATCTTGCGATTGTTGATTGACCCGAAGAACGGGTCGAACTCGTCGCCGGGTTGGCTGATCCCAAAGCGATGAAAATTGGCGCGATCCTGACGCAGAATCTGCCAGGGCTGGTTCAGCCGTGCGCCGTTGGAATTATAGAGATCAGGCTGACCGATATAGGCCACGTAGGAGCCGATCAGCTCTTGCGCTTTGGCGGTGGTGCCACTCAACGACGCCAGAGCCAACCCGACCGCCATCACGGCAGCCGGCAAACCAAACTGTCGTTTTCGGATCGTTTGCGACATATCGTTTCCCTTTTCCATGCGCCCAACTTGGGGATGTCGATGCGAAGGGTCAATGGCTGGGTTCAGATGCGGGCAACTCTGCCCCAATTATGCAACGCGGCAAGCACGGCGCGCCAGTGTCCTGCCGCGCCGGAATGTTCGATCACTGAGGGTCCGATACCGTCAGACCCAAAAGCCGCCATGCCTGCATACCACCGCGATAGTAGTGGATCTTTTCGGCGGGAAAGCCTGCTTCGATCATCCGCCGCGCGGCGGTGGGCGACTGTCCACACCAATTGCCGTTGCAAAACAAGGCCACGGGCTTGGCACCTTCGCAATCGAACCCGTCAAAATCAATCTCACACCCCAATTCATCAAGACGGTCTGGCGCCTCGTTATACGGAATCGAAATCGCACCGGGGATGGTGCCACCTGCGTGATCCGCCGGCACGCGACTGTCGACCACGATCACTTCGGGGTCTTGAAGCATCTCCAGCAACTCAAGCTCGCCAATCGGCGTCACACCGGGGGCGGGCACCATCGGTTGCACACAAAAGTTGGGGCAAGCGCGCGACGTCCGCGCCCACTCGCCTGTGATCGTGTTGTCCTGATCTGGATTGCGCAGGATTTCGACCGGACCTGACTCGGTCTCGACCGTTACCGAAGCAACATCGGGACGGATATTCACGCCATCTGCCAAACCGGGAGTCGCCAACAGCGCGGCCGCAAGAAAAACGATCTTGAGTTTCATCTGTTTGCCTTTCTGCAAATCTCAGTCAAACGTTTCGAACACGTCATACATGACCGGCTCGAAGCTCTTGCACAGGGTCGCGATCACGCGGTTCCGTTCACGCATCTCATCGGTCCGCAACATCGCCTGAAAATCCTCGCGCCGTTTCCATTGCGAGTAGTTGGCAATCCGCGTCTGTGCGTCGTTGACATGCAGACCGGCGGCCACGAAACCCGGCTGCTTTGAAATGAATTTTTCATAGGCATCGGTCAGCGCATCCAGCAAATCCTGACAGGTGCCGGGCGTCATTTCGAACGTGGTGATAACGGTCTGATAATCGGGGGCTTTGCTGATCTTGGGCATGGCTTCCTCCTGTTGATAAGGAAAGCCTAATGCCTTTCGCGCGCCAGATGAACATCGGATTTGGGGGTGGGCGGAAATGGCTCACCCCCGACCCGGATCAACCGCAGGTCAGTCGAAGTCGAAAATCTCGGACAGGATCGACTTGCGGCGCTTGCGCTTGTACCGTTTCGCATGACGATACTCGTCGTCATCATAGTCGTCGTCATCATCGTATTCACGATACCGCGCCTGACGCGACCGCTTCTTATACCGACGATCCTCGCGATCATCCCGGTGGGCGGAACGAGGCGTATCGGCGGTGACTGGGCCCGGCCGGTTCTGTGGGTCCGCGGCGGCGGGTATGGGCTCCGGGTCCGGCAGCACAACGGCAGGGGTCGCCTTTTCGATGATTTTGTCCAATTCACCCCGATCCAACCAAACGCCCCGGCATTCGGGGCAATAGTCGATCTCGACCCCGTGGCGCTCCGTCATCAAAAGCTCTGTTCCGTCAATCGGACATTTCATGTGCTGGCTCCTCCTGCCTTGCTGATCAATGATGTAGGCATGAAAAAGCGGGCCACAAGTGCCCGCTTTTCTGCCAGTTTCAAGATCGGCAAGTTATCGCGACACATGCACCGCACATGGCGCATGGCGCACAACGCGGGCCGCGGTCGAGCCAAGGAAAAAGTCCGTCAGACCCGGTCGGTGCGAGGCCACCACGATGCAATCCACCCCATGGTGCTTTGCAAAATCCACAATGGCGTGGCCCGCGTGCCCCGACACGACCTTGATGGCGATACCGGTTTCACCCGCCAGTTCCTCGGTCATACGCGCTTCAAGCTCATGCACGTTTTCTTCCAACTGACCTTCTGGCAGGTATTGGGCGACATAGGCTGGTACTTCTTCCATCACGTGCAGGGCGGTGATCTTTGCCCCTTTCTCGGCGATGGCTTTCGCAATACTCAGCGCTTCCTTGGTATCGCGCTCATGATCCAGAGCGATCGGCACGAGGACATTCTTATACATCTCGGTGCTCCTGTGTTTGAGAGTTCCATTTCTCTTTCTGGATACGTTACCCTTCGACCTGCAACCATGACACAGGTCAATTGGTGCCGCACTGCCGCCCAAAGTGCAGCATTCCTTGACAGCAAGGGGCAAGCGGTCTATTTCCGCCCCAACTCCGGGAGTCGTTATGCTTCCGGTCCCATGGCTTATGCCGGGATCGCCCCCTGTCAGCGCGTCGCGCCCACAGGGGCGTTACTGGTTTGAGGTTTGGAATTGCGCAGCCCGCCCTTATCTAGGGACAAACGAAACGGCAAAGGAGCCGAGATATGTTCGAAAGCCTCTCAGATCGCCTGTCTGGCGTCTTTGACCGTCTGACGAAACAGGGTGCGCTGTCTGAAGATGATGTAAAAACCGCCCTGCGCGAGGTGCGTGTGGCCTTGCTTGAGGCTGACGTCTCGCTGCCCGTGGCCCGCGATTTCGTGAAGAAGGTGCAGGAACAGGCGACCGGTCAGGCGGTGACGAAATCGGTCACGCCCGGCCAGCAAGTTGTCAAGATCGTGCATGACGCGCTGGTCGAGGTTCTGACCGGCGAAGGTGAACCCGGTGCGCTAAAGGTCGACAGCCCCCCCGCCCCGATCCTGATGGTCGGTCTGCAAGGGGGTGGTAAGACCACGACGACCGCCAAGCTGGCCAAGCGCCTGACCGAAAAAGAGGGCAAGCGGGTTCTGATGGCCTCGCTCGATATTTATCGCCCTGCTGCGATGGATCAGCTGGCTGTTCTGGGCACACAGATCGGCGTGGACACCCTGCCGATCGTTCCCGGTCAGAAACCCGTCGACATCGCCAAACGCGCCAAGCAGCAGGCGACGATGGGCGGCTATGACGTCTATATGCTGGACACCGCGGGCCGGCTGCATATCGACGAAGTGCTGATGGACGAGGTCGAGCAAGTCTCGAAAGTCGTTACCCCGCGTGAAACGCTTCTGGTCGTTGACGGTCTGACCGGTCAGGTCGCCGTCGAGGTCGCGCAGGAGTTTGACGACAAGGTCGGCATCTCGGGCGTGGTTCTGACCCGCATGGATGGTGACGGACGCGGTGGTGCGGCGCTGTCGATGCGCGCAGTTACCGGCAAGCCGATCAAATTCGTCGGTCTTGGCGAAAAGATGGACGCGCTGGAAACCTTCGAGCCCGACCGGATCGCGGGCCGCATCCTTGGCATGGGCGACATCGTTGCCCTGGTCGAAAAAGCCCAAGAGACCATTGAGGCCGAACAGGCCGAGCGCATGATGAAGCGCTTCCAGAAGGGTCAGTTCAACATGAACGACCTGAAGATGCAGCTGGAACAGATGATCAAGATGGGTGGCATGCAGGGCGTCATGGGCATGATGCCGGGCATGAACAAGATGGCCAAACAGGCCGAAGCTGCCGGTATGGACGACAAGGTGCTGAAACAACAGATCGCCCTGATCCAGTCGATGACCAAACGCGAACGCGCCAACCCGCAGATCCTGCAAGCCAGCCGCAAGAAGCGGATCGCCAAAGGGGCCGGGATGGAAGTGTCCGAACTGAACAAGCTTCTGAAAATGCAGCGCCAGATGGGCGACATGATGAAGAAGATGGGCAAAATGGGCAAAGGCAAGATGCTGAAACAAGCCATGAAGGGCATGTTCGGCAAGGGTGGAATGCCCGATATGGGTGGTATGGACCCGTCGTCGATGGACCCCAAAGCGCTGGAACAAGCGGCGAAAGCCATGGGCGGCAAACTGCCCGGCGGCCTGCCCGGTCTGGGTGGCGGTGGATTGCCCCCCGGCCTATCTGGTTTTGGGAAGAAAAAGTAACATGATCTCGCCCGTAACCCTTCCCTGCCCCGGCGCCCATATCGCCGAAGCTGCCCGCAAGGCACTGCCCGTTCTGCGCACAGAACGGCTGGTGCTACGCGCGCCGGTGCTGGAAGATTTCGCGGTGTTCCAACGGCTGTTCTCGCTGCCCTCAGCGAAATACATGGGACAGACACCGGGTGACGAGGATATCTGGGCACAGTTCACTAACTATTCCGCCGGATGGGTCCTGCGCGGCGATGGCATGTTCACCGTCTGCCATGGCGACACGGTTGTCGGCTTCGTCTTTGCGGGTGTCGAACCGGGCGATCAAGCCATCGAGCTTGGCTTTTTCATTGCACCCGAGGCACAGCGGCAGGGCTTCGCGTTCGAAGCGGCCAAAGCGGCCCTTGGGCATCTGAGGAGCCTCGCGCCAGAGGCCATCGTAAGCTACGTCGATCCGGCCAACACCGCCAGCCAGGCGCTGGTGGCCAAGCTTGGGGGAGTGCAAACAGGAACGCTCGAAGGGGCGCTTGTCTTCAGCTATTCGCCAGAGGTTCAGATATGACCCTGGCGCACAATATCCCCCGTCTGGAAACTGATCGTCTGATCTTGCGCGCGCCTTGCGAAGCAGATGTGGCGTCCGAAGCGGCATTTTTCGCAACGGATGCCTCACGGTTCGTCGGTGGCCCCCTGCGCGAGGATGAGACTTGGCGCATGGTTGCCATGTTGCTCGGGCATTGGGCAATGCGCGGTTATGGCTTCTGGGGTGTCGAGGAAAAGGAAACCGGCGCCTATGTCGGCCATGTCGGCTTGTGGTGCCCGTTGGGCTGGCCAGAGCCGGAAATCGGTTGGACCCTGATGAACAGTGCGACCGGCAAGGGCTATGCGACCGAAGCTGCCTTGGCTGCCCGTCTGCACGCCTATGAGGTGTTGGGCTGGTCCACTGCCATATCGCTTATCGATCTAGAGAACGAAGGAAGCAAGGCCGTTGCCAAACGCCTTGGTGCGCATTTTGAAAAGCACTTCGATCATCCCGGCTTTGGCAAAGTAGAGATCTGGCGTCACCCCGCAGCCGATGCCGATGGCGGAGCGGAGGCTTACGCATGAGCAGTTTGACCCTGACCACTGACCGTCTGATTTTGCGCAAACCTGAACCGCATGATTTTGATGCTTTCGCCGATTTCGTTGCACGGGACCGCTCGAAATGGGTTGGGGGCCCATCAACCCGAGAGGACGCCAAAGAAGGCTTTGCCGAGAACCTGAGCCATTGGGACGAACACGGTTTTGGCTATTTACATGTCGAACGCCGCACAGATGGTGCTGCGCTGGGGCGCGTTGGGCTGCGCAAATCAAACCACCGTCCGGAACCGGAAGTGGCCTATTCGCTCTATGCCGACGAATATGAAGGGCACGGTTATGCAACCGAAGCTGCAATCGCCGTGCGTCACTGGGGGTATCAGGTGTTGGGATTACCCACTCTTGTGTCGTACATCGACCCCGCCAATGTTGCCTCTACCGCCGTGGCCACCCGAATGAACGCCCGCCCGGATGGCATTGCGCCAGGCTGGAATGCCCATCCCGACCTGACGGTTTATCGCCACCCTGCACCGGAGGATTGCTTGTGACCGACGTATCCAGCCGCGCTGCGGACCTTCTGAAAGAACATCGCGAGTCGATTGATCGGCTGGACGCGATCCTTGTCTATACGCTGGGCGAACGCTTCAAGCACACGCAGGCCGTGGGCAAGTTGAAGGCGGAACATGATCTGCCACCCTCGGATCCGGCGCGCGAAGCGCGCCAGATCGAACGTCTGGAAGACTTGGCCACCCGCGCCAATCTGGACCCCGAATTCGCCAAGAAATTCCTGAACTTCATCATTGATGAGGTCATCAGGCATCACAAGAAACACCAAGAATAACCAAATGCCGGGGCCTTCCCCGCAAATAGCTAGAAAAAAAGGAAAACTCTCATGGCTATGAAAATTCGTCTCGCCCGTGGCGGCTCGAAAAAACGTCCCTTCTATCGCGTTGTTGCCACCGACTCGCGCATGCCGCGCGATGGCCGCTTCATCGAAAAGCTGGGCACCTATAACCCGCTTCTGCCGAAAGATTCGGAAGAGCGTGTGAAACTGGACATGGAACGCGTTCAATACTGGCTGGGCCAGGGCGCCCAGCCGTCCGATCGCGTGTCGCGCTTCCTGGAAGCGGCTGGCGTGCTTGAGAAAAAAGAGCGTGCCAACCTGAAGAAAGGTGAGCCGGGCAAGAAAGCTCAGGAGCGCGTGCAGGAAAAAGCCGACAAGGCTGCCGCCGCGGCTGAAGCTGCCGCCGCACCTGCCGAAGAGCCTGCAGAAGAAGCAGCTTCGGAAGAATAATCTTCCAATAGGGTCTGACATGCACACCTTTCCCAAGGCGTTCCAGTCGGATCTTGAAGATCTGATGCGTTGGCGGCGCGATGTGCGCCGCTTTCGCACCGATCCTGTGGGCGAGGCACTCTTGCAAGAGTGCCTCGACGCATTTCTGCTGGCCCCATCTGTTGGGCTGTCAGAACCATGGCGGGTGATCCGCGTGGAAAGCGATGCCGCCCGCAAGGCCGCTCTGGATAATTTCACCGCCGCCAATGATGATGCGCTGCACGGCTATTCCGGTGACAAGGCAAAGCTGTATGCCGGGCTGAAACTGTCGGGGATGCAAAACGCGCCCATCCAGTTGGCCATCTTCAGCGATGAAGCCACCGAAAAGGGTGCAGGGCTTGGGGCGGGCACCATGCCCGAAATGCGTCGTTATTCGGTGGTGTCGGCCATCATGCTGTTTTGGCTGGCGGTGCGCGCCCGTGGACTTGGACTGGGATGGGTGTCGATCCTTGACCCCGACCGGCTGTGTCGCGACCTTGATGTGCCGCCGAACTGGCAGTTGGTCGGTTATTTCTGTCTGGGCTGGCCCGAAACGGTTGACGATAGCCCGGAACTTGAACATGCGGGCTGGGAGGCGCGGCGCGGTGCCCTGCCCATCGAAACGCGCTGACATCCAAGCAGGAGCTGTATCATGGGTTTGCTATTTCGTCCCTTTCGGTTGATCCTGATTGTCGGAGCCGGTTTCTTGGCCGGATTGCTGTTTGAACGAAACGCGATGACGGACCGTTGCCTTGACCGGGGCGGTTCCGTGGATCGGGGCATTTGTGTAGGTGTGAAATGAGCGACGATCGGATTTGCGTGGGCGCGATTGCAGGGGCCTATGGCGTCAAAGGCGAAGTGCGCGTGAAAAGTTTCTGTGCCGATCCCGAAGCCATCGGGGACTACAGCCCGCTTTGGTCGGAAGACGGCAAAAGACAGTTTGCCTTGGTATTGGATCGCCCCATCAAGAACGGGTTCGCCGCCCGGCTGGACGGCGTGCGCACCAGGGAAGAAGCCGACGCTTTGAAGGGCACAAGACTGTTGGCCGATCGCGATGCGCTGCCCACCCTGCCCGACGATGAATATTACCACGCCGACCTGATCGGGCTGACCGTTCTGGACACGGGCGGCCGCGAACTTGGCCGCGTCTCGGCCGTGCACAATCACGGCGCCAGCGATGTGTTAGAGGTGCAGGGGCCCGGCCTGAAAACCGGCGCGCTGCTTCCCTTCACACTCGAGGCTGTGCCGACCGTCGATCTGGCCGCCGGCCGGATCATTGCGGACCCGCCCAAGGGCGTCTTTCCGGAATGACCCCCGGAAAGCCCCATGTCATTGTCCATGCCGGCTTTCATAAGACCGGCACGACAAGCCTTCAGGATTTCCTGAGCCAGAACCGCGCCGCCCTTGCGCCCTATTTCGACTATTACGGCCAGCGCGATTTTCTGAACGCGGGCGCTGCCGCGCGGCTGTATGCACAGCGACCTTTTCCACATCGCCTGTATCTGTTTCGCAAGGCTCTTCGCACGTTCCTGGCCTCAATCCCCGATCACGAGGTTATCATCCTGTCGCGCGAAAGCTTTTCGGGCGGGATGCCGGGGCACCGGATGCTGGGTGGGCGGTTGATCACATCCTATCTTCCCGCCGCCCAGAAACTTGCCCGGACCATCGTGAAAGAACTGCGCCTTCGTTTTGGACCCGGCGTCGCAATCACATTCTTTTACACAACCCGCGAACGCGAGGATTGGCTTCGGTCGGTACACGGGCATCTTCTGCGCTCAATCCGTCTGACCGATGATTACGACACCTTTCGCGGACGGTTTCCGATGGACGTCGCGCCGGTTGAACAAGCGCGGGGTATGGCCGAGGCATTGTCGCCCATCCCGGTCGTGACTGCTGCGCTGGAAGATCACTCGGACGATCCGAACGGATTGGCCACGGCCCTGTTGGATCTTGCGGATGTGCCTGCCTCTGTGCGGGCAGACCTCGCGCCCGCCCCGCATACCAACCGCGGTCAGCGGGAAAAGCTGCGCGCGGCGTTTCTGGCGCTGAACCGCCAGCGCCTGTCAAAACAGGAGTTAAAGGCGCAGAAAGAACGCCTGTTGACCCCCCATCGTCGCACGCCCTGACTTTCCACCCTCATCGAAACCCGGTATGGGAAGCGCCATGACGGACAAACAAAAGCCCTCTGCAAGCGATACAGGCGCAAGCCCCAAGGCGCGCGCCATGAAATCGCACGGCAAAATCGCGGTCTCAGCCTCGTTCAAACCGCGCGAACTGATGACCGACACGCCACGCTATGCCGGGGTCTGGACCGCCAAAATCATCACCCTGTTCCCCACCGCCTTTCCCGGCGTGCTGGGCGAAAGCCTGACGGGACGGGCGTTGAAAGACGGGTTGTGGGCCTTGGAGCCGATCGACCTGCGCCCGTTTGGCGAAGGCAAGCATCGCAATGTGGATGACACGCCTGCCGGTGGTGGCGCGGGCATGGTGCTGCGCGCCGATGTCCTGGGCAAGGCGATAGACACAGCACAATCTGGCGTGTCCAGCGACCGCGCAAACTGGCCGATCCTTTACATGTCACCGCGTGGCAAACCGCTTGATCAAGCCATGGCGCGCCGCTTTGCGGCCTGCGACGGGCTGACCATCCTGTGCGGGCGTTTTGAAGGCGTCGATGAACGGGTTCTGGACGAATACGAGATTGAAGAGGTCAGCCTGGGCGATTTCGTCCTGACCGGGGGCGAAATCGCAGCGCAAGCCTTGCTTGATACCACCGTGCGGCTATTGCCCGGCGTTCTGGGCAACGAAGCCTCGACCGAAGAGGAAAGCTTCTCGGCCGGACTGCTGGAGCATCCGCAATACACCCGCCCGGCCAACTGGCGGGGTCGCAGCATTCCCGATGTTCTGACATCGGGGCATCACGGGCGGATCGCCACATGGCGCCGCGACATGAGCGAACAACTCACGCGCGAACGCAGGCCGGATCTGTGGGAATCATTACGGCGAAAACGAGACGAAGACGGGGCTGATTGACAGGTTTTGCCCAATTTCAATCAAGGCTTTTTTGTGGCTTTGTTTCGAAAAGTGTAACTGTCCGAAAATTCGCCTTTAACTGTTTCGAAAATCCCGAAAAACGCGCAGCTTATACACCTTTGCACTCGCCAGATATGGGGAACCAAGAAAGGTGAATTTGTGTCATTTGTTGGGCGTGCGACGTTTAGTCAACGATAGACCGAACCCGCCATTTCAAAACATACCGCAACCTAACGCGACCATCTTTCTTAGTCTCTTTTCGATTGAAAACAGTTTGTGAACTTCGAACTCTGAACGACCGGATGACGGCAAAGAAAGGTGAACGACATGGAACTTTTGATCACTGCAAAACAAAACCGCATCAACGCACTGAGCGCCCTTGCGAAAAAGAAGCGTGCGGCGTGCACCCCGCGCCCTTCGGCTGAGCTCAAGCGTCGTATCCCGATGTTCCGCACAGCACGCAACGCACTTTCGGCACCCCTCGTCCTTGCCTAACGGACACCACTCACGGACGCCGAAACGAAGGAAGCCGCGCCGATTTTCCGGTGCGGCTTCTGCCTTCTCAGCGCACGCTTTCACACCGTGCCAACACCCTTGATCTGGAGGCACATTCCCCCTATACACCGCCCGTCTGCCACTCGTCTGAGTCGCGCGGGCGTTTTTCATTTGGGGTGGCGCTTTCTTCTGCGCCCCACGACCCGGCTGAAAAACAGAAAAAGAAACGACGGACGACCTCCTGCGGGCGCAAAGCGGACCCGGTGAAGACAAGGAGCTCTTGGACGGCAGCTAACTTTGCGGACCAACCGCAAGCATAGATAGGAGATGGTCAGATGAACCTGATCGCAGAACTTGAGGCGGAACAAGTTGCCGCCCTGGGAAAAGACATTCCCGATTTCAAAGCCGGTGACACCATCCGCGTCGGCTTTAAGGTGACCGAAGGGTCGCGCACCCGTGTGCAGAACTATGAAGGCGTGTGCATCAGCCGCAAGAACGGCGCAGGCATTGCCGGGTCGTTCACCGTGCGCAAAATTTCGTTCGGTGAAGGCGTGGAGCGTGTATTCCCGCTGCATTCGACAAATATCGACAGCATCACCGTGGTTCGCCGTGGGCGCGTGCGTCGTGCGAAAATGTACTACCTGCGGACCCGCCGTGGCAAGTCGGCTCGTATCGCGGAAGATACCAACTACAAAGCCAAGAAAGCTTAAGGAGCGTCGTTATGAAAAAGGATATCCATCCCGACTACCACATGATCGACGTCAAAATGACCGACGGAACGATCGTTCAAATGCGCTCGACCTGGGGCAAGGAAGGCGACACGCTGTCGCTGGACATTGACCCGTCGGCACACCCCGCATGGACCGGTGGCGGCACCCGCTTGTTGGACACCGGCGGCCGCGTGTCGAAGTTCAAATCGAAATACGAAGGCTTCGGGTTCTAAAAACCTGCCCCTTCGAGAAGACAGAAACGCCGTCCCAATCGGGGCGGCGTTTTTCGTTGCGGGTGGCGATGTGCATCCCTAGCCTTGCTGTCAGAACCACCGGTATGAGGCATGAAATGATTTCGCAGTTCGGGCCCGAACTTTGGCTGGCGGACGGGCCCTCGATCAAAGCCGCTGCCGGTTTTCACTATCCGACGCGCATGGCGGTGATCCGACTGCGTGGTCGTGATCTGTTCATCTGGTCACCCATCCCGTTAACGAACGCGCTGCGTCGAGGCATTGATGCACTTGGGACCGTCAAATACCTGATCGCGCCCAACACGCTCCATCATATGTTCTTGCAGGACTGGATCGCAGCCTTCCCAGATGCTGCACCATTTGCCGCGCCCGGTTTGCCGTCCAAACGCACCGATATCTCTTTCGCAGGCGAACTGACCGAGACGCCAGATCCTGCTTGGGCCGACGATATAGATCACGTCATACTGACCGGAAACGCAATCACGACCGAGGTTGTCTTTTACCATCGCCCAAGCGGCACGGTGCTGTTCACCGATCTTTTGCAGCAACTGCCGAAAGATTGGTTCTCAGGTTGGCGCGCCATGGTGGCCCGGCTTGACCTGATGACCGAAGCAGAACCCACAGTCCCAAGAAAATTTCGCATCGCCTTTCGCGACAAAACAGCTCTCCGCCAATCTGTACGCAAGGTGAAATCCTGGAACCCGCGGGCGGTGGTGATGGCGCACGGAACGCCCATTACACAAGATGCGTCAGCGTTCCTTGACCGGGCATTTTCATGGGTTCCGGGTTCGAAATGATCTGCCGGGCACACAAACGACCGAAAACCACGCTATGGCACTGAAGACTCAACCCTGATTTCAATGCGCGCAGCATCTTCCCCCCGCTGGGCTTCATATCTATAGTCGCCGCACATAAGAAGCTGCACAACAGTCGGGGATACAGGCGTGGCGCATATTATCGTGGTCGGAAACGAAAAGGGCGGGGCGGGCAAATCCACCGTGTCCATGCATGTGGCAACCGCGCTTGCGCGGATGGGGCATAAGGTCGGGGTTCTGGATCTGGACCTGCGCCAAAAGACATTTGGCCGCTTTGTCGAAAACCGCAAGGCCACCATGGCACGCGCCGGCGTCGATCTGGCAACGCCTGAATATCATGACCTGCCCGAGGTCGATCCCGCCACGCTGAAGCCCGGCGAAAACCCCTATGACCGCCGCCTGTCCATGGCCGTGGCTGCGTTGGAGGCGGATCGCGATTTCATCATCATCGACTGTCCGGGATCACACACCCGGCTAAGCCAAGTGGCGCATTCACTGGCCGATACGCTGATCACCCCCCTGAATGACAGCTTTGTGGATTTCGACCTGCTGGCCCATGTCGACCCGGAAACCAACAAGGTAAAAGGCCCCTCGGTGTATTCCGAGATGGTCTGGAACGCGCGGCAGTTGCGCGCCAAAGCGGGACTGAAACCGATTGACTGGGTCGTCGTGCGCAACCGTCTGGGCGCGCAGATGATGCACAACAAGAAAAAAATGGGGGACGCTGTCGCGGACCTGTCCACGCGGATCGGCTTTCGCGTCGCCCCCGGCTTTAACGAGCGTGTCATCTTCCGCGAGCTGTTCCCGCGTGGCCTGACCCTTCTTGATCTTCGCGATATCGGTGTGGTTGGGCAGATGAACATCTCGAATGTCGCGGCCCGCCAGGAATTGCGCGAGCTGATGAAGGGGCTGAACCTGCCCGGTGTCGAGGTCAAAATCTAGCCGACCCGGCCGCGTTTTCCCTCTTTCCGAAGGGCGTGGCCCCGACTACCCTCGCGATCATGTTGCGTTTTGTCCTGACCCGCGCCTTGTCGCTTGGCTTGAGCCTCGTGGTTGCCTCGCTGGTGATCTTCGCGATGATCGAGGTCATACCCGGCGACCCGGCGTCTTTCATGCTGGGCCTGAATGCTGAACCGGAAACGGTCGCCGCACTGCGGGCTGAACTGGGTCTGGATGGCTCGTTACCCTCGCGCTATCTGGGTTGGATCGGTGGGTTGATGACGGGGGATTTCGGACTGTCCTATACCTATCGCGTGCCCGTGTCCGAACTGGTGTTGGAACGGCTTAAGGTCTCGCTGCCGCTCGCATTATTCGCTTTGTGTCTGTCCACCCTGATCGCCATTCCAGTCGGCCTGTTTGCCGCCACCCGTCGCGGCGAACCCACAGATTTTGCCATTATGGGGGCCACGCAGTTGGGTATCGCGGTGCCCAACTTCTGGTTCGCCATGTTGCTGGTCCTGGTCTTCGCAGTGCAGCTTCGCTGGTTTTCCGCAGGCGGTTTTCCGGGTTGGGACGAAGGGTTCTGGCCCGCAGTCAAGGCGCTGACCCTTCCGTCTGTCGCATTGGCCTTGCCGCAAGCCTCGATCCTGGCCCGCGTCATGCGGTCATCGCTTTTGGATGTGCTGCATCAGGACTATATGCGCACCGCCCGCGCCAAGGGGCTGACCATGTCACAAGCCACCCGTCGCCACGCCCTGCGCAACGCGCTGATCCCGGTTCTGACCATCATCGGGCTGCAGTTCAGTTTTCTGTTGGCGGGCGCGATCATCATCGAAAACGTCTTCTTCCTGCCCGGCCTTGGGCGGCTGATCTTTCAGGCCATCACGCAGCGTGACCTTATCGTTGTCGAAAGCGTGGTCATGTTGCTGGTCTTCGCCGTCATCCTTGTGACCTTCCTTGTGGACGTCGCTTATGCCGTCGTCGATCCAAGATTGCGGAGGAGCGCATGACCCGCCTGCCCGCCCAGCTTTGGATCGGTGCCGTGCTCAGCGCCGTGCTGCTCGCCGCCGCGCTAATCTCGTTCCTGTGGACGCCTTATGACGTCACCGCGCTGAACATCGCGGACAAGCTGAAGGCCCCCTCCGCCGACTATCTGCTTGGCACCGACCACTTTGGCCGAGACCTTCTGTCCATGCTGATGGAGGGCGGGCGGATTTCCATCGCCGTTGCCGTTCTGGCCGTGGGGATTGGGATGGTGATCGGCGTTCCCATGGGGCTGATGGCCGCCGCCAATCGGGGCGGCTGGCTGGACGAGGTCATCATGCGCGGCAATGACCTTATCTTCGCCTTCCCCTCGCTGGTCATCGCCATCCTGATCACCGCAACCTTCGGCCCATCCGCCACCAACGCGATCATCGCCATCGGCATCTTCAACATCCCGGTTTTCGCCCGTGTAGCCCGTGGCGGCGCGCTGACGATCTGGACGCAGGAATTCATCATGGCCGCGCGGGTGGCGGGCAAGGGCAAGGCCCGGATCAGTATCGAGCACATCCTGCCCAATATCGCGAACCTTCTGATTGTGCAGGGCACCATCCAGTTTTCACTGGGCATTCTGGCCGAAGCGGGGCTGAGCTATGTGGGTCTTGGCGCGCAGCCCCCGACCGCCAGTTGGGGACGGATGCTGGCGGATGCGCAGACGATGATCTATTCCCATCCGCGCCTTGCCATCACGCCGGGGTTGGCGATCGTCGCCATGGTGCTGGGCCTGAACCTGATGGGCGACGGATTGCGAGACCTTTTGGATCCCCGGATCAGAAGGGCACGCCTATGATCCGGATCGAAGATCTTGCCCTGTCGATCCATGGCACCCCAATCCTGCGGGACGTGGACCTGTCCATCGCGCCCGGTCAGGTGGTCGGGCTGGTGGGCGAAAGCGGGTCGGGCAAGTCGATGACCGCACTGGCCCTGATGGGGCTTTTGCCGCGCGGGTCGGATGTGACCGGCAGGGTCTGGCTGGACGGCTCGGACCTTGCAACACTGGACGAGGCGGCGATGTGCGACATTCGCGGGCGCCGCATCTCGATGATCTTTCAGGAACCGATGACGGCCCTGAACCCGGTCAAGACCATTGGCGATCAGGTCGCGGAAACCCTGCTGATCCACGGCCGCGCCGACCGTGACGATGCCCGCCGCATCGCGGCCGAAAAGCTGGCGCGCGTCGGCCTGCCCCAAGACCGCTTCCCACTGGATCGTTATCCGCACGAACTGTCAGGCGGGCAACGACAGCGGGTTTGCATCGCCATGGCCATTGCCCTGCATCCAGACCTATTGATCGCGGACGAACCGACCACCGCGCTGGACGTGACCACGCAGGCGCAAATTCTGGATCTGTTGAAAGAGCTGGTCGCAGAGGAAGGGATGGGCCTTCTGCTGATCACCCACGACCTGGCTGTTGTGGCGGGCATGGCCGATCATGTCGCCCTCATGCGCAAGGGCGAGATCGTTGAACAGGGTGACACCGAAACCCTGTTTCGCACCATGTCGCACCCCTATACGCGGCAGTTGCTGGCGGCCTCGGGCCATGTGCCTGAGAGCCAAGCCACCCCGCAAGACGCACCATTGCTTGAAGTGCGCGACGCAGTGAGGGACTATGCCCTGCCCCGCGTAAACCTCTTCGGACCGACCCCACAGTTTCGCGCGGTGGACGGGGTCAGCTTCACGCTGAACAAGGGGGAAAGCCTTGGGCTGGTGGGCGAAAGCGGATGCGGGAAATCCACGCTCAGCCGCGCCATCTTGGGGTTGGAGCCATTGCAGGGCGGTGACATTCTGCTGAACGGCACGCCGATTGCCCCTGACATGCCACCCGCCCGCCGCGCCGGTCTGCAGGTGGTTTTTCAAGACCCATATGGCAGCTTCAATCCTCGCTGGACGGTCGAACGACTGGTCGCCGAACCCTTTCACCTGCTGGGCGTGCGCCCCACCGACTGGCGCGACCGCGTGCGCGAGGCCTTGGCAGAAGTCGGGTTGGATGCCGGTGCGATGACCCGCTATCCGCACGAGTTCTCGGGTGGTCAGCGCCAGCGCATCGCCATCGCCCGCGCCCTGATTTTGCGCCCCGAACTCATCATCCTCGACGAAGCGGTGTCGGCGCTGGATGTTTCGATCCGGGCCGAAATCCTTGACCTTTTGGCAGAGCTTCAGGCGCAACACGGGCTGGCCTATCTGTTCATCAGCCACGACCTTGGCGTCGTGCGATCAATCACCGACCGGGTGCTGGTAATGAAGGCAGGCAAGATCGTTGAAGAAGGCGCAACCGATGCGGTCTTTGCCGCGCCGCGCCACACCTATACCCAATCCCTGATCAACGCAGCACCGGTCATCCCGCCCGCGTGGAAGGAGGCATAAGATGAAAGAACTTTGGTTCGACCCCGCCGAGATTTTGATCGGAGGTGCGTGGCGCAAGACCGAACGCACACTGCCCGTCGAAGACCCCTCGACCGGCGAAGTATTCGCCCAGATCGCTCGCGGATCCGCACCCGAAATCAACGCCGCCGCGACCGCCGCGCAATCCGCGCTGGAGGGCGACTGGGGCCGGATGACCGCGACCGAGCGCGGGCGCATCCTGACCCGGATCGGGCAGTTGGTCGAAACCCGTGTGGACGATCTGGCACTGCTTGAATCGCGCGATGTAGGCAAACCGTTGACCCAAGCGCGAAACGACGCCGTAGCGCTGGCGCGATACATGGAATTCTATGGGGGGGCCGCCGATAAAGTGATGGGCGAAACGATCCCGTATCTGGACGGCTACACCGTCTACACCTTGCGCGAACCGCACGGAGTCACGGGGCATATCGTGCCATGGAATTACCCGATGCAGATCATCGGACGCTCGGTCGGAGCGGCCTTGGCAATGGGCAATGCCTGTGTGTTGAAGCCAGCCGAAGAAGCCTGTCTGACCGCCCTTGCCTTCGCCCGATTGGCCGAAGAGGCCGGGCTACCGAAAGGCGCACTGAACGTGGTCACGGGGCTGGGCGAAGACGCCGGTGCCGCATTGTCTGTCCATCCCGATGTCAATCATATCAGCTTCACCGGCTCGGTTCCCGTGGGTGGGTTAGTGCAAGCCGCTGCTGCGCAAAACGTGGTGCCCGTGACGCTTGAGTTGGGCGGCAAGTCGCCCCAACTGGTGTTCGACGATGCCGATCTGGACGCCGCCCTGCCCTTTCTCGTGGGCGCTTGCATCCAGAACGCGGGGCAAACCTGTTCGGCCAGTTCGCGTGTTCTGGTCCAGCGTGGGGTGTATGACGAGGTGGTGGCCCGGATGGGCGCCGCCTATGACGCGCTGCGGGTTGGTCCTGCGGGGGTCGATCTGAATGTCGGCCCCCTGATCTCGGCACGCCAGAAAGAGATCGTCGAAGAGTTTCTGGCGCGGGGCAGCGATCTGCGCGTTGCCGGGCGCGGGCAGCTTACCGATGTGCCCGACGGCGGGCATTATGTGACGCCGACACTGTTTGCCGATGTGCCGCCCGATCACCCGCTGGCGCGGGACGAGGTGTTCGGCCCGGTGCAGGTCGTCATCCCCTTCGACACGGAAGAAGAAGCCGTCCAGATCGCGAACGCTACCGACTACGGGCTGGTCGCCAGTATCTGGACGGCTAACGGCGCACGCCAGATGCGGCTGGCAAAACGTCTGCGCGCGGGGCAGGTGTTTATCAACAATTACGGCGCGGGCGGTGGGGTCGAACTACCCTTCGGCGGGATCGGTAAATCCGGTCACGGGCGCGAAAAAGGGTTCGAGGCGCTTTATGGCTTCTCGCAACTCAAGACCGTTGCGGCGAAACACGGGTAAAGCATGAGCGCGCGGCTGAGACTTTCCAACCGGCAAGCGCGGCACTTGTGGCTGTGGACCAACGGGCTGTCGGACACGCCGACGGGGGCGCTGGACCTTGAGGCGATCATCTGGCGGCTGGGCTTCGTGCAGATCGACACAATCCGCAACGTGACCCGCGCCCATAACCACATTTTGTGGAGCCGCAATCAGAACGTCCGCGAAGGGATGATCTGGGACCGACTGGCCCGGCGCGAGGTGTTCGAACATTTCACCCATGACGCCAGCCTGATCGACAAACGTGTTCTGCCCTATTGGCGGCGGCAGTTTGATCGTCTGGGCGCACAGGCCGGTCGGCACGCCTGGTATCAATCCGGGTTGGGTCAGGCCCAGATCGCCGAAATCCGGCAACGCATCAGGGACGAAGGCGCCCTGTCCACCCACGCCTTCGACACCAAGGCGGAAAGCCGCGAAATGTGGGCCCGCCCGCCGCACAAAAAAGCGCTGGACCAGATGTGGTATGCGGGCGAGCTGGCCACGTGTCACCGCGACAACTTCGTGAAATTTTATGATCTTGGCGAACGGGTGTTTCCGGCCCATGACCCCGTCGAGGATGCCCATGCCATCGACTGGCTGTGCTCTGCCGCGATGGACCGGCTGAGTTTCGGCACGACCGGCGAAGTGGGTCGTTTCTGGGACGCGATGACCCCGCGCGAGGCCAAACGCTGGTGCGACACCGCCGATCTGGTGTCGGTCGATGTTGAAACCGCAGATGGCGGCACCATCGCTGCTCTGGCCCATCCCGAGATCGAGGCACGGCTCACCGCCCTGCCGACACCCACCACGCGGTTGCGCATTTTGAACCCGTTCGACCCGGCCATCCGTGACCGCGCGCGGTTGGAGCGCCTGTTCGGCTTTGAGTATCGCAACGAGATGTTTGTCCCCAAGCCCAAGCGACGCTGGGGGTATTACGTTTATCCCTTGCTTGAAAGCGACAGGTTCGTCGGGCGGATCGAGTTGAAGGCCGACCGGAAGGCGGGAACGTTAAGCGTGACTGGCTTCTGGCGCGAGCCGGGTGTGAGATGGGGACCAGCGCGGCACGACAAACTGGACGCAGAGCTTCAGCGCTTCGCACGATTTGCGGGGCTGAATCAGGTGCTTTGGCAAACATCGCGCGGTTGACTTGCGCCGACGTAGAAATCGGCGCAAGCTCCGCCCAGCCACGAAGGGGGATCGGATGCGGCTTCAAGGAAAAACAGCTATCGTGACCGGCGGCGCCTCTGGCTTCGGCGCTGGTATCGTTCACAAATTTGCAGCAGAAGGCGCACGCGTGATGGTCGCCGACCTTAATGATGAACTGGCCCGCACGGTTGCCGCAAAGGTGAACGGCGTGGCGCATCATGTGGATGTCTCCAGCGGGGACAGCGTGGCCCAGATGGCACGCGCCGCGCATGAGCTTTGGGGCCATGTCGATATCATCGTGAACAATGCGGGCATCACCCACCTGCCCAAACCGATGGAGGACGTGGACGAGGGCGAGTTCGACCGCGTCTTTGCCGTGAACGCCAAATCGGTTTATCTGATGGCGCGGTATTTCGTGCCGTCCATGAAAGCGGCGGGCAAAGGCGCGATCCTGAATGTGGCGTCAACAGCCGGTCTCAGCCCGCGCCCGAACCTGAACTGGTACAACGCCTCGAAAGGTTGGATGATCACCGCCACCAAAGCGATGGCGGTCGAGCTTGCCCCGCACGGGGTACGCGTCAACGCGATCTGTCCGGTCGCGGGGGAAACGCCTTTGTTGTCCAGCTTCATGGGAGAGGACACGCCCGAAATCCGCGCGAAGTTCCTGTCAACCATCCCGCTCGGCCGGTTCTCGACTCCAGAGGATATGGGAAATGCAGCCTGTTTTCTGTGCTCGGACGAGGCGTCAATGGTGACGGGCGTGGCGATGGAAGTTGATGGCGGGCGTTGTATCTGAGGACATGTAAGCGCCGGGGGTTTCACACCCCCGGACCCCCGTGGGATATTTGGAACAAGAAAAAGAGGACGTCATGAAACCCGGCCCCAGAAACCTGATCACCGATGTCGCGGGCCTTCGCGTCGGCAATGCCGAGGACCATGTGATCAAGACGGGTGCAACCGTGTTGGTGGGAGATGCGCCGTTCACGGCGGGTGTTCATATTATGGGCGGGGCGCCGGGCACACGGGAAACCGCGCTTCTGTCCCCCGACAAGCTGGTGCAACAGGTCGATGCGCTGGTGTTGTCGGGAGGATCGGCCTTCGGGTTGGATGCAGCGTCTGGCGTCGTCGATGGTTTGCGCGCGCAGGGGCGCGGGTTTCAGGTGGGCGATCAGCGGGTGCCGATTGTGCCGGGGGCCATCCTGTTTGACCTTCTGAATGGGGGTGACAAGGGCTGGGCGGAAAATCCCTATAAGGCGCTGGGACGGGTTGCCCTGGAGGCCGCAGGTGAGGAGTTCGGGCTGGGCACGACCGGAGCCGGCACCGGGGCAACCGTTGAGGGTTTGAAGGGGGGGCTTGGGTCGGCCTCGCTGGTTCTGGAGAGCGGTATCACCGTTGGTGCGCTGGTGGCCGTGAACGCTCTTGGGGCCGTGACAATGGGCGACGGTCCGTCCTTTTGGGCAGCTCCCTGGGAAATGAAGGGAGAGTTCGGCGGGCGTGGCATGGGCACCCACGATCCGACACTGGAACCCCGCCCCGAGGCGCAGATGGGCGAAAACACCACCATCGCAATTGTCGCAACAGATGCCGACCTGACGCAGGCGCAGGCCACGCGGCTGGCAACGGCGGCCCATGATGGGATGGCCCGTGCCATCCATCCGAGTCACACGCCCTTTGATGGTGATCTGGTCTTTGCTGCCGCGACTGGCGTGCAGGCTCTGCCTGACGAGGGCTTCGATGCGTTGCGATTGGGGCATGCCGCAGCCACCTGCCTGGCCCGGGCGATCGCACGTGGCGTCTATGCTGCGACACCTGCCAAACATGATACATTGCCCACATGGGCCGAGAGATTTTTATAAGGAGAGTTAGATGACCCGCATGTTCAAGATCGCCGTTTTGGCAGCACTGATGGCACCAACACTGGCCCAGGCCGACGAGGTAACCGACACACTTCAAAGCGCGCTGAAAGCGTATGAAGAAGGTGACATCACTTACACGCTGGAAGAGTTGGAATATGCCAAGCAGTTGCTGCAGGCGATGAAAACGGCGGATCTTGCCAAGTTTCTGCCCGATGCGCCCGATGGCTGGACCCGCGAGGTATCGACCGAGATGAATGCAGGCCTTGCGATGCTGGGCGGCGGCGCAGGGGCCGAGGCGACATATACCAACGGGTCCGACGAGTTCACCATCACGATCATGGCGAACAACCCGATGGTTGGCGCGCTGTCCGGGATGCTGTCAAACGCTGCCCTGATGGGCATGAAGCTGGAACGGGTCGGGCGGATGAAATACCTTAATCAGGATGGCGAACTGTCGGGCATTGTCGACGGGCGCATCCTGATCCAGGCCGACGGCGCAGATGTCGACGTGATGATCCCGGTTTTGGAAACCATAGACGCCCGCGCGCTGGAAGATTTCGGGCGCTAAGGCTCAGCCCAGCAGCGCGGCCACCATGTCGCTGTCCGGGTCCGCCAGCGGCTCGATCACGTCGAAATGGTGGCGGTCCGGCGCGATGACCAGATCAGCTTCGGGCCAGGTCAGTGCAAGGTCACGGGCCTGATCCAGAAAGGCGGGGCGTTCGTCCGCTCCTACCCAAACCGTCGTGGGTATGCCTGCGCGATCCCTGATCAGCGCGGGACTTTCGGCCTGCGCCTCAGCGTCATCAAAGTGAAGCGTTTCATTCATCGCCGTCTGCATCAGAGGGCGAAGATCCCCGAGCGGCGAGATTGGCATGATGCGCGCGATCCGGTCGCGACAGGCCAACGATACATCACAGCAATTCATTCGTGCCACCAGATGTCCACCCGCGGAATGACCGGCAAGCCGGATCGGCCCCTCCACATGGTCCGCCGCGGCGTCGATGGCCTGCGCAACAGCGCGCGTGATCTGGGCAATCCGCACATTTGGTGCCAACGGGTATGACGGCAGCGCCACGGCGTAACCCTGCGCCACGGACCCCGCCGCCAGATGGGTCCAGTCGCGGCGCCCGAACGCCATCCAATAGCCGCCGTGCACGAAGACCACCAACCCTTTCGGCGATGCCTCTGGCAGCACCAGATCGAAGGCATTCGAAGCATCTTCTCCGCAAGGCAGGTCCAGCCGAAGATTCTTGTGCGAGGTGCGAAAACTGTTCGCCATTTTCTCCCATTTTTCCGGGAAATCGTGCCCATTCGGGATGAAATCCGCATTCGCATAGGCTATGTCGAAATCCATGAGAGATATCCTGTGATTGCGTCGGGCCTGCCCCGAACGGCACAAGAGCTATGGGAGAGGAAAATGGCCGCCAATGCAACCGAGCTGAAGAGCTTGCTGAAAGACCCGTCCTTGGTCGAAACCCGCGCCTATGTGAACGGCGAATGGATCGACGCCGATGACGGCGCGACGTTCGATGTGACGAACCCGGCCCGTGGCGATGTGATCGCCAAAGTGGCCGACCTGTCGCGCACCGAAGTGGCCCGCGCCATCGAGGTCGCCGACAAGGCGGGCCGGGAATGGGCCAAGCGCACCGCCAAGGACCGCGCCAACATCATGCGCAAGTGGTTCAACCTGATGATGGAAAATCAGGGCGATCTGGCCACGATCCTGACCGCTGAGATGGGAAAGCCGCTGACCGAAGCGACGGGCGAGATTGCCTATGGTGCCAGCTTCATCGAATGGTTCGGGGAAGAGGCCAAGCGGATCTATGGCGAAACCATTCCCGGCCACCAACCCGACAAACGCCTGATGGTGATCCGCCAGCCGATCGGTGTCGTCGCCTCGATCACGCCGTGGAACTTCCCCAATGCGATGATCACCCGCAAATGCGGCCCGGCTGTGGCCGCAGGTTGTGGCTTCGTGGGACGTCCAGCGGCGGAAACACCCCTGTCGGCCACCGCGCTGGCCGTGCTGGCCGACCGCGCGGGCATCCCGGCAGGCGTGTTCAACATCGTGCCCAGCTCGCGCAGCTCGGACATCGGCAAGGAATTCTGTGAAAACCCGCTGGTGCGCAAGCTGACCTTCACGGGGTCGACCAATGTGGGCCGCATTCTTCTGCGTCAGGCCGCCGATCAGGTGCTGAAATGCTCGATGGAGCTGGGCGGCAACGCACCGTTCATCGTGTTTGACGACGCCGATCTGGATGCCGCCGTGGAAGGCGCCATCGCTTGTAAATTCCGCAACAACGGCCAGACCTGCGTCTGTGCCAACCGGATCTACGTGCAGGAAGGTGTCTATGACGAATTCGCCAAGCGCTTCGCCAAGGCCGTGTCCGCCCTGCCCGTCGGCGACGGTCTGAACGAAGGCATCGCCCTTGGGCCGTTGATTTCCGAAAGCGCGGTGGAAAAAGTGCGCGAGCACGTGGCCGACGCAACCGCCAAGGGGGGCGAAGTGATCCTTGGCGGGAAAGACCACGAGATGGGCGGCCTATTCTTCGAGCCCACCATCATCAAGAACGCCACGCGCGACATGGATGTCGCCACGGACGAGACCTTCGGCCCGATGGCGCCTCTGTTCAAGTTCAAGGACGAAGATGACGTGATCCAACAGGCCAATGACACGATCTTCGGGCTGGCGTCCTATTTCTATGCCAACAACCTGAGCCGCGTTTACAAAGTGGCCGAGGCGCTGGAATACGGCATCGTCGGCGTGAACACCGGCATCATTTCGACCGAGACCGCGCCGTTCGGCGGCGTGAAACAGTCGGGCCTTGGCCGTGAAGGTTCGCGCCACGGGATCGAGGATTTCCTTGAAATGAAATACATCTGCATGTCGGTCTGATTACCGCTGCATATATTGGAAAAGGAGGGGCCTGCCCCTCCTTTTTGCGTTTCAATTGTCATGTTTCTTTAACAAATCTGTCAAATTCACATTACGTCCACCGCGATGATGTCCGGGACCAAACTTACAGGAGTGTCCCATGCTGCATCGCACCCTTTGCCTGACCTCTGCCCTTGCACTTTGCGCGGGCGCAGCACAGGCCGAGATGAACTTTAACCGTATCGCCTCTTTCCCCGTTGTCATGAATATGGCCGAGGGCGAGGATACGACCCGCGAAACAAGCCCCGAGATCATTGACGTCACCGCGGACGGCATGACGCTGGTCTATACCGACAGCCCGCTGGGCGTTCTGGGGCGTATCGACATCACCGATCCCCACGCCCCCAAACCGCTGGGCAATATCGCGCTTCCGGGCGAGCCGACCTCGGTCGCCGTGATCGGTGGGACCGCGTTTGTGGGCGTGAACACCTCGGAAAGCTACACCGCGCCGTCGGGCATGTTGAAAGCCATCAACGTGGTATCGGGCGAAGAACTGGCATCCTGCGATCTGGGCGGTCAGCCTGACAGCGTCGCGAAAGCACAGGACGCAAGCTTCATCGCCGTTGCCATCGAGAACGAGCGTGACGAAGACTTGAATGACGGCGTGATCCCGCAAGGCCCCGCTGGCGATCTGGTTCTGGCTACTTTGAAAGACGGGATGCTAGACTGTGGCGGCATCACCCGCGTCGACCTGACCGGATTGGCCGAAATCGCTCCCTCGGACCCCGAGCCTGAATATGTCGACATCAATGCCGAGGGCGAGATTGTCGTCACGATGCAGGAAAACAACCACATCGCGGTTGTGTCGAAGGACGGTAAACTGCTGAGCCACTTCTCGGCCGGAGCCGTGGATCTGGAGGGCATCGACGCCACCGACGAGCGCGGCGCGCTGATCTTCACCGAAAGCCAACAGGGTCGCAAACGCGAGCCTGATGCTGTGAAATGGCTGGACAATGACCACTTCGCCACCGCCAACGAAGGTGACTACGAAGGCGGTTCGCGCGGCTGGACCATCTTCCATCAGGACGGCACGGTCGTCTATGAAAGCGGCCCATCGTTCGAGCACGCCATCGTGCAGATCGGCCACTATCCCGACAAACGGTCGGACGCCAAGGGCGTCGAACCGGAAAGCGTGACCGCTGCCACCTATGGCGACATGGAGCTGGCCTTTATCGGGTCGGAACGCGGCTCGATCGTCGGTGTCTATGACGTCGCGGATCTGGCCAATCCGGTACTGAAACAACTTCTGCCCTCGGGCGTGGGGCCGGAAGGTTACGTGACCATCCCGGGTCGCAACCTGCTGGTCTCCGCCAACGAAAAAGACCTGATCGAAGATGGCGGCGCGCGTGCGCATGTCATGATCTATGAACTGCAGGACGCCCCCGCCAGCTATCCCATGCTGACCTCGGAAGGCGCGGACGAGCTGATTGGTTGGGGGGCTATTTCGGGCATGGTTGCCGATGAAGGCGGCATCGTCTGGGCGGTATCTGACAGCTTCTATGGCTTCCAGCCCTCGATTTTCAAGATCGACACGAACGCCACGCCTGCCCGCATCACCGACGTGATCCGCATCACCCGCAACGGCGCCCCTGCGCAGAAGCTGGACCTTGAAGGCATCACGCTGGACGGCAAGGGTGGCTTCTATGTCGCCTCGGAAGGCCGCACTGAACGCCTGATCCCGCACGCGATCTATCACGTGCAGGCCGACGGTTCGATTGCGAACCTGAAGGGCGAGATCGGTATCCCGCCGGAACTGGCCGCCGTCGAGAAACGCTTTGGCTTTGAGGGCATCACCAAGGTGGGCGACACATTGTGGATGGCCGTGCAGCGCGAATGGAACGATGACCCCAAGAACCATGTGAAATTGATCGCCTATAACCTTGAGACCAAGGAATGGGGCGCCGTCCACTATCCGAAAGCCGAGCCTGCCACCGGTTGGGTTGGCCTGTCGGAAATCGTGGCGCATGGCGATTATTTCTATGTGGTCGAGCGCGACAACCAGCATGACCACCGCGCCGTGACCAAGAAGATCTATCGCATCCCGGCCGCCGAGATGGTGCCTGCACCGCTGGGCGGCGACCTGCCAGTTGTCTCAAAAGAAGAAGTGCGCGATCTGCTGCCCGACCTGACCGCCACCGGAGGCTATGTTCTGGACAAGGTCGAAGGTCTGGCGATCGCGGCTGACGGTACCGCGTGGGTGTCGACCGACAATGACGGTGTGGACGACCACTCGGGCGAGACCATGTTCTTCTCGATCGGCAAGGTCAGCGAACTCAACATCAACTGACCCGATCAACTGTCGACTATCACGAGGGGGCTTCGGCCCCCTCGTTTCGTTTGCAAATACGGCCAAGCAGACATTCTTGACTTTCCGTATATGCCCCCTATCTTGCCCTGCGCTGCCCCTGCCGGGGTGGTAACATTCTCAGGGCGGGGTGAAATTCCCCACCGGTGGTTACAGCCCACGAGCGGCCCCTTTTCACAAGGGGTGTCAGCAGACCCGGCGAAATTCCGGGGCCGACGGTCAAAGTCCGGATGGAAGAGGATGGTCTGAGGTGCACGGGGAACGTGCACCTTGTCCTTCTGCCTTGGGTCAACGCGTAAGGAAGAAAGGACATTGCGCAATGGCTCATCAATTGACACTGACCACACCCGTCAAGGCGGCGGGTCTGATGGTTCTGGCAGGCGCAAGCTTCGCCGTCGTAAACACCGCCCTGCAAGGGGCCACGATGAAAATGGGGGCGTCGGCGCCCTCGGTCACCTTCTGGCAGTATCTGATCGCATTGGGATTTTACCTGCCATGGGTGTTTCGCCACCGCGCAGCGGTGATGAAAACCGGGCAGGTCTGGCTGCACATCCTGCGCGTCGCGCTTGCAGCGGGCGGTGTGCAACTGTGGACGCTGGGGCTGGCCCATGTGCCGATCTGGCAGGCAATTGCGCTGATCCTGCTGTCGCCCTTCTTTGTGACACTCGGCGCGGGGCTGGTCCTGCGCGAAACCGTGTCAATCCATCGCTGGGGCGCGGTCATATTGGGCATCATCGGCGGCGCAATCATACTCGAGCCGTGGTCCGATCGGTTCGAACTGGTCGCCCTGCTTCCCGTGGGGGCCGCAGCTTTGTGGGCTGCCAGTTCCGTCGTGACCAAATTCCTGACCCGTGCCGACGGGCCGGAAACCGTGACAATCTATCTGCTGGTGCTGCTGAGCCCACTGAATGCAGCCTTGGCGCTAGGGTCCGGTTTTGCTTTGCCAACAGGTGCCATCTGGCTGGTCGTGGGGGCCGGGTTGCTTACCGCCTTGGCACAACATGTGTTGGTGCGTGCCTATTCGCTGGCAGACGCTGCATTTCTGCAACCATTCGACCACCTGAAACTCGTGTTCAACGTGCTCTTGGGCTTTGCGGTGTTCGGCTTTTTGCCAACCGGGTCGATGTGGCTTGGTACCGCGATCATTCTTGTTGCCAGCTTTTACCTGCTGGAACAGGAACGTCGTCAGACAATTTAAAACAAAAGCGCGGAGGTTGCCCTCCGCGCCCATCTTTTCAGGTGATCAGGCCCAAAATCAGGCTTCGATCGTTTGGTGCTCAAAATCCTTGGATTTCGCAATCTCGATCCGGCGGGGCTTCAGCGCCTCAGGCACCTCGCGCACAAGGTCGATATGCAACATGCCATGTTCGTGGGCTGCACCCGTTACGCGCACATGGTCGGCCAAATGGAAACGACGCTCGAACGCGCGCGTCGCGATACCACGGTGCAGATACGTCCGTTCGTCTTCATCGGCTTTCTTGGCCGAGATGATCAGGGCGTTTTCGCGGACTTCCACCGACAACTCGTCTTCGGTAAAGCCAGCCACGGCAACTGAAATGCGCCAACCATCGTCGGCGATTTTTTCAATGTTGTAGGGTGGATAGCTTTCGCGGCTCACGTCGTTGGTCAGCACCCGGTCCATCAGGTCAGCAATCTGATCAAAGCCGACGGTGGCACGGTAAAGGGGCGAAAGGTCAAAGTTACGCATGGTGTCCTCCTAAAAGCGACAGGGTTTGCGCCTTCCCATCCTTGGGACAGGCAAGATTTCGGGCCCAGTTGTTCGG
Organism: Aliiroseovarius sp. Z3; assembly: GCF_029105185.1. Classification (GTDB taxonomy): domain Bacteria; phylum Pseudomonadota; class Alphaproteobacteria; order Rhodobacterales; family Rhodobacteraceae; genus Aliiroseovarius. The sequence goes on along the minus strand of NZ_JAFMZK010000002.1, from coordinate 455,022 downwards.
CACCCGTGTCACAAATTTATGGAGGATTTTTCACCCTTCAAGAGGTCAGGGGCGCAGAAATTTCGCACCCGCATCGTTTGCCTGCCCAACGCCCAAGCGGCGTGGCTTGAAGCCGGTTTCGCCGATCACACCTGTTCCGGCCCGCAGCGCCCGTTTGGCTTCTGTCACACGTTCGAAAAGTTCCGTTCCATAGGCAATCTTGTCACGTTGCCCACGCGTTCCGGCCGACACCAGGGATACGATGCGTATCCGATGTGCACTGTCATCAAACACCGGCGCCCCGCTGGACCCGAAGGTCACATCGCAGTTAAACGCCAGCAAACCCCCACCGCGTCCCAACACCTCACAGACCGCTTGGCGCGACAGGGCTGCATCTCGGCCTTTCCCGTAACTGACGACAGACACTTTACGTTTGGATCGCGGCAATTGCGTCACGGCAAACGGGGCCGCGACCGCTGCCGCAATTGGTGTATCGAGTTGCACCAATCCAACATCGTTGCGAATATTCTTGGCGGTCATGTGTTGGTTGGGGTCATAATCTGGATGCATGATTGCCAGCTTGGCATTTCTGATCGCCACCGCGCGCCCGTCCCGCAATCCTGCCCTGAACCGCACCCCCTTCACATGACCCGCACGGGCAATATCACGCAGACAATGCGCGGCGGTCAGAACAAGGTCCGTTGAAATCAACACACCGGTGCAATAGCCATCTTGACCGAAATCCAAACGCCCGACCGCCTCGTAACCGAACAGATCTTCACGCTGTGTCAAACGGTGCAAACCCGTGGGCTCCTCGGCCATCGCGGCGGGAATCATCATAATAAACGCAGCAATAAAAAGAATAAATCCGTTTAGCCTTCGCATCATGGGCGCAGGAATTTTGCGCCACCTGGACCGGCTGCGCCTGTTCCAAAGGTGCTGACCGGCGGGCGCGAGACTGATTGCACGCGCGTAAACACGCCATCCCCATTGGCAAGCATCTGCATCAGTTCCGCCAACGGCTTTTCAAGGCTGGTGCCCAGCGAAACGGGAATATCTCGAACCATCGCCTTGGCCGAAATCACCGACACGATCGCGGGTTTTCCGTCCTGCACGACAAAAACGGGCGCGCCAGAGGATCCGAAATCAACTGAGCAACTCATCACCAGCGCCCCGCTTTGACGCGCCAGCACCTTGCACATTTCCTGCAAAGCCGGGCTTTCAGAACGGTTATGCGCATAGGATACGACGCCGACTTCGGCCCCTTTGCGCGGACGGGAATGAATGGCAAACGGTTGGACCGAGCTTTTGCGAATGGGCTGGTCCAGTTCCAGCACCGCAAGGTCATTCACTACGCGCGCGGCCCGGTCGTCAGTGGTAAAGGTGAAATCAGGATGAACAACCGCCCGCCGCACCCCGCGATAGGCCGAGGCCCGCCCGTTGCGCCAACCCGCCAAAAATTGGATTTCCTCGGGTCTGACGCGCGCGCCAGAGACCTTGTCAAACATACAATGGGCTGCTGTCAGCACCAGATTTTCGCCGATCATTGCCCCGGTGCACAAGCCACCCGCGCCGATATTCAACCGTCCCACGCCTTCCCAGCCCCGGCTGTCATCCCCTGTCATCAAGGTGCGAAGGGGTGACGGGTCGGATGCGACCAAGGGGCTGGCGAGCCACAGGCCCACCGCCATCATAGCTATCAGTTTCTTCATTTCTCTGCCTCTAACGGGGCGGTTCATCCACCCTCTGACCATATGTTTAGGGCGAAAATAGGGGCAGGAAAAAGAAAAAACTGTTCGGGTCAGGTCAATTTGCGTGGCTGTGGCCCCCCGGTGGCCCAATCCAACAGCTCGACCGTATGGACGACAGGAATGCCGGTGCCCGATCCAATTTGCATCATGCAGCCAATATTGCCCGCCGCGATGATCTCGGGCGATTTGGCTTCCAGATTGGTGACTTTGCGGCGCTTCAGTTCTTGCGAAATCTCCGGCTGCATCAGGTTATAGGTCCCGGCAGAGCCGCAGCACAGATGGGCATCGACGGGCTCCACAACCTCGAACCCCGCCCGTTTCAACAGCGTTTTCGGGTGGGTTTTCACCTGTTGGCCGTGCTGCAGGCTGCAGGCCGAGTGATAGGCCACACGCTTGTTCATATGCGCCTCGGGCAGATCGAGTTTCATCAGCAATTCACTGACATCCATGGCAAGCGTCGACACGGTTGCCGCATCTTCGGCCAGCGCGTCATTGCGAAACATGTGCCCGTAGTCCTTCACCGTGGTGCCGCAACCTGATGTGTTGATCACGATGGCGTCCAGCCCATCGCTGTTTTTCTCGCGCATCCATGCGGCGATGTTCGCGCTGGCCTGGGCGTGGCTTTCATGTTCTTTGCCCATGTGATGGGTCAGCGCCCCACAGCAGCCCATCCCCTTGGCCACGACGACCTCGCACCCCAGCCGGGTCAACAGGCGAATGGTGGCATCATTGATATCCGTATCCAGCGCCTTCTGCGCGCAGCCCGTCAACAACGCCACGCGCATCTTGCGCGCGCCCTTGGCCGGGAAGGTCTGCGGTTTGTCGTTCGGGCTGGGGCGCGGCAGCTTGGGCGGTGCCATTTCCAGCATTGCCTCCAGCCGGGGATCGGGCATGAACTTGCGCAGGGGCCGCGCCAATCGCGCGCCCTGCATCGCCAACCGGAACCGGCCCGGATATGGAATGATCTGTGCCAGCGTCCAGCGCAGCATCCGGTCAAATAGTGGACGTTTATAGGTCTTCTCGATATGCGCGCGCGCGTGGTCGATCAGGTGCATGTAATGCACGCCAGATGGACAAGTCGTCATGCAGGCAAGGCAGGAGAGGCATTTATCAACATGCTCGACCGTTTTCTTGTCGGCGGGACGCCCGGCTTCAAGCATGTCCTTGATCAGATAAATGCGGCCCCGAGGGCTGTCGAGTTCATCGCCCAACACCTGGTAACTGGGGCAGGTCGCCGTGCAGAACCCGCAATGGACGCACGAGCGCAAAATCTCGTTGGCGCGCTTTATCGCAGGGTCTTTCAGTTGCTCTTCCGTGAAATGCGTTTGCATGTCAGGCTCCCATCAGGCCGTGGTTCAGGATGCCGCGCGGATCGAACTTGGCGCGCAAGCCTTGGGTCAGAGTTGCAACAGGGGCCGGGTCGGGATGGAACACCGGCACGGCAGCCCGGGTTCCGGCACTGGCCCGCACCAATGTCGCATGGCCCCCGATATGGCTCAGTTCCTTACGGATCATCTGGGCACCAGCATCGCCTTCATCCGGCACACGCAACCAAATCAGGCCGCCGCCCCAGTCGTAGATCGCGTCGTGTGCGAAGCCACTCAGTTCGCGGACAAGCGTCGGCCCGTCTGACGGTTTGACCGAAATGCGCCAGACCGCGCCGCCTTGACTCGCAAAGGGTTTCACATCGCGCAGGTCTGTCCACAGTGCCGCGGACGCATCGCCATTGATGATATCGAACCCCTTGAGCACACCCGCTTGCAATGCCTTCGCGCGATACTCCACCGATTGCGCCAAGCCCTCGACCCGGATCATCGTCCGGCCATTCATCAAAGCCGCCCCCGTCACGTCAAACGGCGAACCAAGCGCCGCCGCCATCGACGCCACGGCAGTTTTCGCCTTCGCGTCATCACAAATCAGCGTCGCCTCGGTTTCCGGTATGGCCAGCACCTTCAGGCTGACCTCGGTCAACACGCCCAGCGTGCCCCAGCTTCCGGTCATCAGCTTCACGAGGTCATAACCGGTCACGTTCTTCATCACGCGCCCGCCGTTTTTCAAAACCTGCCCCTGCCCATCCACAAAGCGGACGCCAAGGCAGAAATCACGCGCCGCCCCGACCTGAATGCGACGGGGACCAGACGCGTTGGTGGCGATCACACCACCGATGGTGGATGCGCCCTTGGTGCCCAGAAGCGGTCGCATGTCGCCGGGTTCAAAGGCCAGCCGTTGACCTTCGCTGGCCAAAAGCGCCTCGACCTTGGCCAAGGGGGTGCCAGCCCGCGCCACCAGTGTCAGCGCGCCGGGTTCGTATAGCGTTATGCCCGACAGACCGGCGGTCGACAGGATGGCACCATCGACGGGCGCCCCGATGTCGCGGGTGCCACCGCCCTGGATACGCAAGGGGCCATTGGCCGCGACAATCGCCTCGGCCAGCTCTGCTTCTGTTTTCAGGGTCATGAGGCGCGCCTTGTTTCCGTTGTCGACAGGGGGAACACCTTGGCTGGGTTCAAAAGCCAGTTGGGATCGAACACGTCTTTGACGGCCAGCTGAATCTCAAGATCGGTTTGGTTGTATTGTGAAACCATTAAGTCTCTTTTTTCTACTCCAACCCCATGTTCACCGGTCAGACATCCGCCAACCTCGACACAGAGTTTCAGGATATCCGCCCCGAACGCCTCGCATTTCTCAAGATCGCCGGGTTTGTTGGCGTCAAACAGGATCAACGGATGCATGTTGCCATCGCCTGCGTGGAACACGTTGCCCACGTCCAGCCCATACTCTTTCGACATTTCACCAATACGGCGTAGCACCAAGGGAAGTTCGGACACGGGGATCGTGCCATCCAGACACATATAGTCGTTGATCTGCCCCATCGCCCCGAAGGCCGACTTGCGGCCCAGCCAGATTTTCGCGCTTTCCTCGGCAGACGTGCTTTCGCGCAATTCCACCGGGTTATGGGCGCGGGCAATCTGCGTGATGCGCGACAGTTGATCGTCAATCTCGGCGTCCGACCCTTCGACCTCGATGATCAGCAACGCCTCGCAATCGGGATAGCCTGCCCCGGCAAAGGCTTCGGTGGCGCGGATGCAGGGGCGGTCCATGAACTCGATCGCGACGGGCAGGATGCCAGATTTGATGATGTCGGATACGCAATGGCCCGCGACTTCGTTCGAGTCGAACCCGACCAGCACCGGGCGCGCGCCTTCTGGCTTGGCAAGGATGCGCAGGGTCGCCTCGGTCACGATGCCCAATTGGCCCTCGGATCCGCAAATCAGCCCCAACAGGTCCAGCCCGCCCGCATCCAGATGCGCGCCTCCGATCTCGATCACCTCGCCATCAGCCATGACCATCGTCACGCCCATCAGGTTGTTGGTGGTGACACCATATTTCAGGCAATGCGCCCCGCCCGAATTCATCGCGATATTGCCCGCAATCGCACAGGCCAGTTGGCTTGACGGATCGGGGGCATAGAAGAAGCCTTCTTCTTCGACCGCACCGGTGACGGACAGGTTGGTGCGCCCCGACTGCACCCGGATGATCCGGTTTGCGAAATCGGTTTCAAGCACGTCATTCAGCCGGGCCACCCCCAAGATCACACTGTCGGACGTGGGCAGAGCACCACCGGCCAGCGACGTGCCTGCGCCACGTGGCACCACCGGCACGCCTTCCTCGTGGCACACCCGCATGACCGCCGACACCTCTGCGGTCGAGGCGGGCAGCACGGCACATAGCGGTGGACACTTGTAGGCGGTCAACGCATCACATTCATAAGCGCGTGTTTCAAACGGATCATGGACAACGGCGCCATCTGGCAAGACATCCTGCAGACGCTTCACGATCTGATCCTTGCGCGCAAGAATGGTGGCGTCAGGGGTCGGCATCTGCATCGGATTCCCTCCATCATCAGTAATTGGTAAAAATATATTACCAATTTTCCAGTTTGGCAACCGAAAGGAATGCGCTAAGCGTGCGCGCATGTCCTTGACCGAACGTCTGTCTCTGTTTTCTCCGCTAGACGGTGTCGCCGTTTGCCTGATCATTCTGGCCTGGGCCGCAATTGGTTGGCGAATTGAACATGCCCCGTCATCCAAACCCTCGGTATCGGGGCTTGTGGCGCAATACCGCCGCGATTGGATGGTGCAATTTGTCGAACGCGACCCGCGCATTTTCGACAGCGCCATCCTGGCCACGCTGCGCCAGGGGGCAAGTTTCTTCGCCTCGGCCTCGATGATCGCGATCGGGGGTGGCATGGCACTGTTGGGCAATACCGAGCGGTTGCGCGGCGTCGCCCAGGATCTGATTCAAAACAGCGCACCGGAATTGGTGTGGGAAATCAAGATCCTGCTGGTGGTGCTTTTTCTCGCCAACGCGTTTCTGAGTTTCGTATGGTCGCATCGCCTGTTCGGCTATTGTGCGGTTGTCATGGCCTCGGTGCCCAATGACCCGATGGACCCGACCGCCTTGCCCCGCGCCCGCAAGGCAGGCGACATTAACATCTCGGCGGCACGCAGTTTCAATCGTGGCCTGCGTTCGGTCTATTTCGCGTTGGGGGCATTGGCATGGCTGCTTGGCCCCGCCAGTTTGATCGTAGCGACCGTGCTCACCGTCATGCTCCTGTATCGGCGCGAGTTTGCATCGCATTCGCGATCTGTCCTGATGCAGCCCGACAGCTAGGTTTCAGCGGGCAGACGACGGGTCTGTTCGTCGCGCACCACCGCGCCCTTCGATCAGCCATGCCCCGATCAGCGACAGCGCAGCAATGGCCAGCATCAGCCATGCCGGAGCAAGGGGAATCACCCGGATCGCTTGTGTCACATAGGCGTTGCGCGGTGTATAACCGATCCAGCCCCGACCATGCGCCAGTTGGCCCATCCGCACCGGACGCAGGCCGGGCAGGCCATCCTCGATCCGGGTGACGGTGCCATTCGTCACATGGCCCAATGGGGCAAGCGGGGCGGCATCGGCTATCGGTTGTTCAAACTCACGCAACGCTGCCAGCCCACGCACCACAACCGTTGTCAGATCGTCCTGTGCGACACGATACAGCCCCTGTTCTGTCACCGCGATCTCGCCGTCAAACACGCCGGGCGCGCGTTCCGTCAGTTCAACCGGCGCTTCGGTTCCATCTGGGAAAGTTACGATCGCCTCAGGAGTGCTGTCCTGCATGGTGCGGCGTTCGATGCGCAGCCCGGTTTCAGTGGCGGTGGCGGTCAGCGCCTCTTCCTCAAGCTCGGGTTCGCGCATCAGCCAATGGGCCAGTCTGCGCAACAGCTCCAACTGCGGCCCGCCACCTTCGTACCCACGCGCCCACAGCCACGCATGGTCTGATCCCAGCAAGGCCACGCGACCATCGCCCACGCGATCAACGGTCAAAAGCGCAGCATCATCAGGTCCGTTCAAGATCGTGTGACCCCCGGTCGGTTCAAGCTCGATCCGGCGCAGCCATGGACCCCAACCGCCCTCGGGCGCGAAATCTTCCAGATCGCGCGAAATCGGATGGCGCGCACCCGCGTCGCTGATTTCAGGCCGGAATGCGTCTTCCACCAGACGCCCTGTGGGGAAAGCCGGCAACATGCCCGCCAGCCCCGACCGCGCGATGCTTTCGGCCCCGGCCAGGGCGGGACCAGCCGCGATCAACACGGCACCGCCCCGTTCGACATAGGCTCGGACACTGTCCAGATACCCACCGGGCAAAATCCCGCGCAGCCGATAGCGGTCGAAGATGATCAGATCAAACTCATCGATTTTGTCGACGAACAATTCCTGCGTCGGGAAGGCGATCAGGCTGAGCTCATGAACAGGCACACCATCCTGTTTTTCTGGCGGACGCAGGATGGTGAAGTGCACAAGGTCCACGGCGCTGTCGGATTTCAGCAGGTTGCGCCACGTGCGCGTGCCCGGATGCGGCGTGCCCGAGACCAAAAGCACGCGAAGGCGGTCACGCACACCATTTATTTCGATCACGGCAGCATTGTTGCGGTCAGTCAACTCGCCCTCGGCGGCGGGCAGAGTCACGTGGACCAGATTGCGGCCTGCATGAGTCAAGGTCAGCGGCAGCACAATCTCGGCCCCGACCTGCGCCAGCAAAGATTCGGGGTCAGCCCCGTCGCGGGATATCGAAAGCTCGACCAGTTCCTTGGGGACCAACGGCGCGCCCAAAGCATCGACACGCAGGCGAATTTCGGTTTGCTCGCCCAGAATGGCAAAGGCCGGGGCGTCGGTGACTGACAGGCGCAGATCCCAATCGTCCGCCCGCCCGGTCAGAAGCGCCTGAAACGGCGCGGGCAGGTTTGGCGCAAACTCGGTATCATGAACCACGCCATCGGTGATGGCCACGACGCCCGCCACACGGTCACGGGGCAAATCGGCCATTGCAGCGGTGATCGCGCGCATCAAATGGGTGCCATCCGGCGTGGCGGGATCGGCAAATTCAGACAGGCGACGCGTGGTCAAATCAAGCCCCGGACGCCCGGCGACCTGAGCCTCAAGCGATGCCAGCGCCGCTGCGTTCTGATCGGGTCGGTCAGACAGGCCTTGCGAGGCGCTGTCATCAACAACGGCCAACAGAATATCCGCCAGCGGATCGCGATCTTCCTGCTGCAGGGATGGCCCGGCAAGCGCCGTCAGCACAGCAAGAGCAGCCACGGCCCTGAGCGCCCAGCCCGACAAACCGCGCCACACCGCCAGCCCAAGCGCGACCAGCGACAGCACGGCGAGGACACCAATCACCAACCACGGCAAACCGGGTGAAAATATCAGGCCCGAGGCGTTCATTCCCCCAGCCTTTCCAGCAACGCCGGCACATGAACCTGATCGGATTTGTAATTCCCGGTCAGTACATGCATGACAAGGTTCACACCAAAGCGCACCGCCATTTCACGCTGACGTTCGCCTGCCTGACCGCGTCCCACCGGAAACATCGGCGCCCCGTCAGACCGGATGGCCCAGGCACCGGCCCAATCGTTGCCACCGATGATCACCGGGCTGACGCCGTCATTCAGATTGCGAAACGGCATCCCCTCGGCGCGTTCTGCGTTGGGCGGGGCGGCCTCGACCCATGCTGGGCCGCGGGCGCGGCCGGGAAATTCTTCCAACAGGTAAAACGCGCGGGTCAGAACATGATCGTGCGGCACGGGTTCCAAAGGGGGCAGACCCAGCGGCAGGGCAATGGTGCGCAACCGACGAGCAGCAGCACTTTCGCCGCCAAACCCGGCATCACGCGTGTCGAACAGAATAAACCCGCCAGTCGCCAGATAGGTTTTCAGACGTGCATAAGCAGCGGGGCTGGGTTGGCGGGTTGTCTCGCTGACCGGCCAATAAAGGAACGGGTAAGCCGACAATTCATCATTCTCTACGTCCAGTCCAACCGGTGGTGCCGGTTCGACCGACGTGCGCGAAAACATCTGATCGGACAGACCCATCAACCCGGCCTTGGCGATCTCGTCCGTCGCCGGATCGCCGGTCAACACATGCGCAAGCGTTACCGTGCTGGCCGCGCTGATCAGCGCCTCGGGCGTTTCAACGTCTTGCGCCGCGCCGTATTCCGGCAGGACGAACAACGCTGCGCCGACAAGAACACCCACACGCGCCGCGCTTTCTACCATCCGCCTGCGAAGCCGTCCGGAAATCCAAAGGCTCGCCAGAATGTCCAGCATCCCAAGGAACAGCGCAGTCGCCAACAGAAACGGCGCAAGGCTGCGCGTGGCGCTTTGGTCGTTCCATCTGGGGACTATGCGGGCAGGCCAGTCGGCAGGCGACATCTGCGCGTCCGGACCCAACGTGTTCACCGCCAAACGGCGGTCGCCGTCGGCGTAAAGCCCCGGCGGCACCTCGGCGCCTGCGCCATCCAGAAGGCTAGGCCCCGGCACCCCGGCCTGCGCCCCGGCTGGGCCAAGTTGCCCAAAGGGGTCAAGCACGCGTTCGGCGACCCATTGCGTGCCCTCCAATGTCTGCGCCTCGACCTGACCGGGGCGGGTCGACACCGCCAACCGCTCAAGCATCTGGACGAACAGTCCAGACAGCGCCAGCGATGACCATTCTGCATTGGCCGAAATGTGGAACAACACAACCTGCCCCTGACCCAACGCCTTGCGGGTCACAAGCGGCGTGCCATCTGCCAGCGACGCCAATGTGCGATCGGCAAGATCGGGGCTGGGTTCGGCCAGAATTTGCGCGCGGACCAACACATCATCTGGCACCCGCAGCCCGAAGAAGGGCGACGTTTCGGGGAAAGGTGCCAATGCGCGCGGAGCGCCCCAGCTCATCGCGCCGCCCACCACACGCCCGCCCGAGCGCAGCCGAACGGGCAGCAAGATATCCTCAACCCCGCGTCCGGTATCGGCTGCTGCCAGCCGGGGCCCTGCAAAGCGCAAGAGCAGACCACCTTGGGCAACCCATCCGGCCAGCGCCTTTTGGTCAGGTTCGGCAAGGCTGGGCACATCGGGCAGGATCAACACTTCCGGCCCGGCTTCGATCAGCGTTTCGATGGCGACATCTTCGATCACCTCGGCGGACGGAACCAGGGCTTCGCGCAGGTAATGCAGGGGCGACAACAGCTCCAGTCCCTCACGCGACTGGGTGCCGGTCAGAAGCGCCACGCGGCGGCGGCGCAAGCTGTCATCGGCCAGCGTCACAGCGCCAGAGGCGCGCTGATCTTCCAGTTGAAACCGCGTGATCCGGTTGCGCAATTCCGGTGGCAGAGGCATCTGTGCCTCGGCGCGGGCGGCCCCGGCGGTGAAGCTGAGTGTGGAAGAGGCAAGCACCCGTTCGACCCCGGTCGGGTCTGGCCCAACGCCCTGCACAACAACGTCTGTCCCGGTTGCAACACCCGTGCGCAGAGCTTCCAGCACAAGCGCGCCATCCTCGGCCCGCGCTGGCAACAGACCAAAGCGCGGCGCGGTTGGCTGCACGACGTCAACGCGGCCTTTCGCTTCGAACGCCGTCAGCAGGTCAAGACGCCCGGCTCGCGACACCCCGTCCGACACCCAGAGCGTGTCGGCATCCTGAAGCCCGGCAACCCAAGCAGAGGCGGCGCCATATGGGGCCTCCCACGCGACAGGGGACAGTCCTGCAAGCCGAACGCGCCAATCGCCGGCGCTTTGCCATTGCGGCGCGGCGGCATCGGTGTCTGAAACCTCGTGCGACAGGGCAATTGCAACAGGGCGCCCGGCCTGAGCTGCGATATCAAGCTGATCTTTTATTGCGCCCATACGCTGCGGCCAATCCGACGCAGCCGCCCACCCGGCATCGACAAAGATCAACAGAGGCCCGCGCCCGGCCTGACGCTGTTCGGGGTTCAGCACCGGGCCCGCAAACCCAAGGATCAGCGCAGCAACGGCCAACAGGCGCAGCAACAAAAGCCACCACGGTGTGCGATCGCTTTCCGCATCGCGATCTTCCAACCCCAACAGCAAGGTAACAGCCGGAAACCGCTGGCGCAGCGGCGCGGGTGGAATGGCACGCAACAGCCACCACAGAACCGGCAAGGCCACCAACCCTGCCAGCAGCCAAGGGGTCGTGAAGGCGATGGGCAAGCCAAAGATCATCTGTCCCCCTCGATCGCATGATAAAGCCATAACAGGGCGGCACTGTCGGCGTCCCCGCTATGATGCGTGTGAAATTGCCAGCCGGTGCGTTGCGCCAGATCGGACAGCTCGGCCTTGCGCGCAGTCAGCCGGTCCAGATAACGGTCACGCAGATCGTGCGCCTCAGTCGTGTCATGTTCCAACACGCCGCTCATATCCTCGAAGATCATCCGGCCATGGAAGGGGAACGCCTCCTCTACCGGATCGAGAATTTGAAACAACACGCCGGTCACGCCGCGATCTGCGGCACGGGTGACGGCACGGGTGACACTGCCCGTATCGCCAAGAAAGTCTGACAGGAACACCGCGCGGGACCGGGCTGGAAGGTCTGCAAACTCTGCCGTCTGCGGGGACAGAAGGGCGGTCGCCATGCGCGATAAGGCAAGCTCGCCTCGGCCTGCCGGGGCTGCACTGGTGGCCAATCCGACCCGTTCACCGCCGCGCACTAAAAGCACGGCCAATGCCATGGTGATCAGCCGTGCCACGTCACCTTTCTGTGCCAGATCGGACGAGGATGCAAAATCCATTGATCGCGACGGATCCACCCAGAACAAAACGCTTTGCGCCGCCTGCCATTCCTTTTCCTGCACATAATGCTGGTCAGACCGGGCCGAGCGGCGCCAGTCGATCCTATGTGCCGGATCACCGGGTTGGGCGGGGCGGAATTGCCAGAACGCATCCCCCTGCCCCGGTTTGCGGCGACCATGCTCGCCCAGTTCGACACTGACTGCCAAATGGCGCGCATGGGCCATAAGCGGCGGCAACCGTTCAGCCAGACCCTCGGCCCGGCTGCGCAATGTGGGGTTGGGGGTCACGCCGCCGCCACGGCGCGCGTGGTCTGGTCGACCACTGTGTCAATCACACTGGCCAGATCATGACCCGCCGCCCGTGCACCATAGCTCAGCGCCATACGGTGGCTGAGCACCGGACGCGCGAGCGCCTGCACATCGTCGATCCCCGGCGCCAGACGCCCGTCGATCAAGGCGCGCGCCCTTGTCAGCAACATCAATGCTTGCGCTGCCCGTGGCCCCGGCCCCCAACTGACCGTGTCACGCACGATTTGCGGGGCCGTGGCTTCCGCCGGACGACAGGCCCGGACAAGATCAAGAATCGCATCGACCACGTTCTCGCCAACCGGCATCCGGCGCAAAAGCTTTTGCGCGGCGATCAGGTCGGCAGCGGAAAAGACCGGCTCGGCCTTGGCGTCCTCGGTGCCGGTGGTGGCAATCAGAATATCGCGCTCGGCGTCGCGATCAGGGTAGTCAACATCCACCTGCAACAGGAACCGGTCCAACTGCGCTTCGGGCAAGGGATAGGTCCCTTCCTGTTCCAGCGGGTTCTGCGTGGCCAACACATGAAAGGGGGCGGCCAGTTCATAAGTCTGCCCGGCAACGGAAACCTGATGTTCCTGCATCGCCTGCAACAGTGCCGACTGGGTGCGGGGGCTGGCGCGGTTGATTTCATCCGCCAACAGAAGCTGACAGAAGATCGGCCCTTTCAGGAACCGGAACGAGCGGGTGCCCTCGGCGCTTTCTTCCAGCACTTCGGCCCCAAGAATGTCGGATGGCATCAGGTCGGGTGTGAACTGGATGCGCCCTTCGCGCAGGCCCATCACCGTGGACAGCGTTTCCACCAGTCGCGTCTTGCCCAGCCCCGGCAGCCCGATCAAAAGCGCGTGCCCACCCGCCAGCAGAGCCGACAGGGTCAGGTCAACCACTTGTTCCTGACCGATAATTCGCCGCGAGATGACACCCTTCGCGCGCGCCAGCGTGTCACCAAGGGCTTCGATCTCGTCCAGAATGGCATCGTTGGTCATGGAAATTCCTCCGCTTGGGCTTTACATTTCATTAAAGGCCAAACGCGTCGGGGGAACAAATGACAAAAACGGCAAGTGACGGAAAATCGCCGGAAAAAGCTGCATCCAGCAAGAACATGACCGAAGCGCTGGCCGATGCGGCCCGAAAAGCGGGCAAGAAAGGTCTGCCGCCCGTGCATTTGTGGAACCCTGATTTCTGTGGTGATCTGGACATGCGGATCGCGCGTGACGGGACCTGGTTTTACCTTGGCACCCCCATCGGGCGGCACGAACTGGTGAAACTGTTCTCATCCATCATCCGCAAGGATGGCGACGACTATTTCCTTGTCACGCCCGTGGAAAAAGTCGGCATCACCGTGGACGATGCCCCCTTCGTCGCCATCGACTTTGAAGCCACGGGCAAGGGCCGCGATCAGGTTCTGACCTTCACCACCAATGTCGGTGACGAAACCGTGGCTGGCCCTGATACCCCGATCCGTGTGGAACGCGACCCTGAAACGGGCGAGCCATCGCCCTATGTGCTGGTGCGCACCAATCTTGAGGCGCTGATCGACCGCAAAAGCTTCTATCGGCTGGTCGATCTGGGCGCGCATGAGGATCACGACGGCGAAAGCTGGTTCGGCCTTTGGTCGAGCGGTGTTTTCTTTCCGATCATCCCGTCGAAAGACCTGAAGGTGTGACAATCCCCCTCGCCCTGCCTGCGCCCTTGGGCTATGGGACAGCATGACTGACACCGATACATATGAGATTTTCCTTGTCGCCCCGCCGGGTCTGGAACCCGTGCTGGCGGACGAAGCACGCGCCGCAGGCTTTGCCACCCCCACCGCCAGCCCCGGCGGCGTGACCATCCATGGTGACTGGGCCGAGGTCTGGCGGGCCAACCTGACGCTGCGCGGGGCCACGCGCGTGCTTGTGCGGCTGGGCAGCTTCCGGGCGTTTCATCTGGCACAGCTGGACAAACGTGCGCGCAAATTTCCGTGGGGCGATGTGTTGCGCGCCGATATACCGGTGCGGGTCGAAGCGGTGTGCAAACGGTCGAAGATCTATCACCACAAGGCAGCCGCCCAACGGGTTGAAACCGCGATCCGCGAAACTCTGGGTGCAACGATCTCGAAAGATGCGGCTCTGGTTCTGAAAGTGCGGATCGACGACAATCTGGTGACGATCAGTCTGGATACGTCGGGGGATAGTCTGCACAAGCGCGGCTACAAGACCGCGACTGGCAAGGCCCCGATGCGCGAAACTCTGGCCGCCTTGTTCCTGAACGCCGCTGGCTACGATGGGCAAGAGCCGGTCTTGGACCCGATGTGCGGATCCGGCACGTTTCTGATTGAAGCCGCCGAGATGTCGGTGGGATTGCTGCCCGGGCGCGCCCGTCATTTTGCCTTCGAACATCTGGCCAGTTTCGATGCCGAAGCCTTTGCAAAGATGAAAACCGCGACCCGGGTCCAGGTCGCAGAGGCACCCCCCCGGTTCTTTGGGTCGGACCGCAACGCCGGCGCGATTGCTAACAGCCAACAGAATGCCGAGGCCGCCGGGGTCGCCCCCCTGACCCACTTCACCGAAGCCGCGATCAGCGATCTTGAGCGTCCCGATGCCCCACCCGGCCTTGTCATCGTGAACCCGCCCTATGGTGGGCGGATCGGCAACAAGAAACTGCTGTTCGCGCTGTATGGCACCTTGGGCAAGGTGCTGATGGAGCGGTTTGCAGGCTGGCGGGTGGCGATCATCACCAGCGACGGCGGGCTGGCCAAGGCGACAGGTCTGCCGTTCCTGCCCCCCGGTCCACCCGTCGATCACGGCGGCACCAAGGTGAAGCTGTATCAGACCTCGCAACTGCCCTGATGCAAAGAAAAGGCCGGGAACGATGCCCGGCCTTTTGTTCTTCAAGTGACTTGAGTTACAGCCCCCATTTCGCAGCGGTATCTGTAAAGAAACCCTGTTCCTTCTTCAGCTTAACCCAGCTGTTCACATAGTTGATCCAAACCTGATCGCCCTGTGGCAACAGCATTGCAATCGGTGTTGGCGCGCGCGGCGCATCCACCGGAACCGCTGTCACATTCGGAAACTTCTCGGTCAATGTGGCGCCTTCAATGTTCGACGTGATAAACACATCGGCGCGACCGGCCAGAACTTCCTGATACCCGCGCGCAGGCGCTTCGACGACCTTGATGTCAGCATCCGGGAACCAACTGCGCACCATCCCTTCGAACGAGGTGCCAAGCGTGGTCGCCACCTTCACCTCTGGTTTGTTGATTGCATCCCAGCCATCATAGTTCCCCACCTTGTCCGATGTGGTGAATGGCAGAATCTGCACCGAGATATAGGGCTCGGAATACCCGGCCACTTTCATCCGCGACGGCGAGATCGAGGCTGAGCCGGTCATGTGATACTTGCCCGCGACGATCCCGTTCACCAAGGTTTTCCAATCGGCCGGCACAAATTCCAGCTCGACCTCAAGATCCTTGGCCAGTTCGGTCATGATGTCGATGTCATAACCACGATAGCTGTCCGTGGCCGGATCCTTCATCGACATCGGGTTCCAGTCGCCGGTTGTGCCCACCTTCAGGACGCCGCCGGAAAGAATGTCATTCAGGGCGGATTGGGCCTGCGCCCCGCCTGCCAGCAGTGTCATCGCCAGCAGCCCGGCCCCAAGAGTTCGCAGAAAGTTCATCGCGCGGTGTCCTTTTGGTGGTTATCAAAATCGTTGCTTGTCCGTATACCTTAATAAACATGATACGGGTCAAGGCAGCCCTCGGATGGACTGCTCACGATCAGTTGAACAGATCGCGGGCAAAAGAACAAGTGGCGAACATTAACCAAGGCAAGCACGCGATCACCATGGCGCAGGTCAGCAAATGGTATGATGACTTTCAGGTGCTGCGCGACATCACGCTGGACGTGGACCACGGCGAAAAGCTGGTGATCTGCGGCCCCTCAGGTTCCGGAAAGTCCACCGTCGTGCGGCTTCTGGCCGGGTTGGAGCAGCATCAGAAAGGCACCATCTCGCTTTATGGGCAGCCCGTTGATTCCCAGGGTCGTGGCGATATTGGTATGGTGTTTCAACAGTTTAACCTGTTTCCGCATTTGACGGTTCTAGACAATCTGATGCTTGGCCCGATGCGTGCCCTTGGCATGCCCAGACCTGAAGCACGCGACCGCGCAATGGCTTATCTTGAACGCGTTCGCATCCCAGAACAGGCCGACAAACGCCCCGGTCAACTATCAGGCGGTCAACAGCAACGCGTCGCCATCGCCCGGTCGCTATGCATGGACCCCAAGTTGATGTTGTTTGACGAGCCGACCTCGGCGCTGGACCCCGAGATGATTGCCGAGGTGCTGGAGGTGATGGAGGATCTGGCCCGCGACGGCATGACAATGATCTGCGTCACCCATGAGATGGGATTTGCGCGCCGTGTGGCCGACCGCATCGCCTTCATGGACGCAGGCGAGATCGTCGAGGTCGAGCCACCCGAGATCGCATTCTCAGCGCCGAAATCTGCGCGGTTTGCGCAGTTTCTTGACAAGATACTGAAGCACTGAGGGGGCGATGATGACCAAATTCCGCCTGTCCCTTGCGCTTCTGTCGCTCTTCACCCTTACGGCCTGCGCCGCCCCGCCGGGGACATGGGGGTGGTATGTCATTGATCCGACCACATCAGCGGGCTGGACCAATATAACATTCCTGCTGCGCGGGTTTTCTGCGACCATCCAGATCTCGGTGATCGCGGCGGTGGCATCAATCATCATCGGCTTGCTGGTTGCCCTTCCCGCCTTTGCACGCAGTCGCTGGCTGCGCCTGCCCAACCGCATTTATGTCGAGTTCATTCGCGCCATTCCCCTGCTGCCCATGCTGTTTTGGGTGTTTTACGGCCTGCCGGTGGTGCTGCGCTCGATGGGGATCGACCTGAACATAGATCCTTTCTGGGGGGCCGTGATCACACTGGCCTTGTCAGACAGCGCCTTCACCGCCGAGATTTTCCGTTCGGGCATTCAGTCCGTTCCACGCGGGCAGGCCGAGGCCGCACAGACCATTGGCCTGACACGTGCGCAGGCGATGCGCTATGTCATTCTGCCGCAAGCAGTGCGTCGCATCCTGCCGCCACTGGCCAACCAATTCATCTATATCGTGAAAATGTCGGCTTTCGCGTCGGTGATCGGAATGGCGGAACTGACACGCCGCGCCAACGAACTGGTCGTCACCGAATACAGACCGCTGGAAATCTATACCCTGCTGATCCTTGAATATCTGGTGCTGGTGCTGATCATCTCGGCGGGTGTGCGGTGGTTGGAGCGCAAGATGAATGCGGATGAAAGCCGTTGATCCATACAGCGCGCTAGTTCAGATCGTCCAACAGCCGCTTGTGTTTCTTCGCCTCGGCAATGGCGCCTGCCAATGTCTCGACCCCGCGCGAATGCAGCATGGCCAACATCTTGCACAGAACTTCGGCGGTGGCGTGGGCGTCCCCTAACGCCGTGTGGCGCAATTCGGGCGGGATGGTCACGCCGAGGCGCTCACACAGAGCGTCCAGCGTATGCACCTCGGTCGTGCCATAAAGCACTGCCGACAACAGCACCGTATCCAGGATCGGATGGGTCCATTCAACGCCGCAGGTTTCGGCGTGGCGCCGCAGGAACGCCATGTCAAATGGCGCGTTATGGGCCACCAGAACCGCCCCGCGCGCGAAGTCATGCAAATGCTTGCCCGCCACATCAATACCGGGCTGTCCGGCCACCATGGCATTCGTCACACCGTGGACCTTGGTCGAGGCCGCCGGAATTTTCATCCCCGGATCGACCAGTTGATTTATGGTCTCGCCCGGCACGATCTTGCCCTTAACGACCCGCACAGCACCGATCTGAACCACCTCGTCCTTATGTGGCAGCAGCCCTGTGGTTTCCGTGTCAAACACCACATAAGTCAGGTCGTTCAGGTGCATTTCCATCAGGTTGTCGGTGGCCTGCCCCTCCATCAGGTCGAAATCGAACACAACGGGGCGGCTTTGATCTGGCGCGATGTTGGTATGGGCATCATCAATGATGACCAGATACCCGTCGCCGGGGCCAAGGGGTTTCAGACGCGCGTCAAATTCCAACCCATTGGCGGCGGCCAAATCAGTAAAACTCTGCTCCAACCCGGAAGAAATCATCTTCTTGTAAGCGGCCAGAAACGGACCTTTCTGGAAATAATCAAAGATCGAAGCGTTCAGACGGGGCGGGCAAACCTGCGACAGCACGCCCGCCGCCTGTTTGTCGTATAGCACAATCTGGTGAGCTGGATTTACAAGGATCATCGCCACCGGGATTTCGGACAAAAGCGCCGTTAGGCGCGCCTTGTCTGCCGACAGACGCGCGGTTTCCGAGGCGACGATACTGGCCTGATCCATCGTGGACTTCATCAGTTGTTCCGACACCGCTTCGGCGGCCGGGGCCAGATCACCCAAATAGCGCGCAGCATGTGTGTCGACACCACCCGCCCCCGCATGAGCACGCGACCTCAGCCCCGTTGCCAGTCGCTCAATCGGGCGCGCGACATTCTCGTCGAACAGAAACCAGATGCCCACCGACAATGCCAGCAAGCCAAACCCTGACAACACGCCCGCAAAGACAAATCCCGACGCCAGCCCGGTCGCTTGTGCACGTGCGTAACCGATGGCCAGTGCGGCCATGACCAGACCCACCCCGCAGATCGCCAAAAGTGCGAAAAACAGAAATATCCGCAGGCGTAACGACAGGGTGGTCAGGATTTTCATGATGTCACCTCAAGATTGCACATGGCGTTAAGAATGACGTCGTCGTCGGGTACGGCGACCCAATCGACGCCGGTAACCTGACCCGACGCATCAAACTCGACCGCATCGATCAAAGGGGCGCGCCTGCTGGCCTCGCAATCTCCGAGCACCACCATTTTCTCGGGCGCGGACCAGCGCCCCATGAACAGAAAATCGACCATCCGCAGATAAGGCTGTGCTTGGTGGGTGCGCAGGGATTGTTCATCAATGGCGGCAAAACGCTCGACAAATGGCGCCACAAAGGTCCACGGACGGTAGATCGAGTTGTTCTCGACCTCCATCACGACGGTCATGCCTTCTGGCAGAAGATCGCGGGTGCGGTCATACCAAGCGTATTCATTGGCGACCGTGGTCACGATCATCGCAAGCCCTGCCCCGACCGGCATCGCCCATTTGGGCAGACGCCCCCCCGTCAGCTTGTTCAGGGCCAGAACAAGGCCGGCTCCGACAAAGGCTGACACGAGCGTGGCAACGATTTCATAGAACATTCAGCTTCCTTCCCTTGCGCACAGCACGCGTCAGCCGAGCATGCCGCGCCCGTGCCCGATGGCACTTTGCATTGATTTCACGACCACGAAAGCATCGCGCAGATGGCTGCGGTCAAATTCTGACAACGCCGACGGCGCCAGATAGTTATCTGGTGCCTGTCCGGCCTTTACCTGTTCGGCCTGATGCTCAAGCCGTGTTTCTGCGATCAGGTCATAGGCATCCAGCAAGTCCTGCCCGCCCGATTGGCTCAGCCCGCCCGCATTGATCGCAGCGACAAAGCGTGCGCGCGTGTTTGCTTCGGTCAATTGTCCTTGCAACGCGTAAACGCGCCCCAGATCGACGATCGGCACCACGCCGTTATGTTTCATATCCAGATGGTTCTTGTGTTCACCCGACCGAATGGTGGCAAAGCCGCGCAGCAACCCCAGAGGCGGCGTGTGCTTCAGGCTGTTAGACACCATATGTGCCACGAAGATCGAATTCTTTGCGGCCATTGCCAGCGTGTCCGTTTGCAACGACCCAAACAACCGGGCGTCGCCCGCAATGGGCCGCAGATCGAACATGACAGAGGCCAGCATTTGCGCCTCGGGGCTTGGCTTGGCGACCCATCCGTCGAAATAACCACGCCAGACCGACAAGGGCTGTCGCCAGCGTGGATTGGTGGCCATCATGTCACCGGGACAATAGACGTAGCCGCAGGTATCCAGCCCATCGCAGACAAACGTCGCAAGTTCCGCGAAATAGCCATCGCGATCCGCGTCGCTCACGTCATCGGACAAGATCAGGCAATTGTCCTGATCGGACACGCCGGTTTGTTCCTGCCGTCCCTGACTGCCACAAGCAAGCCACAGGTAAGGCGCAGGCGCCGGGCCAAGTTTTTCTTCGGCCAGCGCGACAAGGCGGCGGGTGGCTGTGTCCGCGATGTCAGTGATCAGGCGGGTCACGACCTGATGGGGACTGCCGCCCGCGACCAGTTGCACCAGCAATTGCGGAATGCGTTTCGTCACGGCCTGCATTTCTTGCGCATCAGCGGCTTGCGCCAGTTCACGCACCAGTTCGGCCGAGCTGACGGCCTGGAACCGGGTCAGATCGGTCTGGCTGACGATCCCGACCAGCTTGTCACCCTCGACGATGGGCAAATGCCCGATACGCTTCTCCATCATCACATGCAGAACGTCCGACCCGATGGCCGACGGTGCCAGCGTGATGGGATTGGGCGTCATAACTGCGGACACCGGAGTGTCGTTGGGCAAGGCTTCAGCAACCACTTTGCCGGACATATCGCGTGTGGTCAGAATACCGGTCAACGTGTCGGCCTCGGTCATGCACAGGGAAGACACCCCGTAGTCACGCATCAGGATGGCGGCGTCACGAACCGTCGTGTCAGGCGAGCAGGTGATCGGGTTGCGTGCCATGAACGTATCAACCTGCGTTGTCGCAAGGCTTTGCTGCGCTTGTTTTCCCTGTCTGTCCGCCCGGGACCGGTCGAAGAACCGGCGCACAGGCTCATGCGCCTTCATCAGATCCCGGAAGGCATCAACGGGCAGGATCAGCAAGGTCGTTTCTGTCAGGGCCCGCGTCTTCGTCACCGCGCGCCCATCCCTCAGCAATCCACGTTCACCGAACGAGTTGCGCACGCCCAACTGGCTAACGGTCACATCATTCTCGTCCGTGACCTCGACCTCGCCAGCGTGAATGATGAAGATGCCGGGCAGCATTTCGCCCAGTTCATAAATGGGGTCGCCCGACGCGACAGAGCGTGGCTCGATCCGCGCGGCAAGTGTGTTCAACGTGTCCTGTGGCAGGACGTCATAAGGATGCACCGATTGCAAAAAACGAAGGATCTGATCCTGGGTCAACGGCATTCATACGGGCCTTTCCTAAAAAAATGTCCCGCCCGGTGTGCACCGGACGGGACAGGAATGAAAGGGGGCGGGACATCGCAGGGATCACCCGCCCAGACCTTTTACTTGTTCTGTGCCGCACCGGCGCCGCGCGGAACGCGAACCGATTCAACCAGTTCCTGGATATGTGCAGGCGTTTCCTTGGTCATGCCCGACACCACATAGGCCACTGCAAAGTTGATCGCAGCACCAATCGCACCGAACGATGTCGACTTGACCGTACCCAACAGCGGATTAGCGTCAGTGAAGCTGTTGGTGTCCGGGATGAAGAACCAACCCTTGTGCAGGAAGATATAGATCAGGGTCACGGTGATACCCGCGATCATGCCTGCAACCGCACCAGTGTTGTTCACCTTCGTCGAGAAGATACCCATCATCAGTGCCGGGAAGATCGACGCCGCTGCCAGACCGAAGGCCAAAGCCACGGTTTGTGCCGCGAAGCCCGGTGGGTTCAGACCCAGATAGGTGGCCACAAGGATCGCAACCGCCATCGCGATACGCGCTGACAACAGTTCGCCTTTTTCCGAGATCTGCGGGTTCAGGGCACCCTTGATCAAGTCATGCGACACCGCCGACGAGATGGCCAGAAGCAGACCGGCAGCCGTCGACAGAGCAGCGGCAAGACCACCGGCTGCGACCAGACCGATGACCCAACCGGGAAGGTTGGCAATCTCGGGGTTGGCCAGAACCAGAATGTCGCGGTTGAAGTTGGTCAGTTCGTTGCCTGCCCAGCCTTTTTCCGCGGCGATGGCCTGAAGATCGGCGTTACCGTCGTTATAGTACTGGATCGCACCATCGCCGTTCTTGTCTTCCCAGCCCAGAAGGCCGGTTTTCTGCCAGGTGTCCATCCAGTCGTAACGCTCGTCGCTTTCGATTTGCTCAAGCGTCACAGCACCACCTTCGATGCCGCCATTGGGCCACATCATTTCCGAGATGTTCAGGCGCGCCATCGCACCAACAGCCGGGGCTGTCAGATACAGAAGGGCGATGAACACCAGCGCCCAGCCAGCAGACCAACGGGCGTCGGACACTTTGGGAACGGTGAAGAAGCGCATGATCACGTGCGGCAGGCCAGCCGTACCAATCATCAGCGACAGAGTGAACAACAGCATGTTGAACGTATCGCCATGGTGCGCGGTGTACTCGTTAAAGCCAAGCTCGTTCACGATGGCATCCAGTTTGGCCAGCAGAGGCTCACCAGATGCTGCGTGATCGCCAAACAGGCCCAGCGCCGGGATCGGGTTGCCGGTCAGTTGCAGCGAGATAAAGATGGCCGGAATGGTGTAGGCCATGATCAGAACGACATACTGGGCCACCTGCGTATAGGTCACGCCCTTCATGCCGCCGAACACCGCGTATGCAAACACAACAGCCGCACCGATCAAAAGGCCGGTGGTGTTGTCCACCTCAAGGAAGCGGCCAAAGGCCACGCCAACGCCGGTCATCTGACCGATAACATACGTCACCGAAGCCACGATCAGACAAACAACAGCCACGATACGGGCTGTCTGGCTGTAGAAGCGATCACCGATGAACTCGGACACGGTGTATTTGCCGAACTTGCGCAGGTAAGGCGCAAGCAGCAGGGCCAGAAGCACATAGCCGCCAGTCCAACCCATCAGATAGGTCGAGTTGTCATAGCCGGTGAAGGCAATCAGACCCGCCATCGAAATGAACGAGGCCGCCGACATCCAGTCCGCCGCCGTTGCCATACCGTTGGTGACGGGGTGAACGCCACGCCCGGCGGCGTAGAATTCAGATGTTGAACCCGCGCGGGCCCAAATTGCGATGCCGATGTACAGCGCGAAGCTCGCGCCGACAAACAGCAGGTTGATCGTAAACTGATCCATGTGTCTCTCCCTTACTCTTCGTCGACGCCGTGTTCACGGTCGAGCTTGTTCATGCGCCAGGCATAGTTGAAGATCAGAATGAGGAAGACGATGATCGACCCCTGCTGAGCAAACCAGAAGCCCAAATCGGTGCCGCCAACAGCGATCCCGGACAGCATTGGGCGCAGCAAGATGCCGAACCCGAATGATACGATCGCCCAAATAATCAGGCTGATCACGATGATGCGCACATTGGCGGACCAATATGCGGAGTTGGATGAGTTTTCGGCCATGAAGCCACCTCCCTAACGTTCCACTGACCGGGCGCTGATGCGATCCGGCCCGTCCCTTTCTTATGCAATCGCCTCCTCAACGATTGCATTCAGATTGCCCGCGATCTCGTCGATGCCCAGCATCGCGTCGACCGTTTTCAGGCTGCCCTTGCCCTTGTAGTAGGCAATGAGCGGTGCCGTTTGTCCGTGGTAAGCCACAAGGCGGCTTCCCACGGTTTCGGCATTATCGTCGGCCCGGCGTTTCATGTCCGTGCCGCCGCATTTGTCGCAGACGCCTTCCTTGGCGGGCTGCTTGAACTCGTCGTGATACCCTTCGCCACAGGCGCCGCAGGTGTAACGACCGGAAATCCGGGTCACCATCGCGGCGTCGTCAACCTCAAGACTGACAGCGGCGTTGATCTGCTGACCGCTCTCGGCCAGCAGCGCGTCCAACGCTTCGGCTTGAACGGTGGTGCGGGGGAAGCCGTCAAGGATGACGCCCCGGGCGCAATCTGCATCCGCCAGACGGTCGCGCAGAATGGCGATCACGATCTCGTCCGAGACCAGTTCGCCAGCCTCCATGACAGCTTTCGCGGCCTTTCCAGCATCGGTACCAGCGGCCACAGCCGCCCGCAGCAAGTCGCCCGTCGACAATTGCACAAGGCCAAACTTCTCTTCCAGCATCCGGGCCTGAGTGCCCTTCCCGGCCCCCGGGGGGCCAAGCAGAATCAGAACCGGCGCTGCTGTTTTCGTGGCCGCATCCATCATGCTTTGTCCTTGGTCATCCGGTTGTCGATCAGGTCGTCCACAACCGACGGATCGGCCAGGGTCGAGGTGTCCCCCAGCGAACCGAAGTCGTCCTCGGCGATCTTGCGCAGGATACGACGCATGATCTTGCCCGAACGGGTCTTCGGCAGGCCCGGGGCCCACTGGATGTGGTCGGGGCTGGCGATCGGGCCGATTTCCTGACGAACCCAGTTGCGCAGCTCGACCTTCAGATCATCGGTATACTCTTCACCGTCCATCAGGGTAACGTAGCAATAGATGCCCTGACCCTTGATGTCGTGCGGGAAGCCAACAACGGCGGCCTCGGAAACCTTGGCGTGGGCAACCAGAGCACTTTCCACTTCGGCGGTGCCCATGCGGTGACCCGATACGTTGATCACGTCATCCACACGGCCGGTGATCCAGTAGTAGCCATCCGCGTCACGGCGACAGCCGTCACCAGTGAAATAGTAGCCTTTGTAGTCGGCAAAATAGGTCGCCACGAAGCGGTCATGGTCGCCATGGACGGTGCGCATCTGGCCGGGCCAGCTGTCTTTCATGCACAGAACACCTTCGGCTTCGGTCGTGGTGATCTCTTCGCCGGTGGTCGGCTCAAGGATCACGGGCTGGACGCCGAAGAAGGGCGTGGTGGCCGAACCGGGCTTGGTTGCGGTCGCACCGGGCAGCGGGGTCAACAGGTGACCACCGGTTTCCGTCTGCCACCAGGTGTCAACAATCGGGCAGTTTCCTTTGCCGACAACATCGTTGTACCAGTTCCAGGCTTCGGGGTTGATCGGCTCGCCCACGGTGCCCAGCACCTTCAGGTCGCTCAGATCGTACTTGGTCACGAAATCCTCGCCGCGCGCCATCAGGGCGCGGATCGCGGTCGGCGCGGTATAGAACTGGTTCACCTTGTGCTTTTCGCACACGGCCCAGAAACGGCCTGCATCCGGATAGGTCGGAACGCCTTCAAACATCAGCGTAGTCGCGCCGTTGGCCAGAGGGCCATAGACGATGTAGCTGTGACCCGTGACCCAACCCACGTCAGCGGTACACCAATAGATGTCGCCTTCGTGATAGTCGAACACGTATTCATGGGTCATCGCAGCCCACAGCAGGTAACCACCGGTGCAGTGCTGAACGCCTTTCGGCTGGCCGGTCGAACCCGAGGTATAGAGGATGAACAGCGGATCTTCGGCGTTCATGGTTTCTGGCGGGCAGTCAGCAGACGCGTCTGCCATCAGCGCCGAATAGGAATGGTCGCGGCCGGCCTTCATCGGAACGTCGCCGCCGGTACGCTCGACCACCAGAACCGGGGTGTTGGCTAGGTCGCCGTGATCCAGGGCGGCATCCACGTTGGTTTTCAGGGGTGTATTGCGGCCACCACGGGGGGCTTCGTCCGCAGTGATCACCAGCGATGCGCCGCAGCCTTCGACACGGGCGGCCAGTGCCTCGGGCGAGAAGCCCGCGAAAACGATCGAGTGGATTGCTCCGATACGGGCACAGGCCAGCATGGAATAAGCCGCCTCGGGGATCATCGGAAGATATAGGACAACACGGTCGCCTTTGCCGACGCCCATGCCCTTCATAACGTTGGCCAGCTTCGAGACGTTCTCGTGCAGCTCGCGATACGTGATTTTCTTGTCGAGATTCGGGTCATCCGATTCCCAGATGATCGCAACCTGATCGCCACGGGTTTCAAGGTGGCGGTCAATACAGTTGGCCGAGACGTTCAGTTCGCCGTCTTCAAACCATTTGATCGACACATCGGGATGCGCAAATGTCGTGTTCTTGATCTTGGTTGGGGTCTTCGCCCAAGTCAGGCGGGTCATCTGATCGGACCAGAACGCTTCCGGATCATTGACCGAAGCGGCATACATCTCTTGGTATTTCGCAGCATCAATATGTGCATTCGAGACAAACTCCGCAGACGGAGCATAGGTCTTATCAGCCGTAGCTTGCGACGACATTCAGATTCCTCCCAATAATTCCTCCGGATCGCGTCTGGCACGCGGTCCGCGGAAACCGGGCAGGTTAACAGCCCAACTTCCGCTGCCGCTGAAAATAGTGGGACAACCCTGCGTCAAACAACAATTTTTTTGTAAATTTGTTTAACTACTTCTCTCTGTATTTGTAAATTTTTTACTTTCGCAGTGAATTTTCCGCAGAAATGCTGGTGCTTGCCTGTGAAATGCGCGCCGCACGATGTGCAAAGTGGGTCACGGGTTTCTGCTAATAATCTTGCGTGGACTGATGCGACACCCCGAATATCAGCCCCAACCACCTTAAGCCACTAAGAATCCCCCAGAAGAATCCTCTAGCGCAGAAATGCTGCGACATGGACGCCTCGGGCGGGATCATTTACCAAAGACGGGCAACAACCCGTGGTGCCCCATGTCTCATACCCTCGACAACTTGTTAGAGACCCGCCGTTCGACCCGCGCCTTCACCTCAGACCCGGTGCCACGCGATGCAATTGAACGTATGTGCCGCGCCGCCAGACGTGCGCCCAGCGGGGCCAACCTGCAACCGGGCCAGTTTCATGTGCTGACCGGATCGGTCCTGCGGGGTCTGGTGAGGGCACTAAAGTATGCGCAAGAGCAGAACACGCCACACGTCGCCGAATATTCCTATTTCCCAAGCCCCATGCCTGCCGAGTTGAAAGCCCGTCAGAGGGCAGCAGGATATGCGCTTTATACAGCCCTTGGCGTCGGACGCCGCGATGTCGACGGGCGGCGTGCCCAGTTTGCCCGCAACTATGCCTTTTTCGATGCCCCCGTGGGTGTCGTTGTGACAATCCGGCGCGACATGGGCAAAGGGTGTTTCATGGATCTTGGCATGTCCCTGATGTCGTTTCTGCTGTCGGCCGAGGATCAGGGCTTTGGCGCAACTGGAATCGGCGCGTTGGCCAATTACGGCCCGGTCGTGCAGAATCATCTTTGCCTGCCGGACGACGAAATGGTCGTCTGCGGAATTGCGTTGGGTGTGGCCGACGACACCGCCCCCGAAAATCAGTTTCGAACCGAACGCGCAGGGCTGAACGAATTCACCAGTTTTCGCGGTTTCGACTGATCGGGGTCAACCCGACCGCATCACCAAGGCGGTCCCCAGCCCCCCGGCGGCGGCGATCGCGGCCAACCCCACGCCGCCTTGTTCGGCCAGTTGGTGATACAGTCGCACGGCAAGGATCGCGCCTGACGCGCCCACAGGATGACCGCGCGCCAGACCACCGCCACCGGAATTGACGATATCGCGCGAGATACCCGCCCCCTGTTGGCAAGCAATGGCTTGCACCGCGAAGGCCTCCATGATCTCGGCGTTGGTCAGGTCAGGCGGCGTCAGCCCGGCGGCGTCAAGTGATGCGGCGATGGCGGCAACAGGGGCCAGACCGGGCAAAACCGGATCACGGCCGACGGTCGCACCCGAGAGGATTTGCACTGCAGGGCGCGCCAAACGCTTGGCCAATCGCCCGGACACCACAAGGCAGAACGCCGCCCCATCTGCGGCCACCGCCATGTTGGCTGCCGTGATGTCGCCCGACACCACCGGCGCACGCGCACATAAACGCGCGGTCAGGTTTCGGGTGAACGCATCCCGCGTAGCACCCGAAATGGGAACGATCTCGGCGGTTTCGGACTGCGCCTGCCAGCGCATTGCCTTGGCGTGGCTTTCGATTGCCCACGCATCTTGATCGCCCCGTGACACCCCAAGTTTTCGGCCCAGCGCATCGGCCGCGTCAGCCATGTCCGGGTCGCGATCCGCCCAAGGGGTGAACGGTGCCTGATCATACGGCTCTGGCGGTCGACCATCCGCAAATGTCCGTGACCTTTGCGGTCGGCGAGAATAGCTTTCCGCCCCACCTGCAAGGACAATGTCATGCTGCCCGGAAGCAACCATCGCCTGTGCTAAAAGGATCGCGTCCAGCCCGCCGCAGCATTGGCGATCAATGGTCAGGCCAGCAACGCGCTCGGGAAGGTTTGCGGCCAGTGCTGCAAGACGCGCCGGGTTGCCGCCTGCGCCCAGCGCGTTGGACAGGATCAATTCGCCGACGTCTTCCGCGCCCACCCCAGCATCCGCCAGAACCGCCTGAATAACCGGAGCCGCCAGTTCATGAATATCGCAGGACGCAAGCACACCACCCTGTGGGATGACGGCAGTTCGTCGGGCAGCAATGATGAAGGCGGGGGTCATGCAAGCTGCCCCAACTGGTCGGCAAGGGTGATAAGGTCGGGTTTCCCGGCAGAGAGCATGGGCATTCTTTCAACAAACACGATGCGGCGCGGCGCGGCGTGTGGCCCCAGCACAGCACGACATTGGGCCTGCACATGGTCGGCAAGGGCTGCATCCTGCGCGCCCTCAAGAACCCCGACAATCACGTTACCGCGTTGCACATCCGGTATGGGGACGGCCACACAGTTCCCGACACCCGGCACCGCACGCATCTGTGCCTCGATCGCTTCAGGAAATACATTGTGATCCGACACTGTCACCATCCGGTTTTTCCGCCCCAACACGGTCAGGTTGCCCACATCGTCCAACTGCCCCATTTCACCAATGGTGAGGTAACTGCCATCCCAACGCGTCTCGGGGCTGTTGCCTTGGTCATAGCCGTCAAACAGATACGGGCTTTTCACCCAAATCTCGCCGAAGCCACTGGTGTCCTGGCCCTGCGCGCCACGAACACGCAGCTCGACGCCGGGATATGCACGCCCCACCGAGCCCAACGGCGTATCTGTATCACTCAATGTCATGAAACTTGTCTCGGACGCGCCAAAGAACTCATGCAGTGTTGCGGATGGAAACACGTGGCTAACTTGCGCGCGTGTTTGAGGATCAAGCGTTCCGCCCCCGCAGAAGACCCATCGCAAGGATGGGTTCTTGGGGGCAGAAACCCCGGTCAAAAGACGCAACTGCGTCGGCGTGACATAGAGCACTTGCGCTTCGGTCTCACGAAGCCTGCGCGCTTGGACCCGAGGGGCCAACCCGGTCAAAACCGAAAGGTCACTGCCAATATGCAATGCCTCCAGCACCGCATACAGCGTCAGGGAATGGGACATCGCGCCCAGCACGGCATAGGGCGCGTCCGGGCCAATGCTAAACCGGCCGCGTGTCACGTCAAAGCTGGCAATCCACGAGGCAGGCTTGCGCCGAATGGTTTTTGGCGCGCCAGTTGACCCCGCACTTTGAACCATCAGCCATTGGTTTCCATCGACCCGGCCCGCAGCCTCGACACCTGCTTGTGTCACAATCAGGCTTTCACCACGACGCAGCAGGTCCAGAACAACCGCCAACACCTGCGCCGTTTCAGTGCCGAGAGCGGACCGCCCATCTCCGGGCACCAGCACCTTGCTGGCTATGTCCTGCCGAAAAAACGTGCCGGTCACATCGGTTTCCTTGCTGTGCGATTTGCACAGCACTATGCGACGGTGGTTCGAGCTTCGCCAACCCTTTCCGGCAGTTCACACCCTTAGCGCAGACGTTTTTCCGTGGCTGCGTCAAAGAACATGGCGTCAGCATCCTCGAACCCGACAATGACTTCGCTGGATTCGGGCAGCGTATCCTCGGTCCGGTTCTCAACGATGATCTTCTCGCCCGTGGTTGCGATCAGATAGTCATAAGACACGCCACCCAACCGTTCACGCAGATCCAGCACCGCACCGCCATTGCCTGCGCTGATGGTCAGATGTTGCGGACGAACCCCCACTATGACGCGTGTGCCATCGGCGGGCAGCGCCACATTTGTGGTCACTTCCCGGTTGTTCAGCGACGACAACACGACTTTCCCGCCCTGAACCGTACCATCAAGAAAGTTCATTGCAGGCGACCCAATGAAACCCGCGACAAACTTGTTGTCTGGATCCTTGTAAAGGTCCATCGGGCTGCCAACCTGTTCGATCAATCCGGCGCGCAACACCACGATCTTGTCAGCCAGTGTCATCGCTTCGACCTGATCATGCGTGACATAGATCATCGTGGCGCCAATTTCCTTGTGAAGGCGCGCAATCTCTACCCGCATATCGACGCGCAGCTCTGCATCAAGGTTGGACAGCGGTTCATCAAACAGGAACACCTCGGGTCCGCGGACAATGGCGCGACCGATGGCAACACGTTGACGTTGACCGCCTGACAGGGCCTTGGGCTTACGTTTCAAGTAATCGTCAAGCTGCAAAATCCGGCTGGCTTCCCCGACCTTCCGGGCAATCGCGTCCTTGGGGTGGCCATTCATGCGCAGACCAAAACCCATATTTTCTTCGACCGTCATGTGCGGGTAAAGCGCGTAGGTCTGAAACACCATCGCCACGCCCCTTTCCGAGGCATCGAGCCGCGTCACGTCGTGTTCTCCGATGTTGATTTGACCCGAAGTCGTTTCTTCAAGCCCGGCAATCATCCGAAGCAGCGTGGACTTGCCACACCCCGACGGACCGACGAAAACGCAGAATTCGCCATTGTCGATCTGAAGGTCGATATCGTGGATGACCTGAACATCGCCATATTTCTTCACGGCATTTGAGAGTGTCACACCTGACATGCGCGTTCCTTTTTTGTTAGCCCGGGAACTGCCATGCTTCGGCAGCCTCGGCGATTTTTGCGGCGGTGTCCTGAAGCTGCGGGCGCAACCTGGTCAGGCCGTCCAAATCGTAGTGTTGACTGGAGGTTGTAATGGACAAAGCCCCGATGACCCGCTCGCTGCTGGACAGAATTGGTGCTGCGATACAGTTGATACCCAGTTCGTGCTCTTCACGATCGAATGCCACCCCGTCTTCGCGAATCGCATCCAGCTCGGCGCGCAGTGCCTCGGGGGTGGTCAGCGTGTTGTCGGTATGACGAAAGAATGACTGGCGTTTTATCGCATCTTCCCGCGCCTCAGGCTTCAGAAAGGCCAACATGGCCTTGCCGACCCCGGTGCAATAGCCCGGCCCGATCTTCCCGGCCTGTGAAAACATTTCAATAGGCGTCGCCGCGTTGCGTTTATCAACATACAGAACCTGCCCCCCATCCAGCTGAGCAAGGTGAATGGTCTGACCGATTTCGGCTGACAGATCGTCCAGAAACGGGCGCGCAACAGGAGCCAGCGAGCTTTGGCTCCAGGCGGCATGAGCCAAACGGACCAGCCGCATCCCAGGAGCATAGGTTTGCCGCTCGTCATCATAGGACAACATCCCCTGACTCGTCAGCGTTTGCAGCAAACGATACAGCGTGGCTTTCGGAAACGGGCTTTCAGCAAGAACGTCATTGAACCTTACCGGGCGCGCCTTTCCAGCGACCATGTCAAGCACCTGCAGCGCTTTCCCCACGGTCCCGTCTGCGGCTTGCGGTGACTTGTCCATCGCGCCCATCGTCGCCTCCTCCCTGGCTGAGCCTCTTTGATGAGACTGTTGACATCTATAGCGGGCTTCGCGCATAGTTTCAACTGTTGAAATTAAGTTTCACAATGTGGAACCAAAAGAATCGGCTGATAACCTTGGGAGGAACCTCATGCTGAAATCTATAAAAACGTCCGTTGCGACGGTGGCCATGACGGCTGGCCTGACGACTGGCGCAATGGCCGCTGACCTGTCGGGCACGCTGCGCATCATCTCGGACATGTCCAACCCTGCGCCGCGCGCGATCATGGAAGGCCTTGCCGCCGACTTTGATGCCATGCACCCCGACCTGACGGTCGAACTGGAAGTGGTGGACCGCGAGGCTTGGAAAAGCCAGATCCGCAACGCTTTGACCGCCAATCCGCCCGATGTGATCAACTGGTATGCCGCGAACCGTATGGCACCTTATGTCAACGCTGGCCTGTTCGAAGACATCACAGGCATGTGGGAAGGTGGCGATTTGCCCGGACTGGACAGCGTCAAAGGCGCGATGACCATGGACGGCAAGCAGTATGGCGTGCCGTATACCTATTATCAGTGGGGTATCTATTACCGCGAAGACATCTTCAACGAACTGGGTCTGACCGAGCCGACCACATTCGACGAAGAAATCGCCAATTGCCAGAAGATCATCGATTCGGGTCGCAAATGCTACACCATCGGGTCCAAGTTCCTGTGGACCGCTGGTGGCTGGTTTGACTATCTGAACATGCGCACCAACGGCTTTGATTTCCATATGAAGCTGGCCACAGGCGAAGCAAGCTGGACATCGGACGAGGTGCGCGCCACCTTTGCCAACTGGCGCAAGCTGGTCGACATGGGCGCGTTCATCGACGACCACCAAACCTATAGCTGGCAAGAAGCCCTGCCCTTCTTCGTAAATGGTGAAGCCACTGCTTATCTGATGGGCAACTTCGTGGTGCCACACCTGCGCGAAGCAGGTCTGACTGATGACCAGATCGACTTCTATCAGTTCCCGAAGATCGCGGATGTGCCAATGGGCGAAGACGCCCCGACTGACACGTTCCACATCGCATCGGGTGCGCAAAACAAAGAAGCGGCACGTGCGTTCTTGCAATTCGTGACATCGCCTGACGTCCAGTCGAAGATCAACGGGCCGGATGGTCTGGGCCAGCTTCCGGTGAACGCAAACGCGTCTGTTGCCGATGACGAGTTCATCCAGCAAGGCTTTGAAATGCTGTCGAACAACGCCACTGGCGGGATCGCACAGTTCTTCGACCGTGACTTCCCCGCCGAAATGGCGTCGGTGGCCATGGAAGGCCTGCAGGAATTCATGGTGTTCCCTGACAATCTTGAGGACATCCTGAACCGTTTGGAATCCGCGCGCGAGCGTATTTACCAGTGACCACTCACATTACTGCCCCGCGCGTGTATTGCGCGGGGCAGTTCCCGTTTCCGCGCAGACACACGCAATCGGAAAGCCCGCCACAGGCATTCGGGTTTCCCCATAGCGTGTTCAGGGAGGACTGCGATGACCAATGCTCATGATACAAGCTGGGTCCGGCGCAACCGGATGACCCTAACACCGTTGATGTTTCTGCTTCCGGGTGTGTTGTTCTTTCTGGTCTATGTGATCAGCCCGATCCTGCAAAGCTTCAACATCTCGCTTTACGAATGGGACGGTTTGGGCGAGGCGACGTATATCGGGCTGGGCAATTATCAGGAGTTGATGTCCGACCGCGCGTTTGAAACGTCGCTGTGGAACAACCTGAAATGGCTTGCGCTTTACCTTTTGGCGATCCCTGCGGGGTTGTTCATTGCGCTGTTTTTGAACCAGACCATCACCGGTATGCGGCTGTATAAGTCGCTGTTCTTCTTTCCCTTTGTCCTCAGCCAGGTGGTCGTCGGTCTTGTTTTTTCGTGGTTCTATCTGCCGCGCGAAGGGCTTTTAAACGCCGTTCTGAGCTTTCTGGGCATGGATGCCATCAATGTGTTGGGCGACCCCACCATGGCCACTTATGGCATCATTGCCGCCGGTCTGTGGCCGCAGACCGCCTATTGCATGATCCTGTATCTGACCGGCCTGAACGCCGTGGACCCCGAACAGATCGAGGCCGGACGGCTGGACGGCGCCAAAGGTTGGCGGATGTTGTGGCATGTGATCCTGCCCCAGTTGAAACCCGCCACCTTCATCGCCTTCGTTGTGACCATCATCGGCGCGCTGCGGTCGTTCGATCTGATTTCGATCATGACCAACGGAGGCCCCTTCGGGTCAACCCGCGTGCTGAGCTTCTATATGTTTGAAAAAGCCCTGTCGGAATACGGGTTCCGCATGGGCTATGGCTCGGCCATCGCCGTCGTGCTCTTCCTGATCATGCTCGTCTTTATCGGCTACTTCCTGTGGTCGATGTACCAAGACGAAAAAGCCGCGCGGAGGTAGTCGACATGTTCCCCACCCCCATCGAGAAACGATCGCGCGGGGCGCAGATCACCTATCAGACCCTTGTGCCGTTGGCATTGATCATGTGGCTACTGCCGCTGATCGCTGTTGCCTTGTTTTCGGTCCGCCCCTTGGCGGATTTCACCAATGGCAATTATTGGGGCGTGCCATCGTCGTTCGAGTTTTTCACCAACTATGGCAAGGTGTTTCTGGAATCCGACATGCCGCGCTATATGTGGAATTCGATCCTGATCACGGTGCCTACAGTGGTCGGAGCGGTGGCCCTGTCCTGCATGACCGGCTTTGCCCTTGGCATCTATCGCTTTCGTGGCAACCTGATCATCTTTTTCATGTTCATCGCGGGCAATTTCGTTCCGTTCCAGATCCTGATGGTGCCGGTGCGCGACCTGACGGTGTCGGCTGGGCTTTACGACACGAAGCTGGGGCTGGTGTTGTTCCACATCGCGTTCCAAACCGGGTTCTGCACCCTGTTCATGCGCAATTTCATCCGCGCCCTGCCCTATGAATTGATCGAGGCCGCGCGCGTCGAAGGCGTCGCGGAATGGCGCATCTTCTGGTATGTCGTATTACCTTTGATGAAGCCCGCAATCGCGGCGCTGGCCGTGTTGATCTTCACCTTTATCTGGAACGACTATTTCTGGGCCATCGTATTGACCCAAGGGCCGGACGCACAGCCGGTAACAGCTGGCATTACGTCCTTCAACTCACAATTCGTGGCGCAGTATCACTTGATGAGTGCTGGCAGCATCGTGGCTGCCCTTCCACCCGTGGCGATGTTCTTCCTGATGCAACGCCACTTTATCGCTGGTCTCACCCTAGGAGCCGTTAAATGACCAAACTGACCTTTATTGGTGCCGGTTCGACGATCTTCATGAAGAACATCGTCGGCGACATGCTGCATTTCGATGCGCTGAAAGACGCAACGATTGCATTAATGGATATCGACGCCACGCGGTTGGCGGAAAGTGAGTTGGTGGCAAAGAAGATGATCGCCACCATGGGCAGCGACGTGAATGTCGAAACCTATTCCGACCAACGCCGCGCGCTTGAAGGGGCTGACTTCGTCGTCACCGCGTTCCAGATCGGTGGTTACGATCCCTGCACGATCACCGATTTCGAACTGCCCAAGCAATACGGGCTGCGTCAGACCATTGCCGACACATTGGGCGTGGGCGGCATCATGCGCGGGCTGCGCACCGTGCCGCATCTTTGGTCAGTCTGCGCGGATATGGAAGCGGTCTGCCCCGACGCGCTTTTGATGCAATACGTCAACCCGATGGCGATCAATACGTGGGCCATTGCCGAACGGTTCCCGAACATCAAGCAGGTCGGCCTGTGCCATTCGGTGCAGAACACGGTTCAGGAACTGGCCCATGATCTGGACATGGCTGAAAGCGACTTTCGCTACAAGGTCGCGGGCGTAAACCACGTCGCGTTTTTCCTGCGGCTCGAAGATGCCTCCGGCAACAGCCTTTATCCCGCACTGCGCGATGGATACCGGTCCGGCGCCCTGCCCAAGCCGCCGCTTCTGATGCCGCGCTGTGGCAACAAAGTGCGCTATGAGGTGATGAAGCATCTGGGCTATTTCTGCACCGAAAGCTCGGAACACCTGTCGGAATATGTGCCGTGGTTCATCAAAGACGGGCGCGATGATTTGATCGCTGAATTCGGCATCCCTCTGGATGAATACCCCAAACGCTGCGTGGAACAGCGGGCCGCATGGAAAGACCAGGCCGCGGCCCTGAAAACCGCGGCGGGGATCGAGGTGCCCAAAAGCCACGAATTTGCCGCCGAGATGATGAACGCCATCATCACCGGGCAGCCCTATGTCGCCTATGGAAACCTGCCGAACACGGGCCAGATCCCCCAGCTGCCGATGGGCGCTGCAGTCGAAACCCCCTGCCTTGTGGATATGAACGGGGTGCAGCCCTCTGTTGTGACGGATATTCCGCCGCAGCTGGTTGCGTTGATGCGCAGCCAGATCAACGTGCAGGAGCTGACGGTGCGCGCCTTGGTCGACGAAAACCCCGAACATCTGTACCACGCCGCGATGATGGATCCGCACATGGCCGCCGAGCTGGACTTGCGCCAGATCCGGTCCTTGGTGGATGATCTACTGGTTGCCCATGGCAACTGGAACCCCGCATGGGCGCGCAAAAGGAAAGCCGCATGACCAAGAAACGCCGCAGCCAGAATTGGTATGGAAAACTCGACAAAGACGGGTTCATTCACCGGTCATGGATGAAAAATCAGGGCTTTCCTGATCACGCCTTCGATGGCCGCCCGATCATCGGCATCTGCAACACATGGTCCGAATTGACCCCGTGCAATTCGGGCCTGCGCGATCTGGCTGAAGGCGTGAAACGCGGCGTGTGGGAGGCCGGAGGGTTCCCCGTCGAATTCCCCGTCATGTCGCTGGGTGAAACCCAGATGAAGCCTACCGCCATGCTGTTTCGCAACCTTCTGGCCATGGATGTCGAGGAATCGATCCGCGCTTATGGCATTGATGGCGTTGTCCTTTTGGGTGGCTGCGACAAGACCACGCCGGGGCAGTTGATGGGTGCGGCCTCGGTCGATCTGCCGTCGATCGTCGTCAGCTCCGGCCCGATGTTGAACGGCAAATGGAAGGGCAAAGATATCGGGTCGGGCACCGATGTCTGGAAGTTCTCGGAAGCCGTG
Source organism: Aliiroseovarius sp. Z3 (assembly GCF_029105185.1). Taxonomy (GTDB): domain Bacteria; phylum Pseudomonadota; class Alphaproteobacteria; order Rhodobacterales; family Rhodobacteraceae; genus Aliiroseovarius. Next base: position 418,376 of record NZ_JAFMZK010000002.1, on the reverse strand, counting down.
CGGGCGGGCGAGATGACATTGCAGGACTTCATGGCCGCTGAAAGCGGGATGAGCCGGTCCAAGGGCGTGTGCATGACGATGGGCACTGCTTCCACGATGGCGTCGCTGGTCGAAGCGATGGGTATGAGCCTGCCGACCAACGCCGCCCTGCCCGCAGTCGACGCACGTCGCGCGGCATTGGCACATCTGACCGGCAAGCGCATTGTCGAAATGGTGGATGAGGATCTGAAGCCCTCGGACATTCTGACAAAAGAGGCATTCGTCAATGCGATCAAGGCCAACGCCGCCGTGGGTGGGTCAACCAATGCGGTGGTGCACCTGCTGGCATTGGCGGGCCGGATCGGCGTTGACCTGAGCCTGGCTGATTTCGAGTTGGGAAGCGAAATCCCATTGCTCGTGAACTGTATGCCGTCGGGCAAATACCTGATGGAAGATTTCTGCTATGCGGGTGGAATGCCGGTCGTGCTGAAAGAGCTTGCGGACGCCGGTCACCTGACCTCGGCCAAGACTGTTCTTGGGGGTGACATCACCGCGTATGCAGACGGGGCGGAATGTTACAATGAGGATGTCATCAAGCCGTTCACCGATCCCGTCAAACCGGCGGCGGGTTTGCGTGTGCTGCGCGGCAACCTTGCGCCAAACGGAGCGATCGTGAAACCGTCAGCGGCGTCCGATCACCTTCTGGAACATGAAGCCGACGCCTATGTGTTCGAGAACATCGAAGACATGAAAGCCAATATTGACCGCGATGATCTTCCTGTCACGCCCGATACGATCCTTGTGCTGAAAGGGGTCGGGCCCAAGGGTTATCCCGGCATGCCCGAGGTCGGCAATATGCCGATCCCCGCCAAGCTGGTGCGCGAAGGTGTGCGCGACATGATCCGTATTTCAGACGGGCGGATGTCGGGCACGGCCTTTGGCACGGTGATCTTGCATGTGTCACCGGAAAGCCAGGCCGGTGGCACGCTGGGGCTGGTAAAAACCGGCGACCGCATCCGCGTCAGCGCCTCGACCGGTGCGCTCGACCTGTTGGTGGATGATGCCGAGCTGGACGCCCGCCGCGCCGCGTGGACACCAGATGATCCACACTACACCCGCGGCTATGCCAAGCTGTATATCGACACGGTGCTGCAGGCCGAACATGGCGCCGATCTTGATTTTCTGGTGGGCAAAGACACCCGCCTTGTGACACGGGAAAGCCACTGATGAGCAACACGAGTTTTCACGACCTCAAGGACACTTCTGTATTTATCACGGGCGGCGGATCAGGCATCGGTGCATCCCTGACCGAAGGGTTCTTGCGCCAAGGGGCGAAGGTCGCCTTTGTCGGTCGTTCGGACGCTTCGGAGTTTGTTGAACGGATGGAAGCCGAGACCGGCAACCGCCCCTTGTTCATCCAATGCGACATCACCGATATTCCGGCGCTGAAAGCCGCGATTGCCGACAGCGCCAAGGCCCATGGCCCGATCACGACATTGGTGAACAACGCGGCCAATGATCAGCGTCACAGCACGATGGAAGTGGATGAAGACTTCTGGGATTGGGCCCAATCCATCAACCTCAAGGCCTATTTCTTTGCCTGTCAGGCGGTCATGGAAGGGATGCGAGGCGCAGGCGGCGGGTCGATCATCAATTTCACGTCGATCAGTTACATGATGGGGAACACGGGCTATCCCGCCTATACCACGGCAAATTCGGGTATCAACGGCATGACACGCAGCCTTGCCCGCGAATTCGGACCGGACAAGATTCGCGTGAACGCCTTGGCGCCGGGCTGGGTTCTGACACAAAAACAACTGGATATGTGGGCCGAACCAGATGCATTAGCTGCACATCTGGAACGCCAGTGTCTTAAGGAGCATCTGAGCCCAGACGACATCGTGACCCCGACACTGTTCTTGTCGTCGAATGCAAGCCGCATGATCACCGGACAATCGCTGGCGGTCGACGGCGGCGTGGTGGTGTCGGGATGAGCGTCACGGCCAAAAATCCCGATTGGATCGCCGTTGACTGGGGCACCACACATCTGCGCGTCTGGCTGATGAGCGCGGAAGGTGTGGCCCTCGATCATCGCAGCAGCGATAACGGTATGGGCGGTCTGGCGCGCGACGGTTTTCAACCGGTGCTGCAAGCGATGTTGTCCGACGTGTTGGGCACCAAACCCCTGCCCGTGATCATCTGCGGAATGGCCGGATCGCGGCAAGGCTGGGCCGAAGCCCCTTATGCGACCGCGCCCTGCCCGCCGCCCGGAATTGTGCAGGCCACGCGCTTTGCTTCGGACGGCATGGACGTGCATATTCTGCCAGGTGTAAAGCAAACTTCACCCGCTGACGTGATGCGCGGTGAAGAGACGCAAATTGCGGGTTTCCTGACCCGAGAACCCGGTTTCGACGGTATTCTCTGCCTGCCGGGATCGCACACGAAATGGGTCCAGATCAGCGCGGGCGAGATTGTCAGCTTTCGCACCTACATGACCGGCGAGATGTTTGCTCTTCTGGGCCAACAATCTGTATTGCGTCATTCGGTTGACACCTCGGATTGGGATCAGGCTGCGTTTGATGCGGGTCTTCCGGATACCTTGTCGCGCCCTGCCGATCTGGCCGCAAAACTGTTTTCCATACGGGCCGAGACCTTGTTGCAAAACCTGCCTGCCCCTGCCGCCCGCGCGCGCCTGTCCGCGCTTTTGATCGGGGCCGAACTGGCATCGGCGAAACCCTATTGGCTGGGACAGGAGGTTGTCGTCATCGGGGCCACCCAATTGGCAAAAGCCTATCAGGGCGCGTTGGCGCAGCAGGGTGTTGCGGCACGATCTGCCAATGTCGGAGATCTGACACTGGATGGACTGACCGCCGCATATCAACAAATGACCGAGGGCACCCAATGAGCCGGGAAATCATCGCCATCCTGCGCGGCATTCAGCCAGACGAAGCCATCGCGATCACCGACGCGCTGATCCATGCCGGCATCACGAAGATCGAGGTGCCATTAAACTCTCCCAACCCTTTCGACAGCATCGCACAAATGATCTCTCATGCCGGGGATCGCGCGCTGATTGGGGCAGGCACCGTGCTGACCGTGGAGGCTGTGGATCGACTGGCCGATATGGGCGCGGGGATGGTTGTGTCGCCCGACGCCAATCCTGATGTGATCGCGGCCACAAAACGACACGGCATGTTGTCTTACCCCGGCGTCTTAACCCCGACCGAGGCGTTTGCAGCCCTGCGCGCCGGTGCTGACGGGCTGAAGTTCTTTCCCGCATTCAAACTGGGGCTGGACGGGTTCAAAGCGCTATCGGCCGTTCTTCCCCCGGAAACCGCAACCTATGCCGTGGGCGGCGTCGGACCTGATGAATTTGCCGAATGGATTGGCGCAGGTATCACCGGGTTTGGCCTTGGTTCAAATGTCTACAAGCCGGGTCATACCGCAGACGAGGTCGCCAAGGCGGCGACCCGGATCGTGACAGCATTTGATAAGGCCACGAAATGACGGCGCATGTCTTTTCCGACACGATTTGCCAGTTGGGAGAAGGAGCGCTTTGGCACCCCGAACGTGAACAGCTGTTCTGGTTCGACATCTTGGGGAAACGGCTGCTGACGCGCGCAGGTCGGGGCGAACAGCACTGGGATTTTGAAGATTGCGTTTCGGCGGCGGGTTGGGTGGATCGCGATACGCTGATCCTGGCAGACGCGTCGGCCTTGTGGCGGTTCGACATCGAAACCGGCAAACGTGACCGATTGGTCGGATTGGAAGAGGACAAGCCGCAGACCCGATCCAATGACGGGCGCGCCGATCCCTATGGCGGGTTCTGGATCGGGACGATGGGACGCAACGCGGAACCAGAGGCAGGTGCGATCTATCGCTACTATCGCGGCGCGCTACGTTTGCTGGTGGACAATATCACGATTTCGAACGCCATATGTTTCTCACCCGATGGGAAATATGCCTTCTTCACCGACACGCGTGACGGGCGCATCATGCGTCAGCCTTTGGACGGCAAAGGTTGGCCGACAGGCAACCCGCAAGTCTTTCTGGACCTGTCCGGCGAACCCTTCGGACCCGACGGCGCGGTGGTCGATGTACAGGGGCGGTTCTGGAACGCGCAATGGGGGGCCGGGCGCGTCGCCTGTTACGGCCTTGATGGCACTCTGGTCGATACCCACGCCCTGCCCACCGCACAGGTATCTTGCCCCGCATTCGGCGGCCCCGACCTGAGCACGTTGTTCGTCACGACCGCTGCCGATGGCCTTTCTGACGATGCCATGGCGGGCAAAACCTATACGATCAAGACGACGGCGAAGGGTCAGCCTGAACACCGTGTCATCTTGTGATGAACGATATGAAACGTACACTTGGCACCTGCTACTATCCCGAACACTGGCCCGAACACATGTGGAAGGAAGACGCCCGTCGCATGGTCGATACCGGCCTGACCTGGGTGCGGATCGGTGAGTTTTCGTGGTCGCGGCTTGAACCGTCGCCGGGTGATTTGCATTGGGATTGGCTTGATCATGCAATCGAGGTGCTGGGCGCAGCCGGATTGAAGATCGTGCTGGGAACCCCAACCGCCACCCCACCGCGTTGGATGATCGACCGCCACCCTGACATGTTGGCCGTTGATGTTGATGGCCGCCCCCGCAAGTTCGGATCACGGCGGCATTATTGTTTCAGCCACATGGGCTATCGCGAGGAATGCCGTCGGATTGCCAGACTATTGGCGGACCGTTATGGCCGAAATCCGCATATCGCTGCATGGCAGACCGACAACGAGTATGGTTGCCACGACACCACGATCTCGTATTCCGATGCTGCCCGCACAGGATTTCGTGATTGGCTGGCGCAGCGATACCAATCCGTTGACGCGCTGAACCGGGCATGGGGCAATGTATTCTGGTCCATGGAATATGCCAGCTTCGATCAGATTGATCTGCCCAATCTGACCGTGACCGAGCCCAACCCCGCCCACGTCATGGATTTCCGGCGGTACAGCTCGGACATGGTCGTGGACTTCAACCGCGCGCAGGTGGATGAAATCAAACCACGCTCGGACGCCCCTGTTTCCCACAATTACATGGGTCGGATCACCGATTTTGACCATTTTGCCGTGGGCAAGGACCTTGAGATCGCGACATGGGACAGTTACCCCCTTGGTTTTCTGGAAGATCGCGTGGGGGCCTCGGCAGCCCATCAACGCGCCTTTGCCCGGCAGGGCGATCCTGATTTTCAGGCGTTTCACCATGACCTTTACCGTGCGGTCGGGCGCGGCCGCTGGTGGGTGATGGAACAACAACCCGGCCCCGTGAACTGGGCACCTTACAACCCTGCCCCCTTACCCGGAATGGTACGGCTGTGGACCTGGGAGGCGTTTGCCCACGGGGCGGAAGCCGTATGTTATTTCCGATGGCGGCAGGCCCATTTTGGCCAGGAACAGCTGCACGCAGGTCTGTTGCGGCCCGACAATCAGGATGCCCCCGGCCGTGCCGAAGCCCGTCAAGTTGCAGAAGAACTTCGTAACGCCCAATCCGTGCAACCCACGCAAGCGCCTGTTGCGCTGATCTTCGATTATCAGGCGGATTGGGCGTGGGCCACGCAGCCCCATGGGGTTGGTTTGAACTATTTTGGGCTGATCTTCGATCACTATCGCGCGCTCAGACGGGTGGGCGTGTCGGTGGATATCCTGCCACCTGACACGCGTGATTTCGATGGTTTCGCCGTCGTGTTGGCCCCCGGCCTGATCCATCTGGACCCTGATCTGGCAGACGCCTTGTCCAATGCTGACGCACATGTTGTCTATGGCCCACGCACAGCCGCACGCGATCAGTATTTCAACATTCCCGACCCGCTACCGCCTGCAATTCCCAAGCTCAACTTGACTGTATCACGCATTGAGAGCCTGCGACCCGATATACCCGTATCGCTGCATGGTGGTGGGCAGGTCCAGCACTATATCGAAGAGATCGAAGGCGACGCCGAACCTCTTATGACCACCGAAACAGGCGCCCCCGTGGTGCTGGCCCGCGAGTCACAGCTTTATTGCGGCGGATGGCTGGACGACGCGGCGCTGGATCGCTTGGTCGTCATGCTTGCTGAGCGCACGGGATTGTCCACCCTCGCCTTACCCGATGGCGTTCGGTGCCGCAAAACCGCGACCGAGGAATTCTGGTTCAATCACACCACCGCCACCGTCGACACCCCGCATGGTCCACTACCACCCGCAGGTGTGCTGCGCCGCGCGTTGTGATCGAGGCTCTGGAACTTACAGACCGGCACGGCGCACCCATTCAGGCGATCACGCTGCAAACGGATGGATTACACGCGCGTATTCTGTCACTAGGTGCCTGCCTGCAAGATTTGCGGCTGGAAGGGGTCTGGCATCCCCTCGTTCTTGGCTATGCAAATCCAATCAATTATCTTTCCAACCCGGCGTATCTGGGTGCTGTGGTGGGGCGGGTGGCCAATCGTCTGTCTGGAGGTGCAATCACCCTTGATGGGAAGCGGTTCGAGTTGGATCGCAACGAGCGCGATACGACCTGCCTGCATGGAGGGCGGGACGGGTTCAGTCACCAGAACTGGCAGATCACGGATCATTCGCGGAACCATGTCACGCTCGGCCATATCTCACCCCACATGTACATGGGATTTCCTGGGCGATTGTTGGCGAAAGTGACTTACCGCTTGAACGGCACCAGCCTGTCTATCACCCTGACCGCAAACACCGATGCGCCGACCGTGTGTAACATGGCACCGCATATTTATTTCAACCTCGACGGATCGCCTGATATCGCCCGGCACCGCTTGTCGATCGCCGCCAGCCATGTACTGCCGGTGAAAAACGGGCTGCCCGTCGCAAACCCCGTTCACGCAAGATCATTGGGGGTGGACGTCAGCCACCGGGCGGATATCCCGAAAGGTCTGGATCACCATTACTGCCTTAGCCAAGCGCCACGCCCTCTGCGCCGTGTGGCGGTTTTGTTCGCGGACACGTTAGCAATGTCCGTCGACACCACTGAACCTGGGTTGCAAGTCTATGACGGGTCGGGACTAAGTATCGTTGATGAGGGGCTTGAAGGGCGCAGCTATCGCGGGCGGGCGGGTATTGCACTTGAGCCACATCGTTGGATCGATGCGCCAAACCAACCGTGGCAACGGCAAACCCGTCTGCGCCCTGGCGAAGTTTATCAGGCGCAAACGGTATTCAGCTTCACAAGGGGCGCGGAGGCCACATTCTGAACGTCAGTTCAGCCGCTGTCCGCTGTCCGGCGCGAAGTAAGACACTTTGCTCATGTCGATGGACAGGTCCAGCATTTCGCCCGGTGTTGCAACGGTTTCCGCGTGCAACCGCGCCGTGACCTGCTTGCCGCCAAGTTCCGACACCACATAGGTGTCGGCACCAGCAGGTTCGACCATATCGACCAGACAGCTGGCGTCTTGCACATCCGCTCCGGCGCGGAACCCTGCTTCGGCAATGTCTTCCGGGCGCAGACCAAGGATCACGTCTTCGGGTAAGGCGGGGGCGTGTTCATCGACAAGAATCAACGGATCGCCCGTGCCACGCGCAATTTCGATCTGTGCACCTTTGCCCCCAGATCGCGCCTTTGCCGGGATCAGGTTCATCGCGGGCGAGCCCATGAAGTCGGCCACAAACAGATTGGCAGGTTTGTTATAGATCTCGGCTGGCGATCCGATCTGCTGGATAATGCCGCCCTTCAAAACCACGATCTTGGTGGCCAGCGTCATTGCCTCGATCTGGTCATGGGTCACATAGACCATCGTCGCGCCAAGGGTCTGGTGCAACTTCTTGATCTCGGACCGCATTTCAACCCGCAGCTTGGCGTCGAGGTTCGACAGGGGTTCATCGAACAGGAACAACTTGGGATCGCGCACCAGCGCCCGCCCCATCGCGACCCGTTGCCGTTGACCACCGGATAACTGGCCGGGGCGGCGGTTCAGAAGCTGTTCGATCTGCAACTGGCTGGCCACTTCGTTCAGCTTGCGGGTCTGGGTTTCCTGATCGACGCCGCGCACTTTCATCCCGAAGGTGATGTTCTTCGCAACGCTCATGGTCGGGTAGAGCGCATAGGATTGGAACACCATCGCGATATCGCGATCCTTGGGGCTGACATCGGTCATGTTTTTCCCGCCGATCATCAGGTCGCCACCGGTAATCGGCTCAAGCCCCGCGATACAGTTCAGAAGTGTGGACTTGCCACAGCCCGAGGGGCCAACCAGCACAAGGAAGTCGCCGGGTTCGATGGCGATGTTGATGTCCTTCAGGATCTCAACCGGGCCATAGTTCTTATAGAGGTTTTGGATTTCAAGAATGGGTGCCATGGGTCTTATCCCTTTACTGAGCCCGCGGTCAGTCCGCGGATGAAGTATTTGCCAGCGACGATGTAGACAAGAAGCGTCGGGGCGGCGGCGATGATCGCGGCGGCCATGTCGACATTGTATTCCTTCACGCCGGTGGTCGAGTTGACGATGTTGTTCAGGGCCACCGTCACGGGTTGCGTGCCCGCCTGGCTGAATGACACACCAAACAGGAAGTCGTTCCAGATCTGCGTGAACTGCCAGATGACGGTCACAACGATGATGGGCAGCGACAGCGGCAGGAAGATCGACCAGAAGATGCGGAAGAACCCTGCCCCGTCCACCTTCGCGGCCTTGGTCAGTTCGGACGGGATTGAGACATAATAGTTACGGAAGAACAGTGTCGTGAAACCGATGCCATAGATCACGTGGACAAAGATCAGACCGGGAATGGTGCCTGCGATCCCCATCAGGCCCAGCAGGCGGGCCATGGGAAGCAGCACCACCTGGAACGGGATGAAGCAGCCAAACAGCATCAGCGAGAAGATGATGTTGGCGCCAGCGAACCGCCATTGCGCCACCACATATCCGTTCAACGCGCCAATGAAGGTCGAGATCGCGACAGCTGGCACGGCCAACAGGACCGAGTTCCAGAAGTACGGACGCAAGCCTTCGCACTGGATGCCCGTGCAAGCGCCGGACCATGCGGTTTTCCACGCGTCGAACGTGACCTCGCGCGGCAGGGCCACAAGGCTGCCGGTGCGGATTTCCTCAAGACTTTTCAACGAGGTCGTGACCATCACGAACAGAGGCATGAGGTAGTAAAGCGCGAACAGGCAAAGCAAGATGTAAAGCACCCAGCGCAGGACGACCTTTCCGAACGCGCCGCTTTTCTGGGCGGGGGGATGTGCAAGTTCAGTCATTTTTCGCTCGCAGTTCCGAATAGAGGTAGGGCACGACAATCGCGAACACGACCAGCATCATGATCATCGCGGAGCTGGCCGCCTGACCGATGTCGCCGCGCGAGAACGCCATGGCATACATGTAGGTTGCAGGCAGATCGGTCGCGTAACCGGGACCGCCGCCCGTCAAGGCGATGACAAGGTCAAAGCTTTTGATCGCGAGGTGTGCCAGCACAATGAAGGCGGACATGAAGATCGGCCCCATCGACGGAATGATGATCGCGGAATAAATGCGCCATGTCGGGATGCCATCGACCTGCGCGGCCTTGATGATTTCGTCATCCACCGACCGAAGCCCGGCCAGAAACAGCGCCATCACGAAGCCCGAGCTTTGCCAGACGGCGGCGATCACAACCGTATAGATCGCGAAGTCCGGGTTGACGAGCCAGTCGAAGGTGAAGCTTTCGAACCCCCAGCTTTTCACGGTGGCCTCGATGCCCAGGCCGGGGTTCAGGATCCACTTCCACGCGGTGCCTGTGACAATCATCGACAGCGCCATGGGGTATAGATAGATCGTGCGGATCACCCCCTCGGTGCGGATTTTCTGGTCCAGAAGAATGGCCAGAAGCAGACCCATCACCATCGCGATGATGATGAAAAGCGCCCCGAAGATGAACAGGTTGTTCATCGCCGTGTCCCAACGCGGCGAGGCGAACAGGCGGTCGTATTGAATGAAGCCGTCGATCTCGTATTTGGGCAACAGACGCGAGCGGGTCAGCGAGACCCAAGCCGTCCAGGCAATAAACCCATATACGAAAACGAGAACGGCGATGAATGAGGGCGCAAGCACCATCTTGGGCAGGTGCGTTTCCAGCCATTTTGTCATCGGATCGGTCCCCGGATAGCTTCGCCCCCGGCCCGGTATTGGGCGGGGGCGAAGTGGTCAGTTTTACATGCTGTTGGCAACGGCGTCGGCCAGCATCTGGACCGCGTCAGCCGACGACATGTCCGAGTTGAAATGCGCAGTCACAACATCGGTGATCGCGCCAGCCTGCGCCCCGCGCAGCGCCATGCCGTGGGCATAGCTGGGCAGCAGCGAGCCATTGGCCGAACTGGCATTCATATCCTCGGACGAGGTATGGGCGCAGCTGTCGAACTCGTCCAGCGCCACGTCAACGCGGGCCGGGATCGACCCTTTGTTCAGGTTGAACACCTTCTGGAAGTTCTGACCGACGATCAGCTCGGCCAGCAGGTCCTGCCCGGCTTTCTTGTCGTCACCATCCACATTGAACATGGCAAAGCTGTCCACGTTATACAGGAAACCGTCACCCGGTGTGGACTGGCACAGGAAATCCTCGCCCGGCTTTTTGCCCGCGGCAAGGAATTCGCCCTTGGCCCAGTCGCCCATGATTTGGAACGCGGCTTCGCCGTTCATCACCATCGCGGTGGCAAGGTTCCAGTCACGGCCCGAGAAATTGTCGTCCACGTAGCCGCGCATTTTGCGCATCTGATCGAAAACAGCGACCATGCCGTCCGAGGTCAGCGTTTCGGGGTCCAGATCGACAAATGCCTTCTTGAACCCGTCAGGTCCAAGGATGCCCAAAGCCACAGCTTCAAAGACGGTCGCGTCCTGCCAGGCTTGACCACCATGGGCCAAGGGGATCACACCCGCGGCTTGCAGTTTCTCGGCAGCGGCGTTGAACTCGTCCCAAGAGGTGGGCATCGTGATGCCATTTGCTTCCAACACGTCTGCATTGGCCCAGATCCAGTCGATCCGGTGCACGTTGACCGGTGCGGCGCACCAAGTGCCCTCGCATTTCATGTGGTTGGCAATCGATTCCGGCAGCACATCTGCCCAACCGTTCGCCTCGGCCACAGATGAAATATCGGCCAGCACACCTTCTTCATACCATTCCTGAATGGCCGGGCCTTTCAACTGGACGGCGGTCGGTGCGTTGCCTGACAGAACACGGGCACGCAGCGCGGTCATGGCAGCGTCACCACCACCACCGGCAACCGGCATATCGGTCCATGTGCCACCATTTGCGGCAAATTCTTCTTGCAGAACAGCCACAGATTTGGCTTCGCCACCCGAAGTCCACCAGTGCAGCACTTCGGCCTGCGGTTCGGCCACGGCAACATTGCTTGCCATGAAGGCAAGCGCGGATACGGCCGCAAAAGCGGTTCTTTTCATATTAAAGTCCTCCCATAATCTGCCACCCTCCTCGGCGGCGATAGCACCAGCATGCATCTGCCAACCGAGTCGCAGCAACGGTCAACCACAGCCACTTTCGGGTCGGACTGCAGTTTTTCTGCCAATCTGTTACAGCTTGTTACCTAATCCTTGATTCTGTTGCTGTTTGTTACAAAGGCTGGATCAAGAGGCCGGTTCTGACCGGAGGGAGAGATCGAAACGTGACAATTCCACGCCTTCTTGTTGTCGACGACGACGCAGAGATGCGGTCGATGATGACTCAGTTCCTGCGACAGCAAGGTTTCATTGCCCTTCCCGCTGCATCCGAAACCGAAATCCGCGGCCATCTTGACGCCGGGCGCATTGATCTGATCCTTCTGGATGTGATGCTGGGAGATGAAAACGGCGTTGATATCTGTTCGCGCCTGCGTCGCGAGCAGGACGTGCCAATCATTCTTGTGTCCGCGCTCTCTGCCGATCATCAACGCATGGCGGGATACGAGGTTGGGGCGGACGACTATATTGCCAAGCCATTCAACCCGCAGCTTCTGCTGGCCCGGGTGCGGGCGGTTTTGCTGCGCGCCCAACGCACACCGTCGCTGGCGTATCGCCGCCGCGTGTCGATCTTTCATTTCGGGGGCTGGATATATGACGGGAAGCGCGATGAGGTCGTGTCGCCCGAAGGGTTTCAGGTGGCCCTGTCCCAGCGCGAAACAGCGCTGTTGAAAGTGCTGCTTGCAAATCCACACATCCCCCTGACGCGCGAAGAAATCGCGGCCGCGCTGGATGTGACAGGTGACGGAAACCAGCCCGAAGCCACGGGCCGTGCCATTGACGTTCTGGTCGGGCGTCTTCGGTCGAAGATCGAAAAACAGCCGAAAGACCCGCAATTGCTGCGCACCGAACGGGGCACCGGCTATGTGTTCGCTGTTGATGTGACCGTGAAGGACGATTGATGACGCGTGGGTTGTCACGAGGGCTTTCAATGCGTCGGGTCGGTGGGGCTTGGGTTGCGTTGGCCTTTGTTTCCGGTGTGGCTGCTGCCGCGCTTTGGCTGGGGTCGGTGCGCGCATGGGATCGCCACTTGTCACAAGCCTATGCGGCGGGATTTACGATCTATGAATCGTTGCGGCTTGGCGTGCCACCCGGTGAGCAGATTGCCATAACGCCGCTGTCAACGGACGACGCGGCAACCGCCACGATGGGCGATTTCGCAAGATTGCCGGACACGCCCAAGCCCGCTTATGTCACCAATCTTTCGATCCTGACACGACCCGCGTCGCCGACAGATCGGGCTGTTCTGACCCTTGGGATTGTGTCGGACGAGCTGGTCTATCCAATCTCGGACATCGTGGTGAGTAGCGACCCCATTCCCGCTGGACGCCTGGGTCAAATGACCCGCCTTCTGGCCACCTATTGCAGCGAACCGATCATCTTCGCCCGCTTCGCAGACAAACCCTGGCAGCGCGTTGATGGCACGGGCATCTGGGGATGCGACACGGCGCCTGCCGATATGCGGGTGCCCGCCGCGATCGCGGCGATCATCGCACTGGCCGCGCTTCTGACGCATGTCGCCAACACCACGGCCCGCTTTGAGAACTTTGCGCGCGCGCTGCACACACGTCGGCGTTTTGGCGGCCCCGAAAGCTATGACATCGAGGGACCGACCGAATTGCGCAGTATTGTGGCCGCAGTGAACTCTTACCTCGAAGCAGAACGCGCGCAGCTTGCCCAGCGCGCAATGGTCTTGTCCGGGGTCAGCCACGATCTGGGCACCCCCGCCACGCGGTTGCGATTGCGAACGGCCCTGATCCCCGACGATGCCCTGCGCGGAAAGCTGGAAGCGGATATCGACCAAATGACCGGCATGATCGAAAGCGTACTGACCTATACGCGGTCCGAGATTAACGCCGAGGAACCGCGACACCTGTCGCTGACATCGCTGATCGAGGCGTTGGTGGCAGACTATCAGGACACGGGTCGCCCTGTTTCACTTCGGGATCAGGATCCGGTTATCGTCGAGGGCGGCGCCTCGGTTTTCATGTCGCGCCGGGGCCATAGCCAACTGCCGGATGAACGCCGGGTGCTGGTCACTGCACGCCCGATATCGCTTCAGCGGGCCATCACGAACCTGATTGACAACGCGCTGAAATACGGTCGGCGTGCCACGGTCGAACTGCAAACGGACGCCGAAACCGCCACCATTATCGTCGAGGATGAGGGATCAAACTACTCAGTCACCGATGTTGAACGGATGATGGCACCCTTTGAGCGGGGCGAGAACACTGTGAACATCGGAGGTTTTGGACTGGGGCTGACGATTGTTGCAACCGTAGCCAACCAACACGGTGGCACACTCCGCTTTGAGACTGGGACCAAAGGGTTGCGGGCGCTGCTGTCTATTCAGCGACACTGATGAATTTGGGTGCGAGTGGAGGCTGCCCGACACCAACTCGGTCGGGCAGCCATGTCTTGTGTTAATGGCGCACGACATACACCGAGCATTCCGAGTGGCGCACCACACGGGCCGCGTTCGGACCCAGAAGGTAATCCTTCAAATCGGGCCGATGCGCCCCGATCACGATCAGATCCGATTTGCCCAGCTTGGCGGCGCGCAGGACTTCTTCATACACCGTTCCAACCGCCACGACGTGACGCACGGCCGTGTCCCGTTCAGCCCCGAGCGTAGACCGGGTCATCTCTTTCAGAAGCTCCTTGGCCCGTTCCTTGACCGGCTCGACATGGTGATCCTGAAAATAAGCCCCCACCACCGACATGCCGAAATCGGGCACCACGGTGATGACATCCAACTGCGCGCCATCCATCTTGGCCAGTTTGGACGCGGTGGTCAGCACCTCTTTTTCCTCATCAGGACGATTGATGTCCACGGCACAAAGAATTGTCTTGGTCATGCCAGTTCTCCTTGAGGGGTTTCATCTTCGGCCCGGCGCGACTGCAAAAAGGCCACAAGGCCCAGCAACAGAAGTGCCGGTATGAAGATCAGCTCTTTCGGTGGTTGGTTGGACGGGGCTTGCACCGCTGCGATTTGCACCGGTTCATCACCGTAGAAGTCGAACGACGCCAGTTTGTCCGCCAGGAAGGTGCCGAACATTGGCTCGTCCAGTTTTACGGTGTCGCCTTCCGGCACAAGTATGATGCCCAACCCATCCAGCCGCGCTTGCGCATCGGCCTCGTCCGGCACATCAAAGACAACCGTCAGGTCTTTGCTTTCCAACGTGTCGAAATCCGGACCACGGATCACCGCGCGAAGTTGAGCGCCCGGCGAAGCCTCCTCTAATGCAGTGGCAAACTGTGCCGGCGGGATTTCGGCGAAGGGTGGCTGGATCTGGTTCATGAAGAAGCCGGGACGGAACAGGGCAAACGCCACAACCAGCAGCGCAACGGTTTCCCAAATACGCGACTTGGTCAGGAAAAAACCCATCGAGCCAGCCGTAAAGACCAGAATACCGATCGTCGCCACGATGAACACGATGATCCCCTGCATCCACGTCACGTCGATCAACAGAAGGTCGGTGTTGAAGATGAACACGAAGGGCAAGGCCACGGTGCGCAGGCTATAGAAGAACGCGGTGAACCCGGTGCGGATGGCGTCGCCCCCCGACACGGCGGCTGCCGCGAAACTGGCCAAACCAACGGGTGGTGTCACATCCGCCATGATCCCGAAATAGAACACGAACAGATGGACCGCGATCAGGGGTACGACCAGACCGGATTGCGCCCCAAGCTCGACCACGACGGACACCATCAGCGAGGACACGACGATATAGTTCGCCGTGGTCGGCAGGCCCATCCCAAGGATCAGCGACAGGATCGCCACGAAGATCAGCATCAGGATCAGATTGCCGCCCGACAGGAATTCGACAAAATCTGCCATCACCTGCCCGATCCCGGTCAGCGACACCGTGCCCACGATGATCCCGGCGGTGGCCGTGGCCAGACCGATCCCGATCATGTTGCGGGCGCCGTCAATCATCCCTTCGATCAGGTCTTTGAACCCTTCGCTCAACCGCGCAACCGCATCGCTTTCGCCACGGAACATGGCTTTCAGCGATTTCTGCGTCAGCAGGATGCCGAACAACAGGAAGGTGGCCCAGAAGGCCGACAGGCCCGGCGATTTACGCTCGATCATCAGGAAGTAAACCAGAACAATGATCGGCAGCAGATAATAAAGACCGGATTTGTAGATCTTCGCCACATCCGGCAATTCGACCACTTCGGCGTTGGGATCGTCCGGCTCAAGGTCCGGCACCTGTGCGGCCAGATAGATCAGCGCGATATAGATGACGAACAGCAGAATCGATAGAACCCAGCCCGACCCGGACGGGAACATCGACACGATCCAGCCAACCGGATATTGCGTGGCATAGCACAGCAGGGCAAAGCCCGCGAAGAAGGCGAACATGCCGCCGATGGTCTTGCCCATCGACACCACCTTGTTGCCAATGGTCGGCATCCGGTTTTTCACCGCCTCAAGATGCACGATATAGACCAGCGCGATGTAGGAAATGATCGCAGGAAGGAAGGCGTGGGTGATCACCTCGACATACGAGATGCCGACATATTCCACCATCAGAAACGCAGCTGCGCCCATGACGGGCGGCATGATCTGACCGTTCACGGACGAGGCAACCTCGACCGAGCCGGCCTTCTCGGCGGAAAAACCAACGCGTTTCATCAGCGGAATGGTGAACGTGCCCGTGGTGACAACATTCGCGATCGACGAGCCCGAGATCAGGCCAGTCGCCGCAGACCCCACAACAGCAGCCTTGGCCGGCCCGCCGCGCAGGTGGCCAAGCGCGCCGAACGCCATTTTGATGAAATAATTACCTGCACCGGCGCGATCCAGAAGCGCGCCGAACAGCACGAATAGGAACACGAACTTGGTGGACACGCCCAGCGCAATGCCAAACACCCCTTCCGAGGTGATCCACATATGGCTCATCGCCTTGCGCAAGCTGGCACCGGCCCAGCGGATCTGATCGGGCACGACCTCGGACGAGCCGAAGAATACATACAGAAGGAAGACCACCGCCAGGGCGACCATCACCGGGCCGAGCGTGCGATAGGCGGCAAGGAACAAAAAGCCCAACGCAATCAGCGATATGATCGCGTCGGTATCATCCGCCAGACCGCCATTTCCGACGATCTTCTGATAAAAGAAATACCCGTACATGGCGAGCAACGCGCCCCCCACGCCGTGGATCCAGTCATACCACGGAATGCGGTCGCGCGGGCTGGACTTGAACAGCGGATAGGCCATGGCAGCCAGGAATATCGCGAACGCCAGGTGGATCTGGCGCGAGTTGTTGATCAGGTCGCCGGGCAGCACATAAGGCGCCACGGGCGAGGCCAAGAGCACCTGAAAGATCGACCAGACCAGGGCGACCCCTGCGATCATCAACCCAACCGGCCCGTGCGGGCTGCGGGCACCAGTATCGCTGGCGGCAACCAGTTCCTGTAGCTCTTCTTCGCTGAGTGCGCGTTCTTCCGTTTTGGACATCT
Organism: Aliiroseovarius sp. Z3; assembly: GCF_029105185.1. Classification (GTDB taxonomy): domain Bacteria; phylum Pseudomonadota; class Alphaproteobacteria; order Rhodobacterales; family Rhodobacteraceae; genus Aliiroseovarius. The sequence continues at coordinate 401,453 of NZ_JAFMZK010000002.1, read as the reverse complement.
GTCCCTCCCTTGGTTGCCCCGATGTTTCTGCGGCAACCCTCACTGGTTCCATTCTTGGTCACATGCCCGATCTTTGCGCCGGGTCAGGGGATGTTGGGGGCAGCGCACCGCCCCCAATTAAAGCATGTTCTGATCAGCTTACTCGATCAGGCCTTTTTCTTTGTAGTATTTCTCGGCACCAGCATGCAGCGGCGCGGACAGACCGGCCGACGCCATTTCTTTCGGGTCCAGATTGGCGAAGGCAGGGTGCAGACTTTTGAAGTCTTCGAAGTTCTCAAAGACGGACGACACGACGGCATAAACCGCATCTTCCGACACCTGGTCCGAGCTGACGAAGGTGGCACCGACACCGAAGGTCTTTGTATCTTCATCATTGCCGCGATACATGCCGCCGGGGATGGTGGCGGTGCGATAGAACGGGTTGTCTTCGACCAGCTTGTTCACCACGTCACCGGCCACTTCAACCAGCACGGAATCGCACGCAGTGGTGGCTTCCTGGATCGACCCCGAGGGGTGACCAACGGTATAGACCATGGCGTCGATCTGGTTGTCACACAGGGCCGCCGATTGCTCGGCCGCTTTCAGCTCGGTCGCCAGGGCGAAATCGCCTGTGGTCCAGCCCATGGCTTCCAACAGCACTTCCATCGTGCCGCGCTGACCCGATCCGGGGTTGCCGATATTGACGCGCTTGCCCTTCAGATCTTCGAAGGTCTTGATGCCGCTGTCAGCCCGCGCCACGACCGTGAAGGGTTCCGGGTGAACCGAGAACACGGCGCGCAGCCCTTCGAACGGCCCGGCTTCTTCGAATTGCGAGCTGCCGTTATAGGCGTGATACTGCCAGTCCGACTGGGCCACACCAAACTCCAACTCGCCTTCGCGGATGGTGTTGATGTTGTAAACCGACCCGCCGGTCGATTCCACCGAGCAGCGCACACCATGATCCTTGCGCCCCTTGTTCACCAGACGACAGATCGCGCCGCCGGTCGGGTAATACACACCCGTCACACCGCCGGTGCCGATGGTGATGAATTCCTCGGCCATGGCGGCCGGGGCCAGAACCGCCGTGGCGGCAACCCCGGCAAATGCTAGTTTGAACCTGTTCAACATCACTATACTCCCTTGTGTTGATGTTCTGATGTTATTCGGACCACACCTCGGCCAGTTGCCGATTACGCAGTTCGACTTCCGCAATACGCTCTTGCGCGGCAGCACCCGAGCGCCCGACAACCATTCCGATGATCGTTTCGATCAGGAACAAGGTCGTCACGTAGGATGAATAGAAATTGGCGCTGTCCGCCGCGACCACGAAGCTGACCGACGCATATTCCAGCGCCGGGCAGGCATGGGTATCGGTGATGACGATCACCACCACGCCCAGCTTGTGGGCCAGCCGGGCCGCCTTGATCACGTTCGACGCGAAAGGCGGCTTGGTCACGATCAACAGCGCATCGCGCCCGTCCAGCCCGGACAAGGCCCCGCCCAGCGACGCCCCCATACGATTGGCCAGAAGCCAGTTGTCTGCGCAGAAATTCGCCATGTAGGACATGTATTCCACGATACCGGTCGACCCCAGCGCCCCAAGAAGCAACACCTTGCGCGCCTTCACCAGCACGTCGACGCAATGCTCAAGATCCTTTTGGTCCAATGATGCCAGCGCATGGTTGAGATTGGATTGGCACGCCGCGAAATGGGTGTCGATGAACCGGTTCTGGCCATCGTCATGCTGCTTCTGAAGCTCTTCGGCCCGTTGCGCGAAATTGTTGACCCGACGGTCGATCTTGTCGCGCATCTCTTCGCGAAGTTCTTCGAAATCTTCATAATCCAGCGCCTTGGCCAGCCGCGAGAACGCGGCGGGGGACACGCCGCTGTTGCGCGACACGGTGCGCAGGGGGCGGGTCACAACATCCAGCGGGTTGGCCACAAGGAAATCCGCAGCGCTGCGCAACGCATCGCTGAGATCGGCGTAAGCCAACGCAAGCCTCTTTTCGAAGCGTTTCTCCAAATTGCCCCCCTGATTGGACAATTTCAGTGTTCCCTTTGTTTCACACATTGTCAAATGGCGATTTTTTTGTTTCAATGACATCGAATTTCAGAGGGTGCCATGTCACACGTATTTCCCCGCCACACCAAAGCCATCCCGCCCATCGCCGCAAAGGGGGATGGTATTTATATATTTGATTCCAAAGGGAATAAATACCTTGATGGATCGGGTGGGGCGGCTGTGTCCTGCCTTGGTCACTCGGACCCTGATGTGATCGCGGCGATCAAGACTCAGGTCGATACACTGGCCTTTGCCCATACCGGGTTTCTGTCGTCAGAGCCTGCAGAATCACTCGCCGATCGGCTGATCGCCCATGCCCCGGATGGAATCGAGCGGGTCTATTTCGTCTCCGGCGGGTCAGAGGCCGTGGAAAGTGCGTTGAAATTGGCACGGCAATACATGATCGAAACCGGCCAGCCGCAGCGCACCAAATTCATCTCGCGTCGGCAAAGTTATCACGGCAACACCTTGGGCGCGCTTGGCACTGGCGGCAATGAATGGCGGCGCGAACCTTTTGCGCCAGTCATGGTGTCTGCATCGCATATCTCGCCTTGTTATGAGTACCGACTGCGTCGGGAAGACGAGACGCAGGAAGATTACGGACAGCGCGCCGCAAACGAGCTGGAGGCCGAGCTGCTGCGCCAGGGGCCAGAAAACGTCATTGGCTTCATCGCCGAGCCTGTGGTGGGCGCGACGGCTGGCGCGGTGCCCGCCGTGCCGGGGTATTTCAAGCGCATTCGCGAGATCTGCGATCAGTATGGCATCCTGTTGATCCTGGACGAAGTCATGTGCGGCATGGGGCGCACCGGTACGTTGTTTGCCTGTGAACAGGATGGGATTGCCCCCGATATGGTCACCATCGCAAAGGGGCTGGGGGCCGGGTATCAGCCGATTGGCGCGATGCTGTGTTCGGGCAGGATTTACGAAGCGATTGAGACCGGCAGCGGCTTTTTTCATCATGGCCACACCTATGTCGGCCACCCGACGGCTTGCGCCGCCGCCGATGCGGTTGTGAAAAAGCTGACTGAGGGTGGCTTGACAGCGCGCTCGGCACAGATGGGCGGGAAGTTGATGGACGCGCTGACCGATGCGTTCGGTCAACATCCCCATATCGGTGACATCCGCGGGCGCGGCATGTTCCGTGGGCTTGAGATCGTCGAGAACCGCGAGACCAAGACCCCTTTTGCACCCGAAAAGGGCATCGCGGCCAAGCTGAAGAAGCAGGCCTTTGCCAACGGGCTGATCTGTTATCCGATGGGTGGCACGATTGACGGGCGACAAGGGGACCATGTGCTGATCGCCCCGCCCTTCATCATCACCGATGATCAGATTGATGAGCTTGTGGACAAGCTGTCAAAGACCATTGCCGAAGTTTTATGACCCGCCTCCCCAACCTGATGGTCGCGCCCAATGGCGCACGGCTGACCAAGGCGGATCACCCGGCATTGCCGATGACCCTGCCCGAGATCGTCGCAACGGCGCGCGATTGTCAGGCGGCCGGGGCCGATGGTCTGCACCTGCATCTGCGCGACGCCGACGGTGGACACCTGCTGGATGCGGGCGCCTATCGCGAAGCTGTGCAGGAACTGACGGCGCAGGTGCCCGGCATGGCGATCCAGATCACCACCGAGGCGGTCGGAATCTATGAGCCGCCGCATCAACGGCAGGTTGCGCTGGAATCTGGCGCGTCAATGGTCTCTGCGTCGGTGCGGGAGCTTTGTCGAGACCCGGAAGACATCACACGTGCGTTTTATGAAGATTGCGCAGCAAAGGGCATAGCCATCCAGCATATCCTTTATGACTGCGCGGACGGTGAACTGCTCTGCAAGATCCTGCCGTCAGACTTGCTGAGATCACCCGATCTGCAGCTATTATTCGTCCTTGGTCGCTATGCGGCGGATCAGAACTCGAACCCTCACGATCTGGATGATTTTCTGGATTGGCTGGGTGCGCATGGGCTGGCCCCCGATTGGGCCGTTTGCGCGTTTGGTCAAAACGAAACCGCTTCGCTGGTTTATGCTGCGAAACAGGGCGGGAAATGCCGCGTCGGCTTCGAAAACTCCCGCGTTCACGCCGACGGACACACGGCGCGTGACAATGCGGACCGCGTGTGTGCGGTTCGTGACGCGATCAAACACCAGTAAGACAAGGCCCCGTGCACGACGCCAGCTGCGGCGATTTTCCCGGATAGCCAAACCTTCCAATTTGTCGCATGCTATCACGATATGACTGCATGAAACTGGGAGGACTACATGCGCAAACTACTTGGCCGCACCGCATTTGCCTCCGTTTCGCTGGCCTTTGCCACCGAAGCCATGGCGACCGAATGGAACGTGTCCCTTTGGGGCAAACGCCGTGCCTTCACCGAACATGTTGAGAAACTGGCCGAACTGGTCAACGAGAAGACCAATGGCGAGTTCACTCTGAACATCAGCTATGGTGGCCTGTCGAAAAACACAGAGAACCTTGACGGTATCGCCATCGGAGCGTTCGAGATGGCCCAGTTCTGTGCGGGCTATCACCGTGACAAGAACCCGTCGATCACTGTGCTGGAGCTTCCATTTCTTGGCGTAACGTCTTTGGAACAGGAAATCGCACTGTCAAAGGCCGTGTATGACCACGCGGCTACGAAGGACGATCTGGCCCGTTGGGACGCGACGCTTCTGATGCCGTCGCCTCTGCCACAATACAACCTTGTCGGTGTAGGTGATGCCCCGAAAACGCTGGCGGACTTTAACGGGCTGAGCGTGCGTGCCACGGGCGGGATCGGCGCTGCAATGGAAACCGTTGGTGCAGTGCCGACGTCGATGTCCGCGACCGAAGTGCGGCAGGCGATGGACAGCGGCATCGTGAAAGCCGTGTCTTTCGCGCCCCATGCCCACATGTCCTTTGGCACCATCGAGAACGGCAAATGGTGGACGACCAACCTGAACCCGGGCACGGTCAACTGTCCGGTCGTTGTGAACACGCCCGCACTGGAAAGCCTGCCGGAGGCCCATCGCGAAGCCCTGCTTGGGTCGGTGGATGAAGCCCTGACGCACTATGTGGACTTCTACAACAACCAGACCATGGCGGCCTGGGGTCCGGCGCTGGACGAGCGCGGGATCGAGCAAGTGACCTTCTCGGACGACGAGATTGCGGCTTTCAAAGAGGCTGCTGCCGCCCCCGCCGCCGCCACGTGGATTGAAGAAAACGCGGCCCGCGGCCTTCCTGCACAAGAGCTGTATGACCTTGTGACCGGAATGATTGCCAACGGTAGCTGACGCGCTTTACCCCCGCGCCTGACATGACAGGCGCGGGGCTGATATCTGATCATTTCACAGCATTCACGCCCGAGGACCTCATGGCCGGATCATCCCTTGTGCTGTCAGACGACAGCACGCTCAGCAAAATCGACCAGGGGCTTTATCGGCTGGAAACTGCGCTGGCGCTGGTGAGCGGGCTTGCGGTGTTTGCTTTGATGATATTGGCGGTCGTTTCTGTGAGCGGCCGCAACTTTTTCCAACAACCTTTGCCGGGCTATGTCGATTGGATCGAACAGGCCATGCCCCTGATTGCCTTCATGGGTGTCGCCTATGCGCAGCGCGATGGCGGGCATATCCGCATGGACATGCTGGTTGGCAAACTGCGGGGGCGCGCGCTGTATCTGGTCGAGATCATAACGACGCTCGCAATCCTGATCTTCATGGTGCTGATCGTCTGGGGCAGTTGGGCGCATTTCGCACGCAGCTTTGACTTTGCCGCTCCGATGTGGAGCCGCGACAGTTCGATGGATATTGCTTTGCCGCTCTGGCCTGCAAAACTACTGGCGCCAGTGGCGTTCAGTGTGTTGTGCCTTCGGCTGGTGCTGCAACTCTATGCATATGGTCGGGCCTTCCTGCGCAATGACGCATCTCCCGCAGCCGTTCCGCTGGTTGCCGATGCAGCAACGCAGGCCGCACTGGAGGCCCAGCATGTTTCGGGCCATGACAGCGAAGGGTCGTGAATATGGAGCCGATTGAAATAGGTCTGATCGTCTCGGGCGGTATGCTATTGCTTGTGTTGCTTGGCATGCGGGTCGCCTTTGCCGCAGGGTTGGCAGGGTTGATTGGGCTGATCTGGATCTTCTGGGCCAAGTTCGGCTATGACCCCAGCCGGTTTGGCAAGGCGCTGAACGTTGCGGTGAAAACCGCGGGTCAGGTGCCACATTCCAAGGTATCGTCGCAGGCCCTGAGCCTGATCCCCACCTTCATCCTGATCGGTTATCTTGCCTATTACGCCGGGTTGACCCGTGCGCTGTTCGAAGCCGCCAAACGCTGGCTGGCATGGGTGCCGGGCGGGCTGGCCGTATCAACCGTATTTGCCACAGCCGGGTTTGCCGCAGTGTCTGGCGCGTCGGTCGCGACCTCTGCCGTCTTTGCCCGGATTGCCATCCCCGAAATGCTGGCCATTGGATATGACAAACGCTTTGCGGCGGGCGTGGTGGCGGCAGGTGGAACGCTGGCCTCGCTGATCCCGCCCTCGGCGATCCTTGTGATTTACGCCATCATCGTTGAACAGGATGTGGGCAAGCTGTTGCTTGCAGGCTTTATCCCCGGAGCATTCTCGGCGGTCATCTATGGGCTTCTGATCATCGGCATGGCAATGACCATCAAGGGGTTTGGCCCGCCCGTCACCGGATTCACGTGGAAAGAGCGGTTCGCCGCCCTGCCCCCGGCCCTGCCCATCGTCTTTGTCGTCGTGACTATCATCTTCTTTGTCTACAACCCCTTTGGCGGCGATGCCTGGGGCACCCCGACCGAAGGCGGGGCCATCGGCGCCTTCGTGGTCTTCCTGATGGCGCTTTATCGCGGGATGCGGTGGAGCGAGCTTAAGGACGCGCTTCTGGAAACGGCAAAACTATCCGTGATGATTTTCACGATCATCTGGGGGGTTCTAATCTATGTCAGATTTCTGGGCTTTGCCGGACTTCCCTCGGCATTCTCGGACTGGATCACATCACTGACCCTGTCACCGATGCTGATCCTGATATGCATCCTTTTGGCCTATGCGGTGCTGGGCATGTTCATGGATGCAATCGGGATGCTGCTTCTGACGCTGCCGGTGGTCTATCCCGCCGTCATGGCGTTGAATGGTGGCGAAGCCGTATCTGCCGCCGACAGCACATTCGGCATGTCTGGCCCGATGTGCGCCATCTGGTTCGGTATCCTCGTGGTGAAAATGGCCGAGTTCTGCTTGATCACCCCCCCTATCGGTCTGAATTGCTTTGTCGTGGCCGGTGTGCGCGACGATTTAAGTGTGCAGGACGTGTTCAAGGGCGTCACCCCGTTTTTCATCGCCGACGCCATAACCATCGCTTTGCTGGTGGCTTTCCCAATGATCGTCCTTTGGCTTCCCAGCCAGGCCTGAGGCGCAATGGGTCGTCATGCGTCTGCTTGCCGTAACGGAAACCGTTCATATTAACTGCACAGTCTGACAGTATAGACACTTTCTGTCATAGGCGGCTGGTAAAACTGCCAAAGTGAACCTAATTAACATGTCTGCACCATCCCAAACAATCGCCGGTGCGCTTTTCTGACGAAGGATTTTGGAATGCCGAAAGACGAGCTGCCAGATTTGAATGGGCAACTGAAATTCGAAGACGACAAGGGTGCAGGGCGATCCAAGTGGTTGGCTGCATTGTTTGCCGTTGTGCTGGTCGGGTGGATGGGCAGCGGCTATATCATTCCATCGCAACCCGTCGAAGAACAACCTTCTGATGAGCCGGCGGCGCGTGCGGTCGCCGTCGCGGTTATGACATCGGTCGCACAGGACATTGATCTTGTTTTGATCTCGGAAGGCCAATCCATCCCTGACCGAGCAACCAATATCGCCGCCAAGGTCGGGGGCGAGGTTCTGTCTGTATCCGCCGGGCGCGGCGATCTTGTTGCCACCGGGCAAGAGATCGGTCGTCTTGACGCCGCCACCATCGAGGCACAGTTGGTGCAGGCTCAGACCCAATTGGATCAAGCGACCAGCGACCTTGAGAAATCCACATCACTGCAAAAAAGCGGGATCACCACTGAAGACCGTGTCTTGCAGGCCCGCGCGGCCAAGGCCTCGGCCGAGGCGGCTGTCGCGGCCGCGCAAGAGCAGTTGGAAAACACCGTGATCCGCGCGCCTTTTGCCGGGCGGTTGAACGACATGACGCTGGACGAAGGCGAATTTGTAAACAGCGGCGACGTTGTGGCCGAGGTGTTGGACAACAACCCGCTGTCGATTGTCGTACAGGTGCCCCAACAGGCGTTATCACGGCTGGAAAAAGGTCAGTCGGCCAAGGTCTCGTTTATCACGGGCGAAGTGCGCAATGGCACGGTCGCGTTCATAGGTGCCAATGCCGACAGCCAGACCCGGACGTTCCGGGTTGAGGTCACTGTTGACAATCCTGACAGCGAAATGCCCGCTGGGCTCAGCGCGCGTATTGCCATCCCCACCGGAAAGGCCCGTGGCCACTTCATCTCTCCCGCGATCCTGTCTCTGGGAACGGATGGCGAGTTAGGGATCAAAACGGTTACTGACGGGAACATTGTCGAATTCGCCCCGGTGTCTATCGTGCGCGCGCAAACCGACGGAATATGGGTCACTGGCTTGCCAGAAAGCGCCGATATCATCACCGTGGGTCAAGGCTTCGTCAACGCGGGCGATACGGTCGACCCACGCCCCGCCGATGCCCCTGCCGCGACCGAGGTCGCCCAATGAAATCCCTGATCACAGCTGCGTTCAAACGCAGCAAGGTTGTGCAACTGTTGCTGGTGTTTCTTCTGATCATCGGCGCGTTCGCCTATTATGCGATCCCCAAGGAAAGCAATCCCGAGATCCCGATCCCGATCGTCTATGTCTCAACCGGGTTGGACGGGATTTCGCCCGAGGATGCCGAGGACGTTTTGATCGGCCCGATGGAAACAGAGTTCGCGTCGCTCACCGGTCTGAAATCCATGACGGCGAACGCCAGCGAAGGCCATGCCAGTGTGCAGTTGGAGTTCGAACCGGGCTTCGACGCGGATGAGGCGCTGCAGAAGGTGCGCGAAGCGGCGGACAAGGCCGAAAACGACCTGCCACAAGACGCGCGCCTGACGGTGACGGAAATCAACACGGCCCTGTTTCCGATCCTGACGGTGATCTTGTCCGGCCCGGTGCCCGAACGCACGCTGAACGATCTGGCAGATGATCTGAAGGATGATATCGAGGCTTTGGGCGGCGTGTTGGAAGTCGATATCGGTGGCAAGCGCGAGCAATTGCTTGAAGTCCTGATCGACCCCACGGTGTTCGAAACCTACAACATCACATTTGAAGAGCTGATCGGATCGATCAACCGCAACAACCAGTTGATCGCCGCAGGTGCCATCGAAAGCGAAGCCGGGCGGCTTGTTTTGAAAGTGCCGGGCCTGATCGAAAACATGTCCGATGTGATGGAGCTTCCGGTGCTGGTGCGCGGTCAGACCGTCGTGACTTTCGCCGATGTGGCAACCATTCGCCGGACGTTTAAAGATCCAAGCGGTTTTGCCCGGATCGACGGCCAGCCCGCCCTGGCGCTTGAGATCAAGAAACGCGTCGGCGCCAACATTATCGAAACCGTGGCCGAGGTGCGCGATGTCATCAGCACAGCCCAGGCCGGTTGGCCCGACAGCGTCCATATCAGCTATACGCTTGATGAAAGCGAGCAGGTGAAATCCATGCTCTCGGATTTGGAAGCGAACGTTATCGCTGCCATCATCCTGGTGATGATCGTGGTGGTCTATGCGCTCGGCCTGCGCTCGTCCCTTCTGGTCGGGCTGGCCATTCCGGGGGCATTTCTGACCGGCGTCGCGGGGCTTTATTTCATGGGCTACACGATGAATATCGTGGTCCTGTTTTCGCTGATCCTTGTGGTTGGTATGCTGGTCGACGGGGCAATCGTGACGGTAGAGCTCGCCGACCGGTACCTGCACGAAGGAAAATCCTCGAAAGAAGCATATGCCGAGGCCGCCAAACGGATGGCTTGGCCAATCATCGCGTCGACCGCAACGACGTTGTGCGTATTCTTCCCACTGCTGTTCTGGTCTGGAACGGTGGGCGAGTTCATGAAGTTCCTGCCAATCACCGTGATCATCACACTTGCCGCGTCGCTGTTCATGGCGCTGGTGTTCATCCCGGTTGTCGGCGGGCTGATCGGAAAACAACAACGGCAATCGGCGAAATCGAAGGCCCAACATTACGCTGCCGAACGTGGCGATCCGCGGATGATGACCGGGTTCATGGGCGCATATGTCAACATTCTGAAATGGTCGATCAAGCGGCCCGGCGTAACACTGAGCTTTGCGGTGATCGCATTGGTCGCCTCGTTCGCGGCCTACGGGTCGTTGGGCAACGGCCTGACCTTCTTCCCCGAGGTCGAACCGGACTATGCACAGGTCGAAGTGCGCGCGAAGGACAATTTCTCGGTCTATGAACAGGACGCGTTGGTGCGGCAGGTCGAAGCCAAGCTGTCCGGTTACGACGAGATAGCCAGCATCTATGCGCGCTCGGGCGGCGGACGCGATGGCAGCGATGCCATCGGATCGTTGCAGCTGGAACTGGCGGAATGGGACACGCGCCGACCCGTGACCGATATCGCCGAGGACATCCGCAAAGACGTCGCCACCATTCCCGGGATTGACGTTCAGGTGCAAACCGCCGTGGCTGGCCCCGGCGGCGGCAAGCCGGTCAACCTTGAGGTGGCATCCAACGACCCGGAAGACCAGAAAGCGGCTGTATTGCTGTTGATCGAGACAATGGAGCGTCTGGGTGGCTTCACCGACATTGTGGAAACCAGCGCGTCGCCCGGTGTGGAATGGCAGATCGCGATCGACCGGTCCGAAGCGGCGCGCGCGGGTGCAGATGTCGCCATATTGGGACAAGCGGTTCAACTGCTGACCCAAGGCATAACGGTGGCCAATTACCGCCCCGGCGACACTGACGGCGAGGTGGACATTGTCGTCCGTTTCCCCGCCATCGACCGCACCCTGGCCGAGTTGCAGAACCTGCGTGTGCCGACCAGCGCCGGGTTGGTGCCGATCTCGAATTTCGTGTCGTTTGACCCGGCTCCGCGCAGCGGTGTCATCACGCGGATTGATCAAGAGCGTGTCATCTCGATCTCGGCGGATGTGGCGCCGGGTGTGTTGGTCAACGACCAGATCCTTGCGCTGCAAGGTGAGCTGGACAAGATCGACCTGCCCGATAGCGTGGAGGTCAAATTCGGCGGCGAAGCAGAGGAACAGGCCGAGGCCATGACGTTCCTGATTGGTGCGTTCTTCTCGGCGATCGGGTTAATGTTCCTGATCTTGCTGACCCAATTCAACAGCTTCTGGCAGGCCTTCGTCGTGATGTCTGCAATCGTCTTTTCGATCGCGGGCGTGCTCTTGGGGCTGATGATCACGGGGCGACCCTTTGGCGTCGTCATGGGCGGGATCGGGGTGATTGCCTTGGCCGGGATCGTCGTGAACAACAACATCGTGCTGATCGACACCTATAACGAGCTGAAAGCAGCCGGCGCGTCACCTTATGAGGCGGCATTGCGGACCGGCGCGCAGCGTCTGCGCCCGGTCGTGTTGACCTCGATCACGACGGCACTGGGTCTGATGCCGATGGTAATCGGGTTGAATATCAACTTCTTCACACGCGAGATTGTCTATGGCGCACCTTCGACCCAGTGGTGGACCGAATTGTCCAGCGCCATCGCCGGTGGCTTGGTGTTTGCCACCGTGTTGACCCTGATTGTCACGCCGTCGATGCTTGTTCTGGGTGAGAAACGCGCAACACGAGCGGTCGCCAAGGGGGCAGCGCAACCCGCAGAGTGACCTGCTCCGCTAAACGGGTGCACCTGTAAAAGGCGCAAGCCCGATCCCGCTGTCCTGAAGAGCCTGCCGCACCTTGGTGGCAATTGCCACGGCTGCGGGGGTGTCGCCATGCAGGCAGATCGTGTCGATCCGTGTCGGAATGCGCTTGCCGCTTTCGGTGATGATCGCGCCTTCGCGGACCATCTCGACCATCCGCGCACCCGCCTGATCGGGGTCGTGGATCACGGCGCCCGGCAGGCTGCGATCAACCAGAGTCGCATCGTCGTTATAGGCTCGGTCAGCGAATATCTCACAGGCCGTCGCACACCCAAGGTCATGGGCGGCGTCTTGTTGTGCCGTACCTGCCAGCACCATGATGATCAGATCGGGTGCGATGGACAGCGCGGCCTCATAGCAAGCGCACGCCATGTCGGCATCTTCTGCGGCCATGTTCGCCATCGCCCCATGCAATTTCAGATGCCGCACCTGTCCGCCCGCCGCTGCCGCCATCGCCTGAGCCGCACCCAGTTGATAGCGCACAAGGTTTTGCAGCGTTGGGCGCGGCAGGTTCATACGCCGTCGTCCAAAGCCGTGCAGGTCTGCAAACCCCGGATGCGCGCCGATACCCACCCCCTTGGCAACCGCGTTTTTCATCGTCATTGCCATGACATCCCAGTCACCCGCATGCAATCCGCATGCAATATTGGCCGAGGTCACGATATCCAAAAGCGCGGTATCGTCCCCCATCGCCCAAGGGCCGAACCCCTCGCCCATATCTGCGTTCAGATCAATCACCTGTGCCATACGCAGCCCCTATTCCTCGTCCGATTTATCAGCGCCTGACGTCACCCCGCTGATCAACTGATAGGATAGCAGATCAGGGATGGAATGGGGATCACGGATCAGGGGTTTGATGGTCTTTACAAGCGATTGACGGGTTGTCGCGGCCTTGCGCTCCGCCTGGATCGCGTCTTCCAAACCAACGTAGTGAAACCGCAAGGGCGCTTTTGCCGGGGCTTGCGCGACAATCGGCAAATCGCAGGGCAGCACGGTACCGATACGAGGGTATCCGCCGGTGGTCTGACATTCACAAAGCAGCACGAACGGCGTCCCATCGCCCGTAATCTGGATATCCCCAGGTACGATCACTTCGGACAGGATAGTTCGTGCGCCCTTGGTCCCAAACCCATCCCCCGGCAGCACCAGCCGCGCGCCCATTCGATTCCCCCGTGCATCCCTGTGAAAAGTCGAGGCGATGAACCTGTCGCGTTCGGCCTTCGAAAACTGATGCGTCTGGAGGCTTTCGACAATCCGCACGGTGCCGCCGGTGAAACGGTCCTCGACGTCAAGCGTCATTCCGATGGGTCCGCCGCGGTCAGACAGCGTTGCCAGATGATCGCCCGCCTGCACAGCAGCACCGATTCCCGCCGCCAGATGGACCGAGCGCGCGCCCAAACGCAAGCGACCCGTAAAACCGCCACCCACATGCAGATAGCCATAGCTGCCCACTTCGGGACCGCCGATCGACAGTCGCGCACCTGCAGGCAAGATGTGGCTGGCGTTCCATGCCAGTTTCACCCCTTCCAACGTTGCCCGCATAGGCGCCCCAGTCAGCGCGATGCGCATATCAGCATCCGCCTCGAACTCTCCGCCCATTCCCGCCATCTCTAGCGCAGGTAAATCATCGGATTGGTTAAGAAGTGCTGCCCCTTCGGACAAGGCCAACAGATCAGCAGCGCCCCCCCGCGACAAGCCGGCATCCAGCCATCCGAGGCGGCCCCTGTCTTGCAAGGTCACACCCGGACCCACCTTCAGAACCTTCAGCCCGCCACTCATCCGATCACCGTAATCTGTGCGCCGCCCTTCGGGTCGCGGTGCAATGCATCCAGTCGTTCTGGCGTCGTGGTCACAAACTGCACCTCGTCCCCGGCGCGCAGCAGGAAGGGTTCCCGTGCGTCGGGTTGAAACAACCGCATCGCGGTCTGCCCCACATGTTGCCAGCCGGTGGGTGTAGAAACCGAAAACAGAACCAACTGGCGGATCGCGACCGCAATGGCCCCTTCCGGCACCTTTGCGGTTAGCTGGCTTTGGCGCGGGATGTCCCACGCGTCGGGCAATGTGCCAAGATACGGCTGTCCGGGGGCAAATCCGATGGTCTGAACACGCAAACGTGTCGACGTAAGGGATGCTATCGCCTCATCCACCGACAACCCCGCTTGCGCGGCCGCCTCGGAAAGCTGTGGGGCCAGATCGGTGCCGAAAACAGCTGGGATACGCCAAAGACGGCGCCCCTCGGGCAGCTCTGCCGCATACCAGTCGCGGCTGCCCAGAAGCGTCGTGACCTGATGGAGTAATGTCAGGTGATCCAGATGGATCGGGTCGAAACGTAGATACACTGACACCAGAGACGATGATGTCTCCTCGACCCCGTCCCATCCGGCCAGGTCGATCGCCGCCCGGAATGCAAGGGCCGCGCGATTGGCCGCCTCGCTGAGCGTGTCGGCGAAACGGATCAACATCCCGTCCACCCCGGCGGTGCTTATAACCGGGGCGTCGGGTGCTGCAACAAGTCGATCAGGTGGGGTCACGTCTGCCCTGACAAATGGTTTCAATCACCGCAAAACCTATAGTGATCCGCGCCGTGATGACATCCAAAAAAAGGAAGCACCACCCCTGACCACCCAGTCGCAACCAAACCCCAAGTCGTGCGGAGTTTAGCGCGGAAACAGAGTGTTTTTGTATTCAGAACAATTTTCTGATAGAGTAAAGCCCTAATATTTCTTAGTTTAGTTGATTTTGAATACTTATTGTTTTGCAAGGGACGGTTATTTCGATGGCCAGTTTTGCACGATCCTTGATCAAGGATACCGGCGTACGCGCCGATTGGGTGGACCTGCGCGATCAGGATTACGTTCCCAATCTGACGGTGCTGCGTGACACGGTTTTCCTGAATCCTAACTTGCTGACCCCTGATCCCGATACCGGATTGCAGATGCCGATTTTTGGCGCACGCGATCAGGGCAGCAGCGGCCGGTGCGTCGGGTTTGCATTGGCAAACCTGATCGACATTCAACGTCAACTGCAACATCTGCGCCGCTCGCCCAGCGCGAACGGACATGGGCCACCTGACCTGTCGAAAGTGCAGGAAGACATCGTCAGCGCGGACATGCTGTATCGCATGGCATCGTTCCATGACCGCTATCCCGAGTTGGAAAATGGCGAGGTGACGACCGAAGAAGGCATCCTGACCCTTCGGTCAGCCATCAAAGGGTTCTATCACCACGGGGTGTGCCGCGACTGGCCTTTTGGGGAAGCGGCCTTCGATGAAGGGCGCTGGCAAAGCGAATGCTATCTGACCGACGGGCCGGACACGGGGCGCAAGTTCACCACGGTTGGGCAGGCCAAGAAAGCCCGCGAAATCGGGCTGGGGGCGTATTTTCGTCTGGCCTCGATCCTGAACCACTTTCACGCGGCGCTGAACGATGCCGAAGCGATCCTGACCACGGCGAATGTGCATGACGGGTGGCTTGCCGCAACGCCGGACAATGGCGGCCTGATCACCTGGCCGCCTGCGCTTGGAAAAACCGGCACCCATGCCTTCGTCGTGACCGGCTACGACGAGAACGGGTTCCACGTTCTGAACTCGTGGGGGCCGAAATGGGGCGGTTATCAGGATCAGGTCGGGATTGCGCTGTGGTCCTATGCAGACTGGGCACAGAATGTTGTGGACAGTTGGGTCTTGCGGCTGGGCGTGTTCGCACCGTCAGCCTTCGGTGCCTCGGTTGGGGAAAAAGGAACCAAGGGGGACACCGGGCCGATCCAGTCCGGCTCGACCCCGTGTTTCGAGCTTGTGGGCCACTACATGCATCTGGATGACGGCTATCACGTGGCCACCGGGTCTTATCCATCCTTCAAGAACGGCTGGTGCCGCACCCGAAAATACCTGTCTGAAAGGTTGGACCCGTCGGCCGACCCTGCCAACAAAGGCAACCAGTATCGCGGTGTGCTGGTCTGGATTCCCGGCAGTCTTGAAGGGATCAAACCCGCCTTTGCCGACGCGGTGGGGCGTAAGACACTGATCAAGGATTTGGGTCTGTATCCTTACACGATCTTTTGGTGCAACAGCTTCGTTGAGAAGTCGCTTGAGGTGCTGCAAAGCCTGTTCGACAGCTGCGAGGAACAGGCAGGCGAAAACGCCGCCCATCTGGACGAGCTGATCGAAAACCGCGTGCGTGGCGTGGGCCGTGCCTTCTGGCGCGACATTGAACTGGGTGCCCGACGCGCGCTGCGCGGGACCGAAGAGCTGCCCTATGAAGATTTCGAGAATGAGGATCTGGACAAGATCAAGACCGGCTTTGTGGGTGATCTGTTGTTCGACCTCTTGGAGTTGAAGAAAGCCACCGGTTGCGAACTTCATATCGTCGCAGAAGGAGCCGGCGCGCTGGTGGTGCACGAGATGCTCTCGCTGCTGGAACACAAAACGCGATGGTTTGACCCCGCATCCCTGACGCCGGGGGGGACGGATCGGTTCGACACGCTGCATTTGATCCATCCAGCGATTGGAATGCCGCGTGCCAAAAAACGCCTGATCCCTTTGATCAACGTGATGAACGGAACAGACGAGGGCAAGAGGAAGCGCAAATCCTCGTCGCGCAAGCCCGTGGTGCAGGAATATCTGGAACACGAAACCCCGCCCCGCGCACGCATCTATGTGCCGACGCCCGAGCTGGAGGAACGGGTGAATTTCGGCGCCTATGGCAAATCCATCCTGCACCTCGTTTCACGCGCATTCGAGGACAGGTATCCCCTGCCGCAGGATGCCGATGACATCTCGGCCCCATATCTGCTGCGCCCTCGCCCGTTTCTGGGCATGTCTGGCGTTGCGGATGGTCGCACGTCACCCGTGCGAAATGCGGTGTTTCGGTTGAACCGGATTGCTGCCCAAAAACACGATCTAGACCGAATTCCCCAATCGGTTCTGAACGACGACCCCACCATCACCAACAGCATTTTCGAATGCATAAGAGGATTTCAGGAAAAGGGACACTGAACGCCATCAAGGAGAAGACCATTGACCAAGATCACTGTTGAACAACTGATGTCGAAAATGGCGGATCTGGACGCCGATGAAACCGAGTTCTCAGAGTATTTCATACTCGACGAGGAACAATCCGGTCCGTTCTCTCCGAAGTTCAAACTGAACCCGGCGACGGTTCAGATCCCGCGAGGGGCCAATGCCGCCCAACGCACCGCGGCCTTGATGAACTCGGCCAACTGGTTTGCGCGCATGAGCCGAAGAAACGTGTTTCAGCAAAAGCTGGCGCGGGGATATGACGGCCCGATCATCGTGTCCGAAGGCGACAGTTGGTTTCAGTACCCGATCCGCCTGCGCGACACGATCGACCATCTGATGCACAGCTATGCGATCTATTCGCTGGGCGCGGCAGGCGATCTGCTGAAGCGGATGGCCGACAAGCAGGAATATATCGGAGCGTTGGAAGAAACCGGGGCCGAGATCCTGCTTCTGTCCGGTGGCGGCAACGATCTTGTGGCCGGTGGCGCGCTTGCCTCGCATCTCGAAGCCTTCGATCCTGACCTTGCCCCCGCCGATTATTTGCTACCGTCTTTCCAAGCGTTGCTTGACGACGCGCTGGGGCATTACGGTCGGATGTTCCGGCAAGTGCAGCAACGATTCCCGCATGTTTGCATCCTGTGCCATGGTTACGATTATCCGGTGCCCAACAAGGACAAATGGCTGGGCAAGCCGATGGAAAGCCGCGGTATTCGCGACCGGGCACTGCAAATGGCCATCGCCGCCGAGATGATGGACCAGTTCAACCGCCGTCTGCGCCGCCTTGCCCGATCCATGCCGAATGTGACCTATATCGACTGCCGCGGCGTTGTGGGCAATGACCGCTGGTTCGATGGCCTGCATCCGACCGGTGATGGTTATGGTGATGTCGCCCAGAAGTTCCGGCGTGAGATCAATCGTATCGCAAATGCACGCAGCGGCCCGCCGGTGGTGATCAGCGGTCCGTTCGGCTCGGCAACTGAGTTGTCGCGCGCGATGCAGGCGCCCCCGGTTATCGCAGGAGGACCGGCACAGGGCATGTCACTGCATGTCGGCGTGAATACCGTGGACCCGGCCCATTACGACGGCTGGGATGGTCAACTGGCCGCATGCGAAGCTGATGCGCTGGCGATGCAAAACATCGCTGAATCCGAAGGTTTCAAACCGCAACTTCTGTTAACCCGCGACGCAACACGGGAAAACGTGGTGTCCGAGGTCAAGCGCGCCGCCAAAGATCTAAAGCCCGGTGATATGTTCCTGTTCACCGTGTCCGGTCATGGCGGGCGTGTGCCTGATTTCAATCAGGACGAAGACCACGACGACGAAAGCCAGCGGATGGATGAAACCCTGTGCCTTTACGATTTCCAGATCGCGGATGACGAGCTTTACATGCTCTGGACCTTGTTCCGTGATGGTGTGCGGGTTCTGATTATGCCCGACACCTGTCATTCGGGCTCGATGGCACGGTTCGGACCCACCGCCCCGACCGAGCTGTTTGGCCGCGCCCTGCCACAGGATCCGCGCATCCGCGCCATGCCGCTATATGTCGAAGACCGCGTCTGGCGGGCAAACGAAGCCGCCTATCGCGAAGCATCGAAGTCCTACAGCGCGATGAAGGAAAGCGTGATGACCGCGCCGCTGAGCAGCCCGATACAGGCGTCGGTTCTGAACCTTGGGGCCTGTAAGGACACGCAGTTTGCCATGGACGGGCCGGAAAACGGCGCCTTCACCGGTGCGCTATTGAAGGTCTGGGATAACGGGCGCTTCAATGGCGACTACCGGGCCTTCCGCGCCGCCATCGACGACGAGATCGGCAGCGACAGCCAGACCCCGCAACTGTTTGAACCGCTATTGAAACAACCAAACTTCGTGTTGGACCGCCCATTCACGTTGCAACCGGTCGGGATGGCGGGCAGCACGGCCTGCGGTTCAGCGAAATCACGTGCCGCACCGCCGCCACCCACGCTTGAAGACGCAGATGAAGGCGAAGAAAACGATCTTCTGCCGGACGCCGAGGTAGATGCAATCCTGTCGGCCAAAACGCGCGGGGCTGGGTTTCGTAGCGCCACAGCGGCGCTTGAATGGTCTGACTATTCGGATTTCGACGGGTTCATCCGTTCACTCGGCCTGAAGAACTTCTGCACGGACGAGTTCTTGATCCTTGGCGGGGGTCACAACACGCCCGGTGGCAAATGTCAGGGCAAAAACACTTATCCACCCCGAAGCCTGTGGACAAACATCGCCAAGACCGCGCAGGCGCTGGACCATTTCCGCGACCGGATCGGCAAACCGATCGCGATCACCAACGCCTATCGCGGCCCGGCCTATAACGCCTGTATCGGCGGGGCGAAAGCAAGCCAGCACATGAAATTCTGCGCGCTGGACTTCAAAGTGTCCGGAATGCCCGCCCCCGAGGCCGCGAAAGCCCTGCGCTGGTTGCGCGACAAAGAAGGGTTCTTCACCGGTGGGATCGGCCGCTACAACAGCTTCACTCATATCGACACGCGCGGCAACAACGCCACATGGCCGCCTGCGTTCCGGGACATGAAGCTGTCGGGCGCCACGCCCCTGAAGAAGCGCGAACCGCGTGATTTGGCGGAACGGATCGCGATCCTGATCGCGACCATGCTGGCAAAACCCAGGTCGGCACCGGGGGCCAAATCCCGCAGCTCTGCCTTTGCAGACCCGGTCAGCCGCTCGGGGGATGATTTCGATCCGACCTCGGAAAACGCCGCGCATCAGCAATCACTGCAAGCGGCGGTTAATGCGTCGAGCGTGATCTCTTTCGTCGAAAATCTGACGCCAAGCCAGAAAGAGGATGTGCTTTTGTCGACGCTCTTTGCCCAGCGTGCCGCTGACGCCAAGGCAGACCCCGTAAAGGAACGCGAGCTATGGCATGCCACCTATATGGACATGCTCAGCCTGATGGGCTGGACCCGCGAGGCGGCCCCGTTCGAGGCCAGCCAGAAGATGAAAGGCAATGGCAGCTTCGACAAGGTCATTCTGGCCACGCTGGCGCAGGTCGCGACCGGCAACCAGTTCAAGATCGTCGAAAGCGCGATGGAAGCCCTGCGCGGGTTGGCGTCGGATGATGGCAAGATCAAACTTTTTGATTTCGAGACCTCGACCTCGACCGGCGGCAATTTCCAGATCGGCAGCGCCGAGGCTTCGGGGGACGTTATCTCGATGGCGCTGGGGGCATTCAACTTCAACTTCAAGGACAAAAAACAGAACATCCTGTTCGTGTCCTGGGGCAAGAACGAGTTGGAGTATTGGCTGTCCGCGCAGAAGGTTGTGCTGAGCCCAACCATCTATGCGGATGTGCGCGAAATCATTCGTGACAAGCTGTCGGACACACGCAAGACCCTGATCGCGGATATTGACATCGGATGACACAGGACACCACGCCTCCACCGCCCGAGGGTGACGCAGGGCCGTTGCCGCGACCGGTCACGACGGGAAAACTACAGATCGCGCCGCGCTATCTGCTGATCCTGCTTCTGCCGGTCGCGGTGCTGACCGCGTCGGAATATCTGTTGGGCACGTTTGGTGATACCTCACTTTTGGTGCAGGGGGTTGAACTTGCCCCGATGGCACCGCTGATCGAGCTGGATGGCCGATACAAGTTTCTTGCCGCTCTGTTCTTGTTCGTGGCCGTGACGATCACGCTGATCTCGATGTTTTCATTCGAGCTTTACGCACGCCACACCAAGAAATCCATCTGCTGGACGCTGGTCGGCATTGTCGGGGTTATCTTGGTATCCCTTAGCTTTTCAACCTTCGAGCCGGAATGGATGCCCGCCAGTTTTGAATCTCAGGCCCTGCTGGGCGAAAACCTCTTTCAAACGGCACTTGGTATCGGCAACCTGCCCGGTTGCGCCCCCGGCGGCGCGTTGGAAGCTGCCTGCGATGGAAGGGGCGCATATTTCGCCATGAAATACCTTCTGGATCACGTAAACATCCTGACCTCGTTGGCGGCGGCCGCAATCATCGCGGGGATGGTCCTGTCGCTGGCCGAACCTGTGGGCATTGATCGCAGCAGCAAAACCGCGCTGATTACCGAAGCGATGACATTACAGAACGCACAGGAAAGCACGCAACGTTACCTCTATTGTGCTGGGGTGTTGCTGACGACAGGGATGGTGCTGGTACTGTCCTGGATGAAATGGCCCGGCGCTATGATCGCGGACTCTGACCTGCGAAGTGCTCATGACCATGTGGTCAGTTCGCTGTCCATGTTTCGCGGCGTGACCTATACGGTGTTGATACTGTCGTTCTATATGCCCGTCAGCCTGATCCTGAAGGTGCGGATAGAGCAATTCAAACAGGCCAGCGAGTCGGTGGGCGAGACCAAGCTTGGCAGCACACTTGAGGGGTTCGATATCAAGCGTATCGCCAGTATGGAGGCGTTCAAATCCATGCTGGCAATCGCCTCGCCCATTCTGGCCAGTGCAATCGGTTCATTTGTCGATCTGTCCCTGTTTCAATGACATGGTATCGACCTGCAACAGGGTGGAACAAACCCGCCTTTATCAATTGTCAGCTTTTGGGCGGCGGCATGGAAGTCGCAGATTCTTCAACTACTTTCGTTCCAGCCTTTCCCGGCGATGATTTTCGATCGGGCCTTGTCTATGCGGCGCAAGCGTGTTTCGGATTGCTTGGCGCTGGAGAAATGCAGCACCCAGCCGCGCTGCCGCCCCGGCGTCAAGTCATCGAAGGCTTCCGCAAGTTCGGGATCATCATCAAGGGCTTCCTGTAACTCGTCGGGATAATCGAGATTGTCCTTTTCGGTGAATGCGACCTGCAACCCGTCCTGTTCCGCCTTTATCGCCCGACCGATGAAGCGCCGGATCATGTCTTCACCGCGTTCGATCTCGTCCAGACTCTCGAAGTGAAGCCGCCGCATGGCTTGGGAGTGCTTACCGGGTTGAATGAGGACGCCGTTTTGATCTTCCAGCAGCGCCCCCTTGAAGAACCCGAGCGCACAGGACTCCTTCATCCCGTAGATGATCGCAACGTTGTTGTCCTGATAGGTATAGCAGAGCTTGCCCCATTTCACGCGCTCTTCAAGCCCGCAATCGCGTAGGATGTCGCGAAGTTTGCGCCGTTCGTCCTGCCAGCTTGTCTGTTTCAGAAGATCTGCGACCTCGGGGTCATTCGCCATGCCCGTTTCCCTTCCGTTTCAATGCGGCGCAACAAACGACCGTCCAAGCGCGATCACCGCGGCGACGGTGGCGACAGCAAGCCAATAATACGTCGGCCCATTATCCTCGGCCCCCGCGCGCAGGTGAACGCCGGAAAACACCAGCATTTCCACCGCGATTCCGATGGCCGCAACCGGCACGAGCCACCCAAGCGACGGCGAAATAACGGGAATGACCAGACCAGCGGCACAGAGCAGTTCGAGCGGGATCAGGGTCATCCAGACAGCACCCGGGATCGCGGCAAGCGTCGGGACGGTCTGTTCCGAGTTGAAGAGCTTCCAACCCGCGCCGATGGCCGTGTGCAGCGCCAGAAACGCCTGAAGTATCCAGAGGACGATGTTCATTGCGCGCCCTCCTCGCCGAGATCGGCAATGACCTTCTCAAGCCTGTCAAGGAACTGTTCCCAACCAGCCCTGGCCCCGCGATAGGCCTGCTCCTGATCGGGGCCAAAGCCCGTTTGCTCCATCTTCAGATGCGTGCCGGCCGCGGTTTTCGTCAAGGTCCACGTCACGACGCTTTCCAACCCATGCGCCGCCCACGAATATGAAAGCGTCTTGTGGGGCTCGACCGCCAGAACCTCGCAGGACACCCTGCCCCAGGCGGCTTCCAAATCAAAACGGTGGCCCACTTCCGGTTTGAAATCGCTTTTCATCAGCCATTCCTCGACCAGGTGCTTTTGCGTCAACGCGCGCCAGACCTTTTCCGGCGCGTGGCGCAGCTCGCGCTCTTTCACGACCGTGCGCATATCCTTGTCGGTGCCCATCACTGGTCCATCCTCGTCAAAATGTCTTCGAGACCGTCGAGCTTCGTGTCCCAGAACCGGCTCATGGTCCGCGTCCAGTCGACCAGCGGTGCCAGAGCCTTTGTATTTGCGGCATAGCGCGTCTCGCGACCTTTCTGCCGCCCGCTAACAAGGCCCGCTTTCTTGAGAATGGCCAGATGTTTCGAGACCGCCGGTTGGGAAATCCCGGCCTGTTCGGTCAGCGCAAGAACATTCTGCTCGCCACCAAGACACAGGCGCTCAAAGATTGCCCTGCGAGTTGGGTCGGCGAGTGACCGGAAAACTGTGTCGTGCGAAGCAACCATAACGCATAGCCATTTGGATATGATTTACTCATAGCCAACTGGTTATGATATTGTCAACCATGACTTCATGCAGCGACTAAGAACGCGGGCACAATCATTCTCAGCATTTCAGGATCTGGCAGCTTTGCCCTCTCTTGCGTCTTTCGCCATACGTTGGCCGAAGATTCGCGTCACCGAAAGGGTCAGCAACCCAGCCGGGAAAGCGCGACCTATCTGTCACCAAGGGGCAAAGTGCTGGTCGCTGGGAGCGATCTATGCGGACAAAGTGACGTGTCAACAATCAGGATTTGGCTGTGAACCCGTCAAGCACGGCGATTGCGTCCAATTCTCGACCATCCGGCACAAAAAGATGATCATGGAAATACCCCGAAACAGGATTTACCCCCATGTCATGCGCCGCCAACGCGGTTGTAATGCGCGCAAGAAAGCCAACGGCTTCGAGCGACGAGTGAATATTCAGGGTGATCATTCGGCAGGGGAATTCAAACTCTAAACCATGCGCTTCTGCTTCTTCTTTCAGCAGAATGAGCGTCATTCCTTCAGCTTCATGGAAGAGCATTCTCGGCCGAAGTCCAGACGGCAGAACGCCATCAGGAACGGTTGCAAACACATACAGCCCATCCAACAGCTCCGCCGACATACTGCTCAGGAGTTTTTCCAGATTTCTCTCACCCGCCATCTTTTTTCCTGTTTTAGTGAGTTTCGAAGCTGATAAGAAACATGCCGACTATTAGGCATATCACCCCGACCATACCCAAAACGCCAATGTCTTGTTTGAATATCGTATACCCGGCAACAACGGATCCGACAGAACCGATGCCCGTCCAGAGTGGGTATGCGACTGACAAGGGTAAGGAGCGCATGGACCAATACAAAGCCCCAAGGCTTGCTATCATCAGAACTGCTGTTGCAATGAACAGACCCAACTGAAAGCCCTCAGAAAGGGATTTCAGTCCCGCGGCCCATGCCGTTTCCAATAAACCTGCGATGAGAAGAGCAATCCACGCCATTTCGACCTCTATAACTTCGGGTCGTCCCGGCAAGCCCATGAAGTGTCAGGTCGTCCTGATCAGGCGTTCCATCTTAAGTACCGACTTTTCTGCAAGAGTACAATCGTCGGGCAGCATTTGCTTATCGCATTAGAGTGAGTGGTGGCTCTGTCCGCAAAGGAGACATCACCGCTACCAAATGGAATTCAAGGCCACAACACAAGGTGCTGACAATCACCAACCAAGCCCTACTTTATATTGGCGCTGATCTAAAATCAGCGCGGTTCACTCACCGAGAGGAAGCACGGCAGATCTCAAGCCAGAGGTTTCAGAGCCGTGTAATACCCCTCCAGAAACCGGACAACTACAGTGGCGACACTCCAACGTTTTAAGGCACTGACTTTGTCTATATGCAGAGCCCAAACCCCGGCCCCGCAACCCCAATCAAAACTAATTTGAAGAGGATAAGCCAACGGCCTCCATTTGCGTCACTGTTTCCTGCGTTCGTCATTTTGTCGATGCTGCACTGCAGCTTTCGCAAAGTGGGCGTTCGAACAGGCGTAACTTTCTGTGCGAGCGGTGTAAATCGCCATTGCGCCTGGGCATTCTTCAAACGATGATTTGCCAGTCATGACCAAGCTCTTTTCCTTTCGCGACGACCCTGCCGTTCCCGATTTCGATGACTGCGCTCCGGTTGCGGTGATGGATGGCGAATGCGCCGTCTGTAGTTGGGGCGCTCGGATGATTCATCGGCTCGACCGATCGGATACGGTTCGCATTTGTCCGATCCAGACACCATTGGGAGCGGCGCTTTTGCGGCACTATGGGCTAAGCTCGGACGACCCTTCGACCTGGCTATTCATCGACGAGGGCTTGGCGTATGCCGATTTTGAGGCGGTTGTTCACGCTGGGCGACGTTTTGGCGGCTGGGGGCGCCTGGCTGGGGCCCTGAAAATCCTACCCAGACCACTGCGCAACTGGCTCTATCAGCGCCTCGCGCGAAACCGGTACGCGCTGTTCGGCCGTGCTGATATGTGCGCTGTGCCAGACCCAGGTTTCCAGCGGCGTTTGCTGCGATGAAGGTTCTGATTCTCGGAGGCTACGGGGTATTCGGCTCCCGGCTGGCGCGGCTGCTGATGCGGGATGGGCACCTCGTCTGCGTCGCCGGGCGCAATCGTGCCGCCGCGCAAAATCTGGCGAACGAACTGGGTTGCCAAGCGCTTAGGATTGACCGCACCGGAGAATTGACCGCGCTGGCTGACTTCGATGTCGTGGTCGATGCCGCTGGACCTTTCCACAGCTACGGGGCCGACCCCTACAGCGTGCCACGCGCGGCAATCAGAGCCGGTGTACATTACCTCGACTTGTCCGACAATGCCGCCTTCTGCGCCGGGATCACGGTGCTGGATGACGCAGCCCGCGCCGCTGGACTCTGCGTCATATCAGGGCTTTCTTCGGTTCCCGCAATCTCCAGCGCCGCCGTGCGCGCGTTGGCGGGCGACGCGACTCCCCGGGTGATCGATACCGCGATCCTGCCCGGCAATCGCAGCCCGCGTGGCTTGTCGGTAATGAGGTCGATCCTCGCGCAAGCCGGGCAGCCAATGCAGGTTTGGCGTGGCAGAGAGTGGCGCCGCGTTTGGGGCTGGTCAGGCCCCCGCACCTATCACCTACCCGGAAAACTGAGCCGTCAGGGCTGGCAAATCGAGGTGCCCGACCTGCAACTGTTCCCAGCGCATTTCGGCGCCGAAACGGTGCTGTTTCGCGCCGGGCTTGAGTTGGGCGTGATGCGCTACGGACTCGCCGTATTCGCCGCCCTGCGCCGGGTGTTGCCATTCCCGGTTTCTCCACCATTGGTTCGGGCATTCAAGTTGGCGTCCGATCTACTGGCACCCTTCGGCAGCGGGCGCGGCGGAATGTCGGTGATGGTGATCACCGGCCAAGAGAAGCGCTATTGGCGTCTTTTGGCTGAAGATGGTGACGGTCCCTTCATTCCAGCCATCGCAGCGCGCGCGCTGTTGCGCCGCGCCGCACTGCCAGGGGGTGCCCGTCCGGCGCTGGAAGTCATCACGCTTAAGGAAGCCGAAGTCGCGATGTCGGACCTGCGCGTGCGCACTGAACGCGCCAGCGAGCCGCTTGCTCCGATCTTCGCCCAGGCACTTGGACCCGATTTCGACGCGCTCCCAGCACCGATCCGAGCGACGCATATGACCGCCGATTGCAGCCGTTGGAAGGGACGCGCTAAAGTTCTTCGTGGCAATGGGTTATGGGGTCGCGTTCTTGGCGGAGTCTTCAGCTTTCCGCAGGCCGCCAAAGACATCCCGGTAGAGGTCATCAAAACCGTCACTCCTACGGGGGAGACTTGGCTACGCCGCTTCGGCCAGCGCAATTTCCGATCACGTCTGGCCGCGACACCGGCAGGAATGACTGAGAGCTTCGGCCCCTTCACGTTTCTTCTGGGGCTAGAGGTACGCGACAGCGCGCTGCACTATCCCGTCGTAACTGGTAGGCTCGGTCCCCTGCCGCTACCGCGCTGGTTGTTGCCGATCTCCGAAGCCCGAGAATATGTCGACCGCAACGATTTCCGATTTGACGTGAAGCTGCTCGCCCCACTCACCAATGAGCTGTTGGTCCACTATCAAGGGGTGCTTCGTGAAGCATGAGGTGAGACCTTTCGACTGGACTCCGTTGGCCCGCATATCTGAAGCATCAAATATAGAGGTCACCCATAAGAGGCATTCGGCACCCAATTGGCTTTCTGCGCGCGCATAGCCGCCATTCGCTGCAACGGCGCCTATGGCCGCTTGCGGATGGGCGGCACCCAGAAAGGTGAAGTGGTTGGCCGGGGCAATCTCGATATAGGTTGCATCGGGAAGCCGGTTTCGGGTCGAAGTGGAATTCGCTGCGGATACGCCAAGGTCCGCTGTGGCAGAATGGAGGCAAGTGCTAAGTTCTTACAGTGCCAGCTCTGAACCCTCTTCACAGTATTTTGTTCGCCCAAAGTACTGGTTGGACATCATTTACTCAAACTGGAGAGCGATCCGACCGGCTAGCCGCTTTGATGCTTCTGGATCGTGACTAGGTAAATAAACTGTGGGATGTTTGTAAGCGTAGGCGAGAATCTTTCGGTGAGTCTCGAGTTCTGCATCGATGTCGGTTCCGACGCCGTCGGCGATCATCCCGATTAAATTGTTCTCAGTATAGGACGTGTCGCCAGCGAACATAATGGTCGCGTCACCTTCTTTTACCAATACGGACAGGTGCCCAGGCGCGTGGCCCGGCGTTGGAATGAGCGTCACATCACCTGCACACGTTAGTTTCGTATGGCCCGGGAAGGGTCCCAGGGGCCCATCGCCAAAGTTTACACGTGTCGGAGCAAAGCCACGCGGCCAGCGTTGGTTGAGGTAGCCGTTCAAACGGCCCTTTAGCCCGGAGGCAAAATCCCATTCATCCTGGGATACGAGAAATTCCGCGCACGGGAAATGATGCAGACCGCCGTCATGATCCTGATGCAAATGGGTCAGAATGACCCAACGCACATCTTTCGGGTCCAAACCTAGCGCGCGCATTTTGGGACCGATCTCTTCTTCTTCT
Source organism: Aliiroseovarius sp. Z3 (assembly GCF_029105185.1). Taxonomy (GTDB): domain Bacteria; phylum Pseudomonadota; class Alphaproteobacteria; order Rhodobacterales; family Rhodobacteraceae; genus Aliiroseovarius. The sequence continues at coordinate 373,659 of NZ_JAFMZK010000002.1, read as the reverse complement.
GATATGTCGAAATGTGCGGCCCGCTGAACCAATGGCATAAACGGTGGGAAATAGCGTGACTTGTTGGCGTCATGCGGAATGCCCGTATCAATGACAATCTTGCCTTCAGGATGCTCGATAACCCAGACGTAGATTGGCAGCCAGTCGGTCATGGTTTTGTCAAACAGGGCGTTCAATAGGCGTCTGAAACCCTTTCCCTCTCCCGCGATCCAACGTTTGGTTACGCGGACCCGCCCGGCTTCGATTGCGTGTATTTTCATCTCCGCTCCTCCAGTTTGTCTGGTTGATCAGCTGCTTTAGTTAGCAATCGCTAACTTTACGTAGAAAATTTTTTATCCTAAAGCCTTGCCCAGAATCCTCTCAACTTCGTTCAAATGCGACAAAGCCGTGCCGGGAAGGTTGCCGAAGAACTTCTGACGCGTGACTTGCTCAAGAATGCCGGTGACAACCGCCATCTGCATGGTGATCTCGGCGTCGGACTCCACGGTCCCCTCCGATCGGCCAAGTTCGATGATTTCCCGCAAGAGCGAAAGGATTGTTTGGTCCTTCATCTCTTTCGGCATGTTTGGCCAAAGGGCCATAAGGTTGTCGGTCGCAAAAATTGTTGCATCGGGGTGTTCGTCATAGACCCGTAACCTATTTTTCAAAAGCGCGCGAAGTTTTGCGCGAAAACCGCTTTCTTTCCCTACGTCATTTCGCAGACTGAGAACATGATTTCGGTAGAGCCTTTCAAACAGGACCAAAGCAAGTTCATCCTTTGTCTTGAAATGCTTATAGAGCGCCGGGTTGCTCAATCCGGTGGCTTTCGCGATATCCCTGATGGAGGTCGCGGACATCCCTTTATGGGCAAACAGACGCAATGCTTCGCGAAGCATCAGCGCCTTTCCCGGCGCATCGCTGTCAAGAATAAAGGGCGGATTAAAACTCATAGCCCTAAAGTTAGCGAATGCTAACTTATGCGTCAAGCCGAATGCACTTGCCCCTCGCTTCGGACCACCTATTGCAGTCTGGCCAGTCAATGCAGTCATTCGCGCAACCCGCAGCATCAGGAAATTTGGCCTCACTGCGGATCTCGGAAGCGCCGCATCGCGGCTTCCCGGAGCTGCCATTTGCCGCACGAACTATACGTGTCATGTGCGCCCTTCGCCTCCCCGTGAAGGGGAGGCCGGACATCGAACCAACGACAGCGGCCGTTTCCAAGTGCTTTTATCCGAAACCGATTCGGCCGTTGTCGAACCTTACAATGAGCAAAACGCTCTCCGACACTTCGACAAACGCCTGCCGAACGAAGTCGAGAGCTGGTGTGCTCACCCCTGCCAGACCAAGGGCGATGCCGCCGACGCGGAATACCGTTGCCCGTTCGCCCAACATGACCACACCCGCAACGACGGTAATAACCGGTGAGAGAGAGTGGATCAGGGTGGCTTTTGCGACCGGCAAGGGCGAGGGTTGATCACATGCCCTCCGCCCGCACCTTCGTGAACCGTGTCGCTCGCCTTAAACATGCGCGTCGCCCCGCAAGTCCCGCATTGCGTTGGCCTGCAGCTGCTTCAACGGCAATCGAGGAACAGGTGCAAGAGGCAATGGGCAGTGGCGTGCTGGACCGCGACTGTCCTCTGGCCCAGAACGATGGGCGCACGGGGAACTATGCTGACGAAACCCGCATGGCTGGTTGCGCATACCGCGCCGCTCAAGCTGCCCCGACAGCGGCGGCACAGCCGCAGACCGCACTGGGCCAAAGGGGGGAAGGGCGACATCGCTGTGGCGCCAGCACAGCCAGTGGCCCGTAATGATCTCGGCTGGTCGGGCTTTTGCGAGCCAGTGCTCAAGGCATGGCCGTTTGACGGAGGCAAGCGTCGGAAATCCGCCCTCGATCTGGATTACAACCTGCCCCGTGTGATGAGGCAGGTAGGGTAGTGCGTGGGCATGAGCCGCGCCAAGCAGTTTTGAAGCGATGACGAAATCGGGGTCCGCATGTGCCCTGAGTGCAAGAAACCGCCTGACAAGCGGCGATAATAACCCACAACCTTCGCGATTGGAGCGGCGCACGGAGAGCGATCTCGCCAGCCGCTCGAGGCATAGCGGTTCAGTCCCACGCTAAACGCAACAACCGCAGTCAGGGAGGGGTAAACTACCTTCTTCACGCGCGAAATGCTCTGGAACATCGGCTTGAGCACGGGGAGATTGTGGAGTTCCGCCCGGAGCCAATGCAAGTGAATATTGGGCAACGTACTCTCCTGCTCGACTGCTTTTTTCTCAAGTGTATTGCAGTGGTCGACAGGGGTGTAACTTATGATCCGCCCACTCGACATCTTGGGACAGAGATAGAAAACAAGACCATCCAAGAATTCGCTCGCGTAGTCATCGACTACCTGAAGACGGTGTTTGAAGAGGCCCAAAACATCGGCAGGCGGTAGGGTGACTTCGGCTAGCACCTTACGATCGTCTTACGGGTGAGTTCTCGAAATATCTCGGAAAATACCAAGCGCACTGTAGCCAATTGTTTTTAAATGGAAAAAATGGTGGAGCCTAGCGGGGTCGAACCGCTGACCTCTTGCATGCCATGCAAGCGCTCTACCAACTGAGCTAAGGCCCCATCCGATGGCGTTTCCGCCGTCAATGCGCGGTATTTATGCAAAGGCGCTTTTGGGTTCAAGCCTAAAAAGGCGCCTTTGCAAAAAATTCAGCGCCGCTTAGTCGTCGTCGTCAGCGGCGACATCGGCGATCTCGTCCAGCGACACATCATCTTCGTCGTCATCGTCCAGAACATCATCGCCCAGATCGACATCAACGTCGTCATCATCTTCAAGAACCGCATCCGCGTCATCGACCAGATCGTCCTTCATCGCGGCTTTGTCTTCTTTGTCGGCAACCATGGTGCGCGACGCTTTACCGGTATCGAGGTTCACAACCTCACCCGTATAAGGGCTGACCACCGGATCGGCATTCAGGTCGTAAAAACGTTTACCAGTCGTCGGGCAGACGCGTTTAACGCCCCATTCTTCCTTGGGCATGTAAAACCCTTTCCGTTCTGTCTAAGTCGTGCGAGATTTGCCGCCAACTGCCACATGTGTGCAGAGGTGTCAAAGGCTTTTCCCTTTATGAGCGGATACCGTGGCAAATGTAAGGAAAAAAGGAACCAAATGTTCTGGTCAAAACAGGCAAACAGGCTGACGGAAACGGAACTGGTTGATCTGGCGGGCACACCGGAAGTGTCTGTTTTGCTGCGCCCTTCTGCGCGGGCACGGCGGCTATCCCTACGAGTCTCGAAGCTGGATGGGAAGGTGACCTTGACCGTCCCGCATGGCGCATCACGCCGCGAGGCCATTCGCTTTGTTTCAGAACGCGCCGATTGGATTCGCAAACATCTGGCAGACACGATGCCAGAACAACGCCCGATCCTCGGCGCCACGCTCCCGTTTCTTGGACAGCCACATCAGATAACCGAGGCCCCGATACGGGTTGCGCGAATCCGTGACGGCCGGTTTCTTGTGCCACCCGGTGATCCAGACAAAACCGCCGTCCGGCTTGAAGCACTATTGAAACGCGAGGCGCGGGACCGGTTGGCGCGTGCGAGTGATCATTACGCGGAAAAGATTGGCCGCCAATTCGGTCGCTTGACGCTGCGCGACACGCGTTCGCGCTGGGGCTCGTGCAGCTCACAAGGTAACCTGATGTATTCATGGCGGTTGGTCATGGCGCCCGAGGCGGTGCTGGACTATGTCGCCGCGCACGAGGTGGCGCATCTGGTGCATATGGATCACTCATCCGCATTCTGGGCGCAGGTTGAAACCATTTGCCCGTCCTATCATGCGCCTCGGCAGTGGCTGCGCGACCATGGCACAAGTCTGCATCGCTATCGCTTTCGCGATTGACCGAACGGGCGTGTTGACGCCACGCTAATTTGTGATCACAATTACACTATGCAGGCTCAAACCCGTTCACAAACCGATACGTCCAGCGCCCATGAACGCGTTTATCGCAGCCTGCGCGCACGGATCATGCACGGAGAGCTGGACCCCGGCCAAAGCCTGACCATCCGTGGCATCGGCAAGGAATACGATGTCTCGATGACCCCGGCCCGCGAGGCTGTGCGCAGGTTGGCCGCAGAAGGCGCGCTGACCCTGTCCAGTTCGGGCCGCGTGTCGGCGCCCGACCTGACGGCGGAACGGATCGAGGAACTGGCCGCGCTGCGATCCCTTCTGGAACCGGAACTGGCCGCCCGCGCCCTGCCCCGCGCCCATATGGCGCTGATCGACCGGCTGCGCGCCATCAACGTGCGGGTGTCGGAATGTGTCACCAAGCAGGACGCGGTCGGGTATCTGCGCACCAATCTGGAATTTCATCGCACGCTCTATCTGCGCGCGCAGGCCCCCGCGATTCTTGCGGTGGCCGAAACGGTGTGGCTGCAACTTGGCCCGACCATGCGCGCGCTTTATGCCCGTCGTCAACGCACCGACCTGCAGCGCCACCACCGGATGATCTTGTCGGCATTGGCGGCCGGGGATGAACCCGCGCTGCGGCTGGCGGTGCGCACGGATGTGACGCAGGGGCTGAAAATGCTGGTGGCCGACTGACAGCGACAACCATCACCCCAGATGGAACCCCCGAAATTCTTTCACCGTGGACAAGCTGAGCAGCGTTTTCATCTGCGCGAAGGATGGGATTGAGGACAGGCGGTCCCGGTAAAGTTTCTCGTAATCCTCGGTGTTTCGTGCCGCCACACGCAGCAAGTAATCGAACTCGCCCGAGATCAGGTGGCATTCCAAAACCTCGGGCATTTCTAGGATGGCAGCCTCGAACGCCTGAATATCTTCGCGCCGCTGGCTGACCAGCTTGGCCTCGATGAACACCTGAATTTCCAACCCGATCGCCTTGCGGCTCAGGCGGGCGGCATAGTTGGTGATGGCCCCCTCCGCTTCCAACAGCTTGACCCGCCGGTGGCAGGCCGAGATCGACAACCCGACCTTTTCAGACAGTCGCGCCATCGAAATCGCGCCGTCCTTCTGAAGAATGGAAAGAATTCTAGTGTCTAGCTTATCCAACGTAAATTTTCCGAATATTTTTGCCTGAACAGTAGTTTTTACGTAAATCATCCCACTTTGCAAGAAATAAGGGAACCTTTTCAGATCGACCACTGCTAGGCTAGAGTTGCTTAACAGGCGAAAAATTCACCCAAGGGAGGAAGAAAATGTCCAACAAGATCGTCGTCGGATACGATGGCAGCGACAGTTCGAAAGCGACGCTGGATTTCGCGGTCGAACTGGCAAAATCACAGGGCGCGGCCATCGTCGTCGCGCATGTGCTGGAATGGTCGCCATACTCGTTCCTGACACCCAACGAGCTGGAAGAGCGCCATAAACGGCGCGGGGAAGAGCTGGAGCGCGCGGAAAAAGCCGTGCTGGCACCTTTGGTCAAAGGTCTGTCCGACAGCGGGGTCGAAGTCACAACGGCGCTAAAATACGGCGGCATCGCAGACACATTGTGCGACATCGTTAAAGCCGAGGGCGCCTCTCAAGTGATCGTCGGGCGCACCGGCAATTCGGGCCTGTCCTCGCGCATCTTCGGCTCGGTCGCGGGCACACTGGCGCAAATCTCGCCGGTGCCCGTCACCATCGTTCCTTAAAAACAATGCGAACAGGGATAGTTATGAACAACAAACTCAAGGCAGCGGCTTGGGCCGCACCGGCCATGCTGGCAGCGACAGCGCCCGCAATGGCCCAATCCATGGACCAGAAAATCAACGATATGTTTGCCAGCTCAACCGGCTGGTTCGTCAATTTCATCTTCAGCCCCTTCCCCGGCACATCCTTTCCATGGATCGTGGCGTGGCTGGTGATCGCGGCAACGATCTTCACGATCTATTTCGGCCTGATCCAATTTCGGGCATTTCCACATTCAATCTCGCTGGTAAAGGGTGACTACTCCGACCCCAACGACGCGGGCGAGGTCAGCCACTTCCAGGCGTTGGCCACCGCCCTGTCGGGCACGGTCGGGCTTGGCAACATTGCAGGTGTCGCGGTTGCCGTGGGTATCGGCGGGCCGGGTGCCACATTCTGGATGATCCTCGCGGGTCTGATGGGGATGGCGTCCAAGTTCACCGAATGTACCTTGGGGGTGAAATACCGGAACGAGTATGACGACGGCACCGTGTCTGGTGGCCCGATGTATTACATGACCAAAGGCTTCGCCGAACGCGGTCTGCCCGCTGGCAAATTCATGGCGGTTCTGTTCTCGGTTTTCTGTATTCTGGGCGCACTGGGCGGCGGGAACATGTTCCAGGCCAACCAGGCGCACGCACAGATCACCAACGTGGTTGGTGACTTCCCCGGCTGGATCACAGGTATCATCTTTGCTGGTATCGTCTTTGCCGTGATCGTAGGTGGTCTGAAATCCATCGCCAGCGTGACCGAGAAGGTGGTGCCGTTCATGGGTGTGCTCTATGTGCTGACTGCCCTGATCATCATTCTGATGAACGCAGATATGATCGGCTGGGCTTTTGGCCAGATCTTCGCGGGTGCCTTCACGGGTCTTGGCGTTGCCGGTGGTATGGTTGGCGCACTGATCCAGGGGTTCAAACGGGCAGCGTTTTCAAACGAAGCCGGTGTTGGCTCGGCAGCCATTGCCCACTCGGCCGTGCGCACGAAAGAACCGATCACAGAAGGCTTCGTATCACTGCTTGAACCCTTCATCGACACGGTCGTCATCTGCACCATGACTGCGCTTGTGATCATCATCACGGGTCAACTGGTCAGCGATCCTGCAACGGGTATGTATCTGCTGGACGAAGGTGGGGCGACCATCCAAACCGTAGATGGCAACAAGGGCGTGGCGCTGACCTCGGCCGCCTTCTCGTCCGCGTTTGGCTGGTTCAAATACGTGCTGGCGATCGCGGTGATCCTGTTTGCGTTCTCGACGATGATCAGCTGGTCCTACTATGGCCTGAAGGCCTGGACCTTCCTGTTCGGCGAAGGCCACACGAAAGAGATCGTCTTCAAGGTGATCTTCTGCATCTTCGTCGTGATCGGCGCTTCGGCCAACCTTGGCCCGGTGATCGACTTCTCGGACGCGGCGATCTTCGCCATGGCGGTCGTGAATATCGTGGCCCTGTACTTCCTGATGCCAATCGTGAAGCGTGAGTTGAACAGCTATCTGTCGCGCTTGAAGTCAGGTGAGATTCACAAATTCCACTGATCTGACAGAAAACAGACAGCGCCAAAACACGAAAGCCACCGGAGCAATCCGGTGGCTTTTTTCATAGGGGTTCCGGTGGGATTACGCGTGAATCGCCCCATCCCCGCAGGCCAGCGCCGCTTCGCGCACCGCTTCCGAGAAGGTCGGGTGGGCGTGGCAGGTGCGGGCGAGGTCTTCGGCAGAGCCGCCGAATTCCATCAGCACACACGCCTCATGGATCAGCTCACCTGCGGCGGGGCCCATGATGTGAACGCCCAGCACGCGGTCGGTTTCTTTGTCCGCCAGAATTTTCACGAAACCTTCGCCTTGGAACACGGCTTTCGCACGGCCATTGCCCATGAAGCTGAACTTGCCAACCTTGTAGGCGCGGCCTTCATCCTTCAACTGTTCCTCGGTCTTGCCGACGGACGCCACCTCGGGCGCGGTATAGACGACGCCCGGAATGACATCGTAATTCACATGCCCCGCCTGACCCGCAATCGCTTCGGCCACGGCCATGCCTTCGTCTTCGGCTTTGTGGGCCAGCATCGGGCCTTCGATCACGTCGCCAATGGCCCAGACCCCATCGACCGAGGTCTTCCAATGATCCGTGGCGATCTGCCCGCGTTCGGTCATTTTCACGCCCAGCGCGTCCAGCCCCAAACCCTCGACATAAGGACGGCGCCCGGTGGCCACCAGAACGACGTCTGCATCCAGCATCTCTTCCGCGTCGTTCTTGCGTAATTTGTAGTGCACCTTCGCCTTCGTTTTGGTGGCGTCCACCTTTTGAACCGCAGCGCCCATGACAAACTTAAGCCCTTGTTTTTTCAGCGCACGCTGGAAGGTTTTGGCCAGATCGCTGTCCATTCCCGGCGTGATCGCATCAAGGAATTCGACCACCGTCACCTCGGTGCCCAGGCGCGCATAGACCGAGCCCATTTCAAGCCCGATCACACCGGCACCGATCACGACCATCTTCTTCGGCACCTTCGGCAGTTCCAGCGCCCCGGTCGAGGTCACGACGACCTTCTCGTCGACCTCGACGCCCGGCAGGCTGGACGGCTCGGAGCCGGAAGCGATGACGATATGCTTTGCCTTGTGCACCTCGTCGCCCACCTTGACCTGACCAGCGGCAGGGATCGACCCCCAACCCTTCAGCCAATCGACCTTGTTCTTCTTGAACAGGAACTCGATGCCCTTGGTGTTCTGGCCGATCACGTCATCCTTATAGGCCAGCATCTGCTTCCAATCGACCGAGGGGCTTTTGCCCTTCAGGCCCATCTTGGCGAAGTTATGCTCGGCCTCGTGCAGGCTGTGCGAGGCATGAAGCAATGCCTTCGAGGGGATGCAGCCGACGTTCAGGCAGGTGCCGCCCAAGGTCTCGCGCCCTTCGACACAGGCGGTTTTCAGACCCAGTTGGGCACAACGGATCGCGCAGACATAGCCGCCCGGACCACCGCCGATGATGATTACGTCATAGTCTGCCATGTGTCTTGTCCTTTCATTTGGGGTCCGGGCGTGGCCTCTGTCAGCCCCCGCCCGGCGCGCCCCGGAGCATGTTTTTACCTAGTGATATTCATATGAGCGCCGAGATCAACATCACCGCCGTCGCGATCAGCCCCACGGCCCAGATCAGCGACCGCCACGGCGTCCAGCCGAAAAGGTAAGCGGGAAGATAGACGATCCGCGCAGCAAGATAGAGATAGGCGCAGGTTTGGGTGGTTGCGGTGGATTGCCCCGATACGGTGACCACCACCACGGCGGCGGTGAACAGGATCAGCCCTTCGAAATGGTTGTTCAACGCCCGCTGCGCGCGCCCCGCCTTGCCCGTCAACTCGCGCGGCGTATCGCGCGGAGAGGCCGCGTATTTCGACCCGACCTGCATCTGCGCCAGAACGGAGTAGATGCAGAACTGGACCACTTGCAGCAGGCCTGCGAGGGCGAGGATGGTGAGTTCGGGGGTCATGTGTGCTTAGCCCCAGCTTGCTCATGTCTTCCGCAACTTTCAACGTAAACGTCGGTGAAACTGCTGTAGCCTAATTCGCACTCGATCATTTCATGTTTCTCCTTGGCCCTACCTGCTTTCGTCTAATTCATCGACGTCTATGAACCAGGTGATCAGCCACATACCAAAGTTACCGAAAAAACCGATCTGCCAAACCTTCCAGCCTGACACAGTCACTTGGATATTTCCAAACATAGGAACGAATATTCCCACGAAGAACATCACAAAGAATACCGCCCAAACCATTGTAAACAAATGGGACAGAGGACTCTCAGCATATGACGCTAACAGCTTCTCTCGCTCGATTTTGCGAAAAAGTAGATCCCAAATGGTTTTGATTATCACCGCGATCACTATACACGTAACAATTAGAACCATCTGAGATACTTCTCTTCCTTCACAAATCCATCAACAACCGACGTGGATCTTCCAGCGCCTCTTTCACGCGCACAAGGAAGGTCACGGCGCCTTTGCCGTCGACAATACGGTGGTCATAGCTGAGCGCCAGATACATCATCGGGCGGATCACGACCTCTCCGTTGATCGCCATCGGGCGGTCCTGGATCTTGTGCATGCCAAGGATGCCCGATTGCGGCGGGTTCAGGATCGGCGAGGACATGAGCGAGCCATAGACACCCCCGTTCGAGATGGTGAAGGTGCCGCCCTGCATTTCCTCCATCGACAGTTTGCCGTCGCGGGCGCGTTTGCCTTTCTCGGCAATTGCCTTTTCGATCGCGGCAAAGGACATGGCGTCCGCATCGTTGATCACCGGCACGACAAGACCCGTAGGCGTACCGGCGGCGACGCCCATGTTCACATAGTTCTTGTAAACGATGTCGGTGCCGTCGATTTCCGCATTCACTTCCGGCACTTCTTTCAGAGCGTGACAGCAGGCCTTGGTGAAAAACGACATGAAGCCCAGGCGCACGCCGTGCTTCTTTTCAAACTCGGCTTTGTATTCGTTGCGCAGGGCCATCACCTCGGTCATGTCCACCTCGTTATAGGTGGTCAGCATGGCGGCGGTGTTCTGGCTGTCTTTCAGACGGCGCGCGATGGTCTGGCGCAGGCGCGTCATCTTCACGCGTTCCTCGCGCGCGGCATCCCCGGCAGGACGTGCGGGAGCAGGTGCGGCAGCGGGGGCAGGCGCAGCTTTCGGCGCGGCAACGGCGGCGGCCACGTCATGTTTCATCACGCGACCGTCGCGACCCGTGCCCTGCACGTCGCCCGGTTTCAGACCGGCCTCCGCCATGGCTTTCTTGGCGGACGGCGCGTCTTCGACATCCTTGCCGGTGGTCGCGGTGGTGCCCTGCGCTTCGGCAGGCTTGGCAGCGGGCGCAACGGCCCCGTCTGCGCTACCGCTGATTACCGCCAGCTTGGCCGAGGCATCGACCGTGGTGCCTTCGGCGGCCAATATCTCGGTCAGCACACCGGCGGCAGGCGCGGGCACTTCGACCGAGACCTTGTCGGTTTCAAGCTCGCACAGCATTTCGTCCTGTGAAACGGCGTCGCCGACTTGCTTGAACCAGCTCGACACCGTGGCTTCGGTCACGCTTTCGCCAAGGCTGGGCACCATGACATCGACGCTTTGCGCCTCATCGCCCGAAGCGGCAGGTGCGGCGTCGGCCTTCGCCTCGTTCGCGGGGGCCGGAGCAGCCCCTTCGCCTTCGCCAATCGTTGCCAGAAGCGCATCAACACCCACTGTTTCGCCTTCGGCGGCGACGATTTCGCCCATCACGCCAGCGGCGGGTGACGGAACCTCTACCGTGACCTTGTCGGTTTCAAGCTCGCAGAGCATTTCGTCCACGGCCACGGCATCGCCGGGTTTCTTGAACCATGTGGCGACGGTCGCTTCGGTGACGCTTTCCCCCAGAGTGGGAACCCTTACTTCGATGCTCATGGCTTAATTTCCTTCCATGTTCAGCGCCGCGTCCACGAGCGCCTCTTGTTGTGCTTTGTGCTGTGATGCCAGACCTGTGGCGGGCGACGCCGATGCCGGGCGACCGGCATAGACGGGCCGCGTATGCTTGGCCCCGATCCGGGTCAGCACCCATTCAATATTCGGTTCAACAAAGAACCAGGCACCCTGGTTCTTGGGCTCTTCCTGACACCAGACAATCTCGGCCTGTTTGAAGCGTTCCAGTTCTTTCACCAGCGACATTGCGGGGAAGGGATAGAACTGTTCAAGCCGCAACAGATAGATGTCGGTGATGCCGCGACGGTCGCGCTCTTCCAACAGGTCGTAATAGACCTTGCCCGAACACATCACCACGCGCTTGATCTTCTTGTCCGTGACCAATTTGGCCTCGGACCGGCCCGTGCCGTTGTCGCGGTCGCCATCATCCCACAAGACGCGGTGGAAGCTGGAGCCCTCGGTGAAGTCCGTCGCATCCGATACCGCCAGCTTGTGACGCAGAAGCGATTTCGGCGTCATCAGGATCAAAGGTTTGCGATAGCCGCGATGCAGCTGGCGCCGCAGAATGTGGAAATAGTTGGCGGGCGTGGTGCAGTTGGCCACGATCCAGTTGTCGCCACCACACATCTGCAGGAAACGCTCCAGCCGGGCCGAGCTGTGCTCCGGTCCCTGCCCTTCGAACCCGTGCGGCAGAAGGACTGTCAGGCCCGACATGCGCAGCCATTTTGACTCGCCGGACGAGATGAACTGGTCGAACATGATCTGGGCGCCGTTGGCGAAGTCGCCGAACTGGGCCTCCCACATCACCAGCGCGTTGGGTTCGGCCAGCGAATAGCCATACTCGAACCCCAACACCGCGTATTCCGACAGCATCGAGTCGATGACCTCATAGCGCGACTGCCCCTCGCGGATGTGGTTCAGCGGGTAATAGCGTTCTTCGTTGTCCTGATTGATCAGGCCGGAATGGCGCTGGCTGAACGTGCCGCGCGTGGCATCCTGACCCGACAGGCGCACCGGGAACCCTTCGGTCAGAAGTGACCCGAAAGCCAACGCCTCGCCGGTCGCCCAGTCAAACCCGGTGCCGCTTTCGAACATCTCTTTCTTGGCCTCAAGCAAGCGACCCACGGTTCTGTGCAGGGGGAAACCCTCGGGCACCGTGGTCAGGGCCTTACCGACCTCGGCCAGTGTGTCCGACGAAATCTCGGTCTTGCCGCGCTGGTATTCATCGCTTTCCCGCTCAAGATGCGACCAGCGCCCATCCAGCCAATCGGCCTTGTTGGGTTTATAGTCTTTCCCGGCCTCGAACTCTTCGTTCATCTTGGCCTGGAAGGCGGCTTTCATATCCTCAATCTCTCCCGCCGGGATCAATCCGTCATTCACCAGCCGATCCGTATAGATCTGAAGGGTGGTCTGATGCTTCTTGATCCGCTTGTACATCAACGGGTTGGTGAACATCGGTTCATCGCCTTCGTTGTGACCGAAGCGGCGATAACAGAAGATATCCAGCACGACGTCCTTGTGGAACTTCTGGCGGAATTCAGTCGCAACGCGCGCGGCATGCACAACGGCTTCTGGGTCATCACCATTCACGTGGAAAATCGGGGCTTCCACCATCAATGCGATATCCGTCGGATAAGGCGACGAGCGGCTGAAATGCGGCGCGGTGGTAAACCCGATCTGGTTGTTCACAACGATATGCATCGTGCCGCCGGTCTTGTGACCCACCAGACCAGACAGGCCAAAGCCTTCGGCGACGACCCCCTGACCGGCAAAGGCCGCATCACCATGCAGCAAGATCGGCAACACCTGATCGCGGTCATGGTCGTTCATCTGTTCTTGCTTGGCGCGCACCTTTCCCAGCACGACCGGGTTCACGGCCTCAAGGTGGGATGGGTTCGCAGTCAAGCTCAGGTGCACGATATTGCCGTCAAATTCACGATCCGAGCTGGCGCCGAGGTGATATTTCACATCGCCCGAGCCATCGACCTCTTCCGGTTTAAAGCTGCCGCCCTGAAATTCGTTAAAAATCGCGCAATAGGGTTTTTGCAACACGTTCGCCAGCACAGACAGGCGCCCCCGGTGCGGCATCCCGATCACGATCTCTTTCAGGCCAAGCTGACCGCCGCGCTTGATGATCTGCTCCATCGCGGGGATCAGCGCCTCGCCCCCATCAAGGCCGAACCGCTTGGTGCCCATGTATTTCACATGCAGGAACTTCTCGAAGCCCTCAGCCTCGACCAGCTTGTTCAGGATGGCGCGACGGCCTTCGCGGGTGAACTTGATTTCACGGTCGAAGCCTTCGATCCGCTCTTTCAGCCATGCCGACTGGCCGGGGTCTGAAATGTGCATGTATTGCAACGCGAACGTGCCGCAATAGGTGCGTTTCACGATCTCCAGAATCTGCCGCATCGAGGCGACTTCCAGCCCCAGCACGTTATCGATGAAGATCGGGCGATCCATGTCCGCGTCGGTGAACCCGTAAGAGGACGGATCAAGCTCGGGATGGTCCGAGGCTTCGCGCATTCCCAGCGGATCCAGATCGGCGGCCAGATGGCCCCGGATCCGATAGGCACGAATGATCATCAGGGCGCGGATCGAATCCAGCACCGCGCGCTTGACCTGATCATCGGACAGTTGAACACCCTTTTCAGCCGCCTTGGCTTCGATCTTCTTGCCCGCCGCCTTGGCCTCGGCCACCGGCTCTTCCGGCCACTGGCCGTCCAGTCCATGAACCCGGTCACCGGTTGGCATCGGCGGCCAGTCGGCACGCGCCCAGGACGGGCCTGCCGCCTCGGCGGTGACGTCGCCGCCGTCATCCCCAAGTTCGGCAAAAAACGCCTGCCACGCGGCATCCACCGCGTTCGGGTCGCGCGCATATTGGGCGTAAAGCTGTTCAAGATACTCAGCGTTGTGACCTTGCATGAAGCTTGAAGCATGGAAAAGGTCGTTGGGGCTTTGATCCGTCATGGGTTCACCTGAAAATTGGTAAACGCGCGCCCCGATTAAGGGCGCGCGAAGTGCTTTCTTTATTTGCCGATGGCTTCCAGAACGGCCTCGCCCAGCGTGGCGGGGCTGTCTGCGACCACGATGCCAGCCGAACGCATGGCTTCGATCTTGTCTTCGGCGCCGCCTTTGCCACCGGCAACAATCGCGCCAGCGTGACCCATGCGGCGGCCCGGAGGTGCCGTGCGGCCAGCGATGAAGCCAGCGACCGGCTTCCAGCGGCCTTTCTTCTTCTGTTCGGCCAGGAACTCAGCAGCTTCTTCTTCTGCCGAGCCACCGATTTCACCGATCATGATGATCGACTGGGTTTCGTCATCGTCCAGGAACATGTCCAGCACATCAATGTGCTCGGTGCCCTTGATTGGGTCGCCGCCGATGCCCACCGCGGTCGACTGGCCCAGACCGATGTCCGAGGTCTGTTTCACAGCCTCATAGGTCAGGGTGCCGGAGCGCGACACAACACCAACCGAACCACGTTTGTGGATGTGGCCGGGCATGATGCCGATCTTACAGGCGTCCGGCGTGATGACACCGGGGCAGTTCGGGCCGATCAGGCGCGATTTTGAGCCCTCCAAGGCACGCTGAACGCGCATCATATCCAGCACCGGAATGCCTTCGGTGATGCAAACGATCAGTTCCATCTCCGCATCAATCGCCTCAAGGATCGAGTCCGCTGCGAAGGGCGGCGGCACGTAGATCACGGAAGCATTGGCTTCGGTGACGTGCTTGGCTTCGTGAACCGAGTTGAAGACCGGAAGATCCAGATGCGTCTGCCCACCTTTGCCCGGCGTGACACCGCCGACCATCTTGGTGCCATACGCAATGGCCTGTTCCGAGTGAAAGGTGCCCTGCGAGCCAGTGAAGCCCTGACAGATGACCTTGGTGTTTTCGTCAATAAGAACTGCCATTGTCTTAACCCTTCACCGCTTTCACGATTTTCTCAGCACCGTCCGACAGGTTGTCGGCTGCGATCACATCAACGTCTGAATTGTTGATGATGTCTTTACCGGCTTCCACGTTGGTGCCTTCCAGACGTACGACCAGCGGAACCTTCAGGCCCACTTCTTTCACGGCTGCAACCACGCCCTCGGCGATGACGTCACAGCGCATGATGCCGCCGAAGATGTTCACAAGGATGCCCTTTACGTTCGGGTCCGAGGTGATGATCTTGAAGGCTTCGGTCACTTTCTCTTTGGTCGCACCGCCGCCCACGTCAAGGAAGTTGGCAGGCTCAGCACCGTAGAGCTTGATGATGTCCATGGTGGCCATTGCCAGACCAGCACCGTTCACCATGCAGCCGATTTCACCGTCCAGAGCGATGTAGTTCAGGTCGTATTTCGACGCTTCCAGCTCTTTCGGGTCTTCTTCGGTGGTGTCGCGCAGCTCGGCGATGTCCGGGTGGCGATAAATGGCGTTGCCGTCGAAGCCAACCTTGGCGTCCAGCACTTTCAGATCGCCGCTGTCAGACACGATCAGCGGGTTGATCTCCAGCATCTCCATGTCTTTCTCAACGAAAGCCTTGTAGAGCTGACCCATCAGTTTCACGCATTGCTTGACCTGCGCGCCTTCCAGGCCCAGCGCGAAGGCGATGCGGCGGCCGTGGAAGCCTTGATACCCCGTCGCGGGATCGACCGAGAAGCTCAGGATTTTTTCCGGCGTCGCGGCGGCGACTTCCTCGATGTCCATGCCGCCTTCGGTCGAGCAGACGAACGAAATGCGCGAGGTTTGGCGGTCAACCAGCAGAGCAAGGTAAAGCTCGCGCTCAATGCCGGACCCGGCCTCGATATAGATGCGGTTGACCTGTTTGCCTGCCGGGCCGGTCTGGTGGGTCACAAGGGTGCGGCCCAGCATCTTCTTGGCTTCCTCGGCGGCTTCTTCCACCGACTTGGTCAGGCGCACACCGCCTTTTTCGCCAGCGTCAGCTTCCTTGAAGGAACCTTTACCGCGGCCACCTGCGTGAATTTGTGCTTTGACCACCCAAAGCGGTCCGTCGAGTTCACCTGCGGCGGTCTTGGCTTCTTCTGCTCTCAAAACAGCGCGCCCGTCGGAAACAGGGGCACCGTAGGATTTCAGAAGGGCCTTCGCCTGGTATTCATGAATGTTCATGAAATCATCCTATCCAGTTGGTCCATTTGGTCGCGGACACCATGCACAACTGCGCGGATGGTCGAAAACACTTTCTGCTGATTAGGTGGATTTTTGCGCTAAACCCGGCAATTTGTGATCACACCCGAAAAAACTGTGATCACAAATTGCTTCACCCGCGCAGAAATGGAAAAACCCCGTGATTCTAAAGGTTCTTCCGTGAAAAGAAAAAGGGGCGCCCCTGATTGGAGCGCCCCGATTCTGTTCTTCTGATAAGATCAGGCCAGCGAGCTGTCGATCCCTTTACAGGCTTCGACCAGACCTTTCACGGCGTCGACGGATTTGTCGAACATCGCTTGCTCGTCTTTGCTGAGCTTGATGTCGATGACCTTCTCGATACCGTTCGCACCGATAACGGTCGGCACACCAACATAGAAGCCGTCCAGACCATAGGCGCCATCCACATAAGCCGCACAAGGCAGAACGCGTTTCTGGTCGTTCAGGTAAGCCTGAGCCATTTCGATTGCCGAAGCCGCAGGTGCATAATAGGCGGAACCGGTTTTCAGAAGACCAACGATCTCGGCGCCACCGTCACGGGTGCGCTGAACGATGGCGTCCAGTTTTTCCTGGCTGGTCCAACCCATGTCCACCAGATCCGGCAGCGGGATGCCGCCAACGGTCGAATAGCGGGTCAGCGGAACCATTGTGTCGCCATGGCCGCCCAAAACGAAGGCGGTGACGTCGCGCATGGACACGTCGAATTCGACCGACAGGAAGTGACGGAAGCGTGCCGAGTCCAGAACGCCAGCCATGCCGACCACTTTGTTGTGCGGCAGGCCCGAGAACTCGCGCAGCGCCCAAACCATGGCGTCCAGCGGGTTGGTGATGCAGATCACGAATGCGTTCGGGGCGTGCTCTTTGATGCCTTCGCCGACCGATTTCATGACTTTCAGGTTGATGCCCAGCAGGTCATCACGGCTCATGCCCGGCTTGCGCGGAACACCGGCGGTGACGATGCAGACATCTGCGCCAGCAATGTCTTCGTAAGACGTGGTGCCCGACAGTGCTGCGTCGAACCCTTCAACGGGGCCGCTTTCCGCGATGTCGAGTGCTTTACCCTGTGGGATGCCGTCCGCAATATCAAAGAGGACAACGTCGCCCATTTCTTTCAGTGCAGCAAGGTGAGCAAGGGTGCCACCGATCATGCCGCTACCGATAAGCGCAATCTTGGGTCTGGCCATGAGTGTGATCTCCGATCAGTTGTTTTCGGGCGCATGCGTAGTCCGATTAAAGCATTCGCGCAAGGGTGCCGCGCCGCGGCATAACGCGGCGCTTGCCCCCGAACTGCATTCGCGATAGCGCTAAATCACTCGTTTTGCAGCGGTTTGAGGGACGCGCCATGCCCGAGGTTCTTGACCTCACATTCTTTGCCTTTGCGATCCCTGCAGTGATCTTTGCGGGTATTTCGAAGGGCGGCTTCGGCTCGGGCGCGGCCTTTGCAGCAACGCCGCTGCTCGCGCTGATTCTGGAACCCGGCGCAGCCATCGGGCTGATGTTGCCGCTGTTGATGCTGATGGATGTAACGGCGCTACAACCTTATTGGCGAAAGTGGGATACACCGTCAGCCAAGGCCTTGGTGCTAGGAGCCGTTCCGGGCGTGACAATCGGGGCGCTTCTGTATTCGATCGCCGATCCAGATTTGTTCCGCCTGTTGATCGGTCTGATCGCCGTTGGTTTCGTTGGCTTCCAGTTGGCGCGTGCGAAGGGGCTGATCCGCCCCGCAGCCCACCCCATGTCCGCAGGGCTTGGCGGGTTCTGGGGGCTGGTCGCTGGATTTACCAGTTTCATCAGCCACGCCGGCGGCCCGCCGGCAGCGGTGTTTCTGTTGTCCCGCCGGCTGGACAAGACCACGTTTCAAGCCACAACAGTGATCAGTTTCTGGGCGATAAATCTGTTGAAATTCATCCCGTATTTCGCACTGGGAATCTTTTCGTGGCAAACGGCAAAGGCCAATCTGTTCTTGATCCCGTTTGCAGTGATCGGGGTTTGGATTGGTGTGCATATGCACCACCGCCTGTCCGAGCGGAGCTTCTTTGCCTTCACCTATTTCTTCCTGATTGTCACAGGCACGAAGCTGATCTGGGAAGGCCTGACCTGATCAGCTACGGCGCCTGAAACAAGAAATTTCTGCGTTGCGGCAAATCCACACTTGCGGAATGGTGCGCAAATATGGTCCCTTGCGCAACAATATTGCGGAGTATCAGAATCATGCCCACTCGTCCCTTTCGTTCCGTCCTGTACATTCCCGGCTCGAATGAGCGTGCTTTGGAAAAGGCGCGCAACCTGCCTGCCGATGCGATCATCTTTGATCTGGAAGATGCGGTGGCCCCCGACGCAAAGATAGGTGCACGCACGGTTTTGAAGGCCGAACTGGACAAAGGTGGCTATGGCAACCGGGCCAAGATCGTCCGTATCAACGGGTTTGATACGGCTTGGGGCAAGGATGATGTGGCCGCTTTCGTAGGCGCCGATATAGACGCGATCCTGATGCCAAAGGTGGATTCGGCGGCACAGTTGGATGAGTTGGCAGAATTGATCCCTGACGTGGACCTGTGGGCAATGATGGAGACGCCACTGGGCATGCTGAACGCTGCCGAAATTGCGGCCCATCCCCGCCTGAAAGGCTTCGTGATGGGGACCAATGACCTTGCCAAGGAACTGAACACCCGCTTCCGCGCTGATCGCTTGCCGATGATGGGCGGGTTGCATCTGTGCCTGTTGGCTGCCAAGGCGCATGGGGTGGTGATCATCGACGGTGTCTATAATGCCTTCAAGGACGAAGAAGGTCTGAAGGTCGAATGCGATCAGGGCCGCGACATGGGCATGGATGGCAAGACCCTGATCCACCCGGCACAGTTGGACATCGCCAACACGGCCTTTGCACCGTCCGATGCCGAAATTGACCTTGCCCGGCGCCAGATCGCCGCGTTTGAAGACGCCGAAGCCTCGGGCCAGGGCGTGGCAGTTGTGGATGGTAAAATCGTCGAAAACCTGCATGTTGTGACGGCAAAAGGAATTCTGGCCAAGGCAGACGCCATTGCCAATATGGCCGGCTAGCGCGGAGAACACACATGACCATCCTGATCATCGGCATCGCCCTTTGGTATGCGGGGCATTTCTGGAAGCGCGCTCTGCCCGCGCGTCACGCAGCGATGGGCGAAAAGGCGAAGGGTGTTTCCGCCCTTATCCTGCTTATCGGTGTGGTCCTGATGGTGGTCGGCTACCGAGCGACCGAAAGCTTCGATCTTGTGGCCTATCCCGCGTTTCTGAAACACATCAACAATCTGGCCATCGTCTTCGCGATCTACTTCATGAGCCCGGGCCCATCGAAAGGCGCGCTGTTTTACCGGATGCGCCACCCGATGCTGACCGGGTTCATCATCTGGTCCGTGGCGCATATCATGGTGAACCCTGATCTTGCCTCGATGATCTTGTTCGGCGCGCTAACGATCTGGGCGGTGGCCGAGATTGCCGTGATCAACCGGGCCGAGCCAGAATGGACCCCGCACCCCAAGGGCGCCATCGCGAAGGACGGAATGTTCCTTGTGGCATCAGTTGTCCTGACGCTGGTCATTGGATTTGTTCACGGGCTGATCGGCCCATCACCGTTCGGAATGTAAGCCATGAAGCTCTATCGCCTGCTGACAGAAGATGACACATCGGCGTTCTGCCACAAAGTGACCGCCGCCCTGAACAAGGGATGGGAGCTTCACGGTGATCCTGCCTATGCCCACGACGCCGCGACCGGCAAAATGCGCTGTGCTCAGGCCGTGGTGAAGGTCGTTCCCGGCGATTACACACCCGACACGAAATTGGGAGAGCACTGATGGCAAAAACCAACCCCGGCCGTTTCTTTGAGGATTACAAACTCGGCGAGGTGATTGACCACGCTGTTCCGCGCACCGTGGCAGAAGGGGAGCGGGCGCTTTATCACGCGCTCTATCCAGCCCGTCATGCGCTATACTCCTCGGACGAATTTGCAGGCCATTGCGGGTTGGAGGGCTCGCCCCTGGATGACCTGATCGCGTTTCATATCGTCTTTGGCAAGACCGTTCCCGACATATCCCTGAACGCTGTGGCGAACCTTGGCTATGCGGAAGGGCGCTGGTTGAAACCGGTTTATCCGGGCGACACGCTGCGGTCATCTTCAGAAGTGATCGGGCTTAAGCAGAACTCGAACGGGAAATCAGGCGTGGTCTGGGTGCGCACACGTGGGGTGAACCAAGTGGGCGAGCCGGTTCTGGAATACGTGCGCTGGGTGATGGTGCGCAAAGGCAATCTGGACGCCCCTGCCCCGGACACCGTGATCCCCGAGTTGAAAGGCACGTTGGACACAAGTGACCTGACGATCCCTGAAGGTCTGTCATTCGCGGATTACGACTTCACCCTTGCGGGCGAACCGCACCGCTGGGGCGACTACGAGGTCGGCGAAAAGATCGACCATGTCGATGGCGTGACCGTCGAAGAAGCCGAACACATGCTGGCGACCCGCTTGTGGCAGAACACGGCCAAAGTGCATTTTGACGCCACCTTCCGCCCGGACGGCAAGCGGCTGATTTATGGTGGGCATGTGATCTCGATGGCGCGGGCCTTGTCGTTCAACGGGCTGGCAAATGCGCAGATGATCGTCGGCTTGAACGGCGGGGCACATGCCAACCCTTGCTTCGCGGGCGACACCATCCGCGCATGGTCTGAAGTTCTGGACAAGGCAGACACCGATGCGCCGGGCGTGGGTGCCGTGCGATTGCGCTTGGTTGCGGTCAAACATGGCGCGCCCGAATTCGCGCTAAAAGGCGAAGACGGCAAGTATCATCCCGAGGTCATGCTGGATCTGGATTACTGGGCATTGATGCCAAAATAGATGTCTGGCGACGATAATCGGCAAAGCAGGGCCGATGCCGCCGCGCGGCATTTGCGCCGGATTGCCCTATATTTTCAGTCGGATATAAAGACGCTTCGCATGTGATCACAAGAATATTTTTTGTGATCACATGGTGAAGATTTCCTTCATGTTAGCGCAAATTCGGCCAGTTTTGCTGCCCATAACGCGTGACTCTGCACTGCAAATGACGTTATTCCTGTCACAACAGTCGCAACAGACAGAAGGAGGCCGCCATGGCCGACGTGAATAGGGGCAATCGCCCACTATCCCCGCATCTGCAGATTTACCGCCCGCAGCTGACCTCCATCACCTCGATCTTCGCCCGGATAACCGGTGTCGCCCTTCTGGGGGCCGCGATCCTGGTTGTGTGGTGGTTCATCGCAGCCGCAATGGGACCGGGTTACTATGATCTGGTGAACGGTCTGATGACCTCGTTCATCGGGGATGTGATCATGTTTCTGGCGCTGTGGGCCTTGTGCTATCACGCGCTATCAGGTCTGCGACACCTGATCTGGGATATTGGCATTGGTCTTGATGTTCCAACTGCCGAAAAGATGGGCATTGGCGTCATCATCGGGTCTGTCATTCTGGCGATCATCGTCGCCATCATCGTGTAAGGGGGACAGGCATGCATTATCTAACCGACCGCAAACGCGCCGTAGGCAAAGGGGCTGCCGGCTCTGGCACCGAACACTTCTGGGGACAGGCCATTTCGGCTGTGGGCCTTCTGATCCTGATGCCGCTGTTCGCGCTGACCTTCGGTTGCGCGCTTGGGCTGCCCTACGAGGAAGCCATCGCCTATTACCAGCGCCCCTTCCCCGCCATCATTGCAGCGATGACGCTTGTCACCGCGATGGTTCACTTTCGCCATGGCATCCAAGTGGTGATCGAGGACTACTCTCGCGGCGTAGTCAAGAAAGTCCTTGTGATCACCTGCACCGCATTGGCTTACACAATTCTTGCGGTTGGCCTGTATGGCCTTGCCCGCATCGCCTTTTAAGACCGGAGAGCAACCCAAATGGCAGCTTACGAATACGAAACGCACGAATATGACGTGGTCGTGGTCGGTGCCGGTGGCGCTGGTCTGCGTGCGACACTTGGCATGGCCGAACAGGGCCTGCGCACTGCTTGCGTGACCAAGGTGTTCCCGACCCGATCACACACGGTCGCAGCGCAGGGCGGCATTGCCGCGTCCCTGTCCAACATGGGCCCGGACAACTGGCAGTGGCACATGTATGACACCGTCAAAGGCTCGGACTGGCTGGGCGACACGGACGCGATGGAATATTTGGCCCGCGAAGCCCCCAAGGCGGTGTACGAGCTGGAACATTACGGCGTGCCCTTCTCGCGCACCGAGGAAGGCAAGATTTACCAACGCCCCTTCGGCGGTCACACGACCGAATTTGGTGACGGACCGCCCGTACAACGCACCTGTGCTGCAGCCGACCGGACCGGTCACGCGATCCTGCACACGCTGTATGGGCAATCGCTGAAGAACAACGCGGAGTTCTATGTCGAGTATTTCGCGATCGACCTGATCATGTCGGAAGACGGCGAATGTCAGGGGGTTGTCTGCTGGAAACTGGACGATGGCACGATGCACGTGTTCAACGCCAAGATGGTCGTTCTGGCCACCGGCGGTTACGGACGCGCCTTCTTCTCGGCCACGTCGGCCCACACCTGCACCGGTGATGGCGGCGGCATGGTGGCCCGTGCGGGTCTGGCCCTGCAAGACATGGAATTCGTGCAGTTCCACCCGACCGGCATCTATGGCTCGGGCTGTCTGATCACCGAAGGGGCGCGTGGCGAAGGTGGCTATCTGGTCAACTCGGAAGGCGAGCGTTTCATGGAGCGTTATGCGCCCCAGTATAAAGACCTTGCCCCCCGCGATTACGTGTCGCGTTCGATGACCATGGAAATCCGCGAAGGTCGTGGTGTCGGCCCCGAGAAAGATCATATCTTCCTGCATCTCGACCACCTGCCTGCCGAGGCACTGGCCGAACGCCTTCCCGGTATCTCGGAAAGCGCCAAGATCTTTGCCGGTGTTGATGTGACCAAGGAACCGATCCCGGTTCTGCCGACGGTGCATTACAACATGGGCGGCATCCCGACCAACTATTGGGGTGAAGTTCTGAATCCGACCAAAGACGATCCGACCGCTGTCGTTCCCGGCCTGATGGCCGTGGGTGAAGCGGGCTGTGCGTCCGTGCATGGGGCCAACCGTCTTGGCTCGAACTCGCTGATCGACCTTGTGGTCTTTGGCCGCGCTGCCGCGATCCGCGCCGGCAAGGTGGTGGATGCCGACGCCGCCAATCCCAAGCTGAACCAATCCTCGGTCGACAAGGCGTTTGATCGCTTCGACGGGTTGCGCAACGCCAATGGTGCCGTGCCAACCGCAGAACTGCGCCTTGAAATGCAGAAGACCATGCAAGCCGATGCTGCCGTCTTCCGCACCGCCAAGACGATGAAGGAAGGCGTCGAGAAGATGACCAAGGTTGCCGCCAAGATGGACGACCTTGCCGTCACAGATCGCTCATTGGTCTGGAACTCGGACCTGATGGAGACGCTGGAACTGGCCAACCTGATGCCGAACGCTCTGGCCACCATCCACGGTGCAGAAGCCCGCGAGGAAAGCCGCGGCGCCCACGCACACGAGGATTTCCCGAAACGCGACGACAAGAAGTGGCGCGTCCACACCGTCAGCCGCGTGGATGGCACCAAGGTCGACCTGAGCTATCGCCCGGTTATCACCGACCCGCTGACCACCGAGAAAGAAGGCGGTATCGCCTTGAAGAAAATCGCGCCCAAAGCGCGGACGTTCTAAGGAGGACACGATATGGTTCAATTCAGACTTCCGAAGAACTCGACCATCCGCACGGGCAAAACATGGCCCAAACCGGAAGGCGCAACCAACGTGCGCAAGTTCCAGATTTATCGCTGGACACCGGATGACGGGGAAAACCCGCGTGTCGACACCTATTTCGTCGATATGGATACCTGCGGCCCGATGGTTCTGGACGCGCTGATCAAGATCAAGAACGAGATTGATCCGACCCTGACCTTCCGCCGATCCTGCCGTGAAGGCATTTGTGGGTCTTGTGCGATGAATATCGACGGGATCAACACGTTGGCCTGTATTTATGGCATGGATGAGATCAAGGGCGACGTGAAGATCTATCCGCTGCCGCACATGCCGGTGGTGCGCGACCTGATCCCGGACCTGACGCATTTCTATGCGCAGCACGCCTCGATCATGCCGTGGCTGGAAACCAAGACCAACCGCCCTGCGAAAGAGTGGAAGCAGTCCATCGAAGACCGCAAGAAGCTGGACGGTCTTTATGAATGCGTCATGTGCGCCAGCTGCTCGACCTCGTGCCCCAGCTATTGGTGGAACGGCGATCGCTATCTTGGACCGGCCGCGCTTCTGCATGCGTATCGCTGGATCATTGATTCACGCGACGAAGCCACCGGTGAGCGTCTGGACGAGCTGGAAGATCCGTTCAAGCTGTATCGCTGCCACACCATCATGAACTGCGCCAAGACCTGTCCGAAAGGTCTGAACCCGGCCAAGGCCATTGCGTCGATCAAGAAGATGATGGTCGAACGCAGGCTCTGATCAGCGAAATAGCTCACGCGATCATGTTGGCCGCCCTTGCCGGGGCGGCCATTTCTTTTGGCACCTGCCGACGGGATTTGGCACGTCCAGCCCTGCCCCTTGCGCAACGAAGCTAACCATTGGTTCATCGCAATGCTGATGGATTTCATCCCCCAAGCCATGGAGTGGGCGCAATCCTAACCGACCGATCGCAGCCTTCAGCATTGTAGGGCGCCACTGTTCGCCGCGGCGTAGAGCAAGATTGTATTTTGCATTCGGCTTGGGCGGACATATCCTGCCCCAATGACAGGGTATTCCGGTACACCCTTGCCGAAGAAGCTCGGCCTGAAAGACGGCCAACGGGTGGCATGGCTGAACCGCCCTGCCACCCAAGACCATCTTGTCACAAGCCGCGCTTTCGTCGTGGTGAACGACGTCACAGCCGGGGGGCTGACCGGTCCCTATGACCTGATCCACATGTTCACCGACAGCCGAACCGACTTCGAGGCCGCGTTGCCAAATCTTCTGGCAGCACTGGACAAGGACGGGATGATCTGGATTTCATGGCCCAAGAAAGCGTCAAAACGGCCCACGGACATGACCGAAGATGTGATCCGCGATGCCGCCCTAAAAACAACGCTGGTTGACGTGAAGGTCTGTGCCGTGGACGAGACCTGGTCGGGCTTGAAACTTGTGATCCGCAAGGAACATCGCGCGGCACACGGCTGACCCATCATTCCCGCGAACGCAGCACCCGCGCCGGGCGGGACGACAGCGGACGCCACGCATAGAACAGCCCCGCCAGAACTGTCGCAACCACACCGCCCGACACGATGGCAAGCGCGTTGGGGGCATCAAAAGCAAACCGTTCTTCCATGATATAATGGGTCACTGCCCAGCCGGCCAACCCGCCCGCCAGCACCGCGACAGCCCCCGCCGCCGCGCCAAGCACGGCCGATCGGATGGCAAAATTCATCAGGATCGCAGCCCGGGTTGCCCCGAGCGTTTTCAGCATTGCTGCTTCGTAGGTCCGCGCGCGCTCGCCCGCCGCCGCCGCCCCCATCAACACCACGAACCCCGTCAGCAAAGTTGCCAATGCGCCATAGGTGATCGCGGCGGCCACCTGCCCCATAATCCCTGTCACCTGTGTGATCGCATCCCGCACCGAAATCAGCGTGATATTCGGATAGGACCGACCAAGATCGCGCAGGATTGCCGCCTCGCCCGCTGCCTCGGAATAGATCGTCGCGATGTGGCTGTGCGGCGCCCCCGCCAACGCCGAGGGGTTCAGGGTCATAACAAACCCCATCCCTGCCTGGCTGAAATCCACCTCGCGCAGGCTGGTGATTTCTCCGGTGATGTCACGCCCCAGAATATTGACGGTCAGGCTGTCGCCGATGCCGATCCCCATCTCTTCCGCCTCTTCCGCGGCAAAGCTGATCTGGGGCGGACCCTGATAGTCTTCGGGCCACCATTCGCCTTCGACGACGGTGGTGCGTGTGGGCGTGGCCGAATAGGTCAGGCCGCGATCCCCCCGCACAACCCAATGACCGCCCGCGACTTCGCGGGCCGGGCGGTCGTTGATTTTAGTGATCATCCCGCGCAGCATGGGCGCTGTATCGATCCGGCTGACCAGCGGATCGTCTTCCAGACGCGCTTTCACACCGTCAATTTGGTCGGGCTGGATGTCCACGACAAAGAAGCTGGGGGCAACCCCCGGCAGATCCCGCGCAATCGCACCACGCAGATTGTTATCAATCTGACCCACCGCAGCCAGCACCGCCAGACCAAGGCCAAGCGACAGTACCACAGCACCCGCTTCGCCCCCCGGCCCGCCAACGGCGCCCAGGGCCATCCTGAGCGTGGGCCAGCCGCGTATCGCCTTGCGGTGCCCCACCCATCGGGCGATCCAGCGCACCGCCAATCCGGTCAGAACCAGCGCAGCAAAGGCACCGGCCAAACCGATAAAACTCCACATCGCCAGGCGGGGCATACCCGAAAGGGCGGCAGCAGACCAGATCAACAGCGCGAGAATGGCCAGACACAATCCGACGAACAACGGACGCGGCAGACGAGCGCGGCCCAATGCTGCGTCCCGAAACAAGGCCGCCGCCTTCACATCCTCAGTGCGCGCCAAAGGCCACAGAGTGAACAGAAGCGCGGCCAGAATGCCATACAAAGCAGCCTCGGCCAGCGGGCGGGCATAGATCGTGATCTCTGCCGTGATTGGCAACACAGACGCGATAAACGGCGCCAGCACCAGAGGCACGACAGCCCCCAGAAAAAGGCCCAGCAGCAGACCGATAATCGTCAGAGCGCCGATTTGCAGGAAATATGTAAGAAAAATGGTTGATCTTGTGGCACCTAACGCTCGCAAAATCGCAATTGTACTGGTCTTACCATCCAGATACGCGCGCACTGCCGCCGAGATGCCGACGCCACCGACCGTCAGCCCTGCCAGCCCGACCAGAACAAGGAACGCGCCCAACCGATCAACCAGTCGTCGCATGCCTGGAGCGCCGTTGCGGGCATCCTGCCAGCGCGCGCCGTTGGGCTCCAACGTCGGCATCGTGGCCGCATAGAGCGTGTTCAGGCTTTCGCCCTCGGCCAGACGCATTTTGTAATGACTGTTGAACAACGTGCCCTCGGTCAACAGACCGGACCCCACCAAAGCGTCCCGACGCACAATGGTGCGTGGTCCAAGACCGAAGCCGCCGCTTGCGTTGTCAGGTTCTTTCACCAGTTCGGCCATCAAGACGAATGCGACATCACCCAGTTGAAACATATCTCCACGAGACAGACCCAGCCGGTCGATCAGCAGATCATCCATAACCGCACCGGGCAATCCCTCCTGCCCGTCCAGCGCAGTGGAAAGAGCGATCGGCGGATCCAGTTCAACTGTCCCGACAAGTGGATAAGCATCGTCCACCGCCTTTACCTGCGTCAATCCCCGGTCGTCGCCGACAACCGCCATGGACCGGAAATCGGCCAGCACGCTTATCGCGTCGCTCTTTAAGGTCAGCAGCGTCAGCTCTGCGTCATCGGCAAAACGATAGGTGAACGATACGGATGCATCGCCACCCAACAGGACCGCGCCTTGTGAAGCCAGCCCCGCCCGTAGCCCCTCGCGCACGCTGCCGACACCGGCAATCGCTGCGACGCCCAGCACCAGACAGGCCAGAAAGATACGAAATCCACGCGTACCTCCGCGCATCTCGCGCCGGGCCAGACGCAACGCCATATTCAGCGTTTGCATCATACAAGCACCCCGTCCTGAATCTGGAGGATGCGATCACACCGCTCGGCAAGCTCTGGCGCGTGGGTCACAAGAACCAGCGTGGCGCCATGGCGGTCTCGCAGCCCGAACAACAGATCCATGATCGTCGCCCCGGTCTTTCCGTCCAGATTGCCGGTCGGTTCATCTGCCAACAGGATTTCCGGGCGCGGGGCAGCCGCACGGGCCAGCGCCACGCGCTGCTGTTCACCACCCGACATCTGACTTGGATAGTGATCCAGCCGGTGGGACAATCCAACAGCGTGCAGTTCTTCCGCCGCCCGCTCGAACGCGTCCCGCGCACCGGCCAGTTCCAAAGGGGTCGCCACGTTTTCCAACGCAGTCATGGTCGGGATCAGATGGAAAGATTGGAACACCACCCCCATATGATCCCTGCGGAACCGGGCAAGATCGTCTTCGCCCATCGTGCTCAGGTTCTGACCCAGAACGGTCACGCCGCCGCTGCTGGCCTGCTCAAGCCCGCCCAGCACCATAAGGAGAGATGACTTGCCCGACCCCGAAGGCCCCGTCAGACCCAGTGTCTCGCCCGCTGTCACAGACATGTCTATACCCTTGAGGATCTCGGTCCGACCGGCATTATGGCCAAGCGCTAGGCGGGTGTCGGTCAAATTGATGATCGGCTCGGACATGGGAAATCCTGCAAGGGGTAAAACAATATGATGTCACGTGGATATGGGGTTTTGAACTGGTTTCTCAAGTGCTTGGCGGCAATTGCATTGCTGTCGGGTGCAGCGCGTGCAGACGGGGTCACACTGCTTGCACTGGGGGACAGCCTGACTGCTGGCTACGGGTTGCCGCAGCAAGAAGGGTTCGTGCCCCAGCTTGAGGCATGGCTGAACGACCACGGAACGGTCGCAACCGTTATTAACGCGGGCGTGTCCGGCGATACGACGGCAGGGGGCGCGGCGCGACTGGGATGGGTTCTGAGCGACGACATCGACGTGGTTCTGGTGGCGTTGGGGGCCAATGACATGCTGCGCGGTATTGATCCGCAAGCGACCTACTCAAATCTCGATGCCATTCTGTCCGAGCTATCGGCGCGTGAACTGCCCAGCTTGCTGATCGGCATGCCGGGCCCTGCCAATTTCGGCGCGACCTACAAAGCACAGTTCGAACAAGTGTTCGAGCGTCTGGCACAGGACCACGATGTTTCGCTGTATCCCAGTTTCCTGGCCGGGTTGACGGAGGCCGCGGGATCCGCAAACGGTGCGCTTCAATATCTGCAATCCGACGGGTTGCACCCAACGGCAGAGGGCGTGTCCCTGATCGTTGATGCCTTGGGGCCGGCGGTTTTGGACGTGCTGCCTTAACCACCCGGCAGCTTAGCCAGCGCCCTGCCGTAACCATGGTCCTTTGCACAATGCGCGAGGTTGGCCACGCACCCTCACTTTCAGACAGGTTTTGGCCCAAAAACCTATCCCTAGTGACACCTGTTCGTTAACCGCTCGCTGTGCGAATGTTGCGCCCCTAAAAACCGGTCATGGCCATGACGGCCACAATTTCCGAGGCGGAGCGCCGCTGTGAAAATCCTTTTGATGACAGAAGACCTTGCCATCCAACGCAGGTTCACATCTGTTTTCCAGCTGGGTGGTGACGCCCCGCTACAAATCTGCACGACGTTACACGAAGCAGAGCTGCTGATGCCTGACAAATCTGATCGGCCGCTGCTGGCCGTGGATTTTGGCACGCCGGGCCTTGGAGGGTTGAAAGCGATCACGCGCCTGATCAAAGCGCGGCCGAACGCGCGCGTGGTGCTTTTGATGCAGGCCCCGACACTGACCGTTGCGCGACAGGCGTTGCGCCTTGGCGTGACCGGTTGCATACCTGCCCACCTGTCGAACGCCGATCTGAAGGCGGCTCTGACCTTGGCGCAGGGGCGCAGCGATCTTATCGTGCTGCCACAAGGAAGCCTGTCGAAATCCGGAAACGAAGGCCTGTTGTCGCGGCGCGAAGAGCAGATCTTGGCGCTTCTGTGCGACGGTCAGCAAAACAAGGAAATCGCGCACACGTTCGGCATTCAGGAAGTGACCGTGAAAATGCACATGCGATCGGTGATCCGAAAACTTGGCGCTCGCAATCGCACGCACGCCGCCATGATTGCGCGCGATCGTGGGATGGTATGACCCGTCTTTAACCTTCGGGGGGCGCATCGTCCCAACGATCGCTGAGAATACGTTGGCTGTCGCCGTCTGGATCCTCATACTGCTCGCTTTTCAGGGTCCAGAAAAACGCAGCCAACCCAAGACCGCCCAACAAAAGCGAGACCGGGATCAGATAGACCAGCACGTTCATCGATCAACCTTTCTTCAGCCGCAATGCGTTCAAAGACACTGTCACGGACGAGGTTGACATGGCAAGCGCAGCCGCCAGCGGTGTGGCCAGCCCGATCAGGGCAATCGGGATCGCAATAGCGTTGTAACCCGCCGCGATAGCAAAGTTCTCTTTGATGCGGCGTGTCGCTGCTTTTGACATGTCAATCGCATCGGACAGTGGCTCCATCGACTTGCCCAACAGAACAATATCAGACACCACGCGCGCGGCTTCCAGTGCCGATGCAGGCGAAATCGAGACATGGGCGGCGGCAAGAGCAGCGGTGTCATTCAACCCATCGCCAACCATCAGAACTTTCTTGCCGGACTTCCCCAGACGCGCGACATATTCCGCCTTCTCTTCGGGCAAGGTATCGGCTTCCCATTCGGTGATGCCAACACGGCCTGCAATATCGGCCACTGCGGCAGGCACATCGCCGGAAATCAGCGTGATGCCCATACCTTTGGTTTTCAAGGCTGTGATGGCTTCGGCGACGCCCGGCCGCAATGCATCGGTAAAGGTAAACGCGACCGGCTTGGCTCCTGACACCGACAAATAGGTTGCGGTCTGCCCGACCGCATTCGCGCCCAGCCATTCCGCACGCCCCAAACGAACGATCTTGCCCTGCCAGTTCCCTTCGACGCCGCGGCCCGGAACTTCGTGAACTCCGGTCACGTCGGCGGGTTGCACGCCCGCCATGCGCGTCGCCTGCACAAGCGATTGCGCCAAGGGGTGGCTTGAGCCTTCCGCCAAAGCCAGCGCGATTTCAAGGTCGCGGGACTTGTAATGCGTCAGGTCGTCCATTGCTGGCTTGCCCTCGGTCAGGGTGCCGGTCTTGTCAAAGACAACGTGGTCGACCTCGGCCAGCCGCTCCATGGCGGTGGCGGATTTCAGCAACATACCTTGTTTGAACAGCCGCCCGGACGCTGCTGTGGTCACAGCGGGCACTGCAAGGCCCAAGGCGCACGGGCAGGTGATGATCAAAGTTGCGACAGCGATATTCATCGCCATGCGCCAGTCACCAGAATACCAGAACCAGAACAGAAACGCGGCGAAAGCCAACAAGTGCACCACGGGCGCATAGACTGCCGCCGCCTTGTCGGCAAGTGATGTATATCGATTGCGGGCCGTTTCCGCGATGGCGACAAGATCGGCCATGCGATGCAGGGAGCTGTCGCGTCCCGCCGCCGTTACGCGCACGGTCAGTGGACCGGTCAGGTTCACCTCACCGGCTGACACAACGGTATCGGGCGCCGCTGCAACCGGCAGGCTTTCCCCGGTCAAAAGCGAGCGGTCAAGCTCACTTTCCCCGGTAACGACGATCCCGTCCACTGGCACGCGGGCGCCGGGCACCACGCGCACGATGTCACCGGACGACAGGTCGGACACGGCCACCTGCTCGTCGGCCTGTCCGGCAACCACACGGGCGGCACGCGGCACTTCAAGGGCAGCAAGTTCTTCAGCGGCCGATCGTGCGACCGCACGGGTGCGGTAATCCAGATACCGTCCGGCCAACAGGAAGAAGGTCAGCGACAGGGCAGCATCGAAATAGGCGTGTTCGCCTGAATGCATGGTTTCATAAAGCGACATGCCCAGCGCCAGCAGGATCGCCAGCGAAATTGGCACGTCCATGTTCAGGCGACCAACCCGCAATGCGGACCAAGCAGAGCGAAAGAACACCTGACTTGAAAACCCGATGGTCGGAATTGCGATGGCCGCGCTGATCCAATGGAACAGGTCACGGGTGGCATCGGTCGCACCCGACCAGACCGCAACGCTTAGCAGCATGACGTTCATCATGGCAAAGCCCGCAACGCCCAGCCGCATCAGCAGGTCTTTGCCCTGCTTGTCAGTCGCGGTCGAGGTCAATTGCCCCGGATCAAGCTCGTAGGCTTCAAACCCGATCCCGGTCAGATAATCCGCCAATGTCTGTGCCTCAACGTTCGGATCAACATCCACGGTGGCGCGTTTCAGGGTCAGGTTCACCCGCGCCGCCCGAACCCCCGGCTGCGCCGCAAGCCCGCGTTCAACACCGGCAATACAGGCGGCACAATAGATTTGAGGCAGAGACAGCATAATGCGCTGCGCCTCCATCCCATTGCCCTGATACCCTTTCCCGGCCTGCGCTTCAGCAAGCGGGGCTGCGTCACAAGCTGGGCAGGCAGAGATCGGTGTGGCCATGGATACGTTCCTTATCGACGGTCGGTCGGGCTATTTGGACGAGATGAAAATCGGGATGCGTCTTTGAAAATTGGTGCCGTCTTCGGCAACCACATTCAAACGCAAGTTCCAGTTGCCCTCGCCCAGTGGGCCAACCTGCGCCAGATAGACACCGTTGGAACCCTGAGCGAATGACGGTTCCTGATCCTCGTTCACGTGGGTCGCACGGCCAAACAGACCGTAGATGGACTTGACCGTGACAGGCGCGCCGGCCTTGTCCTTGATATTCAGGACCAACATTTCGCCATCCACCTCGGCGGTCACATCCCAACCCAATGCCTCTTGCGCGGCCTTTTGGGCGTCAAACTGCTGGCTTGCGACATAGGAATTCTTGGTCTCAAGCCCGGGAAACGTGCCAATGGCGGAATAAGCCATGAAGACGTTCACCCCAATGATCACCGCAAAGGCCGAGACCACGATGGCCAGAACGTGCTTTCCGGTCAGTTCGAACTCTTTTTTGTTTTGTGAATTGGCCATTGGCTAGCGCCCCCTGCCGTTGAACACCGTGTCCAAATGCACACGATCACCCGTAATGCCATCAACGATCCAAAGGCGCAGTTCAGTGCGCGCAGTGCGCGCGGCTTCGGATCCCGGAGGCGCCACCACATAAACCCGCTGCTTCGCCTCGGTATCAGGCGGTGCGACCAGCACGAGTTTATCGCTGCCCTCCAGCTCGATCACCATACCACTGTCATCGGTAAGCGAGAAGTAATAGGGCCATTCCTCGCCATGACGGTTGCGCACACCCACGTCATAGGTGTTGCGAATCGCCCCGTCAGACAGGGTGACATAGGTCGGATTGCGAACCGGACGCACTGTCACATCCACTTTCGGGCGAACAAACAGCGCCACGGTCAAGGCGACCCCGACCAAGGCCCAAAGCGATGTGTAAAGAATCGTGCGCGGGCGCAGCAGGTGCTTGATCACCGGGATTTTCTCGTTCCCTGCGCGCTCGTATGCCTCGTCCTTCAAGGCGAGATAGTCGATCAGGCCACGTGGTTTTCCAACCTTCTCCATCATCTCGTCGCAGGCGTCGATGCACAGGGCGCAGGTGATACATTCCAGTTGCTGACCGTCGCGAATGTCGATCCCCATCGGGCAGACGTTCACGCAGGCATTGCAGTCGATGCAATCGCCAAGCTCCTCGCGGTTCTTGCCTTTGCCGCGCGGCTCACCCCGCCATTCACGATAGGCGATGGTGATCGTGTCCTCATCCATCATCGCGGCCTGAATACGTGGCCACGGACAGGCATAGATGCAAATCTGCTCGCGCGCGATACCGCCGAAGAAGAAGGTCGTCAGGGTCAGAACCAATACGGTCGAATAGGCCAGCGGATGCGCGTTGCCTGTGACAAGATCGGCCAACAGCGTGGGTGCATCGGCAAAATAGAACACCCACGCACCGCCGGTGGCGACCGCGATCAGGATCCAGAGTGTGAACTTGATCAGACGTTTGCGGATCTTCTCGGCGTTCCAGTTCTGTCGGTGCAGCCGTAGACGGGCGTTCCGGTCGCCCTCGACCCAGCGTTCGACAAGGATGAACAGATCGGTCCAGACCGTTTGCGGGCACGCATAGCCGCACCAGACACGCCCGGCGGCCGAGGTGAATAAAAACAGGCCCAGCCCCGCCATGATCAATAGGCCCGCAATGAAATAGAATTCATGCGGCCAGATTTCGATCCAGAAGAAATAGAATCGGCGGTTGGCCATATCGACCAGAATGGCCTGATCGGGCAGATTTGGCCCGCGATCCCATCGGATCCAGGGCGCAAGATAGTAGATGCCGAGCGTAATGCCCATGATCCACCATTTCAGGCTGCGAAACGTGCCTTTCACCCGCTTGGGAAAAATTGGCTCGCGCGCGGCGTAAAGCTGTTCGGGGGCGTCAGACATGGAAAGATTCCACTCCTGCTTATTAGGTTGATCTTGGAACTAAGAATTATTCTACATTGCAGCCTTGATGTGGATCAAAGAATTTGGCCGCGCCGCTCATGGGATAAGTGATTAGTCATTGATTATTATCAAGTTTCCATAATGTCACAGCGCCATCCCGTCGCAGTCTGTCAATTGGCCGCACCCTGACAGCCAACTGAAAAGCCCATTGGCATTGAAACAACCCGGTGCGTGCTAAAAAAACCCGACCGCGCTGGGCGGCCGGGCTTTCAGATAAGGTGGCACCAACCCCGGAGAAACGCGCGAACAGGATCAGGGGTCGGTGCCGTTGACCGGGGAGTGAGGCCCCGGAACTTATGGTTGGCCGGTGGCTTACTCGCCACCGCCCAATTGGTGGACATAGGCCGAGACAGCGTTGATCTGGCTCTGGCTCAGCTTGCCGCTCCACGCTGGCATTACGCCAAATGGGCCGGTCGTCACGATCTCGGTGATGGCTTCTTTGCTGTCGCCATACAGCCAGATGGCATCCGTCAGGTTCGGTGCACCCTGACTGCGATCGCCGGTACCGTCTTCCATGTGGCACGAG
This sequence comes from Aliiroseovarius sp. Z3, assembly GCF_029105185.1. Classification (GTDB taxonomy): domain Bacteria; phylum Pseudomonadota; class Alphaproteobacteria; order Rhodobacterales; family Rhodobacteraceae; genus Aliiroseovarius. The sequence continues at coordinate 338,640 of NZ_JAFMZK010000002.1, read as the reverse complement.
GTGCAGTTGTCGACGAAGACCGTTTCCCCCGCGGCCGCCAATGCCATATCCGCATCGGGCTTGGTGACCGGCGACAGCGACATCACATAGTTCACGACCTGTGTAATTTCCTCGTCGCTCAGATAGTCGTCTCCGAAGGCGGGCATCTCGGAGTAGCGTGTGTCAGCGTCGTCTTCCGACCGGATACCATGCTGAAGTGTCAGCTGGATATCTTCGATCGTGCCGCCCCACAGCCAGTCATTGTCCAGAAGGTTGGGATAGCCGACATTCCCAGCCGCTCCCGAGCCGTGACATTGCGAGCAGAAGGTCGCAAAGGTCGCACGACCCGACTGGATGGCATAGTTGTGCAGATCGGTGCCTTGCTCCAACGTGGTTATGTCTGCTGACGCCAACTGGGCTTCCAGTTCGCCGTTCAGCGCGGTGAAACGGTCGATCTCGGCAGCCACTTCGGCACGGGTGGAATAGCCCATATAGCCAGCGGTTGCGCCTTTGATCAGCGGCCAGGCCGGATAGGCGATGGTGTACCAAACGCCCCAGATGATGGTCAGATAGAACACCCAGACCCACCAGCGTGGCAGGGGATTGTTGAACTCCTGAATGCCGTCCCATTCGTGGCCCGTCGTTTCGGGTTCTTTCTTCTCAATTGGTTTCTTACTCATTGCCGCAACTCCCTTTGAGCTGAGCGCCCGGGAACATCAGTCCCGGTCACCGGCAGGTTTGTCTTCGTGGCGGAAGGGGATGTTCGCGATGTCCTTGTGGACCTTGTTCGATCCCGGACGGAACGCAAACAAAGCGGCCCCGACGAAAAAGGCGAACATCGCGATCAGGAACCAGCTGTCTGCGAAAGCTCGCATAATGCCATAGGTGTCCATCATCCCTACTCCTTACCGGCTTGCGTCAGGTGTGAAGGTCGAGAAGTCGACCAACGTGCCCAACATCTGCATATAGGCGATCAAGGCGTCCATCTCGGACACACCGGGCGCACCATCGAAGTTGCGCACTTGCGCCTTCGGATAGCGTGCCAGAAGGCCATCATAGTCGCTGTCAGGATCAGCCTGAGCCAACCAGTCGGCTTCGGCGTTCTCCATCTGCTCGTCGGTGTAAGGCACACCCACGATCTGATTGGCCTTCATCAGGTCTTCGATATATTTCGGCTCGATCAGGCGATCCGCCAGGAAAGCGTATTTCGGCATCACCGATTCCGGCACGACCGACTGCGGATCTTTCAGGTGATCCACATGCCATTCGTCCGAATACCGGCCACCGACACGGGCAAGGTCAGGCCCTGTCCGTTTCGAACCCCACTGGAACGGGTGGTCGTACTGGCTTTCAGCCGCAAGGCTGTAGTGGCCGTAACGTTCAACCTCGTCGCGCATCGGGCGGATCATCTGCGAGTGGCAGACATAGCAGCCCTCGCGGATATAGATGTTCCGGCCCTCAAGCTCGAGCGGCGAGTAGGGGCGCACGCCTTCCACATCCTCGATGGTGTTTTCGAGGTAGAAGAGCGGTGCGATCTCTACGATACCACCCACGGTGACAACCAGAAGGCTACCGACCAGAAGAAGCGTTGCGTTCTTTTCAAGAACAACGTGTTTGTCGAGAATTCCCATTGGTCCTTCCCTCCTTATTCTGCCGGAGCCGTTTGGGCGTCATGGGCAGATTCTGCTGCCGGCGAACGCTTGACGGTCATCCAAAGGTTGTAGCACATGATCAGGGCACCCGTGAGGAACAGAACCCCACCCATGCCGCGCACCACATACATCGGGAACTTGGCGGCAACGGTGTCGGCGAACGAGTTCACCAGGAAGCCTTGCGCGTCAACTTCACGCCACATCAGGCCTTCCATGATACCGGTTACCCACATCGACGCGGCGTAAAGCACGATGCCGATGGTGGCGAGCCAGAAGTGCCAGCTGACCAGTTTCAGGCTATAAAGACCGGCACGGTTCCACAGTTTGGGAACCAGGAAGTACAGCATCCCGAAGGTGATCATGCCGTTCCAGCCCAGCGCACCCGAGTGCACGTGACCAATGGTCCAGTCCGTATAGTGCGACAGCGAGTTCACAGCGCGGATCGACATCATCGGACCTTCGAAGGTCGACATGCCGTAGAAGCCGATGGACACAACCATCATCCGGATAACCGGGTCGGTGCGCAGCTTGTCCCATGCGCCAGACAGGGTCATCAGGCCGTTGATCATGCCGCCCCAGCTGGGCATCCACAGAACAACCGAGAACACCATGCCAAGGGTCGACGCCCAATCCGGCAGAGCGGTGTAGTGCAGGTGGTGCGGGCCGGCCCAGATATACAGGAAGATCAGTGCCCAGAAGTGGATGATCGACAGCTTGTACGAGAAGACCGGACGTTCAGCCTGCTTCGGCACGAAATAGTACATCATGCCAAGGAAGCCCGCGGTCAGGAAGAAGCCCACGGCGTTGTGGCCATACCACCACTGCGTCATAGCGTCTTGAACACCGGCAAACAGCTGAACCGACTTGGATCCGAAGATCGACACCGGCATGGCCAGGTTGTTGACCACATGCAACATGGCGATGGTGATGATGAAGGACAGATAGAACCAGTTGGCCACATAGATATGCGGCTCTTTCCGTTTCATGAGCGTGCCCATGAAGACCAGAAGATAGGCCACCCAAACGATGGTTAGCCAGAGGTCGGTGTACCATTCGGGTTCCGCATATTCTTTCGACTGGGTTGCGCCCAGCAGATATCCGGTGGCCGCCAGCAGGATTACGATCTGGTATCCCCAGAACACAAACCACGCCAGATTGCCGCCCCAAAGGCGTGCGCCTGACGTGCGCTGAACCACATAGAAGGACGATGTGATCAGGGCAGTGCCGCCGAATGCGAAGATAACCGCAGACGTGTGCAGCGGGCGCAGGCGACCGAAGTTCAGATAGCCTTCGGCCCATCCGAAATTAAGGCTTGGGAACGCAAGTTGAAACGCGATGAACGTCCCAACCAGAAAGCCAACAGCGCCCCAAAAGGCGGTTAAGGCAACGCCCACGCGCACGGGGCCATCCATATAACCGGTTTCTATGACCTTCTCTTCACCCACACGACGGAGTGAAAAGACAAACAGGCCAGCCGCGATCAGAACCACCAGGATAGCGTGTATCTGGTAGGCGATGTCGCGGGCATAACTTGCAGCAATCGCGGCCATCACTGCGATGAGGCCGTAGATCGCTAATTTGAGGTAATCCCACATTTTGCGTCCCTTCGTCTTATGTCATACACCCCCCTCCCACGACCGGATGAGGGCACTTTTCGACTTTTCTGGGTTTGGACCTATCCCTTCAAGACCGCTTTGATCCATATCAAAAACGTCACACACCGCCGATTTACCTTGATTGACCCATGTCAAAGCGTCGCAGGCGCGACACAGGCACGCTGAGTAGCAGGCCAAATCGGAGGGCAAACTAATGACATACCGCACCGTAACCACAGTTGTTACTGATACCACCCACTGCAAAGGCTCGCTTGAAGCCGCCAAAGCGGTCGCCAGCATGCATGATGCCCATCTTGACGTGTTGTGTCTTGGATTGGACCGCTCTCAACAAGGGTTTTACTATGCTGGCGCGTCTGCCGTCGTCGTGCAGGATAATCTGGCTCAGGCCCGCGAAGATGCAATGGAGCTTGAAACTTTCGCCCGCCAATCGCTGTCGGCCCACGCATTGCCCTGGTCAAGCGAGGCGCTGACGGCTCAGATGGTTGCGCTGAATGGTGCCATCGCGCACCGAACGCGATTTGCCGATCTGGTCGTCATGCCCCGTCCATATGGCGAAGGCCGTGGCCATGATGCCGAAGCAATTGTCGAAGCGGCCTTGTTTGACGGTAATGTTCCTGTGCTGGTGATGCCCGACAACGCCGAGTTTCCGCAAACCGTCGGCAATATCGTTGTCGCCTGGAACGAAAGCCCCGAAGCCTTGCGGGCGGTGCGACAGGCGTTGCCGTTCCTGCGTCAGGCGGAATCTGTTTCTATCGCCATCATCGACCCGCCGCAGCATGGGCCGGAACGGTCTGATCCTGGTGGGGCGCTGAGCCAACTGTTGGCGCGCCATGGTGTTCGGGCCGAAGTCTGCGTGCTGGCCAAAACCATGCCGCGCATCTCGGACATTCTGAACAGACATGCGAATGATCGGGATGCCGATATGATCGTGATGGGTGCTTATGGCCATTCGCGGTTCCGCGAATCGATCCTTGGCGGCGCGACACGTCACATGCTGGAAGTGGCGGAAGTGCCCATCGTGCTTGCGCATTAACCAAGACGACCAAACCAAAGGGCGCTGATTTCAGCGCCCTTAATACATTAAGCCAATTGCTTGAACTGCGCCTAGGTGATTGGCGCACCATCCATATCGCTGCCGGTCTCGGCGATCAGCGCCTCAAGATCAGGGATAATGACGCGACGCTTGCCCTGAAGTTCGATCACACCGGCTTTTTTTAGCGCAGAAATCTGACGGCTGACCGTCTCAAGCGTCAGTCCAAGGTAATCCGCCATCGATTCGCGCGTCAAAGGCAGTTCGAAGCTCATCCCATCCCGAGGGGGCCGCTTATGCAGCGACGCATCCCTGCGCCCAAGGATGGTCAGCAGGCTGGCGATCTTTTCCCGAGCGGTCTTTCGCCCCAGTACCAGCATCCATTCCCGCGCGCTGTCCAGCTCGTCCAGTGTCATTTGCAACAGCCGTGTGCCGATCGCGGGCGTCTTTTCCATCATGTCTTCAAACGGCTTCTTGCGGAAACAGCACAAGGTCAGATCCGTCACCGCCACCACATCAAAAGGCGCCGCATCGCGTCCCGGCCGACCGATGAAATCCGACGGCAGCAACAGGCCAACCATCTGGGTACGGCCGTCTTCCATTGTCTGGCTCAGCGTCGCAATGCCGCTGACCACACTGGAGACGAATTCCATCGGGTCGCCGGACCAGATCACAGGCTGGCCCGCTTCGAAAGTGCGATAGTACTTGATCGCGTCAAGCTGCTCCAACTCATCAGGTTCGCAGCGCGAGCACACGGCACGGTGGCGAATAGGGCATGTGCCACAATCACGAGGGTTAAAACTGATGTCGTTCATGGTTTTTTTACAAGAGATGTTTCTTGTTTGATCCTGATCAAAGTTGCGCGCGCAATTGTCATCCAAACCTATGCGAATGCAGACCACTTCGCAACTCAAACGCCTCGGTCTTTTTGACGCGCGCGTGCCCCGTTACACCAGCTATCCGACCGCCCCCCATTTCAAAGCGGGAATCGGTGCTGAAACCCTGTCTGACTGGATCGGCGCGATCCCGGCGCATGAAGCAGTATCGCTTTACGTGCATATTCCGTTTTGCCGACGGCTGTGCTGGTTCTGCGCCTGTCGCACCCAAGGCACAACCACTGCCGAACCTGTTGCGGCCTACGTGAACAGCCTGAAACAGGAACTCGCGACCATCAAAGATTTGCTCGCCGATGGGATCAAGCTGGAGCATCTGCATTGGGGCGGAGGCACGCCAACACTTTTACAACCCGAAATGATCGCCGATCTGACCGAAGCGATTCTGGCGACGTCGCCTCTGGCAAAAGGCGCCCAGTTCTCGGTCGAGATTGATCCCTCTGAAATCGACGATCCGCGGCTGGACGCGCTTGCCGATGCCGGGATGAATCGCGCCTCGATCGGCGTGCAGGATTTCGACCCGATGATTCAGGAAGTCATCGGACGCCCGCAAAGCTATGAAGTCACCAAACAGGCGGTGGATGGTCTGCGCGCACGTGGGATCAACAGCCTGAACATGGATATCCTGTATGGCCTGCCACACCAAAACACGGCGCGGATCACCGATTCGGTGGAAAAACTGATCAGCCTTGGTCCTGACCGCGTCGCGCTGTTTGGCTATGCCCACGTCCCATGGGTCGCCCGCCGCCAAACCCTGATTCCGACCGAAGCACTGCCATCTGCCGAAGAACGGCTTGAGCTTTACAACACCGCTCGTGATCTTTTCATCGCCGCCGGGTATGACGAGATCGGGATCGACCATTTTGCCCTGCCCTCGGACGGTCTTGCCAAGGCCCACAAGGCCGGAACCATGAAACGAAACTTTCAGGGCTATACCGAGGACGCATCCAAGGTGATGATCGGTGTGGGGGCCAGTTCGATCGCACGCTATCCGCAGGGTTACGCACAGAACGAACCGGCGACATCGAAATATCAGGCGGCTGTGCGGGACGGACGTTTGGCTGGCGCGAAAGGTCACGTCTTTACCGATGAAGATCTTGCGCGTGGACGCGTGATCGAGGAATTGCTGTGCTATTTCCGCGTCGATTTCGCCAAGCTGGCGGCAGAATTTGATCGCCCGGCAGAGGACTTCCTGTCCATGGTCGATGGGCTGGAACAGGCGATGCCTGACACGACCGATCTGGACGGGACGACGCTTGTTATCCGGCCAGAGGCACGCCCCGTCGCCCGGATGATCGCGCGCCATTTCGACGACTACGAAATGAATGAAAGCGGTCACAGTCAGGCGGTCTGATCCCGCCTGACCTAGCGATCCTTGCGCAACATACGGTTACGATATCCCGCCTCGGTGGCGATATTGTCCAAAACCTGAGCCAGCGTCAGGTCGTGATCGAACTTGCCATTTTGCAAGAATTCCGTGACTTGCGCGATCACCAGCGGGTTCACCATCATGAATGTATGTGTCACAGGCAGAACAATATGATCGTTCATGCCGCCGATGCGCGTGTTGTCCACCGACACCTTGCCGTCATCTTCGCCTTCGATCACCGCCGAATAAATCGGGTTCAGGGACCGGTTGCCCGCGATCACACCAAGTTCGAAGGCGGCGTGATCGGTTCTGTTCGGCACCGAATCCTCACCGGTGCCAAGCTGCAATCCGGCAGGACCGTTCAGCCATTCGAACGGCTCTAGATTTCCGAAGGCATCGACCAGTTGTGACCCCTGATTTGGCGGGGCCAGCATCACCACGCGCCCCATATTTGCAGGGCGGTGATCCTGCAACCAGACACGCGCTAGGATGCCCCCCATCGAGTGGGTCACGAAATGCACCCTTTGATCTCCGCAGACTTCCAACGCTGGCGGTATCGCGGCTTCAACCAACACTCCGATCTTCGCCTTAGTTGAAGGATAGCCCAGATTGACCACGTCATAGCCAGAGGCGCGCAGGCTTTCCTCCATCACCCACATGGATGATGGCGACCGCGCCAGGCCGTGCAAAAGCACCACGCAATCCGCGCGTATGGGCGCGGCAAGCGTGATGGCAAAACCAAGGGCAAGTGTCAGCGTTCTGAACATACCGGATAGATACGCATCTTGCCCGCAGGTTGCGAGAGGCGGCTTGTCACAGGGTGATGGATAAGCAAGTCTTGGCGCATGTCGATTTCGTTCAAAACACCCCGGTTGGCCGTGCGCGGCCTGATCCTGCACGACGACCGGCTGTTGATGGTAAACGCCTATGCCGATGGACGGTCAGATTTGTTGTGCCTGCCCGGCGGCGGGGTGGAACCCGGCTCAAGCCTGCCGGAAAACTTGATGCGCGAAGTACACGAGGAAACCGGCCTGAGTATTTCCGTGGACGTCCCCGCTTTGGTGAACGAGTTTCACGATCCGGGCACAGGTTTCCACCAGGTTGAAATTATCTTTCGGTGTCAATTGCTAAGCGGACGGCTTGATCCTGCGTGGCAGGATCCCGAGGCGGTTGTCACGGATCGGCAATGGGTCAGCAAAACGCAGATTGCAGAGCTGCATTTCCGCCCGCTGTCCCTGCCGGCTTTGGCGTGGGGCGAGGCGGAAGCTGCGCCTGCCTATGACGCTTTGGAAACCATCGTCAGATAAGACAACACCCCTGCCAGCTTGCACGAACAGGGGTGTTTCCAGTGTTTATTGGATCAGCGCACTTCGGTATAGAATCCCGGTGCGAACCAGCGGATGACCAGCGCCCCGGCCCCCGTAACAGCAACCGCCAAGGTGACGATCCAGCCAATAAACGGGATCATCGCCAAAATCGTGATCGCAACAGCGCCGACAAGCGCCGCGATGGCGCGTTCACTCAGCGTTTCTGGCAACGGGCGGTTGGTCGCACCCAAGACACCAACCCCAAGGATATAGGTGCCGACGACATATCCCGCAAAGCCAAGCAGTACGGCCAGGACAATCGACACCGGGATCAGCAGGATTCCGAAGCCCGTCATGGCAAACAGGAACAAAGATCCGGCCAGTGCTGAAATCGTCAGAAAGCCCATCCAAAGCGCGCGGGCGGGTGTTTCCAACGTGCGCAACCGCAACGCCAGCAGGAATGTGGGCGCAAGGGCCGCAATCAAGGTGACCATAGCTGTCAGTACCAGGATCGCCGTGATTTTCCCACCCAGCCAAGCGGTCCAGCTGGAGCCGGAACGATCCAGTGTCGCCCCTCCATCTCCGTCCGCACTGGCATCGAAGTCGTCGACGTTGTGCCGTTCGATCCGGTCTTCCGGGACAACGCTTTCGGGAATTTCTATGCCGTTCGGATCGTCGGAGTACAGATAGAGCGTACCGTCAATCCGGGCAGCATCACCAAAGCTGATGTTATCGACCGCCAGGCTCGCGTCTCCGGCAATGACCCCGGTCAGCAGGATGTTCTCTGCAGCCACCAAGGCGCTGTCACCAACAGCCCCGTTGATCTCGATCCGTTGGGCAGCGGCGCGCAAGTCGCCGCCAACATTGTCGTTGACCAATACGGTATCGCCCATCAGGTGCGCATCGCCACCGACACCGCCCGAGACATTGACGTTCATCCCTGCGGCATAAAGGCTGTTGCCCACCGGCCCAGAGATTGAGACCGAACGGCCACCTGCATGGGCGCTGCCCTCAATCGGGGCGGACACAACCACCGTGTTCCCGGCAATGAACGCATCGTCCACCGCATCGCCTGTCAGCGTCACGTTGTCCCCGGCCATATAGGCATCGTTACCGAAACGATAAACCTCTTGCGCGGTGGCTGGCATCGCCAAAAGAGTAATGAAAATAAGGATGAAGGATCGAAGCATGGCTGCCCCCGCCAATAGATTATGTTACGACCGTTAACATAGACAGTGTCAGATCCTTTTGTAAGGGGCGACGTTGAAAAAACCACCACAAAAGAAAAGGGCGCCCGAATTGGGCACCCTTCGTCTGCTCCGGTCTCGCTTTCGGCAGATTGGCCTTGCGGCCAATCGCCTGTCGCAATCGAATTCCTGACGGAATTCGATTTACATCATGCCGCCCATGCCGCCCATGTCGGGCATGCCGCCGCCTGCAGGGGCGTCTTTTTGCGGCTTGTCAGCCACCATAGCCTCGGTGGTGATCAAAAGACCAGCAACCGAACCGGCATCTTCCAATGCGGTGCGGGTGACTTTGGCCGGGTCAATGACGCCAAACTTGAACATGTCACCATATTCTTCGGTCTGAGCATTGAAGCCGAATGCGCTGTCCGACGACTCGCGCACTTTGCCAGCCACAACAGCGCCGTCGACGCCTGCGTTTTCAGCAATCTGGCGCAGCGGGGCTTCGATAGCCTTGCGTACGATGTTGATACCGGCGCTTTGGTCAGCGTTGTCGCCTTCCAGACCTTCCAGAGCTTTGCCGGCCTGAACCAGGGCAACACCACCACCGACGATGACGCCTTCCTGAACAGCAGCGCGCGTCGCGTTCAGAGCATCGTCTACACGGTCCTTGCGCTCTTTCACTTCCACTTCGGTCATGCCGCCAACGCGGATCACAGCAACACCGCCTGCCAGTTTGGCAACACGCTCTTGCAACTTCTCGCGGTCGTAATCCGAAGTGGTTTCTTCGGCCTGGGCGCGGATCTGAGCAACACGTGCTTCGATCTCGGCTTTCTCGCCTGCACCATCGACGATGGTGGTTTCGTCTTTGGTGATCTGGATTTTCTTGGCCGAACCCAACATGTCCATGGTCACGCTTTCCAGCTTCATGCCCAGATCTTCCGAGATCACCTGACCACCGGTCAGGATCGCGATGTCTTGCAGCATGGCCTTACGGCGATCACCGAAGCCCGGAGCTTTGACAGCAGCAATTTTCAGACCGCCGCGCAGCTTGTTAACAACCAGAGTTGCCAGCGCCTCGCCTTCGACGTCTTCTGCGACGATCAGCAGCGGCTTTTGCGATTGGATAACCGATTCAAGCAGCGGCACCATCGGCTGAAGCGACGACAGTTTCTTTTCGTGCAGCAGAACAAGGCAATCGTCCAGTTCGGCGATCATCTTGTCGGGGTTGGTGACGAAATAGGGCGACAGGTAGCCGCGGTCGAACTGCATGCCTTCGACAACGGTGGTTTCAGTTTCGAGGCCTTTGTTTTCTTCGACCGTGATAACACCTTCGTTGCCAACCTTTTGCATTGCATCTGCAATCTGACGACCGATTTCGGCTTCGCCGTTGGCCGAGATGGTGCCAACCTGTGCAACTTCGTCGGAGTCCTTGACTTCACGAGCCATGGATTTCAGGTTCTCGACAACCTTGGACACGGCCAGGTCGATACCACGCTTCAGGTCCATCGGGTTCAGACCGGCAGCAACCTGTTTCAGACCTTCGCGCACAATCGCCTGGGTCAGAACAGTGGCGGTTGTGGTGCCGTCGCCGGCTTCGTCATTGGTGCGGCTGGCGACTTCTTTCACCATTTGCGCGCCCATGTTTTCGAACTTGTCTTCAAGCTCGATCTCTTTTGCAACCGTGACACCATCTTTGGTGATACGCGGTGCGCCGAAAGACTTGTCCAGAACCACATTGCGGCCTTTCGGGCCGAGGGTTACTTTGACAGCGTCAGCAAGGATATTGACGCCACGCAGCATTGCATTGCGGGCATCGGTGTCGAACTTTACGTCCTTAGCAGCCATTTAGCTTACTCCTGAAAATTCGTGTAAATCGGTCAGACAATCAGGCAATGATGCCCATGATGTCGGATTCTTTCATGATCAGCAGCTCTTCACCGTCGATGGTGACTTCGGTGCCGGACCATTTGCCGAAAAGGATTTTGTCGCCTTCTTTGACGTCCATGGCGATACGATCACCGTCGTCGTCCTTGGCGCCAGCGCCCACGGCAACAACCAGACCTTCAGCCGGTTTTTCCTTGGCGCTTTCCGGAATGATCAGGCCGCCTGCTGTTTTCTCGTCGCTTTCGACGCGGCGGACCAACACACGGTCATGCAGTGGTGTAAATGCCATTTCTGAGACTCCCTAAGCTCAGTTTCAGTTCTCTTAGCACTCACCGGATGCGAGTGCTAACGGCGCAGAGTTAGGGAGTCATTTTGTGGCTGTCAAGCAATCGAACCAGAAATTTGGACACGCATCACACAGCCCGCCGGTCTGCACAATCAATCGAACGGCTTCAATTGTTCTGATCATCCAGCAAATGCTCGTACCGTGCGTCGGTCAGTGTCTTCATGAACGCCACCAACGCATCAATACGTTTGTCATCCAGCGCGGGCCCATGAATCAGCTCGGTCACGGCAAGGTTCTGTGGAATCTCCGGCATCAGCCATGGCTTGCTTGTTTCCGGGTTGATCTGCCGATCCTCGTCCAGCGTGTTGTATTTGTTATAGAACAGGACAACCGTGCGCAAATCCTCGAACACACCATTGTGCATGTAGGGGCCGGTAACGGCGACGTTGCGCAGGGTCGGCACCTTGTAACGCCCGCCCGCATCGGCGCTGTCGATATCCGGGTTCGCCAGCAGGCCCAGATCCGGCCCGTCCACCCCATTCGCCGCCCGGACCGCCGCGTTCACCGGCACGCCAATATTGTGGTATTCGTAATTGGTAAACGTCTCGTCCCCGGCAATGGGCGAGGTCCGCAACTGGTGACACAGATTGCAATTGGTGAACTGTTCGGAGAAGAACAACACGCGGCCCAGTTCTTCCTCGTCCGTAAGTGTGGCCTCACCGCGCAGGAAACGGTCGTATTTGCTGTCGAAGGGCGCGAACAAGTCGGTGCGTTCAAACGCGGCAATCGCCTGTGTCATGGCGTCATAGGCGGCGGTGTCATCATCCCAGATCGCATCGCCGAACAGCGCCTTGAATGACGCCACATAGTCTGAATTCTCAGAAAGGCGCGCGACGACCGATGCCTCGTCGGGCATTCCCATTTCGATCGGGTTCAGGGGCGGTCCGCCTGCCTGCCCGTCCAATCCGGCCGCACGCCCATCCCAGAACATGCCACCGCGCCATGCCTTCTTGTCCAACTGTTCGAAATCCGGCGTGAACATCGCATAGGCCGCCGTGGGGGCCGTGCGATCCCCAAGGCTTTCACCATCATCGCCAAGCGATACGGCCCGCCCCACATCCGTTTCGCGCGGGTCCACAAAGCCGTATTCCGGGTCATGACAGGTCGCACAGGACTGGGTGCGGTTTTTCGACAGGTTCACATCAAAAAACAGTGCCTCGCCCAGCTCCTCAAGACTGTCGAACGCGGCGACCGGTGACGCGAGCAGGATCATCAAACCTGAGGCAAGAGACACGCGCATGGGAAAAGCTCCTAAACATTCAAATCCGCTCTTAATCCAGAATCGTGGCAAAGGAAATTGATCCCGATCAAAAAAGTCGGATTATTCCGGAAGAGCTGCCCGGCCTTCATCGGTCAATCCATAGACGCCACGTTCCACGCGCACGAACCAACCATAGTGGTTGATCGCCATCATGCGCGTGGCTGTTGCGACACCTGTGGCCTTTGCAAGCGCTGCGCCTTTCATCGGCCCCTCTTTCGCCAGACAAGCGGCCAGCTTCTCGGCGTCCTGCCGATAGGCCGTTACCAGCTTTCCGTTCGTGCCGCCGGTGTTGGGATCACCTTCGCGCCGCGCGAATTCGGATAAAATCCGGGCAGATTTCACCTTGGATTTGCGCGGTTGGAACGGACCGGGGTCGGTATGGACCTGCACCAACCCGTCTTTCAAACGGACCGACAGAACCCCAAGACCAAGCCGCCGGCACAGCCGCAGATTTCCCTTGAAGGCTCTCCATCCGGGCTTGCCGGTCCAGCGCGGCACCGCGACATAGACCAGATCGGTCACCGCCTGCCGCGCCACAGCCTGTTGCAGCAATGTCAGCGAAAACCCCGCCTTCAATTCGATGATGACCGGCGGCGCACCTTCGCGCAGGGCAACCACGTCCGCCGGGCCGACCTCGGATTTCACCTCATAGCCCATCCCTTCCAGCCAGGATTTCACGGGGGCATAAAGCTCGGTTTCGGCGGGTTTCGACATGATATGGTTTTAACGTCAGCGACGCGCCAGAGCCAAGGGATTTACGAATGCCCGATGCTCGGCTAATTTGTCCGTATCCAAGAGGAGTGCCCTGCCAGTGATCAAGTAAACCACCCGTTTCAGATACCCGTTTCCGGGTTGGTTTACACTCACACGACAGGATACCTCATGCGTGAAATCATTTATGACGTTGCCGTCAGCCTTGACGGTTTTATTGCTGCCCCCGGCGGGGATGCTTCGGCCTTCCCCGGCGAAGGCGATCACATTGCCCCCTATTTTAACAGGCTGGCCGGATATGGCACGGTGATCATGGGCCGACGCACCTATGAATACGGGTACGGGTTCGGCCTTGAACCGGGCGCACGTGCCTATCCGCACATGGATCACCACATCTTCTCGACCACCATCAACCTGCCCGACACGTCCGACGTCAACGTCGTAAGGTCCGACTGGTTGAGCCATCTGGAAACGTTGCGAGCCAGGAAGGGCATGCCGATCTATCTATGCGGCGGGGGCCAGTTTGCTGGCTGGGTCTTGCAGCAAGGTCTGATCGACAGGCTGATTTTGAAGTCCGCGCCGATAACACTGGGCGAAGGTGTTCCGCTGTTTTCCGACGCGCCTTTGACAACCCATTGGCAAACCAAATCGGTGACGCCTTATGCAACCGGCGTTACTTTGCTGGAACTGATGCGTTGAACAGGTCGCGCCCGCGGAAAATGCTGCAACGCAGCAGGTGACAAGGGCGGGCGCGCACCCTATAAGGCAGGCAAAATTCAGTGACTCATAAAGACGGATAAACCAAAATGACCACTCTTGTTTTCGGCCACAAATCGCCTGACACCGACTCGACCGGCTCGCCGCTGATTTGGGCTTGGTACCTGAACGACGTGAAAGGCGTTGACGCCAAGCCGGTTCTGCTGGGCCAGCCCAACACCGAAGCCGCCTTTATGCTTAAGCGTTGGGGCTTTGACATGCTGGACATCATCGAGGACGTGGCCGACGACCAGCCTTGCGTCATCGTCGACACCAACAACCCGGCCGAACTGCCCGCCAACATCAACGGTGCAGACGTTCAGGCGATCATCGACCACCATAAGCTGGTGGGCGGCCTGGAAACCAAAGGCCCGATCGACATCACCATCCGTCCGCTGGCTTGCACCGCGACCATCATGTACGACCTGATGGGTGACGATGTGGCCAAGATGCCGGAAGCCATCAAAGGTGCCGCCCTGACCTGCATCCTGTCGGACACGCTGGAATTCCGCTCGCCCACCACCACCGACCGCGACCGCGAAGTGGTGGCCGCGCTGGCCGCTGATCTGGGCGTGAACGTATCCGAATATGCCGCCGAGATGTTTGCCGCCAAATCGGACGTGTCCGAGTTCTCGGACGCCGAACTGATCCGCATGGACTCGAAAGAATACGAAGTGTCGGGCACCAAGTTCCGCGTGTCGGTTCTGGAAACCACCGCGCCGGAAATCCCGCTGGGCCGCAAAGAGAGCCTGATGGAAACCTTCAAAACCGTCGCAGCCGAGGACGGCGTGGACGAAGTTCTGCTGTTCGTCGTGGACATTCTGAAGGAAGAAGCCACCCTGCTGATCCCGAACGATGTTGTGAAAGGCGTGGCCGAAAAGAGCTTCGGCGCCAAGGTCGAGGGCGACGCCGTTGTCCTGCCGGGCATCATGAGCCGGAAGAAGCAGATTATTCCGAATTTGGCAGTGTAAGTCAGTTCAATTTGTGATTGGGAAGGCCCGCGCAACTGCGCGGGCCTGTTTCATTTGTATAAGCGCGACCTTGCCAAACCATGACGGGTCAGCAACCATGTTCAAAAGTGTTTTCGGGGGGCTTCATCGTCATGTTTTCTATTTATGCACTGACGTGGCTTGGTGTTCTGGCGGCCCAAATTTCACCCGGCCCTAACCTTGCGGCCGTCGCGTCGGTCGGGTTAGCGCAGGGGCGACGGCCTGCACTATTCGTGGTGGCTGGCATTTCTTCCGGCATGCTCGTCTGGTCTATGGTGACAGCCTTGGGGCTTGGCGCTCTGATAGAAGCGTCTCCACTAGTGCTTCTGGTATTGAAGTTTGTCGGAGGTAGCTACTTGCTTTTTCTTGGCATCAAGGCGGCATACGCGACGCTGAAAGGTGGCGCCAACACGACCTTCGCGCCCGATTCCCGACCGCTGAGCGATGGTCTTGCGTGGCGCCGTGGCGTTCTGGTTCTACTTACCAATCCTAAAGCTGCGCTGATGTGGGCCGCAGTCGCCTCGTTCCTGTTCGGTCAAGGGCTGAGTGCTTGGCACGTTCTGGCATTCGGGCCAATGGGTGCATTGTCGGGTTTGATTATCTACGGAACCTACGCTTGGCTGTTTTCAACCGGCGTCGCCATGCGTGGCTACTCGCGATTCTCAAGATGGTTTGAAGGTATCTTTGCGGTAGCATTTGGGGCCATGGGCGCCAGCTTGATTTGGGCTGGCATGCAAGAGGCTCGAAACTAACTAGACATTCACACCTCTGATAGCAAAGGCGGCTTCGCCTACGATGCGGGCCATCCAACCCGACTCCTCTAGCCACCCCCGTCCCGCTCTGCCATATCTTCCTTAACCAAGGAGCCGCACCATGACCCGCATCATCGAAAACCTCAGCGAAGTTTCCGCAAACTACGACGCCTATTTCGTCGATCTGTGGGGATGCGTGCATGATGGTGTGCATGCTTACCCGGAGGCGGTCGAGGCGCTGCGCAAAGTTCGCGCAAATGGCGGGTTCGTGGTGCTTGTCACCAACGCGCCGCGTCACCGGACCTCGGTCGAAGCCCAGCTGAACCAGATCGGCGTGCCGCGCGCCTGTTGGGATACGATTGCGACCTCGGGCGACAGTGCGCGGGCGGCGATGTTCACGGGGGCCGTTGGTCGCAAGGTCTGGTTCATGGGCGAGGCGCATGACCGGTCTTTCTTCGACCCGATGACGATCATCAACGATCCGGTTGAGATTGAAGAGGTCGAACTGAAGCACGCCGAAGGTATCGTCTGCTGCGGCCCGTTCGACCCCCACGCCCACCCTGACGAACTGCGTCCGCAACTTCTGCTGGCCAAGCAAAACGGGCTGAAATTGCTCTGCGCCAATCCAGACATCGTGGTGGATCGTGGCGAGCAGCGGGAATGGTGTGCGGGCGCTGTTGCCCAGCTTTACACCGAGATGGGGGGTGAAAGCCTTTACTTCGGCAAGCCCCACCCGCCGATCTATGATCTGGCCCGTCGGCGCATGATCGCCGAAGGGCGGTCAGTGGACAACTCGCGCATCCTTGCCATTGGCGATGGCATCCTGACCGATGTGAAGGGCGCACAAGGCGAAGATATTGATTCTCTGTTCATCACCGGTGGGCTGGCACGGGACGAAACCCGGACCGATCGCCAACCTGATGCGGACGCACTTGAGCGATTTGTGGCGGCAGAGATGGTCACACCGACCTTTGCCATCGGCTATCTGCGCTAGGCGCAGCCCGAATTTACCCTTGTTAACAAAGGCAAAAGAGGCTGCCGCGAGGCCGCACCTTGCCTGTGTTGCATAATTCCAGCTCGGCACATTCAATCATTCCAGACAACATTTCCCCTTGATTTTCTGCAGTTGCAAAGTAATATTATTGCCAATCAGAGCGATTTATCGTCTTTTTATGACCCGGAGGATCCAATGTTGGACAATTTCCCGCGCGGCACGATCTGCATTGAAGAGCTGGAAATCGGCATGTCGCGGCATGTCACCAAGGAAGTCACCGACCGGGATATCGAGATGTTCGCCGAAATCTCGACCGACCGGAACCCGGTGCATCTGGACGACGATTACGCCAATGACACGATCTTTGAGGGGCGGATCGCTCACGGGATGCTGACCGCGGGTTTGATCTCGGCTGTGATCGGTGAACAGCTTCCCGGGCATGGCACCATCTATATGGGGCAAAGCCTGACATTTCTGGCGCCCGTCCGCCCCGGTGACACGGTGCGCGCCGAAGTGACCGTCATGGACATCGACCATGCCAAACGGCGGGTGACGCTGAAGACCGAATGCCTTGTCGAAGGCAAGCCGGTTCTGAAGGGCGAAGCCAAGGTTCTGGCGCCCTCGGCCAAGTTCGACTGACCTACCCACACAAGGAAATCCCGGCACCCGGCACCGCCGGGCTTGCACCCGTTCGCTTGGGGCGATAATGCCACCTCATGCGGATTGTACGGGACTATCAGTTTGTTGAAAAAGCGGATCGCGGCGCCTCGGTCGCGATTGGAAATTTCGACGGTGTGCATCTGGGCCACCAATACGTGATCGACATCGCGCGAGCAGAAGCCAAGGCAAGTCAGACCCCACTGGGCGTCATGACCTTCGAGCCGCACCCGCGCCAGTATTTCGCCCCCCAAAGCGCGCCCTTTCGACTGATGGGCGCAGACGCCCGCGCCCACCGGCTGGAGAAACTGGGGGTCGAGCGGCTGTATGAGCTTAGCTTTAACGACACGCTGTCTGCGCTATCCCCGGAAGAATTTGCCCAACGTGTGATCGTCGACGGGCTGGGCCTGAGCCATGTGGTCATAGGCGAGGATTTCCACTTCGGAAAAGGCCGTGCAGGCAAAGCCGATGACATGACCATGCTGGGCAGGCAGATGGGATTTGGCGTAACCGTCGCCCCCCTGATGTCCGACGAGGTTGGCGAGGTCAGTTCGACCGCCATTCGCGACGCCTTGACCGAAGGCCGCCCCCGCGATGCAGCACGCATGCTGGGCCACTGGCACCGGATCGAAGGCGACGTAATTCGTGGAGACCAGCGCGGGCGCGACCTGGGCTATCCCACCGCAAACATGTCCATCGAGGGGCTGCATCCCCCGAAGTTCGGGGTCTATGTGGTCGAGGTCGACATCCTGACCGGCCCGCACAAGGGAAGCTATGGCGGTGCAGCGTCAATGGGCACCCGCCCCATGTTCGGCGAGAACCGCCCGAATCTTGAAAGCTACATTTTCGATTTCAAGGGCGACATCTATGGCGAACAGATCTCGGTCGCCCTGATCGACTATCTGCGCCCTGAACAGGTGTTTGACGGGGTTGAAGCCCTGATTGTCCAGATGGATGCAGATTGCGCCCAAGCGCGCGATATTCTGGCGAAGCTATGAGGCCGTAACATGATCCGCCACATCGTCTTTTTTACTGCAAAACGCCCCGAGGATCGCGACACGATTCGCACCGGGCTGGAATTGCTAAAAGACATCCCCCACAGCCTGCGGCTTGAGGTTGCCGAGAATTTCGCAACCGACCCGATCCCCGGCCCCTCGCCCGACGTCGTTGTCTATGGCGAATTCGCGGACGAAGCCCAGCTGGCCGCCTATAAGGCACATCCACTGTATCAACAATCCATCGCCCATGTGCGCCCGTTGCGCGAGCTGCGGATCGCCGCGGATTTCACGGCAGACGGATGACCAAAGGGTTGCGCACCAAGTTCTGGGAACGTCCGCTCGACAGCCTGACCGCGACCGAGTGGGAAGCCCTGTGCGATGGATGCGGCAAATGCTGCCTGAACAAGCTGGAAGACGAAGACACCGGCGACGTTGTGTTCACACGCGTGGCTTGCCGATTGCTGGACGGCGACACCTGCCGTTGCTCGCAATATGATATCCGGTTGAATTTTGTGCCGGAATGCATCGTGCTGACGCCCGAAAACATCGGTGAAACCGCCTATTTCATGCCTGCCTCCTGCGCTTATCGTCTGCGTCACGAGGGCAAGCCGCTTTACGATTGGCACCCGTTGATCTCGGGCGATCGTGACAGCGTGCACAAGGCCGGGCGCAGCGTGCAGGGCTGGACCGTGCCGGAATTCGAAGTTCCCGAAGAAGAATGGGAAGACCACCTGATTGAGGAGCCGCATTGATGTTTTTCGCCTCTGACAATTCCGGGCCGGCCCACCCAAAGGTGATAGAGGCTATGGTCCAAGCCAACCAAGGCTACGCCATGCCCTACGGTGCCGATGCCTTGATGGACGAGGTCCGCGCACGCATCCGCGACATATTCGAAGCCCCCGACGCCGCGGTCTATCTGGTGGCGACCGGGACGGCGGCAAACGCGATCAGTCTGGCGACATTATCAAAGCCGTGGGACACCATTTTTTGCGCGACACAAGCGCATATCCAAGAAGACGAGTGCAATGCGCCCGAATTCTATACGGGCGGCGCCAAGCTGACACTTGTCCCGTCGGATCATGCCAAGATAACCCCAGCCGCCTTGCGCCGCGCCATCGAAGCCGAGGAAAGTCGCGGAGTGCATGGCCCGCAGCGTGGCCCTGTGGCGATTACCAATGTCACCGAACGTGGCACGGTCTACTCGGTGGCTGAATTGACCGCCCTGTGCGACGTCGCCAAACAGTACGACCTTCCCACCCATCTGGACGGCGCGCGCTTTGCCAATGCGTTGGTGTCGCTTGGCTGCAGCCCCGCAGAGATGACGTGGAAAGCCGGGATCGACGCGGTCAGCTTTGGGGGCACCAAGAACGGCTGCATGGGTGTTGAAGCGGTAATCTTCTTCGATCCGAAACACGCGTGGGAGTTCGAGTTGCGGCGCAAGCGCGGGGCGCATCTGTTTTCAAAGCACCGCTACCTCTCGGCCCAGATGCTGGCCTATCTGACGGATAATCTGTGGCTTGACCTTGCCCGACAGTCAAACGCGGCCAACGCGCGTCTGGTGCGCGGGCTGAAGCAGATCGAAGGCGTATCATTCCTGCACGAACCCGATGCCAACATGAGTTTTGCGGGCTGGTCACGTGCCGGTCATCAGCGTCTGCATAACGCAGGAGCCGCCTATTACATCTGGGAAGGCACGCTGGATGGCACAGATCAGGACGAGGTGCTGACGGCGCGCATGGTCGCGGACTGGTCGACGAGTGACGACAATATCGACAGGTTTGTCGATTTGGTGCGCGGTTAATGCGCGACCGGCGCGGACGACGATAGAAACGCAGAAATCGCATCGCCAACCTCTGCAGGGTGGCTGATCGGGGCCATATGTCCAGCACCAGCGAAGACCCGCCTTTGCACATTGGGCAGGCGTGCTGCCAATGCATCATGGGTCGCCGCAACCATCGCTGGCGACCGCGCGCCCTCCATCAACAAAACCGGCAGGTCAAGACGTTCCAACGCACCGGGTGCAGCTTGGCCGTGGATATCGTCGTGGGTCACTGTTTTGCCCGCCGGGATCAGGTGTATTCTCTTGGCCATGTCTTCTCGCAGAGACATCGGAAGCGCCTGCCACGCGGCATCACGACCCCACAGGACATTGAACAGGCGCGCGGCCTCCATCCGATCACCAGCACGCATGGCATCGGCAAATGGGCCTTCCATGTAAGCACTGTTCTCGGCAAAGGTCGGGTGGTCCTTGGCGGCGGCAAACAGGACCGGTTCGTACATGGTCAGGCTTCGCACGCGATCCGGGTGACGTTGTGCCAGTCGCAGGGCAATGGTCCCGCCGAAACTATGCCCGATCAAATCGACGGGATCCGAGATCTCCTGATCCCAAAGCGCTTCGGCAATCTGGACGGCCTTGTCCTGAAAATCGCCGACGCCATCCCAATCCGCGCTGCGCCCGTGCCCCGGCAGGTCAAACGCCACCATATTCAGGATGCCGGAAAGGTGTCGTTCCAACCCACGCCACGCACCAGAATGGGCCAGAGAACAATGGAGCATCAGCGCCGAGCGCGACCCGCTGCCTGACCGGTGCCAGTAAGTCTCGTGACCAGCGAATGCCTGAAGGGTCATCCTTTTTCTGCACCCAGATGCGCGTCCAGCAAGGCCAAGCGATCCTGACCCCAGAATTTTTCGCCATCGTCACAAACATAAAAGGGCGATCCGAACACGCCAGCACTGACCGCGTCTTCAAGGTTGCGGCCATAGGCTTCTGCCCCGGCCAGAAGGCCGCTGTCGGCAAGGCCCGGATCGAATCCGGCTTCGGACAGGCAGGTCTTGATCACATCGTCTTGTGCCATGTCTTTTTCTTCTGCCCAGCAGGCGCGCATAATGCCGTGCACCAACGCCCCAAGATCCCCACCGCCCGCAGATTGCGCCGCGATGATCGCATAGGAGGCCGGGGCGCCATTGGTGGGCCAATGCGCCGGCGTGTGGTTCATCGGCATATTCAGCGCCTTGGACCACCGTTTCAGTTCCTGCATCCGGTATTCCATCCGCGACGGATGGCGGTCTTTGGGGAGTGTGCCGCCGGTGCGCCCAAACAACTGCCCGATGTCCAATGGCTTATAGGTGACACTTGCCCCATGCCGTTCCGCGATGTCTTCAAGCCGTGACCCGGCCAGATAGGCCCAAGGAGACAACACCGTGAAATAATAGTCGATCTGCGTCATTTTTCCGGCCCCTGTTGCCCCATTACTGTTCCAAGGAATCTATCCCGATGTTAAGGGGTGTCAACGTCACGATTCTGTCACACAGACCACGCCGGGAACCGCTGCCATGCCATCCATCACTGAACCGAAACTCATCTCAGGCAATGCCAATCGGCCGCTTGCCGAAGCCGTCGCCAAACGCATGTCGATGCATCGCGGATCTTCCGTCGGACTGGTCGACGCCCGCGTGGAACGCTTCAACGACCAGGAAGTGTTTGTCGAGATCTACGAAAACGTGCGTGGCGAGGATATGTTCATCATCCAGCCCACCTCGAACCCGGCCAACGACAACCTGATGGAGCTTCTGATCATCTCGGACACGCTGCGCCGATCATCCGCTGCGCGCGTCACCGCTGTGATCCCCTATTTCGGATATGCACGACAGGATCGCCGCACCAAGGCACGCACGCCGATTTCCGCCAAGCTGGTTGCCAACCTGATCGCCCAGTCGGGGATTGAGCGGGTCTTGACCATGGACCTGCACGCGGCCCAGATTCAGGGCTTCTTCGACATCCCGGTCGACAACCTCTATGCCAGCCCGATCTTTGCACTGGATGTGAAGCACCACTTCAAAGAATGCATGGATGAGGTCATGGTGATCTCGCCAGACGTGGGCGGTGTCGCCCGCGCGCGCGAGCTTGCCAAGCGCATCAATGCTCCGCTGGCCATCGTCGACAAACGCCGCGAAAAAGCGGGTGAAATTGCCGAAATGACCGTGATCGGCAATGTCGAAGGCAAACGCTGCATCATCATCGACGATATTTGCGACACGGCCGGAACGCTGTGCAAGGCGGCCGAAGTTCTGATGGAAAACGGCGCGCAAGAGGTTCACGCCTACATCACCCACGGCGTGATGTCCGGCCCGGCGGTCGAACGGGTGTCGAAATCTGTCATGAAGTCACTTGTCATCACGGATTCGATCCAACCGACCGATCCGGTAAAAAACGCCCCGAACATCCGCATTGTACCCACTGCACCGATGTTTACGCAGGCCATTCTGAACATCTGGGGCGGGACATCGGTATCGTCGCTGTTTGACCATGACACGCTGGAGCCGCTTTACGAAGGCATGTACTCCTGACGCGCCGCCTCTATTGTTGACATCAAAGTCCCTTCGGGGCCTTTTTTGTGCCCATCAACCACGATCAGACATCCCAATCCTCGTCATTGGCCACCTCGCCCATCGCGATCCAGTCGACCCGCATGCGCGCAACCCGCGTATCGCCCCAGGTGCGGAACACGATCTGAAACCCGGTTTCCGTGATTTCGTCGGCAGCGATATCGGCCCGCGCATTGGTACGCTTGTCCAAATCCCACATTGATACGCTGACATGCACCGACGGCGGGCGGAGGAACCTGTCCGAGAATTCAACCGGCGTGACCAATTGTCGGGCACCATCTCCGGTCCACATCTCGCCATCATGCTCGAAATCCGAAAACAGTATCGTGCTGCCCTGCTCCACCCCAACCATATGGGTTCTGATCCTGCGCATTTCTGATGGCCTCGTTCTATCTTAGTTTTGCCAGCAGACCCCAAACGCGGTCGGGTGACAAGCGGCGCCTAGCGGCCAAGACGCAAGAAAAACGGGAACAGGATCACCACCAACGCGCCGGAAAACAGGAACGGTGCACCGGGCAGGTAGATCGCCCCTTCTGCATCTGCAAATATCTGGAAGATCCAAGTCATTATCATTGGCCCGATCACAGCCGCGATCGAGCCCAAACTGGCAATAACCCCCTGCAAAAGCCCCTGACGGTCTTCCGCAACCATGTTGGCCATCATGGCGGTCATCGTTGGCGGTGCCATGTCGGCAAGCGCCGCAATCGCGATGGCGGCAAACATGACATATGCACTTGCTGTCAAACCAAGCACTGCGAAAGCCGCAATGGCGCAGATGATCGAAAATATGAGGGTTCGAAACTCTCCCAGACGCGGGATCAACACCCGCATGACAACACCCTGCGAAACTGCGACGGCGATTCCGTAAGCCGCCAGCGTCAAACCGATCAACGCAGTGCTCCACCCGAACACCTCGCGGGTCCAGAACGCCCACAAGGTCGGATAGACCATGTTCGCAAACTCAAAAAGGAAGATCAGGACAAGCGGCAAACCCAACCCGGGCAGCTTGAACGCGTCAAGAATGGACCCGAACGGGTTCAGGTCGCGCCGCCGGAAGGCCCGGCGTTTCTCGGGCGCAAGGCTTTCGGGCAGGACAAACAGGCCCAGAAGCACGTTTAGCCCGGCAAATGCGGCTGCCAGCCAGAACGGGGCCGTCAGATGAATGCTGGCAACAAACCCACCAATCGCTGGCCCCATCACAAAGCCGATGCCAAACGTGGCCCCGATCAATCCGAAATTTGCAGCACGATCTTCAGGCTTGGATATGTCGGCCAAGTAAGCAGTCGCAGTGATGTAGGTGGCCCCTGCGATCCCGGCCAGAATGCGCCCGATCAGAAGCCACCAGAATGTGGTGGCCAAAGCCATGACAACATAGTCAATGGTCAACGCCACCAACGCCAGAAGCAGGACGGGTCGGCGACCCAGACTATCCGATATCCCGCCGATCACGGGTGCGAACAGGAATTGCATCGCTGCATAGGATGCCATCAGGATGCCGCCCCAGAACGCACCGTCAGCGGTGCTGCTGGCGCCCACACGCTGCATCAGGTCCGGCATGATTGGAAACACGATGCCGATACCCACCGCGTCCAGCAGGATGGTGGCCAGAATAAACCAGATGGCCGTGCGATTGGATGCTGGGTTGATTGCAGTCATGCGCACATCAGTGCCGTTATTCCACGCTGGGCGCAAATGTAAAAAGCCCCGCTATTGAAGCGGGGCCTTCATATCTTTTCGCAACGGTCCGGATCAGGCTTTGACCGTCAATCCCAATTCGCTGGCCATGGCAGCAATATCCACCGTGCGCTTGGCCAGTTCATCCAGATTCTCGGCGGTCGCGTTTTCAGACGCGGCAGCGGCGTCTGATACGAACCCATCCAGCAGCTCTTGCGTCATTTCCGACACCGGAACAGCGCGTTCAGCCAGAACCGAGGTGCCCGCAGCGGTGACTTCGGCAAAGCCTCCGGTCACGGCAAACTCGGCATTGCCTTCCGGCGCTTCGACGCGAACGATACCCGGACGCAACGTCGTGATCGTCGGTGCGTGGTTCGGCATCGCCGTCATGTCGCCATCTGCGCCCGGCAGCTGGACCGCCGTCGCCTGAAGCGAAGCAAGGCTTCGTTCGGGCGACACCAGGTCGAATTGCATCGTATCAGCCATCAGAGGCCCTCCTTAGGCAGCGTCAGCCGCCATTTTTTCGGCTTTCGCGATCACTTCGTCGATGCCGCCAACCATATAGAAGGCACCTTCAGGCAGGTGATCGTATTCGCCAGCCACAACAGCTTTGAACGACGCGATCGTGTCTTCCAGCGGAACCTGAACACCGTCCGAACCGGTAAACACTTTTGCCACGTCGAAGGGCTGCGACAGGAAACGCTCGATCTTACGTGCACGGGCAACGGTCAGCTTGTCTTCTTCCGACAGTTCGTCCATGCCCAGAATGGCGATGATGTCCTGCAACGACTTATAGCGCTGAAGCACCTGCTGAACATCGGTCGCAACCTTATAGTGCTCTTCCCCGATGACCAGCGGGTCCAGAAGACGCGAGGTCGAACCAAGCGGGTCCACTGCCGGGTAGATACCTTTTTCCGAGATCGCACGGTCCAGAACGGTCGTCGCGTCAAGGTGGGCAAACGATGTTGCAGGTGCAGGGTCGGTCAAGTCATCCGCGGGAACATACACAGCCTGAACCGACGTGATCGAACCCGATTTGGTCGACGAAATACGTTCCTGCATGGCACCCATGTCGGTGGCCAGCGTCGGCTGATAACCAACCGCCGAAGGGATGCGGCCCAGAAGGGCCGAAACTTCCGAACCAGCCTGGGTAAAGCGGAAGATGTTGTCCACGAAGAACAGAACGTCCGAACCGGTATCGTCACGGAACTGTTCCGCCAGCGTCAGGCCCGACAGGGCCACACGCATACGCGCACCGGGAGGTTCGTTCATCTGGCCGTAGACCAGCGCAATTTTCGATTTTTCCAGATCGTCGGGAACGATAACGCCCGATTCAATCATCTCGTGATACAGGTCGTTGCCTTCACGGGTCCGTTCACCAACACCCGCGAACACGGACACACCCGAGTGCACTTTTGCGATGTTGTTGATCAGTTCCATGATCAGAACGGTCTTGCCAACACCAGCACCACCGAACAGACCAATTTTACCACCCTTGGTGTAGGGGGCCAGCAGGTCGATGACCTTGATGCCGGTGGTCAGGATTTCCGTTTCGGTCGACTGCTCGTCAAACTCAGGCGCATCGCCGTGGATCGGGCGGCTGTCTTTCGACTTCACGGGGCCTTTTTCGTCAACCGGCTCGCCGATGACGTTCAAGATACGGCCCAGGGTCGCATTGCCGACAGGCACCGAGATCGGCGCGCCAGTGTCGGTCACGTCCTGTCCACGCACCAGACCTTCGGATGCGTCCATAGCGATACAGCGCACGGTATTTTCACCGAGGTGCTGTGCCACTTCCAGAACAAGATTGTTGCCGTTGTTGTCCGTGTTCAGGGCGTTCAGAATGGCGGGAAGGTTATCCTCGAACTGAACGTCCACAACGGCGCCAATCACCTGCGTGATCTTACCTTTAGCGTTAGCCATTGTTGTTTCTCCGGTTTCTTAGAGCGCCTCGGCGCCCGAAATAATTTCGATAAGCTCGTTGGTGATCACAGCCTGACGCGAGCGGTTGAACTGAATGGTCAATTTCTCGATCATTTCGCCAGCGTTACGGGTTGCGTTGTCCATGGCGGCCATACGCGCGCCTTGCTCGGACGCCGCGTTTTCCAACAGGGCCGAGAAGACCTGCGTGGCCACACCAGACGGCAGCAGCGTTTCCAGGATACCTTCTTCCGACGGCTCATAGTCATAGACCGTCGATGCGCTTGCCCCCTCTTCCGGGGCGTCGAAACTGGCCGGGATGACCTGTTTCGCGGTCGGAACCTGCGTGATCACGCTTTCGAACCTGTTGTAGAAGATGGTCGCGACGTCGAACTCGCCTTCGTTGAAACGATGGAGCAGGTCGTGGGCAACCGCCTGCGCATTGTCATAACCGACATTGCGCACACCCGACAGATCCACGTGGCCGATCATGCGATCGCCATACTCACGCTTCATCTGTTCGCGGCCTTTCTTGCCGACGGTCAAAATCTTCACCGTCTTGCCATGGGCCAGAAGATCCGCGGCCTTGGCCCGCGCCATTTTCACGATCGACGAGTTGAAGCCCCCGCACAAACCACGCTCGGCCGTCATCACCACCAGCAGGTGGACCTGATCGGAACCCGAACCGGCCAGCAGTTTGGGCGCGCTGTCCCCACCGGTCGATGCGGCAGCCAACCCACCCAGAACGGCGTTGAACCGTTCTGCATAGGGCCGACCGCTTTCGGCAGCTTCCTGTGCCCGCCGCAGTTTCGCGGCGGCCACCATCTGCATGGCCTTCGTGATCTTCCGAGTGTTCTTGACACTCTCGATCCGGTTTTTGAGATCCTTAAGGTTGGGCATCGTTCAACGCCCCCTTAAGCGAAGTCAGCGGCGAACGCGTCCAGCGCAGCTTTGACTTTGTCCTCAAGCTCACCTTTGACCTTGCGGTCGTTGTTGGTGATGTCTGCCAACAGATCGGCGTTGTTCTGACGCAGATGGTTCAGCAGACCAGCCTCGAACCGGCCAACTTCGCTGACGTCGATCTTGTCGAGATAGCCGTTGGTGCCGGCATAGATCACGCAGACGATCTCGGCGTTGGTCAGGGGCGAGTACTGCGGCTGTTTCATCAGCTCGGTCAGGCGCGCACCACGGTTCAGAAGCTGCTGGGTTGCAGCATCAAGGTCGGAACCGAACTGTGCGAAGGCTGCCATCTCGCGATACTGAGCCAGCGACAGTTTCACCGGACCGGCAACCGAGGACATTGCTTTCGTCTGAGCTGACGAACCAACACGCGACACCGACAGACCGGTGTTCACAGCGGGGCGGATACCCTGATAGAATAGCTCGGTTTCCAGGAAGATCTGGCCGTCGGTGATCGAGATCACGTTGGTCGGAATAAAGGCCGACACGTCGCCACCCTGGGTTTCAATGACCGGCAGCGCGGTCAGCGAGCCTGCGCCGTAGTCTTCGTTCAGCTTGGCCGAACGCTCCAACAGGCGCGAGTGGAGGTAGAACACGTCACCCGGATAGGCTTCACGGCCCGGCGGGCGACGCAGCAGGAGCGACATCTGACGATAGGACACAGCCTGTTTCGACAGGTCATCATAGATGATCAGGGCGTGGCGACCATTGTCACGGAAATGCTCGGCCATGGCGGTCGCGGCATAAGGTGCCAGGAACTGCATGGGGGCCGGGTCGGATGCGGTCGCGGCCACAATGATCGAATAGTCGATCGCGCCGCTTTCTTCCAGTTTCTTCACCAGCTGGGCAACGGTCGAGCGTTTCTGACCAACAGCCACATAAACGCAGTAAAGCTTCTTGGTCTCGTCGTCACCGGCAGCATCGTTATACGATTTCTGGTTCAGGATCGCGTCCAGAGCCACGGCGGTTTTACCGGTCTGACGGTCGCCAATGATCAGCTCACGCTGGCCACGGCCAATCGGGATCATGGCGTCAACCGACTTCAGGCCGGTTGCCATCGGTTCGTGCACCGACTTACGCGGGATGATGCCCGGTGCTTTCACGTCGGCCACGCCGCGTTTCTTGGCGTTGATCGGACCTTTGCCGTCGATCGGGTTGCCCAGACCGTCTACAACACGACCCAGAAGCTCGTCACCAATCGGCACGTCCACGATTGCGTTGGTGCGCTTGACCGTGTCGCCTTCTTTAATGTCGCGGTCCGAACCGAAGATAACAACACCAACGTTGTCGGCTTCAAGGTTCAGGGCCATTCCGCGGATGCCACCGGGGAATTCGACCATTTCACCAGCCTGGACTTTATCAAGACCATAAACGCGGGCGATACCGTCACCGACGGAAAGCACGCGGCCGACTTCGGCCACTTCGGCGTCTTGGCCGAAATTCTTGATCTGGTCCTTCAGGATCGCAGAAATCTCTGCTGCTTGGATACCCATTATCCGACCTCTTTCATGGAATTCTGAAGTGCGTTGAGCTTCGCGCGGATCGACGTGTCAATCATGCGCGAGCCTACTTGGACGACAAGGCCACCGATGAGGGATTCATCGACGGCCAGGTTGATGTTCACATCCTTGCCGATGGTGGCTTTCAAAGCCTTGGCAAGTTTGTCTTGTTGTGCCTTTGTCATTGACTTGGCTGCGGTCACCTGAGCGGTCACCTCGCCTTTGTCCTCAGCAATCAGCGCGCGCAGGGCGGCCAGGAACTGAGGCAACACGAACAGACGCCGTTTCTGGGCCATGAGCCCCAGCGCATTCGTGACCATCGACGAAAGCTTCATTTTCTTGGCGATAGCAGCAATCGAAGTGCCCTGCTCATCCCGGCTGTAAACCGGAGAACTGATCAGGTTGCGAAGATCTTCGCTATCGGCGAAAGCAGCGTCAAGGGCGTCAACATCCGCCTCGACTGCTTTCAGGTTCTTGCCTTCTTTGGCCAGGTCAAAGACGGCAGTGGCATAACGCTGGGCAATGCCGGTTGAGATCGCGACTGGTTCGGACACGTCCACCCTTCCGATGTCTTTAGCCCCATTGTGATCTGCCGGTCAGCAAATCGGGGCGGCCTACAGATGCCGCAGTTCAAGCGTGTCATCTAAATCGTCGATGCATGTAGCAGGGATATGCTCACCTCGCAACAGGCTTACAGGGGTTTAACGCCAACATATTCGCCCCCTTCGGCTGATCCAGCGAACTTATTTCGGCCAGACCCTTTCACCTAAGGGAAAAAAGGCTGCGAGGCGTGTAATCATTGCGGTCGGATTTCTGGATACTTTTGTATACCGCACCAGGCGATTCCAGCAACGTCCAAGCGGACTCGGATTCCTTTTGGCGTGTCAGGGCGAGCTAAACCAATTGATTCTGCCAGTGCGAAACAAGCTAGATCGACTTATGTCCGACCGCGCGCGACGCACTGGGTTCCGGCACACCAAGCCCTTCCAGCACCTTCAACGGTCGTTTAACGGCCTGCGCCAACCCCGGTCGTTTCGGTGCGGGGATTTGTTTGGACACCTCAACCATCAGAACACCGCCCGCCAACACCAGCGGCAACTGCAAACCGGCACGTTCCCAGAAATTTCCGGTCTTAAGCCAGAAGCGTTTCGATGACGGTGGCTGATACAGCGCCGATAGATGGCGCTCGACGCGAAACCCGTGCTCTTCCAGTTGGGCTTCGAGCTGGCTGAGCGAATAGGGGCGGCCATAGCCAAAGGGCGTCGCATCCGACCGGACCCACAGACCGGCGCGGTTGGGTGTGATGAACAATGCCCGTCCGCCGGGGCCGAGGACGCGATAGGCTTCGTCCAGAAGATAGCTCGGCGTCTCTGAGGTTTCCAACCCGTGCATCACCACCAGCTTGTCGACCACGCCAGTGTCCAGCGGCCATGTTGTGTCCTCGACCAACACGGAGACATTCTGCATCCCGGCAGGCCACGGCATCACCCCCTGCGGTGCGGGCATCAACCCCATAACCCGGCGCGCCGATGACAGGTAGGGGCGCAGCAAAGGCACGGCAAAGCCAAACCCGGCCACGGTCTGCCCCTTGGCCTTGGCCGCGGGCCACATCGTTATCACCTTGTCACGGATCGCCTTCTGCGCTGCACGTCCCAACATGCTGCGATAATAGAAGTTGCGAAGATCCTGCACATCAAGATGCATGACGTCGATTGTCACCTGCCCGTTTTCACTGGGCCAAGATTAACGGATCACTCGCAAAAAGGAATGCACCGCTGAACGGATCACGAAAAAAGTTGGGTCACTCTTTTGTCTGGCGCATCACCAGCACCAGGTTGTTCGCCGGCATCTCGATCAAGGCGACATGTGACAGGCCAGCCTCGACCGACCAGGCTTCTATCTCCTCAATGTCCTTATAGCCGATGGCCGGATCGTGTTCGGTCAGCGAGGCATGGAATGCCTGGTCACTGTCAGATCGGAACAGACCTTGCGTGCGGAAGGGACCGTACAGAAACCAGTGTCCGCCGGGCGAAAGGTTTCGCGCGACCCCTTTGACGACGGCTTGCGCATCTTCAGCGCCTATCAGGTGCATCAGGTTCACGGTCACCGCCATCTCGAACGGGCCGGTGCGCCAGCTTGGTGCTGTTGCATCCAGAACCTGTGCGACCCGCATGTTCATAATCCCCTTCCGGGCACGCCAGGCGTCAATGCTGATCAGGCGCTTGGCATCTATATCGGTGGGTTGCCAAATGGTGTCCGGAAAAGCTTCGGCAAAGGCGACGGCATGTTCGCCGGTTCCCGACGCGACTTCCAAAGCGACACCACCGGAGGGAACAAAAGGACCGATAACCTCAAGGATCGGTGCGATATTGCGCGCAGCCGAGGGCGCGGACAACCGTCCGTCATTACGCGCTTCCGCGTTCGAATGTGGCTTTTCACCAGCCATCGTGCCCCCCAGTGTAAGGGTAGTATTGAGCCTTCCTTGTCTTTCGGCAAGAGTAGAGATGTAGACGGGAGAAACACATGCTGACACTGGTCACGATACCCTGCCTTTCCGACAATTATGCATTCCTGTTGCATGACGAGGCATCAGACGAAACCGCCTTGATCGACGCCCCCGAGGCCGCGCCCATCCACGCCGAGCTTTCGGCGCGTGGTTGGACCTTGTCCGAGATTTGGCTGACGCACCACCATTGGGACCATGTCGAAGGGGTTTCCGAACTGGTGAAAGCCACCGGCGCCAAAACCATCGGTGCCAAGGCCGACGCTCACCGCCTGCCCGATCTGGACCGCGCCTATGTCGATGGCGACAAATTTCAATTTGCCGGGCATGACGTACAAGTGATTGATGTCTCAGGGCACACCGTCGGACATATCGCCTTTTACGTTCCTGACGCCGGATCAGCCTTCACCGGTGATAGTTTGATGGCGTTGGGATGCGGTCGGCTGTTTGAAGGCACCCCCGAACAGATGTGGAAGAGCCTGTCGCGCCTTGCCACCCTGCCCAAGGACACGCTTGTATGCTCGGGCCATGAATACACGGCATCGAACGCGGCTTTTGCAGCCACAATAGAACCGGACAACGAAGCGCTGAAAACGCGCATGGATGACATCACCGCCTTGCGGGCAGCCGGTCAGCCCACGGTGCCGTCCAGCCTGTCCGAAGAGCTTGAAACCAACCCATTCCTGCGCGCCCACTTGTCAGAGGTGAAAACCGCCCTACATATGGAAGCCGCCCCCGACGCCGAGGTGTTTGCGGAAATCCGACGTCGAAAAGACAGTTTCTAACCCCAAAATTCAGCCAATCACGCCTCTGAGAGCGAAAATTGACAAGAAAAGGCTTGAAGAGACGGTCGGAAAACCGAACCTTAAACATATGAGGCGACAGTCAAGGCGGACAAACCGCCGCGCGGCAGATCCCGCACCAGATACGAGGAGTGTTCAACGTGCCATCCTTTTCAAAACCGCTCGAAGAAGCCATCCACCACGCGCTTGCGTTGGCGAATGAGCGAAAACATGAACTGGCGACGCTGGAACACCTGCTTCTTGCGCTGCTGGACGAACCCGATGCCGCCCGTGTGATGCAAGCCTGTTCGGTCGATCTGGATATTCTGCGCAAGGTGCTGATCGAATTTGTCGACGAAGAGCTGACGACGCTGATCACCGATGTCGAAGGCAGCGAAGCGGTGCCAACCGCCGCTTTCCAGCGCGTGATCCAACGCGCGGCGATACATGTGCAAAGCTCTGGCCGCACCGAAGTTACGGGCGCCAACGTGCTGGTGGCCATTTTTGCCGAACGCGAGTCAAACGCTGCATTCTTCCTGCAAGAACAGGATATGACCCGTTATGACGCGGTAAACTATATTGCCCATGGTGTGGCGAAGGATTCCAGCTTTGGTGAAGCGCGCCCGGTGTCGGGGACACCTGACTTCGAAGAAGACGTGCAAGATGCCCAGCCCGCCGAGGAAAACGACAGCGCCTTGGCGAAATATTGCGTTGATCTGAACGCCAAGGCCCGCGAAGGGGATATCGACCCGCTGATCGGGCGCGAGCACGAGGTTGAGCGTTGCATTCAGGTTCTGTGCCGTCGTCGCAAGAACAATCCGCTTTTGGTGGGTGATCCCGGCGTTGGCAAGACGGCCATCGCCGAAGGGCTTGCCGCAAAGATCGTTGGGGGTGAAACGCCCGAGATTTTGTCGGAAACCACGATCTATTCGCTCGACATGGGGGCTCTTCTGGCGGGCACCCGTTATCGCGGCGACTTTGAAGAGCGCCTGAAAGCCGTGATGAAAGAGCTTGAGGATCACCCCGACGCGGTGCTGTTCATCGACGAGATTCACACGGTGATCGGCGCTGGCGCCACGTCCGGCGGGGCGATGGATGCTTCGAACCTGCTGAAGCCCGCGCTTCAGGGCGGCAAGCTGCGCTGCATGGGCTCGACCACCTACAAGGAATTCCGCCAGCATTTCGAAAAGGACCGCGCCCTGTCGCGCCGGTTCCAGAAGATCGACGTGAACGAACCCACGGTCGAAGATGCGGTGAAGATCCTGAAAGGGCTGAAACCGTATTTCGAGGACCATCACGGCGTCAAATACACTGCCGACGCGATCAAATCCGCGGTCGAACTGTCGGATCGTTACGTAAATGACCGCAAGCTGCCGGACAAGGCCATCGACGTGATCGACGAGGCTGGCGCCGCGCAGCATCTGCTGATCCAGAGCAAGCGGAAGAAGACCATCGGCGTGAAAGAGATCGAGGCCGTGGTGGCCAAGATCGCCCGCATCCCGCCGAAAAGCGTGTCCAAGGACGACGCGGAAACCCTGCGCGATCTTGAAAAGGCTCTGAAACGCGTCGTGTTCGGGCAGGACAATGCGATTGAATCGCTCGCTTCGGCCATCAAGCTGGCGCGCGCCGGTCTGCGCGAACCCGAGAAGCCCATCGGCAACTATCTCTTCGCCGGTCCTACGGGCGTCGGGAAGACCGAGGTTGCCAAGCAACTGGCCGACAATCTGGGCGTCGAGCTTCTGCGCTTTGACATGTCCGAGTATATGGAGAAACACGCCGTCAGCCGCCTGATCGGGGCGCCTCCGGGCTATGTCGGGTTCGATCAGGGCGGTCTTCTGACCGATGGCGTCGATCAACATCCGCACTGTGTTCTGCTGCTGGACGAGATCGAGAAGGCACACCCGGATGTCTATAACATCCTGCTGCAGGTCATGGACCATGGCGAACTAACTGACCACAATGGCCGCACCGTTAGTTTCCGCAACGTGGTGTTGATCATGACGTCAAACGCAGGCGCTGCCGAACAGGCCAAGTCGGCCATCGGCTTCGGTCGCGAACGGCGCGAAGGCGAAGACACCGCCGCGATTGAACGCACCTTCACGCCGGAATTCCGCAACCGTCTGGATGCGGTGATCAGCTTTGCGCCGCTGGGCAAAGAGGTGATCCTGCAAGTGGTCGAGAAATTCGTGCTTCAACTGGAAGCCCAGCTTCTGGATCGCGGTGTCAGCATCGAACTGACCCGCGCTGCCGCCGAATGGATTGCCGATAAGGGGTATGATGACCGGATGGGCGCGCGCCCGTTGGGACGCGTCATTCAGGAACACATCAAAAAGCCCCTGGCCGAAGAGCTTCTGTTTGGCAAACTGGCCAAGGGCGGGCTGGTGCAGGTTGGCGTCAAGAACGGCGAGCTGGATATCCGGTTCGAGAAACCGAAGAGCCGCCAGCTTGGGTCACGCAAGCGTCCTCCGTTGCTGACCGCTGACTGACACCAACCGATTAGCTTGAAACATAATGGGCCGCACATTGTTGCGGCCCTTTTTCCAGATCGGCGTTGGCTACACTCAGCGCTCGGTCAGTTTCAATTCGATCCGCCGGTTTTGCGCGCGCGCTTCGGGTGTGTCTGCGATGTTGACCGGTCGGTATTCTCCAAACCCGGTGGCGGCCAGCCGATCAGGAGGGAAGCCAAGATCGTTGATCATATACTGCACCACCGACAGCGCCCGGGCCTGACTGAGTTCCCAATTGTTGCGATAACGACCAGTGCCGGACAGCGGCACATTGTCAGTATGTCCGTCAACACGGATGATCCAATCAACCTCGTCCGGAATCTCGCCAGCCACTTCAGATAACAGATCAGCGACATTCGCCACCTGCGCTTTCCCTGCTGGCTGCAATGCGGCGTCGGCACTGGTGAACAGAACTTCGGACGAGAACACGAAGCGATCTCCGACGATCTGAACCCCTTCCCGATCCGCCAGAACCTGTTTCAGTTTACCAAAGAACTCGGACCGATAGGCGGCCAGTTCTTTGGCCTCCTCCTCTAACCGCTTGCGCTCCGCCTCTTCCAACGCGGCGCGCTTGCGTTCCTCTGATGCGACACGAGCGAGTGCTGCGTTCAACTCTGACCCAAGTTTCTGAATTTGCACCTGCGCGTCGGCATCGCGGGCGTTGCCCTCGTCCAGGATCGCTTGAAGGCTGCCCAACTGAGTGCGCAATGCCGCAACCTGTTCGTTCAGCAGCGCGATCTTGCGCTGGCTTTCCGCGCTTTCAGCCTCTTTTTCAGCCAGTTGCAGATTCGCAGCAGCCAGCAAACGCGCCCGCTCCTCTGCTTCGCTCAATGTCTCGCCAACTTCGCTTTCAGCCGCCAGGCGTGCGGCCAACGCGGCCTGCAATTGTGCACGCATATCCGGCAGCTCCGCCAGTTCTTCGCTTTGCTGATCCAACTCGGTCAGCGCCGCTGCCAAGCGCGTTTCAAGATCAACACCAGCCGCCTTCGCGGCAGCCAACAAGGTCAATGTTTCCTCGGCCCGCTTGCGCTCCGCTTCAAGCGCAAGGGTCATTGCCGTCAACTCTTCGTCTGCCGACTGCAAGCGTTCACGCAGCGCCGCGGCGGCGGCAGCTTCGGCCAATCGCGTTGCTTCCTCTTCGTTCAGAGCAGCCGCCTGCGCATCTGTCTTGGCCTCCAAATCGGCGACCAGCGCCTCCAGCGCCTCGCGCTTCGCAGCCGCCAACCGTGCAGCTTCGGCACCCGCGTCCACTTCGTCTCGTGCCTTGGCCAGCGCCAATGTCAGCGCCTCTTGCTCGGAAATCATTCTGGCCTGTGCGGCTTCCAACTCTTCAACCGTGGCGCTCAGGGCGGACCCTTCCGCCAGTGCCTGATCCCGTTCGGCCAGCAACGTGGCCACCTGTGCTTCGAAACTTGTGATCCGGGCAGACTGCGCAGCCAGTTCGCCAGCTTGCGCCTCGGTCTGTGCAGTCAGTTGCGCGATCAGGGCGGCTTGTGCCTCGGACACGGAACGCGCTTCGGCCAAGGTCGCATTCAGGCTGCCAAGCTCACCTTCCAGTTCCGCCGTGCGGCTTCGTTCCAATCCCAGCGCATCAGCCAATCCGGCAACCTGGCTGGACAATTCATCCAGCTCGTCCGCCTGCCCCGAAATCGTTTCACGAAGAATGAATTGCACGATCATGAAGATCGTCAAGACGAACATCAGGACCAGAAGCAGTGCCGTCATCGCGTCGACGAAGCCCGGCCAGATCGAGCCGCTCATCCGTTGCACCGATCGACGCGTCAGGGCCATGGTCTATGCCTCGTCCTGACCAGAAGCGACGCGAATGGAATGGATCAAGGTCGCCATGTCGCTTCGCAGATCTGAAAGGCTTTCCTGCCGACCTGCCTGCATTTCTTCCAGAATGCGCAAAAGCTGAACGTCGATCGACCGCAGCCGCATCCGGCTTTCCGCATCGGTCCCCGCATCGGTTTCGTCATGTTGCGCCTGCAGGGTGCTGATCAACCGTTCCTGCCCTTCGGCCAGCCGGGTCAGTGCCTCGCCCTGCCCGTTGTCTTGTCCCAGGTGCGTCGACAAGGTTTCCAGTTTTTCGGCCAATTGCGCCAAGCGGTCATCCAACATGGTGCGTTGAACATCACTGTGGGTAAACAACGACTGCATCGCTTCGATCTGCTCGGCCAAAACGCCAAGATAAGCCCCGGCATCGCCGCCATCGGCCTCGCCATCTCCGGCAGCGAAGCTGATCTTGGTTATGGTCGACAACCATTCCTCGAGCTCGCGGTAGAACCGGTTCTGGCCATGTCCTGCAAACAGCTCCAACAGACCAACGACAAGAGAACCGGCAAGCCCAAGAAGCGAGGACGAAAACGCGGTGCCCATTCCGCCCAATTGCTCTTCCAAACCCGTCATCAGGCGGTTGAAGACTTCGACGCCGCCTTCCCCTTCGCCCGGCGCAAGCGACCGGATCGTTTCCACCACGGCCGGAACAGTTGTCGCCAATCCGTAAAATGTGCCCAGAAGGCCAAGGAAAATCAGCAGGTTGACGATGTATCGCGTGATATCGCGCGCTTCATCTATCCGGGTCGCGATACTGTCAAGGATCGACCGGGCCGAAGCTGCCCCGATCTGCAAATGTGACCCACGGTTAGATCGCAGAAGTGCCGCAAGGGATGCAAGAAGTCGCGGCGCACGATCCGGATCGTGCCCATTTCTTTCCTGCACATAGTCTTCGATCCATCCGACAGAAGAAAACACCTGCCAGACCTGCCAGAAACAGGCCAGCAAACCGATCACGAAGACGAACAGGATAAATCCGTTCAGATACAGGTTTGCCTGAAAAACGGGCAGCACACGCGGAAGGGCAATGAAAACGCCAAATCCGACCAACCCAAGCACCACCAGCATCACGAAGATCTGGCGGATTGGGTGGGTGAAAGACGGCTCGACCCCTCGTTTTTTGGGCGCAGTCAGCGTCCCGCGATCCTGCTGATCCATGCGGGATATTCCTTGTCGCCATTGTTGTTGCGCACAGGATAGGCGCAAGCGATGCAGGTGCCAAGCCCTGTCTGCGCGCTAAGCGTCGACCATTGCGCGCACGGTCTGCGACAGCCAGTTCAGGTCCGGATCCTCGATCCCCAGTTCGACCAGATGCGCGGCGGTGTTGTAAAGATACTCGGTATTCGGGCCGCGCCCGCCTACCGCATGGGCAATGATCCGGGCCTGTTCCGAAAGGTCGATCTGGCAATACTGAACGTGGTCCGGGTCAATCACATATGTCACCGCCTCGACCTCGCGCCCATCCTGAAGGACAATGGTCAAGCGTTTTTCCAGATAAGCAGATGATATCAATTCGCGTTCGCGCAGCTCGGCCAGGGTTTTGTCGTGACTTTTCGGACAGGCCCGGAACGCCAACCCTTGGCAATGCGCGCCCTCCATCCGATCCAGCGCCAGCACAAGGCCCGGTGCATCCTCGGTCCCGCGGTGATGGATCGACCGCATGCAGAAACTGCGATGATAACCGGGAAGCGTGGCGACGACCGCGTCGGTATGATCGAAACCTGGGTTCCACATCAACGAACCATACCCAAAAACCCAAAGATCCTGTGCGCTCATTTCACTCGCTCTTTGCCACCTGTCGCATTACATACGCCAATATGCACGCAGAGCGGCAAGAGGAAAGAGTGATGCGCAAATTGATCGTGATTGCCTTGGTATTGGCAGGTCTTTGGGGTGGATACTGGTACATGGGTGCAAGTGCCACCGAACGCGCATTCAAGACATGGGTAGCGGAACGGCAAACCGACGGCTGGGTCGCCGAGTCTGCTGACATCTCAACTCGCGGGTTCCCCAATCGTTTTGACACGATTTTCGCCGACCTTGAGCTGTCCGATCCCGATACCGGCCTGTCGTGGCTGGCGCCTGAATTCCAGATCCTCGCCCTGTCCTATAAACCGCATCATGTGATCGCGGTCTGGCCCGGCACGCAGGTCATTGCTACCCCCGAGCAGCGTATCCAGATCGCGGGCAGCGATGTAAAAGGATCGATCATGGTGTCCCCCACGCCGGATCTGACACTGGAGCGCAGTTCAATCGTGCTGGCAGACATCACCATGTCGTCTACCGCTGGCTGGACTTCGGCGCTTGAGCGCGGCCAACTGGCAACCCGCCAGTTGGAGGATGGCAACAATCGTCACGAAATCCACTTTGAAGCGGTGAACCTGACCCCGGCCTCGTCCTTCGTGCAATCGCTGGACGCGGACGACCTGCTGCCCCCTGTTTTCGAAGGCGTCACCCTGAAAGCCAATGTGGATTTCACCGCACCTTGGGATCGCACCGCCATCGAAAAAGCACGGCCACAGGTCTCGCGTCTCGACCTGAACGAGTTGAAGGCGAAATGGGGCGAGTTGGAGCTTTGGCTGGCAGGCGCGGTCGATGTCGATGCTCAAGGCATCCCCACAGGCAACATCACGATCAAAGCGCGCAATTGGCGCCAGATGATCGAGATTGCCCGCATGTCGGGCGCCCTTGCCCCTGAACTCGTCTCAACCGTCACCGGTGCGCTGCAATTCGTAGCGGGATTGTCCGGGGACGACAAAACGCTGGACGTGCCATTGCGCCTGTCGGGCGGGCGCATGTTTCTTGGCCCCATCCCGATCGGCACGGCGCCGGTGATCCGCATCCGCTGACCCGGACACACTCTTAGTTTTCTTCTGGCCAAAAATATCCTGGGGGGAATGCGCGGACGCGCAGGGGGGCAACGCCCCCAATCAGTCCGCCATCACCGGCAATAGGATCCGCTGCGATACCGCGCAGTATCCAGATGCAGGTGATCCTTGTGAAACCGATCTGATTTAGGGCCGAGCACCGTACCGAACGGGCCGCAGGCTGCTTTGTGCATCTTTCTCAGGACCTTACCCTTGACCGGA
Source organism: Aliiroseovarius sp. Z3 (assembly GCF_029105185.1). GTDB lineage: Bacteria > Pseudomonadota > Alphaproteobacteria > Rhodobacterales > Rhodobacteraceae > Aliiroseovarius. The sequence continues at coordinate 299,103 of NZ_JAFMZK010000002.1, read as the reverse complement.
TCATGCCACCCTTTCAGAACCGTGATGGTCGCGCCATTCTTAAGCGTCACACCCGAGATATCGATGGCGCGCCCCCGCCCATGTTCGCTGACTTTTGCACCCGGCTGGTTGTTTCGTGTGCGGCAGGCGTAATGCGCTGCAACGCGCAGCGAAGCGGGACCACCGCCAAGCCGCCCAACCGCCGGAAACACCCCATCACGCACCCAACTATTCAAGGCTTTCGCAGTCGTGCAGTCCATCACCGCAGGCTGGCTTAGCTTCACGCCCGACACCTCGGTCACGCGCACAGGGTCCGACACCCCACACCCACGGATCCTGCCCGGGATGGCAGATATTGTCTGCCCCTTGATCTCGTTCACACCGCAGACGCGCCCGCGGCGGCCCGAACTGACGGGTTTGGGTGTCGACGCCGCGATTTTCCGCGCGAACCCCTTTGGTCGCAACTGAGGCCGAAGTGACCTGATCACAGCAAATGGCGTCGGCGAGAGTGCAGACATTGACGGAGCGTTACTGGTCGACGTGACCGTCGTCACCGTGACTGTATGTGGCCGCGGCTCGGGACGCGATGATGTATCCGGCGCCGAGGCGAGCGCCGACAGGCCAAGGCCACATCCCAACAGGGTGCCCATTGCAACAGACTGCAATATCCATGGCCTGAAATATCCTGCGATCATCAACACTCCTTCACACACGCCCGCGGACAGGATCAATCATGTTTTCCACTCCGACCGAAATCGGGCGCATCCGTATCCTGCCCTGCTTCGATGATACCACGACGGATCGCGCGGGTTCGAGTGAAATAGTCGAACAAGGCATCGCCATCCCCGATACGGATGGCGCGTTGCAGGGCAAACAGCTCTTCCGTGAATCGGCCAAGGATCTCTAACGTGGCGTCTTTGTTGGCTAAAAACACATCGCGCCACATGGTCGGGTCCGATGCCGCAATGCGCGTAAAGTCGCGAAAACCTGCCGCTGAGTACTTGATGACTTCGCTATCTGTGACACGCGACAGGTCGTCGGCGACACCAACCATTGTGTAAGCGATCAGGTGCGGGGTGTGGCTGGTCACGGACAACACCAGATCGTGGTGATCGGCATCCATAACCTCGACATTCGATCCCATGCCCTTCCACAAACTGATAAGCCGCTCGGTCGCCGCCTCGTCTGCACCGTTGGGGATCAGGATGCACCAGCGATTGTCGAAAAGTTCCGCAAATCCAGACCGGGGACCACTATGCTCCGTCCCTGCCAATGGGTGGCCGGGTATGAAATGCACATGATCCGGCAGATGTGGCGCAACCGCCTCGATCACCGCGCGCTTGACGGATCCGACATCTGTCACCGTCGCCCCGGATTGCAGATGCGCGCCAATCTCGGCCGCAACCGCACCCATCGCGCCAACCGGGACGGCCAGAACGATCAGATCTGCGCCGTCCACTGCTTCGGAAGCAGTATCGACGATACGATCACAAAAACCGAGGTCGCGGGCGACATCGCGTGTTTCCGCCGAACGCGCGGTGCCGACAATTTCACCCGCCAGCCCGGCGCGACGCATGGCATGAGCCATGGACGATGCGATCAGGCCAAGCCCGATCAGGGCGACGCGGTTGTAGAGGACAGTCATGTCGCGGCCTCATCATCCAACCTGTCTTCATCAAGCAGCATCAGCTTCGACCCCGGCGGACCGCCCTTGAACTTCCCGATCATATGCGCCACCCGCCGACAAGAGGCTTCATCCCCGATGGTGATGCGCAGGCAATGCGGCAGGCCATAACCGGCCACCATGCGCACGATGATGCCCTGTTCCTGAAGAAACGTGTCACAGTCTGCGGCTTCGTCTGCGCTGGCAAAGCGGGCCAGAATGAAGTTGGCACACGAGGTGTCAGAGGGCACGCCCAGCTCGGCCAATGCCTCGGCCAGCCATGACCGCAGCCGCGTGTTTTCCGACAGGCAGCGGGCGACGTGATCGCGGTCGTGCAAGGCAGCCTCGGCGGCATCTTGTTGCGCCATCGACAGGTTAAACGGCCCCCGCACACGGTTCAGCACGTCAATCACATCGGGGGCACCATAGCCCCAGCCGATCCGCAGACCGCCAAGACCATACATCTTCGAGAATGTCCGCGTCATGAACACGTTGTCGTATTTATCGACCAGACGCGCCCCACCATCGAACCCGTCGACATATTCAACATAGGCCCCATCCAGAACCAACAGCACATGATCCGGCAACTCGCGCGCCAGTCGCGCCAGTTCAGCCTGGCTGACCATGGTGCCTGTCGGGTTGCCCGGATTGGTCACGAAGACAAGGCTGGTCTGTTCTGTGACGGCTTTCAAGATTTCGTCGACATCGACCATCCGTTCACGTTCGGGCACCTTCACCGGCGTGGCTCCCGCCGCCAGGGCCGAAATCTTGTACATGGAAAAGCCATGTTCGGTATAGATCACCTCGGTCCCTGGACCTGAATAACACTGGCACAGGAAGGTGATGACCTCGTCCGATCCGACACCGCAGATGATCCGCGCTGGATCAAGCTTGTGAAGCGCACCGATGGCCGCGCGCAGGGACGCATGGTCGGTGTTGGGATAGCGATGCAGCTCGTGCCCCGCCCGCTGGAAGGCTTCGATGGCATCCGGGCTTGGCCCGAACGGGTTTTCGTTCGAGCTGAGCTTGATCACGTTCGCCACGCCATCGACGCTGGACGCACCGCCCACATAGGGCTTGATCCGCATGATCCCCGGTTGAGGTTCGATCTTTGTCATCTTGGTACTCCCCCCTAGGAGGTGATTTACAGGGGTCGGCGCACCCAAGAAAGAGCGAATGCGCCGTTATAGAGAATGTGCGCCGGGCCTGAGGCTTCGCTGCATCTGCAAGAGGCACGAAAAAACCCGCCCAATGACCTGGGCGGGTTCCAAAACCTTGCGATTTTTAAGCTGTGCTTAGTTCTTCGCGTAGAATTCGACGACCAGGTTCGGTTCCATCACGACCGGATAAGGCACGTCCGACAGGCCGGGCGTCCGGGTGAAAGTGGCGGTCAGTTTCGAATGGTCTACGTCCAGATAGTCCGGCACATCACGCTCGGGCAGCTGGATGGCTTCAAGAACGGCGGCCATTTGCTTCGAACGGTCACGCACTTCGATCACGTCGCCTTCTTGCACGCGATAGGACGGGATGTTCACTTTCTTGCCGTTCACGCGCACATGGCCGTGGTTCACGAACTGGCGGGCCGCGAAAACAGTCGGCACGAACTTGGCGCGGTACACAACAGCGTCCAGACGGCGCTCCAGCAGGCCGATCAGGTTTTCACCGGTGTCGCCTTTGACACGCTCGGCTTCGCCATAGATCCGACGGAACTGTTTCTCGGTCAGGTCGCCATAGTAGCCTTTCAGCTTCTGCTTGGCGCGCAGCTGCAGACCGAAGTCCGACAGTTTGCCCTTGCGGCGCTGGCCGTGCTGGCCGGGGCCGTATTCGCGGCGGTTCACCGGCGATTTGGGGCGACCCCAGATGTTTTCGCCCATGCGGCGATCAATTTTGTACTTGGCAGCGGTGCGTTTGGTCACGGCTGATCTCCTTCTAAGTTGTCGAAGGGCGTTGTCCTTTGGCCGAAGCCCGACAGGCATCCCCTTGCGGGGGCCACCAACACCAATGAAAACCGGCCCCTTGCGGGACCGGATTTGGGGCTTATAGCGCCGTGAGTGGTGGTGTCAACGCCCCGAAAGCGGTGTCAGGCGATTTCTCCGCGCAATATCGCGGCTTCGCCCCGGTTCAGGCTGCGACGGGCAAAACCGCCATAGGCCATGGGATCGAAATCCAACTGCGGGAACATCTCGACCAATCGGTTGCGTTGATCGGGATCCAATGTGTCCAGATCCGCATTTGCTGGATGGAAGCTTTCCGCTGGTACGCCGTTGGCCCAGACGACCTCGTGGTTTTCCAGAAGCACGTGGTAATAGGTGATTTCGCGGATGGTGTAGTCAACCACCACACGACGCTCATCCACCAGATCGCGCGCTGATATCAGAACCTCGTTCTCGTTGAACAGTTCTTGCGCGCGTTTGCCGTTCAGCAAAATCTGATGCTGACCCGACACGATCAAATCGGCATCCGGCTGGCCAGAACGGATGGCGCCTGCCCGCAATCGGATCGGACGCAGTTCCGGCATCGCAAACATGCGCGCGCCGGTGATGCGTTTCGTGCCGATCCAAAGCACTTTCTGCGTACCGTTGTCGCGGGTTTGCAGCTCGTCACCTTCACGAAGATCTTCCACGCAGACTTCACCAGAATGGGTGCGCAACCGCGTGTTGGGGGCAAAGCAAATGACACCCGCCGGCTGTTCAATCAGCTGATTATTCGGTGTCGGCCGCATACTGGCACGCACCACCCAGAAATCTGTATTCTCCGGGGGCATTTCACCCGCGAACATCAGAAGAACCTGATCATCCGCCCCATCGATCAGGGTCGCAACATAACTTGCGTGGCCGTCCGTGACCTCGAACCCCATATTCAATTGATGGCTGTCGACCGAATGAGACCCAAGGGGTCGTGAGGGGTCGATCGCTGCCCCGACCAGTTTATACACACTGTGCGCTGCACGCCTGCGCTGGTCCTGCTCTCCGCTTGCGCTCTCGAGATCGCGAAGCTCACGTGGTCCGTCGACGCGCAACGGTGTTCCCGTCCAGCGCCAATTTGATCCCACGCCAAGCGACGTCACCGGTGCACCCGGCATTCCGTCTACTTCTGTCTGCGACCATGAGATGACAAACGTGCCGTTAAAGCCCGTTTCCATGCCCGTTAACCTGCCATTTTTATTTTTTATTACGCCAAAGCTAGCATGGGTGATTCGCTTTGTTAAGAAGTTTGTCTTTGCAATCGTCCGCCGGATTCGGGCGCGATGAAAACGCAACAGTCTCGGCATTCGCTCACACATGTGCAGCTTGCAGACAAAAAAGGGGCGATTGCATAGGGCCCAAAAAACTGGTAATAAAACTTTACCAATTTTTCCGGAGCTCACTATGCCAGTCATCACCGAGATCGAAGACCTTCGCCGCATTTACGCCCGAAGGGTGCCAAGGATGTTCTATGACTATGCTGAAAGCGGCAGCTGGTCCGAGCAAACTTTCCGCGAAAACAGCTCTGATTTCGACAAGCTCTATTTTCGCCAGCGCGTCGCGGTGGACATGGACAACCGGTCCACCCGATCAACCATGTTCGGTCAGGATGTGGCGATGCCGGTGGCCCTGGCCCCGGTCGGGCTGACCGGCATGCAATGCGCGGATGGCGAGATCAAGGCCGCCCGCGCCGCCGAAAAGTTCGGCGTGCCCTATACGTTGTCGACCATGTCCATCTGTTCGATCGAGGATGTGGCCGAACACACCAACACCCCCTTCTGGTTTCAGGTCTATACCCTGAAAGACGACAATTACATGCAGCGGCTGTTTGACCGTGCCCGCGCCGCCAAATGCCCGGCCATCGTGATCACGGTGGATCTGCAAGTTCTGGGCCAGCGTCACAAGGATCTGAAAAACGGTCTCTCTGCCCCGCCCAAGCTGACCCCCGCATCCATTGCCAACATGATGACCAAGGTGCAATGGGGCCTTGGGATGCTGGGCACCAAACGGCGATTCTTCGGCAACATTGTGGGCCACGCGAAGGGCGTGACCGATCCGTCATCACTCAGCACCTGGACAGCCGAAGCCTTTGATCCGTCACTCAATTGGGATCGCATTCGGCAGTTCAAGAAAATGTGGGGCGGGCCGATCATCGTCAAAGGCATTATGGAACCGGAAGACGCGGTGCACGCAATGAATGCGGGAGCGGACGCCATCGTCGTTTCCAATCATGGCGGTCGGCAGCTGGACGGGGCGCTCAGCTCAATTCGCGCCCTACCCTCGGTGCTTGATGCGGTTGGAGACAAGATCGAGGTACATCTGGACAGCGGCATTCGGTCAGGCCAGGACGCGTTGAAGGCGGTCGCGATGGGTGCCAAAGGCACCTATATCGGGCGCGCCTATACCTATGGGCTGGGTGCGATGGGTGAAGAAGGCGTGACCAAAGCGCTTGAGGTGATCCACAAGGAAATGGATATCTCGATGGCGTTCTGCGGACACACGGATATCAACACGGTTGATCGATCCATTCTGCGTGTTCCCAAGGGCTTCTCGGGCGACTGGGAATAGAAATCTTTTGGTGCGCTCTGGTCAGAAATAACTTCTGACCAGCGCACCCGAGATCAGTGTCCAGCCGTCCGCCACGACGAAGAACGCCAGTTTGAACGGCAAGGATACGATGGCTGGCGGCACCATCATCATGCCCATCGACATCAGGATCGCGGCAACCACGAGGTCGATGACAAGGAATGGCAGGAACACCAGAAATCCGATCTCGAAGGCGCGTTCGATCTCTGACAACAGGAATGACGGCACCAGCAGCGACAAAGGTGCCTCGTTGCCGATGGCAATTTCCGCTGTCTGTTCGCGCAACCCGGCAAGATGAGAGAACGTCTCGGGATCGATGCGCGCCGCCATAAAGACGCGAAACGGGTCCACCGCCGCCAAGAAGGCTGGTTCAAGATCCAAAGCCCCGTCAGAGAATGGCTGTCCGCCTTGCGCCCATGCTTCGATGAACACCGGTTCCATGATGAAATAGGTCAAGAACAGCGCGAGGCTCACGATCAACATGTTCGGTGGGGATTGTTGCAAGCCGATGGCTTGGCGCAGAATGGACAGGACTGTCACGATAAAGGGGAAACAGGTCACCATAACGGCAAGCCCGGGCACAAGGCTCAGCAGCGTGACCAGCACAAACACCTGAATGGTCCGGGTCGCCAGCGACCCTTCGTTCCCAAGCGAAAGCGTGATGTCCTGTGCGCTGGCCATTCCTGATGTGCAGATCAATAGCGCCGCAGCGAGAACTCCAACCACATGACACGGTCCTGCACGTCCAATCCGAAACCGCGTCATAGGCCGGATTTCAGGTCTGCAACTTCGGTCAAACGGACTGCCAGACGCCCCTGTGGGTCTCCGTCCATCTCTTCCAGCTCGCCACGCGCAATCAGTTTGTCACCAACATAAAGTTCGACCGGATCTTCGATCCGCTTGTCCAGCGGCAAAACGGTATTCCGTGCCAGTTGCAAAAGCTCTTTTACCGTGGGGCGCGCACGACCAACCGAGATTGTGATTTCGATCGGGACTTGCACGAAAGGGTTTGCGGCATTGTTTGGATCAGTGGGGGTTTGGGCGTCATCCATGTTCAAAAGCCTTTTCATTGATTTCATACAGCGCCGTCACCGCTCTCTTGATCCGTGCCAGAGCGGACGTCAGGTCAATGCAGCGTTCCGATGATGCCGACCGAAGGAACACCTGACCGTCCGGCAGCGTGTCATCTTCGAACACCTGCAAAGGCGTTGCGGTCACGCGATCCATCAGGTGATCCAGAACCTGCCGACTGCCGGTGGAGACACGCACCTCGATCGGCGTATCTGCGGCTTGCTCGGCCAACGGCATAATCTCGTCGTTGATGACTTGTCCCAGCGCATCGCGCATGACTTCGGGCAACAGCGTATCAACGATTGTGCGCAAAAGGGGTTCAAGCGATCCAAGAACATGGCTCCGGGCTTCATGGAAGGTGAAACCAAGGTCTTCCAGATTGCGGGCAAACTCTGCTTCGATGCGATCCTTGTTGTCATCGACTTCGTTCAGGGCGTCATCCCAGCCAGCGCGATACCCAGACTCATACGCGGTCAATCGAATGGTCTCGAGCTCGGCCTCGTCGACGGAACGCGTTCCGGAGCTTGAAACAGACAGGTCTGATTGCTCAAAATCTTCCAGGGCGACGGGTTTGTTCATCGGGCAAGCTCTTCATCTTCTTCCATCCAGCCACGAAGGATTTCGACGGTATCGGACTGCCGTTCCGCGATCAGATTGCGCAACCGCTCCACCGGATCAGGGTCCGTCAGTTCTGGTGATCCTGAATCGACAATCTCGCCCATTCTGGGTGTGTTGATGACAGCGGGAAGGGTGGACGCATCCATGGTGTCTGTCGCCGCGGAGGGGGGTGGCGCGATTGACGCCATTTCCGGCAGGGTTGCCGGATCAATCCGCTCGCCTGCAACCTCGGTGGCGCGCGCGGCGAAAATGGGCCGCAGCACGAACAGCCCTAGGATCAAGGCGACCGCTGCAAGCACAACGATCTTGACCAGAGCCATCACATCAATGGCCACACCCGACAGAAAACCGTTGGTGGGCGCGGTGCCCAACGCCGGCACGGGTTCAAATTCCAACGATTTGATGGTGATCAGATCGCCGCGCGCCTCGTCGAAACCGACCGCGCCCGCAACAAGTTCGCGCAGGCTCGCGATCTCTTCTGCACTTCGGGCACTCCAGACCTCGTTACCGGCATCGTCTGTCGTTCTGATCCCGTCAATCAGCACGGCCACAGTCAACCGCTTGATCGCACCCGGAGTTGTCACGATCTCGCGGGTGGTCTCGGACACCTCGTAATTGATCCGCTCGCGCGTCTCAGAGGTGTTCGAGGACGAATTTCCACCGCTTGCCGCGTCCCCGTCTGGCAGGTTTGATGCCACGGTTACACCTGCACCCTCGCTGTCCTTGGCGGAGTTCGACGTCTCAAGCGTGTCAGTCGACACCGCGACGCGGGTTTCTGGATCAAACCGGCGTTCCCGCAGGCTTTCCTGTTCCGTCACGGTTTCAAGATTGAGTTCAACCACCGCATTCCCAAAGCCGACACGCGCCTCCAGAAGGCGTTCAACGTTCTGTTTCAGCACCATCGCACGATCCGACGCAAGGCCGGGATGATCCGATGGCTCATCCCCACCCGCAATCAGTCCACCGCGGCTGTCGATGATTGAAACGCGTTCCGGCAGCAGCCCGGGCACTGCCGAGGCCACAAGAAATTTCAGTGCTTTGGCCTGCGCGCCCGGCAACGCACCACTGGCCGTGGTTACAGTTACCGAGGCCGTTGGCTGGTTGCGCTGGCGAAACATCTGGGTCGCTGTGTTTGCGATGTGAACACGGGCATTTTGAATCAACGGGCTGGCCACGATCGTGCGCGCCAGCTCTCCCTCTTTCGCGCGCCAATATGCGGCATCGAACATTTGCGACGTCGTGCCAAACCCGCTCAGGCCATCCAGCAGCTCGTACCCTTTGCCGCCATTGGCCGGCAGCCCTTCACTGGCCAACGTCATCCGCAAACTGTCACGCTGAGCGGTGTCGACAAAGATCGACCCCCCACGCACTTCATAGGCTACGCCGCGCGCCTCAAGCGCCTTGACGACATCCCCCGCAGCGCCGCTTTCCAGGCCCGCATACAGCAATGTCATCTGACTGGTCGTCGCCATGCGGGACAAGCCGATCACTGCGACGAACATCGCAAGTGTCGCCGCCACCACGATGATGCGTTTCCGCATATCCAAACTGATCCATATCGAGGTGATCTGCTGCAAGACACGACTCCTGTAATCGAGTGGGCTTCTGCCCCCTCACATTCCGCAGTTTTCCCCGATCGCCCTTAACAATTGGTTAGTGGGCAACGGCTTATAACGAATCGAACGAAATTCTTTGGATGCTCACATGACCGACACCACCCCGACCGCAGACGTCGCCGGCGCACCGACAGATAAGAAGTCCCGGCTGGGAGCCATACTCGGTTTGATTCTGGCGATTGCCCTGGGTGGCGGCGGTTTTTTTACCACCTATTCGGGGTTGATCGGCGGCCCAAAGGCCGAGAAAGACGCACCCGATCAGGCTGGGCCTGTCGTTGACCTGCCCGCCGTGGCCTTTGTCGAATTGGACCCATTGGTCGTTTCGCTCGGCTCTTCGGGTGACAGTCGTCACCTTCGGTTTCGTGGGTCATTGGAGGTTGTGCCGGGCCATGAACCGGACGTCAGCCACGTTCTGCCCCGCGTCATCGACGTGCTCAACGCCTATCTTCGTGCAGTTGATGTCGCAATGCTTGAAGATCCAACAGCGCTGATCGAACTGCGCGCACAGATGTTGCGGCGTGTGCAGCTTGTCACGGGCGAAGGGCGGGTGCGTGACCTTCTGATCCTTGAATTCGTTCTGAACTGAGAAGGAGGCATGAGCATGGATATTCTCGCTGACATCATGCTGGGCATCGGCGCGATCGGCGCTGCCATCTACTGCATGGTTTTGTCGCGACGTTTACGCCGGTTTAACAACCTGCAGAATGGTATGGGCGGCGCGGTGGCGGTTCTTTCGGCTCAGGTTGACGATATGACAACGATGCTGAACAGCGCACGAGACGCCGCAGGCGAAAGCGCAGTTGTTTTGACTGACCTGACGGAACGTGCCGAAGCATCGGCGCAGAAGCTGGAACTGATGATGGCAAGTCTTCATGACTTACCTGACGACGCCCATGGACAAGCACCGGGCAAACACCAGCCCGAGGATCTCCCGCCGCAGGACAGACCGCAGACCACGGTCCACGATACCGATGCTGCGCCACTGTTTGTGAGCCACCGTTTAATGAAGGCGGCAGAATGATGGGGGCACAGTCAAGACGAAGAAAACCGCGCCGTCGTCGCTTGAGCAGGCATATTCTGATCGCGCTGGCGCTGCTGCTTGGCACCTCTGGGCTTGTTCGATTGGGTGGGTTTGGCATGGCGATTGCAGATGACGTGAATGACCTTCTGCGCGGTACATCAGCCAGTCACGGCGAACCTGCCAACTGCACCTCTGAAGCGGATATCGAGGCCGTTCTTGCGGCACTCCAAGCGCGCGAGCAAAAGCTGATCGAGAACGAGACTGCATTGGACAAACGGCTCAGGATTTTGTCGGAAGCCGAAACCACGCTGGAGGATAACGTAAAGGCACTCGTGGCCGCGGAAAACGCACTTGCAGCCACAATGGCCGCAACCAAAACAGCTGCGTCTGACGATCTGGCGCGCCTCACCACCCTTTACGAAAACATGAAGCCCAAACAAGCGATTCCCCTGTTCGAAGCTATGGATCCGGAATTTGCCGTCGGGTTTTTGTCCCGCATGAAGCCGTCCATCGCCGCGCAAATCATGGCCGGTCTCGATCCACAATCCGCGTACGCGATCAGCGTGGTGTTTGCCGGTCGCAACTCAGACGCGCCCACAAACTAGGAAACGGCGACGGTTTGTTAATCCCTATGTGCAATGAACGTCTGACAACTCGGTAACCAGTTCAGGAGGCACAAGATGATCGGCTTTGTAGGGATCGCATTGATCTTCGTTATGGTGTTCGGTGGCTACCTGGCCGCGGGTGGCAAAATGGGGATCATCCTGAAATCCCTACCATTCGAATTCACCATGATCGGGGGCGCCGCTGCCGGAGCGTTCGTAATCTCCAATGATATGGCTGCGATCAAGCATACATTGAAAGACGTTGGAAAGGTGTTCAAAGGCCCTAAGTGGCAGCCCGACGACTACCGTGATCTTTTGTGCCTTTTGTTCGAGCTGATCCGGCAGGCCAGGCAGAACGCTGTCGCCCTGGAAGAGCATATCGAAAATCCACCGGACAGCCCCATCTTCGCACGTTACCCAAAAATCCTGGCAGATCACGAGGCTTTGGACCTGATCTGTGACACGTTGCGCTCGGCAAGCATGAACTACGATGACCCCCACCAGGTTGAGGAAGTTCTTGAAAAGCGGATGGACGCCAATCTGCATCACGCACTGCATTCCAGTCACGCCTTGCAAACGGTCGCGGACGGTTTGCCCGCCCTTGGAATTGTCGCAGCCGTGCTGGGCGTCATCAAAACGATGGGATCGATTGACCAGCCGCCAGAAATCTTGGGAAAAATGATCGGCGGGGCACTGGTTGGGACTTTTCTGGGTGTGTTTCTGGCTTACGGACTGGTCGGGCCATTCTCCGCGAAGGTTAAAACCGTGGTCGAGGAGGATGCCCATTTCTATCAATTGATCCGCGAGGTGCTGGTCGCCAACCTATACAATCATTCCGTCAATATCTGCATCGAGGTTGGTCGTCAGAACACACCGGGCCACCACCGCCCCAGTTTCACCGAGCTTGAGGAGGCCTTGAAAGAGGTCAAGCAGGTGGCTTGATGCGCCCTCTGCTCAAGTTGTTCTGTCTGCTGATCTTCTTTCCAACAATCCTGTCAGCCAAGAACATCGCGGTTAAATCGGGTGAGCATCCGAATTTTTCGCGCCTGGTTGTGTACACAGATCTGTCCGACAAGCCGAAACTGACCCGGAGTGAGCGCGGCTTTCAAGTGACAACCGGGAACAACGAGGATCGGTTCAGGGTCACGGGTGTTTTCGATATGATCCCGCGCGACCGGATTGCCGATCTAACATCTGCTGCTGGGGGCGCATTGGATATTGTCCTCGATTGCCCCTGTGATGCGATGACGCAAACGCTGCCAGGCGGGCAGTTCGTGATTGACATCGTCGACCCCCCCGAGGCGCTGGAACCGCTTCCGATCCGGCTTGGGCAATCTGTCTCTGACGATGGGGAAAAACACAACCAGGCCAGTGCACAGAGCGCGCGGCGCGGTCTTCCCATCGCTGTGGCCTCTGACGACGACGTGGCCCCTGAGATGCTTGGGTCACCCCCTCAAAATGGTGCGATTGATCCTGCGTCTTCCAGTCCCGCCCCAACGCAATCACTAATGCTCAACGAGAATGGTCTGCTGGAGCAGTTAGCGCGGGCCGCAGCGCAAGGGCTTGTCGACACGCCCTCCATACCCGCTGCATCGCCTTCGGAAAATAAAGAAAATCCGCCTGCCCCGACGGATCCACCCGCAACAGATGAAGATCAAGCACCTATAACAATCCCTCCGCCAACCACAGATCATATTCGTATCCAAACCTCGATCGACCGAGATATTGGCCGATCAACGGCACCGTCCCGTGTGCCCGATACCGACACGGCTTGCCTTCCGGCGCAGTCCTTTGCAATCGCCACCTGGGGTGGAGGCGATAGTGAAGCTCTTGATTTCACGACACACAAGACCAGCCTGACAACCGAGCTAGACAAGTTGGATTCTGACACCCTCCGGTCTTTCATACAGCATCAGATTTACCTCACGCTGGGAGCCGAGGCGCAATCTTATTTGGCCAGCTACGGGGGCATTTTGCAAAACGCAGAGGATCTGCAACTGATGGCAGAGATTGTTGAAACAGGCACTGCGACAAGATACGCGCACATGACAGCACAGCTGGCGTGTGATGGGCCGGTTGCCCTTTGGGCCGTGCTTTCGCAACCTCGCCTGCCCCGCGATTATCCCATCAACACCGCTGCGGTGATTTCCGAATTCTCGATCCTACCACGACACCTTCGTATCCATCTTGGGCCGATGGTGATGCGAAAATTTCTTGCCATCGGCGATACCGATACGTCGATCGAGATCAATCGTATCAGCCAACGGGGTATCGAAACGCTCCGCACCGAGAACACACTCGCAGATGCTCAGTTGTTGTTGAAAACCGGATCCGGTCGCGAGGGTCGTGAACAGCTTGTTAAAATCGTTGAAAGTGACGATCAGAATGCGGTCGATGCGGTTCTGTTGCTGATCGACAACCACATTGAAACGCAATCGGGTATTCCAGACCGAACGCTGGAGCTTCTCAGTTCACTGGCGCACGAGCACAAAACATCTGCGATGGGAGACGATCTGGCGATTGCCGAAATCCGGGGATTGATCCACGCTGCACGTTTCAACGAGGCCCGGGCAAATATGCGCAAGTTTGATCTGTTCCCGGACCGAGAGGATGGCCGCCACCTTCAAATCCTGAACGAATTCGGCCTTGCGCTGAGCGAGTCCGGTGCCGATGGTATTTTTCTTCGCAACACCATCGGACAGCCTATCTGGGCGGACGCCGAAGAAGCAACTCGGATATCTGTTGCCAACAGGTTGCTCAACCTGGGATTTGCAGCGGCAGCAAAGGAAATACTGGTCAACCAGCCTGCCCCGCCAGGACGTGCAGCCCGCGTGCTGATTGCCAAAGCTGCTTTGTCAGAGGGGCAGGCAAAGGTCGCGCTTGGTTATCTTAGTGGATTGAATGACGCTGAATCGCAGAAAATGCGAGAAGCCGCCTTGGTGGCAACCGAACAGGTAACCACGCCCACCACACCGGTCGCGTTACTACCGAACGACATTGCGGGCGATCCGGCACCCGAAATCTCTCTTGAGGCTTTTGAAGGGATGATCAACGACAGCAAGGCGGTCCGCGCCCGCATTCAGGATGCCTTGCAATCCACGGACACACCATAAGTGCAGCTACAGTTACCGCTTGTTAAGCATGGCGGAGTAGTTTGGGCATCAGACAAAAGCAGGACCTGCGACCTAATGCCCAGACCTATTCAGCATGACAATCCTTTGCGTCGATACTGGCGTGGCACCGTAAATGTGACGTCCGTGATAAGGGCGTTCAGAAACTGCGGGCCGGTCAGAACGGGCGGCACGCACGGCGAACCTAACCGCGTGGCCAAACTGGCTCCCTGCCCCATCGCTCTAAACCACCCAGTCGGGTCTGGCATCATCGTGAAAGTCGGCCAATGCTGACGGTCAAAGACATCTTTCGTCCCACGATCCTGCTCGCATTGGTCTTGATGGCAATCATCGTCATGATGATCCTGCCGATGCCTGCATGGGTGTTGGATGTGGGTCTTGCCTCGTCATTTGCGCTCGCAATCTTGATGTTTACGGTCACACTTTTCATCGAGCGGCCACTGGATTTTTCAGCCTTTCCGACTGTGCTTCTGGCCTCTCTGATGCTGCGCCTGTCGTTGAATGTCTCTTCAACGAAGCTCATCATTGGGCAGGGCCACACCGGCACCTCGGCCGCGGGCAGCGTGATCGAAGGCTTTGCCAGTTTCGTTATGGGCGGCAGCATTCTGCTCGGCCTCGTGGTGTTTTGCGTGCTGCTGATTGTCAACTTCATCGTCATCACCAAGGGCGCGGCGCGGATGGCCGAAGTGGGCGCGCGCTTTGCATTGGACGGGATGCCAGGCAAGCAACTGGCCATCGACAGCGACATGTCCGCAGGTGCAATCGACCACGCTGAAGCCAAAACCCGACGCGAGAGGGACCAGGCGGAAACCACATTCTTCGGGTCATTGGATGGCGCATCGAAGTTCGTGAAGGGTGACGCTGTGGCGGGGTTGTTGATCACATTCCTGAATTTGGTGATGGGCCTGATCATCGGCGTGGTGGTACACGACATGCAAATCGCACACGCGTTCCAGACCTATGCCATCCTGACGGTCGGTGACGGGCTGGTCACGCAGATACCAGCTGTGATCATCTCGATCGCCTCAGCGTTGCTTCTGGCGCGTGGCGGAACATCCGGATCGACAGATCTGGCCCTGTTCTCGCAACTTGGCCGATATCCGTCCGCATTGGCCACTGTGGCAGTGTTGATGGCCCTGTTCGGTCTGGTGCCCGGCCTGCCTTTCGTTCCCTTCATTCTCGGTGCGGCGGCCTTGGGCGTGGCTGCCTGGAAGGGGTATCAATTTCAGCTTGAGGAAGCCCGAGAGGTGACCGCCACCCCATCCGATACCGATGTTGCCCCGCCGGTTGAGAGCCTTGGCGACGTCCTCGATCTGGACGACATACATGTCGAGTTTGCGCCTGATCTGGTGTCGATGGTCCTTGACCCTGCCACGGGTCTGGATGCCCGCATCGCCAGCATTCGAAATCACATTGCCAGCACTTTCGGCTTGATCCTGCCCGAGATCCGGCTGACAGATAACAGCGCACTACCCGCTGGCACCTATGCAATCAGAATTCAAGGGGTCGAACAGGCGCGCAATATTCTGCAGGCACACCGCGCGCTGGTCATCTTATCCGGCCCAGACGACACCCTTCCCGATGGCGACGACGTGAAAGAACCGGTCTATGGCGCGCCAGCCCGTTGGATCAGCCCCGACCAGCAGGAGGAAGCCGCATTGTCAGGCTGCGCGGTCATTGCGCCAACCGAAGTTCTGGCCACCCATTTGCTGGAGGTCATGAAACGCAACTTTCCGCGCCTTCTTGGGTTCAAAGCACTGCGCCGATTGTTGGACGAGTTTGTAAACCTGTCCGACGCGGACCGGGCCGACGCCAACCGCCGCATGCTGGACGAACTCGTGCCGGAAAAAGTGCCGCTTGACCTGCTTCATGCCGTGCTGCGCCTGTTGTTGGAAGAACGTGTCTCGATCCGCAACCTGCCCCTGATCATCGAAAGCATCGCGGAAGCACGCCCTGTATTCGCCGCACCCGACACCATTTGCGAATATGTTCGTCAGCGTTTGGGGTTCCAGCTGATCGCGGAGCTGAAACGCGATGATGGGACTGTACCGCTTGTCCAGCTTGCCCCAGAGTGGGAGGCCACGTTTCAATCCCACCAGCTTGACAGCGACACCGGCAGCGATGTGGCGTTGCCCCCGGAAGAATTCAACCGGCTGGCAAATTCCGTTGCAGACAAGATCGCACGGGCCGGCGAGAACGGGATATACCCCGGCGTCGTGACGTCTTCCCGGCGACGACGGTTTCTAAAAACCGTGCTGTCCGCCAAGGGAATAGCAAACCCCGTTCTGTCATTCGAAGAAATCGGGACGGAAGCCAAACCATCATTGGTCGGGATGATCCCGGCATGATCGCTGCGCTGGACCAAATCTCAACCTTGGGGCCGCTGCTCGTACAGCAGGGTTTGGTGGTTTTTTTAAGGGTAGGAGCGGCAATGGCCGTCCTGCCTGCTTTCGGTGAAAAATCGGTGCCCGTAAGGGTGCGATTGTTTCTGACATTCGCCTTCACCATGATCGTCGCGCCGGTCGTCATCGCCGACGCCGGATCTGCGCCACCGCTTCAGCCGCTCTACTACGCGTCGGAACCGGTGATCGGATTGGGGTTCGGCATAGCCATTCGTTTGATGATCATGGCGCTTCAGATTGCGGGCAGCATTGCAGCGCAATCGACATCTCTGGCGCAATTGATGGGGGGGGCGAATACCGATCCGCAACCCGCGATTGGCCATGTTCTGGTCGTCGCTGGCTTGGCGCTGGCAGTGATGCTCGGCCTGCATGTCAAACTGGCAACGGGCCTGATCCAAACCTATCACGTCTTTCCAATCGGACAGTTGCCCGACGCACAGGTGTTCACGAATTGGGGGATTGCCCAGATCGCAAGAGCCTTTTCATTGGCCTTTTCACTGGCCGCCCCATTTGTCATAGCGTCTTTGCTTTACAATGTCGCGCTTGGCGTCATCAACAGGGCGATGCCTCAGCTGATGGTGGCGTTTGTTGGCGCGCCCGCGATCACCGCCGGCGGCTTGATCTTGCTGTTGCTGACCACCCCCCTTCTGCTTCCCATCTGGCAGACCGCGCTTGAGGCGATGCTTGCTGATCCATTCGGAGGTCGGTGATGTCCGGCACGGATGACGACGACAGCAAGCAACACGAACCAACCCAGAAGAAACTGGACGACGCACGCCGACGCGGGGAAGTGGCTCGATCTGCCGACCTGAACACCGCCACGTCATACCTTGCGCTGCTGCTGATCGCGACTTCGCTGGGTGCCGCGAGCTTGACAGGTGTGGGCGAATTGCTGACCGCGATTCTGGCCCGATCAGACCAGATCGCTGACGAGGTTTTTCGCGGTGGTACACCGTTTTCCGCATCACTTCTGCTGGGATTGGGGAAGCCCCTCTTGCCTTGGTTTCTGGCCCCGGCAACAGCGGTCCTGCTGCTCGCCATCGCGACGCGAACCTTTATCGTGGCGCCCGAAAAGCTCCAACCGAAGCTGAACCGCCTGTCACTTCTGTCGAATGCAAAGAACAAGTTTGGGCGGTCGGGCCTGTTTGAGTTTGCGAAAAGCTTTGTGAAGCTGACGATCTATACGCTGGTGCTGGGTGTTTTCATCTGGGTGAAACTGCCCGAGATCCTGTCCACCATGTCGCTGAGCGGGGGAATGACGATTGTCGTACTGCTTGATCTGTGTGTCGAGTTTTTCGCGCTTGTCCTTGTGATCGCTCTGATCCTCGGCGGTATCGACTATTTCTGGCAGTATCAGGAGCATTTGCGCAAGAACCGCATGTCCCACAAGGATCTGATGGATGAAATCAAGCAGAGTGAGGGCGATCCGCACATGAAGGGACAGCGACGGCAAAAAGGTTATGCCATCGCCATGAACCAAATGCTTGCCGACGTGCCCGATGCTGACGTGGTCGTGGTTAACCCGACCCATTACGCCGTGGCTCTGAAATGGTCGCGGATGCCCGGTGCCGCGCCAGTTTGCGTCGCGAAAGGCGTTGATGAAACGGCCGCTCGAATTCGCCAGACAGCAAGCGAACACGGCGTCCCAATCCACAGTGACCCGCCCACGGCACGTGCGCTTTACGCCACGGTCGACATCGGCGACGAGATTCCGCCCGACCATTACCAAGCCGTTGCTGCCGCGATCCGTTTTGCCGAGAAGATGCGCAATCGGGCACGCAGCTTATTTGGCACCAAGGCATGAAACGCCCGCTGACCCAATTGGCTGAGCTGGCCGCCCTGCAACACGATGCGGCGATGGCAACCCTCGCGCAGCACAACCGCGCCATTCAAACGCTTGAGTTGCACATTTCTAACCTGCGTCAACGTCTTCATACTGCGCCAGAATCCGAGCAGGGCGACGCTTTCCCGCTTGCATTGACCAGCGGGCATTACGGAACCTGGCAACGCTGGGTCGAACGGGAGTTAACCAAGCTGAATTGCGACCTTGCACGCGCACGGGCTGACCGTGAAAGTGTTGTCCAGAACGCTCGTCTGGCATTCGGGCGAAAATCAGCGACGGAAGCCTTGGTAGACAAAGAAAAGCAGGCGCAGCAGATGAAAGCGCGGAAGCGGTTTGAGCAGAGCGTTTCGCAGGGCAGTTTGGCAAGAAACCTCTTTTCTTTTGACAGCCATCGGTCTATAGGCACGGCTTCAACCGCGGGACTTACACCCTTGGAGGAATCCCGCATCAACAAACTGGAGAATTTCCATGGCAAAACAGATTCCTGATCTTGAGGCCACGGTACGGACGGGGACAGGCAAGGGGGCCGCTCGTCAAGCTCGCCGCGAAGGCTTGGTACCGGGTATCGTGTATGGCAGCAGCGAAGAGCCTCTGCCGATCAACATCCCCTTCAACGACCTGCTGAAAAAGCTGAAAGCTGGCCGTTTCCTTTCGACCCTTTGGAACCTGAAGGTCGATGGCCATGATGACGTGCGCGTCATCTGCCGGAACGTGCAGCGCGATGTCGTGAAAGACCTGCCGACCCATCTTGACCTGATGCGTCTGCACCGCAACACGCGGATCAGCCTTTTCATTCACGTTGAATTCACCAACGAAGAAAAAGCGCCCGGGCTGAAAAAAGGTGGCGTTCTGACCGTTGTGCGCCCGGAAGTCGAACTGAATGTTCTTGCAGGTGAGATTCCTGAGCAGATCATTGTCGACCTGTCTGGCCGTGAAGTCGGTGACGTAATCCATATTTCAGACGTGGACCTGCCGAAAGGCGCGAAAGTCACCGTTGACCGTGACTTCGTGATCGCCAACATCTCTGCCCCAAGCTCGCTGCGTTCGGCAGATGAGGACGAGGGTGAGACCGGAGAGGTTGCAGCCGACGAAGTTGAAGCAACCGAAATGAAGTCGGAAGAGTAAGTCAGTCTGCAAGGACGACGACAAAGCGGGTCCTGCGGGACCCGCTTTTTTTTGTGTCGCCCCGTCAGGTCGTCACTCGACCGGTCGCTGAAACACCACCAGCAAGCACGACGGCCCCGTGCAGCAAACGAACCTCTTCGACGTCGTTCAGGCAATGCTGAGGAACCTCAAGGTCTATTCCATCTATCGAATATCGGGGCAACGGGATCTCCGATCACGATACGCTGGGGTGATTGCAACCCGTGTGGGTGATCTTTAGTTTGGTGGTGCCACAACATGTCCGCTGTGCGGGCAAGATGTCCAGCAGGAAAGGTCAAAGATGAAAATGTTTGTGGGGCTTGGTAACCCCGGCCCAAAATATGCGGGCAACCGCCACAATATCGGTTTCATGGCGCTGGACGGCATAGCAGAGGAGCATGGGTTCGCCCCGTGGCGTGGCAAGTTTCAGGGTGCCTTGACCGAAGGGCGATTGGGCCACGAAAAAGTGCTGCTGTTGAAGCCCGAAACCTTCATGAACCTGTCCGGTCAATCCGTGGGCGAGGCGATGCGGTTCTACAAACTGACCCCCGATGACCTCATCGTATTTCATGACGAGCTTGATCTGGCCCCCGGAAAGGTGCGGGTCAAAAAGGGCGGCGGTCATGCCGGGCATAATGGCCTGCGGTCGATCCACGCGCATATCGGCCCGGATTATACCCGGGTGCGCATGGGTATCGGGCATCCGGGGAATAAGAACGCGGTGTCATCCTATGTTCTGCGCGATTTCTCCAAGGCGGACGAAAGTTGGCTGGACGATGTGCTGCGCGGCTGTGCCGATGGGGCGGCGGACCTTGCTGAAGGGGATAGCGGCAAGTTTATGAATGCCATCGGTCGACGGATCAATCCGCCGCGCTCATCAAACACGCAACCGAAACCGAACACAAAGCCCGCGCCCGCGCCTGCATCGCCACCCGAGCCCAAGGTGGACACGGAACCCAAGGAAAGTCGCAGCCCGCTGCAACGGCTGATGGACAAATTCTCATGAGCCTGCGCGATGCTTTGCGGCATCAGGCGGGAAGCAACAGGCATCTTGACTCACCGTTCACCGCACGCGTTCTTGACCTGCTTGCCGACAACATCCAGCCCGGCACGCCATTAACCGATCGCTTGTTCAACTGGTCCGGCAACATCGGACCGCGGGGGCATTCGGTTCCTCTCCGCCTGCTCGCCGGGTTGCATGCACTGGTTCTGACGAACACATGCCCTGCGCTGAAAGCGGTTTATCCGCCGAACGCCTCGCCCGACGATGCCACACTTTGGGCCGCGATAGAGACCGCGCTGCGCGATCATGCCCAGATGTTGGACCAATGGCTCGACAATCCTCCGCAGACCAACGAGGTGCGCCGTGCCGCCGTGCTGATCGCCGCCGGACATTGGCTGGCCGCGCGGTATGAACTTCCAATCCGCATGTATGAACTAGGCGCGAGTGCCGGGCTGAACCTGATGTGGGATCGGTTTGCACTGACCCTGCCCGGTGGACAAATCGGCCCACCCGACCCAGTGATTACACTAACGCCCGATTGGCACGGCGACCTGCCAACGGGGCATACGCCATCCATCCTGTCGCGGCGCGGCGTCGATCTGATGCCCATGGATGCAAGTGACCCCACCGACGCGCTGCGCCTGATCTCGTATCTTTGGGCGGATCAGCCTGAAAGATTGTCGCGCACCCGCGCGGTGATCAAGGTGTTGGATGCGCAGGTGGATGCGGGCGACGCGGCCAACTGGCTTGATGAGCAACTGGAGCGCGTGGCACCCGATCACTTGACGCTGGTGTATCACACGATCGCCTGGCAGTATTTTCCGCCTCAAACTCAGGCGCAATGCCGCGCCACGATCGAGGCGGCAGCCCAACGCGGCCCCATCGCACATTTTTCCATGGAAGCAGACGAACATCTGGACAAAGGGGCATGTCTGACGCTGACCTTGTGGCCCGAGGGCCAGAAGTTGACGTGTGGTCGTGCTGATTTTCATGGACGTTGGGTCGATTGGACGGCACCCTGACGAAAATTTCGGGGGGCACATGCACACCATCTTCAAACGCCTGTTGCAAGCGATCTTGGTTATCGTGGTTTTGGTCGCGATTGCAGCGATCTGGAAACGTGAAGAAATCGGCCGGCTTCTTGCCGTGAACTCGTTGTTTGCAGAAGAGAAGATTGTTCAAAACTTCTCGCATATGGATCGTGCATTCTTGACCAGGACGATCTCGCGCGGGAACGCCGCGCCTGTTGCCCTGCCCACTGGCGCAGCTATATCCTTGCCAGACGGGGCCGAGGATTGGATGTCAGAACGATCCGTCACGGCGTTGGTTGTGTTGAAAGACGGCGCATTACGACACGAAAGCTATCACCTTGGCACCGGGGCGGAAGATCGTCGCATCAGTTGGTCGGTCGCGAAAAGCTTTCTATCCGCGCTCACCGGGATCATTGTGGAACAGGGCGCAATTGCCTCGATTGACGATCCGGTTGACCTGTATGCCCCCGAACTGAAAGGCAGCGCATATGAAGGCGCGACGATCCGCAACGTTCTGAACATGTCGTCGGGCGTTGTCTTCAACGAGGATTATCTGGATTTCAATTCCGACATTAACCGTATGGGTCGTGTGCTGGCGCTGGGGCAGTCGATGGATGAATTTGCCGCCGGTCTGACCGAAACCTTCGCGCCCGCGGGCGAGACATGGCAATATGTCTCGATCGACACCCATGTGATCGGTATGGTGATCCGGGGCGCAACCGGGCAATCCATCCCCGACCTGCTGGAACGCCATGTGGTTCAAAAGATGGGGTTCGAGGCGGACCCCTATTACGTCACCGATGGCTACGACGTGGCCTTTGTGCTGGGTGGCTTGAACCTGCGCACACGCGACTATGCGCGCTTCGGGCAGATGTTCTTGCAAGACGGGCGCTGGAACGGACAGCAGGTTGTGCCAGCGGATTGGGTCGCGGCTTCAACCGTCGCGTCCGCCCCTACGGCGGCAGGTGAACAGGGGTACGGGTTTCAGTGGTGGATGGCGCCAAACGCACCCGAAGGCGAATATTTCGCGCGCGGGATCTATGGCCAGTATATTTTCATCGATACATCGCGAAACGTGGTGATCGCGCTGAACAGCGCAGATCGCAAGTTTCGCGATGAGGGCGTCAATGATGCCAACATCGCCATGTTTCGGGCGATTGCCGCGTCGATGGACTGACCCCGATCAGTTGGCGTCGCGCCCTTCGGTGTCGGACATGTCAAAGCCCAGATACTTGGCGACGGTATAGATATCCTTGTCGCCACGGCCGCACATGTTCATGCAGATGATGTGATCCTCGGGCAGCTCTGGCGCGATTTTCATCACATGGGCCAGCGCGTGACAGGGTTCCAGCGCGGGGATGATCCCTTCGGTCTGGCAGCACAGCTCGAACGCCTCCAACGCTTCCTTGTCCGTGATCGCCACGTATTCAGCGCGCCCGATTTCATGCAACCAGCTATGTTCCGGCCCGATGCCGGGATAGTCCAGCCCCGCCGAGATCGAGTACCCATCAAGGATCTGTCCATCCTCATCCTGCAACAGGAAGGTGCGGTTGCCGTGCAGCACACCGGGGCGTCCGCCGGTCAGGGACGCACAATGTTCCATCTTGTCATTCACACCTTTGCCACCGGCTTCAACGCCGATGATCCGCACACTGTCATCGTCGAGGAAGGGATAGAACAGACCGATCGCATTGGACCCGCCACCGATCGCGGCAATCACCGTGTCGGGAAGACGCCCCTCGGCAGTTTGCATCTGTTCCTTGGCTTCCTTGCCGATGATCGACTGGAAATCACGGACCATGGCGGGATAGGGGTGCGGACCGGCAGCGGTCCCGATGCAATAGAACGTGTCGGCCACATTCGTCACCCAGTCCCGCAGCGCATCGTTCATCGCGTCTTTCAGCGTGCCACGACCCGAGCTGACGGGAATGACCTCGGCCCCCAGCAGGCGCATGCGGAATACGTTGGGGGCCTGACGCTGCACGTCATGTGCTCCCATGTAAACGATGCATTTCAGGCCGAACTTGGCGCAGACCGTCGCGGTGGCCACGCCATGTTGCCCTGCCCCGGTTTCGGCGATGATCCGCGTCTTGCCCATGCGGCGGGCCAGAAGGATCTGCCCCAGCACGTTGTTGATCTTGTGCGCGCCGGTATGGTTCAGCTCGTCACGCTTCATATAGACCTTGGCACCGCCCAGATGCTTGGTCAGCCCCTCGGCAAAATAGAGCGGGCTGGGGCGACCGACATAGTGGGTCCACAGGTGCTGCATCTCGGCCCAGAAGCTGTCATCGGTCTTGGCGTTTTCGTACTCGGCCTCAAGATCAAGGATCAGGGGCATCAGCGTCTCGGACACAAAGCGCCCGCCAAAATCACCGAACCGGCCCTTTTCATCGGGACCGTTCATGAAGCTGTTGAAAAGGTCGTTGGCCATGGGTGTGGTTCCCTCAATTCGCAGCATGGGCGGCGGCACAAAAGGCCGCGATCAGCCCGTCATCCTTGATCCCCGGCGCAGATTCAACCCCCGACGAGACATCAACTTGTTTGGCGCCGGTCAACCGGATCGCCTCGGCGACGTTATCGGGCGTCAACCCCCCGGCCAACATCCACGGGCAAGGCCAGTACTTGCGCCGCACCAACCGCCAGTCGAACGAAATCCCGTTGCCGCCGGGAAGATCGGCCCCTTTCGGCGCCTTGGCATCCACCAGCAGTTGATCCGCCACACCGGCGAAAAGGTCAATCAGCCCGACATCTTCCGGTCCGGCAATGCCTATGGCTTTCATGACCGGCAATCCATAGCGGGCTTTGACTTCGGCCACCCGTTCGGGACTTTCGCTTCCGTGAAGCTGCAGCATATCCACCACCGTGCCCGACACGATCCGGTCAAGCTGTGCATCATCGGCATTCACCGTCAGGGCAACTTTCGCCACGCCAACCGGCACATCCGCCATCAATTTTGCGGCCTGACCAACAGACACGTTGCGCGGGCTTTTCGGAAAGAAAACAAACCCCAGATAGCGCGCTCCGGCCGTCACCGCAGCACCAACATGCTGCGGGTCGGACAACCCACAGATTTTCACAGTTGCGCCCATGACAGTCAGATCACCTGGTCTCGTCAATCAAAGCCAAGACATCGTCGCCGGTGCGGGTCTTGGGTTCGCGCAGGTTTTTTACCTCGCGCGCCAACTGGTCGCGCTCTTTTCGGTGGCGGGCCCCTTCGGCACGGATCTTGTGTTCACGGAACCATTCCCAAACAAAACCGATCAGAACCCCTGCAACCACACCGGCAAAAATGACGACGAACAGGGGGAGTGTCATTGACCAGCTATATCCCAGAAACCCGGCGAGTTCCTGTGGCAGCAGATTCAGGGTCACCGTCGCTCGGTTGGCCAGTGCGACTGTTATCAGGACGACCGCAAGGGTCGCCAGAAAAGCATAACGGATGTATCGCATGGATACCTCTTACTTGCCGTTCAAACGGTCCCGCAGAAGTTTGCCGGTCTTAAAGAACGGAACATGTTTCTCTTCAACCTCGACCGATTCTCCGGTCCGGGGATTACGCCCAATTCGAGCATCCCGTTTCTTGACCGAGAATGCGCCAAAGCCGCGCAGTTCAACCCGGTCCCCCTTGGCCATTGCCTCAATGATCTCTTCGAAGATCGTGTTTACGATGCGCTCAACGTCGCGTTGATAAAGGTGCGGGTTTTCATCCGCGATCTTCTGGATCAATTCCGACCGGATCATTCTGGTCCCCCCAAATTGGCTATGTAATGGATTTTGCATCCTTATTCTGTCACGGATTATAGGAGCAAACCGCCGCGCGAGATACAAGCATTGCCATGCCTATGGGGTGTTTTTGGCAGGAAACGCGCAGTTTTTTCGGGATTTTCAGGCCGATGCCGCATCGGCAAATCACCTAACGGTCACTGTCGCGGATTTGTTGCAGCGCAGCATAACCCGTTGATTCGATGCAAAACAGCCCCGCGCATGGCACGGGGCTGCTTTTGACCTTTCAGAGCTGGACTTAGTTGTCCTGCTTCAGAGCGGCGCCCAGAATGTCGCCCAGCGACGCACCGGAATCCGAAGAACCGTATTGTGCGACGGCCTCTTTCTCTTCCGCGATTTCGCGCGCTTTGATCGACAGACCCAGACGACGCGATTTGCTGTCGACGTTGGTTACGCGAACGTCCAGCTTGTCACCAACCTGGAAACGCTCGGGGCGCTGTTCGGCACGGTCACGCGACAGGTCCGAGCGGCGGATGAAGGATTTCATGCCTTCATATTCCACTTCGATGCCACCATCTTCGATCGAGGTCACTTCCACAGTGATGATCGAACCGCGCTTCACGCCGCCAATGGCGTCTGCGAAGGGATCACCGTCCAGGGCTTTGATCGACAGCGAGATACGCTCTTTATCCGTGTCCACTTCCGAAACGACAGCTTTGACAACGTCGCCCTTCTTGAAGTTCTGGATGGCGTCTTCGCCACGCTCGTCCCACGAGATGTCGGACAGGTGAACCATGCCGTCGATTTCGCCGTCGAGACCAATGAACAGACCGAATTCGGTGATGTTCTTGACTTCGCCTTCGACCTCGGTGCCCTCGGGATGGGTTTCTGCAAACACTTCCCACGGGTTGCGCATGGTCTGCTTGAGGCCAAGCGACACGCGGCGTTTCGCCTGGTCGATTTCCAGCACCATGACTTCAACCTCTTGCGAGGTCGACACGATCTTGCCGGGGTGAACGTTCTTCTTGGTCCACGACATTTCGGACACGTGCACCAGACCTTCGACGCCCGGCTCCAGCTCTACAAACGCACCGTAGTCGGTGATGTTGGTCACGCGGCCAGTGTGTGTGCTTTCCAGCGGGTATTTGCCAGCAACCAGATCCCATGGATCGTCTTGCAGCTGCTTCATACCAAGCGAGATGCGGTGGGTGTCCTTGTTGATCTTGATGACCTGAACCTTGATGGTTTCGCCGATCGTCAGGATTTCCGAAGGATGGTTCACACGGCGCCATGCCATGTCGGTCACGTGCAGCAGGCCGTCAACACCGCCCAGATCAACGAACGCACCATATTCGGTGATGTTCTTGACCACGCCGTCAACTGCCTGGCCTTCGGTCAGGTTGCCGATGACTTCAGCACGCTGTTCGGCACGCGATTCTTCCAGAATTGCACGACGCGACACAACGATGTTCCCACGGCGGCGGTCCATTTTCAGGATCTGGAACGGTTGCTTCAGACCCATCAGCGGGCCCGCGTCACGCACGGGGCGCACGTCAACTTGCGACCCCGGCAGGAACGCAACAGCGCCGCCCAGATCGACGGTGAAGCCGCCTTTGACGCGACCGAAGATTGCGCCTTCGACGCGCGCATCGTCGGCATATGCTTTTTCCAGACGATCCCACGCTTCTTCGCGGCGGGCCATCTCGCGCGAGATGACGGCTTCGCCGCGCGCGTTTTCGGCGGAACGAAGAAAGACTTCTACTTCGTCACCAACTGCGATTTCAGGGGCTTCGCCGGGGTTAGCGAATTCTTTGACATCAACGCGGCCTTCCATCTTGTAGCCTACGTCGATAATAGCTTGGCCAGCCTCGATGGCGATGACCTTACCTTTGACAACCGAACCCTCTTCGGGGGTGTCCATTTCGAAGCTTTCGTTCAGGAGGGCTTCGAATTCCTCCATAGTTGCTTTAGCGCACATATGCGTTTTGTTCCTTTTCAAGTACTATTCGGGCCGTGCGGTTGGCTCCGCAGGTCTTGGATTTTCCAATTTGGTCAACAGGTTAGCCGCAAAACAAAGAGGGCCGGTGGCTCCGACCCTGCTCGTATCCCTGCTATCGCGGTGTGTTCACCTTGTCGACAGGGGCGGGAAATACGGGGATTCTACCAATAAAGCAAGGGGGTTTGCGCATATCCCCCTGCCCCGCGAAACGTCCTGAAAAGCGCGATCAGTCGATCCGGCGCAGGAAGCGTTCGTCCGGCTTGCGCACTTTCTTCATCGGCAGAAGCCAATCGCCGCTTTCGTCGCGATAGCCAAGCGGCAGCAACACAACCGACCGCAGCCCTTGTTCCCGCAGTCCGAGGATCCCATCCACTTTGTCGGGGTCGAACCCTTCCATCGGGGTGCTGTCCACCTCAAGCTCGGCCGCGGCAGCCAGAGCAAACCCCAGCGCGATGTACGCCTGGCGCGCGGCGTGTTCGAAATTCACCTGCGCCTCTCGCGGCAAATACGTGGCTTTCAGTTTGTCATAATATTGGCTGAGCATCGGGTTTTCGCCACCGCGTTCCTGCGCCATTTGGGCCGTCACCGCATCGATGCGATCCTCGGTGTAGTTATCCCATGCCGCAAACACCAACAGGTGCGAGCCTTCGGTGATTTGCGCCTGATCCCACGCGACAGGGCGGATCTTCTGGCGAATGTCGTCATTGGTGATGACCAAGACTTCAAACGGTTGCGTGCCCGATGATGTTGGCGCAAGGCGGATGGCATCCAAAATTTTGTTCAGCTTGTCTTCCGGAACCTTTTTCGCTGGATCCATCTTCTTGGTGGCATAGCGCCAGTTCAGTTTGTCGAGCATGTCTTAACAGTCCATTTTCTTGTCGGAACACTTCCGATGAACAAGACAGCTATGAAGCCACAGGACGAGCGACAACAGGCGCATCAACATGGCTGCTATGAGCTATCGACATGCCGCGATTGCGGCGACCGCGTTCGCCACAGCATCGGCGATGGACAGTTCGGATGTGTCGATGATCACAGCGTCCTCGGCAGGTTTCAAAGGGGCTTCGGCACGTTCACTGTCGCGTTTGTCGCGCGCAATCACGTCCGCCAACACGTCCTTTTGGGTGACCTCTATGCCTTTGTTGGAAAGCTCAAGATACCTGCGTTCGGCCCGGATTTCGGGACTTGCAGTCACAAACAGTTTCACGTCAGCGTCAGGACAGATCACGGTTCCGATATCGCGCCCGTCCAAAACAGCACCACCGTCACGCGCGGCAAAGCTGCGTTGGAATTCGAACAAGGCCGCGCGCACGTCGGGCAAAACCGCAACGCGGCTTGCCGCCTGAGCCACTTCGGGTGTGCGCAGCTCGCCTTCCAGATCCTCCGGCGTCAAAGCCTTCGCCGCTTGCACCGGATCACTGCCTGCCAAAACTTTGGCCCCGACCGCACGATACAGAAGCCCTGTATCCAGATGGGCAAAGCCGAAATGAGCGGCAACAGCTTTAGAGATCGTGCCCTTGCCAGCGGCGGCGGGCCCGTCAATTGCAACGGTGAAGCGGCTCATGAGTTGTTGCGCACAATTTGCGCGCCCAGGCCCGACATCAACGGTTCAAACACCGGAAAGCTGGTGGCGATCGGGCTGCCATCATCCAGATGGATCGGCTTTTGCGATGCAAATCCAAGGCAGGCAAAGCTCATCGCGATGCGGTGATCCAGAACGGTGGCAACCGTCGCGCCGCCCGGCACGCCCCCGGGGCCAAGGCCTTCGACAGACCACCAGTCTTCGCCCTCGTCCACCGTAACGCCGGCGGCGCGCAGGCCCTTGGCCATCGCGTCAATCCGGTCGCTTTCCTTCACGCGCAGTTCGTGCACGCCGGGCATTTCCGTCTTGCCGGTGGCAAAGGCGGCCACGACGGACAGAATGGGGTATTCGTCGATCATGCTGGCAGCACGTTCGGGCGGTACAACGATGCCCTTCATGTTGGGCGAGTATTTTGCACGCAGATCGGCAACGGGCTCGCCGCCTTCGGTGCGCTCGTTTTCAAACGTCAGGTCCGCGCCCATGTCCTGCAGGGTATAGAACAGGCCCGCACGGGTCGGGTTCAGGCCGATATTCGGCACCAGCACGTCCGAGCCGGGCACGATCAGTGCGGCACAGACCGGGAAGGCCGCCGAGCTGGGGTCGCGCGGGACGGTGATGGTCTGCGGCTTCAATTCAGGCTGGCCGGTCAGGGTGATCTTGTGGCCCTCGTCGGTCTCTTCGACGGTGATCTCGGCGCCAAAGCCTGCCAGCATCCGTTCCGTGTGGTCACGGGTGGCTTCTTTCTCGATCACCACGGTTTTGCCCGGCACGTTCAGGCCCGCCAGCAACACCGCCGATTTCACCTGCGCCGAGGCCATCGGGGTGGCGTAGGTCACGGCAACAGGTTCGCGCGCCCCAACGATGGTCATTGGAATACGGCCACCCTCGCGGCCATAGCTTTGCGCGCCAAAGAGCGCGATCGGATCGGTTACACGACCCATCGGGCGCGAACGCAGGGAGGCATCGCCCGTAAACGTCGCGGTGATCGGAGAGGTCGCCATCGCCCCCATGATCAGCCGCACGCCGGTGCCGGCGTTGCCGCAGTCAATCACATCCTCGGGCTCAGCAAAGCCGCCGACGCCAACACCGTTCACACGCCATTCGCCTTCACCCAGACGCTCGACATCGGCGCCGAAGGCCCGCATCGCATCTGCGGTGCCCAGCACATCTTCGCCTTCCAGCAGGCCGGTGATGTGGGTCTCGCCCACCGCCATTGCCCCAAGGATCAACGACCGGTGGCTGATCGACTTGTCGCCGGGCACGCGTGCCTCGCCCTTCAATGGGCCGGATTTGCGTGACGTCATTGGGATGGCGGGGCCGTGTCCGGACATGTGCTTTCTCCTGTCTTCTGCAAAAGCTGATAGCGCAGACATCTGGGTGAGGCCAGAGCGAAAGGGGCCTTGCCCCTCTGCGCGCTGCGCATTCACCCCAGGATATTTTCGGCCAGAAGAAGCCGACGGGTTGGTCAGAGGCGGCGGAAGGTCAAGTAGTGTGGCATGCGGCCTTCGCGCAGGGCTTTCTGTTCGTAGCGGGTCGAGATCCAATCGCTCCAGGGTGTGCGCCAGTCTTCGGGGCCTTCTGCCAACCATTCAAAGCCCGCGCGCGGCACCTCTTCCAGCGTCTGACGCACATAGTCGGGGATGTCGGTGGCCACCCTGAACTCTGCACCCGGTTTCAGCGCACGATGAAAGGGTTCGAGGTATTCCGGTGTCACAAAGCGGCGGCGATGGTGCCGCTTCTTGGGCCATGGGTCTGGATAGAGCAGGAAGGCCTTGTCGATGCTTTCCGGCGGCAGCACATCGAACAGATCACGCACATCGCCCGGATGCACCGCGATGTTCTGGCATCCTGCCTTGCGGATCTTGCCCAACAGCATCGCGACGCCGTTTATATAGGGCTCGCACCCAATGATCCCGACTTCTGGATGATGTGCGGCTTGGTGGACCATATGCTCGCCGCCGCCGAAGCCAGTTTCCAGCCAAACGGGCTTGCCATCGAACAGGGTTTTCAGATCAAGGGGAATGCGGTCGGGGTTCACATCCCAATCGACTGCGCCGGGGCTGAGGGCGACAAGATCCTCGTCCAGATACTCTTGCTGGCTGTCGCGCAGCCCTTTGCCCTTCAGTCGGCCATAAAAGTTGCGCCACGGTGCGCCCGAGCGGTGCTTGTGTTGTGGGGAGTCATCTTGTGTCATGGCCGCGCCTATGCCGTGCAAAGGGCGGCCACGTCAAGTGACGGGCCGCCCTTTGGCGCGCATTGGTGATGACAATCGGATTCAGACCGCCTTTTTCAAGGCGTCGACCAGATCCGTCTTTTCCCAGCTGAACCCACCATCTGCTTCCGGCGCGCGGCCAAAATGCCCATAGGCGGCAGTGCGTTCAAAGATTGGCTTGTTCAACCCAAGATGTTCGCGAATGCCGCGCGGCGTCAGGTCCATGATCTGGCGAATGGCTTTTTCGATCTCGGATTCGTCAACTTCGCCGGTGCGGTGGGTGTCGACGAGGATGGACAGCGGATGCGCCACGCCAATGGCGTAAGACAGCTGCAGCGTACAACGCTTCGCCATGCCCGCCGCCACGATGTTCTTGGCCAGATAGCGCGCGGCATAAGCGGCCGAACGATCCACCTTGGTTGGATCTTTGCCCGAAAACGCGCCGCCGCCATGGGGCGCAGCGCCACCATAGGTGTCCACGATGATCTTGCGACCGGTCAGACCGGCATCCCCATCCGGACCGCCGATGACGAACTTACCGGTTGGGTTCACATGCCAAACCGTGTCATCCGTCAGCCACCCATCGGGCAGAACGTCGCGGATATGCGGGGCAACCCGCTCGCGCACAGCATCGGGGGTCATCGACGCGTCCAGATGCTGGGTGGACAGCACGAGCGATGTGACTTCGACCGGCAGGTCATCCTTGTACCGCACAGACAATTGCGATTTGGCGTCCGGGCCCATCCAACCTTCGGTGCCATCTTTGCGCAGTTCTGCCAGTCGACGCAGAATGGCATGGCTGTATTGCAGTGGCGCCGGCATCAACGCGTCGGTCTCAACGGTGGCGTACCCAAACATGATACCCTGATCGCCCGCGCCTTCTTCTTTGTTTTCAGCTGCATCCACGCCTTGGGCAATGTCAGCGGATTGTGCATGCAAGAAGCTGTCGACGTTCAGGTTGGCCCAGTGGAACCCTTCCTGTTCATAGCCGATATCGCGGACGCACTCACGCGCGATGTCTTCGACACGCTGGATAACGCTCGCCGGGCCGCGCACCTCGCCGCCGATCACGACACGATCTGTTGTCGCAAAGGTTTCGCAGGCAACGCGTGCCTGCGGATCTTCGGCAAGGAAGGCGTCCAGAATGGCGTCAGATATGCGGTCACAGACCTTGTCGGGGTGGCCTTCGGAAACGGATTCCGAAGTGAATACGTGGTTCTTGCGTGTCATGAAAGTGCTCCGATGTTAAAGCCCACACCACGTCAGGAAGCCGTTGTGGCGGGATATGTCTTGGCGTTACATGGCAATCCTGCCGCGGTCAACGCGCTTTTACGACGCGCCGGACAAGCAGGCTGCACAAAGCAACAGTGATCAGCACAGCCAATGGCATGTCACCATGGCGGGAATAAGGCGTGGGTTGGTCAGCACCCGGCAAGGGTTGGTCGAGAAAACCTGCCTGACCCAGCGCAAGGGCGGCGCGCAGCTGACCGCGCGGATCAATCACCGCTGAAATGCCCGTATTGGCGACCCGGATCACCGGAAGGCCGAACTCGATCGCGCGAAAGCGGGCTTGTGCAAGATGCTGAAAGGGCATGGAATAGTCGCCAAACCACGCATCATTCGTCGCATGCAGCATCCAGTCAGCCCGCCCGGGGGCTGACCGGATATCCCGCGGGAATACCGCCTCGTAGCAAATCAGCGGCAAGGCCGCACCTGCCGCCCCGGTTTCCAGCAATCGTGCGCCCGGCCCCGCAGAATAACCATGCCCAGCGCGCGAAGCGAATGCGCTGATGCCGAACTGCTCTAGCCAGTCACCCAGGGGGATGTATTCGCCAAACGGCACCAGATGGTGTTTGTCATAGGTCGCCTGCACCTGCCCCTCTGGATCAATCAGAGCAAGGCTGTTGTAGTATTGCATCGCGTCACCACGCTGCACCCCGAACAGCACAGGCGCGCCCTGTGCCGCTTCGGCCATCTCGATGCGCAGGTCTTCGGTCCAATCCAGCAACGTTGGCACAGCGGTTTCAGGCCATATCACCAGATCGGGACGCGGTTGACCGGGGGCGGGGTCGGCGGCGGTGAACTCTATTTGCCGCGTGACGAAGTCATAGGCATGGTCGGGATGCCATTTCAGGTGTTGCGGCGCGTTGGGCTGGACAAGGCGCAGCGTCACATCGCGATCCGCGGGCAGGGGCATTTGCGCCCGTGACACACCAACGGCCAGACCACCGAGGCCGAGCACCACGCCCAGCGTCACCAACAGGAAGCGCGCGTGTGTGGTTGCTTCTGACGCCACAATCTGCGCCATCATCGCCGCCACAAGGAATGTCGCGGCCCCCAACCCACTGGCCCCAAAATAGCTGGCCAGTTGTGCGTAAGGCGTATCAATCCAGACATGACCCGGATTGCCCCAGGGAAATCCGGTGAACAACCAGCCACGGATCAACTCGGCCCCCGCCAGTGTCAACGCAAGCGAAACCCAACGAAGGCCCCGCGATGCGATGCGATGTGCCAACGCAGCAGCAGCCCCCCAGAGCAACGCAAGACCAGCCGCCATGAAGAACAAAGCAAATGGCGCCATCCATCCATGCCGGGCGGCATCGACAAAAAAGGGCTCGACCAGCCATGAAAGAGTGACGCCGAAATAACCGACACCCAGCCCCCAGGCCCGCAACCCCGCCTGTTTCGGGTGATCGCTTCTCTGGACAAGGTAGAACGCCGCCGCAAGGCCAACCAGAGTAAGAATGGGCCAGTTGAACGGGGCGTGACCCAGCGCGGCCACACCACCCGTCACGCCGGTGGCCAAAACCATCCGAACCGCTGCCAGACGGCTACGCTTGGTCATCAGATTTAGATGAGACTCGAACACGCAAGCGCTTGATCCGGCGCGGGTCGGCATCGACAACTTCGATCTCAGGGCCAGCCGGGTGGGCAATCACCTCGCCGCGCGCAGGCACGTGGCCCGACAGAACAAAAACCAACCCGCCCAGGGTGTCGACCTCTTCGTCGTCGATATCCTCGCCGGACAGGTCAACGCCAATCTCTGCCTCGAACTCGTCCAGCGGGGTCTTGGCTTCGGCAAGATAGCAGCCCGGTTTCTCTTCGACCCACAGCGCACCTTCTTCAAGATCGTGTTCGTCCTCGATCTCGCCAATCACCTGTTCGATCAGGTCTTCGATGGTCACCAGCCCATCGACGCCGCCATATTCATCAATGACCAACGCCATATGGATCCGGTCGGTTTGCATCTTTTGCAGCAGCACGCCGATCGGCATCGACGGTGGCGCATAAAGAAGCGGGCGCAACAGTTTACGCAATGCAAAATCCGTGGCCTTCGCATCCACCGCGCCATTGAACCCATAGTTCAGAGCAAGGTCTTTCAGGTGAACCATCCCGTTCGGCGTGTCCAGCGTGCCGTCAAACACCGGCAATCGGGTCAGCCCGCTTTCACGAAACAACGCAACGAGGTCGTCTTTTTCTATGTCCACCGGGGCCGAGACGATCTCGGCCTTGGGGACCATGACATCTTCGACCCGCATACGGCGCAGGTTCATCATGCCCGGTGTGACAAGTGGGGATACGCCGTATGTGACGGCGGGTGCGTTCAATGGAGGCTCGCTCACCGTATCCGACGGGCTGAGCGCCCCGACAATACGACCGAAAAAACCGGTCCTGCTACTTTCGGTTTCACTTGGCGCGCTTTGCGCTGCCTTAGAAGAACCGTCTTCGGTGTCGCCCATCTTTCCTTTTCCATATTCGCGCAAAATGGCGCTGTTTGTTAAATATATGGGTTTGAAATGCTCATCTTGCCAAGGATTTCAACCTCCAACCCCTCCATCAGGGCCGCATCTTTGTCGTCTATGTGATCATAACCCAACAGATGCAACATCCCATGCACCAATAAATGTGTCACATGAGCGGGGAATTTCTTATCCTGAGCAACAGCTTCGCGCTGACACGTTTCATATGCAATGGCGATGTCGCCCAGCTCGGGGTCCGATGGCGGACGCGGTGCGCCGCCCGGCTTGTCGGGCGCACGATCTTCTGATGGCCAGGACAATACGTTGGTCGGCAAAGGTTTGTCGCGAAAGTCAGCGTTAAGCGCAGCGATCCGCGCATCGTCACAGGCCAGCAGGCTGATCTCAAACCCCTGCCCGTCCGGCGGTGTCAGGGCAAGATGATCGGCCACGATCTGTGCGGCCTGACCAGCCAGAAGGCCCAAATCCAACGCCGCCCAGCGTTCATCTTCGATCACCAAATCGACATTCATGTCAGCGGTCGCGCTGCTCGCGCTCGGCTTTCTTGGCCATCGCCTTTTGCGCTGCGTCGTCATAAGCCTCGATAATCTTGGCAACCAGCGGGTGGCGCACCACGTCTTTCGACGTGAAATAATTGAACGCGATCTGGTCGATGCCCTTCAGCAATCCTTCGGCATCGCGCAACCCGCTGTCCACGCCGCGCGGCAGGTCAATCTGCGTGCGGTCACCGGTGATGACCATCCGCGACCCTTCACCCAGACGGGTCAGGAACATCTTCATCTGCATGGTGGTGGCATTCTGCGCCTCGTCCAGCACAACATAGGCGTTGGACAAGGTTCGCCCACGCATGAAGGCCAGAGGCGCAATTTCGATCCGCTTCTCTTCGATCAGCTTGGCCACCTGCTTGCCGGGCAGAAAATCGTTCAGCGCGTCATAAAGCGGCTGCATGTAAGGATCGACCTTATCCTTCATGTCGCCGGGCAGATAGCCCAGCTTTTCGCCCGCCTCGACTGCCGGACGGCTCAGGATCAGGCGGTCCACATGCCCGCCCAGAAACATGTTCACCCCGACCGCAACCGCCAGATAGGTCTTGCCGGTGCCCGCCGGGCCAATGCCGAAGGCCAATTCGTTCTGAAACAGGTTCTGAACATAGGCTTTCTGCGCCTCGGTGCGGGGTTCAACGGTTTTCTTGCGGGTCTTGATCTCGACCGCGCCGCCCTTGAACATCTCCATCTGGTCACCGTCGCGGGTGCCGGTGCCTTCGTCCGAACCGCCCATGCGAATCTCGGCGTCGATGTCGCCCGGTTCGATCCCCTTGCCGCTTTCCAGGCGCTGATACATGGCCTGCAAGACCTCGACCGCCTTGGTGCGTGCGCTGGCCTCGCCGAACACCGCAAGCTGATTGCCGCGCCGCACGATCTGCACGCCCAGATGGCTTTCGATATGGGTCAGGTTTCGGTCAAACTCACCGCACAAATCTATCAACAGGCGGTTGTCGGGAAATTCAAGCAGCGCTTCTTCGGCGGTCGAGGCGTCGGGCGCCGCGCTCAGATTTTCAAATCCCAATAGGGGTCTCCTGGTCTGATCCTACAAGATGATGGTGCCAAGTGCAGAAGGCGGGCGCAAGCCCCCTTCGGAAATCTTCACGAATTCGATACAATTAGGGCAGATTTCTAACCGACCAGCTCGCCCGCCAGCGAATTGGTGCTGCTGTCCACGATCCGAACGCGCCGAAGCTCGCCGACCTGCCCATCAGGGGCCTGAACATGCACGGCATGCAGGTGATCGGACTTGCCAACCATCTGCCCTTCAAGCCGACCTTTCTTTTCAAACAGCACACCAACCTCTTTCCCAACCATGGCCTGTTGAACGGCACGCTGTTGGTCAGTCAGCAACGCTTGCAACCGGTACAGACGATCCGTCGCAACCGCATCATCCACCAGCGCCCGTTCGGCAGCAGGCGTGCCGGGGCGGGTCGAATATTTGAAGCTGTAAGCCTGTCCATAGTTCACTTCGCGGATCAGGGACATCGTATCCTCGAAATCCTGATCGTCTTCTTCAGGGAACCCGACGATAAAATCACCTGACAGCAGAATATCGGGACGCGCTTCGCGGATACGCTCGATCAGGCGCAGATAGCTGTCCGCCGTGTGGCTGCGGTTCATCCGCTTCAGAATCTTGTCAGACCCGGACTGAACCGGCAGGTGCAGATAGGGCATCAGCTTGGCACATGTCCCATGTGCCTCGATCAGGTCATCGCTCATGTCGTTGGGGTGCGAGGTGGTGAAGCGGATGCGTTCCAGCCCATCCACGTCATTGAGTGCCCAAATGAGCCTGGCAAGTGACCAATCGCCCCCCTCGCCCGCACCGTGATAGGCGTTGACGTTCTGGCCCAAAAGCGTGATTTCGCGCACACCGCGTTCGACCAGATCACGGGCTTCGCGCAGGATGCGGTCAACCGGGCGGCTGACCTCGGCCCCGCGGGTATAGGGAACCACACAGAAGGCACAGAATTTGTCGCAACCTTCCTGAACAGTCAGGAACGCCGACGGGTTGCGCGCGGCTTTCTTTGCCCCATGCCGCACCGGCAGATGTTCAAACTTGTCTTCTTCCGGGAAATCGGTGTCCAGCGCCTTTTCGCCCTTCGCCACCTGTTCCATCATCTGTGGCAGACGGTGATAGGTCTGCGGCCCGACCACCAGATCGACCAGCGGCTGACGGCGCATGATCTCTTCACCCTCGGCCTGAGCGACGCAACCGGCCACGCCGATTTTGAGGTCAGGCTTGTCGGCCTTCAACCCTTTGAAGCGGCCCAGCTCGGAATAGACCTTCTCGGCGGCTTTTTCGCGGATGTGGCAGGTGTTCAGCAGGATCATGTCCGCATCGTCGGGCGTATCGGTTTGCACATACCCGTCCGCCCCCAGCGCCTCGGCCATGCGTTCGCTGTCATAGACATTCATCTGGCAGCCATAGGTGCGAATAAAGAGTTTCTTCGGGTCGGACATGACGCGCATTTCCTGCTGGATAAGGCTTTGGATCAGGTCCCGTGTCCTATAGCAAAGCGGATCACGCCGCAACGCTTGCAAAAGGCTTTGATTTCATAGCATTTTGGCGCAAACGCCGCAGAATCTTGCGGATGGGAAGTGGACGCGATGCGCTATGATGGCCTGACAGATTTCCTGAGCACCGGCGCCAAGGCGCTGGCAAAAGGCCCTGTCGCGATGATCTTTGTCGAGGATCTGGTCGAGGTCGAAAGCACCATCACTCACCATCAGAACGCAGGTTTCATTGAAATTCTGGTGCTCGCGCCCGACGTGCTGGACTTGCCCGCTGCGTTGGAGAATACGATCCACCGCATCCCCTATGCCGTCGCACGCGACGGTGCCGTGGAACATGCCGTCAACAAGGTCATCGACGCCGCCCCCGGCATCTGGCTCTATTACTGTTTCAACGCCGAATACCTGTTCTATCCGTTCTGCGAAACCCGGTCGATCGGAGAGCTTCTGGCCTTCCACACAGAAGAACGCCGTGACGCCGTTTTGACCTATGTTGTGGACCTTTACGCCGATGATCTGACAACGCATCGCGACGCGGTATCCCTTGATCACGCGTATCTGGACAAGTCCGGCTATTATGCTTTGGGCCGCCCGGATGGCGACGGCAACCCGCGCGAGCGCCAGTTGGATTTCTTTGGTGGGCTGCGCTGGCGGTTCGAGGAACACATCCCACCCGCGCGGCGGAAGATCGACCGAATCTCAATCTTTCGCGCGAAGAAGGGCTTGAAGCTGAGGCCCGATCACACGTTCAGTGATGAAGAATACAACACCTATGCCTGCCCCTGGCATAACAACATCACCGTTTCGATCGCGAGCTTCAGAACCGCCAAGGCGTTGAAATCCAATGCAGGATCGACCTTCGAGATATCCACCTTCAAATGGCACAACTCGACCCCATTCGAGTGGACGTCACAACAGCTTTTGGACCTTGGGTTGATGGAACCGGGACAGTGGTTTTAAGCCCGCGAAGGTGCCTCCCTTTACATCCAGCCCCAATCCTTTAGGGTCTGCCCATCATACGAGCACCTGCTGAGAAAGCGGCCTCGTCCATCAATCCCCATACATCACGAGGCATTCATGACCGAAGTCACATCCGGCGCAACTGTGCGCATTCACTACACTGGGACACTTGAAGACGGCACGGTCTTCGACAGTTCCGAAGGTCGCGATCCACTGGAATTTACAGTCGGATCCGGCATGATTATTCCCGGACTGGACAAGGCCCTGCCCGGTATGACCGTTGGCGAGAAGAAGAAAGTCACCATCGCCCCGGAAGAGGCCTATGGACACCGTCAGGAGGAAGCGCTTCTGGAAGTGCCGCGCGGTGATATTCCGGCGGAAATTCCGCTTGAGGTCGGGCTGCAACTTCAGATGACCGGGCAGCAAGGCCAGCCGGTTCCCGTCACCGTGACCGAACTGACCGAGGAAAGCGTGACGCTGGACGCCAATCACGCGCTGGCCGGCAAGACGCTGATCTTCGATTTCGAAGTCGTCAGCGTCGCGTGAGGCCCCATGAAAACCAGAGCGCGCGCCCGAGGGGCTTTGCCCCTCACCCCAGGATATTTTCAGCCAGAAGAAACAGCGCGCGGTGTTATTTGCGACGCAGCCGGATCACCACGTCGACTTTCGCAATCTCGGTTCCCTTGGGGGCATCCGGAAGTTTTGCAATCTTCAGGTCTTCATCCGGTGCATCCATCAGTTCTTCTGTATCCTCCCAGAAGAAATGCGGGTGGTTCGAGACATTCGTATCGAAATAGCTGCGCGCGCCATTCACGGTAATTTCGCGCAGAAGCCCGGCATCTGAAAACACACGAAGGGTGTTGTAGACTGTCGCAAGTGAAACCCGGTCGTCGCTGTCGCGCGATGCCTCGTACAGGCTTTCCGCCGTCACGTGTCGATGCCGCCCGTCGCCAATCAGAAGCTGTGCCAAAGCAAGCCGTTGCCGGGTCGGGCGAAGGTCCGCGCTTGCCAGCCATGCCGCTTCGGTTGTGTCGCCGTTTTGGTCCATCAGGTCGCCGTCTCGTCCGTTGTGATCGAAAGTGCATACTGAATATAGGGCCAGAGGTGCCAAAGTGCCAATATTTTCTGCTCAGCCAGTGTGGCTATGCTGCCGCGCCGCGCGCGGCCATACCGTTCGCCCGCCCTTGCGTCGGGCTTGGGCCGGGTGATAGAGGGTGAAGGGAAGGAAAACACAAGATATGGGGCGGAGGGAATGGCGGATTATCCGACGAGTTTCGACAAGGAAGATCTTCTGAAATGTGCACAGGGGGACTTGTTCGGCCCTGGCAATGCACAGCTTCCGGCCCCGCCGATGTTGATGATGGACCGTATCACCGACATTTCCGGTGATGGCGGCGCGCATGGCAAGGGCCATGTGATTGCCGAATTCGATATCACGCCCGACCTCTGGTTCTTTGACTGTCACTTTCCTGGCAACCCGATCATGCCCGGTTGTCTTGGGCTTGATGGCCTGTGGCAACTGACCGGCTTCAACCTGGGCTGGCGCGGCTGGCAGGGGCGCGGATATGCATTGGGTGTCGGTGAGGTCAAGCTGACCGGCATGGTGCGCCCGGATCGCAAGATGCTGACCTACAAGATAGATTTCACCAAGGCCGTGCAAACCCGGCGTTTGACCATGGGGGTCGCTGACGGGATTGTGGAAGCGGACGGAGAAGTTATCTATCAGGTGAAAGACATGAAGGTCGCGCTGAGCGAGAGCTGAGGCAGTCCTGGCTGAAAGAAAGGAAAACAAGAGAGATGGAAACACTCCTCACTCTTGTTTTTCTGATTTTGGGCGTTGTTATCTTCGCTCAAAGGCTTGATCGTAAAGCACGGCGTTTCGAAAGAAATGTTAGGCGTACGTTTGCATCACCAAGAAAGCAAAGTGCTCCCGGAAGGGCAGCAACCACTGCACCACCACAGAAGCCCGTCACAAGCGCGCCTTTCAATGCAGAAAAAGCCCATCCCGCCGAACCGCACACCGAAGTTAGCGGACCCGCGTATGTCGTCGATGGCGACACCATCAAAATCAAGAAAACGCAGATCAGGCTTTTTGGCATCGACGCGCCGGAGCCAAACCATCCACATGGCAAAAAAGCCAAATGGGAGCTGGTAGGTCTGTGCAAGGGGCAAACAGTCCGCGCCGTCATCACAGACGAAGATGACCACGGGCGTACGGTTGCCAAATGCTACTTGCCCGATGGCCGTGATTTGTCTGCGGAGATGGTCAAGGCTGGGCTGGCCATTGACTGGCCAAAATTCTCGGGCGGGAAGTATCGCCCTCTGGAAGTCGAGAACGCGCGGAAGAAAATGTGGCTGGCAGATGCGCGACAGAAGGGTCGCATCCATGTTTGGGAGCAGTACGAAGCGCGGAAAAAAGCTCAGAAAGAAGGGGCATCAGGAACGCCGAACTGATCGAACCCTCCACCTTCCCGCCTTGCACCACCCCCACCAATCCCCTACTAAGAATTGAACGTTTTCAAGGGAGGCCACGCATGCGTCGTGTCGTCGTTACCGGTCTGGGCATTGTCTCGGCCATCGGGAACAACAAGGACGAGGTCCTGGCCTCGCTTAAGGCTGGCAAGTCCGGCATTACCGCCAATCAGGACATGGTCGATCACGGGTTCCGCAGCCAGATTGCGGGCATGCCGAATATCGACATTGCCGCCCATGTGGACAAGCGCACGCTTCGGTTCATGGGGCCGGGTGCCGCCTATGCGCATATCGCTATGACCCAGGCGATTGCCGATGCGGGGCTTGGCGAAGATGACATCGTGAACCCGCGCACCGGCTTGGTGGCTGGCTCTGGTGGCCCGTCGACCAGTGCAATGTTTGCTGCGCATCAAACGGCGTTGGAAACGGGCGCGACCAAGCGGATTGGTCCGTTTGCAGTGCCAAAATGCATGGGGTCGACGATTTCGGCAAACCTTGCGACCGCGTTCAAGATCAAAGGGATCAACTATTCCATCACCTCGGCTTGCTCGACATCGCTGCACTGTATTGGAAACGCGGCCGAACAGATCATGATGGGCAAGCAGGACGTAATGTTCGCCGGTGGTGGCGAAGAACTGGACTGGACGCTGTCCTGCCTGTTCGACGCGATGGGTGCGATGTCGTCAAAATACAATGAAACACCCGACAAAGCGTCG
This sequence comes from Aliiroseovarius sp. Z3, assembly GCF_029105185.1. Classification (GTDB taxonomy): domain Bacteria; phylum Pseudomonadota; class Alphaproteobacteria; order Rhodobacterales; family Rhodobacteraceae; genus Aliiroseovarius. Next base: position 256,949 of record NZ_JAFMZK010000002.1, on the reverse strand, counting down.
CGGGCGTTCGACGCGGATCGCGACGGGTTCGTCATCGGCGGTGGCGGGGCGATCCTGGTGCTTGAAGAGCTTGAGCACGCCAAGGCGCGCGGCGCAAAGATATATGCCGAGGTCACGGGCTATGCAGCCACTTCGGACGGCCACGACATGGTGGCCCCGTCCGGCGAGGGGGGTGAGCGCGCCATGCGGCTGGCCCTGCAAACCCTGCCCGAGGATCGAAAAGTGGGATATATCAACGCTCATGGCACCTCGACCCCCGTTGGCGATGTCGGAGAAGTGGAAGCCGTGCGCCGGGTCTTTGGCGAAGGGTCGACGCCTGTTATCAGTTCGACCAAGTCGATGACCGGACACAGCCAGGGCGCCACGGGTGCACAGGAAGCGGTCTATTGCCTTCTGATGCTGGAAAACGACTTCATCGCACCGTCGATCAACGTAGAAAACCTGGACCCTGCGATCAATGAAGGCGAGATTGCAACCTCGCTGGTTGAGAATGCGGGGCTGGACACGGTGATGACCAACAGTTTCGGGTTCGGCGGGACCAATGGCTCAATGCTTCTGAGCAAATACCGCGACTGATGATTGAAATAGAAACGAGGGACTGACATGGCAGGGCTAATGCAAGGGAAACGCGGCCTCATCATGGGGGTTGCCAATAACCGTTCAATCGCGTGGGGCATTGCGCAGGCGATGGCAAATGAAGGCGCGGAGCTTGCGTTTTCGTATCAGGGTGATGCCTTCGGGCAACGGGTTCAGCCACTGGCTGCGTCGGTCGGATCCGATCTTCTGGTCGATATGGACGTGACCAATGACGAGGCGCTGGACAAGGGGTTTGATGCACTTTGGTCCAAGTGGGACAGCATCGACTTTCTGGTGCACGCCATTGCCTATTCCGACAAGAACGAACTGACGGGCCGGTTTGTCGACACCAGCCGTGCAAACTTCAAGAACTCGATGGATATCAGCTGTTATTCGCTGATCGAGGTGGCGCGCCGCGCCGCACCAAAGATGACCGAAGGCGGCACGATCCTGACCCTGACCTATGGCGGGTCGAACCGCGTAACCCCATTCTATAACGTCATGGGCGTAGCCAAGGCGGCGCTGGAGGCGTCGGTCCGCTATTTGTCCAACGACCTCGGTCCCGACGGCATTCGTGTCAACGCCATCTCACCCGGCCCTATGAAAACGCTGGCCGGTGCGGCCATTGGCGGGGCGCGCAAGACGTTCCGGCACACCGAAGCCAATTCGCCCATGCGGCAGAACGCGACGTTGGAAAGCATCGGGGGCACTGCGGTTTATCTAGCGTCCGACTACGGGGCCTGCACAACCGGAGAGATCATCACGGTTGATTGCGGCTTTCATGTGCTTGGGATGCCCCAGCCCGAAAACCTCTGACCGGAAAACCGTCAGCTATACGTCTTGTAGAACACCCGTCATTCTGGCGCGTGTTCTGGATTGGGTGCGGTCGTGCCTTCTGCTTGCACCCCTTCCCCAAGCGGTGCTTACTGGCGCAAACAGGTTGTGACGGGGAACGAGTATGGAAAACTTTACCGCACGGGATGGGCTGACGCTGGCCTATCGGGATGAAGGTGAGGGTCTGCCGGTTCTGGCCTTGTCCGGGCTGACCCGCAACTCGGACGATTTCAACTTCGTAGCCCCACACCTGTCGCATGTGCGCCTGATCCGCATGGACTATCGCGGGCGCGGCGCGTCGGATTGGGGACCGTATCAGACCTATACGGTCCCGCAGGAGGCAGACGATGCGCTGATGTTGCTGGATCATCTGGGCATTGACCGAGCTGCGATCTTGGGCACATCGCGCGGTGGTCTGATCGCGATGGGGATTGCCATGGCCGCGAAGGACCGCCTGCTGGGGGCATGTCTGAACGATATCGGTCCGGTGATCGACCCGCGCGGGTTGGATTACATCAAGGGCTTCCTGGGTCGCCAGCCATCTGCCCGTTTCTACAAGGACGCCGCCAATGCCCGCGGCCAGATCATGGAGGCGTCAGGCTTTCGCGGTGTCCCGTCCGAACGTTGGGACGCCGAAGTGCGTCACCTGTATTCACAAACCGAAACCGGATTGAAAAACCGATACGACCCGGACCTGCGCGAGGCTGTTCTGGAAGCAGGTGCACAACCTGCACCCGATCTTTGGCCCTATTTCGACGCGCTGCACGACCTGCCCGTGGCGTTGATTCATGGGGAAAACTCGGACATCCTGACCGATGACACGGTCGCAGAAATGCGGCGACGTAACCCCGACATGCGCTATGCGCGCGTCGCCGATCGCGGTCACGTCCCGTTTCTGGATGAACCCGAAGCCCTGGAAACGATCCATGCGTGGTTGGAGGATGTGCGGTGAATATCGACGACATCCGCGCCGCTGACACATGTCTTGAAGGCTATGTGCGTCGCACACCATTGCTCAACTCACCGTTTCTGGACGACATCGCCGGCAAGCGGATTTTTGTGAAACCCGAGTGCCTGCAACACACGGGCAGCTTCAAGTTTCGTGGCGCATGGAATGCGATCTCGAAACTGTCGGAAGCGCAGCGCAGGCAGGGTGTTATCGCTTTCTCGTCCGGCAACCACGCCCAAGGGATCGCGATGGCTGCCGCAACAGTCGGCGCGCCGTCGGTCATCGTCATGCCGTCAGATGCCCCACGCCAGAAAATCGACAACACCCGTGCGCTGGGGGGCGAGGTCGTTCTGTATGACCGCGCCAGCGAGGATCGGGACCAGATCGGCGCGCAAATTGCCTCGGACCGTGGGCTGACCCTGATCAAGCCGTTCGACAATTACGATGTGATTGCCGGACAAGGCACAGTCGGGCTTGAGATTGCGCGACAGGCAAAGGCGGCTGGCGTCGACGCGGCGGCGGTGCTGGTGCCCTGCGGCGGGGGTGGACTGACGGCTGGCATTGCCTTGGCATTGGACGCGGACGCCCCCGATTTTCGGGTTCACCCGGTCGAGCCTGAGGGGTTTGACGATGTCGCCCGGTCGCTGGCATCCGGCCAGATTGAACGCAACGCACGCTTGTCGGGGTCGATCTGCGATGCCATCATCACCCCATCGCCGGGCGAATTGACGTTTCCGATCCTGAAGCGCCTGTGCGGCCCCGGATTGGTGGTGCGCGAAGACGATTGCCAGCGCGCGATGGTTGCGGCCTTCAACCGCCTGAAGATCGTTGTCGAACCCGGTGCGGCGGTGGCGCTTGCCGCAGCCTTGTTCCACGCCGATCAGATCGACAGCGACACTGTTATCGCGGTGGTATCGGGTGGCAATGTTGACGGGCCGGTCTTTGCGGATGCCTTGACCCGTTTCGCCTGATCGGAGGACCATATGACAGATTTCACCATCGCTTCGTTCAACGTAAAGAACCTGATCGGGCCGGATCAGGAATATTACGAGTTCCAAAGCTACACGCCCGAAGAATACGCGTGGAAACGTGACTGGATGGCCGATCAGTTGATGGCGCTGGATGCCGACATCATCGGGTTTCAGGAAATCTTCGAAGAAGATGCCCTGCGCGATGTGATCGGCGAGGCGAACAAACGCACTGCTGCGCTGAACGCGGCGACCATCCCCGACAAAAGCAAGGGGTATCACCGCAAGGCGATCTTTCGCAAACTGGCGATCCGACCTTGGGACATGGATCATCTGGCCTTTGCGCCCAATGCCGCCGACCAGGGCCCAGGCCAGCGCAGGCCCGGCGTCGCGATCCTGTCACGGTTCGGGTTTGCCGAACCGCCGCAGGTCATTCAGGATTTGCCCGAGCCACTGACCATCCCCTTCACCGCCCTGCGCGGGCTTGAGGGCGAAGCAGGCCATTACACCCTTACGCGCCTGTCTCGCCCCATCCTGCGCGCCCGCATTCCCATCGGTGACAAGGTGGTCACAGTGTTCAATTGCCACCTGAAATCGAAACTGGGCGAATTCATCCGCCCGCCCGGCGCTGAGTTCGCCCCCGAAGAAGACCTGACCAACTACGACCCGGTCGGGCGCGCCCTGGGGGCTGCGCGCGCCGCCATGCGCCGCATGGCCGAAGCCTGGGTACTGCGCAGTTTTATCGTCGAGGAGTTACGCCAGAACAATCCGGTCATGGTGCTTGGTGATTTCAATGACGGCGAACACGCCGTCAGCTCGGAAATCATTTCGGGCGAGGTACCGTTCAAGAATTATGCTTGGATGTTGAGACACGATGCGAAATCCGACCGGGATCGTTACAGCAGGGAAGAAAGCATTCAAATCACCCGAGACGTCGAGGCCGTTCGCCTGCATTCTGCCGAAAAGCTTTTCGTTCGGAAATCACTGCGCGACATGGTCTATACCTCGGCCTTTGCGGGTGTGTTTGAAAGCATCGACCAGATTTACCTCAGCCGTCATTTCCACCCGGACAACCCCCAGCGCATTGCGGATATGACCTACTTCAGCGTGTTGAACGACCACATCACCGATGGCTCTCACCCCGAGGCGCCATATAACAAGCTGGCGTCGGATCACGGGCAGATCATGGCCTATCTGACCATGCTTGGTGACGAGGATAAGGCGAAGAGATGATCATCATTCCTGATGGTGATGGCCTGAACCTTCATGTCGTCGAAAGCGGGACACGAGACGGCCCCGCCGTGGTTTTTGCACATGCGCTTGGATCAGATCTGACGATGTGGGACGCGGCGGTCGCCAGATTGCCACAAAGCCTGCGCCTGATCCGGATGGACATGCGCGGCCATGGCAAAAGCCCCTGCCCCGACGGGCCGTATCCTATGGGGGACTTGGTCCGTGACGCAGCGCGCTGTCTGGATCGGCTGGGCGTCAAGGATTGCGTTTTTGTCGGCCTGTCAATCGGTGGGATCATCGCGCAAGGGCTGGCGGCGGAACGGCTGGATTTGGTGCGCGGTCTGGCGATGTCCAACACCGCGACCAAGATCGGCACGCCCGCCATATGGGCAGACCGGATCAAGGCCGTGCGTGAAAACGGGATCGACTCGGTGGTGGATGTCACCCTAAAACGCTGGTTTTCCCGTGCAACCCAGCGCGATCGCCCACAAATCGTGGATGCCGCCCGCGCCCGGCTGCGCGCCACACCCCTTGCAGGCTATCTGGGCTGCATGGAAGCGATCGCCGACACCGATCTTTATGAAAGCACCGCCCGGCTGCGCCTGCCCACACTGGTGATTGCCGGGTCCGAAGACGGCTCGACCCCCGCTGATCTGGTGCGCGAGACGGCAGGGCTGATCCCCGGTGCGCGGTTCGAACTGATCCGTGGCACGGGCCATATGCCCCCGGTCGAGAAACCGGATGAGTTTGCAAATGTGTTAGGCGATTTCCTGACAACAATAGGCCACCTGTAAGCTTTAACGCCAACAGATATTCCCTGCGCAACGCATTCGCGCTTGGCAATCACCCCGCACCTGCGCCACCATGCTGGAAACCATGTGCAGGAGGTCCAGATGGGGACAATCAAAGCAGCCGTTTGTCACGCGTTCGGCGAACCCCTGGTGATCGAAGACATCTCGATCCGTTCCCCTGAGGGAAGCGAGGTCGAGGTGACGCTGGACGCGGTCGCGATCTGCCACAGCGACATTACCTATATGCAGGGCGATTGGGGTGGCTCTTTGCCCGCCGTCTATGGCCACGAAGCCGCAGGGCGCATTACCGGAACGGGCGATCGCGTCCGCGGTTTGGCGGTTGGAGATCCGGTTGTCGTCACCCTGATCCGCGCTTGCCAATCCTGTCCAAGCTGCGCCTCTGGCTCGCCCGTCACCTGCGAAACGCCCTATGATGGCGACCACGGTCCCATCAAGACACATGATGGCGGCAAGCTGCATCAGGCGATGGCCACCGGCGGCTTTGCCGAGCGTGTCGTGGTGGAACAAAGCCAGGTGGTTCGGATCCCTGATGGCATGGCGATGGATGTCGCATCGCTTCTGGCCTGCGGTGTGATCACCGGTGTGGGGGCAGCGGTGAACGCCGCCAACATCCGGCCCGGTCAGGTCGTCGTCGTGATCGGGGCGGGCGGTGTCGGGCTGAATGCCATTCAGGGCGCGCGCATTGCCGGGGCATCCCGCATCATCGCCGTCGACATGAGCGAAGAGAAGCTGGACACCGCGATCGAATTTGGAGCGACCGACGGCATATTGGCCACGTCCGATGCGCCATGGAAAGCCGCCTTCAAGGCCGCCGGGCGTGGGGCGGATTCCGTCCTTGTTACCGTGGGGGCAATTCCAGCCTATGACGTCGCCCCGCGCTATCTGGCTCCGGGTGGCAAGGTGGTGATGGTGGGCATGCCCCATTCCGGTGGCCTGTCTCACTACGAACCGGTGATCCTTGCAGCCCTTGGTCAGGGCATGGTGGGCAGCAAGATGGGCGATGTCGTAATCCAGCGCGACATTCCATGGATGATCGACCTGTATCAACAGGGACGGCTGAAACTGGACGAATTGATTTCGGGCCGCTGGCGTCTGGATCAGATCAACGAAGCCATCGCCGACACCAAATCCGGCGCGGCCCGTCGCAACGTCATCGTTTTCGACCGCGATTAGGAGGCAGCCATGCGCCTTGAGGACCTTGAAATCTTCGTGGTCGCCCCACCCGCGCCGGGATGGGGTGGGCGCTATTGGATCTTCGTCAAGCTGACCACCGACACCGGCGTCGTTGGTTGGGGCGAGGTTTATGCTGCCTCTGTTGGACCGACCGCCATGCGGGCTGTCATCGAAGATGTCTTTGCCCGCCACATGCAGGGCGAAAACCCCGAGAATATCGAGCTGATGTTCCGCCGCGCTTACTCCGCCGGGTTCACTCAGCGCCCTGACCTGACTGTCATGGGCGCGTTTTCAGGTTTGGAAATCGCCTGTTGGGATATTCTTGGAAAGGCGCGGGGGCGGCCTGTCTGGGCACTTCTGGGGGGCAAGATGAACGAACGCCTCCGCTCGTACACCTACCTCTATCCCGACCCGCAGCACCCACTGCCGCAGTTCTGGACGTCTTCCGCCATGGCGGCCGAGGCTGCGGTAACGCGTGTGGATCAGGGGTTCACCGCCCTGAAATTCGACCCTGCCGGACCCTATACCATCCATTCAGGCCACATGCCGTCGATCCGCGACATCACACGTTCGGTCGAATTCTGCGCGGCTATTCGAGAGGCCGTGGGCGACAGGGCAGACCTGCTGTTTGGCACCCATGGGCAATTCACCACGGGCGGAGCGATCCGGATGGCACAGGCCATCGCCCCCTATTCCCCCCTGTGGTTCGAGGAACCGGTACCACCGGACAACATCGCTGAAATGGCAAAGGTGGCCCACGCCAGTCCGGTTCCCGTCGCCACCGGAGAGCGCCTGACCACCAAGGCAGAATTCGCCGAGGTTCTGCGCCAGGGTGCGGCGTCCATCCTGCAACCGGCCCTTGGTCGTGTTGGCGGGATATGGGAGGCAAAGAAAATCGCGGCCATCGCCGAAGTGCACAACGCCCTCATCGCCCCGCACCTTTACGCCGGTCCCATCGAGTGGGCGGCAAACATCCAGCTTGGCACCTCGATCCCGAACCTGTCGATGATTGAGACCATCGAACAGGGCGGCGATTTTCACCTCGCCCTGATCGGCAATACGCTGCGCTGGGAACAAGGTTTCGTCATTCCGCCGGACACGCCGGGGCTGGGCATCACCCCTGACGAAGACCTGATGCGCGCGCATCCCTATACTGGCGACGGGTTGCACCTGGAACCCCAAGAGGCACCATGCAGCTACACCGAAGAAAACTGTTTTGAAGGCGGCGCACCCGTGCGAAAGGACTGATGACTGCTTGGTAAAATGGCGATCCCTGAAGGACTCGAACCCTCAACCTGCTGATTAGAAGTCAGCTGCTCTATCCAGTTGAGCTAAGGGACCGCACGGTGAAGCCTTACCCCCGGCGCGCACTCCCTTTCAACCGTAAATCGGCAGATCAGCCCCGGATCTGCTTTGCGACCAGCCACGACACGGGCAGCGCGACGAGGAAGCCGGCGACGGCGGCATAAATGATCGGCTGGGCGGTATCCATGCCGACGGTCAGCGCGGCAATGATGAAAATTCCGGCCAATGTGGCGCCAAGCAGGATATAGATCACGGCGGCGAGGCGTAACATGTTAATCTCCATAGATAATATCTGCATGGGGATATATGCGCGCCTTTGAATGCCTTTACATTGATCTGGATCAGTCGCCCATCATCGCGCGCGCGACATAATAGCTCACCGGCAGGCCGATCACGAAACCGACCGCCGCCGCGCCCAGCAGGGGCCACAGCCCGGACACGCCATTGACCAACGCAATCACCACAAGGACCGAGGCCAGCGTTGACCCAATGATCCCGTAAAATGTCATAACTATCTTGAACAGCGGTGAACGCATAAGTGCCTCCTTGACCGGCGGCATAGCCGACTGGCCCCGCGCTGCCTACTTCTTCTTCACGAACTGCGTCAGAATGACAATGCGCTGCCCTTCGACGCGGCCCTCGATATGCTCGGGGTTGTCAGGCACAAGGCTGATCCCGCGCACCGCCGTGCCACGCTTCGCCGTAAACCCCGCACCCTTCACGGGCAGATCCTTGATCAACACCACAGTGTCACCCTGCTCCAGCGTTGCCCCATTGGCATCCTTGTGTTGCGAGGCCGCGGCGACATTGTCGACCCACACCTGCGTGTCCTCGTCCAGATACAACTGGTCCAGCAAATCCTGCGCCCACGGCGTGCCCAACCGCTTCAACATCCGCGCCGACAACACCTGAACCGCCACATCCTCGGACCACATCGAGGACGCCAGCCCCCGCCAATGGTTTTCGTCGGGCGTCCCGTCGATCTGGGCGGCACAGGTGGCGCAGATGTCAACCGAGGCATCAGCGGGCCCGCCGGGGACGGGGAAGGCGGAAAGAGGCGCGTCTGAGGCGCAGAGGGGGCAGGTCATGGGAGGCTCCGTGGTTGGGGGCAATGGCTTCGACTGCTATGGACCATATTGGTTAACTAGCCAATACGCCGCAAATCTGCTTTTTTGCATGTGCGATAGGTGAAATGACTGAGCGTTAATTCGGGTTTGGCCAGGTATGGATAAGAAAATAAAACCAATCGTTGAAAGCGAACTGCCAAGTCAGTTTATCTACGATTTGGGACTATACCTTCAGACTTGCGCACACATTGAAACAAGCGTTTGCTCTCTCATTTGCTCAACTGAAGGCCTGATAGATGGCGACAAAGAACATGTCCTTCGGTTTCACCAGTTGCGAAAACTTGGCGTTAGCGACCTAATAAAGCAACTTAGGAAAAGTAGTAAAACGCTTGATCCCGAGAACAGCGATTTACTTTCCACCTTGGCAAATTGGCTGGGGACTTATCAAACAAATCGGCACATCGCTGCTCATGGGGCCTTCTACGTTGAACAAGGTAGCAACGTTCTACGGGTAATATACTCTCACAAGAGAAAATCGCACGGCGAATTCATCTACGAATCCGAGGAAACAGTGGTTGATCGAGATTTAGCGCTTCAACTAATAGAAGACGCGGACCGAATACTAAGATCCGTTGTAGGTTTAGATACAGCGATTCAGAGAGGTGAAGTTTTGTTGCGCAAATGACTGGATATGTAAGTGCAGCAACAATTTAAGATACACTTTTGGTCGCTGGCTTGATCTTCTAATGAGGACATCGCCTGACCCTGGGTGGGCGGAACGCCCTCCCGTGGGGAGGGTCGGGCGTTGTCCGATCTATCGACCGGACGTGACGGTCTTTGAAGGGCACGGCACGCGGATTGGCGCTCCGATTGGGGCGCTGATGGTTTTGGCGCGTGGGGCTATGGTATCGAAAGAGCCGCGAGTGGGTGCGCACGCGATTTGCTTCGCAATTCGCTGCCGCGCACTGAATGAAAAAGGCCGCTGACGCGGCCCTTTTCATTCTCAATCATCCATCTTCAACGCTGAAATAAACGCTTCCTGCGGGATATCCACTTTCCCGAACTGGCGCATCTTCTTCTTCCCCGCCTTCTGCTTCTCCAGCAGTTTTTTCTTCCGGGTGGCATCCCCGCCATAGCATTTCGCGGTCACGTCCTTGCGCAGCGCCGAGAGTGTCTCACGCGCGATGACCTTGCCGCCGATCGCCGCCTGGATCGGGATCTTGAACATGTGGCGGGGGATCAGGTCTTTCAGCTTTTCACACATCGCCCGACCCCTGAGTTGCGCGCGGTCGCGGTGGACCATGGTGGACAGCGCGTCGACCGGTTCGTCATTCACCAGGATCTGCATTTTCACAAGGAAATCCTCGCGATAGCCCAGCATCTGGTAATCAAACGACGCGTAACCTTTTGTTACGGATTTCAGGCGATCATAGAAGTCGAACACAACTTCATTCAGAGGGAGGTCATAGACAACCATCGCCCGTGACCCGGCATAGGTCAGGTCAAGCTGCACGCCGCGCCGGTCCTGGCACAGTTTCAGCACGTCACCCAGATAGTCATCAGGCACTAGGATCGTCGCCTTGATGCGCGGCTCCTCGATATGATCGACGGTGGACGGGTCGGGCATGTCGGCAGGGTTGTGCAGTTCGATCATCGAGCCATCTTTCAGGAAGACGTGATAGATCACGCTGGGCGCGGTGGTGATCAGCTCAATGTTATATTCGCGTTCGATCCGGTCGCGGATCACCTCGAGGTGCAGAAGGCCAAGGAAACCACAGCGGAAGCCAAAGCCCAGCGCGGCCGAGGTCTCCATCTCGTAACTGAATGACGCATCATTCAGCGCCAACTTCTCGATCGAGTCACGCAGGTCTTCAAACTCGGCGGTATCCACCGGGAACAGGCCACAGAACACCACGGGTTGTGACGGCTTGAAGCCGGGCAGCGCCTCGGTCGTGCCTTTCTTCTCGTGTGTGATCGTGTCGCCCACCCGCGTGTCGCGCACCTGCTTGATCGAGGCGGTCAGGAACCCGATCTCGCCCGGCCCCAATTCGTCGATGGGCTTCATCGCGGGGGTAAAGACGCCGACGCGATCTACCGGGTAAACCGCGTTGGTCGACATCATGCGAATGCGCTCGCCTTTTTTCAGCTTGCCGTCGATCACGCGGATCAGGACGATCACACCCAGATAGGCGTCATACCAGCTGTCCACCAGCATCGCCTTCAACGGCGCGTCCGCGTCCCCCGTCGGGGCGGGAAGATGGGCCACGATGGCCTCAAGCGTTTCATGGATGCCCTGCCCGGTCTTGGCCGACACCTGAATGGCGCCCGACGCGTCGATGCCGATCACGTCCTCGATCTGTTCGGCCACACGGTCGCAGTCGGACGCGGGCAGGTCGATCTTGTTCAGGATCGGCACGATCTCGTGATCCGCATCAATGGCCTGATAGACATTGGCCAGCGTCTGCGCCTCGACCCCTTGCGTCGAGTCCACGACCAGAAGCGACCCTTCAACAGCGCGCATCGAGCGGCTGACCTCATAGGCGAAGTCCACGTGGCCCGGCGTGTCGATCAGGTTCAGGATGTAAGTCTCGCCGTCATCCGCGCTGTATTCGATCCGAACGGTGTTCGCCTTGATGGTGATCCCGCGCTCGCGCTCGATATCCATACTGTCGAGCATCTGCTCTTTCATGTCCCGCAAGGACACGGTGTTCGTCTCTTGAATCAGACGGTCGGCAAGCGTGGATTTCCCATGGTCGATATGGGCCACGATCGAGAAATTGCGGATGTGTTTCAGGTCGGTCATAACGGAGGGATATGAGGGGGAACTCTCAATTGGTCAAGGGATTGAATCGGATTGAACTACACGACTTTCGAGCATGAAGCCTTCGAAATCCCGTACAGCGTCTTAAAGGCTGTGCATTGTCGCTCGGCTCTAAGAGCACTGGTTTCGATCAAGCCTTTTCTTGATCAGGTACCCAATGCCAAAAGTGGGCCCATTGCTCTTTCCGCTTTCTCCGACGCACTTCGCTCAATTTGCATAGCAACCTGTAACGATACAAACAACATACCTTCAAAATCACGAACACATGAATTCGCCACTACTGATCTAAAGATACATATTGAAAACAACGAAGAGTTCGCCTTCGGCTACTTGTCCTTCTATCGTGCTTTGCTCGATGTCACGCGAGAAAACAACCAACAGCGAAGCGCTACAATGTATGCGCAAAAATGGCTGGAACTCTGTGCCACAAATAGGCAATCCGGCCGTAAATGGCTGCTAGATCACCTTTATGGTCCGGTAAAAATTGATCTAGCCAATGCAAGAAAACTGAAAGACCCCAAGGAACTTTTTACTTCTTGGGATCTCACACATGGCGGGGCGCTTCCTGGTGCTCCTCGATATCAACCATACGATCTGGACCTTGCTTTAAAACATGCCGGAACCGCCTGGTCCTTCTGGCGCGAGTGGTACCAAGGCTTCCTCAATGGCAAGCCGCTCGACTGGGAGCTACAGCGTCACGTGGCACTTATTCCCGATGAGGATTGGGAGAAGGGGCCGGAGCATATTGCGGAGAAGATTGAAGAGATCAGAGAAGAGTTCGGCTTCGAAAGGGCGGCCAGACAGAAGCGCTATAAGGAGCTCGAACCATCTTCGGTGGATCATCTGCTAAGCGCACCAACGATTAGTGCAGCGCAAATTGAAGCAGCAGCGCATGATATAAACGAAGCAAGTTGTCGCTATCTGAATGATACCGGTGCGAACGAGTTGCCGGAGGCTTTTCAGATGTTTCCGACACTTTCTCGATCGCTGTTAGCGATAAGCAGGAGGTTGCGAGAAAGTGAACTCACGCCTTCCAAGGAAGAGCAACTTCGGCAGGAAATAGGGCGACTCAATGCGCACGTTCGAGAATTAGAGAAGTTGATCGCAGAACTTCAAGCTTCTGGTGATCCGGTCTTCAGAACAGCGTTGAAAGAACAAGCCGCAAGGAGCCTCGGCGATTGGAAGATGTATGCCGCGATGTTGGGTGCAGTCTGGATGATCTCGGGCGATACTGTTGGCGTGAAGGCCCGGTTGGAAAATCTCGCCGCCGCGCGGGATGCGATTTTCGGAGCCTCTAACACACCGTTAGTCGAGCCAACCGACGAGTTGTGGCAAAATCCGGAAATCTGAGATCGGCCCGTGCCCTCGCACGGGCCACGCCCGACCCTCCCCCCGGGAGGGCGTTTTGCTCCGGTCCGACTGCACCAAAACGTTTCTTGCGATGTGAGCGGCCACAATGCCGAACGACCTACGACGCCCACCCAGGGTCGGGCGTGACCCTTCTGTCGCGTGGCTCCTGACGAGCGGTGCCTACCCCACCGGCAACACGTTCCGCCTGACCATCGTCCTCAGTGTAAAACTCGACCGCATCCGTCGGATCCCCTCGACCCGCATCAGGCGGTGTTCCATGAACTCGTCGAAGGCGGTCAGGTCGGCGACGACGACGCGCAGGATGATGTCGCGATTGCCGCTCATCAGATGGCATTCCATCACTTCTTCCATGCGCGACACGGCGCGTTCGAAAATGGTCAAGGCGTCGCGGTTCTGGCTTTCCAACTCGACCGAGATGAAGACCGAAACCGGCAGGCCCAGCTTGGCCTGATCGACCCGCGCGCCATAGCCGGTGATGACACCGGCCTCTTCCAGTGTCGCGATGCGACGGGCGCAGGGGGTTGGGGACAAGCCGACAGAATCGGCAAGCTCGCCCAGTTTCTGGCGGCCGTTTTCCTGAAGGGCCGCGATGATACGGCGGTCGATGATATCCATTAGAAAAATCTCGTCCAGTTAGCTTATATCGAGAAATATCACCAATCATTCGACATGTCGCGCAGTTTTTTAGTGATTATTCGCCACTGCCCTTGGGTAAATTCGCGCCAAATTGGGAGGATCTCATGAACATCACACAAGTGGCCGCGGCCAACCACGAAGAAGTTTATCGTGTCGAGGATGCCACCTGCGGGCTGGTCGGCTTCATCGCCATTCATTCGACAGTGCTTGGGCCAGCCGCGGGCGGTCTTCGGATGCGCCCCTATGCCAGCGAAGATGCCGCGCTGACCGATGCGCTGCGCTTGTCGGAAGGCATGACATACAAGAACGCCGCAGCCGGTTTGCGACTGGGCGGCGGCAAGGCTGTGATCATCGGGGATCCCGCCACATTGAAAACCCCGGCATTGCTGCATGCCTTTGGCCGGGCGGTCGAGGCGTGCGAAGGCCGCTACTGGACCGCCGAAGATATGGGGATGAGCCCGGCCGATATGGCCGAACTGGCGAAAGAAACACGCTTTGTGGCGGGTCTGTCCGATGGGGCGTTTGCCTCGGGTGATCCCTCGCCCATCACCGCGCGCGGGATATTCAATGCCGTGCGCCGTGTGGCGCTGCACCAGTTCGGCGACACCGATCTGACCGGGCGCACCGTGTCGGTACAGGGGTTGGGCAATGTCGGCTGGAACCTCTGCGCGTTGCTGACAGACGCTGGCGCCAAGCTGATTGTCACCGATATCGATGCAAAACGTGTTGAAGCTGCAGCCAAGACGTTCGGGGCGCAAGCCGTTGGGTTGGAGGACATATATGCCGTACACGCAGACATTTTCGCACCCTGTGCGATCGGCGGTATTCTGAACGAAGACACCATTCCGCAACTTCAGGTAAAAGCCGTTGCCGGCGGGGCCAACAACCAGCTGGCCAAGCCTGCAGATGCCGAGTTGCTGGCCGAACGCGGCATTCTCTATGCACCAGATTTTGTGGCCAATGGCGGTGGCATCATCAATGTCGCCACCGAGGTTCTGCAAATCGAGGGCCGGGTTGAATGGGTCGCCAAGAAACTCGTAGCACTGGACGACACGATGGAGGCCATCCTGTCCGAAGCCGCAAAGCAGGGCGTCAGCCCCGCCGCAGTCGCACAGGACGTGGTCGCCAAAACCATCAAGGCCCGCGCTGCGTAAGATAAACCGGGAAGGCGTTGCCGCGCCTTCCCCGACCCCCTAGTCTGACATTGTTTCTGAAACGATGCGGACGCTATGCCCCACCCCATTGCCGAGATTTTGACAATCACCCTGAACCCCGCGCTGGATATGTCCACCGCAGTTGAAAGCGTGCGCGCGGACGAAAAGCTTCGGTGCGACGCACCGGTTCTGGATCCCGGTGGCGGCGGGATCAACGTTGCGCGCGCCATCTGTCGGATCGGCGGCACGGCCACAGCGCTTGTTGCCTTGGCGGGATTTCGGGGGCAACAGATGGCGGCCCTGTTAAAGGACGAGGGCGTGCCAACCGTTGCGTTTTCTCTGGCCGGAGAAACCCGTCTGTCGCTGGCGGTAAGCGATCGGCATGCCGATACCCAATATCGGTTTGTCATGCCTGGCCCGGTCTGGACGGACACGGATCTGGAGCGACTGTTGAAGCAGCTTCAACAGACCATCACGCCGGAAATGCATGTTGTCTTGTCGGGCTCGCACCCCCCCGGCGTACCCGTCGCATTTCCCAAGATGTTGGCAGAGGTCACGCGCCACAAGAACGCCAGTCTGACGCTTGATACATCCGGGGCCGCGCTGGCGGTCCAAACCAGTGCAGAGGGCGCCGCGCCGGATATTCTCAGGCTTGATCACGCGGAAAGCCAGACACTGGCGGGGCGGCCGCTTTCATCCCTGAGCGACGTGGCCCAGTTTGCCCGCATGCTGGTCAAGAAAGGCCACGCAGGTGCCGTGATCCTGGCGCTTGGTGCCGAAGGGTCGGTGCTTGCGGTCGAAAACACCTTGCTTCACGCCATCACCCCGCCGGTGCCTGTTGTCAGCAAGGTTGGCGCAGGCGACAGCTTCGTTGGGGCATTTGCGCTGGCCCGCGCGACGGGGGCGGACTGGTCGGCCGCACTGCGCCATGGAACAGCCGCCGCCAGCGCCGCCGTGATGAGCCCCGCAACCGAGCTTTGCCGCGACAGCGACCTGCGCGCCTTGCTGCCACAGGTCTCGATCACGCAGCTTTGAAGCGTCTGGCAAATTGCATCCAGCCACCACAAAGTGTATTATCGACTGCAAACAGGCAGCAAAGACCTGAACAAACCAAGGCAGATTTCGACGAGGCCAGCTATGAAACGGGTTCTTCTCTCATTCGCGCTCATATCCGTCATTCTACCCAGTCAGGCGGCCTTCGCCGGCGGGTCGATTGAGCGCGCATGTCTAAGTGCAAATCGCGCCGCGGCGTCGCGCGCATTGTGTGGCTGCATTCAGAATGTCGCCAATTCAATGCTGACGGGTACCGAGCGGGCAAAGGTTGCCAAGTTCTTCAAGGATCCACACCGCAGTCAGGCGCTGCGCCAGTCGGATCGGGGGTCCGACGAACGCTTTTGGAAGAAATACAAGAAGTTCGGCCAGACGGTGACGTCTTACTGCCGCTAAGGCTTATTGCGTCAGTTCTGCAATCAAGCGGCGCGATGCGGCTTCGACAATATCCAGCGTCTCGTCGAAATTTCGGGTGTAATATGGGTCGGGCACGTGATCCAGGCCGGTGCCTGGCGCAAAGGACGTGAACAGTTCCACGCGTGTTGTTGACCCAACTGGCCGCAGACCTTCGACATTCGTCAGGTTGCTTTCATCCATCACGACAATCAGATCGAACCGGTCGAAATCCTCTGCCACGAACTGACGCGCCCGCAGGCGTGACAGATCATACCCTCTGGTTCGGGCGGCATCCTGCATCGGACCGTAAGGCGGTTCACCAATATGCCAGTCCGAGGTGCCCGCACTGTCGATATGCACATCCAGTGATGGATGATCGACCGCGATGGCGCGCAAGACCGCTTCGGCGGTCGGTGATCGACAGATGTTTCCAAGGCAGACAAACAGGATGCGATAGGTCATGCCCCCTTCTAGCCACCGCAAAGCCAACTGTCACCATGCGTCAGGCGCGCCATTTCATCTTCATGTAATGGGTCCCGCCCGCCAATTCATCCAGCATCTGAACCACCCGCTTCTCGCGGGTTTCGGGACGCTTGGCGCGTGCAATCCAAGCAAGGTAGTCATTCCGCTGATAGGGCGGTCGCGCGTCATAAGCAGCACGCATTCCCCGCGCCTGAAGCCGCGCTTCGATATCTGACGGCATGGGTTGGATTGGTCGCTTCAAAGGCATAAGACAAAGTCTCGCCCCGCGGCAGGCTCGCGTCAAGCCGACGGCGAGATTTATCGAACGGGCATTGCTTCGCCCATCCGCCATATGCCCCCTTGCAAACCCCAGACAAGCCAGTCAAAACCGCGCCATGTCTCGCGTAAAATCCTATTCAATGTCCTGCCCGATTTCGCGGTCACTCGACCTGTTGGGCAATCGTTGGGCGCTCCATGTGCTACGCGAACTTCATGCAGGCCCGGCGAGCTTTGCGCAAATCAAAGCCGGATTGCCCGGCATCGCATCGAACATGCTGTCTGCACGCCTGTCCGAATTGTGCGAGGCTGGCTTGATCGCCAAATCGCACCGCCTCTACACCCTGACTGATCTTGGTCTGTCGACTCGTGGCATCCTGTTCGAACTCGCCCGATTCGGGCGCAACCAACCGGAACCCAGTTCCCCGACCGATCCCGAGGGCGTCTCCCATCGTGCCGCGATCCTTGCCGGAGCCATCGAACGCGCCGCCGGTCCGCTTGACGATATCCGGGCCGAGATCTTGTTGGATGGCACGCCATTCTCGCTGATCGTGGCCGGTGGACGCGTGGCTCTGCAAGCTGGGCCCCTGCCCCTTGCCCCTGTGCAAATCGCCTTCGACTGGTCTGACGTCGAAGCCGTCGCGCGGGGTGATCAGCGCGTGGCAAACTTCGCCGCCGAACGGGAAATCACTGCCGAAGACCCACTTCAGGTGGCCGCGTTGCTGGACCTGCTCCAGAAAGCCATGGACATCTATGGGGGCTTCAAGTGAGCCATATGGTCATCCTGACCGGCGCGGGCGTTTCAGCCGAAAGCGGGCTGGGCACGTTCCGCGATAAGGATGGTCTTTGGACCAAATACGATTTGAACGAGGTCGCGACGCCGGAAGGGTTTGCACGAAATCCCGACCTTGTGCACGAGTTCTACAACGCGCGTCGCGCCAACTGCCAGAATGCGCAGCCGAACGCGGCGCACACTGCGCTTGCGCGCCTTCAAACCAAGTATCGGGGCCGTGTCACCATCGTCACCCAGAATGTCGATGACCTGCACGAACGCGGTGGTGCGTCGGAGGTGATCCACATGCATGGCGAATTGTCCGGTGCGCTCTGTGCCATTTGCGATCACCGCTGGGCTGCGCCGCGGGTTATGTCGCCGACCGACCACTGCCCCGCATGCGACAGCCCGGCAACCCGCCCTGACATCGTTTGGTTTGGCGAGATGCCGTATCGCATGGACGAGATTTATGCTGCATTGAGCGAGGTTGATCTATTCGTCGCCATCGGCACATCCGGCAATGTCTATCCGGCGGCAGGGTTCGTGGCGGAAGCGCGTGCAGCAGGTGTCGAGACGCTGGAGCTCAATCTAGAGCCGTCCTCTACCGCTGGCGCGTTTGATACCGCCCGCTTTGGCCCGGCCACCGAGATCGTGCCACAGTGGGTCTCCGAACTCATCAATGCGCCATAAAAAAGGCCGCACCTGCAAAGGTGCGACCCAGCGGGACGTGATGCGCCTATCCTAACATCAGTTCGATGGCGTGGTATCCTGCTCCATCTGGCCGTCTTTCATCTTGCCGTGCTGCATGCCGCCACCCATCGGGTTGCGTTTCAGGTCGACCGGAATCTCGACGGTCATTTCACCGGCTTTTTCAAACACAAGCGTAACGCTGATGGTCGATCCGTCCTCAAACGGCTGGTTCAACCCCATGAACATCACGTGGTCACCGCCGCGCTGAAGCGCATGCATCCCACCGGCGGCAACCGGAAAGCCCTCTTCGACTTCGATCATCTGCATGACACCTTCGGCGTTTTCCTTGTGAGTGTGCAATTCGACGCGCTTGGCTACATCGGATTTTGCAGCAATCAGACGATCATCTTCGTCGCCATTGTTCATGATCTGAAAAAACGCGGCACCCGCCATGGCGTTCATACCAGACGCGCGCGCATAGGCGTCGTTGATCATGATGTCATCTGCAAAAGCAGGCAGGGCAAAAAGGGCGGCTGCACCGGCAGCCAGAACAGTTTTCATACGGAACATAGTCTTGTCCTTTGGTCTTTGGGTTGGTCTTAGTCGAAGGGATCAGACCAGCGCCGGGGGACCTCGGGCAGACGGGGACAGCTCATCGCGACCCGGAAGGGCAACAGCGCGCGAAGGGACAATATGCGCGATCACCCGTGTTTCAGGCATATCGAGGGATGGAAGCGAAAATGCAGCCGCGAAGATCGACGTGCCATCGGGACACAGGTGCACCGATTCGATGGGCTCGCCATCCGGGCCAAGCGTGATGGTGGTCATGCCGGTGCCGGTACACAGCACCATTTCGAACGCACCATTCATATCCGGGTTTTCACCACGGGCATCCGCCAGCGCAAAGCTGGTGATGGTCAGCGCAAAGGCCAGAACATATGCAAATGCCGCACGGATCATGTCACCTAGCTATGCCCGTTTCTCGGGGCGGGCAAGGGACAAAATGTAACAGGCAAGGCACACGCGAAAACCGCCCACAGCCAAAGGCCGGGGCGGTTCAAAATCTGGTCGATCCAGAAAAGCGCGGGGCTTAGGCGGCTGCCTGAGCTTTCGCAATTTCTTTCTTGATCTTCAGCGCGTTGGCCGACAGCTCAACGTCTTTGGCTTTTGCCAGGAACGCGTCCAGACCACCACGGTGGTCAACCGAACGCAGGGCAGCAGCCGAGATGCGCAATTTGAACGCGCGACCCAGTGCTTCCGACTGAAGCGTCACGTCGTTCAGGTTCGGCAGAAACCGGCGGCGGGTTCTGTTTTTGGCGTGGCTGACATTGTTGCCAGTCATCGGGCCTTTTCCGGTCAGTTCGCAAACTCGCGACATGGCTCTTATCCTTGCTCTCTCGGGCCAGATTGGTGAGATTTTCAGCGCGCCCTCGCGCCGCTCACGTCCAGCCGGTCAATACAAACGGGCGCCGCAATGGCAGCGCCCCGAATTCCGTTCGCGGTAATTAGACCCCTTCCCCCGGCGCGTCAAGTGAGTCGTAGCCACGTTCCAACATGAAATTTCACCCGCCCAACCAGACCCTGTCTGCACGGCTTCTTCTGGCCCAAAATATCCTGGGGTGAATGCGCACAGCGCAGAGGGGCAAGGCCCCTCCACGGCTCACTTCGTGAGCCCCCGAACGCCCCCGCCTCAATCCTCGCCCAGAAATCCGCCAGACTGACGTTCCCACAGACCGGCATAGGTTCCGCCCGCCGCCAAAAGCGCTTCATGGCTGCCGCTTTCGATAATGCGGCCTTCGTCCAATACGACGATCCGATCCATCTGGGCGATGGTGGACAGGCGGTGGGCGATGGCGATCACGGTTTTGCCTTCCATCATGCCATAGAGGGTTTTCTGGATCGCCGCCTCGACCTCGCTGTCCAGGGCCGACGTGGCTTCGTCCAACACAAGGATCGGGGCATCCTTCAGCATCACCCGCGCAATCGCGATCCGCTGGCGCTGCCCGCCTGACAGTTTCACGCCCCGTTCACCGACCTGCGCATCATACCCGCGACGACCTTGCGGGTCTTCCAACACCTGGATGAACTCATGCGCTTCTGCCCGCTCAGCCGCGGCAATCATCTGGTCCTCGGTTGCATCCGGACGACCATAAAGAATGTTGGCGCGCACGGAACGATGCAGCAGGCTGCTGTCCTGTGTCACCATGCCGATCTGTGCACGCAGACTGTCTTGCGTCACATCTGACACGTTCTGACCGTCAATCAGGATGTGCCCTCCTTCGGGATCACGAAACCGCATCAGAAGGTTCACAAGGCTGGACTTGCCCGCCCCGGACCGGCCAACCAGGCCAACCTTCTCACCCGGATGGACGGTCAACGATATGTTGTCCAACCCGCCGGAGCCTTTGCCATAGTGATGCGTCAATCCCTCAAAGGTGATTGCACCGTCCTTGATCACAAGATCCTTGGCTTCATTGGCGTCCTTCAATTCATGCGCCACGGCGATCGACCGCAACCCTTCCCGGATCACGCCCATATGTTCAAACAACCGGATTGTGACCCACATGATCCAACCCGACATGCCGTTCAGCCGCACCACCAGCGCCGAGGCGGCGGCAACCTCGCCTACCGACACCTCGCCTTGTGTCCACAGCCAGACCGCCGCGCCCAGAACACCGACGATCAGCAAGCCGTTCAACAGATTCAGCCCAAAGCTCAGCTCGGTCATCAGGCGCAGGAAACGCTGGAATCTAAGGCGCAGGCGTTTGAGTGATGACAACGCATAGCGTTCTTCGCCCGCCCCTTGCGAAAACAGTTTGACGCTTTCGATATTGGCATAGGCATCGACGATCCGACCGGTAACCAGCGACCGCGCGTCGGACCATTTTTCCGACGCCACTGAGACACGCTTGGCGATGTAGCGCACATAGAGCACGTAGAACACCAGCCAGACACCCAGGGGCAGTGCCAGGCGGATGTCGACCTGCCCCAGAATGACCATCGCGCTCAGCACATAGGTTGTCGCATAGAAAATGCCTTCGAAGAACATATAGGTGCTGTCCTCGACCGCCGGACCAAGTTGCATCACGCGGTTCGATAGACGCCCGGCAAAATCGTTCTGGAAAAACCCCAAAGACTGCCCCAACAGGTGCCGGTGCGCGCGCCAGCGTACCTGTTCCTGCATATTGCCAGCCAACGTCTGTTCCAGGAAAAACCGGTTCAGCGTGATCGCCAGCGGTCTGAGGATGATAATGAACACGGCCGCGATCAGCAGTTCAATCCCATTGGTCCCCCAGAAGCTTTCGGGTGTCGACAGGTTCATCAGGTCAACAACCCGCCCGGTGTAAAAAATCAGTCCGGTTTCGATCAGCGCCACCAGAACCCCGGTCAGCGCCATCCAGACCATCCACTTGCGGAACGGTCCGAGTTGCGACTTGAAGAAGGGCCAAAGGGTCTTGGGCGGTGTGCCCATATCGTGCGGGGCAAAAGGATCAACGAGATTTTCAAAGAAACGAAACATGAAGGCGCTCCGTGCGCGTTGGGGATAAAGATGTGATGGAGGGGCCGACGACAGCCCTTCAGGACCGCGACTTACGCTTGATATGGGGTCCTGACATTTCGCATCCAGCATCTCTCCTTCATGTTCCTTGGGGACGCTACCCCAGATGTTAGCGCTGATCAAGCCCGGCCATCGGGGTGGGCAGGCAAAGGCGGGAAAAGGGGCGCTGCCCCTCGCGGCGCGGCCGCTTACCCCGGGATATTTTCCGCCAGAAGAAACAGGCGCGGTCAGATGTCGGTCGGCGGGCGAAGCTGGGCAAGGATGTCTTCGGCGGCGCGGCTGGCAGAAATCCGGCCCGCAGCCACCTGGGTGCCCAGCGCGTCGATCCGCGCGCGCGCGTCCTTCTGGTCGAGCACAGACAGAAGGCCGAGGCGCACATCCTCTTCGAACCAGTGCCGGGCTTGCTGTTCGCGCCGTTTGGTCCAGTGGCCATGTTCACGGCGCCAGGCGATCAGCGTTTGTATCGCATCCCACGCAGCAGGCAGCCCGTCCTGCGTCACCGCCGACACCGTCATTGCTTTGGGGTATCCTTCGGGGTCATAGGCACGTTTGCGCAACAGCCGCAGCGCGCCCGCGTAATCCGCACAGGTGCGCATGGCGGTGGATTTCAACTCGCCATCGGCCTTGTTGACCAGAATCAGGTCGGCAATTTCCATGATCCCGCGTTTCACGCCCTGCAGCTCGTCCCCACCTGCCGGGGCGAGCAACAACAGAAACAGGTCGGACATTTCGGCCACCATGGTTTCGGATTGCCCGACGCCCACGGTTTCGATCAGCACCACGTCAAAGCCTGCCGCCTCGCACAGGGCCACCGCCTCGCGGGTACGGCGCGCCACCCCGCCCAGTTGCGATTGCGAGGGTGACGGGCGGATAAAGGCGTTCTTCTCGCGGCTCAACCGCTCCATCCGGGTCTTGTCGCCCAGAATGGACCCGCCAGAGCGGGCCGAACTGGGATCAACGGCCAGCACCGCCACTTTCAACCCCTGTTCGATCAGGAACATGCCGAAGGCTTCGATGAAGGTGGATTTGCCCACGCCCGGGGTGCCCGAAAGACCGATGCGCAGGGCCTGACGGCCCAAGGGCGCCACGGCATCCAGCAACGCGCTTGCCTGTTCACGGTGATCAGCACGGCCGCTTTCAACCAAGGTAATAGCGCGCGCCAAGGCCCGCCGTTCGCCCGCCTGCACCCGTGCTGCCAGATCGTGAATGTCCATGCCGCCTCCAACTTGTCGACAGTCATGCCGCGCTCGGGACCATCTGTCCAGAGGGGCAGCGCCCACATCTGGACGATAGGTGCATGACGGTTGATAAGGGGGTATGAGCGACATCCTGCCCATTCACGACGCCATTCCCGACCTGCTTGATGCCATCGGCCAGAGCGGGCGCGCCGTGCTTATGGCCCCGCCGGGCGCAGGGAAAACCACGGTCGTGCCGTTGGCCTTGCTGGACGCAGGGGCATTCGAAGGCAAGCTGCTGATGCTGGAACCGCGTCGTCTGGCCGCGCGCACCGCTGCCGAACGTATGGCGCAAACCCTTGGTGAGCCGGTTGGCGAAACGATCGGCTATCGCATCCGGGGCGAGGCGAAGGTCAGCGCCGCCACCCGGATCGAGGTTGTGACAGAAGGCATTCTGACACGAATCCTGCAATCTGACCCGTCGCTGTCCGGCATAGGTGCCGTGATCTTCGACGAATTTCACGAACGATCCCTGAACGCCGATCTCGGCCTTGCCCTGACTTGGGAGGCCGCCCAGGCCTTGCGCGACGATCTGAAACTGGTTGTGATGTCCGCTACGCTGGATGCGGACCCGGTGGCGCAACTTCTGAACGCTGCGCCCATCGTGCGGTCCGAAGGGCGCGCCTTTCCGGTCCAGACCCACCATCTGCCTGCGCCCTTGCCGAAAACGACCCGCCTGCCCGACGCAACCACCGCGCTTGTCCTTCAGGCGCTGACCGAGACCAAGGGCGGCGTTCTGGTGTTTCTGCCCGGAGAGGGCGAGATACGGCGCACCGAAGCCGCTTTGCGCCCGAACCTGCCATCGGACTGTCATCTGCACCCGCTGTTTGGCGCGATGAATTTTGCGGCCCAGCGCGCAGCGATTGCCCCGGCAACATCCGGCCGCAAGATCGTGCTGGCCACCTCTATTGCGGAAACATCGCTGACCATTCAGGACATCCGCGTGGTGGTCGATGCAGGCCAGTCGCGCCGCGCCCGGTTCGACCCCGGTTCGGGCATGTCACGGCTTGTGACCGAGCGTGTCTCAAAGGCCGAGGCAGAACAGCGAAGGGGGCGCGCGGGGCGCGTGGCACCGGGCGTCTGTTACCGGCTCTGGACGAAGGGGGAAGAAGGCGGGTTGCCCCCTTTCCCACCGGCCGAAATCGAAACCGCCGACCTTGCCCCTCTGGCATTGGAGCTTGCGGCCTGGGGATCACCGGAGGGGAACGGGCTTGCCTTCCTGACACCCCCGAACGCTGGTGTGCTGTCCGAGGCGCAGTCGCTTCTGCAGTCGCTGGGGGCATTGGATGCCGGGGGGCGCATCACATCGCATGGGCGAGCGCTGGCCCGGTTGCCCATGCATCCGCGGCTTGGGCATATGCTGACCATGGCCGGTCCAAAGGCTGCAGACCTTGCGGCGCTGTGGGGCGAGCGGGATCCTCTGCCACGCGCAGCGGCAACCGATCTGTCACTCAGGCTTGAGGCGATCCGCGATACGAAGGGCTTCGCCGCCCGGCATGGCATCACAGTCAATCGCAGTGTTATCGAGCGTGTTCGCACCGAAGCGAAACGCCTGCGCAAGCTGGCCAAACCCGTTCAACCAGACCTGAGCGACGCCCAGATGGCCGCGCTCGCCTATCCGGATCGCGTGGGTCTGCGCCGACCGGGTGATGCGCCGAGGTTCATCTTGTCCGGCGGGAAAGGCGCGGTGATGGATGACGTCGATCCGTTGGCCGGCGCTCGTCTGATTGTTGTCACCGACACCGATGGCAACCCGCGCGACGCCCGGATACGACAAGCCATCCAGATCAGTGACGGAGAGCTGCGTGAGCTATTCGAAGATGACATCACTTGGGTCGATCATTGCGCATGGTCCAAGCGCGATGGGCGCGTCGTGGCGCGCCGACAAGAGAGGCTGGGCGCCGTCGTTCTGGATGACCGCATTTGGAAGGATGCCCCAGACGAAGCCATCGCACGCGCTATGCTGGACGGGGTGCGCGAGTTGGGACTGCGCCCCTCGGACGCGGCCCGCCGCTTCATCGCGCGGGTCGAATTGATGCGCGCGGACGGTGCAGAGCTGCCCGATATGTCCGACACCGCCTTACTGGCTGATCTGGACGATTGGCTGCTGCCGCATCTGATAGGGGTTAAAACCACCGCAGAATGGAAACGCTTCGACCTGCTGGACGCCCTGCGCGCGCGGCTGGATTGGACGCAGATGTCGGTGCTTGACCGCGAAGCGCCTGCCCACTTCGTCACACCGATGGGCCGCAAGACCCCAATAGACTATGCTGGTGAGACCCCCGAAATCAGCCTGCGTTTGCAGGAAATGTTCGGCACCAAACGCCATCCTATGATCGGTAAAACGCCACTGCGTGTCACGCTATTGTCGCCAGCCGGACGTCCTGTGCAGACGACGACGGACATCCCGAACTTTTGGTCCACAAGCTATCAGGATGTGCGCAAAGACATGCGCGGGCGCTATCCGAAACACCCCTGGCCCGAGGATCCGACACAGGCCGATCCAACCTTACGGGCCAAGCCGCGCAAAAGCTGATGGCGGCAATAACGGGCGCAGAATACCCTTTTTTGGTGCCTAGCTTGCATTTTGCCCCACAAATACCATATCTTAACATCTACAATAAAAAGTGAGCAAAGCTCCCAAAACGCAGGTACGAAAATGTCATCATTGCTGAAACAGGCCTGGGAAGAGGTCGTCGCCCCCATGTTCCAACGCCCCAAACGGGTGCAGGTCGCCGCGCTGTGCTATCGTGGCTCGGGGGACGATAAAGAAGTTCTGCTGGTGACATCCCGCGGTACCGGGCGCTGGATTCTGCCCAAGGGCTGGCCGATGGACGGCAAGGATGCCGCCGAAGCCGCACGTCAAGAGGCCTGGGAAGAGGCTGGCGTTTCAGAAGGTCAGCTGGACCATGCCCCGATCGGTGCCTTCGAGTCCGAGAAAGAAATGGATTTCGGCGGCGTTGCCCGCTGTACGACCAAGGTTTTCCCGCTGAAGGTCGAGAAACTGTCCGACGAATTTCCCGAAGCCGATGAACGCAAGCGGACGTGGGTGCCGGCGGATAAGGCGGCAGATATGGTCCAGGAAAAGGATCTTCAGAAGCTCCTGCAGGAATTCTAGGCCACACTCTCTGAAAGCACGCGCCGGGACGGCTCGAATCTGTTGCAATCGCAGCCCTGACAGTCTAGCGCAGGCGCTGAATTGTAACGGCTGTGTATCAGTCATGTAACAAAACGCGATGCAGGGGGCCTCGGATGGGCGCAGAGAAACGCGGCAGCCAGTGGAAAACACTGGACAAAGACCTGAACCGGATCAGCCAGGTCGAATACGCCACGCAATATGTATCGCGACCCTTGGTCGGCATGGGTGTCGCACTTGCGTTCATCGTCATCGCAGCCCTTTCAGCCGCCGTTTTCTTTGGTCAAACGCCAACATCCCTGGTGGTTGTTATCGCCGCTGCGTTCGGCGCCTATATGGCGCTGAATATCGGCGCGAACGATGTCGCCAACAACATGGGACCAGCCGTGGGGGCGAATGCCCTGACCATGGGCGGCGCCATCGTCATCGCGATCATCTGCGAAAGCGCGGGCGCGCTTCTGGCGGGTGGCGACGTGGTCTCGACGATTTCCAAAGGCATCATTGACCCTGCTGGCTTTGATCAATCCCGCGTGTTCGTCTGGGCCATGATGGCCGCCCTGATCTCCTCAGCCCTGTGGGTGAACCTCGCCACATGGGTCGGAGCACCGGTTTCGACAACCCATTCGGTTGTGGGTGGCGTGATGGGCGCGGGTATCGCCGCATCCGGGTTTGCTGCGGTCAGCTGGCCCACCATGGGCAAGATCGCCGCTTCCTGGGTCATTTCACCTGTCTTGGGGGGCGCGATTGCCGCGCTGTTCCTCGCGCTGATCAAACACAAGATCATCTATCAAGACGACAAGATCGCCGCCGCGAAACGCTGGGTTCCGGTGTTCATCGGCATCATGGCCGCAGCCTTCGGGGCCTATCTGTCGATCAAGGGGCTGAAAAAGGTTATCAAGATCGACCTCGACACGGCCCTGGTGATCGGGGCCGGTGTGGGCGCGGTTGCCTATGTCATCACAGCGCCCCTGATCGCGCGTCAGGCCGAAGGGCTTGAAAACCGCACGAAATCTCTGAAAACACTGTTTGCCCTGCCGCTCATCTTCTCGGCCGCGCTTCTGTCCTTTGCCCATGGCGCAAACGACGTGGCCAACGCTGTCGGCCCGCTGGCAGCCATCGTGCATGTGGAAAGCGTGGGCGACTTTGCCGACAAGGTCTCCATCCCGACATGGGTCATGGTCATCGGGGCCTTCGGCATCAGCTTCGGCCTGATGCTGTTTGGCCCGAAACTGATCCGCATGGTGGGCAGCCAGATCACCAAGCTGAACCCGATACGCGCCTATTGCGTTGCCCTGTCTGCCGCCATCACCGTGATCGTCGCCAGCTGGCTGGGCCTGCCCGTCAGCTCGACCCATATCGCGGTGGGTGGCGTGTTCGGCGTCGGCTTCTACCGCGAGTTCCACATGGAGCGCCGCCTGCGCCGCTCTTCCGCCGCGCGGCCCGAAGTCAAGCGCATCGCTCCCGAAGAACGCCGCCGCCGCAAACTGGTGCGCCGCTCGCATTTCATGACCATCGTCGCCGCCTGGGTCATCACCGTGCCCGCTGCTGCCCTGATGTCCGCGCTGATCTTCTTTGTGCTGAACTCTATCGTGTCCTGACCACAGATCAACACTTTGGCGGTTTCTTCTGGCCCCAAATATCCTGAGGTAGGTGCCACGCAACGCGTGGCACCGTAGGGGCAACGCCCCTGCCGAACTTCAACCTGTACTAGGCATCCAGACACCAGCGCATGACCGCTTTCTGCGCATGCAACCGGTTCTCGGCCTCGTCGAAAATCACGGATTGCGGACCGTCCATCACGGTATTGGTGACTTCTTCATCCCGATGCGCCGGAAGGCAGTGCATGAACAGCGCATCCGGTTTGGCATGCGCCATCAGCGCATCATTGATCTGGTAGGGACGCAAGAGGTTGTGCCGACGTTCGCGGGCTGAAGGTGCGTCATGCATCGACACCCATGTATCCGCGACGATAAGATCCGCCCCCTCGACCGCCTTGACCGGATCGCGCACGATTTCGATATTGGCCCCCTTGGCGCGCGCTTCGTCCACGAACACGGCTTCCGGGTCCAGCACCTCCGGCCCGGTAAAGGTTACGTCGAAGCCGAACTGCCCGGCGGCATGCAAGAAGGACGCACAGACATTATTGCCGTCCCCCGCCCAAACCACTTTCCTGCCCGCAATCGACCCGCGATGTTCCTCGTATGTCAGGATATCGGCCATGATCTGACAGGGGTGCGAGCGGTTGGTCAGCCCGTTGATCACCGGCACATCCGCATATTCCGCCATTTCCAGCAGCGTTGCTTCTTCAAAGGTACGGATCATGATCATATCGACATACCGGCTCAGCACGCGGGCCGTGTCGGCCACCGTCTCGCCATGGCCCAGTTGCATCTCGGATCCTGACAGAACCATGGTCTGTCCGCCCATCTGGCGCACACCCAGGTCAAAACTGACACGCGTCCGGGTCGAGGGCTTCTCGAAAATCAGCGCGACCATGTGGTCCTTCAGCGGCTGTTCCTCGTCAGGGGCGCCCTTGGGCTTGCCCGCACGTGCCCGCTTGATCCGCTGCGCTTCCGCGATCATGCCGGTCAGGTCGGCGGTGTCGGTCGTGTTGATATCAAGAAAATGTTTCATTGGCTCTGGCCCTCATGGGTTTTGGTTATGGCCTTGGCAGCCGTTTCAAGCCGTGTGACAGCCTCGGCAATATCTTCGTCTTCAATGGTCAGGGCGGGCAGGATCCGCAGCACGTTGTCTGCCGCCGGCACGCACAGCACCTTCGCGTCATAGCATTTGGCCAGCACATCGGTGTTCGGGGCCTTGCATTTCAGACCCAGCATCAGTCCCGATCCGCGCACGGCTTCGAACACGTCCGGATGGGCGGCGACCAGCCCTTCCAGCTTCTGCCGCATAAGCCCTGCCTTGCGGCTGACTTCGTTCAGGAAATCCGGGTCGGCGATGATCTCGGTCACTTTCGCGCCGATTGCACAGGCCAGCGGGTTGCCGCCATAGGTCGACCCATGCGTGCCCGCCACCATGCCCGAGGCCGCATTTTCCGTCGCCAGAACCGCGCCCAACGGGAAGCCGCCGCCAATCCCCTTGGCGACCATCATGATATCGGGGGTGACGCCGGAATATTCATGCGCAAACAGCTTGCCGGTCCGGCCCATGCCGCATTGCACCTCGTCAAAGATCAAAAGCGTCCCGGTCTTGTCGCAAGCGGCGCGAATGGCCTTCAACTCGTCATCCGGCACCGGGCGGATGCCGCCTTCGCCTTGCACCGGCTCGATGATCACCGCCGCCACATCGCCTGTCGCAAGGGCGTCGGTCAACCCGTCCAGATCGCCAAAGGGCAGGTGCGTGAAGCCGGGCAGAAGCGGGCCGAACCCTTTGGTCAGCTTCTCACCCCCGGCGGCCGCAATCCCGGCGGACGAGCGGCCATGGAACGAGCCTTCGAATCCGATGATGCGAACGCGGTCATGGTCCCCTTTGTCATGCCAGTACTTGCGCGCCATCTTGACCGCAAGTTCACATGCTTCGGTGCCCGAATTGGTGAAAAACACCGTGTCCGCAAATGTCAGATCGACCAGCTTGTCCGCCAGCTTCTGCTGCTGCGGAATGGTATAGAGGTTCGACACGTGCCACAGCTTTGCGCCCTGATCGGCCAGCAGCTCGACCAGCGCCGGATGGGCATGGCCCAGCGCATTGACCGCAATCCCTGCCCCCAGGTCCAGAAATCGCTCGCCGCCCTCGGTGACAAGCCAACTGCCCTGGCCGCGCTCGAACGCAAGATCAACACGGTTATAGGTCGGAAGAAGCGACGGGATCATGTCGGTATCCTTTGTAAAAGAAGCCTTTGGGTGCCGTATGGCGGGCTTCGAGTCAACAATTTCAGAAAGGGTGCGCGTCAAAGGCGCAGGATCAAACGGGAACGGACGTCAGGCGCGGGCGCGTCGGCGTCGGGTGTCAGCGATATGCAGGCGTTTGATCATGGGGCGGGCTTACGCGAAGGCAACCCGTCTGTCCAGCCTTTTCATGGCGCGGCCAAACCCGTATGGGAAGCAGATGGAAACGCGCGCTCACCCGATCTTCAACCCCTTGGCCGCAGCAGGCTTCATGCTGATGGCGTCATCATTGATTGCAGGCACCACGCTGATGGCCAAGCTTGCCGGGCGTGACACCCTTGGCACGCCCCTTCACCCGTTGCAGATCAGCCATGGCCGGTTCCTGTTCGCCTTCCTTGCGATCAGCACGGTGGTGGCCCTGACCCGCCCCGCCCTGCGCAGCACCAACATCCCCCTGCACATCGCCCGTTCGGTTGCGGGCTGGACCGGTATTTCGCTGATGTTCGCAGCTGTTGGCTTCATCCCGCTGGCCGACGCCACCGCGATCAGCTTCCTGAACCCGGTCTTTGCCATGGTGTTCGCCATCCTGTTGCTGGGCGAACGGGTGGGGCCATGGCGCTGGATCGCCGCCGCCATCGCGCTGGTTGGCGCTTTTGTCCTGATCCGCCCCGGGACCGGCAGCTTTCATCCCGCCGCCTTCCTGGCACTGGCCGCCGCCATGGTGATGGGGTTCGAAATCACGCTGATCAAACGCCTGACCGGGCGCGAGGCCCCTTTGCAGATCCTGTGGATCAACAACGGGATCGGCCTGACCGTGGCAACCTTGGCGGTGATCTGGGTCTGGACCCCGCCGACCCCTGCACAATGGGCAGCCCTTGCCACGCTTGGTTTCATGATGGCCCTTGCGCAAACCTGCTTCATCCAGTCGATGAAACGCGCCGATGCAAGTTTCGCCGTGCCCTTTTCCTATGCCACGCTGGTCTTTGCCGGGCTTTACGATTTCGCCGTGTTCGGCGTCATCCCCGTCACCGCCAGCCTGATCGGGGCGGCGATCATCGTCGCAGGCGGCGTGCTTCTGATCTGGCGCGAAGGTCGCAGGTCTGCCTGATGCCGCTTCTGCGCTTGTATCCCCCGGCACTATGACTAAAATAGGCGCTTGTGAATTTACTGGGTTATCCGGGCTGACCGGCCGCCCACCCCAAAAACGGGAAAAAATATGTCCTGGACCGACGAGCGCGTTGAAATCCTGAAAAAGATGTGGGGCGAGGGGCAGTCTGCCTCGGTCATCGCAAAAGAACTTGGTGGCGTCACCCGCAACGCCGTGATTGGCAAGGTGCATCGCCTTGGCCTGTCCAATCGGTCTGGCGGTGGCACCAAAGCCCCGGCCAAGGAAAAGGCAGCGCCTAAAGCAGCGGCCAAACCCAAGGCCGCGGCCAAGCCGAAACCCGCCGCAAAGAAAGAGGCAGAGCCGGCCGCCAAGCCAGCGGCTGAAGCCAAACCCATTCCCGCGCGCAAACAGATCATCCCCGCAGGCCAACCCCTGCCCCCGCAGCCATCGGCAAACGAAATCAGCCCCGAGGCGCTGGCATCGGTGCGCGAAGTCGAAAAGGGCGCGAAAAAGCTGAACCTGATGGAATTGACCGAGCGGACCTGCAAATGGCCCATCGGCGACCCGGCGACGGAAGAATTCTGGTTCTGCGGTCTGCCGGTGCAACAAGGCAAACCTTATTGCGAGGCACATGTGGGCGTGGCGTTCCAACCAATGTCCTCGCGGCGTGATCGGAAACGGTAAGCCGGATCAAAGTCAGGAAGTAAGGCGCGATGGGCACCCCTCGCGCCTTTTTCGTATCTGCACAGCGTTCTGTTGGCACTTCCCCTTTCCAGATCGCAAGCGGGGGTCTATATGCCCGCCATGACAAATCCTGTGAACCCACCCAACCTGCGCCCTGACCTTGCGCCGAAAGCCCGCTTCTCAGAACCTTCCCGCGAGGGTCAGCCCACCGTAGGTATGGTCAGCCTTGGCTGCCCCAAAGCGCTGGTCGACAGCGAACGCATCCTGACCCGCCTGCGCGCCGAAGGCTATGCGATCAGCCCGGATTACTCCGGCGCGGATGCGGTGATCGTGAACACTTGCGGATTTCTGGACTCGGCAAAGGCCGAAAGCCTTGAAGCCATCGGCGAAGCCCTGAACGAAAACGGCAAGGTGATCGTCACCGGCTGTCTGGGCGCGGAAGAGGACTATATCCGCGGCACCCATCCCAGCGTCTTGGCCGTTACCGGCCCGCATCAATATGAACAGGTGCTGGACGCCGTGCACGGGGCCGTGCCGCCCAGCCCGGACCCGTTCATCGACCTGCTGCCCGCCACTGGGGTCAGCCTGACCCCGCGCCACTACAGCTATCTGAAGATCTCAGAAGGCTGCAATCACAAGTGCAAGTTCTGCATCATCCCCGACATGCGCGGGAAGCTGGCCAGCCGCCCGGCCCATGCGGTCGTCCGCGAGGCAGGCAAGCTGGTGGACGCGGGTGTGAAAGAACTACTGG
This sequence comes from Aliiroseovarius sp. Z3, assembly GCF_029105185.1. Classification (GTDB taxonomy): domain Bacteria; phylum Pseudomonadota; class Alphaproteobacteria; order Rhodobacterales; family Rhodobacteraceae; genus Aliiroseovarius. Next base: position 224,089 of record NZ_JAFMZK010000002.1, on the reverse strand, counting down.
TGATCTCGCAGGACACCTCGGCCTATGGCGTCGACATCAAACACGCGGAAGAGCGTGGGCACCGCGCCCATATCACCGATCTGGCGCGTGACCTTGGCGCGCTGGGGGCTGGCAAAGACCTGTGGGTCCGCCTGCACTATGTCTATCCCTATCCGCATGTGCGCCAGTTGATCCCGCTGATGGCTGACGGGCTAATCCTGCCCTATCTGGACATCCCGTTCCAGCACGCCCACCCGGACACCTTGAGGCGCATGGCCCGCCCGGCAGCGGCATCGAAAACGCTGGACGAGATCGCCGCGTGGCGCGCGGACTGCCCCGACATCACCCTGCGCTCGACCTTCATCGTGGGTTATCCCGGCGAGACCGAGGCCGAGTTTCAGACCCTTCTGGACTGGATGGACGAGGCGCAACTGGATCGCGTCGGCTGCTTCCAATACGAAAATGTCGACGGCGCACGGTCAAACGACCTGCCCAACCACGTCCCCGCCGAGGTCAAGCAAGACCGGTGGGAGCGGTTCATGGAAAAAGCGCAGGCAATCTCGGAAGCCAAACTGGCCGCGAAGGTGGGTCAGGTGATGGACGTGATCATCGACGACATCGACGAAGACGGCATCGCCACCTGCCGCACCAAAGCCGACGCGCCCGAAATCGACGGGAACTTGTTCATTGACGAAGGGACAGAGGGGCTAGCCGTCGGGCAGATCGTTCGCGTTGAGGTGGACGAGGCGGGGGAGTATGATTTGTGGGGTGCGTTGCGGTAGGTGCTGGGAATGGTTGAGTGACCGTTGTGAGTCCAGAGTGTCCGACGCTGCGAGAGGTTCCAATAGCGGCTTAGCGCAGGGAGCGGACGCTCGCACTGGCAGACCCTTTCATACACACTGATTTTCGTAGATGGTCCGGCGCAATGTGCGTTGCGCCAGCTTGGCCCATTCTTCTAGTTGCTCTTCATATGCCTCTGGGTTCTGTAGAATTTCTTCATCGTCCTCCGGCGTTGCCACATGAACCCACGTGTTGCGATATTTTCGCAGCTTATGAATGTCTTCTCGCAGTCCCTGTTGGATAGGCGCGCTATCAATCAAATCGGCAAGGCGAATTCGCTTCCCGACTGCATACTCTGCACGAAGATACGTTTCAATTGCGGCGGTAGCGGATATTACGGTTGCTAGGTTCGCGCCACCGACGAAGGCATAATCGCAATCGCGAACGATGAATGCGCACCATTCCGACATGGTAGCGCCGCCCTTTAACAGTTCATCGTCAAGCGCGGTGATAAATTCCCATCTGGCGTTATCATTCAAATCCGTTTCCTCAAGCGAAGATGCGTTTTAGCCGAAGTGTAGCATCGCTGAATGTGAGCTCATAAACATTCAATGCTTCGATCGAGTTGAACGGCAGCTCCGTCCCGCAGACCCAACCCTTTCACCTACCCCTATTCCCTACTCACACTAAACAGCACCCAGCCGTCGATCCGGGCGACCTCGGTGCCGCCGGTGTCCACCTGGAACACGCCAAGCCCTTCGTAGTCTTCGGGGCAGGCCACAAGGTCGGCGGTGTCGTCAAGATATTCGACGGTGGCCGCGCTTTCACCCACCCGGCGGCATTGGTCGCCTTCGGCGCGATAGCCGCCGCCGAACAGGGGCAGGTCGGTTTCGGGCGGGGTATGGGCCGTCTTGGTTTCGCAGGCGGTTAGCAGGCCAAGGGCGATCAGGGGAACAAGCTGTTTCATCTGGGGTCTCCTTCTGGATTTTCCCAAGCATATCACAGGTTGAAACGCGGTGCGGCAATTCCTTGCCGCCCGCGATTTCAGGTTGTCACGCGCCTTGAAGCGGCCTGACTTCGATCTCGTGCGCGCTGCGGGCCTGCATGGCACGTGCGGCGGCATGGCTGGCGGCCAGCGTGGTGAAATACGGGATCTTGTCCATCAGGGCGACATTGCGCATCTCGCGGCTGTCATTCACCGACTGGGTGCCTTCGGTCGTATTCAGGACCAGCTGCACCTCGCCATCCTTCATGCGGTCAACGATGTTGCGACCCGGCTCGTACACTTTATTGACGGCCTCGGTTTCGACACCATTTTCAGACAGGAAAGATGCCGTGCCGCGGGTGGCCAGAATGGTAAACCCCTGCTCTTTCAAAAGCTTGGCCGTGTCGACCAGTTGATCGGTCTTGTCGCCGTCCTTGATCGACAGGAACACGTTGCCTTCCGTCGGAAGAACGGTGCCTGCACCAAGCTGCGCCTTAAGAAACGCCATGGCGAAATCCTTGTCCGCGCCCATCACTTCGCCGGTTGATCGCATTTCCGGGCCAAGAAGCGTATCCACGCCGGGGAAACGGGCGAAGGGCAGCACGGCTTCCTTGACCGCATAGCTGTCGATCTCGGGATCGACCAGATCGAAGGCGTCCAGCTTTTCGCCCGCCATGACACGCGCCGCGATCGAGGCGATGGGCGACAGAACCGCCTTGGCCACGAAGGGCACGGTGCGCGAGGCGCGGGGGTTCACTTCGATCAGATAAATCACGTCATCCTTGACCGCAAACTGTACGTTCATCAGGCCAACCACGTTCAGCGCCAATGCCAGTTCGCGAGACTGGCGCCGCAGTTCGGCGATGATCTCGGCAGACAGCGAATAGGGCGGCAGCGAACAGGCACTGTCGCCCGAATGAACGCCGGCCTCTTCGATATGCTGCATGATGCCCGCGACATGGACGTTTTCGCCATCGCACAGGGCATCCACATCGACCTCGACCGCGCCGGACAGATAGCTGTCCAGCAGAACCGGGCTGTCACCCGACACAACCACGGCTTCGGCGATATAGCGTTCCAACTGCGCCATGTCGCGCACGATTTCCATCGCACGGCCCCCCAACACGTATGACGGGCGGATCACCAGCGGGAAGCCGATATCCTCGGCAATCGCAAGGGCTTCGGCACCGGTCGCGGCGATACCGTTTTTCGGCTGTTTCAGGCCCAACTGGTTGACCAGCGCCTGGAACCGTTCGCGGTCTTCGGCAAGGTCGATGGCATCTGGGGTGGTGCCAAGGATCGGAATGCCCTCGGCCTCCAGCGCGTTGGCCAGCTTCAGGGGGGTCTGGCCGCCAAACTGGACGATCACACCGTGCAGCGTGCCGTTTTCCTGCTCTTTCGTCAGGATTTCCATCACATGTTCGAAGGTCAGCGGTTCGAAATACAGCCGGTCCGAGGTGTCATAATCGGTCGACACGGTTTCCGGGTTGCAGTTGATCATGATGGTTTCATAGCCCGCATCGGTCAGCGCGAAACAGGCATGACAGCAGCAATAGTCGAACTCGATCCCCTGCCCGATCCGGTTCGGACCACCACCCAGAATAACGACCTTCTTGCGGTCCGACGGACGGGCTTCGCATTCCACCTCGCCCATCATCGGGGCTTCATAGGTCGAATACATGTAGGGGGTCTGGGCTTCGAACTCGGCAGCGCACGTGTCGATACGCTTGAACACAGCGTTCACGCCCACTTTACGACGTGCGTTGCGAACGTCGCTTTCCTTGAAACCGGTCAGCTTGGCAAGGCGCGCGTCGGTGAAACCCATCATCTTGAGCTTGCGCAATCCGGTCTCATCCGACGGCAGACCGTTGTCCTTGATGGCGGCTTCGGCCTCAATGATCTCGCGAATGCGGGCCAGGAACCACGGGTCAAAGGCGGTGCAGGCCTGAATATCTTCATCCGACATGCCAAACCGCATCGCCTGCGCGATCTTCAGGATGCGGTCGGGGCGCTGTTCGGAAATCGCCTTGATGATGGCGGCCTGATCCGGCGCGCCGGGGATGTCGATCTCGTCCAGCCCGGTCAAACCGGTTTCCATCGAGGCCAGCGCTTTTTGTAGGCTTTCGTGGAAGGTGCGCCCGATCGACATAACCTCGCCCACCGATTTCATCGCGGTGGTCAGTTCCGGCTTGGCACCTGCGAATTTCTCAAACGCAAAGCGGGGGATCTTGGTGACAACATAGTCGATTGTCGGTTCAAACGACGCGGGCGTCACCTTGGTGATATCGTTGTCCAGCTCGTCCAGCGTATAGCCAACAGCCAGCTTCGCCGCGATCTTGGCAATCGGAAAGCCCGTGGCCTTCGATGCCAGCGCGGATGAGCGCGACACGCGCGGGTTCATCTCGATCACCACCATACGCCCGTCTTCAGGGTTCACCGCCCATTGCACGTTCGACCCGCCGGTTTCCACGCCGATCTCGCGCAGGACGTTGATCGAATGCGTGCGCATCAACTGGTATTCTTTGTCGGTCAGCGTCAGCGCAGGCGCGACAGTGATCGAGTCACCCGTGTGCACGCCCATTGGATCCACGTTTTCGATGGAACAAACAATGATGGCGTTGTCGGCAGTGTCACGCACCACCTCCATCTCGTATTCTTTCCAGCCCAGCAGACTCTCGTCGATCAGAATCTGGCTGACAGGCGAGGCATCCAGCCCGGTGCGGCAATAATGCTCGTATTCCTCGCGGTTATAGGCCACGCCGCCACCGGTGCCGCCCAGCGTGAAGGCAGGACGGATGATCGCGGGCAAACCGATGTCGGACAGCGCCGCCATGCACTCTTCCATCGTGTTGGCGATGGTGGCGCGCGGATTTTCGATGCCCAGCCGGTCCATTGCCTCGCGGAACAGTTTGCGGTCTTCTGCCATTTCGATGGCAGCACGCTTGGCACCGATTAGCTCCACGTTGAACTTGTCAAGCACACCCAGATCGTCCAGCTCCAGCGCCGTGTTCAACCCGGTCTGACCACCCATCGTGGGCAGAAGCGCATCCGGGCGTTCTTTTTCGATGATCTTGGCAACCACGTCTGCGGTGATCGGCTCGATATAGGTGGCATCTGCCAGCCCCGGATCAGTCATGATCGTCGCCGGGTTCGAGTTCACCAGAATAACCCGGTAGCCTTCTTCGCGAAGGGCTTTACATGCCTGCGCCCCGGAATAGTCAAATTCGCAGGCTTGCCCGATGATGATGGGCCCCGCGCCGATGATCATGATTGAGTTGATATCGGTTCTTTTCGGCATTGTGACCCCCATCGGCAGACTGGATCGCGACCGGGATTCTCACCCGCGCGCAAATTGTCGTGGGTTATAGAGATAGAACGCGAAGGCGCAAGGGGACGATGGATCGAAAGTGGGGAAAGTGATGTAATTAATCACTTCGAACCTCAGTACGGAATTGCATAAAATCGAGCACTAAAATATGGACGGGTCAAACATGTTTGAGAGTTGTTAAGAAAGATGTCTATTAATCAGTTCCTACGGTTCGGCATAGGCTATCTACTTATTGCGACTCTCATCGCGTTCTTGGTTCGGGACAACGCTGCGGAAGTCGTCGGTGAAAAAATAAGCATATTTGTCAACGCGATTCCTATGTTGCTGTTTGTCGCTTTCACCCTTGTAAGTTTGGGGCTTGTGGGAAGTGCAATCTATCAGACCAAGCGCCCGAGAGATATGATTATCCATGCGCTTCTAGCGTCAATCGGCACAGCGTGCTTTCAGGCAGCTTTCTTGGTGATCAAGACCTCGATGCCATTTATTTTGCCGTTCTTTGCCGATCCCGGATTCGTCGAAATTGACAGAATTATACATCTGGGAACCGATCCATGGGCGATGACACATAATTGGAGTCAATACGTCCCATTGGAGTGGTTGGCGGGTATCTATCTCCACGGTTGGTTAACCATCGCCATCATCCTACCCATAGCCCTGGCAACGCTGGACAGCGACGAAACGCGTGTGAGGCGCATTTTGATCCTGTATGTATCCGCATGGATTATTATCGGAAACCTGCTTGCGCTGGCTGGTCTTTCAGTCGGTCCCATATACTTTGACCGCCTGTACGGGGGTGAGTACTTCGCCGATCTGCCCGGCTCGTTCTTACCGATCGAGGCCAACATGGAAATCATTCGCAAAGCACAAGAAAGTCTGTGGATTCTTTACGAACATTTTGATCAATCACAGGGCACTGGAATCTCGGCATTTCCAAGCGTCCATGTTTCGGTTGCCACGCTGGTTGGGCTCTACCTGTATGAACGCTCTGCCTATCTGCTTCCCCTGGCTGTCATCTGGGTCGCCGCAATCCTGTATATGTCGGTCTACACTGGTTATCACTATGCCATCGATGGTTATGTCTCGATCGCCGTCATCGTTGGTTTGTGGCTTTATTTGCGCCGTCGCGGCGAGAAGGACGCCCAGTACGATTGAATACTGCCTAACGTGCCCTTGACTTTGCCCGCCAAGGCAGGTGTATCGGCGCGATACATATGAACCGCTCGACGGGGGCACCCATGCACGCTTTTCGCAGCCACACTTGCGCTGAACTGAACAAATCGAATGTTGGCGACACGGTTCGCCTGTCTGGTTGGGTCCATCGGGTCCGCGATCATGGCGGCATCCTGTTCATCGACCTGCGCGACCATTACGGCATCACGCAGGTCCTGTGCGACCCCGACAGCCCCGTCTTTGCCGAGATGGAGAAGGTGCGGTCCGAATGGTGCATCCGCATCGACGGCAACGTGAAGGCGCGCGATGCCGATCTGGTGAACGACAAGATCCCGACCGGCGAGATCGAGGTCTTCGTGCGCGACCTTGAGGTGCTGGGCGCGGCGAACGAGCTGCCCCTGATGGTGTTCGGCGATCAGGAATACCCGGAAGAAACGCGGCTGAAATATCGCTTCCTCGACCTGCGCCGCGAGGTGATGCAGGAAAACATGAAACTGCGCTCGGATGTCGTCGCCTCGATGCGCAAACGGATGTGGGATCAGGACTTCCGCGAATATCAAACGCCGATCATCACGGCATCCAGCCCCGAAGGTGCGCGTGACTTCCTTGTGCCGTCGCGTCTGCATCCGGGCAAATTCTATGCCCTTCCCCAAGCCCCACAGCAGTTCAAGCAGCTGATGATGGTCGCGGGATTTGACAAATACTTCCAGATTGCGCCGTGTTTCCGTGACGAAGACCCGCGCGCCGACCGCTCGCCCACTGATTTCTATCAGTTGGACATGGAAATGTCCTTCGTCACCCAACAGGACGTGTTCGACACGATCCAGCCGGTTCTGAAAGGCGTGTTCGAGGAATTCGGCGGTGGCCGCAAGGTCGATCAGGACTGGCCGCAGATTTCCTATAAGGATGCCGCGCTGTGGTATGGCACCGACAAGCCGGACCTGCGCAACCCGATCAAGATGCAGGTCGTGTCCGATCATTTCCGCGGCTCGGGCTTTGCGATTTTTGCGAAATTGCTTGAACAGGACGGCACCGAAATTCGCGCCATCCCCGCCCCGAAAGGCGGGTCGCGCAAGTTCTGCGACCAGATGAACAAGTTTGCGCAAGAGCAGGGACTGCCCGGCATGGGCTATATCTTCTGGCGCGAGAAAACTGCGGATGCCGTTGCCCAGGAATTGGGTATCACAGTCAAGGAAGCCCAAGCCAAGCTGAAATCGGGTGAGGTAGAAGGCGGCATGGAAGCCGCCGGCCCGCTGGCCAAGAATATTGGCCCGGAACGGACCGAGGCGATCCGCCAACAGCTTGGGCTGGATATTGGCGACGCGGCCTTCTTCCTTGGCGGCAAGCCAAAGGCGTTTGAAGGTGTCGCAGGACGTGCCCGCACCGTTATCGGGGACGAACTTGGCCTGACCGACAAGGACCGTTTTGCCTTTGCGTGGATCGTGGACTTCCCGATCTTCCAGATGGATGACGAAACCGGCAAGCTTGATTTCGACCACAACCCGTTTTCCATGCCGCAAGGCGGGATGGAGGCGCTGGAGGGCGACCCGCTGGCCGTGCGCGGATATCAGTATGACCTTGCCTGCAACGGTTACGAACTGGTGTCCGGTGCCATCCGGAACCACAAGCCCGAGATCATGTTCAAAGCCTTTGAACTGGCAGGTTATGGCGAGGATGAGGTGCGCAAACGGTTTGGCGGCATGGTCAACGCGTTCCAATACGGCGCGCCCCCGCACGGCGGTTGTGCGGCCGGTGTCGACCGTATCGTGATGCTGCTGGCCGATCAGGAAAACATCCGCGAAGTGATGATGTTCCCGATGAACCAACGTGCTGAAGATCTGATGATGAACGCACCAAGCGAACCGCAGAATGAACAGCTGCGTGAATTGCATCTGCGGGTCATCCCGCAAGAATGACACCAGCGGACATTTCGGTGCCCCAGAAAACAAGAAAGGGTGCGTGAGATCATCACGCACCCTTATTTTTCAGCGGCAGCTCGCTGAAAAAGCACTCTTCTCAAACCACCGTTTACCGGACGGGTTTCGATCATATCATCTGTTGTGTCGTCTTTCCGACCCAAAGGTCAGGCGACAGTCAGCACCAGTGCCGTGGCCAACATGGCCGCGCCGGATAGCAGAACTGTCCAGTCAATCACAGCATTGCCGAACTCTTCATCAGCGAAACGTTTAATAAGGCTTTTCATAATACAACCCTCGACTTAACACTCTGTTCACCCCGTCTGATGTTTTTCTGCCACCAAAATTGGGCGGAAATGAGGTCACGACCGGCCGATTTCGTGGACCGCAAAGGTATTTTCGGGGCAAGCTCAAACTGCCGTTACGTCACCTTTGGGGCCGCTTGTCGTAAGGCCAAATCGTTTCCTAAAGCACGTGACGATGGGCCAGTCGATCCTGCACAAGCCCTTGCACGCGCGCCAGATCTGCAACCGTTCCACGACCAGCCGCGCGGGCTTGCGCCAGTCCCGTTGCGGCTGCCTCAAGCGAATTGTCATGTGCACTTCGCGCGACGCCCCCCAAGAACTGGGCAATATAGTCCTGCATGGGACCATCCACATCGTCCCGCATCAGCGTGGCGGCGTGACAAAGATCATCTTGAAACGCGATCTCATCCGGTGCGATCAGGTCTTGTGGCAGGGCACGCGGCGTGACCGGACCTTCGGTGGCAGGCAATACGGACAGGATCGCCTGCTGAAAGACAGCCAGGCTTTCGACCGGCTTGGCCAGAAACCCGTCAGCACCGGCTTGCAATGCCTGATCTTTAAGTGTTCCGTCACCGCTCATCCCCAGCAGAACGGGAACACGTGGTGGGTGAGTGGACAGTCGTGCGATCAGATCCGCCCCGCATCCATCCGGCAACCCCATGTCGACGATCACGATCGAAGGACGATAGACCTGCAAATGCCGATGTGCAGCACGCAGGCTGTCGGCGCGTCGAATCCGGGCACCAGATCGCAGGCTCAACAGACGTATCGCCTCGGACGCAAATCGACTATCCTCGACCACAAGCACGGTCAGTCCCTGCAACGGGCGATCGGGGGTTGGGGGGTGGCCCAACATGAATTGTTCCAGATCATCGCTCATCGGCCTACTCCTTTCATGGCATCAGCCTGCGCCAGAACTGCTTAACAACCCGTTAAGCCTGCAAACGCGGCGTCGCTTTCTTCATATGCGGCACTGCAGCACTTGCCGGGGGGCGCCAAGCCCGGCATAAACAACCCCGGAATACAGAGGGAGAGATGAGTTGATCGGACGCCTGAATCACGTGGCCATCGCCGTGCCGGATCTTGATGCCGCCGCCGCGCAATATCGCGACACTCTGGGGGCCGACGTTGGCGCGCCACAGGACGAACCTGACCACGGTGTTACCGTTGTTTTCATCACCTTGCCCAACACCAAGATCGAACTGCTTTATCCGCTGGGAGAAAACTCGCCCATCGCGGGTTTCCTTGAGAAGAATCCGTCAGGTGGCATCCACCACATCTGTTACGAGGTCGACGACATCATCGCGGCCCGCGACAAGCTGCAATCGGCCGGTGCGCGTGTGCTTGGCACCGGAGAGCCGAAAATCGGCGCCCATGGCAAACCCGTTCTGTTCCTGCATCCAAAGGATTTCAACGGCACGCTGGTCGAACTGGAACAGGTCTGATGTCCATTACTGCAGCCATCGTTCTTTACGTGGTCATCTGGTTCGTGACCATGTTCGTGGTCCTGCCCATCGGCCTGCGCACCCAAGGCGACGAAGGCGACGTGGTGCGCGGCACCCATGCGGGCGCACCCGCCAATTTCAAACTGGCCCGCACCATGATCATCGTCACAATCATCGGTACGGTGGTATGGGCCATCGTGGCCGGGATCATCGTGTCGGGTTGGATTTCGGTTGAAGATATCGACTGGTTCAACAGGCTGGACGATACCAAATAGGGCGCGGTTACAGGCGTTTTACCGGTCTGCGGCCTTCGGGCGTCAGCAACCAGACCTCGCGCCCTTCGATCACGACTGCGGACAAGTCTTTACCGTGTCCGGCTCCGGTGTCGATGTTCACCCGGTTCCCATAGTGCATCACCTCGTCCACCGGTGTGTGACCATGAACGATCAAAGGGCCGTGGTCCGCCGTCGAGGCATGAAACTCGCCGCGGATCCAGCAAAGATCATCCTCGGATTGGTCCTCAAGCGGGATGCCGGGGCGAATGCCCGCATGGACAAAGCACAGATCACCGAAACGATACATCGCGGGTAAGTTTGCCAGAAAGTGGCGATGCGCTTCTGGAACCGCTGCCCGCGCCTTGGGATGCAGTTGATAGGTGCGGATGCCTGCTGGCAGGTCCACCCCATAGCTGCCCAAGGTCTCGACGCCCCCTATTCGGGGATGCAGCCAGTTGTGGTCGACCAAAAGCTGCGTATCGACCATGGGGTGGTCGCGCAGAAACATCTCCATCATCCGGTCATGGTTGCCCTTCAGAGTGACCCAGTTCCTGTTCCGGTTCTTTCCGTCCAGAAGATACGCGATCACACCTGCGCTGTCGGGACCACGATCCACAAGGTCGCCGATATGAATGATCGGGGCATTCCCATCACCGCAACGGGCACGATCATCAGCAATCAACCGATGCGCCTGTTTCAATTTGTCCAGATGGCCGTGAATATCACCGATGGCATAGGCGCGGGTCATTTATAATCCCTTGGGAAAGGGGCGCGAAGGGCTCAAATTCCCCGCGACGGTCCCGTGTTTGTCTGCATTATCAACCGAGTGATTTATGAGTAACGGGAGACCACAAATGAAACAAGCAACTGCTGAGTTTATCGGCACCATGACGTTGGTGCTTTTTGGTTGCGGCGCGGCCGTCATCGCCGGTGCCGATATCGGACTGACCGGCATCAGTTTCGCCTTCGGCCTTGCCTTGATCGGGATGGCTTATGGCATCGGTGGCGTGTCCGGGTGCCACATCAATCCGGCTGTTACGATCGCCGCCGTCGTCGCTGGCCGCCTGCCTGCGTCAAAGGCCAGCACCTATATCATTGCGCAGGTTTCTGGCGCTGTCGTGGGGGCCGCGATCCTTTACATAATCGCGTCCGGCAAGGGCGGAGGTTACGACGTCAGCGCCTCTGGGCTTGGACAAAACGGCTGGGGTGTCGGATACCTTGGTGAGTACAACGTGATCTCGGCATTTGTGTTCGAGCTGGTCGCGACCTTCCTGTTCGTGGTGGTGATCCTTGGCGCAACCGGCGCAGGCGCACCTGCAGCGGTTGCAGGCATGGCAATCGGATTGGCGCTGGTGGTCATCCACCTTGTCGGCATCAGCGTGACTGGCGTTTCGGTAAACCCTGCCCGATCGTTTGGCCCTGCATTATTCGCAGGGGGACATGCACTTGGTCAGTTGTGGCTGTTCATCATTGCCCCGGTTCTTGGCGCCGTCGCAGCGGGAGTTTTGTTCAAATCTGGCATGCTTGACGCAGACTGACTGACAAAAAAGCCCCGGCAAATGGCCGGGGCTATCGTGCGTTTGCGTAACGCTTAGACGTCAAACTCCAGCGGGCTGACCAAGTTGAACATGCCCGTGTCGCAAAGCTTCTTCAACACCGGTTCAGGGATCGCTTCGTCCACATACAGAAGCGCGATCGCGTCACCACCGGTTTCCTTGCGGCCCAGGGTGAAGTTGGCGATGTTCACACCGTTCTCACCCATGGTTTTCCCCAGCGTCCCGATGATCCCCGGCACGTCATTATTGGTGGTGTAAAGCATGTGGTTCCCAATCTCGGCGTCGATATTGATGCCTTTGATCTGGATGAAGCGCGGCTTGCCGTCCGAGAACACCGTTCCTGCAATCGAGCGTTCGCGGGTTTCCGTCACGACCGTAACCTTGATGTAACCATCAAACGACCCACCCTTGGCTTGCGTGGTGGTTGAGGTCTTGATGCCGCGATCTTTCGCCACAACCGGCGCCGACACCATGTTCACGTCCGGGGTCTGCGGCTTCATCAAGCCAGCAATCACGGCGCAGTCCAGCGCCTTCAGGTTCATTTCCGACGCGACACCATCGTAGAGAATGTTTACGGCCTTAATCGGCTCGTCGGTCATCTGGCCCACGAACGCACCCAGATGCTCGGCCAGTTTGATCCAAGGGCCCATAACCTTGGCTTCTTCAGCGGTGACCGACGGCATGTTCAGGGCGTTCTGAACGGCACCGGTCAGCAGGTAATCCGACATCTGCTCAGCCACCTGCAGCGCCACGTTTTCCTGTGCTTCGGTCGTTGCCGCGCCAAGATGCGGGGTGCAGACGACGTTGGGCAGGTTGAAGAGCGGGTTCTCGGTCGCGGGTTCAACGGCGAATACGTCAAACGCAGCGCCAGCAACGTGACCCGATTTCAGCAGATCAGCCAGAGCCTCTTCATCCACCAGACCACCACGGGCACAGTTGATGATGCGCACGCCTTTCTTGGTCTTTTCAAGGTTTTCACGGCTCAGGATATTGCGGGTCGCGTCGATCAGAGGCACGTGCAGGGTGATGAAGTCGGCGCGGGCCAGCAGGTCATCCAACTCGACCTTTTCAACACCCATCTTGTCGGCTTTCTCTTCCGACAGGAAAGGATCATAGGCGATCACTTTCATCTTCAGACCCAGCGCGCGGTCACAGACGATGCCACCGATGTTGCCTGCACCAATGACGCCCAGCGTCTTGTTGGTCAGCTCGACACCCATGAATTTCGACTTCTCCCACTTCCCAGCATGGGTCGAGGCCGAGGCTTCGGGGATCTGACGCGCCACAGCAAACATCATCGCGATGGCGTGTTCAGCGGTGGTGATCATGTTGCCGAAGGGCGTGTTCATCACGATCACACCGGCTTTCGACGCGGCAACCTTGTCGACGTTGTCGGTGCCGATCCCAGCGCGGCCAACAACCTTCAGGTTGGTTGCGGCTTCAAGGATCTTGTCGGTCACTTTGGTCGCCGAGCGAATTGCCAGACCGTCATAGTCGCCGATCTTGGCAAGCAGAGCGTCCTTGTCTTTACCGAGGCTCGGTTCGAAATCAACCTCGATGCCACGATCGCGGAATATCTGAACGGCGGTTTCCGAAAGCTTGTCGGATACGAGTACTTTGGGGGCCATGTGTTTGGTCCTTCTTCAAAGATGATGGGGAGGCCCCGCGCATCAGCGCGCAGGGCAAATGTCTTACTGGGCTTCGATTTCGGCGTTGAACGCCCAATCCAGCCACGGCATCAGGGCCTCGACGTCCGACGTCTCGACCGTGCCGCCACACCAGATGCGCAGACCGGCAGGGGCGTCACGATAGGCGCCAACGTCCAGCGCAACACCTTCAGCTTCCAGGCGCTTGGCCACAGCCTTGGCGAAACTTGCGCCGTCTTTGATACGGTCATCGGTGAACTTCAGACAGACCGAGGTGTTCGACAGCGTGGTCGCGTCTTCGGCAAGGAAGTCGACCCAATCGCGCATCTCGACGAAATCAGCGACGGCTTTTGTGTTAGCATCTGCGCGGTGGATCAGGCCTTCCAGCCCGCCAACCGAACGTGCCCAGTCCAGCGCGAACAGATAATCCTCGACCGCCAGCATCGACGGCGTGTTGATCGTCGCGCCCGTGAAGATGCCGTCGATCAGCTTGCCACCTTTGGTCAGACGGAAGATTTTCGGCAGCGGCCATGCAGGGGTATAGCTTTCCAGACGCTCAACAGCGCGGGGGCTCAGGATCAGCATGCCGTGAGCCGCCTCGCCGCCCAGCACTTTCTGCCAAGAGAAGGTGGTCACATCCAGCTTGTCCCACGGCAGGTCCATCGCAAACGCGGCCGAGGTCGCGTCACAGATGGTCAGACCTTCGCGGTCATCCGCAATCCAGTCACCATTCGGAACACGCACGCCCGAGGTGGTGCCGTTCCAGGTGAAGACAACGTCATTGGTGAAGTCGACCGACGCCAGATCAGGCAGTTGGCCGTAATCGGCGGTCTTGGCGACAGCGTCCAGTTTCAGCTGCTTCACAACATCGGTGACCCAGCCAGACCCGAAGGATTCCCAAGCCAGCATCTCGACCTCGCGGGCGCCCAGAAGCGACCACAGTGCCATTTCAACCGCGCCGGTGTCGGACGCGGGAACAATGCCGATCTTGTAATCAGCGGGGATGCCCAGCACCTCGCGCGTGCCTTCAATGGCCGCTTTCAGCTTGTCCTTGCCGATGGCGGCACGGTGCGAGCGACCCAAGGCGGCGTCGGCCAGAGCATCAAGGTTCCATGTGGGGGGTTTGGCGCAGGGGCCAGAGGAAAAACGCGGATTCGCCGGCCGCGCAGCCGGTTGAGCAATATCAGTCATGATACCCTTCCAGATATAAGCCCCTCGTTGGGGAGGGGTGTCCCGCTGATCGAAGTAATGAGGGAATCGTGCTGGCACAAGGCGGAAAATGTCGCTATAGCCGCACCGAGCGTCGGAAAGTGACGCCAAATGTCTACGATCGGAAACTTTCGCATGTTCATCGCAACGCTTTTGACCTCCCCCTCAGAACCTCGTCTTGACGCCACCTTGGTTGAAAGCCTGCGCAACGCCTGGGGTGGCGGAAATGCAGATTGGCTGTCGCCCGATGAAGCGGCCGAGTTTCCGTTGCAGCACAAGCCCGCGAACCTTTGGGACGTATGGGCCGACCTGCAAACGCTGGGCGTCGATCTGGTTGTCCAACCGATAGAGGGACGGCGCAAACGGATGCTTCTGGCAGACATGGATTCAACCATGATCCAACAAGAATGCATTGACGAGCTGGCGGACGAGGCCGGTGTCGGCGAGCGGGTGAAAGACATCACCGCGCGCGCCATGAACGGCGAGCTGGACTTCGAAGGCGCATTGACCGAGCGTGTCGGCCTTCTGAAAGGTCTGCCCGAAAGCGTCATCGGCGACGTGCTGGCTAACCGCATCACCTTGATGCCGGGCGGCAAGGCGCTTCTGTCCACGATGAAAGCCAACGGGGCCTATGCCGCGCTGGTCTCGGGCGGGTTCACCGCCTTCACCGCACATGTCGCCGCCACGCTGGGCTTTGACGAAAACCGCGCCAACACGCTGAACGTGGCCGATGGCGCACTGACCGGCACGGTGGGCATGCCCATTCTGGGCCGCGAAGCCAAAGTGCAGGCACTGAAAGAGATCACCGCCCGCCTTGGCCTGTCCCATGACGACGTGATGGCCGTGGGTGACGGCGCCAATGACCTTGGCATGCTGGGTCTGGCGGGCGCGGGCGTGGCCCTTCACGCCAAACCGTCCGTCGCGGCAGAGTGCGACATTCGCATCAATCACGGCGACCTGACCGCGCTACTTTACATCCAAGGATACACGCAGTCAGACTTCATAAATGGCTGAGTTTTCAGCAGAAATCCTGCTCTTCCTTCTGGCGGCAGGGTTCGTCGCAGGCTTCATCGACAGTATCGCGGGCGGAGGCGGCCTGATCACGCTCCCGGCCCTTTTGATCGCTGGCGTGCCGCCGGTGACGGCGCTGGCCACCAACAAGGTACAGGGACTGTTCGGCGCGGGCATGGCGGCGGTGACATATGCGCGCAAAGGCCATGTAAACCTGCGCAGGCAATTGAAATCCGCCCTCATCGCCTTTGTTGCCGCCCTTCTGGGCGCACTGTCCGTCAACGCGCTGCCGACCGAGCTGATCCGCATGGTGCTGCCCGTTTTGCTGGTGGCAATCGCGCTCTTCTTCGCGCTGAAACCGGGCTTGGACGACGTGGATCGTCACCAACGGCTAACACCCGTTCTGTTCGCGCTGACTTTCGTGCCAGCCGTCGCGTTCTATGACGGCCTACTGGGGCCGGGGGCTGGTGCTTTCTACATGCTCGCCTTCGTCACGATGGCAGGCCACGGCATCCTGAAAGCCACCGCGCATACGAAGCTTCTGAACTTCGCGTCGAACGTCGGAGGCCTGACCGGGTTCCTGCTGGTGCTATCCCCGCTTTGGGCCATCGGGCTGGCCATGGGTGTGGCGCAGATGGCAGGCGCCTATGTCGGCTCGTCGCTGGCCTCGCGCAGCGGCGCGCGCCTGATCAAACCGCTTCTGGTGATCGCCTCATCCGCCATGGCGTTGAAGCTGATCACCGATCTTCTCTAGCTTTTTCTTGTCCCAAATATCCTGGGGAAGAGGGAAAGCACCCGCTTTCCCTCTGGGGCAACGCCCCTTACACCGCCAACATAGCCTCACTCGGACGGATGAAGCCCGTGTTCAACCCGGCAAAGTTCAGCACATCCGGGTTCAGACGCTTCTTCACATCCGGATGCGCCGGGTCCAGCACACCCAGCTTCACCAGGATCGCCGCAATCGCGCATTCCGAGGCACGGGTTGATCCGTCCTCGATCTTCAGTGCAACGCCCATCTCAAGCTCAGGAATGATGGCGACAAAGAACGCCTCGGCCCCGGTTTTCAGGGCCACTTTGCCGGGGGCGGTACGCATCAGCTCGGTGCAGGCGCGGGTTTCCCCGGCGACAAGCTCGGGATGCAGCATCATGGCCTCGCGCAGCCGGGCGGACGCTTTCTGACGCGTGTCGCCACCCTCTTTCGCGCTTGCAAATCCAGCCATCGCGCGGCCCATGCCCAAAAGGGTGCTGGCGTGGTTCGGGGCCGAACAGCCGTCGATGCCGTAACCGGGGCTGACCTCGCCCGTGACCTCTTCAAAGACCTGCTTGATCGCCACCTGAATGGGATGATCCACCGCGACATATTCAGGATCGCTCACCCCCATATGGCGGCTCAGCGTCAGGAACCCCGCATGCTTGCCCGAACAGTTGTTGTGAATGCGGCAGGGGCTGGCGTCGGTCTTGATCAGACCCACCTTGGCGGGCGTGTCGGCGGGCCATTGCGGGCCGCAGCGCAAATCGTCATTGCTCAGCCCCATATCCGCCAACCAGCGCGATACGCGGTCGGTGTGAATGGCCGCGCCCTGATGACTGGCACAGGACAAGGCCAACTGCTCGGTCGTCAGCCCGGCCGCATCCGCCGCCCCGCTTTCCACCAGCGGCAGCGCTTGCAGCATCTTGGCCGAGGAGCGCGGCAAAATCACCTGATCGGGGTCTCCCCAGGCATCCACGATTTCACCCTTGGCATTGCAAATCACAGCGTGCCCATGGTGTTGGCTTTCAAGGATATCTCCGCGCCAAACCTCTACAAGTCGCTCTGACTTACCCATAGGATGCTCCTTTCCAAACGAAACGCGCGAAAAACCGCCGCAGGGGCTTTTATTACGCTCTTGTTTCGCGCTAAACTCTCGGAACAGACTTGGAAACGACCCAAGCGCAACAGTCAAGGGCCGCGTCAGACGGTTGGGACGCGCAAGGGCTTGAGGCAGAGGCAGCTGGAGGCTGTGTTAGACATGAAACGAACGATTTCAGGCGCGATTTGCGCACTGGGCCTGTCGCTGGCAGCGACGGGCGTTTTCGCTCAGGAAAGCTCGAACCGGGTCGCCGCAAACACCGACTGGAGTGTGTTTGTCGAGGACAACCCAACGGAATGTTGGAGCGTTTCGAGCCCGAAAGAAACCGTGAACACACGAAATGGCCGTTCGGTGGCGGTAAAACGTGGGGATATTCTGCTGTTCGTCAGCTACCGCCCCGGTTCCAAGGTGAATGGCGAAGTGTCGTTCACAGGTGGCTATCCTTTCGCACCGGGATCAACGGTATCGCTTGTGATTGGTGATACGACGTTCCAATTGTTCACGGATGGCGAATGGGCCTGGTCGGCCTCTCCCGGTGACGATGCCAAGATCATCGCGGCTATGAAGCGTGGCGCCAGCGCGGTTGCGAACGCAGAAAGTTCGCGCGGCACCAAGACGAAAGACACGTTCAGTCTGCTTGGGTTTACCGCCGCTGTTGAAGAAGCCGGAGAACGCTGCGGCAGCTAGGTCGTCCGGTCTTCACGACAACCTGACGCGCCATGGGAATTCCATGGCGTGACAATTAGTGTTGCTTGCTCTATAGACTGCCGCCCTGCACAGAATGGAATGCGCTATGGAACCGACGGCCCCGATCACTCAGGATGTAATGACCATCCCCCGCAAGACCGAAGAAGGTGGCAAACGCAACCTTGTTGGCCTGACGCGGGATCAATTGCGCGATGCGCTGATCTCGGTCGGCACGCCGGAAAAGCAGGCCAAGATGCGCACCGGGCAGGTGTGGCAATGGATTTATCAATGGGGCAAACGCGATTTTGCCGACATGACCAATCTGGCCAAAACCTACCGCGCCCTTCTGGATGAGCATTTCGTCATCGAAATCCCCGAGGTCGTGACCCGGAAGCTATCGGAAGACGGCACACGCAAATATCTGGTGCGCATTGCTGGCGGTCACGAGGTCGAAGTCGTCTATATTCCCGAAGAAGGTCGCGGCACGCTGTGCATCAGTTCGCAAGTCGGCTGCACGCTGACCTGTTCTTTCTGTCATACCGGCACCCAGAAGCTGGTGCGCAACCTGACATCCGCCGAGATTGTCGGCCAAATCATGATGGCGCGTGACGATCTTGACGAGTGGCCCGAACCCGGTGCGCCGAAAGATGAAACCCGTCTTTTGTCGAACATCGTTCTGATGGGCATGGGTGAACCGCTTTATAACTTCGAAAACGTGCGCGACGCGATGAACATCGCGATGGACCCCGAAGGGATCAGCCTATCGCGCCGTCGCATCACGTTGTCGACATCAGGTGTAGTGCCTGAAATTGCCCGCACCGCCGAAGAAATCGGCTGCCTTCTGGCCATCAGTTTCCACGCCACCACGGACGAGGTGCGCGACACACTGGTGCCGATCAACAAACGCTGGAACATCGAGACGCTTCTTGACGCGTTGCGCGACTATCCACGCTTGTCAAACTCGGAACGCATCACCTTTGAATACGTGATGCTGAACGGCGTGAACGACAGCGACGACGACGCCCGCCGGCTGATCGAGCATCTGAAAGGCATACCGGCCAAGGTAAATCTGATCCCGTTCAACGAATGGCCCGGCTCGCCCTATACCCGCAGTTCGAACAATCGTATCCGGGCGTTTGCCGACATCATCTACAAGGCCGGTTATGCCAGCCCCATCCGCACCCCGCGCGGAGAAGACATCATGGCCGCCTGTGGCCAGCTGAAGTCCGAAACCGAACGCGCCCGAAAGTCGAAACGGCAGATCGAGGCAGAAGCCGGCTTGGGGCAATAGACTGATTACACTCGTGAGGCTATGCTTATGGTTCGGGCGGTGCCCGATACGTGGCGCCCGCCCAT
The DNA here is from genome assembly GCF_029105185.1 of Aliiroseovarius sp. Z3. Classification (GTDB taxonomy): domain Bacteria; phylum Pseudomonadota; class Alphaproteobacteria; order Rhodobacterales; family Rhodobacteraceae; genus Aliiroseovarius. Next base: position 204,591 of record NZ_JAFMZK010000002.1, on the reverse strand, counting down.
AGAGTGGAGGTCTCACTATGAGTTATGTTCAAGGTTTCCTGATCCCCGTGCCAATCAAGAACAAGGACGCATATTGCGACCTTGCCGCCCGATCTGCGACGATCTTTCAGGAATATGGCGCGACCCGCATTGTCGAGACATGGAGCGAGACGACGCCGGACGGCAAAGTTACGGATTTCAAACGCGCCGTGAAAGCGACGCCGGACGAAGCGGTTGTGTTCTCGTGGATCGAATGGCCCGACAAAAACACCTGCGACGCGGCGGCCAAGCGCATGGAATCCGATCCGCGCTGGGAAGAATTGATGCAGATGCCGTTCGACGGCAAACGCATGATCTGGGCCGGGTTCGACCCGATTTTCGAAGCCAGAACCTGACGCAGGCGGATTTCGCGGGGCTTAGCGCCCCGGAATATCAGTGCGTTTGCCCGGGTTCTCCCACGCGTCAATCACGTCGATGGCTTCTTGAGCTGTTTCCACAAAACGGAACAGGTCAAGATCGTCCGGGCTGATTGTGCCTGCATCTGCCAGCGCCTCCCAATTCACGATGCGGGTCCAGAAGTCGCGACCGAACAGAAGGAACGGAACACGCTTCATGCGCCCGGTCTGAATCAGGGTCAGGCTTTCGAACATCTCGTCCAGCGTGCCGAAGCCGCCGGGGAAGATCGCGATCGCTTCGGCACGCATCAGGAAGTGCATCTTGCGGATGGCGAAATAGTGGAAATTAAAGCATAGATCCGGCGTCACGTATTCATTGGGCGCCTGTTCATGCGGCAACACGATATTCAGGCCGATGGACACGCCGCCCGCATCCGCCGCACCACGGTTTCCCGCCTCCATCACGCCCGGCCCACCACCGGTGACGATCACGTTCTCACGGTGGTTGTTCACCTTGGACCTCAGTGTCATCAGCCGCGCAAACTCGCGCGCCTCGTCATAGAACCGCGACAGTTCGGCCAGTGTTTCGGTGCGCGCCGCATCCTTTTTCGCAGGTTCAGGGATACGCGCCCCGCCGAACAGAACAACCGTGCTGTCCACGCCGTATTCCTGCATCAGCAGTTCAGGCTTCATAAGTTCCAACTGCCAGCGCACCGGCCGCAGCTCGTCCCGGCACATAAACTCCTGATCGTCATAGGCCAGCTTGTAGGCCTGCGCGCGGGTTTGCGGCGTGTCGGGCGTCTTGTGCGCGGCCTCGCGGTCCTGGTGGCTGTCGCGGAACGGATGGTTGCGGTCGTCTTTCATGCTCACTGATCCTGTCACTTGTGCGTTCCCCCAAGAGCTATCGCCTTTGAAGATGAAGAACCAGTGCCACGTTTTCACCTTGGCGCGACAAGGTCGAGATGGTGCAATTCATTGCACAAAACACCGTTCCGCCTTATAGCCCAATCGAACCTGAACTCGCCCACCCCAAGAACGGAGCCTTTTGACATGTCGAACGCCCAACTCGAAGCCGCCATCGAAGCCGCCTGGGAGGCGCGCGACACCATCACCCCCGGCACAACCGGCGAAACCCGCGAAGCCATCGAAGATACCCTGAACGCGCTGGACCGTGGCGATCTGCGTGTGGCCGAGAAGCTGGAAAATGGTGACTGGCATGTAAACCAATGGGCCAAGAAGGCGGTGCTGCTGGGCTTCCGCCTGAAAGACATGGAAGAGCAGTCCGGCGGCCCGCAAGGCGGCGGCTGGTGGGACAAGGTGGACTCGAAGTTTAAAGGCTGGGGTGACAACCAGTGGAAAGCCGCAGGGTTCCGCGCCGTGCCGAACGCCGTTGTTCGCAAATCGGCCTATATCGCACCGGGCGTTGTTCTGATGCCGTCCTTTGTGAACCTTGGTGCTCACGTTGATGAGGGCACCATGGTCGACACTTGGGCGACCGTTGGCAGCTGCGCGCAGATCGGCAAGAACGTCCACCTGTCGGGCGGCGTCGGCATCGGCGGCGTGTTGGAGCCTATGCAGGCTGGCCCCACGATCATCGAAGACAACTGCTTTATCGGCGCCCGTTCGGAAGTCGTCGAGGGCTGCATCGTGCGCGAAGGCTCGGTTCTGGGCATGGGGGTCTTCATCGGCCAGTCGACCAAGATCGTTGATCGTGAAACCGGCGAGGTCATGTATGGCGAGGTACCGCCCTATTCGGTGGTCGTCGCAGGCTCGATGCCGTCGAAGAACGGGATCAACCTGTACTGCGCCGTGATCGTGAAACGCGTGGATGCCAAAACCCGGTCGAAAACCGGAATCAACGAGTTGTTGCGCGACTAACAACGGTTACCGATCAGAAGAAACAGGCGCGTCGTGCATGATCGGCGCGCCTTTTTTTGCAGAAAAGTGACGTAAATCCTGTTCTGCCCCGTATCACCTCCAAACAATGGGAGGTCACTATGATACGTTTACTTCTGCTCAGCAGCCTGATTGCCGTGGGTTTCGCCGCCGAAGCGGCCCAAACGCGCGCGGCACAGTCGCCCGCGACCTGCTCTGTTGTGGTCTGAACCGGCAAGGCTTGATCCCGGCGCAGATGCAGCCTAAGCCCGACGCATGAGCAAAGACAACAAACCGAAGAAACCGCATCAGGTTTACACGCTTCTGGTCGAGGTCGGCCGCAAAGACGGCGACGGGCTGCCCGAGGGCGCGACCGGTGCCGCTCTGGTCTGCTATGCCTCGGGCGTGGACGAAGCCGAAGCCGTGCGCGAAACCGTTGCCATTTTGAAGCAGGCCGACTTGGCGCCCTTGGATGTGAACGGCTATGGCAGCCTTGACGAACGTCTGGCCGAAGGGCACGACATCACGGGTGACGAGCGTAAACTGATGGGCCGCGCCTTGAAGGAAAACAGCGTGATCGTCGCCCAGATGACCCCGTTTTTTGACGAGGACACCTGATGGGCACCGTTTTCTGGGACCTTGACGGCACGCTGACCGATCCAAAACCCGGCATCACCGGCAGCGTGGTGAAAGCACTGCACGAGCTGGGGCTGGACGCACCATCGCCAGACGATCTGGAATGGGTGATCGGGCCCGCCTTGCTGTGGAGCTTCGAGAAGCTGGGCACCCCGGACCCTCAGGCCGCCCTTGAACACTACCGCGTGTTCTACGAAGACAAGGGCGGTATGTATGATTGCAAGGTCTTCGACGGTATTCCGGAGGCATTAACCGCCATCCGTGCGCGCCATGTGATGCATATCGCGACCGCCAAGCCCCATGCCTATGCAAGAAAGATCACGGCCCATTTCGGGTTGTCGCAACATATGACCCATGAATTTGGTCCCGAATTGGACGGCACCCGCAATGACAAGGCCGAACTGCTGGCCCACGCCTTGACCCTGACCGGGGATGATCCGGCGCACTGCGTCATGATCGGTGATAGGCATTATGACCTGAATGCCGCCCGCGCGGTGGGCATGCGGTTCATCGCGGTTGGGTGGGGCTATGGCCGCGACGACGATCTGTCAGGCGCGGACGCCCATGCCACAACGCCCGACGAGCTGCCGGGCATTGTCGAGCACGTCTTGTCATAGACCACGGACGGTCTATTCAGTCTGCACGATGGTCACGAACTGGTCGGGTAGGCTGGCATCAGGTTCGATCAACGCCCTGAGCGGGATCGTGATCTCAGCGGTTTTTCCATCCGCAGACAGCGCGCCATTTGTCTCGACGATGTTCTTGCCGGTGATCGTCATGTGAATCCGGTGCCCTTGGAAGGCCTGTTGCAACATTCCGATCATGGACGGGTCTGCACCGCTTTCGGCCGCGGCTTGTTTCACCTCTGCCAGATCAAAGATCAACTTGACATAGGGGCCGTCCAGCCGTTCGACGGTGACGCCCTGATTGTGGTTGACCCCGCCAGATGCCGCGTTCTGTTTTCCTGCTTCGATATCGGCAATCAGATTGTCGATTGTGTCGGTTTCATTCACCCGGCAACTGAAGGTTCCGTCCGCATTCGCCGTTCCGACACCTTCTTCGCAGGGATCCTGACCGCTTTGCGCGATCATGCCATACATCTCTGGCCCCAGCAGCATATGCGCCGACATGGTTGCCGTTTCGTCGTCATGCACCACGAAACCCAGATCGGCGTCAAAACAGGCCGACAGGGGAAGAACGACCAGAAGGAACAGAAGTTTTTTCACGGAAGGCTCCAAAGCGAATGATGAATGTCACGCCGAGGTTAGAGCGGTGATCGCGCAAGGTCCAGCCCGACCACCCTCGATCCACCCCGCCGATTGCCCTGCCCCCACCAACCCATTACAGATGTCGGAAAGGAGCGCACGAATATGCCCGACACACCCCACACGCCGGTGGACCCGGTGGCCCTGACACAGCAGCTGGTGCGATGCCCTTCGGTTACGCCCGAAGAAGGCGGGGCATTGGTCCTGCTGGAAGACCTGCTGTCGACCGCGGGCTTTGCCTGCACGCGGATCGACCGGGGGGGCGTGTCGAACCTGTTTGCCCGCTGGGGATCGGGCAATGCCCGCACGCTGGGCTTTAACGGCCATACGGATGTTGTGCCGGTGGGCGATGCGGATGCGTGGACCGTTGACCCGTTCGGCGCGGACATTCGCGATGGATACCTGTATGGGCGCGGCGCCACGGACATGAAGTCCGGTGTGGCCGCGTGGGTCGCCGCTGCGATTGATTTCGTGGCTGATGCGCCGGCGGACGCATCACTTGTGATCACCATCACCGGCGACGAAGAAGGCGACGCCACCGATGGCACCACCGCCATTCTGGACTGGATGGCCGGGGCGGGCGAAAGCATGGACGATTGCATTGTCGGCGAGCCGACCAGCCCAAACACGATGGGCGAGATGATGAAAATCGGGCGGCGCGGGTCAATGACGGCCTTTTTCACCGCTCGCGGGGTGCAGGGCCATTCCGCCTATCCCCATCGCGCGCTGAATCCGGTGCCCGCGCTGGCACAGCTGATCGCCGATCTTGCCGGGCACGAGCTGGATCAAGGCACCGATCACTTCGATGCCTCGACATTGGCGGTGACGACCTTTGACACGGGAAATCCTGCGACGAATGTCATCCCTGCCGAATGCAAGGCGACCGTGAACATCCGGTTCAACGATGCCCACACATCGGGCGACCTGATCCAGTGGCTGGGCAAGGAAGCCGCGCGCGTCGGGACGGCCACCGGTGTGGATATCGAGATGACCACCAAGGTCTCGGGCGAAAGTTTCGTCACGCCACCGGGCGCACTGTCGAACCTTGTGGCCAACGCCGTCGAAGCCGTGGTCGGGCGACGCCCCGAAGCATCCACAACCGGCGGCACATCCGATGCCCGCTTCGTCAAGAACATCTGCCCGGTCGTCGAATTTGGTTTGGTTGGCAAAACCATGCATCAAGTGGATGAACGCGTCGAAGTCGCGCAAATCAGCCAGCTAAAAACCATCTATTCACGCATCATCCGGGATTATTTCGCATGAGCAAGATCCCCAGCAAACAAGAGATTCTTGACTGGATTTCCGAAAATCCCACACAGACCGGTAAACGCGATATCGCGCGGGCGTTCGGGATCAAGGGGGCGGCGCGCATCGACCTGAAACGGCTGCTGAAAGAGCTGGAGGTCGACGGCCATTTGGCCAAGCGCGGAAAGACCTATCGCGACCCCGACAAACTGCCGCCCGTCGCGGTGCTGCGTGTGGACGCGCCCGATGCAGATGGCGACATGTACGCGGCACCGATGGAATGGGCAGGCGAAGGGGCCGCCCCCCGTGCTCTGCTGGTCATGAAAAGCTCGGACCCGGCGTTAGAGCAAGGCGAACGCATCCTCGCCCGCATGACCGAGGTGCAGGACGAACCCTATGCCTATGAGGCCCGGTTGATCCGCCGCATCGGCACCAATCCGATCCGCATTCTTGGCATCTATCGCACGGGTTCGGACGGCGGGCGGATCGTGCCCATCGACAAGGGGCAGGACAAGGAATGGCGCGTCGATCCGGGCGCCGACGACGGGGCCAAAGACGGCGAACTGGTCGAAGCACAGCAATCAGGTCCGAAATCCCGTATGGGCCTGCCGCGCGCGCGCATCGTCGCCCGACTTGGCGACCCGACCGCCCCCAAAGCCGTCAGCCTTATTGCGATCCACCAACACGGCATTCCCGACGCGTTCCCCGACAACGTGATCGAAGAAGCGGACGCCATGAAGCCTGCGGGCCTGAAGGGGCGCGAAGACCTGCGACATTTGCCGCTGATCACCATCGACCCGGCAGATGCCCGCGACCATGACGATGCCTGCTATGCCCATGCCGATGACAATCCGAAGAACCCCGGCGGCCATGTCGTCTGGGTCGCCATCGCGGATGTGGCGCATTACGTGACACCCGGTTCGGATCTGGATTTCGAGGCCCGGCGACGCGGCAACTCGACCTATTTCCCCGACCGCGTGGTGCCGATGCTGCCCGACCGGCTGTCCGGCGATCTGTGCAGCCTGCACGAAGGCGTGCCGCGCGCCTGTATTGCGGTGCGGATGGTGCTGGACGCCCAGGGGCACAAACTCAGCCACAGCTTTATCCGGGGGCTGATGAAGTCACACGGCTCGTTGAACTATGCCGAGGTGCAAGCGGCACAGGATGGCAACCCGAACGAAAAATGCGCACCGTTGATGGACGAGGTTATCGCACCGCTTTTTGCCGCCTATGACGCGACCAAACAGGCCCGTGCATCCCGCCAGCCTCTGGATCTGGACCTGCCGGAACGCAAGATCATTCTGGACGAGGACGGCAAGGTCGCCTCCGTCGCCTTTGCCGATCGGTTCGACGCCCACCGGCTGATTGAAGAATTCATGATCCTTGCCAATGTGGCCGCCGCCGAGGAACTGACCCGCCTCAGACGCCCGCTTTTGTTTCGGGTCCACGAAGAACCCAGCCCTGAGAAGTTGGAAGCCTTGCGCGAGGTGGCGCAGGCGTCCGGGTTCACACTGGCCAAAGGTCAGGTGCTGAAAACCCGGCACCTGAATCACCTGCTGGCACAGGCTCAGGACACCGAATTCGACGAACTGGTCAATCTGTCGACGCTTCGGTCGATGTCGCAGGCTTATTATTACCCTGAGAATTTCGGTCATTTCGGGCTGGCATTGCAATCCTATGCCCATTTCACGTCGCCAATCCGCCGCTATTCCGATCTGATCGTGCATCGTGCTCTGGTCTCGGGTCACGGCTGGGGCAAGGACGGCCTCAGCGCCGAAGATATCGAAAAGCTTGAGGCCACAGCCCAGCACATCTCGGAAACGGAGCGGCGGTCCATGGCGGCAGAGCGTGACACTACAGACCGCTATCTGGCCGCCTTCCTGGCCGAACGTGTCGGCAACGAGTTTACTGGGCGCGTTTCGGGCATCGCGCGATTTGGCCTGTTCGTGAAACTGGACGAGACTGGTGCGGACGGTCTTGTGCCGATCAGTTCGCTCGGCAACGAGTATTTTCGCCATGACAAGGACGAACAGGTCCTTGTGGGCGAACGGTCTGGATTGGTGATTGGTCTGGGGCAACGTGTAACCGTAAGACTGTCCGAGGCCATACCGACCACCGGCGGGCTGACGCTTGAGCTTTTGAACATAGAAGGGCGTAAACTGACGCCCAACAGATCTCGCAAGGGGGGGAAGTCCACCCCGCGGAAACCCATGACAACAAAGCGGAAATCCGCGAAGCTGAGAAAGAAGGTGAAACGCTCACGTAAGTAGTTGGTAAAGGTCCGTCGGGACAATAAATTTGAGTTGGTGTTGAACAGTACAATGTTAGAAAAAGATTTTCAGGCATGGTGTCATGCCTTCCGGAAACGTGCGGATCAGGCCGGAGTTTCAGACCGGACACTGGAGCTATGCGCAAGCCATCTGCGACCCGACCCCAGAGTGCTTGATAAGCAATCAAATCAGTCGGAGTTCACGCTTACCATCTCGCAATATCTGGATCGCGCTGTTACAGATAAGCGCATTCGCAACGGGCGTGCGCGTTATCGCGCAAACCGGGCGCTTTTGAACAATGTCTCAGAGCAATATGGCGTCGATGCACAGATCATACTGGCCATCTGGGGGCTGGAATCCGACTACGGTGCAACACGCGGCGACTGGCCGGTTCTGACGGCGCTTGCCACTTTGGCGCAGTCAGGCCACCGCGCCAGCTTCTTCGAAGATGAACTGATCGCCGCACTGAAAATCATTGATGCTGGCGATATTGCCCCTTCGGCGATGCGTGGTTCCTGGGCCGGAGCGATGGGGCATGGGCAGTTCATGCCATCCAGCTTTCAACGCTTTGCTGTCGACGATGACGCCGATGGACGGCGCGATATTTGGGGCGACGATCCACAGGACGGGCTGGCCTCGGTTGCGAACTATCTGGCCGAGCATGGTTGGCGCAAGAGCCGCCCCTGCCAGATCGAGGTCATATTGCCCGATGGGTTCGACTATGCGTTGGCAGGACGTCATGCAAAGCGCCCAGCCACAGAATGGGACCGCGCGGGTGTCATATCAGCAGGTGGGAGTCAGGTACCGGACTATGGCGACGCGTCGGTTCTGCTTCCCTCGGGTGCAAGTGGTCCGGCTTTCATGACCTTTGGAAACTTCGATGTGTTGCTGACCTATAACCGGGCGGATGCCTATGCGATTGCGGTTGGGTTGTTGGCGGATCGGGTGCAAGGCGGGCAACCGATCAAAGCCAAATGCCCGGATGATCTGATCGTGCTGACCCGCGACGGCATACGTGAACTTCAAGAGCGGTTGACGGGTGCCGGGTACGACACGCTGGGTGCCGATGGCTTCCCCGGCCCCAACACCGCCGCAGCATTGCGCAGCTATCAACGCGACAACGGTTTGGTGGCAGACGGTTTCGGATCAGGGGCGATGCTGGACCATCTGCGCAACCGGGGCTGAGCGCGGGTTATTCAAACTCCATTTCGGTGAAAACCTGACCGGCGTTCTTGGTGGCCAGCTCCTCGAACGTGTCATGGTGCGCGAATGGCGACTGGTCGACATAATAGGCATCTTCCAAGGTGCCGCCGCCCTCAAGAAGCGCCCCAATCTCTCTGCGTAGATGTTTCAGGTATCCGATCGTGTGCTCTTCAACCTGCGCCATGTTGGTGGGATATCCGTGACCGGGGATCACATAGGTCGCGCCCAGAGGGGCAAATGCTGTCTCCCATGTTTCAATCCAGCAGCTCGTGCAGGTGTCTTCGAAAATCGGAGGGATGCGGTTATGAAACGCCATGTCGCCTGCTATCACCAACCCCTCGTTTGGCAACCAAACCTGAATGTCGCCGGGGCTGTGGGCCGGGCCGGAATAGAGCACCTCGATGGTCTTACTGCCCATCGAGATCACTTCTTTTTCCTCAAACGTGCGGGTCGGCCCCATCGGCACGGTACCTTCGGCGTTTTCGCGTGCGTAACGCGTCATCCCGTCATAAATCTGGGCGGCATATTCTTCGAACTCGTGCGCTGCATCGACATGGGCCAACACCTCGACCCCTTGGTCGATCCAGTAATTGTTGCCCAGCATCGCGTGGCCTTGCCCGTTCTCGTTGATCACAAGCTTGACGGGTTGGTCAGTCACCGCCTTGATTTCCGTGTGCAGGGCCTCGGCCAATTTGGCGTTGGCGCCTGCATTGACCACCACGACGCCGTCACCGGTCACGATAAAGCTCAGGTTGTTGTTATGGCCCGCGTTGTCGTATCCCGGAGGTGCTGTTGCGCCAATCGCCGACCAGACATCCGGGATCACCTCGACCGGTTTTTCGTAAAGCACAGAGCCGGGATATTGATCGGGGATATCCTCGTCCGCAAGGGCGGGCATGGTCATCAGGGCGAATAGGGCTGTGGTGATACGAAACATGGGGTCCTCCGGCAATCTGCTGCGATCAGATAATCACATTCGAATGTGATTATCCAGAGGTTCGGCAGGGGCGCTGCCCCTACGGTCCAATTCGTAAATTGGACCTACCCCGGGATATTTCAGGCCAGAAGAAACGGTTAGCTGCGGGCAGCCTCGGCGGCGGCGCGAAGGGCGCGAATATTGTCGCCATAGGTTTGCGGAGTGTCGACCGAACCGCCTTTGAACACGGCCGAGCCAGCGACCAGCACGTCCGCACCCGCTTCGGCCACCAAGGGCGCGGTTTCGGTGGTGACGCCACCATCGATCTGGATGTGGATCGGGCGGTCGCCGATCATCTGGCGCAGGCGGCGGGTCTTCTCGACCCCCGACTGGATGAATTTCTGGCCACCAAACCCCGGGTTCACGGTCATGATCAGCACCATGTCCACAAGGTCGAGCACATGTTCGATACTGTCCAGCGGCGTGCCGGGGTTCAGGCTGACGCCGGCCATGACGCCCTGCGCCTTGATGGCCTGCAATGTGCGGTGGATATGCGGCCCGGCCTCGACATGGGTGGTGATCATATCGGCACCCGCTTCCGCATATGCTTCGATATAGGGATCAACCGGCGCGATCATAAGATGCACATCCATGAAGGTTTTCACATGCGGGCGGAACGCTTTCACGGCGGGTGGGCCGAAGGTCAGGTTGGGTACGAAATGGCCATCCATGACGTCCACATGCACCCAGTCTGCGCCCTGCGCTTCGATGGCCTGAATTTCCTGACCGAAATTGGCGAAGTCGGCAGAAAGAATCGAGGGAGCGATCTTGATGGAACGGTCAAAGGACATAACGTGGTCTCCGGCAGCGGTGGTTGCGGCTTTTATAGCGGGATTATCCGGATTGCGAAGCGCGAAAGCGCCCCGCAGGGGTTACAATCTGGACCTGAAACCCGCCAGAACCTGCGCATAGATATCGCGTTTGAATGGCACAATGTTGGCCACCACGTCGTCGGGGTCCATCCAGGCCCATTGGCTGAACTCAGGGTGATCCGTTTCGATATTCACAGCACTGTCATCACCCAGAAAGCGCGCAAAGTACCAACGCTGTTTTTGACCTTTAAACCGGCCGTTCCAGATTCTTGGCACAATGTCATGGGGCAGGTCATAAGGCAGCCAATCCGGAAGCTCTGCCTCGATCTTCACAAGATCCTGCGTTACACCGGTTTCCTCCCACAGCTCGCGCAGGGCTGCGTCACGCGGGTCTTCGCCTGCATCTACGCCGCCCTGGGGCATCTGCCATGCGGTCTTGGTGCCCAGTTTTGGCGCGTCCAGTCGCTGCCCGACGAACACTTTCCCATCGCGGTTCACCAGCATGATGCCGACACACGGACGATAGGGCAGTTTCTTGATATCAGCAGGTGTCATAGTGACCTCTTGGCCCGATGGGACTTTGTTTGTGATATAGCGTTGACATAACAAGTAGAAACACAAAAGGGCCACCCCTTGGAGCGGCCCTTTTGTGTTTTTTGATGCCTGCTTACTGCGCCATCGCTATGGTCGACAGACCTTTGATCAGGTCGACCGCATAGGACAGCTGGAAGTCGTCATCGCGCAGCTTTGCGGCATCTTCTGCGGCCTCACGCTCCGCTTCAATCTGTCGCTGTTCGTCGTCAGTCAAACTATCGTTGTTCAGACTGCCGCGCAGGTCTGCTTCGGTGCGTTGCGGGCGGGCTTCTTCTTCGTTCTCGGCTGTAGGAACACGGGGGGGTTGCTGGACCACAATGTCGGGTGACACGCCCAGCGCCTGAATCGAACGGCCCGACGGCGTATAATACCGCGCGGTGGTCAGACGCATGGCCCCGTCCGAGGCCAAGGGCATAACCGACTGCACCGACCCTTTACCAAAGCTCTTGGTGCCCACGACAATGGCGCGGTGGTGATCCTGAAGCGCGCCCGCGACAATCTCGGACGCCGAGGCTGAGCCGCCATTGATCAATACGACCATCGGCTTGCCTTCGGCCAAATCGCCAGCTTCGGCATTCACGCGTTCGCTTTCGCCGGGGTTGCGGCCTCGGGTCGAAACGATCTCGCCGCTTTCAAGAAAGGCGTCGGACACTTCGATCGCCTGATTCAGAAGTCCGCCCGGATTGTTGCGCAAATCGAGCACGATACCTTCGACGTTCTCCATCCCACCCAAGGCTTCCACTTCGCGCGCCAGACCATCGGACATGTTGGTATAGGTTTGATCGTTGAAGGTTGTCACGCGCAGAACGATCGTGTTGCCGACCGAACGCGCCGTGGCTGCTGTCAGCTTGATCGTGTCGCGAATGATCGACACATCGAAGGGTTCATCCACCCCTTCACGCACAACGGTGATGATGATCTCGGACCCGACGGGGCCGCGCAGCATGTTCACCGCATCGTCCAATGTCAGCCCCATCAAGGCTTCGCCATCGACATGTGTGATATAGTCACCGGATTCCATACCCGCATCATCGGCCGGTGTTCCGTCCATCGGGGACACCACGCGCACGAAACCTTCTTCCTGCGTAACCTCGATGCCCAAACCACCGAAGGAACCACGTGTCTGCACACGCATATCGGCGGCGTCTTTGGGGGACAGATAGCTTGAATGGGGATCTAGCGAAGACAGCATACCGTCAATCGCCGCCTCAATCAAATCCGCGGAATCCACTTCCTCGACATATTGCGCACGGATGCGTTCGAAGATATCGCCGAACAGGTCCAGTTGCTCGTACACGCTTGAATTCCGGGCGGCGTCCTGCGCAAGAAGCGGCCCGGCCACCTGCGTGGTCAATACTGCGCCTGCCAAGGTGCCCCCAAGGGCGGCCATTACGAATTTCCTCATCAGCTTATTCCTTGCCTGCCGCAAACCAGTTACTCGGGTCCACGGGTGTTCCGTTCTCTCTTATCTCTATATAAAGCGTTTCCGACGCGTCTGCGCCAGTTCCTTGCTCCGCAGCGATCAAAAACGCTTGATCACCGCTGACATCTGCACCTGCCATCAGACCGATAGGCGCGCCTTTCGGTAACACCTCGCCCACTTCGCCATAGAGCTGGCCCAATCCGGCCAGAACCATCAGATAGCCATCGCCCGGCTCGACAATGGCAACATTGCCGTAGTCCAGCAGTGGTCCCAGATATCGGATCGTTGCAGGCCAGGGCGTGGTCACAATGGCCATTGGGCGGGTTGCAATGACATATCCGGGGCGGCGCACCCCGGCGGCGTCAACCTCGTCATAGCGGCGAATAATCTGGCCCAGCGCGGGCATCGCCAAGCGCCCTTTCACGCTGGTGAAATCCTGTGTGTCGGCTGCGTTGCCCTGTGGCACGGGTTCGGACATCAGCCCATCCGCGAAACTGGCCAGTGTGTCCGCGCTTTCGACCAGAGTTTTCATCCGGGCATCATCGGCCACGAACCGACGCGGCAATTCTGTGCGCCGGGCGATGGCAAGGCTGAGCTCAAAGCGCGCGTCCTGCGCCCCTTCCAGCCCTGTTTTCAGTGTGTCCACCGCGTTTTCCTGCAGGGCGCGCAGGGTTTGCAGCTCTTCCAGATCGCGGCGCAGGTTTTCGGCTTTCCTTTGCAACGCCGGGGCCACATCGGACAGGATCATCCCCGACCGCGCCGTGCCAATCGGCCCGGCAGGGTGGACCAGCAAGGCCGGCTCCGGCGCCCGTTCAATGGTTTGCAGAACACCGAGAAGTTGGGACAACTGGTCGCTTTCCGCGCTCAAAGCCCCCTGGATACTGGCCTCCCTCAAGCTCGCGCGGCGCAACCCATCCCTAAGCCCTGCCAGCCCTTCTTCATAGGCCTGCACAGTTTGTGTCAGGGCTGATATCCGGTCATTTGACTTCTCGGCTTCGGCCAAGGCAACCGTCGCCTTGTCCAGCGCCAACATGGCGGCCTTTGCCGTCTCGGTCGGATCCATCTGCGCGCGCGCCGCAAAGGTCGGTGTCAGCACCACCAACACCACCCCAGCCAGCCGGGGCAAGAGGTGCCCGAGCCGCATCACCGGCGGATCAGGCTTTCGCCGGTCATCTCAACGGGCTGCTCCAACCCCATCAACTCCAGCAATGTCGGGGCAAGATCGGCCAAACGGCCCGCGGCGAGAGAGGCGCCTTCGGGTCCGCCAAACATGATGACCGGCACCAGATTGGTCGTATGCGCCGTGTGCGGACCATTGGTTTCTGCGTCCCACATGGTTTCGCAATTGCCGTGATCCGCCGTCACGATCATCGCGCCACCCACGTCTTTCAATGCTGCAAGCACCTGCCCCAACCCCGCATCAACGGCCTCGCACGCTGCGATGGCGGCATCCAGATCGCCGGTATGCCCAACCATGTCGGGATTGGCATAGTTGGTGACGATCAGGTCAAACCTGTCGCGGATCGCACCGATAAAATGCTCGGTCACTTCGGGGGCCGACATTTCGGGTTGCAGGTCATAGGTCGCGACCTTGGGGCTGGCCGCCATATAGCGGATCTCGCCCTCGACCGGGGCTTCCTTGCCGCCATTCAGGAAGAACGTGACATGGGGGTATTTCTCGGTCTCGGCGGTGTGAAACTGGGTCTTGCCATGTTTCGCAACCCATTCGGCCAGCGTGTTCACGATGTCGCGCTTGGGAAAACAGGTGGTCATATAGGCGTTGTGATCGTCGGAATATTGCACCATGCCCAGAAGCGCCGACAAGGTCGGGCGCGGGCCCGTGTTGAACTCGCTGAAACCCGGCTCGCCTATGGCGCGCAGGATTTCGCGGGCGCGGTCGGCGCGGAAGTTGATGAAGAACAGACCATCGCCGTCCTTCATGCCCTGATACCCGGTGACAACAGCGGGCTGGATGAACTCGTCCGTTTCGCCCTTGCCATATGCGGCGGCGATGGCGGGGTCGGCGCCCATGACCGCTTCGCCCTGCCCTTTGACCATGGTATCGAAGGCCCTGCTGACCCGCTCCCAGCGATTGTCGCGATCCATCGCGAAGTAACGACCGGTCACGGTAACGATCCGGGCGCCCTCCGGCAGTGCCGCCTCGAAGGCTGCAACCTGTTCGCGCGCCGATTGCGGTGGCACGTCGCGCCCATCCGTGATCGCGTGAACGGCCACGGTCAGGCCCGCATCGGTCAGCGCCTTGGCCGCCGCAACAAGATGATCCTGATGGCTGTGCACCCCACCGGGGCTGACCAGCCCGGCAATATGCGCGGTGCCGCCTGCGGCTTTGACCTTGGCGGCAAAATCCAGAAGCGCTTCGTTCTTGAAAAACGACCCATCTTCGATCGCCAGGTCGATCTGCCCCAGGTCCATCGCCACGACGCGGCCCGCACCGATATTGGTATGCCCAACCTCTGAGTTCCCCATTTGCCCGGTGGGCAGGCCCACATCGGGGCCATGGGTGATCAGCGTGTTATGCGGGCAATTCTCGATCAGCCAATCGAAATTGGGCGTGTTGGCCAGCGCAGGTGCGTTGTGATCGCGGGTTTCACGCAGCCCCCAGCCATCGAGAATACACAGAACGACGGGCTTGGGCGTGGTCATGGGAAAGGTTCCTTTGGCTGCTTACTGCCTGTCTATTGCGCGACAAGTCCGGGTGCAAGGCAAGCTGCCATCACCGGGCAGATCAGGCGCGATGATACGGGCTGCCCGCCAGGATCGACGCGGCGCGGTAAAGCTGTTCTGCAAGCATCACCCGCACCAGCATATGCGGCCAGACCATCTTGCCAAATGACAGACTGGCGTCCGCCTGCGCACGTAGCGACGGGTCAAGTCCATCTGCACCACCGATCACAAACGCGACGTCTCCGCGACCCTCATCGCGCCAGCGCCCCAGCAGGTTTGCGAAATCGGGCGAGGACATGACCTTGCCGCGCTCATCCAATGTGCAGATCAGCGCGCCTTTGGGAATGGCACGCTCTAACAAAACGGCTTCGGCGGACATGCCGCCGCCCTTCTTGTCTTCGACTTCGTGGATGTCGGCAGGCCCAAGCCCCAAAGCACGGCCCGTGCGATCAAATCGGGTCAGGTAGTCGTCGATCAGGTCGCGCTCAGCCCCGCCGCGCAAACGGCCAACGGCGCAGATATGCACCTTCATCGCGTCGCCCCTTGAAGATCAGGTCGATGCGCCGGCCGTGCCCGGCTCCAACCACATCTTTTCAAGCTGATAAAACTCGCGCACTTCCGGGCGGAACACGTGGACGATCACATCGCCCGCGTCGATCAGAACCCAGTCGCCCTGATCTTTGCCTTCAATCTTCGAAAAGACACCCATGTCTTGCTTGAGCTTCTCGGTCAGCTTCTCGGATATCGCTGCAACCTGACGGGTCGAGCGGCCAGAGCACACAACCATATGATCGGCCATCTCGGATTTGCCGCGCAAATCAATGATCACCACATCTTCGGCTTTGTCATCTTCAAGTGAGCTGAGAATCAGCGACAGGATATCGTCGCTGACGTTTGTTTGAGGGGCCGCCGTCATTGCGGGTTTCCCTGCGGCCGCATCTTGTGCGGCCTCTGTTTGCGGAGACAGGACATTGTCCTCCTATCAATGCGCACCGATCCGCCCCGGTGCTGGGCACATGTGAATCGTAGCATCAGATGGGGGTGATCTCAACGCTCGTCAAGCAACAGCTGCCAAACAGCAGTGCAAATGGGTCACGTCTGCGGGTTTTCGCCGGTCGCTGCTTGGTCTGCCAAATGCTCTGCCGGGTCGTCTTGCAGCAGTCGAACCTCGCGCTGAGGGAATGGGAACGAAATGTCGTTCTCTTCAAATGCGTCCCAAAGCGCCAGATAGACATTGCCGCGAATGTTGGTCAGACCGCCGGTCGGATCGTCGATCCAGAACCGCAAGATATAGTCAACCGAGCTGTCGCCAAATCCAACAATGTGACAGACCGGGGGGCGAAAGCTCAGAACGCGTGACACGTTGCTGGCGGCTTCGATTGCAACCTTGCGCACCTTGTGCGGGTCATCTCCATAGGCTGTGCCGAAAAAGATGTCCAAGCGGACGAACGAGTTTGTATGCGACCAGTTCACCACCTGCCCGGTGATCAGGTCTTCGTTCGGGATCAGGTATTCGCGCCCGTCCCGGGTGACAACCGACACATATCGCGCGCCAAGCTGCTGGATCCAGCCGAATGTCTCGCCAAGGCTGATCACATCGCCGGGTTTGATCGACTTGTCCAAAAGGATGATCACGCCGGACACGAGGTTCGACACGACCTTTTGCAGACCGAAGCCAAGACCCACACCGATGGCACCGGACAGAACCGCCAGACCGGTCAGGTCGACACCGATCACTTTCAGGCCCAGGAAGAACGCCGCCCCATACAGCAGAAGCTGGATGAACTTGACCGCCAGAACCTGCATCGATGGCGAAATATCGTCGTTGTTGCGTATCTTCTCGGCCGAGCCGCGACTGAACATCCGCGCCAAAGCAAACAGGGCCGCCGTAACAACCACCGCCCGAAGAACATCCAGAAGCGAGATATGGAAATCCCCGGCCGAGATCGCGAGATTATCCAGCACCTCACCGATCTCATCGGTAATGCCCAGATAATAAAGCGTTACATATATCCACAATCCCCATTTCGTCGTGCGCCGAAGAACCCGGTTTTCCACGATGACAGAGGCAAATCCGACCAGCACCCAGGCCAACGCCAAAGTGCCAATCGCCGCAATCAGATAGGAACGCGAGGGCCACGTCACCTCGCGCATCACCGAGACAATCAGCCACGACATCACCACGAACAACATCATGGGCACACGGCGCTTGGTATGAATGGCAAAGCGCAACCGGCGTTTCGACCACCCCTCGCGCGAGCGTAGCCAATGGTCGATTTTGGGGTTCAGCATCTTGCCGACCGCCCAGGCTATCAGCGCCAGAAGCACGACGATGGCCACCTGATACAGACGCCATGTCTGACTCAGGCTGAAAAAGAAGGTCGCACCTTCATCCCAGAGCGGCATCAACTGATCGCGCAAGGTATCGAAGGTCGTCGTGGCAAGCTCTGGCAGGTCTTCCGCGCCGCTGCTTTGTCTGGGTGATGTGCCGGGATGCGGCGTTGCTTCGGGCTCCATGTTGTGACTTTTACATGCGACCTTCTCCGCGTCCAGAGGTCGAACACAGCACATCACCCGACACCCTTGCGACAACGCTGGCAAAAGAGTATCTCAGCAGCATGACTCGGGTTTTCGATATGGATGATCACGCGCGCCTGCCCTGGCGGTTTTTCGGTGCGACGCGGACACAGCAAGCCCACCTGTAAGGTGGTGCCCCTTACCTATTGCAACCTGACACACATCCACGACCATCCACGGAGAGCGAAATGACCGCCCCGAAGACACTCTATGACAAAATCTGGGACGCCCATGTGGCCCACGAGGCCGATGACGGCACCTGCCTTCTGTATATCGACCGCCATCTGGTCCACGAAGTAACCAGCCCGCAGGCGTTCGAAGGGTTGCGTATGGCCGGGCGGCAGGTCCACGCCCCCGACAAGACCATCGCGGTGCCAGACCACAACGTCCCCACCACGCTGGACCGCGCCAAGGGGATCGAGAACGAGGAAAGCCGTATTCAGGTCGAGGCGTTGGACAAGAACGCCAAGGATTTCGGCATTCACTATTACCCCGTGGATGATGTGCGCCAAGGCATCGTGCATATCGTCGGGCCCGAGCAAGGCTGGACCCTGCCGGGCATGACCGTTGTCTGCGGCGACAGCCACACGGCAACCCACGGTGCGTTCGGCGCGCTGGCCCACGGCATCGGCACCTCTGAGGTCGAGCATGTTCTGGCAACGCAAACGCTGATCCAGAAGAAATCCAAGAACATGAAGGTCGAGATCACGGGCAAGCTCAAGCCCGGCGTGACCGCGAAGGACATCACGCTCGCGGTGATCGGCAAGACCGGCACGGCTGGCGGCACCGGCTATGTCATCGAATATTGCGGCGAAGCGATCCGCGATCTGTCGATGGAAGGCCGTATGACCGTCTGCAACATGGCCATCGAAGGCGGTGCCCGCGCCGGTCTGATTGCACCCGACGAAACCACCTTTGAATATGTGAAGGGCCGCCCCCACGCCCCGAAAGCCGGTCAGTGGGAACAGGCGCTGGAGTATTGGAAGACGCTTTATACCGACGAAGGCGCACATTTTGACAAGGTGATCACCCTTAAGGGGGAAGAGATCGAGCCGGTTGTGACCTGGGGCACATCGCCCGAGGATGTTCTGCCGATTTCCGCCACCGTACCCAGCCCCGAAGACTTCACCGGCGGCAAGGTCGAAGCGGCCAAACGCGCTATCGAGTATATGGGCCTGACCCCCGGCCAGAAGCTGACGGATATCGAGATCGACACCGTTTTCATCGGGTCCTGCACCAACGGGCGTATCGAAGACCTGCGTGCCGTGGCCGACGTGGTCAAGGGCAAGAAGGTTAAGGACGGGCTGCGCGCGATGATCGTACCTGGATCCGGCCTAGTGCGCGCTCAGGCCGAGGAAGAGGGCCTGGCCGAGATCTTCAAAGAGGCCGGTTTCGAATGGCGCCTTGCGGGCTGTTCGATGTGCCTTGCCATGAACCCCGATCAACTGTCCGAGGAAGAACGCTGCGCCTCGACCTCGAACCGGAACTTCGAAGGGCGTCAAGGCTATAAGGGCCGCACGCATCTTGTGTCGCCAGCCATGGCCGCCGCAGCGGCGTTGACGGGACGCCTGACCGACGTGCGCGACCTGATGTGATTCGTCGCCCCGGTCACAGTCGGGGAATACATCGAAATTAAGGTGCATTGTGCGCGGCTGGGAAACAGTTGCGCACATTTTGCATTCGCACATTTTTACGTTCACTACTTTGAATTGATAATGCCACAAAATTGACGAATTTCTTTGAAGTCGCCTCGTCTAACCTGCTAGAATCACACGTATTCGAGCATCGTGCAGGGGTCACGGTGAGTTATTTGATCAGTTACGTGTTTGAAGGGGTAACTATGAATAAGCTGTTTGCTGCTGCGGTCATCGCAGCTGGTTTTGCAACCACATCCGACGCAGCCGTCCTGAAACTGGACAGCTACACATCTTCCATCCAATCCGTTTCCGTGAATTCGTCACCCGTGGCGAACACGCCGGGGACAGTTGGCGCCACAGGCTTTAACCTGACAGATACAACCGGTGATATGGGCAGCTTCGTTGGCTGGTGCCTTGATATTGCGCACTATCTTATGAACAAAGGTTCAAGCCAGAACTATACGCCGACCAACGATCCGTTCTCGAACAGCTTTGGCCTGACCGACGTTGGTCGCGACCGCGTGCAATCGGTGTTTGACGCCAACTACGGCCGGATTGACACATCAAACGGCGATCAGGCCGCCGCGTTCCAGATGGCTTTGTGGGAAGCCGCCTACGAAGACGACAATGCTACTCTCAGCATGTCATCGGGCTTGTTCAAAGCGACCAGCACCGGCAGTACGACACTGGCCAACCGGTATCTGATGGCTGCTTCGGCTTACTCGGGCGACGCCGTTTGGAACCTGTCGTTCCTTGAAGTCGATGGTGACGCAGACCGCGGTCGCTACACCGGACAGAACCTCGTCACTGTGTCGCCGGTTCCGGTGCCCGCTGCCGGCCTGCTTCTGGTGACCAGCCTGTTCGGTATGGGGGCCATCGCGCGCCGCCGTCGTAAAGCCTGAATCTGTTTCACCTGAACACCAACCCGGCGCTTTCCAAAGGTGCCGGGTTTTTCGTGCGCGGTTGACTTGGATTCGCCGTCAAAACCTGCATAAAGCAAGGGAACGAATGACGCAGCCACGACGTCTACAGACCGTGGCGGATGCAGAAAGGTGCGTGCTATGGAAAAATTCCAAAAACTTCATGGGATCGCTGCGCCGATGCCGTTGGTGAACATCGACACCGACATGATCATCCCCAAGGTTTTTCTGAAGACCATCAAACGGTCTGGCCTTGGCGTGAACCTGTTTGACGAGATGCGCTATGATCGGCAGGGCAACGAGATCCCGGATTTCGTCCTGAATAAACCGCAATACCGTGATGCCGAAATTCTGGTGGCTGGCGACAATTTCGGTTGCGGCTCGTCGCGCGAACACGCGCCATGGGCCATTGCAGATTTCGGCATCAAATGCGTTATCTCGACCAGCTTCGCTGACATCTTCTTCAACAACTGCTTCAAGAACGGCATTCTGCCGATCATTTTGCCGCAGGAACAGGTCGACATTCTGATGGCCGACGCCGAGAAAGGCGCCAATGCCCGGATGACCGTCGACCTCGAATCACAAGAGGTAACAACCTCGGATGGAGAGGTGATTCCCTTCGAAGTTGACGCTTTCAAGAAGCATTGCCTGCTGAACGGGCTGGATGACATCGGTCTGACCATGGAAAAACAAGGTGCAATTGAGTCTTTTGAGGCGAAAGCCGCCGCACAACGCCCTTGGGTCTAACCACCTGAAAAACTGAATGAATCATGGGGTCATCCGCTGAGATGGCCCCATTTTTACCTTAATTTGGTGCAAAGTCGCACCAGTTTCCCCTTAAATCGACCACATTTGGCAACGCATTTTAGGCTCAACTTGAAGTGGGACTAATATGCGACGCAGTATGTTGCAATAAGAAGCAGTGACCCGCTGAATGAGGAAACGCTGACATGGATAAAGGGTGCGGCAGGTAACAGCACCCATCCAGGTGGAAGGATAAAGGTAGTGGTTAGCCGAATGATTGGCGCAATTGCGCGAGCATTCCTGATGGTGATTTTGATTGCGACGCCGTCCATTTTGGTGCCCGGCGTCAGTCAGGAATCCGGTCAGATCGTAACCATCGTTGCATTGTTCGCTGCGGCGTTGACCATCTTCGAATATGCCTCGACCTATCCCGGTCTCGTCGAATTCCGCGATGCACCGCCGTTTAACCGCATCCGCTTCGCTGCCCTGTTCGCCACGGTATTCTGTCTGTCGGTGATCGTGCGGGGTCAGACCGACCATTCAACCGCAACACAGTTCATGACTTCGGTCGGGATGCTGATCGGTCAGGCCATTGACTTCCCATATAGCCCGGTGCGCTTCGTGGTTTCGATGCTGCCGGACACCGCCAGCTTCAACGACATGGTGCTGCTGCGGGCCGCTGCTGGGATGAGCTATCTGATCTCACTTCTGTCGATGGCCGTGTTCCTGATGGCGCTGCGCTTCACCGAATGGCCTGCAAAATCGACAGGGGCGTTCAACGTCTGGGTCAACCTGCCGACGTTTGACCCGACCACGGGTGGCGACGTGGTCCGCCGCCTTGTGCGCGACGCGCGGTTCAACATTGCGCTTGGGTTCCTGTTGCCCTTCGCCACGCCCATCATCATCTCTGCCGCCGTGTCGCTGTTTGGTTCTGTGTCGGTGGAAAACCATCAAACCATGATCTGGACCGTTGCCGCATGGGCCTTTCTTCCCGCCAGCCTTTTCATGCGCGGCATCGCCATGCTGCGCGTTGCCCTGATGATCAGCAGCGAGCGCAAGCGCAACAAACGCCGCGCCAACGATGGCGGGATGGCGCACGCCTGATCGGCACTGGTTGCAAGTCCACACCTTTCTTTAACTGGATCGTTTCCGTGACGCTGGCCCTGATGGCCTGCGTCGCGCCCGTTGGTGCGCAAGCGACGGACCTGCGCATCGCGACCTATAACGCCGAAATGGACAGGAAAGGCCCCGGCCTTTTGCTGCGCGATATTCTGTCGGGCAAGGATGAACAGATCGCAGCCGTCCTCACCGTCATTGCCACCGCCAAACCCGACATCCTGACGCTTCAAGGCTTTGACCATGACTTCGAGGGGCACGCCCTGCATGCCTTCCAAATCGCACTGGCCGATCAGGGGCACGACATGCCGCACGCGTTCGCGGCCATGCCCAATTCGGGCTTGGCCACAGGGTTTGATATGGATGGAAATGGCCGCACCCATGAGCCGCGCGACGCTCAAGGTTATGGCCACTTCACCGGTCAGGGTGGGATGGCTGTTCTGTCCCGGTATCCGCTGGGCGAGGTACAGGATTTCTCGGCATTTCTATGGAAGGACCTGCCGGGTGCCATACCGCCCACCCGAAATGCCAGCCCTTTCCCGTCCTCGGAGGCCTTCGCCATTCAACGGCTAAGCAGCGTCGCCCATTGGGATGTGCCGGTGCAGTTGTCGAATGGCACCACGCTGCACCTCCTGACTTTTCACGCCACCACCCCCGTTTTTGACGGGGACGAGGATCGCAACGGGCGACGTAACCGCGATGAAATCGCGTTTTGGCAACGGTATCTGGACGGCGCACTTCCGTTCCCCGCCCCGGACCAGCCCCTGATCATCGCGGGTGTGGCCAATCTGGATCCAAATGACGGTGACGGGCGGCGTGACGCAATCTCGCGACTGCTCAGCGACCCTCGGCTACAGGATCCTGAACCTCGTCGATCAGGTTTGATTGCGGAAGGCGATGCCGGGCAATCAGGTGACCCTGCGCTGGACACGGTCGATTGGCCAGATCCCTCACCGGGTGACTTGCGCGTCAGCTATATCCTGCCCGCACACAATCTTGATGTGGTGGATGCGGGCGTGTTCTGGCCAGCCGACAATGACCCGATGTTGATTACGGTCAACACCGCCTCACGCCACCGTCTTGTCTGGGTGGATCTGCGCTTCTGACCCTTCGTTTCTTGACCCTGCGTCCCCGACAGGCTAGGCCATCGGCGACGTATTTCTCAGCAAGGACAGACCCATGACCAATCCCTCCCTCCTTATCCTGCCCGGCGATGGCATTGGCCCCGAAGTCATGGCCGAAGTGCGCAAGATCATCGACTGGATCGGCGATAAGCGCGGCGTGACATTTGATGTGAGCGAGGATCTGGTGGGCGGTGCCGCCTATGACAAACATGGTGTTCCTTTGGCAGACGAGACCATGGCCAAAGCACAGGAAGTCGATGCTGTTTTGTTGGGCGCTGTGGGTGGCCCGAAATACGATGATCTGGATTTCTCAGTAAAGCCTGAACGCGGGCTTCTGCGTCTGCGCAAGGAAATGGACCTGTATTCAAACCTGCGCCCGGCCCAGTGCTTTGACGCGCTGGCCGCTTTCTCATCCCTGAAGCGCGACATCGTATCTGGCCTCGACATCATGATCGTGCGCGAGCTGACCTCGGGCGTCTATTTCGGCGAACCGCGCGGCATCTTCGAGGAAGGCAACGAGCGTGTGGGCATCAACACCCAGCGCTACACCGAAAGCGAGATCGAGCGCGGCGCCCGGTCGGCCTTTGAACTGGCGATGAAACGCAACAAGCGCCTGTGCTCGATGGAAAAGGCCAACGTGATGGAGTCTGGCATCCTGTGGCGTGAAGTCGTGACCCGTGTAGGGAAAGAATACCCCGAGGTCGAGCTGTCGCACATGTATGCCGACAATGGCGCCATGCAACTGGTCCGCGCGCCGAAACAATTCGACGTGATCTACACAGACAACCTGTTTGGCGACATCCTGTCGGATTGTGCGGCCATGCTGACCGGATCGCTGGGCATGTTGCCGTCGGCCTCGCTCGGGGCTCCGATGGCCAATGGCCGCCCGAAAGCACTTTACGAGCCCGTCCACGGCTCGGCCCCGGACATCGCCGGCGAAGGCAAAGCCAACCCCTGCGCCTGTATCCTCAGCTTCGCCATGGCGCTGCGCTACAGCTTCGACATGGGCGGCGAGGCCGACCGTCTGGAAGCGGCGGTCGAGAAGGTGCTGGCCGACGGCGTGCGCACCGGTGATCTGCTGAATGAAGAAGGGGTGAAACCTGTCTCGACCTCGGAAATGGGGGATGCGGTGATCGCGGCGCTGAACGCGAGCCTCTGAACTGACACGACATTGCAACAGGCGGCCCGGCTTCTGCGCGGGCCGCTTTTCATTTAGGCGCCGCCTTCCCATATCCCCTGTATGTCAGAACTGATCTTGCACAACGAACTGCCACGCGGACACGAAGCAGAAGCTGCCGCGCTTTATTGGGAAGCCTTTGGTGGCAAACTGGGGAAACTGCTTGGGCCAGATGACAAAGGGCGCCAGTTCTTTGCCAAGACGGTCAATCCAGAGGCGGTGATCGCCGCCACGGACAAAACCGGTCGGCTTCTGGGCATCGCGGCGCACAAAGCCGGGGTCAATGGGTTCTCGACCGCGACAACAGCCGACCTGTTTCGACATTATGGTTTGGGCGCACTTTGGCGGCTCATCCCGCTTGCGATGCTGGAACGGGACGCGCCCAAGGGGACATTGCAGATGGACGGGATCTGCGTGGCCGAAACCGCTCGTGGTCAGGGCGTTGGATCGGCCCTGTTTGATGCCCTTTTTGATTACGCGCGGCAAAACGGCTTCACTCATGTCACGCTTGACGTGATTGACACCAACCCCCGCGCCGAAGCGCTTTACGAGCGTCTTGGATTTATCGCAACGGGCGAAGAAACAACCGGCCCGCTGAAGCCGCTTCTGGGGTTCAACAGCGCCACCAAAATGGTTCTGACCCTTTAAACACGGCAATTTGGGTCTTGCTCTTGCGCCCGGTTGAGGATATCCCGCGCGTCACGGTCGGGCTGTAGCGCAGCCTGGTAGCGCACCTGCTTCGGGAGCAGGGGGTCGGAGGTTCGAATCCTCTCAGCCCGACCAATTCCTAAAAACGATGTGACACACATGTAAACGGACGCGCCCTGCCACGGCTCGTGCCCGATCTGGGCCAGGTTGACCTCTTGCATGTTGAAATAAGCCAATTCCTCTGCGCTCAGGCGTGACGGACACGCCGTCTTTGTTTGTTTTCCCGCAACACTCCGCGAGAACAAGGTACTTTGATACCAGACAGTAACCTGCCGACATTGACAGGATGACCGACCGGACGCTTGACTGGTGAGCGCAGAATTTACCGGTGAGCAGGTTGGATTTATGAGAGGATCAAGATCGCGTCGACTGGCACTGTCCATTGCGTCCGTCCTGTTCATAGTGGGTGGGCTGTTCGTGTCGTTGGCGATCTATGCTTCAAATATAATCTGGCCGGACCCACAGGCAATCACCTACGAGTTCACGCCGGCTGAACTGATTCCAGACACATTGAAGATTGCAGAGCAATCCAACCCGCCATCCGTTCAAAATACTCCAACACCCGGTTCAAACCTGCCGGATCTCGTCGCCACACTTCGCAAGCCCAAACCACCAAGCACCGGTAGCGACAGTTATCCTGTCATCACCTCTCTCGCTCCCAGACTCTCCACACGCGCTCCGGCGGCCCTGATCGACACGCACAGATTTGGATCTCCCTTACCGTCAGAAAATGACACGTCCAACCCGCCCCGTAAGCGCGTTGCGCCGACAGCGCCAGCGGGGCTGCATGATGAGACCAACAGTGACCACCCGGTGTCGGTCTTTTCCATGGGCACACCAGTAAGGGAAAGCCCCCCCGCCCCCTTGAATGAAGTGGTCGCAGACCTGGCGGCACCTGCGGTAATCGACGTCGTGCAGGCCATGCACGATGCCGATTATCAACTGGACATGCAGATCGCTGCCTTGGCACGACCGATTGACATTCCCATTCCGCCCGCACCGCCTGCCGATGTGTTCGCACTGGCCAACACCACCCCCCAGCCCTTGCCCGAGATCGTGTTCGCGATGGCCGAGCTGGACCTGCCGCCCCAGCGAGTTGACGGTGATGCGGTGCTTGCCGTTTCGCAATCGCTCAGCCCTCCAGACCTTTCCGCCGCCCCTGCCCCCACCCTCGCAGCGATTGTCCACAATGAACCACGGCAGCGCAGGTCGAGACGGATGATCACACCAGCCAAACTGGCCGCCGCAAACTTAGGCGATCTGAGCCTTCTGCCGCCAAAGGCGATCACGCGTAAAAGCGACGAAGAGCTCGTAGATCACTTGGCGAAAGTTCTGGCCGCGATCCCGCTCCCGTTACCCGGCGAAGGCAATGGTGCCGCGCCGCATTCCGCGCCCGCCGCCTCTCCTCGACCACCGCAAAGGCTACACTCCGATCCGGCCCGTCCACCTGCCCGCCAAAACGTCGCCGAACCATCACGTCCGTCAACCGAACCGACCGTCGCTGTCGTCACACCCGCGTCGGCACCTGCCCCCGCATCAATCAGGTGGGATGACGGCAGAAAACGGATGTCAGTTGTCGGCATATACAAAACCGGCACCGCCGCATGGGCGCTTTTGGAGATGAGTGATGGGCGCATCATAAAGGCCACCAAAGGCACAAGTTTCAACGGCTTTCGGGTGACCCGTATTGGGGTCAGCAAGATCTGGATACGCGCCGGGGGCATGGAGAAGGGTCTGACAACGGGTCAGGTTGTCGTTCTGGACTGACGTGTAAAACGCAGCATCACTCTTCGTTGCGGAGGTAGTAGTCCATCCGCTCGCTCTTATGAACCAACCTGTAGTTTGCCATTTCTTCAACAAAACGCGGGTCAGATTTCATAATGGCCGCCCACGTCAGCGGATCTGATGTCAAATTGATAACAGCCCGGTCTGATACGATCAGATCAGGTTTGTGGACGAGGATATCGTTCAGATAATCCGTTCGATTTCGTTCCACAATACCATTCAGTTCAGCACAAAGCTCGGCTTCTTTCGCGCAATCGGTCTCCGCCAATTTCTTCAAGGCTCCGGGATACAGCCAGTTGGCGGGATAGCGACTGGTCCAGTCGATCCCAAGCCGTAATGCTACAGGAGCGCCGGGGTCCAACAGCATGGAATCAGACACCATGCTTTCAATCGGCCCGGTTTTCTGAGTTGCATAGATCACTTCATCCGTCAGCGGACTGACATATTTTCCACGCTCATAGAGCACAATCAGCGACAATGCGCAGGCCAAAGAGGTCAGGGCGACGCTCAAAGGTCTGGAACGTACATTGAGCAGCCACCACGCACCGGCCAGCAACGAGTAAATGATGAACGGCACCAGTTGATAGCCAAATCCGGTGCTTTGAACCACAAAGCCAAGCAAAGCCGCAACCGCAGCCAATCCAAAGGTCAGATTGCCATTATCCTGCCCCGTCCGGCGAACAAGCGGTGCCATTATGACAAGACCCAGCAGGATCGAAACCAACGAGATGCGCAAGACAACCCAAAGGGGGTTCTTGTATGCCCCATAAACTTTACCCGCCATTGGGACGATGTCTGTCAGGTATTCCGAATGCCACGCCATGACCAGGCCCACGTAGATCACACCAATCGCAAGCATCAGAAGGTAACGGGGATAGACGATGGGCGCAAAGGAGCGGCGGAGCCACATGTCCCGGATCAGAAACGTGATCGGAAACACCAGAAAAAACGGCTTTATACAGATACCAATCGCGGCGAATGCGCTGCTTGCCAATGAAGGCCCCTGCACCGGGCGAACAAGATACCACATCAACCACGGCGACAGAAACAACACCAGAAGGTGTTCGCGCTGCGCAATATCGCTTGCCGCGCCCAGCATATAGACCACCGCCATAAACGCGAAGAACAGGATCCGGCGCAGCGCGCTTGGGTCAGCAGCACTTCGCAAGATGGCTCCGGACCACAGCAGGCTAAATCCGTACAGCAGCGCCACAAAGAAATACTGCCCATTGGTATCACTTATGCTCAGGCCATCTGCGATTATAATCGCCGGGATGGTCAGATAGAAGTTAAGGGGCGGATTGACCTCGACCAGATCGACGTAAAGTTGCGCCCCACCCAGCATCTTCCGTGTCGCGACAAGATACCAAGCGGTGTCGTGATTGACCGGCCAGTTCCAATAGACCTTGATGAAAACAGCCATCCCGCAAAGAACAACCAAGACCATCGGCCATGTTGGCAGGAACGGCGTGCCGCGATGCGAAAACACCCAAAACCTTAGGGCAAGAAATGTCGCCAAGGGTACGATCACTGCAACGAATGCCATCGCCAAATAGAAACTGCCGCCCGTAAATGTGGCGATTAACCAGACGATGAAACTGCTGGTTGCAAGTCCGGTCAGGGACACGAAAACGAACTTGGGCAAATGCTGTTTGTGATTTGGCTCTGCCGCAAACGTAAAACGAGAATGGCCCAGATATGAGATCACGACCGACACGCAGAAGCCGCTGAAATTCGCCCACAGTTCTGGCGCAGAAAGCAGCCTGTGAGCGACAGTTGCCACAAGGACATGTATGATCGTCGCTAGACCGCCGACACCAATGAATCGAAACAGCTGAGCGAGCAATGGTCAGGCCTTCTCAAGAACAGCGCCAAGCGACAGCCCGATTGGAAAAGGCACCCGCCCCAGCAAAAACCTTTCTGCCCCAAAAATCTGCCGCATCAATCCGTTCGGCCACCCAGGCGGCATACTGTCATCCGGTGCATCGCTGTCCGTCAGTTTCCTGATCGCATCCTTACGCGCATCCGTCGGAAGGTTGGCACGACGTTGGATCAGTGTCTCGATCACGTCGCGGCGCGCGGCAAACCACCAATGCTGCGCTTCCAACTCGTTCATACGTTCATAGACATCACGATCCATTCTTTGCCTCTTCGTTGGCGTTTTGCGGAACATACGAACGCACGATGTAAAGCGGAC
Organism: Aliiroseovarius sp. Z3; assembly: GCF_029105185.1. GTDB lineage: Bacteria > Pseudomonadota > Alphaproteobacteria > Rhodobacterales > Rhodobacteraceae > Aliiroseovarius. Next base: position 175,248 of record NZ_JAFMZK010000002.1, on the reverse strand, counting down.
GCTTGCGCACTTCTGTATAGATACGGCCAACACCAGTTTCCACAACTTCCAATATGGCCAGTGGCTGTCGCGCTCGGCACCCGCGGGTCTGTCATATTCGACCTCTGTCGTCTCAAATCCGACCCAGACGAAAACCGCCTTGTCAAAGCGTGACCGTTCGCCCATCTCGCAGATCGCGTCCACCACTTCACGATCAAGAAGACGAAAATCACCGACACCGCTTGGAATAGGGTGATCGGCCAGCGTGTTGAAAAGGCGATAGGACATACCCGCACTGGTGCGCTTGGCCCATGTATCCGCATCGCGTCGCGCTCGACGGGCATTCACAACCCTGGCGCCTTCCTGCCACCGCGCGGGCAGCAGGCTTATTCTATTTGCGGCAGATTATGATAGGCCAGAGTCGCGTGGCAAGCCGCGCCAACGAATTAGTGCATATTCGCCAACAAGCGCGGCAAAGACGCTACGCATGAGAAATTCTTACGGGCCTGCCCGTGGTCAACCCCTGTACTTTTTCGACAATCGCATCGGCATCGATACCATGGTGACGATAGAGGTCGCCGATGGTGCCGGTCTGGCCGAAATGCTCGACCCCCAACGGCAGAGTGTGATGACCGACAACACTGCCCAGCCATGCCAAGGTCGCGGGGTGGCCGTCAATGACAGTGATCAATTTGCAATGGGCAGGCAGATCCTGCATCAGATGCTCAATATGCGACAAGGCACCGGTATTGCCCCGCGCCCGCGCACGCTGTGCAGCGGTCCATCCAGCGTTAAGCCGATCCGCCGATGTCACGGCCAAAACACCGACATCCCGTCGCCCTTCGCCGATCATACCAGCCGCCTTGATGGCTTCGGGCGCGACCGCCCCTTGATAGGCAATCACCACTTCACAGTTGGCCCCGGGTTTGCGCAGCCAATAGGCACCATCAATGGCCCCTTGGCGGAAATCCTCATCCACCCGCTTGCCGGGTTGCTCGATCGGATTGGTGGTCAGGCGCAGGTAGACCGATCCGCCGGTTTCATCGCGTAACCAGGTCCGTTCATCGGGATCCCCTTCGCCGTCGCGCTGCAGATAATCAAATGCCCACGCCATGATCACGGCCAACTCGTCGGCGAAAGCGGGCTCAAACGCTGCAAGCCCGTCCTGCGACATACCGATCAATGGTGTACCAACCGATTGGTGCGCGCCGCCCTCGGGGGCCAGCGTCACACCCGAGGGCGTGCCCACCAAAATGAAACGCGCATCCTGATAACAGGCATAGTTCAGGGCATCGAGCCCACGATTGACGAACGGGTCATACACCGTACCGATGGGGATCAACCGCCTGCCGAACAGGCTGTGGCTCAGCCCCGCCGCACCCAAGAGCAGCATCAGGTTCATCTCGGCGATGCCAAGCTCGATATGTTGGCCATCGGGTGTGAACTCCCATTTGGCTGTCGAAGGGATACGGTGCTCGATAAACGCATCTGCCTGCGCCTTGCGCGCGAACAGCTTGCGCCGGTTCACCCACGGCCCAAGATTGGTGGTGCCGGTTACATCCGGAGACATCGTGACAATCCGCGCCGCCAAATCGCTGTCGCCCTTGGACAGATCATCCAACACCTTGCCAAATGCCATTTGGGTCGAGATTTCGCGATCTGTGCTGATCGTAATCTCGGGAACAGACAGTTTGTCGTCGGTGTAGCGCCGCGCCCCTTTGGCAAAAAACGGCACGTTGTCCAGAAACACCCTCAGCGCGTCAGGGTCGTCCACGGTGGCAAATGGCATCCATTCGTCACCATCGGCCACACCCATATGAGTTTGCCATTCGGCAAACTGGGTTTTGTTCATCAACCCGCCGTGGTTGTCCTTGTGCCCCGCGATGGGTGTGCCCCAGCCCTTGATGGTGTAGGCCAGAAAACAGGTCGGACGATCATGATCGATTGCGGCGAAGGTGTCGGCCATCGTTTCGACGCAGTTTCCGCCAAGGTTCTCCATCAGCTCTGCCAATTCATCATCCGAACGTCGGTCAATCAATGCGGTGACGTCCCCCTGATCGCCCAAGTCATCCATCAGACGTTTGCGCCAAACCGCACCGCCCATGAATGTCAGCGCCGAATACTCGGCATTCGGGCAGGCGTCGATCCAGTCGCGTAGCGCCGCGCCACCCGGTTCCTTGAACGCCTTACGCTGCAAAACCCCGTGCTTGACGCGCACAACGTCCCACCCAAAGGCGTCGAAGATTTTCTCGACCCGTTCAAACAAACCCTCGCGCACAATCCCGTCCAGCGATTGACGGTTGTAGTCGATGATCCACCACGTGTTGCGCAGGTCATTTTTCCAGCCTTCCTGAAGGCATTCATAGATGTTGCCCTCGTCCAGCTCGGCGTCGCCAACCAGCGCCACCATCCGACCCACGGGCACATCTTCACCCCAGGATTTCGCGGCGATGTAGTCCTGCACCATCGATGCGAACGAGGTAATCGCCACCCCCAACCCAACAGATCCGGTCGAAAAATCCACATCGTCGATATCCTTGGTGCGCGAGGGATAGCTTTGCACCCCGCCAAACCCTCGAAAGTTCTCCATCTTCTCGCGCGTCTGATTGCCCATCAGATACTGCATGGCATGAAAGATCGGGCTGGCATGCGGCTTGACCGCGACCCGGTCCTCGGGTTTCAGCGTGCTGAAATAGAGCGCCGTCATAATTGACACCATTGACGCAGACGACGCCTGATGCCCACCGACCTTTATCCCGTCCGATTTCGGCCGGATATGGTTTGCGTGGTGTATCATCCAGTGCGACAGCCAAAGCAGCCGTTGTTCAATGATTTTCAACTGGGTCACATCAGTGGGCATGCTCAAAACCTTCGATCAAACAAGGTGCATCACCCGCCGGGCTGCGGATGACGTCTCTGTGCACCGCCTCAGACCTGCTTCCCGGCCGTTTGACACGCCCGCAGGCTGAGGGTGGGATGCATTCGCTTCGACTATTCTGCGGCGTGTTGCATCGCGGGGGACAGTGCAGATTCGAGATCGGCGAGAATATCCGCGACCTCCTCCAGCCCCACAGACAAGCGGATCAGCCCGTCCGAGATGCCATGCTCGGCGCGTTCTTCGGGCGTATAGGTCGAATGAGTCATCGACGCCGGGTGCTGGATCAGTGTTTCTGCATCCCCAAGCGAAACCGCGCGCTGGATCATCGTCAAACGGTTCATCATGGCGATCCCTCCGTCGATGCCGCCGTCGACCTCAAATGCGATCATCGCACCCGGCTGGTCCATCTGACCTTCCGCAACAGCGTGTTGGGGAAAGCTTTCAAGCCCCGGAAAGTGAATTGCTTTGACTGCCGGATGCGCTTCCAGCCAATGCGCCACGATCTGTGCCGATGCGCAATGCCGGTCCATCCGAAGGGCCAACGTCTTCAGCCCCCGCAGGATCAGCATCGCGTTGAACGGGGCCATCACTGCGCCGGTCATATCTTTCATGCCAACAAGGCGGATTTCGGTGATCTGCTCTAAGGTGCCGACCACCAGACCGGCGACAACGTCACCATGGCCGCCCAGATATTTGGTGGCAGAGTGCAACACGATATCGGCGCCATGTTCAATCGGGCGGGTCAGGTAAGGTGTGGCATAGGTGTTGTCCACCACCACTGTTGCCCCCGCCGAATGTGCAATCTCCGACACCGCGGCGATATCAACCAGGCGCATGTTCGGATTGGCCGGGGTTTCGAAATAAACCACACGGGTCTTGTCGCTGATCATGCCGCGCAGGTTGTCGGGGTCGGTCATGTCCACATGGGTGATGGTTACGCCCCATTTCGCCAACCCGTGTTGCATGAAGGCAAAGGTACAGCCGTAAAGGGTTTTATCCACGATCACCTCGTCCCCCGGTGACAGAAGCGTCCACAGAACCGCAGTAATCGCCCCCATGCCCGATGACAGCGCCAATCCTGCCTCGGCGCCTTCCAGCGTTGCGATGCGTTGTTCAAGCAGATCGCAGGTTGGGTTCGAAATACGGGAATAGATATGGCCCGGACGGTCGCCCGCGAACATCTCTCCGCCGGCCTCGGCGGTTTCAAACGCAAATGTCGAGGTCAGGTGCAGTGGCGGCGTCAGCGCGCCTTCATTGTCCTGCGGATCATATGCGTGGTGGATGGCACGGGTTGCGAAACCGGATGTGGGGGACGATGTCATGGCAAGCTCCTTTGCAAAACGCGCCTACATCATGCCCTATCCGGGGTTTCAGAAGATTGCGAAATATGCCACTACAGGCATACAAATTAGCATATCCTGCCAACGAGGGAGCAATGGACCGAAAAGATCGCCAAATAATTCGCGCCTTGCAGCAGAATGGGCGGATGACCAATCAAGATTTGGCTGAGGCTGTGAACCTGTCGCCGTCGCCTTGCCTGCGGCGGTTGCGGAACCTCGAAGCCTCGGGGGCTATTCGCGGGTTCGCGGTAGAGGCGGACGCCGCGACCTATGGTTTGCCCATCACGGTATTTGTGCGCATCCGGTTGGAGCGTCACAACGAAAACGACGTGAAACGGTTCGAGGGGCGCATCTTGTCCATCGACGAAGTGCTGGAATGCCACGTCTTGACGGGTGCGACAGATTACCAGCTTCGCGTGGTCGTGTCGGATCTGGATGCGTATGAGGATTTCATCCGCAACCGCATCCATCCGATCGGTGGCATTGCGTCGATCGATACCAGCTTTGTCTATGGCACCGTCAAGAAAACCGCTGTTTTCCCGCTGCTGGATTAACTCAGTGCAGCCCGGTTATGCGGGGCTTCAAAATCAATGACGGGGCCCATCGGCACCACGCCACTTGGATTGATCGTCTCGTGACTGCCGTAATAGTGGTTCTTGATGTGATCCATATTCACAGTCGCCGCGACGCCGGGCTGTTGATACAGGTCTCGCAGATAACCCCACAGATTAGGGTAATCAATAATCCGGCGCTGGTTGCATTTGAAATGCCCGACATAAACGGGATCGAAGCGCACAAGCGTGGTGAACAGGCGCCAATCCGCCTCTGTAATGGTTGATCCGGTCAGGTATCGCTGTGAGGCCAACCGTTGATCGAGGTCATCGAGAGTTTCGAAAAGCGGCACCACAGCTTCTTCATACGCCTCTTGCGTCGTTGCAAACCCGGCTTTGTAGACCCCGTTGTTGACGGTGCTATAGATGCGATCGTTCAACGCGTCGATCTCATCACGCAAGGCTGAGGGATAGAAATCGCCCTCCTTCGCACCGATACCATCAAAAGCGGTGTTGAACATGCGGATGATTTCCGAGCTTTCATTAGACACGATGGTCTTTTCTTTCTTGTCCCACAGAACCGGCACGGTTACCCGGCCTGAATAGTCCGGCATCGCAGTGGTATAGATCTGATGCATAAACTCGGCCCCGTTCACGGTGTCGGGTATCCCGCCATCGACCGGGTGAAACGTCCAGCCATCCCCGGCCATATGCCAATGAACGACCGAAATCGGGATCATCCCCTCCAACCCTTTCAGTGCGCGGAAGATCAGCGTGCGATGCGCCCAAGGACAAGCCAGCGATACATATAGGTGATAGCGATCCGGTTCAGCCTTGAACCCGGCCTTGCCACTTGGTCCGGCAGACCCGTCGGCGGTGATCCAGTTGCGAAACTGGGCATCCTTTCGCTTGAACCGCCCACCGCTGGACTTCGTATCATACCATTGGTCGACCCATTTGCCGTCTTGCAGCAGTCCCATGCCATCCTCCTATGTGTTCGGAAACACATGGTAGGTTTTCTGCGACGGACAACAAGGGCAGGACCGAAAACGGTCGAGGTCTTAACACAATATCGTGTGCATCAGCCGGCTAAGGCGCGTTCAAGCGCGGTATCTGCTTTGGGCCGCATCTCGGCCACGGCACGTCGCTTGACCGGGCCATAACCACGCATCTCAAGCGGGGATGACAGGAACGCCAGCGCATCGTCGCGGTTGGTCGAGGTAATCTTGCCGGTCAATTGTTGCAGCCCGCGTTCATACCACGTGACCAACGCCCGTTCCTCACGCCGCTCTGCGGTATATCCAAACAGGTCAAACATGGTCCCGCGCAAGGATTTGAGCCGCGCCAGCCGGGTCAGCACCGTTCCGATCCAAGGCCCGAAGGACCGTTTGCGTGGCCGCCCGCGGGCGTCTTTGCCCAAAGGCAGAAGCGGCGGTGCAAAGTGGTATTTCAGCGTGAACCCCGGTTCGAATTCCTGCTGCAACTGGTCATGGAATCCCATTTGGGTGTGCAGCCGCGCCACCTCGTATTCATCCTTGTAGGACATGAGCTTGAACAGGCTTTTCGCAGCCACTGGCAAAACTTCATCTCGCAGACCCTCGGGCAATCGCGCCGCAAACTGATCTAGTGTTGTCCGATAGCGGTCAGCGTAGGTCGCATCCTGATATCCAATCAGGAACTCGGCCCGTTTCTCGATCAGCTCCTTGGGAGTCTCTGCTTCGTCCGGTTTGGGATCGGACAGGGCGACGCGATCCGGGGCCGCGGCCAGCACACGACCCAGATCAAAGGCGCGACCGTTTTCAGGTGTTTTTACGCCGTTCAACTGGATCGCCTGTTTCAATGCGATCTCGGACACCGGCACCAAACCCATTTGCCACGCATAGCCCAGCATGATGACGTTGGCATAGACGGCATCGCCCAGCAGGGTTTCAGCCGCGCGGTTGGCATCAAGACCGGACACGTTGTCCGCCCCCACAGCCGCACGGATCGTTCGCTCGCGCATATCTATGCGCAAGCTTGCGTCACGCGACAGAACCAGATCGCCGGTTGGCATCTCGGCCCGGTTCAGCACGACCTTGCTGCCCGGCCTGTAATGCACCGACGCCTTGGGCGACGACGACACCACCATGTCGCAGCCGATCACCGCATCCGCAGATCCCGTATCAATCCGCACCTGATGCACCTTGTCTGGCGACGCGCCCAGGCGGATATAGCTAAGCACCGTGCCAAATTTCTGTGCAAACCCGGTGAAATCCAGAACGCTGGAGCCTTTGCCCTCAAGATGCGCCGCCATCGTGATCAGGGCGCCTACGGTCACGACACCCGTGCCACCAACACCTGTGACCAACAGATCATATGGCTCGGCGATACTTGGCAAATCAGGTTGCCCCACATCCTCCAGCATCGCCGCCACATCCAGTTTGGACGTGTCCCGCTTGCGCCGCGTCGCCCCTTCGATGGTCACAAAGCTGGGGCAGAAGCCATTCAGACAGGACATATCCTTGTTGCAACTGGATTGGTTGATCTTGCGTTTACGCCCAAACTCGGTTTCCAACGGCTCGACGCTCAAACAGTTGCTTTCCACCGAACAATCGCCACACCCCTCGCAAACCAGCGGATTGATGTAAGGCACCGTTTTCGGGTCTTCCATCGTGCCGCGCTTGCGGCGGCGGCGCTTTTCCGTGGCGCAGGTCTGCTCATAGACCAGCACGGTCACCCCCGGAATGTCGCGCAGCTCGCGCTGCACCTGATCCATCTCGGCCCGGTCGTGAAAGGTTACACCGGCTGGAAAGTCACCGCGTGTGAATTTTCCGATATCATCGGACACAAGCGCGATCCGCTGGACCCCTTCGGCGCGGCATGTCTGCACGATCCCGGTCACGCTGACGGGGCCGTCCACGGGCTGCCCGCCCGTCATGGCCACGGCATCATTATAGAGGATCTTATAGGTGATGTTCGTCCCCGCTGCGATCGCCTGCCGGATCGCCAACGAACCAGAATGATACCACGTGCCCTCGCCCAGATTCTGGAAGATGTGTTTGCCGCCATTGAAGCGGGATCGGGCAACCCACGGCACACCCTCGCCCCCCATCTGCGCATAGCCCGTGGTGTTCCGATCCATCCAGCTGGCCATCACGTGACACCCGATGCCCGATGCTGCAACGCTGCCCTCGGGAACCTTGGTTGAAGTATTATGTGGGCACCCGGAACAGAAATAGGGCGTGCGCGTGGCCCCGTCAGTTTTCAGAACACAAGGCGGCTGAGCCACCAGCGCGTTGGCCCGCGCTGTGAAGTTCTCGCCCGGAAAGACCTTGTCCAGACGGGTGGCCACGATGGGGACCAGCATCAGCGGGCTAAGCTCACCCGTCCAAGGGATCAGCGGCTCGCCCTGACTGTCATATTTCCCCACCATCCGGTTGGGCTTCGTGCCGGGCCAGTCATAGAAATACTCCTTGAATTGGCTTTCGATGATGCCGCGTTTTTCTTCCACCACCAGCACTTCGGTCTTGCCGCTTACAAAGCCCAGGGCGTCTGTCCGGTCCAGCGGCCAGACCATTCCGATCTTGTAAATGTCGATGCCCAGCGCCCGGCATTTGACCTCGTCCACCCCCAATAGTCGCAAGGCTTCCATCAAATCCAGATGACCCTTGCCGGTGGTCACGAACCCGAAGGTGGCATCGGCAATGTCATAGATCGCCCTGTCAATCGGGTTGGCTTCGACAAAGGCGCGCACGGCGGCCAGTTTGTGCCCGATCCGTGTCTCGATCTCGGGGCTGGGCAGGTCGGCCAGCCGCACATGCAACCCGCCGGGCGGCACCTCGATCTCGGGATAGGTGAACTGACGATCTGGCAGAAGTTCGACCGACTGACCGGATTCCACCGTTTCCGAGATCGCCTTGAACCCCACCCACGTGCCGCTGAACCGCGACAGGGCAATGCCGTATTCGCCAAAGGCCAGATATTCCGCGACCGAGGCCGGGTTCAGCGTGGGCATGAACCAAGACATGAAGGCGACGTCCGACTGGTGCGGCATGGACGAGGACACGCAGCCATGATCGTCGCCTGCCACGACCAGAACCCCACCTTTCGGGGCCGATCCATAGGCGTTGCCATGTTTCAGCGCATCGCCCGACCGGTCCACCCCCGGCCCTTTGCCATACCACATGGAAAACACGCCCTCGACCTCGCAATCGGGATCAAGACTGGCTTGTTGGGCGCCCAGAACCGCGGTGGCACCAAGGTCTTCATTCACCGCCGGAAGGAAGGTGATGTTGTGATCAGCCACGCGCGCCTTCTCGCGCCACAGCTCAAGATCCAGGCCACCCAAAGGCGACCCGCGATAACCCGAGATGAACCCCGCCGTGTTCACCCCGGTCGCCCGGTCGCGCCGCGCCTGATCCAGCATGATGCGCACCAGCGCCTGCGTGCCGGTCAGAAAGACGCGGCCTGTTTCGCGGCCATAGCGATCAGCGAGTTGATAGGTTGGAAAGTCTGGATCTTGGCGTGTCATGGCTGGCTCCACATATTCATCACCAAGATATTTCATCTGACTTGGTGATTCATACCTTTCGACGCCGCACCTAATGCGATATTTGGTAAACTGAACCCACATCGGGTTAAGTAAAGGAAAAATCTACCATGGAGTTAGACGCCAAGGATCGCCGCATTCTGGACCTTTTGCAGCGGGACAGCACGATCTCGAACGCCGAGCTTGCCAATGCGGTGGGGATGTCGACTTCGGCCTGTTGGCGCAAGGTGCGCGCGCTTGAGGATACGAAGATCATCGAACGCTACGGCGCCTATCTGAACCCCGCCAAGGCCGGGCTGAGCTTTCAAGCCATCGTGCATGTGCAACTGACCCGCCACGATCCCGACAAGGTCGAGGATTTCATACAGGCGGTGAACCGTCGCCCCGATGTGGTGGAATGCTTCGCCACCACCGGGCAGGCAGATTATCACCTGCGGGTGCTGTGCCACGATCTGGCGGCCTTCAACGCGTTTCTGGAAGGGTTCCTGTTCAAACAGACGGCGGTGGAAAGCGCACAGACAAACGTGGTGCTGCGCGACATCAAGAAACATTCGCCCATTCCGGTGTGACGGAATGCTGGGGCGTGCGCAGTCCGGGCACGGTGCGCCAGCCCAGTAGCCCAATGGTATATGGGTCGCGACAGGGATCACACTCGGTTCCGATTGTTCTTCTGCTTTCTCTATTCAAGGCCACGGTTTCGTTCCATCAATCGGGCGCATGGTGGCGATCAGCTCGGCAACCTTTAGCCCGTATTTGCGCATCTCGGACTTGTTCATGATCACACCGTCTTCCGTCAAATACAGCCAGTCAGTGGCGCTGAGCGTGTGACCACCCGCCTCGGGTGGCAGAACGATCTTGTAACGGATCATCACGGTGGACCCGGACACAACACCCTGCCCTTCGCCCACAATGTCGTCGGCGGTGGCAGTGAATGTACTGCCCTCGCCCAACTTCAGAAACCATTTGCGGTTCTGGGTGCGTCCGTTGGAGTAAGTGAAGGTCTCGGTCAACGTGCCGGTGTCGCCCTCCCACTCCCCTTCCATTTGGGCGACGAAACTGTTGGTCATCTTGCCCGTCGGACCAAAGATCAGCCCTTCGGACGCAAATGTACCGGACAGATGCTCTTTCATCGAAAACGCTGGTCCGGTTCCGGCATAGTTCTCGGCGCTTTGGGCGCGGAAGCTGAACAGGACGGTCTTGGCGAATGTCGCTGCCAATATCAGAAGCAGAAGCGCGGTCAGAATTTTCATTGGGGTCTGTCCTCGGTTGGAAGCGCCAGCACAAGACCAAAGGCGCAGAGTTTCAGGATGCAGGGCACGACGGCATAGGCGATGTTCAGCGTCGCAAGGGCACCGTCGCTGTTCACTTGTCCGGGCTGAAAACCTTGGTGTTCAAGCAGCGGCAATACGACAAATGCCGCCAGCGCCAGTCCCAACTTGCCCGCAAATGACCAGATGCCGAACGCTGCCGATGCGTTCAGCCCAGCCTTGGTCAACACGACCGAAAACATGGCAGGCAAGACCACCATATCCGCCCCCAATGCGGCACCGGATGTCACGCAGATAACGGCAAAGCCGACAAGGTTTCCGGGGGCCAAAAAGGCCGCTCCGACAAAGCCGAGGATCGCAAACGGCATGGAAACGACCAGCGTCATTCTGGTGCCCACCAGACGGCTGAGCCGTGTCCATAGCGGCACGCTGAGCCCCGCGCACACAAAGAACAGGATCAACAGAGGGCCAGCCTTGCCAGGCAATTGCAAGCGGTCTTCCACGAAGAACAGAAATAGGGTGGAGGTGACGGCGACGGGCAGGCTGTTAACCAATGCCAGCACCAGAAGGCGCAGCGCCCCGGCGCTTGCCAAACCGGAATAGGACAGCCCTTCACCCAGAACAGGGGTGCGCCGCCAGATCGGACGGCTGACCAATGCGACAGTTACGGCGATCGCGCACAGAAACCATCCAAAGGCGGGATAACCCTGCCCGCTGACGCCCAACCCCTTGAACACGGCAGGAGCTACGGCAGCAAGGACAACGCCAGTCAACATGCCGGCTTCGCGATATCCGGCAAGGGTCATCAGATCGTGTGCACCGCTCGATTTCGCAAGTGTCGCGCTGCGGCCATACAACAGGATCATTCCCAGACTATAGGCCGAAAACAGCAGCACCAGAACGACCGACATCTTGATCACGACAGCCTGACCCGGTTCGAGCGAGAACAGGATGGGAAAGCCAATGGCCAGGCCGGCTGCGGCCAGCATTGCAAACAATGTCTGTGCCTTTGGCCAACGGTCGACTGCCCATCCCAGCAGCGGGTCTTGCACCAGATCCACGAGCCGAATGGCCAACAAGATCACCCCGATCGCGCCCAGCCCGACACCCAGATTGACCGAGGCAAACCGCGGCAAATGGATGTAAAGCGGAATACCGGCCGCGGCCAGCATCATGGCATAAAGGCTGACGCGCGGATAAACCATCTAGCTCCCCGTCAGCTTGCGGGTGAATGGTTTCGAACGCGTGTTCTCGCCCACAAAAATGCCCATGAAACGTTGCTTGATCTGTGGATAGGTCAGCGTGCAGGTCCGTACGCCATTGCGCCAGAACCCGATATTGTCCGGCCCATCCGAAATGGCCAGATATCGGTCGCCCTTGCCCACGGCATCAAAACAGGCGTTCAATTTCGCCTCCAATGGCAGTGTGCCCCCGGTGCGTTTGAACTCGCGCATTGTGGCCTCGACCAGATCATATTGGGTAAGATCGCGAAGATAGGTCAGTTCGATTCCGAAATCCTGACTCCAGTTCAGTGCACCTCCGCCGACGGTGAACAGCCGGGCCTGATAGAGCGGCAAGCCAAGAAACCGCAGTGTCGCTGCGCCGCGCACCTTAGCCCCCGGCAGGACAGAGGAGGCAACGCCACTTTGCGCCGAAGCAGAAGGTGCTCCAACAAACAGCGAGACGACGATTGAGAAGGCTTTAACCGCGCGCATGGGCCAGTTCCACCTGAACGACATTTGTGTGCCCGATGGCAAAAGACGCGGCGCAGATCTCAAGATAATACTGCCAGTTGCGGAAGAAAGCCTCGCCATAGCCCATTTCCGATATCTTGCGCTTCTGCGCTGTGAACCGTTCGGCCCAAATGCGACATGTCCGGGCATAGTCCTGCCCAAAGGCGAAACTGTCTTGCACGTGCAAACCCGCTTGGCGGGCTTGGTTTTCAATTACGTGGTCTGAAAGCAGCATTCCTCCGGGGAACACGTATTGCCGGATGTAATCAGATGACGCCTTGTAGGTTTCAAAGAAGCTGTCTTTGACAGTGATGGTCTGCAACAGCACCCGCCCACCTTCGGCAAGGTTGTCTTTGAGAACCGAGAAGTAGCTGGGCCAATAGCGCGCGCCCACGGCCTCGATCATCTCGATCGAGACGATATTGTCGTACTTGCCATTGATGTCACGGTAGTCACGCAATTGAATGTCAGCCCTGCCATCCAGGCGACATTCGGCATAGCTATGCTGGTTGCGCGAAATGGTGACGCCCGTGACGTCACGCCCCTGCTGGGTGGCGTGTTCGGCAAACCCACCCCAACCGCAGCCGATTTCCAATACCCTTTGACCCGATCCAAGCCGGGACAAAGCCCGCGCATTCTTGCGCGTCTGGGCGACGCTCAGGTCATCACATCCTTCAGCAAACAGACCCGAGGAATAGGTCATGCCCTCATCCAGCCAAAGCTGGTAGAACTCGTTGCCGACATCATAATGCGACCGGATATTCTTGCGCGACCCTCGTCGGGTATTGGCGCGCAACATCGTATCTACCAGACGAAACTTTGCTCGATTGAATACACTTGCCTGATCATAGCTGCCAAGGTGGTCACGATTGCGCATCGCAACAGACATCAGCGTTTCAATCGACGGCGTGTCCCACATGCCCTGCACATAAGTTTCGCCCAGACCCACCTGCCCGTGCGCGGCCATGGCCGACACGGCGGCCCAATCATTGATCTTCATTTCCGCTTCCGGGCCAGCAGAGCCGAAATGATAGGTGTCGCCCTCGGGCGTGTGCAGGGTCAACTGTCCCTCATGCAACCGTTCACAGGTGGACAGGAATTCCGACTTCAGGGCTTTGTTCGTCAAACGCAATATCCGATCCTTTCGCTGGTTGGTCTTGGTTGATCATCCGTACGATCCGCATCGCGCTGGCGATGCCGTCCTCGTGGAACCCGTGGCGGTGATACGCGCCAGCAAACCATGTCCGGTTCAGGCCTTGCATGGCACGCAGCTCTTGCTGCGCTCGCAAGGCCGCCTTGTCAAAAACCGGGTGTGCGAACGTCACCTCGTCATAGATCTTGTCCGCCGCGATTGGGGTCGAGGGATTCAGCGTCACGAAAAGCGGATCATCTTCGGGAATGTTCTGTAGCTTGTTCATCCAGTAGGTGACGCCAATCGCCCCATCTTGCGAGCGATAGGCCCAGCTGGACCACGCCGCACGGCGTTTCGGCATCTGGCTGGCATCGCAATGCAGCACAGCTTTGTTGGGTTGATAACGGATGCGGTCCAGCGCACTTGCCTCAGGCTCCGTGGCTCCGTCACCCAACATAGCAAGGGCTTGGTCAGAATGGCAGGCAAGGATGATGTCATCATAGCCCTTGTCCTCGCCCCCGGCGGATTGGACGGTAACGCCATAGGGCATCCGCGCGATGCGCATGACCGGGGCACCCAAACGAATGTCGACACCACGCGTCCGCAAAACAGCCTCAAGCCGGGTCACATATTCGACGCTGCCGCCTTTGACGGTCCACCACTGATGTTCGCCCAGCCCCGCCAAAAGGGCGTGGTTGCGGAAAAATTGCACAAGAGACTTAGCGGGAAACTGATCGACCTCGGTCAGAGGCGTCGACCAGATCGCGCCGCACATCGGCATCAGATAATTGTTCCGAAACCACTGCCCAAGACCCAGCTCGTCCACCAGCTCGGCGATCGTCTTTTCGTCATCCTGCGCCGCGGCCTCGGCACGTTTTCCGAAACGCAGGATGTCCGCGATCATTTTATAGAATTGCGGACGCAGCAGATTTCGTTTCTGGGCGGTGATGCATTTCAGGTTGTTCAACCCGTATTCAAGCCAGCCATCATCTATGCTTGCCCCAAAACTCATCTCGCTTTTCATCACCGGCACGTTCAACTCGCGAAACAGGCGCGTTAGGTAAGGATAGGTGACATAGTTGAACACGATGAAACCGGTATCGACCGGCTGATCACCGTTCTTGCCCGCCATGACGGTGCGGGCGTGCCCGCCCAAGCGCGGCGCAGCCTCGTAAATCGTGACATCGTGGTTTGGCGACAGGTAATAAGCAGCCGACAGGCCAGATATCCCACCGCCAACAATCGCAATCTTCCTACGCGGGCCGAGCTGTTGATCAAGCATTGACGCCTCTTTTTTCCAAGTCACATGAATGGATTACGGCGTGCCGAGCGGCTTGGATCAGTCAGATCAGAAGAAAGTGCGTGTTTTTGCGCTGCCCGAGCGAAAAACGTGATCCAGATCCGAAGATGGTGCGTAAACAAGGCAAATGGTCGATCATGTCCAAGCACATACGTTGCACGCAAGACGCGGCAAGTTGAAAAACGCCTTTACCTATGGCGTCGATTTTGTGCTGTGCGATCTTGAAAAGGACAAGCAGCCGGCCCTGCTATCACGCAATAGAGTCAACCTCTGGTCCCTTTGGGACAAGCACCATGGTGGTCCACGCGGAAACGGCCTTGGGGTGGATTGGTTTCGCGCAGAACTTGCGCAGCGCGGATTATCAGGTGACGATCTGCGCCTTTACCTGTTGACTCAGCCCAGCTTCCTTGGGTTTCATTTCAACCCTGTCAGTTTCTGGATCGCAACGAAGAACGGCACCGCGCGCGCCTTCGTCGCCGAGGTTAACAACACCTTCGGGCATCGTCACTGCTACTTCTGCGCCCATCCTGATTTCCGACCGATTGACAGGCGCGATGAAATCGTCGCCGAAAAGCTGATGCACGTGTCCCCGTTCCAAAAGGTTGCGGGGCAGTATCGTTTCAACTTTGGCATGACGGAGCAAAAATTCGACATTCGCATCCAGTATGAAAACGGCGACGAAGGCGTTTTGGCCACGTTGGTTGGTGATCGGAAACCCGCCACCAATCTTTCGTTGATCTGGGCGGCTGTGCGTCGCCCCTTTGGTGCGCTGCGGGTTGTGGCTTTGATCTATTGGCAAGCCTTGATCCTGTATCTCAAACGGGCACCCTTTCTGCGAAAGCCCGCACCACCCGATCACTTGATCACGGACAGCCGAACATTTCGAGGCACCGATTGATGATCAGTTTCAAAGGCAGAACCTATTGGTTGATCGGTGCCAGCGAAGGCCTTGGCCGCGCGTTGGCGCATGATTTGGACAAGGACGGGGCCAAGCTGGTGCTATCGGCGCGCAACCAAGATCGCCTGAACGATCTGGCGGGTGATCTTACCGATGCGCGCGTGGTTCCCATCGACGTGACTGACCCCGAGAAAGTGGAAGCCGCGGTTGCGCAAGTCGGAGATGTCGATGGTGTCGTCTATATCGCCGGGGCGTATGACCCAATGCCCGCCACGGAATGGGACAGCGCCTCGGCAATTCAAATGTGCAACGTCAATTTCGTCGGCGCAATGCATGTTATGGGACATCTCGTGCCCACGATGGTCGCGAAAGGTCAGGGTGACATCACCCTTATCGGGTCTTTGGCGGGATATCGTGGTTTGCCCAAATCCATTGGCTACAGTGCCAGCAAAGCAGCGCTTATCAGCTTGGCCGAGACCTTGCGGTTTGACCTGAAAGACACCGGCGTGGTGGTTCGGATCGTCAACCCCGGATTCATCAAGACCCGCCTGACGCAGAAAAACTCCTTCAAAATGCCTATGCTGATGACGCCTGAAGATGCGGCCCGGCAGGTGGTGAAGGCGATGCGTAAAACCAGATTTCGCACCGATTTTCCTGCGCCGTTCTCTTGGGGCATTCGTTTGCTGAACTACTTGCCTGACCTGATCGTCTATCGCGGGAAATAGGCTCCCCGCGCCTACGAAACACGAAACGGCCAACCTAAAAAAGCAATGCCGCTCAAACCGGGCGGCACGTGTCGCGGATGTCACAACGAGTGCAGCGGCCTTGGTTCTGAAAAGCGATCTCACGAAGTTTTCTCCTGGTTGGCAGGTAAGATCCCCCTTTGGTTAACTCGTCCCTATGAAAGGAATACGCATGATCCACCGCCGCCGCGCCCGTGCTTCAGAAGAACAGGCAAACGTGGGAGAACCCTCTCCAAAACAATGAATCTCATAAGGATTCAGAAAATTCGCGCTGAGTCCGGTTGCCAGAAACACGGCGGTTTGAGTGGTGGTTAAATCCGAAACAGCGGTTGCAGCAATCGCGGCACAAATGCATTGAACCTCAACGGCGCGTCGGTTGCTGCAAGACAAATGCAGGGATCGCCGGGATCGGCAATCGGCGTATGCTCAAGGTCTTCATTCGCGATCTCGATGTCACCGACACCAAAGCGCCCGGTTTCGTCGCTGAAACTGCCCTGAAGAACCAAGGTCATTTCAAGCCCGTTGTGCCCATGATCCGGCACGGCCCGCCCGCCGGGAATGTACAGCAGCCGAACCGATCCGTGCTTGTCCTGAGACAGGATCGACTGACGGACGCCCATACCAAGAGACTTCCATTTCGGCTCTTTCCCTTTCAGCGCCGCGACCACCGGACCGGGATAAATCCCGCGTCGGGTGTAAACAGGTTCTGGCGTCGCGGGCGCATCCAGCCGCGCCAAAAGATCGGCTTTCATATTTCCCGATACAGCCACGCGCTCGGTCTCTTCCAGCAGCGCGCCACCCAAGCTTTGATGAGCTTCAAGAGCCGCACGGCAGTGCACGCACAGCGACACGTGGCTGGCCACGGCCACCGCATAATGATGCTGCAAGCTGCCCGCGGCATAGGCCGCCAGAATGGCGTCGGGGATATGATGGGTGATTGCGGTCATTCGCGCAGTCCCTTCAACTCGTGTCTCAACCGCTCCAACCCAAGTCGGATGCGGGATTTGATTGTTCCAAGTGGCAGGCCGGTCTGGTCGCTGATCTCTTGATGCGTCAGCTCGCCCAGATAGGCCTTTTCGATCATTTCGCGCTGCTCAGGCCGCAAGGACGACAGGGCAGTTTTCAGTTTTCCGGCTTCCTGCTCGACCGCGAGGATCTGGCTGGCATCCGGTTCGGCACCGGGATCTTCGGCCAGTTCATCCGGCACAGGGCGGTTTTCCTTGCGTATAATGTCGATATGCCGGTTGCGGGCGATCTGGTATATCCACGCCGACACTTGTGCACGGTGGGGATCAAACATCGCCGCCTTGCGCCAGACGGTCAGCATGACATCCTGCACGATCTCCTCGGCCTGCGGGGCTGAACAACCCGTGCGCATTATGAACCCTTTCAGACGCGGGGCGAAGTGATCGAACAACGCGCAAAAGGCGTCACGATCCTGCTTGTCCCGAACGGCGAGCATCCAGGTGGTCTGCTCTGAAATCTCGATCTTGGTCTGCGACACCGGCTTTCCTTCAAAACGACGCACGGATGGCGTAGGGGGCCGGGTGCTCGGGTGATCAAGGGTTTGCGTCAACATAACCTCAATACGAGGCGTTTTGTAAACTGGATCACTTCAGGCAAGATTTCTTTTCGACCGTTGTCGCCCTAGCGGCGCGACACCCGATGGAACAGGTGCGTGAACGTGGCCGCCCCAAGGATCGGGATCAGCAGGTTGACCAGTGGCACAGAGAGCGGGATCGCCATCAACGTACCCGCCAGCCAGATTTGCAGGTTATTGCGCGACCGCAGGCGATTGGCCTCGACCCGTCCGACGCGACGCATGGCAGCAAGCTGGAAATACTCCCGTCCCAAAAGATACCCGTTCACGACCCAGAACAGGATCGGAGCAAGCGGGCCGACAAAAAAGAACAAGATCAGGGCAATCAGGTTCACACCAACGATCACCCCCAAGAAACCCAGACTGTCGCGAATGGTCTCTGCCATCGGCACGTCGGGCGCGGGGGGCAGTTCGGGATAGTGTCGTGCCTCGACCGCGTCGGCCACATCGTCCAGAAAAATACCTGTGAAAGCGCCAGCCACGGGGACCATCAGCACGACGGACAAGACAATCATCAGCAGAAGGGACGCCCACCAGGCCAGGCCATCCACCCAGGACACATCGCCAATGAACGGCAGCGTCAGGGTATCGGGCACCAGAAAGCCGACAAGCCAGGTCATCACCATCGTGACGGCAACCAAAAGGCCAATGGTCAGAGCCAAACCTTTCATCAGCACGCTGCGAAAACGCGGATCGGTCATCTGGCCGACCGAGCGGAAGAAATCATCTAAGATCATGTCTCTACCCATGTGGTGATTGCCGACACATCCGGGCGTGGGCGTTCGGGTGGGGCACTTGTTTCCGTGCCTACATGGATGATGCCCGCCACGGTTTCGTGGTCATCCAACCCTAATCCATCGCGCAGAAATTTGCGGTCGTGGCTGGCCCAGCCGCTCAGCCAATTTGCCCCCCAACCCGACGCAAGCGCGGCGTTCAAAAGCGCAAGGCAAACAGCGCCAGCCGAATAGAGTTGTTCAATCTCGGGCACCTTCGGCGAAGCGACGGGCGAGGACACCACGACCACGGCCAACGGGCTGTCGGCAAAGGCAGACTGAGCTTTACTGATCTGTTCAGGTGGTTCACCCAGTGCCAAGCCCCGTTCACCGACCAGATCGGCCAGCCGGTCCAAAGCACCACGTTCCAACACCATGAAACGCCACGGCTCCAACTTGCCGTGATCCGGGCTGCGGGCAGCCGCAGTCAGGATCGGCAGAAGGGCTTCGCGATCCGGGGCCGGGCCTGTCAATGTCTTTGCAGGGCGCGAACGGCGGCTAAGCAGGAAATCCAGCGCAGCTTGGTTGCGGTCAGGCATGGTTTTGTCCTTGGTCTGGCAAAATGCAGGCTTGGCCGCGAATGCGGCTGGCTTGGTGCACATGTCGGGTGTCGTGGGGTCCGCGTCAAGATGTTACGTCATTTAACATCGAAAAAATCTCGCAGATCGGTGATCAGATCGGAAAACACCGCCACCATATGATTGCTAGGCTGGCGGGCCGCGAATGTTTCGGCCAGCGGGTCAGGGGCATGAATCTCGGCGCCGGACATTTCCTCAAGCACTGCGTGGCCGCAAAACGGCACATAGACCTCGGAATACCCACCTTCATGGGCCATCATCAGGCGCCCGCCGCACAGATCTTCCGCCAGATCCATGACCATACGGGTCATTTGACGAAACGTATCGGCGGTGGCGAGCATACAGGACAGCGGGTCGATCAGGGCAGCATCATAGCCGCAGGCAATGACGATCACCTCGGGTTCATGGGCGCGGATTGCAGGGATCACCAAACGCTCCATCGCTTCCAGATAGGTCGCGTGTCCCGCCCCCGGCGGCAGCGGGATATTCATATTTGCGCCTTGCCCCGCCCCTTCGCCGCGCACATCCGCATCGCCTGTATCTGTCGGATAATTACGCTCCTGATGCAGGGAAATGGTCAGAACATCGGGGTCTTCGATGAATATCGCTTCGGTTCCATTGCCGTGATGCACATCCCAATCCAGCACCACGAGCCGCTTTGCCAACCCGGTGGCCTGAGCATGGCGGATCGCAATGGCAAGGTTTGCGAGCAAACAGAAACCGTTGGGATATTCAGGCAAACAATGATGGCCCGGCGGGCGGGACAGGGCATATGCGTTGTCCAAATTGCCCTTCAAAACGGCTTCCAGCGCCGCAACGGACAGCCCGGCAGACAGAGAGGCTATCTCATACCCTCCGTGGCCGAACGGCGTGCGCAAGCCCAGCTCGCCGCCACCAGCATCAGACACGCGTTTGAACTCGTCCAAAAACGCCGCTGGGTGCACCCGTGACAACATCTCGCGGGTCGCCTCTGGGGCGGTTTGGGCGTGAAGTGCCCCGGTCAAGCCGGTCACGTCCATCAGGTTCTTCAAGCGCCGCTTGGTTTCCGGGTTCTCGGGCAAACCACCCGCCGCCAAAGGCTGCACCAAGCCGCCCACTGGCAGGTTGCCTGCGTAGTTGCCACCAGAATGCCAAAAGCACTTCTCGCCCCAAAAGAAACCGGTCTTCGTCATGTCAGCCTCCCATATCCGGTGCAGAGTGACCCAGCGCGCTTGCGTCGTCCACCCTTGCCCGACAGGATGACGCCATGAAAAAAGGTGAGCTGTCCCATCTGGCCAAATCCGGTGCGCTGCTGACGGTCCGCGTCACACCGAAGGCTGCGCGTAATCTCGTTGAAGAACGGGACGGCCAGTTGCGCGTCTCGGTCACAACCGTGCCGGAAGACGGCAAGGCGACGAAGGCCGTGATCAAGCTGTTGGCACAGGCGTTGGGGGTTGCGAAATCGCGCCTTGTTCTAATCCAAGGCGCGACATCACGGGATAAGGTGTTTCGGGTCGACTAGCCCTGATCGCCTGCGCGGGGGATCGAGGACGCAGCATAGGTTCCTTCAAGCGGATCACTGTAACCACCGCCGCCGCCCAGAGGGTCGGGGCCATATTTGTTGGCACCGTCCGTGCCTTTGCTGGCATACCAGACGATCAGGATGATGATCCCGATCAAAGGGATCAGCGCGAGCCAATACCACCATCCGCTGCGATCCGTGTCATGCAGACGACGCACCGTGACCGAGATCACGGGAAGTAAGGTGGCAAGCCCGAACAGACCGGACAGGATCGGCGTGCTGGTTTCCGCCTGAAAACCGCCCTCCATCGTCGTTACGGTCCCGAAAAGAACGCTGTCGATCATGCCAAGCACCAACTGCCCGACAAACACGAACAGGACGAACCACCAGAACTCTGACCGCTGCGCGCGGCCCTGAAAGGTGACGTATTTCGAAAAACACGTCCGAATTGACTCCATGAAGCTCATGATCTGTCCCCAGTTCAGTTTATTTCTTTGCGCCGATGCGGGGTTCGTCCCCGGCGATCAGTCGCTCAATGTTTGCGCGATGGCGCAGGAAAATCAACAACGCAAGCGCGACCGATAAAAGGACGTAGCTCGGAAATCCCAGTGCAAGCGCAAGGATCGGAGACAACATCGCCGCCGAAAGAGCCGCCAGAGACGAGATGCGGAACACCACGGCGACCACCAACCATGTGACACATGCAGCCAGCCCGATGGGCCATGACAGCGCGAGCATAGTGCCCAGCCAGGTGGCGACACCCTTGCCGCCTTTGAACCCAAGAAAGATGGGAAAACAATGCCCAAGAAAGGCCGTGAATCCGGCCAGTTGCGCGGCATCCTCAGCCAAAAACGCCCGAGCCAGCAGAACCGCCGCCGCCCCTTTGCCCGCATCCCCCAGAAGCGTCAGCAGCGCAGCGGGTTTATTGCCGGTGCGCAGCACATTGGTCGCGCCGATATTTCCCGACCCGATCTGGCGCAGATCGCCCAGACCGAATACGCGCGCCATGACGATGCCAAATGGCACAGACCCCAGCAGATAGCCCATGATCGCAACCATCGCGAGCATGGGGAACGAGGTGGTTATTTCAGGCATCATCGCCTCCAAACACGCGTTCGCCGCCAACCCATGTGCCCAGCACACGCCCCTCCATCCGCGCCCCATCGAAAGGGGTGTTCTTGGATTTCGAGTTCAGCTTGAACCGGTCCAGCACGAAAGGTGCGTCCGGGTCGAAAAGCACCAGATCAGCAGGGGTGCCTTGTGCCAACTCTCCGCCCGGCAGCCCGAACCGGCGGGCGGGGTTCAGGGACAGCGCGCGCCAGAGCGTCGGCAAGTCCACCAACCCGGCATGGATCAATCGCATGGACGCGGGCAGCAGCGTTTCCAAGGCCACCGCACCGGACGCCGCTTCTTCAAACGGCAAACGCTTGCTTTCTTCGTCCTGCGGCGTGTGCATAGAGGAAATGATGTCGATCAGACCCGACGCCACCGCATTGGCCATAGCCAGCCGGTCGTCCTCGGACCGCAGCGGCGGTTTAACCTTGAAGAAGGTGCGATAGTCGCCGACGTCCAGTTCGTTCAGGGTCAGGTGATGGATATTGACGCCGGCGGTCACGTCCAGACCGGCAGCCTTCGCGCGTTCCAGCGCAGGCAGTGCGCGGGCCGTCGACAGGCTGTCGGCGTGATAGGCGACGCCCGTCATTTCAACCAAGGCCAGATCACGCTCAAGCCCCATGCGTTCAGCCATCGGGCTAACGGCGGGCAGGCCACGCAAGCTGGCAAACTTGCCGGACGTGACGGCCGCTCCTTTGGAAAACACCGGGTCTTGCGGATGCCCAATGATCAATGCACCAAGCGAGCGCGCATAGGTCATCGCACGGGAATAGACCTTGTTGTCAGTAACGACATGGTCGCAATCAGTGAAGGCTATGGCACCTGCATCCAGCATGAACCCCATCTCGACCATCTCGCGCCCTTCACGACCTTTGGTCAGGGCGGCCATGGAGTGCACATTCACCGGCGCAGCCTGACTGGCACGGCGCGCCACGAAGGCCAAGGTTTCGGGCGTATCCACCGATGGCGTGGTGTCGGGGCGGATCACCATGGTCGTGACGCCACCCGCGGCGGCAGCAAGGCCCGCGCTGCGGAAACTTTCCTTGTGCCGCTCGCCCGGCTCGCCGATCTTCACCCCGATATCCACGATGCCGGGGGCCAGACATTTGCCGCCACAGTCGATGATTTCGCCCGCTTCGCCCGCGTTGACCCCAATGATCAACCCGTCTTCAATGGTCAGACTGCCAATCTCGTCCGTCCCGGCTTCGGGATCAATCAGGCGGGCATTGGTGAAGGTGGTGGTCATTTGGCGGTCCTTATGCCCTGCGTGCGCGGTCGATCGCGGCCTGTGTGGCCTTCGCGTCGGCTTGATATTTCAACATGTACTTGTCTCCGGCAATCGTAACCACCTGCGCGGCGGTGAAAATGACATTCACCTTGTCTATATTGTCCAAAAGGATCGTCCGATTGCCCGGACCGATCAGCCTCCGGTTCGTCAGATACCACGTGAACCCCAACTGTTCGCGCGCGACATAGACACCGCGCACCGCAATGGCCGCCACGGCCCCGACAATGCCAGTCCACGCATGCGGGTTACCCATGTAAATCAAGATCCCGGACATCAGAACAGAGCCCAGCGCGGCAAGCAGCACATGCTCTTTCACATAGGTCGTCATGTTGCCCGAGAAGCTCTCAACAAGACGCTCTCCCGGTGCGAGATCGGGGCCGGACTGGTTTTCCAGACGGGGTTCCAGCTCGAACTCTTGGTCAGACATAAACACCCTCGACCCGGTTTTCGCGTTCGGCTTTCAGATTACGCGCCAGAAGGTCCATCGCGGCCATGCGCACAGCGACGCCCATTTCCACCTGTTCTTGAATGACCGAACGGTTGATGTCGTCGGCGATGGTGCCGTCGATCTCGACGCCCCGGTTCATCGGGCCGGGGTGCATGACGATGGCGTCATCCTTGGCGTGGGCCAGCTTTTCGGCGTCCAGCCCGAAGCGGTGATAATATTCGCGTTCCGAGGGGATAAAGCCGCCATCCATCCGCTCGCGCTGAAGGCGCAGCATCATGACGACGTCGGCATCTTTCAGACCTTCCTCCATATCGTCATAGACCTCGACCCCGAACTGGTCGATCTGGCTGGGCATCAGGGTGGGCGGGCCGACAAGGCGCACGCGGTTCTCCATCTTGCCCAGAAGGATCAGGTTCGAGCGGGCAACGCGGCTGTGGGCGATGTCTCCACAGATCGCGACAGTCAGACGGTGCAGACGGCCCTTTTCGCGCCGGATGGTCAGCGCATCCAAAAGCGCCTGCGTGGGATGCTCGTGCTTGCCGTCGCCTGCGTTCAGAACCGCGCAATTCACCTTCTCGGCCAGCAGGTTGACCGCGCCCGAATGCGGGTGGCGCACGACCAACAGATCCGGGTGCATCGCGTTCAGCGTCAGCGCCGTATCAATCAGCGTCTCGCCCTTCTTGATGGACGACGCCTGCATCGCCATGTTCATCACATCCGCGCCCAGACGCTTGCCCGCGATCTCGAAAGACGCCTGCGTGCGGGTGGAGTTTTCGAAGAACATGTTAACCTGCGTTAACCCCGCCAGAACATCAGACCGCTTCTGGGTCGAGCGGTTCAGATCAACATAACTGTCAGCCAAATCGAGAACGGTTTTAATCTCTTCTGGATGAAGCGGTTCAATGCCCAGAAGATGGCGTTGGCGGAATGTCATACGGGCCTCCGTCCTGTGTTCAGGTGCTTATAGGTTCGGGCAGGCTTCACGTCCATCCCCTGTGCAACCGGAAAACACATCCGAGCGTTTACCTTCCCCGCACGCACACCTAGTCTGTCGCTTATGGAATCGGCACAAGACTGGCATAGCGCAAAGGCGCTTCTGGAGTGGTATATCGAGCTGGGCGCGATCGACGCGATCGGGGACGCCCCTGTTGACCGCTATGCGCTTGAACCAACGATGCCAAAACCTCGCAGCGCGGCGGCAAAAGGGCCAACCCCGGCCACACCGAACAACCCACCCGCAGCCCCGCGTCAGGACTATGCCGCATTGGCGAAACAAGCCGCGGCAACTGCCACGGACCTTGAAGCTCTCTGCAACGCGATCGAAGCGTTTGATGGCTGCGAAATGAAGCGCGGCGCACGTAACACCGTGATTGCAGATGGCAACCCGGCTGCACGCGTGATGATCATCGGCGAAGCCCCCGGCCGGGACGAGGATATTGCGGGCAAGCCTTTTGTCGGGCGCGCAGGTCAGCTTCTGGACAAAATGTTCGCCGCCATCGGCATGGGGCGCGACGCGCCGCTGTCGAAGGATGCGATCTATATCACCAACGTGATGCCGTGGCGCCCGCCCAACAACCGCGACCCCAGCCCCGATGAAATTGCTATGATGGTGCCGTTTCTGGAACGTCACGTGCAACTGGTCGCCCCTGACCTGATCGTCCTGATGGGCAACACGCCCTGTCAGGCCGTTCTGGGGCGTAAAGGGATCATGCGGATGCGCGGCAATTGGCAGGAAGCATGGGGCAAACCCACCATGCCCATGACGCATCCCGCCTATCTTTTGCGAACGCCCGCCGCCAAGCGCGAGGCTTGGGCCGATCTTCTGGCCATTCAGGCGAAACTGCGGGAGCTTTCATGAGGATCCTTGCCTTTTCCGACCTGCATCTCAGCAAGGTTGCGGCGCGAAAGCTGATCGACGCTGCGATAACGGCCGATCTGGTGCTGGGCGTTGGCGACTATGCGCATCGCCGCGAAGGGCTGGCAGAGTTTCTGGCCCCGTTCACCACGCTTGGCGTGCCGACCGTGATGGTGCCCGGCAACAACGAGACCGAAGACGAGTTGCGCGCAGCCGTTGCCGGAACCGATGTCACGGTTCTGCATGGTGAAACCATCGTGATCGACGGCATAACCATCGCCGGGATCGGCGCCGCCATCCCGCCACCGCCTGCCATTCCATGGAACTCCTTCGACCTGACCGAGGACGCGGCCCGCGCAATGCTTGTCAGCATCGAACATGCCGACATCCTGATTTCGCATTCGCCGCCCAAAGGCGTGGCGGATCAGCATTCCGACCTGGGGTCTCTTGGTTCGCAAGCCGTATGGGAGGCTGCGACTCGGCTTGCGCCCAAATGGCTTCTTTGCGGTCACATTCACGACGCGTGGGGTGCGCGTGGTCAGATTGGGTCCACACAGGTTTGGAACCTTGGCCCGACGCCCAATTGGATTACACTCAACTAGGATCAGACGATGTCCCACATCACCCCCAAGGCCGCCGCAGCCCGTGACTTTATTCCGGTCCGCATCGCCATTCTGACAGTGTCGGACAGCCGCCAGATGGATGACGACCGATCTGGCGACACGTTGGTCGCGCGGCTGGAACAGGCTGGTCACATTCTGGCTGATCGCAGCATCTGCCCCGATGAACGGGGCGAGATCGCGGATCAGTTGCGCGCCTGGTCTTTAGACCCCGACATAGACGTGGTCATATCGACCGGTGGAACCGGTTTGACGGGGCGCGATGTCTCGGTCGAGGCGCATCGCGATGTTTATGAAAAGGAGATCGAGGCCTTTGCGACGGTCTTCACTATCGTCTCGATGAAAAAGATCGGCACCTCGGCAGTTCAAAGCCGTGCCACCGGCGGCGTTGCGAACGGCACCTATCTGTTTGCGCTGCCTGGCAGCCCGGGCGCCTGCAAGGATGCCTGGGACGAAATTTTGGTCCATCAGCTCGATTATCGTCACATGCCATGCAACTTTGTCGAAATTTTTCCGCGATTGGACGAACACAAACGACGGAAATGATCAGCTCGTTCGTTTGAAACGTAACCAGCGTGCACACCGTCGACGTGCCGAAACTGTGACTACGCGCCGCTTGCCTGCCACGTCAGGGCAGGACAGGATGTATTTGCGATCAGTGGAGAAGTAACATGCGATTTCTGGGCCGCAGCCTGACCGGGTTGTTCCTTCTGGCGTTAACCATCGGCTTGCTGGCGATGGCCGGCAGCATGGTCAACTCGGCGTTCAAGGCACGGGCCGAACGCGACAGCGCTGAGCCCAGCGCCAGCGAACGGGTGTTTTCCGCCAATGTCATGACTGTCACGGCGCAAACTCTGACCCCTGTGCTGACCGCCTATGGCGAGCTGTCATCGCGACGCGCACTGGACGTGCGCGCCCTGACCGGCGGCACTGTCACCGAGATTGCAGCGAATTTCGAAACCGGTGGCGCCGTGCGCGAGGGCGATCAGCTTCTGCGCATTGATCCAACCGATTTCGAGTTTTCACTGGAACTGGCAAAAACCGATGTTTCACAAGCCGAAGCAGAGCTGCGAGATGCGCGTGCAGCGCTGGAACTGGCCCGTGATGATCTGGACAATGCCACGCGGCAGGCCGATTTGCGCGAAGCTGCCCTGACCCGGCAACGCGATCTGGTGGAGCGCCGCGTGGGAACCGAAGCGGCGGTCGAAACGGCAGCACTGGCCGCATCGGCTGCGCAACAGGCGGTGCTGGGAAAACGGCAATCCGTAATCACTGCGCAGGCACGCGTCTCGACGGCTGAAGCCGCTTTGCGGCGCAGCGAAATCCAACAGGACGAAGCCAAGCGCCGCCTTGATGAAACACTGATCACGGCTGAGATCAGTGGCATTCTGACGGATGTCACCGTGCTGCGCGGTGGGGTCGTTACGGCGAACGAAAAGATCGGGCGTATCGTTGATCCCTCGGCGCTTGAGGTGCGGTTTCGAGTGTCAGCAGCCCAATATGCAAGGCTTCTTGGCCCTGATGGTCGGCTGACCAACACAGACGTCACCGTCCGGCTGGCCGCTGCTGGTCTGAACCTGACCGCGACCGGACGGATCGACCGCGAAAGTGCGGATGTGGGCGAAGGGCAAACCGGGCGCCAGATATTTGCCACGCTGGAGCCGTCGCCCGGTATGCGACCGGGTGATTTCGTCACCGTCAACGTAGCCGAACCGCCCCTGACCGACACCGTTCTGCTGCCTGCATCCGCGTTGAGTGCCCAGAACGAGGTTTTGGTGTTGGGGCCTGAGAACCGCCTGAGCAGCGCCAAGGTCGACCTGTTGCGGCGGCAGGACAACAACGTCATCGTGCGCGCGACCGCATTGGAAGGACAAGAGATCGTGACCGAGCGCACCCCGGCGCTAGGGGCAGGCATCCGCATCCGTCCGGTGCGCCCCGGTGAAGGCATCGCGCCCGAACCCGAGGCCAAGATGGTCCCCCTTGCCCCCGAACGGGTCGCGCTGCTGCGCACGTTTGTGGAAAGCAACGACCGAATGCCGGACGAGGCGCGCGAGCGTATTCTGGCCCAGCTTGATACCGGCTCCCTGCCCGCTGACACACTTGAACGGCTGGAAAAAAGGATGGGGAACTAGCAGATGGGCCGCGGGTTGAACCTTCTTTCCTATTTCACACGCCACGCCACGGTGGCGAACCTTCTGCTGGTGGTGCTGATCGCGCTTGGCCTCTTCGCCTATCCCCGCATGCGCGCGCAGTTCTTTCCCGATGTGGTGATCGAAAGCGTGTCGGTCCAGACCTCGTGGCAAGGCGCGGGCGCCGAAGACGTGGACGAAGCCATCGTGCAGGTCATGGAGCCTGCCCTCCTGGCGGTCGAAGGTGTGGAAAGTGTGAGCTCTCGTTCCTTCGAAGGCAGTGCGAGCATCACGCTGGAGTTCGAACCCGGTTGGGATGTCGCCCGCGCCGCCGACGACGTGCAAACGGCGGTGGATGAATTGTCGGACCTGCCCGAAGATGCCGACACCCCGCAAGTCCGGCGCGGGGCCTGGCGCGACAGCGTGACTGATGTTGTGATTTCTGGCCCTGTCGGGATCGAACAGCTTGGCCGTTTCGCGGATGAGATGATCATACGCCTGTTTGAACGGGGTGTAACACGCACAGGCATACGCGGATACGAAGCGCCGCGAACGGTTGTCGAGGTCACGTCGCTTTCGCTGATTGAAAACGATGTCACCATGGCCCAGATCGCCGAGGCCATCGCGGGCGAGGCAACAGCCTCTCCGGCAGGCGATGTTGCGTCGGGTGCGGCCCGTGTCCGCACAGGGGTTGCCAAACGCAGCGCCGACCAGATCGAGGCGATTGTCTTGCGCTCCAACCCCGACGGATCGAACCTGACCGTTGGCGATGTGGCACAGGTGAACGTTGAGGGGGTCGATCGCAAACGATCCTATTTCGTGGGCCGCGATGCGGCAATTGCGTTGAACGTGTCGCGTTCAGCCCAAGGCGACGCCATCCGTATGCAGGAAATTGTTGAAGAGGTGCGTGAAGAGCTTCTGCCGACATTGCCCGACGGCGTCGAAATTTCACTCGTGCGCACCCGTTCCGACCTGATCACAGCTCGGCTTAACATGTTGCTTGAAAACGGGATGCAGGGTTTGGCACTGGTGCTGTTACTCTTGTTCCTGTTCCTGAACGCCCGAACCGCTTTGTGGGTGGCGGCGGGTATTCCGGTTGCAATGACGACGGCCATCTTCCTTATGTATATGTCAGGTCTGACGCTGAACATGATCTCGCTGTTTGCGTTGATTATCACTCTGGGGATCGTGGTCGACGATGCGATTGTGGTGGGCGAACACGCGGATTTCCGTGCCCGCCGATTGGGAGAAAACCCCGTGAACGCCGCCGAGAATGCGGCAAAACGCATGTTCCCGCCGGTCTTTTCCGCCACCCTGACCACGGTGATCGCGTTCTTTGGCCTGACCGCCATCGGCGGACGGTTTGGTGACATGATCGCGGATATTCCCTTCACCGTGATTGTGGTGCTGGTGGCGTCGCTGGTCGAATGCTTCCTGATCCTTCCACACCACATGGCGCACGCCCTGACCCACACCGCCAAGGAACATTGGTATGACTGGCCCTCCAGGCAGGTGAACAAAGGGTTTCGCTTTGTGCGTGACCACGCATTCCGCCCCGTGATGGGATGGGTGATCAAAGCCCGCTATCCGGTGATCGCCATGACGCTTTTGATTCTGGCCAGCCAGGCGTCAATCTTCATTCGCGGTGATCTGGCCTTCCGTTTTTTCAACGCACCTGAACGGTCATCCGTTACGGGCAATTTCGCAATGGTGTCAGGCGCGACGCGCGACGACACGCTTGAAATGATGCGTCTGGTGCAGGCGGCTGTCGAAAAAACAGCCTCTGAGTTCGAGCAGGAGCATGGTCGTAGTCCAGTGGTGCACGCGCTGGCCCAGATCGGTGGCAATTCCGGTCGCGGCCTGTCCGGCGTTGACGGCAAGGACAGCGATCTTCTTGGCTCGGTCTCGGTCGAGCTGATTGACGCTGACCTGCGCCCCTACAGCGCATTCGCCTTTGTCGCCGCCCTGCAAGACGCCGTTGAAAACCACCCATTGCTTGAAGTTCTGTCCTTCCGTGGCAACCGCTACGGACCGGGCGGCGACAGTCTGGATGTTGAGCTTTATGGCGCCACATCCGATCAGCTGAAAGCGGCATCCGAGGCGTTCATCACCCGCATGTCGGCTTTTCCCGAAGTGTCGGGGCTGGAAGACAGCCTGTCCTATGACAAGGAAGAACTGATCCTTGACCTGACCGCGCAGGGGCAGGCGCTTGGCTTTACCATCGACGGGCTGGGGCGCGTTCTGCGCAACCGTCTGAACGGGATCGAGGCTGCCAGCTATCCCGATGGAACACGGTCGGCCGAGATACGCGTCCAACTGCCTGAGTCAGAGCAGACATCGGACTTTTTGGAGCGCACCCAACTGCGCACCGACAACGGCACCTATGTGAATCTTGCCGATCTGGTCTCGGTCCGGTCGCGCACCGGGTTTGCCAGCGTGCAGCGTGAAAACGGCATCCGTCTGGTCAAAGTGACCGGCGATATCGACGAAAACGATGCGGCACGCGCAGAAGAGATACAGCGCACCACCGAAATTGAAATCCTGCCACAACTGGCCGAGGAGTTCGGCATCGCCTTCCAACTGGGAGGTTTGGCTGAACAGCAGCAAGAATTCCTGTCCGACGCGAAATCCGGCCTGATCCTTGTCCTCTTGGGCATCTTCCTGACGCTGTCTTGGATATTCTCAAGCTGGACGCGACCTCTGGTGGTCATGGCGATCATCCCCTTCGGTCTGGTTGGTGCCATTTTTGGCCACGTCCAATGGGACGTGCCTTTGTCCATGTTCTCGGTCGTCGGGTTGATCGGCATGACCGGGATCATCATCAACGACTCGATTGTATTGGTGACAACCATCGACGAATACGCGCGTGAACGCGGGTTGGTACCCGCCATCATCGACGGGGCGGCAGACCGGTTGCGACCGGTGATGTTAACAACAATGACGACGGTGCTGGGGCTTGGTCCGCTGCTGTATGAAACCTCGCGACAGGCGCAGTTTTTGAAACCCACCGTGATCACCCTGACCTATGGGCTGGGGTTCGGCATGGTGCTTGTGCTGTTGGTGGTGCCCGCGCTGGTGGCCATTCAAGCGGACATGAGCCGCATGGTTCATGCCCTGAAGCGGATTTGGCGGGGGCGGGGGCGCGAAGGATTGAAACCGGCCATCCTGCTGGTCGCAGGTGCGGCGCTGACCATGCTGGCCGCCTTTGCCCTTGCGGTTAGCTTGTGGGGGTTGACCACACAAAGTATCGCGTGGTTCGTGGCAATCAGCGCAGGCATCGCGGTTCTGGGCTATCTGGCCGGAGCGATCGCGATGCGCGGGCGCCGGGCTTAGTCAAACGTTCCGGTCACACGTCCCAGCAGCATGAACGCCCGCGCCGTCCGGGTGTCGGCCAGCGCCGCAATATCGGCGTCCGAGGCGTTCTTTTCAAACCCCGCGAAGGTCTGATCGAACCGGCGAAGAAAATGGTGGGCAGCATCACGAAAGATCGGGTCTTGTTTCATCCGCCCTGCGGTCAACGCCAGTGATGAGCGATCCCGCACCCCGCCCAATGCGGCCACGCCGCGCCCGCGTTCGCCTGCGGCAAACTTGCGCCAGATTTCAGGGCGCGCCCGGTCAGGGCGCAGGTCGTCCATGTAGATGCCATCCTGCGACAACAGGGTCAGAACGTCTTGCGAGGCCTGCACAAGTCCCGCAACCTGCCGGTCATCCAACGCCCGGCGCAGGGCGCGGAACCCGTCTGCGTCTTCGGCGGTTTCCGGAAAATGCAGCGCGCGGATGAAATCCTCGACCGACAGCGGCGGGTTCAGATCTTCAACGGGTGTGCCCAGCGCAAGGCTGGTCTGATCCGCGGTGGCCTGTCCGGTCACGTCAGGCGTGATGGCCGGGCTGGGATTGACCGGCGTCGGGTTGGCCAGCGTTGGCATGCCCGGACGGATCGAAGTGAACGTCGCCAGTGCGCTTTCAGTCTTGCGACTGACCTGCGCGATCTCTTCCAGCTTCTGTTCCACCTTCGACGCCTGAGCGGGCGTACCGGTGAACCCTTGTTGCTGCTGGATATAGGCCGACCGCATCGCATCAATCGCGGCGCTCAGGCGGACGCTTTCCTCGCGCATGATACGCGCCGACCGCAGCGCGGCCACGGCAACCCAGATCACAGCGACCGGCATGATGACGGCGACAAGCGTCATCAAGAATTGCAGGGGTTGGGACAGACCTTCGCCATCGCTGCTGCCGAAGCCCAGGACCAGAAAGAACAGGATGCACCCGGCCAGCCACAGGCCGGACAGCAAAAGGCCGATCACCTCGCCCCCGCTCAACGACGGAACCTGTGCGTTCAGGGCGTTCAAGCGCCCTGTGCCCAAACTTGCGGATCCGCTTTTCGTCTTGTCGTTCATCCTGTCCCTCGTGTCCGCCACGCGCGGCGTCAGATCCATTCGATCTTCAGGATCTCGTAAGCCTTTTCACCGCCGGGTGTGCGCACTT
This sequence comes from Aliiroseovarius sp. Z3, assembly GCF_029105185.1. Classification (GTDB taxonomy): domain Bacteria; phylum Pseudomonadota; class Alphaproteobacteria; order Rhodobacterales; family Rhodobacteraceae; genus Aliiroseovarius. Next base: position 142,508 of record NZ_JAFMZK010000002.1, on the reverse strand, counting down.
CAACACTGTCGCCTTCTTCCTTACCGATCAATCCGCGCGCCAGCGGCGACTTGATGTTCAGCTTGCCGTTCTCAATATCGGCCTCCGGCTCGCCTACGATCTGATAGGTTTTTTCTTCGTCCGTATCCTCGTCAACGATCGTCACGGTGGCCGAAAACTTTACAGCCCCCGACAGGGTCGCCGGATCAATCACCTCGGCCAGCGACAACACGCCTTCCAGCTCTTTAATCCGGCCTTCGATGAAGCTCTGCTTTTCGCGGGCCGAATGATATTCCGCATTCTCGGACAAGTCGCCATGCTCGCGCGCTTCGGCAATCGCACGGATGATTGCCGGACGTTCTTCGGTCTTGAGCAGCTTCAATTCATCGTTCAGCGCAGTGTGACCCGCGCGCGTCAGCGGTATCTTATCCATGAGACCTATCGTTCTGCCGTGGCCAATGTACGCAAGCACATTGGCAGTCTTCGTTATTGTATCATCTTGATCATTGTGACGGGAAATCAACCCGGTTGCGCCGAAAGTCTAGCAAACACGCGCGATTTGCAACGGCATTATTCCGTCAGGCCATTCCAAATGGGCGCGACCCCGCCGAATGGTAATGTCAGCGCAAACAGGCGAAAAAACCAGCCAAAACCCGGGTGGAATGCCTTTGTAACGCAGTGTCCTGATTGACCCGCCGGGTGGGCCAAGCTAACGATCTTGCGAAACGGACCATCCGGGGAAAAGAAAATGAGCGACATTGAACGCGAAAGCATGGAATACGATGTGGTCATCGTTGGCGCAGGCCCGGCTGGCCTGTCTGCCGCAATCCGCCTGAAGCAACAAAACGCCGACTTGAACGTCGTCGTTCTGGAAAAAGGGTCAGAGGTCGGGGCGCATATCCTGTCTGGCGCTGTTTTGGATACATGCGGGTTGGACAAGCTCATCCCGGACTGGAAAGACAAGGGCGCGCCAATCAATGTGCCGGTAAAAAAAGACAACTTCCTTGTGCTTGGGCCAGCAGGTCATCTGCGCGTGCCAAACTGGCCGATGCCCCCCCTGATGAACAACCACGGCAAATACATCGTCTCGATGGCAAATGTATGCCGCTGGATGGCTGAACAGGCCGAGGAACTGGGCGTTGAAATCTTCCCTGGAATGGCCTGTTCCGAACTGGTTTATGGCGACAACGGCGAAGTCAAAGGCGTTGTCGCTGGCGTCTTCGGGCTGGAAGAAGATGGCAGCTATGGCCCCAACACTGAACCGGGGATGGAACTGCACGGGAAATATGTCTTCATCTCGGAAGGGGTGCGCGGATCGCTGGCGAAAGAGATCATTGGCAAGTATGACCTGCAAGCTGGACGCGACGCGCCGAAATTCGGCCTCGGCATGAAGGAAATCTGGGAAATCGACCCAGAGAAGCATCGCGAAGGCACTGTAACCCACACAATGGGCTGGCCTTTGGGTAAAAATGCCGGTGGCGGGTCGTTCATCTATCACCTTGAAAATAATCAGGTCTTCGTTGGGTTCGTGGTTCACCTGAACTATAGGAACCCGCACCTGTATCCCTATATGGAATTCCAGCGTTTCAAACATCACCCCGAAATCGCTTCGCTGCTTGAAGGCGGCAAGCGCGTGGCTTACGGCGCGCGGGCAATTTCCGAAGGCGGGTATCAATCCATGCCCAAGGCATCGTTCCCCGGCGGCGCGCTGTTGGGTTGTTCGGTCGGGCTGGTCAACGTGCCGCGCATCAAAGGCAACCACAACGCCATGTTGTCGGGCATTGCCGCCGCCGACGCCGCCGTCAAGGCCATCGCCGCGGGCCGGTCAGGCGACGAGCTTGCGGATTACGAGGAAGAATTGCGCACCGGCGACGTCGCCAAAGACCTGAAAAAGGTGCGCAACGTGAAACCGCTTTGGTCAAAATTCGGCCTGACCGCATCGCTGGTGCTGGGCGGGTTTGATATGTGGGTGCAGTCGCTCTTGGGCTTTTCACCCTTCGGCACGGTCAAGCACGGCAAGAACGACGCGCAGGCCACCGGCAAGGCGGCGGATTACCCGGTCATCGACTATCCGAAACCCGATGGCAAACTGTCGTTTGACCGGCTGACCAACGTGTCCTTCTCGGCGACCAACCATGAAGAAAGCCAGCCCTGCCACCTGAAGCTCACCGACCCCAGTGTGCCGATCGGTGTGAACTTGCCGGAATTTGCAGAGCCCGCACAGCGCTACTGCCCTGCAGGCGTTTACGAAGTGGTCGAGGAAGACGGCAAAGACCCGCGCTTTGTCATCAACTTCCAGAACTGCGTGCATTGCAAAACCTGTGACATCAAGGACCCCAGCCAGAACATCACCTGGACCGTCCCGCAGGGTGGTGATGGACCGAACTATCCGAACATGTAACGTTCAGCTCGGAAAAAACGTAAAAGTGAGGGGTGGCCATGTGCCGCCCCTCATTGTTTTCACCGTACTTGCCGATTAGGTTCCTTCTCAACGCTTCGACCCGCGAAGCCATCTAACAAGAAAGTTGTCCTTGGTGCCTTTTAGATCTTCCGCCTCTCGCCAACTTGTTGCGGCCATTGCAGCAGCCGTCTGCCTTGCCGGTTTCACCCCATCTGCGACACAGGCGGATGCGGCAGGCCCGTATCTAGCCGCGCGTCAGGCCGACCTGTCGGGCGATTTCGCCAAGGTGGTCGAATATGGAACGCGGGCGCTGGTCGACAACCCCGAACGCGCGGACGTTCTGGAAGGTTTGGTTGTTGCGCACACGGCAATGGGCGAAGTCGACAAGGCCCTGCCATTCGCACGGCGCCTGGCCTCGATCAATCCTGACAACCAATTGGCCGGTCTGGTGCTTCTGGGCGATGCCTTGGCCAGCGAAAACTGGGACGAATCGATTGCGCTTCTGGAAGGCGGTGTGTCGGTGGCCGGGGTGGTCGACCAGATGATCACCGCATGGGCCAGTCTTGGGCAAGGCCGCATGTCACAGGCGCTGGAAATTTTCGACGCCCTGTCCAAAGACCCGAACAGCCGCAGCTTTGCACAGTTTCAGAAGGCCCTGGCATTAGCACATGTAGGCGATTTCGAGGGGGCAGCTGGCATTTTCAGCGGCAGTGAAGGCGAGATACAGCTGAACCGCGGTGGCATTTTGGCTTATGCGCAAGTTCTTAGCCAGCTAGATCGCCACGCCGATGCGCTGGAGCTTATGAACGCCAATGCCTCTCCGCTGGTCGATCCCGAGGTTGACGACATCATTGCCCGACTGGAAGCGGGCGAGATATTGCCGTTCACAGGCATTACATCTCCAAATGACGGTATCGCGGAGTTGTTCTATGCCGTCTCTGAAAGCCGCAGTGTCGACAGCGATCCGACCATTGCGCTGGTTTTCAGCCGTCTGGCGGAGTATCTGAACCCCAGAAATGCCGTCTCAACCCTGCTATCTGCACGATTGCTGGAACGGTTGGAACGCCATGAGCTGGCTGTCGAGGCTTATGGCCGTGTGCCGAAGGGCAACTTTTTGTATCAAGAAGCCGCGCTAGGGCGCACCGATGTCCTGCGCAGGTCCGATAAATTCGACGAGGCCATTGAAGAGCTTAGCGCACTTGCCGACACTTATCCTGACACACTTCGGTTCAGGGTTGCCCTGGGTGATACGCTGATGCAACTGGATCGCTATGAAGAGGCGCGCTTGGCCTATGATCAGGCCATTGCCGGGTTTACAGAAGACCTGCCCGGCCAGTGGGCCACCTATTTCCAACGCGCGATTGCCCTGACCAAACTTGATGATTGGCCCGCTGCCGAGGCTGACTTTCGCAAAGCGTTGGAGTTAAGCCCGGAAGAGCCGAACGTCCTGAACTATCTCGGCTACACTTACGTCGAAAGACGCGATAATTTGGACGAAGCGCTGGACATGATCGAACGCGCTGTCGCTGCGCGCCCGGACAGCGGGTATATCGTCGATAGTCTGGGTTGGGTGTTTTACCGCTTGGGGCGTTATGATGATGCGGTCAAACAGTTGGAACGCGCTGTGGAACTTATCCCTGTTGATCCCATCCTGAATGATCACTTGGGTGATGCCTATTGGGCGGTGGGACGCAAACGCGAGGCCGAGTTTCAGTGGAGCCGCGCCCAGAGCTTTGTCACCGATGATACGGATCTTGAAGAAATGAACCCCGACCGCGTTCGTCGCAAGCTTGAAGTCGGGCTGGACGTTGTTCTGGAAGAAGAAGGGGCCGCCCCCCTGCATCCTGCCGAATGACCATCATCAAGGTGTTCGCCCCCGCGAAAGTGAACCTGACACTGCACGTAACGGGCCAACGCAAGGATGGCTATCACCTGCTGGATAGTCTGGTCATGTTTGCGGATGTCGGTGACCGGATCACTGTGATGCCCACCGAAGCATCACGGCTTGAGGTTACCGGACCACGCGCCGCAGGTGTTCCGACGGGCAACACCAACCTTGTTGCTCGCGCAGCCGCGCTTTTTGACATCCCGGTTCACATCATCCTGTCCAAACACCTTCCGGCATCTGCCGGAATCGGTGGTGGCAGTTCGGACGCCGCGGCAACGCTTCTTGCCCTATCGGATCTTACCGGTGACACAAGGCTGCCCAGCGGGGCCACCGAACTGGGGGCGGATGTGCGGGTTTGCCTGATGCGTCAGGCCGCGCGGATGCGTGGTATTGGCGAGGATGTGATCCCCTGCCCCGGTTTGCCGCCGCTATATGCTGTTCTTGCCAATCCGGGGGTCGAGGTGCCAACGCCTGCCGTCTTCAACGCACTGCAAAACAAGGTGAACCCACCGATGCCGAAACGGCTGCCACAGGGCCTTAACACGCACGCGTTCATCGGGTGGCTGTCCGACCAGCGAAACGACCTGCAGGCCCCCGCGATCGCCGCCGCGCCGGTGATCTCTGACGTCCTGAACGCATTGTCATCGCTGCCCGACGTTCAACTTGCCCGGATGTCGGGGTCAGGTGCGACATGTTTTGCCCTGTTTGAAACAGAAAAGGCCGCACAAGATGCGGCCCGATTGCTTGCAGGTCAACAGCCAGACTGGTGGGTAGCACCCACCTGCCTTAGCTGATCCGCGCCACGACGTAATCGGCGATGTCGTTCAGCATGTCGCGAATGGGATCGTCCGGCAGCACCGACAGCGCGGCTTTCGCCTTATCCGCCCAAACAATGGCATCCGCTCGCGTATCTTCCAGCGCGCCATATTTGTTCATCAACGCCAACGCATGCTCCAGATCGCCATCCTGTTGGCGACCCTTCTCGATTGTCCGTGTCCAGAAGGCGCGCTCTTCCGCGTCCGCCTTGGCGACGGCCTTGATCAACGGCAGCGTCAGCTTGCGTTCGCGGAAATCATCGCCGATGTTCTTGCCGATTGCTTCGCCGCCGGTGAAATCCAACAGATCATCAACGATCTGAAACGACACGCCCAGCGCATCGCCGTATTCGAACAGCGCCTTGACCTGCGCCTCGCCCGCGTTGGCAATCACGCCGCCCACTTCGGTCGCCGCTGAAAACAGTGCGGCGGTCTTGCCGCGCACGACTTGCAGATAAACGGCCTCATCCGTGGTCAGATCTTGTGCAGCGGTCAGTTGCAACACTTCGCCTTCGGCAATCGTCGCCGAAGCGTTGGCCAGAATGTCCAGCACCCGCAAATTGCCAGTCTCGACCATCAACTGGAAACTGCGTGAAAACAGATAGTCACCGACCAAAACGCTGGACTTGTTGTCCCACAGCAGATTTGCGGTAGGCCGCCCGCGACGCTGGCCGCTTTCGTCCACCACATCGTCATGCAGCAGCGTGGCCGTGTGAATGAACTCGACCGTAGCGGCCAAATGAATGTGATACGGACCCTTGTAGCCACACAACCTCGCTGCGGCGAGGGTCAACATGGGACGCAACCGCTTGCCGCCCGCGTCCACCAAATGCGCTGTCACTTCGGGAATACGCGGCGCATTCTTCGATGCCATACGCTGGCTGATCAGGGCGTTTACCGCCGCCATCTCGTCCTTGAGGTGCGCGCCCAAACGTTCGTGTGGTTTATGTGCTGCTTCGATCAGCATGATCACCTTCCCGTCAACTTGCCCGACATCCGGCTCGACAAAGCCGCGGCCCTGTCATTAAGTCCATATCTATGAGAGAGCTTCTTCGGACAACAGACCCAACTTTGATCCCTTTTGTCACAGCCCTTCTTGATGGCGAGGATATAGACTGCTTTGCGATGGACGTCCATATGAGCGCGCTGGAAGGTTCGATCGGAATTCTGCCGCGGCGGCTGATGGTTCTTGAACGCGATCTGTTCCGTGCACGCGCCATTCTGCGCGACAATGGCGTGGACTATGAAGGCTGACGGATGAGTTCTTCCACCCCTGAACAGACGAATGACGCGTTTCTGGGCGGGCAGCTGGTTTTAACCCAGCCCGCATCTGGCTATCGCGCAGGCGTGGACCCTGTGTTTCTGGCCGCCGCCGTTCCGGCAAAAGCGGGGCAATCCGTTCTGGAGCTGGGGTGTGGGGCAGGTGCGGCAAGTCTTTGTCTTGGGCGGCGCGTGGCCGGGTTGCGCCTTGTCGGTCTTGAGCGGCAAGCCATCTATGCCGATCTGGCGCGGCACAATGCCCGGCAAAACGATATCCCGCTGACCGTGCATCAGGGCGATCTGGAACATATGCCCGCCGACCTGCGGCAAGACCGGTTCGATCACGTGATCATGAACCCCCCATATTTTCGGCGCGACCGGGGCACTGCCTCGCCCGACACAATTCGCGAGGGTGCATTGGGCGAGGATACGCCCCTGACAGCGTGGCTTGATCACGCAACCCGCCGCCTTTTGCCCGGCGGTTACATGACGCTGATCCAGAACGCAGAGCGACTGCCCGAAGTTATGAGCGCGATGGACAACAGATTGGGGTCCGTCGTGGCAAAGCCGCTTAGTCCCCGGATCGGGCGGGCGGCATCGCTTGTTATTGTGCAGGCCCGCAAAGGTTCACGCGGGGCATTTCGACTGGCTGCCCCGCTTGTTCTCCATGAAGGGGCACATCACATGGCAGACCGCGAGCACTATACTCCTGAAGTTGCCGGCATACTGCGTGATGGGGCAGCGTTAACACTTGTTTGAACCCGCCGGATATTTCCGCCTGTTACGGGTTTTTTCACCAGCAAGCCTTCACTCTTAGTGACAAATCCCCAAATATGTGGTGCACTAAACATGTCCAAATACATCAGAGGAGGAACGCCATGAGCATGAGTTCGCATCTTGAAGAGCTGCGGAGAAAACACGAGGTTCTCTCTGAAAAGGTCGAGGCGATCCAGCGGTCGCCCGGCAGCAGCGATCACGAGATTTCTGAGCTTAAGAAGCAGAAACTCCTGCTCAAAGAGGAAATTGAGCGTCTCGCAACCGCCTAGGGCCTATCAGACCGGGTCAGTTGCCTGCGCTTCGTGCTGAACTGGCCCGCGCGGCCATCGCCGCGCCAAATGTGATCAGAACACCGGCAAGGATCAATGATGGTCGGGGTTCTGCCACACCGGCAACGATAAGAATAAGCGTCGATAACAACGGTGCGCCATAGCTGGCGACGCCGAGAAGTTGTATGTCGCCCTGCTTCACTCCAATGTCCCACACATAGAACGCCAGCCCCACTGGCCCCAGCCCAAGGCCCAACACGGCGACCCAGCCCCGTGCATCCGTCGGCCAGGCGGTTGTTTCCAAAAGCAAATGCGCCCCGGTCGAAAGAACTGCCGTCGCCAGGCAAAACACCACGACCGAGGCCGTCGGCGTCTTACCCAGCCTGCGCGACAGGACAGAATAGCCAGACCAGGTCAGAGCACACAAAAAAGCCAAACCGAAACCGGGCAACGCATCGGCCGCGAACCCGTCAGCAGCACCTAAAACGATGATCGCCGCGCCGATGAAAGACACGACCGCGCCAATTATGTGAAATGGCCTGAGCCGCTCGCCCGGCAAAAGCCCCGAAAACAGGACGATCAACAGCGGCCATAGATAGGCAATCAGCCCGGCCTCTGCCGCCGGGGCCATGCGCAAAGCCGAAAAGTACAGCGCGTGGTAGCCGAACAAACCCAGCGTGCCGAACAGGTAAACGCGCCAGCTGATCTGTCGCAGAACCCGGAAAGCACCCGCCCAGCCGATCCAGATCAACCCAACCGCGCCACCTATGAAAAACGCCATGGCCGTCAACTGAAACGGCGGTACCGGCACTGTCCCCACCGTAAACAAGGCCAGCAACGACCATAGCAATACGGCGACAAAGCCAGTCGCTGTCGCCTTGCCCCGCGTCATGCAAGACCATCAGTCGGCACGATGGTCATGTCCGTCGCGCAGGAAGCCGTCTTGGCCATCTCGGCCAATATCCACTCTCGAAAGGCTGCGATCTCGGGCCGGTCTTCCTGACCCAGGCGGCACAGGAACCGGAACTTTGCAGCCGTCCCCAGCGCGATCTTGAAAGGCGCCACCAAACGCCCATCTGCCAGATACTTCACAACGAACGCACGACGCCCCAGCACCACGCCTGCCCCGGACAACGCGGCATCCAGGGCGTGGTCAGGTTGCGAAAAACTTGACGAGATCCGCGGCGCGTTGTCTATGCCGACAGCCCTGAACCAGGCTGGCCAGTCACACGGGGGGCTTAAGAAATCGTCCGAACTGTTGTGAATCAGCGGTGCTTTCAACAAATCCTCTGGCGTTGAATACCGTCTGGCAAACTCGGGCAACATAACCGGTGTCAGCCATTCAGGCTCAAGCGGTTGCGAAAACAGCCCGTCGTCCGGGCCATACCCAAAGCGGATCGCGACATCCACCTCGTCCTTGGTCAGATCCATCATCCGTAGGCCAGCCGTGAAGCGCAGTTCGATGTCAGGATGGTCCTGCGCAAAGGCATACATGCGCGGCGCAAGCCATTTGGCCGTAAACGCAGGACCAGCCGTCACGGTCAGCACATTGGCTTCGACACTGCGCCGCGCTGCGCGCCATGCCGCTGTCAATGCTGCGAAGCCTTCGGATGTTCCCGGGGCCAAGACCTGCCCTGCTTCAGTTAACTCAACGGCCCTATTCAAGCGGTTGAAAAGCGGCGCGCCAAAATGCTCTTCAAGCGATTTGATCTGAAACGACAGGGCCGCCGGTGTGACGTTCAACTCAGCAGCCGCGCGCTGAAATGACATGTGGCGCGCTGCGGCATCAAAGGCACGCAATGCGGTCAGAGGAGGTAGGCGTTCATCCATGTCAGTTAAGTATCACTAAACTGATCTCGCTAAAAGTCTCATTTGTACAAATATTACAAACATAAGATAGTCGGTCAGGAAAGAATAACTGATGGAGAGAGCCATGTTGGAAACAGCGACCAATGACATTCAGCTTCGCCGCATATATGACCGCGCACATGCCGAACGCGCAATCGCTGTTGCCAAAACCTTCGGGCAACTGCGTTCAATTCTTCGGTGGTCGCCTGCGCATGAAAACGGGGCCAGCCTGTTCAGCCAGCCCCGAAAAAGCGATTGCCCGGCATGATCAGACGAAGAATTGCGCCCCATTGGCCGAGATTGTCGATCCGTTGATGAACTGCGCATCATCCGATGCCAGGAAGGTCACACAACGCGCGATCTCTTCCGGCTCACCAAGGCGACCGGCAGGGATACCGGCGATGATCGACTCGCGCACTTTCTCTGGCACCGCCATCACCATTTCGGTGGCGATATAGCCAGGACAAATTGCGTTCGCGGTGATCCCCGCCCGCGCGCCTTCTTGGGCCAGCGATTTAACAATCCCCAGATCGCCCGCCTTGGTCGCGGCATAGTTTACCTGGCCAAACTGACCTTTCTGACCGTTGATAGAGCTGATAACGATGATCCGGCCAAATTTGCGCTCGCGCATGCCGGGCCAGATCGGGTGAACTGTATTGAACACACCGGTCAGGTTGGTGTCGATCACCTCCTGCCACTGTTCAGGCGTCATCTTGTGAAACGGAGCGTCCCGCGTGATGCCCGCATTCGCGACCACAACGTCAATTGGCCCGACTTCGGCTTCGACTTTCGCCAATCCGTTCTTCGAGGCCGCGTAGTCGCCGACGTTCCATTTGTATGTCTTGATGCCGGTTTCCTTGGTGAAGGCCGCGGCCTTTTCGTCGTTGCCAGCATAAGTGGCAGCCACGTCGTAGCCTTCCGCCTTCAGGGCCTTGGAAATTGCCGCGCCAATGCCGCGCGACCCGCCTGTGACCAGTGCAACTCGAGCCATGTAATCCTCCGTTATAGAATCTAGGTATGGAAACACTGTTACCTTTTACATACCCGCTGCGCAATATTATTGCGCAAAGATTTTGCCGCAATGCAGATATACTTTTTCTGCATGACCGCAACGTAACAAAAAGGCGCCCACGGGCGCCTTTTCTTTTGACGTTTTTTCGGCCTTACGGACGCTCAAGACACATGGCCACGCCCATACCGCCGCCGATACACAGGGTCGCAAGACCTTTCTTGGCATCGCGGCGCTTCATCTCGAACAATAGCGTGTTCAGGATACGGCAACCAGACGCGCCAATCGGGTGTCCAATGGCAATCGCACCGCCATTGACGTTCACGATGGATGTGTCCCAATCCATATCCTTGTTGACGGCGCAAGCCTGCGCCGCGAAGGCTTCGTTCGCTTCCACAAGATCAAGATCCTGCGCTTTCCAACCCGCCTTTTCCAGCGCTTTGGTCGAGGCATGGATCGGGCCGACCCCCATGATCGACGGATCCAAACCAGCCGTGGCATAGGAGGCAATGCGCGCCAACGGTTCCAACCCGCGTTTTTCCGCTTCATCAGCGGTCATCAGCAGCACAGCCGCCGCACCGTCATTGATACCCGATGCGTTCGCGGCGGTCACCGAACCGTCCTTGGTGAAGGCCGGGCGCAACTTTTGCATGGCCTCCATGGTTGCGCCGTGACGGATGTATTCATCCTGATCGACAACCGTTTCGCCTTTGCGGGTTTTCACCGTGAACGGAATGATTTCATCCGCGAATTTGCCCGCCTTCTGGGCCGCTTCCGCCTTGTTTTGCGATGCAACCGCAAATTCATCCTGCATATCGCGGGTGATCTGCCATTGCTGGGCCACGTTTTCGGCGGTCTGGCCCATGTGATAGCCGTTGAAAGCATCCCACAGACCGTCCTTGATCATGCTGTCGATGAACTTCATATCGCCCATCTTGTGACCGGCGCGCAGATGCGCGACATGGGGGCTGAGCGACATGTTTTCCTGACCACCCGCCGCAACAATGGCTGCGTCCCCAAGCATCACATGCTGGGCGCCAAGGGCTACGGTCCGCAGGCCAGATCCGCAAACCTGGTTGATCCCCCAAGCCGAGCTTTCTTTAGGAAGGCCCGCATTGATATGCGCCTGACGTGCGGGGTTCTGACCCTGACCGGCTTGCAGCACCTGCCCCAAAATCGTCTCGCTGACGTCTGACTTGTCGATACCGGCGCGGGCAACGACAGCCTCAAGCACAGCGGCGCCAAGATCGTGGGCGGGGGTGTTGGCAAATGAGCCCGAGAAGCTGCCGACGGCAGTCCGCGCTGCGGATACGATTACAACGTTGGTCATGATGGGTCCTTTTCCTCCGAACTGACGAATCCAGGCCTTCATAGTGCCGCGAAAGGACGGTTTTCAGGCATGGAACCGATGTTGGGCGTATCCTGTGCTGCATCGCAGAGGAAATCAAGTCGCACGCGCGGCTTGCGACCGTACGACCCGCTGACCTGCTTGGATCAGGCCACCTTTTGCCAGTAAGGATTGATCGTCGGGGCACCGAAATAATAACCCTGCATACAGTCCACACCGATCGAAGCAAGATAGGCCGCGTCCAGATGGTTTTCGACACTTTCGGCAACGGTGAACATGTCGAAATGCCGGGCTAACGATAGCATGGCTTCGGTCAGTATCTGATTGTCTGCGTTTTGGTGAATACCCCGAATGAACTCACCATCAATCTTAAGGATGTCGAAATAGAAGTCCTTGAGATACCGAAAGGAAGTGAACCCGGCACCGAAATCATCCAGTGCGAAGCTGATCCCTTTTTGTTGCAGTTCCGCCATGAAAACCTGCACAAGATCCGGCATCGTGATCGCGGTGCGCTCGGTGATCTCAAGGATCAGACGTTCGCCCAGTGTAGGATTGTCCTGCAATCCACGGTCCAGAACCTGTTTCCATCCCGGATAGGCGATGGAACGGGCCGACATGTTGATCGCTAACCGCAAACCGGGTTCCGCCGCCAAAACCTCAAGCCCTTTTTCCAACGCGAGCGTATCCAGAATGCGCCCGTGCTCGGTATCTTCAACGGCGTCGATGAAACTTTTTGCGGGAATCACTCGGCCCGAACTGTCATGCACGCGCAGCAAGCCTTCGTAAAATGCCATACGGTCGGGATTGGCAGTTTGCACAACGGGCTGATAGGCAAGTTTGACCTGCTTGTGGCGTAGGGCATGGTGCACAAGGTCCAATGCTTCGCTATCGCGCAGTTCGACCGCGACAGACAACGGGTCGCTCATCACGGCCGGCATGGGCGTATCGTCCCGCTTCAGGTTGTGCATCATTGAATCTCCGTCGCAGCAATGAGACATTGATCCGCGATAGATGCTAACAAGCTGTAAAATCCCGAATTTGCGGATAATTTTAGATACTAACCGGAAAGGAGCCACCATGACCCAGCGCTGCACCTGGTGCGGAGAGGATCCTCTCTATGTCGCTTATCACGACACCGAATGGGGTGTTCCCGAGTATGATGGGAGGGCCTTGTGGGAAAAGCTGATCCTTGACGGGTTCCAGGCCGGGCTGAGCTGGATCACGATCTTGCGCAAACGTGACGCCTTTCGCAAAGCCTTCCAGGGGTTTGATCCAGCGGTGATCGCCGGTTGGGGCGAAGATGATGTTGTCCGCCTGCTGGGCAATCCAGGCATCATTCGGCACCGGGGCAAGATCGAGGCCACCATCGGCAATGCGCAGGCATATCTTGATCTTGGTGGCGCGCAGCCATTCGCAGACTGGATCTGGGGATATGTGGAAGGCAAACCGCAGGTGGGCCATTACGCAAGTTTGGCCGATATTCCCGCCTCGACCCCACTGACTGTCCAAATCTCGAAAGACCTGAAAAAAGCCGGGTTCAAGTTTTGCGGCCCCACAATCGTTTATGCATGGATGCAGGCCTGCGGGTTGTTCAACGACCACGTCACCGGGTGTTTCCGCTTCGATCAGGTCGCTAGCGAAGTGCCACCAGCAAGTCCCGGCTGGGAACGCCCGTAACCGGCACGCCGCGCGCCGTTTCATAAGATCTGATCGCCGCGCGTCCCATTTCCCCAATCACGCCATCGGGGCGACCCGCCTTGAAGCCAAGCGCGTTCAGACGTTTCTGAAGCTCTTGCCGCTCCGCCGTCGTCATACCCCAAGGGTTGCCCGGAAACTTCGCGATGATCGGAGCGCCACCGGCCAGACGATCAGACAGATGACCGACACCGATCACATAGCTGTCGGCGTAGTTATACGTTTTCAGCACATGGAAATTGTCGAACACCATGAACACCGGCCCTGTGGGGCCTGCGGGCAGGATCAGTGCCCCTGCGTCTGATCCGCTGAGCTTCTTACCCGACGCATGCGTCACGCCCAACCGCGCCCAGTCCCGCAGCCGTTGTGCATACACCCGCCCGGTGCGGGCCAGATCGAAGCCCTTTGGCAATTGCACTTCATAGGCCCACGGCTGATCTTTCTGCCACCCCTTTGCCCGAAGGTATGCGGCAGTTGACGCCAGCGCATCCGTCGGGTCATCAGCCCAGATGTCGCGCCGTCCGTCACGGTTGAAATCGACCGCATGGCTCAGAAACGAGGATGGCATGAACTGGGTATGCCCCATGGCCCCGGCATAGGAGCCAGTCATTTGCGCAGGTGTTGTGTCGCCAGCGGCAAGGATTTTCAGGGCGGCCAGAAGCTCGTTCTCGAACAAGGCGCGACGGCGGCCGTCATATGCCAGTGATGCCAGGGTCGACAGAACCGGTGCTGACCCGCGCACGGCACCGAAGCTGCTTTCCATCCCCCAGATGGCAACAATGACTTCCCGCGCCACATCATATTTTTTTTCGATCCGCCCAAGCAAGGTCGGATAGCGCGCCATCACGACCTGACCGGCCTTGATTCGCTGCGGTGAGGCTGCTGACGCAATGTAGTCGCCAAGCGTTCGTGTCGTCTCGGCAGGGGCACTGTCCAGCGCAACGACCTTAGGCAGGAATTGCGCCTTGTCCAGCGCGCGCAACGCGTCGGAAGGCACGCCGGCAGCTTCCGCGCGGGCCCGAAAATCAGCGCGCCACGCTTCGAAGCCGGCATTTGCCATCACGGCCTTGGGCATAGTGCTGGCCGCCACAAGCAGCCCCGCGGCCCGCCGCCGAGTAAACATTCCTGTGTGCATGTCTTTCGACACCCCTGTCATCGCAGCCTCATCCGCGCACCCTCACAATGCGTCGGTGGCGCGCACATTACGCTTGTTTAGGCTCACCTCAAAGCGCCGCAATACCGATCGGCAATCTGGCGCTGACGCGGCGGAAACACCGCATGTCGCGTCCGCATTTCAGGCCAATTTCCGCTGACCAATTGCGCCTGCGCCCCGCGCCGCGTATAGCAAGCAAAACAAGACCGTTGACCCGAAAGGCCGACCATGAGTGACGACAGCAAATCCGCCAATGCCATGTGGGGTGGCCGCTTTTCCGCAGGCCCCGACGCGATCATGGAGGCGATCAACGCCTCGATCGGGTACGACCAGCGTATGGCGCGGCAGGATATCGACGGCTCGCGCGCCCATGCCGCGATGCTGGCCGCTGTCGGCGTCATCACCGATCAGGACGCCGAAGCGATCCGCGAAGGTCTGTCGCAGGTTCTGGCCGAGATCGAGGGTGGCACTTTCGCCTTCTCGACCGCGCTGGAAGACATCCACATGAATGTCGAGGCGCGGCTGAAAGAAATCGTCGGCGAACCGGCGGGGCGTCTGCACACGGCCCGGTCGCGCAACGATCAGGTGGCCACCGATTTCCGCCTCTGGGTCCGCGACCAGATGGACGCCGCAATTGATGGGCTGGACGCCCTGATCCGCGCGCTGCTGGGTCAGGCCGAAGCGGGTGCCGATTGGGTCATGCCCGGCTTTACCCATCTGCAAACTGCACAGCCCGTGACATGGGGCCACCACATGATGGCCTATGTCGAAATGTTTGGCCGCGATATGTACCGTTTCCGTGACGCCCGCACCCGGATGAACGAATGCCCCTTGGGCTCCGCCGCACTAGCGGGCACGTCCTTCCCCATCGACCGCCACAGGACGGCCGAGGCGCTGGGTTTTGACCGCCCGACGGCCAACTCACTCGACGCCGTGGCCGACCGTGATTTCGCGTTGGAGTTCCTGTCATCTGCCACAATCTGCGCCATGCACCTTAGCCGCTTTGCCGAAGAGCTGGTGATCTGGTCCTCGGCCCAGTTCCGCTTTGTGCGCATGTCGGACAAATGGTCCACCGGGTCGTCGATCATGCCGCAGAAGCGCAACCCTGACGCGGCTGAGCTGATCCGCGCCAAGATCGGGCGGATCATGGGGGCGAATATCGGGTTGATGACGGTGATGAAGGGGCTGCCGCTGGCCTATTCCAAGGACATGCAGGAAGATAAGGAGCAGGTGTTTGACGCCGCCGACAACCTGATGCTGGCGCTGGCGGCAATGACCGGCATGGTCTCGGACATGGCCGCCAATACCGATGCACTGGAGGCCGCTGCATCATCGGGCTTTTCGACCGCCACCGACCTTGCCGACTGGCTGGTGCGCGCCCTGAACATGCCGTTCCGCGATGCCCACCACGTCACCGGATCGCTTGTTGCCATGGCCGAAGATCGCGGCTGCGACCTGCCCGATCTGACATTGGCCGACATGCAATCGGTCCATGATGCGATCACCGACGAGGTGTTCGGCGTCTTGGGCGTGCACAACTCGGTCGCCAGCCGCACCTCTTACGGCGGCACCGCCCCGTCCGAGGTCCGCAAACAAATCGCCCGCTGGAAAGAGGCTTTGTCATGATCCGCGTCACCCTGATCCTTGCCCTTCTGGGTCTTGCCGCCTGTGGCGCCGATGGCGAACCCATCCGCCCCGGCAGCCCGGAAGACATCGCAGAACAACAAGCCCGCCAATAGGCACGCAGTCAGAAAAGGCTCGCCCATGGACCATTTCCTTTACCGTGACGGCATCCTGCACGCCGAAGACGTGGCCATTCCCGAGATTGCCGCAAAGGTTGGCACGCCTTTCTATGTCTACTCCGCCGCCACGCTGACACGCCATATCGGATTGTTTGCCGAAGCACTGGACTGGGCCGATCATCTGGTGTGTTTCGCGGTGAAATCGAACTCGAACCTTGCCGTGCTGAAACTGCTGGGCGACATGGGTGCGGGGATGGACGTGGTGTCGGGCGGGGAATACCGGCGCGCGCGCGCCGCTGGTGTGCCCGGTGATCGGATCGTCTTTTCCGGCGTCGGCAAGGCGCGCGACGAAATGCGGCTGGCCCTGACAGAAGGCATCCGCCAATTCAATCTGGAAAGCGAACCGGAAATGCGCGTGCTGTCGCAGGTCGCGACGGAACTGGACGTGGTTGCCCCCGTCACCGTGCGCGTGAACCCGGATGTGGACGCCAAAACCCACGCCAAGATCTCGACCGGGAAGTCGGAGAACAAGTTCGGCATCCCAATCGCGCGCGCGCGCGAGGTCTATGCCGAAATCGCATCCCTGCCCGGCCTGAAAGCCGTTGGCATCGACGTGCATATCGGCAGCCAACTGACCGAGTTGGAACCGTTCCGCCAAGCCTATCAAAAGGTGGCCGAACTAACCGAAGCGCTGCGCGAAGACGGGCATGAGATCACGCGGCTGGATCTGGGCGGCGGGCTTGGGATTCCCTACGAACGCTCCAACTCCGCCCCGCCCCTGCCCATCGAATACGGGCAGATGGTGCGCGAAACCGTCGGCCATCTGGGTTGCGAGATCGAAATCGAGCCGGGGCGGCTGGTCTCGGGCAACGCAGGCATCATGGTGACGTCCGTCATCTATGTGAAAGAAGGCGAAGGACAGGATTTCCTGATCGTTGACGCCGCTATGAACGACCTTGTGCGCCCGGCCATGTACGAGGCCCATCACGACATCATCCCGGTAATTGAAGCCGCGCCCGGCCAGGATAAGGCGCAATACGACATCGTTGGCCCGATTTGCGAGACCGGCGACACCTTCGCCAAGCGGCGCGATCTGGACCGCCTGCACGCCGATGACCTGATCGCCTTCCGGTCGGCCGGGGCTTATGGCGCGGTGATGGCGTCGGAATACAATTCCCGCCCCCTGATCCCTGAAGTTCTGGTGATGGGCGATCAATATGCCGTCATCCGGGCCCGTCCCACCTATGAAGAGATGCTGGGACGCGATACCATCCCTGCATGGCTGTGAACCCGACGCGGGTCCGATGACCCGCCCCACCTTACCCGACGAGGTGCAACAGCGCCTCAAATGGCCCTTGCGATTGACTGGGGCGGGTATGGTTTTGGAACGCCTCTGGCGGGCCTTCTGGCCGCTCGCCACAGTCGGTCTGACCGCCTTCGCGGTCTGGAGCTTCTGGACCATCGGCCCATCGCCCGCCGCGACCGGCCTGATGACGCTGGGCATCGTTGCCAGCTTGGGCGCGTTGATCTGGGGCGCGCGCAGATTCGTCTGGCCCAGCCGCGCCGAACAACTCGCCCAACTGGACGACCACCTGCCCGGCCACCCCATCGCCGCCTTGATGGATGATCAAGCCACGGGGCGCGACGACATCGCATCGCGCAGCCTGTGGCTGGCCCATCTGGGCCGTATGACCCAACGTCTTAAGGGTGTTCGACCAGTTTCCCCCGACCTGCGCGTTGCCCGCAGCGACCCCTATGCCCTGCGCCTGATCGCGGCGACCGGCGCGGCACTGGCCATCGGCTTCACCCCGTGGCTGGAGCACATGGGCGCCCCCACTGCAACCAGTGGTGATGCCAGTGGACAACCTGTTGCCAGCGCCAGTTGGGAAGGCTGGATTGAGCCACCCGGCTATACCGGACGGCCCAGCCTGTATCTGGCCGACCAACCCCCCGGCCCGCTGGCCGTGCCCGAAGGCAGCCGTCTGACATTGCGGCTTTACGGGGATCTCGACACACTGTCGGTCACGGGTGATCTTTCCGACACGCCGATCACCGGTCCGACCCAGCAAAGCTATTTGCAGGTCATTACAAAAAGTGGACCGCTGGACATCGAAGGTCCGGGTGCTGCACGCTGGCAGATCACCGCGATTGGCGACACACCGCCGACCGTGACCACGGTGGGTGAACTGACCCGCCGTCTGGCCGGCGATTTCTCGCTACCCTTCACGGCCACCGATGATTATGCGGTCATCCGCGGTCACGCCTCCGCCACGCTTGGGCTGGACCGGATTGATCGCCGTCACGGTCTTGCCACCGCGCCCGAGGATCGCCCACCGCTGATCGTTGACCTGCCCCTGCCCTATCGCGGCGCGCGGACACTGATCGACGGCGTTCTGGAAGAAAACCTGATCGAACATCCATGGGCCGGGTTGCCCATTGATCTGACCCTTAGGGTCGAGGATGGGGCCGAACAATTCGGCACCTCGCCTTCCCTGAACATCATCCTGCCCGCGCGCCGGTTCTTGCATCCGGTGGCCAAGGCGTTGATCGAACAACGGCGTGACCTTTTATGGTCGCGCGACAATGGCCGCCGCGTGGCGCAGATTCTGCGCGCGGTGCTGAACCGGCCGGATGATCTGAAACTGCCCGAAGGCATCTATCTGCGGCTGCGCAGCGCCATTCGGCGGCTGGAAAGCGGTCTGGCCTTCTCCGATCTGCCATCGGGCCTGCCGGAAGACCTGCGGGACGAGGTTGCGGCGGCGCTTTGGGACGTTGCCGTCGAACTTGACGACGGTCGCCTTGCCGACGCCCTTGCCCGGATGCAGCAGGCACAGGACCGTCTGGAACAGGCCATGCGCGACGGCGCCAGCGACGAAGAACTGGCCGAGCTGATGGACGAAATGCGCGAGGCGATGCGCGACTATCTGGAACAACTGGCCGAGAACCAGCAGAACAATCCGCAATCCGACCAACCACCCCCCGAAAACGGGGTCGAGATGAGCATGGCCGACCTTGAAGACATGATGGAACGGATCGAGGAATTGATGCGTCAGGGGCGCGAGGACGAAGCAATGCAGATGCTCGACCAGTTGCGCCAGATGATGGAAAACATGCAGATGGCCCAGACCGGACCGTCAAACCAGCCCGGCCAAAGCGCCCGCGAAGGGCTTCAGGAAACGCTGCGCCAGCAACAGGGCCTGTCCGATCAGGCATTCCGTGATTTGCAGGAACAGGGGCAAGGCTCGCAGGCAGGCGAATCGGAAGGCAATGAAGGGCGCGACGGCGGTCAGGGGCGCGGTGAAAGCCATGACGGTCAGGGTGGCCAGCAAGGGCAGGACGGTCAAGGCGCCGGGCCCGAGCAAAACGGCAACCAAAGCGGGCAGGGCAACGATCTGGCCCAGCGGCAAAATGAATTGCAGCGACAGCTTGAAGCCCAGCGACGCAACCTGCCGGGTGCCAGCGACGAGGCAGGACAAGCCGCCCGCGACGCACTGGACGAAGCCGGGCGCGCGATGGGCGATGCTGCCGACGCACTGGAACAAGGTGACCTGCCCGAAGCCCTGGACCGGCAGGCCGACGCAATGGAAGCCCTGCGCGAAGGGATGCGTCAGTTCGACGAGGCCATGGCCAACCAGCAGGCCCAGCGTCAGGGCGAACAGGGCAGCAATCCCGGCGAAGGCCGCCGCTCCAGCCAGCGCGACCCGCTGGGCCGCAGCCCCGACGGCAACAACGGCGCCACAGCCACCGACAGCCCGCTGGAAGATGGCGAAGACGTTTACCGCCGCGCGCAGGAATTGATGGAAGAATTACGCCGCCGCTCGGGCGAGGGCGACCGCCCTGATCTGGAACGCGATTACCTGAAACGTCTGCTGGATCAGTTCTGATCTGGTCGGGTTTGCGGCGAAGCTCAGAACCGCTTACGCGCAGCCAACGCCGCCGAAATCGTCCCTTCGTCCAGATAATCCAGCTCACCCCCAATGGGCACGCCCTGCGCCAGCGAGGATACCTCGCAACGCCCTTCCAGCTCTTCAGCAATGTAATGCGCCGTGGTCTGACCATCGACAGTGGCGTTCAGCGCAAGAATCACTTCGGTGATCCCTTCATCCTGAACCCGCTGGATCAGGCGCGGAATGCCAAGGTCGTCAGGGCCGACCGCGTCCAGCGCCGACAACGTGCCCCCCAACACGTGATAGCGCCCCTTGAACCGGCCCGCCCGCTCCATCGCCCACAGGTCCGCCACATCCTCGACCACGCAAATCTCACCGATCGCACGCTTTTCCGACATGCAGATATCGCACCGATCCGCGGTCGAGACATTGCCGCAAACCACGCATTCCCGCGCCGTTTCAGCCACCGCCTGCATCGCATCGGCCAATGGCATCAACACCAGCGCCCGTTTGCGGATCAGGTACAACACTGCCCGCCGTGCCGAACGCGGCCCCAACCCCGGCAGCTTTGCCATCAGGTCGATCAGGTTCTCAATATCACGCGGGGCTTCCGACATGTGTCTGCCTGCCCTAGAACGGCAGGTTCATGTCCTTGGGCAGACCAAGCTCTTCGGTCAGGCGCGACATTTCACTTTCGCTGCGCTCCTGCGCCTTGGCCTGCGCATCCTTGATCGCGGCCAGGATCAGATCCTCGACCACTTCCTTTTCGTCCGGGTTGAAAATCGAGGGGTCGATGTCCAGCCCCGTCAACACGCCCTTGGCGGTGGCGGTGGCGCGCACCAGACCAGCACCGCTTTCGCCTACCACGGTCATGGTGGACAGGTTCTCTTGCAGATCCGCCATCTTGGTCTGCATCTCTTGTGCGGCTTTCATCATCTTGGCCATGTCGCCAAGACCACCCAGTCCCTTCAGCATGTCATGCTCCTCAAAATCTCGTGGTTGCGTCTTAGATACGATCAGGGGGCGGGGCTTACAAGAAGCTCAAGAGGCGATTTCCCTACTCTTCCTCAAACGGATCCCACTCGTCTTCCACTTCGGGCAAGGCTTCGGTCGCGGCTTCACCGGCAATATCGTCCGCTGTGCGTATCGTTGTGATCCGCGCTTTCGGAAACTGTGCAATCACCGCCTGAACCAGCGGATGCGCCGCTGCTTCCTCTTCCAATGCGAGCTTTTCGCCATCCAGTGTTTCAGTGATTGTTGCAGCGTCACAGCCATTGACCAGCGTCACACCCCAGCGCACCCCGGTCCAACCCTGCAAGCGCTGTGCCAAACGGGCGGCAAGATCAGACGGTGCATTTTCGCTGGGCGTAAACTCGATTCGTCCGGGCGCGTATGAGGCCAGCCGAACACCTCCTTCGACCTCGACCAGCAGTTTCACATCGCGGTTGGCGCGGATCAGTTCGATCACATCCTCAAAACGGGCATAGCGGGCCAAAGCACTTTCCGGCGCTTGCGACACGGCCAAGGCTGTCGCGCCCGACCCCGACGCGGATGACCCACCCGATATCCGGGCCGATGCTGTTGCCTGCCCGGCCGACGTTCCGTTACCAGAAGGCGCGGGTGCGCCACCAGACGGTCCCACAGGCGGCACAGGTTGGTCTTTCAGCTTGCGCACCAGTTCCTCGGGCGAGGGCAGGTCTGCCACATGGGTCAACCGAATGATCGCCATCTCAGCCGCCATCATCGCGTTGGGCGCAATCGACACCTCTTCGATTGCCTTCAACAGCATTTGCCACATACGCGACAGAACCCGCATCGGCAGTGCTTCCGCCATCGCCTGACCGCGACGACGCTCGTCCGACGACACGGTGGGATCTTCCACGGCTTCGGGGGTGATTCTGATGACGCTGACCCAATGCGACACCTCGGCCAGATCGCGCAAAACCGCCATCGGGTCCGCCCCATCGGCGTATTGCCCCCCAAGCTCGACCAGCGCACCTGCGGCGTCACCCTTCATGATCATATCCATCAAATCCAGAACCCGGCCGCGGTCGGCCAGCCCCAGCATGGCGCGCACCTGTTCGGCGGTGGTTTCCCCCGCCCCATGGCTGATCGCCTGATCCAGAAGCGATTGCGCATCCCGCGCCGACCCTTCCGCCGCGCGCGTGATCAAGGCCAATGCGTCATCCGCAATCTCCGCCCCTTCAGCATCGGAAATCCGGCGCAGCATGGCCAACATATCCTCGGGCTCGATCCGCCTGAGGTCAAACCGCTGACACCGGCTCAGAACCGTCACCGGCACCTTGCGAATTTCTGTCGTCGCAAAGATGAATTTCACATGTTCCGGCGGCTCCTCCAACGTCTTCAGAAGCGCGTTGAACGCGTTCTTCGACAGCATGTGAACCTCGTCGATGATATAGATCTTATAGCGGGCCGAGGCCGCCCGATAATGCACGCTGTCGATGATCTCGCGGATATCGTCCACCCCTGTGCGCGAGGCCGCGTCCATCTCCATCACATCCACATGGCGCCCCTCGGCGATGGCGACGCAATGCTCGCACTGGCCACAAGGCTCGACTGTTGGGCCACCCTGCCCATCCGGGCCGACGCAGTTCATACCCTTGGCAATGATCCGTGCGGTGGTCGTCTTACCCACACCCCGAATACCCGTCATCACGAAGGCCTGCGCGATCCGGTCCGCTTCGAACGCATTTTTCAGCGTGCGAACCATCGCCTCTTGCCCGATCAGGTCGGCAAATGTCTCAGGGCGGTATTTTCGGGCGAGAACCTGATAGGGCTTTGCTTTTGGCGTGTCTGTGGAAGCTGCGTCTGACATGTGACCCTTCGGTGCCGGATTCGTATCCGGGCCAGATTAGGCCGGGCAATCCATGCCGTCCACCGAACTCTGGGTTGGAGCGATCCCACCCGCGTGATAAACGCGGAATATGCCAAACGACTTCACTATTTCGGACCTCGTATTGGGCAACGGACATGTGGGCATCTGTCCGCTTCCGGGGCGTTGGGGCAGATATTCTGATGACCTCGCTATGATACGGGACTGGGCCCCGTCGCTTGTCTTATCCATGACGACCACTGCCGAAATGGCCGCACATGGCGCGTCCAGCCTGCAGGCTGACCTGACCAAGACCGGCATTGCGTGGCACCACCTGCCCATCTTCGATTTCGGCGCACCAGACCGGGAAACCAGCGACCGCTGGAACAAACTCTCTGCACATGCTCAACATCTGCTTTCCAAAGGCGGCAAAGTCCTCGCCCATTGCAAGGGCGGTTGCGGGCGATCCGGCATGATCCTTTTGCGCCTGATGGTCGACATGGGTGAAGACCCGGATGCAGCCCTGTCCCGCCTGCGCCGCGCGCGCCCCTGCGCCGTCGAGACCCGGGAACAGTTGCACTGGGCAATGCACCCAACGTCCTGATCCCGGTTTCTTCTGGCCGAAAATATCCTGGGGTGAATGCGCATCGCGCAGAGGGGCAAGGCCCCTCCGCTTCAGCGACCTTTCCGCTTACCGGATGACTTCACGACCCCCTTCACCATCTTCGAGAACTTGCGCTCCCGTGCCCGGCTTTCCGCGATGGTTTCGGTGTTCTTGGCCTCGCCCGCGCGCAGTTTGCGCCAGCGCGCCAGACGATCAGGGTCCAGCTCTCCGGCGTCAATCGCAGCCCGCACGGCGCAACCCGGTTCGGTCTCGTGGGCGCAGTCGGAAAACCGGCATTGCGTTTCCAGTTCGGCCAGATCGTCAAAAACGCTGTCGATACCTTCGCGCGTGTCCAGAAGACGCAAGGCGCGCATCCCCGGCATGTCGATGATCCAGCCGCCGTTTTGCATGGGATGCATACTGCGCGCCGTGGTCACGTGCCGCCCCTTGGCGTCATCTTCTCGAATACCGCCGGTCGCAGCATCGCCCCCGGTCAAACCATTTGTCAGGGTGGTTTTCCCCACACCTGACGACCCGATGAACGCCGCTGTCTGTGGTGGCTTGCACCACGCGGCCAAGGTTTCGATGGCATCTGAATCCCGTGCATTCACGGTCAGGATTGTCAGCATCGGATCCAGCGTCTGAGCCTGGGCTTCGTATTGGCGGGGATCGTCGCACAAATCGGCCTTGGTCAGCACCAACACGGGATAGCATCCTGCCTCGTGCGCCAGGGCCAGAAACCGTTCGATCCGGGCAATATTGAAGTCGTCATTGCACGAGGTCACGATGAACAGCGTGTCCACATTCGCCGCGATCAACTGGGTCTGAGCATCCGTCCCCGCGGCGCGCCGTTGTAGCAGAGATTTCCGCTCCAATACCTGCTGTATGCGCATTTCAGGGTCGGCCAGCACCCAGTCGCCCACCGCCAGTTCGCCCGCCGCCAGTTTAGGCGATGTCAGCGTCACCTCTCCGGCCGCGCCCAGCGCATTCATCCGGCTTCGATGAATTTCCGCCAGTCGATAAGGGGTCAGCCCAGCCGTGTCATCGCACTGGGATTGAAAAAAGGAAGACCATCCAAGGTCCGTCAATTGATATGTCATTGGTTTGCCTGTTTCAGCATGGCATTTCACCCCGCGCGCAAAAGCGGCTTGGGATGTGCGTGTTCAGGCAGAAGGGGGATATACCCGCTTAGCAAATTCCTGCCCGAAGGGGGGTGGCGACAATCATAATTTCCCTCCGTTCATTGACCTGCATCTTCAGCGGGTCTTTCTTGATGTTCAGGCCTGGTAAACTTCGTTTCGCCTGTCGGTGTTTCAATTGCCTTACAATCGAAACTGGGTGAGAGGCTGAACACGACCCAAGCGGGGCTCGTTGTGGCTGCTTCCTTCCGGACCTGACCAGATTGGCGAGGCGCCTGCCCGCGCCAACCTCTCGACCCTCATATATGAGGCAGCTTTGAGCGATGCAAGCCTCAGAGTTCCATCTCGTAATGTGCAAACCCCCGGTCGTCGCACGTATTCACGCAACGGATGGGCAACCAGGGATAGTTCGCCCGCGACCTGCAGGCCGCAGGTGACGACTTGAACCGAATGCTGGACCCAGCGACCTTGCTGAACCGCCAGATCGGATCGGTTGAAACATCCACCAAACCCGCCTGCCGCACGAAGTCTTTCAGCACATCGCGGATGGTTAACGGGGGTATGTCAACAACCCGATCTTCGGGAACGGCCGGGTATCCGCCGCCGCCACACGCCCGAAAATTGCTGGTTGCCAGCAGAAACCGATCTTGATCGCGGACCGGGCGTCCGTTGTGTCGCAGATCGACGATGCGTCCGCCGTTCGACCCCGAAACCACCCCGTCCGTCGTAAACCGTGCCGGTTGGCTGAGATCAATCTGATACGTCAGTC
Source organism: Aliiroseovarius sp. Z3 (assembly GCF_029105185.1). Taxonomy (GTDB): domain Bacteria; phylum Pseudomonadota; class Alphaproteobacteria; order Rhodobacterales; family Rhodobacteraceae; genus Aliiroseovarius. The sequence goes on along the minus strand of NZ_JAFMZK010000002.1, from coordinate 117,092 downwards.
CCAGCACCGACTCGAGCAGATAACCCGGCGTTCCATCATCCTTCAACTGAACGGACCGCTCGCCCGGACGCACCTGATTGAACAGGCTCGCGGATCGCTCAAGCCAGTTTCTCAGATAGGCGCCGGTGGCCCGGATCAAGGTCAGCTCGTTGGGAAACACATACAGATCGGACAAGCACCGCTGGGTCACTTGTCCCGCCGGCACATTGGAATAGTAGTTCGGCCCGGCCAACCCCCCGGACTTAAACGGCGCGCTGGAGGCCAGAATAGGAAGATCCCAATCAAGCGTGTCAGCCTGGAACTTTTTGGCGTGGGCAATCATCGCCTCTTGCACAAGGCGGGTCGCATGATCTCCCCCAACCAACGCAAAGAAGTTATCCAGATCCTTTGCACAGCGCGCAATCGGCGTACGCATATGGTCAAGCGTGCTTTCATGCAGTTCTTGAACCCAGTTCGGAAACTGCTTGGGCGTCCTGGGCGGCGCGCATGTTTCCCCACCCCCCGTGACCTTTCTTAACGCGGCCCGACCCGCCGCGACGGACCACCGGGTTCCATCATGCGTCAGATCAAGGTCGATCACCCCAAGATGCGACCCCCAAAAGCCGGGAACGATGGTTGGCACATGGTTCAGTTCTTCGCATAGCCCGTCCGGTCCGACTGCGCCCGTGCCCAATTCCGGAAAAACCTGATGGGAATGCCCGCCGACAATCGCGTCGATCCCTGCCACCTGCGACAATGGAAGCAACGCGTTTTCCATCCCCTCGACATATGTATCGTCGCCCAACCCCGAATGCGCCAGCGCCACGATAATGTCCGCCCCGCGCGCTTTCAGATACGGCACAAAGGCCCGGGCGGTTTGGATGATATCGCGCGTCTGCGGCGCGGTGCCTGAATTGTGTCCAAGTTTCAGCGACCCCGGAGGAAGAAATCCGATCACGCCGATGCGGATATCCCGCTCGACGCCTGTAGTGTCGACAATCTTGCGGGTCAGCATGGCAAAGGGCGGCACAAGCGTGGCGTCCTGCAAGGGTGTTGCAGCCCGCCGCATGATCGTATTGGCGGAGACAATAGGAAATTCTGCTTGCTCAATTGCATCGAACAAGACTTCGACTCCACGATCGAAGTCGTGATTGCCCAATGTTGCTGCATCATATCCAAGATGATCCATGGCAGCGATCATCGGATGCACGGCGGGGGCATCGGCCTCGCCTGTCGCGCGATATTGTTCGACCACCAGATCACCCATGGCCGTACCATGCAGAAAGTCCCCATTGTCCAAAAGGATCGTATTCGGCTCTTCGGCGCGCGCATCGGCAATAAGCTGGGCTGTATTGGTCAACCCCCAACCTTCCACCGGTCGGTCAGACAAGTAGTCATAGGGCAGGATGTGCATGTGAAGATCGGTGGTGGCAAGAATGCGCAACCGGGCGCGGATCATGTCCTTGCAGCCGGACATTTGCTCCATATGCGTCGACACCTATGACCCTCCTGCCTGCTAAGGGGTGTTCACTTCGGAATTCTCGCCAACCCATTGAAAAACATTCAAAGGTGTTTTGGAAGCCATCATTTGCAACTTTAACGTGCTTTTCCGCACCTGTTGCAAATGCTGGTGTCAAACGGGCAATGTCCTGCTAGCGTGCCCACAAACAACGGGATTGAGGTGGGCATGAAAATTGCCGAACAGGTCACTTTCGGCACAGGGCTTCTGGACCGTGCTGCCGAGCTGCGAACCGACAGCGCAAAGCTGCAAAGGCTGGCCCAGACAGCTCGCATCCTTCCTATATGGCGCGGAAAACCGTTGTTTGAACGTGGGCAAGGCCCTCACATTGCGCTGGCTTTTCTGGGGCTGGACCACGAACAACTGTGTTCACGACAAGATCAGCTGGTGTTCCTGGGCCGCGATGCCGATGGCCCGATATTTGCTGTAGATGTCTCGGATTGGACCGCTGAAGGGGATACGCCTGACCCCGGCGCCTTCGTTGACCAGACATGGCAGCACTTTCCAAACACGCCCGACACACAGGGGTTTGCTGAACTGCGCGGTGTCATGGCGCAGCTCACTCCGTTGGAAGCCGAGATCGCCGCCACCGCGCGCAGCATTCTGGAATGGCATCGCATCCATGGGTTCTGCGCCAATTGCGGAACCCAAAGCGTGCCGGTGCTGGGTGGTTGGCAACGGGATTGCCCGAATTGTGCACGGCCCCATTTTCCACGCACGGATCCGGTGGTCATCATGCTGATTACGCATGGCAACGCGGTTCTGGTCGGGCGCAATGCCCTGTGGCCCACAGGTATGTTTTCGCTGTTGGCCGGCTTCATGGAGCCGGGGGAAACCATCGAAGCCGCGACCCGACGCGAGGTGTTCGAAGAAACCGGGGTGCGCGTGGGTGCCGTCGGCTATTTGGCGTCCCAGCCTTGGCCCTATCCATCATCCTTGATGATCGGCACACATGGGTTGGCAACGACGACAGAGATCACCCTCGATCCCAACGAACTGGAAGAGGCGCATTGGGTTAGCCGCGAGGAAATGCTGGAGGTGTTCGCCGGGCAAAACCCTGATATGTTGCCCGCCAGAAAGGGCTCAATCGCGCAGTTTCTCTTGTCAAACTGGCTTGCAGACCGGCTTGATTAAGACGACAAACCGTCAAAGAGCGTCCGAAACCAGAAAGACCCCGCATGAAGTTCAAGACCCGCGAAGATATAGAGGCCACTTTGGAGCAGGTGTTCGAGGCGGTTTCAGATTTTGACGGCATCGAGCGGGCGGCGATGCGTCGCGGGGCAGAGGTCACACGCACCGACAATCTTACCTCGCCGGGTCAGGGTATGACGTGGCACGCTTCATTTCCGTTTCGCAATCGCACGCGCACCGCGGACATGCTGTTGAAAACCTATGAGGCGCCGCATCAGATCGAACTGTTCTCGAAAGTCTCGGGGATCGAGGCGACGGTCGAGGTCGAGCTTATGTCGCTGTCCCGCAACCGCACACGTATGATAATGAGCATCGACATGCGGCCCAAGTCCATACCCGCACGCCTGCTGCTGCAATCTATGAAACTGGCGCGCGCATCCCTGGTGAAACGCTATCGCAAACGCGTGGCGAGCTATGCGCAATCCATCGAAGACCGCTATCGCACAACGGTTCATCCGATTCGCTGATCCGCAACCGATCAGTCGCGGGCCGGATCGCGTGGATAGACCCCAAGAATATCAAGCGTCGATGTGAAATAGGCCAGTTCTTCTAATGCAAGCTGAACCGGGCGGTCGTCGGGATGACCCTCAATGTCGGCATAAAACCGCGTGGCGGTGAAGGACCCGTCCACCATATAGCTTTCCAGCTTGGTCATGTTGACACCATTGGTCGCAAACCCGCCCATCGCCTTGTAAAGGGCCGCCGGGATGTTACGCACTTCGAACACGAAGGTTGTCATCATACCGTGATCGCCACGGCGCGCATGATCGGCTTCGCGTCCCATGATCACGAAGCGTGTGGTGTTGTGGCCGTGGTCTTCTACGTCCTCGGCCAGCACCTCCAACCCATATATGTCGGCTGCAAGAGCCGAGGCAAGCACCCCCTCGCCCTCGGCTTTGGTTCGGGCAAGCCGCGCTGCCGCCCCCGCGCTATCGGCTGCAGAAACCCCGCGAATGCCATGGCTTTTCAGGAACGCCGCCGATTGCGGGATCAACACCATATGGGCGCGCACGGTCTTGATGTCGTCTATCTTGGTCCCTGGCAGTCCCAGCAGGCTGATACGAACACGAACGAAAGCCTCATCCAGAATGTGCAGCCCGCTTTCGGGTAACAGACGGTGAATATCGGCGACCCGGCCATAGGTTGTGTTCTCGATGGGCAGCATGGCCTGTTCAGCCGCGCCGCTGCGCACTGCCGCGATCACTTCTTCAAAGGATTCGCAGGGCATCGGATCAAGATCGGGACGGGCAGCGAGACAGGCCTCGTGCGAATACGCGCCAGATTCCCCCTGAAAGGCGATACGGCTGGTCATTTCGCGGCCCCCTTTTGCCGGTTAGCGTTAAAGTGCAACACGTCGCGCCTCATATCGCTTGAAACATAGCAATGGAAGCGGCTAGAAGGCTTTTGACTTTGGATGAGACGGAACGCGACATGTTCGACACAATGACAATGACGAAAGCCGGGGCTGCTGTAATCGGCGCCCTCCTGTTCTTCCTGCTGGGCTCTTGGGCAGCAGACAGCCTGTATTCGACCTCAGCCGGTGGCCACGGTGGGGACGAGGAACACGTAGCGACCGGTTACATGATCGCAACCGAAACAGATGGCGGCGAAGCCGAGGAAGAAGAAGAGGCCGTACCGTTTGCCGACCTTCTGGCCGCTGCTGATCCTGCCAAAGGTGAAAAGGTCTGGGGCAAATGCCGCGCCTGTCACAAGCTGGAAGACGGCGCCAATGGCACCGGACCGCACCTGTTTGGTGTCGTGGGCCGTGCTGTCGGTGGGGTGAACGGTTTCAACTACTCCGATGCGCTGGCCGGACACGGCGGCAACTGGGGACCGGACGAGTTGAACGAGTGGCTTGCCAACCCGAAAGCCTATGCGCCGGGCAACAAGATGACATTTGCCGGTTTGAAGAAAGAAGAAGATCGCGCGGATCTGATTGCCTATCTTCAAACCATCGGCGGCTGATCGCTGACATATCCATGGGTTTGGGCTTATTGGGCCGCTCCAAGCAGGGGCGGCCTTTTTCTTTGCGATGAACCACCAATTCTGCGTGATCTCGGCCAGATCACCAAATCGCGCCTTGCAGTTTATCCGGCAGCCCCTTTAGCTTGGAAAAAACGATTTTCGTCGTTCCGCTGAAGGAGATCCAGATGAAGCCAGCCCCGACACGCACCATCGCCCCCGTATCTAACACCAGCATGCAGGCTTTCTGGGGCTTGCTGGTCGCGTCGGTGCTGTTGTTCTCACCGCTGCTCGCATTTGCAGAGACCACCATTAAATCTCATGCCTATTCCTATTTCGGCACACCAAAATACGGGCCCGACTTCGCCTATCTGGATTACGTAAACCCGGACGCACCCAAAGGTGGCGAGATTGTCATTTCGTCCTCGGCCGGAACGTTCGACAGCTTCAATCCCTTTGCGCGCAAAGGCGTTCCGGGGGCGCTGGCGTCCAGCAATGTTGAACGTCTTATGACCAGCACCGCAGACGAGGTTGGCACCGATTATGGTTTGCTGGCCGAAAGCCTGGAATATCCCGAGGATGAAAGTTGGGTCATCTTCACCCTGCGGCCGGAAGCCCGTTTTGTCGATGGCACGCCGGTCACTGCCGACGATGTGGTTTTCACGCATAACCTGTTCATGGAACAGGGCCTGGTCAGCTTTCGCGAAGGGGTCAGCCGGATCATTGCCAATGTCGAGGCATTGGACACGCACAAGGTCAAATTCACTTTTCATGCCGACTCGTCGGTCCGCGACCGTATCGGACAAGCGGGTGCAACCCCCGTCCTGTCAAAGGCATGGTTTGAAAAAACAGGTGCGCGCCTGGACGAAAGCCGTCTGGAGCAGGCCGTGGCCACCGGCCCCTATGCGCTGGACAGCTACAAAATCAACCAGAGTATCGTGTACAAGCGCAACCCGGATTACTGGGGCGCAGATTTGCCGATCAATATCGGGCGCTGGAACTTCGACACGATCCGGATCGAGTATTTTGCAGACGCCAACGCCGCGATGGAGGGTTTTTCGTCCGGCAGCTACACGTTCCGTGTCGAAAACAGCTCGAAGGAATGGGCAACGTCTTATGATTTCCCCGCGGTGAAGAACGGAAAGGTGATCAAGGCAGAACTGCATGACGGCAATCAAGCATCGGGTCAGGGCTTCGTCTTCAATCTGCGGCGCGAAAAGTTTCAGGACATTCGTGTCCGTGAAGCTATTGGCCTGATGTTTAACTTCAAGTGGTCGAACGAGGCGCTGTTTTATGGAATTTACGAGCGGGTAAACAGCTTCGCGGAAAACTCGTATCTGGAGGCGACCGGCCTTCCGTCGCCCGAGGAGTTGGCCCTGCTGGAGCCGCTGAGTGAAGCATTGCCCGAAGGAGCGTTGGGCGAAGCGATCATGGCGCCGACATCAGGCGACAAGCAGTTTGACCGGCGAAACGCCCGCAAAGCGTCGCTTTTGCTTGAGGAGGCCGGCTGGTCGGTTGGCGATGATGGGATGCGCCGCAACGCCGATGGAAAAACGCTAAAGGTCGAATTTCTCACCTACTCACCCACGTTTGACCGGGTGATCACGCCCTATGTGGAAAACCTGCGCAAAATCGGTGTTGATGCCGTCCTGAACCGTGTCGACACCTCGCAATTTGTCGATCGCCGCTATGCGTTTGACTATGACATCATCACCGACAGCCTGGCCTTCGGGAACGAACCCGGCAGCAACCTGGACCAGGCGTTCGGGTCGACCGAAGCCGCGGTATCCGTGTTCAACTCGCCGGGCGTGGCCGATCCGGCAGTCGATGCCCTGATCGAAATCATTCGCAACGCCAACACCAAGGACGAGCTTGTGGTCGCCACCAAGGCGCTGGACCGTGTGATGCGAGCGATGCGGATCATGGTGCCACAATGGTACAAGAACAAGCATACCGTTGCCTATTACGACCAGTTCGAGCACCCCGACCCCCTGCCCCCGTATGATCTGGGCTATCTGGACTTTTGGTGGTTTAACGCGGAAAAAGCAGAAAAACTGAAGGCAGACGGCGTGCTGCGCTGATCCGCGCGCACGACCGAGGCACGAATAAGAGAGCGAGACCCAAATGGGCGCATATATTCTGCGCAGGCTTCTTCTGATTATCCCGACCCTGTTTGGGATCATGGTGATCAACTTCACCCTGACCCAATTCGTTCCCGGTGGCCCGATTGAACAGATCATCGCCCAGATGGAAGGTGAGGGCGACGTGTTCGCGACGATTGCAGGCGGTGGCGGGGATGCTGGCGCAAGTGGTGGTGGCGACGAACGCTATCTGGGTGCGCGTGGACTACCGCCTGAGTTCATTGCTGAGTTGGAGAAAGAATTTGGCTTCGACAAACCGCCCGTCGAACGGTTCTTCAACATGCTTTGGAACTATATCCGGTTCGACTTCGGTGAAAGCTATTTCCGATCTATCGGTGTGTTCGAGCTGGTGGCAGAGAAGCTGCCCGTGTCGATCACGCTGGGGCTTTGGTCCACAGTGATCGCCTATATCATCTCGATCCCGCTGGGGGTGCGCAAAGCGGTGCGTGACGGATCAAAATTCGACACCTGGACCTCGGGCGTGATCATCGTGGCCTATGCGATACCGGGCTTCCTGTTCGCCATCCTTCTGTTGGTGGTGTTCGCGGGCGGGTCATACCTGCAATGGTTCCCGCTGCGCGGCCTGACGTCAGACAATTGGAGCGAGCTGAGCCTTTGGGGCAAGATCATCGACTATTTCTGGCACATCACTCTGCCAGTTTTCGCTTCAACCATCGCCAGCTTTGCGACGCTGACCCTTTTGACCAAGAACAGCTTTCTGGACGAGATCAAGAAGCAATATGTCGTCACTGCCCGCGCCAAGGGGTTGGCCGAGCACCGCGTCTTGTATGGTCACGTCTTCCGCAACGCGATGTTGATCGTGATCGCGGGCTTTCCCGCCGTGTTCCTTGGCGTCTTCTTTGGCGGCTCCGTGATCATCGAAACGCTGTTCTCGCTGGACGGTTTGGGCCGTCTGGGGTTCGAGGCTGCATTGCAGCGCGACTACCCCGTCATTTTCGGCACCCTGTTCGTCTTTGGCCTGATCGGCCTTCTGATCGGCATCCTGTCTGACCTCATGTATGTCTTTGTCGATCCGCGCATCGACTTTGAAGGGCGCGAGGTCTGATCATGGCGCTTTCCCCCCTGAACCAGCGCCGCTGGCGCAACTTCCGCCGCAACGGCCGGGCGTTCTGGTCGCTGATCCTGTTCTGCATCCTGTTTGGCCTGTCGCTTCTGGCCGAGTTCATCGCCAACGACAAACCTATCCTCGTCAGCTATCAGGGCGAACTCTATGCGCCTATTTTTAAGTTCTACCCAGAAACCACCTTCGGCGGCGATTTCAGAACCGAGGCGAATTACAACGATATCGAGGTCCAATGCCTGATCACATCCGGCGGGCTCGAGGATTGCTGGGACGAACCAGAGGACGTGATCGCGCAGGCTGGAACGGGCATGGTGAACGGGACCGAAATCGACAAAGGCTGGCTGCTCTGGCCACCGATCCCCTATAGCTACACCACCATTGTGGACACGGGCGGGGCCGTGCCATCCGCCCCCACCAGCCAGAACATTCTGGGCACTGACGACACGTCGCGTGATGTAGCCGCACGGGTCATCTACGGTTTTCGGTTGTCGGTGTTCTTCACCATCGTCGTCACCGTCCTGACCTCGCTGATCGGCATTGCCGCCGGGGCGGTGCAAGGCTATTTCGGCGGTTGGGTGGATCTTATTTTCCAACGGATACTGGAAATCTGGAGCTCAACGCCCTCGCTCTACGTGATCATCATCCTGTTCGCGATCCTCGGGCGAAGTTTCTGGCTTTTGGTCTTTGTGACCGTTCTGTTCGGCTGGCCCGCGCTGGTGGGCGTGGTGCGCGCCGAATTCCTGCGCGCCCGGAACTTCGAATATGTCCGTGCTGCCCGCGCGCTGGGTGTGTCGAACCGGGTGATCATGTTCCGGCATGTGCTGCCCAACGCGATGGTCGCCACGCTGACCATGCTGCCGTTCATCATCACCGGCACGATCTCGACCCTTGCCACGCTGGACTTTCTGGGCTTCGGCCTGCCATCGTCGGCCCCGTCATTGGGCGAGCTGACCCGGCAGGCCAAGGCCAACCTGCAAGCGCCGTGGTTGGGCTTTACCGCCTTCCTGACCTTCTCGATCCTGTTGTCGCTGCTTGTCTTCATCTTCGAAGGCGTGCGCGATGCGTTTGACCCGCGAAAGACTTTCCAATGAGCGTTCTGCACGTCAAAGACCTGAATGTCGGCTTTCGTCAGGATGGCAAGCTCCACCCTGCCGTGCGGGGCGTGAGCTTTGAGGTTGGCAAGGGCGAAACCGTCGCCATCGTGGGTGAAAGCGGGTCCGGTAAGTCGGTCACGGCTTTGTCCACAGTCTCGCTTCTGCCAGACAGCGCCCAGATCAGTGGGTCGATCACCTATGACGGGCGCGAGATGATCGGCGCATCGCCCTCAGAACTTCGCGACGTGCGTGGCAATGACATCAGCTTCATTTTTCAAGAGCCTATGACGTCGCTGAACCCACTGCACACGATCGAAAAACAATTGACCGAGTCGATTGAATTGCATCAGGGGCTGAAAGGCGACGCGGTGCGCGCCCGTATTCTTGAGCTTCTGAACAAGGTCGGCATCCGCGACGCGGAAACACGCTTGGCACATTATCCGCACCAGCTGTCTGGTGGGCAGCGCCAACGCGTGATGATCGCCATGGCGCTGGCCAACGGGCCGGAGCTTCTGATCGCAGATGAACCCACCACCGCGCTGGATGTGACCATTCAGGCGCAGATTCTTGACCTGCTGTCGGATCTGAAAGACAGCGAGGGGATGAGCCTTCTGTTCATCACCCACGACCTGGGGATCGTGCGCAAAATCGCCGATCGGGTTTGCGTGATGAAGGACGGCGTGATCGTCGAGGAAGGGCCGACAGCTGACCTGTTCGCCAATCCCCGCCACGACTATACCCGCACCCTGATCAATGCCGAGGCACAGGGCCGCCCCGATCCCGTTCCCGAGGACGCGCCCGAGATCGCCCACACCAAGGACCTGCGTATCTGGTTCCCCATTCAACGTGGTCTGCTACGCCGCACGGTCGGGCATGTGAAGGCGGTGAATGCGGCCAGTTTTGCGGTTCGGGCGGGGGAAACCGTCGGGATCGTTGGCGAAAGCGGGTCTGGCAAGACCACTTTGGCGCTGGCCGTGATGCGGCTGATCAGCTCGGACGGACCCGTGGTGTTTCTGGGCGAGGATATTCAGGGCCGCAAATCACGCCAGTTACAGCCTTTGCGTCGCGATATGCAGATCGTTTTTCAGGATCCGTATGGCTCGCTTTCTCCGCGCATGACCGCTGAGGAAATCATCGCGGAAGGCCTGTCCGTTCATGGGCTGGAGCCAGGACGTGATCGGCGCGAGATGGTCGCCGAGATCATGATCGAGGTTGGGTTGGACCCCGCCACGATGGACCGCTACCCGCACGAGTTTTCGGGCGGGCAACGTCAGCGCATCGCGATTGCACGGGCGATGATCCTGCGCCCCAAACTTCTGGTTCTGGACGAGCCGACATCAGCGCTGGATATGACCGTGCAGGTGCAGATTGTCGATTTGCTGCGCGAGTTGCAGAAGAAGCACGGGCTGGCCTATCTGTTTATCTCGCACGATCTGCGCGTGGTGCGCGCGCTTTCGCACAAGGTGCTGGTCATGCGCGCAGGTGATGTGGTGGAAAGCGGGCCGGCAGATCAAATCTTTGACGCCCCGCAAACCGACTATACCCGCGCCCTGATGGCCGCAGCCTTCGACATCGAAGCAGTGGCAGGAGCGTCGGACTAGCGCCGAAGCCGCAATTTAGGACGGCCCCAGAACTTTGCAGCGCGTGTTGCGGGCGTTCAACCGACGACAGGCCAGATCAGCCTGAGCCTCGGACATGCCCACGAAGTTTGCGTGCCAACCGTTGGACCGGCGCACAACTTTACGCAGGGCTTCGTCCAGCGTGTCGATCTCTTTCAACGCGGTTTTCAGCAATGTGCGCTCGGCCTGATAGCGGGAACCAAGAACACCCACATTGATTGCCCAGTGGCGACCGCCCGAGGTGGACATCCGGGTGACAACTTCCGGCTCGGCAGCCGTATCGGTCTGGGGTTGCAGCGACGTCAGAACAATTGCCGCCGGACGCGCAGGCGGCGGCGCAACTGTTACCGGAGCAGCGACAGACACAGCTTGCGCGGTCACAGGTGCAGCAGTCGACGTGATCACGGGCTGCGTGGTCACTGGTTTGACTGGCGGCGCTGGTACGGCGGCCACAACGATTTCGGCAGCAGGCTCAGATGTCTCGGTCGGCTGTTCGGGGGTCACTTCCGCCACCACTGCCGGCTCTTCCTCTGGCTCGGCGATTGCGGTTACAACGGCGTCCTTGATGCTTTCGGTCAAAGCCGCAAGCTGCGCCTGCGCTGCGGGATCCTGTGTGATCGGGCGCGGCGTCGGGCGTGGGCTGTGCTTGACCGCCCTAACCAGACGAATGGTTTTGCCTGCCCCGCCTGGTTCGGCGGTTTCTGGATCGACACTGGCGTAAACAGGCAAGGACGGTTTGCGTATCGGCGCACGGCTCGGTGCACGCCGGAAACCAAGATCCATCAGTTCAGCGACTTTCGCATTGCGCGATGCTGTGGAACTGCCCCCAAACACTGTTGTGATGATCCGCTCGGACCCGCGTTCGGCAGATGCGACAAGGTTGAACCCTGCCGCACGAGTATAGCCGGTCTTGATCCCGTCAGCGCCCTTGTAGCTGCTCAGAAAACGGCGGTTGGTGTTCGACACCGCCCGCATCCCCGCATCGGTCGTGATGCGTGAGAACAGGTTGTAGTATTGAGGGTGATCGAAAAACAGGTGACGCCCCAGCGTGGTCATGTCACGCGCGGTGGACAGGTGGCCGCTTTCGGTCAGACCATGGGCGTTCTTGAAATGCGTCCGCGTCATGCCCAGTGCTTTTGCGGTCCGGTTCATCCGACGGGCAAATGCTGCTTCGGACCCTGAAATCGCGATGCCAATGGCGGTGGCCGCGTCATTGGCCGACTTCACTGCCGCCGCACGGATCAGGTACCGGAACTTGATTTTCTGGCCTGTACGCAATCCCAGTTTTGACGGTGGCTCGGCAGCCGCTTTACCGGTGATCGTCACCACCGTGTCGGGCGAGATCTCACCGCGCTTGATCGCTTCGAACGCGATGTAAAGCGTCATCATCTTGGTCAGGGATGCGGGATGAAGCTGTGTATCTGCATTGCGCGAATGAAGCACCTCGCCGGTGCGCGCATCAATTACCATCGCCGCATAGGGCGCGGCTTGCGCACGACTGGGCGCAAATTGCACGATACAGATAGTCACTGCAAGAAACAGCCCATAACGGGCCCACTGCCACGGACGTAGTTGCACGTCGTCCACCTTTTCTGCCTCAATCGCCTGGATCTTTTGTCCGGCTGATTTGTTTTTTTCAGCGTAACACGAAGATCGCGCGCGAGAAAACACCTTATTTTCAATGCGCTACTTCGTGGCTCATGGGACACGGACCGCAGATGTTGTGTCGGGCACTGATTTCGCGCCTATATCTGGGATCAGACAGCCCAATGCGAACCAGAACCCCTGTGTGTTTTTTCTTGCAACGCAGCGTTGTGTCACAGTGCATCGTCGACATCGAAACCAATTGTTGTGACTTTGCCGTCCATTTTGTATGTGGCTTTACCTAGACCCGGCGCCTTGCCCCTTTTCTTTGGCGGTAACGGCAATATATTCTGTGTGCCAAGCGGCCCAATCATAGCAATCGGAGCAACGCCCACATGGCCAAACTGCCCTTCATCATGTCTCAAGGCGACGATGCCGATGACGGCGATGCAGGCCTTGCGGTGGTCACGAAACCGAAGACCAAGCGGCCACCGATGTATAAGGTTTTGATTTTGAACGACGACTTCACGCCGATGGAGTTTGTCGTCATGATACTTGAACGGTTCTTCGGGATGAACCACGCACAAGCGTTCGAGCTTATGTTGACCGTGCATAAGAAAGGGCTGGCGGTGGTCGGTGTTTTCTCGCACGAGGTTGCGGAAACCAAGGTAACGCAGGTGATGCATCTGGCCCGCGAACATCAACACCCGCTTCAGTGCACCATGGAAAAGGAGTAGCCGCGCCAGCGGCAACCGCCATGCTTCACACAAGATTGACCCTTGCCCTGCGCGATGGCGCTATGTCGCTACCGCAGGATGGCCGGCTTCTGGTGATTGGCCCCGGCGCGCAACATGATCTGTCGGCTTTGCCGAAGGACCGCGTGACCGTCTACAGCCACTTTTTTCCGGATCATGCCCACTGGACATCTCGGGGATTCGATACGGTTTCCCTCATGCCCAACCACGGATTTGCCGCCGCACTGGTCTGCGCCCCACGATCAAAACCACAGGCCCAAGCGTGGATCGCTGCGGCTTCGAAAGCGACGGGCGACGGGTTGGTTCTGCTTGACGGGCAAAAGACCGACGGCATGGACAGCCTGCTAAAAGCGATCAGGAAAAAGGCAAACCTGCTTGGGACGCTGTCCAAGGCACATGGCAAACTGGTCTGGTTCGACGCCGCCGACGTCACCGATTGGACCGCCGCCGACACGCGGCTGGAGGGCGGCTTCATCACCCGTCCCGGTGTGTTTTCCGCCGATGGGATCGACAAGGGTTCGGCTGCTCTGGCCGAAGCCATGCCGGAGACCATTTCGGGACGTGTGGCCGATCTGGGCGCTGGCTGGGGATATCTGTCGCGACATATTCTTCAACGATCAGGCGTCACATCGCTTGATCTGATCGAAGCGGATCTGGTCGCGCTGGACTGCGCCAGACTGAACCTTGACGATGCGCGCGCCAATTTTGTCTGGGGTGATGCCACGCAGTTTCAACCGCCTCAACCCTATGACGTGGTTATTTCGAACCCGCCATTTCACACCGGACGCGCTGGCGACCCGAACCTCGGGCGGGCTTTCATCCGATCCGCTGCCACGATGCTGACCCCATCAGGGCGCTTCGTCATGGTTGCCAACCGCCACCTGCCCTATGAAGACACGCTGGCCGAACAATTCAACACCGTCGAAGATCTGGGCGGCACGCCGGGGTTCAAGCTGCTCAGCGGCGTAAAGCCCCGTCGCACACGGCGCTAGGATCAGTTAGGTTCACCGGGAATCAGGAGGCACATATGTCCTTTTCCATCGCTGGCAAGACTGCCATCATCACAGGTGCCGCCAATGGCATCGGCTTGTCGATCGCTCGCCATTTTGCCGACAACGGCGCCAATGTCATCTGCGCCGACATCGACGAGGCGCGGCTGCTGGACGAATGGGGGCCGAACCCCGACAGTGACACGGACGAACCGTCGAACACGCGTATCTTCGCGGGTGATTTGCGCGAGAAACTGACCATCGCCAATCTTCTTTCGGCCACCATCGACGCGTTCGAACGCGTCGACATCTTGGTGAATGCCTCGCGGCAGGTCATGTTGACCGATCCGCTGGACGCCGACAACAAGGCGGTGCAAATCCTGTTGGATCAGAACCTGATGACCAGCCTGAGGTTAAGTCAACTGGTCGCCAAACGGATGATACAGCAGGGTGACGATCTGGGGGATAGCGAACAGGGTGCACCGCTTGGGGCGATTGTGAACCTTTCGTCCATCGCCGCCAGCCGCACGCAGCCGGGGCTGATGGCCTATTCGATTGCCAGCGCCGCGCTGGATCAGATGACCCGTTCGCTTGCGGTCGCGCTGGCCTCTAATCGCATACGCGTGAACGCCGTTGCCTTCGGTTCGGTGATGAGCGCCAGTTTGCGCGACACGATCCGCGAAGCGGGTGAGACGCGTGCGGATATCATCGAAGGCACGCCCCTGGGCCGGATCGCATCGGCAAACGAAGTGGCAGAAGCGGTGCAATTCCTGTCCTCCGAAGGGGCCGGGTTCATGACCGGACACATCCTGACCGTCGATGGCGGGCGCAGCCTGCTGGACGCCGTCGGCAACCCGGCCCACTAAGTCCAGATCACTTGGCGCAGGCCGACAGCGCCGCCTTGCGTGACTTCAGGGTTTTCATCTCTTTTTTCATAGCCTGATGTTCCTGATAGGTCGGCAGCGTGGATTTCGGCTTGGGTGTGGGCAGGCAAACCGACACAAGCGGCACGACGCCTTTACACAGTTTCAACGGGTTGGCGACGCGGACGACGGTTGAACTGGTGCGATATCCACGCGCCGTTTGCCGGTTCAGAACAGCAATTCTCTGATCAATCTGTGCATATTCCCTTGCCTCGCTTTCAGAACAACCGGCCTGAGGCAAGGCTTTGGCGGGTCCAGCCTGCGTCACCGGTGCCGTGGTGGTCTGGCACGCGGTCACAAGCACTATCACAGCAGCAATGGGAAACAGGCGCATGGTCCCTCGTTCTTAGCGGCGAAACATCGGCATGGTCCGTATCATAGCAAAAACGCGACTTTGCGGCAGGGGGAATTCCTGATAGCCCCTCCCCAGATGAAGATCACTAGGAAAGGCCTTCAATATGACCGACAAGATGGAAGATCAAAAAGCCCGCGCCAGTGCCTGGTTTCGCGACCTTCGCGACCAGATCGTCACCGCCTTCGAAGGTCTGGAAGACACGCAAACCACCGGGCCTTTTGCCAACCAGCCTGCCGGACGGTTCGAGGTCAGCGAAACAACCCGCAACTCGGACGATGGTGCCGATGCCGGCGGCGGGTTGATGAGCGTCCTGCGCGGCGGTCGCGTCTTTGAAAAGGTCGGCGTCAACATTTCGACCGTCTATGGCACCTTGGGCAAATCAGCCCAGAAAGCCATGGCAGCCCGTGGCGTGCCGGGAATGGAGGACGATCCGCGGTTCTGGGCCTCTGGCATCAGTCTTGTGGCGCATATGCAAAACCCCCACACCCCTGCCGTTCACATGAATACCCGCATGTTCTGGACGCCGAACGCCTGGTGGTTCGGGGGTGGGGCAGACCTGAACCCCTGCATTGAATATGCCGAAGACACCGCACATTTTCACAGCCAGTTGGAAGCTGCCTGTCAGCGCCATGACCTGAGCTATTACGACAAGTTCAAAGCCTGGGCGGACGAATATTTCTTTATCCCGCACCGGGGCCGCGCGCGCGGTGTTGGTGGGATATTCTACGACGATCTGAACACCGGCGACTGGGAGGCCGACTTTGCCTTTACCAAGGATGTTGGCCGCGCCTTCCTGCCCGCCTTCGTGCCGGTGACGGAAGCCCGCTGTGACACGCCATGGAACAATGCTGACAAGGACAAGCAGTTGATCCATCGCGGCCTCTATGCCGAATATAATCTGGTGTATGACCGGGGCACAAAGTTCGGCCTGACCACTGGACACGACGCCAATGCCGTCTTGATGAGCCTTCCACCCCTGGCGAAATGGACCTGATCTGCGTGACTTGCCTTGCGTTGCAGATAAGGGCAACCTGCTGGGAACAAGACGAAAGGTGCGCGCGTGACCTCATTTAAACTTGACGATTTCCTGCCTTATCAGTTGGCGGTACTGTCCAGCCGGGTCAGTGCCGGATTTTCCAGCCATTACCGGAAAGCCTATGGGATTTCTGTATCGGAATGGCGTGTGGTGGCCCATCTTAGCCAGGCTGACAGCGTCAGCGTGCGCGAAATTCACGAACGCGTGGACATGGACAAACCGAAGGTCAGCCGCGCCGCTTCGCGGCTTGAGGCGGCGGGTTACGTCACCAAAACGGTCAATCCGCAGGATCGGCGCTTGGTTGAACTAAGCCTGACCCCCAAAGGGCGCGAGATGATCGAGGTGCTGACACCGATAGCCCATGCCTATGAGGCACAATTGTCGGCGCTTCTGGGCGACGATGATACAGCATTTCGCCAGCGCGTCGTCGCGCTGATTGCCAAATTGGAGCGCGAGACGCCCGGGAACGATCCCGAGCACACCGACTAACACGCCCGTCTGACGGTCTGACGGAGCGTCAGAGGCGACAATAGCGTCCCAACCGTGCGATCCTTACCCCGGAACCAATCAATCAGGGGGATTCTCATGTCCGATATCGTAATTCTTGGCGGCGCACGCACAGCCATCGGCACGTTTGGCGGTAGCCTTGCCGCCACCCCGCCCAGCGCCCTTGGCGCGCATGTGACACGCGAGGCAATGACTCGCGCAGGCGTCGAACCCGGTCAGATCGGCCATGTTGCCTTTGGGCATGTGATCAATACTGAACCACGCGACATGTATCTGTCGCGGGTCGCGATGATCGAAGCGGGCATTCCCGACACCACGCCTGCAATGAACGTGAACCGGCTGTGCGGGTCGGGGCTGCAAGCCGTGGTCTCGGTCGCGCAATCCCTGATGCTGGGTGATGCCGATTACGGGGTGGCCGGTGGTGCCGAAAGCATGAGCCGCGCCCCTTATATCCTGCCGCAAGCACGCTGGGGGCAGAAGATGGGCGACACCGGCGCGCAGGACATGATGCTGGGCGCGCTGAACTGCCCATTTGGCACTGGACACATGGGTGTGACTGCGGAAAACGTCGCGGCCGAACATGGCGTCAGCCGCGCCGATCAGGATGCCTTCGCTCTTGAAAGCCAGAAACGCGCTGCTGCTGCCATCGAGGCTGGCCATTTCGACAGCCAGATCGTCCCGATCGAGGTCAAGCAGCGCCGCGAAACGGTCGAATTTGCCCGTGACGAACATCCGAAACCCACAACTGCCGAAGCCCTGGCCGGTCTGCGCACCGTGTTCCAGAAGGATGGCACCGTCACTGCAGGCAACGCGTCAGGCATCAATGACGGGGCGGGTGCGCTGGTACTGGCCCGTGCCGACGCCGCAGAGAAAGCGGGGCTGAAACCCATGGCACGGATCATCGGCTATGGCCATGCAGGCGTGCGGCCCGAGGTGATGGGCATCGGCCCCGTCCCGGCGGTTGAAAACCTGTTGGCAAAAACCGGGCTGACGGTGGCGGATTTCGACGTGATCGAATCGAACGAGGCCTTCGCCGCGCAAGCAATCGCCGTGAACAAGGGGTTGGGACTGGACCCGGCCCGCGTGAACCCGAACGGTGGCGCGATTGCCCTTGGGCACCCGGTGGGGGCGACCGGCGCGATCATCACCATTAAGGCGCTGTATGAACTGGAGCGGATCGGCGGATCGAAAGCCCTGATCACCATGTGCATTGGCGGCGGTCAGGGTATCGCGCTGGCCATCGAACGCCTTTGAAGCAGGACTGAAACAGGCCCGGTCAATCGGCCGGGCCTTTTCTTATCTCCAGTCGAAGAAATCGTCACCGACACGCGACAGCAAATCCTCGGCCAGTTTGCGGCCCAGCGCCGGACCCTCCGCGATCGGACCGGAAATCTGATCCGATACGGCCTCGGACCCATCGGTGCGCAGGATTTCCCCACGCAGGGTCAGCGTGCCATTCTCCAGCGTGGCAAGCGCGGCAATCGGGGTTTCGCACGACCCATCCAACGCCCCAAGGAACGCACGCTCGGCCGCCAGCCGTTGTCCCGTTTCGACGTCGTGGATCGCATCCAGCATGTCTTTGACGCGCATATCATCCGCACGCCGTTCGATGCCAATCGCACCTTGGGCGACCGCGTTCAGCATCTCGTCCGTCGGAATAGCTGTCTTCGGCACACCATCCATCCCCAGCCGGTTCAGGCCCGCCATGGCAAGAAATGTCGCCTCGGCCACGCCGTCTTCCAGTTTTTTCAGGCGGGTCTGAACGTTCCCACGAAATTCGACAATCTCAAGATCGGGACGACGGTTCAGCAACTGGGCTTTGCGGCGCAAGGACGAGGTACCGACCACGGCCCCCTTCGGAAGGTCGCTGATCGCCCGGTAATTGAGCGATACGAAAGCATCGCGCGTATCCTCGCGCGGCAGGTTGCAGTCCAGAACAAGCCCCTCGGGCTGTTCGGTGGGCATGTCCTTCATCGAATGCACCGCGATGTCGATACGACCATCCAGCATCGCCTCTTCGATTTCCTTGGTGAACAGACCCTTGTTGCCCACTTCTTTCAACGGACGGTCGGCGTCGATCAGCGCACGGTCATCGCCAGTGGTATGAATCACCACCACCTCAAACGCAGCTTCGGGCAGGTCAAAGGCAGCCATCAAACGGCGGCGGGTCTCATGCGCCTGCGCCAGCGCAAGCGGGCTGCCACGTGTGCCGATTTTCAGGGGGGCGTCGGGGGTCGGATAAGCATGTGTCATGCCCCTCGTTTACGATGGAAGATGGGGGCTGTCCATGCCTGCGGCACCCGTGCGCTTGACATCCTGCCGCCTGTGAGGGACCACGCTTGAAACGCCGACAGGAAAGGCCCGCACACATGACCCAGCAAAAGACCATTCTACGCGCACTTGCGGGCGAAACCTTGCCCACACCACCCATCTGGATGATGCGCCAGGCGGGACGGTATCTGCCTGAGTATCGCGCCACACGGGCCGAGGCCGGGGATTTTCTGAAGCTGTGCTATAACCCCGAACTGGCCGCCGAAGTGACCTTGCAACCCATCCGCCGTTACGGGTTTGACGCTGCTATCCTGTTTGCTGACATCCTGCTTGTCCCACAGGCCCTTGGGGCGGATCTGTGGTTTGTCACCGGTGAAGGTCCGCGCCTGTCGACGATCAGCAGCCAGTCGGATTTCGACAAGCTGGTGGGCAAGGATGATATTCACGAAACGCTGAACCCGATTTACGAGACCGTGCGCATTCTGCGCCGCGAATTGCCGGACGAAACCACGCTGATCGGATTTGCCGGAATGCCGTGGACGGTGGCGACCTATATGATCGCGGGGCAAGGCACCAAGGATCAGGGGCCGGCCCATGCGCTGAAGACTGAGAACCGGCCGCTGTTCGAGGCGGTGATGGACCGGCTGACCGAGGCGACCATTGAATACCTGTCCAAGCAGATCGAAGCGGGCGCCGAGGTGGTCAAGCTGTTCGACAGCTGGGCGGGGTCGCTAAACGGCGAGGATTTCCAAAAATACGCGGTCGAACCGGCGCGCGTGATCACACAGGCGTTGAAAAAGCGTCACCCTGGCATTCCGGTGATCGGCTTCCCGCGCGAGGCAGGCGACGGCTATACCGGCTTTGCCAAGGCCACGGGTGTGGATTGTGTGGCGCTGGACAATTCGGTCAGCCCGGATTGGGCGGCCAAACATGTTCAGGTCGACGGATGCGTGCAGGGCAATCTGGCCTCCAGCCACATGGTGACGGGCGGTCAGGCGTTGGTTGATGAGACCCGCAAGGTGGTCGAAGCGTTCAAGAACGGCCCGCACATCTTCAACCTGGGTCACGGGATCACGCCGGATGCGGACCCGGAAAACGTGCAGTTGATGATCGACACGGTTCGGGGCGGTTAAGTCGGATGGGGGCGTTGCCCCCGTGCGAAAGCCTAACGGCTTTCACCCTCCCCCAGGATATTTTCAGCCAGAAGAAGCGGGTGGGCTTGCCAAGTCTGCTGGCCCCGTGTCTTCTGCGCGGGTTGTCGAAAGGATGCCGGAATGCGGCTTGGTATTGCCACCCTGATCATCGCCTATGTGCTCAGCCAGTTCTATCGCGCTTTTCTGGCGGTGATGACGCCTGCGTTGAAAGCTGATCTGGGCGCGACTCCCGAGGATTTGGCGCGCGCCTCTGGCGCTTGGTTTCTGGTGTTTGCGCTGATGCAAATTCCGGTCGGTTGGGGATTGGATAATATCGGCCCGCGTAAGGTGGCCGCTGGGTTGTTGGCGCTTGGCGGGGCTGGAGGGGCCGCGTTATTTGCTGTCGCCAGCACGCCAGATCACATTCTTTATGCGATGGTTCTGATCGGGATCGGGTGTTCTCCGGTCCTGATGGCCAGTTATTTCATCTTCGCGCGCATGTATTCACCGGCAGTCTTTGGCACTTTGGCCGGGATGGTGATCGGCTTTGGGTCGCTGGGCAATATCGCGGGTGCATTGCCCATGGCGCTGGCCGTCGAGCAGTTTGGCTGGCGCGCGTGCCTGTGGGCCTTGGCGGCTGTGACGCTGGTGGTCGCGGCGCTGATCATGGTGACGGTCGATAATCCGCCCAAGGTCACAGCAGAAGACGGCGCAAAGAAAGGGTCTGTGCTTGACCTTTTGAAGATGCCCGCGCTTTGGGCGATCTTTCCGATCATGTTCGTGAACTACACCGCTGCCGCAGGCCTGCGCGGCAGTTGGGCCGGACCTTATTTGCGCGATGTCTACGGGCTGGACACGACCGGGATTGGCTGGGCCACAATGGCCATTGCCTTGGCGATGGTGATCGGCAGCTTTGCCTATGGCCCTCTGGATCGAATTTTCAAAACACGTAAATGGGTGATCTTTCCGGGCAACCTGATTGCCGTGGCATTGGTCTTCCTGCTTTGGGCGGCCCCGGATGCAGGCGTTTGGCGCGTATCACTGACCATGGCAGCCATTGGCCTTTTTGCGGCAAGCTTCCCATTGATCATGGCGCATGGGCGCAGCTTCTATCCGCCCCATCTTGTCGGGCGGGGCGTCACGCTGATGAATATGTTCGGGATCGGCGGCGTGGGAATATTCCAGTACGCTTCGGCCAGCGTCTTCAAATCCGCGCAAGGCCCCGATGTGTCGGTCACGGCCCCCTATCAGGCCGTGTTCCTGTTCTTCGCGGTGCCGGGATTGATCGGCTGTCTGCTGTATCTGTTCAGCCAGGACCGCACAGACTAGGCGGATTTGCGAGGCCGGCGACGGCGGCGCTTTCCGGCGCCTGCGTTCGGATTGGCCGAGGGCTTCGGCCCCTGCTGCGAAGCGCCGCGCGGTTTGCGACCGCCGCCAGCACCGCGACGTCCTCCGCCTTGACTGCGCTGCGGGCGTTTCTCTTCGGCGGGGCGTTTGCCGCCAAGGACCGGAATCTCGATCTTCATGACTTTCTCGATGTCACGCAGCAATCCAAGTTCGACGCCCGAAACGAAGGAAATCGCATCCCCATCCGCGCCAGCACGCGCGGTACGGCCAATGCGGTGCACATAGTTATCGGCGACCTCGGGCAGGTCGAAATTGTAGACGTGGCTGACGCCCGGAATGTCGATGCCACGGGCGGCCACATCGGTGGCGACCAGAATACGCGCCTCGCCCGACCGGAAGGCGGCAAGAGCGCGGTCACGTTGGCCCTGGCTTTTGTTGCCGTGAATGGACACGGCCTTGAACCCTTCGGCCACCAACTGTTTCATCAACTTCTCGGCCCCGTGCTTGGTGCGTGAAAACACCAATGACAACGCGTCCTTATCATGGCCCAGCAGATCAATCAGAAGCGAGATCTTTTCGTTGCGACCGGGGACATAATATAGTCCTTGTGTCACCTTGTCGGCCGCCTTGCCCGGAGGCGAAACCTGCACCTTGGCCGGGTCGGTCAGATAGGCGCGCGACAACTCCTCCATCTGCTTCGGCATGGTGGCGGAAAACAGCATAGTCTGGCGCGGCGTGCCCAGTTCGGGCGCAATCCGGCGCAGCGCATGAATGAACCCCATGTCGAGCATCTGGTCCGCTTCATCGAGCACGAGGAAGGTCGCGGTGTCCAAGCGGATCGCCCTACGATCCAACAAGTCGATCAAGCGGCCCGGCGTCGCCACCAGAATGTCGATCCCCGGCGCCAACATGCTGATCTGTTTGTTGATCGACATGCCGCCGACAACGGTGCGCACCTTCAGATGTGTGCCCTGCACATAGGCGCGCAAGTTTTCGGCGATCTGGTTCACCAGCTCGCGGGTTGGCGCAAGGATCAGCGCCTTGACCGATTTGGGTTGCCGCTTGTCATGGTTGCGCAAAAGCTGATGGATCAGGGGAAGCCCGAAGGCGGCGGTCTTGCCGGTGCCGGTTTGGGCAAGACCCATCACGTCCCGGCCCTCAAGCACCAGCGGGATGGCTTTGATCTGGATCGGGGTCGGTGTTTGATAACCGGCGTCGGTCACGGTCGTGACCAGCTTCGGGTCAAGCCCGAGCTCTGCAAATTTTGTCATAATCGTCTTTCTGGCGCGCATAGCCGCACGCCGCTGTCACACGGGTCGGGGCTTGATGCCCATCGCATTGGTTGCGGCAAGTGCTCGCGCCGGACCGATTGCCCACTGCGCCGACTGGCCGTCAGAACCCCGCGTGATTTGGGAACTTGTGGAAAGGGGCATATCGCCCGAACTCTGCCTGCCTCACTACTCTGGGGCGGGTCGCTCACGCGTCGACCGGACAGATTGCGCCCGTATCACAGCGAAAAGCACACAAGTCAACGACAAAACATGGCAGATCGCGCGTATGACGCTTTCGCGCACGCGGCAATTGCGCTATGGACGCCCTCGGTCTGACCAGACTCACAAGGGGTTTGGCGGGGCCGAATGACATATAGGAGGCCGTGATGGGCTATAAAATCGCTGTCGTTGGTGCCACGGGGAACGTGGGCCGCGAGATGCTGAACATTCTGGCAGAACGCCAGTTTCCTGTGGACGAGATTGTTGCGCTTGCGTCGCGCCGGTCGCTCGGCACCGAGGTCAGCTTTGGCGATACCACCCTGACCACCAAGGACCTGGACGCGTTCGATTTCACGGGCTGGGACATGGCGCTGTTCGCCGTAGGGTCCGAGGCCACCAAGAAATACGCCCCCAAGGCGGCCGCTGCAGGGTGTGTCGTGATCGACAACTCGTCGCTCTATCGCTACGATCCCGACATCCCGCTGATCGTGCCCGAGGTGAACCCGCAGGCGATCCACGACTACAAGAACAAGAACATCATCGCGAACCCCAACTGCTCGACCGCACAGATGGTTGTGGCGCTGAAGCCCCTGCATGACCGCGCGAAGATCAAGCGCGTTGTCGTGTCGACCTATCAGTCGGTGTCGGGCTCGGGCAAGGACGCGATTGATGAGCTGTGGAACCAGACCAAGGGCATGTACGTGCCGGGTCAGGAAGTCGAGCCGAAGGTTTACCCCAAGCAGATCGCCTTCAACGTGATCCCGCATATCGACGTCTTCATGGATTCGGGTGACACCAAGGAAGAATGGAAGATGATCGCCGAGACGAAGAAAATCGTCGATCCGTCGATCAAGGTCACCGCGACCTGTGTGCGGGTGCCGGTGTTCGTGGGCCATTCGGAATCGGTGAACATCGAAACCGAGGAGTTTCTGGACGAGGATGAAGCCCGCGACATCCTGCGCGAAGCGCCCGGTATCCTGGTCGTCGACAAGCGTGAAAGCGGCGGCTATGTGACGCCTGTGGAATGCGTTGGCGATTTCGCCACCTTCATCAGCCGCATCCGTCAGGACGTGACCGTCGACAACGGTCTGAACTTCTGGTGCGTGTCGGACAACCTGCGCAAAGGCGCGGCCCTGAACGCCGTGCAGATCGCCGAACTTCTGGGCCGTGAGGTCCTGAAAAAGGGCTGAATGCTCATAACGAGGTTACTGTGAAAGCCCTGCCTTTGGTGGGGCTTTCTTATGTTGGGGTACGGCTGCTCTGAGGCCAAAGGGGCTGCCACGATTACTTTCTCTCTGCGTTTTCAGATCTTGATAATATGAGTGGCGTTTTCTTCATCTGTACGACTGAATCCTAGCGCTTCATAAAACTTGTCTGCGTTCCGATCAGATGTGCGAAGCCTGATGCTGCTAAATGCGGGTTTGCTGCGCTCCAAGAGGTTATGAACAAGCGCGCTGGCTACTCCTGCTCTCCTGTTGCGCTTCAAAATATAAACGTGCCTAAGACGTCCAACCTTTTGATCTATGTAAGGATCGACGTTGATCCCCCCGCATCCCACAAGCTCTCCGTCAAGAAATACACCACAAAAACATTCACCTTTTTCATTGAAGCCATTTTCACCAGATTTGGCTTCTTGAATCAGTCGATCAACGAACGCATAGCCCTGCTCTTCAGCTTCTACAGCAAGCTTCACAAGCTGTTTCGCTTCTGGGTCGATAGGAATAATTCTTCTCTTACTAGGCATGACTTGATCATATCGTTGACAACTGGCGACTGTCAGCTAACTGCCGCCAAGCAGTCTTAGACACCCTTCTCTCACCCGCCCTCGACCAAGCCCTTCAGATTGGCCAAGCCTTTTTCGTAATCGGCACCGATCCACCCGTCGAACATCAACCCCATCCAACGCGCAAGCGGGTTCATGCCCAGTTTCGTATGGAACCCCCATGTCACCGCCGTCCCGCCTTCGGCGGGTTCCAAATCGAAATAGGCGTTTGCGAGTCCTTGAGGGCCAAAATCAAGCGCGGTTTCAACCCGTTCGTTGGGAATGCTGGCGGTGATGACCTGCATACCTTTTCCCACGCTCGGTTCATCAGAAGCCCAACGCAGTGTATTGCCCACGCCTTCTTCTGGCCCGTCATAGCTCAGCTCGACGTTTGGATCGCGCGACAACCAAGGCGACCATGCCTCGGTGGCTTGCATCGAGTTGACATGCGGGAACACATCTTCTGCCGGGGCCGATATGACCGTTGAACGACTGACCGTCACCTCGGACGGCAGCAGATATGCAATCGCGATAAGGGCGACCACAACAATGGCGAACCCTTTCAACAAGCCAATTACGAGTTTCATGGGCAATCCTCTCCATACAATGGGTGAAGGATAGCACGGTTTGAGGTTTAACGCGATTTCAGCTCAGCAATCATGCGTTTGCCACGCCGAAGTGCTGTAAACGCGGTGCCCAGAAAAATGACCCATAGCGCAAGCTCCAGAGTATTTAATCCGAAAACAACAGGTGCAAACACCGCGATGATCGCGGCCAGCGTCGCCAGCGCCATCCGGTGCTGTTTCGCCATCGGCCCCGCGAAATCCGCTTCCAACCCCTGCGCAACACCCGCCTCGCGGGTATAGGCCGTCAGCACAGCCATCGTGGCGGCCGCCCAGCCCAGCGCAGGCGCTCCAACGCCAAGCCCGATGCCCACAAGGATCAGAATGTCTGCATAGCGGTCCGGTGCCTCGTTCCAAAATGGACCATCTGGTTCAGCACGCCCCCCTTCGACGGCAACCATCCCGTCAAACAGGTTGCACAACAGGCGCCCCTGCACCGACAGCGCGGCGATGATCAGCCAGACTGCCGATGCCCCGCCCGACAGCCAGAAGGCCACCCCTGCAAACATCGCGCACAGGATAGACGCCTGGCTGATCTGGTTCGGCGTGATATCTTTCTGCGCAAGCCAGGCGGCGGCGCGTTGCGCCCATTTGCGGTCGCGGGTTGCGATGGGACGACGTTGTGCCATGAGACCTCGAACTAACTCAGACGACGGACCAGAAATAGCGCGTCAGGTGGAAAAAGATGGGGGCGGAAAAGACAACGCTGTCCAATCGGTCGATGAAGCCGCCATGACCTGCGATCAGATGCCCCCAGTCCTTCACCCCTTTGTCGCGCTTGATCGCGGACATCACAAGACCTCCGAAAAAGCCCATCAGCGTGATGATCAGCGACAGGCCTGCTGCCTCAAGCGGGGTGAACGGCGTCATCCACCAAAGTCCGGCACCAACCAACGAGGCGCTGAGGACGCCGCCCACAAACCCCTCCCACGTCTTCGAGGGCGACAAGCGCGGCGCGATCTTGTGACGTCCAATCAGCTTGCCCCAGACATATTGCAGCACATCCGACAACTGAACCACGACCACAAGAAACGCGACCAGCAGCACATTCTTGCCCTCGTATCCGGGGATGTTCAGCGACAGAAGTGCCGGAACATGGCTGGCGGCAAAGACGCAGATCATCAGGCCCCACTGGGTTTCTGCAACGCGGGTTAGAAACCCATCCGTGTCGCCATGAACAGCCATGATTATCGGCAACAAAAGGAAGGCATAGACCGGGATGAACACCGAAAACATGCCATACCAGTCCGCCCAGATCAGGATGTACTGCACCGGCAGGATCACGAAAAAGCTGACCACCAAAGCCCAATGGTCGGCGCGTCGCTTGGCGGTCAGGGTCAGAAACTCGCGCAGTCCCGCGAAGCTGAGCAGCGCGAACAGGATAACGACACCCGCCTGTCCCCCCAGCATCGCCAGCGCCAGCAAGACAACCATGCCCCACCAAGCGTTGATCCGCGCCACAAGGTTGTCGATCACCTCGTTATCCGGCCCCATCCGTGCTTTCAGCACCTGCCCAATGACCGAGGCAATGATCAAGATGGCAAGCACCCCACCGATCAGGGTGGTAAATTCAGCCGGAGCACTCATCGGGCGACCTCTTCTGCAACAGCGATCAGGGCAGCTTCGGCGCGCGCCAGAAAGGCTGCCTTGTCCTCATTCTCGATAACGGAAAGCGGCTCACCAAATGTGACCGAGCACAAAAGCGGCACCGGGATCACCTTGCCCTTCGGCATGACCGAGGTCAGGTTATCAATCCATGTCGGCACAAGCTCCACATCGGGTCGCGCTTGGGACAGGTGGTAAAGCCCCGGTTTGAAAGGCAAAAGCGTGTCATCCGTCATGTTACGCGTGCCTTCGGGAAACAGGATCAGGCTGGCGTTGTCATCCAATGCAGCAACCATTTGGCTGATGGGGTCTTCGCGGCGGGTGTTCGGGTTGCGATCGATCAGAACCGCATTGAAAACTTCGCGCCCGATAAAGGTCTTCGACCGACCCTTCAGCCAGTAATCCGCTGCCGCGACCGGTCGCGTGCGCGCGCGGAGCGCGGGCGGCAGCACCGTCCAGATCAGCACGAAATCACCGTTCGAGCTGTGATTGGCAAAATAGATGCGCTGGCGTGGCGCGGGTTCGACCCCCTGCCACACCCCGCGAACAGCCGTTACCAGACGCGCAAAAAGCGCGATGGCATTGCCGACCAGCAGGGGGAAAGCATCACGAAGCATCGGCCCGGTAGGCGGATCAGACGGGTCGGAAAGACTTGGCCTTGGCGTCGTAATACTCCAACCCGCCTTCGCCAATGTCATTCCACAACCCGTGCAGCGTCAGCTTGCCCTCGGCCACCGCGTCCTGAACGAATGGGAAGGTCAGCAGGTTCTCCAACGAGACGAGCACGGCTTCTTTTTCAAGTGTCGCACTGTCAATCTCGGCGTCATTGCCCCCAAGGCGTTCATATCCGGGCTTCAGAATATCGATCCAGCGCCCGACAAAGGACGTTTTCTCGGCCAATTCCGGCGCGCGCCCATGACAACGTTCGTGAAACCCTTTCACGCCGCCGCAGCTGGAATGACCAAGCACGATCAGGTGGGCGACCTTCAGGGCGGTCACGGCATATTCGATCGCCGCCGATGTGCCGTGATAATCGCCATCCGGCGCATAAGGTGGAACAAGGTTGGCGATGTTGCGGTGAATGAAGAACTCACCCTGATCCGCGCCGAAAATGGCAGTGACGTGAACCCGGGAATCACAGCAGGAAATCACCATGGCGCGTGGATGCTGCCCTTGGTCGGCCAGTTGACGATACCAGGATTGATTATCGGCATAACCCGTGGCTTTCCAGCCTTGATAGCGTTGCACAAGGTATGATGGCAGTGGTTGCGCGCGTTCCATGGTGTCCTCCGATTTCAGTTGCCCAGTGTTTAAGTGGCAATCGTATGTAATTCGAGGAAATTTTGCAGCATCCATATACGATTTCTTGAGGCCGTTACGTCACAATCGCCACGAGAGGGAACTATTATCAGGGGTGAACAGGTGACTGTCGTTGTTAAGTTATGCCATCGGGAAACCGTGCGGCTGGATCGCGCGCAATTGGAACGCATGTATGTGCAATGGGGTCCGGTGCGGGCCGACAAAGAAGTCAATCAGGCGCTTGAGGATCTGGCGATCGGCATGGCCGATGTGCAAAAAGCGCACCGGCAGGGGCGCCTTGAGGATTTGCGCGAACAGGTGCGCAACCTGATCGGGATTGCCAACAAAATCGGCATGACAAGCCTTGGCCGGGTCGCCCGCGATGTGCTCGATCTGTCCGCGACATCGGACGTCGCGGCGTTCAATGCAACGATCGCCCGGCTGGGCAGGATCAGCGAACGAAGTCTGATCGCCGTATGGGATATTCAGGACATGTCGCTCTAAGCGGTTCCCAGCCGGCGTGCGGCTTTGCCTTGCGGTGCGGTACAGGGGCGTTAAGTTGGCGTCGCAACAACATCGCCGAGGCAAAGATGACGCTTACATTCGCCCCCGAAACCCCTGACGCCATCCCTTTGATTGCAATCGAAAAAGGCGATGAAACCGTTCTGAGCGCCCTGCCGGAACCCGCACGGGTCTGGGCCCGTGCAAATGGCTTTCAGGGTGCATTGGGTGAGGTTCTTGTCGTCCCGGACGAGGAAGGCGTACCTGCACTGGCCCTGGTCGGGAACGGAGACGAAGCGTCGCGCGCGCGCAGCCGCTTTGGCATGGCGGCGGCGCGCGCCAAGCTGCCCAAAGGCACCTATCGCCTGCAACACGCACTGGAGCCAACGGCACTGGAAGAAGCGGCGCTTGGTTGGCTTCTTGAAGGGTATCGGTTCGATAAATATGCCGATCAGAAACGACCCGAGGCAATGATCGTCGCGCCTGATGGGATCGACGCAAAGCGACTGGAGGTGATCGCCGCAGGTGAAGCGTTAACCCGCGACCTGATCAACACCCCGACCGAGGATATGGGGCCGGATCAACTGGAACAGGCCATCGCTACGCTTGCCAGGGATCACGGTGCCAAGGTGGCTGTTACCAAGGGTGACGCACTGCTGACCGACAATTTCCCGATGATCCACGCCGTGGGCCGCGCGGCGGAGCGTGCACCGCGGTTGATTGATTTGCGCTGGGGGGACGCTGGCCCAAATCTGACCCTCGTTGGCAAGGGCGTGTGTTTCGACACGGGTGGCCTGAACTTGAAACCCGGCGCATCCATGGGCCTGATGAAGAAGGACATGGGCGGCGCAGCCACCGTGTTGGGTCTGGCACAGATGATCATGGCGCTTGGGCTGAAGATACAGCTTCGGGTTTTGATCCCGGCGGTTGAAAACGCCGTCGCGGGCAATGCGTTTCGCCCGGGGGACATCCTGACCTCGCGCAAGGGCCTGACGGTTGAGGTGAACAACACGGACGCCGAAGGGCGTCTGGTTCTGGCTGACGCGTTGGCGCTGGCGGATGAAGAAACACCTGATCTGATCATCTCGATGGCGACCTTGACCGGCGCTGCGCGGGTCGCCGTTGGCCCGGACCTGTCGCCCTTTTATGCGACCCGACCAGAGGATGCTGATGCGTTGCGCAAAGGGGCCGCTGCTGCCGCTGACCCGGTGTGGGAGATGCCTTTCTGGAAGCCCTATGAGGCCATGATCGAACCCGGCATCGCCGATCTGGACAACGCACCCAAGGGGGGATTTGCAGGCTCGATCACCGCGGCACTGTTTCTGAACCGGTTTGTCACCGACACCCAGCGTTATATGCATTTCGACATTTATGGCTGGAACCCGACCGCCGCCCCTGCCCGCCCGAAAGGCGGGGTGGGAATGGGCGCCCGCGCGCTTTTGGCGGCCTTACCTGATATGTTGGAGCTGTAATGGACCCGCGTCTGACCCCCGCCAATTCCCGCATCGCGCATGAAAGCCTGCGCGGTCAAATCGATGCCCCCGCATATACGCAAGGCAAATGGCGACGTGTGGCCGCTGGTGTCGTCGATATCCTGAAAGCCCCCAACGGCCCGCGCAACCGTCAGACTTTGTGGGGCGAACGTGTGCTGGAGCTGGAAAACCACGACGGGTTCGCTTTCGTTCAGGCCGAAAAGGATGGCTATGTCGGGTATATCGCCTCGGCCTGCCTGATGGACGACGCACAGGCAACGCATTGGGTCAGCAGTCTTGGCACGCACCTGTATCCCGCCCCCGATATGAAGCAACACGAGGTTGATACGTTGTCGTTCGGTGCGCGCCTGACGATCGTGGGCGCGGTCAACCGGTTCTTGGAAACCGACACCGGGCAATTCGTTCCGACATCGCATCTCAGCCCCGTAGGGGCGCGTTGTGAGGACACGGTCGCGAACGCGGAGTTATTTTTAGGCACGCCCTACTTATGGGGGGGCAACTCGCGCGCAGGCATCGACTGTTCGGGGCTGGTTCAGGCCGCGCTTTTGGCAGTTGGCCATGATTGCCCCGGCGACAGCGATATGCAGGAAGGTCTGGGCAGCGCGATTGCTGATGACACGCCGCTTGAGCGCGGGGATCTGCTGTTTTGGAAAGGTCATGTTGCTCTGGTGGTCGATCAGGCCCGAATGATCCACGCCAACGCCTTTCACATGGCCGTTGCCTATGAAGAGATTGACGCCGGTATCGCCCGGATTGAGACCCAGGGCGACGGGCCGGTTACAGCACGCCGACGGCTTTGACGCCTTTAGTCGACAGCGCGGATCAGCTTGCGTTCCAGCACCCTAAGGACGGCCTGTAAATCGCTGCCACGTTTCAGGATGCGCCCATCCATGCCGATCACCGCATATTGCCCCTGCCGGTTGCGCAGCTTGGGGCGCTTTTCGATCCGGTACAGGGGGGTTTCTGCTGTGCGCCGAAAGACCGAGAAAACTGCGACCTCGCGCAGAAAGCTCATTCCATAGTCGCGCCATTCACCAGCGGCGACCATGCGACCATACAGGCCCATGATGATGCCAAGTTCCCTACGGTGAAAGACAACTTGGTCGGCTGGCTGGCCTTGCCCGGGAAAGGGCGTCAGGTTTTGCATGTTCATACGCTCAGCTTGCCGATCAATGGTAAACAAATCAATCCCTGCCCAGATTTGGTCGCGTTTTCGTGCGGAAGAAACCACAACGCTTCCTTTTTGACGCCGCGTTAACCCGCGATAACAAAACCCGTAGAGAGAGCGAAAGCTCAACCCGGTGCCGTGGTAACAGCCCCCACCCAGTTTGCGGCACCGGGCCTACGTTTCAGGTCTTCCCGATTTGTCGTAGCGTGTTGCCGTGCATATTCATGTGTCCGGCTGCCTCACAACACTATTGACCGAACGGTCGGCTTTGTGCATCCTCAGGCAAGCAGACCCGGGGGGAACATGACACCACAAGACCGTGCAGAACGCGCCGCCAAGGTGATGTGGGATGATGATCCCGCTTCGCAAGGTCTGGGCATGTCATTGGACCAGATTGGCCCCGGCACCGCCGTGATCTCGATGACGGTGCGCGCTGATATGGCCAATGGGCATGGGATTTGCCATGGCGGGTTCATTTTCGCCCTGGCCGACAGCGCCTTTGCCTTTGCCTGCAACAGCTATAACCATCGCGTGGTCGCCCAGCACAATTCGATCACTTATCTGGCACCGGGAAAACTGGGCGAACGTCTGGTGGCCACGGCTCGCGAAGCAAGCCGCGCCGGTCGATCCGGCATCTATGACGTGACCGTGACCGGAGAAGACGGGCGCAACGTGGCCCTGTTCCGCGGCCACTCGCGCCAGATCAGCGGCACACATTTCGACGAGAACGATTGACATGACGCGGGACACCGTCCCGCCGGAGGAGAGATATGAAAGACCTGACGCCCCGCAAGGAAGATCTGGATCCGATCGAAATCGCATCCCGAGACGAGATCGCCGCCACCCAACTTGAGCGCATGAAATGGTCATTGAAACACGCCTATGACAATGTGCCGTTCTATCGCAAAAGTTTCGATGACGCGGGTGTGCATCCTGACGATCTGAAGACGCTGGCGGATCTGGCCAAGTTCCCCTTCACCGTCAAGCAGGACCTGCGCGACAACTATCCCTTTGGCCTGTTCGCTGTCCCACGCCAGCAAATCGCACGCGTTCATGCAAGCTCGGGCACCACGGGGCAGCCAACCGTTGTGGGCTACACCGCGAATGACCTGAAAATGTGGTCGGGCGTGGTTGCCCGCTGCATGCGCGCCTCGGGCCTGCGTCCGGGGGATGTGCTGCACAACGCCTATGGCTATGGGTTGTTCACCGGCGGTCTGGGCGTGCATGGCGGTGCGGAAGCGGCTGGCCTGACCGTTGTGCCCGTGTCTGGCGGTATGACTCAGCGCCA
This sequence comes from Aliiroseovarius sp. Z3, assembly GCF_029105185.1. Lineage (GTDB taxonomy): Bacteria > Pseudomonadota > Alphaproteobacteria > Rhodobacterales > Rhodobacteraceae > Aliiroseovarius. Next base: position 84,374 of record NZ_JAFMZK010000002.1, on the reverse strand, counting down.
GGTACGTCTGATTGAGGACTTCCGCGCCGATGGCATCACCGTGACGCCATCCTACGCGCTGTCCATTCTGGACGAATATGCCAAACAAGGACTGGATCCGCGCAAAAGCCCGCTGAAGGTCGGCATATTTGGCGCTGAACCCTGGACCAACAACATGCGCCGCGAGATCGAAGACGCGTTCGACATGCACGCGGTCGACATTTACGGCCTGTCGGAAGTCATCGGGCCGGGCGTGGCCAATGAATGTGTGGAGACCAAAGACGGGTTGCACATCTGGGAAGACCACTTCTATCCTGAGATCATCAACCCCGAGACCGGCGAGGTCTGCGAGGATGGTGAACTGGGCGAGCTGGTGTTCACCTCGTTGACCAAAGAAGGTTTCCCGATCATCCGCTATCGCACCCGCGACCTGACGCGTCTGTTGCCGGGCACCGCGCGCTCGATGCGCCGGATGGAGAAGATCACCGGCCGCTCGGATGACATGATCATCCTGCGCGGCGTCAATGTCTTCCCGACACAGATCGAAGAACAGCTGATGGACGTGCCTGCGCTCAGCCCGCATTTCCAGATCGAACTGACCCGCCCGGGCCGCATGGACGAGATGCATGTCCATGTCGAAATGGCCGAAGGTATGCCGCAAGAAGGGGCCGAAGCTGCCGCCCGCGCATTGTCGGCCAAGATCAAATCCAACGTTGGCGTCAGTGCCAAGGTGCATGTCGCCGAGGGCGGCAAGGTTGCACGAAGCGAGGGTAAGGCTGTAAGGGTCGTTGATAAACGCCCGAAGGAGTAATCCATGCCACGTGGGATCGCCCGTGATCACGAAGAAAAGCGCGCTGCCATTCGCAAGGGGGCAGCGGCCTATTTCGCCGAGCATGGGTTCGACCGGGCCTCTATGACGGCCGCCGCAAAGCACTGTGGGGTCTCGAAGGCGCTGATCTATCACTACTACGACAGCAAAGAGGCGCTGCTTTTCGATATTCTTGACACCCATCTATCCGGTCTTGTGGCCAAGGTTGAAGCTGCCCCCCGGACCGACGGGTTGCGCGGGCTTGTGCGGGCCATCCTTCACGCTTATCGCGGCGCCGATGCCGAACACAAACTGCAACTGGACAGTCTTTCGGTTTTGGAACCGGATCAGCAGGCTCCTTTGATCGACCTTCAGCGCCGTTTGATCGACATGATGGGTGCCGCCCTGCAAAACGAAGCACCCGATGCGTTTATCGGCAACGGTAATCTGCGCGCCGTGACGATGTCGGTTTTTGGTATTCTGAACTGGTATTACATGTGGAACCGACCCGGAAAAGGATTGGACCGCGACGAATATGCCGACCTTGTCACCGACTTGGTTATGGGTGGCATCCACGCGTTGTAACGCGAAGCATGATCCAGAAAGCCGCGTTCACGACCCTGTCATTTTCCTTTTTCAATTCAGGGCATAAGATTGCCGCACACTGACAACCCGAAAGGCCTTCCATGACGTTTCTCAAGCCCGCTTTACTTGCCCTGACAATCAGCATTCCGTTCTCGTCCCCGCTGTTTGCCCATTCCGATGTTAAGAACCCGGTCGTGATGGAGCGTATGAAAACGATGGAGGCCATCAGAGACGGGATGAAAACGCTGGGCGACATGGCAAAGGGCAAGGTCATGTTTGATGCCGACAAGGCCACCGCCGCAGCAGCCACGATAGCCGAGCATGGCGAACTGGTTCCCGGGAAGTTTGAAGCCGAAGAGATGGATCCGGCCTCGGAAGCTCTGCCTGCGATCTGGGACAACTTCGATGATTTCGTGCAAAGATCCGAAGATATGGTGCAGGCCGCAAAATCCGTCGGCACGATTGGCGACGAGGCCGCCCTAGGGGCTGCACTGGGGCAGATCGGTGGCACCTGCCAGGCCTGTCATCGTGACTATCGTCAGCAAAATTGAACGCGCGGCGCTCGGCATACCGGCGCCTTTGAGTTTATGAACACCAGACCCGATTGATGATCCCATCCTCATCAATCGAGATGTTCAGCCGATCGGGCCGATAGTCCTGCGTCAGGGCCATACCCGGTTTCACCACACGGGTCGCAGCCGGCAGATTCACTGTGCGCAGTGTTGCGGCATCCTGACCAACCAGCTCGCGGAATTGGTCCTGGCCACAGCTGGGAATAAACGTGTCCGGCGCTGGGGCTGGCGGGGCTGCCGCCAGACATCCAGCCAACGCCAAGGTTACAGTGAAGATCGCGACTAACTTCATATGCCTATTTGCGCCGCAATGTCGTGACATGGCAAGAGGGGGTCGCACCAAGGTTGAAAAACCCGCGCCGTTCCCGCAACCTGCCACCAACACAAAACAGGAGAGACGCCATGCGCACCCGTGCCGCCGTAGCCGTTGAAGCCGGCAAACCGCTTGAGATCATGGAGGTGAACCTTGACGGCCCGAAAGCGGGCGAGGTTCTGGTCGAGATCAAGGCAACAGGCATTTGCCATACTGACGAGTTTACCTTGTCCGGCGCGGATCCCGAAGGGTTGTTCCCCGCGATCCTGGGCCATGAAGGCGCAGGCGTGGTGGTCGAGGTCGGTCCCGGTGTCACCTCGCTTGAGGTCGGCGATCACGTGATTCCGCTTTACACCCCCGAATGTCGTGAATGCGAATACTGTCTGAACCCCAAGACCAACCTGTGTCAGTCGATCCGCTCGACCCAGGGTCAGGGGCTGATGCCTGACGGGACCAGCCGTTTCTCGATGCTGGATGGCACACCGATCCTGCATTACATGGGTTGCTCGACCTTCGCCAATCACACGGTCCTGCCCGAGATTGCACTGGCCAAAGTGCGCAAGGACGCGCCCTTCGACAAGATTTGTTATATCGGTTGCGGCGTGACCACAGGCATTGGCGCGGTGATCAACACCGCAAAGGTCGAGATCGGATCAACAGCGATCGTGTTCGGTCTGGGCGGCATTGGTCTGAACGTGTTGCAGGGCTTGCGTCTGGCCGGGGCGGACCAGATCGTCGGTGTGGACCTGAACGATTCCAAGGTCGATATGGCCAAACGGTTTGGCATGACCCATTTCGTGAACCCATCGAAGGTCGACGGTGATCTGGTTGCCCACTTGGTCGAGCTGACCGGCGGCGGCGCGGATTACACCTTTGACGCCACCGGCAATGTGGGCGTGATGCGCACTGCACTTGAAAGCGCACATAAGGGTTGGGGCGAAAGCGTCATCATCGGCGTGGCCCCAGCAGGCGCCGAGATTTCCACCCGCCCCTTCCAGCTGGTCACAGGGCGCGTCTGGCGCGGAACCGCCTTTGGTGGCGCGCGCGGGCGCACCGACGTGCCGCAGATCGTCGACTGGTACATGGACGGCAAGATCGAGATCGACCCGATGATCACCCACACCATGGGGTTGGACGACATCAACAAAGGGTTCGACCTGATGCATGAGGGCAAAAGCATCCGCAGCGTTGTTCTTTACTGACGCGCGTTTTCCCCACACGGTGAACAGCGGGGCAGGTGGTGCAAAATCACCTGCCCCGCGCCAATTTGCAGGCTTGCGCTGACATCGAAAATCCCTAGATTAGAACCATTCTAAAACAGGAGCTTTCCATGCTGTCCGGCACCCTTAACCGTCGTCGCTTCTCGGATTTGTCCGAACAGGAGATACTTGCCCTTGCGATTTCGAACGAGGAAGACGATGCGCGCATTTATCGCCAGTATGCCGAAATTCTGCGAATAGACTTCCCTGCCTCGGCCAAGGTGTTCGATGGCATGGCAGAAGAAGAAGACGGGCATCGAAGGTTGCTGATCGACGCGCACAAGGCACGGTTCGGGGATGTGATCCCGTTGATCCGCCGCGAACATGTCGCGGGGTTCTATGCCCGCCGCCCGGTCTGGCTGGTCGAGAACCTTGGCCTTGAAACCATCCGTGGTGAGGCGCGCGAAATGGAGCGTCAGGCCGAGCAGTTCTATCGCAAGGCCGCCGATCGCACCGCTGACGCGAACATCCGAAAGCTCTTGGGTGATCTGGCCGCCGCCGAGGCCGATCACGGCAATGCTGCGGGTCAGCTGGAAGCAGATCACCTGAGCGGTGACGCCCGGTCGGAAGAGGATGCAGACGCACACCGCCAGTTTGTTCTGACATGGGTGCAACCGGGCCTTGCGGGCCTGATGGACGGATCGGTCTCGACCCTGGCGCCGATCTTTGCCACCGCCTTTGCCACGCAGGACACGCATACGACCTTCCTTGTCGGTCTGGCCGCCAGCGTCGGCGCAGGCATCTCGATGGGCTTTACAGAAGCCGCATCAGATGATGGTGAATTGTCAGGGCGCGGCAGCCCGGTCAAACGCGGTTTTGCCTCGGGCATCATGACCATGCTGGGCGGGTTGGGGCACGCCCTGCCCTATCTGATCACCGATTTCTGGACCGCGACCACCATCGCCATTCTGGTCGTCTTCGTCGAGCTTTGGGCGATTGTCTGGATACAGAACCGCTTTATGCAAACCCCGTTCATGCGGGCGACTTTGCAGGTGGTCGTTGGCGGCGCGCTGGTCTTTGCCGCAGGCGCCATCATCGGCGGCGGATAAGCTGGCCTGACCCGGGCCGCGCGTCTGGAGATACGCAAACCGCAAAGCCCCGGGCAGTCTGCCACCCAAAAAAAAGAGGCCGACATGTGCAGCACATCAAGCGGAACTGCGACCGGAACCGTTCTTCTGGAAAACGCCCGGATGCGGGTCACCGAATGGCGTTTTGCAGCACGCGGCGACAATACTGGATGGCATCGGCACGCGTATGACTATCTTGTCATCCCGCTGTTTGACGGTGTGCTGGACATCGACCTGCCCGATGGAACACGGGTGCAGGCAAACCTGAAAAACGGCATCCCCTATGACAGGCAAGCAGGCGTCGAACATGACGTGATCAGCGCCAATGATTTCGAATGCGCGTTTATCGAGGTCGAGTTGCTGGAGCCTGCCCAAACGCTTTAAGCAACGCATGGTCATGGCAAAACCCGCGTGCTAAAGCGTTTGCAAAACGCTTTGGGGATTGGCGCATGATCGACGTTCTGTTGCAGACACTGCCCTTCTTTGCCGTCATCGGATTGGGGTTCGGGGCAGCGGCGCGCGGCTTTTTCCCGCCCGAGGCCACGGCCTATCTGACGCGTTTTGTGTTCTACTTCGCGCTTTCCGCCATGCTCTTCCGGTTCTCGGCCAATCTTGGTCTGTCCGAAGTCGTCAGTTGGCCGTTCATCTGGGCCTACGCAATAGGCGGCGGGGTGGTTTATCTGCTTGCAACCGCCGTTGCTTTGTTTCGCAAGCGCGGGTTGGAGGAGGCTGCCGTCGAAGCGCAATGCGCCGTCATTGGCAATACGGGGTTTCTGGGGGTGCCAATGCTGGCGCTTCTGATGGGCGAAGCGGCTGTAGGGCCGGTAATGCTGGTCTTGGCGGTCGATCTATTCCTGTTCGGCAGCCTGATCGTCATCCTGATCACCGGATCGCGTGATGGGCGGATCAGCCCGGCGGTATTGGGCACGGTGGGCAAGGGGTTGATCACCAACCCGATGATTGTCTCGATGGCGCTTGGATTTGCGTGGGCGGCATCTGGCTGGCCCCTACCCGAGCCGTTTAGCCGGTTTCTGGACCTTTTGGCGGGTGCTTCGACCCCCGGCGCCCTGTTCGCCATTGGCGCCTCGCTTGCCGCCAAATCCGCCGAACGGATCAGCGTCGCAACGTGGTTGTCATTCGCAAAGCTGATCCTGCACCCGCTTGCGGTCGGCGTTCTGGCATTTCTTGTGTTTCCCGTTGACCGGTTCTCGGCCAGTGTGATGGTCGCCGCTGCGGGGCTTCCGGTTGCGGGCAATGTCTATATTCTGGCCCAGCACTACGGCGTTGCGCCGCAGCGCGTCTCGGCAGCAATCCTGATATCGACAAGCGCATCGATTCTGACCGTTTCTGCCATTCTCGCCTGGTTGTCCCCATGATCCTTCTTACCGGCGCTTATCGCCCTTTCTTTCCCTTCGCGGCGCTGTTCGCCGGAACCGCCATTCCGATCTGGCTGATCTATCATGCCGGAGTGGTTGACCGCATGAACGATCCGCTCTTGTGGCACCAGCACGAGATGCTGTGGGGCTATGTGCCAGCCGCAATCGCGGGGTTCCTGTTTACCGCGATCCCGAACTGGACGGGTCGTCCGGCCTTGGGGCCGAAATCCGTGGCCGGGCTGTTTGCCCTGTGGCTGACCGCGCGGATTGCCTTGTTCGCCGCGCCAGAAGGCGCGTTGTCGCACACCGTGGCCTTAGCGTTTCTGCCGATTGTTGCGCTGCTGGCACTGCGTGATCTGATTGCCGCACGAAATCGGCGCAACTATGTCGTTGCTGGTGTCGTGCTTGCCCTTGGCTTGGCACAAGCCGTGTTTCTGATGTCAGATGCTCAGCTTGGTCTGACCATGGGATTTGCGTTGACCTTTGTCCTGATGGTTCATATCGGCGGGCGCGTGACCCCGGCGTTCAGCCGCAATTGGCTGAAAAAACGTGGGGACGCGAACCTGCCCGCTCCATTCGGCCCTGTTGATCAAGCCGCGATCGGCCTTGGGGTGATAACGGCGGCCAGCTGGATCGTGTTCGACACGGGTGCAGTCACCGGCCTATTGGCGGCCTTGGCTGCTGTTGCTCTTGGGGTGCGCCTGTCGCGCTGGCGGGGCTTTGCCGTCACGCAGGAGCCGCTTTTGTTCGCGCAACATGCCGGATACGCATGGCTTCCACTGTCGATGGCTTTGCTGGCGCTGACCTCGCTGACCGATCTTGCCAATATCGGTCAGGTGCATCACGCGCTCGGGGCCGGAGCCATCGGCTCGATCACCATGATCGTAATGCTGCGCGCCATATTGGGCCATTCGGGCCGCCCGATCGAAGGCACCCGCTTTGACCGCACCTACCTGAACTTTGTGCATATCGGCGCGGTGCTTCGTGTCACCGCCGACTGGACCGGCGATCCCACACATTTCTATCATCTAGGGGGCGTATTCTGGTCGGTTGCAATGATCTGCTTTTTCATCCGCGTATTCCCCATTGCGCTGGCACCGCGTGTCTAGTTAGCTCGGACCACAGATCAGGAAGGAGAGACAGATGGAAACGTTATCGGAAAACGCTTGTTTCGGAGGGACGCAAGGCGTCTACAAACATGCGTCGAAGGCGACCGGCACGGATATGACCTTTGGTCTGTTCACTCCCGTTGAGGCGCAGGATGGCCCTGTCCCCATCCTGTGGTATCTGTCGGGCCTGACCTGCACCCACGAAAACGCCATGACCAAGGCGGGCGCGCAATGCTGGGCGGCTGAGCATGGGATCGCCCTGATCTTTCCCGACACCAGCCCGCGTGGCGATCATGTGGCGGATGACGACGCTTATGATCTGGGCAAGGGCGCAGGCTTCTACCTGAACGCCACGCAAGACCCTTGGGCCGCGAACTTCCAGATGTGGGATTACATCACCGAAGACCTGCCCGGGCTGGTCTTCGATCACTTCGCGCTGGACCCGGAACGTCAGGGCATCACCGGGCATTCGATGGGCGGGCATGGAGCATTGACCATCGCAATGACCCTGCCCGAGCAGTTTCGGTCTGTCTCGGCTTTCTCGCCGATCTGCAATCCAACCGCGTCCGACTGGGGCCGCAAGCAGCTTGAGGCCTATTTGGGCGACGAAGAAGATGCCGGTTGGCTGGCCCATGACGCAAGTCACTTGATGAGCCAGCGCGGATTTGACGGACCGATGCTGATCGACACCGGCACGAAGGATCAGTTCATCGACCTTCTGCGCCCCGAAACGCTGGCCTATGCCATTGCCAGTCAGCGCCAACAGGCCGTGTTCCGTATGCAGCCGGGATATGACCACAGCTATTTCTTCGTGTCGACATTCATGGAAGAGCATATCGGTTTCCACGCCGAAGCGCTCTGGGCCTGATCTGGCATGGTGGTCTATGTCGATGCCGACGCCTGTCCGGTGAAAGCCGAAGCAGAAGCCGTGGCGACCCGGCACAAGACCAAGATTCTTTTTGTCTCCAATGGTGGTTTGCGCCCGTCGCAGAACCCACTGGTTGAGATGATCTATGTCCCCGATGGCCCCGACGTGGCCGATATGTGGATCGCCGAGCGCGCGGGGCCATCGGATGTGGTCGTGACAGACGACATCCCCCTTGCCGCCAAATGTGTCGAAGCCGGGGCGCAGGTCTTGCGTCATTCCGGCGAAAGGTTCACCGAAAGCAATGTCCGAGAACAACTGGCGATGCGGGACCTGATGTCAGACCTGCGCGCTGCCGATCCGTTTCGACAAGGTGGCGGGAAAGCCTTCTCAAAAACTGATCGCGCACGGTTTCGCGAGGCTTTGGACATGGCGTTGCGCCGCGTTTCTTCTACTTAGGCGATAGACGAATTTAGAAACAATACCAGACGGTAAGGGGAGTCGCAGACTGCGTTTCCCCTTATGTCCCCCCCACAAGTGATGTTTCATGAACATGACCAAAGGCGCTGTCCGATGGGGCGATCCAACGCACCCCGCCGGCACATTTGCCAACTGGCCTGACTAGAACGCGAGATAAGGCAAGAAGACATTTTGTATAACGAGTGACAGGGAAGGCTTCGGCCTTCCCTTTTTTCATATGCTTCCACCATGTTTGCGCGCTCAGTCTTGCGTATCCACGCCCTGCACACTAGGCAGTTATGGCAAACTGACCGGAGGGAAAGTCATGCCGCATAGCGACCCGAAAACGCTGGTTTCAACCGACTGGCTTGCCAGGCATCTAAAAGACCCGGACCTGCGCGTCATCGACGCCAGCTGGTATATGCCGGATATGAACCGCGACGCGCGGGCCGAATATGATGCGGCCCACATCCCCGGCGCACGTTACTTCGACATCGACGAAATCGCAGACCTGCGGTCCGACCTGCCACACATGATGCCCCCCGTTGAAAAATTCATGTCCCGCGTCCGCGCCATGGGCATTGGCGATGGCCACCAGATTGTCGTTTATGACGGGATGGGACTGTTCTCTGCGGCGCGCGTCTGGTGGATGTTCCGGCTGATGGGACACAAAGATATTGCCGTTTTGGACGGTGGTTTCCCGAAATGGCAGGCCGAGGGACACCCGATCGAAGATCTGCCCCCGGTCGTCCGTGACCGCCACATGACCGTTACGCGGCAGGCGCATATGGTGAAAGATGTCACGCAGGTCGCCGCTGCGTCGAAATTGGGCGATCACCAGATCATCGACGCCCGGTCTGCCGAACGGTTCCGCGGTGACGCGCCAGAACCGCGCGAAGGGCTGCGGTCGGGCCATATCCCGAACTCCAGGAACGTGCCGTTCGGCACCTTGCTGAACGATGACGGAACCATGAAATCCCCGGATGAGATGCGCAGCATCTTTGAAACATCGGGGGTGGATTTGCAAAAGCCCGCAATCCTGAGCTGTGGATCAGGGGTAACCGCTGCGATCCTTGCGCTGGCGCTGGAGCGAATGGGCCATGACCGCCATGCCGTTTACGACGGCAGCTGGGCCGAATGGGGCATGTATAACGACCTGAAAGTCGAAACCGGAGAGTAAAAGATGTTCAACAATTTGAACCCTCAGCCCAAAGACAAGATCATCGCATTGATGAGCCAATTCCGCGAAGACCCGCGGGAAGGTAAAATCGACCTTGGTGTGGGTGTTTACAAAAATGCGCAAGGCGTCACACCAGTCATGCGCGCTGTGAAAGCGGCGGAAAAGGTCTTGTGGGATCTTGAAAGCACGAAATCCTATACGGGGCTGGCCGGTGATCCGGCCTATGGTCGCGCCCTGTCCAGTTTGGTGTTGGGCGACAGCGTTGCAACGGACCGGCTTGCCATGGCCGCCCAACCCGGCGGCACCGGCGCGATCCACCAGGCGGTCGAGCTGATCAAGATGGCCTCGCCCGACGCGACGATCTGGCTGTCGGCACCCACGTGGCCAAACCACCCGTCGATCATCAAGCATTTTGGCATGAACATGGCCGAGTACCGCTATTTCGACAACGAAAGCCGAGCGGTCGATTTCGACGGGATGATGGAAGACCTGAAGGGCATCAAGGCGGGCGACGCGGTGCTGCTGCACGGCTGCTGCCACAACCCGACCGGCGCGAACCTGACCCTGCCGCAGTGGAAAGAGGTCGCCGCCCTGATCGTTGAGAAAGGCGCGACCCCACTGATCGACATCGCCTATCAGGGCTTTGGCGACGGTCTGGAAGAAGACGCCGCGGGCGTGCGCCTGATCGCGCAATCTGTGCCCGAGGCGCTGATCGCCGCAAGTTGTTCGAAAAACTTCGGCATCTACCGCGAACGCACGGGCCTTCTGGTGGGTATCTCGGAAACAGCCGAACAGGCGGACATCACCCAGCAGAACCTGACCCACCTGAACCGCCAGAACTTCAGCTTCCCGCCCGATCACGGCGCGCGTCTTGTGACCATGATCCTTGAGGATGAAGGCTTGAAGGCCGACTGGATGGCCGAGTTGGAAGAGGTCCGGTCAGGCATGTTGAACCTGCGTGAACAACTGGCTGGAGAGCTACGCGCCCGCACGGGCTCGGACCGCTTCGGCTTCATCGCCGACCATCGCGGCATGTTCTCGCGCCTCGGCGCCACGCCCGAACAGGTCGAGGCCCTGCGCGTGGATCACGGCATCTACATGGTCGGAGACTCGCGCATGAACATCGCAGGTCTGAACGAAGAGACCGTGCCGATCTTGGCAAAAGCGATTGCGAAGGTTGGGGTTTAGGCCCTCAAAAGGCCCCGGCCTGAGCGCCGGGGCGTCTAGTGCTCAGACGCTTCAACGAAGCGTTTAAAATTATCCAGAATCGCCTGCCAACCGGCGCGCTGCATATCGACAGAATTGGACTCTTCAGCCTCGAACGTTTCGCGTATATGGGTGTTCTGACCATTCTGGGAAAACTCTACACGCAGTTTGCGCCCACCAAATTCCGCCTCTAGCAATGTCGGTTTTTCGACGCATGTGTAGACGCCGGCGAAGTCGAAACCCATCGATCCATCTTTGGCTTCCATCCGGCTGCTAAACTCTCCGCCCTCGCGTAAGTCGACACGGGAGGTTGTAGTGTGCCAATCCTCCGATGCGGTGTTCCACTGCATAATCGCATCCGGTGTGGTCCAGGCCACCCAGACTACGTCGATGGGAGCGTTGATCGTAGTTTCAATGGTGATGTCCATTGTGGACCTCTCCTTGGCAGACGTCGCATATCGGCCCGGCTAGACCAATCGCTCCAACCGCCCCTTTCGCCTCACGATGTTTTTGTAATCCCATTGGATCGCCCGCGACTCGGTCAGCCAATTTTCCAGCAATGCGTCATCTATTTGATCTGGGGCCGTGTATCGCATTTCTGCAGCCTTGAACGAGCCTTCCGGGTGCAGTCCAGCCGTGTCAAATGACTGACCGCTCCAGAACAGCAAGCGCACACAATTCTTCAGCTTGCTATAGCCAACAATTGGGTTGCTGTTTAGAAACCATACGGGATGGGCGTGCCAAATTTTGCTTTCTGCTTCAGGCAGATACCGGTCAATTGCATCGCGAAGCACTGTACAGATCCGGGCATCTGTTTCATCGAACGGGCTGCTATAAGCTTCAATTGGATCTTGTTCCATTTGTTTCAGGATATCACAGGTCCTCCCCCAGACAAACATCCGCCACCAATGCAAAGAAAAAGGGAGCCTTCCAGCCCCCTTTTCCACCCTGTTGGCCTTGGCATTTGCGCGGCCAGCGTGTGCCGGGGGTTTGTCCCCCGGCGGTTATTTTCTTACCCGTTGGTGAATTCGGGATAGGCTTCCATCCCCAGTTCAGCCATGTCGAGGCCGTTGACTTCTTCCTCTTCGCCGACCCGCAGGCCCATAGTGGCCTTGATGACCGAGAAGACGATGAAGCTGACCACGAAGACGAAGATGCCGATGGCCAGGAAGCCCATGATCTGGGTGCCAAAGCTGGCGTCAGTGTTGGTCCATGCGACGATGAACGTCCCCCAGAAGCCTGCAACCAAGTGAACCGGGATGGCACCAACCACGTCGTCGATCTTCAGCTTGTCCAGCAGCGGAACCACGAAGACCACGATTGCGCCACCGATGCCGCCGATGATCAGCGATTGGAACAGCGAGGGTGCCAGCGGTTCAGCAGTGATCGAGACCAGACCAGCCAGTGCGCCGTTCAGGGTCATCGTCAGGTCGACCTTTTTGAACATCAGCTGCGTCATGATCATCGCAACAACGGCACCTGCAGCAGCAGCCATGTTGGTGTTGGCGAAGATACGTGCCACGTCCGAAACGTCCGAGATGGTGCCCATAGCCAGCTGCGATCCGCCATTGAAGCCGAACCAACCCAGCCACAGGATGAACGTACCCAGCGTCGCCAGCGGCAGGTTCGAACCCGGCATGGGAACGGTGCGGCCGTCTTTATACTTGCCGATACGCGGTCCCAGGATCAGAGCACCCGCCAGGGCAGCGAAGCCACCCGCAGCGTGCACCAGCGTCGAACCCGCAAAGTCCGAGAAGCCAGCTTCCGACAACCAGCCGCCGCCCCACTGCCAGCTTGCCTCAATGGGATAAATGAAGCCGGTCAGGACAACAACGAAGGCCAGGAAGGGCCACAGTTTGATACGTTCAGCCAGCGTACCCGATACGATCGAGGCGGTGGTGGCACAGAACATCAGCTGGAAGAAAAAGTCCGATGCGCCCGAGGCATAGCCGACGTCTACGGCATCAGCAGCAACGCCAACCGGATCAAGCGAGGTCACGGCGAAGAACGGACCCAGCCAACCTTCGATCAGCCAGTCGCTGGGATACATTATCCCGTAGCCTGCCAACCAGTACATGATCGCGGCGATGGAAAACAGCGCGATGTTCTTGGTCAGCTGCATGGTCACGTTCTTGGAACGTACAAGACCAGCTTCCAGCATGGCAAAGCCTGCGGCCATCCAGAACACCAGGAAGCCACCCACAAGGAACAGAACCGAGGTCAGAATAAAGCCCGTGTGCGGCGCAGCTTCGCCGGTTGCTTCTTGCGCCAGGGCCAGCCCCGGCAATGCGGCCAACAGGGCCGTCGAAATCAACAGTTTGCGTGTCATCATCTGTCCTTTCACGCTTATACGGCGTCTGCGCCGGTTTCGCCGGTGCGCACGCGCATGGCGTCCGACACGTCGAGGGTGAAGATCTTGCCGTCCCCGATTTTCCCGGTATGCGCAGCCTTCGCGATGGTCTCGACGACATCTGCCGCCAGATCATCTGCGACAACGACTTCGATTTTTACTTTCGGCAGGAAGTTCACGGCGTATTCCGCGCCACGGTAAATCTCGGTATGGCCTGACTGCGCGCCGAAGCCCTTGATTTCGGAAACCATCATGCCGGTCACCCCCACCGAGGTCAGCGCCTCGCGGACCTCTTCGAGCTTGAACGGCTTGATCGCTGCTATGATCAGTTTCACGATCTTGTCCTTTCTTAATCGCTGCGGAACCTTGCGTGGTGCAAATCCGCTCGACTCAATTCAAAGAAGGAACAGCACCGGAAGGACAGGTGTGGCAGAGCTCCGCCGACCTTCAAAACAGCGGTTGCGCAAAAATTGCTGCACTTGCACAATGATGTGCCTAAATTTTGGACATTGCGAAAAGTCGCAGGCGCCGGAGGAACCGGCTACACTCTAGGAAAACGATTCGTTAAGTTGGATCGACCGAGCAGACGCGGAACCAGTATCATGAGCCCAACCGGACCAAAGCGCCCCAAACTGGTGGCAGACAAGCGGTATTCGAAAACAAAGCCCGCGGCCAAGAAGCCGGCGCGGCGCAAATCCCGCAAACCCGCGACCAAACGCACTGCGCGAACCAACCGGCCCAAGGGCATTCTTGGCTGGCCTATGTTCCTGATCGGTTGGGTTGTTCGGCTTATCTGGCGGCTGACTTGGAAAAGCGCGGCAGTTGTCACGCTGATTGTTGCGGCTGCGGTGTTTTACTTCGCTTCGACCATCCCGGATCTGAATGCCCTTTTGGATGGTCGGGCAAAGGGATCGGTCACAATTCTGGACCGTTACAGCGCCGTCTACGCGTGGCGCGGCGATCAACGTGGTCGCACCATCACCACCGAAACCGTCAGCCCCTATCTTCGCGATGCGGTGGTTGCCAGTGAAGACAAACGCTTTTACGGCCACTTGGGCCTGAGCCCGCGCGGCATCGCCAGCGCCATCCGTATCAACCTGAGCGAAGGGCGTGGTCCCTTGTCCGGTCACGGCGGGTCGACCCTGACCCAACAGGTGGCGAAACTGCTGTGTTTGGGCGTTCCGTTCGATCCGGATCAGTGGAAGAACGAAGCCGCTTACGAGGCAGATTGCCGCCAAGGCTCGCTGCGCCGGAAAATCAAGGAAGCGGTCTATGCCCTGGCGCTTGAGACCAAGTTCTCGAAAGATGAAATTCTGACCATCTATCTGAACCGTGCCTATCTTGGCGCCGGTTCACACGGATTTGATGCTGCTGCGCAGCGATACTTTGCGATCCCGGCATCGGATCTGAACCCCGCTCAGGCAGCGATGCTGGCTGGCATGTTGCCGAAACCGTCGGTCTATGCCCCCACCGCCAACCTGGAACGATCACAAGATCGAGCGGCAACAGTGCTGCGCCTGATGAACGAGCAGGGCTATCTGAGCGACGCAGAAACAGCAAAATACCAATCTAATCCCGCGACATTGTCCAACGCCGCCAAGGCCCAGGCGGGTGGATACTTTGCCGACTGGATCATGGGCGACCTGCCCGCCTTCCTGACGCGTAAGACGACCGAAGACGTGATCATCAAAACCACGCTGGACCCACGCATTCAGACCGCCGCAGAAGAGGCCATGGCAGAAATCTTCGCCACCAAGGTCTCAGACGGGTCCAAAGCCGAAGCCGCAATTGTGGTCATGAGCTCGGACGGTGCGGTGCGTGGCATGGTTGGCGGGCGCGAAACCAAGGTAACGGGTGCGTTCAACCGGGCCACGCAGGCGAAACGGCAAACCGGATCCGCCTTCAAACCCTTTGTCTATGCCGCCGCGCTGGATATGGGCTATCGCTGGGACGACTTCATCGTCGATGAACCCTATTGCGTGAACATCGCAGGCTCGGGCGAGTGGTGCCCGAAGAACTATACCCGCAAACATTACGGCACCGTCAGCCTGACCGAGGCTCTGGCCCGATCGCTGAACATCCCGGCGGTGAAAGTCGCCGAAGATGTGGGGCTTGAGGCGGTGCGCAGCGTTGCTTCCATGTTCGGCATTGAAAGCGATCTTGCGGCGGGCCCTGCATTGGCATTGGGCGCGTCGGAAAGCACGTTGCTGGAAACCACCGGGGCCTTTGCCGGCATCCTGAACGGCGGGTCGGCGGTGATCCCCTATGGTTTGACAGAACTGAGCCTTGTTGGTGAAAGCGATCCCCTGATGACGCAAACGGGTGGAATCGGCGAGCGCGTGATCTCACAGCAAGCGGCCCAACAGCTTGTCTATATGATGAGCCGCGTCATCGAAGCGGGCACCGGCAGTCGTGCCAAAATTGATGGGCTTGAAATCGCAGGCAAGACCGGCACCACAAACTCGGCGCGCGATGCGTGGTTCATCGGGTTCACCGCTGAATATGTGATGGGTGTCTGGATGGGCTATGACGACAACACACCCCTGAAGGGTGTCACCGGTGGCGGCCTTCCCGCCGAGATGTGGCGCGAAGCCATGGTGCGCATCCAGTCAGAGCTTGTTCCCACACCACTTCCGATGATCCGACCGGGCAGCGCCCCGCAGTTCAATGGGCAGGTCATTACGTCAGATGGCCGCGTCATTCAGGGTCAGGGGAATCGGCCACAAGGCGGGCAAAATGTCGGCCAAGCGGTCGAAGATGCGTTGATTGGTGTGCTTCGGTCCATTTTCGGCAAGAACTAAGGTCTTGGCGGAACCTTCAGGCTTGGTCCGTCACGGACAGTATCCGTTGCAGCATATCGATCAGCACGACCCGCTCATCCTGCGACAAAGCACTAAGAAAGCCATCATTCAACTGGTGGATCAACGGCGGCAGCGTTTGAGCCAGTTCGCGACCTTTCGCCGTCAGAAACACCAGCGTCGTGCGTCGGCTGGACGGGTCGGTCTGCCGTTCGATCAGTCCATCTGCAGCCATAGCGTCCAGATTTCGGCTCACCTGATATTCCCGCAAAGACAGCCTGGACCCCAGTTCACGCTGGCTTTGACCGTCCTCGGCAAGCAGCTGCATCAGGGTCATGAAGAACCGGAAGTCCAGGTTTCGATCAGCCAGTTGCTTTTTCATGGCTTCATCCACGCGACGTGCCAACACCTGCGACAGGAAGCCAAAGCTCTCGTTCTGCGTTCCTTTGGGCCAGTTTGCACCGGTCATTGCATGTCTCCCTTCACGCGACTTTCCCGAGATACTTGCGATTGCAATCTTTTTCAACCCGCCGGGCGAAGGGCGCCAGCAACGAAAAACGCCTTCGCGACGATGCGAAGGCGTTTCTATTCGGAACGGTTAGGCGGCCGGATCAGCCTGCCTTCAGGTCCGCAATCAGCTTGTTCAGATCACCGCCGCGGCGATCCAGCATTGCGCCGATTTCCTTGCGTTCAGATTTAACGATGGAGATGCCTTCAACAACCATGTCAATGAACTTGCCATCGCGTTTCGCAACGATGAAAATGACGTCAAAAGGTGACTTTCCTTTCAACGTTGTCTGCGTCAGCACTTCATAGACATTCTTGCTCTCGGATGTGCCGACAACATCAATGCGACCGCCCTGAAACTCGCGGAAACGGCTTCCGTATCGCTGGGCGATATACCCCTGAAAGGCTTTCGAAAACTCGCGTTTCTGCGATGCGCTGGCGGATCGACCGTCCACACCAAGAGCACTCTGAGCGATGTAGTCCACCGCAGCGTATTTCGTGAAGACACGTTCAAACCGCTTGATCATCGTCGATTCAGACGCCCCGGAATTGATGATTCCGTTGATGTCGCTGACAACCTGGCCAATCAGGCTTTCCGCCTTCGCGGCGCTGATTGCAGCCATGGCTCGACCCGGCAGCAGCGCCAGGACGCCCAAGCCGGCCAGTCCGCCCAGAACGGCGCGGCGTGTCAGTGAGGTTTCGTTACCCATCATACGCATCATAAATATCCTCAAGTTCATCGTCCTCGACCTCGATCCCAAGCTCGTATCGGCGCGAATCGAGATAATAGAGCCGCATCAGCTCATATCCCTCTTCACTATTATAGAACTCTTCAATCGTATCTCCGAACGTGTAGCGATCACCGAATTTTGACAGAACCCATGTGGCTTTGGGAAGGTGTTTTACTTCGGTCGGCAAAGCCAAGCTCAATGGGTTCAAAACGAAATCGACAAGGATGCCGAATCCGTCACGCTCGGTTGACGGTCCGAAGAACGGCAGCACGACATAATCGCCTTCCGGTGCGCCCCAGACGTGAAGTGTTTCGCCGAAATCACTGTCCCGTTCTTCCAGACCGATGTCGGTTGCAACATCTACCATACCCAGAAGCCCGAAGGTCGAGTTGAACAGGAACCGAACGGTATTGTGAACCGCGTCCTCGACATTGCCTTGCAGGATGTTGTTGACCACGACGCCCGGCAGACCGGCATTGTCTGAAAACAGCGCAATCGTGTCACGTACACCGCGCGGCAGAACCTCGCCATAGGCGGTCGAGGCTGGCGATACGAACACCTGATCCAGCTTGATGTTGGCCCCATGGGTGCGACGGTTCTGAACCTCATGTGGGTCATCATAACCCGACGGGACTGGTGCCTTCGCACACGCCCCAAGCGCCAGAAGCAGCAGGCCAGCCATCGCCGGTAAGGTCTTCGAAATGGGTTTGGTCACAGTGATATCTTTATTTTGGCAGCAATCTGAAGTGTTGGCGTCACACATAGTGCGAAGCGTTTCATTGCAAAGCCGTTAAGGGATTTGCAGCTTTTTATGTGTCTATTTGGCGACAGTTTACAAGCCGAATCCCGCCAACACCAGCGCGCCCTGCCTGCGCGCCGCATCAGGCGGCCATTTTCAGGTCCGATTGTTATGAGGCACCATGAACACTCTTACGGCCATGAGGAACTGCGCAAAATTTGCGGCAGAATGCGGGGGACACTGATCAGTGCTGCGATCTTTTCCTTTTTTGTGAATCTTCTGATGCTGACCGCGCCGATCTACATGTTGCAGATCTATGATCGCGTCCTGACCAGCGGGTCAGAGGCAACTCTCGTCACGCTGTCGCTGCTGATGGCGTTCCTGTTTCTTATGATGGGTAGCCTCGATTATGCGCGCGGGCGGTTGCTGGCCCGCGTCGGTGCCCGGTTTCAGACCGATTTGGATGAGCATGTTTTTCTGCTGGATCTGAACATGGATCAGATACATCGGAACCGCCCAACCACCGCAAGTGCCGTGCGCGATGTTGACGCCATACGACGACTGTTTTCCAGCCCGGTTGTGACCGCCGTTTTTGACCTTCCCTGGACGCCGGTTTTTCTGCTCGCAATCACGGTTTTTCATCCATGGTTGGGGATATTGGCGGTGACGGGCGGCGCTGCCTTGGTGACGGTGGCGTTACTTGCCCAGTGGCTCACCCGTGGCCCGATGGCGACGTTAAGGGCGCAGATCACACACACCGACAAGGTCGCAGGGCGCTTGCAGACCGAAAGACAGTTGGTTCAGGCGCTCGGCCTGGCAGAAACGACAACGCAACAATGGAAGCAGCTTCGTAACACCGCGTTGAGCACTGGGTTGTGGATGTCGGACCGGCAAAGCCTGTTTGCCGTGACGAGCAAGACATTTCGACAGTTCCTTCAGTCGGCAATGCTGGGTCTGGGGGCTTACCTGGCATTGCAGGGTGCAATGTCGCCGGGGGCCATGATTGCCGGTTCCATCCTGCTGTCCCGTGCGCTTGGACCAGTCGACATTGTTGTTAGCCATTGGCCTACCGTCCAACAGGCAAAGGCAGCATGGCATTCTCTGTCTCAACGCCTGTCCGAGGCTCCGCCCGAGGTCAAAAGAACAACATTACCCACCCCCGAAGCCGATGTGACAGTCAGCAACGTTACCGTAATACCCACCGGCCAGAGCTTCGCGGTCTTGCAGAACATATCCTTTGCCCTGTCGCCAGGCACCGCGCTGGGGGTGATTGGTCCGTCAGGTGCCGGAAAATCCACACTCGCTCAGGTTATGACAGGTGCGCTGCCCCCGACAGCTGGAGTGGTGAGGCTGGGCGGCGCGGCGCTCCACCATTACATGCCAGAGGTTCTTGGCAGGCATATTGGCTATCTGCCACAACGTGTGGCGCTGTTTGATGGCACGATCGCCGAAAACATCGCGGGATTTCAAACCGATGCTGATGATACAGATATCGTGAATGCGGCCTTAGCTGCCGGTGCGCATGAGGTGATCCTGTCTCTGCCAGACGGCTATGACACAGTTGTCGCGCCGGGCGGCGGCCCAATGTCCGGCGGCCAAATGCAGCGCATCTGCCTGGCACGCGCGCTGTTTGGTGCACCGCCATTGGTGGTGCTGGACGAACCGAACTCCAATCTGGACCATGATGGCTCGGTCGCGCTGAGTGCGGCCATACAAGGGGTAAAAGCGCGCGGCGGCGCGGTCGTGATCATGGCGCACCGACCATCGGTCATTCAGCATTGCGACCAGTTGATGGTTCTGGATCGTGGCCACATCACCGACATTGGACCGCGCGAAGACATCCTTCGCAAGACCGTTCGAAGCGCGCATCAACCACACCCACTGCACAGCGTCGAGCGAGGTGGCGATGGCCAATCCTGACCTGTCTTCCCGCGGTATTACGCTGTTCGGCTTCCTGGCACTGACCGTTCTACTCGTCGGATTTGGCACATGGTCTGTCAAAGCACGAATTGCCGGGGCTGTGGTGGCCGATGGCATCATCCGTCCGGATGGCGCACACCATATCGTCCGCCACCCGGACGGCGGCGTGGTAAAATCGATCAAGGTGAACAACGGCGCGCGGGTAAACGAAGGCGATGATCTTCTGAACCTTGATGATACGCGCCTCAGATCACGGCGCATGGTGCTGGAGGGTCAGCTGGCCGAGATTCTGGCCCGGATTGCACGTTTGGAAGCGGAACGGGACAGTGCGGCAAACCTTATCTTTCCGGCCAAGCTCCATCTGTTGATACAAGATCGCCCGGATCTTGCTGAGGTCATAGAAGGGCAAACACGCTATTTTCTATCGCGCCGAGAGCTGGTTCAATCACGGTCGGCCCAGTTGGATCAGCGCGCTTTGCAGATTAGCCAGCAAAGAAGCGGGCTGGATGCGCAGGCAGCGGCTTTGACCCGTCAGATCGTGCTGCTGCGGGATGATTTGCAAAGGCAACGCGAATTGCTGACGCAAGGTTTGGCGCAATATCCGCGGGTCGCCGCCCTTGAACGTGAAGAGGCTGTGCTTGCGGGCCGTTTGGCCGAAATCTCGGCCGCTAAAGCCGAGGCGGATGTTCGACTGACTGAAACTCATCTGCAAAAACTGTCGATCGCTGCTGAGAACCGCGAACAGGTCATCGCGGAACTGCGGGATGTTCAGCCAACAGCAACCGAGTTGACCGAGAACCTTCGCGCCATTGACTTCGAGCTTGAGCAACTGATCCTTCGTGCACCCGTTTCCGGTTTGGTTCATCAGATGATGATCCACACACCGCGATCCGTGGTCCAGCCCGGCCAACCCATTCTGACAATCATCCCCCAAGACGACGCACTGCGTGTCGAGGCGCGGATTAGCCCGCAGGATGTTGACCAGTTGTTTATCGGCCAAAAGGTCACGTTGGCCTTCCCTGCCCTTGCCCGCAAGAATGACCCGGATGTGATCGCGCGGATCGACAATATATCAGCGGATGCCGTGACAGATGAACAAACCGGGCAACGCTTTTACGCGGTCGAGATGGGCATGAATCGCACGCAACGCGCCCGCTTGCCGGACGATATCGTTCTGCTTCCGGGGATGCCGGTCACCGCATTCATCCAGACGGCAGATCGCAGCCCGATATCCTATCTGTTGCAGCCTTTTGCGGAATTCTTCCGCACCGCCCTGCGGGAAAAATGACGCGCTCAAAGCGATCGGCCCGAGCTTATGATCGCTTTCACCCTTTTCAGCAACCAGATGGCAAGCTAGCGTCCCCGCACCCGCCCCGCGCAATGCGTAGGACCAATCAAGAAGGACGCAAAATGAGCAAATTTGAAACCCGACTTGCAGAATTGGGTGTCACACTGCCCGACGCACCGGCGCCGGCTGCAAACTATGTACCCTATGTCAGAATTGGCGATCTGGTACATGTCTCTGGTCAGATCTCGATGAAAGATGGCGCGTTTTTGACGGGCAAGCTGGGGCAGACCATGACCGCCGAAGAAGGTGCCTTGGCAGCGCGCAGCTGCGCTATCGCTTTGTTGGCGCAGGTTAAAGCAGCCTGTGACGGTGATCTGGACCGTCTTCAACGGGTGGTCAAATTGGTGGGCTTCGTCAACTCGACCGACGCTTTTGGCGATCAGCCGAAGGTGATCAACGGGGCGTCGGATTTTATGGTCGAAGCATTGGGAGAGGCCGGACGGCACGCGCGTTCTGCCGTCTCGGCAGCCAGCCTGCCTTTTGGCGTTGCGGTTGAAATCGAAGGCATATTCCAGATCAAATGACACGGTCCCCGATTCCTTTGCCGGAAAGTTTTCTGACCCGCCCGATTGCCCACCGTGCGCTGCACGACCTGACGGCGGGTCGCCCTGAAAACTCGCGCGCCGCCATTTATGCCGCCATGGAGGCAGGTTATGGCATCGAAGTTGATCTGCAGCTGTCGAAAGATGCGCAGGCGATGGTGTTTCACGACTATGACTTGCGACGTTTGACCGATCAGAAAGGGCCAATCCAGCAACGCACGTCGGTCGAACTGGGCGGGATTGCGTTGGCGCATGGTGACGAAGGCATTCCAACCTTTGAAGAGGTGCTTCAGATCGTGTCGGGCCGTGTGCCATTGCTGGTCGAGATGAAGGATCAGGATGGCGCGATGGGGCCACGCACCGGGCCGCTTGAAAAGGCGGTGGCCAAAGCCCTGTCGGGCTACCAGGGCGACGTGGCTATCATGTCGTTCAATCCGCATTCGGTCGCAACGCTTGGCACGCTTGTTTCCGACCGCACCCTTGGCCTGACCACCGAAGCATTCCTTGAAAAGGACAATCCGCTTCTTCCCGCTGCCACGCGCCGTTACCTTCGCGACATCCCTGATTTTGACCGCGTGAACGCAAGTTTCATCAGCCATGACATCCATGATCTTCGAAGCCCGGCGGTTGCGAAACTCAAGGCAAGGAACGTGCCCGTTCTGTGCTGGACCGTGAAATCGAAAGCGGACGAGATCGAAGCGCGCAAGATTGCCGACAACATCACGTTTGAAGGCTATGCGGCTTGACCGCATTGGTCGGGTTGGGCCCAATGTCACGGTGACAGATACTCAGATCGAAATCCGCACCCATCAGCATCTTTCCAGTATTGCGGCGAGCGACTGGGACGCCTGCGCTTGCCCTGAAACGGCGGATGGTGGACGCGCCATCGACCCATTCACCACCCATCGTTTTCTGACCGCGCTTGAGGTTTCTGGCAGTGTCGGCGAGGGAACCGGCTGGCAGCCACATTACCTTAGCGTTCATGCTGATGGGCAGGTCATCGCCGTGGCGCCGGTCTATGCGAAAACCCACAGTCAGGGCGAATATGTATTCGACTACAGCTGGGCGGATGCCTATGAGCGCGCGGGCGGGCGATACTATCCGAAGCTACAGGTCGCTGTTCCATTTACACCCGTCACGGGCCGCCGTTTCCTGACACGCCCCGGATACGAAACCGTTGGTCAGGCCGGATTGGTGCAAGGGCTTGTACAAATTGCCGCAAATAACGGTCTGAGTTCGGCACATGTCACTTTCTGCACAAGCGAAGAGGCCCGGGTGGGCGAGCAAATGGGCCTTCTGCACCGGATCGGGCAACAGTTTCATTGGGAAAACGACGACTATCAGACCTTCGATGCGTTTCTGGAAAGCCTGAGCTCGCGCAAGCGCAAACAAATCCGGAAAGAACGACGGCAGGCGCAGGGTTTTGGCGGAAAGATCGTCGCGCTGACCGGAGACGCGATCGAAACACATCACTGGGACACGTTCTGGCAATTTTATCAGGATACGGGCGCACGCAAATGGGGCCGCCCCTATCTGACACGCGCCTTCTTTGACGAGTTACATCAAACGATGCGCGATGACGTTCTGTTGGTCTTGGCCATGGACAATCAGCACCCTGTTGCCGGGGCGTTGAACATGATCGGGCGCGACACGCTATTCGGACGCTATTGGGGGGCGTTGGAACACCACCCCTGTCTTCATTTCGAGCTTTGCTATTATCAGGCCATCGACTTTGCAATTTCGCACCGCATGCGCCGGGTTGAAGCCGGGGCGCAAGGCGAACACAAGCTGGCGCGTGGCTATCTGCCCGTGGCAACCCATTCGTTGCATTGGATCGCCGAACCCGGATTTCGCGACGCCGTCGAACAATTCGTGACGGCCGAGAAAGAGGCCGTTGAGGGGGACATTGATATCCTCACCTCATACGGCCCCTTTCGAAAAACGAATATGCGCGAGCGTGATTAGCCTGACATGTCCGCCAGCAGCGCCTCACCGCCCGATGTTTCACAAACGCCGGGGTTTTCTTCGGCGTTCAGCACTTTGACCACACCGTCTTCGGCATAAAGCGCATAGCGGCGCGAACGGTTGATCAGCCCCGCGGGTGGGGCGTCAAAGCTCATCCCGACGGCCCTTGTGAATGTGCCTTCGGCATCGCCCAGCATGGTGATGCCCGCCGCAGCTGCACCTGTGCTTTCGCCCCAAGCGTCCATGACAAACGGGTCGTTGACGGAAATGCAAACAACAGAATCGACACCCTTTTTATCGAACTCTGGCTTGGTCCGCATGAAGCTGGGCACGTGCGCTGTGGTACAAGTGCCGGTATAGGCACCCGGCAACGCAAAGATCACAGCCTTCTTCCCCTTCGTCAGTGACGAAAGTTCAACCGATTCCGGTCCGTCCGCGCCCATCCGCAGTAAGGTTGCATCTGGCAGTTTGTCACCTACTGAAAGAGTCATTTTTCAACATCCCTGATTGTGTTTCTGGTTCCTCTAGTCATAGTCTGCAAACCGCGTCAGGTCAGCAAGAATGGAAACCCCGTATGTCTCACATTGTTGTCATCGGTGCCGGACAAGCCGGTGCGTCATTGGTTGCGAAGCTGCGAAACTCTGGATTTGACGGCGACATCACATTGATCGGGGCCGAACCGGCACCGCCCTATCAACGCCCACCTCTGTCTAAGGCGTATCTGTTGGGCGAGATGGAGTTGGAACGCCTGTATCTGCGCCCGGAAAGCTTCTATTCGGATAATAACATCACCCTGCGGCTGAACACGCATGTGGACGCAATTGATGCCAGCGCGCGTGAGGTGGTGATCGGTGACGAACGCATATCTTATGACCAGCTCGCCCTGACCACCGGGTCGGTGCCGCGACGCTTGCCAGCCGCAATAGGCGGAACGCTTGAGGGCGTGCATGTGGTACGCACACTTGAAGATGTCGACCAGATGGCCACCGAAATTGAAAAAGACCGCCGTGTCTTGATCATCGGTGGCGGCTATATCGGGTTAGAGGCCGCCGCTGTTGCGGCCAAGAAGGGGCTGAACGTCACCTTGGTTGAAATGGCCGACCGTATCCTGCAACGGGTCGCCGCCCCCGAGACTTCGGATTACTTTCGTGCACTGCATCACGCCCACGGCGTTGATATTCGTGAAGGGGTCGGGTTGGACCGTCTGACAGGTGAGGGCCGCGTGACCGGGGCCGTCCTGTCGGATGGCAGCACGCTTGACGTGGACTTTGCGGTTATCGGTGTCGGGATCGCCCCGGACACCGGGCTGGCTGAAGCCGCCGGGCTTGAGATCGAGAACGGTATCAAGACCGATGCCCATGGGCGCACATCGGACTCGGCGATCTGGGCGGCGGGCGATTGTGCGTCTTTCCCCTATCGCGGCACCCGGATCCGGCTGGAAAGCGTGCCAAACGCCATTGATCAGGCCGAGATCGTCGCCCGCAACATGATGGGCGAAAATGTCGATTATATCGCCAAACCGTGGTTCTGGTCAGATCAATATGACGTAAAACTGCAAATCGCGGGCCTGAACGCCGGGTATGACAACGTCGTGGCGCGACCGGGCGAACATGACGGCAGCATGAGCTTCTGGTATTATCAGGGCGATACCCTGCTGGCGGTGGACGCGATGAACGACCCCCGCGCCTATATGATCGGCAAGCGGCTGATCGAAGCGGGAAAATCCGCTGACAAGACGGTCATTTCAGACCCATCGGCGGACCTGAAACCGCTCTTGAAATGAGGATTATCGCAGGTCGGTTTCGTGGGTTAGCTTTGGCCAATGTCGGCAAAGGGGATGCCGGTGCACATCTGCGCCCCACCACCGACCGCGTGCGCGAAAGCCTGTTTTCGATGCTGACCGGAGGTCGGTTCGGCGATCCCGTTACCGGTGCGCGGGTGCTCGACCTGTTTGCAGGCACCGGCGCCTTGGGGCTTGAGGCCCTGTCGCGTGGGGCGGCGCATGTGACATTTATCGACGATGGTCGCAAAGCACAGGCCCTGATCCGCGAAAACATCGCCAAATGCCGCTGCACTGGCGAAACCACCATCATCAAGCGCGACGCTACACGTTTGGGCGACGGCCAGCCACATGACCTGATCTTCCTCGACCCGCCCTATGGCAAGGGTTTGGGGGAAAAGGCGTTGGCCGCAGCCATCAAAGGCGGCTGGGTGGCTGACGACGCGCTGATCGTGTGGGAGGACGACACCGCCCTGACCCTGCCCGACGGTGTGACGCAGCTGGACGCCCGCCGTTACGGCGCGACGACCATCACGATCTGCATCTTCTCGGCGGGTCAGCCCCAGGTCGGGTGAAACTTGCCCGCGGGCGACAGGGTGAAGATATCGCACCCGTCTGCCGTCACCCCGACCGAGTGTTCGAACTGCGCCGACAGCGACTTGTCGCGGGTGATTGCCGTCCAGTCATCGGCAAGGATCTTTGTCTCGGGGCGACCCAGATTGACCATCGGTTCGATGGTGAAGAACATACCTTCTTCCAGCACCGGGCCGGTGCCGGGGCGGCCATAATGCAGCACGTTGGGCGGGGCGTGAAACACCTGGCCAAGGCCATGACCGCAAAAATCGCGGACAACCGACATGCGCTGACTTTCCACATAGGTTTGAATGGCGTGGCCAATATCGCCGAAGGTGTTTCCGGGGCGCACGGCCTCGATCCCTTTCATCAGCGCATCGTGAGTCACCTGGATCAAGCGGTCGGCAAAGGGCTTGATCGTGCCAGCTTTGTACATGCGACTCGTGTCGCCGTACCAGCCGTCCACGATCACCGTCACATCAACATTCAGAATGTCACCGTCGATCAGTTCATCATGTTTGCGCGCCGATTTCTCGTTCTTGCCCTTGGGGGTTTTCGATCCGGGGATGCCGTGACACACCACGTGGTTCAACGATATGCAGGACGCATGCCGATAACCCTTGTATCCGATCGTGGCCGATACGGCGCCAGCTTCGTCGATCATCGCCTCGATCGCGGCGTCAAGTTCTGCCGTCGTCACGCCCGGCTTCACCATCGGCGCAATCCGGTCCAGAATATCGGCCGCCAAACGGCCTGCCGCTTGCATCCCGGCGAAATCGGAAGTGTCGTAAAGGCGGATGCCCTCTTTGGTCACGCGCATGGTGTCGTCCATGGATTTATCCTCTTGCTTCGCCTCTAAATAGGGTGTTCAGGCCAAAGACTCCAGAGGGCCTGCAATTTCGATGCCCTCGGGGCTGATGCGAGTGCCAAGCACGATGGCCTCTACCCCCGCCGCGCGGGCTGCATCGAATGCCGCGCCATAGGCCGGATCGATGTCCCGCGCCAGATCGAACCGATCGCAATCGGTGCGTTGCACCAAGTATATCATCACCGCGCGATGACCTTGTGCAACCATTTGTACAAGTTCGCCCAAATGCTTGGTGCCGCGCGCCGTCACACTGTCAGGAAACTCGGCCAGACCGGGTTGACGGCTCAGGGTCACGGATTTCACCTCGACATAGGTCAGCCCGTCACCTTCCAGCAGGAAATCAATACGGCTGTTTTCGCCATATTTCACCTCGGAACGGACGGCGTGATAATGGGGCAGCCCCGGCACGGACTGGGCCTGAAGCGCCGCGCGCAAGGCCCGGTTCGGCACCGAGGTATCGACCCCCGTCAAATGCCCGTTCTCGTGATCCACCAACCGCCAGCCAAACTTTAACTTCTTCTTGGGGTCGTCATTCGGCTCCAGCCAGATCTTTGTGCCCGGTTCGGCCAGACCCATCATCGAGCCGGGGTTGGCACAATGGGCCACAACTTCGCGACCGTCCTCCAACAGGCAATCGGCCAAAAACCGTTTGTAGCGTCGAATAAGTCTGGCAGGCACAAGAGGGCTGGGAAATTGCATAGAGCGGGCCTATACCGGAAGTAGGATAGGAGCAAGCTATGCCAAACCCAACCGCTGCCATGTTGGTCATTGGTGACGAGATTTTGTCAGGCCGGACAAGGGATGCGAACATGCATCACCTGGCGGGCAAACTGACCGAGCATGGCATTGATCTGAAAGAAGTGCGCGTTGTATCCGACGATGCCGCCGCGATCGAAGCGGCGGTGAAAACCCTTTCCGACAGCTTTGACCATGTGTTCACTTCGGGCGGCATCGGCCCCACCCATGACGACATCACAGCCGATTGCATCGCGCGCGCTTTCGATGATCACATCGACATCCGCGACGATGCGTATGCCCTTCTGGCCGCCCACTATGCACGGCAAGGGCATGAGTTCAACGCATCGCGCCAACGAATGGCACGCATTCCGGACCGCGCGACGTTGATTGACAACCCAATCTCGGTCGCACCCGGTTTCACGCTGGAGAATGTGCATGTGATGGCGGGTGTTCCATCCGTCTTCAAAGCCATGGTTGACAGCGTCCTGCCCCGCCTGACCGGTGGCGCACCCCTGCTTTCCCGCTCGATCAGGATCAATCGCGGGGAAGGTGACATCGCCGGTCCGCTGGGGCAATTGGCAAACGAGAACACGGACCTGAGTTTCGGGTCATACCCATTCATTCAAAACGGCATTTTCGGCGCGAACATCGTGATCCGGGGCACCGATGCCGCCCGGCTTGATGCGGCCGCCAAATCCTTGTCCCAGTTGTTTTCGGAGGACGCATGAAACATCACCTTCCAAGTGTCGATCAGGTCATTGAGGCCTGCGAAGTAACCTGGCCCCCGGCCAAGACAGAGCGCATTGGTGCCTGGGTCATCCGCGATGGTGCCGGTGGTGGAAAACGTGTTTCGGCGGCAACCGAAAACTGGCCGACCACCGAAGCCGACCTGCCGGTCGCGGAAAAGGCGATGCGTGATCTCGGGATGGACCCGCTGTTCCAGATCCGTCATGGGGACGAACACCTGGACGATATGCTGGAAAAGCATGGCTATCAGATCGTCGACCCCGTCAATTTCTGGGCGATTGAAGTCGAGGAACTGACCAAGGACGCACCACCGCCGGTTTCGGCGTTTTCCATATGGCCGACGCTGTCGATCATGCACGAGCTGTGGGAAGCGGGCGGCATTGGCGCGGCGCGACGAGCCGTGATGGAGCGCGCGAACTGTCCGAAAACGGGCCTGCTGGCGCGCACGGATGATGCGCCGGCAGGTGTCGGTTTTGTCGGTCTGCACAACGAGATTGCGATGGTCCACGCGTTACATGTGGACAAGGAAATGCGCCGGATGGGCACAGGTGCGAACCTGCTCAAACAGGCGGCAATCTGGGCCAAGGCGCAGAAGGCCAAGTATATTGCTCTGATCGTGACCCAGGGAAACCACGCAGCCAATCCCCTTTATGCCAATATCGGGATGCACCTGGTCGGGCATTACCATTACCGCACCAAACCGCAATAAGGGGACCCATCATGCCGGACAAAAACAATGGCGTGACCGCGCTTGACCTGCCGATGGTCGATCCGCTGCCCGACGACATTCAGAAATATTTTGACATCTGTGACGAGAAACTTGGCCTCGTGCCGAACGTGCTGAAAGCCTATGCATTCGACATGGAAAAGCTGCGCGCGTTTTCCGCGATGTATAATGAGCTGATGCTGGGCGACAGTGGCCTGTCGAAGCTGGAGCGTGAGATGATCGCCGTTGTCGTCAGCTCGATCAATCGCTGCTGGTATTGCCAGGTCGCCCATGGTGCCGCGGTGCGCGCCTTGTCTGGCAACCCACAGCTGGGTGAATCGATGGTCATGAACTGGCGGATGGCTGACCTGGATGAACGCCAACACGCAATGCTGGAATTTGCAGAGAAAGTCACCAAGACCTCGTCCGAGACCTCCGAAGCAGACCGCGAAACGTTGCGGCAAGCCGGGTTTTCGGATCGGGACATCTGGGATATCGCAGCCACAGTCGGGTTTTTCTCGATGTCCAACCGCATGGCCTCGGCTGTTGGTATGCAGCCAAACAACGAATATCACGCCCAAAACCGATGATCGGTCCGTCACGACACCTGTGGCTGGTCGCCTTGCTGGTGTTTGCGACCAGCCTGGCGCACCCCGTCCGCGCCTTTGACCTGCCCGCAGGGGCAAAACTGCGCGCAGAAGAGCGGGACGATGCCGGTCGCGCATCTTTGGCGACAGCGCGCTATGATGGTGAAGCCGTTCCATCCATCGTCGCCGAAGGTCATATCGTCCGGCAGGCATGGAAAGTGGATGGCACCAGTCAGACCAGCTTTCAGATCCTGAACGGTTTGCGGGATCAGTTGGTTCAGGATGGGTTCGACATTGTGTTTCAATGTCAGTCCGTCTCATGCGGTGGTTATGACTTCCGCTTTGGCATCGGACATTTCAAAGCGCCGGATATGTTCGTAGACCTTGGCGATTATCATTACCTGAGCGCGCGGAATAGCGATCAACTGACCAGCGTTCTGGTCAGTCGTTCGAAAGAAGCCGCATTCATCGAAACGCTGCAGGTCAGCCCGGAAGGCAGCGCCCCGGCCAAGGTCACTGCATCGGCAGCCACAGCCCGCACACCAGCGTTCGCATCAGCGTCAGGACCGGTTGGCGCACAGTTGGAAAACAACGGGCGTATCGTCCTTGACGGGCTGAGCTTTGCGACGGGATCGTCCGAACTGACCGATGACGACGTGCCTGTTCTGAACGAACTTGCGACTTATCTGAACAAGAATCCCGACCGGAAGATCACTTTGGTGGGCCATACGGATGCAGAAGGCAGCCTTGCAGGCAATGTCGCCCTGTCCCGAAAACGGGCCACCGCAGTGATGAACAGTCTGATCCGACTTTATGAGGTCAGCCCGTCACAACTATCTGCGGAAGGCGTCGGTTATCTGATGCCGCTTGCCCCGAACCTGACGCCACAGGGGCGCGAGACCAATCGCAGGGTTGAAGCGGTATTGATCAACACCAACTAGGCGCTGATCAGATCACCAGTTGTCTGGCCCCTTGTCAGCAAAGGCATGCACCAGAAAATCTATGAAGGCGCGCACTTTGGGTTGGGTGAACCGACCCGGAGGGTAAACCGCATAAATGCCTTGCACATCTTGCGGCAGATCGGGGATCGCATCAATGACCAGACCTTGCTCTAGCGCGTCAGCATAAAGGAAGCTGGGCAAGTAGGCGATGCCAAGGCCGGAAATGGCCGCATTCAGAAGCGATTGGCCGTCATTCACACTCAGCCAGCCAGCTGATCGAACCTGCCGCACCTCGCCCGACGGGGCCGGAACCTTCCAGACATTGCCCGAGCTTTGGTTCGAGTAATGCAGAAGTTTGTGTTCGTTCAGGTCGTCAATGCGGGTGGGGCGCCCATATTGCTCGAAATATTCTGGGCTTCCAACCATCCGGCGGGTTGTTGTGGAAATCTTTCGGGCACGCAGCGAACTGTCTTCAAGCTCGCCCACGCGGATGGCCATATCGAACCCTTCGGAAATCAGTTCAACGTAGCGGTTGGCCAGATCCATATTCACGTGCACGTCGGGGAAATCATGCAGAAACTCGCCCAGAACAGGGCTAAGGTGATTGACGCCAAAATCAGTGGCAACCGAAATTCGCAGAATGCCAGAAGGTGCGGATTGCATCGACGTGACCAATGCGTCAGCTTCGCCTGCATCGTTCAGGACGCGGCGCGCGCGGTCATAGTAAGCAAGACCGATCTCGGTCGGGCTAACACGCCGTGTCGTCCGGTTCAGAAGCCGGGCACCAAGTCGGGCCTCAAGGCTGGACACATGTTTGGACACCGCAGATTTCGAGATCCCCATCTTCTTAGCAGCATCCGTGAAACCACCTTGGTCCACAACGGTGGCGAAGGCTTCCATTTCGGTCAGTCGATCCATTTCACTCTTTCCACAAGTTCACCCCAGTGCTCCGTTTATCCGGACCAATTGGGGCAAGACTGTGAAGAACAACCGACAATACGGGGGTAATTGCAGGGATCGTTATAGCCCTGGAAACGGTCACTACCGGCTATCGTGTTGAAAAGACTAGCTCTACGATGCTGATCCAAATCGGCAGGGTTATCGCGGACAATAAAGTTGTCTGGGCAATCAAAGTTGCAACCAGATTTCGGTTCGCTCCGAAAGCCGATGCCAGCACATGCGCCGCCGAAGCGGTGGGCAGGGCAGCAAAGACCACCAACACCGATCCGATGGCTGGATCGGGTTTAAGCAACATCGCAACGATCATCGCAAACAACGGCAGCGCGCCCAGCTTGATGGCACAGATCGCCCCGCTGAAACGGTCCAACCGCGCCAATGCGCCCCAGTTCATGGTCGCACCAATCGAAAGCAGCGCGATCGGGATGGCTGCCCTTGCCAGCATCTCGACCGGCATCATGATTGGCGCAGGCAAGTGCCAGCTCATCAGGCCGAATATGACACCGCCAAGGCTGGCCAGCAGAAATGGGTTCAGGGCAACCTTGGTCACTGTTGTCCAAAAGCCCAGCGCCCCGCCACGCGACAGCGCTGAAACTGCAAAAAGATTGGCGACCGGAACGCCCATACCAACCGCCACAGCCATTTCTCCGACCCCGCCATGGGTCAGCAGCCCAACTGCGACCAGCCCAAGCGCCGTGTTGAAGCGCCAGCACACCTGCCAAGCACCCGCGAAGTCCAGAAACCGGTCGGGCCCGGCACGGCGCACAACCCAGCCCAGCACCAACCCTACGGATAGGATGGCCCAGACAATGGGCGCCATCACGAACAGCTTTTCAGGATCAATGGGGCGACTTGCGGCCGCAACGAACAGAAGGGCGGGAAACAGAATCTCGAAGTTCAGGCGATCCAAACCCTGCCACGCATTCTCGGACAGCCGCTGGCGCAGAAGCCCACCCAGCCCCACAAGAAGGAAGCTGGGTACGAGGCCGACAAAGACAGCGAAGAAAACCATGAGACCTCCGAGGCGATTGCCCCGGGATCACTGGATCAGATCAGAGTGAGGCCGCCAAGCGCGATCCTTGGTCGATTGCCCGTTTGGCGTCAAGCTCTGCCGCAACATCCGCGCCGCCAATCACATGCACAGACTTGCCGCGCGCTTCAAGCGCATCTGCGAGGCTTCGCTCGCTGATCTGGCCTGCACACAGGATAATGTTGTCGACCTCGACCAGACGCGGATTTTCCCGCGCCTCGCCCGTTGAAACCATCAGGCCTTCCTCAGAAATGCGCTCGTAGTTTACGCCGCCGACCATCTCGACCCCTTTCATTTTCAGGGTCGCACGGTGAATCCAGCCGGTCGTCTTGCCCAGCCCTTTGCCCAACGCCTTGGCCTTGCGCTGCATCAAGGTCACGTGGCGGGCAGGCGCTTCTGGTTTCGGACCGTCTGGCGCCAATCCGCCGCGCGCGTCAGCGGGATCCGTCACGCCCCATTCAGCCAGCCACTCATCCAGATTCTCGGTCGGGCTATCGCCCGCTTGCGTCAGGTACTCGGCCACATCGAAGCCGATACCACCCGCCCCGATGATGGCCACACGGTCGCCCACGGGCACTTCGTGACGAAGCACGTCGATATAGGACAGCACGTTGCCACCCGCCTGCCCGTCAATCCCCGGATCGCGGGGCACAACGCCAGTGGCAATGATCACCTCGTCAAAACCATCCAGATCGTCCGCTGTCACCTCTTTCCCGAGGTGCAAGTCGATGCCAGATGCCGCAACCTGCCGTTCGTACCAGTCCACCAGCCCGATGAATTCTTCTTTGCCGGGAATCTTCTTCGCCATGTTCAGCTGACCACCCACTTGGTCGGCGCGGTCGAACAGCGTCACCTTATGGCCGCGCTCGTCCGCGACCAGCGCCGTCGACAGTCCCGCAGGTCCAGCGCCAACGATGGCAATCGATTTTGGCGCGTCCGTCCTATCATAACGCAGCTCGGTCTCGTAACAGGCACGCGGGTTCACAAGACAGGTCGAAATCTTGCCGCTGAACGTATGGTCCAGACAGGCCTGATTGCAGGCAATGCAGGGGGCGATGTCGTCCGCGCGCCCATCGGCGGCCTTGGCCACGAAATCGGGATCGGCGAGGAACGGTCGCGCCATCGACACCATGTCGGCTGCGCCGCCGGCCAACACCTCCTCGGCCACATCCGGGTGGTTGATCCGGTTTGACGTAATGATCGGCAGCGACACCTGCCCCATCAGTTTTTTCGTCACCCACGTGAACGCGGCACGGGGGACAGAGGTCGCGATGGTTGGGATGCGTGCCTCGTGCCAGCCGATACCAGTGTTGATGATGGTTGCGCCCGCTTTCTCAATCTCTTTTGCCAGCAGGACAACCTCGTCGAAACTTGAACCATTGGGCACGAGGTCGATCATTGACAGGCGATAGATGATGATGAAGTCCGGCCCCACGGCGGCGCGCACGGCTTTCACCACCTCGATTGGCAAGCGCATCCGGTTTTCATATGTCCCACCCCAGCGATCCTCGCGCTTGTTCGTATGAGCGACAAGGAATTGGTTCAGAAAGTAACCCTCGGATCCCATCACCTCGACACCGTCATAGCCTGCTTCTTTTGCGCGGGCGGCGGCTGTCGCAAAATCACCGATCTGTTTCTGAATGCCGTCTTCGTCCAGCTCTTTCGGCGGGAAAGGCGAAATGGGCGACTTGATCGGGCTGGCCGACACGCAGTCCGGCCCATAGGCATAGCGCCCGGCGTGCAAGATCTGCATTGCGATCTTGCCACCTTCGGCATGAACGCGGTCGGTAACGACACGGTGATTGGCGATATCTTCATCGGTATAAAGACCCGCCGCACCGGGATACACACCGCCTTCGGGGTTCGGAGCCATGCCGCCGGTCACGATCAACGCCGCGCCACCACGGGCGCGTTCGGCATAGAACTCGGCCACGCGCGGCCAGTCGCCGCGTTCCTCAAGACCAGTGTGCATGGATCCCATCAGCACGCGGTTCTTCAGGGTCGTGAAGCCCAGATCAAGGGGGGCGAGTAGGGTCGGATAGCTGGTCATGCTGGCGGTCTCCTGTCAGTTGCGGCGAACTTGGACGAGGGGCTGCGCGCTGTCATTCAAAACGCTGCGTAACCGACCGGGTTTACCACGCGCAATCCAAGGCCAAGGCGTCGATCTGATGCGGAGCATAAACGGCCAGACCTGCCGCCTGCAACGCAGCCGTGGTCACACCGAACCCCGCCCGCCGCGTGCCATCGTGATGGCCGCTGTAAAGAAGTGTCGATCCGCAAGACGGGCTGGCCTCGGTCAGTAAAGCGTGGGTGCAACCCTGGGTCTGGGCCATTTTCACTGCCATCCGGGCACCCGCAACGAAGGCCGCTGTGACATCCACCCCCGCACTGTCGACAACCTTTGCCCGACCAGCCAGAACATCGGCACCGTCTCGTTCCGGCTCTATCTCGGCGGGCAGACGTGGCACCGCCAAACCACCTGCCAGTTCCGGGCAAAACGGCACCACGCGGCCATCAGCGTCCCAGCGGGTCAAACAGGTGTGAAGAAAGGTCTTGGCTTGCCCGTCATATCGCACCTTCTGTCCCATCAGGCATGCGCTGACCAACAAACGGGACATGATCAACTGGTTTCCATGCAGTGCCGCCGAAACGCACGTTTAAGCATATCCAGCTCTTCACGCAGTAAATCGACCTCGGCGCGGATGTCGGTCTCAAGCGGTTGCCCGGTCACAATCGAAAAGGAATTCAGGGTCACACCCCTGCTTTTGTCGGTGATCAGGAAAGTTTGAACGCCGTCAGTCAGCAATTCCGCCGGGATCGGCACTTTGACGATATATGTGCCGGGCTGATCCGGCTGCGGCGCCACGGTCGAACCATCAATCTTCTGGGAAAGATGTGTTATCTGAAGCTCGGGGGGTGTGTCCTGCGCATCTGCAACTGTCAGAACGCCTTCCCATACACCCGCTTGAATGCGTGCCTTTACCAACTGGGGTTTTGTCACTTCACGCTCCTATCAAACTTCTGCCCGCGGGCGACGGCTCAACGTCACGTCGCGCAGGATCACTTGACTCATCTCGGGGTTTTCAAACACCAGATCAATCCACATC
Organism: Aliiroseovarius sp. Z3; assembly: GCF_029105185.1. Lineage (GTDB taxonomy): Bacteria > Pseudomonadota > Alphaproteobacteria > Rhodobacterales > Rhodobacteraceae > Aliiroseovarius. Next base: position 48,662 of record NZ_JAFMZK010000002.1, on the reverse strand, counting down.
CGGTCGACCCGTTTTTCATTCAGGTTCGTATAGGCAAGATCGAACTCGACAATCGCCTCGGTTTCCTCGACCGGCAGCGCGCGGACGATTTGTTCCGTGTTCGGCCCGTGTTGGATGTTCAGGCGCGCATACACTTCAAGTGGCTTTTCCATTTCAACCAAAGCTGTCAGACGCACAAGGTGGTTGCGCTTCAACCCATCGACAGCAGTTTGAGGAAGCTCGACAACAAGCGACAGAAAAGACCCGTCGAACCCAAACACATCCATCCTGAGACCAAACGGCGCAAGGTCACTTTCACGGGTATTGCGGATCTGCCGGACCGTCAGCTCCGAAACCCTGCAGTCATGAAAGATGGCCGCCTCGCTACCGAAATTCGACTTGCTTTCGACCGCAGCTTGCCCCGGCGGCGACAACGGGCCGCGCCACAGTTCCGGCCGATAGGCCCAATCGCTGTGCAGCGGCTTTTGGATCGCGTCCGAGCCGATCAGCGGCAGTGTCAGCCGACCATCTGCCACATGCAGCACCCGATCCAGCGCCTGCCGCAGCGCGCGCGCGCGCGTGCGAACGCTGCGCAAGGCGGCAAGATCAAGTGTTTCGGCACGCTGCAATACAGAACTCCACCGTCGCAATGACCGTCGTTGAAGCCAGTGATCAAGGATGCCGTTCACACGTCGCGCCATGATGTGATGTTGCCCTGCTTAGATTCGTCCGCTGCCCGCACTCATTCTTAGAACAGAAAGGCTTCAGTTGCGCAAACCGCCGAACCAGCTTTTGACGTTTCCGACACCTTTGCTGTCTTTGTTTGCCTTGCGGATCTGGGCTACGAAATCGCGCAGCAGCCCATATCCTTTGCCTTCGCCAAAGGGCTGATCCGCAAATGCCGTGGCGCTGGCGGTGACGAGCCGTCCGTTCACCTCGAAAAACGCCCGCCATGTGGTGTTCGCAAGTGCCGCTGGAAGGCCGTCCGACGTATCCCTGAGCCGCACATACAGCACACCGGAGGCCGATTTGACATCCAGCAGTTCGACGGTATCCGCCTTGCCCACCCGGCTCAGCGCTGCACGGCCGGCGTCGCTTTGCACAAAGCCGCGCGCTTCGCGCAGTCGGGCATCCGGGTCGTTAGACATCGCCGCAGCCTGAACAGGCATTGGCAGCACGGTCGCTGTCAGAAAGGCTGGCTTTGGCGGTTTGGGGTCCGCTGGATTCTTTGTCATGGCTGCACAGGCCCCGATGGGAATGAATGCGCCCGCCTCGGTGTCCTGATGGGACGAGGTGTCGACACAGAACCCTTTCGGCGCTGCAATCGTCACGGCCCCACCCATGACCGTTTTTTGACGCACCAAGCCTTCGCTCGGCGTCGCACGCTCGTTCGAAAATATCGGGCTTTCCGACAGGTTGGGGCCGGATTTTCCGCCGCCGCCGAAGCAGCCTGTCAGGCCGAGCGTGAAACTCAGCACCATACCGACGCGCAACGCAGCACTGCCGCAACCCTTCCAATCCTTAACCATTACTTCCCCCCACCCGACGCACCACAGTACGGGCACTTACGCGACACATACAGATTTCCACCAACTTTTCCCGGTTGTCCATCCGTCCGATCACCCCCATCATACCGCAAATGAGTTAATATCGTCAGGTATCCAAGTGTCTGTTTCCCTCAATCAAAACGACCTGATCGCCAAGCAGGCGTTCTGGTCCCCCGCTTTTCCTCGTATTCAGATATGGCGCACCATCCTTGGTGTATTTGTCATCCACGCCGTATTCTTTGCCGCCACCTTTGTGATCTTCATTATCGGTGCCCGTTTGCTCGGCACCGATCCGGGTCAAATGCTCGGAGCATCAACCCCGGCCGAGGCGGCGGTGTTCTTCCTGACCTTTCTTGGGTATCACCTTGGGCTTTGGTTGACGGTCAGGCTGCTGCACAAGCGCGGATTTCGCAGCCTGTTCGGTCCTGCCCTTCGCGTGAATTGGCGTCATTTCAGGCGGGGCCTGTTGGTTGCCATCGGGGTCAGCATCGCAGCCATCCTGTTACAACTCGTTCAATCCCTGTTCTTGCCAGCGGCGCCTGAATCCACCGCCCAGCAATCCATGCCCTTCGTCAATTGGGCGCTTCTGGTGGTGCCAGCGCTGATCCTAGTGCTGATGCAGATATTTGCCGAAGAGCTGGTGTTTCGGGGCTATCTACTGCAGCAACTCCGCGCGCGGTTCGGGTCAATCTGGCTTTGGGCGATCTTGCCTTCGCTCGCCTTTGGCATCTTGCACTATGATCCCGTCACCTATGGCATCAACGGTGTTTTCTACGTTACACACACGACCGTCATTGGAATATTGTTGGCAGTCGTCACCTTGCGCACCGGCAATATTGGTGCCGCCGCCGGTCTGCATTTTGGCAACAATGCCATGCTGATCTTTTCCGGAACCAAGGGCACGTTGGATGGCTTTTCGCTGTTCCTGACGGAAATGGATCTGACCAGCACCCAAATGACGTGGTCCATCCTGACCCAAACCTTCACGATCCTGGCCGCTTTTGCCCTGTGGTGGAAGTTGACCCAACGCAACCAGCCAATTGCAAATACCGCACAGGCGGACTAGTTAAAGCGAAACGACCAAGGAAGACAGGCGATGAACTGGATATCGAACTACGTCCGCCCCCGCATCAACTCGCTGTTCTCACGCCGCGAGGTGCCCGAGAATTTGTGGACCAAATGCTCGGAATGCGGCACGATGCTGTTTCATCGCGAATTTGCCGAAAACCTGAATGTCTGCACCAACTGCGATCACCACATGGCGATCACCCCGCGCGAACGATTCCAGGCGCTGTTTGACGGAGGCGTGTTCTCCGAGGTGAACGTTCCGGCCCCGGTCGACGATCCGCTTCATTTCAAGGACCAGAAAAAATACCCCGAGCGCATGAAAGCCGCCCGCAAGGACACCGGCGAGCGTGAGGCGATGCTGGTTGCCGAGGGCGAGATCGGGCGCACTCCGATCGTGGCCGCGGCGCAGGATTTCAGCTTCATGGCGGGGTCGATGGGAATGTATGTGGGCAACGCGATCATTGCCGCGGCAGAACGCGCGGTTAAGGCGAAGCGCCCGCTTGTCCTGTTTTCTGCCGCGGGTGGCGCACGGATGCAGGAAGGCATCCTGAGCCTGATGCAAATGCCGCGCACCACGGTTGCGGTCCAAATGTTGAAAGAGGCGGGGCTGCCCTACATCGTCGTTCTGACCCACCCCACCACGGGCGGTGTCACAGCGTCCTATGCGATGCTGGGTGACGTTCATATCGCTGAGCCCAACGCGCTGATCTGTTTTGCTGGTCCGCGCGTGATTGAACAGACGATCCGCGAGAAGCTGCCTGACGGGTTTCAGCGCGCCGAATACCTTCTGGATCACGGGATGCTGGACCGTGTGACCCATCGCAAGGATATGAAAGACGAGCTTGTCACGATCCTGCGTATGCTGACAGGACAGGGCCCGGCAATCAAAGGCGACCTGCCGAAGCCCGAGGATGTGGCCACCCCGCAGGTCGATGCCAAGGCCACGCCCGCCGAACCCAAGGCCAAGGCTGAGACCAAGGCGGCGAAAGGGTGAGCGAAAACGGTTCGGACATCATCCTTGAGCGGATGATGTCCCTTCACCCAAAGATCATTGATCTGACGCTGGACCGTGTTTGGCGCCTGTTACATGCGGTTGACGACCCGCAGGACAGGCTACCACCGGTCATCCATTTAGCAGGCACCAATGGCAAAGGTTCCACCCTCGCGATGTTGCGCGCGGGGTTGGAAGGTGCGGGAAAACGGGTACACGCCTATACGTCACCGCATCTGGCCCGTTTCCATGAGCGTATCCGACTGGCCGGCGAATTGATCAGCGAAGACGCCCTGTCCGAAGTGCTGGACCGCGCCTATACCGCCAATGGCGGCGACACGATTACATATTTCGAGATCACCACCGTTGCCGCCCTGATGGCATTTGTGGAAACGGCTGCCGACTACACGTTGCTGGAAACGGGGCTGGGTGGCCGCCTTGATGCCACCAATGTGGTCGCGAAACCTGAACTGACAATTATCACCCCGATCTCGATCGACCACACGCAGTTTCTGGGCGAGACCCTGACCGCCATTGCGGGCGAAAAGGCGGGCATACTGAAACGCGGCGTGCCTTGCATCGTCGGCCCGCAACCGGATGAAGCGCTTGAGGTGATCGAGGCACAGGCTGCCCGTCTGGGCTGCCCTTTGTTCGCCCATGGGCAGCATTGGCATATTGATCAAGAGCGGGGACGGTTCATCTTTCAGGATGAAACCGGATTGCTGGACCTTCCGATGCCCGCCCTGATCGGGCCCCATCAGCTGGAAAACGCAGGTGCGGCCATCGCCGCCCTGCGTCAACTGGGGTTTGGTGAAACGGCCTGCGAAACTGCGATGCGCAACGTGACCTGGCCCGCGCGGATGCAGCGCCTGCACCATGGCCCACTTGTCGACGCTGCCGGGGATGCAGAGCTGTGGCTGGACGGGGGCCACAATCCCGCGGCAGGGAAAATGCTGGCGACAGTGCTGGCGAGCCTGCCTGCACGCCCCACCCATCTGATCTGCGGCATGCTGAACACCAAGGACATCGCCGGGTATCTGCGCCCATTGGCGCAAGTGGCCGACAGTTTGACGGCTGTGTCGATCCCCGGAGAGGCCAATACGTTGCCCGCCGACGTCACGGCCCGAGAGGCACGCAGTGTGGGTTTCAGCGCGTCCGAGGCACCCTCTGTCGCAGATGCTATTGCGGCGATCCGAAAAGATGACCCTGAATGCCGCATCCTGATCTGCGGATCGCTGTATCTGGCAGGGTCGGTTTTGAAACGGAGCGGATAGTCCGCAACAGTCCCGAACCCCTTCGTGATCACAAATAAAATTTCACGAAATTCACGCAACAGGATTCACTTCGACCACCAACCCCCCGAAAAGAATCACTTTTTTACGCTTCGGCGAATCGGCATATGATTCGCCACAATATGTTGACAAAATAAGCAGTTAGCCTCTACTAATAGAGTATTCTTCAGGTAAAGTTCACAACAAGTGAACGGCTTGTCGAGCAGTACTTTGACCAGGGGGTCTTATGTTTCGGTTGGCGCGGAAAAGGATGGATCATATTGTGATCACAAATCCGCCCGCGATTGTGATTGAAGCGAAGACCGCCCTTGCCTCCCCCGCTTCCGGCACAGGTTCCCGGCACTAGGCGTTCGTAGCGCCCCGAAGTGTTGGTCCTGAACGCGGGTGGCTGAGTTCGGGTTTTGGTCGCGATGCGCTAAGTTAAGCGGGCAGGACAAGACCTTGGGGTCGCCAATGGCGGCCCCGTTTCATTCACGCCCCCAATCCTTATCCTGCATTTCGCGCAAGCGGCTGGCGGTGCGTTCGAACTCGAACGAGCCTTCGCCTTCGACATACAGCATCTCGGGCTGGGCGGCAGCCGAGGCGATCAGCCGGACTTTCGCTTCGTAAAGCGCGTCGATCAGGGTGACGAAGCGCTTTGCCTCGTTGAAGTTCGACCGACCAAGCTGCGGAATATTTTCCAACACCAGCAGCTTCACGTGTTTTGCAATCGTCAGATAATCACCCGGCCCCAGCATGGCGCCGCACAGATCATGGAACCCGGCCCGCGCCGCGCCATTGCGATAGGCGGGCAGGATCACATCCCGCCCCTTGACGGTCAGGGTCAACGGCTCAGCCTCACCGCCCGTCAAATCGCGCCAGATCGCATCAATCGCCTTGCGTGCATCAGCATTTGCCGGGGTAAAGTAAACCTGTTCGCCCGCTAGACGGTCCTGGCGGTAGTCATTCGGACTGACCAGCTCGTGCACGACCATCTGTTCTTTGATCAGTTCGATGAAGGGCAGGAAAAGCTGCCTGTTCAATCCGTCCTTATATAACTCGTCCGGGTGACGGTTTGACGTGGTCACAACAACGACGCCTGCATCAAACAGCTTTTCGAACAGGCGCCCCACAAGCATCGCATCGGTGATGTCGGTGATTTGCATTTCATCAAATGCGAACAGGCGGACATCTGCAGCGATTTGTTGCGCCACCGGAGCAAGCGGGTCATCGACGCCGGATTTACGTGCTGCCGCCATACCCTCGTGAACTTCCTGCATGAAGGCGTGAAAGTGCACACGGCGCTTGGCTGGAATGTCCAAACTGTCGACGAACAGGTCCATCAGCATGGACTTGCCACGCCCTACACCGCCCCACAGATACATCCCCTGCGGCACGTCCTCGGGTTTGGAATGAAACAGGCCACCCAGTATCCCCCGCTTGCGGGCCGGTGCGGTGTCCAGATGGGCGCGGATGTCTTCCAACGCAGGCAAACATGCCTGTTGCGCCGGGTCTCGGGTAATCTCGCCATTTTGGGCAAGAGTTTCATAAATCTCGATCAGGTTTGCCATGGCCGAGGAATAAATCGCTTCCACACATAAGGAAAGGTGAAGTGACAGATCAGAAACGAAGAATTGACCAGTTGGTCGAATTCGCGGAACGTATGCAAATGACTGAAACACGCACGCCCCTTATCACGCCCGTCCTTGTGGCAGGTTGTCTGATCATCCTCGTCAGCTTCGCGATTCGTGCAAGCTTTGGCGTGTTTCAAATCCCGATTGCGGCCGAGTTCAACTGGCCCCGCGCCGAGTTCTCGCTGGCCATCGCCATACAAAACCTGGCCTGGGGGATCGGGCAGCCCATATTTGGGGCCATCGCCGAAAAGATCGGGGATCGCAAAGCCATCATCATGGGGGCTTTGATCTATGCGGTCGGCCTTGTGGCGTCCTCGAACGCCGTGACACCCGGCGCGCATCAGCTTCTTGAAATCGCCGTTGGTTTCGGGATCGCAGGGACGGGCTTTGGCGTGATCCTTGCCGTTGTTGGGCGCGCGGCGAGCGATGAAAACCGGTCCATGTCGCTGGCCATTGCAACCGCCGCAGGGTCGGCCGGGCAGGTGTTCGGCGCACCGCTGGCGGAATACCTGTTGGGCTTCATGTCCTGGCAGAACGTGTTCATCGTGTTCGCGGCCGCGATCCTTGCGACGCTGGCCTTGCTGCCCCTGATGAAAACACAACCCATGGCCTCACGATCAGAGCTTGAGGACAGCATGGGGCAAATACTTCTCAAGGCCTTGCGCGACCCAAGTTATTCGCTGATCTTTCTGGGGTTCTTCTCGTGCGGTTATCAGTTGGCTTTCATCACCGCCCACTTCCCCGCCTTCGTGACCGAGATGTGCGGCGCGATTGATCCCTCTGGCACATTGGCAACCATCGGCGTTTCGACAACCTCTGCGCTCGGAGCGATCTCGATCTCGTTGATCGGGCTGGCCAACATCGGGGGGACGCTATTGGCCGGCTATCTGGGCAAGACCTATTCCAAGAAATACTTGCTGGCGGGCATCTATGCGGCACGGACCGTGGTGGCCGCAGTGTTCATCCTGATGCCCATCACGCCGACATCCGTCATCATCTTTTCCATTGCGATGGGGTCATTGTGGTTGGCAACCGTGCCGCTGACTTCAGGTTTGGTCGCACATATCTATGGCCTGCGTTATATGGGCACGCTTTACGGGATCGTTTTCTTCTCGCACCAGCTGGGCAGTTTCCTGGGCGTGTGGCTTGGCGGGCGGATGTATGATGCCTTTGGCGATTACACCGTGGTGTGGTGGATCGGCGTTGGCGTCGGCGCCTTCTCGGCGATCGTCCATCTGCCGGTGAAAGAGCAACCGCTGGCCGCGCGCACCGCCTAAACCGGCAGAGCGGTCGTCTTGAACACGGTGCGCAGCGCGAACGAGCTTTGCATCCCCTGCACACCCGGCAGGCGCGATAAATGTTGGCGGTGGATGCGGGCGAAATCCTCGGTATCCGCCGCGACGACCTTCAGAATGTAATCTGCCGATCCCGCCATCAGGTGACATTCCAGCACATCGGGGATCAATGCGACCTCGCGTTCGAACGCATCCAGCAATTCATCGGCCTGACCGGACAATGTGATTTCGACGAATATGGTTGAAGGACAGCCCATCTTGCGCGCGTCCAGCAGGGCCACATAGTCGCGAATGTAACCTTCGGCCTCGAGCCGTTGAACCCGGCGATGGCAGGCCGAGGGTGACAAATTGATCTTCTCGGACAAGTCCGAGTTGGACATACGCCCGGTGCGTTGAAGCACCCCAAGGATACGACGGTCTATACTGTCTAGTTCCATTATCTCACAAATTTCTTGCGCAAATTTCGAATTCTTCGATGTATTCTTCGATACTTTCTAGCAGGAACAACACTTCTTTTCAAAGCAATTGCGTTTGATTTCGGGCAGACTTCTATCCCTGAGATACCGAACTAACCGACAACAGGGAATGAGGAGGATACCCCATGCTGATCGGATGCCCGAAAGAAATCAAACCGCAGGAGTTTCGCGTTGGTCTGACACCAGCCGCGGCTGGCGAGGCTATTGCTCGCGGTCACAGCGTCATTGTCGAGACCAACGCTGGTATTGGCGCAGGCTTCACGGATGAAGATTATGTTGCCATTGGCGCAACCGTTTTGGACACGGCTGACGAGGTGTTCGCCAAGGCTGACATGATCGTTAAAGTCAAAGAGCCGCAGGCGGTTGAACGCAAGATGCTACGCGAAGGTCAGTTGCTGTTCACCTATCTGCACCTCGCACCCGATCCCGAACAGACCAAGGATCTGCTGGACAGCGGTTGCACAGCCATCGCTTATGAAACCGTCACCGATCGCAACGGCGGTCTTCCCTTGCTGGCCCCGATGTCCGAAGTCGCAGGACGTCTTGCACCACAAGTCGGCTCGTGGACCCTGCAAAAGGCTAACGGCGGCCGTGGCGTTCTGATGGGCGGCGTGCCCGGTGTCGGCCCGGCAAAGGTCGTGGTCATCGGCGGCGGCGTCGTGGGCACCCACGCGGCCAAGATCGCGGCGGGCATGGGCGCTGATGTAACCGTGCTTGATCGCTCGCTGCCGCGTCTTCGCTATCTGGACGATGTCTTTGGTGGCACCTTCAAGAACCAGTATTCGACCGCCGCGGCCACAGCCGAGCTGATCACGACTGCTGACATGGTGATTGGTGCGGTTCTGATCCCGGGCGCTGCTGCCCCGAAGCTGATCAGCCGCGAGCAGCTGTCAACGATGAAACCTGGTGCCGTCCTGGTGGACGTGGCCATTGACCAGGGTGGGTGCTTTGAGACGTCAAAAGCCACCACCCATGCCGACCCGATCTATGAGGTGGATGGTGTGATGCATTACTGCGTGGCGAACATGCCGGGTGCCGTCGCCCGCACCTCGACCATCGCTCTTGGCAACGCAACGATGCCATTCATGCTGGCGCTGGCTGGCAAAGGCTGGAAGCAAGCCTGCGCGGATGACGAACACCTGCTGAACGGGTTGAACGTGCATGCAGGCAAGCTGACCTACGCCGCTGTCGGCGAGGCGCTTGGCCTTGATTATATCTCGGCGCAGGACGCCCTGAAAATCTGATCACCACTCACGATCTGGGAAAGCCCCGCCCTTCGGTGGGGCTTTTTCTTTGACACCTGCACTTGTGCGCAGCACCTTGCTGTCATGTCTGATACATCTCCTCCGTTCCAAAGCTCAGCCGTTGCTGGCGTGTTCGCCAACCTTCCAGCCGACGCGCATCGCGGTCTTTTGACGCTGCGCGAACTGATCTTCACCACCGCGAAAGAAACGCCCGGCGTTGGTCGAATTGATGAGACCTTGAAATGGGGTCAGCCAGCCTATCTGACGCCTGACAGCAAGTCAGGCACCACGATCCGGTTGGGGACGCCCAAGACCGGTGGCTTTGCGATTTACGTCCATTGCCAGACAACGCTGATCTCTGACTTTCGCAGCCTGTTTCCCGATGGCTTCGCGTTTGATGGAAATCGCGCAATCTTGTTTGAGGATGGACAGACCTTGCCAATCGACGCGTTGCGCTTGTTTGTCAAAAACGCGCTGATCTATCATCTGAAGCAACCCTGAAACGAAAGAAGCCCCGCACGCGGCGGGGCTTTTCTTCGCGGTCGAACCAGACCGTTTGATGGAGATGGTAGCGTGGGGCGGACTTGAACCGCCGACCCCAGCATTATGAGTGCTGTGCTCTAACCAGCTGAGCTACCACGCCATCTCACATCGGAGGTCGAGATATTCCGGCCCGCCCCCGGTGTCAAACGAAAAACATAGAATTTTGCGCCTGCGTTGGAAAAAGGCCAAAGAAAAAGGGTGCCCACTTCGGGGCACCCTTAAAAGCATGTCACCGGCGCGTTTACTTCTTTAGCGCGTCGCGGATTTCGACCAGCAGGTCGACCTCGCTCGGGCCTGCCGGTTCCTCGGCGGCGGCCTCTTCTTCCTTCATCGCGGCGTCCTTGGCCTTGTTGACGAAGCGCACCAGCATGAACACCACGAAGGCAATGATCAGGAAATTGATGATCGCCATGATGAACGAGCCATAGGCGAAGACCGCCGCACCGCTTTCACGCGCGGCTTCCAGCGATGCCCCTTCAGGCACCGTCCCCGACAAAACGCCATACATGTTGGTGAAATCAATGCCCCCCATGAACAGCCCGATGATCGGATTGATCAGGTCCGCCACAAGCGAGCTGACGATTGCCGTGAAGGCCGCACCGATGATGATACCAACGGCCATGTCCATGACATTGCCCTTGGCGATGAAGTCTTTGAATTCTTGAAGCATACTGTCCTCACTACACTTAGACGCCGACGTGTTTCCGCCAGCCTGCGGGCAGGTTAGCGCAAAACGTTCTGCCTTGCATATTGTTTCGTGGGGAAAAACAGTCGGGCGACAGCCCAAGATTGTTCAGTGCGCCCTAGCTGCCCAAACCACCGGTCAGAACATAGCGCAGAATTTCCACAACCTGATGCGGTTCGCGCGCGACGGCAAGGGCGGCGGCGTTGACTTCCTTCAGCGGGTGGTCGTGCTCGGGTTGCTGCAAGACGATCAGGGATTTGCCCTTCGCGGCGGCATAGCCTGCGTCGAAGGCCGCATTCCACTGGCGATATTTCTCGCCAAACCGAACGACAACCACGTCGGCATCTTCGATCGCCTTGCGGGTGCGGATCGCATTGATCATCGCGCCCTTGTGGTCGTGCCAATACTTGTTGTCCTCAGCCCCAAGAATGGCGACGCCACAATCATCGGACGCGTCATGGTCGGTAACCGGGGCAGAGAATGTAATGTCCAAGCCCTTCGCACCGTCGATGATCTGCTCGCGCCAATCGGTGTGGATTTCGCCGGATAGATAGACGTTCAGGGTCATGGTTTCCTCCAAATGAAACAGCGGCCCCGAAGGGCCGCGTTGTTGATTAACCGCGCAGGGTGCCGCCGGTTGCCTTGCCGACCTTCTCGACGATCTTGGCGCTGACCGCCTCGATATCCTTGTCGGTCAGGGTGGCGTCGCGCGGTTGCAGGCGCACGGTGATGGCAAGGGATTTCTTGCCCTCGCCCAGCGATCCGCCGATGAATTCGTCAAAGACATTCACATCGGTGATCAGCGCCTTGTCGGCCCCTGCCGCGGCGTTCACCAGATTGATCGCTTCCACATCGGCATCCACCACGAAGGCGAAGTCGCGCTCGACCGGCTGCAGATCGCTGGCCCCCAGCGCCCCGCGTCCGGTGCCCTTGGCTTTCGGGAAGGGCACCTTGGCCAGATGCACCGCAAACGCCACAACCGGGCCTTTCACGTCCATCTCGGCAATCGCTTTCGGGTGCAATTCGCCAAACGCGCCAAGGATGTTTTTCGGCCCCAGCCCCAGCTTGGCCGAGCGTCCGGGATGCCACCACGCGTTCATGTCGCGCACATATGTCAGCTTGGCCGGGGCACCGATGGCGTTCAGCACGGCTTCGACATCCGCCTTGGCATCATAGGTATCCACCGGGCGACGCGCCCCGAACCGGTCGCGCGGGCCGGTATGGCCGACCAGAATGCCGGTGATCATCTGTTCATATTCTTCCGGCTCACCGCCATGGAAGACAGGGCCAACCTCGAACAGTGCCAGATCCATGAAGCCGCGCGCCTGATTGCGGGCCGCCGCTTGCAGAAGACCGGGCAGCAGGGACGGGCGCATATGGCTCATCTCGGACGAGATCGGGTTTTGCAACCGCGTCACATCGGCCCCACCGCCGAACCGCTGGGCGCTGGCTTCGTCAATAAAGCTGTAAGTCACGCATTCGTTGTAGCCCAGCGCGGCGACCGTGCGCCGCGCCATGCCTTCACGTTTCTGCATGGGGGTCAGGATCGCCTTGGGCACACCCACATGGGCGCGGGCCATCGGCTTGCCAACCAGCTTGGTCAGGGACGCGACGCGCGCGACCTCTTCCACCAAATCGGCCGAGCCTTGCACGTCAGGACGCCAGCTTGGCACATGGGCCATGCCGTCCTTGATGGTGAAGCCCAGCGCGGTCAGGGTCTTCACTTGCTCATCTGCCGGAATGTCCATGCCGACCAGCGATTGCACCCGGTCGGTGTCAAGTTTGTAAGCCCGGCTTGTATCCGGCACCTCACCCGCCACCACGACCTCCGACGGCTCACCGCCACAGAGATCAAGGATCATCTGCGTCGCGGCCTCGATCGCCTGCGCGTTATACTCCGGGTCGATGCCGCGTTCGTTGCGATAGCGCGCGTCGGAGTTGATTTTCAGCGCGCGGCCCGTGCGGGCGATCTGGATCGTGTCCCAGAACGCTGCCTCAAGAAAGACATTGGTGGTTTCTTCCGTGCAGCCGGTTGGCAGACCGCCCATGATGCCGCCAATGGACTCGATGCCTTCGTCGTCCGAGATCACCACCATTCCGGGGTCGAAAGTATATTCCTTCTCGTCCAGCCCGATCAGGGTTTCACCGCCCTTGGCGCGGTGCACCCGCAGGTCGCCCTTGACCTTGTCGGCATCAAACACGTGCAGCGGGCGGTTCATGTCATAGGTGAAGAAGTTGGTGATATCGACAAGGGCCGAAATCGGGCGCAGCCCGACCGCACGCAGGCGCGCTTGTAGCCACGCAGGCGACGGGCCGTTCTTCACACCCTTGATCAGACGGCCCATGAACAGCGGGTTGTCGCCCTTGGTGTCGTCATCAATCGTCACATTGATCGGGCAAGGGCCAGTGCCGGGCACCTTGTGCTCTTTCAACGGCTTCAACGTGCCAAGCCCCCGCGCCGCCAGATCGCGCGCAATGCCGCGCACGCCCAGCGCATCGGGGCGGTTGGGGGTGATCGCAATCTCGATCACCGGGTCCACCTTGGTCGGGTCATTGGCGGCCAGCCAGTCGACAAACCGCTCGCCCACCTCGCCCGAGGGCAGCTCAATAATGCCGTCATGCTCGTCCGACAGCTCCAGCTCGCGCTCGGACGCCATCATGCCGTGGCTTTCGACGCCCCGGATTTTGCCGACCGAGAGCGTCACGTCGATGCCGGGCACATAATCGCCGGGCTTGGCAAGGACCACGGTGATCCCTTCGCGCGCATTCGGTGCGCCGCACACGATGGTCTTGTCACCTTCGTTGGTTTCCACCGTGCAGACACGCAGACGGTCGGCGTCTGGGTGTTTTTCGGCCGACTTGACCTTGGCGAGGGTGAACGCGCCCAGACGGTCGAGGGGGTTGAAGATGCCCTCAACCTCGAGCCCCAGATCGGTGCAGGCCTCGGCGATTTCATCCACGGAGGCCGTGGTGTCGAGGTGGTCTTTCAGCCAGGAGATGGTGAATTTCATTTGAACCTCTTAGTTCCAGTCTGGGGTAGCTTGAACTGCAGACTCCTCGTCATGCGCAGCGCATCCCGGATTCATTTTTCTAGCCAACACATCTAAGGCGGCTTCATTGGTAGCTAGCGATCCCGTATCCCAATTGACGTCGGTTTCTCCCGCGACCCGGATTATTCCCTCACCCACGGCAGCGCAAAGCGTTTCAAATAGCGCGCTAATGCTTGTCGACCAACGCAACAGCGGATCACTATTCACGAAACGCACATAGACACTCTCAAACGTTGGCGAGTCTGGCCTACAATTCACCCAGAACCCGTTTGAATCCTCGCCAGCAAACTTGATCATTCCGGCTGGCCAAAACTGATCGGAAAACTCCTGATCCTCCAAAGGGTTTTCGCGACGCAACTGTTCCGCCAAACGAAAGTCTTCGAGTGATTCCTGTACAGAGACTGGTGCAAACAGATATCCGGCAAACGCTGCATTGTGGTAGGTTAACCCTTGTTGGATACCTCCGACTCGTTGCCAAAATGCACGCAAAGATGACGGGATGCTTAATCCTGTCTCTTGCACCAACATTTGTATCTCACTCTCACTCGCAGGTGGCAGCAAGCACTCGAGCACCGGCGCTTTGATTGCGGCCAAACTTTCTAAGTATCTATTTAGCCAATCCGTTGAACTCACCTACTCAACCCCCCACGCATCGTCGGCACGTCCAGCGCAGCGAAGCCGTAATGCCACAGCCAGCGCAGGTCTGAATCAAAGAACGCGCGCAGGTCGGGGATGCCGTATTTCAGCATGGCCAGACGGTCGATGCCCATGCCGAAGGCGAAGCCTTGCCATTCGTCCGGGTCCACGCCTGCCGATTTCAGCACATGCGGGTGCACCATGCCCGAGCCGAGGATTTCCATCCAGTCGTCGCCCTCGCCCAGTTTCAATGTGCCGCCTTCCCATGAACAGCGGATATCAACCTCGGCCGACGGTTCGGTGAAGGGGAAGTGCGAGGCGCGGAAGCGCAGTTCGATGCCGTCGATTTCGAAAAACGCGCGGCAGAACTCCTCCAGCACCCATTTCAGGTTCGCCATCGAGATATCTTTGTCGATCGCCAGCCCTTCAACCTGATGGAACATCGGCGTGTGGGTCTGGTCGTAATCGGCGCGGTAAACGCGGCCCGGCGCAATCACGCGGATGGGGGCGCCCTGATCCATCATCGCACGGATCTGCACGGGGCTGGTATGGGTACGCAACACATGCGGCGGGCGGTTGTCGCCCTCGGGCATGGTCATATAGAACGTGTCCATCTCGGTCCGGGTCGGGTGCTCGGCGGGGATGTTCAGCGCGTCGAAATTATACCAGTCGCTTTCAACCTGCGGCCCTTCGGCGACCGCGAAACCCATGTCCCCGAAGATCGCGGAAATCTCTTCGGTCACTTGGCTGATCGGGTGGATGCTGCCCTGACGCTGCGGGCGGCCCGGCAGGGTCACGTCCAGCCATTCGGTGCGCAGGCGTTCGTCCAAGGCAGCATCGGCCAGCGCAGATTTCTTGGCGGCGATGGCCGAGTTGATCTCGTCCTTCAGGGCATTCAGCTTGGGACCTGCGACCTGCCGTTCCTCGGGCGTCATCTTGCCCAGTTCGCGCATTTTCAGGGCCACTTCGCCCTTCTTGCCGACCGCCTGAACGCGGATGTCTTCCAATGCGGCCTCGTCCGCGGCACCGGCCACGGCGTCGATATATTTTTGCCTCAGATCGTCCATCCCGGACCCCTTTTCTTACGTCATGCCCCTGCTACGAAACGGGGCGTCAGAAAGCAAGAAGCCGCGAGACCTGAAAAGGTCCGCGGCTTCCAAAATTGTCTCTCCGATATGGAGTTACGCGAGCGCGGCCTTCGCCTTTTCGACGATGGCACCAAAAGCGTCAGGCTCGTGCACGGCCAGATCGGCCAGAACCTTGCGGTCCACTTCAACGCCGGCCAGGTTCAGGCCGTTGATGAAGCGCGAGTATGTCAGAGCTTCGTCATGCGAGCGGACGGCAGCGTTGATCCGCTGGATCCACAGGGCGCGGAAATTGCGCTTGCGGTTCTTGCGGTCGCGGGTTGCGTATTGGTTCGCCTTGTCGACGGCCTGACGCGCCACCTTGAAGGTGTTCTTGCGGCGACCGTAATAGCCTTTCGCGGCCTTGACGACTTTCTTGTGACGGGCGTGGGTTGTGGTTCCACCTTTAACGCGGGACATATCCGTATCTCCTCTTAGCGGTCGTAGGGCATGAAGCCCTTGACGATCTTGGCGTCGGGGGCGGACAGGGTCGTGGTGCCGCGGGCATCACGAATGAATTTCTTGTGACGTTTGATCATGCCGTGGCGCTTGCCGGCCTGACCTGCCAGGACCTTACCGGTCGCGGTCACCTTAAAGCGCTTCTTGGCGCTCGATTTGGTCTTCATCTTGGGCATTTCCGTCTCCTTCGTAGGTTCGGTATTTTTACACGACTCGGCATGCCACTTGAGCCGGTCGCGCATGAAGTGCGGCGTATAGGCGGAATCTTTCAGGCTGGCAAGTGCTTTCTGCCCGTCTCAGTGGGCAACCCGGTCAGGCGGCCAGCAACACCTTCAATCGGCTGAAAACCGTTCGAAATGCCGTGAATATATCTTCGATCTGATATCCACCCGGGCGGTTCATCATCGCAAGCGCGATAAGGGCACCCCCGATCATGAACATGATGGCCGGCACCCGTGGCGCCCGGCCATCCCGGATTGCGGACAGGAACGATGGGATCGACAGCGCAAGCACTATGATCCCGACAACCAGAAACGTGTCTTCCCTCATTACTCTCTCCTCCACACCCACCCCGGTGCGATGAAGACAGGTTACTCGTGATCTGTGGCAAAAATTTGCCGTTCATCGCAGGGTGCCACACGAAGGATATTCGTTGTGCCCGGCACATTAAAGGGCACGCCAGCGGTGACGACGATTTGGTCGGCTTCCGTGGCGAAACCGGCACTGCGCGCCGCCCTCGCGGCCGAAACCACAGCAGCCTTGAACCGCAAGACTTCGTCCGGCGTCACAAAACAATTGGTGCCCCAAGACAGGCACAACCGCCGCGCGGTGTCTCGTAGCGGGGTCAGCGCGATGATTGGCACACGCGGCCGTTCCCGCGCGGTCAGAAGGGCGGTGGTGCCCGACTGCGTGAAGCAGCAGATCGCTTTGATATCCGTCGTTTCCGCGATCTCGCGCGCGGCGGCGACGATCCCGTCGGCAACCCCGCTTCTGGTTGCGACCCGCTGGGCATCGACCTGATCCAGATAGGTCTGGTCGTGTTCAACTTCGATCGCCACGGCGTTCATCGTCGCGACGGCGTCAATGGGATACTGTCCCGCGGCACTTTCCGCCGACAGCATGACCGCATCCGTGCCATCATAAATAGCGTTGGCGACGTCCGACACCTCGGCCCGCGTCGGCATCGGGCTTTCGATCATGCTTTCCAACATCTGCGTTGCGACAATCACCGGCTTGCCAGCACGGCGACATAGTTGGATCAGGCGTTTCTGGATCGGGGGCACCGCGTGAACGGGCAATTCGACGCCCAGATCGCCCCGCGCAACCATGATGCCATCGGATGCTTCCAAAATGGCCTCAAACGCATCCACCGCAGCCGGTTTTTCGATTTTCGACAGGATCGCTGCGCGTCCTTGCGCCAGATCGCGGGCTTCTTCAACGTCGGCGGCGCGTTGCACGAAGCTCAGCGCCAGCCAATCGACGCCCAGTTGGCAGGCGAATTCCAGATCGGCACGGTCCTTATCCGACAGGGCGGCCAGAGGCAGCACCACATCCGGCACATTCACACCCTTGCGATCAGAGATTGTTCCGCCAACCTCGACCACACAATCCGCGAAATCTTCGCCGCAATCCTTGACCCTCAAGCGTAGCTTACCGTCGTTTACAAGCAACGAGGATCCGGGTTTCAGGGCCGCAAAAATCTCGGGATGTGGCAGGCACACGCGATGGCTTTCGCCGGGCGTCTCATCCAGATCAAAACGGAAGTCCTGACCTTCTTCGATTTCAGTGGCACCCGCAGAAAAGACACCGCAGCGCAGCTTTGGCCCCTGCAAATCCGCAAGGATCGCGATCGGGCGCTCCATATCCTTTTCAACACGTCGCACAAGGGCATGACGCTCGCGTTGTTCATCATGGGTGCCGTGCGACATGTTCATGCGGAACACATCTGCACCCGCTTCGAACAGCGCCCGAATCGTATCGTAATCGCTGGAGGCGGGGCCGAGAGTGGCGACAATCTTTACATTCCGGTGGCGTCTCACGGGGCACCTCTCCTTATTATTGCTCTTTTTAGCGGGTTGATTGCTCTATGCCCGAAAATGTTAGCGCTGACAACTGGCGCTTGCCTGACACCTCGCATAAACGGGTCTGGCAAACATGAATGACACACGTATGACATACCATCCCTACTTTATCCTTGGCGAAGATCGGCCCTCGCGCTGGCTGATCACATGTGATCATGCCGCCAACACCGTACCGCCCTGCGTGGCAAATGGCGACCTGGGTGTCGCACCCGGGGACATGGCCCGACACATCGCATATGATGTCGGCGCGGCGGGCGTCTCGCGCCATTTGTCCGATCTGCTTGATGCCCCGGCCATCCTGTCAAATTTCTCGCGGCTCGTGATTGATCCCAACCGGGGCGAAGATGATCCGACGCTTGTGATGAAACTCTACGACGGCACCGTCGTTCCCGCAAACCGCCATGTTGATCAGGTGGAACGCGACCGCAGACTGAACGCATTTCATCGCCCCTATCACCGGGCCGTCGCGCGTCTTGCCGCGCGGCAAAACAACAGCGTGATCCTTGCGATGCATTCCTATACGCCGCAGCTGAATGGGCGCGAAAAACGCCCGTGGCACATTGCGATCCTGCATGACCGCGACAGCCGGCTGGCCACCCCCCTGATTGCACGGCTCCGAGAAGAACCCGACCTCTGCGTTGGTGAAAATGAACCCTATGGCGGCCATCTGGATGGTGACAGCATTGATCGCCACGCGGTTTTGACCGGGCGGGTCAATGTTTTGATCGAAATCCGTAATGATCTGATCGAAACCGAAGACCAACAGCGCGGCTGGGCAGAGCGTCTGGCCCCAATCCTGACGGAAACCTTGGCAAAAACCGGGTTGTAGCCACAATGGGCGGCCACGTGGTCGATCGTTTGCTTGACCTTGCAGCTTTCGCCCCCACCTGATGAAGTGACCTTATCGACCGAAAGGACCCGCCATGGATGACCAAACCCGCATCGAGATCGAGGCAGCCGCGTTTCGCCGGTTACAAAAGCACCTGATGGAAGATCGTCAGGATGTTCAGAACATCGACATGATGAACCTGGCCGGGTTTTGCAGAAACTGCCTGTCGCGCTGGTATCAGGAAGCAGCAAACGCGCGGGGCTTCGACATGTCGAAAGAAGAAGGGCGCGCGGTCTTTTATGGGATGCCTTATGACGACTG
The DNA here is from genome assembly GCF_029105185.1 of Aliiroseovarius sp. Z3. GTDB lineage: Bacteria > Pseudomonadota > Alphaproteobacteria > Rhodobacterales > Rhodobacteraceae > Aliiroseovarius. Next base: position 29,429 of record NZ_JAFMZK010000002.1, on the reverse strand, counting down.
GAAAGCCAAATTTCAGTCTGATGCCAGCCCAGAAAAGCAGGCCGCATTCGAAGTGGCCTTCAAAGAAAACGTGCTGGGCGAGAAAGACTGATGCGTCCGTCCGACCAACTTGCCGAGTTTACCCGCGATGCGTTGGCGGCAGGCAAAAGCCGCGACGACATTCGCGCGGCGTTGACGCAGTCCGGCTGGGCGCCGAACGAAATTGCCGAGGCGCTGGACGCCTGGGCCGACATCAGCTTTCCAACACCCGTGCCGCGTCCCCGCCCCTATGTTTCGGCGCGCGAGGCCTTTTTCTATGGCATCATGTTCGTGGCACTGGCGATGACCGCATGGCACTTGGTGGCGTTGTTGCACAATCTGATTGACCATTGGGTTGCCGATCCGCTGGACGAATATTCGGGTCGTTCTGCACTGAGCTCGACCCGCTGGTCCATTGCGGCGTTGATCGTGTTTGCGCCGACTTTTCTGGTGTTGAACCGGCGAACAGTTCAGGCAACCAAGGCAGACCCCGGAAAGCGCCGATCCGGCGTACGCAAGTGGTTTGGCTATGTCACCCTGTTCCTGGCCTCTATCTCGCTTCTGGGTGACTTGATGGCAGTGATCTATGCGCTGCTCAGCGGAGACCTGACCCTGCGTTTCATCTTGAAAGCACTGGTTGTTGCTGGCGTTGCAGGTGCAATCTTCACCTATTTCCGTCAAGAAGCTGACGAGGCGCGGGATGGAGCGTGACGCCCTTGCTCCTGTTATCATCGGCGCGGTTGTCGTTTTGGCGATTGCTGCGGGCCTGACGATCACCGGCGGTCCCACGTCCGCCCGTGCCGAGAAACGTGATCTTGCACGACTGGCTGATCTGCGTGTTTTGGCAAGTTTTGCACGATGTGTCGCTGACATTACTGGAAGCGCGCCAACCAAGCTGGCACCTATGGGTGACTGTGGGACCGACCTGCCCCTGACCGATCGCACGACGGATGCGCCATATCGGTATGAAGCGCTGACCGCGAAGGGCTTTTTGCTCTGCGCCGATTTCGAACGCCCGGGCTTGATCACGAACTTCGACATTGCGGGCGCTGTCTGGCAACATGACCAAGGGTGTTTTGCCTTCACCCAGCCCTGAGTTCTGTGCATTTTTGCTAAGTGCCTGTTCGGCTTTTGTCGTTTTCTGCAAGGCCTGCACCGATTAGCTGTTCAGCATCGGAAAGGAATACACATGCCCAAAATGCCCACATACTTCATATCCCATGGCGGTGGCCCGTGGCCGTGGATACCCAACATGCGCCGAATGTTTGCCAGGTTGGAAACATCGTTAGCCGCAATGCCCGCCGAGCTTCCCGAAGTGCCGAAGGCGGTTCTGATGATCTCGGGCCATTGGGAGGACGCGCAGTTCGCCGTCATGTCCTCCGCCAACCCGCCAATGGTTTACGACTATACCGGGTTCCCGCCGGAAACCTATGAGATCCAGTATCCTGCCCCCGGCGCACCGGATCTTGCCCAGCGCACCCACGATTTGCTTCAGGCCGCAGGCTTGCCAACGACGCTGAACCCGACGCAGGGGTTTGATCATGGCGTTTTCGCGCCCATGGCCGTCATGTATCCCGATGCGAACATGCCGACCTATCAGGTCTCGCTTCAACACGGATATGACCCTGCCACGCATTTTGCCTTGGGGCGCGCGCTTGCCCCGCTGCGGGACGAGGGCGTACTGATTGTCGGATCAGGTCTGAGCTATCACAACCTGCGCCTGATGGGGCCAGAGGCACGGGTGCCATCGACCGAATTTGACGCATGGCTGAACGAGGCTTTGATGCTTCCCGCGAAAGACCGCACTCGGGCTCTTCTAGATTGGGAACAGGCCCCATCCGCCCGTATCGCCCATAAAGAGGAAGATCATCTTGTGCCGCTGTTTGCGGCCTTGGGCGCGGCGGAAGGCGAACCTGCGACCGTGACCTATCACGAAGAAGGGATATTTGGCGGCGTCACCGCCACCAGCTTCCGTTTTGGATAAGTGAACGCCCCGCACCTGTTGGGCGGGGCGCTTTTCGATCACATCGCTGTTTTCAGGCTTTCATCCAAATAAATCTCGCGCAGGCGCAGCGCCACACGGCCCGGATTGCCATCGCCCAGCGCCTTGTCGTCGATCTGCACCACCGGCATTACGAAGGCCGAAGCCGAGGTAAAGAACGCTTCATCCGCGTTCTGCGCTTCCTCAATGGTGAAGTTACGCTCCTCGACTTCCATCTGTGCTTCCTCGGCATAGCGCAACACGGCGGCGCGGGTGATCCCGTGCAGGATGTCGTTGGACAAGCCGCGCGTGATGATCTTGCCGTCCTTCACAATATAGACATTGTTCGATGTGCCTTCGGTAACATAGCCATCTTCGACCATCCATGCGTCGTCCGCCCCTGCCGCCTTGGCCATCATCTTGCCCATCGACGGATAGAGCAGTTGCACGGTTTTGATGTCGCGACGGCCCCAGCGGATATCGTCGATCGAGATGACTTTCATCGGCTTCACGGTTTCAGCCAGACCGGGCTTCGACTGAGTGAACAGGACCACGGTCGGCTTCACCTCTGCCGGGTCGGGGAAGGCGAAATCGCGATCCGACGCCGCCCCGCGTGAGATTTGCAGATAGATCAGACCCTCGTCGATCTCGTTCAGGCGGACCAGTTCGCGATGAACCTCCAGCAGGTCTTCGGTCGAAATCGGGTTGTCCATGTCCAACTCGCTCAGCGACCGCTTCAGCCGTTCGGCATGGCCGTCAAAGGCGATCAGTTTGCCGTTCAGAACGCTCGTCACCTCGTAAACGGCATCGGCAAACAGAAAGCCACGGTCAAAGATCGAAATTTTCGCCTCGGTCTCGGGCAAATAGTCTCCGTTCACGTAAACGGTGCGGGTCATGTCGGGTCTCCTTGGTATGACGTTACGGGTGCGTTGACCCGCGCGGCGTTTCCTGTTCTGGCTGTTGATACTCGGGTCCGTGAAAGATGCAAAAGGGAAATCCAATGCCAACTGCGACACAATCTGCCGCCGTCATGCTGACCGCCGGGATTGGCATCCCTGTTCTGGCCGCCCTGAATGCCGCCTTGGGGCAGCGGATGGGGTCGCCTGTCGCCGCCGGGGTGATCCTTTTTCTGGTGGCCCTTCTAACCACGTTGGTTGTGTTCCTTCTGTCCGGCGGGTCGCTGAAAGGGGCCGTCGGGTCGCCCCCACATTTGTTTTTTGCAGGCTGCCTTGTCGCCTTCTATGTGCTGACGATCACATGGGTGGCGCCCAGTTTCGGGATCGGCAACGCTGTGTTCTTCGTCCTTCTAGGCCAGTTGATCTCGGCTGCAGCCATCGACCATTTCGGCCTGTTCGGTGCGCAACCCAGCCCGCTGACCTTCTGGCGGATATCCGGCATCGCGGTCATGGGGCTTGGCGTGTTCCTGACCCAGATCGCCGGGCGCAGCTAGACCGTCACCCCCAGAGTGCTGCCGCAGGTGGGTGAACCCCCTTTTCGTCGAACAAAAGCGGCGTGTCGCGATCTTCGGCCAGCAACAGCGGCCCGTCCAGATCCGTGACCATCGCCCTTTGCGCCACTAGCGTTGCCGGTGCCATCGCCAGCGATGACCCAACCATGCAGCCCACCATGACCTTGTAGCCCTCCGCCAAGGCCGCGTCGCGCAGCGCCAAAGCCTCGGTCAGCCCGCCGGTCTTGTCCAGCTTGATGTTCACCACATCATACTTGCCCTTCAGCTTGGGCAGGCTCGCGCGGTCATGGCAGCTTTCATCGGCACAGACCGGCACCGGGCGGTCCATCCCGATCAACGCCTCGTCTTCGCCAGCGGGCAGGGGTTGTTCGACAAGGCTCACCCCCAACCGCACCAGATGCGGGGCAAGGTCGGCATAAACCTCGGCCGACCAGCCTTCGTTGGCGTCGATGATGATGCGGGCGTCAGGCGCACCGGCACGCACGGCTTCCAGCCGGGGCATATCGTCCGGCGTGCCCAGCTTGATTTTCAGAAGCGGGCGATGGGCGTGTTTGGCCGCCTGTGCCTGCATCTGGGCAGGTTCGGCCAAGGATAGGGTGTAGGCCGTAATTTCGGGCCTTGGGGCAGGCAAGCCGGCCAGCTCCCACACCCGTTTGCCTGCGCGCTTGGCTTCCATATCCCACAAGGCGCAATCGACCGCATTCCGGGCGGCTCCTGCGGGCAGAAGATCGTAAAGCGCCGCGCGGGTCACGTCGGAAGGCAACCCCATGATCTGCTCGGTCACGCTGTCCAACGTTTCATCATAGCGCGCATAGGGCACACATTCGCCCCACCCCTGATGATCGCCATCCTGCACCCGAACCGTCAGCACCTTCGCTTCTGTTCGCGACCCGCGCGAGATGGTAAACACTTCCGCCAGTTTGAAGACGTCTGCCGTGGTTGAAATCTTCATCGCTACTTCCTCACATCCGAACCGGCAGACTAAACCAAGGCCAACGCATCCACCAGCTTGCCCGCCCCGAAACGGAACGGATCGGTGGCAGGCAGACCCATCTTGGCCTCAAGCTCCGCCAAATAGGATGCAGCGTCATCCTCGGACATATGTTGCGTGTTGACCGAAATGCCGATGACCTGACAGGCCGGGTTCACCACCTTGGCCATCGTCAGCGCGACATCGCACAGCTCTTCCAGCGTTGGCAGCTTATAGTCCGGCAGGCCACGCATATGCTCGCGCGTCGGCTCGTGGCACAGGATCAGCGCGTCGGGTTGACCGCCATGGATCAGCGCCATGGTGACACCGGAATACGAGGCATGGAAAAGCGATCCCTGCCCCTCGATCAAATCCCAATGATCTGCGTCATTGTCGGGCGAGATGTATTCAACCGATCCCGCCATGAAATCCGCAACCACGGCGTCCAAGGGGGCACCGTCGCCGGTGATCAGGATACCCGTTTGCCCGGTGGCACGGAAAGTGCAGTTCATGTCACGTGCCCGCATTTCCTTGTCCATCGCCAGCGCCGTGTACATCTTGCCGACCGAACAATCGGTGCCCACCGCCAGACAGCGTTTGCCGGTGCGTTTCTTGCCATTGGCGATCGGATACTGCACTTCGGGCAGGCGTACATCATGCAAGGCGCGCCCGGTGGCTTCTGCCACGGCAGCCAAATCAGGTTCGTCGCGCAACAGGTTGTGCAGGCCCGAAGCCAAGTCAAACCCTTCCTCAAGCGCCATCACCAGCACCTTTTTCCAGGCTTGCGAGATCACGCCGCCCCGGTTGGCCACACCAATCACCAGCGTCTTGGCCCCAGCCGCCTTGGCTTCGCGCAAGGTCATGTCCGTCAAACCCAGATCAGCCTTGCAACCGTCCATGCGATACTGACCCACAGCGTTTTCGGGTCGCCAGTCCTTGATGCCCTGTGCAACCTTTGCCGCCAGTTGATCGGGCGCATCGCCCAGAAACAGAAGATATGGTGTCTTGATCATGATCGCGCCCTCATGGAAGTTTAACGGCGGAATAATTCACGAATTTTGCATCAAATATCTTGCGAACTCGGCGGGAAATTGAAAGAGTTTCGAATATTATTTCGTGAACTTGTGCAATCCTCGGACAATCTTCTCTGAAAACCGTGCACGCGCAAGAATCCCTGCTTTCTGCACCGCCGCAAATCAAAGATTCTGCGCTTGCAAAATGATCTTGCGGATAGCGCGGTAATTTAATAACGATTGCGGTCAAGAAATCGCAACTTCATTACCGAAAGGCGCCACATGTCCTTCCGCATCCAACCTGCCGCCCCTGCCCGCCCGAACCGCTGTCAGCTGTTTGGCCCCGCCTCGAACACCAAGCTGTTTGCCAAGATGGCCACCTCAGCCGCTGATGTGATCAACATCGACCTTGAGGACAGCGTCGCCCCTTCGGACAAGGACGTGGCTCGTGCCAACGCGATCGAGGCGATCAATACCGTCGATTGGGGCAACAAGTATCTGTCGGTGCGGATCAACGGGCTGGACACGCCTTATTGGTATCGCGACGTGGTCGACCTGCTGGAACAAGCGGGCGACCGACTGGACCAGATCATGATCCCGAAAGTGGGCTGTGCCGAGGATATCTATGCCGTGGACGCCCTGGTCACGGCCATCGAACGCGCGAAAGGACGCACCAAACCGATCAGCTTCGAGGTGATCATCGAAAGCGCCGCAGGCATCGCGCATGTCGAAGCGATTGCCGCTGCCAGCCCGCGGCTGCAAGCCATGTCTCTGGGGGCCGCCGACTTCGCTGCCTCGATGGGGATGCAGACCACAGGCATTGGTGGGACACAGGAAAACTATTACATGCTGCGCGAGGGCGAAAAGCACTGGTCCGATCCGTGGCATTGGGCACAGGCCGCCATCGTCGCCGCCTGCCGCACCCATGGCATCCTGCCGGTTGACGGCCCGTTTGGCGACTTCTCGGACGACGAAGGATATATCGCACAGGCCAGACGCTCGGCCACGCTCGGGATGGTGGGCAAATGGGCGATCCACCCCAAGCAGATCGCATTGGCGAACGAGGTGTTCACCCCGTCCGACGAGGCCGTGTCCGAAGCGCGCGAAATCCTTGCAGCGATGGAGCAGGCAAAAGCCAACGGCGAAGGCGCCACGGTCTATAAAGGCCGCTTGGTGGATATTGCTTCGATCAAACAGGCTGAAGTTATCGTGGCCCAAGCCGAGCTGATTGCAAACAGCTGACCGCGACACTGGGCAAGGTGGCGGCTTCACACCGCCACCTTGCTGGCCTATGCCAAAGGCATGCAAAGGTCAGTCAGCAAGTCCTCCGGCGCGGTCTCGCGTGGGTCGTTCAAATAAACCTCGTAGCAGGGCAAGTCCGCCGGGGTTTCGCCTGATTGGGGCAGCCAGACACCATAAAGCGCGTCATATCCGGATTTCAGCGTGGCATAGGGGCCTTTGTAGGTCATGACCGCTGTGCGACCGCCTCTTATGTCAACGCTTTCGAACCCGTCCGGTTCCTGATCCCCGCGCCATTCCACCCCGGCAAAACTGCGCAGGTCGCTTTCGTCGACGGCGTCTGGGTCGTCGAAATAAACCCCGATCATCGGTCCGCACTGATCCCACAGATTGCGCGCTGCGATCATTGCGGCCGCAGACTCGAATTTCTCGCCGATCGCCATGTAGGCACCTTTGTGCGGCAAACCGATGAGTCGTCGTGGTTTGTGATTGCGAATTTCCACGGGATGCATGGCTATGTCTCCTTTTCGTTGTAACAGCGCCGGCGCGTCCAGCTGACCGGTCTTGCGAAAGGCAATAGGCGACACGCCGTACGAGGCACGAAACGCCTGGGCAAAACTGCGCGGGTTGGGATAACCGCAATTCTGCGCAATCTCGTCCACAGCCGTTTGCTCGCGAACCAATCGCCCCGCCGCCCGATGCAGACGCATCCGACGCACAACCTGTGCACATGTCTCACCCGTCATTGCATGAAACACGCGGTGCCAGTGAAACCGCGACATGGCGGCGACATCCGCCAACTGATCCAGCGACAAGTCCCCATCAGGGTTGTCATGGATATAGGTCAGCACCCGCAGCAAACGGTCTTCGTAACGCATGGCGGCTTCCTCTTGCTCTTTCCCGTTATTCTTACTTTGCCGACACTGCATAAATCTTGCCCATTTGCGGGGCGGACGACGTGGGCAACAGTTGTATTGCCGCGCGGCAAGCGGCATATAGGCATGAACATTATGCAATTGGGCAGGGCCATGACCAACTATCTTGAGTTTGAAAAACCGCTGGCTGAAATCGAAGGCAAGGCCGAGGAGCTTCGCGCCCTTGCCCGTTCAAACGAAGAGATGGATGTGGAAGGTGAGGCCAAGGCGTTGGATGCCAAGGCGGACACCCTTCTCAAGGAGCTTTATAAAGACCTGTCGCCTTGGCGGAAATGTCTGGTTGCGCGCCACCCGGACCGGCCGCATTGCAGAGACTATATCGAAGCCTTGTTCTCCGAATACACGCCTCTGGCCGGTGATCGTAACTTTGCGGACGACCACGCGGTGATGGGTGGGCTTGCCCGTTTGGGCGACATCCCGGTCGTCGTGATGGGGCAGGAAAAGGGCAATGACACGAAATCGCGGATCGAACGCAATTTCGGTATGGCGCGACCCGAAGGTTATCGCAAGGCAATCCGCCTGATGGATTTGGCCGACCGGTTCGGCCTTCCCATCGTGATGCTGGTCGACACCCCCGGCGCCTATCCCGGCAAAGGTGCGGAAGAACGCGGCCAATCCGAGGCCATCGCCCGGTCAACCGAACGCAGCCTGAATGTCAAATCGCCCGTGATCTCGGTGATCATCGGTGAAGGCGGTTCGGGTGGGGCTGTGGCTTTGGCAACCGCCAACACGGTGATGATGCTGGAGCACTCGATCTATTCGGTGATCAGCCCCGAAGGCTGCGCGTCGATCCTGTGGAAAGATGCCGAGAAGATGCGCGAAGCCGCTGAAGCCCTGCGCCTGACCGCGCAAGACCTGAAACAACTGGGTGTGATCGACCAGATTATCCCCGAACCTCTGGGCGGTGCGCAGCGTGGGCGCAGTGAAGCCATTGAAGCGGTCGGCAAAGCAATCCAGGCCGAGTTGAAAGCCCTGAAAAAGCGCCAGAAGGGTGACGCGCTGAAGAAAGAACGCCGCGAGAAGTTCCTGAAAATGGGGTCCAAGGGTCTGACCGCTTAACAACACCCTGGAAGGAGACGCCTGTGGACTGGAAAGCATTCTTGGCCGAGGTCGAAGGCAACATCCATCATCTTGCGAAGGACACGCCTGCCACGATGAAAGGCTTCGCCCAAATGGGCTCTGCCGCCAAGACCAACGGCGCACTGAGCGAAAAGACCAAGGAGTTCATCGCGCTTGGCATCGCCATTTCGACACGCTGTGACAGTTGCATCGGCTTTCATGTGCGATCATTGGTGCGTCTTGGCGCAACACTGGACGAATTGAACGAGGCGCTTGCGATGGCGTCCTACATGGGCGGCGGCCCGTCCATCGCCTATAGCGCAAAGGCGCGTGAGGCGTTCGAGCAGTTCACCGGCTTGCAAGACGGCTGACAACATCCCGCAAGCGTTCGTCCCCTGTCCAATGATATGCGCGCCATCCACTGGCCAAAGCTGCGTCTACGTTTTCAGCACTGTCAACATCCATCATCAGGTGGCTGATCACAGGATCACCACAAAGTGGACTTAGCGCGCTCTGGCCATTCCTTGTCATAGGTTTCACCATCGAACGCGCCGGACGTCAGGTCCGTCATCATCTCGCCGATTGTTGGCAACCCGACAGTGTCACCCCCGGATGACCACAACCCTGATCGCACGATGGCACGCGCGCATTGGGGATAGACCTCGTGAATACGGATCACGATCACCACGCGGGGTTGCTTGCCGCCCTTGTCGAACCTGGCCCGCAGATCGGCATCAGCCGTCAGCCGAGCGTCGCCATTCACACGCATCACGTTGTTTGATCCCGGCACCATGAACATCAGCGAGACACGTGAATCTCGGACGATGTTGCGCAGGCTGTCGATACGTTCGTTCCCACGCCAGTCCGGCAGCGCAAGAGTTTGCGGATCAAGGATCGCCACGACAGACCCATCATCACCCCGCGGGCTGCCATCTGTGCCTTCCGGCCCCACTGTCGTCAGAACGCAAAACCGCGACGCCTCGATCCAGGTGCGATAGGCGGATGTGAGGTGATCGGTCACTTTTCTAACTGACATCTCGACCGGGGTGCCATAGAGCGCCTCGAGGTCTTCAACCGTATTCAGGAAATCCATCATTCCACCACCTTCATACCCGCCTCGCGCATCAGGACGTTCGAGCCGGATTCGACGGTTTCTTCCAACTGTTCCATGAACTCCTCCAATTCCAGTCCCGGCTCGATCCTTGGGTGAAATTCGACCACAGCCAGACCCGGATAGCGCATGATGCCATGGCGCTTCCAAAACACGCCTACATTGGTTGAAGCCGGCACGCAGGGTTGCCCGGTTTCCCGGTACAGAACTCCAGTTCCGATCTTGTATGGCTTGGTTTCACCCGCCCCGACCCGCGTGCCTTGAGGAAAGATAATCAACTGCCCCGGCAAAGCCGTCCCTGACTTCACATCCGCCAACATCTGTTTAATCGCCGCGCCGCGCTTGCCGCGATCAACCGCCACACAGCCGATGCGATAGGCATAATAGCCCAGGATCGGTGCCCATTTGAGTTGCTTTTTCATGATGAATTTTGGGCGCGGCACCGCCGAGGTGATCATGATGATGTCCAGAAAGCTCTGATGCTTTGACGCGATCACCACCTCGTCCGTTGGCACCTTGCCACGGATTTCTGTTTTCAATCCGACCATCCAACCTGCGGTCCAGCGCACCCAACGACAATATGTGTGGATCGCAGAAAAGGCATAGTCGCGATTGAAAAACGCCAGCGGTGTGAAGAAAACAGCCAACACCGCCATCATCAGATACATCTGAACAATGAACACAAGCGATCGAAGCCATTGAATAGCGTGGCGCATCATCGTTTCTCCTGCAATACAGTCTGGGCTGTCTGCCGCGTCGCAACAAAGGCGACCAGGGCGGCGAGGGGTGGGATCAGCAATGGCCACAACCATTGCCAGCCTTCGAACCCTAAACCCGTGAGGAAATTCCCTTGGTCACCCGCCGACGGCATCAAAAGGATTGCCAATCCGCCCAACACCGTGCCGACGGATGCACCGCCCAGCGCCCGGAGTGTATAGCGGCGCACAAACGCGTGGGCGATATATTTGTCCCGTGCGCCGACAAGACGCAAAACCCGGATCACCTGTTCGTTCGCTGCCAGCGCCGCCGAAGCGGCCAAGGTAATCACCACACCAGACAAAGCCGCGATCAGGACAATGGCTACGAAGCCCAGCGCCCGCAGTCGTTTTGCTGCCCGCACCAACGGCTCGCGCCACCGCGTGTGGTCGTCAAGGATCGCGCCCGGCGCTTCACCTGCAAGACGTGCCCGCAGCCCATCGGCATCGAACCCGTCGCTGTCTTCGACCACTTCGATAAGCTTTGGGATGGGCAGTTGGTCCAGCGGCAAGTCAGGGCCGAACCACGGCTCTAACAAGGCGCGTTGTTCGTCGTCGCCGAGCGGGCGGGCGTCCTTGATCCCCGGCGTTGTTGCCAGGATTTCCATCACCGCCAGCACCTGCGCATCCATCTGGTCGACCGGCGCATTGATGCGGATGGTCGAGCTTTTCGCAAGCGCCTCGCCCCACCGATCTGCCACACGGCCCGTGGCCAGGGACAGCGCCAGCGCAAACACAGCCAGAAACGCCATCGACGCGGCCGCAAATACCGTCAATCGCGCGGTGTAGCCTGTTGGCGGCACCACGCGATCCGCCTGGGCATCACCTGCAATGAAATGCATCAGCGTGTTCAACCGCACGTTCATAAGTCTGCTCCTGCAAGCTGAAGCTGCCTGTTCGAAATGCGCAACACCCGGGCCTGGATTTGTGCTTTGGCGGATCGGATCAAGTTCATGTCATGGGTGGCAATCAGCACCGTCTTACCCATCTTGTTCAGCTCGACCAGCAGTTTGAGCAGCCTGAGCGACATGTCCCAATCGATGTTTCCCGTAGGCTCATCTGCCAAAATAACATCGGGCGACATCACCACGGCACGGGCCAGGGCGGCCCTTTGGCGTTCTCCACCCGACAGTTCCGGAGGTTTGGCGTCGCTTTGCCCCGTCAGTCCCACCCAGGCAAGCAGGTCATCAAGCTCGGACGGGTTTTCAAGGCTGCGCCCGGACACCGTCAACGGCAGCGATACATTTTCGGCAACGCTCAAATGGTCCAGAAACTGACAGTCCTGATGCACCACGCCGATGCGCCTGCGCGCCTTCGCAACATCATCCCGCGTCATCCGCTGGGCATCCTGATCAAACAATGACACGCGCCCCTGGGATGCGATCAACTCTGCATAACACAGTTTGATCAGCGTCGTTTTCCCTGCCCCCGAGGGACCGGTCAGGAAGTGAAACGAACCCGGCGCAAGTTTCATGGAAATATCGGATAAAAGAGTGCGGTCCCCATATCCGTAGGACACTTGTTCCAGCTCGATCACTTGATGCCCTCGTCATTGTTTGGCGACAGTTTTGCCTCAGCTATGCATTTGTTTCAATGCACAGCTTGCAAAGGTTTGATTTTCGCCGTGAAACAGGCATATTGAAGCTGAAATGGCAGGGAAAACCCGGGTCGAATGCCGGGGATCGGGGAAAGCATATGCGTCTGGTTTGTCCAAGTTGCGGCGCGCAGTACGAAGTAGATGACCGTGTAATGCCCGAGAACGGGCGCGACGTTCAGTGTTCCAACTGTGGGCATGGGTGGTTCCAGTTGCCACCCAGCGCAGAAGCGGGCACAACACAATCCCCCTTCGACAACATTGATGATCTTGACGATGAGGTGATGGCGGACACCGACGAAATGTCGGCCGACGCATCGGCCCAGCCCTCTGCCGAAGACGCTGCTGTTAGCGACGGTCCCGTGGCGGGCACGCCAGCGCGGCAGTTGGATGACGGCGTCCGCAGCATCCTGCAAGAAGAAGCCGAGCGGGAGCTCAAAGCCCGCGAGAGCGAGCGGGAGGGGCTGGAAACTCAGCCCGACCTTGGACTGGACGACGCCCCGGCTTCAACCGCCGACAACATCAGCAAGACAATGGCGGATGAACAGGCGGCGATTGAAGACGAAACCGCCCCCACATCCGATGACATCAAAGCGCGGAATGTTCTTCCCGATATAGAAGAGATCAACTCGACGCTTGATGCGCCAGCGGACGAGACAGGCGACGTCGTCATCGACCCTGCCGACGGTGCCGAAGTCGCAGCAGGCGGGTTTCGCCGAGGATTTATTCTTGTCGTGGTTCTGGCGTGTTTGCTGGCCATTCTCTACATCTTCGCGCCGACCATCGGCGAACGCTTCCCCGCCGTCCAACCTGCGATGGAGCAGTTTGTTGCGTTTGCAGACAAAGTGCGGATTGGGCTTGAAGACATTATGCGCGCGGCGATTGGCAAGATGCAGGGCCTGATCGACAAGCCTGAAACCAACTGAATCATCACCTGATTGCCAGCACGCCGGCAAGGCATCAGTTGCTGCGGAATATTCGAGATTCGCCAATCATGTCCTCCAGGGCCGCAATCCGGTCCGCACTGTCACTACGGCTTTGGATTTCAGCAACCAGCGCCTCGATCAGGAAGTTGATGGCGAGCGTGGAATCCCAGCTTGATGGCACTTCGACCATGCTGCGAAAACAGAAGGTCGCGTAGCGTTCAATCGGCGACCCCCATTGGTCCGTGAACAGCACAATGTTCGCGCCTTGATCGACCACAAGCTTGGCCAGACGCTCCAGTTCTTTTTCATATCGCCGGATGTCAAATACGATCAGCGTCGAGTTTTCATCCATGTCCAGCAGCGATTGCGGCCAAACGCTGGGCGAAAAATCCAGCTGCGTTACACCGGGCCGGATAATCTGAAGGTGGTTGAAAAAATAATGGGCATTGGATCGGGTGATCCGACCTCCCAGCAGGTATAGCCGTCGGTTCAAATCGGACAAAAGGGCCGCTGCCTTGTCGAATTCTTCCAGATCCAGACGCTCTAAACTGCGATTGATGTTACGCGATACGGCTTCTGCAAACCGGCTGATGATGTGATCTTTGCCCGCCGACAGCTCTGCCGTTTCCAGCTTGGCCAGTGGTTCTTTCATCTGCGCGGCGATCTCTTCGCGGATGGCGTCTTGCAGGTCTGGGAAGCCCTGATAGCCAAGCTTGCGGGCCAAGCGGATAATTGTCGGGGTCGAAACCTCGGCGCTTTCGGCCAGCTTGGTGATCGACTGCAACCCCGCCACCAGAGAATCATCCAGAAGCGTAGCCGTCAGACGCCGTTCAGCCGCGGTCAGCTCATCCTGCTTTTCGCGGATTTGATCTTTGACGAGAGGCTTCTTTCCCATTTGTCACCATTTCAATCAGCAAAAATCGTACTGTAATAATATCTACAGAATACTTCTTGACACAAGCGGACTTGTTGTAGTGATAATTACACAACGCGAAACGGGGGGGCAAGAAATATGCTCAGAGAGGTTTGGCCAGCGGCTGCGCTGATAGGGGCTGCGGGAACAGCTCCCGTCGTGCTTGTTTGCGAACACGCATCCCAATTCATCCCGCCAGAACTTGAAAGCCTTGGGTTGGCGGACGATGCGCTGAACTCTCATGCCGCTTGGGATATTGGCGCCTTGGATGTCGCCAAGCGTCTAAGCGCCTTGCTTGATGCGCCCCTGGTTGCGGGGCAGATTTCGCGGTTGGTCTACGATTGCAATCGCCCTTTGGAAGCCCCCGACTGCATTCCGGCCCGCAGCGAAGTGTTCGACATTCCCGGCAATGCGAACCTGAGCCCCGCCGCGAAACAGCATCGGTTCAATGTGGTCCATACGCCGTTTCACGCCGTCGTCGATCAGGCGATTGACCAACAAAGCAGCCGCACTGAGACACCTGTTCTGCTGATTACGATTCACAGCTTCACACCAGTTTACCACGGTCAGCGCCGGACTTTGGACATCGGATATCTGCACGACAGGAACAGCAAAGTCGCCACAGCCGCTGTCGAAATTGAGCAGACCCGGGGCGCTTATCGCACTGCTATCAATGAACCTTACGCCGCCCGCGACGGTGTGACCTATACGCTGGCCAAACATGCCGAGGCGCGTGGGCTGGACAATGTCATGATCGAAATTCGCAACGATCTGATCGACACGCCCGCAACTGCCGAAGCCATGGCCGATCACCTCGCAAAAACACTGACACAGGTCATGGCACACCTAACCTCATCGGAATCTGTCAAAACATGACTGCACTTCGCAAATTCATCAGTATTGTTGACCAGATCAACTATCGCATCGGGCGCGTGACCATGTATGGCATCTTCGCCATGATGGCGATCCTGTTGTGGTCGTCGATCTCGAAGACCTTTTTCAACCCATCGCTCTGGACGCTGGAAATGGCGCAGTTCGCCATGGTCGCCTATTACATCCTCGGCGGCCCCTACTCGATCCAGATGGGATCGAATGTGCGGATGGACCTTCTGTATGGTGGGTGGAGCACCCGTCGCAAAGCCGCCGTCGACACGATCACGGTGATGTTCCTGATCTTCTATCTGGGTGTGCTTTTGTGGGGCGGGATCGACAGCACAGCCTATTCCTTCAAATACGGGGGCGAGCGCAGCCCAACCGCGTGGCGCCCATACCTTTGGCCGATCAAGGTGATCATGTGCACCGGCATCGCGCTGATGCTGCTGCAAGCCCTTTCCGAGCTGTTCAAAGACATACTGCGCCTGCGCGGCGAGGAGATCGACAATGTCGTATGAGATGATTGCGATCTTCATGTTCGCGACCATGATGGCGATGCTTCTGACCGGGCAGCGCGTGTTTGGCGCCATCGGGTTTGTGGCCGTCATCGCCGCGCTGGTGCTGTGGGGAGACCGGGGCGGCTATGACATCGCGTTCTCATCCGCGATGAAGCTGATGAAATGGTATCCGCTGCTGACCCTGCCAATGTTCATCTTCATGGGCTACGTGCTGTCGGAATCGAAGATTGCGGATGACCTCTACAAGATGTTCCACGTCTGGATGGGCGGGCTGAAAGGCGGGCTGGCTATCGGGACCATCGGGTTGATGGTGCTGATCTCGGCCATGAACGGGCTAAGCGTCGCGGGCATGGCCATTGGCGCGACGATTGCCCTGCCTGAACTTTTGAAACGGAACTACGACAAGAAAATGGTGACGGGGGTCATTCAGGCCGGATCGTCGCTGGGCATCCTTGTGCCCCCGTCGGTGGTGCTTGTGCTCTATGCCATGATCGCACGTCAACCGGTGGGGCAGTTGTGGCTGGCAGGCGTCTTGCCCGGCCTGATGATGGCGACGATGTTCATCATCTATATCGCCGTGCGTTGTCACCTGAACCCGTCCCTTGGCCCGGCGCTTCCGAAGGAAGAACGCGACATCCCCATGTCCGAAAAGCTGGCGCTGTTGCGGGCCGGAATGTTGCCGCTGGTGATCTTCGCCGCGATGATGGTGCCTTTCGTCAATGGCTGGACATCGCTGGTGGAAAGCTCGGCCATCGGGGCGTTGACCGCGTTCATGGCGGCCGTTCTGAAAGGCCGCATGACGCGCGAGGTGTTTGAAACGTCCGTGCGAATGACCCTTGGCATCAGCTGCATGTTCATGTGGATCATCCTTGCCGCACTGGCCTTCGGGGCTGTGTTTGACGGGCTGGGCGCAGTCAAGGCGATTGAGACCCTATTCACCGAACGGCTGGGCCTGAACCCATGGGTGATCCTGATCCTGATGCAACTGAGCTTCATCCTGATGGGCACATTTCTGGACGACACGGCGATGCTGGTCATCGTTGCCCCCCTTTACGTGCCGTTGGTTTCTGCGCTGGGGTTCGATCTGATCTGGTATGGTGTGCTCTATACGATCACGACTCAGATTGCCTATATGACGCCCCCCTTCGGCTATAACCTGTTTTTGATGCGCGCGATGGCGCCACCAGAAATCACACTGCGCGATATCTATGGTTCGATCCTGCCCTTCGTGCTGGTGATGGTATTGGCTCTGACAATGGTCATCCTGTTCCCCGAGATTGCACTGTGGCTACCGGGCTGGGTTTACGGAAACTAGAGGAAAGAGCCTGAGAAACAGGCCATGATTTTACAACAAGGAGAAAGAGAAATGACGACAAGACGTAAGTTTATCGCCGGTGCCGGTGTCGGTGCGCTGGCCGCGCCGCTTGCCACGCCCGCGCTTGGGCAGTCCACGATCACGTGGCGGATGCAAACCTATGCTGGTCCTGCACTGGCCGAGCATGTCATCAAGCCCGCCATCGATATGTTTAACCAGATCGCTGGCGACCGGATGCAGATCGAACTGTTCTTCGCCGACCAGCTTGTGCCCACGGGCGAGCTGTTTCAGGCCATGCAGCGCGGCACGATTGATGCGGTCCAGTCGGATGACGACTCGATGGCGTCACCGACAGAAGTCACCGTGTTCGGCGGGTATTTCCCGTTCGCCTCGCGCTATTCGCTGGATGTGCCGGTTCTGTTCAACCAATACGGCCTGAACGAAATCTGGGACGCCGAATACTCCAAGGTCGGGGTGAAACACATCAGCGCGGGCGCATGGGATCCCTGCCACTTCGCTACCAAGGATCCGATCAACTCGCTTGAGGATCTGAAAGGCAAACGCGTATTTACCTTCCCGACCGCTGGCCGGTTCCTGAGCCAGTTTGGCGTCGTGCCTGTCACCCTGCCATGGGAAGACATCGAAGTCGCGGTGCAGACCGGCGAGCTTGACGGCATCGCGTGGTCGGGCATCACCGAAGACTACACGGTTGGCTGGGCAGACGTGACCAACTATTTCCTGACCAACAATATCTCGGGCGCATGGGCAGGGTCGTTCTTTGCCAATATGGACCGGTGGAACGAGCTGCCGGACGACCTGAAAACCCTGTTCCGGGTGTGCTGCGACCAATCACACTATTACCGCCAGTGGTGGTATTGGGGCGGCGAAGCCAGCCTGCGTGTAAACGGGCCGAAGATGGAACTGACAACCATCCCGGATGCCGAATGGGCACAGGTCGAAGAGGCCGCCGTGAAGTTCTGGGACGAGATCGCCGCGGAAAGCGAAACCAAGGCGAAGGTCGTGGAGATCATCAAGAAATACAATGCAGACATGCAGAAAGCTGGCCGTCCGTATCGCTACGGCTAAGCCTTGCAGCACGCATATCGCCGGGCGGGGTTCCGCCCGGCACACATACAGAAGGTTCTTTCACAATGTCGCCAACACTTTCGTTCGATGACCTTAAATCCCAAATCGCCACCGGCGATGTCGACACCGTTCTGGTATGCTTTGTCGACATGCAGGGCCGACTGATGGGCAAACGCTTCCACGCGGGGCATTTCGTGGCGGGCGCATGGGAGGAAACCCATTGCTGCAACTACCTGCTGGCCACCGATCTGGAAATGGCAACGCCGGACGGATACGCGTCGACCAGTTGGGAACGGGGCTATGGCGACTATGTCATGAAGCCCGATCTAGACACGCTGCGCCCGGTGCCATGGCTTGAGGGCACAGTAATGGTGCTGTGCGATGTGCTGGATCACCACACCCACGAAGACGTGCCCCATTCGCCCCGTGCCATCCTGAAGAAACAGGTCGCCCGTCTGGCCGAGATGGGCTTTGACGCGATGTGCGCGACCGAGCTGGAGTTTTTCCTGTTCGAAAAGAGTTTCGAGGACATCCGCAAAGGCGGGTTCCGCGATCTGGCCCCCATCTCGGGCTACAACGAAGATTACCACATCCTGCAAACCACCAAGGAAGAGCACGTGATGCGGCCGATCCGCAATCACCTGTGGAACGCCGGTTTGCCGATTGAGAATTCCAAGGGCGAGGCCGAGGCCGGTCAGGAAGAGCTGAACATCAAATACGCCCCCGCGATGGATACGGCAGCCTTTCACACCATCGCCAAACACGCGGTGAAGGAAATCGCGTGGCAACAGGGCCATGCGGCCAGCTTCTTGCCGAAATGGCACCATGACAAGGTCGGATCCTCCAGCCACGTGCACCAATCGCTGTGGAAGGACGGCAAACCCGCCTTCGCGGATGCCGACGACAAGCTGGGCATGTCGGCCCTGATGAAAAACTACATGGCCGGGCTTCTGAAATATGCGCCGGATTACACCTATTTCATGGCGCCCTATATCAACAGCTACAAACGGTTCATGAAGGGCACCTTTGCACCTACGCGGATCATCTGGTCCGTCGACAATCGCACGGCTGGCTTCCGGTTATGCGGAGAAGGCACCAAAGCGGTGCGCGTGGAATGCCGCATCCCCGGATCGGACATGAACCCTTATCTGGCCATTGCAGGAATGCTGGCCGCCGGGATCGCCGGGATCGAGGAAGGGTTGGAGCTTCAGGAGCCAACCGTAGGCGATGTTTATCAGGGCGACACGGGGATGATCCCGGGCAACCTGCAAGCGGCACGCGACGCCCTGCATGGATCGGCCATGTTGCGGGCTGCAATGGGTGATGATGTCGTTGATCACTATACCCGTGCCGCAGAAGTCGAGATTGAAGAATTCGAGCGTGTGGTCACCGATTGGGAGATTGCACGCGGGTTTGAGAGGGCATAAGGGGGCGCTGCCCCCCGCCTTCGGCGTCCCCCGGGATATTTTCAACAAGAAAATGCAGGGGTGTTTCAGAAATGAGGACAGAATGAAGCAGATATTGGAATGTATCTCTCCGATTGATGGATCGGTATTTGCAACGCGAGAGGTGCTTTCGCTTGATGAGGCCAAAGACGTTGTAGCTTCGTCACGCGCGGCGCAACCTGAATGGGCGGCGCGCCCGTTGGCGGAACGGATCGAGTTGGTCATGGCTGGTGTTGCCGCCGTGGGGGCGATGAATGACGACATCGTGCCAGAGCTGGCCCATATGATGGGTCGCCCCGTGCGCTATGGCGGTGAGTTTGGCGGCTTCAATGAACGTGCTGGCCATATGGCTTCGATTGCGGCAGATGCGTTGGCCGACATCGAGGTTGGTGAAGATGAAACGTTCAAGCGTTACATCAAACGTGTGCCGCATGGCGTCGTGTTTGTGGTTGCGCCTTGGAACTATCCTTACATGACCGCGATTAACACGGTCGCGCCTGCGCTGATCGCGGGCAACACCGTCGTCTTGAAGCACGCCACCCAAACCTTGTTGGTCGGAGAGCGCATGGAAGCCGCTTTCCGCTCGGCCGGTTTGCCCGAGGGCGTGTTTCAGAACGTGTTTCTATCGCATGATGTGACCAACGATCTTATCGCGGGCAACGCGTTTGATTTTGTCAACTTCACCGGCTCGGTCGGCGGCGGGCAGGCGATGGAGCGCGCCGCGGCAGGTACGTTCACCGGTGTTGGAACCGAGTTGGGTGGCAAAGACCCCGGATATGTCATGGATGACGCCGATCTGGATGCCGCTGTTGAAACTTTGATCGACGGTGCGATGTTCAATGCGGGCCAATGCTGTTGCGGGATCGAACGGATTTACGTGCATGAAAGCCTGTTTGATACGTTCGTCGCAAAGGCTGTCGAGATCGTGAAAGGCTATAAGCTGGGAAATCCGCTGAATGTGGAAACAACGCTTGGCCCAATGGCAAATGTTCGTTTTGCCGATGAAGTCCGCGCCCAGATCAGCGAAGCAATAGCCGACGGTGCGACGGCCCATATCGACACCTTCCCCGAAGATGACGGCGGCGCATACCTCACGCCGCAGATCCTGACCAATGTCACCCACGATATGCGTGTGATGCGGGATGAAAGTTTTGGCCCGGTGGTCGGCATCATGCCGGTGAAAGACGACTCTGAGGCGATCCGTCTGATGAATGACAGCGAGTTCGGACTGACAGCGTCACTTTGGACGCGTGATGTTGAGCGCGCACAATCCGTGGGCGATCAGATTGAAACCGGAACGGTATTCATGAACCGTGCAGATTATCTTGATCCGGGCCTGTGCTGGACCGGCTGCAAAAACACCGGTCGTGGTGGGGGATTGTCGGTGATCGGCTATCAGAACCTGACGCGCCCGAAATCCTATCATTTGAAGAAGGTGACGTCATGAGCCTGCAAGGAAACTGGTCCTATCCGACCGCAATCAAGTTTGGTGCCGGCCGCATCAAAGAACTTCCCGAAGCATGCGCGCAAGCGGGTATCAAGCGGCCATTGTTGGTGACAGACAAAGGGTTGGCCGATCTGCCGATCACCAAGGACACGCTGGATATCATGGAGGCCGCAGGGCTGGGCCGCGGTCTGTTTTCAGATGTGGATCCGAACCCGAACGAGGTGAACCTGACCGCCGGTGTCGAAGCCTATAAGGCTGGCGGGCATGATGGTGTGATCGCTTTTGGCGGCGGATCTGGGCTGGATCTGGGCAAAATGGTTGCCTTCATGGCTGGCCAATCGCGCCCCGTTTGGGATTTTGAGGACGTTGGCGATTGGTGGACCCGTGCCGACGCGGCCGCCATCGCGCCTATCGTTGCGGTTCCGACCACTGCCGGAACAGGATCCGAAGTCGGGCGCGCCAGCGTGATCACCAATTCGCAAACACACGAAAAGAAGATCATTTTCCACCCCAAAGTTCTGCCCAGCGTGGTGATCTGCGATCCGGAGCTGACTGTGGGGATGCCGAAATTCATCACGGCGGGCACGGGTCTGGATGCGTTCGCCCATTGTGTCGAAGCGTATTCCAGCCCGCATTATCACCCCATGAGCCAGGGCATCGCGCTTGAAGGGATGAAACTGGTCATCGACAACCTGCCCCGCGCCTATGCTGACGGGACCGATATCGAGGCACGCGCCAACATGATGAGCGCCGCCGCGATGGGGGCCACCGCCTTTCAAAAAGGGCTGGGCGCGATCCATGCGCTGAGCCATCCGATTGGCGCGATGTATCATACCCACCATGGCACGACGAACGCGATCTGTATGCCTGCGGTGCTGCGCTTCAATGCACCGGCGATCAAGGATCGGTTTGATCTGGCCGCTGGTTATCTGGGCATCACAGGTGGGTTCGAAGGCTTCCAATCCTTCGTTCAGGATTTCAATGACAGCATGGCGATCCCGAAGCGCGTCAGCGATCTGGGCATCAGCAATCCTGAGATTGACACGTTGGTGAAAGGCGCATTGATCGACCCCTCATGCGGTGGCAACCCGATTGAACTGACCAAAGAGAACCTGACGCAGCTTTTTAACGAGGTGCTTTGAACCTCTCTTTCCTAATTGCCCGGTGGTTTATCCCCCGGGCAGTTACGCTGTCAGTTCTGCGTTCGTTGAACATGCACTGCACATCGACAATGCCGCACCACCCGCGCCGCGGTTGACCCCAGGAAAAAGTCGCTGAGGCCCGGTCTATGCGACCCAATCACCACGCAGTCAAAGTCGTGTTTGTGCGCATAGTCAATAATCGTGCGTGCCGTGTGTCCGGTCAGAAGCACGGGCGTTACCCCCTCTAACCCCTCTGTTTTTTTCATCAGAGTGTTATGGGCATGATCGCGACCGGCCTTCACGATATCATCGTTCAGATATGCACTCACAGAGGCTTGCGGAGCCTCATGGACATGCAGCGCCGTGATATCGCCACCTTCCGCCAGAAGGTTTCTGGCGATCTCAAGCGTCTCGGGCGAGATACCGTGATCCAGCGCCATGGGGACAAGAATTTTCTTATACATTTGATCCTCTTTCAGACGGGTTTGGGCGTTCAATGACTGCCCGGTCAGGTCCGATCCATTGCACTGAACTGGTGGGCGCGCGCAATGACACAAATCATGTTCGCAAAATTTCTCGGACGCTTATCGAAGAGCGCCACCCAGATGAACGGCAATATGTGACAATCGAGTCGAAAGGGGAAACAGGCAAGCCTGCACGGCATGATAGATGTCGGGCTTTCCGTTGAATTGCGTAACGGTTGGATGACCGGCCTGATCAATTTCGGGATACCAGCCACCGCGCTCGTGGTCGATGAAATGGGTGTCCGCGAATTGCCAAAGTCGCGCGTACCAGTCGCCTTGTTCCTTGGTGCCGCCGAGCTTTAGGAAACTTGCAAGCACACCGATGGCCTCGGTCACCGGCCACCAGTAGCGGTCGCGGATCGCAGGAGCACCACCAAAATCCAGTGTGTAATACAGCCCCCCGCTTTCGGCGTTCCACGCATCTGTCAACGCGCGTTCGGTCAACGCCCACGCGGCGTCGCGCGACCCTTCTTCGGGGCGGCCGCGCAGATCCCAGTATTGCAACAACAGCCGCGCAAATTCGAAGGAATGACCCGGCGTTGTTCCTGCCGGACGGAACATAGGGTTGCCGGAATAGTCCCGATCAGTCTGCCAAGTCTCGGTATAGTGCTCGGGCAATCTCCAGTTCTCCGCAGGACCAATCCTGCCGGTAAAGAATTCGAGTATGCGACCGGCCTTCTCAAGATACCCATCCCGCCCCGTTGCCTCGTATGCGGTCAACAAAGCTTCGACACCATGCATGTTTGCGTTCATGCCGCGATAGGTCGAAAACGGTGACCAGTCGCGGTTCCATTCATCCGCAAACAGCCCTGCGTCGTCTTCCCAAAACTTCTGGTCAAGGACAGCGCTCACATCGTCGATCAAACGATCTGCATCCGGGTGTCCCGCGAGCTTGGCGCTGGCCCCGGCCAGAAGCACGAACATATGACCATAAGCCAGCTTGCGATCATCATGCACGGCGTCGCGGTCCAGTGCCCAGAAGTATCCGCCATGATCTGCATCGCGATGATGGTTCCAGAGATAGTCCATCCCGGCATCAATCACCGCATCACACCCCGGTGACCCGGCCAGTTTTCCCAACGCATAAGAATGCACCAAGCGCGTGGTTGTGTGAAGCTCTTGCACGGTGTCTGCAAGGGGCGCCCCTTCGTGGCCAAGCACGTAGAACCCACCGTCTGGGCGCAGGCTTTCGTTGAAAAACGAAAACTGGCGCCGCGCATCAGAACTCAAGAATTCACGATGTTCCGGCGTACCAAATCGGTGCCGGGGTTTGGGCGCACATGGATGATAATCTGTCATGAAAACCTCTGTTTATTATCGCTGGAACTACGGCTGGCTAATCCGCGGCAATGGGCGCGTGATCCGGCGTGGTCAGCACAGGAAGAACGCGCTGTAGATCCCCTGCAGGCACGCCGTTGATCCGATCAACAATTATCTGGGCCAACGACCGTCCGGCTGCCGACAGGTCTTCGTGCAGGCTGTCCACACACGGCCGCACAAGGTCAAACACCCCAGAAGTCTGCTTGACCATGACGTGCACATCGCGACCCACAGTCAGACCACGGTCCTGAATGGCCGCCAGCCCGGCCAAGGCCGAGACATCACCTGGAAAGATCAACCCGTCCGGCGGGTTGGCCTTGCTTAACCGGTTGCGTAACTGATCCGATATCTCATGCCCCCCGCTATCCAGCGATATCCCGTCAAGAACTTCATAGTCGACGCCGGCGGCCCGCACCGCTGCCATAAACCCATGCAGAAGATGATGATGAAACATGAACCGATCATCAGGCAGAAGGATCGCCAGCCGCTTCGCCCCACGCTCGATCATCTTCTCGGCTGCCTGCTTGCCGAACGCATGATTGTCATAATCGACAAACGCATGCGGCGTCGCAAATTCAGACCGCCCATGTGTTGCAAAGGGGAACCCAGCCTCAGAAAGAAACCGGATGCGGCTGTCATCCGGGCTTGTGCGCGAAAAAATGATACCATCCGCCAGATTGCAGCGAACGATCCGTTCGATCCGGTCCAGCGATTGTTCGTTCCCATGATCAGGCCAAACCAGCAAATCAAAGGGCGTGTCGACCAAACCAGCGCTGATGCCACCTACAAGAAGGTTTCCGAACCCAAGAATTTCATTATGCGGCGGCAGGATGAGATGGATGACATATGTCCGCCCAGTACGCAGGCGTTGCGCGGCACGGTCAGGCGTATATCCCAGCTCTTCGGCAGTTTTTCGGACCGAGGCACGCGTTTCTTCAGACATCTGTGCATCGTTTGCCAACGCCCGCGAGACCGCGCCAACCGAAATGCCTAACCGATCAGCGATTGTGCGTTGTGTGGGTCTGATATTCTGTTTTGGCATCGACCTTACCTGACTGCGCGGTGTTCGGTGTATTTTTTAACGATTTAAATACTGCAGGCTAACCCGGAGTACGTAAAATGAAGCTTTGGCCTGCGCAGCATAGCTTCAATTCAGAGCATCCTTTTGTTGACTCGTGTCAAGTTTATATCGTTATAACTAGAAAAGTAAACCAATCACCCGAGGGACCGGAACATGATTCTCTGCTGCGGCGAAGCTCTGATTGATATGATCCCTACCCCAACTGAGACGGGGCAAGAGGGCTTTACACCGCATTCGGGTGGGGCAGTGTTCAACACAGCCATCGCCTTGGGGCGGCTGGGCGTGAGAACAGGAATGCTAACCGGGCTGTCGACTGACATGTTTGGCGCACAGTTGGAACAGGCGCTACACGCCAGTAATGTGAACACATCCTTGACGATAAGGTCAGACCGTCACACAACGCTGGCCTTCGTCAGGCTGTCCGATGGCCAGGCAACCTATACTTTCTTCGATGAAAACTCTGCAGGGCGCATGCTTTTGCCAGGTGACTTGCCTACCGTTCCGGACAATGTCGCTGCGCTCTATTTTGGCGGCATCAGCCTTGCGTGCGAACCGGGCGCTGACACCTATGCTTATCTGGCAGAACAGGGCGCGGCGGGCCGAATGGTTATGCTGGACCCGAATATTCGCCCCAACTTTATCGAGGACGTCGATCGTTACAGGAACCGTCTAGACCGTATGCTGTCTGTGTCGGACATCGTGAAAGTGTCCGACGAGGATCTGGACTGGATCCAGCCCGGCACTGGCGATCTTGCCGACAAAGCCCGGCGACTGCTGCAGGCTGGTCCCTCCGTTGTCATTGTGACGAAAGGCTCAGAAGGGGCTTCTGCCTTCACCTCAAACGGGCTTGAAGTGTCCGCACCCAGTCAGCGGGCCACGGTTGTTGATACCGTCGGCGCGGGTGACACGTTCAACGCAGGTGTGTTGGCGAAATTATCCGAGTTGGATCTTCTGAACAAAGACGCCATCCGCAACATTTCCGCAAACCACCTGCAGGCGGCGCTGACCTTTGGCGCACGCATCGCAGCCATCACGGTGTCACGCGCTGGGGCAAACCCACCTTGGGTTGACGAACTACAGACCTGATGCATTCATTAATGGCCGGGCTTGTCCGACCAAATTCTGATCGTCAGGTCCGAAAACGACAAACCCCACCGTATTAAGGGTGGGGTGTCATTAGATTTTGGTTGCGGGAGCAGGATTTGAACCTGCGACCTTCAGGTTATGAGCCTGACGAGCTACCGGGCTGCTCCATCCCGCGCCAATGCGGTGTATATAGGCCGCTGATTCCGGGACTACAAGCGCATTCGGTAAAAAATCTGTAACAAAAACGCACGGGAATCCGGTCGCGTGACATTGCGCGCCAATTTGGTTAGCTATCTGAAAATACGGAAGGATACATGGATGGACGGCACACTGGCGGTCTTGTTTCTGCTCACCGGATTGATCGACATGTGGGTCAATCACTGTGGCTCTGGCTGTGTGAAACCGGCGGCCACCGTGGCCCGCCATGTGATCTCTGCGGGCGATCTGATTTTCGAAGCCGATTCCATCGGGACTGAGGCGTATTATCGCCACGATCTTCCCATCAGCTATGGCCCGTTCCAGCCGACAATCGGCGTTTCGGTGGACAGCCTTGGCGATGTCTGGATCGGTCTGGGCGCGGTGAACGCCTTCCACCTCTGGGGCGGACGATCCTTCGCGCAGCTGTCGTTCATGCCCGGTCTCTGGCTGCGCGGCAACGGTCCCGTCATGGGCCACCCGATCGAATTCCGCTCGGGCATCGACGCAGGATACGAACGGCCGGACGGTATGCGCTACAGCATATCGCTGGATCACCGGTCGAACGGGGACATCGTGCCCGTCAATCCGGGGCTAGAGAGCCTGCAGATGCGCGTTTCCGTGCCGGCAGAGTAAACGCACGAACACGCAAGATTTGCTGAAACGACGCAACGGGCGCATAGTCGAAGCGTGAAACCATTTGGCGCCCTGTTCATCTCTGGCCTCATCGCGCTTGCCACCGCATTGCCCGCGCGCGCGATCAGCTATGATGCACTTCTGAACACCCCAAAAGCGGACCCTTGCCACCTGTTCACCGCAGATGTCGACATGGTGGTGCTGTATCTTGATATGGGGGTCGAAGGTGAGGTCCAACTCTCTCTGCCCAGCCCCTATCTGGAGCATCGGGCCGATCAGCAAAGTGGTCTGCGGCATGGATCACTTCTGTTGCGGATGATGGTGTCGAACTTCCTGCCCGTCAGCAGCGCACAGGCGCTTCGTCTATCGGCCACCCAGCAAGGAAACGACGCCCAGACCGCGTTCATCACCATGCTGATCAGCGATTTGCCCGACATTTCCGAACGGCTGGAAACCTTGTCGATGACAGCAACACCAAACGACGTTGGATTGGTTCCCCTTGTTGGCACGACCCCGGCACCACGCACCAGCTTTGCCGCCTTGCACCCCGACCAAAGCCCCCACGCCTTCATCGAGTGCATGACACCTGAAACCACACCCCGCCCGACCTGCACCCATCAACTGCGCACCAGCGGTGTTGACGTGGTGCTGGATTACAACGCCGACCTGCTGCCGATCTGGGCGGATGTTCAAACACGTGTAGAGCGGTTTCTGGGGTGTGCGGCGGCGGAGTGACGGGCGCCTTTTGCTTAGGCCTCCGTTTTCCAAGATTCAGGGACCGCTCGTTGGCCAACTATCAAAGGTTAGGACTTGTTAGCCAATCAGCTCTTCCGGAAGCTGAATGTCCCGCACAAACATACCCAACCGTCGGCGAACCTTGGATCTCATTCGGGCCGGTGCTCGCGCCAGCAGTTGCTCGGTAATCTGCCTGCAGGCCGCATATTTTCTGTAATGCGCGGGCATGCGGTAGTGGAACAATTTTACGTTGGACAACTCTGCTCCGTCCTTAAGACGGTAGGGTGAGTAGTTATGCAGGTCGGACAGAACCTCCACTCTCCCACCCATCCGGGCAGCAGCGACGGGCAATGCAATCTGATCAAGCCAGGGCCGTTTGTTGTTAATGACGGGATTTGCGTCAATCGCCATTGCCGTCTCAAGCCAAAGATCAGGCAATCGTTGGCCAGAGGGATTGCCGCGCTCGACGAATCCCACGACTCCGGCATTGAAGTAAGGTAAAACCACCAGGCGACGCCCCTTGACCAGCTTTACCCGCCAGTCCGGCATCTCAAGCCCGAACATGTCGTAGACCGGTGTCCAATCGGCGTCATCTCGTCCCCAAGTTGGAACACCTTCCGGTGTCGCGAACAACGGGGTTGTTGGAGTGACCACAGAAAAATCAGGCGCGCCCAAACACACAACATCTGTATCGAGGAACACAGACAGATCAGTATCGCGTCGCTCTGCTGCCGCAAGTATTTTATTGCCATGTGGATAACTCGGCGACCAGTTTACGTGCTGGTCATCAAACCCGCAAACATCCACGCGCAACAGATCCATCATTCGCCGTGTCACCGGCCGAATGGATGCAATCTTCGAATGGGGCGTATATGCTACGATATCAGGGCCATCACCGAGCACGCCACGAAGCGATTCAGCCAACAGCAGACCAGGGGTTTCGAATTTAGCACCGTCCATCACAAAGAAATATGTGATGGAATTGTGAGCGAGGCGCTGATTGATCATGTCTGATCCGACCCTTTCCTGCGGTCTAAACGCCGAAGAGTGTTTCGATCGTTTGAGCTTTGACTTCGCGCAACAATCATTCGTTCAACCATCAGGTGTCAATCGGTTTGAATGGAAGGATTTACCGCGATCCACCCACGATCATCTTCATGCGGTTGCTGTTTGCGCTATGACCTTGGTGCTCAGGTCAGCTGGCCGGGCGGATGGTTGATGGGGTGGGGGCATTATCTCCCCTTCCGAACACAAGACCGCCCCGGCATTTCTGCACGGGGCGGTTTTGTGTTTTTGTTGATCGTATTGAGAGAATGTTGGCTTTTTTCTAGGTTTGGCGGTGACCTACTCTCCCACGTCTTAAGACGCAGTACCATTGGCGCGACAGTGCTTAACTTCCGAGTTCGGGATGGGATCGGGTGTTTCACTTGTGCTGTGACCACCAAACCGAGGAAAAAGCCAAAATATCTGGTTGACCGTTCCGGGCTGATTGCGCCTTGGTTTGGTTTTCCAGATCTCCAAGTCAGTACACTTGTGTGTATGCTTTTGAGTGATCAGTAGGATTGTCTTCTACTGGATCAAATCAAGCCTATTGGACAATTAGTACCGGTCAACTGAACACATTGCTGTGCTTACATCTCCGGCCTATCGACGTGGTGGTCTTCCACGGTCCTCAGGGATACCTTGTTTTGAGGGGGGCTTCCCGCTTAGATGCCTTCAGCGGTTATCCTGTCCGTTCATAGCTACCCAGCACTGCCGTTGGCACGACAACTGGTCCACCAGTGGAACGTTCACCCCGGTCCTCTCGTACTAGGGGCAACTCCTCTCAAGTATCCTACACCCACGGCAGATAGGGACCGAACTGTCTCACGACGTTCTAAACCCAGCTCACGTACCTCTTTAAACGGCGAACAGCCGTACCCTTGGGACCTGCTCCAGCCCCAGGATGAGATGAGCCGACATCGAGGTGCCAAACACTGCCGTCGATATGGACTCTTGGGCAGTATCAGCCTGTTATCCCCGGCGTACCTTTTATCCGTTGAGC
>NZ_JAFMZK010000011.1 GCF_029105185.1 Aliiroseovarius sp. Z3 | reverse complement strand
CGTCGCTCAACAGGATGATGGTGCTGGAGCTGGCGCGCTGCGAATGGATCGAACGCAAGGAGAATGTGATCGCGCTCGGTCCCTCCGGCACCGGCAAGACCCATGTCGCCCTCGGGCTGGGACTGGCATCCGCCCAGGCAAAGCCCATCTTCGCGCGGGTCTCCTCGGCGGCGGCCGCCAGCTTCTCGAGCAGGATCGTCTCGACCAGCTCGGAATCTTCTAGCACCGAATGCTCTTCGAGGAGATCGGCCGCGATGACGCCGCCACGCGCTTCGTAGTCCTTCCGCACGAAGGCCCCGATATCGTCGCTGACCTGCACGCCGCGGGACTTCAGCGCGTTGCGGACCGTATAGGCCTGCAGGTAACTGTCCTCCTTGGTGAGCGCCTCGAAGACCTCGCGTTGCACCTCCTGGCTCGGATGATCCGCGAAGGCTTTCATTGTGTCGAGGGTGATCGATTTCGCCCGTGCCGCGGCGCGGATGTCGGGATGGATGAGCCCGTAGCGCAGCCGGCCCTTCACGGCAGCGACCGTGGTGCCGAAGGTCTTGGCGATGGTCTCGGGCGTCTGGCCGTCGACCCCCATCATCCGCGCGAAGGCCTCGAACTCGTCGATCGCGCTCATCGGCGCCTGGGTGATGTTTTCGGCGAGCGACAGCGCGGTGGTCACATCGCAATCATCCGGGACCAGGCGGCAGTCGATCTTGGTGCGGTTGGTGAACCCCTTGGCGGTCTTGTCGGCGACCAGCTCGAGGAGCGCCGCGTGGCGCCGGCCGCCGGCAAGGACGCCGAACTTGCCATCGATCTTCTGGACCAGCAGCGGTTGCAGGAGGCCCAGAACAGCGATGCTGGCCTTGAGGTGCGCAATGTTCTCGGAGGCATAGGTTTCGGGGGAATTGGTCCGCACGTTGGCCGGATGGGCGACGAGATCGCCGATGGCGACGGAAACGGGTTTGAGCGCTTGGGTCATGACATGTCCTTCTCTGGGTTCTGCGCCACCCGGACTTTCCAGGCGGCCTGACCGATCCCCGGATTCGGGAACCAACAGGACAAAAGGCCCACTTTTCCTTTTGGAAGGTCAGTGGGCCTGTCGTTGCGATTTTTCGGGGGAAGGGTCCCCTGCCCTACCAGTCGCGCGCCATCATGATCGTGAGCACGCGCATCGTGGTTTCAGGATTGTCGGGCGCCTCCGCGCCATAGCGGAAGTCCGAGTCAGCCTCGAACATGTCGATTTTCCAGAACACGGTCTCGCCGCGGATCGTGACCGCCCCGAAATCGTGCCAGCCCTCGGGGTCGTTCTCGGGCTCGAAGGTCGCGAACTCCCCCGTGGCCTTCACGGCCTCGGCCATGAAGCCGTCGCCGGCCTCCATCAAGGAACGCGTCACGTGCATGCGCCCCTGGATCGGTTGATCCGGCGCGACGCCGAGACAGGCAAGCCTGCGGAAGGCGTCGTTCTGCGCGGCGATAGCTGCGGCGTCGGGCGGGGAGAGCTCGGCGGGTTTTGGATTGCTCATGGGTCTGTCCTTTCCGGATGGGTTGAAACCACCAGACCCGAAGCCTTCTTTCCCTTTGCCCCGAGACACCCCCTCACGCGGCCCGATCGGCATCCTTCGCCCTGCCCGCCTCCGACCGGGCAATCAGATAGTCGCAAGCCCGCTGCGCGTCCGCCGCATGCTTGAAGATCGCATTGGTGTCCGAGCGCAGGACGCGGAGCCAGTTGTAGAGGTAGGCCGCGTTCATCTCGAGCGTATGCGCCGTGAAACCGAGCTGCTGGCCCAGGAAACAGGACGTCAGCTCGGCGACGATTTCTTCGCGTGCGTAGGCCGTGTTCCCGAACCGGGACAGACCGTAGTTGCGGTTCAGGCGATGCGGCGCCTTGGTGGCATGAGAATACTCGTGCGCCCAAACGCCGTAGAAGTTTCGCGGGTCCTGGAACCGTGTGATGGGCGGCATGTAGACCTTGTCGACCGCCGGCATGTAATAGGCCTCGTCGCCCGCGAACACCGTGGTGATGTCGATGGCCTCGAAGAGGGCCTGCATATGCGCGATCGGCTCTGCGGCCGGATGATCCGGCACGGGCACGGGCTCGGGGTCGGGATCGAAACTGTCCGGGAGCCCTTCGATCTGACAAGCGTTGAAGACGCGGTAGGACTTCTGGAAACGGAAGACCCGGGCGTCGTCGGTCTCGCCCTCGTCAGCCGTGTCACCCCCCGCCCCCTGTTTCCGGTTCTGCCCGTAATAGACCACCAGGGAGGATTTCTCGCCTTTGCGAATCCTGGCGTCCATGGCGTTGGCCTGTGGCATCGTCATCCAGAAGGGCGAGCGGTAGCCCGCCATCGTCGTGCGCATGGTCAACAGGAAGTTGTTGACGCCCTGGTACGGCTCGCCGCTCACGCGCAGAGGCCGGGAACTGCCACCCGCCGTCCAGGGCTTGCGCCACGGCAGGACTCCGCGTTCGATGATGCAGATGAGCTCGTTTGTGATCGACGCGGCGGCGTTGAATTTGGGTTTGGATTTGGCCATGGGTGGTCTCCGATGTCAGAAGGAGCGCACGGTAGCCGTGCGCGGATCGGAGAACGGTTTTGGAAAGCTGTTTCCCGGCGGGGGAGCGGGATCCCTCCGGAACCCCGCCTGACCCCTTTCCCGCCTTCTCCGGATCCAACCGGACCCAAGGCCCGCTTTCACTTTCAAGCGGAACGCCGTCAGACCGCTGCGTCAATGCCAGGGCGATCAGTTGGCAGCGTTTGGTTGCTGCTGCTTACCTTGTCTTTGCGACGGGCAAACGCCCCTCGGCCCGTCAAACCGCATCGACTCGCAACTTAACATCTGATCCTGTAGAGGTGCTGGTACATCTCCATAATCGATCTGCCAATGACCGAGATATAATCAACTGGCTGCACCGGTGATCAGAAAGCAATATTTGAAACTGAACCAACTCAGTTTTCCGCACGAACTAAGTGCTTGCCCTACACGTATCCGCATTGGTTTTAAGGTTGCTTTATACTGTTTCCGACTTTCCTATTACCACTCGTAAAAACCAGAGCGATCAAAGAGGGAACAGTGCGAACATACCATTGTAAATGCCGCTACGGTTGTTGGCAGAACAGACAACAAGCCCCGTCCGGTTTCCTTCAAGGTTTGAACAAGTGAAACGAGAGAACCCTGAGCCAATTGTTTTTCAGATTGGCTTCAATACCAAGAGCGCCAGGATACTGGCCTCACTTTTTGATAGAAATGGGTATCGAGCACGGCATTGGCTGAACGGTACCCTTGCTGAAGATATCATGTACAGCAAAGCAGTGGGGGCTGAGCCGCTTCAGGCTTGGCCAAGGGCGCATTTTTTCTCGGGCTTGGAATCTGTTCACAGGATCCAACTCCCACAGGTCGAAGCATTCAGAGAGTTTCGCTTCCTGAAAGAGAGTTTTCCTGATGCAATCTTCATTCTCGACAAGTGTTATCCCGAAGACCTGATAGCCAGCCGTTTTGCGATCAGAAACGGCGAGTATGCCGTATCACAAGCTCATAGGCTTGGAGTACACTTAACCGATTTACCCGAAGTCTGGATAACCGATTGGGAAGAGCATCAATCCCAATGTAACGAGTATTTTCAGGGTTATGAGCATTTCTTCTCGTGTGAAACAGAAGGGCAGGGACTTGATTGCTTGATTGATAAACTATCACCTTGGTTTCACTTCAAATACCGCTCTGTAGAAAAGAAAACTACAGTTCAGCATTCCCAACTTCTAGAACTGGGTAGCGTTTTTGAAGGCATTCAACCCCACGGGGTCATAGGACAACCACGCCATGGCCCAAATGAAAACCCCAGGTTTGTCCAGGAATTGATAGACTTCTGCTCTGGCAGCATCTCGGAGAGCCATCTCGATTTCGACTATGAGCAAACCAGCGGTATCTTCGCTGAGTGGGATGGCAAGGATCGTGTAGTCGACCGCGACGGACGACGGCTCCCATTTGAACGCAGTTCTCTGGACGGACGAGAGGTTTTCCTGGCTCCGCCGGGTATGCGGAAGATGCACAGAATCCAAGCCACGATCAATGAGATACTAAGTTTGGGGCAGGCAGCACCAAGCCGCTATGACATGCAAGATGGGCGACGCTACGGTAGTGGAGAAAATCCACCGCCCGGCACCCCATTGATCACCTACAATCGTAGGGTCGGCGCAAAGAACATGGTTCTATGGCCCCTGCCTGGCTATCATACTCCAGGACTAAGAGATTTTGTGCACCATGAATCATGGGACCAACTGGAGTTTGACCAGAAGTCTGTCCTTGCTCCAGATCTTTCGGAACGACGACCTGCGCATATGATTGTGAAGGACCTGGAATCTGTTGAACCGGGGACCGATGCGACAGATCATCTGCTTGAAGAACTCAGCGGGCTTACCCGGTACCGTGTACTGGAAAGGCTGATCGACAACGACGACTTTGATTTGGGGTTGGTGCAAAAAGAACCACTTGTATCAAAAGCCGCCATATCCGCACTGGGACGCTTTGTGAAACAGAAAGAAGAACTGCAATGGTTCTTCCAGTTCAAGTATATCATCAGCCTGTCCGGATACGACACAGGCTCGAACTTCCTCGTTGCCGCAAATTCAAACTCTGTTGTCCTGAAAGAGGAAGATGGGTGGGAGGTCTTCTATTCTTCATGCTTTAGACCTTGGGAGCACTATATTCCACTTCAGCGAGGGGCTACGGATCTGGAACAGAAACTCGATTGGGCTCGCCGAAACCAGGATAAATGCCGCGAAATGGTACGTGCTTCCTCCGCAGTCTGCAGCCTGTTGGCAAACACTCTCATCCGCAATAGTGCGTTATCAGCAGTTTTCGAGAACTATAAAGCCAGATACCCAGCGCATGAATAGTTGGTGCCAGGTGGCAATATGTGGACAGAACCTGTTGATGTTTGGACATGCCAACCTCACGAGCGGCGCTTAAGACGCTATGGTCGCCCTCGCCCTTTCATGAATGTTCAATCTGCTTGATCAATTCGCCCGGTCTCCGAATAGCCCGCGCCTTGATACGGGTTGAATGTTAGATGCGTAGATTGTTTACATCGAGTGGTTGGCGCAGCGCGGAGTGCATTTCATGACCAAGTTCTTTACCGCTGCGATTGTCGCAGCGCTTACATCCACCAGCCCCTTGCTTGCTCTCGCACAGACGCGAATTCTCGATGGTGATACGCTTGAAGTAGACGGCACTGTCTATCGCCTGAATGGTATCGACGCGCCCGAACACGGCCAGAAATGTGGAAAGTGGTCATGCGGGAAAGAGGCGACCGACACCCTTGTAAATCTGGCCGAGGGGAGAGCCGTTGAGTGTGATGCAATCACCAAGGACGGATACGGACGCACGATTGCGACCTGCCATGCAAACGGTATTGACCTTGGGGCCGAGATGGTTTCGCAAGGCATGGCTTGGGCGTTTGTTCGCTTTACTGATGTCTATGTTTCCCAAGAAAGTGAAGCCAGATCAGCGCGCCGCGGAATCTGGTCTGGCAACTATCAAACGCCTTGGGAATTCCGCGATGAGCAATGGAAGAACGGGGATCCACTTGCACCGGAAGGGTGCCCGATCAAAGGAAATATCTCTGAGAACGGGCGGATTTATCATGCACCTTGGTCGCCTTGGTATAGGCGCACGAAGATCAACACCGCGAAGGGCGAGCGTTGGTTTTGCAGCGAAGCAGAAGCCAAAGAAGCCGGGTGGCGGCAACCGTACTGGCATTGAGGCAAGGTGATAAAGACTAAGTTAAAGCTACTTGTGGTGGTGCTAGTACTGATTTCCACAGGCAATACAATGGCCGATACAGGAACTCGATCCCTAGACGGAAGCACATTCGGCACAGATGGAGAAATCAACCCATAACTGTATTGACGACATTACCCACAATTTATCATATATAGTGCGGATGAACCGCAAGCTGTGAAGTGACGCATGAAACAGCCTCCTTGTCTGACACCATGCTCATGCGGTGACTCGCCCCGCATCGTCGCAGAGCGTTGCCAGGTTGAAACGTCGGGTGTCCAAATCGACCGCTGAACTCAGGAGGGCGCGAACTTGCCAATCGATATCAAACGGGAAGCTCTTGCGCCCAGCTTAGAGAACATTCTGCAGGACCGGTCAGCAGCATGAATATCTCATTGAAAGCGCCGTTGATCTGGTTGGTAAAGCGTATACCCATGCGTGACTTTGTCGTGCTTGCGGACAAGCCTGGCAGTGGAAAGCGGCTCCAGAAAATCCGGTCAGAGCATCAGCTGAAAGACTTTGTCAAAGTTGGTATGAACCTGTTCTGGCAACGGCAGGCGATGTTCGCGGGCGTTGCCCTTTTAACGGCTTACTACTTCGACTTCTTCCTTGCCTCTATGTGCTATTTGTTCCTCCTGCTTGCGGAAGCAACAGACCTTTGCATTTCCAAGAAGGTGATCGTTTGGAAAGGTGGCAGCGTGCGAGAGACTCGGAAATATCTCGCTCTGGTCATCATGAGCCAGATTCTAAGCACGCTGGCAATCGCTTCATTTGCAATAGTAATGTCATGGTCAGAGGGTCCAGCCCTACATTTCACGCCCCTGTTCCTGTTGTTTGCCGCAGCGCTTTTTGCCGCCGTCAATAATCACCAGATCCCACAACTCCTTCTCATTAAGCTGGTGATTTACGGTCTTGCTTTCATTTTCATTCCCGCGCGCGACCTGATTGTCGTCCGACCACCAATTGACTCCTATCTTTGGCTGCAGTTCATCACGGTCGGCTTTGTTCTATATTTCATTGTGGATTGTTCGCGGATATTTGTTGATCTCTACAGGAAGAATATGCGCCAGTTCGAGAGTTTGAAGCTGGAACGCGACCGGGCCATGAGAGCGTCCGAAGCGAAGTCGCAATTTCTCTCTACCGTGAGCCATGAACTGCGCACGCCGTTAACGTCGATCAAGGGGTCACTTGACCTGATGAGAAGTGGCGCGGCGAGCGAGATACCTGCCGAGTTATCGCCTTTGCTGGACATGGCGCAGCGAAACACGGATCGTCTGCTTCTTCTTATCGGTGAGCTTCTGGATCTTCAAAAGATGGAAGCCAGTCAGATTGACCTGCAGTTAGAAGTGGTGAATCTCGAAGAAATAGTCCAGGAAGCAGTTGATGCCATTTCGCATTATGCGCGGAATTCACGGATCGAGGTTGCTTTCGAAACCTCTGGTGAAGTGCTCATGATCCTTGGTGACAAATCACGCCTGCTCCAGGTGATGGCGAACTTGCTCTCGAACGCGATTAAGTTCTCTGACGAAGGAGACATCATCCGCGTCTCGGCAGAGAAGGAAGGCGGAATGGCCATTATTCGCGTCGCGGACCAAGGTATAGGAATCCCTCAAGAGGCAAGGGATAAACTGTTCAAACCGTTTTCACAGCTCGATGCCTCCGACACTCGGAAGTTTGGGGGAACGGGCCTTGGATTGCACATCACAAAACGCATCCTCGACAAACACGGTGCGAATATAGACTTTGAAAGCGTTGTTGGCGTCGGCACCACGTTTTTACTTGAGTTTGAGACACTGCCCGACTGAGCGCTAAAACAACCCAGGAACAACTCCGATATGACCGAGCTGCAAAGAATCCTGCACGTCGATGATGACGCGGATATTCGAACGATTGTGGAGTTGTCTCTCTGTTCCATAGGTGGGTTAACTGTGCAGTCATGTAGTTCTGGCAAAGAAGCAATAGCCAGTGCATTGGCCTTCCAGCCAGACCTTTTCCTCCTGGACATGATGATGCCGGGGATGACCGGGGAAGAAACCTGGACGGAGTTGCGTCGTCTACCGGGCCTTGAACAAGTGCCGGTGATATTCATGACAGCTAAAGTCCAAAACGACGTTTCAGTGATGCTCAAACAATTGGGTGCGCTCGACGTAATAGCCAAACCCTTTGATCCGGTTGGGTTGCCCACCCTGTTACACGCAGCTTGGCATCGAGCCGCCGCTGAATAGCGTCAGCAATCAGGAATTTCCAACTGCTGGGTCTACCAGCTTCTGAACCCGGCTAAGGTTCTCAAAAATAGCGACCTCAACTCCCTCAAACATTATTCACTGCCAAATTGCAGCCTCAATTCCCATCTACAACCTAACATGGAAAAGTGGTAGCCACTCCGAATACTGGACTTAGGAACCACCCATGCGAGATTTGAGAGTTTCGTAGGAACGACTGGGAGACGAGAAATTGAAAATCCTTGCCGTCGACGATGACAAGTATGTGCTGGAACTGCTCGATGCAATTCTCAAGGCTGGCGGCTTTGTCGAGCATACTCTCGTGAACTCAGCCACGGCTGCACTACGGGAAATCTCGAATGCAACGTCTCCATTTGACTGCATTCTGCTAGATATTCAGATGCCGGAAATGGACGGTATTGAACTCTGTGGTGTTATCAGGGCACTGCCTCACTACAAGACATGCCCGATACTCATGATAACGGCGATGACAGACCGATCCTATATTGATCGTGCGTTTGCCGCAGGTGCAACAGACTACATCAGCAAACCATTCGATCCGTTGGAGCTTGGCACAAGAATCCGTTTGGCCGAGAAACTGGTGAAGGAGCAACGGATTGCAACCGGATCGGCACGCGAGCTTCAATCGCTTAGAAACAAGGTCGGTGAGGCATTCAGATTCTCGATTGACGATGCGGTAACCATCGACGAAGTGCCAGGGGCAATAGATAGGTTGGTCCTGGAAAACTATCTCCTGCAATTGTCTCGCGGCAAAATCTTCCAATCAACGGTTATCGGGTTCGCTATACGTGATTTTGAGGGGCTTTGGTCGCGTTCCAGCTTGAGCGACATCTACATGACACTTGTGGACGTGGCAGACGCGATAGCACTCAATATGAAGAGTAGAAGTTATCTCTTGGCCTATTGTGGGCGCGGCCGATTTGTTTGCGTTACCCAGCGTATCATTTCGAGTGCGCTTGATGATCTCGCGCAGCGAATACAGGCAAGTGTTGATGAGTTTGAGGCCGTAGACCACGATAAAATCCGAGTCATCATGGGAGAGCCGGTTACGATGTCGATCCTGGCTTCCCGAAATCCCTTGCAGTTGATTGATGACGCCATTGCATCCGCAGATCAAAATGGCCGCACTGCTCAACCAACTTCAACCAAGCCAAGTATCTGGGACCGAATTAACGGTCTGTTTACCCTAAGATAAGAGTGTCAAATATGGAATCGACAGATCATACCGCGCTAAATGACGCAATCATCAGCATCCAAGCGAAGTATCTGCGAAGTCTCGACCAACACTTCGAGCACTTCAGCAACCTACTTATTTGTATCGACACTGATCAAGATGCTGCCCATGCCATCGTCAAGATAAAGGAAAGGGCACACAGGATATATGGCCTCGCTGGCACGATAGGCCTTGAACAATTGGGCGAGAACGCAAAGCAAGTGGAGATCACGGCTGCGAAGCTGGATCAGGCGACAACAAGAAGCAGGGACAAGACTGAAGAGTTGGTTTCATTGGTCGAAGCATTACTCGATTACATAAAGGAACTTCAACGCAGGTATCTCGACCCCTCTTCCCCTGAGTAGAGGTATCACCGGATTGCGCACGTGCTGGGTTGAACCGGATCCCTTTCACAACCGAAAGCAATCCTTCCAACTTTGTTAGTGACACGTTGGTGATTAAATACATGATGAGGATGGTCTGCCTATTCCTTTTTCCGGAGAAGCGGTGGATCCGCCTTCCCTGTTGGGTGTGAGGCGCTCTGGAGTTTCATATTTAGGAGCCTTCGTAGGCCAATAACTTGCGTGAAAATAGGCTGAGTTTTAGGTGATGCACCAATCTCGCGGGCTGGTTGCTGACTTTACAATTCTCAGTGAGCAACAAAGGTATAGAGAAGAAACGCCATTGAGCCTGTCCGTCGTCAGGGATTTTGGGACAGATGGCACCCTACGGCCCTATTTTCTTCTTTCCGATCGAGGTCACATTTGAGGAAGATTGCACCGCTTTAGGCCATTTGCTTGGCGCGATGCCCGTCTCTCGCAGGAACTCCCGATTGAAATTGGATTTCGTGTTGAAGCCGCTTTCCAGCATCGCATCGGTGATGCTCATGCCAGCTTCGATCTTTTCACATGCATGACGGATGCGCCATGAGTTAATGTAACGCGAGACGTTGCTTCCTGTCGCGCGATTGACCGCCATGGACAGCCGCTTTTCCGGCAGGTGCAAACGGCGGGCAAGACGTGCGAGCGTTAGATTAGGATCAAGGTGCATCCGTTCTCGCTTCAGGAAATCCTCCAGCTTCGTGACGATCTCGACATCTTCCTGACTGGTTTGAGGTGCAGGATCAGGGGCCGCCGGCCCGTCATCCCCTGCAGTTCCGGATGCAGACGGGCTGCCACTGAGCATTCCGACAAGGAGCAACACGAGCGATGAGGACACCGTGATCATCCAGCCGGTCCACCCTGCGTTCCCTGTGGCAAATGCCACTGCGATCAGAATATCGCTGACAGCCGAAGCTATAAGAGCCCATCCGAGAACCTGCCAGATCACTGCTGGAACGTGCCCGGCATCCAAACGCGCCAGTGGCATGTCGGAGGCACCGCGCAACTGGACAAGGATCGCGCATCCGTAGCCTGCAAAAACAAGCGGTACGATGACATCGGTCGTTTCGGGCGCAAAGACCCTGCAGAACAGGGTAAACGCCGGTGCCGCAAGGTGGCCCGCCATCACCTGCACGGAAATACGGCTGACGAGCGCATCTTGGAACGTGACCCACGCCAGCGCCGGAACGAGTGTTGCGCTGACCGGTAGAACGGGTCGCAGCCATTCGATGCCATAGCCCCCGACAAGTGTGACAAGAGAGGACTGCAAGGCGCAGGCGACGAGGAAAGTCACCAGAAGCGGCCGCCCCCCGGACAGGAAGCTGCGCAATGCGAGATAGCCAAGAACAAGAGCGACAAAGGCAGGGATCGGAAGCATGGGCATGGCGCGACTATCGTCCAAAAACCGGATCATGACGACCTGAATCCCGAAAACAGGACGCGGGGACGTGCTTTTTTTCACATCTGTTGGGCAGCGTTCAAAAACGGAGGTTCCCATGAAACGTCTTACTCTTCTTTCAATCCTTGCGCTGTCCCATGCCGCACCTGCAGCGGCGGACATGCTTCCGGGCTATGACCGGTTTGACCTAAGGGCCGATCATCGCGCACGGCCCGTCGCGGCCTCGATTTGGTATCCGGCCGCGAACCCAACTTACCGGGCCCCGGTCGGGGATGGTCCGATCTTCGATCCCACCTTTGCCTTCATCGGTCCCGCCGTAGCAGAGGGAGAGCACCCGCTTGTGCTGCTGTCGCACGGATCCGGCGGCAATTCGGATAGCCTGGGCTGGCTAACCAGTGGACTTGTGGCGCAGGGTGCGATTGTGCTGGCCGTCAACCACCCCGGATCGACCAGCGGGGACAGTTCTCCGCGCCGGTCCGTCGATCTTGAAGCGCGGGCGAACGACCTGTCGGCGGCTCTTGACATGCTGCTCGCAGATCCCGCCTTCTCACCGTTCATCGACGAGGAACGCATCGGGGTCGTTGGTTTCTCCCTCGGCGGCGCGACAGCGCTTGGCCTTGCCGGTGTTCGCTTCGATGGCTCAGTTCAGGATGCGAACTGCACAACGGGACCCGATGCCGCTGACTGCGTGTTCTTCCGGCTGGGGGATGTGCGTTTTGCAGACTATCCCGGATACGAGGCGGATGCGCGGGATCCTCGTATCACACAAGCCGCAATCATTGACCCCGGGTGTCTGACGTCAGCACCTGTGGAACAGATTTGATGATTTGAACAACGGAGGGTTTCTGGTTCATCGTAGCCTTTAAGGAGCGAAGATGAACAAGAAGCCCGGAACATCGAAAGACGCAGCTGACAAGCTGGTTAAAAACATCCGTCGCAAGACCCGCCAGACCTACTCGGCGGAGGAGAAGATCCGCATTGTTTTGGCCGGATTGCGCGGGGAGGAAAGCATCTCGGCGTTATGTCGCCGCGAGGGTATCTCTGACAGCCTGTATTACACTTGGTCGAAGGAATTCCTTGAGGCTGGAAAGCGTCGTCTTTCCGGCGACACAGCGCGTCAGGCGACATCGCCTGAGGTGAAGGATCTGCGATCCGAAGCCATGGCTCTGAAAGAATGCGTGGCTGACCTAACCCTTGAGAACCGTCTGCTCAAAAAAAGCATGACAGGGGCTGGGGAGTTCGAGGAATGAGGTATCCAGCAACCGAGAAGCTTGAGATCATTCGCACGGTTGAGGGATCACACCTGCCCACAAAAATGACCCTTGATATGCTGGGTATCCCGCGCACGACATTTTACCGATGGTATGACCGCTACGTCGAAGGCGGCCTTGATGCATTGGCGGACCGCGCACCTCGGCCGAAGTCGGTCTGGAACCGTATTCCGCAGGGCCGGCGGGATGATCTGATTGAGTTTGCGCTGGAACATGAGGCGCTGACCACCCGTGAGTTGGCGGTCAAATATACCGACGAGAAGCGGTATTTTATCTCTGAATCATCGGCTTACCGCATTCTGAAAGCTGCCGATCTGATCACGGCACCCGAATATGTGGTGATCAAGGCTGCCGAAGAGTTCTCGGACAAAACCACGGCGATCAATCAGATGTGGCAGACCGACTTCACCTACTTCAAGATCATCGGCTGGGGCTGGTATTACCTCAGCACGATCCTGGACGATTACAGCCGGTATATCATTGCCTGGAAGCTCTGCACGACCATGCGGGCCGAGGACGTGACAGACACTATTGAGCTGGCTCTTACGGCGTCTGGCTGCGACCAGGCCGTGGTCCGACACAAGCCGCGCCTGCTCAGCGACAACGGGTCGTGCTACATATCCGGCGACCTGGCCAAATGGCTGGGGGACCAGAAAATGGATCACGTTCGCGGGGCGCCGTTCCATCCGCAAACCCAGGGCAAAATCGAGCGCTGGCATCAGACCATGAAGAACCGGCTTCTACTGGAAAACTACTACCTGCCCGGCGATCTTGAACGCCATATCGGGGCCTTCGTCGACTATTACAACAACCAGCGCTACCACGAGAGCCTGAGCAACGTCACACCCGCTGACGTCTATTTTGGACGTGACAAAGCCATCATCAGAGAAAGGGAAAAGATCAAGAAAATGACGATCCAAAGCCGCCGCTTGCAACATCAAAAACAAGCAGCATAATCAATCACGCAACCGAACCAGAGCCTCCAATGTTCAAGCCGCTCTGATGTCCCATTTTATATGACGACGGACAGTGATCTCAAGAAGCGATCCGGAATTGAAGAGGTGCGTTCGCTGGTGTTGGCACTGTCTGGCGTATCGGAAAGCTGAAGCCACAGCCCGATGATTGTGCGCGTTCCCTTATCGCTGCTTTGGTGCCATATCAGCAAATAGTGCTTCGTGCAGTATCTGGAAATTTGGGACCAAAGCGGAAATGTGCCGCAAGAAGTACCAGCCTCTGCAATGTGGATGGCCATCTTCTGCACGGCCGTGCCGCAGAACATATATGCCGATATATGCCATTGGCGGGCCAAAACAGACAGTGCCCTTTCCGGCCCCGGCGCTCATTGCCGACGTAATCCACAATTACCTCGCCGGGTTCGTTCGACATTGGCATTCGATCATGCAACTGGCTTTTGCCGCGAATCAGGATGCGGCCAAGCCGACGGGCCACGAACGGGCAGAAGCCGTGCTGGATATACCGCGCGAGAGGTTGGCGCGTGGTGACACGGGCGATTTGGAACAGCATGTGGGTGGCAAGCAACAGCGTGAACAGACCGCAGCAGGGACAGGGATCACGCACCGGGGACATCCGCGTTGGATGCCAGCGAACGGATCAGGTTAACCGCCCTCCGCACGCGATCAGATTGTCCTCGTATAGCCTTTCAGCGCAAGGGCCTTCGGTGCGGTATTCTTTGCACATACGACTTCCATGTTGGCAGCACCCATTGTTTCCGGGTCGACGACGCCGCCCCCGCCTTCAGCCGTCAACACCAGGCCGGAATCGCTATCGACCAGGCAGGCGCCGATGATATCGTGAACCGTCGCGTCACCGTCCCCAACCGATGCAATCCGGGCGGGAATCGACTCGCGGCCGGATTCGTGCAATAATATCTGCATAATAATGTTAAGGGTGTTTGAGGGGATGCCGTTGCATGGGATTATTTTTAAAGCGTTTTTTTGCCTGACTGTTCTTCTTCTGCCGCTTCAGACAAGCGGCCAGACGTCATCGGAAACAACTGACGGCCAAGGCCAGTCC
Organism: Aliiroseovarius sp. Z3; assembly: GCF_029105185.1. Taxonomy (GTDB): domain Bacteria; phylum Pseudomonadota; class Alphaproteobacteria; order Rhodobacterales; family Rhodobacteraceae; genus Aliiroseovarius. The sequence goes on along the minus strand of NZ_JAFMZK010000011.1, from coordinate 167,050 downwards.
ACGGCTTCGTTGCGCCAGATTCTGGCGCTTTTGGAAGACGAGATCGACCAGGCGACGCAAAAGCGCGACCAGATCATTGAAGCCACAACCGCTGCGGAGGACGAGCTTCGCGCGCTTGAAGAAGAAATGGTTCAGCAGCAGGACCAGAAACGTACCAACCTGTTGCTGGCCGCTGAAATCGAAAGAACGCGCAAGACGCTGGAAGGCGAACTTGCCGAAACGCAGGCTTTGCTTGAGAAATACTCCTCGGCGGCGGAAGCCGCGTCGATAGATTTGACCGATCGACAGGCAAAGGCCGCGCAAATTGCCACGGACACCAAGGCCGCGCAAACTGCTCTGGCCGGGTTGCAGGCCGAAATCGCGAAGCTGGAATCCGCCGCCGAAAAACTTCGCCTGGACGGCGAGAAAGCCGACGCCATGGCAGCGCGCATTTCCGAGCTGGAACAGCAGAAGGCCACTGGCACCACGGCGCTGGAACAGTTGACCACACAGATCAACAGCGCCCAGACCCAGCTTGATACGTTGAAGGCAGGCATCGCGGAAGAAACCGCCGCGCGCACCGCAGCGAAGGACGATCTTGCCGCGGCCGAAGCGCAGTTGGCCGGGTTGCGCCGCGACATCGCCGCAGCCGAACAAGACGCCGAACGCATTGCGGCTTTGAAAACCCAGACCGGCGAGCTTGAACAACAGGTCACGGCCCTGTCAGGCGATATCCAAACCCGCCAAAGCCGATTGGAAGACCTGAACAGCCAGATCCAGTCTGCGGAAGCCGACCTTGCAAGCCGACGCGACGAGGTTTCGGACGAGAACCGGAACCTGTCGGCCCTGCGCACCGAACTTGCCGCGGCGCAGGCCATTCTGGATGACCAGCAATCGGCCATGGAAAAAACCGAAGAAATCCAGACCATGCTTGCGCAAAAACAGCAGGCGCTTCAGGCGGCAACCCGGCAATCCGAAACGGCGGAACAAGAGCTTCAGGCGGTGAATGCCGAATTGGCGCAGGCCCGCGAAACGCTTGCAACCGTTCTGGCCGATGCCGACGCCGCGCAGACGCGCACCGCCAGTGCCGCCGCGGACCTGGCCACAGCCACCCAACAGCTTGATACGGTCAAGGCACAGATCGCCGACCACAACGCCCTGGTCCAGCAATCGGACGAGGCACAGGCCACCCTGACCGCGCTTCAGGCCGACATCCGGGCGGCCACGGCTCAAAAGGAAAACCTAGCAAGCGCGATTGCCGCCGATCTGGAACAGCAATCAGCACTTCAATCCGACGTCGCCACCGCCAAGGCGAACCTTGAGACGATTGATGATACGGTCGAAGCGCAGCGACGGTTCCTTGGCGAATTGTCTGACGAGATCGGAAAAAGCCAGGCCACCCTGATGGAACTGGCAGAAAAAACCGCCGATGGCGAAGCGCAGCAGGCCGAACTTGACAAGACCCGCGCGCAATTGGCCGAATTGACCGAAAAGCAAGCCTCGCTGTCGGACGAGGTCACGGCAATGAACGCCAAACTTGCCTCTGCTCAGGCTGAACAGGCCGAAACGCAGGAAGAAGGCCAGCGCCTGTCTGCGGAACTGGCTGACACCCGTGGGATGCTGGAAACCGCCCGCAGCGAACTGGCGAAAATCGAAGAGGCCAAACTGGCACGCAGCGATGAGATCGCGCAGCTTGAAACCGAGCTGACCGCCCTGCGCACCAACCGCGAAACGGTTCGCAACAGCATTCAGACCATGACCCAGACCCTGACGGGCCTGATCGGCGCCAATGCCAATGTAGCGGACACCACCCCTGCCCCACCTGCCCCCGCCAACACGCCGCAGCCAGCGTCGCCGGTCGCGGCATCGCAACCAGCCGATGATGTGACTGTCGCGGCCAGCGTGCAGCCACAAGGCAGAGCCGGCGGGACCGAGGCCGCGCAACGTCGCCGCGCCGTTCCGCTGACACCTGACCAGATCAGGGTCTTGCTGACCCAAACACCCGGTCTTTCAGATGCGGCACCGGATGCGCTGAGCAAGCTGAGAGCGGAACTGGAAAACGGCGCCTGCACCATCGACGCCCTGCGCTCTGCCTTTGGTACCGTCAATCGTCAGACCCTTGTTGCCATGGTGCGCGAGATCGGCCCGTGTTGAATTTTTAAAAACGCATTTAAGGAAGAGGGGAAAGCAAGTGAGACATTTCAATTTCAGAGTAATCAAACAAGTTTGCCTTGGTGTCTGCCTTTTGTTTGGCACGCTCGGCGGCACACCCGCCACGGCGCAGGAGTTCGGCAAGAACATCCTGACCGGCGGTCCCAACGGCACCTATATCCAGATCGGCCGCGACCTGGCCGAAGTGGCCGGGGCCTGTGGGCTGACCTATGCGGTTCAGGAAAGCGCCGGGTCACTGGAAAACTTCCTGGGCGTGCGCAGACGGTCAAACACCCAGTTCGGGATCGTGCAAAGCGACGTGCTTGAATACCTCAAGACCTATGCCAGTGACGACCCGAACATCGCCCGCGCGATCTTTGGCGTGCGCATCGCCTTTCCGCTGTATAATGAGGAAGTCCACATTCTGGCCCGCCGCGATATCGCCTCGCTGGGCGATCTGAACGGCAAGCGGGTCGCGGTTGGGGTCGAAGACAGCGGCACCTTCCTGACAGCATCGCTGGTGCTGGACCTGGCGGGGGTGAAACCGTCCGAACGGGTGACGATCAATGCAACGGATTCGATGGAGCGCCTTCTTGCAGGCGATATCGACGCGATGTTCTATGTCGCCGGGGCACCGACCAAGCTGTTCCAGTCCGACCAGATCGACGCCGGGCAATTCCACCTTCTGCCCATCGACGATCCCACGCTCAGTTCGGTCTATGTGCCGACCAGCATCGCGGCGAACACCTATCCGTTTCAAAGCGATGCAATTGATGTGGTCGCGGTCAAGGCGGTGCTGATGACCTATGACTACAACGCGAAAAAGAACGAATACCACAGGCTAAGCTGCAAGGCGGTGTCGGACATGTCGAACCTGATCCTGACAAACTTCCGCCAGTTGCAAGAGGTCGGACACCCGAAATGGAAAAGCGTGGATTTGAACGATATTCCGCCGGGCTGGGATATTGGGGAATGCGTGAATGCGGGGCTTGCCGACAGCTATCAGATGCAATGTGCCACCGCTGCACCCATGGCGACATCCGAATCTCTGGAAAGCCAGGCCAACGAAGCCTATCGCGCCCGTATCTGCGCGGCGATCGGCTGTTGACGCCAGACAGACACCACACCGCGCTGATCCGCGATGTGGTGTCTGTCATCTTCCGCTCAGCGGTCGATCAGGGCGGCTTCGGTCGCATCACCTGCCGTAAGGTCCAATGGAAACCAGTCGGACGTATCGCTTGCCACCGTGTCGCCCACACGCGCCCGCACCCGCCACAAGACCACCTGTTCGGACACCGCATACCGCAGGACCGAGCTTTCGATCCCGTCCTGCGACCCCACCACGTTGCCCTGACCATCGGCAAATTCGATCAGATAGGTATCGGGGTCCGTGCCTGGAGCGCTGGTCCAGACCATGACCGCTTTCTGATCGTCGGCCCGGTATGACATCAGCGGAACAGGTGGCGCGGGCGCACCTTGCGCTTGCGGTTCGGGCAGCGTGGTCAGCCGATCCGCCGCGCCGTCGATCTGGGTTGCGGCCGTTTCATACCACTTGCGCGCCAGTAGGTGATCGACGGGGATGCCTTCGCCCAGTTCGTAGATCTGACCCAGGAAATAGGCCGCGCGCGCGTGACCCTGACTGGCGGCCAGTGCAAACGCCACCGCCGCGGCCTGCGGGTTCTGGTCGGCAACACTCAGCCCCAGCCGATACCAATCGTCAACCTCGCTGGGTGGGGCGCCGAAACTGTCCAGCAACGCCAGCGCAGGCCCCGTATCGGCCAGTCGCGGCAATGGTTGGGCAACAACCAATTCCGGAGCGGGCGCAATATCCCCGACCCCTTCACCCTGATCCGGCGCGGCGCCCGCATCTGTCATGGCCGTCACTTCCGGCACAGGTTCAGGCACGGCCCCGGTCTGCCCTGCAACCATCATCGCGTCGTCGGGCGCGCGCCCCGGCCCGAACATGCCATAGGCGACCACGGCCATCCCGGCCACACCGGCCAGTCCCGCGATCAGCCGCGCGGGGGATCGCGCCCCGCGCTTTTGCACCGACTTTGGCTTGGGCGCAGGTCGGGGATCAGCTGTATCAAGCGCCATACGGTTCGTCGGCCCGACCTTGGCGTCACCCTTCTTTGCCTCGTCACCTGACGCAGGTGCGGGTGGTGCAACAGGCTCTGATGCAAACAAAGGCCGATTGCTTTTGAAACTCGGCGGCGGGTCGGTCTTGGCGTCGCCCTCTGTCGCAGGCGCGTCCATCGCCGGAGCGTCCAGTTTCAGCCCAAACGCCTTCGTCGTGGGCACTTTGCATTTCTGCACCGCGCTGGCCGTGATATGGGGCTGTTCCAGCGACCGGGCCTCGTCCAGCAGCGCCTTGCACAATTGGTTGACCTGTTGCGGGTTGCCGTCTGTCCGTTCGTGAACCACTTCAAGCGCCGCATCGTCAAAGACCACGTCGATGCCCGCCACCGCCAGTCGATGCCGCACATAACCCGCCGTGTCGGTCTTCGACATTTGGTCCAGCGCAAACGACGGCCCAGGCAGCGCGCCCGCGGTGTCATCCATCTGATCCTCAAGCGCAGGATGCCCGACCAGAACGATCTTCAACAACGCGTTTTCCGGCCCGTCATTGAACCCGGCGATATCAAACAGCGCAAACAGATGTTCGTCATGCAACAGATGCGCGTCCTCAAGCACAAGCGTCGGCAGTTCTATGTCCTGCCGGGCGGCCTCAAGGCTTTGTTCAAGAATACGGCGATGCAGGGCCTTGTCGCCCGGACCGGGATCGGCACCAAATGCTTCCAGAAGCGCGCGGCACGGATCGACCTTGATACGCGGCCCATAGGAACACATGCCGATCAGCCGCGTCGATTGCGCGTCAGACATCACCTTGCGGACAACGGTCGACTTTCCCGACCCCGCTGCGCCGGTGAACACCGTCAGAAGTATGCCACTGTTGACCGCAAAGGCCAGACGCTCGGCCGCCAGCGCGTGAACTTTGCTCCAATAGTCAAATTCTGGCGCCGTGCTTTGAAACGCATCAACTGGCGTGCCAATATCGGGTTCAGACATTCAACCTTCCACCTTTTATCACTTTCCGGCACCGCCCCCATGCGGCGGTGCTTCCGCCTAGCCGGGATAGCCATGTTTCTGGATCAGCACCCAGACATCCGAATTCAGCATCTTAAGATCGTCCAGCGACTGTTCGATGTCATCAATGGTCGCCCCGTCCAGCGCCGTCATCTCGCCGACCTTGATCTGGTTCTTGCGGTCAGCCACCCGCATCCGAATGGTCGAGATGTCGCCGCTTTTTGAATCAAATGAATAAATGCAATGATTGTATTTGTTGCGCAGCCCGGACAGCAGCTTGACCCGGCGTGTGATTTCCAGCACGGCCTCGCGTTCCGCCTGTGACACCCGTTCAAGCTTCGACAGCCGCTCGACCAGATCAATCCGGGCGCGGGTTGTGTTGAGCGTCAGAAAGATCACCACCGCGGTCTCTTTATCCGTATGCGACAGACCTGCGATCAGGTGGATCAAAAGACTTTCCGTGTTGGTCCAACTGTAATTCAGCCGACCGAGCAGCAGCAGGAAGCGATCGAAATCGCTTGCCGTCTTGTCTTTTGCGCCGGGTCGGTCAATCGCGGTCATGGATCACCTGCCCCGCGCCCGTTCCAACGCATCGCCATGCAAAAGATACCAGTTCGTGGCGCTGACCCGATTGCGAACCTTCAGCTTGCCGAAAACATGGTGGACATGAAGCTTCACTGTGTGTTCGGACAGGCCAAGCTTATCGGCGATGGTCTTGTTCGGCATCCCCCTGGACAGCAACCCCAGCACCTCAACCTCGCGTGTCGTCAGGTTTGGCAAGGGGGCTTGCGGCGTATCCTCTGTCGCCCGGTCCATCTGTCTGGGCGGTTCGGCCTCGGCCGCGACAGCATCACGTCGGGCCAGCAACTCGGCGGGAACGAAGGTCTCGCCCAGGATCAAAAGGCGCAGCGCGGCGAACCATGCATCCAGCGACGCCTTCATCGGCAGAAATCGCACGCTTTCTTCCTCCGCCGAGCCGGCCACGCTTCTGCGAAGATCGCGCCCCACCTTCGCCGAGGAATAGGCAAGCACCTTGCCGACACCGCTGAACACCGGGTCCAGCATATGCCGCGTCCGCAGATAGGCCGCCATCGAAGGCTCGTCAAAAATGATCAGGTCCGCGGCCAGTTTCATGGCGTCGTCCAGATCGTCCAGATCGGGGACGGCGCGCAGCCGCAATGCGGTGATATCCTTGAACTCGAACTCCAAGGTTCTCAGCAACCGGTCGGAAAAGACCATGCTGTTTCCCAGGAAGATCAGAATGGTGTGGTCAGCTTGGGTCAATGTGTTTGGTGCTTTGACAATCGGGTTTCTGTTTTCGTCTTGCAGATGCAACAAATCAGGTTCCTCCAACACGCGACCGCTTAGGTTGTTCGTCGGCTTGCCCGGTGGATTCGGCCGCCGACAAAAGCGATGTCGCAATATTTCCTGTCAATTGCCCCTGCTCAAAAGCAATTACGCTAAACAATTTGGTCTAAAATCGTAACTTTGTATGGGTCATCCTAACACAATTGAAGCAGTTGAACAAATTTTAGCCACAATCCTGTCCGAACCCGCGTAATTCTAGACACTTAGCATTAATATGAACGCTCTGCGCAGGCGTGATTCACCCATCGCGTGTAAATCCTGACAATTCGATTTAGTAAGAATCGCAAGTTTGATTTGGGTATATCTACCAAGAGTTGTCTTCATGTCGCGTTTTCCCGTCTGCTGCGCCTGAAAAATGACTTATTTCAGCGTCTTGGGTGGATAAACCCTTTGTCCGGCTGTTTTTCGCGACCGCTCCAATACAGGCTAAACGTGCGTCTGCATTTTCAGGCGCCGTAGTGTGAATTGGTTCAGCAAGTTTATTGAAACCGCCAGGTCGACGGCCCGCTTTGCCGGGCAAGTAACATCAGGCAGCGATCCTTTTCTTCGGATCAGACACTGGTTTCGACCGGCACAGCATAACGGGGGGACGCGAATACAGCATTCAGCGGATGAACCTGCTTTGCCATCGCAAATCGCTTCATCCGAACTTCACAACATCAAACTCAACCATGCCCGCAGATTGGCCACTTTGGACAGACTGGTGGCGTCCAAGGGCATCAGCAAAGGACTTTAGACATGTCTAGAGACAGAGGACATTCCAGCACCAACCAGTTCGCCATCGGCGAAGTCGAGGTTGATAACGCTGACATCGACGTGGATGCAGACGTCAACATCAAACATGCCGATGTCGACCTTGACGCGCAGCAGCAACAGCAGCAGCAGAAAGTCGATACGTCGGACGAAAACAACAACGCCAACGAACAGGGTCAGGATCAGGGTCAAGACCAGGGTCAGGATCAAGGCCAGGGTCAGGATCAGAACCAGCAAGCAAGTTCCGATCAAAGCCAGACCAACGGCGGCGATGACAGCAACGACAACTCAAACTCGGTCAACATCGACTTCGGTGGTGGCGAGTGGATCCCGCGTGACGACGATGTCGTCGATATCGACGTTCGCGACGGAGAGGTCGAAAATGTCGTGACCGCCGGTGGCGATATTGATCTGGATCCCGGCGACGACATCGGTGACATCATGACCAACGCCAATTTCGGCGCAGGCAATGACACCGGAATCGTCAACGTGCAGGAGGCTTACCTGTCCGACGACGACCACCTTGGATCCGCCTCGGTTGCCAATAACGGCGACTTCACCCAGAACGGCAACGCCAATGGCGGCAGCGCCTCGGCGGGTGACGGCATCGCCAATGACACCTACACCGGTGACGGTGGTTCGGGTGCGACGGCCAATGGCGGCGAAGCAAATGGCGGCGAAGCCATCGGCGGATATGCCGATGCAACCGGCGGCACCAGCGGTGACGGCGGCGAAAGCGATTCCACCGGCGGTGACGCTGGTGACAGCGGTGCGGCAACCGCACTGGGTCTGGGCCTTGGCCTGGGGATCAGCGGCAATGCCAGTGAAACCAATGGTGGCGACGGCGGGGCCGCAGATGCCAACAGCAACGCCAGCGGCAACGCCGACAGCGACAACAACACCGAAGGAACCGGTGGCAACAGCGGTGAATCCTATGCCGAAAGCGATGCCAATGACGGTTCGATCAGCAGCGATGCCAATGGCAACGCGGTTGGCGGCTATGGCACCGGCGGTGACGGCGGTGACGGCGACGGCGGCGACGGCGGCGACGGCGGTGATGGTACCGGCGGCGACGGCGGCGGCGGTGACGGTGGCAATGGCGGCAATGCCCAGGGTGGCGATGCTGGCGGCGGCATCGGCGGCGACGGCGGCGATGGCACGGGTGGCGCATCGACCACCGGCGATGGCGGCGACGGCGGTGACGGCACCGGCGGCGACGGCGGCGGCGGTGACGGCGATGGCGGCGACGGTGGCGACGGTGGCGATGGCACCGGCGGCGCCGCAGTCGGCGGCAACGGATCCGGCGGTGACGGCGGCGACGGTGGCGACGGCGATGGTGGCGACGGTGGCAATGGCCCCGGCGGTGACGGCAGCGCAACCTCTGCGACCAACAACTCGGGCAACAGCGACAATGACGCCAACACCGACAACGACGCCTCAAGCGACAACGATGCAACCGGAACCGGTGGTGACGCCGGGGCAGCATCTGGTGCCGCAGCCGGCGCAGCAGCCGGGCTTGGACTGCTGAACCTTGCCGGTGCAGGCGCCACCGCTGGCGACCCGACAGCGACCTCCGGAAACGGCCCTGCTGACGCAGGCGGCGCTTCGGACGCAGCCGGCGATGCCGACGCAGACGGTGACGGAAGCGGCAGCGGCGACGCCGATGCCAGCGGTGACGGAGGAACAGGCACCGGTGGCGCAGGCGACGGCGGCGACGGTGGCAATGGCGCCCGCGGTGACGCAGGCGACGGTGCCGCAGCAACCGGCGGCCAGGGTCCGGGCGGCGCAGGCGCAACCGGCGACGGTGGCGACGGTGCAGCCGGTGACGGCGGCCAGGGTCCGGGTGGCGCAGGTGCCGCGGCAAATGGCGCTGACGGTGGCCAAGGCCCCGGCGGTGACGGTGCCATCGGTATGGGCGGCGTTGGCGGCCAAGGTCCCGGTGGGGCTGGTGCAGTCGGTGCAGCCGGTGATGGTGGCCAGGGCCCGGGTGGCGCTGGTGCCATGGGCGACGGCGGCGACGGCGCCATGGGTGACGGAGGCCTGGGCGGCGACGCCGATGGTCGTGCCGACTCCATGAACGATGTCGATGGAACCGCAAGCTCGACCGCGGATACCGGCAACGGTGGCCTGGCCGATGTCTTCTCGGAATCCGACACTGACGGTTCAGCCGACAGCATGGCAGATGCCATCTCGGGCTACGGCGGTGCGGCGAATGCCGATCAGACCTCGTCGACCACTGCCGACGGCCAGTCCGGTGGCACCAACACCGCAGCCAGCGGTGACGGTGGCATGGGTGGCGCGGCCACCTCGACCGGAGGCTATAGCGGTGACGCCACGGGCGGCAGCTCGAACGGCGGCATGGCAGATGCCAGCGGCGTGACCGGCGGCATGGGTGGCAACGCCACCAATGGCGCAAGCGGTATGGCCGATGGCGGATCATGGGGTTCGGGCAATGGTGACGACGGTTACGTCACCGGCGAATCCTATGCCTCGGCCGCAGCCGTGGTGGACACCGCCGCGTTCAATCAAAGTATCGTGATGGGCGCCAACGTGCTCGGCAACACGGTCGACATGACCGTTGTTGGCGGCTCGATGAGCTCGACCTATGTCGGTGACGATTCGAACGACGCATAACAAATCAACGTCCGGGGCCGTGTTTCGGCCCCGGACACGTTCAGTGCCTGGTTCGTTTGTTTGATGATTTCCAGCAAGGAGTTGACGCAGCCATGAGCCTTGACCAGACAACCGAGTCCATCGCGCATTTCATTGGTTTGTTTCACCTCGCTGAAAACGAAGCACGGCTCAGAACGGATTACTACGAATTCAAGTTGAAGCAGAAACTGGCCGAGACAGGCGAATTTGAATTCAAACCTGTCGAAAATAAAGCCCCCTTTGAACTGGGCAAGTTCAACCCCCACTCACAGTACACACCTGGCCCCGAAGCGCCCGTACAAGTGGCCGCGACCGGATCGCTTGCTTTTCCAGCGCAGACTGTATCGCTGGACGGCGTCAGCGCAGGCGCAGGCTATTCCGATTCACCGGTCCCGATTGATGCAGGGGCCATGGTGAATTTCATCATGGGCAGCGTCACGATCCTGCCCTACATCCCCCTGCCCTCATCGGCGATCACGGTGACGATCCAAACCATTCACCTGGATGACAACGATGTGATCGGCGATGTGGTTGCGGCGGGATTTCAATCGCTCGACGGGCTTTATGCCGCGCTCGAGGCCGCCATCGACCTGGCCGAGGCCATCCAGCCATGGTCCACCGACGGGCTGGTCGCCGAGATCCTGGAAGATCCCGGCAACGCCCTGCCCTTTATCAAGATGATCAACGGGCTTGAAGACCCCGACATCGAAGGGCTGAACGTCACCATCATAGAAGACGATGAGACCGAAGGTGTTTTCGTCAATGGCGAGCTGGTCGACGAAGTGCCCGAGCTGGAAGACCAACTGCCTGCCTTCATCAAGGCAAAGCGCGACAAGCTGGACGACGACGAAGACGGCGACCAACTGGCAGGGTTCGAGAAGGACAAGGCCATTCTGGACACCGGAAACGATGCCTGGCCAACCGTCATCAACGCCGAACACAATGTCAGCGCCGGCGCGAACGAGGCGCATAACCACGCCAACATCCAAACAAGCTGGATCGACGCGGGCGTCATCGCCGTGGCGGGCGACGTAATCAACCTGAACGCCGTGTCTCAGGTCAATATGCTTTATGACACGGATCAGTATCACGACACGAGCTGGAACGATCCCAGCGCACCGTCGCAGGCCTACAACATCGCCTCGACCCAGGTTGACAACCGCGACATTCCCGACGGGTTTGAAATCGAAGCAGCGGCCACGACCGACCTGCCCTCGGACTGGCATGTCGTGCGGCTGGACGGCGATGTCACAGTCACGAATTACATGCAGCAGCACACATTCGTCATGGATTCCGACCGGCTGGACCTGACCTTCTCGGCCAACTCGACCTCGATCGTGACGGGCGAGAACCTGACCTTCAACCTTGGCTCCGCAGCCGAGTTCGGCTTCGGGTATGACCTGATCTTCGTTGGCGGCACGATGCTGTCCATGAATGTGGTCAACCAGACCAATGTCCTGTTGGACAACGATCAGTTTTATGGCGCGGGTATGAACGACGCCGCGGTCTCGGGTCACGACAACCTTCTGCGCAACGAAGCCAGCATTCACCAGGAAGGCATCGACACACAGGTCGACATGCTGGACGATTTCAAGACCGCGCTTGAGGATCTGAAACAAGGTGTCGACGACCTGTCGGCGACAGTGGCGCAAAGCGCCTTTTTCGAAGGGCTGGACCAGCTTAGGGTTCTTTATATCGACGGTCATCTGACCCAGATGAACATCGTCGATCAGATCAATTACATGGGCGACATGGATCAGGTGCATATGGCGCTGGATTCAGTGCAATCTGCCCTTGACGACATTCCGGTGGCCATCACCACCGGATCGAACTTGTTGACCAACACCGCGTCAATCACCCAGACGGGCTTTGACTCGGACGTGATGGCGGGCGGCAATTATTACAACGACGCCCTCTTGTATCAGGCCGAACTGATCGACACCGATGCCAATCCGACCGGCGTCGGCATGACCGGCCTGACCAGTGAAGCCGTGGCCTTTTTGGCCGATGACATGATCGCCGATGCGGTGAACGAGTCCCTGGAAGCGGCAGGCATCGCCAACGACGCCCACACTGGTGGAACGGCGCTGGACGTAATGCAGACGATGACAACTTAATCCATTTTCAAAGCGAGTAATTTTATGACCAATGCGGCGAAGCAGGTCCGCGACCCGGAAACACCTTCAAAACCACGGTTGGTGTTGAAAACGGTCGACCGGGTCGAAACCAAGACGCAACCGTCGTCCAAGATGGACGGCGCCGGGATGGGCGTGACCATCGACCAGAAAGCCAACCAGCCGATTTCAAACAAGTCCACCCCCCCACCGGACCGCACCGGCGGTGGTGGAGGCGGTAACGGCGGTGGCGGTGGCGGTGGCGCCAGTTTCCATAAACGGATCGGGCCGCAGGATTTTTCGCAAAGCCTGAAGGAAGGTATGGCCGCCGTGCGCGGCAACCTTCTGTTCGTGATGGTGATGACCTGCGCCACCAACATCCTGATCCTGTCGATCCCGATCTATCTGTTCCAGATTTCCGACCGGGTGCTGACCAGCCGATCCACCGACACGCTGATCATGCTGACCATCGTGATCGCGGGCGCGGTCATCCTGCAAGCCGTGTTTGATGCGGTACGACGCTTCGTGTTGATGCGCACGGCGGTCGAAGTTGCCGCGAAACTCGGCACCCCGATCCTGAGCGCGGCGGCGGCGGCATCATTGAACGGCACCGGGCGTGAATACCAGACGCTGGGCGACCTTCAGCAACTGCGCGGCTTCATCGTGTCGGGCACGCTGATCTCGTTCCTCGACGTGCCCTTTGCCCCCCTGTTCATCCTTGCGATCTTTCTTGTGCACCCGCAGCTTGGCATGATCGTGGTCGTGACTTCGCTTCTGCTGCTGGTGATTGCACTGATCAACCAGAAAGCCACCGCAAAACCCTTTGCCGAAGCCAACCTGGCGCAGTCCAAGGCCAACATGCACCTGGATTCGATGTCGCGGAACAGCCAGATCATCAATGCGCTGGCGATGATCCCCGAGGCCGTGTCGATCTGGGGCAAGGACACCGCCGAGTCGCTGACCGCACAAGTGCGCGCGCAGGATCGCAACATCATCTCGGCCGCGTTTTCGCGCGGTGTGCGCCTGTTGACCCAGATCGGGATGCTGGGCTGGGGCGCCTATCTGGCCATTCAGGGCGAGATTACGGGCGGCATGGTCATCGCCGCCTCGATCATCGCTGGCCGCGCGCTGGCGCCCATCGAAGGGTCGATCGAAGGCTGGAACGCCTTTATCCTGACCCGTGGCGCCTATGGCCGCATCCGCACGCTTCTGCAAAACTCAAAACTGCAATTCGAGAAACTGCGCCTGCCCCGACCCGAAGGCCGGCTGGATGTCGAACGGCTGCTGTTCGTGCCGCCCGGCACCAAGGATGTGGTTCTGAACGGCCTCAGCTTCCAACTGAATCCCGGCGAAAGCCTGGCGATCATCGGCAATTCCGGCGCGGGCAAGACGACGCTGGGCAAGATGCTGGTCGGCTCGATCCTGCCCACCTCGGGCAATGTGCGGCTGGACCTGATGGACCTGCGCAACTGGGAGCCGCGCCAGTTCGGCGAAAGCATCGGCTATCTGCCGCAGGACGTGCAACTGTTCCCCGGTTCGATCAAGGACAACATCGGGCGGATGCGCGCCGACGCGACCGACGAACAGATCTATGAAGCCGCCAAACTGGCCGATGTGCACGAAATGATCGCCAACCTGCCGCAAGGCTATGAAACCATGGTGGCCGCCGATGGCTCGCCCCTGTCGGGCGGGCAGAAACAGCGCATCGCCCTTGCCCGCGCCTTTTTCGGCAACCCGCGCATGGTGGTGCTGGACGAGCCGAACTCGAACCTCGATGCCGCCGGTGACAAGGCATTGGCGCGCGCCATCGACCACGCCCGGCGCAACAAGATCACCGTGGTCGTCATCACCCAGAAACCCGCCCTGTTGGACGTGGTCGACAAGATCATGCTGATCCGCGACGGCTCGATCGCCCTGTTTGGCACGCGCGACACCGTGTTGCAGCGGATCCGCGACGACCAGCGCGCCCGCCAACAGCCACCCAAACCATTGGGGGAGCAAACCTGACATGACCCAGTCGAACCTGCCAACCAACGCCGTCGTCCTTCATGAATGGCATGACAAGGTGCCGCGCTCGATCAAGAAACACGTGATGTTCGGGCTGCTTCTGTTGGTCGTGACCTTCGGCGGGTTCGGCGCATGGGCCTTTCGCGCGCCGCTTGCCGCCGCTGTCATCGCGCAGGGCAGTTTCGTGGCCACAGGCCGCAACAAGATCGTGCAGCACCTTGAAGGCGGCATCATTCACGAAATCCTGGTCAGCGAAGGCGACGAGGTCGCGGCGGGCGATGTCCTGCTGACCCTGGACGAAACCGCTGCCCTTGCCAACCGGCGCGAGCTGTTTGTCCGCAAGGCGCGGCTTGAGGCCACCGTGACCCGTCTTGTCGCCGAATACCGCGAGATTGAACAGCTCGATTTCCCGCAAGAGCTTCTGCGCGAAGCCAAGGAAGACATGGAAATCGCGTCGATCCTCGACGGGCAGCGGCTGTCCTTCAGCACCGCCCGCGCGTCGCTGAACAACGATGTCTCGCTGTTGGAACGCAACATCAACGCGCTTGAGATCCGCAAGAACGGCTATCAGATCCAGCATGACTCGCACTTGAAAATGGTCGAACTGCTCGATCAGGAATACGCCGACAAAAGCAAGCTGCTCGACGGTGGCCTGATCCGCCAGACCGAGGTGAACGCCCTGTTGCGCGCCAAGATCGAGGCGCAGGGGCAGATCGGACGCCTGCAAGCCGAGGTGAACGAAAACGAACAGCTCATGCTGAAACACCAGACCCAGATCGAAAAGGTCCGCAGCCTGTATCGTGAAAATGCGCTGGATGAATTGCAGGTCATCCAGGCCGAACTGGAAAGCGTGCGTGAAAAATACCGCAAGGCGGAAAATGTCCTGACCCGGTCCGAGGTGACGGCCCCGGTCAGCGGCACCATCCTGCGCCTGCATTATTTCACCCCCGGCGGGGTGATCGAGACCGGCAAACCCATCGCGGAAATCCTGCCGTCAAGCGCGCCCCTGATCGTCGAAACACTGATCCTGCGCACCGATATCGACAGCGTGCATCGCGGGCAGAATGCCGTCGTGCGGCTGACGGGGCTGAACGCCCGCACGACGCCTGTGCTTGACGGGACGGTCGATTATGTTTCGGCCGATGCGATTGCCGACAACGCAAACGGCGTCACCCGCGAAGTGTTCGTCGCCCGCGTGACCCTGTCGCCCGAAGAACTGGCCCGCGTCAAAGGCTTTGTCCCTACCCCGGGCATGCCCGCCGAGGTCATGATCCAGACCGCCGAACGGACCTTCGCGCAATACATCGCCCGCCCCCTTGCCGACAGCATGGCCCGCGCCTTTCGCGAACAGTGACCAAAGCGACAGTGATGGATATCGCACGTACCGCTGGTGCGCGCGGTGGCAATCGCGTCAGCCCGCAAATCGGTCGTTGGAAGGCACGCGGATCGCCCGGCTTCAGCTCAGATTGCAGCGGGATGAGCATCAGTCCGACAGGACAGGAAGGGCCGGATACCGCAATGCGCCGAAGCGATGGACGCGGGCCAATTGCGATCAACCCCGCCGCGCGCAACCAGGTCTATTGTGACTTAGCACTTAAATCCGATAATTCGATC
Source organism: Aliiroseovarius sp. Z3 (assembly GCF_029105185.1). Taxonomy (GTDB): domain Bacteria; phylum Pseudomonadota; class Alphaproteobacteria; order Rhodobacterales; family Rhodobacteraceae; genus Aliiroseovarius. The sequence goes on along the minus strand of NZ_JAFMZK010000011.1, from coordinate 151,325 downwards.
TTCAATATTTCAATGGCTTAGCGTTGCACCTAAATATGAGAATTAGCACTTAACTTGATAACGACGGTTGGACTTTTGCAGTTAATTTGATAACCGTGGCTCCGATTCTTGCCGGGTCCTCGCCATGACCGAACCACTCCCAGACGAGATTGACGACGCCCTGTGGGCAGAAGCCTGCCGCCGTGCGGCCGCGATACGTAAGTTCCTGGTTTCCAGTTCCGGTCAGTCTACCGTGGCCGCTATAGCCGACCTTGCATCCGAACTGCATCTCAGCCAAGCGACGACCTACCGCTTGTTGAGGCGGTTCCGGACGGACGGAACTGTCATGTCGCTCATTGAAACGAAGCGCGGGCGCCGTGCTGGTCATCGCGCACTGGATGCGCCGCGCGAAGAGATCATCCAGAAGGCGATCCGCACATACTATCTGAAGCCAACCCAGCCACCGGTCTCACAGTTGGTGCGGGACATTGAAACGGATTGCGCCGTGGCGGGATTGAAGCCGCCGCATCGTCGGACAATCGAAAAGCGTCTTGGCGATCTCGATCTATGCCACCGAGCACGACGTCGTGGCGAGAAGAAGATAGAAAAAGCAACGATTGCCGTCCCGGGAGCACTACACACCTCTCGTCCACTTGAGATCGTTCAGATCGATCATACGAAAGCCGACATCTTTATCGTCGACGAGGAGTCACGCGAACCAGTGGGCCGCCCCTGGCTGACCTTGGCCATGGACGTCTTCACGCGCATGGTGACGGGATTTTATCTCACCATGGAGGCGCCGTCGCGACTCTCGACCAGCCTGTGCCTGTTACACTCGGTTTATGACAAGACGGCCTGGTTGAAAGAGCGCGAGATCGAAGAACCGTGGCCCGTGGCCGGCCTTCCGGACCGGGTTCATGTGGACAACGGCGCGGATTTCCGGAGTCGCGCCTTCAAACGCGGGTGCGAGAACGCGGGCATTGCCATCGACTGGCGACCGCCGGGCACGCCACGGTTCGGCGGGCACATCGAGCGTCTGATCGGCACCCAAATGGGACGGCTGCACCTTCTGCCCGGTACGACTTTCAGCAACGCTCAGGACCTCGCGGAATACGATTCAAAGCGGCACGCGGCGCTGACCTTGCGCGAGTTGGAGCGCTATATCGCGCTCGATATCGTCGGGTCCTATCATCAGTCCATACACGGCTCGCTGAGCCGCCCGCCCCTTGCAGTCTGGCTGGATCACGAAGGTGAGATCCCCTTGCGGCTGCCAGAGGATCGGCTGCAGTTCTGGATCTCTTTCCTGCCAGAGCAGGAGCGAACCTTGCGCCCGACCGGCATTCATCTGTTTGATCTGCGCTACTGGTCACCTGCGCTCAGCGCCGATGTCGGCCGGACAGAGCGGCGGCTTCTGGTGAAATATGATCCGCGCGACATGTCGCGCGTGTTCGTGCGTCGGCCATCAGGCAACTTCGTTGAAGCCCGCTATGCGGACCTGACCTTGGCGCCCATTTCCCTGCAGGAGGCTTTGACGGCGCGTCGCACCCTGCGCGAAAAAGGGCGGCGGGAAGTCGATAGCCGCGCGGTCGTGAGGACCGCGCTTGAACAGCGCAAGTTGGTTGATGAGGCCGTAAACAGAACCGCAGCAGCGCGGCGTGGCAAGGCTCAGCCGAGGCGAGCCGACGACCTCCGGGACACAGGCACACTCCGTGGTGTCGACTCCAGCAAGCCAGTGCCTTCTGTTGAGGACACCGAATGAGCTGGAGCCAAAATGACGAACAATCACCCTCACCTGACCGCCAGCGCGGCGGCCCTGCTGTCTGAACCCAAGACAGGACGCATTCGCGCCATCAGGTCGCACCGCTGGGTTCTCTACCCTCGCGCGAAGCAAGCCCTCGATCGCCTCGAGGCGCTCCTTGATCATCCGAGATGCCCTCGCATGCCGTCCGTCGCGATCTATGGCGACAGCGGGATGGGTAAGACGATGATCATGGGACGCTTCCGCGACCAACATCCGCAACATTTTAATCGCCGGACCGGTGTTCTGAAAACACCTGTTCTGGCCATGGAAATGGTCAGCCGCCCCGGTGAGCGGCGGTTCTATGGCGAACTACTTTCCCTCCTCGGCGCCCCGCAGGCTCCGCGGGCAGATATTGCCCAGATGGAACAGGCGACCTTGCGGATCATGAAGGCCATTGGCGTCCAGGTGCTGGTCATCGACGAGGTCCATAACATCCTCGCCGGGACCTATCGAGAGCAACGGATCGTGCTCAACATGCTACGCTTTCTCAGCAATCGGCTCCAAATCTCACTGGTCTGCTTTGGTGTGAACGACGCCCGGGAGGCCATCGGCGGTGACGTTCAACTTGCTCGCCGATTCGAGCAGCTCACCCTGAACCGCTGGGCCGCCAATGAAGACTTCGAGACGCTGATCGCGTCGATCCTGCGCAATACCCCGTTGCAGCGACCCTCTGTGCTGACGCCGAAATCCCTGCGGCGCATTCTGCAGATCACGGACGGCATCACGGCCACCATCTTCCAGATGCTCGGCAGCCTTGCGATCGAGGCTATCGAAAGTGGGGCTGAACAGATCACCGACAACGCCGTCGAGGCCTGGGTGCCCGCATTTGATACCGAAGCGGCCTTCGCATGACGGGGCCCCTGCCCGTCACCTTGCCGCCCCTGCCCGGCGAACTCCTGTCATCCTGGATCAGTCGCCACGCAAACTTTTACGGAGTCACGCCGTTGACCATGCTGCGCCATGGATTGCCGGAGGCGACATCGCTTGGGGCAATCGATCTTTCCCTGACGAAAGCCCAGGCGGACCGGATTGCGGCGATGTTCGGCGTCAGCCCGAAGGCTGTACGCGGCCTTAGCTTCGCAAGCGCCCCGAAAGCCGCCCACCGGTTTATCGCCAAAACTCCAATGCAACATTGCGCGCGCTGCGCTCCTACCAGTGCTGGCCCACTGCCAGTCCTTCGAAGCGAATTGCAAGGATGGCGGATCACCTGCCCGCTTTGCGGTGAATCTTTTCAGGGCAAGACCGCCCGCGATTGCTCCCAGGTGCATGCACCTTATCGCGCAGCAGCATGGCGCGGTGAGACCTTGCTGGACAACCACGCAGAGCGCGGCGTGGAAACATGGTTTCCAGCTCTGGAGATCGCGCGACTCCTGCTCATGCGTCGCATCCCCTGGCCGCCTCCGCGCGATGGTGATCTCTGGCGCTATCGTCTCCTCGGCGCAATCGTTCCCGATTTCGATGCCATACTCGCCAAAGAGACCACGTTTCCGTTCTCGCCAAAGCACCCCATCCTGCCGCTGCACATCCGTCCCGCACTCCTGGCAGGCGTGGCGATCATCGACCGCGCAGGACCCGCAATGCTGAATATGCTGCAAGGGCACATGATGGGAGACAACAAGAACCGATTTGCTATGGCGACCGACCATCTGATCTCTCCAGTGCTCGAGTGGGGACCGCCCCGACAAATGCAACTGATATGAAATCTGGGATCGCACATTCTCAACTTAAAGTGCCGAAATTTTCCAAAACCACCGCATTCTTACATTTAAGTGCTAAACGACACCAGCCGCCCAGAGCGTCGGTTCATTCCCGCCAGACAAGATCACATGGGGCTGTTTGTGGCCCTTCTTTCCCGTCCATTCATAGTACCCACCCATCGGGATAAGGCAGCGCCCATGCCGCCACACAGCGCGAAAGCTCGGCTTGTCTTTCGCATCCTCTATTCGCGCATTGAATGTCGTGGCCTTCCAGTCTTTCACCTCGCCCTTGTGCCAAGACGGGACAAGCCACCACCGGGCTTCAATGGCGACCAGAGGTGAGCCACCGAAGATCAAGATGTCTTGCGTCGGTGCGACGTTGTAACGGCACGGGCCACGCGGCGGGATGATCACAGGTTGGCCCGGAAACGGGTTGATCTTTGTCTCTGAGTGCTCTTGGTCCGTGCCGATCAAATCAGGTTCGATGAAGCGTCCGCACATTTGGAATATCTCCCATGGCTAGCAGGATTGAGACTAGGCATGCGCCCCGACCCTCGCAAGGGCATCGACTTGAGCGACGTTGGTAGCCCAGTCAAAGCCGAAATTGTCGCGCTTCCCCGCCAAGCGAATGCATTGCCCGATTGCGTAGAGAAAGCTTGTCTAACAGTCCGCGTAAACTTGTCGCCTCGGTATTGGTGGCTCCTCATATTGCACCAAATGAAAGCCAAGCTGGGGCCGGAACCAGCAGTCAGGATGGGATCCCGCGCAGCAGGCTTTTAGATCGACTCACCCGAACGACCACTCAACACCAACACTTCCGAAACCCCCCGGCGCCCCTCCACGCGCCCAAGCTGCACGATCACGTCGATGGACTTCCGGATGTAGGTCTGGACCTCTGCGAATGTCAGCGGGGTGCCGGCTTGCAGGACCATGATCGCCAGTCGGTCGATGGCGAGTTCGGCGGTTTCGGCATGGATTGTCGAGACCGAGCCGCCGTGGCCGGTGTTGATGGCCTCGAGATAGGTGAGAGCTTCCGCGCCGCGCAACTCTCCCACGACAATCCGATCCGGTCGCATCCGCAGCGACGCCTGAAGGAGAGCTCCGGCGGAGCGGGGGCTGTCTTTGGCGCGATCCGCTAGGAGACAGACGGAATTCGGCTGGTGGGGAAAGAGTTCGAATGCGTCCTCGATCGTGATGAGGCGCTCGGCGTCCGGCACATGGGTCAGGAGATGCCGGGCAAAGGTGGTCTTGCCGGTCGATGTCCCGCCGCTGACCAGGATGTTGAGACGGTTCGCGATCAGTTGCTTCAGCGCCTCCGGCAGGTCCGAGCCTGCCAGCTCGGCGATCTCGGACAGGTTTTCAGCCCGCTTGTCCGACAGCGACACGGCCTCTCCCAGCAGGTATTCCGGGCGATAACTGCGGATGTCGGCCCGACCGAACAGCCGGATCGTAATCGACGCGCCGGTCTCGACGGCAGGCGACACCACGACCTGCACGCGAAGGGGTCTGCCCTGGAACTCGACCTTGCCGGAGACGAGCGGGTTCTTCTCAGAGACCTTGGCCTTGGCGTCCCCGACAATCGCGGTCCCGAGATTGACCGCAGCCATCGGATCGACGGTCAGTTCGACAGGTTCCATTGCATCCGCGCCACGTCGCTCGATCCAGACCCGACCGTCAGCATTCACCGCGAGTTCGATGACCTCGTCATCGGTAAGCCACCGTTCAAACGGTGCGAGGTAGCGCTCCAGGTAGGACGCGGGCAGGGCGTCAGCCATCAGAAGACACCCCCCTTGCTCAATAAATCACCACGTCCCGGTCTACGAGTACCGTCACACTGGCGCCCTGATCCACGTAAATCGTGGGTGCGATCGAGACCTGGTCGGCAATGACCGAGCTGGTCGCATCCGAGAGGTCCTCGCCGATATTCTCCAGCACCTCGCCTCTGACCTCATCCCGGGCCTGCTCGGCCGCAACCGACGGCGCGGCGCCGATGATGGAGATCAGCGCTGCCCCGCCGAAGCGTTCGTCGAACTTGGTGTCGACGAGGCCCGTGAGCCCGGAGCGGCCGAGCTGGTCGCCCCCGACCGCAGCGATGTCCATTGAGGTCCCGTCGGGTGTGAGAACCCGCGTCCAGAGGATCAGGATGCGCTTCTGGTTCACTTCGATGCCGGAGCGGTATTGGCCAAAGAGCCGCGAACCGCGGGGGATCAAAATCCGGTCACCGGAAAAGGCCGGCACCGGCTCCGACACCACCGCCACGACATTGCCCGGCAGATCGCTGTTGATCGCCGTCTGGAGCGCCGCCTGGATGACCGAGCCCTGCGCAAGGGTCCGGTCCGGGAACTCCATGCGGGCGGCTTCCTCGACCTCGAGCGGTCGGGCGGCACGCTGAAGATAGGCCTCGTTCTCGTCGAGCGGTGCGCCCGGTCCTGTCGCGCCCGTGCCCGCCGGACCAGATGGTGTTGCGGTGGCACCACGGCCATCAGCATAGACGATCGCCGGCGACCGGATCTGGGCGGTCAAGAGCTCCGCCGCGTCCCGCTCCGCCTCGCGCCTGCGCTGTTCCTCTTCCTGCCGCCGCCGCTCCTCGAGCAGTTCCTGATCGGCGATGAGGGAATTGTTCTGCAGCTCGGCTTCGAGGCTTTCCCGTTGCGCCTGTTCGGCTTCGAGCAGGGCCTGAAGGCTCGCAAGCTTTGTATCGTTTTCGCGTTCGAGCGCGGTCAGTTGGCGCTCGCGTTCCGCGATCTGGGCTTCCAGCGCCCTGGTCTGGGCATCGAACGCCTCGCGCAGATCGTTGACCGCCGCCTGTATCTCGGCATTGCGCTCGGACTGGCTGGCCGCCAGCGCCTCGCGGAGCCGGGTGATCTCATCGAGGACCTCGCGGGAGGGTTCCGGCGCCGGACTCGCTGGCACATCGAGCGCATCCTCGACGGCGATCAGCGCATCATTGACCCGCTGCTCGGCCTCGTCGGGCGGGAACTCCAGCCGTCCGCCATCGGGCCGGCCATCCTGGAACGGTTCCACCTCGGAGGTCTCGAGCGAACCCGGGTCATCCTGCCCGGAGCTGGCCAGCCAATAGGCGACACCGGCGCCGCCCAGCCCGAGCGCGATGGCGAGCGCGCCGACGCCCAGACCGCCGGTCCGAGATTTCTTCTTGTCCTCGCCAAATGTCTCGAGGCGCTTCTGGAGATCGGGATCCGCCATGGTCAGTTGCTCACGTAAATCGCGGAGCGGTCGCGGGCGATGCAGAGCGCCTCGTCCCCGATCCTCAGCGTCCAGTAGTCGTTCACGCCGAGGACCCGGACGGTGTTGCCGATCTGGGTCCAGTTGACGGTGCGCTCGCGGCCCTGGTCATCGGCCTTGAAGATGGCCGGCTGCCGGCCATTCTCGGGAAAGGTGAAATAGGTGTAGCGGCCATCGTCATAGACCGAGGCGGGGCGGAAATCGCTCTCGCCCGAGATAAGATAGGCGTAATTGCGCGGCGCCTCAAAACCCTTCGGAGTGGTACCGGTCGTCTGCCGCGCGTCGTCTGGATATTGGAACCGCACCTCGAAAAACATGCCGGTCCGGTTCTGGATCGAGCCCTCGCGCAGGTGGAAGGAATAGGTCCGGCGGTTGGTGATCACGGTCATGTTGGTGGAGGCACCGGCGACATGGGGCTTGATTGTCAACACGTTGCCAAGCTCTGGGATCGGATCGACCTGGAAGCTCTCGGTGTCGCCGACGATGACCGCCTCGAACCGCTCACCGCGCCCGAAGTGGATCGTGGTGGAGTGGCGCAGATCGGTCTCGATCCGGAAGACCTGGTTCTCGTTGTAGACGGCGTAGCGGATGCGGATATCGAGAGGACCGCCTTGGGGTGTGGCCTCGGCAAGGGTGGTGGTCGGCAGTGCGCAGGCCAAGAGGAGGGGGGCGAGCAGTCTCATGGGTCAGTTCTCAAGGGTTTCGGCATCGACGCGATAGGAGGTCACGACGAAGCCGAGCGGGTTGGCCCAGACGTCCTGCAGGCGCTGACGGGTTTCGGGGCGGAAGTCATAGGCGAGGGTGGCGACGTAAGGCCGTGTCACGGTGCGGGTGTCGCGCTCGCGCCGGAGCGTGCGGGTGAAGCGGACCTGGGCGACGCCCGGTTCGATCTGGTTCACCGAGCGGATCACAACGTCGATCTTCGCCTCGCGACCATAGACGGTGATCGGGTAATCGGGGTTCGAGGAGGACCAGAGATCGCGGAGCGTGCGGGCGGCATCGCCATCGGAGCGGTCGAGCACCGCGTTGATACGCTCTTCGCCATCGGTGAGATCGTAGGTCTCGCGGTCATCGACATAGGCCACGAGGCTGGCCTGGATGATGGCGTCGCTCTCATCAAGGGTGAGGGCGGCCACCTGGGCCACGCGGTCCATCTCGCCGGTTTCCTTGTCGACGACGACCACGAAGGTCTCGACGGATTTGAGCGGGAAGAGTGTGAGCGCACCAAGAAACGCGGCCAGGCCGACGATCACGCCGGCGGCGGCGATGAACCAGGCGAAGCGTTCCCGCCGCCTTGGCCCATAGATGAAATCCGCCTCGAAGGCGTCCCGTTCCTTGCTCATGCCATCTACGCCTTGGTCTGGTTGGGGCTGCGGAGCGCCTTGCTGCGGGCCAGAAGCGCGCCCGGCGTCGCCCGGATCGCCTGACCGGTCCGAACCACACCATCGCTCGTGGCACGTCGCAGCTCATAAGGTGTCTTGCCCGTGGCGAGCCGCCCGGCACCGCCCACGCCGTATTCTCCTGTGTTGACGACGCCGCGCCGTGCCAGACCGGTAAGGCCGATGGCGTTCGAGGCGACGGCGACCACACCGCTGAGGTTCGAGGCGATGGAGGGCACGGCGGCCATGATGCCGGCACTCAGGATCAGGATCACGAGGAAGGGCAGAATGAGGCTGATGGTTTCAACGCTGTCAGGATCGGTCGAGGCGTCGCCGATGCTCTCGGCGATCGCGACGATGATGCCGGCCGCGCCCGCGGCGGCAATGGGCATGAGTGCGTAGCCGATGGTGGCCCGGCTCCAGGCCTCGAAAAGCGACAGGGTCGGCTTGAAGAGAGAGGCCAGGATCATGAAGGGGGCGATCACGATCATCAGGGTGAAGACGATCTTGCCGAAGGCGATGATCCCGGCCGTGACGGCGGCGAAGACGGCCGAGAGCACGAAGAAGATCGCGCCGAGAACGGCGCCGAAGACCCAGCCCGCGCGGTCGCCGATCGCGTCGCCATAGGCGGTGATACGGTTTACCATCCTATCGAGACTTTCATAGACGCCTGCCTCGTCGCCGGATGCTGTGAGCGACAGGATGCGGGCCCCGATGGCATCCGGAACGTCCGTTGCGATCCCGTATATCACAGAGAAGTTGTCCCAACTCTGCGCGAAGAAACCGACCAGGGCCACTTTGGTCCCAAAAGCAAATCCGCTGCCGAATGTCATCGGGCGAAGCTGCATCACCACATTGACGCCGAGCAGAACCAACAAGACGCCTGAACCGATGGAAATCACGCCGCCGATTTGGCCTGCAGCCTGGATGAACCCGGCTTCCGCAACGGAATCGATGGCGACATCCACCTCGCTGAGTATGTCACGAATGATTCCCATTATTCAGAGCAAACCTCTTGGAGCTCGGCTTCCAGAGTGTCGGCTTGCCCTCGCAGAGCGATAACATCGAAGAGGAGTTTTGGGTTGTCAGACGTCTGGAACCTTTCATGCGCAACGACGGCGTCATCCCATGACACCGCATCGAACTGGCAGCCACAGTTGCGCGTCTCGATGGCCTGTTCCGCCGCGACGATACGTAAGATTTCTCGGTAGCCATTGCGGACAAGGGCATAGGAATGCAGTTCGCGTGGCGGACGCGGTGCAACACAGGCCTCAACTGTTTCTTCAGGCTGGGCCATGGTTTCAAAGCCGCCGGAAGACTGGGCATAACCCGGCCCTGCAAAGGCTAGCAATACCCCAAGCGCGAGATCGATCCGTCTGATCATTCTTCCACCTCCATTTCGCGAAACTTGCGTTCGGCGGCGAGCGTTGCGGCATCGACCACGCCGAGCTGGCCGGCGCTGACGCCCTGGGCCGCTTCGAGACGCCAGATCTGGGTGAGGATGATGCCGAGCTCGGCTGTGACGCGCGTGTTGAGATCGACCGCGGCCTTCAGCCCGTCCTGGTCGTCGATGAGCCCAACCATGATCTCCAGACGGTCGAGGCTGGCGCCGGCCTCTTCGTGGGATTCCTGGGCGGCGACAGAGAGCATCGCGCTGGCCCCGACCGACGTGGCAAGCCGGTTGTCGGCCGGTTCCGGTGAGCTTGAGAGCGTCGAGAGGCGCTCCTGCGTCAGACCGGTTCCCGTCAGCGCCGCCTCGACCTCATCGGCGAGATCGGAGCCGGGCTTGAACCCCGACAGGAAGTCGCCGCTCGCCAGAGCCTGCAGGGTATCGATGGGGGCGGTCAGTGAGCCTTTGAGCCGCTCGAACTCCTCGATGGTGGCAAAGAGCTCGCCAAGGGCATTGCCGTCGACGAGAGAACGCAGCTGGGCCTCGAGGTTCAGAAGCTGAGAAAGCTGTGTCTCCAGCTCTTGCCGCATGGTTGCCAATTGTTCGAGCTGGACGTTGAGGTCCTCGGCCATGTGTTCGATTTGCAGGACGAGCTGGCGCAGTTGCTGTCCGTCGAAGGTCGGCACGCCCTGGGCCAGGCTTGGGGATGTGGTGAGAAGGAGCGCGGTCGCCGCGCCGAGCAAGAGCCGTTTCATTCGGGCACCTCCATGGCCATGAATTCCCTCTCATCGATCCGGTCGACCGCGAGGTGCTGGGCATGGGCCGCCTCGCGGGTCTGGTTGGCGGCCATCAGCCGGACACGGAGGGAGAGGATGCGGGCGATCTCGACCCGCGCGTAGGTGTTGAGTTCGATCGCCGCCTTGACGTTCGGCTGTTCGTCGATCTGCCGGATGATCGCGGCCAGGCGGTTCACGACCTGCCCGGTGGTGGCATGGGCATCGGCCGCGTAGTAGAGGCTCGCAACCGAGATGTTCGAGTATTCGGCCAGCGCCATGTCGGCCGGTGTCAGCGTGCCGAGTGCGTCCGCCCCGCCGACCACGGCGAGGTATTCGCCCATGAACCGCGAGATGTTGCGCACGTAACCTTGGGTCTCCGGGAAGGGCGGCACGCCGCCATATTCCGTCACCCGGCCGGGCCCCGCGTTATAGGCCGCGAGCGCGTGGGGGACATTGCCGAAGGTACCCAACTGCGTGGTGATGTAGCGGGCGCCGCCCCGGAGATTGTCCATGACATCGTAGCGGTCGACGCCCATGTCCGACGCGGTGCCGGGCATCAGCTGGGTCAGACCATAGGCCCCAACGGGGCTCTGGGCGGTGATGCTGAAGCGGCTTTCCTGCTTGATGAGCGCCTGGAAGAGGCAGCGCCACTGGGTCGGGGAAAGTCCTGCCCGCGCGACCCCCGGCGCACCGGCATACTCGCCCGCGACCCGGACGATCATCATCTCGATGGTCTCGCGGCCCTCGCCGAAGAGACGGCTGTCCATGGGGCTCGCATCCACGGGCGGATAGATCCCTGAGGCCGGGAAGCTGGCATGGCTCTCAATCGACGCGATGTCGAAGCCAGGTCCCGTGATAGCGGCGGTCATATCTTCGAGGACGCGAAGCTGCTCCGCCTGGATCCGGGCGAGCTCGTCGCCTGTCGAAAGTGTCTCGCGTTGCACGCCCAGATCCTCGCCCAGGGATCCGAGGAGCGTGACGAGTTGGCCTACGCGCATATTGTCCTGGGTCGGCACGCCCTGCGCGATTGCGGGCGGCCCGAGGCCGCAGAGCGCGGCGGATATTATGAGCCAGCGCCGCATCACTCTTGCATCACCGGCACGAAGAGGCAGTCCTTGGCGAGAACCTCTGATTTGGAGGAGAAACTGAACGGCGAGACCGCGTTGCGCGACACGACCGGCGCGCCGTTCTGCCCGAAACAGGGGGAGGTCTTGTCGGTGTAGCGGGCGCAGCCGGAAAGACCGAGGGCGATGAGGATCAAGGGGATCAGGCGCATGCGTGTCTCCAGAACTCGGGGTTTGCTCGCCAGTCGGCGCCGACCTGCGCCTCGCCGGTGCGGCCGCCGCCGAGGATCGGGAGCAAATCCCCGAGGGCGGAGAGATCGGCATCGACGAAAAGGCTTTCGCCGGCGGAGCGGGCGAGAGCGATCCGCTGACCGGCGGTGGATTCGGTGAGAAGGACGGCTTCCTTCTCCGAGACGCGCAGGAATTCGTAATCCTTCGGCGTGGCCCGGTCGTTGGGAAAGAGAATTTGCGTGGGCACCGTCTCGACGATGGTCTTGCCGACCCGGGTGTCGCAGAGCTGGCTCGGGTATTGCGTCATCATGACGACGACGCAGTTCATCTTGCGCAGCGTCACCAGCCAGTTTTCGAGCCGCGCCCCGAAATAGGGATCGTCGAGCAGCTTCCAGGCTTCATCGAGCACGATGATCGTGGGGCGGCGATCTTCGACCACGCGCTCGATCTGGCGGAAGATGTAGGAGAGCACCGCCATGCGCTCGGTGGCCATGTCGAGGATCTCGGTCATGTCGAAGCCGACGATGTCGCCGTCGAGCGCGAGCGCCGGTTCAGCTCTCGTGGCGGCGAAGACCCATCCGTAGCGCCCGCCCGGTGCCCATTCCGCGACACGGGCCTGGAGCTCGCCGCCATCGTCGAGGGAGCGGAACAGGGTCTCGAAGCTCTCGAAGGATTGCAGCGAGGTTCCAGCCTCGGCGTTCTGGCGCACCGCGCTCTGGATATGGCGGGACTGTTCGCCCGAGAGCGCCCCATGGGTGGAGAGAAGCGTGCCGAGCCAGTCCGAGAGCCAGGCTCGCCCGCGTTCGTCGACCTCGGAGGCAAGCGGGTTGAGCCCGGTCGGAACGCCCGCGCGCACCTCGTGATAGGTGCCGCCAAGCGCCCGCACCGCCATTTCGAGACCGCGGTCCTTGTCGAAGAAGAAAAGTCGTGTGCCGACCCGTTGCGATTGCGCGGCGAGGAAGGCCGTCGTCAGCGTCTTGCCGGTCCCGGTGCGACCGAGAACGAGGCTGTGCCCGACGGTCGGTTCTTTGGCCGCGTCGCCAGCCTCGTGGAAGTTGAAGCGGTAGCCGGAAGTTCCAACGCTCGGCAGCACCGTGATCGGCGCGCCCCAGGGGCTGTCCCGACCGGAACGTCCCTCGACCGATCCATGGAGAGCGGCAAAGTCGGCAAAATTCACCGACGAGATCGGCGTGCGCCGCGCCCGGTATCCGAAGTTCCCCGGATGCTGCGCGAAATACGTGGCCTTGAGCGCCATCTTCTCGCGTACGATCACCGCCATGATCTCCTGGCCCGCCCGTTTGATCTGCGCGGCGGCGCGCTCGAGCATCTCGCGGCTCTCGGCATAGACCGCGATGGAAAGGTGATGATTGCCGAAGGCGATCCGCCCGGCCTCCTGATCGTCGGCGGCGATGGCCAGCTGCTCCCGGAGCGACACGGCCGCGTCGTCCGAGGCGTGCATCTGCCGGATGATCCGCTGGATGCGTTCGGCCATGATATTGGTCGGGATCGGTGTGAAGGAATTGGTCAGCACGATGTCGAGCGGTAGGTCGAGCCCGTCGAGCAGCGTGACATCGGTCAGCGCGGGATAGGATTTGATGCTGAACCCCGCGCCATAGCGGCACTCGCCCGTCACCTCATCGGTGACGATGATGGTGTCGCCTTCGAAGGTGGCGCGGATATCGGAGAGCGAATGGGCGAGTGGCAGGGCACTCCGGCCGATGGCAATGGGCGCAAAGCGGCCCGAGTTCAATGTGTTCAGGACGCCGAGCCATTCGCCGCCCTCGGTGGTGAGGCGCACCGGCCGGGCGGCGGCGAGCGCGACTTCGAAAAAGCCCGTGACCTCGTTCAGTTCCTGGAGCCGCGCGGCGCGATCCTTCACCCAGGCCCGGGTGGCAAAGCTCCTGAGGATGGGAAGCCGTGCTGAAAGCTCGGGCCGCCGCAGGATCGTCAGGTAGAGCTGCTTCTTCTTCGGCTGCAGGCCGGCGATGTGGTGCTGCCAGCGTCGGTCGATCTCGGCGGCAAACCCGTCCCCTTCGATGGGGCGCAGGCGCAGGTCCTGCGGCACGGAAATGCGATGGACATAGAAGCCGAAGAGATCGCCGGTCTGCGCGACGATCGCGGCGACGGCGCGGCGTAGGGCGTCGAGCTCGCCGTCCGGTGTCGTCATCGGGTTCAGACCGTCAAGGCGCAGCGTCGCCATCAGATCGCCTTCGCGGGTGATCAGGGCATCCGGCGCCGCCACTGCGAAATAGGGCAGGTGCTCGGCATGGGTGCTTTCGCGCGAGAACGCGCGGCCGTCCGCGGCAAGGAGGGCAGGGGTGTTCTGCCGGGTGCCATCAAGCGCCATAGCTGTCGCCCCCGTGCAGGGCCCGGTTCTTCGTCGCGCGAACGGAGCCGTAGGAGACCCGCAGCACCTCGAAGAAATGCGGCTCCTTGTCGGCGACAACCCAGAGCACCGGATAGGCGACAATGCCTACAGACAAGAAAACCAGCGACTTGGTCCAGATGAAGGGCAGAACGACCCCCATGGCCAGCATAACAAGATAGCCAACAGGGAGGCCGAGATATTTGGGTGGCCTCGCAAGACCCAAAAACAAAGGGGATCGTTCTGCCATCAGCCTATCCCACCGATTGGAGCCAGAAAGGTGAGACAAACATCAGGTGAATCCATCAACGATGGTGCCGGCCGAGAAGATCAGCACGATCCCGATGATGACCGAGGCGAACCAGCCCCAGTTCAACCGCCCCATCATGCACATGAAGCCGGTGCCAATGACGGCGAGGGTCGCGACGGCAATCCCGATCGGTCCCGTAAGTGCGGCCTCGACGGTCTCCAGCATGTTCTGGATCGGCGAAAGGTCCTGGGCGAGGGCAGGCGACGAGGCGATTGTCAGCATCGAGATGATGGATGACAGATGTCGGAGGCGGGGAAATCTCATGCGCGGAAGTCCTCTGGCTCTAGTTGAGGTCGATCACGACCGGGACGCGCGTCTCGGCCCTGGTGGAGAGACGGATGATGGGCTGAAGGGTGGGTTGCCCGGAAAGTCGGCGGCGGATGTTGTGGATGCGGGCGATATAGTCACGGGTCTCGGCGAAGGGTGGCACGCCGTTGTATTCGCGGACCCGATCAGGGCCGGTATTGTAGGCAGCCAGCGCGAGATCGATGTCCCGGAAGGTCGATAATTGTGCCAGGAGGTAGCGCGCGGCGCCCTCGAGGTTTTGTGCCGGATCGTTGCGATCAACGCCGAGGGCACGCGCTGTCGCCGACATGAGTTGCCCGAGACCGTAGGCGCCCTTGGGGCTCGTTGCGGTCGGATCATAGGCACTTTCCGCCTCGATCATGGCCCGGAACAGGATGTGCCACGCGGCGGGCGTCAGCCCGACCGCCGTCAGGGCGCGGTTCCCGGTGTGTCGGTCGGACGTGGTGCGGATCGCGGTGAGTATGCCCGCGCGATCAGCCCGGACGGGTATTTCAAGGGATGCCGCCTGAGGATCATCCCGATGTCGGTCGTGGAATGTCCAGTTGGAGGTTCTGACGCTGCCCTCAGTCCCGATCACCATCAGGTCCGCCATCGCCGCCTTCGGCGTTGCGGATATCGAGATCGAGAGTGACAGGGCGGCCGTCACCAAAATTGGTGTGGTGATTGACGAGCCCCGGCCAGAGCGCGAAGTGACGCACCTTGGGTCCGTGTTTCTGAACCTTGGCAGCGACCAGGATGAGTTCCTCATCTCCGACGCTATAGATGCACTGGTATAGCGGCTTGCCATCACCTGTGCCCCCTACGAGCTCATACCGACAGGTGAAGTCCACCTTCCTCTGAATGAGGTCCTTCACACCATCCAGTGTGATCAGACTCAGGTGTCTCGCGATCGGCATGGTCTCTCCTTTTGAGAGACCTTCTTACATGATGCAAACATCACGAAAAGCATAGATAGAGTCAATATATATAAAACGTAGAAAATAGAAAAATGTGGAGTGCTTGCTAAATCGCTGTTAGATTGGGCTCGTTTCCAACCAGTTCCAGCAAACTCTTGGGAGAAACAGATGCGTATTCTCGTCCTCCGCCTGATCCTGTCCATCCTGACATTGCCTATCTTTGTCAAAGCCACGCGCGCCTATGACATGGATTGTGCGATCATGCTCTGTATGGCGGGAGGGTTTCCACCAGGCGCGGTCTGCTCTGCGGCCTATGCCGAGATGATCCGTCGAATCACGCCTTGGCCGGTACGCCCGCCCTTTGGGATCTGCACCTATGCCGCCATGCCGGTCCAACTTGGCGGACCGGGCGGGGAACGGGAGGTCGATATCTCCAGCCCGGACTATGGCTGGCTCAGGCGCACGCGCGTGTTGTGGTTTCGCGGTGCATCGTACAGGGATGACTCTGGGCCGCAAAAATGGGACTGGTCCATTCACTCTTGCGATTTCCAGAACGACAATTGTCGCGTTCTGTTCCAGGTCTACAGGTCAAGAACGCGATGGCCCGTCGGTTTTGTGAGCGAGAACGGCCAGACAATCCCGTATCCTGATACGGAGGGCCGCCTCGCGCCTTTCCATCGCGCGGTGATGGTCGAGCATGGCGACCATGCAGGCGTAATGGCACACTCGGCGTGGTTTGCCTATTGATCGGTTGCGGTGTCATCATCTTGCAGGCACTTTATCTCGATCTCTGCATCATCAATGGTCTCGGGATCCACAAACCACAGGCGGACGATCCGCCCCGAGTTCCAAAGATAGTCCCGCCAGACAGCTTGGGGTGCCGACGCGTCCTGCATCACAGCTTCGGCGACAGGCCGTGCGAATAGAAGCTTCTCACCCATAGTTCAGAGCCTGACAGCTTGTTTTGCCGATGACGCCTGGCCGATCCCGAACGAGCTGCGCGCGGGCTTCAATGCCAGCGCTATTGTCATGGCCCGTGCCAGCCAGGCCTTGATCTTCAGATCGCGTATGCACCTGAGGTATGGTCAAGTGCCGCTCCCACGGGATTCGTGGTGATCACCGTACAGGACAGGGCAGGCAAAGGCCTGGAAACGACCATCCCTGTTGCCACAGATCGGACCGATGGTCCTGGGTGTAAATCCCATGGATCGCGCCATCTTCTGAAACCCGACCGGGCCGAGGAACAGGCAATGTTCGGCCGTCTGCGTTGCAAGATACGCGTTCGCCGCTCGCAACACTGCTGCCCCGGCGCCGGGCGTGCCATCGGTGACAAGACGTGTGAGTTCCCAGACGCCGCTATCGACAGGCGGGACATCCGTACAAAGATCAAATGGCAATCCATCTAGCAGGCCACGGCAGGCGTCGCGGATCATGTAGGAGAACATGGCATGACCTGCCGCACCGGCCACATTGTCCGTGCGGATCAGTCGCGCCCCGCCAACAACTGTATCCGTGGCCTGCTTGAGCGCAACGACATAGATCGTATCGGGTCGATCATACTGATCCAGATCGGTTTGCCCAGAGATCCAGACCTTCCAACCCTTGCCCAAGGCGAACACGCGTTTCCTGAGATCCATGAACTGGCCGATCAAGCGCATATCCGAGGAGAAGGCCGCGCGCGGGGCAAACAGTTCCTGTGGCATCTGAGCGACCACGCAGCGGAGGGTGTCTTCTGACGGGTTTTCCGGCAATACCGTTTGTGCGTGTATCATGATCTGCTCCTGCATTCGGCTGATCCCATGAGCCACACCCCAGGAAGGCAGGTCTAGGAAAATAGCTCAATCTTTGATAGAAACTGACCTGGGGCCAGAAACCCAAGGTTTGGTCAGACCCATGGTCGGAGCAGACCTGACTTGAGGTCAGGTTCGGTAAGTGGTGAGTGGAGGAATCGGTTTTGGAGATTTACGAAAAGGGTATTCAGCAAAACCCCGACGCGCTTGAGACAACGAATGCTGTCGCCAAGGCCTTTGCGCCTTACCGGGCTGATATCCAAGAGATCGCGATCTCCGGATACAGCATCCTCGTGAACGTGAATGTGCGCGGCTACGAGTATTTTGAAAGCACCTACCCACCGGCCTGGCAGGAAGAATATGAAAAGCGGCGTTACTATGCCTTTGACCCTGTTCTGGTTTGGTCGCTCTTCTCCACTGGTGACAAGCAGTGGTCCGAGGTGCCCATCCCCGACCTGCGCCGGTTCATGAATTCCGCAAAGAAACATGGTCTGGTTTATGGGGCGGCCTTCAGCCGAAAAACCGGCGCCAACAGATCGCTGCTCAGTGTGTCGCGCCCCGACCGGGAGTTGCTGCCGCAAGAGATGTTGTTCCTGTCCGGGCTGGCAACCGAGTTCTTCGAGTCGCTTGAAGATGGGCGCGGGCTGTCGAAAGGAGAGATCGCCGTGTTGCAATGCCTGTCAGAAGACAAGAACGTCAAGGAGGCGTCGGAGCATCTGGGGATTTCTGAATCGGCGGCCAAGGAAAGGCTGGCCTCCGCACGACGCAAGGTCGGCTGCAAGACGAATTATCAGTTGGTGGCGACGGCGCTGAGGAAGAACCTTATTAAGTAGTTAGGCAAGATTTGATGGCGGTCGCAGGCCGATGATTGGATGCAGAAGCATCGCTAAATTACTACTGCGCAGACATTTTTGAGCAGTCGGCTTAGAATGAAATGTCCGTCGTCAGGGTTTCTGTCTCATCTCGTTCCTTGATGGTTACGATGAGCCAGGAACGCTCTCTTATCAGCTCAGCATAAACTGCTCCATTGGCGCTGATGTCAGACACAAGGCTATGTTAGATGAGGAGGAGTGAATTGATTCTGATCGTCTAAAAACCCTGCATAAGCATGTCGATCGCGGTCGTGACTTTCTCAAATTCATTGTCGAGGTTTCCAATGGACGTCTTAAGAATGCCTGTTGGCACCGCCGCCATGAACTGCGTGACCATCACGACCGGCCGACCATCGAATTCGAAAATTGGGTTGAGTTTGGTTGCCGGTTTTGGTGCGCTTGCTGGTCGCAGCAAAGGCACGACAACGCGGGTGTTCAGATCGCTCAGAAGGTCGGTTTGAACATCCAAAAGATAACCATCTCCGGACGGATTGGGAAATACGTCATACTTGGGCATCAGAACTGACGATAAGGATCGAGCGGTAAACCATGCTTCTCAACGTATGAGTTAGAACTCCGAATCGCGGCGGCATTCTCAGCTTTCCACTGTTCCGCTTTAGCTGCAGCAACAGCACTCCGAACTCCGTTCTCAGCTGCTCGAGACAGATTCACCTTCAACGCTTTGGCTTCCGTAAGCAAAGTTACGTCCAGGGACAGATTTGTAGGCTTCCGAGTATGAGAATTCATGAGCTCACCTCCTAAGGAGAGGTTATACTTTGGATGTATGCGCGTCAATCGTGCGCATACATTATGCGCACGCATAATGAAGTTTATGTTAACCAACTGGCGCCCTGAGCCGCTAAAACATTACGATTTGATAATGCCCCGGCAAGGGCAGTGCCACCGTACCAAAGTTACTCCTTTGCGAAAGGAGCGACCATGTTCAGAACTTTCGGATTGCTCTTGGGTCTCGCAACTGCTGTAGTTCTTTTGTTTATGGTTTCGAACAGATGCTGTCTTCTGCGAAGGCATCTGATTGAAAGCTACTCTACCTTTCACTTGCCCAGGCGATTGCCGCCTTCATTTCCGCCGGGTCGAACTAACGGAGTTCTGCCGTGGTCAGCACGTCGGCGAACCTGGTTCCCCACTCCAACAAAGCCCCTTCGCCCACCACAGCGACGCGGCGGAAGTCATTCCTATGGGCTGTGTCGATTTTCAGATCTTCGAGCAGAGCGGACGGCCCATCGTAGCCTTCGAACCTCGTGAGATCGAGAACCAGGCCGGGCTTACTTGTCTCTTGCAGGCGCTCATGAAGCAGGGCGTGCATCCGTTTCAGGTCGCTTTCGCTGAGCTTGCCCTCGCAGGCGAGGCCAATCGTGTCGTCATGAGCTGTCAGTGTCTCGGTGAACATGGTTTTCCTCCTCTTTTTCCGGTTTGCCGTGACCGTAAAGGTCAGCGTTTTCGTGTGCGCGGTCTTCGTGCTCAAATTCCAGACTCGAATGACCGATGCTGAAATCGTCCTTCAGCCGGTCCTTGATCGCGGCCTTGATCTTTTCGATTTGACCCCAGCCGTCCGCTGTCAGCACGACGTGGCAGTCCAGAGCCGCCTCGTGCTCCTGCATCTGCCACAGATGCACGTGATGAACGTCCGCGACACCATCCACACCCCGCATCGCCTGAACGACGGTTTCATTATCGATGTCCGGTGGACTGCCGAGCATCAGCGTCCGAATCGGACCGCCGATCTCGGTAAATGCGAGGTAGAGGATGTAGAGAGCGATGCCGATGGTGATCGCCGGGTCGACCCACCGCATGTTGTAGAGGAGGATGAGCGAGCCGCCGATGATGACCGCCACGGAGGCCAAAGCGTCCGATAGGTTGTGCAGGAAGAGCGCACGGATGTTCACGCTGCCTTTCTGCATCGAATAGGTGAGCAGCGCCGTCAACGTGTCGACGACCAGTGCCACACCGCCCAGGATCACCACCGTCCAGCCCTGTACCTCTGGTGGGTCGATCATGCGCATGCCACCCTCGTAGATCAGGTAGAAGCCGATCAGGATAAGTGTCGTGTAGTTGATGAGCGCTGCGACGATTTCTACCCGCCCATAGCCGAAGGTCATGCGCTTGTCCGCCGGGCGGCGAGCGATCTTACGCGCGAAGAAGGCGATCACCAGCGACGCCATGTCCGAGAAATTGTGGAGGGCATCCGCGATCAGCGCGAGGCTGCCGGAAAGGATCCCGCCGACGATCTGCGCGACCGTCAGGAGGCCGTTGGCCCAGATGGCGATGGAGACGCGACGATCACCGGATTGAGGATCGATGTGGGCGTGGCCGTGATCATGCGGCACGGTTCGTCTCCTCATGGCGGTGGTTCGGCCGATCGAATCCGGGGACCGGCGGCAAGATTCCGCGGCGGATGCGGCGAACCCTGGCATTCATCCAGTGACGGATGACGTGGCGATAGAGCAAGTCGCGCACAAATCCGAAGTTCTGGCGGTGATTGACCCATCCGTCGCCCAAGTCCACCTCTACCCAGGAGTGGAGGATTTCGGACGGCGCGAGGGGATAGACGAGTTCCGGAACGACGCCTCTCTGAAGCGCCTTGTGGATTGTGAACCCGTGCAGTCGGCAGCGAACTCCCACGCCACGCAGCAGGGCCATGAGGAGCGTGCCCTTGGTGTTGCACTGCCCGTGGCCATCTGCGAGGACCTCGGACGCCGGAATGTCGTCGGCGCGGTTGTAGCCGAAGGTAATCTCGTTCCTGACGAAATCGTAGATGGCCCCAATTCGGTCGTCGCTGGGAAGGTCTGCCCAGCCGCGCTCCTCGATCAGTTTTGCAATTGAGGTCGCGTCAAAATCCAGCAGCCGGGTTTTGGCCAAATGAGGGTCGGCGGGGTTCACGGGATATCTCCTCGAATCGTTCACGAGAATATGTAGTTGCTACAGTCACTGTAGCTTCAAGCCCCGATTTCAGGCCGAGTCCTTGGTTACCTGATCGTCATTGTGCACCGCTTTGTGGTGTTCACCATGCGCGTCTCTCAGGATTCCGACGCCACCCCAGGCCGCGATGCCGGCGACAATCACGCCCACGACAAGGTCCGGCCAATTCGTTCCGAGCCAGGCTACGAGCCCGCCTGCGACGACGATTCCGAGATTGGCCGCGAAGTCGTTCCAGCTGAACGTATTCGCCGCTCGGATGTTTACGTCTGGATCGCGAAGCCGTGCCAGCAGCCAGACGCAAAGTGCGTTGATGGCCGCCGCTACCAGCGCCATGACAATCATGATCGTGCCAAGAGGATCCGATCCGCCGACGTAGCGGCGCCACGCGTCATACAGGATTCCAAGGGCGAAGAGGATCAGCAGGCCGCCCGAAACGTTCGCCGCTCCGCGCTTCCACTTGGCGGAGCGGGACAGCGCGAAGAGGCTGATCGCGTAGACGAAACTGTCCGACAGATTGTCGAGGCCATTGGCGATAAGCGCGCTTGACTCGCCGAATGCGCCCGAGGCGAAGAAAGCGACTGCCAGCCCGATGTTGAGACCCAGCACGATCCAGAGTGTGCGTCTTTCCGTTGCGTTTCTCTGCTCCGCCATGCCGGGTATCCAAATTAGTGAATTGCCAATGAGTAACTAACACCGGGCTTTTTGCGTTCCGATCAAAGGTCGTCGAAATTGCTCAGGCGCCGATCTCTTCATGGTCGGTCAGGCATTCGGAATGGTCGCGCAGTACCTCGAGCACACGGCAATCAGAAGTCTGTCCGCCGCTGCACTCATGCACCATCCGCTTCAATTCCGTCCGCAGCGCCTCGAGCCGCGCCAATCGTTGCTCGACCTGTTTGAGTTGCCGACGGGCTATTGCATCCGCCTCAGCGCAGGACTTTCCCGGATGATCGCTGAGATCGAGGAGCTCACGGATCGCGTCCAACGAGAACCCCAGTTGCCGTGCGTGCCGGACGAATGACAAGCGGTCGAGTTCGGCGTCGCCATAGCGTCGTTGGCCCCCCTCGGTCCTGCCGGGCTCAGGCATAAGTCCGATCTGCTCGTAATACCGGATGGTCTGCACCTTTGTTCCGGTCTTCTTCGCCAGCGTCCCAATCGTCAGCATTTCCGCTCCCCACATTACCTACAGTGGGTGTAGCTTTATGCGGTGCGCATCACAAGCTTCACCCGAGTTTCACAGATCGGTGATTGTTGGCCGATCGATGACAATCACGCTTGAACCTACAGTAGCTAGAGGATGTAAACGCACACAAAATATAGAATCAGGTTCGGGCGGAGCGGCGTGAGGCTTTCAGGTCTTCAGAAGGTATTGTGGGTGTTGGCGGGCGCGGCGGCGTTCGTTTTCATCTGGCTGTTGCTATGGTCCGACTACCGTGCCGATCTTGCCCGCACCGAGAGTGAACCACCGTTTCTTGCTGATTTCGAACTGACCGATCATCGCGGCATGGTCCAAACGGACGAAGATTTCGCAGGGCGCTGGATGCTGGTCTTCTTTGGCTTCACCAATTGCCCCGACGTCTGTCCGACAACACTGTCCGAAGTCGCGGCCGTGATGGAGGGCCTGGGCGATGAGGCAGCAATGGTTCAGCCGATTTTCATAACGATTGATCCGAAGCGGGATACGCCGACTGCACTTGCCGAGTATGTGCCCCTGTTCGACGCAGGGATCATCGGGCTGACCGGTACACCGGAGCAGATCGCCGCGACATCCGAAACCTTTCCGATATTCTTTGAGCGGATCGAGCAGGCGACTGCGCCGGGCGGATACACGATGGGTCACACGTCGCATCTTTTCCTTTTCGACACGCAAGCAGGCTTCGCGGACTCCTGGCCCTACGGCACGCCCGCCGAAGAGATCCTCGCCGATCTGAGACAGAGGATCTGATCGTCATGACCCGACTTTCCGGAGAGACGGCCCTTGGCCTGGCCTGGATCATCGCGCTCACCGCGTCGCTTGCCGTGCTCTTCATCGGCGAGGTTCTGGGGCAGACACCTTGCGTGCTCTGCTGGTTCCAGCGTGCCTTCATGTTCCCCTTGGCCATCATCCTCGGGCTTGGGCTGTGGTGGCAGGATCGGCGCGTGGGTCGCTACGGGATCGCGCTGGCTTTGGGCGGTGCCGCCGTCGCGCTTTGGCACTTGGGCCTCTATGTCGGCGTTATCCCCGAGCGTATCCAGCCCTGCACGGCGACCGGCCCATCCTGTACCGACGACAATCAACTGGTCTTCGGCATTCCGATTCCTTTGATGGCGCTCGTCGCCTTCGCGATGATCGGTCTGCTGTCGGCTCTCTCACTGAAGGAAACACAAAAATGAAACGACGCGGCCTCATCCTGTCCGTTCTCGCGCTCGGGGTCGCCGGTTTCGGCGGTGCCGCCTGGTATGCCACCCGCCCCGACCCGATTGCCGCGTCCGATCCCATCGACCCTGAAATGGCCGACGCGCTGATCCGACCCTATTCCCCGATCCTCGGGCCCGAGGATGCGCCCGTAACCATCGTTGAATTCTTCGACCCGGCCTGCGAGGCATGCCGCGCTTTCTATCCGGTCGTCGAGGATATCATGGCGGAGCACGGAGACGCGGTGCGCGTTGTAATCCGCTATACGCCTTTTCACGGCGAGGCGTCGGTAGAAGCGATCCGTGTGCTCGAGGCGGCGCGCATGCAGGACGTGTTTGAACCTGTGCTCGAGGCAGTCTTGCGAGAGCAGCCCAGATGGGCGTCTCACGGGACCCCGGCACCCGGATTGATCCTTGAGATTGCAGCAAGCGGAGGTCTGGATGTCGAAGCTGCCCGGACACAGATGCTGGCCCCCGGTGTTGTGGCGGTGCTCAACCAGGACCGCGCCGATGTCGAGACAGTCGGGGTCCGCCAAACGCCCACGTTCTTCGTGAACGGCAAGCCTCTCGATCCGTTCGGTGAGGCCGAATTGCGGAGGCTGGTGGCAGTGGAAGTTGCGGCAAGCCAAAGCTGATTTGCGGAGGCAGGAGAAACGAGTGGTGAAGAAGTTGAGATATACCAATGCATTGGCCGTGCTTTTGACGGTTGCAGGGCTGTCGGCCCCCGCACTGGCCGGTTCGGAGGATGTCGTGGTCGAGAATGCGTGGTCCCGCGCCTCGATCGGCGTCAACAGGCCAGGTGCCGCCTATATGACCGTGCGCAACACGGGTGAAGACGCCGTTACGCTGACCGGACTTGCGACACCGCTGGCAATGATGCCCGAGATCCATGAGTCGAAAACCAACTCCGATGGCGTCAGTTCCATGGCGCCTGCAGGCGAGATCACGATTGAGCCCGGCCAAAGCGTGGCATTGGAGCCGGGCGGGTTGCACGCCATGCTCATGAAGCTGCAAGAGCCGATGACCGAAGGCGAGAATTTCCCGCTGACACTGACCTTCTCGGATGGCGGCAAGGTGACGGTCGAGGTCCCAATCCTCGGAATCGCCGCGCGTGGACCGGAGGGCTGATGCAACGTCGGCAGCTCCTTCTATACGGCGCAGCCGGTGCCGGCGTTCTTGGCCTGACGCTCTTCGTGGGCTGGTGGCGGGTGGACGGGCCCGGTGCGCCTGAACCAAAAGGGCAGCGGCCCCTGCCCCTATCGGCGATGGAGTTCCGGCTGACCGACCACGAGGAAAATGAGGTAGGGCCTGGCAACCTGATCGGTCGTCCCACAATGGTGTTTTTCGGGTTCACCTACTGCCCGGACGTCTGCCCGACGACCCTATCGGATATTTCCGGCTGGCTTGAGGAACTGGGCGACGAAGCATCAGAGATGAACGTGGTCTTCATCACGGTCGACCCGGAGCGGGACACGGTCGAGGCCATGGCCGAATATGTCGGCTATTTTCATCCGGTCATTCGTGGCTGGACGGGGCCGGAAGACCAAATTGCCCGCGCTGCAGAAGGGTTTCGTGCCTCATTTGAGCGCGTCCCGACTGAGGGCGGCGGCTATACGATGAACCATACGGCAAGCGTATTCCTGTTCGATGCCGAGGGTGAGCTCGTCACCATGATCGACTATCACGAGCAAAGAGAATTCGCGGTGCCGAAGATCCAGCGCGCACTGACAGAAGACGTAGAGGGGGCAACATGAAGATAAGAACTGTATTGGCGGCCGTTGCGGTCGCAGGCGCATTTTCGGTGACCGCCATCGCCATCTCTGGCGTTCTGTCCAAAGAACCGGTGCCCCCTGCGATTGCTGAAGCGACCCTCTGGACTCCCAATCCGCTTGCGCCGCCTCGGATTACCGAAACCAATTCGGTCCGCCCTACACTCGCCCAGGCGGATATCGCATTCGAGTTCAGACCCCGGCCGCTCCTGACCGTTTCCCCCGCTGATACCTCCTTGCCATCTATCGAGCCCCCGCTGGTCACCTGGTCGCGGGAGATTGCGTCCGGCGAGACGCTTGATGCGGTCCTTTCCGATGCGGGGCTGGATGCTTCGGATCGCGCCGAAATCGCCTTGGCGATTGGCACGGAATACGATCTGCGCCGTCTGCGTCCGGGTCACATCATTACGGTGGTTTCCACAACGGACGACAACCCGCGTCGTGTAGAGCTCGCCGTCGAAGACGGTGTCCGGATAGAGGCGGTCTTCGGCGAACAGCTTGCCGCCCGCGTGTTGGACCCGGATCCCGAATTGGTGACTTTCGCCGGCGAGGCGGTGATCGAGAGCTCGATTTTCGCCGCCCTGAACACGGCAGACATCCCCGCCCGTTTTGCGGTGGACCTGGCGCAGATGCTGGGCGGCACCGTGGATTTCCGTCGTGATCTTGCGGGTGGCGAGACGATGCGCCTCCTTTGGCGCGAGGCCCGAGACGGGAACAAGAGGATTGGTCAGCCTGAGCTTGCCTTCGCTGAGCTGGATCTTGGTGGATCGGTCTACGAGATCGTCTGGCCGGACGACGGCAGCGGTCAAGCGACGATCTATGTCAATGGAGAAGTCCTGCGCGTGTTCGCGCAACCGGTTGAAGGCGCACGGCTGAGTTCTGTGTTCGGGCGTCGCACCCACCCGGTCTACGGCAATGTGCGGATGCACACAGGGGTCGACTTCGCGGCGGCGCGCGGCACGCCGGTACAGGCGACGGCGCCTGGCCGCGTTAGCTTCATCGGCCGCCGCGGTGGGTATGGCCGGGTGGTTGAAATCGCGCATGGCTCCGACACCCTGACGCGCTACGCCCATCTCAGCGCTGTACCGGACGGCCTCACACAAGGGCAACGCGTGATCGCCGGAGATTTGATCGGCCGCGTCGGTGCGACGGGTACCGCGACAGGCCCCAACCTACATTACGAAGTGCTGCTGGACGGTCGCCCAACCGACCCTCTCTCTGACGACCGACTGGCAGAGGCGGCCGAGCGTGAAGCGGACGACACGGCCGCGCTTGAGCGGCTGAGTGAGGCGCGTTCACTTCTGGCTGAGAGGCTCGCCAGCGAATTTGCACAGACGACAACCGAAAGGCTTTGATCCATGAAACGATTTACTCCCGCCCTTGCCATCGCATTTGCCTTGCTTCCCGCGGCGCAGGCCGTCGCAGAGGCGATTCAGATCGACGTCCGGAAGACAAACGGCTGCGGCTGTTGCCTGTCCTGGATGAAGCACCTCGAGGAGAATGGCTTCGCGCCGATGGGCGAGGACATGTTCGGAGGATCTCTTGTGCGCTTTAAACTCGACAATGGCGTGCCGCAGCGCATGGTGTCCTGTCATACGGCTCTGGTCGACGGCTATGTGATCGAGGGCCACGTGCCGGCGGCTGACATCCAACGCCTGCTGGAGGACCGGCCAGACGCGGTAGGCCTGGCGGTGCCGGGAATGCCCTACGGGTCGCCTGGCATGGGACCGGAGGACGACCGGGAGGCTTACGATGTCTTCCTGATCCGCGAAGACGGGTCGACCGAGGTCTACACCAGCTACTCGGCTCCTGACTGAACTCGCGGCAGAACCTTAACAATTGGAACCCCTCTCCCCCATAGCGCTTGGCTTTCTTGGAAGCCTGGCCGCCGGATCGCTGACCGCGGTCGGGGCGGTCCCCGTTCTTTTTGGGCGCATCCCGTCCCGGGCCACGCGCGATCTGCTGCTTGGCTTCGCGGCGGGTGTCATGCTCGCGGCTTCGTTCTTCTCGCTGATCATCCCGGCTCTCGACGCAGCTGAAGGACAGTTCGACAACGGTGCTCTCCCGGCGGCCATCGTATGTGTTGCGATCCTGCTTGGCATGGGCGCGGTCGCTCTGATGAACGAACGGCTACCGCATGAACATTTCAAGACGGGGCGGGAAGGTCCCGACGCCGCATCGCTGCGGCGCGTCTGGCTTTTCATCATCGCGATCACTATCCACAATTTTCCCGAAGGGCTTGCCGTCGGCGTCGGGTTCGGGGCTGACGGTTTGTCGGGCGGGTTGCCACTTGCGATCGGTATTGGATTACAGAATGCCCCCGAAGGTCTGGCGGTGGCGGTTTCGTTGCTCGGCGAGGGCTATTCCAGGCTTCGCGCCTGGGGCATCGCCGCTCTGACCGGTCTCGTCGAGCCCGTCGGTGGACTTCTCGGCGCAGGGATTATCAGTCTTTCGCAACCGCTGCTGCCCTGGGGTCTCGCCTTCGCAGCAGGTGCGATGCTCTACGTCATCAGCCACGAGATCATTCCGGAAACCCACCGATCCGGCCATCAGAACAGGGCGACGCTCGGCCTCGCCGTTGGTCTTGTGATCATGTTGTTCCTCGACGTCTGGCTGGGATAAGCTGATGAGAACTTGCCTCTTCGTCGGTCTGCTTGCTGCGCTGATCGCCTTTCTTGTCGATCAGGCAACGAAGGCAATCGTTGTGTCCAATGCGACTGTTCTTAGTTCCGGCGTATCGGTCTTTCCCGGCTTCAATCTCATCTACCTGCGCAATGACGGAGTGACCTTCGGGCTTCTCGGCGGCGCGCCGTGGTGGAGCCTTGTCTTACTGGCGCTTGGCATCTGCGTCTGGCTGGCGTTCATGCTGGTCCGTACCAGCAGCCGGGTCGAGGCCATTGCCTATGGTGCGATCATCGGCGGTGCACTCGGCAATATTCTGGACCGCCTGCGCTATCGTGCGGTGACGGATTTCCTCGATTTCTACATCGGGACGGCGCACTGGCCTGCCTTCAACATGGCCGATGTTTTTGTGGTTGGCGGCGTGGGGCTGCTACTCATTGCGCCGTGGGTTGGCGCTCGACTTCAGACCGATTCATGAAGCCGGGTTTGCTGCGGTTCGTTGGCGAGGACCCGAACCTGTTCCAGTGCATGGGACTTGCCCTTGTTGGCGGCGGATTGACGGTTTTGATCCTTCCGCCGTTTTCTTGGCTCATCGCGGTCCCTGTCGCCTTCTCAGTGCTCTTTATCGTTCTCCGGAAAATCTCAACCTCGCGCGCTTTCCTTGTCGGTTGGGCTTTCGGACTGGGCCAATTCGGGATTGGAATTTCCTGGATCGCCGAGAGCTTTTACGTCGATGCCGAACGTTTCGGCGCACTGGCGATTCCGGCGGTCGCGGGTCTGTCCGCCGGACTTGCCATCTTCCCGGGCATGGCGGCGATGCTTTTTGCCGCCATCATGCAGCGCCGAGCTGACGGCGGCATTGCGGCGGGCCTTCTGTTTGCAACCTGCTGGGTGGCCACGGAATGGCTGCGGGGTCATGTCCTGACGGGGTTTCCCTGGAACCTTGCCGCTTATGCCCTTGTCGATTATGCCGCCCTGCGCCAACCCGCCGCCTGGGTCGGAAGCTACGGTTTGGGCTTTCTCACGGTCTTCATCGGCATATTGCCAGGTGTGTTGACTGTGGCGGCGCCAAAGAGACGCGCGCCTGTTCTCGTGCTCTTCGCCGTTGCTGTGACGGGTTTCTGGGTTGGCGGTGCGCTTCGGTTAGGGCAGGACTTGCCGCCGAAAGATGTTGGTTTGCGCATCGTCCAAGGCAATGTGCCACAAGTCGAGAAGTGGGCGCCGGGCAGCCGCGAGCGAACCTTGGAAAAATACCTGGGCTTGTCCGTGCAACCCGGACGTTTCGATGTGTTGCTTTGGCCGGAAACGGCCTTCCCCGGCTTTCTGGACGAAGATGCTGCGGCACGCGCGCGGATATCTGCAGCTTTGCCAGACGACAGAGTCCTTTTGACAGGTGTGCCTGACCGAGTGGAGGGCGATGGGGGAACCAGATATTTCAACACGGTTCAGGCATACGATGGCAGCGGTGAGATTCTGACGGGATATGCAAAACATCATCTCGTCCCGTTCGGGGAATATGTGCCGCTAAGAGGCTGGCTGCCGATCGAGCGACTGACCGAAGGTTTGGGCGATTTCACGCCTGGACTGGGGCCACGCACGCTGGCCGTTCCGGGCGCTCCGCTGGTCGCGGTGGCGATCTGTTACGAGATCATTTTTCCGGGCCAAGTGGTCGATGACCTTTTCCGCCCCGACTGGATATTCAACGCCACAAATGATGCCTGGTTCGGAACCAGCATTGGACCCGAGCAGCACCTCGCCTCCGCGCGGATGCGCGCGGTCGAGGAAGGGCTTCCCGTGGTCCGGGCGGCCAACACCGGGATATCCGCGATCATCGACACCAATGGCGAGGTCGTCGCGCGTCTCGATACCGGGGAAACAGGCGTCATTGATGCTGGCCTGCCGGGCGCGGGTGCTCCAACGCCCTATGCGCGTTACGGCGACTGGACCCTGCTGGTGCTTGTCTTTGGGTGCTGGGTCTTCACTTGGCTGGCCGGTTTGCTCGGACGATATCGCGATGCGCGGCATTTTGGAACGGATGTATCCTGATGCTTGTGATCGTGGGCGCCATTGGAGGCGCGATCTGGGGTGGCTATCTGGCACGACGGAGGAGGGGGAATCACCTTGATATCCTCCAATATGCGGTAGCGTCTGCGATCGCCTTCGGACTTGTCGCCCTGTTTGCAACCATCCTGCTGTTGCGCGTTCTCGGCTAGCGAGCTTCGAAATTGCGCGAATGTGTCAGTGGCTTGAAGACCCGATAGCTTGAGGTCCCGATAGAGAATCGCGCGAATGTGCATCGCGGCCAGCTCATTTCTGATTGAGCCGTCGCTCGAACGCCTCCAATGTCGTCCCGCTGACGTGATGCTCAATCCCTTCCGCATCGCGTTCCGCGGTCTCTTCGTCGATCCCCAGACTCAGAAGAAAGGCGACGACGACCCTGTGGCGGCGTCGACAGATCTCCGCAAGATCCTGCCCTGCTTGGGTGAGGAATATGGCGCGGTAAGGTTCCCGCCGCACCAAGCCAGCAGCCTTGAGCCGCGAGATGTTCTTGGTCACGGTCGGCGGCTTCACGCCAAGCCGCTCGGCGATCTCGACCGGTCTGGCCTCCCCTCGCGTCTCGATCAGTTCCGCGATCAGTTCAACGTAATCCTCCGCCATCTCGCTTTCATGTGCCTGACGCACGGTCGCAAAGCCTTCGGCCTGCGCCTTGGGAGCCCTGTCGACAGCCTCGAATGGCTCACGCCCATGTGATTGCAGCTTCGGCATGTCCGGACTTTGCAGCGAAACAGCGGGATTGACAACTTGTTTGCTTCGGGTAGATAAGTTAGCCATGTCTAACTTTTTACTTTGGAGGCCGTGGTGATGCGAAATATTATGAGAGTGCTGCTCGCCACACTCGCAAGTGCGCTCCTCCTGTCCGGACCTGTCGCCGCGACGCCGGCCAAGGAGGCGCCTTGGCTTCCCGAGGCAGCGGCCTACCGTCTGACGCTCTTTCTTGGAAATCTCGAGCCTCTGCCCTGGGACGACATCGAGACCGCCTGGACGGAACCCTACCGGGGTTCGGAATTCTCTGTCGGGGCGCTGGCGTGGCTGGACCGCAAAAGCGATATCGAGCTACCGAAACCGCCGGATCAATGACCGTGCGCCAGTGCTCCTTTCGCCATCTGCTCGCCCACCGGTTCTCCGCCTGAAGGCCCGGCCTCAACCTGATGGCCGTTCAGGAGCCGAAGTGCGTTGGCGACCACCAGCAGAGACACGCCTACATCCGCAGCAATGGCGCCCCACATTGAGGCCATGCCGAACGCCGTCAGCCCAACGAACAACGCCTTGGTCGCCAGCGATATGCCGATATTCTGGTGGATGATCGTCATGGCACGGCGCGAATGGCCGATAAGCCAGGGTACCTTGCCGATGTCGTCGGTCATCAGCGCGATGTCGGCCGTCTCGATCGCGGCATCCGATCCGACAGCGCCCATGGCGATGGCATAATGCGCCCGCGCCATGGCCGGTGCGTCGTTCACACCGTCACCGATCATCGCGACCATGTCGTGGTTCGCGACGAGTTCTTCGATGGCTGTCACCTTGTCTTCTGGCAAAAGCTCGGCGCGCACCTCGTCGATGCCGACCTCGGCCGCCACGGCACGCGCGGTGCGTTCGTTGTCGCCGGTCAGCATCACGATCGTCTTCACTCCCTGCGCGTGCAGCCGCGCAACGATTCCCTTGGCATCGGGGCGGATGCGGTCGCGAAGCTCCAGTACGCCGGTCACGCCGGTCTCGTCACCCACGGCAACGAGGGTGCTCCCTGCCCCTTCGATCCGATCCCGCAGATCCGCCGGAATGGCATTGCCGAACCCCTTCTCTTCGGCGAACCGATCCGAGCCGAGCCAGATCGCGCGCCCGTCGGCGCGTCCCTCCAGACCGCGCCCGGGCACGGTGCGGGTGTCCTCTGCGGCAGGCACGGAAACACCATCGGCTTCGGCGCGCGCGAGGATGGCGCGTGCCAGCGGGTGCGAAGACCGCGCCTCCAGGCTTGCTGCCAGCGCCATGAGATCGAGGGCGGAAACGCCGATCAGCGGGTGAACCGCCGCCACCTCAGGCTCGCCCATGGTGATCGTCCCGGTCTTGTCCATCGCCAGTGCCGTGGTCCGCCCCGGCGCCTCGACATAGGCGCCGCCCTTGATGAGCACCCCCGCCCGGGCCGACGCGGTCAGCGCCGCAACGATGGAAACCGGCGTAGAAATGACCAGCGCGCAAGGACATGCGATGACCAGAAGGACCAGAGCGTTGTAGAACCAGTAGTCCCAGGCGCCGCCGAGCAGGAGTGGCGGCACCAGCGCGATGGCGATCGCCAGAGCCATCACGATGGGTGTGTAGATGCGCGCGAACTTGGCCACCCACTGTTCGACCGGCGCGCGGCGGGCATGGGCATCGCCCACCATGCGAATGATTTTCGCGAGCACCGTGTCCGAGGCGGCCTTCGTTGCCCGCACCGTCAGTGTGCCCTCGCCGTTGATCGTGCCGGCATAGACCTCGTCGCCGGGTTCCTTGGGCACTAGCGCGCTTTCCCCAGTAATTGGGGCCTGATCGACGGCCCCTGCCCCGTCCACGACCTCACCGTCGAGGGGGATCCGGTCGCCGCCACGCACGATAAACCTTGCATTGACTGCCACGGCCGCGGCCGGAACGTCGGATTCAGATCCGTCGTCGTAAAGAACCCGCGCCGTTGGCGGCGCCAGATCGAGGAGCGCGGAAACCGCATTACGCGCCCGCCCCACGCTCCAGCTCTCAAGATAGAGAGAGAGCGAGAAGAAGAAGGCGACCGTCGCGGCCTCAAAAAACTCGCCGAGGCCGATGGCGCCCGCGACGGCCACCACCATGAGCAGGTTCATGTCGGGGCTAAGCCTCCGCGCCGAAGACCAGGCCTTGGGCGCGACAAGCCAGACGCCAAAAAGAATCGCGACGGCGAAGATCCCTGCTTCCGCCATAGGCATAGGCACCTCGCCATGGCCCGCAAAGAGCCCGAGCGCGCCGCCCATGCCGGTCTCGACAATGTGAAAAAGGAATCCCGCCGCCCAGAAGCCGCCGCTCAACGAGGTAAAGCGCTTCTGACGTGCCAGATGCGCCGCTTGGTCCTCTGCTGCGTTGTCGGCATCCCATGGTTTTGCATTCATCCCCGTGCTTGCAACCAGTTTTACGACCTCAGCTTCGGATAAAGCTCTTGCGGAATCGAGGATCGTCATCCGTCCGTTGATGACGTCGAACGCAAGATGCTCGGTACCGCCGACCTTCGGCCCGACAACCCGGTTCAGGATCGCCACCTCTTCGGCGCAATCGAGCCCGGAGACCTGAAAGCTCCTTCCGCCGGACGGCGCTGGCGCCGTGGACGCGACGTCCTTGCTGGCGTCGCAACAGGATTTGCCTCTTGGGTCAGAATGCTCTTGATCACTAGGATGGCAGTGATCGTTGCGGTTGCCGTCGGAAGACATGGATTGACCTCAGGATTCATTGATTCCACATTGACATAGCCCCTACAGTAACTAGAGCTTCAAGGGTAAAAAGTGGATATTCGTCCAGCAAGAAAGGCGCCCTGCGGAGGCTTGAAGCTAGCCGCCCCCTTGAAACCACGCGGTTGGAGCAACGCTTGCCGGTACGAAGCGATCAGAATGAGTGAGGTAGACATGCAGAAACGAAACGCGCCAATTATCGCAGCGACATTGGTGCTTGCTGGCTGTGCGGTGCCAACGCTGGACGACGGCGGCGCTCGCAACGAAGTGGGAAGTGTTCCCGAGGCCGTCATTGCCCTTGCTGCGCCTGGTCAGGATCTCACCACGGCGCGGCTTCGTCCCGAGGATGGCTGTTATTGGTATGAACACAGCGGTCCGGTGGAAAACACCTTGGTTCCGCTACGCTCGGCAGGTGGCAACCCCATCTGCACTTCGCGCCAGTCCTGATCAGCCCATAGATGCGTCAGGCCCACGCGTAACACATGATGCGCCAGTCAACTTCTCGGGGTGACGCTGTCTTCCGCCGAGTACAGGAATGCCGTCGAGCCAATCTCGACGTTGGGATAGAGATCATTGATGTGCGCCATGACCATTCGGACGCAGCCGGAACTCGCACGGCCGCCAATGCTTCTTGGATACGGTGTCCCGTGAATCCTTAGATAGGTGTCTCGGTCGCCGACGAAGAGATAGAGGGCTCGCGATCCGAGCGCGTTTTCAGGTCCGGGTTCCATACCGTCAGCGATATCGGCGTAGAGCTCTGGGTCGCGGTCGATCATGTTTTGTGTCGGCTGCCAATGCGGCCACCTGACCTTGCGCTTGATCGTATAGGTGCCCGGTTCGTAAAGTTTACCGCGCGCGATCGCCACGCCATAGCGCATCGCCGTGCCGCCTTCTTCGATGTGGTAGAGATAGCGCGCAACAGCATCGACATGGATATCACCGGGTACAAGTCCGTCCTTCGCGAGGACCCGCTGTGGCAGGAAGCGAGGGTGAAGGCCCCAAGGGTTGGACGTGGCCGGGTCGTAGCCGGGAGGTGTAACCTGTGCGTCCCAAGCTGCCTTCTGCGCATCGGTAGGCCACGTGTCTGCAAGGAGCGGGCTGGATATCGATGCCGAAAACAGCGCGGTGGTCGTCTGGATGAAATGTCGTCTTGTCAGCATATAGATTGCTCCGTTCACGCATTGGACGGCAAACCGAACCTTACCCCGAACGCAGTGTTGTTCGCCCGGGAAGGAGTGAGGCGTTATTGGCAACTTGCTCCATGGTGCCGTTCTTTGTCGGTGGCTTAACTCCTAAAGCTACTAGAGGTTCAAGAAAATTTTCTGTTATCAATAGACGCTGCTACTAATGGAGCTATCCGATCCGTCCCAGAACCGGAAATACGTCGAGCATCCAGTATGACAGCGCGCTCAACTGCCCTGTCATCATCGCCAGCCCCATCAAGATCATCACTATGCCCGCAAGCTGGTGGAGGCGGCGGCCAACCCGGCCGATGGCCCGCAACCGTCCCGCGATCTGGTCGGTGAATCCGGCCACGATCAGAAACGGTATTCCAAGGCCGGCGGAATAGACGGCAAGCAGCATGATACCTTCGCCCATCGTGGCACTCGCCGCACTGGCTGTCAGGATTGCGCCGAGGATAGGGCCGATACACGGCGTCCAACCGAAGCCGAAAGCAAGACTGAGGACATAGGACGCAGCGGGTTGGCCCCCGGGGATGTTGAGATTGAATCGGAAGTCGCGTTCCATGACCGAAACACGCGCGGCCCCGATCATGAAAAACCCGAAGACAATGATGATGCCGCCCCCAACGAGGTTGAGTTCATACCGCCAACGAAGTAGGGCCTGACCCATTGCAGTAGCTGAAGCGCCAAGCCCGATGAAGATCATGGAGAAGCCGAGGCCAAAACACAGACTCAGTCAAACGGTGCGCAACGGCGAGGCCGCAGCCGCCCCGCCTTTAGCGGCTGTGCGCCCGGCCATGTAGGAGACATAACTTGGCACAAGAGGTAGCACGCAGGGGGACAGTAATGATATCGTACCGGCTAGGAGGGCGGCGGTGAGGGCGCGCGCCAAGTGATGTCTTCGTCGACCCAGATCAGCAGGGACCCCCGCTTGCTCAGCGATGCGTTGTAGCTGGACCAGTTGGTCGTATGATAGCGGGCGGGAGATGGGTTGCTCATGGAATGCGCCTAACAGCATGGGTTCGCGAAGAGAATCCTGCGGCGTCAGACTTGTACAACAACGCCCCGTATCATCGACCTAGTGGTGCCCACATGGCAGGCTATTTCAATGGATAGATTTTTCTCTATCAGTATGCCCGCGGCTCAGTTTGTTAGAAATGTCCTGCTGTTCAGCTTCGCTGCATTACTGCCGGTCCTGTTGCTCTATGTCTTACTGGCTCCGGGCTTTGCTCCGGCTCTTGCTGCCGGCGGACCGGCAGTAATGCGCTTTCTAAGGCAGGTTACGACCAACGGTTTGCCCGTGGTTTTTGCCGTCAACTATGTCAGTTTTTTCCTGTTCGCCATGACGACGCAACCAAAGGCGGGCTCAAGAGACACGGCGTTTTTCGTGCTGGTCGATGTCTTGCTCAGAGCCCTTCTCTTTCCAGGTCTCCACGTGCTTATATACGTTCTATCTGCCGACTGGTTCGGGTCATTCGGCGGCAATCGTTCAACCGCTTTGGCGGTTGTATCCCCGACTCTTGCGCGTTCGGCGTTTTTCGAGAACATCTCCGGCGTTTACCTCTATGCGACTATGATAAGCGCGTTGCCGCTCTACGTCTCGGCTCTCGGGCGGTCGGAATTTCTTGGACCGGTTGTTCGTCGCTTACCCATGAACACGGGCGTGATGTTGCTTGCCTTGGCTGCGTTTGCCTTTTCGGTCGGGCTGATCACGATCGGCGCACAAGCCATCGCAGCTCTTCATGCCAGGTGACGGCAGGCTAATCACCGTGGGCGTGTGCAGCTTGCGGTGCCATCCACTTCGACAAGTAAACGCGCTCGAAGGCGAACACGGCGATCATCCCGACAGCGGCGTAGAGAACGATCATCGGGTCGCTTTGAAGCTTCATCACGGTGAAAGCTGCCAGTACAATCGCATCGAGCGACAGGGCACTCAAAAGCACGATACCGGAGGCGCCCACATCTGTTCGACGATAGCGGAACACGCCCCAGTGTATGATCATGTCCATTACAAGGTAGAAGAAGGCACCGAGGGATGCGATCCGGCCCAGGTCGAAAAGCACGGCCAGCGCTGAAGCGATGACAACGGTATAGACCAGCGTGTGGCGTTGGATTGGGCCGGACATACCAAAGTGGCTGTGCGGAATCATTTCCATGTCGGTCAGCATCGCCAACATGCGCGACACCGCAAAGACGCTGGCCAGAACGCCTGACGCGGTTGCGACAGCAGCCAGGACTACTGTGAGTATGAAGCCGGTTTGTCCAAGGGCGGGCTGCGCCGCTTGTGCCAGTGAATAGTCACGCGCGGAGATGATCTCCTCGATCGTCAGACTCGAACCAACCCCGAAGGCGACCAACAGGTAAATGACGACGCAGAGCCCGATCGAGAACATGATTGCTCGGCCAACGTTGCGGTTGGGTTCGGTGATCTCGGCCCCGCTGTTGGTGATCGTCGTGAACCCTTTGAAGGCCAGGATAGCCAGCGCCGTGGATGCTATGAAACCAGTTATACCGTAGGATTGAGGCGTCTCGGAGGCCGCGGCGAACGCAAAACCACTGGACCACAGGGCCGCGATGCCGAACAGAGCTATGCCTCCGATCTTGATCGCTGCCATGATCAGCGAGAACAGCCCGACCGAGCGGTTTCCGGCGATGTTCACCAGAAAGGCGAAAACGATCACGGCCACGGCCAGAGCGGGGACCAGTGGGCCACCTTCGATGTCGAAAGGGCGCAAGACATAGGTGGCGAAGGTCCGGGCGACGAGGCTTTCCGCGATCACCATGCTGAGCGCCATCAGCAGCGCGGCGCCGCCTGCGACAGCTCCGGTGCCATAGCACTTCTGCAGAATCATGGCGATGCCACCGGAGGACGGCCATTTGTTCGACATCCTGATGTAGCTGTAGGCGCTGAAGCTTGTGACGACCGCGCCGGCGATGAATGCAAGCGGGAACAGAGGGCCGGCGAGCTGCGCGATTTGCCCCGTCAACGCAAAGATTCCAGCGCCGATCATCACGCCTGTCCCCATCGCAACGGCTCCGCCCAGACTGATGGAATTTTCGCGGTACGTTTCTTTTTCGCTCTGCATAAATGGCCCCCTTTTAATTTTGGTTCGTCCGAACGCTGTTGCGCGCTTCTAGATACGCACGCCGCGAAGGCGCAGCGAATTGAGCACCACCGAGATTGACGACGCGCTCATGGCGAAGGCAGCAAACATCGGACTGATGAGGATGCCAAAGAAGGGAAACAGAACTCCCGCCGCGACCGGCACGCCGGAGGCGTTGTAGATCAGCGCGAAGAACAGGTTCTGGCGGATGTTGCGCATCGTGGCCCGGGCGAGCCGCCGCGCACGCACGATACCATCAAGGTTGCCCTTGACCAGCGTGACGCCCGCGCTTTCGATGGCCACATCGGCGCCGGTGCCCATGGCGATGCCGACATCGGCCTGCGCGAGCGCGGGGGCGTCGTTGACGCCATCCCCGGCCATGGCGACCTTGTGGCCCGCCTCTTGCAACTCAAGGATGATCCGCGCCTTGTCCTCCGGCAGCACGTCGGCCCGGATCTCATCGATTCCGAGCCGCGTGCCGATGGCCTTGGCCGTGCGTTCGTTGTCGCCGGTCGCCATGATGACGCGGAACCCCAGTTCATGCAGATCCTCGATGGCTTCTGGCGTGGTCTCCTTCACTGGGTCGGCAACAGCAACTAGACCGGCGATCTCGCCATCCAGCACAACGAACATGACCGTCTCGCCTTCGTCGCGGCGGGCATTGGCCTTGGCGGTCAACGCGCCCGCCTCGAGCCCCAATTCGCGGATCATCGCCAAATTGCCGAGCGCGACCGCTTTGCCGTCAACGACCCCCTTGACGCCCTTGCCAGTGACCGCCTCGAAGTCCCGTGCCTCGTCCATTTTGACATCTCGCTCCTCCGCACCCCTGACGATCGCTTCGGCCAAGGGGTGCTCCGATCCGCGCTCAAGCGATGCGGCGAGACGCAAGACCTCGGCTTCGTCGTGGCCGGGTTGCGGGAGTACGTCGACAAGCCGCGGCTTGCCTTCGGTCAACGTGCCGGTCTTGTCGACGATCAGGGTATCGACTTTCTCGAACCGCTCCAGCGCCTCGGCGTTCTTGATCAGCACCCCGGCCTGAGCCCCCCGTCCCGTCGCCGTCATGATCGACATCGGTGTCGCCAGGCCAAGCGCACAGGGACAGGCGATGATCAAAACCGCGACGGCGGAGACGAGTGCATAAGACAGCGCAGGCGCGGGCCCCCAGATCGCCCAGGCGATGAAGGACAGGACCGCGATACCGATGACGGCCGGAACGAAATAACCCGCCACCTTGTCGGCATATTTCTGGATCGGGGCGCGCGAGCGCTGCGCGTTCGACACCATCTCGACAATTTGAGCCAGCATCGTGTCGGACCCGACACGCGTCGCCTCCATCACCAGACTGCCAGTGCCGTTGATCGTCGCACCAGTTACCGGGTCGCCTTCGGTCTTCTCGACCGGCACAGGTTCACCGGAGATCATGCTTTCGTCGATCGAGGACCGGCCGTCCAGAACCACGCCATCGACAGGCACTTTATCGCCGGGCCGCACGCGCAGACGGTCGCCGACCTGTACGTCCTCCAGCGGAATCTCCTCCTCGGAGCCATCGTCCCGCATGACCCGCGCGGTCTTGGCGGCCATGTCGAGAAGCGCACGGATCGCCTTACCGGTTCCTTCACGTGCGCGCAATTCCATCACCTGACCGAGCAGCACGAGCGTCACGATCACCGCCGCCGCCTCGAAGTAGACGCCGACATGGCCTTCGAAGTCTCGGAACCCATCAGGGAATATGTCCGGTGCGAGAACGGCAACGACGCTGAAGAGCCAGGCGGCAAGAACGCCCATGCCGATCAGGGAGAACATGTTGAGGTTCAACGTGCGGAACGAAATCCATCCGCGTTCCAGAAACGGCCAGCCGCACCACAAGACCACTGGCGTTGCCAGGATCAATTCGATCCATTGTGTAGTGCTTTCGCCAAAAAAAGTCCGGACTGCGGGGAAACCGACGAATGGCCCCATCGTGAGGACAAGGAGAGGGATCGTCAGGACTGTGCCGACCCAGAACCGCCGTGTGAAATCCACCAGTTCGGGATTTTGACCTTCATCGCCCGGCACACCGGATTCCAGTTCCAATCCCATACCACAGATCGGACACGCGCCCGGATCAGGCTGCCGCACCTCAGGGTGCATCGGGCAGGTGTAAATGGGACCATTATGCCCTGTAGGAACCAGATCATAACGGCCATCGGCCGGCGTGGCATCCGCGTGGTGGTTGTGATGATCATGTGCTGAATGGACATCGAGCTCCGATTCCGGCACGAGATGCATTCCGCATTTCGGACAATTGCCGGGCTCAACCTGTCGCACCTCAGGGTGCATGGGGCAAACGAATACCGAAGAAGTCGCTGTGGTTTGAGAACTGTCGGGGGTGCTCATTTTGCGGTCCTTTCCGAGAATGCTTCTCTTGCCTAAGGCTTCCATCCACAGGAAGGTCAAGAGAGATCAGTATGGAGATTACATTGCGGCTCTGCGGGGTGGCGCTTTCCGGCCCCATACCCGCCTGGCGAACACGATCAACGCCAGCCCGACCAACACCATCGGCATGGAGAGCAACTGGCCCATCGTCAAACCCCACTCACCAAAATGAAACGCATGGCCAATCGGGTTGTCCGCCGTCACAAATTGTTGGTCCGGTTGCCGGAACATCTCGACGAAACTTCGGGCAAGACCATAGCCGGTCAGAAACACGCCAGCCAAGGCACCGGGCATTTTCAGCCAGCCCCGGCCCCAAGCGAGATAAATGAGCAGCATTCCAAGAATGAGCCCCTCCAATAGCGCCTCATACAGCTGCGACGGGTGTCGCGCGCAGAGGTCGCTAATCCCTGGGCAGGCCTGCGCGACTTCGCCGGGAAAGATCACCGCCCAGGGAACGTCCGTTGGACGCCCCCATAACTCATTGTTGGTGAAGTTCGCCAGCCTCCCAAGAAACAAGCCTGGTGGTGTTGCCAAAGCCAGCAAGTCGCCAGTGCTGAGCAATGACGCGTTCTGTCTAAGGCAGAACAGCAAGGCCGCAATGACAACGCCCGCGAACCCCCCGTGGAAAGACATGCCGCCTTGCCAGACCATCAGAATTTCCAAGGGATTGGCGAGATAATATGCGGGCTGGTAGAACAATACAAAGCCCAGACGCCCGCCAGCAATCACGCCGATGATAATCCACGTCAGAAGATCTTCGATCTGCGTTCGGTCAAGCGGCGGTCCAGCTGACGTCCAGAGCGCTGGACGGCTTATGGCACTCAAACAAATGCGCCAGCCAATCAGGATACCGAAGATATAGGCTAGCGCGTACCAGCGGAGTGCAAATGTGACCCCCCCGATGTCGAAGGAGAAGAGGTCGGTTCCGATGTCCGGAAATGGCAAAGCCGCTGGCAACACTGGGTGAGTTCCTAATAAAAGACAGATGTGGGTTCAAATGGCATTGATCGAGCAATGCCAAAGGTGCTCAATCGGGGATAGGATATCCAATCCCCATCACGCGGCGTCGAGGGCGTCCCGGAGTAGATCGCGGACTTCGCCGGCGACCGCGGCCAGGTCTTCGTTCTGTACCGCCTGCATCGAAGCGACAGGATCGACGGCGCTGATTTCGGTACCGCCGTCCACTTGCCGCAGGATCACGTTGCACGGGAGCATCGCGCCGATACGAGGCTCGATCTCGATGGCTTTGTGCGCCATGCCCGGATTACAGGCCCCCAGGATGCGGTAGGCTGGCATATCCACATCCAGCTTGTTTTTCATCGTCGCCTTGACGTCGATCTCGGTCAGAACGCCGAATCCCTTGTCTGACAGAGCGTCTCGGACGCGCATCTCCGCGTCATCGATAGTGGTATCTTTCAAGACGCGATCATGGGTATATGACATGGGTTGTTTCCTTTCCGTTTCTAAAACTGTCTGCCTACGGAGGCTGAACGCCTCATGCCGCTGTTGGGTTCAATGTCCCACCGGCGTATGGTTTTGGCGCTTCGAGAAAGGGTGCCGGTAAAAGAACCGGCACGCCACGACTCAGTTGTCCTGCATCATGGTGCCGTCGCCCATGCCCTGGCCATTGCCGGGCCGCACGGGCGCGTCATCTGCCATGTTCGACCGAATCATCTGCATCCGTTCCATCCTATCGGCCGGAGCGGCCATCTCTTCCGGCGTCACCGCGCCGTCGCCATCGGCATCGAGGTGTTGGAAGCGATCCACCATCATTTCGCGGATCATCGCGCTGTGGAGAGCTTCAAATTCAGTAATCGAGAGGCTTCCATCCCCGTCGCTGTCAAACTCGGAAAGCTTGGCCTCCAGCTGCGTGCGCATTTCTTCCGGCGTCGTTGTGCCGTCTCCATCAGTGTCGAACATTTGCATCATGCCGCCAGCCATGCCTGGGCTCATCATACCACTGCCCATGCCTGCGCCCATCATGCCTGCGCCCATCATGTTTCCGTGCATGCGCTTCATCATGTCCATCATTCCGCCCATGTTCCCCATCATACCGGGACCACCGTTCTGCATCATGCCTGGTCCGCTCTGGGCGCCAAATTGTCCCCCACGCCCGTGGTTGGCGTCCGCGAATGCGGCACCGCCAAGGGCGGTTGCAGCCAGGGTCATTGCAGCGAGTAAAGTGTTGCGTTTCATTTCGATCACCTCGTGTCAGTGTTGCGATACCCAGCATATGGGGGGCACCTGCAGATGCGGAATGCCACGCGAGCCGGTGTTTTGTATCGCGAGGTCACAAAGGCGGGGTCTGTTACAAATTGCGACAAATCAATTCGGGGCGAACGCTCCTCTTCATCTGAAACATGCGATATCCAGAAAAAAAGGTGTCGAGGATCCGTATACCAACCGAAACCGAACCCATGTTTCGGTAGAGGTGAAATCCGGAAGAGTTGGTGTCGAGATTGCTAGAGGCCCTGAATATCCCGAAAATACAGTCATTCAACTCATGGCAGGAGGCTGCAAGGTGCGCTTTTCCAATCGCATTTTCTCAGTTCTAACCGTGGTGATTTTGGCGGGGTGCGGTGCAGGAAACGACATGCGCCCTGATGCTTCAGCCGAAGTCATCAGTAGTGCATCCTACCGTCACGACGGACCGGCCGCGCTGACGCTGTACACCATGATCAACAACAGATCCGGGGCGGGTGCGCATAGCAGCGTCATGATCAATGGGTCGCAGCGCGTTATCTTCGATCCGGCAGGAACGGTCCGGCTGAGCGCGGTACCGGAACGGGGAGATGTGCTTTATGGCATTACTCCACAAGTGGCCGATTTTTACGCACGGGCTCATGCACGGGAGACCTACCACGTCGTCATGCAAGAGATCGATGTGTCCCCCGAAGTCGCGGAGCAGGCCTTGCGGCTTGCAATTGCCAGCGGCCCAGCCGCTTCCGGTTTTTGTAGTGCCAGTACCTCCGCGGTACTCAGACAATTACCAGGATTTGAATCCATCGGACGCACATTTTTTCCAAAGCGCCTGATGGCGGATTTTGGCAAGTTGCCGGGCGTGCGAACCACAAAGCTGTTCGAGAACGATGAGGACGACAAATCCGTAGCGATCGCACAGTTCGAAAGTTCACTTGCGACACAGCCGTGAGTGTTCGTCCAACAATTCATTGGAAGGTGTCCCTGCACGACGCTGTCCTCGGCGTGTGAGCCAAAGATGCTCTGTCCTACGAATAGGTCAGCTTCGAGCGGTAACGCTGTCTTCGGCCGAGTAAAGGAACGCCGTCGATCCGACAGCGACATTCGGATAGAGATCATTGATGTGGGCCAGCACCATGCGCACGCATCCCGAACTGGCCCGGCCGCCAATGCTGCGAGGGCTCGGCGTTCCGTGAATTCGAAGGTACGTATCCCGATCTCCGACGAATAGATACAAAGCCCTGCTGCCCAAGGCATTGTTGGGGCCGGGCTCCATACCGTCGGCAAACCGCTCGTAAGCCTCCGGATCGCGTTCGATCATTGACTGCGTTGGCGTCCAGTGCGGCCATTCGACCTTTCGGCGGATCGTGTAGGTGCCGGGCTCGTAGAGATCGCCCTTGGCAATCGCGACCCCGTAGCGCATCGCAGTGCCACCTTCCTCGATATGGTACAGATAGCGCGCGATCGCATCGACGTGAATGTCACCCGGGCGCAAACCTTCATTCGCCAACACGCGTTGCGGCAGCAGCCTGGGATGCAGCCCCCATGGGTTGGTTGTTGCTGGGTCATAGTTGGCGGGCGTGATCTGCGCATCCCAAGCTGCTTTTTCGGCTGTTGACGGCCAGGTCTTAGCGAATGCTGGCGAACTCAGAGAAGCTGAAAACAGCGAGCCGGAAAGTGCAAGGAAGTGTCGTCTTGTAACCATGAAGCGAAGCCCTTTGTTTGTTTTCGATGAATGCGGGACGATTCAAGAAACGTCCGCGACCCCATGCCACCGAACCTTTTGATGTCTTGCGATCGCGACCAACCAGAGGCAAGCAAGGACACCGCTTAGGATCGCGTTCCAACTCGCCATGGACAACGTCAGAAATTCCCAGACAACCTCACTGCACAGAACAAGATTGGACGCATTTGAACTGGCAGAGGGCAGCAATTCCGATACCGACATTTGGGAAACATCGAGGCCGGATCCCGTGCAAGAAGTCGGTCCCTCCCACCAGCCGCGCTCGACACCGGTATGAAACACTCCCAACGCGGATGTGCTGAGTGCCGACAGGGCACCGATTATCAGGATTGGCAAAATCGGCAGAGCAAAGAGCAACAGAGCGCCCATTCCAATGGCGATTGCGTGTGGGTAGCGTTGCCAGATGCACATTGCGCACGGCGCGTACCCAAGAGCCTGGAAAACGAAGGCCCCCAACAGCAAGGCGGCTGATCCTGCCGCCGCAGTCATGCCGAGAGATTTTGGTGTCAGGGTCAATGAACGCTCCCATTGGCAGTCGATGGACCTGTTTCTCGCTTGTCAGGTTACGTAGACGGCGAAAGGCCTGTTATCATTCAGAGATTTGTAACGGTATGTATCCGTCT
Source organism: Aliiroseovarius sp. Z3 (assembly GCF_029105185.1). Taxonomy (GTDB): domain Bacteria; phylum Pseudomonadota; class Alphaproteobacteria; order Rhodobacterales; family Rhodobacteraceae; genus Aliiroseovarius. The sequence continues at coordinate 106,731 of NZ_JAFMZK010000011.1, read as the reverse complement.
CGACCCTCAGCCGACTCTGATCCACGTTGCCATACCGTCGGCCTGGTGGCTCAACATGTGGCAATGCAGCATCCAGGATCCCGGATTGCCCAAGACGACGAGAATATCCCGCGTCTCGCCGATATCCAGATAGGTCGAGTCCCGGTATGGACCGGCTTTCCCCGCCGCATCGAGTTCCCAGAAATGGTGGCCATGCAGATGCATGACGTGTGGAAACCCGGTTTCGTTGCGGATCGAAATGCGCGCGGTCGTCCCCTGCGCGACGGATAGGAAAGGGGTTCGAGGCAGGCCCGATACGTCATTGAGCGCCCACGTCCCTGTGCCGTTGTGGGACGCGCTTCCCGCACCTCCCTGAAGCACCAGCTCCGCGGTTTGGCCGGGCTCTTGCGGGGCGGGAATTCGGTTGGCGGGCAACGCGGTGATGGGCGCTTTCGCAGGCTCACGGGAACCGGAAACAGCGATTTCGCCAAGGCTCAACGTCCGCTCTCCAAAACTGTCGCCGAACCGAATTGGCCCGGTTGCATCACCAATCACATCGCATCTTTGCCCCGGAGCGAGAAGGATCGGTTCGAGCGTCCGTGGATGCGCCAGGGGCATACCATCCAGTGCAACGATCTTGCCTGCCAGACCGTCCAGCCCGACACGGTAAACCCTGTCGATAGAGGGATTTATCAGGCGCAAGCGCAGGCGGTCGCCTTGTCTCACATTCTTGCTGGTTCCATTGGAAACAAGCGCCGTGACCGTATTGCCGATACGGCCCTCGGTCGCGAAATGAGCCGGGTTGAACCCTTCGTCGTACTGTCCGGACTGATCCAACAAGACATCGAAGAACTGAACAACGATGTCATGGTCGACAGCCGGCGCATTTTGCTCCTCGACGATGAAGGCGCCGAAAAGACCGCGGCTGACCTGATCGTAAGACAGGTAATGCGAGTGATACCAATACGTGCCGGCATCCGGGACGCCGAATTGATAACGATACGAGTCGCCCGGAATGACCACATCCTGAGTGAGGACGTTGACACCATCCATCCGATTTGGAACCCGCAACCCATGCCAGTGAACGAGAGCGCCCTCCTCCAATCGGTTATCGAGGGTAATGCGGGCGGTTTGTCCTTGTCGCATTCTGACTTCTGGGCCCGGCAGACCACCGTTGAAGCCCAACATCGACACGTCGTACCCAGCAAGGTGCGCCTTGATCGATTGGGGCGCGAGGATCAACTCGTGTGTCGCTGCTGGCAAGCGGGTACCAGTCAGCGCAACGGTCATCCCGCCAAGGAAAGACCTCCGGCTCAAAGACAATTCCGTCACCTCATGAATGATAGACTGGCTTTCGCCAACTGCCGCACTTGTGCCATTTCCGGAAGAGGAACTTCAAGGCGACAGAACACTCCTCACGCCGTTGTCACTTTGGGATACAGGAAGACGCGGGCGCCGATTTCAACGCGTTCGTACAGATCCTTCACATGTTCATTCGTCAACCGCGCGCATCCATTCGACACGGCAGACCCAATTGTCTCCGGGGCGTTCGTTCCATGAATGCGAAGATAGGTATCGCGTCCCTCGGCATCGTAGAGATAGAGCGCGCGGGCCCCGAGCGGGTTGTATGGCCCGCCTTTCAGTCCATCCTTGTACTTTGCGTATTTGCGTGGCTCGCGCCGGATCATGGCGTTCGTTGGCCGCCACCATGGCCATTTGGCCTTGCGCGCTACCGTGAACTCTCCGGGTTCGTACAAACCTTTGCGCCCTACCCCGACCCCGTAGCGGATCGCCATCCCGTCCTCGAGCATGAAATAAAGGAAAAAATCGTCGGGAACGACGTGGACATCGCCTTTAACCCAGTCACCACGACGGGTGTTTACCAATTGTGGTTCGAACCGTTCGGGCAATTTGACTTTGTGGGCCCAGGCAGTTGTGGGCAGAAAGCAACCCATCGCTCCGGCACAAATCAATTCTCGTCTCGTGAAATTCTGCATGGCGCGATCTCCTCGGACCCATGAAAATTCAGTGCGCGTCAGGGGCAAAGAAAAGAAGCCGTGAACCGGGGCAAACGACGCGCCTTTGTTGCCTTGAAACTACGAAAATTCGTGCTTTTGGAACTCTCCAGCGCTGGAATGTTGTTGTTTTACAGAGAACTGCAAGGAGGTGACTGGAAATGCACTACTCACGATTCTTTATGATGATCGGAACATCGACCGTGGTCATGTTCGTTCTGATGTACCTGAACACCTATCTTTGGGGCCATATCTTCTTTTCGGAGACACGCCTTTACATGGCCATCCTGATGGGGGCGACCATGGCCGTGATCATGTTGGCGTACATGTTGTCCATGTATCAGAACACCAAAGCCAACATCGCGATTTTCGTTGGCGCAATAGTCCTTTTCGCGGCGAGCCTCTGGCTGGTTCGCGGGCAATTCACGGTGCAGGACAGGTCCTACATGCGCGCCATGATCCCGCACCACTCGATCGCCATCATGACGTCGACTCGTGCCGAGATCACCGACCCGCGCGTCCGGGGGCTCGCAGACGACATTATCTATGCGCAGGACAAGGAAATCGCCGAAATGCGCTACCTTATTGCTGACATTGGAGCAAACGGCGAAGCATCGGCCACGCGAAGCGAAACGCCGGCGCAGGTTGTGGATGCGCAACAGGCGCTTCAAACGGAGGTCGTGTCGAAGGTCGATCCTGAGTTTCTGACGGAAGACGAAATCGCTGCGGTGTTCCCGAATGGCGGAAATTGCCGCTTTGCTTACACCTCGGACAGTCCGGCTGTACTGGTGACTGGTGAAACCGGCGAAGGGTCTGCAGCCGCAATGAAGATCAGCGGTGATCTGGTGCGCCTGAATGCGCAGGGCGAAAATGCATTTTCTGAAGGCCCGCTGTCGGCCGAGATCGCAGAGACGAACGGTGACCTGACCGATCTGATCGTCAGCGCGGGAACCGACTACGAAGCCGGGTTCCGTGGTCAACTTACGTGCAGCGGATAAGGAGGAAAGGACATGCCCCGCGACACAGACAGTAAATCCGCGCAGCTTTATCGCATGGTCATGCCGGGCCATGTCTGCCCCTACGGTCTGAAATCGAAAGACCTGCTGGAGCGGCAAGGCTTCGAGGTGGAAGACCATCCGCTTGACACCCGTGAAGACACCGATGCTTTCATGGAGAAGCACGGGGTCGAGACGACGCCGCAGACTTTCATCGGGGACGAACGGATCGGCGGTTACGATGATCTCAGGGTGTTTTTCGACATTGACCCACCCGAGGAAGAGCAAAGCGACACGACCTACCAGCCGGTCATCGCGATCTTTTCCGTTGCCGCGCTGTTGGCATTGGGCCTGTCTTGGCACCAGTACGGGTCGGTCCTTACCTTGCGGGGGTTCGAATGGTTCATTTCGCTGTCCATGACCATTCTCGCGATCCAGAAATTGCAGGATGTCGAAGGGTTTTCGACGATGTTCCTCAACTACGATCTGCTGGCGCGCAAATGGGTGCGATACGGCAAGGTCTACCCGTTCGGCGAAGCGTTGGCAGGTGTCCTGATGACTGCCGGCGCGCTGCTGTGGCTCTCGGCGCCTGTCGCCCTGTTTATCGGCACGGTAGGCGCTGTCAGCGTGTTCAAGGCTGTTTATATCGACAAGAGAGAGCTGAAATGCGCCTGCGTCGGCGGTGACAGTTCCGTCCCGCTGGGGTTCATTTCGCTGACGGAAAACCTGATGATGATCTTCATGGGTATCTGGATGCCGGTCCGCGCGATCTGGTTCTGAGGTACAGCCCCTTCTTGCCTGTCACTTGGCCAACCGCTCCGGCGACAGATCCTCGATGATGGGGCAGTCGGGCCGGTGATCCCCGGCACATTTTTCCACCAGTTCGGCGAGCGTCGCGCGCATGGATTGCAGTTTCGCGATCTTTTCCTCGATCTGGCGCAGATGGTCTTCCGCAACCGCCTTCACTTGCATGCTTTCGCGGTTTTCATCCTCGTAGAGCGACAGGAGCGTCCTGCAATCTTCGATGGTGAACCCCAAGGCCCGTGCGCGACCCAGAAACGCCAGCTTGTGAACGTGGTTCTCGGTGAACGCGCGATAGCCGTTCTCGCTACGGTTCGGGCGGATCAGACCGATGTCCTCGTAGTAGCGGATCGTCTTGGCGGGCACACCCGATTGTCGGGCAACGTCTCCGATGTTCATGTCGGACCTCCGTTATTCTGCTGGAGCAGGAGTGGCGGCTGCCATCTCTGCCGGGATTGCGCGCTGCTCGTCCATCGCAGGCGCGATGCGCCGCAGCCGCAGGGCATTGGTCAGGACAAACACCGAGGACAACGCCATCGCACCCGCCGCAAGGATTGGTGACAGGAGCAACCCAAAGGCCGGATAGAGCACCCCGGCAGCGACCGGAATAAGTGCCACGTTGTAGGCAAAGGCCCAGAACAGGTTCTGCCGGATGTTGCGCATGGTTCGCCGCGATACTTCGAAGGCGTTCACCACGCCGCGCAAATCGCCCGACATCAGGACGACATCCGCAGATTCGATGGCCACATCGGTGCCGGTTCCAATGGCGATGCCCACATCGGCATGCGCCAGCGCCGGGGCGTCGTTGATCCCGTCGCCGACAAAGGCGATGCGCTTGTTCCCTTGGCGCAAACTGTCGAGCGCCGCAACCTTGCCGTCCGGCAGGACGCCGGCGATGACGTGGTCGATACCGGTTTCGCGGGCGATGGCTTCGGCGGTTTCGCGTTTGTCGCCGGTGATCATCGCAACCGCAAGACCCTTTTCGTGCAGCGCTGCGATGGCTGCGCGGCTTGCCGGTTTGACCGGATCGGCCACGCCGATCACGGCGGCGACACGCCCATCTATGGCAGCGTAAAGCGCCGTGCGACCCTTGCTTGCGATCTTCGTTTCCTCTGGAGCCAATGCCGAGACGTCAATGCCTTCGCGCGCCATGTAGCGGTCGGCCCCAACCAACACCTCCACGTCTTCGACCACGGCGCGCACGCCGTAACCTGTGACCGATTGAAAGCCTTCGGCCGCCACAAGAGGTGCGCCCTCGGCCCGCGCGGCCCGCACGATGGCGTCCGCGACAGGATGCTCGGAGAGCGACTCCACGGCAGCGATCTTCGAGAGCGTTGTTGGGCGATCGAACCCTTCCGCCAGCACAAGGTCAGTCAGTGCGGGTCGCCCCTCGGTCACCGTGCCTGTTTTGTCGAGGGCGACCACATCAACGGTATCAAGTTGCTGCAAGGCGTCACCTTTACGGAACAGGACACCCATTTCCGCAGCACGTCCCGTCCCGACCATGATCGAGGTCGGCGTCGCAAGCCCCATCGCGCAGGGGCACGCGATGATGAGCACCGACACACCGGCGACCAGCGCCATCGTCAGGGCCGGATCAGGCCCGAAAAACAGCCAGACCAGCACGGTCGCCGCCGCGATCGCCATCACGGCAGGCACGAACCACAAGGTGATCCGGTCGACCAATCCCTGGATCGGCAGTTTGGCGCCCTGGGCCTCTTCGACCATGCGAATAATCTGCGCCAGGGTCGTGTCGGCGCCGACCCGCGTGGCGAGGAACTGCAGGCTTCCGGCGCCGTTGACCGTCCCGCCGGTCACCGTATCTCCGGCACCTTTTTCAGCGGGGATCGGCTCGCCTGTCAGCATGCTTTCGTCGACGCGGCTGGTCCCCTCGATGACCTCGCCATCGACCGCGATGCGTTCACCAGGGCGCACGATGACGATGTCACCCTGAACCAGCGCATCGATCTCGATCTCGACGCTTTCTCCGTCCCGCATCACGCGTGCAGTCCGCGCCTGAAGCCCTAATAGCTTCTGGATGGCCGCGCCCGTTCTCCCCTTGGCGCGCGCTTCAAGAAACCGCCCCAGAAGGATCAGAACGACGATGACCGCTGCCGCCTCGAAATAGACGGTGCGCAGCGTGTCAGGCAGGACCGACGGTACGAATGTCGCAACCACGGAATAAAGGTAAGCCGCCCCGGTGCCGACCGCGACGAGGCTGTTCATGTCGGGGGCACCCCGGAACAAGGCCGGGAAACCCTTGGTGTAAAACGTCCGGCCCGGGCCGAAGAGAACGATTGTCGTCAGCACGAACTGAAGAAGCCAACTCGTCTGCTGGCCAATCGTGGTCTCGATCAGCATATGAACGGCCGGAATGACGTGGCCACCCATTTCGATCAGGAAGACCGGCAAGGCGAGGATGGCCGCAAAGGTGACCCGTTTGGCAAGCGCCTGAGCCTCTTCCTCCTTGCGCGCAACTCTGTCGTCACCGGCCTGGGCCGTTGCCACGGTTGCTGGATACCCTGCCGCGCCGCTTGATTCGATCAGATCGGATGTCGTGACAAGACCTTCGACGTAAACGACCGTCGCCGTCTCTGAGGCGAGGTTGACGTTCACCTCGACCACCCCGGGCACCGCGGCAAGCGCCTTATCGACCCGCCCGACGCAAGAGGCACAGGACATCGCTGCAATCGTGAGTTCGGCCCTGGCCTTCCGCGCGGGGTAGCCCAGCTCGCGAAGGGATTCGATGATGTCGGGAATGCGCTTGAGCGCGTCCACGCTCATGCGAGCAGTTTCCGAGGCAAGGTTCACCGACACATCCTCTACGCCGTCGATTGCATTCAATGCGCGATCGACCCTGCCAACGCAGGACGCGCATGACATGCCTTCGATCGGCAGGCTGATCTGTTTGGGTTCGGGCATATGTGTCACCTGTTTTTCCATTCGAAGTGGAATATGAGGCTTCCAGTTACTGGAGGGTCAATGGGAGGGCGCCAAATAAATTTCTTCACTTGACCTTCCAGCGGGGGGAAGCCCCATGTCACCGATAGAAATCAGATCAAGGAGTGGTTCCGATGAAGTTCAGCGTTCCGGACATGAGCTGTGGGCATTGCACCGCAGCAATCGAAAGCGCGGTGAAGAGCGCAGATCCGAATGCAGGCGTAGAATGTGACCTTTCTGCCCGACAGGTGCATGTCGACAGCGTGTTACCAGCCGATCAGGTCCAAGCGATCATTCGGGATGCGGGCTACAACGTGGAACCTGCGGCCGCTTGATGCAGTGCCTGAACCACCCAAGGGTGGTCCAGGCACAGAATTTCAGTCTTCGACTTTGCGGGCTTCCTCGACCAAGTCGGCAAGCTGCGCCTTTTCGACGAAGCCCGGGACCAGCGCATCCCCGATCACGAAAGACGGCGTGCCGTTAAAGCCCAGAGCTTGGGTCAGTTGCATGGAGGTCGCAATGTGCTCTTCGACCTCGGGGGCCTCCATGTCCTTGCGCAACTGCGCGATATCCAGGCCGATCTCCTCGGCCACGCGCAGCACGGAGGCCTCTTCCGCGCGGCCTTCCAGCCCCATCATTGCCCAGTGAAACTCTTCGTATTTGTCCTGCTTGCGCGCTGCCAAGGCCGCTTTCGCGGCAAACACCGATCCGTCTCCGAGAATGGGCCATTCACGATAGACGAGGCGAATGTTGGGATCGTCTTCGATCAAAGCCCGCACCTCGGGTTTGACCCGCCGACAATAGGGACAGTTGTAGTCGAAAAATTCCACAACAGTGACGTCCCCTTCCAGGTTGCCGAGAACCGGCGCATTCGGATCGTTCTCGATCAGTTCGCGCTGGTCATTCAGAACTTGGGCCTGACTGAGCTCCTGCGCTTGCGCCTGCCTTTGTTCGAGGATCGCCACGGCCTCCATGACAATCTCCGGGTTCTCGCGGATTGCCTCGAGCACAAGTTCCTTGACCCGGGACTCTGACAGTTCGTCCGCGAGTGCCGGTATCGGAAGCAAGGCAGCTATCGCGACCGTCGTGAAGGCTTGTCTGAAACGCATTTTAGTTCTCTCCCCGTTGTTCGTCGGCTTCTGTCCGCGCGGCCTGGACTTCGCGGATGCGGTCTGGCCAGGTGGACCGGATGAAGGCCAGGATGTTGTGAATTTGCTGGTCGGTCAGCACGTCTGCGAAACCGGGCATGCCACTGTCGAATTCGACGCCCTGACGCGCCAGAAGCGCCGCACCCCCCAGTTTTGTGTAATCGAAGAGCAGGCTGTCAGGATGATGCCAGGTGTGACCCGTCTCATCATGTGGTGGTGCTGGCAGGCGCCCATCCGCGCCGGGCGTTCGCCATTCCGGCTGGCCTTCCAGACCCGCGCCATGACAAGACGCACAGTTTTCTGCATATAGCAACGCGCCTTCTTCGATGTCGTAGCTCTCCGACTTGGTGGCGCTGCCGACATCCGAGAATGCACTGGTCGAGAGCCAATATGTGAGGGCGGCTGCGACGACAGTGATCGGAATGGACCAAACGAAATACCTCATGTGACCCGTATCCAGGTTGTCATGCCGGACGCGGCGTGGCTGAGCATGTGGCAATGGAATAGCCACTTGCCGGGATTGTCTGCCGTAAAGGCGATCTCCCGGGACTCGTTGCCGGCCAACAGGATCGTGTCCCGCATCGGCCCGAACGCGCCGTCGGGGCGCAGCTCGCGGAAATGCATCCCGTGCAGGTGCATCGCATGTGGAAAAACGGTTTGGTTCTCGATCTTCAAGCGCACGGGCTCGTTCAGGGACAGATCGGCCAATGGTGTGTCCGTCATTTCGGCGACATCATTGAGGGCCCAGAACTTTCCCGCTTGGGCAAGCTGACGGAAACCAAGACGTTCCCCTCCAAGCAATGCGGACTGCATCCGCCCCATTGCCCCGCCCGACATGACCAGTCGCAAATCACGCGCATCGGCAAGGTCCGGGGCGTGTGCCGCGGGGTTCGGTGGCAACGGCAGTGGCTTGCCTCTTGGTACTGAACTGGCTGTGCCGTCGACCAGAAAACTCACCAACGGGGTCAGTTGATCATCATCGCCGATGCGAAGCAATTGGGCGGTGCCGCCTTCGTCTTCGGTCACATCGACAATTAGGTCGACGCGCTGTGCCGGGCCGAGGATCAACTCGCCGTCAATCTGCTGGGGTTGGCCGATTGGCATTCCATCGACGGCCACCGTCCAGCCACTCAACCCCGAGAGCGTCAGCGGGAAAATTCGCGCGCTTGCTGCGTTGATGATCCGCAAACGAATGCGTTCGTTGCGCTTCGCGGACAAGGTCAGGTCATAGCGCCCGTTCGTCGTGACAAAATTGCCGATGCGTCCACCGTGGCTCATCATCATAGGCTGTTCGAAATTGTCGAACAACTGCCCGCTCTCAGGGTCGAGCAACCAGTCCTCCAGAACGATGACTTCCTCGCGGTCGATGTCCGGTACATCGACCTCTTCGACGATCAAGGCACCGCGCAGACCACGCGCGACTTGCTCGTATGAGCGATTGTGCGCGTGATACCAATAGGTGCCGGCGTCCGGCGCAATGAAATCGTAGTCAAAGCTTTCGCCTGGGGGCACGGCTTCTTGGGTCAGGCCTGAAACACCATCCATCGCGTTGTCGATCCGGATCCCGTGCCAGTGAACCGAACTGGGATCAGATAACTCGTTGCGGAACCGGCGGCGCACCCAATCGCCCTGCGCGACTCGGATTTCCGGCGCCGGAATGAGGCCGCCATAGCTCCAGATCTCAGTATCGGGGTAGGTGTCTGGAAGAAGCTGTTGGCGGGCGACCTTGGCAACCAAGTCCTCGATCGGGATTTCGGCAAAAGCCGTTCGCGGGATGGCCACCGCGCAGGCCGCCATTGTTGCATGGCGCAAGAAATCCCGTCTCGTTTGATTCATTTTTCATCCTCGAGAAAGCGGGGGCCTCTCGCCCCCGCGTGATGTTAGTTCGACTCGGAGTTTTCCACCTCGACCGTGTCCTTGTTCAGCAGAAAGAGCGCCATCGCTTCGCGATCCGCAGGCGTCAGGAAACGTGTTCCCTCGCGAACCACTTCCGCCATACTGCCGCCGAAAGCATCGCCCGAAGGGGTGATGCCGGTCTGGAGCGCATAAGCGAGGTTTGAAACCGTCCAGTCATTTTTGGCCAGGTCTTTTGGCCGTATCGCGGGTGCCTTGCTGCCACCGGGAAGCTGGGCGTTGCCTGCAAAGGAAGCACTTATATCGCGACCTCCTGCAAGATTGCGCGGCGTATGGCAGGCTCCGCAATGTGCCGCACCGCGCACCAATTCCCGTCCGCGATTCCATGCGCCGCTTCGCCCTTCAACCGGTTCGGTATCCGGATCGTAGAAGAACGCCGCTCGCCAGAGCTTCAGCCCCCATCGTTGATCGAATGGGAAGCTGACATCGTTTTCTGGTGCAGGTTCGTCCACGGGCGGCACGGTTTGAAACGCCGCCCAGAGGTCAGCGATATCCTGGTCAGAAAAATCCGCATAGAAGGTGTACGGGAAAGACGGATAGTACGGCGTTCCATCGGGGCCGATGCCTTGCCGCACGGCTTTTGCGAACTGTTCTGCCGTCCATTCGCCCATGCCATGTTCCGGGTCTGTCGTCAGGTTGGGCGGGTAGAACGTTCCGAACGGGGTTTCGAGCGGCGCCCCTCCGGCAAGTGGTGCGCCGCCCGCTTCAAAATTGGTATGACAGGCAATGCACCCACTGGCGCGCGCCAGATATGCGCCCCGGTCGACATTGCCCTCTATTGCAATCGTAGTCACTGCACTGCCGACAGGCCATGCAATCACGACGCCGAGGCTGGCCGCGCCCAGCACGGCGGCCCCGCTGACGAGTGTCAAGAACCGGCGCATGGTCAGTCTTCTTCCGCCCGGAAGCGTTCATGGCATGCGGAACAGACCTGGGTCGTCATCGCGAATGCTGCGTCGGCGGGCATTTCGGCAATGGCGGCCGCATCCATCATGTCGCCTCGGCCCATCATCGTGCTCCCGCCCATCATGGTTGTATCGCCTCCCATCATTGACCCGCCGCCCATCATCGAGGCGCCATCCATGGAGGTATTGCCGCTCATGCCGCCCAATCCATTGTCGGCTGCGCGTTCCAGGCCCTCAGAGTATTCTTCCAGCTGACTTGCCAATGCCGCGAAGCGCTCCCAGTCGGTCCACACCTCGTCCTTGGCTTCCGAGGGCATGCCCCCTGTGCCCTCTGGGAACAGCTTTGTCATGCTCTCACCGGCGTGCTGCTGGAACAGGCGCGCGGCATCGCGCACTGTTTCTGCGTCATAGGCCGTTTCGCCCCGCATCATCGGGGCCACGGTCTTGACCGCCTTCCCCATTGCAAGCATGGCATCCATGCGCTCTTTCACGATGCCGGTGGCACCGCTATGCGCGAATGCCGTGACCGCAGTACCTGCAATCAACACTGCCGCTACGATAGTCGTCTTTTTCATGTCTTCGATCCTTCTTTGGGTCTGCTTTTCGAGCGATGTGAAATCAGACCCACCGTCGGGGCGGTGGAGGATCGCTGATCGGGCGCAATTCGGTTCGTTGGATCGCGCCGTCTTGCATGACGGCTTTCAGAAAAGAAGGCTCGTACGCCATGTTCGGCTGAAGCAATAACGCTGCCGGGACAGAACAATCGAGGCCTGGATGGCAGTGGCCAGAGGCCTCGGTCGATGGCCCTGCGTCTTCGTGACCATGGTATTCCTGCCCCAACGACGTTTCACCATGATATACCGGCGCCTCTGGCACCCCGAGAACTACAAGGAAAAGGCCGAAAACGGCCGACAGAATCCATCGGTTCGTCTTCGACCAACGCATCAGTTGATCCCGTTGGCCCGCTGCAATTCGCGGACATAGGCGGCCACCATCTTGACGTCTCCTTGGGTCAATCCCTCGATCTTAGGCATATTACCGAAATTCCAGTGATGTGCACGGACGCCGTTTTGAGCTGCCAGAACAAAAGCCATGTCCGAATGGTGGCTCGGTTCGTAGATCTTGTGCACGAGAGGCGGCGCAACACCGTTGCGACCGGCGGCATTTTCGCCGTGACACTCGGAACATTTTGCCTCGAATATGTTCTTCCCAAGCGCCGCCTGCTGCGAGAGTGCGTCAGGCAGCTGGACCTGGACGATCGGATCGCCTTCGGCAATCTCGCTTGTGTCAGGTGGCGTCATGGAGTGGCCAACCGCTAAATCTTCGGCTCCAACGAACTGCCAAACGGCAAAACCCCCGCCGATAACAAAAACGGCACCAATCAGCGCAGTTAATTTGTCCATGCCTGTATCTTCCGCCTTGCCCGTTGGGTCAGATGAGTTTGACTTGAGTGCCGACGGGCACCCGCTCGTACAGCTCTTCAACCTGTTCGTTGAACAAACCGATGCAGCCATTTGACGACCGACGACCGATCTTTCGCGTGTCCTGTGTTCCGTGGATACGGTAGTATTGCCAGGACAGATACAATGCGCGGGTACCCAGAGGGTTGGCAGGATCGCCTCCCTCGACACGTGCCGGCCATTCTGGATTGCGTTCCCGCATGGAGGGCGTCGGCGCCCAGCTGGGGTTTTTGCGCTTTTCCACCACTTCCGTGTAACCGCGTTTGGTGAGTTCGTCAGTCAGCGGAACTGATGTTGGATAAATCCGCATTTCGCCATCAGACGTCCAATGCTGAAGCGCCATCGTCACGGTATCTGAGATGATGATCCCCTTGCCGAGCGTGTCGAAATGGTCTTGCCACTCATGAGTACGGAACGAAGATATGTTACGGCGAGTAATCTCGGCTTGAACCACGCTGGGCGCGGCCAAAGCGACGGCCGCAAATCCCAATAGGCCTCGCCGATTGATCTTGTTTTCTCGCAAGGTCGTCATGACACACTCCTGCCTTCGATTTTGTTACATCCCTTTTTACGGGAAGACCGGCATCAAACAACCTGACAAGGCCGCGAGAAGTGTATCCATTTGTATCCTTGACCTTACTCTACTGTAGGGTCGTAGATGACACTTAAAATGGTGAAAAGAGGGTATCATGGACCACCAAAACCACAGAAAAAAGCCGATCGTGGACAGGCTTATGCATTACGGAATGATGGCGTGTTGCGTCGTCATGCTGCTGCCCGTTGCGGGGTTTTTTCTTGCCGGCGGCACATTGGCGGGCATGTGGGGCAATGCAGCGGCTTTCGCCCCGCTCCTGCTGTGCGTTGGGGCGCATCTCGTGATGCACAAGTTCATGGGAAAATCGTGCCATTCCGACAAGGCAAAGGACACTATCGAGGAAACGACCGAGCCCATAACCTCCGCGATTCCAGTCGTGGTCCGCGACAGGCCGTGATGTGCGCGGGAAGGTACGCGTAGGCGCGTTGCTGTTGTCGGGTTTCATGCTTGGGGGATGTGCAGGAAGTCTTGAAGACTGCTCGGATCGCGGCGCTATCGTGTCCACGAAGCAAGCGTCAGACCTTCTGCCGGATGGGTGTCGAACCCTTTCATCTTCTGCGACTGGCGTTGCGCGAATTGTCTGTGCGGACGGTCGTCAGGGTTTTGCCACAGGTGGACTTTGACGCAATTTCCGCCGTCCTGGCGAAATCTGCGGAAAGTATGGGAAGGAAGCAGGTATCTTGATCGATTGCCTTTTGATCCTGCGACGGGTTTTGCTTATTCCCTTCGTGCTCCTGGCCGTTGTCTCTGGAAGTGTCGCGGCAGCAACCTCTGCTGAATACCAGAGCGCGCCACTCACCGCGCATCTCATTAGTGTACAGGACGGCGTTCCCGAGAACACACAGACTCTGTCAGCCGGGCTTCACCTTCAACTGAACGAAAACTGGAAGACCTATTGGCGGTCGGCGGGCGAGGTGGGAATACCGCCTTCGGTCGAATGGAGCGGTTCCGAAAACGTCGCAGATGTCGAATTCATGTGGCCCGCCCCGACGCGCTTCACCGCCTTCGGCATCGAAAATTTTGGTTATGCGGGTGAAGTCGTCTTTCCGCTGCGCATAACGCTCAAAGATCCCGGCGCACCTGTGACTCTTTCCGCGCAGGTCAAACTGCTGGTGTGCTCCAATGTCTGTGTCCCGGAAGAGTTTGACCTGTCACTTCGCCTCGGACGGGGCAACGTCATCGACAGCACTTCGGCTGGGCTGATCGGTACGTTTTCCGAGCGCGTCCCCGAAGGGGCCAAGACGAGCGGCGTCAGCGAGGCAAATGCCTTCATCGACGAAGACCTCACGGAGTTGATCGTCAGCCTTCGCGTCGATGAACCACTCCAGTCGCCGGATGTGTTTCCCGAACTGGGTATGGGTGTTGCGCTTGGCAAACCCGATATCCGTTTGGGAGAAGAGGATCGTTTGCTTTGGGCGCGCTTGCCGATCCTCTCGTCGAATACGGATGTGACAGTGGCTCCGTCGATTACCGTCACCGACGGCGAGAACCGGGCCTTCACGATCATCGCGGATCGCGTGGCGCAAGGAATAGCACCACCCTTTGAACTGGCCGCCACGACACCGGACATGATGGAACTGATCTGGATTGCCGCGATCGCGCTGCTGGGCGGATTGATCCTGAATGTGATGCCCTGCGTGCTGCCGGTGCTGTCCATCAAGGTGTCGTCTGTGCTCAAACACACCGATCACGACACAACCCGTGTCCGGTTCGGTTTCGTCGCTGCCAGCGCCGGCATCATGACGTTCATGTGGGGTCTGGCGCTCGTCCTCTGGGCGCTCCAGACGGCAGGCCTCAGCGTCGGGTGGGGTTTGCAGTTTCAAAGCCCGCTGTTTCTTGCGGCGATGATCGCTGTCCTGCTCGTCTTTTCGGCAAATCTGTTCGGAGCGTTCGAGTTCGCCCTTCCACACGGCATGCAGACGCGGCTTGCAGGGGCCGGAGGACGCAACGGGTATTCCGCCGACTTTTTCACTGGCATGTTCGGTGCCGTCATGGCGACGCCTTGTTCGGCACCGTTCCTCGGCACCGCTGTGGCCTTTGCTTTGGCCGGGCGTGGCTTGGACATCCTCATCGTCTTTACGAGCCTCGGGCTCGGCCTCGCCCTGCCCTATCTCGTCATCGCCGCGTTCCCGCGTCTGGTCGCATTCATGCCCAAGCCTGGTCGATGGATGCTGATCATCAAAAGCGTCATGGGGGTTTTGTTGCTTGCAACCGCCGTGTGGCTGTTCTGGGTGCTCGACGGTGTCGCCGGGCTTGCGTCTGTCATCGCGGTCGCGGCGTTGTCCGGTCTCGCCGTTCTGATACTATCTCTCCCGAATGTGCAGTCCCAATTCAGGTGGTCTATTGCCATAGCCAGCCTTGTCCTGGCCATTGCCGCAGGTCCTCTCTTGCAGCAATCAGCACCTGCGCGTTCGACGCCGCAGTTGGCAATGGCTTGGATCGCATTTGATCGTTCGGAAATAGCGAAACGCGTGTCCGCAGGAGAGGTCGTTTTTGTCGATGTGACCGCTGACTGGTGTCTGACTTGCAAAGCGAACAAGACACTTATCATCGATCGGGAGCCAGTCCGGAGCGCGCTTGAAGCGCCTGGAGTCACGGCGATGCAGGCAGATTGGACACGCCCGGACACGCGCATTTCCCGCTACCTTGAGAGTTTCGGCAGATACGGCATCCCCTTCAATGCCGTCTACGGACCATCGGCACCGAACGGCATTGTGCTGTCCGAATTGCTAAAAACCGAGGACGTGATGAACGCCTTGGCGCAAGCCAGTGGTCGGGATGTTTCCGCAAAGGTTGCCGGACAGGAGTGACCTGCTCGACCGGGACACCGAGCAGTAGTCAGCCGCCGAGCCGCTCAAGCGCGGCACGGACCGCCGCACGCCGAGGATCACTGGCGGGCTGCTGCTCCAACAGCGCTTCAGCCTTGCGGTAGGCCTCAACGGCGCGATCGGGCTCCTGAAGGACGGTATAGGCATTTGCCAGCCGCATCCAACCATCCAGATCGTCCGGTTCATCCTCAAGACGCTCGGCCAGCCGCGAGACCATCGATCGGATGAACTCCGCGCGATCCGCGTCATTCATCTCCGACGCCGCCGCGACATCTGCGGCACTCGGGCCTGGTTGCGACGTCGGCCCGCTGGGTAGATTGACGACCGGAAGGTCAGCTGCCGCTGCAATCCGGTTGATCTGCGCTGCATAGGTCTCCATCCAGGGAACGTAAGCCTCTTCCTGATTCAGTCGTGAAACAAGCAGATCGTAGGCCTTACGCGTCTCTTCTTGCTGAAAGTAATACAGAGACTCGAAGTAGGTTGCCGCAGGATTGGATGGGTCAAGGTCCAAAGCGCGATCAATGGCCAATTTCGCCCGTGGAATAACAACGCCGTCATTGGCAACCGCGACAGCCTCTGCCAGCATGGAGAATGTCGCGGAGGTGGCATCCTCCCGTTCGGCAACGACTTCGAAGGCTTCGACGGCATCGGCTGCTCTGCCCATGCGCTGATAGGTCTGGCCCAACAGCATCCACCCTTCGCTAGGGCCGCCGGTCGGATCGGATACAAGCCTTTCGCGAAGTTGTATTGCCAGCGCCGTCACTTCATCAGTCTGTGCCCGCTCCTCTGCACGGGCAGCGAAGGCCATTGAAGGAACCTCCGGCGATCCCATCGTCAGATAGTAGCCCGCGGCAATAACCGGCGCGAGGACCGCCGCGACAACGAGAGTGACTCTGCCACCATTACGGGATGATCCGGCTTTTTCTTCCGAATTGCGGGTCGTCGCGAGGATCCGTTTCTTGATCTCGAGTCTGGCCGCTTGAGCTTCCTGTTCAGAAATCAAACCGCGGTCCATGTCTCGTTGGATTTCCCGCATCTGATCGGCGAGGATCGCCGGTACCGCATCCCCTCTGGTGAGAGTGTTCGATTTGGACAGCAGCAGCGGGTAGAGGACAATTCCGATTGCGACCAGCGTCAAAAGAACGAAAATACCCCAGATCATGACGCATCCCCCGCTTCGTTTTGCCTGAGAATTTCGGACACGGTGTTCTCATCCTCCGAGCCCAAGTCTTCAAATGCCTCTTGCTTTCGCCGACTCATCAGTAGCCCGCCACCAACGAAAACCCCGATCAGAACGAAAGCGATCGGAGCGAACCAAAGCGCGTAGGTCGCAGGCTCCAGAGGCGGTTTCAGCAGCACGTAATCCCCGTACCGCGCCCGTATGTATTCGATCACCTCCGCGTCGCTGTCTCCAACGACCAGGCGCTCGCGTACGAGCAGACGCAAGTCCCGCGCCACACCCGCGTTCGAACTGTCGATGTCCTGGTTCTGACAGACGACGCATCGTAGATCCTTGGAAATCTCCCGCGCACGCTGTTCCAATACCGGGTCGGTCAGCATTTCGTCCGGTTCCACCGCATTGGCGGCAAAGGGAAGGAGCCCGATGCAAAACGCGAAAATCAACTGTCTCATGAACCTGCTCCATTTGGCAGTGCGCCTGCCTGCTTCAGGGCTTGCGTGAACCGTTCGACGGCGTCCGGACCCACGACCGGCCCGACATAGCGAAACAAAACGGTGCCATCGCTATCGACGATGAAGGTTTCCGGCACGCCCGACAGGCCCCATTCGATCCCGGTCCGGCCCGACAGGTCGGACCCGATCCGCTCGTAGGGATTGCCGAGGTCATTGAGCCACTTCACGGCATCCTCAGGTTTGTCTTTGTAGTTTATTCCGAACAACCGCATGCCTTCTCGTTCGACAAATCTTGTCAACACGGCATGTTCCGCGCGGCAGGGCACGCACCAGGACGCAAAGACATTGACCACGACCGGTCGTTCGTTGCTGACAAGATCGCTTCGGGCCAGGCCGGGTGTCTCCAACCCCGGCACGGGATCGAGGTCGAACGCCGGGGCCGGTTGCGAGATCAGGACGGAAGGGATCTCGTTGGGATCCCGGTCGGGATTGAGCCCCCAGAGAAAAAACCCACCGAATATGACCGCCGCAACAAACGGCAGCCCGGCAATGAGACGTTTCATCTTCTCTCCTACTCGGCAGGAACGGCATCGGTGGCTGGCTGTTTGGCACGGCGCGGCGCCCCGACCCTCAAACGGCGATCCGACAAGGACAAACAGCCACCGATCACCAGCAGGATCGAGCCGATCCAGATCAGGTTGACGAGCGGTTCATAGAGGATCCGAAGGGTCCATGCTCCGGCGTTGTTCACTTGATCGGAGGCTGGCGTTGCAATCGACGTATAGAGATCGCCCGCCAATGTGGAGCGGATGGCCGACTCCGTCGTCTGGCTTTCCGCGACCGGGTAATACCGCCGTTCCGGGAAAAGTGTCGTGACCAATTCGCCATCCCGACGCACCACAAGGGTGCCGCGATCCGCGATGTAGTTCGGCCCTTGAACCTTTGCGGCCCCTTCGAAGGTGATGTCGAACCCGGCGATCGTGACTTCGGTCCCGGGGGCGGCAAAGACGATCTCCTCACTCTTCCATCCGGTCGAGCCGATCATCCCCATCATCAACACAGCGACGCCGGCATGGGCAAGCGTCATACCGTGAGAGGCGCGTGGCAGGTTG
This sequence comes from Aliiroseovarius sp. Z3, assembly GCF_029105185.1. Taxonomy (GTDB): domain Bacteria; phylum Pseudomonadota; class Alphaproteobacteria; order Rhodobacterales; family Rhodobacteraceae; genus Aliiroseovarius. The sequence goes on along the minus strand of NZ_JAFMZK010000011.1, from coordinate 88,407 downwards.
CGCACGCGTCTCGCGCTCTCTGCAAGGGAAACCTCGAACAGACGGATGCGTAGCGCCCATTCCCGCAGGGTCGCAAAAAGCAGCCACGCTGCGCCGAGGATGGCAAGATAGGCCATGATCGGCCCACCGTTCAGAAGATACCATGCGGCCAAGGCTGCAATGACCGCCAGCACGGCCACGAATTGGATGCGATCGAGCAAACCGGCGATATCAGCCCGCTTCCACGACAGGAATGGACCAAGACCCATGAACACGACCAGTGCCAGCATCATCGGAATGAAGGCCGCGTTGAAGAAAGGTGGACCGACCGAGATCTTGTCCCCGGTGACAGCCTCCAGGATCAGTGGATAAAGCGTCCCGAACAGAACGGTTCCCGTAGCGGCGGCCAGAATGAGGTTGTTCACGAGCAGCCCGGCTTCGCGGCTGATCGGGCGAAACAAACCACCCGGCTCCATTTCGGGCGCCCGCCAGGCGTAGAGCGCCAGCGACCCACCGATGGACACCGCGAGTAAACCCAGAATGTAAACTCCGCGCTCTGGATCGACGGCGAACGCGTGTACGGATGTAAGCAGGCCTGACCGGACGATGAACGTCCCGAGAAGTGAAAGCGAGAAAGTCAGGATGGCAAGCAGGATGGTCCAGCTTTTGAACGCATCGCGCTTTTCCGTGACGATGGCCGAATGCAACAGCGCTGTGCCCAGAAGCCAAGGCATGAAGCTTACATTCTCGACCGGATCCCAGAACCACCAGCCGCCCCAGCCCAGTTCATAATAGGCCCACCAAGACCCGAGGGCGATACCCGCCGTCAGGCTGATCCAGGCGGCCAATGTCCATGGCCGGACCCATCTGGCCCAGGCCGGATCGACGCGACCCTCTATAAGAGCCGCAACGGCGAAGGAAAACACGATGGAGAAGCCGACATACCCGAAATACAAGAGCGGCGGGTGCATGGCGAGACCCATGTCCTGAAGCAACGGGTTCAGGTCATTGCCGTCGAGCGGCGGCGGAAACACCCGCTCGAAGGGGTTCGACGTCAGCAGCAGGAAGGACAGGAAGCCGACACTGATCCACGCCTGCACCGACAAGGTGCGCGCCTTGGTCTCGGCGGGGATGTTCGATCCGAACCAGGCGACGCCCGCGCCGAACACCGCGAGGATCAGAATCCAGAGCAGCAGCGAACCCTCATGGCTGCCCCAGGTCCCGGCCACCTTGTAGAGCATCGGCTTGAGCGAATGGGAACTCTCGACGACGTTCCTGACGGTGAAGTCGCTGACGATGAAGGCCTGCATCAGCGCTGCGAAGGCTATGGCCACAAACAGCACTTGTCCTATTGCCGTCGCCTGGGCGGATTTCATCCAGACGGCGTTTCCACGCGACGCACCTGCAATCGGCAGAACGCTTTGAACAAGCGCAAGCGCAAGCGCGAGGGCCAGTGCGAAGTGACCAATTTCCGGGACCATGGCGTTCTTTCCTATCCAGTGTCGGTGGGCGTCGCGTCGGACGGCTTTGGCGTCCGCGGCGGGGTCTATTCGTCGAGCGTTGCTTTGCGGCGATGGAACTCTTCTTCGTCGATTTCCCCATTCGCAAAGCGGCGCCGGAGCGCTTCCTGCGCGTCCGAGTCCGGGGGACGGGTGCCATTGTCCCGCAGCCTGAGCACCAGAAACACGATCAATGCGATCACGGCGCCCCAGAAGGCGAGCATCATGAAGCCGCCCATAAAGCCATAGCCTCCGCCCCACATGTGACCTGTCCAGGAGCCTGGACCATCAGCTCGCGCCATGCTGGCGGGCAAGCTGGCCAGCAACGGCAGGATCAACGCGTTCAGTTTCATCTGTTTCTCCTTCGATCAGTTCGGTTTCATCCAACGGGATGGTGACAACAGCGCGCAAACCCGCGCTGTTCTGATTGACCAGCTGGATATCGCCGCCATGGGATTGGACGATTGTCCTCGCGATTGAGAGCCCAAGCCCATAACCGCCCGTTTCCAGAGACCTCGATTGCTCGAGGCGATAGAACGGATCGAAGACCTTTTCCAACTGGTCGACGGGAATGCCGGGCCCATTGTCATCGATGTTGAGTACGAGGTTCGAACCGTGGGTCGCCCAGCTGACTTTTGCGGCACCACCGTAGCGAACGGCGTTCTCAAGCAAGTTCCTCAGTGCCCTTCGGAACGCGTTGGGTCGAAGCCGCACGGCAACATCATCACTCGGGGCAAAGGTGCAGTGTGCCGCCATATCGCTGCACAAGCTGTCCAGAAAATTGCGCAGATCGACCACTTCGGCACCTTCGGATCCGGTAAGGCCGCGTGCAAAGGTGAGCGTCGCTTCGACCATACTCTGCATCTCTTCGACCGATGCGATGAGGCTGTCCCGCGTCTCTTCTTCGTCAACCAGCTCCGCGCGGACACGCATGGCAGTCAACGGCGAGCGTAAATCGTGGCCAAGGGCTGCGAGCATACGTGTACGATCACTGACAAACCGGGTCAGCCGTCGTTGCATGCGGTTGAAGGCGACGGTCAGGTCCTTGACCTCGGTCGGTCCTGCGACCGTCAATTCGCCCACATCTTCGCCTCGGCCAAGATGGTCCGCGGCCTTGGACAGTGTCCGAAGAGGACGTGTCAGGCGCGTCAAGACAAACCAGAAGATCGCCACCAGAAGCAGTCCGGCGGAAATTCCGAAGGTCAGCATCGAATAGAAAGGCCATTGGATTGGCGGACGCTCGAACCGCGTTCCGACATTCAGCCAGCGCGCTCCCTTGATGGCGATCGACAGGTTCATTTCAACCGCCGTCAACTCTCCGCGCATCATCGCGAGATGCATTTCCGTCATCTCGTCCGAGAGGTTGGGAAGGGGCCGCAACTCGCCTTCGACCTCGTGCAATTCAATGCGAATGTCCCGGCTGTAGCTGTCGTCCATCAGGGCGCGTATTCGCGCTTCCACGATGCCGCCGTCCGAGTGACCGGTGTGATCCACGATCGGAGCGTCCGACAGATCGAACCGGATCAGAGGCGAATTCGCCGCGCGAAGGATCGAGTCCTGCAGATCCAACGGAGCCTCCTCGATCAACCGCGCGACATTCGCTGCGCGACCCGCGGCCTCAAACCCCAATGCAGCACGGATCGCAAGGCTGCGCTCGTCAGCGAACAGGAACAGGCTGATCGCCTGGGCCATGACAAGTACCGCGACCACAAGCAAGATCAACTGGCCGCTCAGAGACCTCATCGCACGGCGCATCACGGCGCATCCTCGACATCGGCAGCCAGACAGTATCCGCCGTTCCGCACCGTTTTGATGACACTGGGCCTAAGTACATCCGGCTCGATTTTGCGGCGGAGGCGGCTGATCTGATTGTCGATGGTGCGATCCATCGGGCCTGCCGTCCGACCAGCGGTCAGGTCAAGCAATTGGTCACGGCTGAGCACCATCCTCGCGCGTTCCAGCAGGACCGCCAGCAATTTGAACTCGGAGGTCGTCAATGGCGTCTCTGTGGCGGTCTCATCGATCAGCACCTGCCGGTCGGTATCCAGTATCCAATGCGCAAAACTAACTTTCCTGCCAGCGAGGCTTCCGGCCACAGGTTCGTTGCGGTTGCTTCTCCGAAGAACCGACTTGATGCGGGCGAGCAGTTCTCGTGGATTGAACGGCTTGGCCAGATAATCGTCCGCACCGATTTCCAGCCCCACGATCCGATCCGTTTCCTCACCAAGCGCCGTCAGCATGATGATCGGAAGATCACCCTCTGGCGCAAGTCTGCGGCAAACCGACAAACCGTCCTCGCCCGGCATCATGACATCGAGCACGAGGAGGTCGAAGTGACCGGTGGCTAGCTTGGCATCCATCTCCACGGCATCCCTGGCGACGGTCGTGCGCATTCCATTCTTCTCCAGGAAGCGCGCGACGCTTTCGCGTATCTGAGCGTGGTCGTCCACGATAAGGATATGAGGTGGCGGTCCCATGGCGTCCTTCCTAGATCATCGTTGCACCGTGTTTCATGGGTAGAATTGTAGCCGTTTGTATCAGGTCAGTCCCTTGCTACAGATGGATACAAATCTGTGCCTGCACCGTATCGTGCTCCCGGGTAGCGTCGCGGGTATGTTATGTGCCCTTTGGGATCGCAACCGATCAAAGGATGAGGTTTTCGAATATGGCTCTTGATTTGAACCGGCGCCGTTTCGTTCTGGGTGCTCATATGATGGTGCTGACCGTCACGGCGTCACCGCTGTTGGCGCAGAGCCGATCTGTCTGGTCGGCAGAGAATGCCTTTGACGCGCTTCTATCAGATACGGCGCGGATCATCGATGTCAGAACGCATGAAGAGTGGCAAGAAACCGGCGTAGGTGCTGGTGTATGGCCGATAAGCATGCACGCGTCCGGTTTTCCGGACCGATTGTTCAGGGCGAAGGAACTGAGCGGTGATCGCACTGTTGGACTGATCTGCGCTACTGGCGGACGCTCCGCATCGCTGCTTCGAGCGTTAAGTCAAGCTGGCTATTCGGGCTACGCCGATATCTCGGAAGGGATGTTGGGATCAGGCGAAGGGCCTGGCTGGATCGCATCGAACTTGCCGACCGTTCCAGTGGATGTCGCCCTGAACGGGTTGCCCTCCGCGTTGGCCTGACCTGTGAAGAATCAATCGGTCCCGTTGTGCTAAACGCCTGATGTATGGTCAAATTGACCTGTTTGAACAGGAAGACGGGTTTGGGTGTATGACCGAGTTGATGGCCATGTTTGTCGGAATATGCGCGGCGATCGTGATGGGAATTGTCCATCATTATGCGTTGTCGGGCATTCTGAAGTTTTCCCCGCAGCGGTCGGATGGCTCCGGCTTTCGGATCATCCTGATGTTTTCCGCGTTGCTGTTGCTGCACGTATTGGAACTTGTGACGCTCGCCGTGTTCAACACGATGGTGGTGGCAAGCGTTCTGCAGCAATCGTTCAGCAACAGCCCGTCGATGTTTCAGGATGTTCTCTATGTTACGGGCATCTCATTCTCGACCCTTGGCTATTCGTCCATAGAGGTGGTCGGGCCCTTTCGACTTTTGCTGATGCTGCAATCGCTTTTGGGCTTCATGTTGCTGACCTGGTCAGCGACGTTTCTTTACTCAGCCTGCCAGCAAGTCTGGCAGAAGGCGAAAGATGACTAAAAATCGCCACGCGCGTCGGACATGAGCCGGGCGTCAGCGTCGAATACGCCCCAATATCGGTCCTTTGACCTCACCGTGGAACGGTTGAGTGAGCGCTGCGTTGCGCGCGTGGATGAATAGCCCTTGACCTTCCAGTTGCTGGAATCCCTAGGTACAAAGCCATGGCACAGATTTTCGAAAAGACAGGCGATCACGTATCGCACCATCGACACGGGGATATCTTGAAATCTCCCGTATGGGTTGGTGTGTTGTTTGTCTTGCTCACAATGCCGGCTCACCTGTTTTTGGATGAAAAGAGCTCGATAGCTCTTGCTTCGATCACGCTTGCTTTGATTGGCGGTGCCTATATCGGCTTTGGCGCCGCGGACGGCAGAGCGCGCGTGTTCTGGGCAGAGCTCGCCGTCGCCCTTTTGTTCGGCTCGGCAGCCTTTTTGGGGCTGATATGGCATTGGGCTTTCCTTCCCTTGGGCTTGGCCCTGCACGCCCTTTGGGACATGTCACACCACAATTCTTATCGTCTCGCCCGGATTCCGAACTGGTATATTCCATTCTGCGTGGCCTTTGACCTTTTGGCAGCGACGTTCTTCGTTCTGCTCTATGCCGTGTTTTGATCCATGATGATGCGCATCCTTCTTATTGCGGTGTTCCTGATGGGAGTCGTCGCATTGGCCTTCCCGGACGTCCTTGGCGTTGACATTCGCCTGCCTGATCGCGCGGAAATTGACCGCTGGATCGAGGCGGCAGGTCTTGCCGGACCAATTGTTATCGTGGCGCTTATGACAATCGCTATCGTCGCAAGCCCCCTGCCCTCGGCGCCGATCGCACTCGCCGCCGGAGCGGCTTATGGGCACACGTTCGGGACACTCTTTGTCGTTCTTGGCGCGGAACTCGGTGCGCTTGCCGCTTTTGGTCTGGCCCGCGGTCTCGGTCGTCCCTTCGTTGAGCGTCATCTCGGTCAGAAGATTAACACAGGCCTGTTCGGATCGCAGAACACTCTGACCTTCTTGGTCTTCGGCAGTCGCCTGCTGCCGTTTCTGTCCTTCGATATGATCAGTTACGCCGCAGGTCTGAGCAAGCTGCATCTTTGGAGGTTCGCGCTGGCCACGATGGCCGGGATTATTCCAGCGAGTTTTTTGCTCGCTCACATGGGCAGCCAGGCGTTGAACGGAGATGCCCGCACTGCCACATGGACCGCGCTTGCGCTCGGTGGCTTTACCGGCCTGTCGGTTCTCTTCGCCGCGACGCGAAAGACCGGTACACAACGGGAGGAGAGCTGATATGGCCAGTCATTCTCACGCCGGGCACATGCCGAGTTCCGGCAAGGCCCTTGTGATTTCGGCCTGGCTCACCGGCGTCTACTTCGTGATTGAACTGGCCGTCGGGCTCTGGACTGGCTCGATTGCCGTCCTGTCGGATGCGTTTCACACCCTGTCGGCGGTTGGCGGCGTTCTCGTGGCCATCACCGCGCAGCGGATTGCGCGCCGTCCAGCGGATTCGACGCGCAGTTTCGGATGGTACCGCGCCGAAATCATCGGGGCGCTGGTGAATGGCGGCTTTCTTCTCGGCATGGCGCTTCTGGTGATCTGGATGGGCGCGATGCGGCTCGGAGACCCGATCCACCTGGCCACAGGCCCCATGCTTTGGGTCGCCTTCGGGGGCCTGGTCACGGAAGTGGTCTCTCTGGCGCTGATGTGGCAATCGAGCAAGGACGATCTGAATGCCCGTGGCGCGCTCTGGCACATCATCCAGACCTTTGTCGGCAGCCTCCTGATCATCGTCACCGCCCTTGTGATCGAGTTCACCGGCTTTCTGGCGATTGACCCGATTCTCGGCATGGCGTTCGGGGTGGTTCTCCTCTGGGCCTCTGTGGGCGTAATCAAGGAAGCGGTCCACATTCTCATGGAAGGCACGCCCGAGGGAACGGATCTCGACGCTGTAACAGCGGACCTGAACGGGCAGGACGGGGTTCTGGATGTTCACCATGTGCATGCCTGGACGCTGACCAGCGGCAAACACGCGTTTTCCGCCCATATCCGCCATCAGTCACCCGCCGAGGCCGCGGATTTGCTGAACAGGGCCTATCGGCGGCTGACGGAACAGCATGGGTTTCACATGGTCACGCTGCAGCTCGAAACAGAGTGTCTCGACGAGCGCCACGCGCGGGATCTTGATATAGTCCAGATAGCGGCTGCAAAGGCTGCGCAAGAAAAGACTGATGTGCGAGATGCGCATCCGCACCCAAGCCCTAACACAGAAGGGCCGTAGACTGTGATGGACATAATACTAGCCGCAGAGCCGGAGATTCGTCTGACGGCGTTTTTGAGTGTGCTGGCCGCCATGGCGCTTTGGGAACTCGCCGCCCCGCGTCGGCGGCGTGACATTCCGCGTGTCATCCGTTGGTCGAACAACCTGGCACTTGTCGTGATCGATACGGCGATCCTCCGGTTGTCTTTCCCAATCCTGGCCGTCGGTCTGGCGGTCCTGGCCGAGGAGCGGGGCTGGGGCCTGTTCAACATTATCGAGGCTCCTTTCGGGTTGGCTGTGATCCTGTCCATGCTGCTGCTCGATCTGGCGATCTATCTGCAACATGTCATGTTCCACGCCGTCCCGGCCCCGTGGCGCCTGCACCGGATGCACCATGCGGATCTCGACTTCGACGCAACCACTGGATTACGCTTCCATCCGATTGAGATCCTCATCTCGATGGCGATCAAGCTCGCCCTGGTGGCAGCGCTTGGTCCGCCCGCCGTCGCGGTTTTGTTGTTCGAGATCATCCTCAACGCCACTGCCCTCTTCAACCATGCCAACATCAACCTGCCGAGACCGGTCGACCGGTGGCTCAGATGGATCGTCGTCACACCCGACATGCACCGCGTGCATCATTCTGTCGATCCGCGCGAAACCAACTCAAACTACGGCTTCAACCTGCCGTGGTGGGACCGCCTCATGGGTACTTACGTAGCCCAGCCCGCGAAGGGCCACGAGGGAATGACGATCAGTATCGAGCAGTTTCGCACGACGCGCGACCTCTGGGTCGACAGGATGTTGATCCAGCCCCTTCGCGGGCCAGCAAGCGGACACGCCCTGGATACATCCACCCTCACGCCGACAGAGCAGGAACAGCCTCTGGACTCTCGAAAACACAGTTCTAGGGTCTCGGGTAACTCAAAAAGGAACACATGATGAAACGACGTACGTTCTTGCTGGCCGGAGCGGCTGCCACACTCCCCCTGCGAGCACTGGCCAACACGGAACCGGTCATTAAAGTCCTGAAAACCCCCACCTGCGGATGCTGCACCGCTTGGGTCGATCATGTCCGGCAAGCGGGCTTCGCGGTCGAGGCGCAGGACGTCGATCAGGATGCGCTTTATGCGTTCAAAGATCGGCTGCAAATTGCACCGGAACTTGCTGGATGTCACACGGCGGTCGTGGGCGACTATTTTATCGAGGGCCACGTGCCTGCCGCGGACATCACGCGGCTGCTAGCAGAGCAACCGATGGCGCGCGGTTTGACTGTCCCCCGCATGCCGATGAGTTCGCCCGGCATGGGCGGTCCCGGGGCCGGTGACGCTTTTGACACCTTGCTTGTTGGCTCCGACGGCGCGACCTCGGTCTTCGCGAGCCACAGCTGATCAGGTCATGGGTGCAGGTGATAGATCCCGCGGGACGGGTTCATGACCCGTCCGTCTTGCACAAGCTTTCGCAGCGCCCTGTAGGTCGCCTCATGGCTCAATTGTAACCGAGCGGCAAACTCGACGATGGAGCCTTCGAGCAAGCCTGCGATCAACCCTGCCATCACCCGGTCCTCTGCGCGCCGAATGCCGACGATCTCCAGCATCTGTCGCTGCGCCTGTATCTGTTGAGCCGCCTGACGGCCATAGGCGCGGGCAAATGCCGGGTCGGCAAAAGCGGCCAATACGGAAGCCTTGTCGATCCGGATCAGCGCCCCGGCCTCAACAATGACTGCGTCGCAATGATAGACCTCCGAAAACACCGAAGCTTCGGCAAAGCTTGTTCCGGCTTGGGCACGGTGGATGATGAACCGCTCGCCATCTGGACCGACCCGCTCGAGATGCACGCGCCCGGTTTGCACGACATAGAGACCGTGGGTGGGGTCGCCTTGGTGAAATACGGTATCTCCAACCGCGCCGGAGATTGGGCGCAGGGCTGAGCTCGGGATATGATCATAGGGGTTTGGCAACATATGATTGAAATCATATTACGATGCATCCGCCCCTGCTAGCGTAAACATGACACCACCCCATTGAAGGACCTGTCCATGCGTCTCATTCCCTTCGTCCTTGCCATAGTGATGGCCGCACCCGTGGCCGCGCAGCACGCCAATTCCGCGGCTGGTCACGACATGGGCGGACCGCAGGAAACCGGGCAATCGGCCTTTGCCGCCTTGGCGGAAATCGTAACGATCCTGCAGGCCGATCCCGAGACGGATTGGGAGCGGGTCGATATTGACGGATTGCGCCGCCATCTGGTCGATATGGACCTTCTGACCCAAGAGGCCGTGGTCGCCCGCACCCTGCGGCCGGAAGGGGCCCGGTTCGAGATTCGGGGCACCCCCCGTGTTCTCGAGGCCATCCGCGCCATGGTGCCCGCCCATGCGCCCTTTCTCGCGGCCGAGACCGGCTGGGACGTTGTGACAGAGGACTTAGAAGATGGCGTGGCGCTCAGTGTCGATGGCGATGCCGCGCAGATTCAGGGACTTGGTTTCTTTGGTCTGATGACCATCGGGGCGCATCACCAGGAGCACCACCTCATGATGGCAAAAGGCGCGGGCCCGCACCATTAATGCGCCGACAAGGCCTGTTTGATGATCCGTAGAGAGGTGCGCTGACAAAACGTTACATCTCGCGTGTTGACCTTCCAGCGCGGGAGGCACGGACACATGCCCGATGATGGAAGCGTCAGAGAATACCGCCCGCAGGGATTTCCTGTATTACGCAACGGCCGGGGCAGGGGTCGTGGCAACAGGGGCTGCGCTCTGGCCACTGGTGAACCAGATGAACCCCTCCGCCGATGTCCGCGCCTTGGCACAGATCACTGTTGATATTTCCGATCTCGCGCCCGGAACGCAATTGACCGTCAACTGGCGCGGAAAACCTGTCTTTATCCGTCATCGAACGGAGGCAGAAATGGCTCAGGCTCGGGCACAGGCGGTCTCTGACCTGCCTGACAGCTCGGCGCGCAACCCAAATCTGCCCGACGATGCGCTGGCAAGCGATGAGAACCGGGCCATTGCGGGTCACGAGGCATATCTGGTCATGATCGGTGTCTGTACCCATCTGGGCTGTGTCCCTCTGGGGGATGGGGCGGGGGATTTCGGGGGTTGGTTCTGCCCCTGTCACGGTTCCCATTATGACGCGGCTGGGCGCATTCGCAAAGGCCCGGCACCTGAGAACCTGCATATTCCGGACTTGTCGCTCTCGGAGGAGATGGTGCTGACTTTGGGGTGATGCAATAAAGGATAATCTGTAATCAGAGCGCTCGAAACTGGAACAGATTTCGACTGGCCGCTGGTCGGCCTAAATCGCAATACTCCACATCCGAAACCGTCCCTGCCCCGTCACTTCACGGATTAGACCCTTCGTGTCGCGTTGCCCTTAAATCGGCTCTGCCTCACTTTGTGTGGCGCAACTATCCTGAAACTGGAAAATTCAGGAGGGATAGTTGTGAGTTCGAAGAAGCACTGGTCGCCGGGCAGCGATGTTGCAGTTCAAAGCGTTGAACGAAGTGAATCCGGCGGGTGGATTGTATCTGGCGTCTTGGCACCCAACGGCATTTGCCCAGACTGTGGATTGCATTCACGCCGACGTCATGGCTGGCGGCGTCGGTGGCTGCAGGATTATCCCGCGCATGGAGACGCGGTAACGGTTGATCTCGCAGTTTGCCGTTGGCGATGTTTGGCGCCTGCTTGCCCGCGCCGGACTTTCTCGGACCAGATCAGCTCGATTGCGCGTCCATTTGCACGTCGTACTTCGCGTGTAGGGGAGATTGTCGGCCATCTTGGGCATGCGACAGGCGGACGGCCTGCGGAGCGGTTGTTGCATCGTTTGGGCCTTGGGGTCAGCGATGACACGGTGCTCAGGCAGCTGAAAAGGTGTGCTCAAGGCACCACCGAGGCGCCGACAATCATCGGGATCGACGATTGGAGCTGGCGGAAATCGCAAACCTACGGCACGATCATCGTGGATCTGGAGCGTCGCGTGGTCATCGACATCCTCGAGGATCGAGATGTCGTCACCTGCACCAACTGGCTAAAGCGACACCCCGAGGTGGAAGTGATCAGCAGAGATCGGTGCGGTCTCTACGCCAAGGCTGCCCGGCAAGGGGCACCGCAGGCAAAGCAGGTCGCCGACCGGTTCCATATCGTGCAAAACCTGCGGCAGGCCATCGAGGAGCAGATGAACCTTCACGGCCGTGCCACCGGCAGGGCGCTGCTGTCCGACGCCGACAACATCACCGCAGCCGGAAGCCTTTTGAAGTCCCGCCTTGCGCACAGGACGTCCCGGGAAGAGATTTTCACCACCATCCATGCGCTCCGAAATCAGGGACTTTCCTGCAGCGAGATCGGGCGGCGAACAGGGTTTCCGCGTCGCAGCATCGCGAAATGGCTGCAGTTCGAAACACCACCGGACCGCAGGCGGGCCGCTTTGAAGCCGAGTTCGCCATGGTATTTTGAAGAGTTCCTGAGCCAAAGCTGGAAGGAGGGCATTCGAACTGGCAGCGCCCTTTTCAGTCTGATCCAAGAGCGTGGTTACGAGGGGAGCCAGTCGCATTTGCAGCGGCTGCTGGCGGGTTGGCGCAGAGCCGAACAGCAAGCGAGCGATCCCAAGGTAGAACACAAGATCCTGGAGCCGGTTCGGGACCCGGAAACGGGGCACGCGATCTCCCCGGTCATCGCGGCCGCGCTGTGCATCAAACCGCGCGGCAAGCTCACCTCGGATCAGGCGCGTAAAGTCGATGCTCTCAAGACCCGCTCTCCCGCCTTCGTATCGATGCGCAGCCTCGCCATGCGGTTCAACGGTATCATGCGTGGGCGCGACGCAGGCCCGCTCCCTGCATGGATCGACGACGCAATCGAAACCGAGTTGGTGCCGATCGTGCGCTTTGCCCGCACATTGAACCGGGACTTCGATGCGGTCAAAAACGCGATTGAGATGCCTTGGAGCAACGGCCAGGCGGAAGGTCAGATCAACCGCCTGAAAACCCTCAAACGCGCCATGTACGGTCGGGCCGGCCCAGAATTGTTGCGGGCAAGAATGCTACCGTTTGACCACACAAAGTGAGGCAGAGCCCCATTTCACGCGCTCTTCAAGGCCGCAGTCGAGGATGACGTCGCGCAGTTTGCGCCGTTCGTCCTTCCAGTTTTTCTTGCTCAGCAGGTCGTTGACCTTGGGATCGCCTGTCATGCCTGTTGTCCTTCAGTCTCAATGCGGCGCGACGAACAGTCGTCCAAGCACGATCACCGCACAGACAGTCGCGACTGCCAGCCAGTAGTACATCGGTCCATTGTCTTCGGCTCCAGCGCGCAGGTGAACGCCGGAGAACACCAGCATTTCCAGAGCGATTCCGATGGCTGCAACCGGAACCAGCCATCCCAGTGATGGTGCGAGAGCCGGAATGACGAGTCCAGCGGCGCAGATCAGTTCCAACGGGATCAGGACCGTCCAGACCCAGTGAGGCAGGGCGGTCAGAGTCGGCACGGCCTGCTCAGAGTTGAAGAGCTTCCATCCGGCACCGATGGCCGTGTGCAGGGCCAGCAGCGCCTGAAGAATCCAGAGGACAATGTTCATTGGCCGTCCCCCTTGTCGAGATCGGCAATGACCTCCTCCAACCGGTCAAGGAATTGTGTCCAACCGGCAGTGGCCCCGTGATAAGCTTGGTCCTGACCGGGGCCGAAGCCCGATTGCTCCATTCTCAGATGCGTGCCGGTGGCGGATTCCGCCAGGGTCCACGTCACGACGCTCTCCAGCCCATGCGCTGCCCAAGAATAGGAAAGAGTCTTGAGAGGTTCGACGGCCAGAACCTCACAGGACACTTTGCCCCATTCGGCTTCCAGATCGAAGCGGTGGCCGATCTCGGGTTTGAAATCGCTTCTCATTAGCCACTCCTCTATGAGGTGCTTTTGTGTCAGCGCGCGCCAGACCTTTCCCGGTGCGTGGCGCAGCACGCGTTCCTTGACAACCGTGCGCGTTTTCGTTTCGGTTTCCATCACTGGTCCATCCTTTTCAGAAGATCATCGAGGTCGTCGAGCTTGGCATCCCAGAACCGGCTCATGGTTCGCGTCCAATCGACAAGCGGTGCCAGTGCCTCGACATTGGCGACATAGCGGGTTTGACGCCCTTCCTGCCGTCCACTGACCAGGCCTGCCTGTTTGAGGACAGCCAGATGTTTCGAGACGGCCGGTTGGGAAATCCCGGCGTGTTCGGTCAGTGCCAGGACATTTTGCGCGCCATCAAGACACAGGCGCTCGAAGATCGCCCTGCGGGTCGGGTCCGAGAGTGATCGGAAGACTGTGTCGTGTTGATGCGACATGACGAATAGCCCTTTAGTTATGATTTACTCATAACCGGCGGGATATGAATCTGTCAATCACGAACTGATGCAGCTGTTTATGGGTCTAAAAGCAGACATTCACCGCGTTGCAGAATTTTGTAGGTCTGGGGCTCAGTCGAGACCTTCGCCGCAGCATCAACGAAAGGCCGCTTTATGTGCTGGGTCAGAAATGCTTGACGTTTGGGTCAGAATTGAATGGCGTGATTTTCCGGTTTCTTGAAGTTTTGGCTTCCAAGAGAGTCAAAGGTTCGTGACGTTCCACACTTTCTGTAGGACGTCAGACGAACTTGACCTTTGCGTCATAAACTGACCCAATTCACCACGAACCGGATGTTTGTGGTCAAACCGCGAATGTCCGGTTCGAACCCTTAAACTGATTTCGCACGAAACGACCATGACGGTGATAGGCAGTTGTCTTGCCTCTCAACGCAGCGACCGATGCACATGACAGACCAGCGTGACCGGCCCATTTCTGTCGTTAACCACAGCTGCTCAATGCAACGCCGGCTCACACATTGCCGACATTCATCAGGCGTGCATTACGATTTAAGTTTCGAACTCACACATCGCAGACTAAGCAGACCAAGACTATGATGGTCGCGAATACAGCGTCGAAGAAAAAGTCAGCAACCAAGCCTTATTCTTTAGCGTTTCAATACAGCTTTCTCTCGATCGCCGGAAATGGTCGATTAATCGATCTCATCTTCGTGGAACGGTTATGGTGGGCGCTGAAGCACGAACTCTTCTGCTTGCACGTTTGCGAAACGGCTTGACGCAAAGGCTGGTGTCGGCAGGTTGATCAAGTTTTACAATCGCAAACGCCTAAACCTCGTCCTTGCTAGCCCACCGCTAGCCGCAATACATATGCTGAAAATCAAAAAAACCAATCCAATCGGCAGGAGAAGAAAGTAGCTTGAGTAACAACAAAACCTGCCCAATCATTTGGAACCAGTACAACTGCCGACCGTCAGAACTTGGCGATGACGTTGATGAACACGCCTTCATCGTCATAGGTCAGGTCGGTCAGATCATCACTGAAACTGCCGAAATTATACCCGACACCGATCTTGGCGTTGTCCCCGATCTGACGATAGACCGCCCCAAGGAATGCGGTTTCCGACAGTCCCGCCTGCCTGGCTTCCAGATGGCGGGCTTCAATCAGCAGGTCCCATTTATGCACAAAATGATACCGCGCATTCAACACCGCCAGACCAGCATCATTTTGCTGAAAGGCGACACCGGCACTGGGCGATGATACCGATTTGCGCAAACCCAGCTTGCCGCCGATTGTCCAGAAGCGGTTCAGGTCATATTCCACGTCCAAAGACAAAATATGGCTTTCCTGACGCTGGCCGCGTTCGCCGGTCTGGTCGATCACCTGACCCAGCGAGTCGTGGAAATAGCGATACTGGAACAACATGTTCAGGCGGTCATGGTTGATCGGGCGATAGGCATAGCCGAGCACTGCATCGGTATAGACGCCATTGTCCAGCGTCGGGCTGACGCTTTCCACATTGGTGTGGTCGGCTGAGAAGACCAGCCGGTGGCTTTCGTTAAACTTGTACTGCCCCGACGCCGCGACCCGCCACGCATCCGCATCGCGGATCGTGCCCGCGCTGACACCCCGGTCGCGACGGAATTCCGCCTTGGCCGCAAAGCTCAGCGCGTTGCCGTCGTCATACAGCACGCCCACGGAATAGGCATTGCGGTCATAATCACCTTCGGTGCGATCTTTGATGCGACCCGTCTCGAACCCCGCCGAAAAGCTGAGCGCTTCGTTATGGGCGTATTCGACGCCATACGCGCTGACCAGTGACCGGTGACGGCCAAAGATGTCATAGGTATTTTCACCGTAAAGCTTGACTGAATCGCTGACCTGACGCTTGCCGCCAAGTACGAACCGCCCGCTGTCGGCTCCGGTCAGATCGATGCCTGACAACTCTCGCCCCGGATCAAGCTCATAGCCGAAATAGGCGCTGTCATAGCCATCGCTTTGATAGGTCAGCAACAGTTTGCCGCCGATGCCACGGGTGCCGTCGGACACTTCGCCTTCGACTGTCCAGTTTTGCGCAAAGCGCAGGCTGGCCCCGGCGCCGTACCGGTCATTGCGCAAAAGCCCGCCCGCGCGGCTTAACGTATGCTGGCCAAATATATGCCAGCTTAGGTCGTCGCTGACCTTATAGGTCAGACGAACCGCCGCGTCGGTGCGCCTTCCGGTTTCATCCGCATCGCCACCGGGGGTGACTTGATCCAGATGCTCGACCCCGAAATCCAGCGTGATCCGCTCAGATGCCTTGAAGGTCAACTCTGCCCCGACCTCGGTCAATGTCTTGCCGGTGCTGTCCTTGTAGTCGTCGGCGTATAGGCGGAAGGCAAGCCGTTCGGTCGGTTCAACCTCCAGCGTGACACCCCAAAGCTCTTCGTCATTGACAATCTGGTAGTCCAGCGTGGAAAAGCCCGCGCTGCGTTTTTCGTAATAGCCGGTCGCGCGGCCGGGTATATCCACGCCCAGATCGGCAAATTCAGCCTGCCCGCGCAGCCGCCATGCCTCGCCGGTGCCGCCCACGGTGCCCGCGGTGGTCGAGGTCGTCACGATCAACCCGCCATCCGAACTGATCGACGAGCCAAAGCCCGGACCTTCGGTTTCGGCGTATTCAAGTTCGACAAAGCTGTCTTCGCCGAATTGCAGACGCACATCGCCACCAATCGCGGTTTGGTCGGCAATATCGGTCTGTTCAACCATGCCCGTCAGCCCAACCCGCACGCTGTCGCTGACCCAGCTTTCCACCCGTCCACCATAGGAAACACCGTCAATTTCGGTGGCGCTGGGAGTGTATTCATACTGCACGGCAAGGCGCAAAACCTGATCGCCGCCCGGTTCCGTGATCAGATTTCTGGAGGTTCCAAAACCGCTCAGGGGCGCAGAAAGGGTGACGACGCCCTGGCTATAATCAATCTCGTAATCCACGCCATAGACAAGCTGGGTTGTGGCGATCACCCGCCCCGTGCGTCTGTCGCGCAGCTCGACCGAGACGGTTTCAGAGCCAAGCGTCAGATCATCGCGCGTCAGGAAATAGATCGACCCGCCGGTGCCGTCGAAATACTCGCGTCCGGGCAAGCGGTCGGGGCTGGCGGCATAGATTTCGGCGGCCAGACGGCTTTCACCGTTGCGGGTTTGCGCTTGCGACCGATACAGCGCCTGCGCGCCATACAGCGTGCGTTCGTTGCGCAGATAGGTGCTGTTTTCGATCTGGCTTTTATAATTGCCCCACAGGATATGGCTGCCATCCTTGGCCAGCTTCAGATAAATCTTGCCATCCGACGGCGCGCCGTCAATCAGCGTGCTGTCATCGCCATAGGTCGGATAGCCGTCTTCGATCAGCATCCGGCGCACACGCGATTGCGGGTCTTTCTTGTCCAACCCGCTGAACAGGTTTTTGAACTCGTCTTCGCCGGTGTCGATGCGCGCGGTCAAATCCCAACCGGTCGCGGTCTTGCCGGTGACATAGCCCGCGATGCGCCCATAGCCGTAGTCGCGATCAAACGAGCCCCCTGCGGCCCCTACCCCGCCTTGAAGCTTGCGCCCGAAAGTCAGGTCGATCAGTCCCGTGCCAAACCATTCGGTGTTGGGGATCGAGATCTCGCGCTCGATATAGCCCGGCGCGGCGCCTGCGACGCGCACGCCGACGGGGTGATCGCCAGGGGGCAAGATACGCTGAATGACGAAGCTGCCCGAACGGTCGGCTTTAACTTCTTCGCCAAGGGTTCGCACCATGGAACCGGGGGCAACGCTGCTGCCGCTGACGGTCACGGCACCCCCGCGCACGGGAATGCGGCGGCGCGCGGCATTGTCGACGCCAGCCTCCGCTTCCGTGGTTTCCGCACTGCCGTCGGACAGTGGCGCAATGTTGATCGGGTTGGTTTCGTCATAGCGCCCGAACTGGTCATAAACGCGATGCACGACCAGAAGATCGGGCCCCTCGGGCATGGTGAAGCGCGCATCCCCATTGGGGGCTATCGGCGCAACCAGAACCGTGCGCGCGCCGCCAAGGGCGCTTGGGTCGATCACGCGCAGTTCGCCACGGGTGACGAAGGCGGGATAGTTCAGCTCGCTACGCACCGCGATCGTTTCACCGGGTTTTGGCGGCGTGTCGTTCAGCACCAAAAGCGTCAGGCGCGGCACCACACCAAGCCCGTCGAACTTGACCTGCAAATCTGCGGCGGCGAGCGACCGGTCGATCTTGCGCACGGCAGTCTGCACCGCCGGATCGCCTGCGAATTGTTCGTCGTTGATGGTGATGCTGAACCCGTCCTGCGCGCGCGCAGCCCCGATCAGCGCCAGCACGAAAGCGCCGCAGGCCAAGGTGAATTTGGTCAATCGATACATCATCTTATACCTCACCGCGCTCATTGTCTGCGCACCACATTGGTGCCCACATCAAGGCGATAGTTTCCGTGCCACTGGATTTGAAGCGCCTGCTTGACGGCCCTCAGACGTGCGCGTCCCGTGGCCGGCTCTTCACCTGCGCCCAGCACATATGTCAGCTCGATCGCCGTCTCTTTGTCACTGATCTGGCTGATCAGCGAGGTCAGAGCCCGCGCAAGCCCCGCGCTCGGCTGCGTCGTTCCATTGGCGAAGGCCGCACGGGTCAGGTCGATATCGACCACATTGCCAATCGCGGCACCGAAGTTCAGCTTGGCAATCTTGCCCGGAGTCAGGCGGATCACCCGCGGGTTTTCCGTAGTGACGCGATAGCCCGTGGGCAAGCTGCGCTTGTCGAGCTTCAGCATGAAGTTCGACCCGATGGTGCGGGGAAGTGCTGCACAGGGGACCGAGAAGCGGCCATAATCATCCGTGGTGATGATCGTGCCATTGGGCGACACAAGGCGCACATCCGGCAAGCCCGGCTCGGACGTGTTGGGGTGTTCAACGGTCGGGGCAAGCTTACCTTTGCTGCCGTCATACAAGCTGTCGTCAAAGATCGGTTCCGGCAACGTGCCCGGCCCATCCTGATAGCCGTTGCGGTTCTTGTCGTCGAACACCTTGCCGATCACGTCCGAGCAATCGAACACATGCTCAGGCCGGATTTCGATATCCGCCATCGCGACGTTCGACAGCACGTTTCCGGTCGCATCCTGTGCCCATGTGCGGTTGGTCAGCGTGCCGAAGTTTCCGCGCGACGCGATGCGGGCGGCAAAGGTGATCGTCACCTTCTCGGACGCGCTAAGCGTTTCGATCCAGCGCAGTTGGCGGCCAGTCACGTTCGGCTCCAACGCCGTGCCGTTCACCCGTGCGGTGCCGGGGGTATACAGCAAGCCCGGCGGAAGCTCGTCCACCAGACGGGTATCGCGGAATGTCGCGCCGGACAAATTCTCAAACGTCAGGGTGAAATTCACGGTTTCGCCGAACACCGCCGTGTCGCGGTCTGCCGCCTTGGTGGCAACAAGCGGCACGCCGGGACGGCAATCCATCAACGGGATGTTGTTGTTCTGAACCTCGGGATCGCCCGCTTCGATATCAAAGGTGAAGTAGAACGGATTGCCCCCGGCCGTGTAATCCGCCAGCGTCAATCCGTCCGCCGTTGTCCCCGACCCGATCAGCGCCGGATTTGCCGGCAACAGCGTGGTCGTATCCAGCGTGCCTCCGGGCGTGCGCGTCGTCGATGGCGTGCCAATCGGCGGATAGGTCACGGCCAGCGTGTATGTGCCCGGCGCGGTGACAAAGAACTGATAGAACCCGGTCGAGCCGTCATCGGTGACGACAATCGGCCCGTTGGTTCCCACCCCGGTTTGGGTGAACCCGCCACCCGAAATGCTGACCTGACCGCCTGTCAGAACAGACCCGTCCTGTTCGCAATAGAAATAGCCGGTCGGGTCAAAATCCTGATAATCCGGGATCCCGTCGCCGTCATTGTCATTCGGCGTCAGCGGTCCCTGCCCGATGCTGGGCGTGGTCAACTGGGTCGAGGTCGCACTGGCCGTGTTCGGCGCGGTCGGGAAGCCGTTTGCGGTGGAATAGACCATGGTGACGGTGATCGTGCCCGTCTCGCCCGGATCAAGCGTTGGGTCGCCGGACAGAAGTGCGGTGTCGCCCACACCATCGAACGTGGCACTGGCGGTGCCGCCCGCGAAATCTGCCGCCGTGGTCGTGATCGGATAGTCGGCGGACAACAGCGTCGCAGGCGCAAGGAACGTCACCAGATCGTCCACGACCTGAATACCCGTCTGGGTGATGTTGCCGGTGTTGGTCACAGTGATCGTGAAGGTCGATTGCTCGACCGTGTGGAACAGGCGCGAGGGCGCTCCGGCGGTTTTCGTCACATCCAGCGCAGGGGCGGCGGCGATCGGTGTGACGGTTGGGTCATCCGTCCCCACCCCGTCATCATCGGACACATCCGAGGTCGATCCGCCAAGCGGGGTCGCGGCGCTTGCGGTAATTACGTTGATCACCCCGCCCTTGTTCACGTCATCCTGCGTCAACACGTGGGACACGTCATAGGTCGCGGTCTCGCCCGGCAGCAATGTTCCAGCCGGTGACGGCGGCGTGCCATCCGCGCTGTTGAACACCGGCGTTAGGGCGCGCGGATCGGTGCCATCAATGGCGGTCAGTTGATCCGTCAGCGCGATACCCGTCAGGGTCACATTGCCTGTGTTTTCAACCGTCACCTCGTAAACAACGGACTCACCTGCCGCAGTTCCGGCAGAGACTTCACGCTTGATGACCTCCATCCCCGGTGCGGGTGCGATCAGCATTTCGGTCGGGTCGTCGGTGTTGTTGCCGTCCAGCGGATCATCATCGGCTGACAGGTCGCTGACCGGAGAGCTATCGGGCGACAGGCCGCTGACAACCGCGCTATTGCGTAACCCGCCTGCATCCACATCCGCTTGGGTCAGCGTGTGGGTCACGCGCCAAACCGCGTCCTCGGTCGGTGACAGCGTCGCGGGCACAGACAGCGGCGTGGCAGTTGCCGGGATCGGTGTGCCATCGGCGCGCAGCAGCGTGTCGCTCGCGCTTAGATCGGTCAGGTCCTGGTTGCCGGTGTTGGTCGCCGTAATCTCAAACACCACCTGATCGCCAGCACGGGTGCCCGGGGTCAAAACGGCTTTCACAACAGTCAGTTGCGGGTCCACGACCACATCGAAGATGGTGGGATCGTCGACGGTGTTACCGTCGCTGTCATCGCCATCATCAGACACATCCGTCGCCTGCCCGCTACCTGCGGGACCATCGGCTGTGACGGTGACCTGATTGGACAGCCCTGCATGGTTCAGATCAATCTGGCGCAGCGTGACCGAGGCAGTATAGGTCCAGACCTCGCCCACATCCAATTCACCATCGCTATCCGTGTCGCTGGCGGGGTCCAGCGCAAAGGGCGCATCCAGCGTCGTGACCGCGCCTTGCAGCGATTGCATCTGGTCCACGACATTCACATTGCGCAGCGTGACGTTGCCGGTATTGGCGATGGACAGGCTGTAATCCACCAGCCCACCAACCACCGACTGCCCGCCCAGAACGACCTTCGTCGCCTCAAGCGCGGGGCCGCGAGCCGGGCCGGGGGTCGTCAATTCGACCGTGTCATTTACCGGCGTGTTGGACGGATCGGTCGCGGTGGCCGAGGCGTTGTTCACAACTTCGCCCGCATCGACCATGTCTTGGGTGACGGTCACATCAAAGCTGCACCCGCCTGTGGTGTCGCCGGGCGCAATCGAAGCGATCGTGCAAATCTGGCCACCGCCCATCGGATCGCTCACCTCAACATTGGACAGGGTCACATTGCCGATGTTGGTGACTGACAGTTGATAGGTCAGCGTGCTGCCAGCCGCGCCGAAGGGCGACGGCGTCGCAACCTTCGCAAGCTCCATCGCCGGGGCGGCGGCGGGCATCGGGATGTCCAGCGTGGCAAAGGTGGTCACAGGCGCGCCTTGCGGGTTCTGCGCCGTTACATCAGCGCGGTTTGACAGGGTGCCGCTGTCGATATCCGCCTGCGTGACCGTATAGGGGAAGGTGCATTGCAGCGTTGTTCCACGCGCCAGTGTTGCTGTCGTGCAGGGAAGGCCGGGCACGAACGGATCAGAGATCGACACGTTCGTCAGGGTTTGGTTGCCCGTGTTCTCGGCGATCAGCGTATAGGTCAGCGACTGCCCGACCGCCGTCACCGGCAAGGTCGCCGCCGTTTTGGTCAGCGTCAGGTCCGGCGTCAGGTCGCCATCCACCGTCACACTGTCCGGCGGGCTGACCACCGGTGTGTCACCAGGGCCATAGGTGGTTTCGGCGTAAGCCTCGTTGAAGACGAAACCACGATCCAGATCGGGCTGCGTCACAACGTAGTCACCGACACAGATCGCCTCTTCCCCGGCTTGGAAATCCGGGTCGCTGGGCGGGTTGGGCGTCCAGCAGGTGATGTCGCCCAGAATGCTGTCGCGCACGATGATCGGGTCGATCAGGGTCCGCGTGCCGCTGTTGGTCACGATGAACTGATAGCCGATCACATCGCCCACTTCGGAGAAGTCCGGGCCCGCGACCAACTGCTTGTCGATCGACAAGGCGGCAACGCCTTGGTCGGGAATTGTTTCAGACGTCAGAGGCGAGGTCGTCGTGGACGAACTACCCGTCGCAAGGTTGGTCACCGATCCCAGATCCACATCGGTCGCGGTGACCGTATAGGTGCCGGTGCAGACCAGATCATCGCCCGGCGCAAGTTCGTTCCCCGCAGGGACAGGGCAGGTAATGTCACCCGCATCAACCAGGTTATCGTCGATACTGAACGGCCCGACCTGCGTCGTGTTGCCCGTATTGGTCAGCGTATAGGTATAGGTCGCCGTGGCACCGACGAAGAAGTCGGGGCCGGGCACCGGGTCTGCCACTTTCAACAGGGTCAGCGCATCGGTCTGGCCGGCCGGCACCGTCACGCTGTCAGGTGCCGATGTCGTCGCCCCGCTGGAGGCCGTCGCCGTATTGGTCACCGACCCGTTGTCGATATCGTCCTGCGTCACCGTATAAGACCCGGCACAATTCAGCGTCGCGGTGGGGGTCAGCCCACCCACGGGCAGCGGATCACAGGTGACACTGCCCCCTGCCCCATCAATTAAATCATCCGCGATGGTGATCGGATCGGTCAGGGTGACATTGCCATCATTGGTGACGGCGAAGTCATAATTGATCTGCTGGCCGACGGTGTCATAGGGGTTGGACGATCCCGCCCCAACCGTCTTGACCATCGACAGCGCCGGGGTCGGGGTGATCAGAACCTCGGTCGGGTCATTGGTTGTGTTGCCGTCACCGTCGTCACCGTCATCGGTTACATCGGTGATCGGCACGCCACTGGGCGGGGTGCCGGTGACGGTCGCGCTGTTGCGCACGCCGCCGCCGTCAATATCGTCTTGGATCAGCGTATAGCGGACCTCGTAGCTGGCAACCTCGCCGGGCAACAGAGTGCCTGCGCCAGACCCTTGCGTCGATCCAACGAACGACGGGGCCGAGGGCGTCAGCGGTGTGCCATCCACTCGCGTCAGCGTGTCAGATTGGATGCCGGTACTGGTCAGCGTCACGTTGCCCGTATTCGTCACCTCGATCAGGAAGACCAGCTGACTGCCCACCACGCCGCTGCCCGAAGTCAGGGTTTTCTGCCCCTCGATCCCCGGTGTCACGGCGATTGGCAAAACGGTCGGGTTGTCGTCACCATTGGCCGGGTTGCCATCGTCGGACGCATCCGACACCAGCGCATTGCTGGGCGACTGGCCGCGCGCGGTGACTTGGTTGCTGACGCCACCTGCGTCGATATCCGCCTGCGTCAGCACGTGTTGGAAGGAATAGGTCCATGCCTCGCCCACATCCAACACATTGGCCGTGCCAACATCGCCACTGACATATTGCGGCGGGGCGGCGGGGGTGATGGTCGATCCGTCAAGCCGTTGGAACACGTCGATCAGGCTGATATTGCTCAGATCCTGATTGCCCGAGTTGGTGACGGTGATGGTGTAATCCAGTGTCTCGCCCGCCACGGGGGGCGAAGACAACCCACCGGTCGCCAGCGTCTTCAGCGCAGTAATCCCCGGCGTCGGGGCGGTGACCGGGATCGACAGCCCGTCGGTTTCATTAACAGGGGGAAGCCCTGCGGGCGGTGTGGCAGTCAAGCTTGCTGTGTTGTCCAGCGACCCCTGTTGGTTCACGTCATCCTGCGTGACGGTATAGCTGGCCGTGAAGGTCACACTGTCGCCCGGCGCGAGCGTATCCCAGCTGCCATCGGCGGCGGCATCTGTGCTGTCCCCGGCTGGTGCGACATCCGTATCAATCGCATCACCACCGACGCTCAGCGCCACGGTGCCAGCCGCGCTTGTGTGCTGGTCGCTGACCGCCACATCGGTCAATGTCACATTGCCGGTGTTGGTCGCGCTGTAGGTATAGGTGATCACATCGCCAACAGCCGCGCCTGAGGTGATCGAGGCCGTTTTGGCGAAATCCACCGACGCGGTGCGGTTGGCGGGCAAGGTCACGGTGTCCGTTTCAGGACCCGGTGTGACAGGCAAAGGCACTTCGGGCGAGGACACGCGCGCGATATTGGTCAGGCTGCCTGCGTTCAGGTCGGCCTGCGTCACCGTGTAACTGCCGGTGCAGGTCAGATCGTCGCCCGGTGCAAGTTCTCCACCCGGCAGCGCAGGGCAGGAAACGCTGGCGATCTTGTCGTCCGCCACGATCGGCAAGGCGGTCAGCGTGATATTGCCCGTGTTGGTCACCAGATAGCTGTAATTCACCACCTGCCCAACGGATGCGATCTGCGCCGCATCTGCCGATTTGGCAAGCGAGAAGCTGGGCGCCTGATCCGGGCCGCGCACGAACACGTCGTCTTGCGCAGTGATCGGCGTGGCATCCGGCGTCACGTCATTGGCCGTGGCACGCGCGATGTTGGTGAACCCGCCATAGGTCGGGGCGGCTCCGTTCACGGCATCCACGTCATCTTGCGTCACGGTATAGGTAAAGGTGCAAACGGTCAGCGCCTGACCGACGGCAAGGTCGCCCACCGTGCAGCTTGTCGGCGTCACGGGAAGGTCATCGGTGATCACCACATTTTCCAGCGACACGTTGCCCGTGTTGCGCGCCAGAACCGAGAAGGTGACGGTATCGCCTGCCTGCGTGAAGACCGGCGTGCCGGGGGCCACAGCGGGGGTGACGGTTTTTTCCAGCTCAAGTGCGGCGGTACTGTCCACCAGCGCAACAGTCACCTGCCCGTCGACCGACACCGTCGCCCCGGTGGGATCGGTGCCAGACACGTTCGCGATGTTGATCTTGCTTTGCGCATCAAGGTCGGCTTGCGTCACGGTATAGTCACCAACGCAGGTGATCGTCTCGGTCGGCAACAGGGTGACAGGTGCGGTGACGGTCGACCCAAGATGGGTGCAGGTCAGCGCGGCCACATCCGGGTCGCTCACTGATGCGTTTGCGATCGTCTGGTTGCCGTCATTGGTCGCGATGATGGTGAATTCGATCACATCTCCGGCGACTGCATCAGGTTGCGGGCCGTCCGTGATGGTCTTGCTGATCGACAGCGACGGATCGGTGTCAGCCGGGACGGTCTTGGTGGCCTGACCCGACAATACCAGCGTTTCGTCCGGCGTGCCCGGCGCAAAGGTGGTCGAGCCAACGGCGATATTCGTCACCTCGCCGGCGTCCACGTCAGCTTGGGTAACGGTATATTGCGCGGTACAGGTCGCGGTTTCATTCACCCCAAACACACCACTAACCGACGCATCGTAACACACGAACGGCGCGCCGATCTTGTCATCATCAATCGAGATGTCTTCCGACAGGGCGACGGTCGGACCATTGGTGATCTGATAGCTGTAGGTGATCACATCGCCCTCGGCGACAAAGGTCACGTCCGTTGGGTCGCTGTCTTTGGTCAGGGTGATCGCGGGCGTCGCTGTGACCGGGTAAATCGCATCATCAGACGGCGAGGTGACAGCGGTGCCGTTATAATCACCCGTCGCGGTGGCGACGTTGGTGACGGACCCAAAGCCCACATCGCCCGCAACCATCGTATAGGAACCGGTGCAGATGACGTTTTCGGTGGGCAGCAACTCTCCATTGGTCAACGGCGCACAGGTGATGCCCGTCGCCTTGTTGTCGGTGATGGTGATTGGCCCGGCAATGGTGACGTTGCCGGTGTTCGTCACCTCGAACTGATAGCTAAGCTCAGTGTTTTCATCAAAGACGTCTGGCGTGGCGGATTGCAGCGTCTTGTCAACCGTCAGCGCGGGGCTGGTCGAGGCATTGACGGTCAGCGTGTCGGTTGGCGACTGAACCGGGCTGCCACCCTGCGTTGTCGCGGCGGACGCGATATTGGTCACTGATCCGGCGTCCAGATCCTCTTGCGCGGCGGTCCAGACATGGGTGCATGTCACGTTCGCGCCGGGCAAAAGCGGACCGGTGCCACAGGCAAGCCCGTTGCCGATCTGGTCGTCATCCACGGTGAACGGCCCATCCAAAGTGATGTTGCCGTCATTGGTGACGGTGAATTCATAGGTCAGCTGATCGCCAACCGCCGCATAGGTCAGGGCGGATGCGCCTGCCAGCGCCTTGCCGAAGCTGATGGACGCGGTGGCATCTGCCGGAACCGTCACACCCGACGGCCCATCCGTCGCGGTGACAGAGGTCGGCCCGCCCGGCGTCACCGGCACAACAGGCTGGGTGACACTGGCGGTGGCCGCGTTCACGACCTCTCCGCTGTTCAAATCGTCTTGGGTGACCTGATAGCTGCCGGTACAGGTGATGCTGGCAGTCGGCAGGATCGGTCCGGTCGGGCAACTGACAGGTCCGGTGCCCTGCCCCGCGATCAGCGGGTCATTGATGCTGACCGGCGCGGTGATCGTCACGTTGCCTGTATTGGTGACAAGGAACTCATAGGCCAGCACTTGCCCGACCGTATCAAACGGGTTGGGGCTGCTGGCGGCCAGACTTTTCGCCAGAGTGATCGTCGGCGACGCGCCAATATTCACCTGGGTCGGGTCGTCGGTGGTGTTGCCGTCCCCATCATCGCCATCGTCCGAGACATCCGACACAGTGCCGCCGCCCGGCACATCCGCCGTGCCGGTCACTGTGTTTTCGACGCCACCTGCGTTGATATCATCCTGCACCAGCGTATAGGTCGCCTGATATTCCCATGTCTCGCCGATATCGAGCGTGCCGGGCACGCCCCCATCGCCGGAGCTGGGCGTGCCGGGAACCGACAAGGTCAGCGTTGCGCCATCGCGCCGGGTTAGACTGTCATTCAGCGACACATTGGTCAGCGCGGTGTTGCCCGTGTTGGCCACGCGGATCGTAAAGGCGATCTGGTCGCCCGCCGTAACAGGTGTGCTGAACCCGGATGTGTTCGCGGTCTTTTCAACATTGATGCCGGGCGCTGCGGTATACCCTGTGGTCGAACTGCTGGGCGTCACGGGCGGCAGGCTGCCGCTGATCGGTGTGCCGGTCGCGGTCGCGCTGTTGGCAATCGCCGTCGCCGTATCTGCCGCCGTGGTCAAAGCCACCACATCCGCCGCCACCAGCGTATATGTCGCAGTGAAGGTCGCGGTGTCTGCGGGGGCCAGCGTCGTGCTGTCGCCCGTTGTCCAAACCAGATCAGCGCCCGCATGGGCCGTACCATCAAATGTCGGGCCGGTGTCCACCGGGGCCACGCCCGAGATATCCACATTGCCGCTGTTCGTCACAACCACCTGATAATCGATTGTGTCGCCGATCAACGGCGGGTTCGACAGGTTCGTCGCGGGCACGGACTTGGCAACACCCAGTCCCGGCGCAGCAGTGTAGCCGGTCGTCGTGGTGCTGGGCGTCACCGGCGGCAACGTGCCAGAGGTCGGCGTGCCAGTCCCCGTCGCACTGTTGGCAATCGCGTTGGTCGGGTCAGCCGCACTGGTCAATGCGGCGACATCGGCCGCCACAAGCGTATAGGTCGCGAAATAGGTCTTGGCCTCGCCCGGCACCAGCGTCGTGCTGCCGACCGTAAACCAGAACAAATCCGCCCCGCCGTGGGCATTGCCATCGAAGGTCGGGCCGGTGTCCACCGGCGTTGCCCCGTCGATGTTCACGTTGCCCGTGTTGGTGACGACCACCTCATATTCAATCGTGTCGCCCGCGACGGGCGGAGTGGACAGGTTGTTGGCAGCGACACTTTTCGCCACGCTCATACCGGGCGCGGCGGCATAGCCCGTCGTCGCCGTGCTTGGCGTCACCGGAGGCAAGCTGCCACTGGACGGCGTACCGGACGCGCTTGCGCTGTTGGCAATCGCGTTGGTCGGGTCCGCGGCTCCCGTCAGCGCCGTCACATCTGCCGCCACCAAGGTATAGGTTGCCGTGAACGTGGCCGAGACGCCGGGGGCCAGCGTCGTGCTGTCACCGGTCGTCCAGCTTAGATCGGCACCCGCATGGGCGCTTCCGTCAAAGGTTGGGCCGGTATCGACAGGGGCCACGCCAGCAATATCCACGTTGCCGGTGTTCTCAATCACCACCTGATAATCAATCGTGTCGCCGGTTGCGGGCGGTGTCGACAGGTTGGTGGCGGGCACGGATTTGGCAACGCTCAACCCCGGCGCGGCGCTGTATCCGGTCGTGGCCGTGCTGGGCGTCACAGGGGGCAGTGTGCCGTTCGCCGGCGTGCCGGTTGCGGTCGCGCTGTTGGCTATTGCGTTGGTTGGGTCCGCCGCGCTGGTCAGCGCCGCCACATCTGCCGCCGCCAACGTATAGGTCGCGGTGAACGTCGCCGTATCACCCGGCGCAAGTGTCGTGCTGTCGCCCGTCACCCAACTTAGATCAGCACCCGCATGGGCATTTCCGTCAAAGGTCGGGCCGGTATCAACCGGGGCCACGCTGGACATTTCCACGTTGCCGGTATTCTCAACCACCACCTGATAGGCAATCGTGTCGCCCACCGATGGAGGGTTTGACAGATTGGTCGCCGGGACGGTCTTGGTCACCTCCAGCGCGGGGGCGGGAACAAAGGTGTTGGTCAGAACGCAGGTCACATCCTCGGCATCCCCCAAAGCCAGACCATCCAGCGGATTGCTGTCCGCCCCGCCCGAACAGGTGGCCGTTAAGGCATAGTTCGGATCATTGGTTTCTGAAATCGTGTATGTGCCAACCGGCACCGTGACATCGGTGACAGCGGCAGACCCGGTGACACCACTGCCGGATGCCGTGCTGCCATTTGTGTAAGACAAGGTGAAGTCACCCGGCACCGCATCGCCGCCAAGCGAATTGTCGACGACCTTTTGCAACGTAAGCTCAGGTGAAATATCCACAGTGATTGCTGCGAGTGAAAATTGAACACGCGCATTCCGTGAGCCTTGAACATCATCCATGATGATCGAAAAAGACGTGGCTGGCGTATCCAACGTAAATGTTGCGGACTCATTTGTCGGATTGTTGCCGCTCGCGTTTGCCAGAAAGCTTCCGACCGCACCCGAGGCGATCAGTCGACCGCGCTGATCGTCGGCGGCCGACAACCAAGGGGGGCGCGTTCCGACCAGCGGATAGATCTCGATGGTTGGTGAAGTCCATGTTCCCGGCACGTTTGCCGCAAAGGAATCGCGTGGCGCTGTGCCGTCCATATCGTCGATGTCTTCAAAGACAGCCCGATCCAGCAGGAAACCATTCGTTGTATAGGTCATAATCGCGGAACGGTTACACGCGGCACGGCTCTGACTGGGAAACAGCGTTATGCGCCCGGCACCATTGATGCTCGCACAAGACGTGTTTTGCGGCGAAACAGTGACTGTGATTGAGTTTCCGTTGCCGTCTTCAAGAACAGCGGTGAAGTTGTTGGGCACGGATGTCAGGGTGAAGTCGGACGCTTTGGCCTCACTGGCCAGGCTGGACACTAAAAAAATTGCGAGTACGGCGATTTTGATCGCTGCTGCAGCGCGGCACAACTTGTTAGAGAGAGAGCCAGCCCGGGTTGTACAAAATTCAAACATTTAGCTCTAACCTCAATAAACTGCGCACTACGTGTTGGCGTTTCTCTGACCCAACTCCGACGAACCAGTTGTCATCAGTGGTATCCTAACGATGATGGAAACCAAATACCTTATACCGATTCACTCTATGAACTACGGAATTTTCGTATTGGGTGTGATATTTATTCTACGCGAGATTGAACGCTACTGATCTCTGGGCAGGCGCAAGTGCCGCACATGGTCGCGTTTGCCGGTACAGTTGTGGACCGGCGAAACACATTAAGCAGAGCTTTCTGGTATTGTGCCACTGGCACGAGAATGAGTCCAAAAAGAAACGTCTTTAGACGTAGTCCCTTTGCGTGCCGCGACCCGATTCAGCATCCGGGACAGCCTATATGGTGCGTCATGAGATAAAAGCTAAGATTGCGCCCAGCAGCGAGTGTGCCGCCGACAGATCACCAGCTTGCGGCGCTTTCCGCCAGCGTTTCTCAGACAACGCGGGTGCCTTTCTGCTGCCCGCTCAGTCTATTAAGTTTGACAAATCGGACCTCTTTCTGACGAAGAATTCCACCTGATCTGCAAGCTGCGAATGTGTTCTCTGTTTGCTTTGCAGCCTCGCTGTTGAACGTCTGCTTTTGCAGAATTCCACTAGAACATTACACCCGCGGCGCACTTCTGCTTTCCGCCATTCGCCGCGTTTTGTTCCACGGCCCGTTGTAATCCTATTCCCCCAACAACTCCTCAATGAAACTCTCCTGCCGGTCGAGCATCTCTTCCCACTGAGGCGGCACACTGTCCGTCCGATCGAGGTCCTCCGCGCGAACATCGCCGGCACTGAGTTTCTTCGGCGTAGCCCGCATAACCCGAGCCTGGCGCCGCCGTGACCGCTGCGTGCCGACAGTTTCCTGTTTCTCTGCATCCTCCTGACCATCGCCGCTCTCGACCCACGGCCCCGCGCCTTCCACGCTCGGCGGATAGGGGAACTCCCTGCCCTCCTGCCGCGCGACCATCTCCCTGAAGACCGGATCGTCGTAGAACTTGATCCGTTGAGCCTTGATCGGATGCTGGGGCGAGGCGAGGATGATGACCTCATCCGGATCGAGGAGCCGCGCTTCGGTCTCGGAGAGGAGCGGGCGTTCTTCCAGCCGCGCCGAGGTCGAGGTCGCGCCCAGGAACCCCTTGTTGCGCCCGTACATGCGCGTAACCGCCTCGCGGGTCGTGCTGCCGACAGCTGCCGAGACCTCCCGCACGGTGCGCTGATCCCGTGGTGTGATGTAGAGCTTCAGCCCCGCCCCGTTCTCCAAGCTCTCACGGCCCTCGGGCCCGTAGATACGGTCCAACGCCGCGAGCGATTGCGCGATCAAGGCAACGCGCCCGCCATAGCTCGCCAGCGAATGGATCGCGCGTTCGAGATAGGGCATGGCGCCCATCTGCTGGAATTCGTCGATCATCATCATGACGGGCCAGGGCTCGCCCGGCCCCGGCTCCTTCAGGCGCAGGCAGGCGATGAGATCGGCGAACATGAGTCGCAGGAGCGGTGCCAGCGTGGCAATGTGATCCTCCGAGACCACGATGTAGAGAGAGTGCGGCTTGCACCGGAACTCCGCGAAGTCGAAATCGCTCGCCATCGTTGCCGAACGCACCGCCGGGTTGTCCCATTGCTTGAGCCCGGCCGTCATCAGCGCCTGGATGTTCGAGGTCAGGAGCCGCGACGAGGCGCTCGCCGCATTGGTCCAGAGCTCCTTGACCACCTGTTCTTCCGCCTCTTCGGCATAGGCGCCGTATTGGGCGTTCTTGTAATCCCCCCCGGTGACGATCTGGTTTACCGCGCCCAAGTTCGGCGTGCCGCGCTGGATCGCGAGCAGGCAGGCGGCGACGAAGATCGACTTGCCGGCTTCCGAGAAGGTGTCGAGGGTCTTGTTGTACTTGTCGAGGAAGAGATCAGCCAGGATCGACACCTCGGTGAACCGCTGCGCGAAACTGGGATAGGCTGCGATCCGGGCCAGCGGATTATAGCGATGGGTGCTGTTGGCCCAATCAAAAGGGCTGAAGCGAAACACCTCGTCGCCATTCAATGCCCGGAGCCGCGAGGTCTTGTCGAAGTTCTCGCCCTTGACGTCGAGCACCACGACCGAGCCCGCAAAGCTCAGCAGGTTCGGGATCACGAAGCCCACCCCCTTACCGGCCCGGGTCGGGGCTACCATCATCACGTGGGGGATCTCGGTCGAGGAGATGAACTCGGATTTCGATTTCGGCTTGCCGAGCTTGCCGCAGACGAAGCCCTTGCCGGGGTCCTGCAGCATGCCGTTCTTTCGAAGCTCCGCCTTGGTCTGCCAATGGGCCGAGCCATAATCGTCCTGCTCGCGTTTCCAGGTCCAGGCGGCGGCGAGAAGACCAAGCCCGAGTGCTCCGAAGCCGACCGATCCAAACGCCACCTTGAAGGCTTCTGGATGCGCGAGGCGCAATCCTGCACCGGCACGCCAGACGGCGAACATGTCGAACTGACCGAACCCGGTGCGCAAAGCCAGCGCCAGATAGAAGCTGGCGACAATTGTTCCAAGCAATGCGCCACAGATCAGACCGAAGGGCACCGCGGCCCAGAGGGGGATGGGTTTCATATGGGGGCCTCCGCTCAGAGTCCGAGCTCGTCGTCGCGGTCGAGGCCAAGCTCGCGGGCACCATCCCGCTCGGCCTCCATCTGCCGGGCCAGCTCCGTCGCCTTGACCTGCTGCAGCGCCGCCGCGCGGTCGGTGAAGACCTGGTCGCCGGTCTCCTCATGCGCCATCTCTAGGAATTCCTGCGTGACCGCGATCTGGTCAAGCTTGCCGGGCAACGCCTCTTCCAGCACCGTGTAGTTGCCGCGGCGCAGCTCGGCGAGACCTTCCTCGCCGAGCTCCTTGAAGAGCTCCGCCTGCAGGGTGCGCTCGACCACTTCCTCCTGCTGCTCGCTGAGCTGGCCCTCTTTCAGCATCTCGGCGAGCTCCTGCAGATAGGGGTTCGGCCCCCGGTCGCGGTCGTCGATCAGCGTCAGTTCCTGTCCGTCTTCGGCATCAAGCCCCCTGCCCACGGGCACGCCCATTTCCCGGGCCCGTTCCAGGATCCGGTCCATCACGCCGTCGACCTTTCCGAGCGCGGCATCGAGCTCGCGATCATCGGCGGTCTCGGTGGTGAGGCCGTCCTTGGCGAGCACGGCCCCCATGTCGCGTTCGACCCAATCCTGCGCCAGACCGTAATTCGTGGTGCCGCCCGCAGCGATCCGGGCGACGAGGTCGTCCCGGTCGATCCCCGCCTCCTCGGCCTCCGAGAGGATGTCGGCCAATGCCTCGTCGCGGCCCGGTTGCAGCGCCTCGATCAGACGCGCATCGCCCGCGCCCGGCGGATAGGGTTCAGTAAGGTCACGCCCGAAGCGCGCCCTGAGATCGGGGTCCGGCACCATCTGCGAGAGGTCGCGGATGATGGGTGCGGCCTTCACCTCGAAACCGGCGCGCGCCTCCCCGTCCAATTCTTCGGCTTTGAGACGCAGCGCCTCGATGGTGCGTTCGGAATACTCGATCGCCTCCCCGACGGTCCGGATATTGTCCATGTCGATCTCTCCTGCGGTGAACTTGTATGGGGTGTTGGTGCCGAGCCCCTTGGCCATGGTCCGCACGGCCCGCGCGAGATGGCGTTGGTCCATGCGATCCAGCAGATCGGCAAGTTTGGCATAGTCCTTGGCAAAGCCCACGACCTGGGCCTCGGCGATGGCGGATTCTACCGGCGTCATCGCGATCTCGCGCGGCAGGCGAGCCTCCTTCTTGGCCCGGTAAATCTCTTCGATGCCGGGGGCTTTGGCGAAGATGCCGCGCTCCAGACGCGTGGTTGCGTCCAGCATCACGCCATAGCCCTCGGCGATCTCCGCCTGCTTCTCGCGCATGAGTTGGGGCGACATCACGCCCTCGGCCCAGCAGGAGAACCAGGTCCCCTGCTCGCGGCCGCGATTGTTGAGAACGATATGCGCGTGACGATGTGCACGGTCATCATGGACCGCCAGCACGTAATCCCACTGATCGTCATATTCGCCGCTCTCGAAGAAATGCTCGGCCCAGTCGAGCGCGATGTCGCGCACCTTGTCGGTGCTCACATCCGTCGGGAAGGAGAGCAGCATATGAGAGGTGAAGCCGAGCTTGGTGGTGCCGCGCCAGGTCTTCGCCCAGGCCTCGATGATGTCGTCCTTCTGCTCGATCGACAGCACTGCCTGTTCGTCGAGCGGGTTGGTCATCGTGGAGTAGGTGAAGACCGCCTTGTCGTTGATGTAGGAGAGCTGGCTGCCGAGACTTCCCCTCGTCTTGCACCCCCCTGCCCTAATCCGTTTGAAGACCGCCGCCCGGCTCTGACCGGAGGCCGCCTTGGCGACGTTGCGAAACGAAAGCCGCCCGGTCCGTGCGTAGCTGCGGCCCTGACGGCGTCCGGCAAGCCGCGCGTCGATTCGCCCCTGGGCCTTGCCGCGGATGCGCTCGTCCTCCCAGAGACGACCCATCACGGCGGTGTAGAGAGCGAGAGGATCAGCCACTTGCCACCCTCCTCTCAGCGTTCCGAATTTCCACCACTTCCGGCATCCCAGCGCCGCGCTGGACCTGTGCGTGATCCTTCATCGCACCGAGCTCACGGGTCATCCGTTGCGCCAGATCGACCAGCTCGGACACCAGGGCTCGGTCGGCCTCCGTCAGCCCCAGCCGACCCCGCCGAACCTCCTTGGCGAGCGCCATTCCGACATCGGTCAGATCGCGGGATTGACGCCAGGTCTCTACGAAACCGTCGAGCCGATCCGCGGTCACGTCCAGCACGCCGCAGCGCGCCCGCAGGACGGCTTTCAGGGCCTGGCTGCGATTGGAAAAGCCTCGTGTCCGCCACTCCGCATCGAAGGCTTCGAGCTCGGATTGCGCGGCCCTGAAACTCACAATCTCGGACGGATCGCGCACCTCCAAGCCCTCGCCGCGATGCTCCTTCGCCAGCCGCGAGATGTGCCGCACGGTGACACCGTATTCGACCGAGAGGTCTCGCGCCGCCTCGCCCGCATGGGCCCGCCGCGCGATCTCGATGCGCTGTTCGAGCGTCAGGTTCTTGCGGGCTCGCATCACTTCAGACCCCTCGGACAAAATGTGTATACATTGGCCATATCCTGCCAATGTCTCTTCTTACTATGTTTTATATATTTCATACCTTCATGTCAATTCGTCTTTAGCTGAAACAGGCTGAGTCTGGGAGTCGAATGAGCGTTTCAGAATACCCTCAAGGTCCAATCTTTGCTGAGCGAATTGGCCTTTGTTGACTTGGGAGCAACGCACATTCAGAAGCCACCGGCTCTGCCTGAGGCACGGGAAAAACCAGGGGCAACAGGCACAGAAAAGGCCACCCGAAACGGGTGACCTTGTAGGTTTTGAGACAGCATTCAGCAGTCGATCAGGCGATATCCCCATCGTGATCTGTGAGCACTATGCCTTCCGTGATACCGACAAAGAGCGGTATGATCTGGTACTCGTCCTCCGCATTTTCAGGCGGCGTCACGGCAACAATCGCATCCGCTGGTTCGCCGTCAAGGAAGCAGGAGAACAGCGCGAAGTTTTCGTGCTCCCCCGAAGTCAGCGCCTCAAAGGCGCTGATGTGTTCGGGGTGAATTCAGTTGAATTGGTCTCAGCAAAAATGGAGCTCGGAAAGCGCGTTCGACCGAAGGGAGAGGCAGCGCTTTTCGATGCCTCTCTGAGCAATTCGACTAGGTGCTCATGTGACGATCCCTCCGGCTTCGCGGGCGCGCTCGGCATAGGTGCTGAGGGGCGCGTTGGCTTTGAAGTGGAGGTCTCGTTCGATCGGCAGTCCCAGGCGGCCGCGATGCGCCTTGAGGACGCTGAGCCGAACTGAACCCAGTTCCGGATAACCAAGGCCGAGATCGCAGAGTCCGAAGCCAATGTCAGGATCTTCGGGATCGGTTTCGCTCAGGAGCCAGGTGGCACCACCGTCAGGTGTGAAGAGCTTGACGACCGGGTGATGGTCGATGGTGTCCTCGCCGGCTTCGATGCGCGCCTGATTGGCGCGGCCATTGGCGGCCAGCTGGTCTAGTATGGATTGGGGCAGAAGTTCCATTGTGTCTGTCCTTCGTGTGAGATGTCGGTGAGGTTTGGCGGGAGGGGCGCGAGGCCCCTCCCCGGCCGGGTCATTCGGTGACCTGACCGTCGTCGCTGTCGGCTTTCGGCTCGAAGAGGACGAGTTCGCCATTCACCGGGTTTGCGAAGAGTTGGATGGTCATGAAGGACTTGGCGCCTTCGTTCTGCGGGAAGGCGACGCCCACCTTGTGGAAGCGGGTCTTGCCATCCTTGCCGGTGTCGGGGGTGGTGACGGTGTAGTACTTGGTCATATCGGTTCTCCTTCGTTTTCGATGCAAACGAGAGACCGTGACCGCCCGGACCGGCTGTCAGGCTGAACTTTGTTGCGCGAGGAATAGCTGCGAAGCAGGCAGGGGAAAGTTCTGCTTGAAGGGGGTGGCTGAAAGCCGCGCCCGCCAGACGGGCCAGGTCACGGAGATTGCATCAGGAAGAAAACGAAGGAGAACAGAGGTGGCCGGGCTGCGTGCCGATCACGCCAGACCGCAAGAGGATTGGATACGTTCACGATGGATGACGCCTGACGTTGGATGAACCTGCCACAACCGAAATGACATGTCCCTGCGCAACCTGATATGGCGGGGCATGATCAAGCTTCGACCCATTGCCGATGAAGACCCTGTCCTGGACCAATCCCGGCTGCTGCGGGTCATGGAGCTCGCCTTCACCTATGCCGACACACACGGTGGGATCGGACTGACACAGACCAAGGCCTTCAACCGGAAATTCTCCCACTGGATGGCGGACAACTCGCCCTGGCCGAACTACAGGGCTGAAGAACTGCTGCGATTGAACAAGGTCCTGAACGAATGGGATGTCGCGCCAGCCATGGTGGTGCATGATCTCATGGTCGTCATGAAGCTCGGGCGACACGTGAAGGGCAAGTTCCAGGTCTCAAAGAAAGCCAGGACTTTGGCCTCGAACCGAGGTACGTTTTTTGCCGACCTCGCCGAGACCTATCTCTTCCGCTACAACCACGCCCGCACCGCCCGGTCCGAATTCACGGCGCCGGGGAACTGGGACATCTTCCTCAACATCATCAACGTCGAGGCAGAACAGGGCCTGACAGAACCGCATCTGGTGAAAACGCTTTACGGGCTGGAACGGCAAGGCGTCTATGATCGGGAATACTACGACCACGCGGGGTTTCTGTTCACCCACGTCTTAAGGCCCCTGACCTGGATCGGGTTTCTGGCTGAAGCCAGTGATGGCGACAAACGGTCCGACAAGACCTACTGGAAGACGCCGCTTTGGAGCGCATGTCTCCTGCTCAGCACCGATGACATGGTGGACGCGCCGTCGCGTCATTGAAGCGTCGCAAACTACTGCTCACGGAACGCTGGTTCTCGACAGCGGCCGTTCGTTCAGCGCGCGGCTAAGGTCTGGTAGGAGCCCAATGTGACTGATGCTGCATGGTGCGCAAACGTCTGCGTTTTGGCACACTAGCAACTAAACCGGGTGAGGTTTTGGCACTCAATGGTTTTGCCGGGGTCACTCAGCGACAGGTATCCAGATTTCTATGTCCCCGTGGCCAGTTTGGGGGTCAAAACCCTCTCCGTATCGCTCAAGTTGGGGTCCATCGACGAGCTTGCGCTCCGTTCGCGCCAGCCATTCACCGAAGATTGATTTCCAGGTTCGCCTGATCTCGGAGACATGTCCTTGGTGCTGAAAAACCGCGTAGGTCTGCGGCGGGACGCGGAGACCATCGAGTTCCTTCGCGGTATCGGAGTATTCAGCGACCTCGACACCGGTCATGTAGTCGATGTTGCCGTCGTCATCACTGTTGCACAGCACGCCAAAAGCGATATCGCCTTTCTGCCCTTCAATTTGACCGATATGCGGCAAGAAGGCTTGCCATTGCGCTGGCATCTGGGCGCTAGACGTGTCGTTGTAGCGTCTCTTTAGGCCAACAATGAGCATTGCGTCAGCTTCTTCAAATCGGGGTTCTGCAATTTCCATGGGTTCTTCGGTCATACGTATGGGCTCCACAAGTTCGATGTTTTGGAGACAGCGGGCTTTGCGGATCGCATCCGGCGTGACGCCAAATTGATCCCTAAAGGCCCGGGTGAACGCTTCGTGAGAGCCATATCCGGCCTCGATTGCAACATCGAGAATACCGTCGTTTCCATTGATCAGTTTCTTGGCCGCTTCGGTTAACCTTCGGGCGCGAACGTAGCGCATGACGGACTGCCCCGAGCGGGTTCCAAACGCACGAACGAGATGAAATTTGGACAGACCGGCGGCATTGGCCACTTCGTCAAGCGACAGCTCACCCTCGAAGTGCGTCTCAATGTACCAGACTGCCTTCCCGATCAAATCCATGAAAACCTCTCACGATGCCTGCCAACCATGCCGATCCGATTGAGCCTTTTCTTGATCGAGATTGCCATATTGAGCGACCATCATGTGAGTATATCGTTGGCCGATCAACTCGCTGTGTGATTACCATTACGCCAACTGTGTGAGCTCAATGACCCCGAATGCAGACATTGGGGCAACCGTAGTGAATGCACACTTTGTTGCGCATCTTTCCAGTTCTCGCACGTCGCGGCGAAGGTCCGCAATCCCGGCACCACACATCGCGAACCTGCCCGAGTTGAGGCCGCCTAAGCGGCGACCTCTTCCGTGTTTGGTTGCAGCCCATGCAGGTAATCAACGGCTTTCTGAGCGTGAGCGGCAGCTTGGAAGATGAACCGCTTGTCGTTGCGCAGACCTTCGAGCCAATGCGCAATATAGGCGGCGTGCTCGTCACGTGGTTCCGGCGACAGACCCAGATCAGCAGCCAGAAACGCGGCGCCAAGTTCTGCGACAAGCTCTTCCTGAGCATAGCCCTCGTCGCCCCAACGTTTGCGGCCAAAGCTATGATCAAGGCGCTTCGGGTGGCGAGTCCAATGTGTGATCTCATGTCCGAGGGTCGCAAAGTACGCTTCTTGGGATTCAAACGTCTCGAACAGCGGCATCCGCACATAGTCGGGATCGACCGCATAAAAGGCTTGATTGCCGCCATGGCGAATATCGGCCTCGGTCGCAGCGAAGAACGCTTCCGCGGCGGCATCGCGCTCAGCGGACTCGGGCATCGGCTCAGCCACCTCGTAGTAAATCTCAGGCAGCCCCTCAATCTGATCGACGTTGAAAACCGTGTAGCCCTTCATGAAGGGGATCTCGACTTCACGATCCTGGCCCGCATCATCGGTCTCGGTTTTGCGCATTTTGTCGGCATAGATGACGAGCTGACCCTTGGAGCCTTTACGGACCTGCCCGCCAAGCTCGAGTGCTTGGCGATAGGTCATCCAGGTGGGCGCGGCGTAGCCATGAGCGACGGACGCGGCCCAGAGCAGGATGATGTTGAGGCCGCGGTAGGCGATGCCATTGTGGCGCAGGGGCCGGGTGGTGCGACCGGCGAGGGGCTCGGCACTCCAGGGCTTGTGCCAGGGTCGGGTGCCAGCCTCGAGATCGGCAATGATCTTTTCGGTGATGCGGGTGTAGATGTCAGGTTTTGCCATGTGATCCTCCATTGTCTCGTCCCTGTGCGGGACGCGGAAGGAAATGGCGGACGCAACGAGCCGCCCGGGCATGGTCAACACGGGAGCGTCAGCGAATGGAGCGGGCAGACCATTGCGCGGTCGGCGGCGTCCGCCAGACCCGCGATCCCCTTGCTCGCACGGGGATGGGACTGGGGAGGACTATGGTAAGGAGCCTGATTGAAAGCCAAGTCAGTGTAGACCATGGGCTTTCACGAACTGTGTGCCCGCTGCTCAAAGCAAGGCCTGGTATTCGTCCATGATGGTCGCAACCTGAAGCAGCCCCTGCGCCTCGGCTTTGTGGATGAGCGCCGCAACATCAAGGGCCGGGTTGTTGAAACGCTCGCGCATGCGTCTCAGGGCAAGGATCGCCTCGGACGGATCAAGCTCGATCGTGTCTGCGATGAAATCATCCGCAGAGATTGCGTCGATGGCGTGCGGCATCAAAGCGTCAGCTGGGAAATCCGCGAGGTTGTCCGTCACAATCACCGAAGCCGATGTGGAAATCGCAGCAGCGAGGACGTGCTTGTCGTTTGGATCGGGAAGGTCGAGCTTGTCTTCGAACACCTCGTAGCCCGTCACGAGAGCCTCAGGGAAGGCCGCTTCAATTGCTCCCCGCTGCGGAGCCCCATCTGTTGCACCCTTGGTGATTTCGGAAATCGCCTTCTGGGTTTCGTCAAGAATGCGACTGCTCCAGCGCGGCCGGAACAACCCTGCCTCGGCCAGGCTGAGCAGCATGTTGCGACGGAGCGCACCGCCCAGAACACATGCATCAAGAAGGGCCGTGAACCGGTCCGCGTATCGGCTCATACAAGGCCTTC
Source organism: Aliiroseovarius sp. Z3 (assembly GCF_029105185.1). GTDB lineage: Bacteria > Pseudomonadota > Alphaproteobacteria > Rhodobacterales > Rhodobacteraceae > Aliiroseovarius. The sequence goes on along the minus strand of NZ_JAFMZK010000011.1, from coordinate 48,272 downwards.
CTCGGCGTCGATGCGGGCAAGGTCGCCGAGCGCATCCGATCGGGAGGCATCTCGCTTTTCCTTGTAGGCGAAGAGATCATCCGCGCGCACTCTCCGGTGCCGACCGGTCTTCGCAAACGGAATCTCGCCTTCCTCCAGAAGCTTGACCAGGAACGGGCGCGACACGTTGAGGAGGTCAGCTGCCTGTTGCGTTGTCAATTCGGCCTCAACGGGGATCATCCGGAACCCACGACCGCTGGAAACGAGTCGCAGCACTTCGAGCAAAGACGCCGTCAGCGCTGGCGCCAGGGTCACAGTTTGGACCTCACCACCTTCGAGGGCGAGGGAAAGCGTCGTTGGTTCACCTTCCTTGATCTGGGAGGCTACAATCGTTCTGAGTTGTTCAGCGTTCTTGATCTCAACTTCGTCGGGCAAGCGATCAAAGAACGCCTCTTTCCTGAGGGCGTTCATCTTGTCTCTCCGGGTTAGGTTTCTAGCTTTGGACATAGGGTATCCACTATTCAAAACAATCGCAATACTCGAAATAATCGAAACTCGTTGCCATTGTATGAATGCAGCACTCGCTGACGACATCGCGATAGATTCACTGTATCGGCCAAATTTACTGTACAGCAAACTTGGTTTCTGGAGGGCCTTTGCACTCAACCAGTCGCAGCCATTCCCGCATCCTCAAGCTGTTCCCGGTCTGGGAGGTCAGCGAGGGTTTTCAAACCGAAGGCCATCAGGAACTGCTCGGTCGTCACGAACGTATATGGTGCCCCTCGTCTGGGCGCGCGGCCCGGTTCCGATCAACCCACGCGCATGCAGCCGCCCAAACAAATCGCGGCTGATCTCCTTGCCGAAGATGTCCTTCAGCCCGTCTCGTGTGATCGGCTGATGATAGGCGATGGCGGCCAGCACGGCGACATCGAACTCGTTCAGGTCAAAGTGCTGCTCACCCACATCTGCCGCAGCGCGGATAGCCGGGGCATAAGCCGCTCGCGTACGCAGCATCCATCCGCCGGACACCTCCGCGATCTCAAAGGCGCGACCTTCCAAATCGTCGGTGAGATCTTCGACCAGAAGATCGACCGAAGCCCCCTGCCCTACAACTTTTGCCAAGTCCTCGCGCGGCACTGGCGACGCACTGGCAAAGAGCACCGCCTCGATCCGGCGCATCCATTCGCGCCAGCGTAGCTCTGGCGGCAGGTCGCCCAACTCGCGATCCAGTTCTGGCTCGGGACGATCCTTGGCCATCTCTAAACCCCGTAGAGCCGGAATGTATCGCGCCCAGTCAATTCGCGTATCGCACCGAGGCCCACCAACCGATCACAGAGCCGCCGCGCAGCCCGATCTGGTAAAGGCAGCGTCGAGGGCGCAACCGCGTCCCTCGTGAGGAACATCTGCACGGACTCTCCTGCCCCCTTCGCCCGCAGCTTCGGCGCGACCGCTTTCAAATACGCGGTCCGGCGCGCCAAATCTGCCGCCAAGCGTGCAGCGTCGATGGCGGATGTCATCACGGCGTGATGACAGGCTAGCCGTAAATCCTCACCACGCTTGCTCAAATCGGCGCGTTTCAAACCGGTGGCCAGCAATGAAACCACATGATCCCAACCCAGTGCCGGTGCCAATGCAGCCTCCGCCAGGATCAATGCCGGAACCTCCTGTCGCGGCGCATCGGTCAAAACGGTCTCCAGCACCAATGCCGCGCGGTTGATTGGCGCGCCGTGGCCCGCATCCAACCATTCGGCAATCTGCCCTGCCTCGACCTCGGGCAATGCCCGATGCAGCGCCTTGACCGAGATCGGTCGCTCCACTGCGCGCCGCCAGGCCAGGTAGGTTTCCCCGGCCGGACCCGGATGATCCCCCGGTTGCAGGAACGCAATCGCATCGCGCAACTCCCCTGCCCTTTCCGAGCGCCCTGATCGCGCAACACAGGCCTCCGCCGCGCGTAGGGCCAGCCGCGAGCGCAACAAGCTCTGGGGGACCTCTTCCCGGTTCAACACAAGATGCAGATGGCTCAGCGCTGCGCCCGACAAAAACGCCGCATCTTCAAGGGTTTCAGCCCGCGCCGAGGTGACCCAGGAGGGCATCTGCTGTAGGGTATCGAAGTCGCCGAGCGCATAGGTCATGCCACAGCACTATCTCATGGCGGCGCTTTCGTCCACAATATGATGTGCAAACCGCCCCACCCTACAGCGCCTCATTACGTCCAATAAGATTGCCTTATCGGTCATTTTAGCGCTAGGCTCAGAAGCATGAGCAAAACACCCGAAAATCAGCCCTCAGACGCCGAGAAACCGAGCTCAGTGCCCTCCGATACGATCAATGATGCTCAGGTCGACGAGAGAGATCGCTCAAACCGCGATGCCATCGCTCTGCCCTTTCATGTCGCCGGCTCCGGCACTCTCGATCGGCTGATCGACACCGCCCGCGACTACGCCAAGGCCACGACGGCCGAGGACACCGACAAGGCCTACGCCGCGGACTGGAAGCATTTCGCGCGCTGGTGCAGGTTGAAGGGCACCGATCCCCTGCCCCTATCAACGGAAATGATCGGGCTCTACCTGACCGACCTGGCAGCGCCAACCAATGGCTCCCCTGCCCTGTCGGTCAGTACGATCGATCGGCGTCTATCCGGTCTCGCCTGGAACTACGCACAGCGCGGGTTCACGCTCGACCGCAAGGATCGTCACATCGCCACCGTTTTGGCCGGGATCAAACGCAAACACGCGCGCCCGCCGGTTCAGAAGGAAGCGATCCTGCCCGAAGATATTTTGGCGATGATTGGCACGCTCGGCTTCGATCTGCGCGGGCTCAGGGACCGGGCCATCCTGCTCATTGGATATGCGGGCTGGCTGCGCCGGTCCGAGATCGTCAGCCTGGATGTCGGCAAGGACGATACTCCCGACAGCGGCGGTTGGATTGAGATCCTCGAGGAAAGCGCGGTGCTGACGCTGAACGCCAAGACCGGCTGGCGCGAGGTTGAGATCAGCCGTGGATCTTCGGAACAGACCTGCCCCGTCCACGCGCTGGAACAATGGCTGCACTTCGCCAAGATCGACTTCGGGCCGGTCTTCACCCGCACGTCCCGCGATGGCAAAAAGGCTCTGGACACCCGCCTCTCCGACAAACACGTCGCCCGCCTCATCAAGAGCACCGTCCTGAAATCCGACATCCGCGCGGAACTCCCCGAGAAAGAGCGAATAGCGTTGTTTTCCGGTCACTCGCTCCGCGCCGGGCTGGCCTCTTCGGCCGAGGTCGATGAGCGCTATGTCCAGAAGCAGCTCGGACATTCTTCTGCCGAGATGACCCGCCGCTATCAACGCCGCCGTGACCGCTTCCGGGTGAACCTGACCAAGGCCGCAGGACTATGATATGTCATTCCTCAATGCCACCAGCGCCGCGACATGGCGTGGAAGTTCGCTGCGGGAATGCAGGATATCAACGATGATCACTTCCTCCGGTCGATCTAGAAAGACCAGAAAATGCTCCCCTGCCCTCGTGAACCGAAGGTCTGCAGCATCATCGACCAGAACCGCACAACTCCGGCTATGCGCCCGCCCCTCCAGGATCAACTGGCAGCGATCGAGCAGTGCCACCTCGTAAAGATCGGCCTGTCTGGGTCCAAAATTCTCGATCGTCCATCTGGCGATCTCAATCAGACTAGCCTCCGCGCGGCGCGTCAGCCGGAAGGATCGATTCATGAGGAAGCGCGCACTTTCGCGAAGGCCCGACGCACCGCGTCTTCCCCGGTTCCTTCGGCCAGATCACCCGCCTTGGCCTGCGACAAACCCTCAAGCAGTCCGTTCCGGATATCGGCGAGTTGTGCTTCGTCCTGTTCGAGCAGTCGCAAGCCGGCACGCATTGCCTCGCTCACATTTTGATAACGCCCAGAGGCCACCAGAGCTTGTACAAGCTGGTCTTGTGTCTCGGTCAGAACAACGTTTCGCGTTACCATGTTAAGGGCCTCCTTTATTGGCAATATATGCCAACGCTCTTTGCCGATCAATATTTCATGCTGCCTGTCCACTGAGCCTGCCATAGAAACTGCGCTCGAGGTGCAGCTCCCCTGCCCCAGCCTTTTCGACCATGCCCCGCAGATATCCACCCGGGGACGCCACTTCGCCGGCGCAATGCTTGTCGAAGGTCAGAACCAGCGCCGCTGTCGCGATCTGGGGCCCAAGCCGGTCCTGAGCGAGGTTCCAGGCATGCTCCGAGATCCCGATCATCGGCCTCAACTGCCCAGCAACACGGTGCAGGTCACCCCAATCCTTCAAATATCCGCCCATATTGCGGGCCCAGGACGCGAATTCAGGACAAGCCTGCATCACGGTCGGCAAATCGAGCGCTGCACCGCGTTTCTTACGCGTCTCGGCAACCCAATCTTCCAACTCCCTATCCACCTGCTCTTCCGGTGGCGCATTGGGCACCACGCCCGCCGCTTGCTCAGTTTCTGAGCGATTACAGGTTACAGGATTAAGTTTGGTTGTAATTAGTATATGTGGTTCAGAATTGACCTCCCTGGGGTTCATTTCTTGAGTCTTTTCACTGGCTTGTTTGGTAGTTTCAGCGGTGTTTTCCACAACCTCATCCGCACGAACAGCCTTGAGATAGGCCGCCTCGACGCGCTCCTGGAGTTCTTGGAACCATGTCAGGAGCCGCTCGAGCGTCCCAGAACCCGTGTTCCGACGTGGGAGACGGTCCAGAAGATCCTCGAACATCCCTGACAGGTGCGCCCAGGGCCCTCTCAGCGCCGCGTGAGACGCCGCCTCGATCCGGGCGCGGATCATCCGGCGCGCGACCGTGATCTGCCGCTTCAGGCGCTGGCAGAGCTCGCGCTCGGCCTGCAATTCGGCCTGGAGCTGCTCGAACTCCTCGACACGCGCCGAGAGCGGCGACAGATCGAAGCCATAGGCCTCGATGATGCGCCCGTCCGCGTCCCTGTGACCCCATCGCTTGCCATTGGGGCTGTCCTTGAAGGAAATCACGCCGATCTCGGCCAGGCGCCGCGCATGGCGCTTAAGCGCCGAGAGCGAGAAGCCTGTTTGCTCCATCAGATAGGCGTTGGATGCCCAAACGATCGGGCGCTGCCCCTCTTCCCAGTCCTGGGCCTGCGTGAACGCCCCAAGCGTATCGAGAAGCAGCATGTCGCCGGCCTTGAGGCCTATATGCGCACCAACGCGTTTCACGGCGACAAAGGCCTGTGTCTTGGGCACGGCTGCTTGTTCGCCCGCCTGCGCGTGCCGTTCAGCGACAGCAAGTCCGGCCGTCGCTTTGCGCCATCCCGAGGGTTGGTTGATATTGGACATACCTCCACCGTTCTGAGGCATGACTGTCCCAGTCACTCCATGCGGAGCATTGTTGAATTTCTTCATTTTTTGTCTAGGCACAGAAAACCTGTTCGCCCGAAGACGTTTTTCGTTGTTTAGCGAATCGCAGGCTGCTAGGATTGTAGTGTCAAAACAAATCGCGCCTTGTGCGCAGCAGCCCTCGGGACTTCGGTTTCGAGGGTTTTTCTTTTGTGCCGTCCTCCTTTCTGCTCAGAGCCTCCATCTTGGCGGTTAACAGTTGTTAACCGCCACTATCCTTCGTGGTTCTCTGATTGGAACCGATCGAAGGAATCTTGAATGAGCTGGTCCAGATTCTGATCCAGCCAATTCGCGAATCTTGTGTTCTCCCCTACCCGCTTGACGGTCACTGAGAGACCCGATTTTCCACTCTTGATCTGCACACCGGGAACGGGGGAGCGCTCTTCAACTGAACGTTCCTGTTTGCCTCGTTTGCCAATATCCTTGAGGACGAACTCCAGGCGTCCGTCGGAGTCGAGCTCTACAGATTGTTCAAGAATTTCCAGCACACTCTCTTCCAAGAGTTGCCCTTTCTCAAACGCGGTTGCGAGCGTGGTCCATTTCGGACGCCCCGCCCCAGGAGCCGCGCCAATGGCTTCCCCAACTGAAACAGGTACCAAGCGATTGATGCGCTCTAGCTGCGAAAGGGTGTTCTTGCTGATCGCCAAAGCTTGGCATGCCTCAGCTCGCGAGTAGCCCTGCTCCAAGATCGCTTGAGCAAACCGAACACGCTCATAGTAACTCAGCTCAGCACGGCCCGCATTCTCGAGGCCCTTCGCCATCAAGGCGTCGGAATCATCGAGCGTCCGGATCAAGGCCCGCACGGGAATCCCCAAATGACGGCAGGCAAGAATGCGGCGCTGGCCATAGATGACTTCAAAATGCCCGTCACGATCCTTTGATGGACGCAGAAGCACTGGGACTTGCTGTCCGGCTTCGGCGATGCTGGTTGCGAGGTCCTGAATGGAATCGTGCGGGGCTTCGCTGTTAACAGCTGTTAACTCGATATCCAAACGGTCCTTTGGGCCCCAGGCCAGGATCAAGTTCGTGTCGATTTCCTGAATCCCGCCGAGTCCAGCACGGACAGACCCGATAGTGCCTTTCGGCAAGGTTCGGTGGGCTCTCTCTGAGCCGCCCTCTTTAGTTGCTTCACTTGCCGCTGTGATCGCTGCCATTATGCCGGTTTTGTTTTTCCCCATCGCCATGATTACCGTCCCCATGCCTTTTGTAGCATCCCTGCGATCTCCGCACCGACTGCATCCATACTGTTCTTTGCCCGATCATAAGTTGACCGGGTCATCTCGGATCGTGAAACCTCATAGATCGACATTTTGAGCATCGATGCATCGCCGATTGCCGTACTTCGCAGGCCAGTCGCGCCTACGACACGATCCTGGAAGAGCGCGCGCATAAGACTCACGATCTGCTGGCTGGGTATGTCACTCGGATCATCTCGTGTAATGAGAAAGGAGAAGAAATCATGATCAAGTTTGACGCCGGTGTCCTCGATCACACCGAGATAAGCCGACGTCATTTCGACAAACTGCTGTGTCGAGGCAAGATCGAGCATACTCGGCGTCATCGGCACGATCACGGAAGTCGCTGCGTAAAGACCTGTCAGCGTCAGAAAGCCAAGTGCTGGCGGGCTGTCGATGACCACCACATCGTAGTCGCCCTCAACGGACTGAATCGCCTGGTCGAGCTTTTCAAAAAACGCAACGCCACGTCCAGCATTGACCGCGGTTTCAGTCTCAAATTCGCTCAGCACGAGACGGGCAGGCGCCAAATGCAATCCAGGGAAATAGGTTTCCACGATAGCTTCAGACATCGGTACCGGATCGTCATAGCGCAATGCGTCATAGATCGAAGCGCCTTCGAATTCCAACTCCGTCTGAATTCCGCAAAAGCCAGTGAGGCTTCCTTGCGGGTCCAAATCAATTGCCAGTACACGATACCCGCTCAGAGCGAGGTAATGGCAAAGATGGATGGCAGATGTAGACTTCGCAGACCCGCCTTTGAAGTTCATCAACTGAATCACCTGAAGCTTGTCACTCTCTCGACGGCCAGGGAGGTACTTGCCGGGCTTGCGAGAGCTTGCCTCCAGTGATTGACGTGCTTCCAAGATCTCCTCGCCGGAATAAAAGCGCCGCCCGTTCTTGATCACTTGAGGCTCAGGCAAAGACCCGTCGCTATGGCACTTGCGCAAAAACTGACCCGTCACGCCAAGGAGTTCGGCAGTCTCTGTAGCACTGAATAATCTCAAATCCTTGCGCTGATCAGGAGCATAAGCTTGTTGAAGATGCGTCGTAAGCGCAGTGTGTAGACGTGCTGCTATTTGGCTTGTAAGCTCGGATTGAGACGCCGCTTCGATTGGTGCCGTCTGGAACATGGTTGCTATTTCTCTGCTCGAACGCGCTTATTTGCGCAACTTGACTCTAAAGGCCGTGATTCACCTTGTTAAGTCAAGGATTTTGTCCACAGATTGTGCTTCGCAAGAGACCGCGCACTAGGGAAGCTATGGCCTCAATGCGGAGTTAACAGCTGTTAACAGCGCGCGTGAGACAGGACCGCCGGGCCTCACAAGGCCCGGCGCAGAGCTTATTGAGCCTCCTTCGGACCCCAAGGGATAACCGCCTGAACCGTGTCATCACCCTGGTTTGCGGCCTTGCCCAGATTGGCGTTGAAGCCGAAGTCTCGGATGCTCATGGTGAAGTAGTCAGCACCGGTGTCACGGTTCTGCTTCTTCCAGATACCGCCGCATTCAACCAGACGACCGCGTGGCGAGCGGCCGAGAACACGGTGCGTGGGCGCCATCGGATTGTCGCTCGCGACGGGCTCGACGGTGATGTCGATGTCAAAGGTCAATGTGGAGATCGACCCGACGCCTTTGGCGGACTCGATATCGGCGCTTTCGAATTTGATGCAGTTGGGGGTCATTGCTTTGCTCCTTTTCTGGTGTTGCAATGATGGTCACCCGGCAAGGGCCAAAGGCCTGAACACACCGATGGCGGCGCGCAGCGGAGAAGGGCAGGGGGCCTGAATTTTGTTCCGCGAGGAATGACCCGAAGGGGCAGGGGACAATTCCGGCAACCGCCCTTTGTGTTCAGGACAGACCTTGCGACCAGCATGTCATGCAACACAGGACAAAGGAGCTTCGCAGACACCACACTTCATGCCAGAAACGGCTTCGATGACTAGGCCGCTAAAGGCGCCGAAAGTCGCCGCGTCAAAAGCGCGACAACCTACGGAACGAGACCAGGCGTCGAATGTGTAGCGTTGCGCCAACACCGGTTTCGCCATCAAATGCGATGACAATGGTGAATAACGGGTGGAGGCCATGGACATAGACATCGACAAACTGGATGCTGCCGCACTGGCCATTCTCAGCCTGACACTTCATGACGGGTCGCGGGTTTGGAAGGGGATAGACTGGGACATCTCGGATCGGCTCTTTCAGAAAGGCCTGATTGAAAACCCGGCAAGTAAAGCAAAGTCTCTCGTTCTGACAGAGCAGGGCCTGGAACTGGCCAAACGTGCACTGTAAGAGCAATTCGGCAAAGGCTGAACAAGAGCATTGACTGAATCGCTCAAGCTCTCGAGCAACAGAACAGAAAGATCAGCACTCAAAACACGAGGCTTTTGACCCACCGCACCGCCCAGGCGGTGCTCCCACGCGGACAGCGCCGGTCCGGCGGCGGGGCAGGGGGCTTGTCTCTTTGCCCCGCCGCCGGACAATTTTCCAGACCCTGCTCCTGGACAATCACTTGGCAAAAAAGAAGCCCCGCGTGATGCGGGGCCAGTTGGGTCTCCCCACGAAGGAGCCGTCAGGTGCAGTCGGGCACCCATTTGTCGAGTTTGGCTTTTTGGTCGGGGGTCAGCCCCATGAGTTTCTGGGTGGTGGGGTCGCTCACGAGCTTATCCATCTTCTGGGCCTTTTCCGCCTTCTTGAGCTTGGCGAAACCCGCAACCCGTTCATCGCGGGCATCGCAGTCGAGGAACTCGCAAAGCAGGTCGACCAGACGACCGGCTGACACCCGCGAGAAGAAATTCTCCGCCGTGGGCGTCCAGTGCTGGCGGATTTCGGCCCCGGCTTCGTCCGCGATCAGGTCAAAGAACTCCGCGCCACCGGCCCGATAGGGCAGGGTGCGGGCGATCGCTTCTGTGATCTGGGCATTGCGGGCTTTCTTGCCGTCCTCGCGAAAAGCGGTGAAGGCCTCGGACAGGTCATCAACGCGGCTGCCTTTCTGCCAGTATTCGCTGGCATCGATCCCATGCTCAAGGCGCGGCTCGTGGGTGAAGCCATCCACCACACTCGGCACGTTGGTGGGTCGATCCAGCCGAAGGCCGAAGACGCTCTCAAAACTGCCCGATGCCTTCGACAACCCGAAACCCAACAGGTCCAGAACCAGTTCCGGCTTGGTCAGAAGGGCCGCTTGCACCGAGGCCAGACGGATCGCCTGCATATCCGCTACCAGCCTTTGCGAGTAAGGGGATTTCGGGGTGTCAGACTTGGTCGTCTGTGGCGCTTGCAGGACACCGGCCTCGATGGCGGCTTTCTTATCTTCCGGGCGGACCAGCCCGGCAGTGATCTCAACCTTGCCCGAGCCGTTCACGAGAATGATGCAGCCCGCATGGGCTTTCTGATCCTCGGAATAGTCACCGTCGAGAAGGACCTGCAATTCGGAGAGCCGTGCTTCACCCTCCTCGTCCAGAACCCCGCCATTGGCCAGTTCTGCCAGTTCGTCGTATTCTTGCGTCTCTTCCTCAGTCAGATCGCCCTCGATAGGATAGAGACGGGCCAGCTTCATCTGATCGAGCTCGTAGTAGTTGAGCCAGGCCTCGGGTCGGGCCTCGGCCCATGCCCAACCTTGCGTCTCGACCAGATCGGCCCGGGCTGTTTCCAGCTTCTCGGTGAACAGGCGATCCAGAAGGGCAGGGGAGACGAGGAAGGCCTCTTCGGAGAAAAGATCGCACGTGACCGTGCCACCCTCGGCCTCATAGGCGTCGATGCCAACGAACTTGGCGCGGCGGTCGCTGGCCTTGATCGCATCGGGATGCAGCGCGTTCTTGATCGCACTCTCTGAGATCGCTTGGCCTTTGACCTGATCCAGAAGGCTCAGGGTGAGCGCTTCATCGTCAGAGAGGGTGAAGGCCTTGGCGATGCCGAGGCTGATCTCGCCAGCCGCCAGCGCGTCCAGCACGGGCGCGGGCAGGCCCGCCAATGCCAGTCGCTGATAGACCCGAGCCTCGGTCACGGCGAAGGCAAGGGCGATTTCCGGCACGCTTGCCCCGCGCGACTTCATGCGACCGAAGGCGCGGATTTCGTCTGCGGGGATCATGTCCTCGCGGGCCGCGTTCTCGGCGCTGGACCAGTCCTCGGCCTCGGCAACATCAGCGGCCAGCTTGACCGGCACCGTGGCGAAGGGATGGGTGTTGGACCGCTCCGCAATCATCTGGATTGCGCGGAGGCGGCACCCGCCCGCAACGATCCCGACTTTACCGTCCTCGTCCATAAGACCAGCGAGATTGTGGATGAGGCCGAAGCGCTCGATGCTGTCAGCAAGGCTTTCGATATGCGCCTCGGAAACGGCTTTGCGCGGGTTCAGATTGGAGATGTAGAGCGTCTCCAAGGGGATTTGCAGGATCACAGCGGTGGTGGTGTCTGCTTGGATGGGTTGTTGCTTGGTCATTGGGTTGTCCTTTTGGATGGAAATCAGGCCCGCTCGGAGCGCGGCACAGGCGCTCGGCGGCTGGTTTTCTAGATGGGGTAGGGGAGGGGGGGCCGGAACGCGCGAGACTCCGGCCTCGATGGCGTCACCACCAACAAGAATAGATCACGGTTGACCCTCGCGCGATTTCAGCCCGCGCCCATGCGCAGAACTCCAGATCGTAGTCGCGGTATTCGGAGGCCTGCTCGTCTTGGAACTGGTGGCCATAGAAGAACCCGCCCTCGCAATGGGGCAGGGCGCGTTCCTTCACAGCCTGTTCCAGCGTGTCGATGTCGGCGGTTTCCAGTTTCAACTCACCGCAATTGAGATCGGACGCCGAAAGCCCGGTCCGCTCGGTGTAGAGCGCTTCCATGAAGGTTTGCAGCTTGGAATGCTTGCGCCAGACGAATTTGGGGCTTTCGCCCTCCTCGCCGCTCTCGGGGGTTTTGACATATGCGTATTGATCAAGGCCCATGGCCAGTCTCCTTCTCAAAGTGGGAGCGGCGCGGCATCTTGTTTATGTGACCTCTCGGCCCTATCCGCTTCCGCCAGTGGCGGAGACCTCGACTGATCTGTCAGTCCGAAAAGCCCCCGTGCTTTTCGGCTGGGCAGAGCAGGGGAGGGCGGCAGCCCTCCGGCGGCCGGACGGCGGCCCGACACAGGGGGCCGGAGCGGTGAAATCGGGAGGGACCCGCGCGCCCCGCGTGGGAGGCACCGGATTTCTCCCGTGAAGGCTGGCGCGGAACGCGACACCAGAGCCCCTGTTCGGGGCGCCGGCCGGATGGCAGACGGAATTCAACATTGAAAACCTGCCAGCCCGGTCAGGGCGGAGCGGAGACCTGGCTGACCGTTGGTTCAAGCGATCGCGGCCTTACCCGCGATCTCATCCGAGACATGCACGAAGGATCGCTACCGAATGGCGAAGACGCGAGTCACGCGGCTCCGGGCGCAGCCAAGAGCCTGGTCAGCGCCAGAGCGCTGGCGTGCCAAACCCATAAGGCAACGCACGCACTACAAATGATATTGACAATACCTCATCATATGATATGTATATTCTACTCATATGGAGGCACTCATGCTTGAACCCATCCAAAATGCGCCTCAACCGGCATATGTCCAACCAATTGACCAACAAGACAAGATCGCCGCGATTATCAAAGGCGTTGTGCGGACCGCTGATGCCTGGGGGTTGTCGAATGCGGAAGCAGCAATGCTGTTCGATGTCCCGACAGCCACCTGGGGGCGCATGAAGGCTGGCACCTACAAGGGTGTGCTGGACCAAGACAAGGTCACCCGAGCAAGCTTGCTGATCGGGTTGTTCAAGGGATTGAGACTGCTGTTTAACGGCCCTCTCACATTTGGCTGGCCAAAGACTGCGAACGCGGGCCCGGGCTTCAACGGCAAGACCCCGGTTCAGATCATGTGCGAAGGCGGCATTCCGGCGATGATGAAAATGCGCCAGCATATCGATGCGCTCCGAGGTGGCGTGTGATCAGAGCAAGTGACCTGGCACAGGTCGAATTCACAGATCCCAATACTGTCCGGCTGATTTCCACTGCCTATATCGACGAGCCCGCGATGGCACCACTGGCGGATGATGACGATGACCTAGCGATTCTCGAGGAAATCGAAGGGCTGACATCTGCGCGCCGGTCCGTTACCTTGCCGATCCCGGGCGGCCTTCATCCTGGTGAACTTCTGACCGAGGCCGCCGGGTATGGTTGGACGCTGGTGAATGCGGCATTCTGCTATACCCGCCCGACAGGCAACAGGTTCAATGGCCCGGACCGGGGGGCGTGGTATGCGTCCTACGGCGAGTGTGCGGTCGAGACGGCCCAAGCAGAGGTGTCCTGGCATCTTACACGCGAACTTGAGGCGACCGGTGTGTTCGACAACCTCACGTCGTACAGGGAGTTATTTGCCGGTTTCACATCTCAGTTCCACGAGCTGGCACCAGACACAGACACAGACACAGCCGCATTGCACGCCGACCCAGCAGTCGCCTACCCGGCAGGCCAAATCTTGGCCCGCGATGTTCTCGGCTCCGACGGCAACGGAATCCTCTACCCGTCCTCACGGCTGCCAGATGGACAATGCCTTGTCGCACTACGCCCGCATCTCGTGCAGAATGTCCGGCAAGGTGCGACTTGGGATTTCGTGTGGGATGGCGATCCCGCGCCCGTCATGACCAAACGCTAGCCGTAAATTGATCTGTAGTTCAAAGGTGAGGCAACCTCGTGAACTTGCCGGTAGCCGAAGCAGTGCAGCATCAACAGGCCCGCCAATACAGTTGCCACCCATAGGCCGCGGAACTACACCTAGGGTGCAGTAGAACTCCAATACACAATCTAAGGAGATATCGCGGTTGCGAAGGAACCGACAGTTCAAGCCTAATCAAGTTGAAGCCGAAATCGGCACAAACGGCTTTATGGGATTTGTTTGCCAGCTTTCGCTGGGGGCATACCAAGACGAGCAGCTAGTCGATGCGATCGCGGTCGCTGCATCAAAGCGCAACCGATTGTTTACCCAGGAGGACCGAGAGCTTCTGGCAGGGCTCGAAGGCTCGAGATTCTTCGAAGTTCAAACGATCTGACCTGAGCCCCTGAATCTCCTCCAGTTTTGTGTAGAGTCCGCCCAACTTAAGGACGGATAAATGAAGACGAGATTCACCGACGAACAGATCATCCAGATGATCAAGGAGCAGGAAGCAGGCGAGCGGACTGCTGACGTGTGCAGGCGCTATGGGATTAGCCAGGGCACGTTCTATAAATACAAATCCAAATATGGCGGGATGGAGCCGTCAGATGCCAAGAAGCTGCGTGCGCTTGAGACAGAGAACGCCAAGCTGAAGAAGCTGCTGGCGGAACAGATGTTGGACAACGCCATGCTTCGGGATGTGAACTCAAAAAAGTGGTAACGCCCGATGCCAAGCGGAAGGCGGTGGCGCATCTGGTGGAGGTCCATCAGGTGAGCCAGCGTCGGGCGTGCTCTGCTCTGGACGTGGATCGGTCGACGGTGCGCTATCAGTCCCGCCGGGCCGAAGACGCGGATTTGCGTGATGCGATCAAGCGGGTTTCGAAAGAGCGCCGCCGGTTCGGGTATCGTCGCATCCATGTCATGATCCAGCGTGAAGGCTTCGAGGTGAACCACAAGAAGCTCAGAAGGATCTATCGCGAAGAGAAGCTACAAGTGCTTCGCAGGGGCGGTCGGAAGCGGGCTCTGGGCACGCGAAAGCCGATGGTTGTGCCGGATGGTGAGAACCAGCGTTGGAGCCTGGACTTCGTCTCAGACGCCTTCACCGACGGCCGCCGGTTCCGCATCCTTGCCGTGGTAGACGACCATACCCGTGAGAACTTGGCACTGATCGCCGACACATCCCTGTCGGGCTTGCGGGTCACGCGGGAACTGGACCGGGTCATTTCCGAACGCGGGATGCCGGGAACAATCGTGTCTGACAACGGCACCGAGTTCGCCAGCATGGCCATCCTGCGGTGGGTTCAGGACACCGGGATCGACTGGCATTACATCGCGCCGGGAAAACCAACCCAGAACGCATTCATCGAAAGCTTCAACGGCAAGCTGCGCGACGAATGCCTCAACGAAACGCTCTTCAGCTCACTGGCCGAAGCTCGGGAAGTGTTGGAAGCATGGCAGGAGGATTACAACACCCACAGACCACACTCGGCGCTCGGAAACCTGACACCGACGGAATTTGCAGAGAAAATGAACATGGACAAACGGGCCGCGTAAGGCCATCAAATCAAACCCAAGGACTCTCCGTGAGGTGGAGGAAACTTGGGGCTCAGGTCAGATCCTGTGTGAGGTCATTCCCCTTCTTCAAACAGCACCATCCGAATTAACTGAACTGGTTCAATTTCTTGTCGAAACAGGCGGCGCTGACCTTGCCGCCAATCAACCGAACGCTGCCTTCAGAAAATGGTGTGAAGTGGACCCGAGTCGATCAGACGAAGTCATTCAGCTAGCTAAAGACGGGAACGAACTGGCCCGCCTTCACCTGGTGTTCGCATTGCAAGCCAAGGCAGATTTCGACGAGGCAGTCGCTTGCCTTGATCGTAGCGAAGAAGAACAAACAGCTGGTGTCCTGGCATTGTCGCGCATGCACTTGAACGCGGACCAAGTCCTCGCCGCCGTAGAACAAACCATTGCCCTAGCATTGGCAGCGGACATTAAGACATCATGTGGTATCACTAGAGCCATCTACGACATTGTCGCCAAAGATAAAGACGTAGATCGCTCATTGCTCCTCCCCGTTCTGGACAAGCTCTTCGCCTCAATCGATGACCACGTTATCCATTTAGCAGCGTCGTTGTTGAATTGGCACCAAGTGGAGATGAGCGAAGATGAGACAGGCAAGTGCTTGCGACAACTCGCTTCCGTGAAGCCCGAGAACAAGGGGACCATTGATGAAATCGACATGGCTTTGTCGAAGCTAGTCGATAGAAACGAGATTCAGAGTGCGAGTTCTGCCGCCCGCGCGATCATCGACATTTCTAAAGGTGCCATTGGTAGTGATGCGCTGGACTCATTTTTTCACAAACTGACCCAAGGAAACTCAGAACAACTTGCTCGGTTGACGACGGACTGGTTGTCTTCGGGTAGCTTTTTCTCCTGTGCCGCCCTTAACCAAGCCATTTCTGAAATCAACCAAATTGCCCCTGTATTCGCAGTCGATGAAATTCCACTTCCGGAAACCGCTGATGAGCAGATCTTTCTGTGCCGAAAAGCAATTGGCTATCTGTTTATCCATCCAATGACGGCAGCGGCCTTCTCTGTCGCCGTTTTGGAGCGTGGCCAACCTGAAGCCAAGCAACATGCAATCGACCTTCTCTACGATCCATTGCTGCTGAGCTACAGTGGTACTCTGAAGGACTGGCTCGAGGCATTTGCCAAAGACAATGAAACCAGCCGCACAGATATCGAGAAGGTTTTGCAACGCGCACAAATAGTCTGGGACGGTTGCAGGGAAGCCCGCGAAATTGTCGAATTTGAGCCAAGTGAAAGCGCGTGTGCAGTGGTTGATTTCCAAAAGATGGAAGAAGCTGAACGCACGCGTGATGAGGCCGGACGACGGTCTATTTTCGCTGATCTATTTACAACGCAGCACCTGCTTTATGGTGACAGGTCTGCCTTCAACATCATGACGAGTGCCGAAGAACTGGAACAAAAGACCATGCCCTTTTCAGAGATCAGCATAAGCTCCGAGCTACCAAAGGGAATATTTGTTGATCCCATTGGGCTGGACATGCTGCTACATCAGTTTCGCAACGAACGGATGGTTGAACAATGAAGCTGATCGTTCGGCAATATGTTCAAGGTCTCAAGGAAAGAGATGAGCTTGATGTGCTGCTGCCGCAGCTGCTCAGTGAAATCGGGTACGAGGTCATTCATCATCCTGGACGCGGAACGAAACAGGCTGGCGTTGATGTTGCGGCAGTCGGCCCCGACCCGGACGCAGATGGCGAGAAAGCGCTGCACCTCTTCTTGATAAAGTCTGGCGATTTGGGGCGAACGGATTGGAACGGAGGCAAGCCTCAGGATGTCATGCCCTCATTGGATGAGATACGCTACGACTATATTCCAAATCGTATCCCCGAACAGTACTCCAAGCTCCCGATTTCGATCTGCATTTGCATGGGAGGTGAGCTCAAGGAAGTCGTTCGGTCGTATTGGCGAGGCTACGTCGAAAAGAACACAACGGACACGATACGCTACCGCGAATGGAATGGGGATCGCTTGGCGAACCTGATTTTGTCCGGACTTCTCAATCGAGAACTTCTGGATGTAGATCGCCGAGTGGCCTTTCAGAAGGCCGTGGCAATGGTCAGCGAGCCGGACACGTCATATCGACATTTCCGAGAGCTGATACATGAGCTGACCGAAGAAATCGAGGACGACCACCGAGGCACAACCCGCCTTCGCCAACTGGTTATCTGTCTCTGGATTTTGGTAAGCAACGGTGTTGAGGCTGAGAACTTGGAAGCGCCCTACCGGTGCAGTGAACTTGCCTTACTGTACTCTTGGGATGTGCTCAATCGGAGTGCTAGTGCCAAGAAAAAGGAACGCAAAGCACGCTCTGAAATCGTCGATCATGTTCTTTCACTCTACCTAACGATCGGTCAGAAACTGATCGTTGAGAAAATTGGACCGCATGCGGATAAAAAGCACGCGGTATCAAGCGCAGTACGGTCGGGTTCGGAGCTTGATATCAACCTTGCACTTTTTGAAGCGATGGGGCGTTCCGCACTCCTTGGGCTATGGCATCACTTCATAGGTGTGAAATCGGATGGGAAACAACGTGAGCAGCACCTGAGACTACGAGACCAATGTCAGAACATTGCTGTGTCGCTGATCAATCAAAACCCAACACTCACAACACCGCTCCGCGATGATCACCATATCGAAATCGGCATGCTCATGCTGTTGGCCCAAGGGGGAGGGGATGTTCCGAATGTCTCTGGCTATGTGGTGGAGATCGCAACGCGCCTGAACTACCGATATCGGCTCAGGAAATCGTGGCCCACCCATT
Source organism: Aliiroseovarius sp. Z3 (assembly GCF_029105185.1). Classification (GTDB taxonomy): domain Bacteria; phylum Pseudomonadota; class Alphaproteobacteria; order Rhodobacterales; family Rhodobacteraceae; genus Aliiroseovarius. The sequence continues at coordinate 30,687 of NZ_JAFMZK010000011.1, read as the reverse complement.
TTCAGGACTATCGCGAGTTGGCTCGCCATCCGGTCAATTTAAGCGATGAGTATTTCAAGAAATCCACCAAGGGCAGCGTTCTTGTGCCTTTTCTGAAAGTTTCCTTGGAGCGAATTCAAGAAATTGAACAACTGGCCGCTTTGGAGAAAACCATCGCAGAGGAGCTTCCTGACATGACACAGCAAGTCTGGGTTCCGCGAGATGGGTCGGAAGAGTTTTTCTGGCGGCAGGGAACAAGCCAGGGCATCGCAATCCCCGTTCCGATGATGGAGCTGGAGGGGCAGAGTCGTTCTTTGGGAAGCCAGATCGACGAGATCGTCGATAACTTCAAAGCACTCAATGAAATGTCGGCAATTCAGCGGGGGTTGGTACCCTTGTTGCTGATGGCTTGCCGTCACCACCGGCTCCCACTTCCGCCACATCTTTGGTTTCAAGCTGAGAACGCCACCGAGAGGGAAAGCGAGACAAAACCTCAGGCGTAGAGAAAAACAAAACCTCACAATGCGGACCCGAGATGGATCCTGTAAGCTCCACCGACAGAGCCGGTGGAGCTAAGTGACGCTCAATCACTCGTGATCATCATTGTTACGAATAATCACCCCATGCTCTGCGTACGCATCCAGAAGATGCCCGAGATACTCGCTGGTGCTGGCAGTCACGTGTCCCAAACCCGGCCAAGTGAACGGAAACGTCATACAGGTCATCGCAAGCTCGAGCTCGATGCCAAGCTTGTCGGCAACCGCTATGGCCGCACCGGGGTCCTTGTCTTCAGGCCAAAGATCTTCATCGAAGGTGATCCAAGCGTCGTTCTCATCATCGACACTGATCTCAGCCAACAAAGCACCGAGCCGCTCTCCCGAGTTGGTGGCATCTTCAAGAAGCGCGATCCGTAGAAGCAAGGAAATACTCTCCTCATCCAACCTCAGAGTTGGTCTGGAATCCACCACGTCGATCCTAGGCTCGGGCAGCGTCCGACCATCAACCCATTCAACAGCTTTTGGCTCCTCATCGCTTTCTTCCAACCACCACGGCGATGTGAAGATATTCAGAGGAGACGCACCGCAACTCGGGCAGTGCCAAAGGTTTTCAGCAATTTGAGCCCCCGTGATTTTGCCATCGCAGTGAAGACAATACCATTCCGCGGCCCGGTCATCGTTTAACGGGTGAACGACTTCGCCTTTGGCGTTTGGTCTGGTCGAGCGCCGAGGCCAATCAGACGCTATGGCTGCACGAATTTTCAAGGCCTGTGCTTCCGCAATCGCAAGCGCTTTCTCGACAAAGCCCGGGTTATTGGCTGGGCTGGCCTCTTTGTGTGTCGTCTCGATCTCTACCACGGGCTGCGAGAAATCCGCCTCTCCGATAAGGATGCGCCACCCATTGCCTTCCATGCGAATGTCACCGAAGGATTCAAAGAGTTGATAGGCATGCCCATCAATCTCGCCGGCTTTGATCGGCTCGCTGACTGGTCGCAACATGCTTTGCTCAATGAATTGCGGCTTGCCTCCAAGTGAGGGGAAGAATTCACGAACAAAGGTATCGGCCTTGGCAAGCTCTTCTTCGCTCGGCATCCAGCCTTGCTTGGCCTTGACCGTGAGCGCCTTCCAATGCGGAAAGCCCAATTCAGAGGCAATCGCATCAAGCGCCTCACGGTGGTTAGAGCGCGTGGCATGCGCATAGCGTTTAGCCAGGAGTTTCAGTTGATCGATTTTAGTTTTCGTAGTCATTGTTCAGTTCCCAAAATAGGGATCCGACTAGGTGCCCGCTACTAACCAGATCCCGAAATTGGTCTGGGTTGTTCATTTATGAATGAAGTGCTGCGTAGCTTTGCGTGGCGGGCACACTGGCATGCACTAGAGGCCGAATTCAACCTGCAGGATATCCCCACCTTCGTCAAGGCTCCTTTCCAATTGTCCCAGACTAAATTCAGACCAATTGTTCAGCTGTTGATTTCAGCCTCAAAAGCTTCAATTGCACCCAGTATGTCATCGAAGGCCGGCGCGCGTCCGATGATCATCTCCCGCATGCCGGAATAGTCCCGTCGCAAAGCGGCGGTAAGTTCCGCATTCGGCATCAATCTCAGGGACCCTGGTTTGGCGTCTTCGTAGTTGGCCCAAGCGGCTTTGAAGAAAACCGATTTGTGATGCGCGACTTGTTGCAGCAAATCAAGGCTGCCGACAGCACTCTCTTTGGCCTCATGACCGATGAGCTGAGCCATGTCGTAGTAGTGGCGCGACATCCGGTCAGCGAGGGGTTTAGCAGCATCCTGATGATATAGCATGTGCAGGATCGTTGCCTTTTCCCAGAAGGTCCGCTCGACACCCAACACGTTCACATCCACCCCACTTGATCCCAGCAGGTCGGGAAAGGCCTGATGAACATAAGACGATATCTCTCTGACCTCGGCGGGAAGATGGACGCCCCGCGCCCCAAACTCAAAGCGAACAATGGGTTTGACGTAACCGCCGGCACTGTCCGACAAGGATGGATAGGCGAAAAGCAGGGTTTGTGCGTCGCCTGGGTCAACTGTCAGGGAGAAACCCTGATCCAGACCGGCATCGAAAGCGGCCTGTATTTCAGCCAAAAGTGGCCCGGAGACTTCCGCCTCGGCCGCATCCTGCAACTCTTGCAATAGCTGTTTCTGTTTCTTTCCGGATAAATCCGGGTTTTCAGGATCGCGGTCACCTTCAAAACCCAACTGTGCGCGATCGAGGGATAGATCCACATCTTCCGAGAAGCGGTGGATCACGTCATAGGCTTTGGAAAGAGATGTCCCTCCCTTGAAAATCATGTGATCGCCAAAGGAGGGCAGGGCAAAGAGCTGTTTCAGGGACCAGCAGACCCAGAAATCTTTCTCAATGATAGCCTTGGACATCCCGAGCTGCGCCGCGGCCTCTTGGAAGGCCTCTTCTCGTTGTTCAGGGGTGTCGTTGGCAAACTGATCCATACTCAGGCGTGCGCAACGATCTGCTGCACGACAGGATGCATCCAAGCGGGCACATGCTTGCTTTGCTTGGAAAGCAAAGCTCTATCCTTGTCATCAAGCAAGCGTGCCAACTTGCCAATCACCTGATCGTCGACCCGGTCCTTGCCGACATAACGCAGCGCCTGAAACACGGCACCGGTTTTCTGGCCGGCACCAACTAGCGTCTTGGAGGAGGCATTGCGGAACTGGATCACCTGCCGACCGATTGTTTTGACCCGTGTTGGGCCATCGGTCATATAGGTCGGTTTGGACGGCACCTGGGTGGAGAGCCCCAACTGGTTGGCCGCCATAGCAGGGGAGGGCTGCAGGACCTGGTTGTCCTTGCGAGCCACAGCCTGCGCGACATCGTCCGCGGACGGCGACAGATAGCCAAAGCGCGAGCTTTTCTTGGGATAGTCATAGAGCCCCCGCGTCAGGCGTCGGATCACCGCCTGATCCGCCAGACGCGACAACGCCTGATCCACGCTGGCGCGGGACCCGATGTCCAGAAAATCTGACGGTGCAAAGATTGCGCCGCGGCCTTTTCCGATGATGCGTTGTTTGATCTTCGACGTGATCATGACTTACCTCCTTGTCAGAAACTAATATATGTTTTTCTGAAAGTCAATGTTGGAGGAAGTTCATCCAAAACCGTCTCGAACGGGCGGAATCCGGTCGTTCGCCGCTTCGCAGCATGCACCTGAGGGGATCGTCAAAGCAGACATTGATCTCCCGGGAGATCTATATCGCCATTACTCGGATGCGTTCGTCAGGCAAGTTATCATTCACGGTGACTTCGGTATGAAATGGGATTCGAATGTCGGGCTGACCCGTGAAGCAGACCGAGACAACAATCATACCAATGCGAATTTTCACGGGCTGCTTTTTGATCCCATCGTTCAGGCGATTTGCAAGATGCGACAGATGTCTGCGTGTTCAAGCGCAACGGGATTTGCTTTGGTGGATGAAGCATACGCGCTCAGCTTTGCGATACTATCGAATTCTGACTCGGCAATGCCTAAATCGCACAAACTCGGCAATCCTTTGGACTCGATAAAGCAATGCAGGGCCGATGCTCCGCTCCCGCCGGGGTCGCCAAGCCCATCGGCCAGCCACCCGTTCACTTTGTCAAAACGCACAGTGTCCGCGGATAGGCGCGTCAGGGCTTCGGCATTTACGGTCAGTCCAGGGGCCAGAAGTCGGCCACAGATAGCACCATGGGGGGCACCGCGCCCACCGATGACGGAGGCCAGACCATGTATGATCCCCAAGCCGGAATTCGCCAGCGCAATGCCGCTGAGAAAGCTTGCGCGCGCCATTGTGTCCCGTGCCTGAGGATCTTCGCCTTCCATCAGCCTGTGCAATGCGGCCATGGCCGGTCGGATATTGGCCTCGCACAGGGCGTCCGTCACCGGATTGGCCCGGTTGCACAGATAGCTTTCGATGAACTGGGTGATCGCGTCCAGCCCGCTCGCCAGCGTCAGACTTTTGGGGGACCCGTCAGTCAGTGCGGGATCCACGATCGCCAGGTCCGGGACGAGGCGCGGGTCGCGAAGGCTGATCTTTGCCTCCAGTTCAGGAACGCCAATCACCGCGTTCCGCGTCGCTTCGGCTCCGGTTCCGGCGGTTGTCGGCATGGCAATGAAAGGCAACGGTTCGTTCAGCTGTCGCGGGGATGCGTTGCCCTGTTCAAGATATTCCGCGGGATCGCCCTCGCTCACGCAGAGCCCGGCAACTGCCTTGCCCAAGTCGATTATCGCTCCGCCTCCGACCGAGACAATGCACTCCGCCCTGTGATCCCGGGCGATGGCAACGGCATCACGGACGTCGTCCAGATCCGGTTCTCCGGCTGAACACACAATCTTCAGGGAACCGCCCAAGCGGGTCAATTCCGCTGCCAGTTCGTCAACCCAGGAGACCGACCTTCCCCGAACCAGCAACACACGGGATCCTATCCGTGCGATCTCATCCGCGGTCGTAACACGACAGTCACGACCGAAAATCGTGCGGTTCGGAGCGGTCAGCGCAAAACCCGTCATGCGGCGGTGGTGCTCCCGATTTCCTGGCGCACATAATGCGCTGCCATGTCTGACAAGGCGATGGGCCTGATCCGCGGCGCATGGCCCACGCTGCCGAATTGCTCGAAACGGTCGCGGCAGACGGCGGACATGGCCTCGATCCCGGGGGCGAGGTATTTGCGTGGATCGAACTCACCGGGATGTTTGGCAAAGACTGTGCGGATCGCGCCGGTCAGCGCCAGCCTCAGGTCCGTATCCACGTTGACCTTGCGCACGCCATAGCGGATGCCCTGCTGGATTTCCTCGACCGGTACGCCCCATGTCGGGGCAATCTCGCCGCCATGGGCGTTGATGATATCCTGCAAATCCTGCGGCACCGAGGAAGAGCCATGCATCACCAGATGCGTGTCCGGCAAGCGTGCATGAATCTCGCGCAAACGGTCAATCGCGAGGATCTCGCCATCGGGTTTGCGGGTGAACTTGTAGGCTCCGTGCGATGTCCCGATGGCCACGGCCAGCGCATCGACGCCGGTCAGCCGCACAAATTTGGCCGCTTCTTCCGGGTCGGTCAGGAGCTGTTCACGCGACAAGGCCCCTTCGAACCCGTGCCCGTCCTCCGCCTCGCCGCGCAGGGTTTCGAGCGACCCCAGATGCCCGATCTCCCCCTCGACCGACACACCCACCAGATGCGCCATTTCGACCACCTTGGCCGTCACCGCGACATTCTCTTCAAACGTGGTCGGTGTCTTGCCATCGGCTTTCAGCGAGCCATCCATCATGACCGAGGAAAATCCGTTGGTGATCGCCGACAGGCAGGTGGCTGGCGCGTTGCCGTGGTCTTGATGCATGCAGACGGGGATATGCGGGTAAAGCTCGATCGCGGCACGGATCAGATGCGACAGCACGATGTCATTGGCAAAGGCGCGCGCCCCCCGGCTGGCCTGCATGATGACCGGGCTTTGGGTGGCGTCCGCTGCTGCCATGATGGCCAGCATCTGCTCCATGTTGTTCACGTTGAACGCGGGCAGCGCGTAATCATGTTCCGCCGCGTGATCGAGCAGCTGACAAAGGGATACGAGAGCCATGGGAGGGTCCTTTCCTCAGGACGCGGCCGAACCGGCGTCCGCAGTATGATATTGTGCAATTCGGTCCACCTCGTTGGCGGAACCAAGGATGACCGGCACGCGCTGATGATGGCCCGTGGGCTGAAGATCGAGAATGCGACTATGGCCGTCCGTGGCGGCGCCGCCCGCTTGTTCCACCAAAAGCGCCATCGGGCTAGCCTCGTAGAGCAAACGCAGTTTTCCACCTGCTGCGCGGTTGCCGTCATCTACCGGGTAGAGGAACACGCCGCCGCGCGTCAGGATACGGTGCACCTCGGCCACCATCGACGCGGTCCAGCGCATGTTGAAATCGCGCCCGCACGGGCCGGTCATCCCAGCCGAGCATTCATCCACATAGCGCCGCACAGGTGCGTCCCATAGACGATAGCGCGAGGCGTTGATGGCGAACTCGGAAGTTTCCGCCGGGATCGTCATGCGCGGATGGGTCAAGCGGAAATCGCCGGTGCCGTATTCACAGGAAAACCCGTAGACGCCGCTGCCCACGGTCAGGACCAGCATCATGGTCGGGCCATAGATCGCGTATCCCGAACAGTGCTGCGCGTCCCCAGCCTTGAGCACATCGCGGTCGCCATCCGTGCCCACGGTACAGATCGAAAAAATCGAGCCGACCGACAGGTTCACGTCGATATTCGAGGATCCGTCCAGCGGATCGTAGAACAGGAGATAATCGCCGCCCTCCGGCTCCTTGAGCCAGACCGCGTCTTCACGCTCTTCGCTGACCAGCGCGGCAAGACGCGGCGAGCTTTCGCAGATCCGGGCAAAGACCTCGTCGGCGATCACGTCGAGCTTTTTCTGATCTTCGCCCTGCACATTGGTGTCCCCGGCAAGGCCGTGATTGCCTTCGAACGCCGCGCTGCGCAGCCGGTTGCCGATCACACGGCAGGCCGAGGCGATATCCTCGATCAGAAAAATGAGATTGGGATCAAGCCCGCCGGGCTCGGCATAGCGGGTCAGGAAGCGGCGCAGGGTGATCGGTTCGGACATGATCAGAAACTCATCGTCGCGCTCACGGCCCGTTGCCAGGCGGCATATTTTCGGTCGCGGTCCTCGGAGCTCATCGACGGCTCGAAGCTGCGCTCCAGCGCCCAGGTCGCGGCGAAGCCGTCCATGTCGGGATAGATCCCGGCGCGACTGCCTGCGAGCCAGGCCGCGCCAAGGGCGGTGGTTTCCAGCACCTTGGGCCGGTCCACGCGGGCGTCGATGATGTCAGAGAGGAATTGCATCGTGTAATCCGAGGCGCTCATGCCGCCGTCGACCCGAAGCACCGCGTCGCTTGCCCCGCCCATATCCGCCTGCATCGCTGCCAGAAGATCGCGGGTCTGGTAGCCCACGCTTTCCAGCGCCGCGCGGGCTAACTCTTCAGGCCCAGAGCCGCGGGTCAGGCCAAACACCGCCCCGCGGCATTCGGCGTTCCAATAAGGCGCGCCCAGCCCGGTGAAGGCCGGCACAAGCACCACGTTTTGAGCCGGATCTGCGACGTCTGCCAGCGGTTGGGTTTCCTTGGCCTCGCGGATGATCTTCAGCCCGTCGCGCAACCATTGCACCACGGCACCGGCGATAAAGATCGAGCCTTCCAGCGCATAGGTCGGCTTGCCGTCCAGCTGATAGGCGATGGTGGTGAGCAGCCGGTTTTGTGACCGAACGGGCGTGTCGCCCGTGTTGATCAGCGCGAAACAGCCCGTTCCATAAGTGGATTTCAACATCCCCGGTTCGAAACAGGCCTGACCCACGGTGGCCGCCTGCTGATCACCCGCGATGCCCAGGATCGGGATCGGGTGGCCGAAAAGATCGGCACGCGTTTCGCCGAAATCGGCGGCACAGTCGCGCACCTCGGGAAGCATGGACATGGGGATGTTCAGCCGGTCGCAAATCGTCCGTGACCAGCGCCCTTTGCGGATGTCATACAGCATCGTGCGCGCGGCATTGGTGGCGTCGGTGACATGCTGCTTGCCGCCGGTCAGGTTCCAGACCAGCCATGTATCGACCGTACCAAAGACCAGCTCTCCGGCCTCGGCCCGGGCGCGGGCACCTTCAACGTTGTCGAGTATCCACGCCAGCTTGGTGCCGCTGAAATACGGGTCCAGCAACAGCCCGGTGCGGTCTGTCACCACCTCTTCGAACCCATCGGCTTTCAGCGCCTTGCACATGGACGAGGTGCGCCGGTCCTGCCAGACGATGGCATTGTGGATGGGCTTGCCCGTGGCGCGGTCCCAGACCAGCGTGGTTTCGCGCTGGTTGGTGATGCCGATGGCGGCAATATCGGCTCCGCCGGATTTCTCGATGGCCGCCCGGCAGGTCGCCGCCGTGGTCGCCCAGAGATCGTCCGGGTCATGCTCGACCCAACCGCTGTCGGGGAAATACTGGGGGAATTCTTCCTGCGCCGAAGCAACGGCCTGCATTGCCGCGTCATACACAATCGCCCGCGTCGATGTCGTGCCCTGATCAATGGCCAGAATATGGGTCATGACCGCCTCTCCTTAAAGCGATGTAGCGATGCACCGAACCGGTGCGGAGTTTGTGGGGGATTGAATTGGCCGAGGCCCCGTAGGGCCCCGACCGGGGAGGAAGGCTTACTTCCAGGACGCGATCAACGCATCGTAGCTGACGGTCTGGGGCTCTTCGTCCTCGTTCTCAAGCTTGGCGTAAGGGGCGCCGGGCTGGGCGAACCAGTGCTCCGCATCCATCTCTTCGTTCAGCTTGGGACCGATGTCACCCTGGATACCGGCGCGCTCCAGACGCTCAAGAACTCGCTCCTGGTCGGCGCAAAGGCTGTCCAGTGCTTCCTGTGCGGTCTTGGCACCGGACATAGCATCACCGATATTCTGCCACCACAGCTGGGCCAGCTTCGGGTAATCCGGAACGTTGGTGCCGGTCGGGGACCATGCCACACGTGCCGGGGAACGGTAGAATTCCACCAGACCACCCAGTTTGTCGGCACGCTCCGTGAAGCTGTCATGCTGCACGGTTGATTCGCGGATGAAGGTCAGACCCACATGGGATTTCTTTACGTCCACGGTCTTGGAGGTGACGAACTGGGCATAGAGCCACGCGGCTTGCGCGCGATCCACCGGGGTGGATTGCATCAGCGTCCAGGAGCCAGCGTCCTGGTAGCCGACCTTCTGGCCTTCTTTCCAGTAGACGCCATGCGGGCTGGGTGCCATGCGCCATTTCGGCGTACCGTCCTCGTTCATCACCGGAAGACCCGGCTTGACCGTGTCGGCGGTGAAAGCGGTGTACCAGAACATCTGCTGGGCCACGTTGCCCTGGGCCGGGATCGGGCCTGCCTCGGAGAAGGTCATGCCTGCGGCGGCGGGCGGCGAGTACTTGTTCAGCCACTCGATGGCTTTTTCCACTGCGTAGACAGCTGCCGGAGAGTTGGTTGCACCGCCACGGGCCACACAGGAACCGGTCGGCTGGGAGTTTTCGTTCACACGAATGCCCCATTCGTCAACGGGCAAACCGTTGGGCTCACCCACGTCTCCCATGCCAGCCATGGACATCCACGCATCGGTGTAGCGCCAGCCTAGCGAGGGGTCTTTCTTGCCGTAGTCCATGTTGCCAAAGACTTCGCCTTCGACACCCAGATGCGACAGGTCGCGCCCGGTGAAGAATTCCGCGATGTCCTCATAGGCCGACCAGTTGACCGGAACGCCGAGATCGTAGCCATAGGCCGCTTTGAAGTCCTCTTGGTTTTTGGGGTCATTGAACCAGTCATAGCGGAACCAGTAGAGGTTCGCGAACTGCTGGGTCGGCATCTGGTAGACTTTGCCATCCGGACCGGTGGTGAAGCTCAGGCCGATGAAATCTTCCAGATCCAGGGTCGGCAGAGTCACCGCCGCGCCTTCGCCTGCCATCCAGTCGGTCAGGTTGCGCACCTGCTGGTAGCGCCAGTGGGTGCCGATCAGGTCGGAGTCATTGACATAGGCGTCATAGATGTTTTCGCCCGACTGCATCTGCGTCTGCAGCTTCTCGACCACGTCACCTTCGCCAATCAGGTCATGTGTGACTTGGATGCCGGTGATCGCGGTAAAGGCCGGGGCCAGCACCTGAGATTCGTACTCATGCGTGGTGATGGTCTCGGAAACGACTTTGATCTCCATGCCCTCGAACGGCTTGGCAGCGTCGATGAAGAACTGCATCTCCGCTTCCTGCTCGGCGCGGCTGATCGACGACAGATCGCCGATTTCCGCATCGAGGAACGCTTTGGCGGCGTCCATGTCGGCAAAGGCAGGTCCCGCAAGGACCAGCAGCGCCGCTGTGGTGGATTTGAGGTTGAGGTTCATTGGTTTTGTCCTCCCATTTTGAACCGATGAATGAGGAAGTTCGAGACGTGGACGGGTCTCCTCCTGTCCCGGCCACGGGTGCCTGTGGCTACACCCAGCGGAACACCGCGGCGGCGTAGATCAGGCAGACGATGAGGGCGTAAGGTTGTTGCGCCCCAACGATCCCGAGCCAGGCCAGATTGATAAAGGCCGAGCCCAGAAGGGTGATGAAGAGCCGGTCGCCCCTCGTGGTTTCGATCCGCAGAATGCCCGTGCGGGGCGTTTCCGGGAATTTAATGGCCAACACCGTGAAGGTGATCAGCAGCGAGGCGATGACGGCGAAGAAGATCGCGGTCGGCCAGGTCCATGCCATCCAGTCCATTGGAAATCCTCCCTTTCTTCAGGCTTACACGCGACCCAGGGCAAAGCCCTTGGCGATGTAGTTGCGGACGAAGTAGATCACGAGCGCGCCGGGCACGATGGTCAGGATACCGGCAGCCGCCAGCACGCCCCAGTCGATGCCCGATGCCCCTTGGGTCCGGGTCATGATCGCGGCGATGGGTTTCGCATCCACGGTGGTCAGCGTGCGGCTCAAGAGCAGTTCCACCCATGAGAACATGAAGCAGAAGAACGCGGCGACCCCGATTCCGCTGGCAATCAGCGGCGTGAAGATCTTCACGAAGAAGGCGCCAAAGCTGTAGCCGTCGATATAGGCGGTCTCGTCGATCTCCTTGGGCACGCCGCGCATGAAGCCTTCCAAAATCCACACCGCGAGCGGCACGTTGAACAGGCAGTGCGCCAGCGCCACGGCGATATGGGTGTCAAAGAGGCCCACCGACGAATAGAGCTGGAAGAACGGCAGCGCGAAAACCGCGGGCGGTGCCATCCGGTTGGTCAAGAGCCAGAAGAACAAGTGCTTGTCGCCCATGAAGTGATAGCGCGAGAAGGCATAGGCTGCAGGCAGCGCCACCGCGAGGCTGATCACCGTGTTCAGCGTCACGTAGATCAGCGAATTCACATAGCCCATGTACCAGGCCGGATCGGTCAGGATCGTGGCGTAGTTGGCGAATGTCAGGTCACGCGGGAACAGAGTGAACTCGTTCAGGATCTCGGTGTTTGTCTTCAGGCTCATGTTCAGCAGCCAGTAGATCGGCAGCAGAAGGAACAGGAGATAGAGGGTCATCACCACGAGACTGCTGTTGATCTTGGGCAGAGACAGCCCGCGGGATGAGAATTGGTTTACGGTCATATCGGCCATGGATCAGCCCTCCCGCTTTTCGAGGTTGGTCATCACGGTGTAGAACACCCAGGAGATGAGAAGGATCACGAGGAAATACATGATCGAGAAGGCCGCGGCCGGTCCAAGGTCGAACTGTCCCAGCGCCATCTTGACGAGGTCGATCGACAGCAGCGTGGTTGCGTTGCCGGGGCCACCGCCGGTGACGACGAACGGCTCGGTATAGATCATGAAGCTGTCCATGAAGCGCAAGAGGATCGCGATCATCAGCACGCCCATCATCTTGGGCAGTTCGATGAAGCGGAACACCTTCCAGCGCGACGCCTGGTCGATCTTGGCCGCCTGATAATAGGCGTCGGGGATCGACTTCAGACCGGCAAAGGCCAGCAGCGCCACAAGCGAGGTCCAGTGCCATACATCCATGACGATGATCGTGACCCAGGCCGCTAGAATGTCCTGCGTGTAGTTGTAGTTGATGCCAAGCGCGTCCAGCGTGTAGCCCAGCAGGCCGATATCGACGCGACCAAAGATCTGCCAGATCGTGCCGACCACGTTCCATGGAATGAGCAGCGGCAGCGACATCAGCACGAGGCAGAAGGACGACCAGAAGCCCGATTTCGGCATGTTCAGCGCCACGAAGATGCCCAGCGGGATCTCGATGGCCAGGATGATGCCCGAGAACATGAGCTGACGGCCAAGCGCGTCCCACATGCGCTCCGAGCGCAGCATTTCTTCGAACCATTCAAGCCCGGCCCAGAAGAACTGGTTGTTTCCAAACGTGTCCTGAACCGAGTAGTTGACCACGGTCATCAGCGGGATCACCGCCGAAAAGGCCACCAGAAGCAGCACAGGCAAGACGAGAAACCATGCCTTTTGATTGACTGTCTTTTCCATTACTTCGCCCCCTCCCCGGACGAGTGCGCCACGGGGCGCGCGATTTGTGCGGATGCCTGATCGAGGAAACGGTCAACCATTTGGATCTGGCGTTCCATGATCTGTTGCGGTGTCAGGATCGGACGGCCCTCCATCACGCGGCCTCCCGTTGACGCGCCAGTCATTGGCGTAAACATTGACGCGGTTCGCATCGAATGTGACCCGGTTCATATCAGCGCTGATATGGTCGTCTTCGCCCGCGATGATATTGATATCGCTGCCAAAGAACTCGGCGCGGATGATCTTGTGACGGCCCACATCCTCGACACGGCGCACCTTGACCGGCAGGCCTTCGGACTGCGACAGGCGCGCGAATTCCGGGCGTACGCCGATCTCGACCTTGCCATCCAGCGGCTTGTAGCCCTGCGCGAGCTCGACATAGGAGCCGTTCACATAGGCCTTGTTGCCGTCGATCCGCGCCGGGATCACGTTCATGCCGGGCGAGCCGATGAAATAGCCGACGAAAGTATGCTCGGGACGCTCGAACAGCTCTTCGGGCGTGCCGATCTGCACAACGCGACCGTCATACATGACCACAACCTTGTCGGCGAAAGTCAGCGCCTCGGTCTGGTCATGGGTGACGTAGATCATGGTGTGCCCGAAATCATGGTGCAGCTGCTTCAGCTGGGTGCGCAGTTCCCATTTCATATGCGGGTCGATCACGGTCAGCGGCTCGTCAAACAAGAGCGCGTTCACGTCCTTGCGCACCATGCCACGGCCCAGCGAAATCTTTTGCTTGGCATCGGCGGTGAGACCGCGCGCCTTTTTGCGCAGCATGTCTTCCATGCCGATCATGCGGGCGATTTCCTGAACGCGCTCCGCGACATAGCTCTCGTCCCTGCCACGGTTGCGCAGCGGGAAGGCAAGATTGTCATGCACGGTCATCGTGTCGTAGACGACCGGGAACTGGAACACCTGGGCAATATTGCGTTCGGCGGTGGGGGCGTGTGTCACGTCCTTGCCATCAAACAGGATGCGGCCCTGGCTCGGGTGCAAAAGCCCCGAGATGATGTTGAGCAGCGTGGACTTGCCACAGCCCGACGAGCCCAGCCGCATAGGCTTCGCCGTCGGTCCAGTCATGGTTCAGTTCCTTCAGCGCAAAGTCATCTTCGCTGCCCGGATTGGGCAGGTAGGAATGCGCGAGGTTATCAAGTGTGATCTTGGCCATGGTTCCCTCCCTCAGGCCGCGAGCGCATAAGCGGCAGGTGCCACCAGCTTGCCGTCTTCGCCAAAAATGTAGACATGGCGGGGGTCCAGCCAGACATCGAGCCGCGCGCCCAGCTCCAGCTCATGCACACCATGGATCAGACCGACCCAGCGCTCGCCGAAATGGTCGAGATGCACGAAGGTCTCCGACCCGGTCAGCTCGGTCACCGACAGTTTGGTGGCGAATTGCATGACATCCGGAGAATGCTGATTGATTTCCAGATGGTTCGGGCGGAACCCGGCGGTGTAACGGCCATCGGCCAGTTCCGCGAGCTTGCCTGTCGCCGCCGCGCTCTGACCGTCGCCGAACATGATCCGGTTGCCGGTCTTGGAAATCGGCAGGAAGTTCATCGGCGGGTCCGAGAACACCCGCGCCGTGGTGGCATCCACCGGCTGGCGGTAGACCGACGGGGTCGGGCCGAACTGGGTGATGCGGCCTTCGGACAGGGTGGCGACATTGCCGCCCAGCAGAAGCGCCTCCTCGGGTTCCGTGGTGGCGTAGACAAAGATCGAGCCGGAAGCTTCGAAAATTTTCGGAATCTCGACCCGCAGCTCTTCGCGCAGCTTGTAGTCGAGGTTCGCAAGCGGCTCATCGAGCAGCACCAGACCGGCATTCTTGACCAGCGCCCGCGCCAGCGCACAGCGCTGTTGCTGACCGCCTGACAACTCCAGCGGCTTGCGCTCCAGCATCGGGGTGAGCTTCATCAACTCCGCGGTTTCGCGCACGCGGGTGTCGATCTCGGCCTTGTTCACGCCCATCAGCTTCATCGGCGAGGCGATGTTGTCATACACGCTCATCGACGGGTAGTTGATGAATTGCTGATACACCATCGCGACCTTGCGATCCTGAACCCGCTGTCCGGTCACATCCTGATCGTTCCAAAAGACCTGCCCCGTGGCGGGCACATCAAGCCCGGCCATCAGCCGCATCAGCGATGTCTTGCCCGACAGGGTCGGTCCAAGCAGCACATTCATCGTGCCTTTTTCCAGCGTCAGATCCGTCGGGAAGATATGGGTCTGCCCCTCGACGGTCTTTGATACGCCTCTCAGTTCCAGCGTCATCAGGTCCTCCTCCTTATTCCGCCGCCGCGGGTGATGGATGGCGGCGCTGCGCCATCCAGTCGTCAAGTGCCTGGACCTGCTCTTTGCTCAAACGCAGTCCCAGTTTGTTACGCCGCCAGATCACGTCTTCTGCCGTGCGCGCATATTCATGTGTCATAAGCCAAGCGATCTCGGCCTCAGTCAGCGTGGCGCCAAAATCCTGACCCATATCAGAAGCTTGCTCCGCATTGCCAAGGATGTCGGAGGCTTCCGTGCCGTAGGCGCGTACCAGCCGCCTGGCCCAGAAATCGCTCAGGAACGGGAAACGGGATTGCAGATCGGCCATCAGGCCCGCCACGCCATCCACCGGGAAATCGCCACCAGGCAGGGGAACGCCCGCAGTCCATTTGCCCTTGGCCAGCGTCAGGTGCTCCCCGATTTTGTCCATCGCGCTTTCCGCGAGACGGCGGTAGGTTGTGATCTTGCCGCCAAAAATATTTAGCACCGGCGCGCCCGCGCTGGTATCGACCTTTAGCGTATAGTCCCGCGTCGCCGCCGTGGCGCTGCTAGCGCCGTCATCATAAAGCGGACGCACCCCGGAATAGGTCCAGACCACATCATCGCGGGTCAGTTGCTGTTTGAAATACTGGTTGGCAAAGCCCAGCAGGTAGTCCTGTTCCTCGGGCGTGCATTCCGGTTTGACCGACGGGTCGGCATGTTCCGCGTCGGTGGTGCCGATCAGGGTGAAATCGGTCTCATAGGGGATCGAAAAGATGATCCGCCCGTCGGTGCCCTGAAAGAAATAGCACTTGTCGTGATCGTAGAGTTTGCGGGTCACGATGTGGCTGCCGCGCACCAGCCGCACACCTTCGCGCGAGTTCAGCCGCACTTTGGTCTGGATGATGTCGCCAACCCACGGACCACCGGCATTTACCAGCATCCGGGCATAAAAGGTTTGCAGATGGTTGTTTTCGGTATTGCGCGTTTCGATGCGCCAGATGCCGTTTTCGTTGGTCGCGCTGACCACCTGCGTGCGGGTCATGATATGTGCAC
The DNA here is from genome assembly GCF_029105185.1 of Aliiroseovarius sp. Z3. Classification (GTDB taxonomy): domain Bacteria; phylum Pseudomonadota; class Alphaproteobacteria; order Rhodobacterales; family Rhodobacteraceae; genus Aliiroseovarius. The sequence goes on along the minus strand of NZ_JAFMZK010000011.1, from coordinate 14,851 downwards.
CACGCGCTTCGGCGTCACGGGCATTGAGCACGACAAGGCGCGAATCCTCGACCCAGCAATCGGAATATTCATAGGCTTTGGCAAAGCGATCCTGCAGCGGCGCGCCCTCGGTGGTGCCGGTCAAATCCAGCGTTGCCGTGCCGGGCAGGATTTTGCGTCCGCCCAGATGGTCATACATGAACAGCCCCAGCCGGATCAGCCATGCGGGCCTACGCCCTTTCATCCAGGGCATGAACAGGCTGAGGAGTTTCGAGGTTGGCGTATCCGACTCAAAACGCATATCCTTATGATATGGAAGCACAAAACGCATCGGCCAGCTGATATGCGGCATCGCCTTCAACAGTGTTTCACGCTCGATCAGCGCCTCGCGCACCAGCCGGAATTCGAAATATTCGAGATAGCGCAGCCCGCCGTGAAACAGCTTGGTCGACGCCGAAGATGTGGCGGAAGCAAGGTCGTTCATCTCGGCCAGCGCCACCGTCAGCCCACGGCCCGCCGCATCCCGGGCGATACCGCAGCCATTGATGCCGCCACCAATGATGAACAGGTCAGTGATTTCCGTATCGTTCGGGTGTTCCACGCGATTCTCCTCCAAGCGCGTTGTGCCACATTTGTGGCGAAATCACCGACATATCGCAACAACTATTTTTTCGTTTGTGTTCGGTTTTACACTTTTACCCGTTTATCAAAGGCTTATCTGGCGTAAATCCGAGCGATTACAGCCAGCACAGCGCCAAACAGAAGAATTTTTATTGCCTTTTCACTCGTTTTTCGCGATTCTCCTACCCCAAACCGGCATGGACCCGGCCACAAACGAACATTGGTGAAAAGGAAGATCATGTCGCAAACATTCCGCCATCCCGAAATTCTTGAGATCGCGCGTCGTGAAGGCAAGGTGACGGTCGAAGGGCTGGCCCGGCATTTTGACGTTACACTGCAGACCATTCGCCGAGACTTGACCGACCTTGCCGATGCGGGTCGGCTGGAACGGGTGCATGGCGGGGCGGTCTTGCCGTCAGGCACGACCAATATCGGCTATGAAGAGCGCCGTGCCCTCAAAGCTGAAGAAAAACGCGCCATGGCCCGCGCCTGTGCCGCCGAGATCCCCAACGGCATTTCGCTGTTTCTCAATATCGGCACGTCAACCGAGGCCGTCGCACAGGAACTGATGCATCATGAAAACCTCATGGTGGTCACGAACAATATGAACGTGGCCAACATTCTTGCCGGCAACAGGGACTGCGAAATTATCGTGACAGGTGGCCAGCTGCGGCGCGCCGATGGCGGTCTGGTCGGCAATCTGGCCACGGAGACCATTCGCCAATTCAAATTCGATCTGGCGGTGATTGGTTGTTCCGCGCTCGACGTCGAGGGCGATTTGCTGGATTTCGACATTCAGGAAGTGACCGTCAGCCAGGCCATCCTGCGCCAATCCCGCAAAACCTATCTGGTAGCCGACCAGTCAAAGCTGTCGCGCAGCGCCCCGGCGCGGATTGCGTCGCTCGCCGATATCGACACATTTTTTACGGATAGGCCGCTGCCCAGAGATTTGGCTGCGTCATGTGACGCGTGGCGGACAAAGATCGTCGTCGCTGATCAGTAACGCCGCATGCCATAGCGCGCCCCGAAATCGGGAAGGCGCCGCAACGCGGGACGTGGCCAGCTGCGGCCGCAGCTTTCCGTTTTTCATTGGCATATCTATAGCTTCTCATATGCAGCGAATGGCAGGAAAGCGGGTTGCCACCGCAGCATTTTCAGGAGGTGCACTAGGGCGGCTATGGGCCGCTCATGAAGGCGGCCCATCTGCCCTAGATTTCAATGGCTTCAGCGATGGCAAGAGCATCCTCAAGTTCGACTCCAAGATACCTGACTGTGCTGTCCATCTTGGTGTGGCCCAGCAGGAGCTGAACAGCGCGAAGGTTGCCTGTCTTCTTGTAAATTTGGGTGACTTTGGTGCGCCGCATGGAATGCGTGCCGTAAGCACTTGCTTCTAGTCCAATTGAAGTGACCCAGTCCCGGACAATGCGAGCATACTGACGGGTTGAGATGTGCAGACGTTCGTGGAACCGTCCTGGCCAAAGATATTCGGATCCGACCATCAGTTCGTCTTCCATCCACTTCTCCACCGAGGCTCGAGTGCCTTCTGAAATCTCGAAACGTACTGGTTTCTGGGTTTTGCTTTGCAGAACGGAAGCGCGCTCTTTGATTTGGCCCGACGCCATAACATCGACGACTTGCATCTTCACCAGATCACAGCCTCGCAGCTTGCTGTCGATCGCCATGTTGAACAGTGCGAGGTCGCGGTGGTTTTCCGCCAGCTCCAGTCTGACTCGGATCGCCCAGACATGTTTCGGTTTCAGTGGTCTCTTTTGTCCGACGATGCGCCCCTTGTTCCAAGCAGGGCGCAATGCACGAATGGCAGGTAAATTTGGTGTTTCCATGACTGATCCTCCGATCCGCCATTCCCTCCCAAAACGACAACCCGACGTTGACAGAAATAGTGTACCACAGGATGCTGCGCTGCCTCGGATGGCAGGAGAGAGCCCAAAGTCACAAATGCTGCGTGTTGCCCGAATGGCGATCATCGGCCTCGCCGTCGCCGTGAAATTGAAGCTGCGACAAAGTAAACAACCGTGCTTACAAATACAGATGCCATGTAAATTGCTGGCACAACAAACAAGGCAATGCCCTCCATCCCAGTAGCTCTGGGATACCTTCCAGTTTCGACTAAGTAATAGAGCGTGCTCAGGTAAACGATCATTATCGCAAACTGGCCAACAAATGCCGCGGCCAACAAACGTGGCTGCATATACAGTCCCAATCCGATTGCGAGCACAGGGAGCCCGAATGCTAAAAAAAGGAAGATAGTCTGACTCAAGGATTGGATAGCGATCATACACAAACTCCTACTTCCACGAACAGGATGAGGCCAGTGCAGTATCTTACTGGAGCGCCTTAAACGCAAAAACTCAAACGTTTAGACCGGCGGCGAGAGCGACCGTTGCTGTCCCGACTTCGTAAAGCAGCCATTTGAGCGAGGTGGATGAACGGCAGCAAAGTCCCGCAAAGTGACCGTCCAGGCCTGCAGGATACTGCGCGGTACATGAATGGCTGCTCTGGGGAAGCTGCAATGCGGCTACGATAACGCCGGTCAAGGTCGGCTTTGGGCCGCCTGTGAAGGCGACCCCAAGTTTCTAGATTTCAATGGCTTCGGCTATGGCTAGGGCATCCTCAAGTTCGACGCCGAGGTATCTGACTGTACTGTCCATCTTGGTGTGGCCTAGAAGGAGCTGAACGGCACGCAGATTACCCGTCTTCTTGTATATCTGAGTAACTTTGGTCCGCCGCATCGAATGGGTCCCATAGGCGCTTGCCTCAAGTCCGATCGATGTGACCCAATCCCGGACGATCCGCGCATATTGGCGTGTTGAGATGTGCAACCGCTCGTGAAAGCGGCCTGGCCAAAGGTATTCGGACCCAACCATCAGCTCGTCTTCCATCCACTTCTCGACCGAGGCACGAGTACCTTCCGAAATCTCGAAGCGTACTGGCTTCTGGGTCTTGCTTTGCAGAACCGAAGCGCGCTCTTTGATTTGACCCGCAGCCATCACGTCCACGACCTTCATCTTGACCAGGTCGCAACCTCGGAGTTTGCTGTCGATTGCCATATTGAATAGCGCTAGATCACGATGGTTCTCCGCTAGCTCAAGTCTCACGCGGATCGCCCAGACATGTTTCGGCTTTAGGGGGCGCTTTTGACCGACGATGCGGCCCTTGTTCCAAGCAGGACGAAGCGCGCGGATGGCAGGTAAGTTTGGTGTTTCCATGACTGATCCTCCGATCCGCCATGCCCTCCCAAAACGACAACCCGACGTTGACCAGGCCAGCATATAACAAGATGCTGCACTGTCTCCGAGGTCCGGTCAGAGCCCACTTTCTTTGATGCTGCGCTGAGTATGAGGGGCGCCTTCGGCGGATCATGCCGCCGATGCAGCATGAAGTTTCATATGGCTTTGGACCCGCACGCCGAAGCGTACAGGAAACCGGCAAGGAAGCTAGTGCAAAGCACGAACCGTTTGACTCGGTCGTCGCACACGGGCGCACCTGAATGGGACAGCACGGGTGCGCCTAGATTTTCGCGAGCCGCTGATCCCTATCGAGCCTTGCGGGACGCGCGCATATCCCGCACGAGGCCTTCGACCTCCGGGCGGGACGGCTGATGGCGGTAGCGCAACGCGCGCACCGTGCGCGTGAGCGGCGCGTCAACGATCGGGCGGCTGATAAGGCCCGGCTCGTCGGGAATGGCCGTCTCCGGCAGCACGACGACGCCCGCGCCCTTCCGCGCCAAGCTCAGCAGCCAGTCGACCCGGTTGGACCGATAGGCGGCGTAGAGGTCTTGGTCCCGCTCGGCCACGGCCGCGTGGAGCGCGTTGCGCATCTCGCAGTTGGGCCGGTCAAGGAGATCGGCGTCTGCTAGCTGCGCGAGGGTGATCGACGCGTCGGCGGCGAGGGAATGGTCTCCCGCCATCACCACGCGGTAGCCCTCGTCGTAGAGGTCGTCGGCGCGGTAGAGATCGGGCACCTCGCCGCCGGAGGTGATCGCGACGTCGATCCGGCCGTCTTGCAGCCCCGACACAAGCGCGTCCGCTCGGTCTACGATCAGCTCCACATCCGCTTTCTGCACCTGTCGGCGGAAGCGGCCGACCGCGTCGACGACGCGTGACTGCCCGATCGTCTCGCCCAAGCCGATGACGATCGGTACCCGGTCGAGATGCAGGTGGCGCGCGGCCTGGGCCTTCGCTTCGGCGGCCTCGGCCACCAGTCGCTCCAGACGCGGTCGGACGAGATCGCCGAGGGACGTTAGGCGGCACCCGGACCGGTCGCGCAGGAAGAGCACCCCACCGAGTTCTTCCTCCAACTTCTTGATCGCCGTCGTCAGCGCCGGCTGAGACACGTTCGACGCCTGCGCGGCATGGGTGAAGTTGCGGTGGCGGCAGACGGCGAGGAAGTAGCGGACTTGGTTCATCTCCATCTGCGGTCTCGTTCATCGTTATGGAATGCCGGTCGTGTGGTGCGCTACAAGGTGACATAGCAGGCAAAAGACGACTTCGTCCATACATTCTGATTATCGAACGATAGGGCATCGGGATTGGCGCCGAGCGGGCCTGCGCCTCATCTTCGGGCCAAGGACGACGGAGGCCATAAAGGTGTCTGCGTCCGCCATCCGAGAGGAGATCCCATGACCACCCGCATCAAGCCGCTGCTCGGCGCCCTCGCCGTCTCCGCCGCTGCCATATCGGCCCACGCCCAGGAAATCGCCCCCGGCCAGCCCGTCAGCTACATCCCCATGCCCGCCGTGACGGCGCAGGCCGACGCCTTCACGGCCTACCTCCCCGAGGCGGCGGGGATCGTGCGCAACGGCGAGCCCGGAACGACCTATTGGTTCGGCCTGCGCGACAACGACACCGTCGGCATCTTCGACGTCTTCGTGAACGCCGCGGCCCAGCAAGCGCATTTCGAGGGGCAGGTCGCGGCCGAGATCAACGCGAACGCTGCCGACTGGGTCGTCGACGGCTGGGACGGCGGCGTGGTGCCCAACATCAACAACGGCACGATCCTGTCGGCCCGCCAGCCGGTCGATCTCGAGGACGTCACGACGGCGACCCACATCGCCCTGCGCGCGGCGGAGGGGCAGGCGGATGCGTTGGCTGATTTGCTGACGTCGGGCGGCGCCATCGTCGAAGAGACGGAGCCGGGCACGCTATTCTGGGTCGCGGTCCAGTATGACGCGAACACGTTCGGCATTTTCGACGCCTTCGCAGACGAGGACGGGCGCGCCGCCCACTTCGCCGGACAGGTCGCCGCACTGCTCAACGAGCAGGCCGGTACGCTGGTCGAAGGCGGCTGGGAGGACGGCGTCGTCGCCAACGTCCGCAACTTCGACGTCGTCGCTATCAAATAGGGCCAACCCCGCATCGAAGCGTTGCCCGGCGTCCAGCGGCGGACGTCGCACGTGATAGCCAAGCGGTGCAAGCGGACGTTCGTGCATAGCGCAGCGAACGCCCGCTCCGTCCGCACACCGGACATAAACCTCCTGCCAGAAGGTATGACCCAAAACGGTGGTTATCGCTGGTGCCAGAAACGTATGAGTTCTGGCATGAATTATATCTCTGGCTAAGTCGGAAATCCGGCTTTCTCAAAACCGGTCAGAAGGTGATCGATATCACGTCGACTACGGGTAGCCCGTTCCATGTAACTTTCCGCAGAAGAGAGGGTGTTGCTCGGGTCCATACCAAGATGTGTTCGTGTAACTTCTCTGGCTCTACCGGGCCTTCCCATCATGGCGAACGACGCCGCGACGAGCCTGTAGGGACGAGTAAAGTTGGGACGCCGGATCAAAATGGAATCGAGGCTTTCGATTGCTGTCTCGTATCGGCCCAGATTGTAAAAAGCAGCGCCTAAAGCCCAAAACGCCCTAGTTTCGTGGATCGGATTCAGTGCGATTGACCGGTGCAGAAAGGGAACAGCCTCGGCTGATCGTCCTGCATGCAGCAAGAAGGAGCCCATCATCGACTGCGCGTCAGAGTCGCTGGGATTAAGAAAGATGGCGCGCGCAAAAGCCTTCTCTGCAAGTCTCCACTCATGCCGTAGTTGAAGAACCCTTCCCATAATCCACGCAGGACGGCTCGTCGTGGGTCCCAGCCGTGTCGCCCGCTGAACGTATCGCAGCGCCGTATCGAGTGACTTATCAATATCTTCGGTATATTGATGAAACGCATCATTGAAATGCGTTTCGGCCAGTCCACACCAGGCAAGAACATTGCCATTATCCAAAGACAAGGCCATCTCGAAGGCACACCGTGCTTCTTCGTTCAATCCTTTGTTGTCGGGTTGTACCGCAAAGCCGATTTGACAGTAGTCCATCGCAGTGCGCGGCGCTCTTCGCGAAGATCGGCTATTTGCGTATTGAACAACCTCTTTCTCAACTCTCTGAGCGACTACGCCGCTTGGAAAGACTTCGCACAGCCTGTTAGAATCAGCCCTGATGCGGTGGCTCCAGATGACTGTTCCGGAGTGGCCATGCACGACCTGCAGGAAAAGTTCATGCGCCGGATACTCAGGGTCATTGCGAAAAGCCCTCAGCACAATGACGAAATCCGCGCCGACCCGGTGACCAGCCAACCGCAGTTCGCTCAACGTCCGAATCCTTGAGTTCACGCAGTCTGAGAATTGTATCTGGAGCGTCTCAAACCGGTTCAGTTCGTCCTCGAGGCGTGTCTTGAGAATGCCGATGACGCCCAAGTCCGCGCAATCGGTATATTCCAAGAGGACGGCGACAGAGAATGCACGGTCCGGTCGTCCTGTTAAAGGGCTTGAAGTCAGTGACACTGAACCGACAAATTCATACCCAAAGCCCCGCTTGGTCTGGATGAAAACCGGCCTGCGTGCCGTTTCGCCCAAGGCGAGTCGAAGCTGCTGAACCGTCGATTTCAGGGTATCTCGGGACGGCATCCGGTCGGGCCAAACACGATTCTTTAGGTCTTCGGCCGGGACTGCCTGGCCGCGACTTTCAACGAGTACGCGCAAGAGGTCAAAGGTCTTTGAGCGAAGCGCGATCTCGCGACCGCGCAGCACGACGCTGCGCCCGGAAAGATCAACTTGAAGCGGTGCCATCGTCGGACCCTTTCGTGCAGTCCTCCCTCGGCTTTTTACCAAAGTTTTACCATTCGCGCAAAAGGCCTCCCCTACAGTCTTGTAGTCGCTGTCAAAGCCTTCGGCCCAGTCGAATCTGCGTTCAGGTAGGAAGGCTGCAATTTGGGAATACATATTATGACGTTCAAGAAACTTCCTTTCGCCTCGGTCTCCCTGCTGGCGATGCTGGCGTTCCAACAACCCGCTGCTGCTCAGGATGCCAACGCCGACCTTGGCGTGGTGACCTTCGAGACCAGTTGCACACAAGCTGCAGAAGAGGACTTCGCGACTGGGCTCCTGCTGCTTCATCACATGATGTATCGCATGGCCGAAGCGCGGTTCGAAGCCGCTGCCGTGGCAGATTCTTCCTGTGCGATGGCCCAATGGGGCATCGCAATGAGCAACTTCCACCCGCTTTGGCCGGGCATTCAGTCGCCCGCGGAGCGCGAAGACGGACTGGCCGCCATCGCACGCGCAGCAGAGCTCGATCCCGGTACGGCACGCGAGCGCGCCTACATCAATGCCGTAGTACGGTTCTACGATCCAAACCTGGAGACCTATCCGGACCGCCGCGCTGCTTGGGCCGAGGCGCAGAGGCAGGTCCATGAGGATCACCCCGAGGACGAAGATGCCGCTGCCTTCGCCGCGCTCGCGATGCTTGCCGTGGCAAGGCCGGGTCCGAAAGGGCTGGAGGCGCAGCGTGAGGCCGGAGCGTTGTTGGAGGGCCTGTACGCACAGGCACCCGAGCACCCTGGCGCACTCCACTACTTGATCCACGCCTACGACTCACCGCTAATGGCCGAGGCCGCGCTACCCTTCGTCGAGGCTTATCTCGCACTTGCGCCTGAGACCCCGCATGCGCTCCACATGCCTGCCCACATCATGACCCGCCTCGGTCGTTGGGAAGAGTCGGCCGATCTCAACCGCCGCTCTGCCGACGCGGTACTTGCGCAACCGACAATCGACGGGACAGTGTCAAACCACTATCCCCATGCGCTCGACTACCTCGCATACGCGCAACTCCAGCTTGGCCTCGCCGACGAGGCCGCCGACACTGTCGCTGAACTGCTCGGCACTGCTGACATGGAAGACGTATTCGGTACCGCCTACGCCGTTGCTGCGGCACCAGCAAGGTTGGCGCTGGAACAGGAGAATTGGGAGGCTGCCGCCGCTCTGCCGGACATCCCGTATGACGGCTTGGAATGGCAGCGCTATCCCCATGCGCTGGCCATCGTGGCGTTTGCGCAAGGAATTGGCGCAGCGCGAAGCGGTGGCGACCCAGAAAGCGCTTTGGCGCGCCTGGCCGAACTGCGCGCTGTCATGGAGGAGCTCGGAATGGGATACTGGGTCACATTGGCTGACGCCCAGATCGGAGCGGTGGAGGCTTGGGTGGCGTACGGAGCTGGCAATCGCGGCGCAGCACGTGCAGCGATGGAGGCCGCCGCCGATACCGAGGACTCTGTTGGCAAGGCGCCGGTCACACCCAGCCATGTTCTGCCGGTGCGCGAACAGCTCGGGGACATGCTTTTGATGTTGGGAGAACAAGAAGGCGCAGTCACGGCCTACGAGGCCGCGCTGGTCATCTCTCCAAACCGCAGCCGGGCCCTTTATGGAATAGAAGAAGCCTCGGCTAACTGACGCATCACCTTTGCCCCGGCTATCAAAACCGCACCTGCCGTCTGAAGGCCGGTGCCGTACTCAATCTCACCTTCATCCCAAGGTGCGGACAAAAACCCCTAGCCAATACAATGCACCAAAAGCGGTCCTTTCCGCCGGTGACAGAAACGGTTGAGTTTTGGCACATCTTGCGGCGCGGCGAAGGTCAGAAACGAGGCTAGTGGCAAGGAGTCCGCCTGTCGTGTAGTGTCACTGTTTCGGAATCTCCAGAATCTCTTCATGGACGCCGGTCGCTCCCCATCGGACGATTTCCGCTAGGATTGGAAGCAGAGCCTTGCCCCTCGGTGCGAGAGAGTATTCGACCTTCTTCGGCACAACCGGATACTCCCGCCGGTCGATCAGGCCCAGCTCAGTCATGTCCTTCAATTCTCGGCTCAGAATGCGCGGTGTCACTGGTTTGCCCAAGCCGCCCTTGACCAATGAGCGTCCGATCTCGCCGAACCGCTGCGGCCCACGATGGAGGACGCACAGGATGTGTAGCTTGTAGCGCCCTCCCACGATCTTGTTGAACGCGATGGCCGGGCAGAGCGAGATGTGGGTCATGTCGAGACCGGTCAGAAGGGACACGCTTGGCCCCTTATGGGTGTCGCTATCAAGCGCCATAGGAAATCCCATACTATCCTTTTTGTCCATATTTACGAAACCGTACTACCACTTGTAGTCTGCAATCAATGTCGAAAAGGAGAATGAACATGGCAGATGCCGATGCACCCGACGCTCAAGATGAGGTGAGGGCTACAACAGACCCGAAGACAGGCGAAATCGAAGCTTCTGGAGTTTTCGAAACCTCGCCTGAGCGCCTGTTCCGAGCGCTCACAACCAAGGAGATCTGCAACTGGTGGGTCCGACCGGGCGTATTCAACACTCAGGAATGGAGCGGCGATGTCCGGGAAGGCGGCCGTTGGGCTGCCGCAGGCGTCGGTGGAGGTCAACCTTACCAGCTTGAAGGAGAGTTCGTGGTCTTCGAAGAGCCAAACAGGCTCGTGCAGACCTGGAAGGCTGTCGGCGCTCCCTTTGAACCCGCGATGCTGACCTACGAGCTGGAGCCGCGATCAGACGGTGTGCAACTAACGCTACGGCATAGCGGACTGCCAAACGCTGAAGTATGCGAGAAAACCCGCGCCGGTTGGGAAACCAGCCTGATGCGGCTTCAAGAAATCATCGCAGCCGAGAAACGTTGAAGCTGCGCATGGCCTATGATGAAGCCCTTGCTGCCCGTGTCCGGAACGCTTTGTCAGACGCGGGCGAGCTGCGCGAGCAGAAGATGATGGGGGCGCTGTGCTTCATGATCGGCGATCATATGTGCTGCGGAGTGACCGGCAATGCGCTCATGGTCCGAGTGGGGCGGGATGGTTATGATACGGCCTTGGCGGAAGAGCATGTTCGCCCCATGGAGATGACCGGCGGGCGAAGACCGCGTGGTTTCGTGCTTGTCGATCCTCCCGGCATCGGCACCGATGAGGCACTACATCGGTGGATCAGGCGCGGTCGAACCTTCGTATCCACGCTTCCCGCGAAGTAGCCCGCTGGCTGAACTGTTCTGTCGTTTGCAATAGCGGTCAACGCAAGGTCTGTCCCGCTCGCCGGACACAAACCCCCTGACAGAACCTATGCGCCAAAAACGGTCTTTTTTGGCATTTTGCGTATCCGTCAAACGGGACGCACCCCGCCCTCAGAACCCGCAAGTGACTACTTTACACCGCATAACGAAAAATTTCATGCTGTCAGTAGAATTATGGAGAACAATTTGAGCGGACTTAAAGTTTTTGGAGCAGCGCTCGCTGCATGTCTCATTTGGGAAACAGCCACTGCGCAGGAAGTGTGGGAGTTCGCGACCGGCGAGCACCAGCTGCGCGGTTCGGCAAAAGCGACAGCGAATGGCAAATCGCTGCGGCTGGAATGCACACGGCCAGGTGCCGATCTAGCGGCATATCCGGCCAGGCAAGGCATCCGGCCTCATGAGCCGGGCGTTCTCAACCTCTTCTTTGGGATGGGCGGAGCTGCGACGGGGCAAGTGCCGGTGACGATCTTTGTGGACGGTCAGTCCGTGGGCACAGCGCCGATGGTTTATTCGCCCGCCGATGAAGCGTTTGGTGCGAACGTCGCGTTGAACTCGCCGCTTTTGGACCGGTTGGCCGCAGGGGGCAGTGTTCGGCTTTCGGGTGACGGGACGGTCGCTGTCTTTTCGCTCAGTGGATCGAGCCGGGCGCTTTCAGACTTGCGGGAATTCTGTACGCGCCTGATCGGGCAGGAGGACATGGCGGAGGGGCCGAGTTTCGATTGTGCTAAGGCGGCGACGCCGGTGGAGCTGGCGATCTGCGCTGATCCGGTTCTGGCGGCGCAGGACCGTGCCCTGGCCAATGTATTCCGCGCGGCACGGGCCAAGGCGCAGAGTCCGGACACGTTAGTGCAGCAGCAACGGTCTTTCATCGAGAACCGTGAGGCCTGCGTCGGCAGCGTTCTCTGCATCGAGGCCGAGACGCGTACTCGGATCGGCCAGCTTGCGGCCTTTGCCGGTGTGCCGGTGCCTGAGGTGCCAGCGCGCGTCGAGCAGGTCGTAGCGCCCGCAGCGACACCGGCGCTGGAACAGAATGAGACTGCGCGGGTTGTAACGCCCAACCGGAAACCCGCAGAACAGGTTCCCCTGATGACTTCGCAGACACAGGCGCAAGCCGAAGCCGCACCGATCCCTGAGGCGCAGGGCGTGCCCGAGTTGGGCTGGTACTTCTCGGGCGGACCAAATGGTCCGATGACAGCTTACAGAGACGGTGAAACTCGAGAACTCACCCTTTCATGTGCAGAGGCGGGTGGTAGTAGCAGCGTGTCGCTCAGAATGGATGTCTCGGATGCGATCTGGGATGAGGTGCCGGGCGATTATTACGCGATCTCACTTAAGAACGTGGATCGGATAAAGCTTCCACTTGATCGAGGATGGCATGCGAGGATTTCGACTGTCCACTTACCGCGAGCCCCCGTTCGTGGACTTGAGAGCCCGCCTGAAGATGCTTCAATTGACGTGACGACGGATGGCACGAAGGTCATTCGGTCGATCCCGGTTTCCAATTTGTCGAGACCGCTCCGCGAAATTATGTCCCACTGCGCCAGAGGCATTGCCGGCCCCGATGAACCGTCGTACGCTTGTCAGGGATTGTTTCGTGGCGTGGTGGAAAGCGAAATCTGCCGGAATCCGGAGGTCGCGCGGTTTGATCGACGCGTCGCAGATTCCTATTACGCAGCCACAGCAGGAATGCCACCAACAGAGCAGGCGGTAGCGTGGGAGCGTCACCGCACTTGGCAAGACAGACGCACAGCTTGTCAAAAGGATATGACGTGCGTGATGGCGGAAGCCCAAGCGTACCTCGCGAGCCTAGGTGCACCGGAGCCTGCGTCCGAGGCGCCTCCGACCGAAGCTGTCGCTGCGCTCGCCGCCGATCCAGCGGCAGCAACAGCGGAAGTCGAATCACACGGCTTCTCCGGAACGTTGATGTATATCGCTGGGAATACGGCGTATTATGACGTGACGACGGATCAGCGGTCGCCCGGCCATGTGCTTGCGGTCCACGACGTAGATGCCGCGACGCTTTTGCCTGATGATCGTGAGAGTGACATCGCGGCGTTCACCGAGATTGCGAAGAAAAGAGAGTGGACGCGGGGGACAAGAATCTACCACGTTCGGCTGGGACACCCCATACCGGAGAATTTGTGGCGAATCGTTGAAGACAATGTCGAAGCCCGACGCCCGCGTCCCATCGATCCGATAACCTTTGCGCTTACATACCTTGGCCCGAAAGCATCTTGGCAGCAGATCGCTGATAAAGCTCAGGAACACATAAATGCGCGGATGACACCTCAGGAACAGGCGGCGTACTGGTTGGCGGAACGCCAGCGCCGTGCGGATGAAGGTCGCGAGAGGGAAGAAAAGCGTGCGTCGGAGGTGTACGAGCGCGGGCTGATCTACAAGCAGCCGGGCTTCTACGCGCAATTCCAAAACTCGCGCGCGACGCGGGCCATGTTCGAGGGAAATCGGCTACGGCGCGATGCGCCGATCCTGCGGGATTACGTGGCTGGGTTCCACATCGGGCTCGAGCAGCGGTGCAGGGCATTTCTGCCAGATGATGCAGTGCCGTTCTCGGATACGACTGTGACAGTCGTGCGGAACCTCCTCGGGGTCGAGTTTAGTCGATCGAGTGAGACGAGCACACTCATGCTTCTGCCCGAGTTCGCGGAGTACTACGCATGGACGCGGGAACCCAAGCAGGCTGCAGGGAATGCGACGGGGCTCATGGCAACGGCGCAGGACTTGGCGGCAGGGCGGATAAGCTTGGGGCAGGCCGCAGCTATCGGTGCCGGGGCCGCGGCGGATGCTGCGCGACTGGTGGCCATCGGGGGATGCGACGGTCCGGTGACGCAACAATTGCGGGAGGTGCTGCTTGCCAGCGTGGAGGAACGGCCCCCGGTGGCTCTTCCGCAAGGTGTCTTCGAGGCAGAGAGCGATCCATCGCCGGGGCCGGGTGTTTACGTGCGCCTGGAGGACGCGTGCTATGCCGCGAACCTGTACGAGCGAGATAGTTTGGCGCGGTGCCACTGTACCGCGAACGGGTTCCGCGATCGGTTGCCGGAAGCTGAGCTGAGATTGGCGATGAACGACTGGTACACGTTCCGAGAGCGTCTGGTGCCAGGTGCTTCCGGCGAGCGATCACCGGCGGGATCGATCTGGAACGAATGTAGGTTGCGGCACATGCGCTAAGCTCCATCAGCAAATGATCCGTCCTCGCCCTGTGTGCTCCGGGTGTGAGACATTCGTGTGAGCGCAATAAACGGTCATTTGTCAACGGCGGAGTAAAATTCGGCCATTGTGGCGGAGCAAAAGTCGGCCAGTTTGGGGCGAGCGCCTTGGAGCGTGCGGCCCTCATATAGCAAGCCCGGTCCAAGGCGCATTGGCCGTCAGGCCAATTCTGTGAGGTTCATTTGTTAGCGGCGGCGAGGCGGGCGCGGCTTTGATTGAGGCGGTAGCTTTCGCCGTTCATCTCGAGGATGTTGACGTGGTGTGTCAGCCGGTCCAGCAGCGCGCCGGTCAGGCGTTCGGTGCCGAAGGTTTCGGTCCACTCCTCGAAGGGCAGGTTGCTTGTGATCAGGGTCGACCCTCGCTCGTAGCGCTGTGAGATCAGCTCGAACAGAAGCTCGGCGCCGGTTTTGCTCAAGGGGACGAATCCCAGCTCGTCGATGATCAGCAGTTTGACCTTGGCGAGTTTGCGCTGGAGTTGCAGGAGGCGTTTTTCGTCGCGGGCCTCCATCATCTCGTGCACGAGGGCTGCGGCGGTCACGAAGGCGACAGGCAATCCTTTCTGGCAGGCAGCCAGTCCCAGCCCGAGGGCGACATGGGTCTTGCCGGTGCCGGAGGGACCGAGCGCGATCACATTCTCCTTGCGTTCGATCCATTCGCAGCGCGCCAGCTCCAGCACCATCATCCTGTTGAGCGACG
>NZ_JAFMZK010000010.1 GCF_029105185.1 Aliiroseovarius sp. Z3 | reverse complement strand
TCGGGATGAAGCTGCAGGAAGATCGGCGCAACGCCCGTGTCGGTGCCGCCAGTCGACGCGGCCGCAATCTCGACCTCGGAAAACTTCGAAAAGGTCGAACTGAGCATGAAAAACAGCAGCAAAAGGAAGATGACATCGACCAGCGACGTCATAGACATTGAAGGAACCGGAACCACGATTTCGCTGGAAGGCGGCTTCCCGTTTGAACTGGCGTCCGGGTGGACCATCGAACCACAGGGGCAGATCATCTGGCAGCGATTGTCCATGGATGAGCAATCGGACGCACATTCGACCGTGCGCTTTGAAACCCACGACGCCGTGACCGCCCGTCTGGGTGTCAGGATGCACGGCGATTTCGAAGCACAGGGGCGGCGCTATCTGCCATATCTCAAGGTCAATATCTGGCATGAACCGGACAGCGACGAACGCATCTTCTACGACGGCACGCCGATCACCACGAGGATCGGAGGCACCTCGGTCGAAATTGGCGGCGGCCTTGTCACCGAGCTGTCGGAGACCGTCAGCCTGTATGCAACCGCCGACTATAGGTTCGATGTGGATGGTGGGAACAGACGCGCGATCGACGACAGCATCGGGGTGAGCATGAAATGGTGAGCTGAGAAACTCAGCGACCACCAAAAACTGTGCCCGACGCCTTCGATCAATAGTAACGCTTATAGTCCGCCTCTATCCCAGCTGGCTCGTCGAGAATGTGGACACACAGATCTATAAGAAGCAGTGTTCGTTCTGGATCATCCCAACCTTTGACACCATGCTTCCCTCTGTGGAAGAGGGTGTTTCGAACCGTCTTGAGGTGCCGCATCAAGCAGCCATCTCGGCAGCTTCATTGTTTCATCCAAAGTGATTGTCTCGGGCACATCATTCCGTGTTGAACGATGGCGTCTGAGACGACCTCGAACTGTTCCACGGAAATGTGCAGGCTGGTGTGATCTTTCCACGAAAGGCTAACACCCAATCTCCTCCGGTTTCCTCCTCGGAGGTGTATAGATATGTACGGACTATCGGGACACTGCCTGTAACTTACCCCATTTCAGGTGGAGGACGTTTTCGTGACAAACGAAGAATGCAACTTTTCGCGGGGTTCGCGCGGGTCGATCGCCACAGGGTTCTACAGCTCTTGAGAAGTCTGGTTTTAGGCGAATATATTATACTCTAGGCTGTTAACATCGTTGCTGTTGCTATCGTAAGTGTAGATAAGAAGCTAAATTACTAAAAGTAGCGCTCCGAAATGGCAGACATAGTGATTAACGCGGGCGCAGGTGCGCTGATCAGCGAGAATTTTGGAGGTAATGGTGAAGATGACACCATTACTCTGAATATCCTCGAAGACTTCACGGGATCTATCAACATTGCAACTGGCCAAATCGATGGTGAGATCGAAACGCTTAATATCGTCCTGCCTGAAGGTTGGGTAACTGTTACAGCCACCGACGTCCCGCTGCCTGGTGAAACACCGCCTGTTCGTGTGGTGAATGCAACGATCATTGACGACCAAGGAGCACCGCGAGGTAACTTCTCAGTTATTTCAAATATTATTAACGTTGGTGTTGTTTGTTTTTCACGTGGTACGAAAATCAAAACTGACCGTGGTTATATAGCAATTGAAGAATTGGGGGTTGGAGATCGTGTCCAGACACTGGATTGTGGTTATCAACCAATTCGCTGGATCGGCTCAACTAGGCTTGATGCGATTGACTTAAAACTAACGCCAAAGCTGAGACCGATCCGTATTCGAGCAGGAGCGCTCGGAATAAACTCTCCTACCGAAGATTTGCTCGTCTCACCGCAACACCGTGTGTTGTCGAGGTCCGCAATAGCGCTACGTATATTAGGAGAGCGAGAGGTGTTACTTCCTGCCAACAAACTTTTACCTCTCAGCGGCATTGAAATCGATCAAGATGCGAAAGAGGTCGAGTATTTCCACATATTGTTTGATGCACATCAGTTGATTTATGCAAACGGTAGCGTGACGGAAAGCCTCTTCGTAGGCAAAGAAGCACTCAAGAGTTTATCAGCTAAAGCGCGACAAGAAATAGAGACATTGTTTCCCGCAATACTGGACCCTAACTTCATGCCAAAACCTGTGCGTTTGATACCTGAACGGGGTAGACTGATAAAGAAACTTGTGCAGCGCCATTATGCGAATGCGAGATCTTTAGTTTTGTAATGAAGGCTAAACTTGGCTGCATACTTGATTACTGAGATCGCCGGAATACGATGCCTGCCGATACGCGGGTCACGGTATGATCCGTCTGGCAAACATTATGGGCCTTCAATCATTCTGTCGAAAAGGGCGGCGCCTGCCATCCCTTTAGCCAACCAAACAACGTCATCGCAACAGGCGCAGCCTAGGTCAAGCGCCTCACCCGGCGCGCGCCCACTTGCAAAGGTCTCAAGCGTGTGGGTTGGCTTGCCGCTGGTCTTGCCGCTACGGTTTTCATAGCGCTCTTCCCAGAACGCTTCCGGCGTCTTTCCGTCAATGTCAGGTTTCATCTCGGCCCTTTCCAAAGAGGGTATGTCGCAAGGAAGCCAGGCAAAGCCCCGCGAAAGCGAAGATTGGATAGAGCAAAGCAATCCCGATTGCATCGCGATAAATTGTGGGATCGGAGACACCGCCGAGCCGCGAAAAGAACAGGTGTCCGACTATGGCGATCCCAAGGGCAATACCGACCTGCTGAAAGGCCTGTAGCGCGCCGGATCCCGCGCCTGCATCAGGGCCGGACACACTGGACAAGGTAATCTGAAACAGCCCGACAAAGGCCGTGCCCGCGCCGAAACCGATCAAAAGAAGTGGGGCCAGGATGTCGCGCCCACCGTCCATCCCACCGACAAGCAAACGCAGCCAGACCATGCCGGCAAGCAGCACCAGAATGCCGAGAGTGATCCGCAATCCCAGCCATCTGGACCCAAACCGGCCTGTTATCATCGAGGCGATCATCGCCGCTGTCGGATGTGGCGCAATGGCAAGACCCGCCTGCGCCGGGGTCAAACCCAACCCGGATTGCAGGAAGATCGCCAGCACCACCATGGTGCCCGCCATACCGCTGATCAGGATCATGACCGCCGCAACCCCTGTGACAAAGCCGGGCACAACAATCAGGCTGGTGGGCAATGTCTGGATGCGACCCAAGCGTCCAAGCGACCTCTGACGCTGCCAGAACACAAGTGCCAACAGCACGGCGAAAACGGGAAAGACCGCAAGATACAAGGGCCAGCCCAGACTGCGCCCTTCGATCATCGGATAGACCAGCGCCGCCATGGCAAGCGCAAAGAACAAGGCTCCGGTCCAGTCCGCCCTGCCGCCAGCCCTGTCGGCGGCAGCGGGCAAGAACGAGAATACGCCAGCAAGGGCCACCAGCCCGAACGGCAGGTTGATCAGAAAGATTGCCCGCCAACCGAGGCCGAACAGATCGCCCGAGATCACCGCCCCACCAATCACCGGCCCAGCGATGGCACCAAGGGCCGATATCATGCCGAAATAGCCGATTGCCTTGCCCCGGTCATCCTCGGCGAACAAGCCGTGGATGATCGCCAGCACTTGCGGCACCATGGCGGCGGCGGTCAGGCCCTGTAGCGCCCTGGCAACAATCAAGGTGGTAGTATCTGGCGAAGCCCCGGCAGCGAGCGAGGTTGCCATGAACCCGACAAGTCCGAGGACGAAGACGTTGCGGCGACCGTAAACGTCGCCAAACCGCCCGAACGGCAGCAGCCCGGCGGCGAACGTCAGCACATAAACCACCAACACCCATTGCAACGCATTGTCGCTTGTACCGAGGTCGTCGCGGATCGCGGGCAGGGCCAGATTGACGATGGTTGCGTCGAGTATGTTCATGAACGCGCCCAGCATCAGGCAGGCGGTGGCAAGCCATTGGCGGATGGAGCCAATGGTGCGGGGATGGGTTTCCGTAAGCATGGTGCCTCGTTTTTGATTCTTGTGACTTTATAAGTCACGTATAAATCAACGTCAATCCCTTGTGCTTTTGTTTGTCACGTAAGGAACAATTCGTTAGTGTCACCGAAAAAGGAACGCCATGCCCACCGACAACCGACTTCCGCGTGTTCTGCACGTCCTGCTGCATCTCGATGAGATCAAAGATCCGGTGACCTCGGACATGCTTGGCCAGATGCTGGGCATGAACCCCTCGCTCGTGCGCCGCACCATGGCTGGGCTGCGCGAAGCGGGGATGGTCAGTTCGACAAAGGGTCATGGAGGGGGCTGGCATCTGACAAAAAGCCTGGATGAGATCAGCCTTGCCGATGTCTATGCCGCGCTTGGGACGCCCAACCTCTTCGCGCTCGGACCCGCTGGCGACACGCCCGATTGTCTGCTCGAACGCGCCGCCAACGAAGCGGTTGCCGGGGCACTGGATGCAGCCCGGACAGAGTTTGAGAGCCGGATCGCCAATGTCACGGTCGCTCAGTTGTTTCAAGGACCGCGCAAAGAGGTCGCGAAACATCAGGCCAAGCGTGATCGGTCCTCACACGCCGTCTGATTTTGACATGACAGCGTCAAACTGCCCGCCAGCAGCGAACGAGGCGGGACCGGCCATCGCGAAGATCACCACATAGATCATCAGCATGATCGTTGATTCGCGACGGCTCAGCGTGAACCCTGTTCTGAGGAAAAGAATGCTGATGACCGTGGCCCCGATCATCGCAGGTATCCAGAACCCTGCAAAATCGGCGCCAATCGGTACGGGCATCACCCATGCGGCTGCCCCCAGCACAATCGTCCCGTTAAAGACATTGCTGCCCAAAACGCCGCCAAGGATCATCGCCGATTGTCTGCGCAACGCTGCCGTGATGCAGGCCGCCATTTCGGGCAGAGAGGTGCCGATGGCCACGACGCTCAGCCCGATCAGCCCTTCAGAAAGGCCCAACCGGTGTGCAATGCTGATCGCAGCGTCGATAAAAACATGCGCCCCGACCGCCAGTGCAAGAAGTGCCGCACCACTCACAATCACAGCCATACCCAAACTGGTCGGCAGGACATCAACCGAGGGGTCTTGATCGCCCGACCGACGCCAGCGTAGGCCCAGATAAATCAGCATTCCAAGGATCAGCACCGTCGCATCAAGCCGCGAGACGACCCCATCCATCGCCGCCACACCCAACCCCAAGGCCGAGGCCAGCATTGCCGTGCCGTCGGTGCGAAGGATGCCTGCGTCAGTGGCCAGCGGGGCGATCAGCCCGGCAAGCGCCATAACCAAAAGCAGGTTTGCGATATTGCTACCGACAACATTGCCAAGGGCGATGTCCGGGGCCGCAGCCAGCATCGCATTGACCGACACGAACAATTCGGGGGCTGACGTCCCGAACCCCATCACGACGAACGCGACAATCACATGTGGCACGCTGAGCCGCGCAGCCAGCCGTAACACGCCATCGACCAACCAGTCACCGCCGTAAAACAACAGCCCACATCCAAGCGTCAGCATTGCCAGATCCAGAAGCATCAGTCGGGCGCTCCGAACTCAAGCCCGTCCGGCAGATAGTTAAACAACTCCAAACGGGCGGGCCTTCCGTTTCCAAGACGCAAAGCGGTCAGGCTTGCTGGCGCGACGGGGATGATATGCGCGGGCTGTAGACCAATGAAGCGCTGCAGAAGCGCCCGAATGACACCACCGTGGCACACAATCAAAAGGTTACGGCAATCCCGCAACTGTTCTGCCTCGACCACGCCCGTAACCCGGGCGGCGAAATCGTCCCACGCTTCTCCGCCAGGCGGCGCGATTGTCCCTGCCCGCCAGCCCTGATAAGCGGCTTCATCTTCCGAAAGAAGCTCGTCGATGGACCGACCGCTCCAGTCGCCGACATCAATCTCGCGCAAGCCGCGCGTGAACCGGGGTGCCTCGGCACCGATCCGCGTGGCGGTTTCGCGCACGCGCTTCAGATCCGACGCGATGGTGCGACAAGGCGCTATGTCTTCAATCACCGGCCGCAGCGCATTTGCCTGCGCCTTTCCCAGTTCGGAAAGCCCGATATCTGCCTGCCCTTGCAAGCGTCGTTCCGCATTCCATTCCGATTGTCCGTGCCGGACCAGCAACAACCGCATCAGCCGATCCTTTCGCCATCGGGGTCAAACCAACCGTCCGGTTCGGCGGGCAGGCAAAACTGAACCGTGTCGCCAATCTGCGCGTTGGGCAAAGTGTCCATGATGGCCGTCAGGCGCAGCCCCTCGGAAAGACCCGTGATCATCACCCGCCCGGCAATCGCACTTGTCTCGACCAGCTCCATTGGCAAGGTGCGCTCGCCCTCATTGTCGCTCAATGTCATCTTCTCGGCGCGATACATCGCCAGACACTCATCCGCAGGAGGCGTTAGTGGCATGTGCCGTCCGCCAACCCTGTAACCAGAGCCATTCTTGACAACTGGAACCATGTTGTTGGCCGGCGTCCCGACGAACGTCGCCACAAAGGCCGTTTCGGGGTGATCGACCAGATCGGCGGGTGTGCCGAATTGCTGCACGCGGCCTTGGTTCATCACCGCGACATGGCTGGCCATGGTCATCGCCTCGATCTGATCGTGGGTCACATAAACGGTTGTTGCCCCGGTCGCGCGGTGCAGCCGCATCAGCTCGGTCCGCATTTCGACGCGCAGCTTGGCATCAAGGTTGGACAGTGGTTCGTCGAACAGAAGAACACCGGGTTTCGGCGCAATGGTGCGGGCGATGGCCACACGTTGTTGCTGGCCGCCTGAGATCTCGTTCGGGTATCGGTCGGCCAACGCGGCGATATCAAGCAGGGTCAGAACTTCCGCAACCCGTTCCGCCCGCTGCGCCCTGGGCATATTCATAACCTTCAGTGGCCATTCCACGTTGCCCCGCACCGACATATGCGGCCAAAGAGCATAGGACTGGAACACCAGACCGGAATTGCGTTTTGCGGGATCGACGGTCCAGCCACGATCCCCATCCGATACGGTCTGCCCGTCAAAGACGATCTGCCCCGCCGTCGGCAATTCCAGACCGGCCAGCATGCGCAAAAGCGTGGTCTTGCCACAGCCCGATGGCCCCAACAGAACAAGGAAGGCGCCATCGGGAACCGAGATCGAGACATCCTTGACGGCCTCGAAATCACCAAAGCGTTTCGTAAGATTGCGGATTTCCAGCATGAGTTACCTTTAGTTCTGCAGCCAGGGCTGGGATTTCGATTGCAGCCGGTTCGCAATCAGCGTGGCCGCGATGGAGATGAACATGATAATGACGGTGATCGCGTTGGCGAACTGCCCGAACCCTTCCGAGGCATAGCGATAGGCCACGACCGAAAGCACCGGCATGGTCGGGGTAAAGAGAAGCACAACCAGGGACAGATCGCGGATGATCTTGACGAAGATCAGGATGCCGCCCGCCGCCAGGCCACGAACCGCCAGCGGCACGGTGATTTGCACCAGACGGCGGAAGAAACCCGCACCGGTGATCCGGGCGCTTTCCTCAAGCTCTCCCCCGACCTGCTGAATCACCGCTCGCCCGGTCTGCACCGAGAACGGCAACAGATAGCCGGTCGCTGCGATCACCAACAAGGCGAAGGTGCCATAGAGTGCCGGAAAAGGCCCGATCGGTGCGCCAAGATAGGCGATATAGGCCGCGCCAAAGGCAATGCCCGGCACCAGCAGCGGCAGAAAGCTGATCTGGGTGATCGCCGCGGACATCCATCCTGCCCGGTAGCGCGCAGTTGTATAAGAAGCCAGAAGCCCCACGAACATACCGGTGAATGCGACCGCCATCCCAAGGCCAAGCGTGATGGTCAGCGCCCGCACAATATCGTCGTTATGGGCGATGCCGGGAATGCCTTGAGCGAAAGACGGATCGCTCTGCCCGACCCAGTAGTGCAGCGTCCAGCCGGAAAACAGATTGGCCGAGGACGGCGCAAGGCTTGACGCGGTCAACACGATCACCGGAACCACGGTCGAGCTGACAAGAACCGCCATCGCGATCGCGTAAAGCGGCCAGCGCGCGCCACGAAGATCGAACCGCTTGGCCCGGCCACCCTTGCCGGTGATCGTCGTATAGGATCGACGGCCCGAAACGACGCGATTGCCCGCCCAGAGAAATATGCCCGAGACAAGTACCAGCAGGATGCCGATGACATAGCCACGCCCGACCTGCCCCACCTCGATCATGCCGAAAAGGCGCGTGGACAGGGTCTGCATCCGGACCGGCAGCCCCAGCAATGCCGGGGTGGCGAAATTCGACACTGCGCCCGCAAAACAAAGCGACCCCGCCGCAACCAGCGCCGGCGTGGTCACCGGTAAAATGATCCCCAGAAGGATGCGCCGCCCCTTCGCCCCTGCGATCTGCGCCGCCTCGACCAGATCAGAATTCACTGTGGCAAGTGCGGCGGCAATGATGGTGAAGGCCAGGCTGAAATAGTGCAGCACCAGCACGATCAACGTGGGAACCATGCCCCAGGCCAGCCAATCGGGTATCTCCAGCCCAAGACCCTGAAGCCAACCAACCTGCCCACCAATGCGATCATTGCGAAACAGCGTCCCCCAGGCCAGCGCCGCCGCAAAGGACGGGATCATGAAGGGAAGCGCCGCCATGACACCAATGGTCTTGCGGAATGGAACATTCGTCATCACCACGAGCCAGGCCAGGAAACCGCCCAGCAGCACACAGCCCGTCGCGACGACCGCACCAATCAACAGCGTGTTGCCCAACGGCTTGTAGAACAGGTTGGTCGACAACCGGCCGACCAGAACATCCGACCAGGCCCTGATCGTGTCGGGGTGAAGCGTGAAAAGCACTGTCCGCATGAGGGGCAGAACGATCAGGGCAACCAGGATCGCCAGAACCACCGCTTTCAGCATCGTACCTTGCCGGAAGAATACACGCCGCCCCGGCCCGCTTATGGCAACATCCGCCATCGAGAGTCATCCTTGCATCGGTGAGTGAGAATAGCGCGGGGCCAGACAAATCGAAATGCCCGCCCCGACCGAGAGATATGTTCTATTGGAGCGTCAGGATGAGGTCGCCAACCTCTGCACGGATCGTCGCAGTCTGTGCCGGGGCAATGCGCCATGCGGTGAAATCGTCCAGCGCAACCGCATCGGGATGCGGCGGGATATCGCTGCGTGTCACATAGTCGCCCGCCACGTAGAAGGGTGCGAGACCCGGCCCGCCCGTCTCGGTTTCGTCCCCCATCAGGAAGTCGATCACCAGACGCGCCGCCGCAGGGTTGTTTGGTTCGGCGCTCAGCGCCAGCACAGCGGGGAAGATGATCCCCGGCGCGGGCGCGACGCCATTGGCGACCTGAAGCGCCCAACCTTCGTCCTCGTTGTCACGACGGTCGGAATAGCTGGTGAACCCGACCGGCGGGTTTTCCTGCCCCAGAACCCCGACGGCGGCATTCACATCGTCGGTGGACCCAACAAGGATCACATCATTGGCAAACAGGTCCATGATGAACTTCTCGCCCGCATTGGCGGCCCCGCCCAGATCAATTGTCGCGCCAAACTGCGCATTATAGGCCCCGGCCATTTCGTCCGAACGCAAAACGATCTCGGTCATCAGATCAAGATAGTCACCCCGCTGAAGCGGATCGACCATCACAACGCGGCCCCGCCATTCGTCCGTCGTCAGTTCCCACAGATTAGAGACCGGAGCGCCATCCGGGTTGGCCTCCTCGTTATACATGAGCACCTTGGTGGAAAGCCGTTGCGCCAATAGCGGGCTCTGGTACTCGGCCGGAACCCGGTCAGCAACGCGGGGCGGCACATAGGGCGCGATGATGCCGGTTTCCAGCAACTCGGTCAGCACAACCGGCGTATCCGAAATATAGACCACGTCCGCATTCGTGACACCGGCCTGGGCTTCGGCCTTCAACCGCGCAATCTGCTCGGTCGAGGAAATGTCGAAACCTTGCAGGTCGATGTCTGGATAGGCCGCTTCAAACGCGGCCTCTACCTTACCGATCCGGCTGGTGAAGGAATAGACAGTCACTGTTCCTTCTGCCTGCGCCAGCGGCAGCAAATCCTCTGGCGTCAATGCGTTCAAATCGTCCTGGGCAAAGACGGCCGAAGACATAAGAATACCGATCGCGCCAAGGCGCGTTGCTGTCAGAACTTTCATGTGATCCTCCCTTAGGGTCCTCAGTTATTCGAAGCGCTCGATCAGCTGTCCAAGGCGATCGAGCTTCTTCAATGATTCCTCTTTCGCCGTCAGTCCGGCGGCGATGACGATGGCGTTGCAAACAGTCATCGGCACGGTCAGGGTCTGGAAAGCGTCCGGATCGCCAGAGCGTGGTGCGGCAAGCAGGTGATCAGGCCGCGGCGACAGAAAGGCGCCGGAATTTCCCGAGATCATGATCGTTCTGGCACCCGCTTCCCGTGCCGTCTCAACAAGCGCGGCATAGCCCCGTGGCGGACGACGAAATGCAAAGCTCAGAACGATGTCACCCCCACCAAGCCCGAGCATCTGTTCGGCAAGGCCGCGCGGGGTGGTGTCAAGCTGCTGGACGTCCTTGCCGAAACGCCGAAAGCGCTTGACCATCATCAGCGCCAGAACCTCGGCATTGCCATAGCCGTAGATAAAGATGCGCCCTGCCCCCATAAGCAGTTCGGCAATCTCCGAGATCTGTTCAGCGCTGATGAATTCCTCGATACGCCCAAGCGCCTGCGCCTCATCCTGCGCCAGCTTGCCCAGAATCGTGTCCGGCGTGTTTTCCTCGATGGTTTTCTCGAACCGGGTTGCGGTTTCCCGCGTGGCAATGAATTCCTCGCGCAGCGCATCACGAAAAGCGGCATAGCTGTCATAGCCCAGCTTCTTGGCCAGACGTGACGCCGTCGCTTCATGCACACCGACGGATTTTGCAAGTTCGCCTGCGGTCCCAAGCGCCGCAGCCGTCGGGCGTTCTATGACAGTCTCGACAAGCCGCCGCTCGCTCGGAGTCAATGACGGTGCCTGATCAGAGATTTTTTCGATGAGAGACATGCAAACTCCGCGCTGTGATGCACGTTATCTTGCATGATTCGTAAAATTCTGCAAGCTACTTTGCAAAGCAGCGAGTAAGCGTGTATCGCAACTTGTCAGCCGCATCCTCTGTTGCTCAACCCCCTAGATCTGTCCGGTACGTGCTGACATCAGGTCCAAAAATTTAAGAATTTCTGTTGTTAGCTCAGCGCCGGGACGTCGAAGTTTTTGAGTGTTTTTGCGCTGTACCCTTCGCCAAAAAAGCGCGCAATCGCCTTGTGCAACAACATCGCGTGCCGATCGGACTTGTCCGAAACTCGGAGAAGCGGGCCAGCTATTGTTATTGCAAAGACACGCTGACCATCAATCACGGGGACCGCGCCGGCGCCCTGCCTCAAGTTGCGACAGCACCTCTTCGGTGCTGACCGGGGTTCCTTCTCCAAACCGTTTGAAACTGATCTTGCGAAGGACGATTTCAAGGTCGTGTTCAGAATACAATGACAACAACGCCCGTCCAGAAAACGGCGGAAAGCCCACTTGGCGCCGAGATGCAAACCGTCTCGCCCGTTTCTTCGGCCAGGTCAGCCATGACCTGAATCAGACACTCGGGAATCGGTTCGCCATCCGCGAAGGCCATGGCCATCAGAGACCAGCGCGGCGTCGGATAGTAACCAGAACGCGCCCGCGGTTCATAGAGGTAACCTCTCTCTGTCGGTGTAGAGAGAATGTTAAACGCGCCAACGCCGCCAAACCGTACTGTGATGGAAGTCGAGACGGCCTTGCGGGCAGCAATCGCGCCCGCCAATCTGGACGGAGCACTGCAGCTTGCGGGCCGCTTCCATCAAGTCAGGGCCGCGGACCAGGGATCGGGCGGATCGGATGGGGTAACAATAGAAGCGCTTACCGGCGAGGGGTCGCCAGCCAGCAACGAGGGTCATTTCGATGAGGCGATGTCCGTTCCGTCCTTGGTAAGGCATGTTCGCGCGAGCGAAGCGTCGGGTTCGGACGGTTTTGTCGTCGCTTGCTTTGACGATCCTGGTATTGGCGCCTGCAGAGAGGTCGCGTCTGGCCCGGTACTTGGCATCGTTGAGGCACTCGTCGGCGCCGGACTGAAAACCAGCAAGATCGGCGCCTATGCCGCTCCAAACATCAAATAGAATTCGATTTCGGAGAGAATAATGTCTGAAACAAAACATTATGAGGTCGACGAGACCGCAGGAAAGCATATGCCCCCAATCCTGGAAGAGAAGGCCATCGGAGAGGAATCGCTGGCGCCGTAGGAAACCCGGATCATGGACCCGTGGTCCTATCTGTTCGCCTGACTCGGCGGCTGCGTCTCGATCGGCACGTTCACCGTCGGATCTGGCCTGGTGGGCACGCTGAACGTGTTTCAAGTCGTTCTGGCGAAACACAAGATACAGATGGCTGACGCCGCGCCTGACCTAAAGGCCACAGTTTCAAGGGTTTCTGTGCGTAGGACAGGTGACCCATGATGGCAATTGCGATAGGGTTGTCAGGTCGTCCGAGATGCTGGCTGGTTGCTATGTCGCGCCTCAACTCACATCTCCCACGGCGCTTTTTATCCAATTCAATGGCAGTAAGCGCCGCATGCTGCAGAACGTGGCTAGGTCCAATAATCTTGCCTTATCGGTCACATCTGGCTATCATCGGAATATGTCGAAAAACCACAAGAGTTCCAGCACTGAACCAGCTTCAGATAAGGCTCTGACGCTTCCCTCCTCGGTTGCTGGGTCAGGTACGCTTGATCGGCTTGTCGACACGGCCCGCGACTATGCCAAGGCCTCGACCGCCGAGAACACCAACAAGGCCTATGCAACGGACTGGAAGCACTTTGCCCGCTGGTGCCGGCTGAAAGGCACGGATCCCCTACCCCCCTCGCCCGAGATGATCGGGCTGTATATCGCCGACCTGGCCGCACCGACCGGCCCCTCCCCTGCCCTATCCGTCTCGACCATTGAGCGCCGCCTCTCCGGGCTGGCCTGGAACTACGCACAGCGCGGGTTCGCGCTCGACCGCAAGGAGCGGCACATCGCCACCGTGTTGGCCGGGATCAAGCGCAAGCATGCGCGGCCTCCGGCCCAGAAAGAAGCGATCCTGGCCGAGGATATTCTGGCGATGGTCGCCACGTTGGGCTTCGATCTGCGGGGCCTTCGTGACAGGTCCATCTTACTGTTGGGTTACGCGGGCGGTCTGCGGCGTTCCGAAATCGTAAGCCTTGATGCCCACAAGGATGACACGCCGGACAGCGGTGGATGGATCGACATTCTCGATGACGGTGTGCTGCTGACGCTGAACGCCAAAACCGGGTGGCGTGAGGTTGAAATCGGGCGCGGGTCGTCCGACCAGACCTGCCCGGTGCATGCGCTGGAACAATGGTTGCACTTCGCCAAAATCGACTTTGGCCCGATCTTCACGCGCACATCGCGGGATGGAAAGCGCGCGTTAGAGGCACGGCTGAACGACAAACATGTTGCCCGCCTGATCAAGCGCTGCGTACTTGATGCCGGCCTTCGGGCTGACTTGCCCGAGAAAGAGCGGCTTGCCCTGTTTTCGGGGCATTCCCTGCGCGCGGGTCTGGCCAGCAGCGCAGAGGTCGACGAACGCTATGTGCAGAAACAACTTGGGCATGCGTCAGCCGAAATGACGCGCCGCTACCAGCGCCGCAGGGACAGGTTCCGGGTGAACCTGACCAAGGCTGCCGGGTTATAGCCCCCCTGCCCCGCCATAGGTTTCGCAGCGAAACCACTGCCTGAAACCTATGGCTTTTCCAACCACCGCTCCACTTCAAGAATGATCGCATCCACCATCTCGGCGTCGATCTTGCGGCCCTCAAACCGGATCATATAGCCACGGTCATCATGCTCGCGCCGCAACACAAAGCCGGTTGATGTCGTGACATCCGGACCGCTTTCCCGGCGCATAGGCGGCGCTTTGGGACGACCGCCTCGGCTGGCGTCACGGGGCTTGCCCTCGTGCTGTTCGATCACGCTTTCCAGCAGTGCCCATTCAACATCGGCATCAACGCCCTGCCCTTCGGCCAAAAGATTTCGGATCTCGGATTCCGCACCGGCACGCAAGGCGCTGGCAAGGCGCAAACCTTGCCGTTCGGTCAGCGCTTCGGGAAACGACAACATGTCACCCAACGCCTCGAACACCATGGCGAAGGACCGCACCTTTGACCGCTTGGCCTTGGAGGCCGAGGCAAACAGCTGATCCACGGCGTCTTCCACACTGTCGAACACACCGCTTTGGGCGGATATGGCGGCGATGCGGCCCCGTTCAAAATGGCTGAGATCCGCCCGCACCTCGTTTTCTTCGACCATGGCAACGAAGGCGGCTGGTAGAGTTTCAGGCAGCTTGATCAGCGCTTTGATGGTCTCAAACCGCGGCTCACCCGTTGCGGACAGCAAACTGCGCATGGCAAGGACGCGGCGATACCCGGAAATGATGCCGTATTTCTGATCCCCGTTCGGTTCGATCAGATGATAAAGCTCGACCGGCAGACGCAGTCCGTTCTGACGGATCGAAGCCCGCAGCTCGTCCATCTCGGCCTCGTCAACGGTGATCCGGTCGCGCACCATGTCGGTGCTGTCAATCTGGCTTAACGGCACCTCGACCATGACCAGACCTTTGTCCTGCGCGGCGCGGTGGGCTTCGGCATCTGCGCGGTCGCGTGCGGTCTGGCTGCGCGTCTCTGCATCCAGAACCTGCGCTTGCTGGGCTGCGTCGGCGGCAACCTGTGCGATGGGCGCCATGGGTGATCGGCGGGAGGTTTCGCTGCGAAACTCCTCTTCAATACGGCTCAGGTCTTCGGCACTGGGGGCTTCAAGTTTGCGTCGTTTCGCCATCACTCATCTCCTTTGTCGGCCATCTGAAGGTCGCGCCACCAGCAGCCCAAGATAATCTCTTTCACCTCGGCCCATGTGCGATCGAACGTCTCGCGCCCACGGACATAGGTATCGCGGTTGAACTCGCGATAATCGGCTTCGTAGATGCCGTTTACCTGTTCGCCAGCCTGTCCGACCATGGCCGTCATTTCCTGCCTGTAGGTGGTCATGAAGTCCCCGAAATAGGCTTGGATCACGTTGGCCAGATCGGTTTGCTGACCCGCATCAAAACGGGTGATCAGTGCGCGGACCGCGTCCCATTCGAAGCGGATTTCAGGAAGACCATGGGTGCGCCGCATCGAGTTTTCGCCGTCTTCGATCGACGCAAAGGTCGAATAGAGCATATCGAAGAACCGGCCCGTGGAATCAAATTCAAGGAAGGACGCGCCCAACGGGATCAGAAGGATATCCGCCGCCGAAAGCGCGTTGATGGTCAGATAGCCAAGGGCAGGGGGGGTGTCGAGGATGACCAGATCATATTCCTTCAGCAATCCTTCGCTTTCCATGAAGCCCGACAGCGCATCCCAGAGCGGCCAGGACCGCTGCTGCATCCGCCAGACCGGCACCTGGAACTCGGCCCAATAGAGGTTCAGTTGCGCGCCGATCAGGTCGATATTCGGCCAGTGGGTTTTCTGGATCACCTGTTTCGCAGCGAAACCCAAGGCCTCGGTCAGCGTTTCATCAAGGGGCAGGGGGGGCTGGCCTGCGGCCACGCGGACCTTGTTTTCCGCTTCGACATGCTGGGCATAATGCTTGGCCATCAGCGGGAAGGCGGTTTGCCATTCGTCGTCAACCTGCCCGCCCATGATCGAGGTCATGGAACCCTGGCTGTCCAGATCCACCACCAGCACGCGATAGCCGTCAAGCGCGGCCGACATCGCCAGATGCGCGGCGGTCGAGGTCTTGCCGACCCCACCTTTGAAGTTGGCGACAGCGATCACCTTAGCGTCGATCCCTTCAGGTCGCCACGGGCGGTATTCGCGGGTCGAGACCCCTTCGGCGGCAAAGAAATCGCGCAGCTTCAGCACGTCTTCAAGGCTGAACCATTTGGCCCCGCCATCGCCTTCGCCCTGGGGCAGATCGGGGTTCTGTTTCAGAACGCGGCGGAAATGGGCGGGCGCGACGGGGATCAGGTAGCGGCAGATCTCCCACGTTGAAAACCGGCGCAGGCGTTTGCGGCCATCGGGTGCATATCCGCGCTTGGCCAGATCGTCGCGACCCTTCGTGGCGAAGGCCGCAGCTTTGGCGAATCGCGCGGTGCTGATAGGATCGGTCAACTTCTTCGAAGCTGTTTCAGGGTCGATGTTGAAATAGGGCGGGGGAGGGGTCTTTGGGGGCTGTGCCATCTGCTCTCTGCTATATACGCGGTTTTATACGTTGTTGCCGCAAATATCGCACATTGCGATTGGGATGGGAACGTTTTTGAGGTTTCGCTGCGAAACTTCCGTGAAAAGACGCCAACATATTTGTAGAATCTTTATGGGTTTTAGAATCTTTAGGGTTAAAAATTTCTTTAGTAACAGTGCGATAGCAAGGTTTAGGTGCCTGAATACAGGGGTTTGGGCACCCAGTTACGGGACGGCGAGTGCCGATTCGCAGGTGCAAGGACTCCGATCAACAGGAAGAGCGGGCCCCGGACTCGGTTTGGGGCCAATCCACGCAATTTCGCCTTCTAAACAGCCTTAGGGTGCCGATCTCCATCCCGCAAACTGGTTCCTTTCATCACAAAGGGACCCGTATACGGGATCGGCGATCCTGCATATAGGCACCCAAGTTCGCATTGAGGGAAGGTGCCGTTTGTGGCATAACAGGAAAAACCCAATAAGGGACGAGCAGATGGACAGTTCGGATAAGGCGCGTCTGACAGGGGCGTTGAAACGCGAGAGCGTGAAAAAGAACGTGGCGGCGATCCATGTTTCGGGAAAATTGTCTCTGTTACAGCGGAAACTGTCCAATGTGCTTTTGCTGAACGCCTATGACACGCTGACCAGCCAAAGCAGCCATCGGATTGATGCGCAGGCACTGTGCCTGATGATCGGTTATAACTCGAACGATATCGACACGCTGAAATCCGCGTTGCGCGGGCTGGCCGAGACGGTTGCCGAATGGGACATGCTGGACGAGGCGGGGCGGCAGGAATGGGGGGTGTCGGCGCTTCTGTCCTATGCCAAGCTGAGGGGGGGTGTGTGTGAATACGCCTATTCCCCCGCGCTGGCGGAAAAGCTGCATGACCCGAAGGTTTTTGCCCTGATCAACCTGAACATCCAGCGGCAGTTTACCGGCGGGCACGCGCTGGCCTTGTATGAAAACTGCTTTCGGTTCGTGAAAACCGGATCGACGGGATGGTGGTCCCTGGATATTTTCCGCCGCCTGATGGGGGTGGACGGGTCGGAGTATTACCAAAGCTACAAGCATCTGAATGCCAAGGTGATTAAACCGGCGGTGGCCGAGGTGAACAAGGTATCGGATATCATCGTCACGCCCGAAACCCGGAAGATGGGGCGCGCGGTGTCGGATATCCGGTTTCTGATCCGGCGCAATCCGCAGCTGGCGATCATGAATATTGATGACGGAGAAGGCACGCGGACCACGCGCACCTATGCGCGGCTGATGGAGCTGGGCGTCAGTGACCGGTTGGCGCGGCAGTGGATTTCCGAACATGGCGAGGATTATGTGGCGGGCAAGATCGACTATGTCGCGGGCCAGCCCGAGGTGCGCAGCCCGGCAAAATATCTGAGCCGGGCGATCAGTGAGGATTATGTGCCGCCGGACACGCCCAAATCCGATAGGGCAGGGGATCCGGCCATCAAAGCCCGTGCGGCCAAGTTGAAGCGGGTTCAGGAGCTTGTGCAAGCAAGAAGCCCCACCCAGCGTGATGCCGACAAGCGGCTCTTCATGAGCCAGTTGACCACCAACAGCGAACGGCTGGATTTTGAGAACCACGGCTGGATGTCGGCCCTGAACGCCGAGGCGATCTTTCAGTTCTGGGCCGAATTGGTGCCGCAGGATACCGAATAGGCGCGGGCGCGCGCGGGGCTTCACGATGCTGTGTGACCCGCTTTTTCGCTGCGGATTTTTATAGTAGCCTTGGCGCGGGGAAGTTCACCACTTTTGTCTGGTAGGAGGACTTTGAATGTCCAATTTCCTGATCCAACGACGCGCCCTTCTTGCCACCGGGATTGCCACCGCTGTGACAGCGGGGGCGGGCTTGCACAGCCCCGCGCGTGCGCAGGGCGTTGCGCCAACCCGGTCGATGCGGGGCGGATCCAATAACTATCTTCCCGGTGCCCCGATCGTGGATCGTATTGGCAATGGCGGCTTCTGGATGACGGGAACGGTGCGCCGCGCGGGCGATGGCGCCCCTTTGGCGGGCCAGCGCATTCAGATATGGGCCCATACAACCGAGGGCCACGAACGCGACCCACATAGCCACGGCGCCACCCTGACGGACGCGAATGGGGCGTTCCGCCTTGAGATGCCGCAGATTGTGCCTGCCTTTGGTCAGCCGCACGGGCATCTGGCCTATGATGGCGAAGCGTTCGAAACCGTCTTTCTGCGCCCGATCATGTCCAGTTCAAAGGACACCAGCCTGAGCGCGCATTTTGTCTTGCAACCGGTCTGACGGGATGCTTGGCGGGTGATGCGCGGTTTCAGAACCACCCTTGCCGTATTGGGTGTTGTATGTGCGATTGCGATACCGCTGGCACTGGCCGCGCGCAGCCCGTTACTGGCGTGGCGCGAACCGATCTATATCGTGGCCGGGTTTGCCGGGATCGTCGCGCTGGCGCTTTTGCTGACGCAGCCTTTGCTGGCGGCGGGGCATTTCCCAGGATTGCGTCTGTTTACCGGTCGGCGTGTTCATCGCGTGACGGGTGTGGTGTTGGTGCTGGCCGTCCTGATCCATGTCATCGGTTTATGGATCACAAGCCCGCCCGACGTCATTGATGTGCTTCTTTTCAGGTCACCGACGCCGTTTTCCGTCTGGGGTGTCATCGCGATGTGGGCCTTGTTCGGTGCTGCTGGCCTGGCGTTGGTGCGCCGGCGTCTGAGGCTGCGCGTCTGGCGTCTTGGCCATACGGTGCTGGTGGTTGTGGTCGTGATCGGCAGCGTCGTTCATGCGATGTTGATCGAAGGAACGATGGAGACGATTTCGAAGGCCGCACTTTGCTTGCTGGCACTGGCAGGGACTGCGAAAGCGGTGGCGGATCTGCGGGTTTGGGCAGGTCGCGGGCGTGTAAACCGTTGAGTGTTCGCTTTGTTCGGGCGGGCAGGGTTGCCCCCGCCCGTCCCGGTGTTTGTTACGCCAGCAGATCGAAGCGGTCGGCGTTCATGACCTTTGTCCATGCGGCGACGAAGTCGCGGATGAATTTTGCTTCGCTGTCATCCTGGGCATAGACCTCGGCATAGGCGCGCAGGATCGAGTTTGAACCGAACACGAGGTCGGCACGGGTCGCGGTGTATTTCACAGCGCCTGTCGTGCGGTCCTGCAACTCGTAGATGCCGTCATCGTCGGTCGGAACCCATTTGTAGCCCATATCGGTGAGCACCTGGAAGAAATCGGTGGTCAGCTGCCCTTCGCGCTGGGTGAAGACCCCGTGTTTCGAGCCACCGTGATTGGTGCCCAGCACCCGAAGCCCGCCGACCAGTGCCGTCATCTCGGGACCGGTCAGGCCCAGAAGCTGTGCACGGTCGAGCAACAGTTCCTCGGCAGGGACGGGCAGGCCGTCTTGCTTCCAGTTGCGGAACCCATCGGCGACGGGTTCAAGCACCGAGAAACTGTCGACATCGGTCTGCGCGTCCGTGGCGTCACCCCGGCCGGGGGCGAAGGGAACAGAGACATCCGATCCGGCGGCCTTGATGGCCTGTTCGACCCCGACATTGCCCGCCAGAACGATCACATCGGCGATCGAGGCACCGGCTTCGGCGGCGATGGGTTCAAGGATGCCCAGCACCTTGGCCAGCCGCGCGGGTTCGTTGCCCGGCCAGTCCTTTTGCGGGGCAAGCCGGATACGCGCGCCGTTGGCGCCGCCGCGCATGTCCGACCCGCGATAGGTGCGGGCGCTGTCCCACGCGGTGGCGATCATCTCGGCAGCACTCAGGCCGCTTTCGGCGATCTTTGCTTTGACGGCGTCGACATCGTAGCTGGTCGATCCGGCGGGCACCGGGTCTTGCCAGATCAGATCCCCGTCGGGGACGAAGGGGCCGACATAGTTGGCTTTCGGGCCCATATCGCGGTGGGTCAGCTTGAACCACGCCTTTGCAAAGGTGTCGGCCAGATAGGCGGGGTCTTTGTGGAAGCGTTCGCAAATCTCGCGATAGATCGGGTCGACTTTCATCGCCATATCGGCATCGGTCATGATCGGGTTGTGCTTGATCGACGGGTCGGTGGCGTCGGGCACCTTGTGCTCTTCAGCGATGTCGATCGGCTCCCACTGTTTGGCGCCTGCGCGGGATTTCTTGACCTCCCATTCATAGCCGAACAGCAGATCAAGATAGCCGTTGTCCCACTTGGTTGGGTCGGTCGTCCATGCGCCTTCAAGGCCAGAGGTGTGCGCGGTGTTGGCGTTGCCATCGAACCCCGGATCGGCCCAGCCGAAGCCGCCGGCCTCAAGGTCGCTGCCAGCGGGGGCGGGCCCAACCTGAGCTGCGGCCAGACCCCCATGGGCCTTGCCCACGGTATGACCGCCCACCGTCAGCGCGGCGGTTTCTTCGTCATTCATTGCCATGCGGGCAAAGGTCATGCGCACGAACTTGCCGGTCTTTGCGGGATCGGGCACGCCGTTCACCCCTTCGGGGTTCACGTAGATCAGGCCCATATGTGCCGCACCCAGCGGATTATAGAGCGATTCCGCGTCGTCCAGATCGGCGATCCGTTCGTCGGTGGGGGCCAGCATTTCGCTGTCTTCACCCCAGTTGATGTCAAGCTCGGGCGCCCAGATGTCTTTGCGCCCAAAGGCGAAGCCATAGACTTTCAGCCCCATATTCGCATAGGCGACGGTTCCGGCCAGCACCAGAAGGTCAGCCCAGGACAGCGCGTTGCCGTATTTCTTTTTCACCGGCCACAGAAGGCGCCGTGCCTTATCAAGGCTGGCATTGTCGGGCCACGAATTCAGAGGTTCAAACCGGATGTTCCCGGTGCCCGCGCCACCGCGCCCGTCGCCCAGACGATACGATCCGGC
The DNA here is from genome assembly GCF_029105185.1 of Aliiroseovarius sp. Z3. Classification (GTDB taxonomy): domain Bacteria; phylum Pseudomonadota; class Alphaproteobacteria; order Rhodobacterales; family Rhodobacteraceae; genus Aliiroseovarius. The sequence continues at coordinate 161,176 of NZ_JAFMZK010000010.1, read as the reverse complement.
GGCATGCCAGGACAGGCGAATGAACAGCCCGCCATAATGCCCCCAGTCGGCAGGCCACCAGCTTTGGCTGTCGGTCAGCAGTTTGTCCACATCGTCCCAGACCCCCTGGAAATCGAGGGATTTCACCGCATCACGGTGATTATAGTCGGGATCCATGGGGTTTGAGCGCGCATCGTGCTGGTGCAGGATGCTTGTGTTCAGCGTTTTCGGCCACCATTTTGCCGGGTGGTTGTTCATACCGGTGTTGCCGCCATGCATGACGGGGCAGCCACCGCCCTTCATCACGTTGTCTCCGTCCATAATATTCTCCCTGTCGGATGATCGCTGCGGCGATTCCACAGCTTAGAACGACTCTAACGCGGTTGAGCCATAAATCCCAATTGAATATACTTACCGAAGTGATAACCTGTGGTTATGATAGGTTTGACACTGAAACATCTTCGTTATTTCGACGCGCTGGCGCGGCACGCCCATTTTGGACGGGCTGCGGATGCCTGCGGTATTTCGCAACCGGCGTTGTCTGTTCAGATCAAAGAGCTGGAGGCGATGCTGGGGTCGCCGCTGGTGGAGCGGGGGTCGCGCAACATCCGCCTGACCAGCCTTGGCACCGCGTTTCTGGACCGCGCACGCAGGATATTGGTGCAGGTGGGCGAGCTGGACGACCTTGTGCGGTCGGCCATGGGGCCGCTTGCGGGGCAGTTGCGATTGGGGATCATACCGACGGTCGCGCCTTATCTTCTGCCGCAGGTGATGGCCGCGCTGTCGGTCCAGATGCCCTCGCTTGAGCTGTATCCGCGCGAGTCGGTTACCAAATCGCTGATCACCGATCTGCTGGATTCGCGGTTGGATGCAGCCATCGTCGCGCTGCCAATATCGGAGCCTGCGTTGCAGGAGTTTGCCTTGTTCAAAGAGGATTTCGTGCTGGTGCGTCCCAGAAGCGAAGCTGACAAACCCGTGCCCAGCCCCGAAAAACTGCAGGACATGCGACTTCTGCTGCTGGAGGAGGGGCATTGCTTTCGCGATCAGGCGTTGAGTTTTTGCGAGGTGTCAACCGCCAAGCCACGTTATCTGATGGAGGGCAGTTCGCTGTCCACGCTTGTGCAGATGGTCGGTGCGGGGATGGGTGTGACGCTGATCCCCGAAATGGCGTTGCCGCTTGAAACCCGGCAGGCGCAGGTTTCGATCGCCCGGTTCCCGCCGCCCAGCCCCGCGCGCAGCATCGGCATGGTGTGGCGCAAAACCAACCCGTTGGCCGAAAAGCTGATGGAGGTCGGGGCGATTGTCCGGCAGGTGGGGGACAGGCAACACAGGCGCGTCGATGCGGGCCCGGCCTAGTTACTTGCCGCCAAGAAGATGGGCCATGTGCTGCATGGCAAGGGCATACCCGTGCGTTCCAAACCCGGCCATGACGGCGTCGGCGCGTAGGCTGACGAAGGATTTGTGCCGGAACGCTTCGCGCTTGTGAACCTGGCTGATATGCACCTCGATCACCGGGCCGTCGAAAGCGTTGAGCGCGTCCAGAATTGCGATGGAGGTATGGGTCAGCGCACCGGGGTTGATGATGATCCCGGCGGCGTCCTCGCGCGCGTCATGTATCCAGTCGATGATCTGGCCTTCATGGTTTGACTGCAGCATCTTCTGCGACAGGCCTGCGGACGTCGCAACCTTCTGACAGTGCACGCCGACATCTTCCAGCGTCTCGTGGCCATAGATGTCCGGCTGCCGTTTGCCCAACAGATTCAGGTTCGGGCCGTTGAGGATATAGATCAGCTTGCTCATCAGGCGGCTTTCTTGTCTTGGTGTTGGGCGGTTGTTGCCGCCTTCTCGGGTTTGCCGGGTTTTCATGTTCTGGCATTAAAGCCGAACTTAGACAAGCAAGCCAAAGAGATAACCGGCCGCTGTGGGATTGGTGCAATTGAGGGTCAAGAAAGGGCCCGGTCGCCCTTGCGCCGGGGCCAAGCCTGTCTGGATGATCCGGCGGTGGTCAGCTGGCGGTCAGATGGGTGCCGAAAAAGGCCAGTGTTCGATCCCAAGCCAGCGTTGCTGCGTCTTCGTCATAACGCGGGGTCGTGTCGTTGTGGAACCCGTGGTTGACCCCCGGATAGAAGTGGACGGTATAGTCCTTTCCGTTTTCGTCGAGCGCCGCTTTGTAGGTGTCCCAACCTGCGTTGATCCGTTCATCCAGTTCGGCATAGTGGATCAGCAGCGGGGCTTCGATCTGCGGCACGTCTTCGGCGGCAGGTTGACGGCCATAGAACGGCACCGACGCGGCAAGGTCGGGATAGGCCACGGCCAGCGCGTTGCACACGCCGCCACCGTAGCAGAATCCAACACATCCGACCCGGCCCGTGCTGTCTTGATGGTCGCGCAGATGTTCGAAGGCGGCAAAGAAATCCTCCATCAGCTTTGCGCCGTCCAGCTGTCGCTGCATTTCGCGACCTTCGTCATCGGTGCCGGGATATCCGCCAAGCGGCGTCAGGCCATCCGGTCCAAGGGCCAGATACCCGGCCTTGGCCGCGCGGCGCACCACGTCTTCGATATATGGATTGAGACCGCGATTTTCATGCACGACCAGCACCGCGGGCAGGGGGCGTTCGGCGCCAGCCGGGCGGGCCATCAACCCGCGGATCATACCATGCCCGTTGGGGCTTTCATATTCGATGACCTCTGTTTCAATCTCGGGGTCATCGGGCGCAACCTGTTGGGCCAGCGCATAATTCGGTTGAAGCTGTTCAAGGATCATCGCGCCGGTGACACCGGCGGCGGCATAGCGGCCCGCCTTTGCAATGAACTCGCGTTTGCTGAGTTTGCCATGCACATAACCATCGAACACTTCCAGAATACGTGGGTGGAAATCAGACGCACGCTTGCGTTGGGGTTGGTTGGTCATTTTTTCCTCCTCTGCTGATTGGTTGAAGTTATTTGGTGTGGTTCGGAATTGATGCTGGCGCCGGCAGTGTTGTGATGCCTTTATCGAGTGTAGCATATGCGACATGATTCTCGTCCGGCGCATGCTGTTCACATATGCGCGACCTTCAATCTATACAGTGATGGAGCGACCAGGCATGCAGTGTTTTGCGGCGAGGAATGAAAGGACGGCGGATGATATTTCTGGGGATTGATCTTGGCACTTCGGGCCTCAGGGCGTTGCTGGTCGATGCGGACGGCACGCCGCTTGGCGTGGCCGAGCGAAGCTATGCTGCGTGCCATCCCCATCCCGGCTGGTCCGAGCAGGATCCCGCGCAGTGGATTTCCGCGTTTGACAGTGCAATGGATGAGATGCGCGAAAAATGCCCCCGCTTTGCCGAGCTGCGCGGGATCGGGGTGGCCGGGCATATGCATGGCGCCACTTTGCTTGATGCAACGGGCAAGGTTTTGCGCCCGTGTATCCTGTGGAATGACACGCGATCTGCGGCTGAGGCGGCGAAGCTGGATGCGCTGCCCGAGATGCGCGCGTTGTCCGGCAACATCGTGTTCCCCGGGTTCACCGCCCCCAAACTGGAATGGGTGCGCCGGCATGAGCCTGAAATTTTCGCAAAGACAGCCAAGGTTCTGCTGCCCGCTGCCTATTTGAACTATTATCTGACCGGAGAATATGTGGCCGACATGTCGGACAGTGCGGGCACATCGTGGCTGGATGTTGGCAAACGTCAGTGGTCCGAGCGGTTGCTTGAGGTCAGCCATATGCGGCCAGATCAGATGCCCCGGTTGGTCGAAGGGTCAGACGCGGCGGGCGGGCTGCGCAAAGAGCTTGCCGAGAAATGGGGGCTGAGCGGTCCCGTGACCGTGGCGGGCGGGGCAGGCGACAACGCTGCCGCCGCCTGTGGCATTGGCGCGTTGAATGAAGGGCAGGGCTTTGTGTCAGTCGGCACATCTGGTGTGCTTCTGGCCGCGCGCGATGGGTATGCGCCTGCACCCGAAACCGCCGTGCATACTTTCTGTCACGCGGTGCCGGGGCAGTGGTATCAGATGGGTGTCATGTTATCCGCGACCGACAGCCTTAACTGGCTGGCGCGGATCACCGGGGAAAAACCGGCCGACCTGACGGCCCCATTGGGTGACGATTTGCAGACACCTGGCGCAGTTCGGTTCCTGCCTTATCTGTCCGGCGAGCGGACACCGCATAATGATGCGGATATTCGCGGCGGATTTACCGGCTTGTCTGCGGGCACCACCCGGCAAGATTTGACCCGAGCCGTGCTGGAAGGGGTGGCGTTCGGATTGCGTGACAGTCTGGATGCGTTGGTCGGCACCGGCGTCAAGCTGGACAAGATCATCGCCATCGGTGGCGGCACGGCGTCGCGGTATTGGTTGAAGGTGTTGGCAACCGTTCTGGGTATTCCCGTGCAGCTGCCCGCATCAGGCGAGTTTGGCGCTGCATTGGGGGCCGCGCGTCTGGGCCAGATTGCAGCCACCGGTGCGGCACCTGAAACCGTTGTTACGTTGCCGGAGATTCAGACCGAGATAGAGCCGGATGCAGGAAAGACCGAGGCGTTTGCCGTGGGCCATCAGGCATTTCGGGCGGCCTTTCCGGGGCTGAAAGCCATCCAGTAGCTCAGATTGCCAGACCGGTTTGTCGCCCCTCATATATTGCCAGGGCGGCATTTCGGGGTGCGTTGGCGTCGCCGATGATCTGGGTGGGAATGCCCGTCGCGGCCAACGCGGTGCGAAGGCTGGTGTCGGCGATATTCGTCGTGGCCAGCACCAGTGAGTCTGCGGCCAGAAGCTCGGTTTGACCGGTCAACAGGGACTGTACGGTCGCGCCATCGGTGGTCCATTCACTGATCGCGGCATCGGTCACGAACCGCACGCCCAACCGGGCCAGCGTGCGCCGGAGTGGCCAGTCGGTGGCCGAGCGTTCCAGCTCTTTCCCAATCATCGCGGCGGGGGTGACGATCGTGACCGCGTGGCCGTCTTCAGCCAGTCGCCACGCGGTGCCACAGCCGCGCCAGTTGCCGCCTTCATCCAGCAGCACGACGCGCGGGCCGGGGCGGGCAGCCTGCATCATCACGTCTTCGACGGACCAGACATTGTCCCGTTCAAGGGTCGGCAGGCGTGCCAGATGGGGCAGGGCTTTCTGGAACCCGGTCTCGGCGGGCAATGACCCTGTCGCCAGAATCACGTGATCGGCGTCAAGCGCGGCGATGTCGTCTTCATCCACATAGGTGTTCAGGCGCAGATCGACGCCGAGCCGGTCCAGTTGGCGTTCATACCAATCAATCAGCTCGCCGATCTGGCCGCGTCGCGGTTGCAGCCCGGCCAATCGAAACTGCCCGCCCAGCTTTGGCCCGGCCTCGGCCAAGGTGACGTGGTGTCCGCGTTCGGCGGCGACGCGGGCGGCTTCCAATCCGGCAGGGCCACCACCGACGACAAGGACGGATTGGGTGTTGGGGGACGGGTCAAACCGGTCGCCGCCCCAAAGATATTCATGTCCGGCAGAGGGATTGATCAGGCACGAGATGTAATAGTCGCGACTGCGCCGCCCCCAGCATTGCTGATTGCAGGAGATACAGCCGCGAATGTCATCGGCCCGTCCGGCCTTTGCCTTGGCGACCAGATGCGGGTCGGCAATCTGGCCGCGCACGATCGAGACCAGATCCGCCTCGCCCGCGCCCAGAACGGTGTTGGCATTTTCCGGCGTGCGGATGTGGCTTTCGGCGGTGACGAGGGCATTCTTGACCACGGTTTTCAGCAAGGCGGACAGATCGACCCCCAGCTTTTCCCCATAAAGGAAGGTCGGCATCAGCTTGTAGAAATCGAAGTAACCACCCGTGCCACAGGTGACGTAATCCATCAGCTCTTCGGCATCGTGCAGGGCGACGATTTTGGCGGTTTCTTCCTTTGTCAGAGCCGCCTCGACATCCGGCTCGTCATTGACGGCCAGACCGATGATGAAGTCGTCGCCACAGGCCACGCGGATGCGGCGCAGCACCTCGCGCGAGGCGCGGGTGCGGTTTTCAAGACTGCCGCCCCATTGGTCGGTGCGCTGGTTGGAAAAGGGTGTCCAGAACTGATCCAGCAGACCGTGATAGGCGGCCCATACCTCGACCCCGTCAAACCCAGCCTTCTGGCAGCGGATCGCGGCCTGCACGAAGCCGTCGATGGTTTCCTCGATCTCGGCCTCGGTCATTTCGTGGCTGCCGTCACTGTCGTGATAGCTGGGACCGCCTGAAGGCGACCAGTGGGCGTGCCATGAATTGTCGCCGTCGCCATGTGCGCCGATGTGATAGAGCTGCTGGATCATCACAGCACCGTGGGCTTTGCAGGCTTCGGCCAAACGTCGGAAATGCGGGATGACATCGTCCGAACCGGTTCGGAAATTGCCACGGGTCAGGACGGCGGCGGGGTGGACCGGCATGGGTTCAACGACGATCATCGCGGCCCCACCCATCGCGCGTTCGACGTAATAGGCCAGATGCTGGTCGCCGGGCAGGCCATCCCGCGCCATGTTGGTGGTGTGCGCCCCGAACACCACCCGGTTTTTCAGGGTCTTGTGGCGCAGTTGAACGGGTTGGAAGATATGGGGGAACTCGGTCACTGGTTTGCTTCCCGTTTCAGATGTCCTTGACCAGTCGCAAGGCATCATAGATCGCCGCATGGGTGTTGCGCGCGCTGACCGCATCGCCGATGCGGAACAGCTGGAATATGCCATCGGGGTTGCGGGCGGTGGTCTGTGGCCTGCCATCAATCATTGCGTCGTAATCCACCGCGCCGCCGTTCGACGACAGGGGTTTCAGGTCGAAATAAAGGTCATCCAGCGGCAAGGTACCATAGTTCACCACGACCTGATCATACTGCGCCTCGTGCGTGTGATCGCTGTAATCCGTGCCGATGGTGGTGGTCAGCTTGTTGCCGTCGCGCTTTACGTCCAGCAACCGGCGGGTCACGGTGAAGGTCACATCCTTATCCTGAAGCGCCCGCATATAGGGCACGAGGTTCATCGCCATGATGTCGGGGGCAAAGACGCGATCCGGCGTCATCACCTCGACCTTCGATCCGGCCAGTGCCGCGATCTCGGCGGCCTGAAGCCCCGGGTGATCGCCGCTTTCATCGTAGATCAGGATGTTTTCAGCCGGTTTCACGTCACCCGATATGATATCCCATGCGGTGACGACGTTGGCTTGTTCGGTCCCGGTTTCGAACAGTTCTGTGTTGGGCATGCCGCCGGTGGCCACGATCACCACATCCGGTTCAAGGGCGGTGACGTCTTCGGCCTCGGCCCATGTGTTGAACCGGAATTCGACATCGCGCGCGGCGCATTGGGCCATGCGCCAGTCGATGATCGAAATCATCTCGCGCCGCCGCGGGCTTTGCGCGGTCAGCCGCACCTGCCCACCGGGATCGGCGGCGGCTTCGAACACGATGACTTCGTGGCCGCGTTCGGCGGCGACGCGGGCGGCTTCCAGCCCGCCGGGGCCTGCGCCGATTACCACCACTTTCTTACGTGTCTCTGCGGGCGGAATGTCGTGCGGCATGGTCAGTTCGCGCCCGGTGGCTGCATTGTGCATGCACAGGGCGTCCCCCGCCTGATAGATGCGATCAAGGCAATAGGTCGCGCCAACACAGGGGCGGATGTCATCTTCGCGCCCTTCGATGATCTTCCTGACGATATGGGGGTCAGCCATATGCGCGCGGGTCATGCCCACCATGTCCAGAAGTCCCGATTGCACTGCGTGACGCGCGGTGGCCACGTCGGGGATCTTGGCGGCGTGGAAGGTGGGCATACCGGTGGCCTTGCGCACTTCGCCCGCAAAATCCAGATGCGGGGCGTTCTTCATCCCCTGCACCGGGATCACATCGGTCATGGCGGGGTCGGTATGAATGCGCCCACGGATCACGTTCAGGAAATCGACCTGCCCGGTGGCGGCCAGCCGCGTGGAAATCTCGATCCCGTCTTCGGCGGTGATGCCGCCTTTCTGCGCCTCGTCCGCCGTATAGCGGAAGCCCACGATGAAGTCGTCGCCCACACGTTTGCGAATGGCGTCGAGCACATCCAGCGGAAAGCGCAGCCGGTTTTCAAGCGTATCGGCGCCATAGGGGCCGACAAGATCATTGGTCAGCGGCGACCAGAACTGATCCAGCAAATGCCCATAGACTTGCAGCTCGATCCCGTCCATGCCACCGGCCTGCATCCGCTCGGCGGCATCGGCGAAATCGGTGATGATGCGGTCGATGTCCCAATCCTCGATCAGTTTGGGAAAGGCGCGGTGCGCGGGTTCGCGATGCTTGGACGGCGACACCGAGGGCAGCCAGTTGCCCTTGTTCCACGCGGTGCGGCGGCCCAGATGGGTCAGCTGGATCATCACCGCGCAGCCATGGTCGTGGCAGGCATCTGTCAGGTTCTTGATCCACGGCACCACCTCGTCGCGGTAGGCGAGGATGTTGTTGAACACCGGGGGGCTGTCTTTCGACACGGCTGCCGACCCGGCGGTCATGGTCAGGGCGACGCCTGCCTTCGCCCGTTCGGCGTGATAGGCGGCATAGCGTTCCTTGGGCATTCCGTCCTCGGGATAGGCGGGTTCATGACTGGTGGTCATGATCCGGTTCCGAAGCGTCAGATGCTTGAGTTGATAAGGCTGGAGCAGTGGATCGTTGGACATCAGCTTGACCTCAATACCATGCGTCGGCCATCGACGCTTTTTTCTTCGCCATGAATTCCTGAAGCGCTTCGTCCGTCCCGGGATCAATCGGGGGCGCTTGATAGGCGTCCAGTTGTTCTTTCCAACGTGTGTTGGCGCGGGTGGCGGCGTCAATCCCGCCCTGTTCGTCCCATGTCTCCCACGGTTGGTTGTCGTCCATCGCACTGTCCCAATAGGCGGTCTTGTAGTGCCGCATGGTATGCGCCGTCGAGAACAGGTGCTCACCGGGGCCTTGTTCGGCCAGGGCTTCGAAGGCAAGCGTGTCTTCCGAGACCTCTATCCCCTTCAGATAGGCGTGGAGCGCGCCGCACAGGTCCGTGTCCATGATGAATTTCTCATAGGACATGGACAGCAGACCATCGAGGAACCCGGCGGAGTGCAGGACATAGTTGGCCCCGCATTGCACCGCCGACATCATCGACATCATGGATTGCTGCATCGCCTGCGCGTCGGGCAGTTTCGAGGTCGAGAAGTTGCCGGCACAGCGCAGGGGCATGTTCAGGCGGCGGGCCAGCTGTCCCATCACCAGCGACCCAAGCGCCGGTTCCGGCGTGCCGAAGGTGGGCGAACCGGACCGAAGCGACATGGAGCTGAGGAACGATGCGAGCACCGCAGGCGCGCCGGGGCGGACAAGCTGGGTGAGCGCACAAGACACCATGCTTTCGGCAAGGCATTGCGCGACGGACCCAGCCATGGTCAGGGGCGATACCGCGCCGCCCAGAAGGAAGGGCAGGTGGATCGACCCCTGACCCGCCCCGGCATAGGCGCGGATGCCTTGGGTCGTGATGCCATCCAGCACCAAGGGCGAGGTCGTATTGAAATTGCCCATGATGACGCAGTTCTGATCGACGAAATCCGCACCAAACAGGATGCGGCACATTTCGATGCTGTCCTCGGCACGTTCGGGTGCGGTGATCGACCCAAGGAATGCCCGGTCGGAATAGCGGATGTGGGAATAGACCATATCAAGGTGCCGCTTATTCACCGCGATGTCGGTCGGTTCGCAGATCGTGCCGCCGGAATGATGCAGCCACGGGCTGGACTGACCCAGTTTGATGAAGTTGCGAAAATCCTCGATCGTGCCATAGCGGCGCCCTTTGTCGAGGTCCATCACGAAGGGCGATCCGTAAGACGGCGCGAACACCACAGCGTCGCCACCAATTTCAACAGACCGTGCGGGGTTGCGGGCATGTTGGGTGAACCGGGCAGGGGCGGTTTTCAGGATCTCGCGGATCATGCCCGGTTCAAATTTGATGTTCCAGCTTTCGGCGGTCAGGTCGGTCACGTCACCGCCAGCGGCGCGAAACAGATCGACCGATTCGGGGTCTTCGCGAAACTCGATCCCGATCTCGGCAAGGATACGGTCGGCGGTGGCTTCGATCTGATCCAGACTGTCGTCGCCCAGAAGGTCATAGGTCGGGATGCCGCGGGTGATGAAGGGCACCTCAAGCTGCGGGTTCTGACCCGGCGCCCCGCTTCGCATCTTGCCGGAACCGCCGCGCGCGCGGCGCCGTGATCTTTGCGCTGTCTCTGTTACATGACCCATCTTGGCTGCCTTTCGAGTCGCTCTGTTGACATATCTGTCCGCAGAATTGACATACCTGTCAAGGAAATCTAAAACGCTGTTATGAATATCATCGACCCCTCCCGGCCAAGCGCCACCGAAGATGTCTGGTTAAAAGCGGCTTATGATGTCCTGACCGAAAGTGGCGTCGAAGCGGTGAAAATCATGCCGTTGGCCAAGCGGTTAGGCCTGACCCGCACCAGCTTTTATTGGCATTTCAAGGATCGCGACGCATTACTGGAGGCAATGATCCGGCATTGGGAAGACACCAATACCGGAAATCTGGTGACACGCTGTAACGCCTATGCCGAAAACATATTCGAGGCGATCTTCAACCTGTTCGACTGTTGGCTGGATGATGGGCTGTTTGACTCGCGTCTGGATCTGGCGATCCGCAACTGGGCGCGCAATGATCCCGGATTGCAAACGCGGTTGGATCAGGCCGATGCGCGCCGGAAAGACGCGATGATGGGCATGTTTCAGCGGTTCGGGTTCGACGCGGCAGAGGCTGAAATCCGCGCCTTGACCATGATCTATACGCAGATCGGCTATATCTCGATGCAAGTGACGGAAAGCCGTGAAGAGCGGTTTGCCCGGATGCCGGGTTATGTCGAGGTGTTCACGGGTCGGAAACCAGCCGATGCCGATATCGAGCGTTTTGTGGCGCGCCATCGCATGAGCGCCCCCTAGCCGGACCAGAATCTGTCGTCGATTTTTTGATTTGGCGCAGCGATTTTCAAAAATTCCCTGATAATCTTTCATGGACAATGGGAAAGATTAATCTGTTGGTTGGCGGCATTATGGGGGAAACTTGAACCCGAAACCCTTTGCAGAAAGCCCCGGCATGACGAAATCGAGCTACTACGCCCCGCATGGGGGATTGCCCCCGCAGACGCAGCTTTTGACAGACCGGGCGATGTTCACCGACGCCTATGCGGTTATTCCGAAGGGGACGTATAGCGATATCGTGACCAGCCTGTTGCCGTTCTGGGACGATGCGAGGTTCTGGGTTCTGTCACGCCCGTTGTCGGGGTTTGCCGAGACATTCTCGCAGTATATTGCCGAGGTCCTGCCGGGCGGGGGCAGCGACCGCCCCGAAACCGAAGCCGGGGTCGAAGCGGTGCTGTTCGTGGTTGAAGGCGCGATGACCCTGACCATTGACGGCACGACGCATGAGATGGGCGAGGGTGGGTATGCGTTTCTGCCGCCGCAGGCCAAGTGGAGCTTGCGCAACAACGGGCCCGCGCCGGTGCGGTTCCATTGGATTCGCAAGCAATATCAGGCGGTGGACGGGCTGGATGCCCCCGAGGCCTTTGTCACCAACGAGAACGACGTGACGCCGACGCCGATGCCCGACACGGACGGGGCCTGGGCCACCAGCCGGTTTGTTGACCCAAGCGACCTGCGCCATGACATGCATGTGACCATCGTCACCTTCCAGCCGGGTGGCGTCATTCCGTTTGCCGAAACCCATGTGATGGAGCACGGGCTTTATGTGCTGGAAGGCAAGGCGGTCTATCGCCTGAACCAGGATTGGGTCGAGGTTGAGGCCGGTGATTACATGTGGCTGCGTGCGTTTTGTCCGCAGGCTTGCTATGCTGGCGGGCCGGGGCCGTTCCGTTATCTGCTGTACAAGGATGTAAACCGTCACATGACGTTGGGCGCGGCCGGGGTTTAGGGCTGGGTTTAGGACGACCCAAGCCCGCGGGACACCTTCGCGGCGGCGTCCGCAACCAGTGATCCGATCTGTTCGACCGCGTCTTCCGGGATCCTGTGCGTGGGGCCAGAGATCGAGATGCCCGCCACAGCCTCGCCGTAAATGTCGCGAATGGGGGCGGCGATGCAGCGCATACCGCCTGCTTTCTCTTCATCATCAAAGGCCCAGCCTTTTTCGCGAATGCGGTTCATTTCGTCCCGCAAATCATCGGGCCGCGTGATCGTCTTTTCGGTGAAGCCGGTCAGGCGGGCGGTCCGAAAATACTGATCCGCACGGCGATCAGAATAGCAACTGAGCAGGGCCTTTCCGATGCCTGACGCGTGCATGGGGGACAGGGTGCCGGGTGGGAAGAACGCGCGGATGCTTTCGTTGGTTTCCACCTGGCTGATGAACATCACCTCGCCATGACGCTCGATCCCAAGGTTCGAGGTCTCGCCGGTGGTTTCCATCAATTCGCGCATGATCGGGCGGCTGCGTTCGACGATGCTGCTGCGCCTGAGGAAGGCCGACCCCATGCGAAAGGCCGCCGATCCGATATGCCAGGCTTGGGTTTTCGGGTCCATTTCCACCACGTCACGGGCATGAAGCGTCGCCAGCACCCGGTGCATGGTGGCGGGGGACTGATCCAGATGGGTCGACAGCTCGGACAGGGTCATACCGTTGGCATGGGCCAGCGCATCCAGCACGTCCAAGGCCCGATCCAGCGCCAGAATCGTTGTCTGTTTCTCGTTGGTCGAGAAGTTCTTGGGGCGCCCCATCCGGCGCTGAGTTGGCTTCATTTTCGTTCCTTCCAAGTGAAACAAGCAAGACCTTTTGGAAATACCTGATAATCAGCGCGTCAAAGTGAAAAAAGACAACCTATTGTTAAAACACAGAAATACGAGCTTTTGGGCCATATTGAAACACTTTTTCAAAAATATATCCCGTCGCACGTCCGGCCGCTATTCTTTTCTTCAATCGCCAAAAGGAGGGCAAACAGATGAGCTTCCAGAACCCCGTTTTCATCCCCGGACCGACCAACATGCCCGAAAGCCTGCGCAAGGCCGTCGATATGCCGACGCTGGACCACCGGTCGCCCCTGTTCGGGCAGATCCTGCATCCGGCGCTGGAGGGCGTGAAGAAGGTTCTGAAAAGCGAAACCGCGAAGATCTTCATCTTCCCGTCGACCGGAACCGGTGGCTGGGAAACCGCGCTGACCAACACGCTGTCGGCTGGCGACAAGGTTCTGGCCGCCCGCAACGGCATGTTCAGCCACCGCTGGATCGACATGTGCCAGCGCCATGGGTTGGATGTGCAGATCGTCGAAACCCCGTGGGGCGCCGGTCTGCCTGCGGACAAGTATGCCGACATTCTGAAGGCGGACACGGGTCACGAGATCAAGGTCGTGTTGGCCACCCATAACGAAACCGCCACTGGTGTGCGTTCGGACATTGCCGCCGTGCGCAAGGCGCTGGATGCGGCAGGCCACCCGGCCATGTTGTTCGTGGACGGCGTCAGCTCGATCGCGTCGATGGATTTCCGCATGGACGAATGGGGCGTGGATATCGCTGTCACGGGTTCGCAGAAGGGCTTTATGCTGCCCGCTGGTTTGGCCATTGTCGGCTTTTCGCCCAAGGCGATGGCGGCGCTGGAGACCGCGACCCTGCCGCGCACCTTCTTTGACGTGCGCGACATGGGCAATGGCTATGCCAACAACGCCTATCCCTATACGCCCGCCGTTGGTCTGCTGAACGGGTTGAACGAAGCGTGCAAGATGCTGCTGGACGAAGGGCTTGAAAACGTCTTTGCCCGCCACCACCGGATTGCCGAGGGTGTGCGCCAGGCGGTGAACGCCTGGGGGCTGGAGCTGTGTGCCCTGACGCCCGATGTGCAGTCGGACACGGTCAGCGCCATTCGCACGCCGGACGGCTTCAATGCCACCGACATCGTGACCCATGCCGCCGACAAATACGGCGTCGCCTTCGGCGTGGGACTGGGAGAGGTTGCGGGCAAGGTGTTCCGCATCGGCCATCTGGGCAGCCTGACCGATGTGATGACCCTGTCGGGTCTGGCCACCGCCGAGATGTGCATGGTCGATCTGGGGCTTGATATCAAGCTGGGTTCGGGCGTGGCCGCCGCACAGGAATATTATCGTGCCAACCAGCTTTCTATGAGCAAAGCGGCGTAAGGGGGCAAAGATGTATATCCCGACCTATCAGGACATGTTGGACGCGCATGAGCGCATCAAGCCGCATATCCGCCGCACCCCGATCCGCACATCGGATTACCTGAACGAGCTGACCGGCGCCGAGCTGTTCTTCAAATGCGAAAACTTTCAGGAGCCGGGCGCCTTCAAGGTGCGCGGCGCCACCAACGCGGTGTTCGGGCTGGATGACGAGCAGGCGAAGAAGGGTGTGGCAACGCATTCGTCAGGCAACCACGCGTCCTGTTTGAGCTATGCGGCCATGTTGCGCGGCATCCCCTGCAACGTGGTCATGCCGCGCACCGCGCCGCAGGCCAAGAAGGACACGGTGCGCCGCTATGGCGGCAAGATCACCGAATGCGAGCCGTCCACATCCTCGCGCGAAGAAACCTTTGCCAAGGTGCAGGCGGAAACCGGCGGCGATTTCGTACACCCCTATAACGACCCACGTGTGATTGCGGGGCAGGGGACGTGCTCGAAGGAGCTGATCGAACAGGTAGACGGTCTGGAGTATGTGGTGGCGCCCGTCGGTGGCGGCGGCATGATTTCCGGCACTTGTCTGACCCTGTCCAACGCGGCGCCCGAAACCAAGATCATCGCGGCGGAGCCTGAACAGGCCGACGATGCCTATCGCAGCTTCAAGGCGGGGTATATCATCGCTGATGATGCGCCCAAGACCATTGCCGACGGTCTGCTGGTGCCCTTGAAGGATCTGACCTGGCATTTCGTGTCGAACCACGTGTCCGATATCTTCACCGCGTCCGACCCCGAGATCATTGAGGCGATGAAGATCATCTGGAAGCATCTGCGCGTGGTGATGGAACCATCCAGCGCCGTGCCCTTGGCGACGATCCTGAAGAACCCCGACACGTTCAAAGGCAAGCGTGTCGGCATCATCATCACTGGCGGCAATGTCGATCTGGACAAACTGCCGTGGCTGAACACCTGAATGGGAGACAGAACAATGAACGCACAAACCGATTTCTCGCAGCACGAGGTGGGGTTCGACATTCCCGCCAAACCCGGCATGGACGAGGCCGACATCCAGACGCCCTGCCTGATCCTTGATCTGGACGCGTTGGAGCGCAACATCAAGAAGATGGGCGACTATGCGAAGGACCATGGGATGCGCCACCGCGCCCATGGCAAGATGCACAAATCCGTCGATGTTCTGAAGCTGCAACAAGAGCTTGGCGCGGCCTGTGGCGTGTGCTGCCAGAAGGTGTCCGAGGCTGAGGTGTTCGCCCGTGGTGGCATCAAGGATGTAATGGTTTCGAACCAGGTGACCGAGCCTGCCAAGATCAAACGTCTGGCCGAGATGCCGAAGCTGGGCGCGCGGGTTCTGGTCTGTGTCGATGACCCCGAGAACGTCAAGGCGCTGTCGGATGCCGCCGTGGCGGCGGGCACCGAGCTGGAGGCGCTGGTCGAGATTGACTGCGGTGCGGGCCGTTGCGGTGTCAGCACCACGCAAGATGTTGTGAACATCGCCAAGCTGATCGACGCCGCACCGAACCTGAAGTTTGCGGGCATTCAGGCCTATCAGGGTGCGATGCAGCACATGGACCTTTATGAGGACCGCAAAGAAAAGCTCGACATCGCCATCGCGCAGGTCGCCGATGCGGTTCAGGGGCTGAAAAGCAACGGGCTGGACTGTGATATTGTCGGTGGCGGCGGCACCGGGTCGTACTACTTCGAAAGCGGATCGGGCGTGTATAACGAGCTGCAATGCGGATCCTACGCCTTCATGGATGCCGATTACGGTCGCATTCTGGACAAGGACGGCAAGCGCATTGACGACGGCGAATGGGAAAACGCCCTGTTCATCCTGACCACGGTGATGAGCCACGCCAAGGCCGACAAGGCCATCGTTGATGCGGGCCTGAAAGCCCAGTCGGTCGATAGCGGTCTGCCCTTTGTCTATGGCCGCGACGATGTCGAATACCTGAAATGCTCGGATGAACATGGCGTGGTGGCCGACCCGAACAGCGCGCTGAAGGTCAACGACAAGCTGCGCCTTGTGCCCGGACACTGCGACCCGACCTGCAACGTGCATGACTGGTATGTCGGTGTGCGGAACGGGAAGGTCGAGACCGTCTGGCCGGTGTCGGCACGCGGCAAGGCTTACTAAGCTAACTTCCCTGAACTGGTGGGGCTTCGGCCCCGCCGCTTTTTGTTTGGATTGGACCCTATGTATATCATCCCCGAAAAAGAGATCGCAGCCCTTGTGACGCGCAAAGACAATTTCGACGCGGTCGAACAGGTGTTTGCGTCCATGTCGCGCGGATCAGCCTATAATTTTCCGGTGATCCGTGAGGCGATCGGCCATGCCGATGCGCTTTACGGGTTCAAATCCGGCTTTGACCGCGCGGCGCTGAACCTTGGGCTGAAGTCGGGCGGATACTGGCCCGGCAATGCCGACAAGGGGCTGACCAATCACCAGTCGACCGTGTTCCTGTTCGACGCTGACACCGGCAAATGCCGTGCCGTGGTCGGCGGCAACCTGTTGACCGCTTTGCGCACCGCCGCCGCTGCGGCTGTGTCCGTCGCGCATCTGGCGCGCAAGGACAGCAAGGTTCTGGGCATGATCGGGGCGGGCCATCAGGCGACGTTCCAATTGCAGGCGGTGGCCGAACAGCGCGATTTCGAGAAGGTTGTGGCGTGGAACCGGACGCCCGAGAAACTGGCTTCGCTTGAGAAGGTCGCAAAGGAATTGGGCCTGCCGTTTGAAAGCGTGAGCCTGGACGAGCTGGGCGCGCAGGCGGACGTGATCGTGACCATCGTGTCCAGCCAGGCGGCGATCCTGAAGGATGGGCAGGTCAAGCCGGGCACACACATCGCCTGCATGGGGACAGACACCAAGGGCAAACAAGAGGTCGAGGCCGCATTGGTCGCCCGCGCCACGGTGTTTACCGATGAAATCGCCCAGTCGATCAGCATCGGCGAAGCCCAGCACGCGATTGCCGACGGGTCACTGAAACAGGCCGACATTGCCGAGATCGGGGCGGTCATCAATGGCGACCATCCGGGGCGTCGGTCGGACGATGAGGTCACGTTGTTCGACGGCACGGGTGTTGGGTTGCAAGACCTCGCCGTCGCATCGAAAGTCGTCGATCTGGCGATCGAAAAGGGCATCGCGATCGAAGTCGATTTCTAGGGAAACCGGTTCTTTGGTTTTCAACTGATCTGACGGGCGGTTGGTCGCGGCCCTGATCGCCCACTTGGTAATTGTCATGACAAAGCATGGGGATACCCCCTAGCATGCGAGAGATAGCGTGCCCCATCGGACCCGCGCCCTGGAGGAGGAACAGAACATGGCTCTGGACAATAAAAGCGCCGATAAACGACAAGAAGCACTGGATTATCACGAGTTTCCGAAGCCCGGAAAACTGGAAATCCGCGCGACCAAGCCGATGGCCACCGGGCGCGATCTGTCGAACGCCTATAGTCCCGGTGTGGCCGAAGCCTGTCTTGAGATCGAGAAGAACCCGTCTGATGCGGCGCGCTACACGTCCAAGGGCAACCTTGTGGCGGTGATCTCGAACGGGACGGCGGTTCTGGGGCTGGGCAACATCGGCGCGCAGGCGTCGAAGCCGGTGATGGAAGGCAAGGCGGTTCTGTTCAAGAAGTTCGCAGGGATCGATTGCTTCGATATCGAGGTCAACGAAACCGATCCCGAGAAGCTGGCCGAGATTGTTGCCAAGCTGGAACCCACCTTCGGCGCGGTGAACCTTGAGGATATCAAGGCGCCGGATTGTTTTCTGGTTGAAGAGCTGTGTAAGCAGAAGATGAACATTCCGGTGTTTCACGATGACCAGCACGGCACGGCCATCGTGGCCTCGGCGGCGGCGTTTAACGCATTGATTGTGGCGGAAAAGAAGGTCGAAGATATCAAGGTCGTTGCGCTTGGCGCGGGCGCTGCGGGCATTGCCTGCCTGAAAATGCTGATGGTGATGGGGGTGAAGAAAGAGCATATCACCATGCTGGACAGCAAGGGTGTGGTGCACACCGGGCGCACTGATCTGAACCCGCAGAAACAGGAATTCGCCCGCGACACCGACATGCGCACCACGGATGACGCGATGGTCGGGGCGGACCTGTTTCTTGGCGTGTCCGGTCCGGGTTTGTTGACCAAGGACATGGTCAAGAAGATGGCGGATGATCCGATCATCTTTGCGCTGGCCAACCCCACGCCCGAGATCATGCCGGAAGATGCGCGCGAGGTTGCACCCGGCGCGCTGATCGCCACGGGCCGGTCGGATTATCCCAACCAGGTCAACAACGTGCTGTGTTTTCCGTTCATTTTCCGCGGCGCGCTGGACAGCGGCGCGACCGAGATCAATGACGCGATGAAACTGGCCTGTGTCGAGGCGATTGCGGGTCTGGCGCGGGAAACGACCTCGGCCGAGGTGGGCGTGGCCTATCGTGGTGAGCGGCTGACCTTCGGGCCGGAATACCTGATCCCGAAACCGTTCGATCCGCGCCTGTTGCCGACGATTGCCACCGCGGTGGCACGTGCGGCGATCGAGTCTGGCGTGGCCACACGCGCGCTTGACCTTGACGAATACAAGACCACCCTTCAGGGCGAGGTGTTCCGGTCCTATTCCATCATGCGCCGGGTGTTTGACGCGGCTCGCGCCGCCAAGCGCCGCATTGTCTTTGCCGAGGGCGAGGATGAACGCGTGCTGCGTGCCGCCCAGACGATGGTTGAAGAAGGCGTGGACACCCCGATCCTGATCGGGCGGCCCGAAGTTGTCGAGGCACGGCTTGAACGCGAGGGGTTGAAGATCAGGCCGGGCAAGGATTTCGAACTTGTGAACCCGGAAAACGACCCACGCTATCGCGATTACTGGGAAACCTATCACAATGTGCTTGCCCGCAAGGGCGTTACGCCCGATCTGGCCCGCGCCATTCTGCGCACCAATACAACGGCCATTGCAGGCGTGATGGTCCGGCGCGGCGAGGCCGACAGTATGGTCTGCGGCACGTTCGGCGAATTTCGCTGGCACCTGAACTATGCCACCAGCCTGCTGGCCGAGGGCGAGCTTCACCCGGTGGGGGCCTTGTCGCTGATGATCCTGGATCAAGGTCCGCTGTTCATCGCCGACACCCATGTGAACATCACGCCGGACAGCCAGCAATTGTCGGAAATCGTCGTGGCCGCTGCCCGTCACGTGCGTCGTTTCGGGGTCGAACCACGGATCGCGCTGTGCTCTGGCTCGCAATTCGGCAATCTGGACAGCGCGTCGGGCCGGGCTATGCGTGGGGCGCTGGACATTCTGGATCAGCAACCGCTGGATTTCGAATACGAGGGCGAGATGCACACCGATGCCGCCCTTGACCCCGATCTGCGTGAACGGTTGTTCCCCGGCGGGCGACTGACCGGCAAGGCCAATGTGCTGGTCTATGCCAACACCGATGCGGCAGGGGCCACGCGCAACATCCTGAAATCTGTGGCCGGTGGGCTTGAGGTCGGGCCGATCCTGATGGGGATGGGGAACCGCGTGCATATCGTGACGCCGTCGATCACGGTGCGCGGTCTTTTGAATACCGCCGCATTGGCAGGGTCTGCGGTGTCCAGCTACGGCTAAGCGCCTGAGCAAAGGGCAGGGTGACAATGAATATGTGACCCGGCCCGGTCAAGGCGATACATTGGACCCACTGTGCATGTTTGTGATGCAGGTGGGTGCCATTGCGGCGCCGCAGAGTGATGAGAAAGGTCAATTCCATGTCCACTGTTATCGACCACGTAACCCTTGGCGTGTCTGAGTTTGACGAAACCCGAAAATTCTATGATCGCGTCATGGCGGCGCTTGGCTTCCACATCGTTTGGGAAAAGCCATCCATGGTCGCCTATGGCATCGGGCGAAACGACGATTTCGGATTGATGGCGGATGAGGGTCGCGCCCGCAGGGGCACGCATGTGGCGTTCCGCGCCCCGGATCGGGACAGCGTGCATCGGTTCCATGCCGAAGCCCTGAAAGCGGGCGGGCGCGATGATGGTGCCCCCGGATTGCGGCCCGAATACAACGCGACCTATTATGCGGCGTTTGTCATCGACCCCGAAGGGAACCGCATAGAAGCGGTGTCCCACGGGTAGAACCGGATCGGCTCTGGCCGCCCCGGTTCTTTTGGGGCTGGCGGGGGGCAATACGCGAAAAGGCGCGCCACGATGGGCGCGCCTTGTCCGTTTCTTTGGTCCGCTACAGACCGCCGGTTACTTCTTTTTCTTCGGCGGGATCAGGTCGGTGATCGTGCCTTCGAACAGCTCGGCGGCGAAGTTCACGGTTTCCGACAGGGTCGGGTGCGGGTGGATGGTGTGGCCCAGATCGACCGCATCCGCGCCCATCTCGATCGCCAGCGCCACCTCGGCAATCAGGTCGCCCGCATTGGGGCCGACGATGCCCGCGCCGATCACGCGGTCATCCTCTTCGTCGAAGATCAGCTTGGTGATGCCTTCCGACCGTCCCAGCGACAGGGATCGGCCAGACGCCGCCCACGGGAAACTTCCTTTGCCGACCTTGAGGCCCTTGGCCTTTGCCTCGGTTTCCGTCACGCCGACCCATGCGACCTCGGGGTCGGTATAGGCGACAGACGGGATGACGCGCGCGTCGAAGAAACGCTTTTCACCGGCGCAGACCTCGGCGGCCACCTTGCCTTCGTGCACGGCCTTGTGCGCCAGCATGGGTTGGCCGACCACGTCGCCGATGGCGAAGATATGCGGCACACCCGTGCGTTGCTGATTGTCGACATTGATGAAGCCGCGGTCGTCCACGGCAACGCCAGCCTTTTCGGCATCCACCATGTGGCCGTTGGGCTTGCGTCCGACCGCGACCAGCACCTTGTCGAACGTGTCGGTCGTCTCGCCGTCCGGGCCTTCCATCGTGACTTTCAGGCCTTTCTTCTGCGCCTCGACCGCGGTGACTTTCGTCTTGGTCAGGATCGCTTCATACCGACCCTCGATCCGCTTGTGCAAAGGTTTCACGATGTCCTTGTCGGCGCCCGGAATGATCTGGTCCATGAACTCGACAATCGTGACTTTCGAACCCAGCGCGTCATAGACGGTGGCCATTTCCAGCCCGATGATGCCGCCGCCCAGCACCAGAAGGCGATTGGGCACGTCCTCCAGCTCCAACGCGCCGGTCGAGTCGATCACGCGCGGGTCATCATGGGGGATGAAGGGCAGGGTGACGGGTTCGGAGCCTGCCGCGATGATGCACTGATCAAAGCTGACCTTGGTCAGGCCGTCATCGGTCTGCACCTCGATCATGTTGGGGCCGGAGAAACGGCCATAGCCGTTCACCACCTGCACCTTGCGGCCCTTGGCCAGACCGGACAGACCGCCGGTCAACTGGTTCACGACGCTTTCCTTCCAGCCGCGCAGCTTTTTCAGGTCGACCTTGGGCTTGGTGAACTTGATGCCGTGATCGCCCATTTCATCTGCTTCGGAAATCACCTTGGCGGCGTGCAGAAGCGCCTTGGAGGGGATACAGCCCACGTTCAGGCAAACCCCGCCAAGATTGCTGTCTTTCTCGATCAGCACGACCTTCTTGCCCAGATCGGCGGCTCGGAAAGCGGCGGTGTAACCACCGGGGCCGGAGCCAAGCACGACAACCTCGCCATGAATATCACCGGGACCGGTTGCGGTACCGGTGGCTGCGACGGCGGACGGGGCAGGTGCGGTCTCTTCTTTCGGCGCTGCGGCGGGCGCATCACCTGCGTCGGCCCCTTCCAGCACCATGATCACGCTGCCCTCAGACACGGTGTCACCTTCGGCAACCTTGATTTCTTTTACCACACCTGCGGCGGGCGAGGGGACTTCCATCGTGGCCTTGTCGCTTTCCAGCTCGATCAATGGGTCTTCGGCGGCAACCGTATCGCCAACCGAGACGAGGATGCCGATGACCGGAACGTCCGAGAAATCGCCGATATCGGGAACTTTCACATCCATCAGATCGTCTCCCTTACAGCATCAGCCGGCGCACATCGCCGAGCAGGTGTTTCAACGTGGCGCAGAAGCGGGCGGCCAGCGCGCCGTCAATGGCGCGGTGGTCATAGGACAGGCTGAGGGGTTGCATGTTGCGCGGCACGAACTCTTCCCCGTTCCAGGCCGGGGCCATCTTTGATCGGGTCAGGCCCAGAATGGCGACCTCGGGCGCGTTGACGATGGGGGTGAATGACGTGCCGCCGATCCCGCCCAGCGACGAGATGGTGAAGGTCGCGCCCGACATGTCATCGCCCTTCAGCTTACCATCACGCGCCTTGGCGGACAGCTCGCCCAGTTCCTTGGAAATCTCGATGATCCCCTTGCGATCGGCGTCCTTGATCACCGGCACCATCAGCCCGTTCGGCGTGTCGGCGGCAAAGCCGATGTTATAGAAGTCCTTGCGGATCAACTTGTCGCCATCCGGGTGGATCGAGGAATTGACCTCCCAATGGGTTTTCAGGGCAGACACGCTGGCCTTGATCATGAAGGACAAAAGCGTCACGCGATAACCATCCGCCTTGGCTGCCGTGTCCAGTTCACGGCGGTAGCCGTCCAGTTCGGTAATGTCAGCCTCTTCATTATGGGTGACATGCGGGATGTTCAGCCAAGACCGGTGCAGCGCAGGGCCTGAGATCTTCTTGATGCGCGGCATCTCGACATCTTCGGTGGGACCGAATTTCGAGAAATCGACGGCAGGGATCGGTGGGATGCCCATGCCACCGCTGACCGCCGCAGCGCCGCCCGCAGGTGCGGATTTCGATTTCAGGAAGGCGGTCACGTCCTCGCGCAGGATACGGCCCTTGCGGCCCGATCCGTTGACCTGGGCCAGATCGATGTCCAGCTGGCGGGCGAAGGCCCGGACCGAGGGGCTGGCATGGGCCTTGCCGAACCCGGCATCCGTCACCGCGGCCGGGGCAGCTGTCGGGGCGGGAGCGGGTGCAGCCGTTGGGGCTGGGGCCGCGTCGGCGGCAGGCGCCGGCGCCGGGGCGTCGGCCCCCGCGCCGTCACCTTCCAGCAGCAGGATCAACGACCCTTCGGACACGGTGTCGCCTTCGGACAGCTTGATTTCGACCACCTTACCGGCGGCGGGGGCTGGTACCTCAAGCGTTGCCTTGTCGCTTTCCAGTTCGATGATCGGGTCTTCTTCGGCGATCACATCCCCCACACTGACCAGAACGGTCACAACGGGCACGTCAGAAAAATCGCCGATATCGGGAACTTTCACTTCAATCGTCATGTCATATTCTCCTGTCTGTCCGTTCACACCAAGCGTGGGTTGGGCTTGTTGCCGTCGATGTCGTATTTGGAAAGCGCGTCCTGCAGCACCTTCTTGGTAATGTTGCCGTCGCGATAAAGATCGACCATGGCGGCAGCGGCGATGTGGTTTGCGTCCACTTCGAAGAAGCGCCTCAGGTTCACCCGGCTGTCCGAGCGGCCATAGCCATCGGTGCCCAAAACCGTGTAGCGCCCCGGCACACAGGACCGGATCTGTTCGGCATAGTTTTTCATGTAATCGGTCGCGGCAATGACCGGGCCTTTGGCCTTGGACAGCTGCTGCGTTACGAAGGCTTCGCGCGGGTCTTCCAGCGGGTTCAGCCGGTTCCACCGCGCCGCGTCCTGACAGTCGCGGGCCAGTTCGTTGAACGAGGTGGCTGACCAGATCTCCGCCGTGACGCCAAAATCTTCTTTCAGCATTTCGGCGGCTTTCATCGCCTGCACCAGAATGGTGCCCGATCCCATCAGGGTGACGTGTTTCTTGCCCGGCTTCTTGACCTCTTGAAGTCGATACAGGCCTTTGATGATTTCGTCTTCGACGCCCATGGGCATGTCGGGGTGGGAATAGTTTTCGTTCATCAGGGTCAGGTAGAAATAGACATCCTCCTGATCGCCATACATGCGTTGCATCCCGTTCTGCACGATTACCGCAACCTCGTACTGGAAGGTTGGGTCATAGCTGATGCAGTTGGGGATGGTGCCTGCAAGAATGTGGCTGTGACCGTCTTCATGCTGCAAGCCTTCGCCGTTCAGCGTGGTGCGTCCGGCGGTGCCGCCCAGCATGAAGCCGCGCGCACGGCTGTCGCCTGCGGCCCATGCCAGATCACCGATCCGCTGGAACCCAAACATCGAATAATAGATGAAGAACGGGATCATCGGCACGCCGTGGTTGGAATAGGACGTGGCCGCCGCGATCCAGTCGGCCATGGCCCCGGCTTCGTTGATGCCTTCCTGAAGCACCTGACCGTTGGTGCTTTCCTTGTAGTACATCATCTGGTCGGCATCTTCGGGCGTATAGTTCTGCCCCATCGGATTATAAATCCCCACCGAGCGGAACAGACCCTCCATCCCGAAAGTGCGGCTTTCATCCGGCACGATGGGCACAATGTTCTTGCCGATGTTCTTGTCACGCAGAAGCGTGGTCAGAATGCGCACAAATGCCATGGTGGTCGAGATTTCGCGCTCGCCCGTCCCCTTGAGTTGAGCCTCGAATTTGTCCAGACCGGGGATGTCCAGCTTCGGCGTATCGCGCCAGTCGCGCTTGGGGAACGCGCCACCCAGTTTCTTGCGCTGGTCCAGAAGATAGGATTTCTGCGCGTTGTTCAGTTTGACGAAAGGCGCGTTTGGCAGATCTTCGTCACTGACCGGGATGTCGAACCGGTCACGGAAGGCACGCAGCTGATCCTCGGCCATTTTCTTTTGCTGGTGGGTGATGTTCTGGCCTTCACCGGCCTTACCCATGCCATAGCCCTTGACTGTCTTGACCAGAAGGCAGGTGGGTTCGCCCTTGGTCTCGGACGCGCGTTTGAAGGCGGTATAGACCTTCTGCGGGTCATGCCCGCCCCGGCGCAAGGCCCAGATCTGATCATCCGACCAGTCTTCGACAAGCGCGGCGGTTTCGGGGTATTTGCCGAAGAAATGCTTGCGGATATAGGCACCGTCCTTGGATTTGAACGTCTGGTAATCGCCGTCAACGGTTTCGTCCATCAACTGGCGCAGACGGCCCGTTGTGTCTTTCTCAAGCAGTTCGTCCCAGCCCTTGCCCCAGAGCAGCTTGATGACGTTCCAGCCCGCGCCACGGAAATCACCTTCCAGCTCCTGCACGATCTTGGAGTTGCCGCGCACCGGGCCGTCCAGCCGTTGCAGGTTGCAGTTCACCACGAAGATCAGGTTGTCCAACCCTTCACGCGCCGCCAGGTCGATGGCCCCCCGGCTTTCGGGTTCGTCCATCTCGCCGTCGCCAAGGAAGACCCAGACCTTGCGGTCGGCCATGTCGATCAGGCCGCGATTGTGCATATATTTCATGAAACGCGCCTGATAGATCGCCATCAGCGGGCCAAGCCCCATCGACACGGTCGGGAACTGCCAGTAATCCGGCATCAGCCATGGATGCGGATAAGAGGACAGGCCTTCGCCAGAGACTTCTGAACGGAAATTTTCCAACTGCTCTTCTGAAATGCGGCCTTCCATGAACGACCGTGCGTAGATGCCGGGGATCACGTGGCCCTGAAAGAAAACCAGATCACCGCCATGGATCGCGGATTTCGAGCGCCAGAAGTGGTTCAGCCCGATGTCATACATCACCGCAGACGAGGCAAAGGACGCAATATGTCCGCCATATTCCGACGACACCTTGTTGCGGCGCACCACCGTCGCCATGGCGTTCCAACGGTTGATGGTGCGGATGCGCCATTCCATCTCCATGTTGCCGGGGATTTCCAGCTCGTCATCTGCCGGGATCGTGTTCTGATAGGGCGTGGTCGCCGAAAACGGCAGGTTCGCCCCCGATGCGCGGGCTTGCTGGACCGACTTGTCCAAAAGGAAATGCGCGCGGTCCGGACCATCCCGCGCGATGACGTCTTCTATCGCTTCCTGCCATTCGCGACTTTCAACTGGATCAATGTCATTGGGAAAATCAACCATGGCGAGGTCTCCGTTTTGTTCGGTTCATCAGGCAATACTGGTCCATTGCGCGGCATTTGCCCACAGGTTTTATGTTATTAACTTGTGCGAAGGCTGGACAGCGCGGCAAGCCGGGATGCGCGCGATAGGGGGCAGGCGTGGTGGGATGTGTTCATTTGTCAAGGCAGACGCCCCCGGTTGGGGGCGTCTGTATGTTCTTTAAGCGTGATCATCATGCGGAAGCGAACCGTGCCCATGTCCGGCCATCCCGCCCGAGACTTCCTCGGTGGATTCGTCGGCCAGTTCGTCGGGCAAGACCAGATTAAGCACGATGGCGATCAGCGCTGCGGGCAGCAGGCCCGAGGTCAGCAGAATACGCGCCGTATCCGGCATGTGCTGCAGGGCGCCCGGCTCCAGTTGCAGGCCAAGACCGATGGACAGGGCGATTGCGAAGATCACCATGTTGCGGCGGTTCCAGTCCACATCCGACAGCATCGAGATACCGGCGGCCACGACCATGCCGAACATCACGATCACACCGCCGCCCAGCACTTCGATCGGGACGGTGCGGATGACGCCGCCGACCTTCGGCACCAGCCCGCAGATGATCAGGAAGATCGCACCGCAGGTCACGACGTGGCGGCTCATCACCCCCGTCATGGCGATCAGGCCGACATTCTGGCTGAACGAGGTGTTGGGGAAGGCGCCGAACATGCCTGCGATTGCCGTGCCGAAACCGTCGGCATAGGTTGCGCCCTGGATCTCGGTGTCGGTGGCTTCGCGGCCCGCGCCACCCTTGGTGATCCCGGACACGTCGCCCACGGTTTCAATGGCCGAGATAAAGGCCATCAGGCAGAAGCCGATGATCGCGGCGGCGGACATTTCGAACCCGTATTTGAAGGGCATCGGCAGGGCGAAGGCGCTTGCATTGCTCCATGATCCGGCGATGGCGTCCAGCGACAACATGCCGACCATGATCGCATAGATATAGCCGACGATCAGGCCGATCAGCACCGCCGAGATGGACAGCATCCCCTTGGTGAAGAATTTCAGGCCAAGCGTGACGATGATCACCACCAGCGCAGCGGACCAGTTCAGAAGCGAGCCGTATTCCGGTGTGCCGATCGCGGGCACACCACCGGCGGCATACTGGATGCCCACCTGCACCAGCGCCAGGCCGATCATGGTGACGACCAGCCCGGTGACGAGCGGGGGCAGGGCAAAACGCAGCTTGCCGATGAACGTGCCGAGGAAGGCGTGGAAGATACCACCGATGATCACACCGGTGAACAGGGCGGCCAGCCCGTCAACACCCTTGCCCGCGACGAGTGGGATCATGATCGGCAGGAACGCGAACGAGGTGCCCTGAACGATAGGCAGTGCCGCCCCGACCGGGCCAAGCGTGATGGTTTGCAGAAGCGTTGCCACACCGGCAAACAGCATCGACATTTGGATCAGATATAGAAGCTCGGGAAAATCGGGCGAGTTCGACCCGAAGCCGAAACCTGCCGCACCGGCGACGATGATCGCTGGTGTGACGTTCGAAACGAACATCGCCAGCACGTGTTGGATGCCCAGCGGGATCGCCTTGTGCAATGGGGGTGTATAATTTGGGTCGCGAAGCTGCTCCGCTGTCCCGATGGAATTGTCAGCCATGTGGTTTCCTCCCAATTTGACTGTTCGCGCTAGGCCCCCGCTTCTGCGGCGGGGTGCCCTGTTAGACTGATTGGACGATATAGGGATCGTCGAACCAGTGTTCTTGCAGGTTTGGCCCATCGCCAATGCGGTCGATGACGATGAACTGTCCCGGCTTTTCGATGGGGGCGAGCACGCCGTGCCAGATGCCCCGGTGCAGGTTGATGGATTGTCCCGGCTTGGACACGAAGGCCCGAAGGTTCACCGGCGTGCCGTTCTGATCTTCGGCCACAACGACCAGCATTGGCGTGCCGGAGACAGGCACAAAGGCCTGACTGCCGTCGGGGTGGCGTTCAACCATGTCGACCGTGTGAGGAAAGGTCCGTGCCTTTGCGTCGAACAGGCTGATCCCTGCGCGACCGTCTGCGAAGTCGAGCTGCGCCAGATCGTGGTGACGCCCGCACATGCCTTGGTTGATGATCTTGTCGGGGTCGCCTGACACCTCGATCACCTCACCAAATGGGGCGAAGGCGGTCGCGGTCAGGGGGTGAGGGATCAGCGGGCGGCTCACGGCAACAAGTCCTTCAGCCGGAATTGCGCGATGCGTTCGACCTGTCGACAGGCTTCGGCAAATTCGGTGTCGCGGTCATTGTCGATACGGGTATGAAAATTGGCGAGGATTGACGCCTTGTCGTGATCGCGCACCGCGATGATGAAGGGAAAGCCGTGTTTTTCCACATAAGCGGTGTTCAGTTTGGTGAAGGTCTCACGTTCCTCATCGGTCAGGTAGTCCAGCCCGGCACCCGCCTGTTCCGATGTGCTTTCGGCGGTTAGTTTGCCCGCGGCAGCCAGTTTGCCCGCCAGATCGGGGTGGGCGGTCAGAACGCCAAGGCGCTCGTCCTCGGTCGCGATGCGGAAGGCGCGGCACAGGGCGTTGTGCACCCCGGCGGCGCTGTCATGGGCGGGGCCAAGCTCCAGATCGAAGGCGCGTTCGGCGATCCATGGGGAATGTTCGAAGATCGAGCCATAGAGCGACACGAACCGCGCCTTGTCCATTTGACTTGGACGCTCAAACCGCTTGGGCGGGTGGGTTTTGGCCCAGTGATCGGCAATGTCGATGCGGCGCGGGGTCCAGACGCCGTCATGGGCCTGAATATGCTCGATAAACCGTTGCAGACCGGCGATCTTGCCGGGGCGGCCCACAAGACGGCAATGCAGACCCACGGTCATCATGGCGGGGCGTCCGGCTGCGCCTTCGGCATAAAGCGTGTCGAACGCGTCGGTCAGATAGTCGCCGAAATCCTGTCCCGTGACCCAGCCCGGCGCAGTGGCGAAGCGCATGTCATTGGCTTCCAGCGTATAGGGGATGATCAGTTGATCGCGATTGCCGACCTCCATCCAATAGGGCAGGTCGTCGTCATAGGTGTCGGAGACATAGGCAAAGCCACCTTCTTCGGCGGTCAGTCGCACGGTGTTTTCCGAACAGCGGCCCGTGTACCAGCCGCGCGGACGTTCGCCCACAACCTCGGTGTGCAGGCGCACGGCTTCGGCAATGGCGGCTCGTTCTGCGTCTTCTGGCATGTCCTTGTGTTCGATCCATTTCAGACCGTGGCTGGCAATCTCCCACCCCGCATCTTTCATGGCCTGAACCTGCTCCGGGCTGCGCGACAGCGCCCGGGCGACGCCATAGATGGTCAGCGGAATGCCAGCGCCGGTGAACAGCCGGTGCAGCCGCCAGAACCCGGCACGCGCGCCGTATTCATACATGCTTTCCATGTTCCAATGACGCTTGCCGGGCCACGGCGCAGCACCGGGAATGTCGGACAGGAACGCCTCGGACGCATCATCGCCGTGCAGCACGCAGTTTTCGGCGCCCTCTTCGTAGTTCAGCACAAATTGCACTGCGACTTTGGCGTTGCCCGGCCATTTCGGATCGGGTGGTGTCTGGCCATAGCCGCGCATATCACGAGTGTAGCGGTTCAACTCGGGTCTCCTCATTTTCTTTCTTATACCTCAGAATAATCTCAGCCACTTTCACATTTTTTTTGAAAGAGCTTTTTGCCACTTCTCTATGTATTGATGACAAGGCGCGGGACATTAATAGGATAACGCATAAGGAGACGCCACATGACCGGATATCTGACCACGCATGTTCTGGACACGGCCCGGGGTTGCCCGGCGGAAGGGCTTGAGATCGACCTGTATCGCATCGAAGGGGACAAGCGCACCCATTTGCGCAGCCTCAAGACCAATGATGATGGGCGCACGGATGAACAGATCCTGCCGGCCAGCGAGTTTGTCAAAGGCACATATGAACTGGTGTTCCATACGGGTGCGTATCTTGATGCCATAGGCACGCCACCTGAAGAGCCGCGCTTTCTGGATGAGGTGCCGTTGCGCTTCGGCATGTCGGAAGAGGCGCATTACCACGTGCCGCTTCTGCTGTCGCCCTTTGGCTATTCGACCTATCGGGGCAGCTAAGGCGCCCGTCTATTTTGGCATCGTCGCCAGAATGTGATCCACCATGAAGTCAATGAACAGGCGGGCCTTCGGGTCTTGCCTGCGACGGTGCATATACAAACAGGCGAGTTGAATGGGCAGGGGCGGCTCGTCCACCAGGACCGGCACCAGACGCCCCTTGGCCAGATGATCCGAAATCTCGAACACGGTTTTCAGAACGATCCCCTGTCCATCCAGTGCCCAGTTGGTCAGAATCTCGCCGTGATCTGATTCAAATGGCCCTGACACGGTCACACGTTTGACGCCGTCCGGGGTCTGAAGCGGCCATTGAAACTCGGGTGCGCCGGGATAGCGCAGGTTCAGACAATCATGCATATCGGTGCGCAGCTCGTCGCTGGAACCTGGCATACCGTGCTTCTTGATATAGTCGGGCGAGGCGCATAGCACGCGCGGGCAATCGGTGATCTTGCGAATGCGCAGGTTGCTGTCTTCCGGGACGCCCAGAAAAAATGCGGCGTCCAGACCTTCGGCGGCCAGATCGAGCTTGCGGTCTGATGACCGAAGGCGGATGTTGATCAGCGGATAGGCTTCTTTGAACTTCGGGACCGCCGGGGCAATGAAGCGTTGTGCAATGCCGATGGGTGCCGCGACATGCAGCGTGCCACGTGGCGACCGGGTGATGTCGCTGATGTCGGCCTCGGCGGCCTCGACCGCCTCAAGAATTTTGCTGGCCCCTTTATAGAAGGTGTTTCCCTGTTCGGTGGGGTTCAGCAGCCGCGTGGTTCGTTGAAACAGACGGATGCCCAGGTGCCCTTCCAGTTGCGAAATCCGCGATGACGCCACTGCCGCAGAGATCCGCAGATCGCGGGCGGCGGCAGACATGCTGCCCAATTCATAGACCCGCACGAAGGTTCTGATATTGTCCAGATACGCCATTTTTCGATTGTTCTTCTTTTTTTTGAAGCAGCTAGGTATTTTTTCCTAATATACGATAATCAGCCAGTGAGCTACCTTTTGCAAAAGCTCGGAGGAATACCTTATGCAAGATCTTGCTATCATGTGGGACTGGCTGGCCTTTGCGGTCCGTTGGTTGCACGTCATCACCGCGATGGCCTGGATTGGATCGTCCTTTTACTTTGTCGCGCTTGACCTGGGGCTGCGCAAGGCCCCCGATCTTCCCAAGGGTGCACATGGTGAAGAATGGCAGGTGCATGGGGGCGGGTTCTATCACATCCGCAAGTTTCTTGTGGCCCCTGAAAACATGCCCGAGCATCTGATCTGGTTCAAATGGGAAAGCTATACGACGTGGCTATCGGGCGCGGCCCTTTTGATGATCGTTTATTGGGTGGGTGGCGAGCTGTACCTGATCGACGCGCAGAAAGCTGATCTGGCGCTGTGGCAGGGGATCGTGATTTCGGCCGTGTCGCTGTCGATTGGGTGGCTGGTCTATGACCGGCTGTGCAAATCGCCTTTGGCGGAAAATCCGACCGTTTTGATGGTGTTGCTGTTCATTCTGCTGGTGGCGATGGGCTATGGCTATAACCAGATCTTCACGGGCCGGGCGACGATGCTGCATCTGGGGGCTTTCACCGCGACCATCATGACCGCGAATGTGTTCTTCATCATTATGCCGAACCAGCGCATCGTGGTGAAAGACCTTCAGGAAGGCCGCACGCCGGATGCCAAATACGGTAAGATCGCCAAGCTGCGGTCGACCCACAATAACTATCTGACCCTGCCGGTGATCTTCCTGATGCTGTCCAATCACTATCCGCTGGCGTTTGCTTCGGACTACAACTGGATCATTGCGGCGCTGGTGTTCCTGATGGGCGTGTCGATCCGGCATTACTTCAACTCGAATCACGCAGGGACGAGCGATCCGAAATGGACGTGGCTGGTGACGGCGGTACTGTTCATCCTGATCATGTGGCTGTCTACCGCGCCGTTGGAAAACGATACGCTGGAAGAGGCTGAAGCCCGCCCGCTGACCGCGACCGAGCAGGTCTTTGCCAATGCCGAAGGGTTTGAAGAGGTCCAGGACATTGTCCTGGGCCGCTGTTCCATGTGTCATGCGCGCGAGGTCTATTACGACGGCATCCGCCGGGCACCCAAGAACATCCATCTGGAAACCACCGGCGATATCGCCCGCGCTGCGCGGCAGATATATATTCAGGCTGGCGTGACGGTCGCCATGCCGCCCGCAAACGTGTCGTTCATGGAAGAAGAAGAGCGCAAGAAGATCGTCAAATGGTATCGCAATGCGGCCAAGGACTTGCCTTTCAATATTGCGTCGAACTGAGTTCTTTTCGTTCTCCTTGCTTTTCAGCAAGATAGGGGATTTGTCGCAACCCAGTTTAGAATGTGCCCTGCGTCTAAGTATATTTCGCATAATTTGAATTATGTTAAGTCCAATGGACCCATTTGATTGGCTCTGTTGCTGCCAATGACTGCAATCTGTTTTGCATCAGGCGTTCGACAGGCGTTGACGGGCAATTGCTATGAAAACGCGGCAGCCATGTCCCAAGGCTGTGTCGTTGAAGTCGTAGGTCGGGCTGTGGAGCGGTGCGGATGTCTCTCCATTTCCGATAAACGCAAAGCAACCTGGCACGTGGTCAAGGAACCGCGCGAAATCCTCTGACGCGGTCATCGGTTGGGATGCTTCCGTCACTTGGGTCGAAACCGTTTCAGCGGCGGTCAGCACCTCGGCGGTCAGGTCGGCATCATTGATCAGCGGCACAAATTCCCGCGTATAGGAGACTTTCGCTTCAACGCCATATGCCGCCGCGATCCCGCTGGCAATCCGGCGCATTTCGGCTTCGATCCGGGTCGAAACCTCGGGCCGAAAACTTCTTGCGTCCCCCAGGATCCGGGCGTGACCCGGCAAGGCATTGCGTGTGCCATCGGTTAGGATTTCGGTGACGGACAGAACCGCAACATCGGTCGGATCCAGTCGGCGCGCCACGATGGTTTGCAGATCCAAGACCAGCGCACATGCGGGGACCATGGTTTCGCGGGTGGTCTGGGGCCGTGCAGCATGTCCCCCCTGACCGTGCAGTGTGATCTCGAAATTATCCTCGGCCGACATGATCGGACCGGGGCGGGATTCCAAGTGTCCGACAGGCAGCCCCGGAAGGTTGTGCAGTCCAAAAACCTCGTCAAACGGGAAGCGCGACAACAACCCATCCGTGATCATCGCCAGCGCGCCTTTGCCCCATTCTTCGGCAGGCTGAAACAGAAAGCGGATGGTGCCGTCAAACCCGCCTTCTTGCGCCAACACCTGTGCAGCGCCCAGAAGCATCGCGGTGTGCCCGTCATGCCCACAGGCGTGCATGACTCCTTTGTTGGTTGAAGCCCAGCCGGTTTCGCTGGTCTCGGTGATGCGCAGGGCGTCCATATCCGCGCGCAATGCAATGGCGCGGTTTGAGGTGCCACGCTGCACGGTTCCGACCACCCCGGTGCCACCGACGCCCTCGGTCACATCTAGTCCGAAGCTGCGAAGTTTTTCTGCCACGAACGCGGCTGTGCGGACTTCTTCAAAGCCGAACTCCGGGTGTCGGTGCAGATCGTGGCGCCATGCGGTCATTTCGGCTTCAAGGGCGGTCGTGTCCATCATTTGTGCCCATTCCGTACGGCGTCGGGCGTGCGGCCGATGATCTCGGTATACAGCGCAGGGTCGGTTGCGCCTTCGGTGTTGATCACCAGAAGCCGTGCATCGGAACCAAGGCCAATTTTCGCGGCGAGGTCCGGGTCTTTCAAAACGGCGATGGCACCGGCCAGCCCGACCCCACCGCTTTCGCCCGCGACGATCGCGGGATCGCCGGCAACAGGGTGTGCAAGACGGCGCATGACCGATGGTGCATCGTCTTCGTCGACGGTCATGAACCCATCCGCGACACGTTCCAGAACCCGGAAGGCAACTTTCGATGGTTCATAGCATTCCAGCATCGCCATGACGGTTGGCTCGGTCTCTTCGACCTTCACCGGGTGCTGTTGCTGGACACTGGCCAGCACACATGCCGCCCGGGTTGGTTCGACAACGGTGACATGGGGGCGATCCTTGTCTAACAGCACGGCCAGATGTCCGGCGATGGCCGCGGCAAAGCCGCCGACGCCGGCCTGAAGGAACACATGGGTTGGCGGTTGCGGCAGGTCTGCCAGCGCTTCGCGGACGATGGCAGTATATCCCTGCATCACCAAACCGGGGATCTTCTCGTATCCCGGCCATGACGTATCCGATAGCACGGTCCAGCCCCTTTGGGCCGCAACGGCTGACGCCTCCGCGACCGAGTCATCGTAATTCCCCGCCACGCGCATGATTTCGGCCCCGAAACCTGCGATGGCGTCAATGCGGGACTGGCTGACGCCCGCGTGGACGAATATCACGGCCTTAGCCCCCATCAACTGCGCCCCCTGTGCGACGGACCGCCCGTGATTGCCATCGGTGGCGCAGGCAAAGGTCATGCCGCGTGCGATCATGCGCACCTCGTCGGACAGCAGGTCATCGACGGGGATCGTGCGGCCCAGTTGGTGCGCGGCCTCGCTATGCACCAGTCGCATCAATGCGTAGGCTCCGCCAAGGGCTTTGAAACTGCCCAAGCCCAGCCGATACCCTTCGTCCTTCAGATGCACCGCGCCAAGGTTCAGCGCCTTTGCAAGACCGGGAAGCGCCACAAGGGGCGTGGGGTCGCTGTTGTCCCTTAAAGTCAGGATACGGGCAACGTCATCGGCCCCGGCACGTCCAAGGGTTTCGGCATCGCGCGGATCCAGAGGGGTGCCATAGGTCGGAAGGCTGTTGTGCAGATACATGAAGAACTCCGTGTTTGCAGAAACAATATTGCAAGGTATCCGAAATTTGCGCTGATTTTTCGGGGGTGTTGTGCAATTTTGTTTCACATGACCCAACTTGACGCTTTCGACCTTGCCATACTGCGTATCCTCCAGCGCGATACCTCTACATCCCAACGGAAGATTGGTGAGGCGGTGAACTTGTCCGCGCCATCCGTGCAACGTCGCATTCGCCGAATGGAGGCTGACGGAGTCATCACCGCCAACGTGGCGGTTATCGACCCGGACAAGGTCGGGCTGCCCCTGACGATATTCGTGCAGGTCGAACTGGTCAGCGAAACCCCGGCTGAGATTGACCTGATGAAGCGCCGGTTTCGCGATGCCCCCGAGGTGCAGCAGTGTTTCTATGTCACCGGCGAGGCAGATTTCATGTTGGTTGTCGTCGTCGAAAGCATGGCGGCGTATGAAGGTTTCACCCGCCGGGTCTTCTTTCAGGACAGCAATATTCGCAAGTTTCGCACTTTCGTGTCCATGGATGCCGTAAAAACGGGCACGGGGTTGAACGTCTAACGCCCTTCACCCAACAGCGGCTTGCTGTGCTCGATCACAAAGTCGACAAACAGGCGGATCTTGGGATCCTGCAACTTCTTGTGAGGATACAGGCAGCCGAAAATCGTCGGCACCGGTGGCGTGTCAGGCAGCACCTCGATCAGGCTGCCGTCGCGCAAATGCTCGGCCACGTCGAAACGGGGTTTGTTCACGATGCCGCGCCCATCCAGCGCCCAGGCGGTCAGAACGTCCCCGTCATCGACATCGTATTTGCCCGCAACCTCAAACTTGCGCGGGCCGGTTTGGGTCTGCAGCACCCAGAAATACTCGGGCGAGCGGGGATATCTAAGCAGCAGACAGTTGAACCGGTCGTTCAGCAGGTCGTCTGGTGTCTGCGGTGTTCCGTTTCGGGCCAGATATGTCGGGGACGCGCATAACACCCGGCCACAATCGTGGATCTTGCGCAGCTTCAGGTTCGAATCGCTGGGCGTTCCGATGAAAAAGGCGACGTCCAGACCGTCGGCCATGATGTCCACCTTGCGGTCGGACAGGCGCATTTGCACCCGTGTGTCGGGAAACGCGTCGATAAAACGGGGCACCAAAGGCGCAATAATCCGGCGTCCGGCGCCCAAGGGCGCGGTCACACGAATGGTGCCGCGCGGGGCGTGCGAGAAGTTGGCGACCTTCGACTCCGCGATGTCCACCGTTTCCAGAACCGCCTTGGCTTCGTGGTAAAACAGCTTGCCCACCTCGGTCGGTGACAGCGACCGCGTGGTGCGATTGAACAGCCGCACACCAAGGTGTTTTTCCAATTCCTTGATGCGCTTACTGGCCACCGCCGGGGTCAGGCGCAGATCGCGCCCGCCGGACGTGATGCTTCCCAAATCGACAACGCGCACGAAGACGCGGAGGCTTTCGATATAGGACATGGTGGCCTTTCAACAGTCGGTGTGGTTGGCGCCCAGCGTGCCATGCGCAATGCCGATTTTCAATGATATGTTGAAAGTCTTTGCCGATTGCGCCCCTTATTGGACGCATTAACCCGCGCTATGGTTTTTGGGAATGGTCCAACATGACCCGTTTTCAGGAGCCACCATGACACATCGTAGCCACATACACTTTCTTCTGAATGGGCAACGCGTCAGCGTCGCCGAAGTCGGCGCGGATCAGACATTGCTGGATTACTTGCGTCTGAACCGGCGTCTGACCGGCACCAAGGAAGGTTGTGCGGAAGGCGATTGCGGGGCCTGCACCGTGTTGGTGGGGCGGCTGACCGATGACGGTCTGACCTATGAACCGGTGAATGCCTGTATCCGTTTTCTGGCCTCGCTGGATGGGTGTCACGTGGTGACGATCGAACATGTGTCCGGCCCCGATGGGCGCCTGCACCCCGTGCAACAGGCGATGGTGGATCACCATGGTAGCCAGTGCGGCTTCTGCACACCCGGCTTCGTTATGTCTCTGTACGCGCTGTGGATGGAAACGCCGGAGCCGACGGAAGCTCAGGTTGAAACCGCGCTGCAAGGCAACCTTTGCCGTTGCACAGGGTACGAGCCGATCATCCGCGCAGCGGTTGCGGTCAGCCGCTATGGCACCCCGTCCGCCGACCATCTGAACACCGAGCGCGAGGCGGTCATCGCCCAACTGCGTGATTTGCAGGATGGCCAGCGCGTCGTCACCGGCCCTGCCGATAATCAGGCCATTTTGCCCGCTGATGTGGATGATCTGGCCGGGGTTCTGCTGGACCACCCAAAAGCAACCATTGTCGCCGGTGCCACCGATGTCGGGCTGTGGGTCACGAAGTTCCTGCGCCCTATCGGCCCCGCCGTGTTCATCGGCCATCTTCGCGAAATGAAAACCGTGCACAGGGACGGGGATGCGCTGATCATCGGGGCAACCGCCACCTATACCGAATGTCAGGACGCCATCGCCGAGATTTTCCCGCATCTGACCCCCTATTGGGACCGGATCGCTGGCTGGCAGGTGCGCAACATGGGCACCGTGGGCGGCAACATCGCCAACGGCTCGCCCATTGGCGACACCCCACCCGTGCTGATCGCGCTGGGGGCCGAGGTCACGCTGCGCCATGGCTCCGACCGCCGCACCATGGCCTTGCAGGATTTCTTCATCGACTATGGCAAGCAGGACCGCAAACCGGGTGAGTTTGTCGAAAGCATCCGCGTCCCCTGCCCCGCGCCCGGACAACGCGATGCGGCCTATAAGATTTCCAAGCGGCGGGACGAGGATATCTCGTCGGTCGCGGTCGGGATCAGCGTCACGCTGACCGACAACGTGATCACCGGTGCACGCATTGCCTTCGGTGGAATGGCGGCCACGCCCAAACGCGCCGCCGCTGCCGAAGCCGCGCTGTTGGGTCAGGCGTGGGGCGAAGCGGCGTTTGACGCCGCCGCAAATGCCCTGCCGCAGGATTTCCAACCCCTGAGTGATTGGCGCGCGTCATCCGAGTATCGGATGCTGTCGGCCCAGAACCTTCTGCGCCGGTTCTTTCTGTACCATGACGACGCCACCCCCGCCCCCGTTCAACTGGCCACCGCGTAAGGAGCTGACGATATGAAAGACAATGTATCCATCCGTGGTGCCGCCCATACAGACCGCATCCATGACAGTGCCACCAAACATGTCACAGGCGCGGCTGACTATACCGACGATATCGTCGAACCCGTGGGCACCCTGCACGCTTATCTGGGCGTGTCGGACGTGGCCCATGCCGCTATCCGCAGCCTTGACCTTGACGCCGTGCGCGCTGCCCCCGGTGTGGTGGGTGTGCTGACCGCCGCCGACATTCCGGGCCACAACGACATCAGCCCCACCGGGCAGAATGACGAGCCGGTGTTTCCCACCGACAAGATCCAGTTTCACGGCCAGCCCCTGTTTGCCGTCATCGCCGAAACCCGTGACGTCGCGCGCCGGGCCGCCGAACTGGCCAAGGTTGACTGCGAGGTTTTGCCCCACGCGCTGGACCCGATTGCCGCGCAGGATGCAGGTTATCCCCATGTCACCGCGCCCCTGAAGCTGGAACGCGGCGCGGTGGAGCCGGCCTTTGAGACGGCCACCAACCGCATCAAGGGCCGGATGGAAGTGGGCGGGCAGGACCACATGTATCTGGAAGGCCATATCGCCTTCGCCATCCCCGGCGAGGATGACGACGTGGTCGTCCACTGTTCAACCCAGCACCCGAGCGAGGCACAGCATATGGTCGCCCATGTGCTTGGCGTGCCCTCGAACGCGGTCACGGTGAACGTGCGCCGGATGGGCGGCGGGTTTGGCGGCAAGGAAAGCCAGATGAACCTGTTCTGTGTGGTCGCCGCAATGGCCGCCAAGAAATGGGGCCGTGCGGTGAAAATCCGCCCCGACCGCGATCAGGACATGACCGCCACCGGCAAGCGGCATGACTTCGTGATCGACTATGACGTGGCCTTCGATGACGCGGGCCGGATCGAGGCTGTGGACGGCACCTTTGCCGCGCGCTGTGGCTATACATCGGACCTGTCCGGCCCGGTCACGGACCGTGCGCTGTTTCACGCGGACAACGCCTATTTCTATCCGAATGTGCGGCTGGTCAGTCACCCGATGAAGACCAACACGGTCTCGAACACCGCGTTTCGCGGCTTTGGCGGCCCGCAAGGGGTAATCGCCGCCGAACGCATCATCGAAGAAATCGCCTTCGCCACCGGGCAAGACCCGCTGGATGTGCGCAAGGCCAATTTCTATGGCGGCAAGGGTCGCGACCTGACCCCTTATCACCAAGAGGTCGAGGATAGCATTCTTGACCGTCTGGTGGGTGAGTTGGAGGACAGCGCGGACTACCGCGCGCGGCGCGCGGCGATCCTCGACTTCAACGCCACCTCGCGCGTTCTGAAAAGGGGCATCGCGCTGACGCCGGTCAAGTTCGGCATCTCGTTCACTGCGACATGGTATAATCAGGCGGGTGCGCTGGTGCATGTCTATAACGACGGCTCGATCCACCTGAACCACGGCGGCACCGAAATGGGTCAGGGCCTGAACACCAAGGTCGCCCAGGTGGTGGCCGAAGCGTTCCAGGTTGACTTCGACCGCATCAAGATCACCAAGACCACGACCGAGAAAGTGCCGAACACATCCGCCACCGCCGCGTCGTCGGGCACCGACCTGAACGGTATGGCCGCGCTGAACGCGGTTGAACAGATCAAGGCGCGTTTGGTCAATTTCGCCGCCGAGAAATGGAACGTCGCCCCCGACGCCGTGCAATTCGAACCCAATCAGGTGCGTATCGGGGACGAGGTTCTTTCCTTCGATGCCTTCATCAAACAGGCCTATATGGCGCGGGTTCAGCTTTCCGCCGCGGGTTTCTACAAAACGCCGAAAATCCACTGGGACCGCGCGTCGGGCAAGGGGCGGCCCTTCTATTACTACGCCTATGGCGCGGCCTGCTCCGAGGTCACGATCGACACGCTGACCGGCGAATACCGGGTGGACCGCACCGACATCCTGCATGATGTGGGCCGGTCGCTGAACCCCGTTCTGGACAAGGGACAGGTCGAAGGCGCGTTCATTCAGGGCATGGGCTGGCTGACCACGGAAGAGCTGTGGTGGGACGATGCAGGCCGTTTGCGCACCCATGCGCCGTCGACCTACAAGATCCCGCTGGCCTCTGACCGGCCGCGCGTGTTCAACGTGAAGCTGGCCGACTGGTCGGAAAACCGCGAATTGACAATCAAGCGGTCAAAAGCGGTGGGTGAGCCGCCTTTCATGCTGGGCATTTCGGTGTTCGAGGCCTTGTCGATGGCTGTTGCCTCGGTCGCCGATTATCGCATCTGCCCGCGTCTGGACGCCCCCGCCACGCCCGAACGTGTGCTGATGGCCGTCGAACGCCTGAAGGCGGCGGGCTGACCCATGGCCCAGCCCGTGCGCACCCTGTCCGACTTTCTGTCCCGGAACGGGCCGGTCATTCGCGTGACCCTGACCCGGGTGCGCGGCTCGTCCCCGCGCAACGAAGGGACCGAGATGTTCGTGACGCGGGACCGTCTGTGGGGCACCATCGGCGGCGGGCAGTTGGAGTTCATCGCCATAGACCGCGCCCGTGACATGCTGACGGGTGGCGTTCTGAACCTTGATCTGGACGTGCCGCTTGGCCCCGAAATCGGCCAGTGTTGCGGGGGGCGGGTCGAGCTGTCGCTGGCGCGGATGCGCCGGGCCGACAAGCATGACGCTCTGATGCGCGCGCAGGATCAGGCCGCGCATCTGCCCCATGTCTATGTCATGGGGGCAGGTCACGTGGGCCGCGCGCTGGCCGATGTGTTCCAGCACATGCCGGTCCGCTGCATCCTGATCGACAGCCGCGAGGAGGAACTGACCCAGTGCCGCGCCGATGTCGAAACAAGGCTCAGCGTGATCCCCGAGGTTGACATCGCCAACGCGCCTGCCGGCAGCGCCTTTGTCGTGCTGACCCATGACCATGCGCTTGATTTCTTGCTGACACTTGCCGCGTTGGAAAAGGGCGATACGGCCTATGTCGGCATGATCGGGTCGGCCACCAAGCGCGCCAAGTTTCGCAACTGGGTCCGCCAGCATGGCGACGATCACAGCACCGAACACTTGATTTGCCCCATCGGGGCAAGCGGCAGCCGCGACAAGCGGCCCAGCGTCATCGCGGCTTTCGTGGCGGCGGAAGTGATCGCTGATTTGACCTCTGAAACTGCCGCGAACCCCCAGCAATGGGACATGGGAGCGCCCATCACGGGCAATCAATCAGACCGAAAGGATAGCACCGCCCTTCAGGCGCGTGACTGACCACAGGTCACAGAGGAGGAGACCGTCATGGACGGGACAACGTATAACTACAAGCTTTTTGCGCGCAATGACTTCAGCGCGTTCTGGGCGCTGTTTACCGACAACCTGATCAACCTGATCGTGCTGGCAGGGGTCTGCCAGTTCGTATTCAACATGCCCGCCGAGATCGTGTTCGGCCGCATCCTGCCCGGCGCCGCCGTGGCGATTATGGCCGGTGTGGCGGTCTATACATGGCTAGCCAAACGCGCCGCCGCCCGGCACGGGCGTGACGTGACCGCCCTGCCCTATGGCATCTCGACTCCCGTGATGTTTGTCTATCTGTTCGGGGTGATCGGGCCGATCTATTGGTCCACCAACGACGCAACCCTTGCGTGGCAGGTAGGCATCGGCGCGGGCTTCATGGGCGGGATCGTCGCGGGCCTTGGCGCCATTGTCGGCCCGTGGCTGAAACGCGTGACGCCCCGTGCGGGCATGCTGGGCACGCTTTGCGGCATCGCGCTGGTGTTCATCGGCACCGTGCCGCTGGCCACCGTGTTCGAAGACCCGTTCATCGGCTTTGCCTCGATGATCATCATCCTGTGGGGTCTGGTCGGGCGCTTCCGCCTGCCCTTCAACATTCCCGCCGGTCTTCTGGCGCTGATCGTCGGCACCGTCGTGGCTCTGGCCATGGGCAAGGCTTCGGTCAGTTTCGACGGCGTGGGCTTCTATCCCCCCGTTCCTTATATCGGCGACCTGATTGCCGGTATTCAGCACCTGTTTGCCAATCCCGAGCTGTTTCTGGTTCTGGTGCCGGTGCAAATCTACAACTTCATCGAAACCATGAACAACGTCGAAAGCGCCGAGGCCGCTGGCGACCACTACCCGGTCGCGACCTGTCAGGTGACGGATGGCGTCGGCACGATGATCGGCGCGGTCTTTGGCTCGCCCTTCCCCACCACCGCCTATATCGGCCACCCGGCTTACAAGCGGATGGGCGCGCATTCAGGCTATATCATCGCGGTCGGTCTGGTCATTCCCTTCGCGGCGTTCTTTGGGCTTCTGGCCTTCCTGAACAACCTGATCCCCGTGGCCGCCGCAGCACCGGTTCTGGTCTTCGTGGCGCTGAGCCTGATTACAAACACGGCGCATTCCGTGAAAACCGAGCATATGGCGGCTGTGACCATCGCGATGATGCCGCATGTCTCGTCCTTCCTTGTCACCAAGTGGGGGTCTTTGATGGGCGCGCTTGGCGCAACCGGGGTCGAAGGCCTGCCGCAACTGGGGGACGAGGCGCTCACCGCCGCGCTGTTGCAGCAAGGCGCGCATTTCGAAGGCCATCTGGCCCTCAGCCAGGGGGCCATTCTGACCGGCCTGATCTGGGGCGCCATCGTGGCCAGTGTGATTGACGGACGGTTCCGCAACGCCGGTGGCTTTGCGCTTGCCGCCTGTGGCATGTCGCTGGTTGGTATCATCCACTCCGCCAGCCTGCACTGGCCCAGCTTCAGCGGCGTCAGCATGGGTTACCTGATCGCGGCGGCTTTCCTGTTCATCTATCCGCAATTCCACAAGGAAGACGAGATCGTGAACAAGAACCTGCCGACGGACGAGCCGCAAATTACGCCGGGCGAATAGCCCTCCCTTTCGCCCAAACTCAGCACAGGGCGCGTCGTGCGTCCTGTGCCTTTTCTTGAACGGAATACGCTATGACTTCGCCGCAAACCCTTCTGCGTGGCCGCACGCTCAGCTTCACCGCCGAGCCGATTGGCCCTGACGATACGCACGCCTATGAGTATCACGAGGATGGCGCGATCCTGATCGAGGATGGCAGGATCATCACGTCGGGCGACCATGCCACGGTCAGCGCACAGGCCACGGATGCGCAGGTCATCGACCACCGCCCCCACCTGCTCATGGCCGGGTTCATCG
This sequence comes from Aliiroseovarius sp. Z3, assembly GCF_029105185.1. Lineage (GTDB taxonomy): Bacteria > Pseudomonadota > Alphaproteobacteria > Rhodobacterales > Rhodobacteraceae > Aliiroseovarius. Next base: position 118,069 of record NZ_JAFMZK010000010.1, on the reverse strand, counting down.
ACACCCACATCCATTTCCCGCAGGTGCAAGTGATTGCGTCATGGGGCGCACAGCTTCTGGATTGGCTGAACACCTATACTTTCCCTGCCGAAACCGAGTTTGCCGATCCCGACCACAGCGCGGCGATGGCGGGCAAGTTCTTTGATCAGATCACTGCCCATGGCACCACCACGGCGGTGGCCTATTGCTCGGTCCACAAGACTTCGGCCCATGCGTTCTTTACCGAAGCGGCCCGCCGCAACATGTGCATGATCGGGGGTAAGGTGATGATGGACCGCAACGCCCCCGATGGGCTGCGCGACACGCCGCAATCCTCATATGACGACACCAAGGCATTGATCGACACATGGCACAGCAAGGGGCGCGGGCAGTATGCGATCACCCCGCGTTTTGCCATCACCTCGACTCCCGCGCAGATGGAAATGGCGCAAGCATTGGTGCAGGAACATCCCGAGTGTTACGTCCAGACCCACCTGTCCGAAAACCATGACGAGATTGCCTATACCGCCGAGCTTTACCCAAAGGCGCGCGACTATCTGGATGTGTATCAGTCCTACGGCCTGCTTGGCCCGAAGATGCTGCTGGGTCATTCGATCCACCTGAAACCGCGCGAGATCGACGCGCTGGTCGAAACCGGGGCACACCCAGTGTTCTGCCCGACCTCGAACCTGTTTTTGGGCAGTGGGCTGTTTGACGATGCAGGCTTGCGCGGGCGCGGGATCACCAATGCGATCGCCACCGATGTGGGTGCGGGCACCAGTTATTCGATGCTGCAAACCCTGAACGAAGGCTACAAGATTCTGCAGTTGCAAGGTCAATCCCTGCATCCGCTCCGCGCTTTCCACTGGATCACCCGTGGCAACGCCCTTGCACTGGGGCTTCAGGACAGGATCGGCACCCTTGCCCCTGGCTCAGATGCCGACATCGTGGTTCTGAATGCCGCGGCCACCGACGCTATGGCCCTGCGGATGGCCCGCGCCACCACCCTGTCGGAAGAGCTGTTCATATTGATGATGATGGGCGATGACCGGGCGGTGGAAGACGTTTACGTGGCAGGGGCACGACAAGAAATCGCCTGACATATCCGGTGCCGCACGCGATCACAGCATTCGGCGCCATCGTGCAGCGATGAGTATCAGAATAGGACCGATGGCAACCACGTTGCCAGCATTGGCAGCAGCCAGATCAATGCCATCCCCACTATCTGAAGGCCGATGAACGGCAATACGCCCGCGTAAATATGCTCGGTCGAAACCTCTTTCGGGGCAGCGCCGCGCAGATAGAACAGCGAAAAACCAAAAGGCGGTGTCAGGAACGAGGTTTGTAGGTTCACCGCGATCAACACGCCCAGCCAGATCGGGTCATGGCCCAGCAGGATCAGCGACGGCGTGATCAGGGGCAGAACAATGACCGAGATTTCGACGAAATCCAGAAAGAAGCCCAGCACGAAGATGACCACCATGCAGAAGACCAGCGCGCCGTTTGCGCCGCCCGGCATCTCGGCCAGAATGCCCGCCACGCGCTCTTCCCCGCCCAACCCGATGAAGACAAGACTGAAAAAGCCCGCCGCGATGATGGTGGCAAAGATCATCGCCGTCATCGTCATGGTCGAACCGACCGCCTCTTGCACCACACGTTTCTTCAAGGCGGCGCGCAGGGCCAGCAGCACCGACAGCCCACCGACCACCGCCAACCCGGCATAGAAAAGGCCAAGCGCATAAGCGCCAGAGGTCAGGTCGCTGCGTTGGAAGCGGACGGGGAAGGCCCCGGCCAATACTCCCAACGCAATCAGCGCAACCGTGCCCAACAGGATCACACGTGGGGCGGTGCCGGTGCGGTAGCCGGTCATGAGAAGCGCGCCGACGGCGCCGACCGATGCAGCCTCGGTCGGGGTGGCGACTCCGCCCAGAATGGCGCCCAGCACGGCCACGATCAGCAGGACGGGCGGGATCACCGCCCCCACAACCTCGCGCCAGTCCGGCTTGGCCATGTCCAGCGGGGCGGGCGGCATGTCTTGTGGGCGCACCCACCCGCGCACGACGATATAGATCAGGTAAAGGCAAACCAGAACCAGACCTGGGATCACGGCGGCGGCGAAGAATTGTCCAACGGACAGCGCCTCGACCGAGAACTTGCCCTGTTCATACTGCGCCTGTTGGAACGAGGTCGACATCACGTCCGCCAGAATGATCAAAAGCGTCGAAGGCGGAATAATCTGCCCCAACGTCCCCGCCGTGCAAACAATGCCCGAGGCCACCCGCGCGTCATAGCCTGCGCGCAGCATGGTGGGCAGGGCAATCATCCCCATCGCCACCACGGTCGCCCCGACAATCCCGGTCGAGGCCGCCAGCAACGTGCCAACCAGCACGACCGATATACCCAGACCCCCGCGCAGCTGTCCGAACAGACGGCCCATCGTGTCCAGAAGCCCCTCGGCGATGCGGCTTTTTTCCAAAAGCGCGCCCATCAGCACGAACAGCGGAATGGCGATCAGCACCGGGTTGGTCAGAACACCAAACACCCGCTGTCCCAACGCGCCCAGCAGCGTGATATCCATCTGCCCCAGCATCCAGCCCAGATAGGCAAAGATCACGGCGACGCCCGCAATGCTGAACGACACGGGAAACCCCAGAAGGATCGCACCCATCAGGGCGGCGAACATGATAAGGTCGAGATATTCGATCATCAGGTCTCTTTCACAGCCAGAAGGCGGATCAACAAGGCAAGGGATTGCAGCATCACGAGGATGCAGAAGGCCGGAATCAGGGATTTCAGCAAGAACACCGCCTCGATCCCGCCCACGGAGATCGGGCCTTCAAGGATTGCCCAGGAATTACGCACCGATGGCCACGACCAGTAAATCAGTGCGATCATCGACGGCATCAGCAGGAACAGATGACCGAAAATGTCGATCCGGCGCTGCGTTTCAGCGGATGCCTTGGCATAGAACACATCGACGCGCACATGCTTGTCGACCAGAAGCGTATAACCCGCCGCCAGCATGAACAGGGCGGCGTGCATATACAGAACGCTTTCCTGCACCGCGATTGAGTTCACACCGAAAGCGTAGCGCCCGACGACGATCCCGAACTGCACCAGCATCATCGCCAATGCCAGCCAGCGCACCACATAGGCCACGCCCCGGTTCACCTTGTCCAAGGCGTCTGCCAGTTGCTTCATCATCTGCTCCGGTTACAAGGTGCGACAGGGCCGCTGTTTTCACAGCGCCCCTGTCTGCAAGTTGTTAGTAACCCATCACGAGGTTACGCGCGTTCATCTGCCCGTTGTCAGCATAAACCATGTATTTGCCAACCGAGTCGCGATAAGCCACGAAGCTTTCGGTGATCCGTTTCACCAATTCGTCGTCGTCATTGCGCAGATCGTCGATCACCTCGCCAGCGGCTTTGCCCATGGCCACGATGACATCCTCGGGGAACATTTTCACCTGCACACCATGTTCGGCAACCATGGCCTGAAGCGCCAAGGCGTGCTTGGTGAAATACTCGCCCCAGACCTGATTATACAGGCTGTCACAGGCCGTTTTCACCACCAGTTTGAGATCGTCGGGCAGCTCGTTATAGACATCCGCGTTGACGCCGCATTCCTCGGCCGAGGACGGCTCGCCCACGCCGGGCCAATAGTAATTCTTGGCCACCTGGTAATAACCAAGCGCGCTGTCGGTCCACGGGCCGATGAACTCGCCCGCGTCCAGAGCCCCGGTTTGCAGGGCCTGGAACATGTCCGGGCCGCTCATCGCTTCGGCGGCCATGCCCATCTTTGCCGCCATTTCGGACGCAAGCCCGGTGGTGCGGAACTTCATGCCCTTCAGATCTTCTGCCGAGTTCACTTCGTTACGGAACCAACCGCCCCATTGCGGGCCAGAGTTGCCGCACAGGAAGGGTTTGATGCCGAAGCGGCCATACATCTCGTCATAAAGCTCTTGCCCGCCGCCATGCATCATCCAGCCGACTTGTTCATCCGCGCGCAGGCCGAAAGGTTGCGAGCCGAACAACAGGATACCTTTGGATTTCGAGCCCCAATAGGCGGGAACGGCGTGATACAGCTCGGCGGTGCCTTCGCTGACCGCGTCAAAGACGCCGCGACCGGGCACAAGTTCACCGGCGGGGAACAGTTTCACCTCGATCCGGCCACCGGACAGGGTGGTGATCCGGTCAGCCAACTGTTGTGCGGCCACGCCCGGCCCAGGCAGGTTCTTGGGCCACGCAGTGACCATCTTCCACTGGCGCTTGTCTTGCGCGATGGCGGGGGTTGCCAGTGCCGTTGCTGCTGTGCCGATGGCACCCGTGGTCAAAAATGTCCGTCTTTGCATGCGCCTCTCCTCCAGTCAGGCAGTTGCGACTTTGGGATGGTTGCGACCATCCTTCGGTCAAATCCGTGCATAAAGCTATTATGTAAATACATAATAGAGTCAATCGTTACAGCGCGAAAACCGGTTCAAGCAAGCAATCCTCGCGCAATGATTGTGCGCTGGATTTCGGACGACCCTTCATAGATGCGGAAAATCCTGAGATCGCGCAGATAACGCTCCAACGGGAAGTCACGGGTATAGCCATAACCGCCATGGATTTGCAGCGCCCGGTCGGCAATCCGCCACGCCGCTTCGCTGGCGTAAAGCTTGGCAAAGGCAGATTCGCTGGAATAGCGCACACCGGTGCCGCGCAGGGTTGCCGCCTGCATCGCCAAGGCGCGCGCCGCAGCCAGTTCGGTGGCGCTGTCGGCCAGCATCCATTGCAGCCCCTGAAAATCGGCGATCGCATGCCCGCTGACCTGCCGTTCCTTCGCGTATGAAATCGCGGCCTTCAGCGCGGCATCTGCAATGCCCGTTGCCTGCGCGGCGACCTCGATCCGGCCATTGTCCAGAACCTTCATCGCGGTGCGGAAGCCCGTGCCTTCGTCGCCCAGACGGTTTTCGTCTGGTACCCAGCAATCAAAGCTGATGCCGAACACATGCCCACCCCTCAGGCCCATGGTCTTTTCATGCGGCGCGACGGACACGCCGTCGATCTTCTTCGGTTCAACGATAAAGGCGCTGACACCGCGCGCACCGGCATCGGGGTCGGTCTTGGCATAAACGACCATGAAATCGGCCGCGCCCGCGTTCGAAATGAAGCATTTGGACCCCTTGATCCGATATCCGTCGCCCTCGCGCTTGGCCGTCGTGCGCATGTCGGCGGGGTTCGACCCGGCCTGCGGTTCGGTCAGGGCAAAGGCCCCCAGCGACGTGCCCGCCGCGGCACCCGGCAGAATGCGCGCCTGTAAATCGGTATCCGCACCCAGAAGCAGCGAATCCGTCGCCAGGAAATGCGCGGTCAACATGGAGGCGGTGGAGCCACAGGCACCCGCAATCGCCTCGACCGCCGCATATAGCGCGGGGCCGGACAGGCCGATGCCGCCGTGTTCTTCCGGCAGGTTCAGGCCTAAGAGGCCCAATTCGGCCATCGCGTCCAGATGGACGGTGGCGAACAGGGATTCCTCGTCGATCTGGGCCGCTTTCGGGGCCAGAACCTCGGTCGAGAAGCGCTCGATCTGCGCGACCAGCGCGCGTTCGTCATCGCTCATGGGATAGGTGGTCATGCGCCTTGCTCCTTGTTCGAACTGTTCAGAATGTCGCCTGCATCCGCGTTCAGGGCCGGGGCCGGTTTGCGCCCGCCGCGTGGGACTCCGTTGAAATGCACGGGCTGTTCGGGGACGTTCAACACGCCCAGATCGGGATGCGTGACCGTGGACGCCAAGCCGCGCTCCACAGCCTGAGATGAGGCCCAAGCCTCGGCCACCGATTGAATGGGGGAGGCCGGAATGCCCGCCGCAGACAGGTGGTCCACCACCTGATCCACCGGCAAAGCGCCCGCCCACCCGTCGATATATTCCGCCAAGGCAGGTTCATTTTCGCGGCGCAAAGGATCGCTGGCAAACCGTGCGTCCTGCACCAGATCAGGCTGTCCGATCACCGCGCAGAATGTCGCAAACAATCGGTCGTTCAGGACGGCCAGTGCGAAATGCCCGTCTGCGGCCGGATAGGTGCCAAAGGGCGCGGACAGCGGGTGGCGGTTGCCGGTGCGCACGGGGGCCTCGCCCCCCATCAAGGTGCGGCAGGCCAGAATGGGCATCATCGACAGCAGCCCGTCAAACAGCGCCACATCCACATGACGCCCCTGCCCGGTCTTGGTCCGTTCGAACAAGGCAACCATCGTACCCCATGCGGCAAACAGGCCGCCCGCCACGTCGCCCAACGCCTCGCCCACCATCGTGGGCGCGCCGTCGGGTTCGCCGGTTGCGTCCATCAGTCCGCTCATTGCCTGCACGATGATGTCATAGGCGGGTTGCTTCGTGTTCGGGCCGGTCTGCCCGAAGCCCGAAACAGACACGTAAACCAGATGGGGAAATTCCTTGCGTAGCGCATCGTAGCTCAGGCCCAATTTTGCCATCACGCCGGGACGGAAGTTTTCGATCAGCACGTCACACTCTGCCAACAATGCCTTCACCGTTGCAATCGCATCGGGTGATTTCAGGTCCAGCGCGATCGACCGTTTGCCCCGGTTGATCGCTTGGAACAACAGGCTTTCCCCGTCCTTGAAGGGGCCGATATGGCGATAATCGTCGCCATGGGCGGCCTCGACCTTGATCACATCCGCGCCCAGATCGGCCATCATCGCGGTGCAATAGGGGCCAGCCAGGACGCGGGTAAAATCAAGCACGCGCACCCCGCTGAGCGGTTGCGTGGATGGGGCGTTGGGGGGCTGAGTGGACATATGATCCTCCGGTTTTCACCGGTTGAGCATATCTGCGGTTATGATATTAAAGAAAATACACAATGCTGATAGATTAATTAATGAAAGCTATACCCATCAGCCTGCGGCAGATCGACTATGTCATCGCGGCCGCCGAAGCGGGCAGCACCGCCGCGGCGGCGCGGGTGTTGAATGTTTCACAGCCCTCGGTCTCGCTGGCGATTGCCAAGGTCGAAGATCACTTTGGCCGCCCGCTTTTCGTGCGCAGCGCCGGGCAGGGCATCACACCCACCGCGTTCGGGGCGCAAAAGCTGGGCGCGCTGAGAAGCCTTCGGGCGCAGGCGCAATCGGTGCTTGATCATACGGACAGCGGCGCCGAGAAGTTGTCACTTGGCGTCTTTTCGACCCTTGGGCCACGCTATGCGCCCGCCCTGATCAACGGGTTTCAGCGCACCACGCCCGAGGCACGGATCAGGCTGCACGAAGGCGATCTGGATCAACTGACGCGCTGGCTGGAAAACGGTCGGATTGACTTGGCGCTGATCTATGATTTTGGTCTACCCTCGTTGCTTGAGATCACGCCGCTGGCTGATGTCCGCCCTTATGGTCTGGTCGCGCGCGCGCACCCGCTGGCCGGACGCGGCACCGTCGCGATGGCCGAATTATTGACCGACCCGCTGATCCTGATGAACCTGCCGCACAGTCGCGATTATTTCCTGACGCTGGCCCAGATGAACGGTATCCGCCCTCGTATCGCGCATGAAACCGGCTCGGTCGAGATGCTGCGCGCTATGGTCGCCAATCACATTGGCGTCGGGCTTCTGGCCACTGACGTTGCGCAAGATACCGCCTGCGACGGAAAACCGGTCAAAAGGTTGGAGTTGTCGGACCCCTTGGTCCCCCACCGCATTGCGCTGGCCCGTGCGCCACACCCGCACATCGCGCCGCTGGTCGCCGCTTTTCAGGATTATGTGGTACGCGCATTTGACACCTGACACAGTATGTCTGGAGTTTTATGGCTTATGTCTATATCTATATCTTTCGAAGTCAATCCGCCGGGATTAACCCATACCGCAAGGTCGAAAGGCACAGTATGTCCATAACCTACCGCGAGGTGAAAGCCGACATCCTGCGTCAGATCACTCAAGGCGAACTTGCCCCCGGCAGCCCTATGCCGAACGAGGTTGATCTGGCCGCAAGCTATGGCTGTGCGCGGGCCACTGTCAATCGGGCAATGCGTGAACTGGCCGATGACGGCTTTATTGAACGACGTCGTAAGGCGGGCACACGGGTTCGTCAAAACCCGATCCGCCAAGTGCGGCTGAACATCCCCATTGTCGGGCAAGAGATCGCCGAGCTGGGTGCGGCTTATCGTTATACCTTGGTGGGGTGTCAGGCCGAACCCGCGCCTGATTGGCTGCGCGCGCGCATGGCGTTGAAGCGGGACGATCGGGTTTTGCACCTGATCTGCATGCATTACGCAGATGGCGCGCCCTATCAGCACGAAGATCGCTGGATCAACCTTGGCGCCCTGCCCGAAGCCGAAGATCACGATTTCACCGATACCGGACCCAATGAATGGCTGGTGTCGACCGTGCCATTCACCGATGCGCAGATCAGTTTTCATGCGGTTGCGGCGGACACCTCGCTTGCCGGGTATCTGGGCTGCGCGGAAGGCGACCCGCTGTTTCAGACCGAGCGCACAACATGGCTTGAAGGGCGCACGATCACCTTCGTGCAACTGACCTATCGCCGGGGTCACCGGGTGACGATGCAATACTAAGCCCCCATGCAAATGGCCCGCGCAGGCAAGCTGCACGGGCCGTTTTGGGTTGGGCAAACGCTTCGGGTCAGAGAATGGCAGGCAGGTTCAAACCGTTCTCGCGCGCGCAGTCCTTGGCGATCTCATAGCCCGCGTCGGCATGGCGCATGACGCCGGTGGCCGGGTCATTCCACAACACGCGCGCGATGCGGCGGTCTGCGTCCTCAGACCCGTCACAGCAAATCACCATGCCCGAGTGTTGGCTGAAGCCCATGCCGACCCCGCCGCCATGGTGCAGCGACACCCATGTCGCGCCCGACGCGGTGTTTAGAAGCGCGTTCAGAAGCGGCCAGTCGGACACGGCGTCCGAGCCGTCCATCATTGCCTCGGTTTCGCGGTTGGGCGATGCGACCGAGCCCGAGTCCAGATGGTCGCGGCCAATCACGATTGGCGCCTTCAGCTCGCCATTGCGGACCATTTCGTTGAAGGCTAGCCCCAGCTTGTGGCGCACGCCCAAACCGACCCAACAGATCCGCGCGGGCAGACCTTGGAACTCGATCCGTTCGCGGGCCATGTCCAGCCAGTTGTGCAGGTGGCTGTCCTCGGCCAGGATCTCCTTCACCTTGGCGTCGGTCTTGTAGATGTCTTCCGGGTCACCAGAAAGTGCAGCCCAACGGAACGGACCGATGCCACGGCAGAACAGCGGGCGGATATAGGCGGGTACGAAGCCGGGGAAATCAAACGCGTTCTCCAGCCCTTCTTCCAGCGCCATCTGGCGAATGTTGTTGCCGTAATCGACGGTCGGAATACCGGCGGCGTGGAAGTCGACCATCGCCTTGACCTGCACCTTCATCGACGCCCGCGCGGCTTTCTCGACCGCTTTCGGGTCGGTTTCACGCTTCTCGCGCCATTCGGCCATGGTCCAGCCCTGCGGCAGATAGCCGTTCACCGGGTCATGGGCGCTGGTCTGGTCGGTGACGATGTCAGGGCGGATGCCACGTTTCACCAGTTCGGGGAACACATCGGCAGCGTTGCCCAGCAGAGCGACCGACTTGGCTTCACCAGCAGCGGTCCAGCGGTCAATCATCGCAAGCGCCTCGTCCAGGCTGTCGGTCTTTTCGTCCACGTAACGGGTGCGCAGGCGGAAATCTATGCTGTCGGGGTTGCATTCAACCGCCAGGCAGCAGGCCCCGGCCATCACCGCCGCAAGGGGCTGGGCCCCGCCCATGCCGCCCAGACCGCCGGTCAGGATCCACTTGCCTTTCAGGTCGCCGTCATAATGCTGCCGCCCGGCTTCGACAAAGGTTTCATAAGTGCCCTGCACGATGCCCTGCGATCCGATATAGATCCACGAGCCAGCGGTCATCTGGCCATACATCGCCAGACCCTTCTTATCCAACTCGTTGAAATGATCCCACGTCGCCCAATGCGGCACGAGGTTCGAGTTCGCGATCAACACACGCGGCGCGTCCTTGTGGGTTTGAAAGACCCCCACTGGTTTGCCGGATTGCACCAGCAACGTCTGGTCATCCTCAAGATCGCGCAGGGACGCGACCATCTTGTCGAAATCATCCCATGTGCGGGCAGCACGCCCGATGCCGCCATAGACGACCAGCTCGTGCGGGTTTTCCGCCACGTCGGGATGCAGGTTGTTCATCAGCATCCGCATCGGGGCCTCGGTCAGCCAGCTTTTCGCGGTGATCTCGGTGCCGGTTGCGGGATAAACGTCACGGGTGTTCTTGCGCGGATCGCTCATGATGTTCCTTTCAGGTCAGGTGCCAAATTGGCAAGTGTTGTCAGAATGTTGGTCAAGTGCCCGCGCAGCCGCGCGGCCTTTGCATTGTCATAGGTCCAGGGCGCGGCCTCGTCCGTCAGATAGGCGCTTTGCGCCAGCTCCATCTGGATCGCGTGCAGCCCCTCGGCTGGGCGGCCATAATGGCGCGTGGTCCAGCCGCCCTTGAAGCGCCCGTTGGTGGTGGTGGAATAGCCCTCGGCCATCTGGCACAGGCTTTGCACGGCGGCCTCGATCTGCGGCGCACAGGTGGTGCCCAGATTGGTGCCGATGTTGAAATCCGGCAGGGTGCCGTCGAACAGGAACGGGATATGCGAGCGGATGGAATGGCAATCATACAGGATCGCGATGCCATGCCGGTCGCGCACCCTCATCAGCTCGGCCTCAAGTGCGGCATGATAGGGCGCGTGGAAGGCTTGGCGGCGCGCTTCGACCTCGTCTGCGGTAGGCGACACATCCCAGATGTCCTGCCCGTCGAAATCAGTCAGGGGCACCAGCCCGGTGGTGTTCTGACCGGGATAGAGCGACTGGCCTGACGGATCGCGGTTGGCGTCAATCACATAGCGGTGGAAGGTCGCGCGCACCGTGGTCGCGCCGGGCAGCACCCCGTCATAGAGCGTGTGGATATGCCAGTCGGTATCGTCCAGCCCCCGCCCCCGCGCGTTCAGCTTCGCCTGAATGTCGGCTGGAACATACGTTCCCGTATGGGGAAGGCCCAGCACGATGGGGCTGTCGCCTTGGTGAACCTCAACAGGGGTCATGGGCGCAGGTCCGGCATGTGGGTTCCGGTCGCCGCCACAATGGTATTCGACGCGATCAATGTCGCCGCGCGTTCAAGATCGGGCGCAAGATAGCGGTCGTCGCCAAGTGTCTGGACCTCATTGCGCACCGCCTTAATCACGGCGGTCAGCGGCGCACTTGTCGCCAACGGCGCGCGAAATTCCACCCCCTGCGCGGCACAGAGGAGTTCTACGCCCAGAATACGCTCCAGATTGGCCACCATCCGCGACAGGCGCACGGCCCCGTGGGCGGCCATGCTGACGTGGTCTTCCTGATTGGCCGAGGTGGGCGTTGAATCCGTCACGCAAGGGTTTGCCAGATGCTTGTTTTCGCTCATCAATGCGGCGGTGGTGACTTCGGCGATCATATATCCCGAGTTGAGGCCCGGATTTGGCGTCAGGAACGGCGGCAGATCGTGGCTCAGCACTGGGTCGACGATCAGGGCGATGCGCCGTTGGGCAATCGCGCCAATCTCGGCAATCGCCAGCGCGATCATATCGGCGGCGAAGCCCACGGGTTCGGCGTGGAAGTTGCCACCGGACACGATCAGCCCCGCCTCGCTTAACACCAGCGGATTGTCGGTGGCGGCGTTCGCCTCGACCTCCAACGTGCGGGCGGCCATGCGCAGCATGTCCATCGCCGCGCCTGTCACCTGTGGCTGACAGCGGATGCAATAGGGATCCTGCACGCGCGTATCGCCCTCGCGATGGCTTTCACGAATGACCGATCCATCCAGCAGCGCGCGCATGGTGGCCGCTGCTTCGATCTGACCCGCGTGACCGCGCAGGGCGTGAATTTCAGGTTGCAAGGGTGCGGTCGATCCCATGATCGCGTCGGTCGACAGGGCCGATGTGACCAGCGCCGAGCACATTGCGCGCCACGCGCCAAACAGCCCGATCAGGGCATAGGCGGTGGTGAATTGCGTGCCGTTGATCAGGGCCAACCCCTCTTTCGCGCTCAGCACGATGGGGGTCAGACCCGCACGGGCCAGCGCCTCGGCCCCGGGCAGAACCTCGCCTTCATATGTCGCCTGCGCCTCGCCGATCATAACCGCCGCCATATGTGCCAGTGGGGCCAGGTCGCCGGACGCGCCGACCGAGCCTTGCACCGGGATCACCGGTGTTACACCGCGTGCCAGCATCGCCTCCAACAGGTCGACCAGCTCCATCCGCACACCTGACGCGCCGCGCCCCAGCGACAGAAGTTTCAACGCCATCATCAGCCGCGCATGGGGTTCCGGAATCGCGTCACCCACGCCGCAGCAATGGGACAGGATCAGGTTGCGTTGCAGGGTGGCCGTGTCCGCCGGGTCGATCTTGACCGAGGCCAGTTTGCCGAACCCCGTGTTCACGCCATAGACCGCATCCGTTCCATTGGCGGCAGCGGCGATGCGGCCCTGTGCGGCGCGGATGCCGTCGTGGCAGGCCGGGTCCAACCGAACGGCAAGCCCGTCACGCCATACCTGTTCAAGCTGGGCCAATGTGGTGGCCCCGGGGGTCAGCGTCAGTGCGGTCATGTCAGATCTCCCGTGATGCGCAAATGAAGTGGATTGAAGCCGATGCGATAGGACAGCTCGGCCGGTTCGGCGATATCCCAGACCGCCAGATCGGCCAACTGCCCCGGCGCGATGGTGCCAAGGTCCGTCAACCCCAGCGCGGTGGCAGCGTGTTGCGTGACGCCGCGCAGTGCCTCTTCGGGTGTCATGCGAAACAGTGTGCAACCCATGTTCATCGTCAGCAGGATCGAGTTCAGCGGTGAGGTGCCGGGGTTCAGATCCGTTGCCAGCGCAACCGGCACACCATGCTTGCGCAGAAGATCAAGGGGGGGCTGTTGTGTTTCGCGCAGCGTATAAAATGCTCCGGGCAGGATCACGCCCACGGTGCCCGCATCGGCCATCGCGCGCACGCCGTCTTCGTCCAGGTATTCGATATGGTCGGCTGACAGGGCGCCATAACTTGCCGCCAGCTTCGCGCCTCCCAGGTTGGACAGCTGCTCGGCGTGCAGCTTGACCGGCAGGCCAAGTTCGCGGGCCACGTCAAAGACGCGCGCGATCTGGTCGGGCTGAAAGGCGATGCCTTCACAGAACCCGTCCACTGCGTCCACAAGCCCGTCGGTATGGGCGGCGCGCAGGGTGGGGATGCACAGCTCGTCAATATAGGCGTCATCGCGGCCTGCATATTCTTCGGGCGTGGCATGGGCACCAAGAAAGGTGGTCCTGACACGGATCGGTCGCTCATCGGCTATGGCGCGGGCAACACGCAGCATCCGCAATTCGGTCTCGGTATCCAGACCATAGCCGGACTTGATTTCGATGGTCGTCACGCCTTCGGCAATCAGCACGTCAACGCGGCGCAGCGCCGTTTGCAACAGTTCCTCTTCACTGGCGGCGCGGGTCGCCTTGACGGTGGACACGATGCCGCCGCCCGCGCGCGCCACCTCTTCATAGCTTGCCCCGTTCAGCCGCATCTCGAACTCGACCGCACGGTCGCCGCCATGCACGATATGGGTATGACAGTCGATCAGCCCCGGTGTCACGACACGCCCGCCCAGAGATCGCCGATCCAGCCCGGTGTATTCTGTCGGCATATCCGCCTGCGGACCAACCCAAGCGACCCGGCCATCCTGCACAGCGATAGCAGCATCACGGATCATCCCATAAGGCGCATCGTTATTCGCCATCGTAACGGCGTGCAGATCAGTCAAAAGCTGAGGCATAGCGGTCATAAGATCGGCCCTTTTCGCGAAGATTCGCCTTTTCTGGTATAATTTAATGTGTAATATGTCTATACATAAAGTGCAAATAGCAGGACCAAATCATGATCTACGCCCGTCAGGCCCTTCTCGCGTCCGGTTGGGCGCAGAATGTTCGTATCACTATCAAGCAGGGGCGCATTGATCAGATCGCACCCAACACGGATGCCCAGCCGGGGGACGCTCGCGTCGACACCCTGTTGCCCGCCATGGCCAACCTGCACTCGCACACGTTCCAGCGCGCGATGGCGGGCATGACCGAGATGCGCAAGGCCGGGCGCGACAGTTTCTGGACATGGCGCGAGCTGATGTATCGCTTCATGGACCGCCTGACCCCGGATCAGATCGAGGCGATTGCCGCATTGGTCTTTGTCGAGATGCAGGAAGCCGGATATGCCAGCGTGGGCGAGTTTCACTATGTTCACCACCAGCAGGGCGGCACGCCCTATGACACGCTGGCCGAATTGTCTCTGCGGGTGATGGCAGCCGCGGCGGAAACCGGCATCGGGTTAACCCACCTGCCGGTGCTTTATACCTATGGCGGGGCGAACCGGGTGCCGTTGACCGAAGGCCAGATGCGCTTTGGCAATGACGTCGATCGTTTCGCCGAGCTTGTGCTGGGTGCCCGCGCCGGGTTGGCCGATCTTCCCGATGACGCCCGCGTCGGCATCGCCCCCCATTCGCTGCGCGCCACATCCCCTGACGACCTGCTCCGCGCATTGGCGGATCATCAGGGCGGGCCGGTGCATATCCACATCGCGGAACAGCCGAAAGAAGTCGAAGATATCACCAACTGGCTCGGCGCCCGCCCGGTCGAGTGGCTTTTGGCCAACGCTCCTGTCGATAACGGCTGGTGCCTGATCCACGCGACCCATATGACCACAGAGGAAACCCGCGCGATGGCGACCTCGGGCGCGGTTGCGGGCCTGTGTCCCATTACCGAAGCCAACCTTGGTGACGGGCCCTTCAATGGCCCAACCTATCTTGAGGCTGGGGGCGTCTTCGGCATTGGGTCCGATTCCAACGTCAACATCTCGTTGACCGAGGAATTGCGCACCCTGGAATACTCCCAGCGTCTGCGCGATGTGGCCCGCAACGTCATGGTGGTTGGCGAAGGTTCGGTCGGAGCAACGCTTTACACAGGCGCCGCCCGTGGCGGTGCACAAGCGGTTGGTCGGGACGCGGGCGAGATTGCGCCGGGTCATCTTGCCGACCTTGTCGCCATTGACAGCACCGATCCGACCTTGTGCGCGCTGGCCCCCGACCAAATCCTTGACGGGCTGTGTTTCGCCGCCAAAGACAATGTCGTCACCGATCTCTGGTCTGCGGGGCGGCATAATGTAACCGGCGGACAGCACTTTGCACGCGACGCGGTCGTTGCCCGGTATCGCCGCGCGGTGGCAGATTTGCTTGCGTCGCTTTAACCTTTCAGGCGCAGGGTGATGGCCAATGCCACCCCATCCCGCGCCAGATCGAAACGCAGGGGTGCCTCGGTGCTGATCGCGGTATCCCCCACGGCCAAAGCCGTGCCATCCACTGATGCACTCCCCGCGATCAAATGTAGCACGCAGGTCTGACCCTCCTGCCCGATCTCATGCGCGCCAGCCTGACGCACAATCTGCGCGTCGCCCGCGCAACGCGCAGTGTCAAACATCAAGTTGAAATCGCGGATCGGCCCTTGGCTTAGCGTGGCTGTCACGGGGACGCCTCCGTCAAACCGCACGGGAGAGGCGAACCGGGCAGGCACATCTTCTTCTGGCCCGTGCAGGACCATTCCATCGCCTTTGATCACGGTCAGAACGCGGGTCAGGCCCGGAAAGCTGGAGAATGCGCCGTCCTCCTTCACATCCGCCATGCTCAGCCGCCACAACAGGCCTTGGGCGTCACGCGTTTCGGCAATGTTGCGCGTGATGCCGCCGCCATTCTTCCACGGTGTTTCCACCAGACCACGTCGCCGGATAATCTGCATATCTTTTCCCGTTTCCCAATTCAGCCTCTTTATGTCTGATCGCTCCTGACGATAGAACCGCATTATGATAGTTCGAACGCCCCCCTCTGCACTGCGCCTGTTTTTTATCGTGCAAGGCTCTGTCGTGCCGCGCATCCTTGGCAAGATTGTCTCGGTCCTGTTGCTGACTCTGTCGGTTGTCTTGGTGGATAAGTTTCTGGTCCCCCTTCCCCACATATCGCTTGCCGCGATGAGCGTGTTTGGTGTTGCACTGTCCTTGTTTCTGGGGTTTCGCAACAACGCAGCCTATGACCGCTGGTGGGAGGCCCGCAAGCTGTGGGGCAGCCTGATTGCCGACACCCGCAGCTTTGCGCGCCAACTTGAAATGTTTGCCGTGCCGTCAGAGGATAAATCCACGCTGCTAAACCTGATTGCTGCGTTCACGCATGCACATCGGGGCAGCCTGCGACCTTGCGACGCCCGGCACGACATCGCGGCGTGGGTCGGAGACGACAAAGCCAAATCGCTGCTGGCCCGTGCCAACCCTGCTGATGCTGCGCTCAGCGATGTTGCGCATCAACTGGCGGTCCTGCGGCGCAAGGGCACGCTGGACGGGTTTGCGCAAATGGCGATGTCGGAAACGCTGTCGCGGCTGTCCCTGTCGCAGGCCGGGTGCGAACGCATTCAGACCACGCCTCTGCCCTTCGTCTATTCGCTTCTGGTGCGGCGCACGACCTATCTGTATTGCGCATTGCTGCCCTTTGCACTTCTCGGGTCTGTCGACTGGTTCGCGCCCATCTTTGCCGTTGTCGTCGCCTATGTGTTCTTCGGCCTGCAAGCGGTGACGAACGAGCTGGAACACCCGTTCGAGCCCCGACCAAACGGTTTGCCGCTGGACGCGATGAGCCGCGTGATCGAACGCACCCTATGCGACGCACTGGGGCAAGACATTCCAGCGGCGATGCAACCCGAGAACCACCTTCTCAGTTGAAGCGATTTATCGCTCGACCTCATGCGTCCATGACTGATCGAACAGCGCCTCATCGCCCTCGTGCGCCAGAAGCCGCTGTGTGATCTTGAAGTGATCCTGCGTGCCGAGCATCGCGGTGTCGGCATGGGTGGACACCTGCCAGTCGCCCCGCCCGAAACTGCGCTGCCATTCGATCCGTGCATGGGCATCCGCCGGGTTGGCGGGGTCAATCGACCAGACCTCCCGAACTGTGCTTTCCGTTGTGATGCCGGTTTCAAGATCCTCGGTCCGGCCATGATCAGAAGCGATCGTCAGAGTGACCCGGCCCGTATCTGGATCGACCTGCCGTGTCTTTTCATCATGCCCCTTGCGCAGCAACCGGGTGCGTCGTGGCGGGGCCGAGACCGGGGGCGGAAAGGTCCATTCATCGCCGTCCAAGGGGGTGCGCAATGGCAGCCCGATTTGACCGCCGTCGATTGTCAGGGTCGCAGGATCAGGTTCGGGCCAGGAATACGGCCAGTAGCTGCCCGCAACCGCCAGTCGTAAACGATGCCCCTTTGGCAAATGATAGGCGGTTTCATCAAGCTCCAGCCTCGCCTCGACCGAGTGGCCGGGGATCAGGTCGCGTTTGCTTTCAAACCCATCCCGGTTGCGCAGATCCAATAGCCCCATTGTGATCAGCATCGAGGTTCCGTCTGGTCGCAGATCACACAGTCGCACCACCAGTTGCGCGCGCGGGCGGTCGGCGGACAGGTGCAGTCGTACCGTAGGACGCCCGACGATATCCGTCGCCTCGTCCAGCGCCGGGCCGTCAAAACAGGCGCTGCGGGCGTCGTCCGGTTGTTGATCGTCAGGCAGCTCTCCTGACCCGAAGCCAAAGGTAAAGAATTCTCCGCATTGCTCACCATGACGAAGGTCGGGGGCGACAGTTGCTGGTACATCGCCCGACAAGTACGCCCCCAATGCCATCTCCTGAACCTGCACATGGGCCGACGGCAGGGTTTGGTCGCATATCCAACGCCCGGCACGGTGGTTTGCTACTGGGTCCGGCTTTGCGCTGTCCATGACATAGGCGCGCCAAGCCGGGTCCCGTTCGGCGCCATTGTCGATCCCTTTCAACCAACGGTCCCACCATCTCAGCGCCTCTTGCAAATACCCGATCGAGGGGCCGATCTGCGAGATATGTGGGTATTTATGCCCCCAAGGTCCGGCCACGCCTTTCACTGCCGCGTCAAGGTTTTCGACCAGATGCCGCATGGTGTTGCGATATCCATCATGCAGTCCGCCAAAGGCCAGAACAGCCGCTTTGATCGTGCTGTAATCCTCGCAAATCGATCCGTGCTTCCAATAGGCATCGCGATCACGATGCTCGGTCCAGATGCGTGGCAGGGGCGGCGTGTTCTTCAACCGCTCAAGCCACATTGCCCGCCACTTGTCACCGACCTGTTCAGGATCGGGAGGCATCGAGAACCAGGACAGCACCGTTGCCGCCCAGCTGATATTGTCCGAATGCTGGATCCCGCCCTTGTAGTGCACATCATCGGCATAGCGATCAACGGTTGACCCAATGGTGATGACCGCCTTCAGCGCCTCGGGCGCGCGGGCGGCGACCTGCAAGCTGTTGAACCCACCCCATGAAATGCCCTGCATCCCGACCGCCCCGGTGCACCAGGGCTGGCGGGCGATCCAGGCAATCACATCTTCACCGTCCTGCAACTCCTGCTCGGAATACTCGTCGTCGAACAACCCTTCGCTTTCGCCACATCCCCGCCGGTCCACCCGCAGACAGGCATAGCCCCGCTCGGCAATCCATGGGTGCATTCCGGCATCCCGTTCAGCCGTGCCATCGGTTTTACGATAGGGCAAGTATTCAAGGATTGCCGGAACCGGGTTGTCCAAAGCGTCAACGGGCATCCACACCCGTGCTGACAAACGGGTTCCATCCGGCAGGGTGATCCCAAGATCGCGATTATGGGTCAGGTCGTGAAGATGTGGGTCGGTCATGATGCGGCCTTGCGTCAGAATAACCAACGGTCCCAAAAGCAACCTCCTGCGTCAATGCAAACCAAGCGTACACGCCATCAGCAGACCAAAAAATGGCCTGCCCAGATAACTGGACAGGCCTTGTGGGTAACGCCGTGGAACTGGTCAACCTTTGCAATCGTTTGATGGTTGGCGTAGCCACATTCGTTCTGCGCAGACCCGGCACCCAACTGGGAAAAAGGACAGGGTCTGGCAGATCGTTACATGGCGGGCAGAAGCACCTTGTCGATCACGTGGATCACGCCGTTCGATTGCTTCACATCCGCAATGGTCACGGTCGCCATGTTGCCCTGCTCGTCCTCGATCCAAATATCGTCACCATCATAGGTGGCTTGCAACGTGCAGCCGCCCACGGTGGGTACCGGGTGCTTGCCGCCGTCATCATCAATCATCCCGCGAATGGCTTCCGACATCGCGTCGGCCGAAACGACGTGACAGGTCAGAACCTTGGTCAGCATTTCCTTGTTCTCGGGCTTCAGAAGCGTTTCGACGGTGCCTTCGGGCAGCGCGTCAAAGGCCGCGTTGACGGGGGCAAACACGGTGAACGGACCGTCGCCTTGCAGCGTTTCGACAAGACCGGCCGCCTTGACAGCCGCCACCAGCGTCGTGTGGTCCGCTGAATTCACAGCATTTTCGACGATGTTCTTATCGGCGAACATGGCGGCACCCCCCACCATCGGGTTTTCATGCGAATGGCCGTCAGCAAAAGCGACTGATGCCACCAATACAAAAGCTGCGGCGGTATCCAGAACATTCAACTTGGTCATTTTTCGGTTCCTTTCCTGTTGAACCGGGTTTCTTACCCGGAGACATTAGGAACCACGAAAGACCATCGAAAAGAGTTTCAGAGTTCTTGAAAAAATTTCAAAAAAGTTGATAACTGCATATTTATCAAAGCATTGCGGTGCGGGTATTTTACAATACCTGCACCGGACCCGCCGCCAGCACCGCACCGGTGGGTTGACCGGTGGGTGAACCACCTTTGGGTTCATCACTGATCGCAAAGGTGGCGGCTGTCAGGCGTGCGCGCAATTCATCAGGCAGGGTAATCCGGGCGTCGTCCTCGTCTGGCATAACACCCAACGAGATCGGCGCATCGGCCCCTTGGGGGATCAACCACATTTCAAGATCGCGCCCACTGGCCGGTCCACCCGCCACCCGGCGCACTGTGAACTCTCCGCTATTCGCCGAGAACGCAGCGGTGACGATCAGCGACTGATCCTGCGCGCTGATCTCAGCGGTGTGGGTCGGAGCGGAGGTCTGAGGATCGGTGATCAGCGGCAGGATTGCCACAAGGGCCAACGCCAACACCGCCGCTACGCTGCCGCCCAGAAGCCAGCCGACCACGCCGCTGAGCGGTGAGGTCTTTTGCGCGGACCCGAAGACCCGCGCCTGGATCGCCGCCTTGACATGGGCGGGTGGGGCCACGCTGTCAAATTCGTCCGACAGGGCATGGAACTGGTGATCCCAGTCGCGTACCAGATCCCTCAGCCTGGCATCTTCCTGCATCCGCGTTTCAAATGCGCGCCGATCCTCGGCTGACAGCAGATGCAGGGCGTATTCCGCCGCAAGGACGTCATCGTCCCGGTCATATGTGTCTGCCGTGCTCATCGCGTTAAACACTCTCTTAGTTTCAGCAGGCTGCGTCGCAGCCAGGTTCGCATCGTATTCACCGGCACCGCGTATCGGCTGGCCAGCTCGTCATAGGTCTCTCCCAGCAAATAGGCACCACGCACCGCACCCGCCTTGGGATCATCCAACTCGTCCAGACATGTGTTGATGCGATCCCGTTCCGACGATGCCAGCGCGGCCTGCTCGGGCGTTGGACCTGCGTCAGCGATGTCCGGGCGCGCCGCAATATCCTCGGTTGGCGCCTTGCGGGTGCGCAGCCTGTCGATTGCCTGATTACGCGTCACCGTGATCAACCATGTCATCGGGCTGTACCCATTGGCTTTAAAGCGCTTTGCGTTTTGCCAGATGCGCACAAAGGCATCCTGTAACACTTCCTCTGCCTCAGCCCGATTATTCAAGACACGCAGGCAAACGCCAAAAAGTTTCGCCGATGTTGCATCATAAAGTGCATCAAAGGCCGCGCGGTCGCCCAGGCCGGTCCTGACAATCCAGTCTTCCAGTTCGTTCAGGTCAGCCATGAATGTCCCATAAGCGCGTCAAAAAGCATAGGCGGGCGAAGGTGCTCGCCGGGCGATCATGCGGCAGTTCGTGCGGGATTACAAAGCCTTCGTTGGGTTCGGTGGGATCTCGCTTGGGCGAATGGGCGGTTGATCAACTGTCCAGGGCCGCCAGCAGATCCCGGCGATTGTGAAGCACGCGCAAAATGGTCACACCCTGCTGATCTGCGATGTAAACGACCAGATGAGAGCCGGTTGGAAAGATGCGTACGGGCGGCGTGAATTCGGAGCGCAGCCGCGACATGTCTGGCTGGTCCGCGATCAGTTCAAACCCGTTGACCAACACGTCAAGATAGCGATCCGCCTGATCGTCTGACCATGTTCCCGCGCCGTAGCGCCATATTTCTGCAAGATCGTTCTGTGCCGCCGGGGTCAGTCGATAGGTCGCCCTAGTCGGCATCCTGGCGCATCCGGGCCTTGAACGCATCCGCATCAAACCGGGCTGGCGGGCCAGAGGCAAGAGCGGCATCAACCGCGGCCTGCACCTCGGATATCGCGACGGCTCGTTCCTGATCACGCCGGATCAGATCGCGGACATAATCGCTGGAATTGGCAAACCGGCCAGAGCGGGATTGAGATTCAACCCAGCTTTTCATCTGTTCGGGCAGGGATATGTTCATCGTGGACATGGTTGGCCTCCTGCTTCAAATGTATGGCAAACTTTGCCATAATTCAAGATGACGGACACGCGGAACGCGACTCTGACGTGTCGTCGATCGTCAGAAGTCCAACCCCAGATCCACCGTGCGCGCCGAATGGGTCAGCGCCCCGGACGAGATATAGTCGACGCCCGTCGCCGCGATCGAGGCGATGCGGTCCAGCGTCACATTCCCGCTGGCCTCTGTTTTCAGGGCGCCATCCACCATGTCCACGGCCTGCCGCAGCAGATCATTGTCCATATTGTCGAGCAGCACGACCGACGCGCCGCCGACTTCAAGCACCTCGGCCAATTGGTCCAGCCGGTCAACCTCGATCTCGACCGCCATCATATGGCTTGCATGGGCTTTGGTGGCTTCAAGCACCTGACGGACGCCGCCCGCCGCCGCAATGTGGTTGTCCTTGATCAGGATTGCATCGGACAGGGAATAGCGGTGGTTGAACCCGCCGCCATGCAGCACGGCCAGCTTCTCGACCAGACGCAATCCCGGCGTGGTCTTACGCGTACAAGTCACGCGGGCTTCGGTGCCGCGTGTCTCGGCCACGAACCCGGCGGTCTTGGTGGCCATCCCGGTCAGACGACCCGCGAAGTTCAGCGCCACACGCTCGCCTGACAAGATCGACGCCGCCGAACCCTTGATCGTCATCAACGTGTCGCCCTTTTTGCAGGGCTGCCCATCCGCGATATGGGTGATGACCTCCAGCGTGGGGTCCACCAGTCGGAAGGCAATCGCGGCCACCTGCATTCCCGATACGACCGCATCTTCGCGCGCATTTAGCCGGGCATCATAGGTGGTACCTGACGGGATCACGGCGCGCGTGGTGACATCCCCATAGCTGCCCAGATCCTCCATCAACGCACCGCGGATCATCGGCTCCAGAACAAGATCGGGAAGGGTGGAATAACTCATGACAGTTCCTTGCAAACCTGTGCCCGCACGGCGAGCGCGTCGGTCAGATACATTTCGGACCGCTGGCCCGGCCCATCGGCAGGCTCAGGGAAATCCGATCGCTCATGTGCCCCACGGCTTTCTTCGCGCAGCAAAGCCCCTGCCGCGATCAAGGTCGCGGTGGCGCACATATTCAGAAAGGACGGGCTGTCGCCATGGGCGACCTCAAGCGCGGCGATGGTGGCCAGGGCGCGGGTCAGCCCGGCACGATCCCGCACCACACCCACATTCTGGGTCATGGTCTGACGCAGCGATTGCACAGCCTCGGGTGCAGGCGGCATGCCGCCGTCGGGAAAGGTGAGCTCCAGTGGCACGGCTTCGGCCACGTGGTTCAGGGTCTGCGCCATCCCCTCGGCGCAGATGCGGGCATAGACCAAGGCTTCCAGCAATCCGTTCGACGCCAGCCGGTTCGCCCCATGCAAACCGGTGGACGAGGCTTCACCACAGACCCACAGGCCGTCCAGCGTGGCACGCCCCTGCGTATCCGTCGCTATGCCGCCCATATGGTAATGTGCCGCCGGGGCAATCGGGATCGGATCAACCGCCGGATCAATTCCGTTGCGCACACAATACTCGGCGACGGCGGGGAACTGCGTCTTGATTGCTTCGCCCAACACGTCGCGCGTGTCCAGCATCGGGCGATTGTCTGCCTTGACCTGGGCATAGATCGCACGGGCCACGATGTCGCGTGGCGCCAACTCGGCGTCCGGGTGGATGGCCTGCATGAAACGTTCGCCATGCTTGTTGATCAGGATCGCCCCTTCGCCGCGCAGGGCCTCGGTCGCCAGCGGTGCGGGGTCTTCGCCCACATCCATCGCGGTGGGGTGGAATTGCACGAACTCGGCATCGGCAATCAAGGCACCGGCGCGGGCGGCCATACCGATCACCTGCCCCCGAATACGCGGCGGATTGGTGGTCAAGGCATAAAGCCCGCCAGAGCCGCCGCCGGCCAGCAACACCGCAGCCCCGCGCAACAGGACCGGGCCGGATCGTTCACCACCGGCTTCCTGAATGACCACACCGGTCACCCGCCCATCCGTCACTTCAAGGTCGCGCGCCATGGTGCCTTCCAGCACCTGAATGGACGGGGTGTTGCGCACCTGCGCGATCAGCGCGGCCATGATCTCGGCCCCCGCCTGATCACCCTTCACGCGCACCACCCGTGCAAAACTGTGCGCCGCTTCGCGCGACAGGACATAGCCGCCATCCTCGGTCCGGTCGAACGGCGTGCCCATCGTGGTCAGGTCAAGGATGTAATCGCGCGCCTCGCGCGTCACCAGATCCGCCACAGCCGGGTTCACGGTGCCGGCACCTGCCTTCACCGTGTCGGCGGCATGGCTGTCCGGGCTGTCCGCCGCATCCATCGCAGCCGCGACGCCACCCTGTGCCCAGGCCGAACTGGCCCCTTCGCCCAGCACCTCGGGCGAGATCATCACCACCGGGTGCGGCGCCAGTTTCAGCGCCGCATACAGCGCCCCCAATCCGGCCCCGACGATAATGACGCGATCGGTGGCAAGGGTCTGCATCGCAGGATCACAGCCCCAGCTTGCGCGACATATCAATCATCGCCTGCACCGCATGGCGGGCCTTCTCGGCCACGACCGGGTCCACTTCGACCTGCCCTTCCATCGTGTGCAGGGAATACAGGATCTTCTCAAGCGTGATCTTCTTCATATAGGGGCACATATTGCAGGGGCCGACGAACTCGACCTCGGGCAATTCATCCGCGATGTTCGACGCCATCGAACATTCGGTGATCAGCATCGCCTTTTCGGGCTTCGTCTCGGTGACGTATTTCAGAATGCCACTTGTGGACCCCGAGAAATCCGCCTCGGCCACCACGTCGGGGGTGCATTCGGGATGCGCGATCAGCTTGGTGCCGGGGTTCCATTCGCGGAAATTACGCAGATCCTGCGCGGTGTATTGTTCATGCACGATGCAGGAACCGGGCCAGTAAACCACGGTCTTGTGGCTTTCATTGGCCACGTTCTGCGCCAGATACTGATCCGGCGTCATGATCACTGTCTCGGCCTCCAGCGCGTTCACGATCTGAACAGCGTTGGAGGACGTGCAACAGATATCGGATGCTGCTTTCACCTCGGCCGTGGTGTTTACATAAGACACGACTGGCGCACCGGGATACTTGGCACGCATTTCGTCGATCCCCTCGGCGGTGATGCTTTCGGCCAGCGAACATCCGGCTTCCATATCCGGCATCAGCACGGTTTTTCCAGGGCTGAGGATCTTTGACGTTTCCGCCATGAAATGCACACCGGCCTGCACGATTACATCGGCCTCGACATCGCTGGCCTTCATTGCCAGTTGCAGGCTGTCGCCGACGAAATCCGACACGCCGTGGAAAATCTCGGGCGTCATGTAGTTGTGGCCAAGGATCACCGCGTTGCGTTCTTTTTTCAGCGCGTTGATCGCTTTGATATACGGGGCAAAGGTCGCAAAATCCGGAGGGGTTACCACCCGGTCCATGCGGGCATAGATATCCTGCATTCCGTCAGCAAGCTCAGCCGAGGGGGCAAGGTCGTAATGTTCGGACAGAACAGTGCGAACATGGGTAAGATCCAACACGGGCGGGCCTCCAAATTAACTGGCTAAGTGGCTAGCACACTGGGCATGGCACGAAAAGCCCATCGCGTGACAGCGTTGGTGGCGGGCGCTAAACACCGCCCGATTTTGTTAACACCAGAAACGTCATCATCCCAAGCGGCGGCAACGTCTTGCGTTCTTCGACCTCGAGCACGGGTTCCTGCAACACGGTTTCGATATGGAAATCGGAATGCCACCCGATCGTGTTTGCAAACGGTGCGGACAGACGCTCCAACAATGCCAAGATGCCTTGAGTGCGCACGAAATGGTTGGTGATGACCACCTTGCCGCCCGGTTTCAAAACGCGCGCGATTTCGGACATGACGCGTTCGGGTTCCGGCACCACGGACAACACATGCATGGCGGCGATCGTGTCAAAGCTGTGATCTGGGAAATCCAGCGCACGGGCATCCATCTGCCGCAGCGCCACAACGTGCTTCAGGTCACGTTCGCGCACTTTCGCCTGTGCCTTGGCCAACATCTGCTCACTGAAATCAATTCCGGTTACATTTAGATCAGGGTCGTAATGTTCCAGAGACAGGCCGGTGCCGACGCCGACCTCCAACACCGATCCGGCACGGCTGTTGATGTAACTGACCGCCCGGCGCCTGCCGGAATGCGTCACCGCGCCGAAGGTCTTGTCATAGATCGGTGCCCAGCGGGCATACGAGGTCTGAACCGCTTCGATATCCATCTTAGCCATCCCTTTCAGAAGCCGTCGAACGATGCGCAACACCACACCAGATGATCATGACAATATAGCTAAGGCCCAGCATCACGAAAGTGACCCAGGCGAAACTAAGCGCCGCTACGCCGACGACTGCAAATCCGACCAGAAAGAACTTTACGTTTTCTCGTGATATGCGCGTTGTCTTGAACGACCAGATTGGGGTGCGGCTGATCATCAACAGACCGATCGCGACCATATAGGCGCAGATCGCCAGGTCTGGCGGCATGGGAATGCTGTCAAACGCAAACGAAGTCGACATCGGCAGAAGTACCAGCACAGCGCCCGCCGGGGATGGCACACCGGAAAAGAACGCGCTTGGCGTGCTCTGACCATTTTCACTGCTTGCGTTGCTGCTGACGTTGAACCGAGCAAGGCGGAGCACACAACAAACCGCATACACAAGCACGGATATCCATGCCAGATTGCCCGTGTCCTGCAAGGCCCAGTAGTAAATGACCAAGGGCGGCGCGACCCCGAAATTCACGAAATCAGCAAGCGAGTCCAGCTCGGCCCCCATCTTGCTGCCGCTGTTCATCAATCGGGCAATTCGCCCATCCAGCCCGTCCAGAACACAGGCCACGAGGACCAACTGAACCGCGAACCTGAAATCCCCCTGCACGCCGTAACGGATCGCGGACAGACCGGCGCACAGGCCAGCGATGGTCAGCATGTTCGGGATCAGATGTATCAGGGCGAACTCGGACCCGGGCTTGTCAGCGGGGTCGGTCACGACAGGCTTACCTCGTCCTCACCCGTGTTCAGCTCGGCAATGACAGTTTCACCTGCGACCATTGTCTGACCGATGCTGACCAACGGTGCTACGCCGTCGGGCAGATACACATCCAGTCGTGATCCGAAGCGGATCAGACCGAACCGTTCACCCGTCCGCATCTGCGCGCCGGGTTTCACGAAACAGACGATGCGCCGTGCTACCAGACCAGCGATCTGGACAACCGCCAGATCGCGACCGTCCTGCATCCGAATACACAGGCTGTTGCGTTCATTGTCCGCGCTTGCCTTATCCAGCGAAGCATTGAAGAACTTGCCGGGCCGATAGGCCACCGCCGTGACGTCGCCTGCGATCGGGGTGCGGTTCACATGACAGTTGAACACGCTCATGAACACACTGACGCGGGTCAGCGGTGTGTTGGCCATGCCCAGCTCTTCGGGCGGGACGGCAGATTCGATCAATGACACCACCCCATCTGCGGGACTGACAATCAACCCCGGCCGGTCGGGTGTCACCCGTTCTGGATCGCGAAAGAAGTAATAGCACCAGATGGTCAAACCAACGCCGATCCAGCCCAGAAACGATGAGATCAGGAACAAAATCGCGGTAACAATGGCAAAAATCGCGACGAACCTGATGCCTTCCGGATGCATCGGTTTGACGAAAGTATCCAGCATTTTCATAGACGCATTCCCCTGGGGCAATTCACACCACTCTCATAAGGCGGTTGGGATCAAGTGCAAGAACATTCCTGTCGGAGCAATCCGGCCTGCAATGCTGTTTCGTAGGGACCAGCACCGCCACCTGTCGGACGAGGTTTAGGCAGTCCCTTAACCTTTCCCACCCTGCCAACCGGGTGACGCCACGTGTATCCCGGCATCTTCGATTTGTTCACGATCGGGCAAGTCGCGCAGGCTTTTCAGATCGAAGGCCACAAGGAACTGGTCGGTGGTGACAAACGTATAAGGCGCGCCACGACGCGGCGCGCGTGGTCCGGTGGCGATCAAATTGCGGGCATGCAGACGCCCGATCAGATCGCGGCTGATGTCCTTGCCAAAGATCTCACTCAACCCGTCACGCGTGATGGGTTGGTGATAGGCAATGGCCGCCAGCACGGCGATGTCGAACGGGTTCAGGTCCAGAAGCTGATCGTCTATATCCGCAGCGGTGCGGATCGCGGGCGCATAGGCCGGGCGGGTGCGCAATATCCAGCCGTCTGCCAGTTTGGCAACTTCGAACGACCGTCCCGCCAGATCGGCGGCAAGGTCATCCAGCAGCAGATCGACCGATGCCCCCTGCCCCACGATGCGCGCCAGATCCTCGCGCGCGACGGGCGTGCGGCTTGCAAACAGCACGGCCTCGATCCGCCGCATCCATTCCCGCCAGCGCAGCTCGGCGGGCAGATCGGACAACTCGCGGTCCAGTTCCGGCTCTGGTCTGTCCTTGGCCATATTCATGCCTATACCCCGTAAAGCCTGAAGGTGTCGCGGCCAGTGAGCTCGCGCACCGCACCAAGATCGACCAGCCGGTCGCACAATCGCCGCGCGGCCCGGTCTGACGTCAAGGACGTGAGCGCCGCAGGGGCCAAGGCATCTTGGGTCAGGAACATCTCGACCGCCGCGCCCGCCCATTTGGCGCGCAGTTTTGGGGTCACAGTGCGCAGATAGGCGGCACGGCGTGTCAAATCGGCAGCGATGCCCAAGGCGTCTGTCGAGGAACGGATAACGGCGGAATGGCAAGCCGTGATCAGGTCCGCACCGGTGAGCCGCAACTCGCGCCGCTTCAGCCCCCCTGCCAACAGTGGCATCAGATGGGACCACCCCACACTGCGCGCCAGCGCCGCATCGGCCAGGATCAGTGCTGACGCCTCATCGGCCGGGTGATCGGTCAGCACAGCCTCCAACACGGCCGCGGCCCGCTGCACCGGCCCCCCCTGCACTGCGGCCTGCCAGACCGGCACATGCGTTTCCAACCCGTCCGACACCGCGCGTTTCAACGCAGGAACCGAGATCGGCCGCGACACTGCGGTCCACCACTGGCGATAAACAGCACCCGCCGGCCCCGGCTGATCGCCGGGTCGCAGCAGGGCAAGCGCATCCCGCAAATCCGGCACCCGTTCGGGGCGGCCCGAGAAGGCCACGCACGCCTCGGCGGCCGTCAACGCCAGCCGAGCGCGAAGCAATGCTTGCGGGAGGGCAACCTGCGCCAGCGCGTGATGCAGAAGTGCCAAGGCCGCGCCCGACAAAAACGCGGCATCCTCTGATGTTGTTGGACGGCCCGCTGTCGCCCAGGATGGCATCCGGGGAATTGCGTCTGCAGCATCGCTTTGGGTCTGATGGGGGGTCTGATGGGCGAATGTCATGCCCGGATACTAGTCATGCGCGGCGCTTAACTCCAGCCGGATCATGCTAAACCGCCGCAACAAAAACACCGCCGTCGATCTGACGGCGGTGCTTCATTCGCAAGATGCGATCTTAGACTGTGCCGCCCAAGCTGCCTTCCAATGCGACAAGCTCTTGGCCACCCGCCATCATGTCTTGTAGCTCTTCCGGTGTGATCTGGCCGCGCTGTGCCGTACCCAAGGTCTGGCCGCGGTTCAGCACGGTAAACCGATCGCCCACGGCCATCGCGTGACGAACGTTATGCGTGATGAACACAACTGCGATCCCCTGCTTGCGTACCTTGTCGATTGTCGCAAGAACGTTGGCCGTCTGGCGAACACCAAGTGCCGATGTCGGTTCGTCCAGGATCAGAACTTTGGCACCAAAATGCACGGCACGTGCGATGGCGACGGTTTGACGCTCGCCCCCGGACAGGGTGCCAACGGCCTGATCCGGGCCACGCAGGTTGATACCCATCTTGCGCATCTCGTCCATCGTGACTGTATTGGCATAGTCATGGTCGAAAAACTTCAGCGGCCCGACCTTCTTCACCGGTTCATTTCCCATGAAGAAATTGCGGCTGACCGACATCAGCGGGATCATGGCAAGATGCTGGTGCACAGTCGCAATGCCCGCTGCAATCGCATCACGCGGATCATGGAACTGCATCGGCTTGCCTTCAAAAAAAATTTCACCACGGGTGGGCTGGTGCACACCGGACATCGTCTTGATGAAGGTCGACTTCCCGGCCCCGTTGTCGCCGAGCAGACAATGGCATTCGCCGGGGAAAACCTCCAGCGATACACCTGCCAGCGCGATCACGCTGCCAAAGTGCTTTTCGATGTTTTTCATCTGAATGATTGGGGCTTTTTCCGGATTCATATCAACGTTCCCCCGTGATGATGCGACGGATATAGGTGTTCAGAATGACCGCAAACAGAAGGATCACCCCAAGGAAGACCCTGAACAACGAGCTTTCGACACCAGCGAAAAACAGGCCCTGCTGTACGACGCCGAAGATCAGCGCACCAAGGGCTGCGCCCAGAACCGAGCCATAGCCACCGGTCAGCAACGCGCCGCCGATCACCACGGCGATGATCGCCTCGAACTCTTTCAACAGACCCCGATCCGCGCCCGCCGATCCGAACTCCATGACCTGGCAAACCGCCAGCACCGTTGCGCAGAACGCCGTAAGTGTGAACATCAGGATCTTGACCTTGTTCACCGGAACACCCGAGTTGCGCGCCGCCTCGGGATCACCGCCAGAGGCGAAGATCCAGTTGCCAAACTGCGTGCGCGTCAGCAGGATATGCCCAAACGCGATGATCACAATTGCCCAAACGATCAACATGGGTATGCCGTCGACAACAGGTTGTCCTTCGCGCGATCCACGCTCGAACACCGCGATGATGCCAACGTCACCCAACCACTGAAACACCGGTTGGCCAATTTTGCCGCCAAAGATCGGTGCCAGCCAGTCCCCTTCTGCAGCGTCACGGATACCGCCAATGATCGTCTTACGCTCGATCGTTTGCGGAATGTAGATGGTGAAGCCGCGCAGAATGAACAGAAAGGCCAGGGTCACGATAAAGCTGGGCAGTCCCGTTTTGACGACGATCCAGCCGTTCAGCGCCCCAAGCAGGCAGCAAATCACAAAGGTGATAATGATCGCAATCCACATGGGCCAGCCAAGAACGACACCGAACACGGCGATCATCATGCCGGCGAAACCGATCATCGAACCGACAGACAGATCGAACTCTCCTGCGATCATCAAAAGACATGCGCCAACAGCAATGATCATGAACTGGGCGGACACAACGGACCAGTTCAAAACCCCTTGCGAGGCGAACATACCGCTGTCGAAGGCGAACAGTAGAAACAAGGTAAAAACAGCGACAGTGCCGACGATACCCCCCAGTTCCGGGCGGATAAGCGCCTGTCGGAAGGATGATATTTCTTTGACACGTTCGTCTGATTGGACGGTCTCAGCCATGACTGGCGTCTCCTCATGTCTTATGCAGAAGGTGGGCGAGAAACGGGCGGCGCTTTGGGCCGCCCGTTTTTGGTGATTTGTTCGCTTACGCGCGGTCGTTACCGGTATTCACCTGCAAACTCTTCAACCTTGGCCAATCCATCCTTGGTCACGAAGCCGGGGCCAGAGTTGATGTTGTTGCCTGGCAGAACGCCGTAACGGTCCCAATTGGCCAGAATGATGACGGGCATATAGGCTTGCAGGAAGGGTTGCTGGTCGATACCCCAGTTGATGACACCATCCTTGATCCCTTTGACGATCTCTTCGCCCAGATCGAAGGTGCCGAAATGGATTGCTCCGGCCATTCCGTTTTCTTGCAAAGCGGCGATGGTGGGATCAGCGGAAACCGGACCAAGGGTCAGAATGCCGTCAACGTCAGGATTTGCCGATAGATAGGCCAGAACCTTGTTCTTGATTTCTGACGGGTCGGTGCCCGAATCCATCATCGCATCGCCCAGTTCGATACCCAGACCATCCGCATAGCCGCGGCAACGCTCGCCCACGGTAGGCTGTTGAATGGCGTGGTTCACACAAAGGAACTTGGTCACACCTTCGCCTTTGGCGCGCTGTCCAGCGGCGAAACCTGCATCATATTCGGGCTGACCCACATACATCAGCGCACCAACTTCGCGCGCCTGATCGGGCGTGCCGGTGTTCATGATGATGACGTCGATGCCCTGGTCAACGGCGGCGCTGATCGGGCCTTTCAAAACATCAAAGTCGGCAAGGGTGGTGATGATACCATCAGGGCCGGAGGCAGCGGCCTGATCAATGATCCGCGCCATGTCGGCAATGTCGCCGGTGGGCGGGTTGCGATATTCGACATCGGCCCCAACCTGTTCGCCAGCCAGCGCGATACCGTTCTTGATCGTGTTCCACCAGCTGTCGCTGTCCGGAGCATGGCTGACAAGAATATACTTTTCGCCCTCGGCCATTGCACCGGTTCCGACCATCAGCGGTGCTGCGGCAACGACCGTTGCCAATGCGACCTTCTTCATCAGTGATTTCATTTGATCCTCCCAAGATCCACCAATTTTGGCATCTGTTCTAAGACCGGGTGGTCCCGACCTCCGACTCGGAGTTAAGCATATCTGTCATCATTTTGCAACCGGTTGCAAATTAGCCAGTATCTTTTCATGATGCCCTGACGAAAGAACTGTTATAAAAGTGGATATACAGGCGGTTCCGGGTCAGGCTTACATGGCAGTAACATTGAAAGAGGTTGCAGAACGTGCCGGGGTTTCGCGCTCCGCCGTATCCCGCACTTTTACGCCCGGCGCCTCGGTTTCGGACAAAACACGGCGAAAGGTCGAAAAGGCAGCGGACGAGCTTGGATACAGCCCGAATGCGCTGGCCTCGTCGCTGACCACCGGGCGCACCAAGCTGATCGGCCTTGTCTCGAACAACTTTCACAACCCGATTTTCCTTGAGGTGTTCGACCTGTTCACCCGCGGGCTGCAGGAGCGTGGCTTGCGCCCGCTTCTGGTCAATCTGACCCATGAAACCGACCCGGAAAACTCGGTGCGGATGCTTCGACAATATTCTGTCGATGGCGTCGTTGTCGCATCATCCACACTGCCACCGGAGTTCTCGAAAGCGTTCCGTGACGCAGGTGTCCCCGTGGTCAATTCATTCGGCCGTTATTCCTCGACGCCGCAAGTTCATGTGGTTGGGATCGACAATGTGGAATGTGGCCGCATGGCCGCCCGAACCTTGGTGGCGCGCGGCTATAAGAACATCGCGTTTCTGGGCGGCCCCGAAAGCGCCACGTCCACACAAGATAGGCACAAAGGCTTTATGGCCGAGATGGCCGAACACCCCGAAGTCGCGACCAGCTGCTCATATGCCGAAGCCTATTCGTTCGACGCGGGGCGTCGCGAAATGCTGCGATTGCTGGAAAGCACGCCGTCCGAAGCCTATTTTTGCGGCGACGACGTGCTGTCCATCGGCGTTCTGTCCGCCATTCAGGACAGCGGCCTGTCGGTGCCGCAGGATATCGGCCTGATGGGCCTGAACGATATGGAAATGGCGGGGTGGGAGAACATCAATCTCACCACCATCCACCAACCGATCCGCCAGATCGTCACCTCGTCTATCGAGCTTATGGTCGCCATGCTGGACGAACCCGACCGCTATCCCGAGGCGCGTATCTTCCCCTGCTCAATCGTCGAACGTGGAACGCTGCGCCCGATCATCAGCTAGCCCGACAGATCAGCGAAACATGGGCGGACGTGCATCGACCCATGTGCCGCCTGCCTTGGCCGAAGACACGGCCATATGCACAGCCGCCATCGACCGCACCCCGTCTGTGGCATTGGGCAGACCATCGCGTTTCTCGCCCCGGATCGCATCCGCCAGATCGCAATAGATATTGGCAACGGCCAGCGGGAAGCCCTCGGGATGCGCAATGGCCACCCGGCTCAGACGCTGAGCGTCTTCGTGCAAACCGCCCTCGCCTTTCTCGATGATCTGGGTCCGCCCGCCAACTGGGGTATAGATCAGCTGGTTCGGCTGCTCTGACGCCCAGCGAAGCCCGCCGGTTTCCCCGAACACCTGAATGTCGAACCCGTGCTGGCGACCGATCGCAACGGACGAGGTCCAGAGCCGCCCCACTGCGCCGCCTTCCATGCGGAAATTCACCATGGCGTCATCTTCCAGTTCGCGGCTGGCGATGGTGGAGGCAAAATCGGCGGACAGGGTTTTCACCTCGTCATCGGCGATGAAACCCGCCATATGCAGCGCGTGAATACCACAATCAGCAAACTGCCCCGAAACCCCTGCCATCGCGGGGTCATAGCGCCAGCGCACGCGCGGGTTATCGGCGTCTGTCGCGTCGCCATGGTGGCCGTGGCTGAAATTCGTGACCACAAGACGCACTTTGCCAATCTCGCCCGCCCGCACCATTGCGCGTGCCTGACGGACCATCGGATAGGCCGAATAGCAATAGTTCACCGCGCAGATCTTGCCGGTCTTCTCGGCCACGCGCACGATCTCTTCACCCTCGTCCACCGTCATGGTCATGGGCTTTTCGCACAGCACATTGAAGCCCGCTTCCAAAAAGGTCTTTGTGATCTCGAAATGGGTCGAGTTGGGCGTCGCGACCGTCACCAGATCCACCCTGTCGTCGCGGTCCTTTTCACCCGCCAACATCTCGGCCCAATCGCCATAGGCGCGGTCTGCTGCGATCCCCAGTCGCTGAGCATACTCGCGCCCCACGTCCGGGCGATGATCCAGCGCACCGGCTGTGAATTCGAACCGCCCGTCAGCCAAAGCCCCCAAACGGTGCGCCGGGCCGATCTGGCTGCCTTCACCGCCGCCAATCATGCCCCATTTCAGTTTTGCCATGGCTCGTATCTCCTCAGTTAAAGCCAATGCTTTCAAGATATTCACGGTTCAGGCGCGCGTCCCCCACCGGGTCGGGGTCAAGCGTTGGATCGCAATCCTGTTCGACCGTGCACCACCCTTTGAACCCGGCATCCAACAACACCTGCCGCACGGCGGGGAAATCAACATCGCCTTCGCCCAGATTGCAGAAAATGCCTTGCCCACAAGCGTCATAGAACCCGGTACGCTTCTCGATCACATCCGCCTTCACCTTCGGATCAATGTCCTTGAAGTGCATGTACGAAATGCGGTCGATGTGCCGCTTCATGAACGCGACGGGGTCGAAACCCGCATAGGAGTGATGCCCCGTGTCAAAGCAGATTTTCAAAATCTTCTCGTCCACTTCATCCAGCAATCGCTCCAGTTCCGGTTCGAAATCCATGAACCCTGCCGCATGGGCGTGCATACCGACGGTCAGCCCGTATTCCTCGGCCCCGATCCGCGCACTTTCCGCGATCCGGTCACGATAAGCGGTCCATTCTGCCTTATCCATCTGCTCGGCCTCGCCTGCCCGACCCGCTGTGGGTGCGCGCCGAGGTGAGATCGAGTCAATCAACACCAGATGCTCGGCCCCGTGTGCCTTGAGCGCGCGTGCGGTGCGGTGTGTGGCATCCAACACATCGTCCCACGCATCCGGGTCGTGATAGGCGCGAAACACAACGCCGCCGATCAGCTCCAGATCGTTTTCTGCCAACGCGTCCGCCAGGACTGAGGGCTCTTCCGGCATGAACCCGACCGGGCCAAGCTCGATCCCCTTATAGCCCGCCGCCGCACAGTCTTTCAGCACGGATTGCCAGGTTGGATTGCGCGGATCCTCCGCAAATTCCACACCCCACGAACAGGGGGCATTGCCTATTCTGATGGTCACTTGGATCGCCTTTCAAAGCTCAGAAATTGTTGATGTCCTGCCAGCCGCCAGATTGGTCCGAGGCCAAAGCCGCCGCGATGACGCGGTTGACCTCGTGCCCGTCCCGAAAGGTTGGCCAGCGGTTTTTTTGTGTTTCGATGGCGGCCAGAAAATCGCGCGCCTCGATGATGATCTGATCCTGATACCCGGTGCCATGCCCCGGCCCCTGACAGAAAGGTTCATAGTCGGGATGTGCGGGCCCGGTCAGGATCTTGGTAAAGCCCCGTGTCGCGTCAGGCCCCTCGCTGCGATACAGCCAAAGCGCGTTCTGATCTTCCTGATCAAAGCGGATCGCCCCCTTTGTGCCCATGATCTCATAAGCATAACCCATCTTGCGCCCGGTCGCGATGCGGCTGAAATACATCTGGCCCATTGCTCCGTTTTCAAAGCGGCACATCATCTGGCCATGGTCGTCATTCGTCACCTCGCCACCGGGGCGCGTATTGTGAACCGTCTCGACCGCGGCCATGACACGGGTGATCGGCCCCATCAGGGCAAGCGCCGCGTTGATCATATGCGGGGCCAGATCGCCCATAGTGCCATTGGCCATGCCCGAGGTGCGCCAGTTTGCAGGCGTCTCAGGGTTCGCCAGAAAATCTTCCGTATGCTCGCCGCGAAACCAGGTGATGTCGCCAATGGCCCCATCAGCAATCAACTGCCGCGCAAACTGGCTGGCCGGGGTTCGGATATAGTTGAACCCGACCATGTTCACCGCCCCGGCCCGTTCGGCGGCAGCCGTCATGGCGGCACTATCCTCGATCGATGCGCCAAGGGGCTTTTCGCAGAAGACCGGCTTTCCCAAGGCAAAGGCAGCCTCTGCCACTTCGCGGTGGGTTTCCTGTGGTGAGGCAATCACAATTGCGCCGACGGCGTCATCATTGACCAAAGCGCGCCAGTCATCCGTACCACGGCGGAACCCATAAGCCTTGCGATACCGTTCGGCGCTTTGCAGGGTTGTGGCGCAGACCATCTCAAGCCGTGGGCGCAGGGCCGTGTTGAATACAGCGCCTACCGATGACATCGCCACCGCATGGGCCTTGCCCATATAGCCGCCGCCAAGGATTCCGATACCGATCTCTGTCATGCTTTCGAGGTCCATTTTGAAATACGGTTTGCAACCGGTTGCAAATTTAGTATCGTAAGAATCAAATTCTCGCAAGCTGCATTCGGTGACACGCCGGAAATTCTCGAAGGGTTCGCGCCAAAATGACGAAACAGCCAGACACCATTCGCCTGACCACGGCTCAAGCCATCATCCGTTGGTTGTCCAATCAGTTCATCCAGATCGACGGGCAAGAAATGCGCCTGTGTGGCGGCGGGTTCGGCATCTTTGGCCACGGCAACGTGACCTGCCTTGGCGAAGCACTTTACAACATGCAGGACGAACTGCCGCTTTATCGCGGGCAGAACGAACAAAGCATGGGGTTTGCCGCGGCGGGTTATGCCAAGGGGTGGCTGCGCCAGCGGTTCATGTTCTGCACCGCTTCTGCCGGGCCGGGCACGTCTAATCTTGTGACCGCTGCGGGTCTGGCGCACGCCAACCGCCTGCCCATGCTGCTTCTGTGTGGTGACACGTTTATCACCCGCCTGCCGGACCCTGTGTTACAGCAGATGGAAAACTATGGCGACCCGACCTTTGGGGTGAACGACGCGTTCAAGCCCGTCGTGCGCTATTGGGATCGCATCAGCCACCCGGCGCAAATCATCCAGTCGTTGCCCAACGCGATTGCAACCATGCTGGACCCCGCCGATTGCGGACCGGCCTTTCTTGGTCTGCCGCAGGACGTGCAGGGCTGGACCTATGACTACCCGGAGGTGTTCTTTGAAAAGAAAGTGCACCGCATCCGCCGTCAGTCCCCGGACGCAAACGAGGTTGCCGACGCGATTGCCCTTCTGAAAACGGCTGAACGCCCCATGATCATCGCCGGTGGGGGTGTGCAGTATTCGGGCGCGGTGGATGAGCTGACGGCGTTTGCCGAAACCCACCAGATCCCCGTGGTCGAAACCATTGCGGGGCGGGCCAATATGCTTGCCACCCATCCGCTGAACATCGGCCCAATTGGCGTCACGGGATCCAACAGCGCCAATGCGATTGCCGAAACGGCTGATGTGATTGTCGCCGTCGGAACGCGGCTTCAGGATTTCACCACCGGATCCTGGACAGCATTTGCCAAGGATGCGCGGTTCATTTCGATCAATGCAGCCCGCCACGATGCCGGCAAACATATGTCGCTGCCCGTTGTTGGTGATGCCAAACTGGCTTTGACCGCCCTTGGCGCGTCGCTGGAGTACCAGACGCCGACCGACTGGGTTCGCACCGCACAGGATGAACGCAAGAAATGGGATGCCTATGTTGCCGACAACGTATCCTATGGCAACCGCCCAAACTCCTATGCGCAGGCCATCGGCGTGGTGAACGACTTGTGCGATCCCCGCGATCGTGTCGTTGCCGCTGCAGGCGGTCTGCCTGCCGAGGTCACGGCCAACTGGCGCACGCTGGATATCGGCACAGTGGATGTGGAGTTCGGCTTTTCTTGCATGGGGTATGAAATCGCGGGCGCTTGGGGTGCACGTATTGCGCAGGACGAACGCGAGCCGGATCAGGATGTCATCACCTTCTGCGGTGACGGATCTTACATGATGCTGAACTCGGACCTTTATTCCAGCGTGCTGAGCCGCAAGAAGCTGATTGTGTTGCTCTTGGACAATGGCGGCTTCGCGGTCATCAATAAGCTGCAAAACAACACCGGGAACGAGAGTTTCAACAATCTGATCGCCGATTGCCCGACCGTGCCCGAGCCATTCGGCGTGGATTTCGTGGCGCACGCGGCGTCGATGGGGGCCGAGGCTGAAAAGGTGTCGAACCCGGCTGAGCTGGGCGAAGCGTTCAAGCGCGCCAAGGCGTCTGACAGGTCCTATGTGATCGTCATGGACGTCGATCCCTATGAGGGCTGGACCACGGAAGGCCACGCTTGGTGGGAGGTGGGCACACCCCACATCACCAACAGCGACCGGGTGCGCGATGCACATCAGGATTGGGAAAGCTCCCGTTCGAAACAACGGCGGGGGGTATGACACTTATGCTGCTTGATGGCATCGCAAAGAACAGTTTTGTGGTCTTTGGCCGCGCGGGTATGGACCTGTATGCGGACCCCATCGGCACCAAATCGGAACATGCCGACATGTTCCACGCCGATCTTGGTGGTTCATCCGCCAATATCTGCGCCGGTTTGGTGAAACTTGGGGCAAAGGCTGCGCTGGTCACGTCGGTGTCCGATGACGCTGTGGGGCGGTTCTGTATCAACCGCCTGCGCCACTACGATGTCGATACCCGCTACGTTCAATCTGTCGGGGGCGAAGCCCGCACGTCGCTTGCCGTCTATGAAAGCGTGCTGGAGGGATTCCAGAACGTGATCTATCGCAACGGAGCAGCCGATTTTCAGGTGCCAGACGCAGATGTCGATCGGGTTGACTACGCGGCCTTCGGTGCACTGATCACCGCGGGTACGGTGTTTGCCGCCGAGCCATCGCGCAGTTCCACCTTCCGCGCCATGGATCATGCCCGCGCTGCCGGGTTGCCGGTGATCTTCGACATTGATTATCGCCCCTACAGCTGGCCATCGGCCGATATTGCCGCCGAAATCCTGTCACGCGCTGGCGAGGCAAGCGACATGATTGTCGGCAATGATGAAGAATTCGGTTTCATGGCGGGGGGTCTCGAAAAGGGCTTGGAAAAAGCGCGGGAACTTGCCGCGCAAGGCAAGCTGATCATCTACAAAATGGGCCATAAAGGCGCGATCACCCTGTGGCAGGGCACAGAAATCCAGACCGGAATCTACCCCGTGACTGCGGTTAAGCCCAATGGTGCGGGCGACAGTTTCATGGCCGGTCTTTTGGCCTCGATCGCCGATGGACACAGTTTGCGGGATGCCGTTCTGCGCGGCTCGGCCTGCGCCTCAATCGTGGTCAGCCAGCCCGGCTGCGCCCCCGCCATGCCCACAACATCCGAACTCGACGCTTTCCTCGCCCAACATCCCGGCGCAAGCGCAGCCTGACCGCGCCGCCCCTTACAAGGACCAACCCCATGCACATCGCCCCTTATGACAACAAGAACCAGCCGATCGTCGGTGCCGACCACGATCTTGTGCCGCTCAACTATTTCAATATCGTCAAGCTGCAGAAAGGCGAGACGTTCGAATATCAGGTGCCCGGCTATGAAACCTGCGTCGTGCCCGCCACCGGGACCGTGGATGTGGACGTGGAAGGCGTCAGCTTCTCCGCACTGGGAAACCGGACAATCGACGTCTGGGACGGCGAGCCGGAAGGCGTCTATGTTCCGGTCGGCGCGAAGGTGACAATCACCTGCGTGACAGATGAGACCGAGACCTTCATCGCCGGGGCGAAATACGACAAGGTACTGGACCCGTTTGATGTTCGTGCTGACGCATTGGACCTTGTGCAATACGGATCAGATGACACGAAAACGCATCGCAAGATCAAACATATCCTTGGCCAGAAACACCACGACAAGGTGGGTCGCCTGCTGGTCAGCGAGCTTTACACGGTTGGTCAAGGCGGCTGGTCCGGGTTCCCGTCGCACAAACATGACACCGACCGCTTACCCGACGAAACACGGCATGACGAGACGTATAACTTTCGCTTCCGCCCGAACTATGGCTCGGGTGTCCAGATGTTGCAGCGCGAGGACAACAAGCCGGGGGATGCCTATCACATCGTCGACGGCTCGACGATTGTTCTGGACAAGGGTTATCACCCCTGCGCGGTGCTGCCGGGCTACGAAATGTATTACTTCACCATTCTGGGCGGTCTGAGCCAGCGGTCTCTGGTCCAATATTTCCAGCCAACCCACGCGGCGCAGCTGGACACCATTCCCGGCATCAAAGACATGATCGCGAAGTTCAAATGACACTTGCCACACTCGCCGATGTGCTTCAGCCCGCGCTGAAGCAGGGATACGCCGTGGCCGGATTGGTCACGCTGGGCTGGGAAGACATGCGGGCCTATGTCGCCGCCGCCGAAGCCGAGGGCGTGCCGGTGATCCTGCAAGCCGGTCCGTCCTGCCGGGAACACACGCCCCTTACCGTGCTTGGCAAGATGTTTCGCCACTTGGCCGAAGACGCCAGCGTGCCGGTTGTGGCGCATCTTGACCACGGATACACGTTGGACGACTGCCGAGAGGCGATCGACAGCGGGTTCACATCCGTCATGTTCGACGGTTCACGCAAACCGATCGACGCCAATATCGCCGAGACCCGCACCATCGCCGACCTCGCCCATGCAGCAGGCGTGTCGTGTGAAGGCGAGATCGGGTTCGTCGGCTATTCTGGCGGGGAAGGCTCGTCAGGAACAGACCCCGAAGATGCGGCGCGTTTCGCCACTGAAACCGGCGTCGATGCAATGGCCATCTCGGTCGGCAACGTCCACCTTCAGCAGGATAAGGAAGGCGGGTTGGACATCCCCCGCATTCGCGCCATCGAAGCGGTGACAAACGTGCCCCTTGTTATTCATGGCGGCTCGGGTGTGCCCGTCGAACAGCGGAGATCGCTGGCGCAGGGGTCGAATATCTGCAAATTCAACATCGGCACCGAATTGCGCATGGCCTTTGGACACGTCCTGCGCGAGGCGGTGAACCGCGACCCGGCCCGCTTCGACCGGGTGTCTATCTTGAAGGAAACCCATGATCCCGTTGTGGATGCCGCGCGCCGGGTGTTGCGCGCGTTTAAAGGAGAATAGGATGCTGAACATCGGACTTTTGGGCTGTGGCCGCATCGGGCAGGTTCACGCCCGCTCGATCAGCCAGATCGACGGCGCACGCGTGGTCGCCGTGTCGGATGCCTTCTCTGCACCGGCTCAGGACCTTGCCGCCAAGTACGGCGCGCAGATTCTGGAGAGTGACGCGCTGATCAACAGCGATGGCGTCGACGCGGTGGTGATCGGAACGCCGACGGACACCCATTTTGACCTGATCCACGCCGCTGCCCGTGCGGGCAAGGCGATCTTTTGTGAAAAACCCGTGGACATGTCCGCCGACCGGATCCGCGACTGCATCAAGGTGGTCGACGCGGCAGGCATTCCCTTCATGACCGCGTTCAACCGTCGTTTCGATCCTAACTTCGCCAGCATACGGAAGCGTATTGAACAGGGTGAAATCGGCGAGGTCGAGATCGTGACAATCATGTCGCGCGACCCCTCCCCACCCCCGGTCAGCTATATCGAAAGCTCGGGCGGGCTGTTCCGGGACATGATGATCCATGACCTTGATATGGCGCGCTTCTTGCTGGGCGAAGAACCGATCAGCGTCTATTCGGTTGGCGCCGCCCTTGTTGACCCGGCCATCGGAGAAGCCGGTGACGTCGATACCGCCGCTGTCACCCTGACCACCGCATCCGGCAAGATATGCCAGATTTCAAACTCCCGGCGCGCGACATATGGCTATGATCAACGGTTGGAAGTGCACGGCTCCGCCGGAATGCTTCGGGCTGAGAACATGCTGGAAACCACGGTCGAAGCCGCAAACGCCTCCGGGTTTCGCAAGGCCCCGGCGCAGCATTTCTTCCTGGAACGCTACGAAGCTGCCTATCGCAACGAAATGACCCACTTCGTTGATGCCGTCGTTGGCGGAAACCCGGTCAGCCCAGACATCACGGACGGCCTGCGTGCCCAAGTGCTGGCAGATGCCGCCACAAAATCCCTTGCCACTGCAGCGCCGGTTTCGATCAACTGAAAGCGGCCCCCAAAGCGAATTGAGGGCCGCCCGCACGTGTCTTTCAGATCAACCGGTCCAATCAGTGACCCAGAGTTGCAGCATCCACACGACGCGGGTCAGATGCACCGAACAACAAACCGGATTCAGCGTCGACCATGATCGACTGGGTGGATCCCATCACCGATTTCTCTGCGACGCTGT
Source organism: Aliiroseovarius sp. Z3 (assembly GCF_029105185.1). GTDB lineage: Bacteria > Pseudomonadota > Alphaproteobacteria > Rhodobacterales > Rhodobacteraceae > Aliiroseovarius. The sequence continues at coordinate 75,782 of NZ_JAFMZK010000010.1, read as the reverse complement.
GGCCACGTTGTTCCAGAATGCGGATGGTATCTTTGCTGATCCCGTCTTCAATCCGGATTTCATCTGGCAACCACTGGTGATGGATGCGCGGGGCGACGGATGCCTCGGCGATGTTCATACCGTGGTCGATGACGTTCATGATGATCTGCAACGTGGTGGTGATGATGCGCGACCCGCCGGGGCTGCCTGTCACCAGAAACACATCGCCATCTTTCATCACCAAAGTGGGTGACATCGACGACAACGGGCGTTTGCCGGGTTCCACCGCGTTTGCGTCACCGCCGATCAGGCCATAGGCGTTGGCCACGCCGGGTTTGGCCGAAAAGTCGTCCATCTCGTTGTTCATCAGAACGCCAGTGCCATCCGCGACCATGCCCGACCCGTATGAGAAGTTGATCGTATAGGTGTTGGACACCGCGTTGCCCCATTGATCCACGATGGAAAAATGCGTGGTCTCGTTGCTTTCGTAAGGGGCAAGATCACCGGGTTTGATCGTGTCGGATGGGGTCGCCACATTCAGGCTGATCTGACTTCTGACATCAGCGGCATAGTCTTTCGACGTAATCTCATCCAACGGCACATCGACAAAATCGCTGTCGCCCAGATATTCGGACCGGTCGGCATAGGCGCGTTTCATTGCCTCGGACATCAGGTGGATGGTGTCGGCCGAGTTATGGCCCAGAAAGCCAATCGGATAATCTTCGAGGATGTTCAGGATTTGCACGATATGCGCACCGCCCGAACTGGGTGGGGGCATCGAAACGATCTCGTACCCGCGATATTCACCAGTGACGGGTTCACGCAGAACGGGTTTGTAAGCGGCCATGTCTTCGACGGTGATCCGCCCGCCTGCGGCTTGCACGGATGCGGAAATCTGTTCGGCCACGCTGCCTTTGTAAAACCCGTCGACGCCTTCATCTGCAATCTTTTGCAGGGTGTTGGCCAGATCGGCCTGCACCAGAAGCTCGCCCGGTTCATAGAAGCTGCCATCTTCTTTGTAGAAGATCGTTTCCGATGACGGCCATTTCTTCAGACGTTTTTCCAGCCCTTTCAGGCTGTCGGCCAGACCGGGGGTCACGGCGATGCCGTCGCGGGCCAGCGCAATGGCAGGTTCGACAACCTGTTGCCACGTCATCGACCCGTATTCATCCAGCGCCATTTTCATACCGGCCACTGTACCGGGAACGCCGGTGGCCAGACCGGTGAACCGTGACAGTTCACTGTCGGCGTTGCCATCTGCATCCAGAAACATGTCGCGTTCCGCGCCAGAGGGGGCCATTTCACGATAATCAATCGCGCGGGTTTCGTTGGTTTCGGCATCATGCACCATCATGAAGCCGCCACCGCCAAGGTTGCCGGCACGCGGAAGGGTGACGGCGAGCGCGAACGCCACGGCGATCCCAGCGTCAATCGCATTGCCGCCCGCCTCAAGAATGTCCAGACCGACCTGCGCGGCCACGGCTTCTTGTGCGGCGACCATGCCATGTTCCGCATAGACCGGATGCACACGGTCGGCACCGGAGTAGATGGCGGCTTGCTGGGCGTAAGATGTTTGAACAGTGATAAGCGATGCGCACAGCGCACCCATGTATAATCGTTTCACGATGAGTCCCCCAAATTGTCTAAGAAAGCAGGGGAAGCGTCCGGCACCGGGGCCGTAGGGTCAAGCTGACTTCTGGCGGCACGCGGAAATCCGCGCAACTCATAGTAGATTGTTCGCATAGGGGAATTCTACCGACCGTTACCCTGCCACGGATGGCCTGTGTCGCAGTGAGATGATGGCCAACGAGAATGCAATTGCCCCGCACAGAGCGATAACCGCGACCATGGGAGTGACCGATCCGTCAAAGAATGGCGAAGCGGCCACGATCATGACACCCCCGGTCAGCATTTGAAGGGTGCCGCCCAGCGAGGATGCCAGCCCGGCGAATTCTCCGTGGTCTTCCAGCGCCATGACCATTGTGGTCGGGATGACAAGGCCAAGGCCTGCGTTCCCCAGCAGCAAGAAACCGACAACGACGGGCAGCGAGACATCGCCAACCAGGGAAATGACAAGCAAGGTAAACGAGAAGCACGCAAAAACGCCTGCACCCAATCGGATCGTCCGCGCCAGACCCACGCGGGCGGCAAGCGGCCCGGCGAATTGCGATGCGGTGAAGAAGCCAGCCGCGTTGATTGCAAATGCCAGCGAAAATCCCGTCGGCGACAGGCCGAACTGGTCCATATAGACGAAGGACGCCGAGGCCAGGAACACGAAGAAGCTGGCCATGCCAAAAGCCCCGATGAAGGTCAGCCCCATGAAGCCCGGGTCTGTCAAAAGCGTGCGCGCACCACGCACCAAGGTTCGAAAGTTAACCGGGATGCGCCGTTCGACCGGAAGGGTTTCGGGCAACAGGGTTGCTGTCATCGTCAGGCTGATCAGCGCGGCAATGCTGATGACGGCGAATATCGCGCGCCATCCTGCAAAGGCCAGAATGCCGCTTCCGGCAAGGGGCGCCAACATGGGCGAGACCGAGATCACAAGCATGATCATGGCCATAAGGCGGGTGGCCTCGGCGCCCGTATGCATGTCACGGATAATGGCACGCGGAACGACCATCAACACGGCACCACCCAGTCCCTGCAAGAACCGCCATGCGGTCAGCTCGCCCACCGATCCGGCCATTGCGGCCCCGACAGACGCCACGAAGAACAGGCCCACACCGAAGAATACCGGCAGTTTTCGCCCCGACTGATCCGCCCAGGGGCCATAGATCAGCTGCGCGATGCCGAACGCAATGAAATACGAGGTGATTGTGGCCTGAACCGCGGTTTCCCCCACCCCCAGATCGGTCGCAATGGCGGGCATGGCGGGCAGATACATGTCGATTGCAAAGGGACCGACCATGGAAAGGGTTCCCAGAACAACCGCCGAGCGGACCAAACTGACTGACATATCGTCTCCTGTCTTCGCGGCGAAACCCGCTGATGGCCCGGCGTTGGTTTGCTGATCGGGAATAGGGCAACACGTAGCCTGTCGTTGATGGCAAAGCAAATAAGTTGGTCAGGGGCGCACAAGATATCAGTGTCGACAATCCACCCTATGCGGTCGGACAGACCGCCATCTGCAAGATTGCTCTCACATCTTCTTCTGTCAACTGAACAGGATTGGCCTTCATCGAACTGGAATTCAGCGCGTCATGTATCAATCCGTCCACGCGCGCGTTGTCTGCCAGCAAATCATCCAGTCCCGGTACGCCCTGCAGTTCGAACACGTCGGAAAGTGCCAAGAAGCTCTGATCGCCCCAGCCGTCGAATACGTCAGAGATGACCTGCCTTAGAAAACTGTATCGCTCCAGATTGCCGCCTGCGGTCGCTGTTCGCTGGAAATTCATGTCCAGCGTCGGGCCAAGAAGGTTCGCGCAGATCAATCCATGCGCCAGATTGGTCTGTCCGCCGATCACACCCGCAAGACCGTGAACCGCGCCCAGCCCCGCATTGGCGAGGGCGACACCGCTGATCATGCTGACATAGGCCAGCGCGTCCCGCGCATCGGGGTCCTCGTGCCTGATCAATGTCGCCACGGCCTGTAGCCCCATCCGAATGGCGGGCTGACACAGCGCGTCGGTCAGCGGGTTCGCGCGGGATGACAGATACGGTTCGATCACTTGCGTGACGGCGTCCAGACCCGAGGATACCGTGACCTCTCTTGGGGCATGGTCCGTCAGGCTTGGGTCAACGATGGCCAGTGTCGGATACATCCGATCATCGCGCAGGCTGACTTTCAAGGCCGCGTCAGGTACGCTGATCACCGCGTTTTTGGTCATTTCCGCGCCTGTCCCGGCTGTCGTGGGTATGGCGACAAGCGGCAGCGGTTGCGCAGTCAACGGCAGCCCTGCCCCGACCACTTCCAGATGATCCATCAGATCGCTGCCAGACGGGATCAGCGCCGCTGCCGCTTTGCCCAAATCAATCGCCGAGCCACCACCGATTGCCACAACCGCCTGTGCTCTGTGATCGCGCCCGGCCTTGACGACCTGTATAACTTGCGAAACCGTCGGCTCGCCTTCTGCGAACACCGTTTCAAGAACCGCCCCCTTCTTTTGAAGATCGAGGGCAATATCGTCGACCCGAGCGACCGAGCGTCCGCGCACCAGAAGAAGGCGCTGTCCGAACCCCAGAACATGTTCGGGGATGGCATCGGCCGTTCCGCGACCGAACAGGGTTTTACCCGGTGTGCTGAACCCGAAAGACATCATGTGATGGTCAGCTTTCTAGAATGAAAGTGTCGCCGCCACGGCGCGCTTCCATGCCGCGTATTTCGTATCACGCGCCTCGGGCTCCATCGCGGGGGTGAACTGATGTTCAAGCGCCCATGTGCGGGCGAACTCTGTCTGACCGGGATAAACCCCGGCGCGTTGACCGGCCAGCCACGCTGCCCCCATCGCGGTGGTTTCCAGCACTTCAGGGCGATCAACGGCAGCGCCGATGATATCGGCCAGAAACTGCATCGTGTAATCCGATGCGCTCATGCCGCCATCGACCCGAAGCGTCGCCGTATCAGTGTCGCCCATATCGGCATGCATCGCTTCCAGCAGGTCGCGGGTCTGAAATCCGATGCTTTCTAACGCCGCACGGGCAAATTCGGCCGGTCCCGAATTGCGGGTCAGACCAAACACGGCACCACGACAATCGGCGTTCCAATATGGGGCACCCAAGCCGGTAAACGCTGGAACCAGCACAAGCGATTGCGCGGGGTCCGCCGCTTCGGCCAGCGCCTGAGTCTCGGGCGCGCTGTCGATGATCTTTAGCCCGTCGCGCAGCCATTGCACCACCGCCCCGGCGATAAAGATCGAGCCTTCCAGCGCATAGGTCGGCTTGCCATCAAGCTGATAGGCGATGGTGGTCAGCAACCGGTTCTGGCTGATCACCGGCGCATCACCGGTATTGAGCAGCGCAAAACATCCCGTGCCATAGGTCGATTTCAACATGCCCGGTTCAAAACACGCCTGCCCAACGGTCGCCGCCTGCTGGTCGCCCGCCACACCAAGGATCGGGATCGGCGCACCAAGGGTCTTGGTCACACCGAAATCAGCGGCGCAATCCAGAACCTCGGGCAGAAGCGCCATCGGGATGTCCAGCATCTTGCACATCGTGGATGACCACCGACCCTTGCGGATGTCGTAGAGCATCGTGCGTGCGGCATTGGTCGCGTCCGTCACATGGCGCGCACCATCGGTCAGGTTCCAGATCAGCCAAGAGTCCACCGTGCCAAAAGCCAGCTCTCCGGCCTCGGCCCGCGCCTGCGCGCCGTCAACATTGTCCAGAAGCCAGCGCACTTTGGTGGCGCTGAAATACGGGTCCAGCAGCAAACCGGTCCTGTCGCGCACGGTTGTCTCAAAGCCCTGTTCTTTCAGGGTTTGGCACAGGTCCGACGTCCTGCGATCCTGCCACACAATGGCGTTGTGGATCGGTTTTCCGGTGGCGCGATCCCAGATCAGGGTCGTTTCACGCTGGTTGGTGATCCCCATGGCGGTGATGTCACCAGCACTCAGCCCGGCTTTTTCCAAGGCTGCACGGCAGGTCGACAACGTTGTGGACCACAGATCATCCGCGTCATGTTCAACCCAGCCCGACGCCGGAAAATGTTGCGGAAATTCTTCCTGGGCGCTGGCCACGATCTTCATGTCCGCATCGAATACCAGCGCACGACTGGATGTGGTGCCCTGATCAATTGCGAGGATATGGGTCATGGCGCGTCTCCTCGTCTGGATGGTAGCCAAGTGAAACTTCTAAAACTCAAAGGGTGGTCGGGGCCGTGTGGCCCCGACCGGGGAAGATCAGTTCCAGGATGCAATCAGCTCGTCATAGCTGACCGTCTTGGGCTCTTCATCTTCGTTGGCAAGTTTTGCCTTGGGCGAACCCGGCTGGCTCAGCCAGACTTCCGGATCCTGCTCTTCGTTCATCTTCGGACCAATATCGCCTTGGATGCCCGCGCGTTCAAGACGCTCCAGAACCCGCTCCTGATCGGCGCAGAGACCGTCCAGAGCTTCCTGCGGGGTTTTCGCACCGGACATTGCGTCACCGATGTTCTGCCACCACAGCTGGGCCAGTTTCGGATAATCCGGAACGTTGGTGCCGGTCGGCGACCATGCAACCCGTGCGGGCGAGCGATAGAACTCGATCAGACCGCCCAGCTTGTCCGCACGCTCGGTAAAGCTGTCGTGCTGGATGGTGCTTTCACGAATGAACGTCAGACCAACATGGGCTTTCTTCACGTCCACGGTTTTCGAGGTGACGAACTGGGCATAAAGCCACGCGGCCTTGGCACGATCAACCGGAGTCGATTTCATCAGCGTCCATGACCCAACGTCCTGATAGCCGATCTTGGTGCCTTCGGACCAATATGCGCCATGCGGCGACGGGGCCATACGCCATTTCGGCGTGCCGTCCTCGTTCATCACCGGCAGGTCAGGAATGACCGTTGCGGCGGTGAAGGCAGTGTACCAGAACATCTGCTGGGCAACGTTGCCCTGCGCGGGGATCGGGCCAGCCTCCGAGAAGGTCATACCAGCCGCTGCCGGGGGCGAATACTTCTCAAGCCACTCGATGGCCTTGGTCACGGCATAAACGGCAGCGGGGCCGTTGGTGGCACCGCCACGCGCAACGCACGAACCGACCGGCTGCGAGTTTTCGTTCACACGAATACCCCATTCGTCGACGGGCAGGCCGTTCGGCTCGCCCTTGTCGCCTGCACCGGCCATGGACAGCCACGCATCGGTGTAACGCCACCCAAGCGAGGGGTCTTTCTTGCCGTAGTCCATGTTGCCATAGACTTCGCCTTCGACGCCCATATGCGACAGGTCGCGACCGGTGAAGAACTCGGCGATATCCTCATACGCCGACCAGTTGACCGGAACGCCAAGATCATAACCATAGGCTTCCTTGAAGTCGGCCTTGTTCTTTTCGTCGTTGAACCAGTCGTAGCGGAACCAGTAAAGGTTCGCGAACTGCTGGTCCGGCAACTGGTAAAGCTTGCCATCGGGCGCGGTGGTGAACTGCGTGCCGATGAAATCGTCCAGATCAAGACCGGGGTTGGTCACGTCCGCACCTTCGCCGGCCATCCAGTCGGTCAGGTTGCGGGCTTGCTGATAACGCCAGTGGGTGCCGATCAGGTCGCTGTCGTTGATGTACCCATCATAGATGTTTTCACCCGACTGCATTTGGGTTTGCAGCTTCTCAACCACGTCGCCTTCGCCGATCAGGTCATGCGTGACCTTGATGCCGGTGATGGCGGTGAAAGCAGGCGCCAGCACCTGGCTTTCATACTCGTGTGTCGTGATGGTTTCCGAAACGACCTTGATCTCCATGCCAGCGAACGGAGCCGCCGCATCGACAAAGAACTGCATCTCGGCTTCCTGGGCGGCGCGGTCAAGTGACGAAAGATCGCCAATCTCCGCGTCAAGGAACGCACGTGCCGCGTCCATATCGGCAAACGCCGGACCCGCAAGGATCAAAAGCGCAGCCGTTGTTGTTTTTAGCTTCAGGTTCATAGGTTACCTCCCGTTTAGAACCGATGACTGAGGAACTGTGAAGCGTGATGACCGGATCTCCTCTTCCTCCGGTCACACTTGCCTGTCATCACACCCAGCGGAACACCGCCGCGGCGTAGATCAGGCAGACGATCAGTGCAAAAGGTTGGTTTGCGCCGACCAATCCAAGCCAGGCCAGATTGATGAAGGCCGAGCCAAGAAGAGTGATGAAGAGGCGGTCGCCCCTTGTGGTTTCAATCCGCAATACACCCACGCGCGGGGTTTCCGGGTATCTGATGGCCAGCATCGTGAAGATGATCAGAAGGCTCGCGATGACCATGAAGAAAATCGCGGTCGGCCAGGTCCATGCCATCCATGCCATAGTTCGGTCCTCCGTCGTTCAGGCTTACACACGACCCAGGGCAAAGCCCTTGGCGATGTAGTTGCGGACAAAATAGATCACCAACGCGCCGGGCACGATGGTCAGCACACCAGCGGCAGCCAGCACGCCCCAGTCGATACCGGCAGCGCCCTGCGTGCGGGTCATGATCGCGGAAATAGGCTTGGCATCCACCGTGGTCAGCGTGCGGCTCAGCAGCAGCTCGACCCACGAGAACATGAAGCAGAAGAACGCGGCGACTCCGATTCCGCTGGCGATCAGGGGCGTGAAAATCTTCACGAAGAACTTTCCGAAACTGTAGCCGTCGATATAGGCGGTTTCGTCGATCTCTTTCGGCACGCCACGCATGAAGCCTTCCAGAATCCACACGGCCAGCGGCACGTTAAACAGTGTGTGCGCCAATGCGACGGCGATGTGCGTATCAAACAACCCGACCGAGCTGTAAAGCTGGAAGAACGGCAGGGCAAAGACCGCAGGCGGTGCCATCCGGTTGGTCAGCAACCAGAAGAACAGGTGCTTGTCGCCCATGAAGTGATAGCGGCTGAACGCATAAGCCGCAGGCAACGCGACAGCCAGACTGATCACGGTGTTGATCGTCACGTAGATGATCGAATTGACATACCCCATATACCACGCCGGATCGGTCAGGATCGTCTTGTAGTTGGCCAGCGTCAGATTGTTGGGAAACAGGGTGAAATCGTTCAGGATCTCGGTGTTGGTCTTTAGGCTCATGTTCAAAAGCCAATAGATCGGCAACAACATGAAAACGAGATAGAGGGTCATCACCACCGTGCGGCTGTTGAACCAGCTTGGGCCGAAACCGCCCTTGGATTTGGTCGCTGTCGCGTTGGTCATCGCTCAGCCCTCCTGTTTATCAAGGTTGGTCATCACGGTGTAAAACACCCAGCTGACAAGAAGGATCACAAGGAAATACATGATCGAGAACGCCGCAGCCGGTCCAAGGTCGAACTGCCCAAGCGCCATTTTGACAAGGTCGATCGATAGCATCGTCGTGGCATTGCCGGGGCCACCGCCAGTGACGACGAAAGGCTCGGTATAGATCATAAAGCTATCCATGAACCGCAGCAGAATGGCGATCATCAGAACGCCCATCATCTTGGGCAGTTCTATGAAGCGGAAGACTTTCCAGCGCGACGCCTGATCAATCTTGGCAGCTTGATAGTAAGCATCGGGGATCGATTTCAGCCCGGCAAAGGCCAGCAGCGCCACCAGCGACGTCCAGTGCCAGACATCCATCACGATGATCGTGATCCAAGCTGCAACCGTGTCCTGTGTGTAGTTGTAGGAAATCCCCAGCGCATCCAGCGTATAGCCCAGAAGGCCGATATCGACGCGGCCGAAGATTTGCCAGATGGTGCCGACCACGTTCCACGGGATCAGCAAGGGCAGCGACATCAGCACAAGGCAGAAGCTGGACCAGAAGCCGCCTTTTGGCATGTTCAACGCGACGAAAATGCCCAGCGGAATTTCGATGGCCAGAATGATCGCTGAGAACATGGCCTGCCGCGCAAGCGCGTCCCACATCCGATCCGATTCCAGCATTTCGGAGAACCATTCAAGACCGGCCCAGAAGAACTGGTTGTTGCCGAACGTGTCCTGCACCGAATAGTTCACAACCGTCATCAGCGGCACCACCGCCGAAAATGCCACCAGCACCAGCACTGGCAACACAAGGAACCACGCCTTTTGATTGACTGTTTTCTGCATCAGACGGCCCCCCCTGCGGTTTCGTTTTGCGCGCCGGCAGGTGTAACGCGCCAGTCATTGGCATAGACGTTCACCCGCCCGGCATCGAAGGTGATGCGGTTCATATCCGCACCAATTTCTTCGCCTTCATCGGCAATGATATTGATGTCGCGCCCGAAGAAATCGGCGCGTACGATCTTGTGACGGCCAACATCCTCGACCCGGCGTATGTTGATTGGCAGGCCACCTTCGGACGCCAACCGTGTGTATTCCGGGCGCACGCCGATTTCGATCTTACCGCTTTGCGGTGCGTATCCGGCGCCAAGCGGGATTTCGACCCCGTCGATCATCGCGGTGTCGCCCCGGATCGTGGCGTCCAGCAGGTTCATCCCCGGCGAGCCGATGAAGAACCCGACAAATGTATGTGCGGGCCGCTCGAACAATTCCTCGGGCGTGCCGATCTGCACGACGCGCCCATCATACATCACCACGACCTTATCCGCGAAGGTCAGCGCCTCGGTCTGGTCGTGGGTGACATAGATCATCGTGTGACCAAATTCGTGGTGCAGCGATTTCAACTGGGTGCGCAATTCCCACTTCATATGCGGGTCGATCACCGTCAGCGGTTCGTCGAACAACAGCGCGTTCACGTCCTCGCGGACCATGCCCCGGCCAAGGCTGATTTTCTGCTTGGCGTCGGCGGTCAGACCACGCGCCTTGCGATCCAACTCGGCCTCCATGCCGATCATCTTGCCGATCTGCTGGACCCGCTGCGCGACATAGCTGGCATCAGCCCCCCGGTTCTTCAGCGGAAACGCCAGATTTTCGCGCACCGTCATGGTGTCGTACACCACCGGAAACTGGAACACCTGCGCGATGTTGCGTTCGGCGGTTGGCGCGTGGGTGACATCCTGATCGTTGAACAGGATGCGGCCCTGGCTGGGATGCAGAAGCCCCGAGATGATGTTCAGCAGCGTGGACTTGCCGCAGCCTGATGACCCCAGCAAGGCATAAGCCTCGCCGTCCACCCAGTCATGGTTCAGTTCTTTCAGTGCGTAATCGGCTTCACTTGTCGGGTTGGGCAGATAGGAATGCGCCAGATTATCAAGGGTGATCTTTGCCATTGCTCTGTTCTCCTCAGGCCGCCAGCGAATAGGACGCGGGCGCAACCAAGCTGCCGCTTTCGTCAAAGACATAGACATGAGCCGGGTCGAGATAGACGCTCAGATCAGCGCCAAGCGTCAGGTCATGCACGCCGTGGATCAGACCGACCCATCGCTCGCCATGGTGATCAAGGTGGATGAAGGTCTCGGACCCGGTCAGCTCGGTCACCACAAGCCGCGTCGCAAATTGCAGCGCGTCGGCAGCCTGACTGTGAATTTCCAGATGGTTCGGACGGAACCCGGCGGTGTAATTGCCATCGGCAAGATCGGCCAGACTGCCGCTCGCGATTGCCGACTGCCCGTCCCCGAACATCAGCTTGCCGCCCGATTTGGTGACCGGCAGGAAATTCATCGGCGGGTCACTGAACACGCGTGCGGTCGTTGCATCCACCGGCTTGCGATAGACAGTCGGCGTCGGCCCGAACTGCGTCACGCGCCCTTCCCACAGCGTTGCGGTATTCCCACCCAGCAAAAGCGCCTCTTCCGGTTCTGTGGTGGCATAGACAAAGATGCTGCCCGCTTCTTCAAATATCTTGGGGATCTCGATGCGCATTTCCTCGCGCAGCTTGTAATCAAGGTTGGCCAGCGGCTCATCCAGCAACACAAGCCCCGCATCCTTGACCAAGGCCCGCGCCAAAGCACAGCGCTGTTGCTGGCCGCCTGACAATTCCAACGGCTTGCGATCCAGCATCGGGGTCAACTGCATCATTTCGGCGGACTTCTTGACGGCGGCGTCAACCTCGCTGGCGCTCTTGCCCAGAAGACGCAGGGGCGAGGCGATGTTGTCGTAAACCGTCATCGAGGGGTAGTTGATGAACTGTTGGTACACCATCGCGACCTTGCGATCCTGCACCCGCATACCGGTCACATCTTCACCATTCCAGAAAATGCGGCCCTTGTTGGGGACATCCAGCCCCGCCATCAGGCGCATCAGGCTCGTCTTGCCCGACAGGGTCGGCCCAAGCAGCACATTCATCGTTCCGCTCTGCAATTCCAGATCGGTCGGATAGATGTGCGTCTGCCCATCCATTCGTTTGGTGACGCCTTCCAGCTTCAAAGTCATGTTTGTCCTCCGCTAACGCATGGCCCCTTATCCGGTGGCCCGCGTCTCCCCATTCGTGTCGGCCCCGACCATCCAGTCTTCCACGGCCTGAATTTGCTGATCTGTCATGCGCAGACCCAGTTTGCTGCGCCGCCAAACGGCATCCTCGGCCCGTCTGGCGAATTCGTGCACCATCATCCAGCGCAGTTCGGCTTCTGTCAGCGTCGCGCCAAAATCTTGTCCCAGATCGGCGACCGATTGTGCCTTGCCCAATATTTTCCAAGCATCGGTGCCATAGGCACGGATCATGCGCTCGGCCCAAAAAGCGTCAAGAAAGCCGTAGTCCCGCCGCAGCCGCGCCACCAGCTCCGGCTTCTCGCTCACCCTGAAATCACCACCAGCAAGCGCCACGCCCGCCGTCCATTTTCCCGGCAGATCCGGGAAGACGTCACGAACCTTGTCCATCGCCGATTCCGCAAGCCGGCGATAGGTGGTGATCTTACCACCAAACACGTTCAGCAGCGGCGCCCCACCGTCTGTATCCACTTTCAACGTGTAATCGCGGGTTGCCGCGGTGGCAGAACTGGCCCCGTCATCATAAAGCGGGCGCACACCGGAATAGGTCCAGACGATATCATCGCGGCTTATGTCCCGCTTGAAATACTGATTGGCGAACGCGATCAGATAGTCCTGTTCGGTTTCGGTGCAGACCGGCTTGATCGACGGGTCGTCATGATCCTGATCGGTGGTGCCAATCAGCGTGAAATCCTGTTCATACGGGATGGCAAAGATGATCCGCCCATCGGTACCCTGGAAGAAATAGCATTTGTCGTGATCATAAAGCCGCGGGGTCACGATATGGCTGCCGCGCACCAGCCTGACACCATCCTGTGCATTGCTGCGCACGGCGTTTCTAATGATATTGCCCACCCAAGGGCCGCCCGCGTTGATCAGCATCCGCGCATAGAACACAGACCCCTCGCCCGTGGCGCGATCCGATGTCTCGATCCGCCAGCGATCCCCTTCGCGCGTTGCCGCAACAACCTTGGTGCCAACCATGATCCGGGCGCCGCGATTGGCGGCATCCCGGGCGTTCAGGGCGACAAGGCGGGCGTCATCTACCCAGCAATCCGAATATTCGTAGGCTTTGACAAAGCGGCTGTCCAACGGCGCGCCCTCCGGCCCTGCACGCAGGTCGACCGTCGTGGTGCCCGGCAGGATTTTTCGCCCCCCAAGGTGATCATACATGAACAGGCCCAGCCGGATCAGCCATGCCGGGCGGCGCCCGCGAAGCCAGGGCATGAAGACGTTCAAAAGTTTCGAGGTTGGCGTTTCAGCCTCGAACCGCATGTCCTTGTGATACGGCAGCACAAACCGCATCGGCCAGCTGATATGCGGCATTGCTTCCAACAAGGTCTCGCGTTCCATCAGCGCTTCACGCACCAAACGAAACTCGAAATACTCCAGATACCGCAGACCGCCGTGGAACAGTTTTGTTGATGCAGATGAGGTCGCCGATGCAAGGTCGTCCATTTCGGCAAGGGCGACTGACATCCCGCGTCCGGCCGCATCCCGCGCAATGCCACAGCCATTGATTCCACCACCAATGATAAAAAGATCATAGGCATTATCGGTGGCATCAGCCGGCATGGTTCCCCCCAGGTGCAGCGTAGGAGTCATTTCTAGCAGCTTACCCGAAAAAAGAAAGTTACATATTTTCGTTTATGTTCGTTATTTGTAGATATTTGAAAAATATGAGCTTTAACCTCACATTCTTCAGCTAAGTTGGGTGGATCAGCGCTTGGGATATTCGATTCTCGGGTGCAGATCCCAAGAATCTGCCCGAATCAGCGCATCATTCTTTCGATTCGCGGCAAAAGCGCGTAAGACAATTGCGGCTTCGTTCGTTTTCTTGTAATTTCGTTCGGAAACAACAGGAAGCATCTGCGCTCGACCATATGTCTCAAGTTTTCCGCCACTCAGAAATCCTGACCATCGCGCGCCGCGAAGGCAAAGTGACGGTCGAAGGCCTTGCGGAACAGTTTGGCGTAACCCTGCAAACCATCCGACGCGATTTGACTGACCTTGCCGACGAAGGCCGGTTGGAGCGTGTGCATGGCGGCGCGGTGCTGCCGTCAGGCACCACCAATATCGGCTATGAAGAACGCCGGGCCCTGAATGCCGAGGTCAAACGCAACATCGCCGTGGCCTGTGCCGCGCAGATCCCTGATGATGCGTCGGTGTTTCTGAACATCGGCACCAGCACAGAAGCGGTCGCGACAGAGCTGTTGGGCCATAAGAACCTGATGGTGGTGACCAATAACATGAACGTGGCCAACATCCTTGTGGCCAATCCGGATTGCGAGATCGTGGTGGTCGGCGGCACCCTGCGCCGGTCTGATGGTGGACTAGTCGGCAGCCTGACCACGGCTGCCATCAGCCGGTTCAAGTTCGACATCGCCGTGATCGGATGCTCCGCCATGGATATCGACGGCGACCTGCTGGATTTCGACCTACAGGAGGTCGGCGTCAGCCAATCCATCATCCGGCAATCACGCAAGGCGTTTCTGGTTGCCGATGTCTCCAAGCTGACCCGAAAGGCGCCAGCGAAAATCGCATCCCTGTCCGAACTGGACGCGTTTTTCACGGACCAACCGCTGCCCCCCAGCCTTGCCGAAAAATGCCAGGACTGGGGCGTCAACGTCGTTGTGGCTGGTCCGTAACTGTCGCACCTCGTCAGTCGTTCAGCACCGCCATGTTATCCGCCTCCCAGCCGATCCAGACCGGGTCGTTGCCAACGGACTGGCCGGTTTCGGCATCCACATAGGCCTTGAGCAGCGCATCGCCCCCATCGCCCACTGCGATCTCCATCGCCATGCGCGACCCAAGGAAGGTCTTGCCCACCACACGGCCCTGCACCGCGTTTCCAGTCTGTGGGCGTTCGGCATGGAAGCCCAGCTTTTCCAACCGTACCGAGGCGGTGATCGGCTGCCCCTCGCCCGGCAGGGTGTCCGGGGCTTTGCCCATCAGGGTCGCCCCGTGCCAGTCCATCACCACCTTGTCGCCTTCGGTGCCGCGCATCTGGCCCGACAGCAGGTTGGTCTCGCCGATAAACTCGGCCACGAAGCGGCTGGCGGGGCGGAAATACAGCTCTTCCGGCGTGCCGTCCTGTTCGACCCGACCCTTGTTCATCACCACGATCCGGTCGGACATGGTCAGTGCCTCTTCCTGATCATGGGTCACGAAGAAAAACGTCTTGTGGGTGCGACGCTGGATCGACTTCAGTTCCTGCTGAACCTGACCGCGCAGCTTTGCGTCCAGCGCGCCCAAAGGTTCGTCCAACAGCAACAGGGCCGGATCGGGCGCCAGCGCACGAGCCAGCGCCACACGTTGGCGTTGCCCACCGGACAGTTGCACCGGATAGCGGTCACCAAAGGCGTCAAGTTCAAGGAACGACATGATCTCGTCCGATCGGCGCTTGATGTCGGCCTTGCCCATGCCCTTCAGCTCCAAGCCAAAGGAAATGTTCTGCGCCACGGTCATATGTGGAAACAGCGCATAGTCCTGAAACACCATGTTCACGTGGCGCTTTTCGGGGGGCTGGTTGGTCACATCCTCTCCATCAAGGATCACGCGACCCGTGGTCGGGCGTTCGAAGCCCCCAAGGATGCGCAGCGTTGTGGACTTGCCGCAGCCCGACGGGCCAAGGAAGGTCACGAACTCACCTTGCGCGATGTCCAGGGTCAGGTTGTCCAGTGCGACGGTCGGGCCGAAATGCTTCGACAATCCTTCCATGCGGACAAGTGGTGTCTGATCGGTCATGGCTTAGCTTTCCTTATTCATGCGGCGGGTGAAACGCTCGGCCCAGATGCCGATGGCGGCAGTCAGGATCAGCGCAACAGTAGCGATGGCGTTAATCTCGGGGCTCATACCCGAACGAAGTTTTGCAAAGATCAAAACCGGCAATGTCGGTTCGTATCCACCCAGGAAGAACGAGCGGACGAAATCGTCAAACGATAGAAGCAGGCAGAAGATCGACGCGCCCAGAATGGCCGGTACCAGATAAGGCAAGGTGATCCGGATGAATGACACCAGCGGGTCGGCGCCAAGGTCACGCGCGGCTTCAATCTGGCTTTTCGGCAGGGTCGACAGGCGCGCCATCACCACCAGCACCACGAAGGGCACGTTGTGGACGGCATGCGCCCAGACAATCGCGCCCATACCCGGCTCGATCCCCAGATAGCGGGCATAGATACGGAAGGCGATGGCCGAGATGATCCCCGGCACCAGCGCAGGCAGCACGGTCATTCCGAAGATCGCAGTTCGGCCAAGGAATTTGCGCCCCTCAAGCAGCACCGCGATCCATGTGCCGACAATCACCGAAATCAGCGTTGATAGAACCGCGATAGCAACCGAATAGCCAAAGGTCGACAGAACCTCGGCATCGGCGAATACGCCCGTGTACCAATCCAATGTCCAGGATTTGATAGGGAAGCCGATGAATTTCGAGTCCTTGAACCCCATCAGGATCATCAGGAACAGCGGCACGAAGACATAAAGGACAAAGGCCCAATAGGTGCAGCTCAGGAAGATCCGGTTGCCGCGAAACAGTTCTGGACGATCATTCATTTCCGTTCTCCCTTCCGCAAGGAATTCATCACTCTCTGGAACGTCGCCGTGATCACCAATGCCGCCGCAAACATGATCGTGGCAAAAGCGGCACCCGTGGGCCATTCATCTCCGGCCACATGGAAGAAGCCCGCGATGGTTTCGGCAAACACCGTGGTGGACGGTCCGCCCAACAGAACCGGCGTCGCATAGAACCCGGTCGAAATCAGGAACACCAGCGTACAGCCAGACGAGATCCCTTCGATGGTCAAGGGAAGCGACACGCGGCGGAACCGCGTCCACGCCCCGGCGCCCAAATCGGCGGCGGCTTCATTCATGCTCTGCGGCAATTTTTCCAGCGCGGAGTACAAGGGCAGCAGCATGTAGAGCGCGGTCAGATAGACAATGCCCACGCCCATAGAGAAGCTGGTGTACATAAAGGGGATCGGCCGGTCGATCAGACCCACCCATTTCAGAACCATGTTTACCGCGCCCGTGTTGCCCAGCAGGATCATGATCGCATAGGTGCGCACGATCTCGCCCACCCAAAACGGGATCAGCAGAAGCAGCAGAAACAGCATCTGGTTCTTGCGGCTGACGTGGCGGGCCAGAAAGTAGGCCACCGGATAGGTGATGATCAGCGTGCAGAAGGTGAACACCCCGGCAAAGGCCAGCGTTCGAAAGAACGGCATCCAGAAGATGCTGTCGCCAAAGAAACGGGCGTAGTTGTCCAGCGTGAAGTGCTGTTCGACCCCCGGTGCCACCGGATAGGCATCGGTCAGCGACACCCGCAACATCTGCAACATTGGGCCAAGATGCTGGGTCAGCACCCAGAGGATCGGAAAGGCGGCGAGGATCAGGAACTGGCGGCGGGGCGAGGCTGTCGCCAGCCGCATCAGCGTATGATACGGCCCCCATTCCACCAATCGGCCCCAAAAGGTCCGGCCAGAGGTCTCAAGCGTCTCAGCGCGCTTGCCCCGTTGCGAGGATGCGTCATAGGTCATTCGATGGTCTTTCGGAAGGTCAGGGCCCCCGCCCCGCACTGGGCGGGACAGGAACAGGTTTCCTAAAGGATATCAGGCGGCTTTGATCGCCTCGACCGCAGGGTCGAGAAGGCCGTATTTCATCTCGTTTGCCTCGGCGCGGAAGAACTGCAGGTTTGCCAGCTGCTCTTCCGGGAACGAGGTCGACTTCTTCTCAAGGTCGTTCAGATGCTGCGACGCGTCCTTGTAGGTCGAGATGAAGCCTGACGCTTTGGTCATTGCCGCGCCAATCTCAGGCGAAGAAAGGATCGCATCAAGGAAGGTATAGGCGTTGTCGGCATTCGGTGCGTTGTTGGCGATGTTGTAGGTGTAAACAAAGCCATACGAACCCTCGCGCGGGATTGTCATTGCCAGCGGGAAGCCGTCATTGATCAGCGCCGCAGCCGGACCGTTCCAGGAATGGCCCAACGCGATGTCCTGGTTCACCATCATTTGCTGGAACTCTGCCCCACCATCATAGTACTTGCGCACCAGCGGCTTTTTCTCGATCAGGAACTGCTTGGCTTCCTCGACGATCTGGGCGGCCTTGTCCGGGTCATCCAGATAGGCAACCATGTTGCCGTCATACCCCATCTTCAGCATCACGATCGACATCATATCCTGAATGATATAGGCGGTCTGACCGCTGTATTTCTCGGAAAACAGCGTGTCCCAGGTCAACGCCTCTTCTTCGCTGACCAGTTCCGTGTTGTAGGACAGAACCTCCATTCCAGACAGGATTGGCGCACCCCATTTGTTGCCGTTGATCGTCGACCAATCGCTTTCCGAGAAGGTCGGGTTGATGTTGCCCCAATTGGTCAGCCGATCCGTATCCAAGGGCGCCAGAAGGTCGCTGTCGATGAACTGCAGGAAGCGGTGACCGGCAACCGTCATGATATCAACGGTCGGGTTCGGCTGCTCGGCGGCCAGCAGATTGAACTGTTTGCCCTGGTCGTCAACCAGACGCACGTTGACCTTGATGCCGGTCTCGGCCTCGAACTGCTCTTTGAACGCAGCGGGTACGAAATCATTGTAGGTCCAGATATTCACCTCGCCACCCGACTGGGCCGCAGCGCGACGCAGATAAAAGGGCGACGCCAGCGCCGCGCCAGTGGCGGCGGCTGTGCCCAGGAAGCGGCGACGATTATAAATCAGTTTTGACATTTGGTGTCTCCTTGTTGGGTTTGTGGTTGGTTTCTTCTTGGTTTTTATCTTGTTGTACTCAGGCGCTGGCGGGTTGGCACAGCATGCCGGTTCGGGCTGCCTGCTTCAGATCATCAAGGTCGAAGCGGTCAAGGTCCAGCGCCTTCAGAATTTCATTCTCGGCTTCGAAATCCCTGCCATACATGGCCGAGAAAATCTGTATACCGGCCTCGTGCAGCTTTGCCGGGTGGCCGGTCAACCGCCCAAGTGCTGCGGTCAGCACCAGCCCATAGGGCACGTCTTCGGTCACATAACGGCTGTCGGCAGTGGCCGGACCAACGCCGCCATTGCCCTGTTCATGCATCTGCTGGTTCATCTTGGAAATCGAGGCGACAGGCACATGAAACGACAGGTGAAAATGCTCAAAGATCGTTTTGACCTCCAGCCCCAGCGCCTGCGCGATCTCCAGCCGTTCGCGGTCCAGTTCTTCCAGCAATCGGCCCACCTTGGGGGTCACGTTCTGACCTTGCGACCATGTCTCGCCCTGCTCCATCCGGGTGATGTTGCCCAAGGCGATCCCCATATGGTTCTGCGGGTTCAGGTTCGACAACGAAATGGCCAAAAGCCCGTCGCGGGGTTGGAACCGGTCGCCAAACAGCGTTTGGCACAGGCGCAACGCCTCGTCAGACCGATCTTCCGGCACGGTGCAAAGGTCGACGCGGCTACGCACCGTGTTCACCTTTACCTCGGTTCCCGATTGGCGTCTGCCGGTGCAGACGGTGGTGCCCCACGCGGTAATCGGAACGGTCACGCCTCGCGCAGCCAACTTCTGCATCAGATAGACAGCGCCAAGCGATGCGTGGGACGAGATGATCACATGATGGCGCGGTTCAATATGCGGGACCAGAGCGTCCAGCACAGCCTTATGACCGTATCCGGGAAGCGCGATCATCAAGACGTCGTTATCGCGCGCCAGCGTCGCGGCACTATCGGCGATGCGGGGTGTCAACGATGTCTCGACAGCACCAACGGCAGTAAGGACAGCCCCATCAGCAAGCTCTGCCGTGCCCTTGCCCGAGGGCGACCACAGCATCGGATCATGGCCTGCCTTGTGCAACAACGCCGCCGTTCCAAACGCGATCGAGCCTGCGCCCGCCAGTCCTACCGTCTTGCTCACATCCACCCTTTCACAACGTGTCCTTATAACCCCAGCTTACACCATCTTAACGGAATGTCATCCGTTATATAGGAAAATAGGTCAGTTTCTAGTTTCGCCAACGCGCACCGGATCCCCCAGCACATGCATCAGCCTGTTTGCCCAGCCAAAAAGCGCCGCTGACAGGATCAGGTCCAGCACCTCGGCCTCGTCCAGCCCGGCGGCTTTCAGCGCGTCCATATGCTCTGGCGCGGCCCGTGACGGAGCTTCGGATAAGGCCACCGCAAAGTCGAAAATCGCCCGGTCCCGCGTGCTCAAATCCGCCTTGGCACCGTCGCGGAACAGCTTGTCCGTCACGTCAGTCGATTTCTCAAGCTGCGCATGGCGTGCGGCGTGAACGGCGGCGCAATAGATGCAATGATTGACCATCGAGGCCCCAAGCGCACCCAACTCCCGCTCGGCGCGGCTCATCCCGCCCTTGTCATACATAATGGCATTAAACAGCGGCGAACGCACCTTCAGGCTTTCCACATCATGCGCCAGCGTCAAAACGTATTCCGACACTTTGGTGTTTGACGGCGTGACCTTCAGCGCATCCAACTGCTCATCGCTCGCTTCTTTCAGGTCCACCGGAGTCACGCGTGGTTGCCAATGCGGGACATTGCGGGTGAATTTGGTGATCACCTTGGTCATGCAAACGCCCCTTTCATCAACCGCAACCCGGCAATCACCCGGAGCTGATAGGCCAGGAACGCATTCAACTCTGCCAGCCGCACGATGTCGGCATCCGCCACCCCTGCCGCTTGCAGGCCCAAGATATCAACCGCCGCGACATTGCGCGTGTCTGCCGCCACCTTGTCCATGAAGCCGACAACCTCGGTCAAACCCTGTGCAGCCCCGTCATCGGCCGGATCAGCCAGATCAGCGAACGCACCTGCCCCTTGGCCGTATCGCGTGGCCAGGTCTGTTTCACCGTTCAGCACCGCAATCCGCGCCGCCAATGCCGCGCGCAACTCATGCGACCATGGGCCTGCGTCCTGTGGGCGCAGAACGGCCTCTTCGGCGGCCTGCGTCATTTCGAAGATGGTGGCGCGCCCGTCGATGGCAGCCGCCAAGGTGCCATCGGTTGCAACACCTGCCTGTCGCAGCGCGGTTGTGTCCAAAGCCATCAGGCAACCTCCCCCTTCTCACTTTCCGTGATCAGGTCGGTCGGCATCCATTCGCTGCCATCCAGCTCCGGCGTGTCGTAGTCCAGCATCGCTTGCCAATGTTCAGAGACATCCTCGACATACAGCTTCGCCGCAATCTCGCGCGCCATCCAGTTTGCCCCTTCCGAAATCCCCGGAATGTCGCCCGACACCTTGCCCAGGCTGGCCGATGCACCGTAGTTGAAGCAATAGACGTTCGAGAGCCACGGCGCTGTGCCCGGCACCTTTTCGCGGAAGGTGAAATCGTCGTTGAGATACGGGAACCGCCCCAAATCGCGCGAAGGTTCGTCCGCGGGCGGAGTGTAAACATCTTGCCACAGCAGGATATTGGTCGCCGCATCGCCAAACTCGGTCCGCGACAGGGGGTCGATGGTGAAACCGGTCCCAAGGATGACGAAATCAGCGTCATAGGACGTGCCATCGGCAAACCCGACCGTAACCGCTCCGTTCGTCTCGACCGTCGTTTGCACTGCCTTGCCAAAGTGGAAATGGGCGTTGGGATGGCGGCTGACCCGGTTGGTTGAACCATGCGGCGGTGGCGTTTGGGTCGCAAAGGAATACTGCATGAAACGCCAGCGCCATTCATCCGGCAGGCTGGCATAACCGGCGGTGAACCCGAACGAGCCGATCCCCATCATCTTGTTGATCGTCGGCATTTCCTTGCGGCGGATCAGATGGCGCACCTCGGCGGCACCATGTTCCAGCGCCTCGGCAGCGTTGTCCACGGCAGACGCGCCCACGCCAACCACGGCCACACGCTTGCCTTTCAGCGCGGTGAAGTCGATCTCGTCTGCACTATGTGCCCAGTATTTGCGGTCCAGATCCTGCACAAATCCGGGAATATTCGGCTGCCCGGTGCCATCCCGGCCCGTTGCGAAAACCAGCTTGCGGCACAGGATCGACTTTTCCTTGGCCCCCGAAAGATGTAGGCGGAGCAAATCCCCCTCGGGTTCAACCAGATCGACCGACACGCCGTTCTCGGTCGGAATGCTCAACACCTTCCGATACCACTGCAGGTATTCCATCCACATCGGGCGCGGAATCTTGTCCAGCGTGTCCCATTTTTCGGTGCCGAACTGCGCACGATACCACGCCTGAAAACTCAACGCGCCGTGACCAAAGGCCGGGCCTGTCAGCTCCTTGGGCGAGCGCAGCGTTTCCATCCGCGCATAGGTCAGCCACGGGCCTTCCAGCCCCTCGGGGCTGCGATCCAGCACCCGCATGTTGTGAATGCCCCCGGTCTTCAGCGCCAACCACGCCACCATACCGCACATGCCACCGCCGATGATCACCACATCGCTGACCCCGTCGCGGGCTGGCACCCAGTCCTTGCCCGGCCAGCACAGGAACTTCAGATCCTCGCGCAGCCGCGCCTCCAATACCGGTAGCCCTTGGCCGTCTATCGGGGACTCTGTGTCATGTGTCATATTGGTTGTCCTTCAAGTGTCGTGGTCCGTCACGTCCTGATCGATCCGCGCTGATGCGGTCAGTGCAGTGTTTTGTTATGAAGCAAGCGTGTCCTCGGGTAAGGCTTGGGCTTTGAAACGGGCGGTACTGGTATCGACGTTGTACTGTGCCGCATAATCTTGAGCGATCCGGGCCAGATCGTCCACCGCCTGAACGACCAAATCTGCCTTTTCGTCCGTCATCAAGGCGGAAAGGTTCAATCGTATCCAACCGGGCTTGGCGGTTTCTTCGCCCAGTTCCAAAGCCGCCATAGTGGCATCGGAATCGGCCTTGCCCAGACCCAAAAGCCGGTGAC
Source organism: Aliiroseovarius sp. Z3 (assembly GCF_029105185.1). GTDB lineage: Bacteria > Pseudomonadota > Alphaproteobacteria > Rhodobacterales > Rhodobacteraceae > Aliiroseovarius. The sequence continues at coordinate 53,060 of NZ_JAFMZK010000010.1, read as the reverse complement.
CGTAAGGCCCGGCACAGGCACAGCCCCCCCGCGCCTGCACACCGGTCAGGTCGCTCAGCAGCCGGGTAAAGAACTGGTGATGTATCTGCGCGCCCTGCCCGTCCCGCACGCGAAAGGAAAAAATCGGCAGCGCGTCTGCTTCGGGTTTGCCCAACACCTGAATGCGGTCATTCGCCGACCAGACCTTCAACGCCCGCGCCCGAAGTGCGGCTTGCCGCTGGTCCAGCCAGTCCTGCCCCAGCGCCTCTTTCACCAGCATTGCCAATGCGGCGCGAATATCGCCGATCACGTTCGGCGTGCCACCCTCCTCGCGCGCTGCAAGGCTGTCGGAGTAGACATGCCCCCAGGGCGACACGAAACTGACCGTGCCGCCGCCGGGGAGAGTCGGCGTGGCACGGCGGGCGATCTCGTCTCGGATCACCGCGACGCCGCTGGATCCGGGACCGCCGGGAAATTTGTGAACCGAAAATACGATGGCATCTTTCTGGGCATCGCTGCCGTGCTTCATGTCCATCTCGCAATAGGGACCGGCGCAGCCGTAATCCCATATCGCCAGTGCGCCATGGCTGCGCAGCATCCGCGTCACCGCATCTACATCGGTCAGAATACCGGTGACGTTGGACGCCGCCGAAAAGGTGCCGACAATCTGCGCCGCACCCTTGGCCGCCCAAAGTGCCCGCGCCAGATCGTTCATGTCGACACCGCCAGCTTGCGCCTCGGCAATCTCGATGACTTCGGCGCCGGTCTCGCGCCACGGCAGGATATTGGAATGATGTTCATACGGGCCGGTCAGAACCACCACCCGTTGCCCCTCTGCCACCATCGCGGCCAGGTCCAGCAGGCCAACGATCCGGTTGATCCCGGCGGTCGACCCCGCCCCCGTGAAAACCACGCTCATGCCCGGTCCTGCGCCGGTCAGGCGGGCAATCTCGGCCCGTGCGGCTTCGCGCAGTTTGGTCATGTACTCACCGCAGAACGACGCTTGCGTGTGGGTGTTCGCATAATAGGGCAATACACGGTCACGGATGAAATCTTCGACCTGCGACAGCGCCCGCCCAGACGCGACGTAGTCAGCATAAATCAACGGCTTTGACCCAAACGGCCCATCAATCTTTGCGTCTTCACCGATCAGCCCCTTGCGGATCTGTTCGTGAATATCGGCACTTTTCAGCGCCACCTTAAAATCATCGAGAGCCGTCATGTTATCCTCTGATTGCTTCCAACCATCATGACGCAAAATTTTCAAAAATCTTCACAGTTCTTTACCATTGAAATTAGTATTTTGGGTCATATAATCGTTTTATGGCCCCTAAATTCGATCAATTTGACTATCGCATCCTGGAAGAGCTTCAACGCGACGCCGCACAATCCCAGCGGGCGTTGGCCGACAAGGTCGGTCTGTCGCAAAACGCCTGTTGGCGGCGGCTCAAGGCGTTGGAGGCCAAGGGTGCGATTCGAAACCGCACCGTGGTGATTGACCGCGAGAAACTGGGCGGTGGCTTCGTTGTCTTTTCACTGATCAAGACGCGGCATCATTCATCCGATTGGCTGCGCCAGTTCCGCAACCATGTCTCTGCCATCCCGGAAGTAATCGACTTTTTCCGCATCGGCGGTGAATACGACTACCTGCTGAAAATCGTGGTCAGCAACATGGCCGGTTACGACGATGTCTATAAGCGCCTGATCGGGAATATCGAGCTTGAGACCGTCACATCCTATTTCGCGATGGAGGCGATCGAGGAACAGCGCCCGATCCCGCTGCGATAACCCCTTCTGGACTTCACCGCCAGTTCAGCACCACTTTGCCCGACAGGCCGGATTTCATTGCGGCAAAGCCGTCCTTGAATTCGTCCACGCCCATGCGATGGGTGATCACCCGGCTTACGTCCAGCCCGTTTTGCAGCATCGCGATCATCTTGTACCAGGTTTCAAACATCTCGCGGCCATAGACGCCCTTGATGGTGATCGCCTTGAACACGATACGCGACCAGTCGACCGGGGACTTGCCCGGCGGAATACCCAGAAGTGCGATCTTGCCGCCCATGATCAGGCTTTCAACCATCTGGTCCAGCGCCTGCTGGCTGCCCGACATTTCCAACCCGACATCGAAGCCCTGTTTCATGCCCAGCTCGTGGATCACGTCCCGCAAGTCTTCGCGGGTGACATCCACGGTGCGGATATTGGGGCAGACATGTTCCGCCAGCTTCAGCCGGTCGGGGTTGATGTCGGTGATCACCACATGCCGCGCGCCCGCATGACGGGCCACCGCAGCGGCCATGATGCCAATTGGCCCCGCGCCGGTGATCAACACATCCTCGCCCAGCAGATCGAAGCTCAGCGCCGTGTGAACAGCATTGCCCAGCGGGTCGAGGATCGCGCCGATCTCGTCCGGAATATCATCGGGCAGAGGCACCACGTTGAACGCAGGCAGCCGCAGGTATTCGGCAAACGCCCCCTGCACATTCACGCCGATCCCCCGCGTGCCGGGATCAAGATGGAACTTGCCTGACCGGCTTTGGCGGCTTTCCGTGCCGACCACATGGCCTTCGCCCGAACACCGCTGCCCGATCTCAAGCCCGGTCACATTGCGGCCAAGCTCGACGATCTCGCCCGCAAACTCGTGCCCCGTGATCATCGGCACCGGGACCGTGGCTTCGGCCCATTCGTCCCAATTCCAGATGTGGATATCCGTGCCGCAAATGCCGGTGGCGTTGATGCGGATCAGAACGTCATCCGGGCCGATTTCCGGCACCGGCGCTTGCACCATCCAAAGCCCTTCCTCGGGCTTGGATTTTTCCAGGGCTTTCATCGTGTTTGGCAGGCTCATTTGATCACTCCCAAATCGCGACCGACCTTGGCGAAGGCGGTCAGCGCGCGGTCAAGCTGGCCGGTGGTCAGCGCGGCGCTCATCTGGGTGCGAATGCGCGCCTTTCCATGCGGCACCACCGGATAGAAGAAGCCCGACACATAGACGCCTTCGTCAAACAAACCGGCCGCCATCTTCTGCGCCAAAGGCGCCTCGCCCAGCATCACCGGGATGATCGGATGCTCACCGTCCAGCAGATCGAAACCCAGCTTGCTTAACCCGTCGCGCCAATAGCGCGCGTTTTCGAACAGACGGGTGCGCAGTTCGATGCCCTCTTCAACCAGCCGGATCGCCTCAAGCCCCGCTGCGACAATCGACGGAGGCAGCGCGTTCGAAAACAGGTAAGGCCGCGCCCGCTGGCGAAGCAGGTCGATCACCGGTTGCGGCCCGGCGATATAGCCGCCAAGCGCGCCACCCAAAGCCTTGCCCAAGGTGCCGGTCAGAATGTCCACATCGACGCCAAAATGGTCCGGCGTCCCCGCCCCGCGCGGCCCCATGAATCCGGTCGCGTGGCAATCATCCACCATCACCACAGCATCATATTCCCGCGCCAATCGCGTGATTTCCGGCAGGTTGGCCAGATACCCATCCATCGAAAAGACGCCATCGGTCGCGATCATCACATGCCGCGCCGCGCCCTCGCGCGCCTCTTTCAGCTTCGCCTCAAGATCACCCATGTCGTTGTTCGCGTACCGAAAACGCCGCGCCTTGCACAGCCGTATCCCGTCGATGATCGAGGCATGGTTCAGCGCGTCCGAGACAATCGCATCCTCTGGTCCCAACAGCGGTTCAAACAACCCGCCATTCGCATCGAAACACGCCGCAAACAGGATCGAATCGTCCTTGCCCAGAAACGCCGCCAGCTTCTGCTCCAGCTCCCGGTGCAAATCCTGCGTGCCGCAGATGAACCGGACCGAGGCCATGCCGAACCCCTTGTCGTCCATCACGTCACGCGCGGCACGGATCAAGTCGGGATGATCGGCCAGCCCCAGATAATTGTTGGCGCACAAGTTGATAACCTCTTGCCCCCCCACCGAGATTTCGGCCCCCTGCGGTGACGTGATCAGACGTTCGCGCTTCATCAGGCCGTCGGCCTCGATCCCTGCGAGCGTGGATTTCAGATCGGTGAGAAAACGGTCAGACATGGGGTGCTCCTCTGATTTTCGCGATCTTGCTACTATAACGGATAACATTCCGCAATACGGGATAACTCAAGCCGGGCAACCGGTTCAGGGCCAGTCAAACACCTTTGACGACAAGAAACGCCCGCGCCTGCCCGACGGCCTGCAACCGGTGCGGCACATCCGCCGCGTAGCGGGCTGTCTCGCCAGTGTTCAAACGGTTCGACGCATCGCCGCTGGTCACGGTCAATACGCCCTCGATCACTGTCAGGTTCTCTTTCGTGCCACAGGCATGCGGCTCTGACTCCAGCATGCCCCCATCGGCAAACCGCAATTCATAGACCTCGTGACGCCCCGCGTCTTCCGGTGGCGACAGAATGCGGATCGTGCAACCGTCCCCATGATTTTCGATCGTCGGCACCTCATCGACGCGCAACACTTCGATCCGACTGCCCGCCTGTTCTTCCAAAAGCCCAGCGAAATCCACCTGCAGGGCGCGGGTCAGGTTCCACAAGGTCGATACGGTTGGCGAAGATTCGCCCCGCTCGATCTGGCTGACCATGCTGCGCGACACGCCTGACAGCTTGGCCACCGCATCCAGCGACAACCCCTGCGCCTGCCGCGCTTGTTTCAGGCGGGCCGGAAGAAGGGAAAGGATCGAGTCTGGCTTATCCATGATGCTGGAAGGTAAGCCCGGATCGAACGGCCTTCCAGCGAAATTTTTTATCGCGCAATCCGCGCATACGTTCACTTACTGCGGCCCTGCCTGACACGATGATGGATGACGGCGCGTCGTGGCCTTTAGAGTGCTTCGGAAAATCAACCCGGGCTGCACTCAATAAATTCTTCAATCAAGTCTGTGAAAATCTGGTGTGACGGCGATCAAAAATTCAATCGCCGCCAGAGATTCATTGGTTACCGCAACAGCACATCGAGCGGAACAGGCTGACTTATCGTCCAGCTTCCCACCACAGCAGGCGAACCATCGGTAATCTCGACAATTTGCATTTCCGCCGAGTTTTGGTGGTGCAACTCACTGGTGAAGGTGCGCGGTCCGAATGCTGTCGGCTCGTTTTGCATCTGTTCGAGTTCGGCAGTTACAGCCGCGCCGTCAAGCGTTCCCGCACGTTCAACAGCCTTGGCCCAAAGGTCGATAAGAACGTAGCCCGGATAAGCATATTGGCTGGCTGGGCGTGCGCCGGTTGCGGCTTCATATGCTGCGTTGAAGGCCTCGACCTCCGGCCGCGGATCATCGCCGTAGATTGACCCCTGAACAGGGACAGCAAACCCTGAAAGGTTAGGTGCGGCATCCAGCCAGTAAGAACCGTCAACCGCTGATCCATTGAGGATAAGTGAGTTGATACCGGCTGCTCGAATTTGACGCACCGCCGAGGCAGCGCCGGGGATATAGGAGCACAGCATGATAACATCCGGCTCCTGCTCCAATGCCTTGATCCGGGTAATCTGGCTGGCGATCGAAGCATCGCCATTCTTGAACGTGTCCCGACCAACTATTTCAGTTCCGTCGAGTGTCGGGAACATCCAGTCAAACCCGGTGCAGATGCCTTTGTTGTATTCGATTGTTGTGTCGAGAAGCACGTAACCGGTGCGGGCCTCGCGCGTGGCGTGGCTCCATTCTGCCATCGTTGCGCCTTGAACCGCCGCCAACACCGATCCCGAGAAGGCGTTGGGCCCCACCCCCTGGATGCCAGCTTTGACATCCTCGGCGCACAGGAAGAACGAAACCATACCTTGCGCTTCCGCCGACAGCGCGGCCGGGGCGCCGAAGTCGTAATCGCAACTCACCACCATCATGTCGGCACCCTCATCAATAACTTGAAGGCCTGCCCTGGCAGACTGATCGCGGTCCGTTTTGGTGTCTGCTTCTACCCAGGCAATCTGACGGCCCAGAAGGCCACCGCTCGCATTGATTTCTTCAATGCGAATCCTCGCCGCGGTAACCGCTGGCGTGTCATAGGCTTCCATCCAGCCAGATTGTGCGATCGCGAAGCCAACGGTGATGTCGTCCTCTGCCCAGGCGGGTAGAGCAAGCGCGGCAAGCACTGCCGCATAAGCTAATTTCTTCATTTGATTTCTCCTCTGTTGGAAGGGATTTGCTCATTTGCGAGCGTTTTGTGAGGCAGCTTAAGCCTCAGTTTGAATTCACGGCCTGCCGACAGGCCCGAGGGGCGCAAAATCAGGACAAGAACCATGATCAGGCCGATCAGGATTTCCTGGCTGCCGGAAGGCAGGGCAAATTCGGCCGAGCCAATTGCAAAACCCTGTTCGGCCCGAACCAGAAGTTCGATGACCGTCGACAGCACGATCACGCCGATGACCGCGCCAGAAAGGCTCCCGATCCCTCCCACGACAAGCATCGCCAGTGAGATAAATGTGATCCCAAGGTAAAAACTATCCGGATTGAGAACCCCTATGGAATGGCCCAGAAGTGCCCCCGAAACGCCCGTGAAGAAGCCCGAGATGACCAGCGACAGCAGCCGGTGACGATACATGTTGATGCCCGACGCCCGGGCTGCAACCTCGTCTTCGCGCGTGGCACGCAGAGCCAGACCAGAGGCGGAGTTCGCGTAGATATTGGCAGCAAGGATCGCTGTAACTGCCCAGGCAAGTGCGACCCAGTGGTCGACATATCGCGGCAGACCCACAACCGAGGACGTGGCCCCGGTGACCCCCTCCCAGTTTGAGTAGACCGTATTGATGATCGCCAGAAATGCGAATGTCGCGATTGACGCGGCAATCCCAGAGAGTCGCAAGATTGCAGCCCCTGACAGCAGGGCAACGGCAGCAGCGAGCAGCCCGGCGGCAATGGCAGCGGGCAAGACGGGCCACTGCGCTTCAAGAAGCCAACCCGGAAGATCGGGCAGAAACAGTGATTTCATCTGCGGTCGCAGCGTAAACCAGGCAGAGCAATAAGCCCCGACTGCCATGTATCCCGCGTGACCGAAGCTGATGACCCCGGAATTGCCGACGAAGATCCAAAGGCCCACCACCAGTGTGACGCGGATCAGTGTTTCCGCGGCTGTCCGAGCAAGCGCCTTGTCGCCGAAAGCAACGACAAGAAGAACCAAGGCAAGGAGGATTGCCGCCAGAATAATTGGCGTGGAATAGGCCGCGAAGCGGTTTTCTTGGTGTTTGGAAGCCATCTCAGACCCTCGGTTTGGCTGAGGCAGGAACAAACAGCCCCTGCGGACGCAAAAGCAGGCAAGCAATGACCAGCGTGTACAGGAAGGCGTCGCGGAAGGGCCGCGCCTCAAGGGGCAGGAACGCCTGCAAAAGAACGGACACGCCCCCTATCAGGAAACCCGCTGCAACGGCTCCGGGCAGGCTTCCCAGCCCGCCAATCACAGTGGCAATGAAAGCGACGAGCATGATCTGCCCACCCATCCGGACATCGGCAACCCCGGTTTGGGTCGCCATAATCAAAGCCACTGCCGCCGCCAAAGCACCGGAAAGGGCGAACGCGCCCGTGATAACGACGTTAGCCCTGACACCCAGAAGCCGCGCCATCGTGAAGTTCTCAGCCGCCGCGCGCATCTCAAGGCCGAGCCTTGTCTTCTTCAAAAGGAACGCCAGTGCGGCAACTACAAGAAGCGTGGTCAGGATCACGATCACCTGAAGAAGCGGCACGCTGGCGCCAGCAATCTGAACGGGTGTGTTCAGTTCGGGCCACAGGCTGATCGCCTTCGGGCGCCCGCCATAGGTTGCCAGAAGAACATTGCGAATGACAAAACCGAGCGCGAACGACGAAATCATCATGGCCACCGGATCAGCGTTTCGAAGATGCCGGAAGACGGCATATTCTGACGCGACAGCAATCATGCCGCCAATGACCAAAATCAACGGAACCAGAAGAACCGCCGGTGCACGCCCCAGAAACATCACCGCCACGGCATCCGTTGATGGGACGATCAGTGCAAAAACGCAGAACGCGATGTATTCGCCATGGGCAAAGTTCACCAGGTTCATGACGCCAAAGATCAGCGCGATGCCAAGAGCCGCCATGGCGTAAAGTCCACCAAGGGACGCGGCATCAAAGAAAAGCTGCGCAAAGTTGGTCATGAGTTGACCTCCTTGCATTTAGGGTTTCCGAAATAGGCTTGGGCCAACGCGTCACGGTCGACCATGTCGGCGGCATTGCCTTCGCCGACAACACTGCCGCCACGCATCAAAATCATGCGGCCACCGACTCGTGCGGCGCGAAGCGAGCTTTGCTCGACGATGATTAATGTCAGGCTGCGTTCTTCCTGAAGCTGGCAAAGCGTTTCATAGACCTGATCGACTATTTTTGGCGCAAGCCCAAGCGATGGTTCATCAACCATCATCAACTTTGGATTGGTCATCAAAGCGCGGCCAATTGCCAGCATCTGCTGCTGACCGCCGGAAAGCGCCCCGGCAGCAGCACTGCGGCGCTCTCGGAGGATTGGAAAAGCCTCGAAGACGTCCTCCATATCAGAGTCAACGGCTTCCGCGTCGCGGCGCAATCCGGTGCCAACCCTAAGGTTTTCTTCAACCGTCAAGCTGCCAAAGATTTCGCGGCCTTCGGGAACCATGCTCAGCCCAAGGCGCGCAATGGCTTCCGGAGCCCGGCCGGTCAGCATATCGCCGTCCAACTCGATCCGTCCGTGAGATGTTGGGACGGCCCCGCTGATCGCATTCAAAAGCGACGATTTTCCCGCCCCGTTCGGCCCGGAAATGAAGACACGTTCCCCTTCTTCGACCTGCAAGGACAGGTCGTTGATTGCAGGCACCTTTCCATATCTTACGGACAGATCGAAGATACCGAGTTTCGACATCACGCAGCCTCCTGATCTGCCCCGAAATAGGCGTCGCGGACTTTCTGGCTGCTGGTGATGACAGAGCGATCGCCTTCTTCGATCATCTGTCCTGCATCAAGCACATAGACATGGCTGGTGACGGACAATACCAACCCGACATTGTGCTCGATCAACAGAACGCCGGTGCCGAAGTCTTCTGCGATACGCTTGATGAGTTGGGCCAAATCCTCGGCTTCAGCCTCCGACATGCCTGCTGCTGGTTCGTCCAGTAACAGAAAGGCAGGCGAGAACATCAAAGCCCGCGCAATGCCGATCCGACGTTCGTCTGTATACGGCAACCCTGCGGCCTGCCTTTCGGCAAGATGTGCAACGCCCATGCTTTCCAGAACGCGAAACGCCTCGATCTCAGAGGCCCTTCGAGAATGCCCAAGCCCAACCCCAGTCACCGCAAGATTGTCCAGAACGTCTAGCCCGGCAAAAAGACGCCCGGCCTGAAAGGTTCGGGCAATTCCCTGTCGCCTGAGCTCGTGCGCCGGCAAACCGCCGACGTCACGCCCGCCCAAAGTGACCCGGCCCGACGTGGACGCCTGAAAACCGGTCAGCACGTTAACCATTGTCGTTTTACCGGCGCCATTCGGCCCGATCAGCCCATGGACGGCGCCTGAAGTGATGGTGAGGGAGATATCGGTTAGGGCTTTGAACCCGCCGAATTGTACCGTCACCCCAGACGCCATCAGGGAGGTAGCTTGTTGGATCAACCCGGTCACGGCTCAGGCCTCAACCAGCTTCTTGGCCGCGACCGACTCTGACGCCTTGGCATCCGCCGTGAGCACATAGGTGCCGGTTTCGTGCAGATTGACGGTCCAGCCGGGTTCGACCACGATTGTGGTGGTCACTTCCTCGATGACCGCCGGACCTTGCAGCGTGTCACCCGCCCCGAGTGCGGACCCATCGTACACCGGTGTTTGTTGGGGAACCCCGTCTGCGTTGAACACCATGTCCCGGTGCCCTTTCCGCGCGGACTCGGCACCATTGCCTGCTGCAATGTGCATCCGATCAGGCTTGGCCACATGCCCGGTGATGGCGCTTTCGACGTTTACGACTTCGACCGAGTTATGAGGTTCATCGTAGGTGTAAAGCTCCTTGTGGCGCGCGTGGAACGCTGCCTTGATGTCCCCAAGCGTTTCTTCCGTAACCTCGAACGGACCGATCTCGACGGTACATTCGTGCACCTGCCCGACGTAACGCATATCGAGCGTGCGGCTTATCGAAATGTCGTCGTCACCAAATCCGTCACCCGCAAGATCTGAACGGCCACGCCCTTCAAGCCCATTGAACAGCCCGTCAAGTGTTTTGGCGGCCTCGGCCCCCTGCAAACGGATCGGAGCTGGTGCCATGTAGTTGTATTTTACATCCGAGATGATCTGGCCATAGGCACAAAGACCCGAAGCCAGTTTGTTAATCAAAACTTTGGAAATACCCATCTCTCGGGCCAGAGCCGTGATATGGGCCCCCGTCGCGCCACCTGCGCCCATAAGCACGAAGTCGCGTGGGTCATACCCCCGTTCGACCGACACGCGCCGGATCGCATTCACCATGTTGTTGTTCACGATGGTGAACATGCCGTAAGCGGCCTTTTCGACACTGATACCAAGCGGGTCGGCCAGGTGGGTGCGGATGGCAGAACGCGCCTTGTCGACGTCAAGCGGCAACCGACCACCGACCAATCCATCAGCGTTGAGGTATCCCAGAACCAGATTGGCATCTGTTGTCGTTGGCCTCTCGCCCCCTTGCCCATAGCATGCGGGGCCTGGCTCGGATCCAGCCGACTGCGGACCCATCTGCATCAGGCCCATTTCATCGATCCAGCCAATCGAACCGCCCCCGGCCCCCAATGTCTCGACCTGGATCATTGGAATGCCGATGCGATACCGCAGAAAGTCGATGTTTTTGTTGACGTTGGCCTTGCCGTTCTTGGTCAAGGTAATATCAAACGAAGTGCCGCCCATGTCACAGGTGATGATGTTCTTGTCACCCCAGGGTTTCGCAACTTCAAGGGCGGCTTGCGGCGCGGACGCGGGGCCTGAATTGATGGCATAGACCGATTGATCGCTGACCACCTTGCCAAGCGCCAATCCACCGTTGGACTGGAAGTAGCGCACGGGATGCTTTGACCCCAACTCGCGGAAATAGGCGTCAATCGCCTCGACATAACGCTGCAGGATCGGTGCCAGATAGGCATTCACGATCGACGTGGACGTGCGCGTATACTCCCGCACTTGTGGGTAAAGCTGCGACCCGATGGTCAAACGCACATCAGGCATCATCTCTCGGACAATCTCGGCCGCCCGGTTTTCGTGTTCCGGATGCAGAACCGACCAGACGAAGCTGATGGCCACAGACTCAACGCCTTCCGAAAGGAAATAGCGGCAAGCGTCGCGAACCTCTTCCTCGTTCAGCGGTGTCTTGACGGATCCATCGGAAATCACCCGCTCGCTGACACCTCTGCGCAGGTGACGCGGCACCAGCATCGTTGCGGGCGGATAATCCGGATCGTATCTGTAACCATCTTCCTTGTGGCCAAGCCGGATCTCGATCGAGTCCTGATGGCCCTTGGTCGCGATCAAAGCAGTCTTCGCGCCGGTGTGTGTGATCAGAGCATTAAGTCCAACAGTTGTGCCATTGATGCACAGGTCGGAGTTGGAAACGATATCTTCGGCGCTCAACCCGGTTTCTTCTGCGATCAACGCCAGCCCATTGCGGATGGCCTTTGTTGGCTCGGTCGGCGTGGAAAGCACCTTGAAGATCTGAGTGCCGCCGGTTTTGTCCGCCAGGATGAAATCGGTGAATGTGCCGCCGGCATCAATGCCCAAACGATATTGACTACGCATGTGAGTTTTCCTTTTCTGTTTGGGGCTTTAGGCAGCCGCGCGCGCTGCTGCCGTGGCGTCTTCGTCAACGGTGAGCAAATCGGGATCGGAGATGACAACGCCGTAGTCCAGACGCGCCCCCTCGATTGACACCAGACCGTTGCGAATATCGGCGACCACCTTCTGAACCTCGCGCTCAAACGGGTTGCCATAGCCGCCGCCACCGGGATTGATGTTCGCGGCGCGCTCCCCGGGCTTAATGGTTTCAATCACGTTGTCTGTGATGACCTGGGTTTCGCCGCCCCTGGTAACTTCAAGGCGACCGACTTTCTTCTCGACCATCGTCGATTTTGCCCCTGCTGCGCCCATGGCAGGAATGCGACGGCCTTCGCCAAACGTGACAAGGGTCATGTCCTGATCCAGCGGTTCGACCTCCCAACGGGTGCCCGATCCGCCCCGGAACTTTCCGGCACCTCCTGAATCCGTCATCAGCCCATACTCGTGAATGATGATGGGATAGGAATGCTCCAGCATCTCGATATCGCCGGATGTCAGTGCACCAAAGCAGCACTCCGGACCACAGGCGTGCCAACCGTCCTGGCTGGCGGTTGCCCCGGCACCCGAGATGATCGAGGCAAGAACCATCGTCACATATTCTTCGTCGTGACGGGTGTCCCAACCGGCAATGTTGCAGCCATTGGCATGGCCCCAACTGGCCGAAACCTTTTCGGGCGCCGCCTGTTCAAAGGCCAGACGCACCGCATCGGTCAACGTTTCCATCGGCGTGGTGGTGCAGTTCATATGTGGCGCGGGTGACTGCGCGTTGCACAATGTGCCCTTCTTGCCCATATCGACCGTCACATTGCGATACAGCCCTTCGTTATAAGGCGGCGGCAATTGTGCGAACATCATCAGGCCCAGATAAACCCCGGAATACGAGTTCCCCTCGTAAGAGTTGATGAAATAAGGCACCTGCGGCGGGCTTTCGATCTCGATATGGCAGCTGTCGCCGGTGATCGTCACGGTCGCGGTGATGTCGAAATCACCAAACCCGTGGCCCGCGTCTTCCAGAATGGCCGTGCCCGAATAGGTGCCGTCTGGCACCTGTTCGATCAGGCCATTCATATGCGCGTTGGCCATGTCCAGAAGCTCGGCAATGCAGTCCTGCACCACGTCCTTCCCGTATTTGTCCATCAGCGCAGTCAGATTGCGGGCACCCACTTGGCAGGCCCCGATCAGCGCATTGAAGTCGCCTTCCTGATCGCGCCGCGCCCGCATGTTGGTCAGCAGCATGTTCATGATGTCATTGCGCGGAACACCCTTGTCCCACAGCTTGATCGGCGGAATGCGAAGACCTTCGGCAAAGATCTCTTTCGCTTCAGGATTGTAACCCGCAGGCACCGGCCCACCGATATCGGTCAGATGCCCCTTGCAGACGGTCCAGAACACCAGCTCGCCTTCATAAAACACCGGGTAATACATGCAGGTGTCGATGATGTGGCTGCCACCATAGGCGGGATCATTGTGCAGGATCAGATCGCCTTCGTGGATATCGCCCTCGAAGAAATTGGCGACCGACTTCATCGCCGGAATAAGGCTGCCAAGATGGATCGGTATATCCTGACCTTGCAGGATCATTTCTGGCGTGTGGTTGAAAAGCGCGGTGGAGTAATCGTGCGCCAGGTTGAACACCGAACTCCGTGCGGTTTTTTCCAACGCAAGAGTCATTTCGCGCTGTGTCGTTTCCAATACGCCTCTCACCACCGAAAGCGTGATCGGGTCCACTTGTTTTTTAGTCATGAGTTTCGATCCTCTGCTTGGGCGCAGAGGGGCCGCCAGTGGGCGATGTATTTCCTCCCGACTCGGCGCGCTCCTCCTGCACGTCGATCTCACAGAACAGGATTCCAGACAGTCGACCCCGGGTCTTGACGCAGAGCGCAATACGGCTTGACGCAGAGTGCAGCAGGTGAATTTGCTTTGTTTTCTTACGCGTTTCGTAATAATAGTGAGCGTGGGAGGACCGATTGAGCTTGGGACTTTGCTTCTCAACATCGAATATTGAACCGCAGCATCGATCCAGTAAATGGAATGAGGTGGTTGCCGAGTCGTACTTCCCACTCGAGCTGCAATTTCAGGATCCGATCCATTTCGACGGGACACTAACCCGTTCACAGCTGGGCCATGTAAGCCTTTCAAGGCTGGCATCAGATCCAGTCTGCTACGAGCGCCGGAAGTCCCACATCAAAGATGCGCAACAGGAAGCGTACCTGGTAACTCTCCCACGCGTGACGCCAGTAGAGTTTCGCCAAATGGGTCGAGAAGTAAGGTGCGATCCTGGCGGTTTCATAATCGAGCGTGGCGATGAACCTTATCGCTTTCACTACAACCGGCCGAACGACCTGTTCGTTCTAAAAGTCAGCCGGGCGGCCCTATCTGAAAGGGTAAGACAGCCCGATCGTTTCTGCGCCCGAGTAATCGACGCAACACAAGGGACCGCCAGCCTTTTTGCGTCTTTGGTGAACAGCACACAGGGCCAGATCGAAATGCTTACCGGAGCGAGCGGCGACACCGTCGGGCGTCACTTGTTAGAGCTTCTCGGCTTGGCCCTGAACGAAACTTCCAATGCCAAAGAAAGCAGCTTTTCTTCGGTGCGTGCCGCGCATCTGTCCCGCGTCGAAAAGTTCATCAGATCCAACCTGAAGAACCCGGGGCTGTCCCCCGATCTGATCGCTGAAAACTGCGGAATTTCGAAGCGGTATCTGCATGACCTGTTCAAAGACGTGAATGGTACAGTCAGTCAGCAGATTCGTGATCAAAGGCTGATCGCTGCGCGTGATCGCCTTCAAGCCGCAGGAGACCTTCCGATCTCTGAGGTCGCCTACCGTTTTTGCTTTGCTGACCAAGCGCAGTTTTCGCGCTTGTTCAAGGCAAGATTCGGCGTCACGCCGTCCGAGTTCCAGCGCGATCCGTCCGCTCTACAAAACGGGTAGAAGCAAAGGTCCTTTGAGCCGGCAGCTCAGCCCGAGCCATCAGGCAAAGCTTAACCGCAACGCGCAGAAGTATCGGTAATGGTGCTGCATTTAGGCCGATTGCGCATCACACCGTCCGTGAAAGCTTTGCGCCCCGCGGGAACGAGAGCTCGGCGCGCGGAGCCGTAGGTGGCTGCGACAGTGATCTCCTTGGCGATTTCGAACGGATCACTCACGCGTGCTCTCCCTTCTGGTTCCCGTGATTGCTGCGTTCTATTTCGACACCATGCGCCCGATACGGTTTGCCAAAGGCGTTGCCGAGATGCCGTGCAGCAAGATTGAAAGGCCAACGGTCAGCGAAACAGCGGCCAGCAGCTCGTTTTCGGTTGGAAAATCATAGGCATCCATCATCAAAAGCGTAAACAGGATCGACGCCAAACCGCGCGGTCCGAACCAGCCCAGAAACAACTTTTCCCGCGCAGGAAGCCCAGAGCCAGTCAACGAGACGAAGATCGGGACCATGCGCACAAATGTAAGAAAGCAAAGCGCAAGCAACACCGTGCCCGCAGTTGCATGTGCCAGACCGTCCGGCAGCAGGATCGCTCCAAAAACCAGGAATGCGCACATGGTCAGAATCTGCCCCGCGCCTTCCATGAATTCGCTGATGAAATGGATGTCATGGCGATAAGTATTGCCAAAAACCATGCCGCCCACAAAGGCCGCGATGAAACCGTTTCCGTGGATCAGTTCGGCCAGGAAGAAGGATGAAAACGCGGCAACAAGAAACACCACGCCACCCGCCGCTTCGTTCATAAGATCGCGGTTCTGGGCCCGATCCATTGCATAAGCAAGGCCCCAGCCAATAATTATGCCTGCAATGGGGCCGAGGATCACCTCGGTTATAGCCTCGAATGCCAATCCGTCGGTCTGGGCTTCACCGAAACCCGCTGACGCGAGAATGGCACCGAGCAGAACAAATGGAAGCGCCAAACCGTCATTTAACCCACTTTCAACGTTGATGGTTTGGGACAGGCGCTCGGGCACCTCGGGGTTTGAGACAACCGATTGACCCAGGGCGGCATCGGTAGGTGTCAGAACCGCCGCAGTCAGCAGCGCCATGGCAAGCCCGGCTGCAGGAAAGATGAGGTAAGCAACGATAACGCCAAGTCCGATAGACAGTGGCATGCCGATCAGGAGCATACGCGCCGGGATGCTCCAAGATGCTGCCAGCCGCCGAAACCGAACGTGGCTGGCGTCGGAAAAGAGGATCAAAACCAGGGTGACTTCGGCCAGAAGCTTTTTGCCTTCGTGCATCACCTCCGGCGGCAGCGAGGATTTGATCTGGCCCGACAACGCTAAGCCAAAGGCTGCAAACAAAAGCGGCAAAGTCAGAATCGTTCGTGATATCCCCTTGCTCAGCAGTGAATAACTCACGAAAGCCAAGAGGATCAGTAGAATGAGTTCAGGCATCTGTTCTGGTGTCCGATGTTTCTAAATATTGCGCAAAACCCGCACGAAGCTTTGCCAGCTTAGGGTCAATGTAAGTCTGACAAAATGGTCTATCCGGGTTCGTCCGATAGTAATCATGAAACCGTTCATCCGAGCGTTTGAAACCACGAAGCATCAGTGCACGTGTCACGAATGCACCCCCGGTTCGCCGCGAGAGGTCGTAGATTTTGCTTTCAATATCACGCCTCTGTTCCGCATCGGAACTGTAGATCGCGCTGCGATACTTGCCTCGCATCTTGTGGTCAGCCTGACTGGCATGTGTTGCCAGGTGGATGGAAACCAAGGCTTCAAGCGGTATCTCTTGCGGATCAAATGTGACCTCGACCGCTTCGGACCAACTGTCGTCCGGTGGGTCCGACAAAATGAACCCCTGTTTAACGTCGCTGACACCGCGAAGGCTCTGAAACACCGCTTCAGTGCACCAATGGCATCCTCCTCCGAAACCCAAAGATATTGCGTTTTCAGACATCAACAGGCACCTGACCCTGTGCAAGCTTAAGGCGCACCCAAAGGTTCATGTTGATTACAATCGCTGCAATCTCTGCGATGGCTTTATCATCAAAATGCACTTTCAAACGCTCGTGGCAGTTGGAAAAACCCGCCAGGTTATACGCTGTCAGCGCCTCGCAATAATTCAAGGCATCACGTTCCGCGTCACTGAACATGGTGCTTTCGCGCCAGCTGGCCAGATGCGCTCAAGTCCGCAGTATAGCCAACTGAAGCCGCCATCTGCTTTGCTATGCTGTGGAACTCGATCAAGTCAGGATCAAATCGCATGTTCTCGAATGCAACGGTCATGTCAGTCTCCCAGATTAAATCTTCTGCGCCACTCTGGTCGCAATACCGCGACGCGACGCATGAAAGGGCAGGTCACTCGAATTTCGTGCGCTCGGCCAAGCACTTCGTCAAAGACCTCCCCGGCCAAACGCGCGCCAATACCGGATCCGCGCAATGAGGGATCAACCTCAATATGTCCCAGAACCATTCGGTCGCCCTGCCAGGAATAACTTACGAAAGCGTCCGAAGGTGACATATGCCGAACAAAACGTTGGGATTTCCCATCATGCACGAGGCCAGGATCATAGAGATCCGCACGCGCGAGTTCCTTATCGAGATCTGACAATTTCGGATTCCTTACTTTGCGACCTTTTATTTCGAAGGTCGGGAACTTCGTCGGACTGCCGGTCAATTCGGTAAGGCGCGTCGCTGCGTCTGCGTCCTTGTCAACTTCGGCCATTTCATAGGCCACACCGCGCTCGTCAAGTGCGGCCTGATAAAAGCGTGTCTTGGGGCAGCGAACCTCGCCAAACAGAGTTACGTCATGCATCTGTCGGCTCCTGCGACCCAAGTTCCGCCAAGATTGTCGGCAGAAGTTCGGTCACAATCGGATCGGCTGCCGTAACAGCATCAACGGTGGTATCGGCGAACAGGCTCATAAGTGCTATCCTCGCTTCACATCATGAATTTCTGTTGGTTTTCGAAAGGGCGTCAGTATGAGCAATGACCCAAGCATGGCTCCGCGGGTTCCTCCGGGCCAGATTGTCACGCAAAAATTTCCGGTGATGACGGCGGGCACCCCAAGGACTGCTTCGAAAGAAGAATGGTCTTTGACCTTGGACGGCGAAGTGTTGAACCCTGTGGTGCTGGATTGGACAACGCTCAATGATCTGCCCTTCCGTGACTTCAAAACTGACATTCATTGCGTAACCAAGTGGTCCAAGCTCGACACCGTCTGGCGAGGCGTTGACATCGACGTGTTGGTTGACCTTGTTCAACCTTCGCCCGAAGCACGGTTTGTCCTGGCCAAAGCAGATGGTGACTACACGGCCAACTTGCATCTTGGGGATCTGACCGGTGGTCAGGCGATTGTTGCCACTCAATTCGACGGCAAGCCGCTTGAGCCTGCCCATGGCGGTCCGGTGCGTTTGGTTGCGCCGCGACTTTATTTTTGGAAAAGCGCCAAATGGCTTAGAGGGCTGCATTTTTCTCAGTCCGACTACAAAGGTTATTGGGAAAAACTAGGATACCACAACTATGGTGATCCCTGGAAAGTGCAGCGTTACCGCTGATCGCTCCAGGACCTTGGTTCACGTTCCACAAAAGGTCTTATACTTCCCGAAGCTTTCGGGTGCGGGTTCAGCGTAGGGCCCGGCATCATCCGCGCCAAGCGCTCTCAGGAAACGCTGCGGGTCAAGACGGAAGTCAGCGTAAACCACGTTCCCTTCCGGGTCGATAACCGTGAACCACGGCGTGCCGCCGGACCGATAGTCCTCCATGAATGTCGGATAGCGTTCGCCTTCGGGCGGCGTGTCATGCCCGAACGGGATCTTCAGGCCATATTGCTCCTGATTGACCCGCAGTTTATCATAGGTATTGCTTTCCGCGCCCTCAAAGACTGTCTGGATTACAGCAAACTCAAAACCTTTGTCGGCAAGGTTATCGTGCAGGTATTTCAGCGTCGGGAACCCGCGCGAGTGACAGCCAGGGCACCAGTGCTGGAAGCAATAGATGATCTTGTAACCATCACCCAGATCGCTCAGGCGCACCGGGTTCTCCATCGGGTTGCCATCGGCGTCGATCCATTGATTGACTCGCAACTCCTGTGCTTTGTTGTGCAGTCCTCCGAATTGCATATCTGCTCCTTTCGATGTTTGTCCGGCGCAATGCCAAACGATTTCAGGCAGAGGCGTTCGCCTCCGACGCCAGCCTTTTAAGGACAAGACCGTCGTATAGTGGCAAAGCCAACGGCTCTCCGCCTGTCTCTGTATGTGAGCCCTCTGCCCAACTGCCATGCATTCGACCCAATGATCGTCAGTCGATCGCCCTGGCCAAGAGAAGCGGTTTCCGCCAGCGCGGCGGCGCTGGCCCCATCACCCAAGATGACAAGATGATGGGGCGCGGGCATCGTTTACTCCGCCACTTGACGCTTTGGCAAAACCCAGCCCGACCGCGGGAAATGGCAGGTGTACCCGTTGGGGAACCGCTCCAGATAATCCTGGTGCTCAGGTTCGGCTTCCCAGAAGTCTCCCACTTCCTTCACCTCGGTCTTGACCTTTCCGGGCCAAAGCCCCGATGCATCGACATCGGCAATGGTATCAAGCGCCACCTGCTTTTGCGCGTCGGTGACATAGTAGATCCCCGAGCGGTAGCTGGTGCCCATATCATTCCCTTGCCGGTTCAGCGTGGTCGGATCATGGATCTGGAAGAAGAACTCCAGCAGTTCCCGATAGCTGATTTTGTCGGGGTCAAAGATGATCTCGATCCCTTCGGCATGAGACCCATGATTGCGATAGGTCGCGAATTTCACGTCCCCGCCCGTATACCCCACGCGGGTCGATTCAACGCCGGGCAGCTTGCGGATCAGGTCTTGCATTCCCCAAAAGCAACCACCGGCCAGAACGGCACGTTCAGTCATTTGCTGTCCTCCACTTGATCGAGGTATTCACCATACCCCTCGGCTTCCATCTGATCTTTCGGCACAAACCTAAGGCTGGCCGAGTTGATGCAGTAACGCATCCCGCCCATTTCAGCAGGCCCATCGGGGAAAACATGCCCCAGATGGCTGTCGCCATGCTTTGACCGAACCTCGGTCCGGACCATCCCGAACGATACGTCGTGATGTTCCGTGACATTGTCGATAGGCTTCGAGAACGCAGGCCAGCCGCAACCGGAGTTGAATTTGGCGGACGATGCAAAGAGCGGTTCGCCCGAAACAACGTCGACATAGATGCCCGGCTCGAAGTGCTTGTCATACTCGCCGGTAAAGGCACGTTCAGTCCCGTTTTCCTGCGTGACGCGGTATTGTTCCGACGTCAGCCGCGCGAGAGCGTCTTTCGATTTCTTGTAGTCCACGCCAGTCTCCTTTCTCTTCCGTTGGCTCAAAGATAGATATGGGATCTCTGTTTGTGAAATAGCTGATGGCTATAGTTTTTATGCAAAAGGGCCTGCAACGGTGCGCCAGCCTTCGTTCATGTGTCATTGCTATTCGGACAAATGGCTCGGCACGGGGATTCAGCGATCGCGACCGGAAAGAACACTTTGCCCGGATGACCTTGGTCAAGGGGCGAACGAGTACGTTTCGCGTTCTCGTGTTTCAAAGGATATATGTACCGTGCCGGGATCGGCGAAGTGGCCTGCGCTTGGTCAATAGCCTCGTGGGGCAATTTTCATAACCATACAGGAATTGAATGGTTTGCGACATGATCTGTCCCGTAACCCGATCGGTTCAGCTATCCGACGGCAATGACCAATCGAACTCTCTGGCTTTTCCAAGAATTACACGGACTTCGCGGGGGTTGCCGGAGCCCGAGATCGCGACCATGCTGACGTGCCGCGACAAGGTCAGGTCTTTGACGGGGCGCAGTACGAGTCCCTTCGAAATCAAAGACCGTTCCGGCACGGTGCAAACTCCCGCGCCCTGAGCGACCATCTGCTGCACCCAGTCTTCGCGTTCGGATTGGAAACGTGGCCGCATGACGATATCACGGTCCATGAAATGCTTGATAAGCTGCGTGCGGAATTCACAATGAATCCGATCAATATAGGGTTGTTCCATCATCTGTTCTTGCGAAACCTCGTCCAGATCAGACAGCGGGTGATCATTGGCCAAGGCCAGGCGCAATTGTTCTTCAAAAAGCGGCTGGATTGCGAGTTTGAAATTCGGCTCCGGCGGGTTGGTGAGCAGGCAGATGTCGTATTTTCCCGACAGAACCTCTGTCTCGGTCTCTCCGGGTTCCAGCGGGTGAAGGTGTAGCTCGACTTCGGGCAACTCCCTGAGAATGTGTGCCCAGAATGCCGAGAATGTCCGTGGAGCGATTGTGCTTGCCACACCGATATTGATCTTACGGCTGCGCCCCGCGATCGAGTTTTCAGCGAGCTCATGGATGTTCGTAAGCGCGGACTGAATGCGCATGAACTCCACGATAAGATCGCGCCCCAGCGCCGTGAGCCGAGTGTCTTTTCCATCCCGAAAAAGGACGGGCCCGCCCAACTCGTCCTCTAATCTCTGGATCGCTTTTGTCAGGCTTGGCTGCGACACACCGCTCACCCGAGCCGCCTCGGTAAAATTCAGCGACTCGGCGAGGTTTAGAAAGTATCTGACTTGATTAAGATCCACTTGCCATACTCACAGGGGACAACCACCTGCAATCTTATGCACAGAGTCATGTGATTTGATCAAGTTTGTCAGAAGCCTAGCGCCACCGCCTCCAAAGCTGCTGGGTCTGGAAATGACGGCTAATCGCCGGACCGTGCCGCATTGGTTGGACGACTCGTTCCGGCTGCCGGTGATAGACTTGGTTCTGGGTATCGCTACCCACCCTGGGCAACCTAGTTAGTGACAAGCCAGGCGCGCGCCTCAGACCCAGACAAGAAAGCGCTGAGCCGTTCTTCAGCGTCGCTCACTTTCTCAACCAGTGGGGCCCTGACATATCCCGCATCTACGCCCAGAGATCTAAGCGCAGCTTTCACACCCGGCATAACCCCGGTTTCCAGCAGGAGTTCGACGAACTTCTGAGATGTCTGTTGGAGTTGCCGCGCCGTGTCCAGATCAGAAGCCTGAATGCTTTTGTTCAATTGCGTATAAAGCCGCCCCATTACGTTGTAAGTCGTGCCAATGCCGCCATCGCATCCCAGTGCAGCTGCGCCCATGAATATCTCATCAAACCCGAAATAGAAGAGTTTGTCGGGACGGCTTCTTTGCAGCATCGACAGTTTGAACAGGTCGGTAGACGTAAACTTAATCCCAGCCACGTTCGGGATATCGAGAATGCGCACAAGCAGATCAACAGGCAGGGGGCGTCCCGTCCGAATGGGAACCTCGTAGACGATGAGCGGCAGATCCGTCGCGGCGGCCAATCCCACGTAGTATTGATAGATCTCCTCATCCGAGAATGGGTAGGAATGAGGCGGCAGTGCGGAAAGCGCCACGAAGCCCAGGGATTCGGCCTGCTTTGCCAAAGCAATCGAGTCGCGCAGGTTTGGTTGACCAACATGAGCAATAACGCGGGATTGCCGGGCAGATGACAGCCCTGCGATGACGCGCTGCTGTTCAAGCAGCTCGTCGGTTGACATCAAACCGGATTCGCCACTGCTCCCTCCGATATAGATGCCGTCCAGTCCCTGGCGCAGAACATATTCTGTGATCGCAATCTGGCGATTCGCATCAAACGCTCCGTCGTCTGAGAATCCGGTCAACAACGCGGCGTACATTCCTGAAAGTGATTTTGCCATTGATTCCTCATGTTCTTTCGGGGGTTGGCGTGATGTCACGGGTATGTGTGCACGTCAGCCAGTCTTGGTAATGCTAAGTCAAATCTTCAATTTGGTAAAGTATGGTTTGACAACTTTTTAATTTGGATATACCAAACATGAGGAGATGATAGATCATCTGGACCTCTCAACGCCGTTTGGTAAGGTTTTCAGAAGATCATCGGCGGGAGGAGGGCACACATGACGCCCGAAAATGTAACGACCAACGAAGAGCCTAAGCGCGTCTCTGACAAGATTGCGGATGCTTTGGTTGGCCAAATCAAAAGCGGAGCTTTGAACGCCGGCGATGCCATGCCGACCGAACGTGAGCTCTGCGAACAGTTTTCAACATCGCGGCCAACGGTGCGCGAGGCGCTCTCTCAACTCCAACTGCGTGGGTATGTCACAACAGGCGGAGGAAAGCGCCCACGAGTGACAGCTCCGTCCATCGAGAATGTTCTTCTGTCTGCGGCAGACCACATTCGCGAAATTCTTGGAAATGCGGAAAGCGCCGCGCACCTAGAGCAGATGCGGCAGTTCATCGAGGCTGGCGCAGTTCGTGTTGCGGCCGAGCATTCAAGCAACATTCAAGTCGCGAAGATGCAAACGGCGCTTGAAGCAAATCTGGCTGCCATCGGCACCGAGGATTTCCCTGTAACGGACATCGCCTTCCATCGTTCGATTGTAGCGGTGGTTGGCAACCCGATCATTCTTAAGCTTCACGACATGTTTGTGAGCACAATGCTTGCTCAACGGCCCAACGTCAGCGACCGAAGGCCCCACGACGAGCTGGTCTACGAAGAGCATAGAGCCATCTACGAGGCGGTTCTAAGCGGAGACGTTGTTCCAGCGACAAGCCTGATCGACAGCCATCTTGAGCGGTCATACCGATCTCGACTTGCGGCGCCTAAGTCGCTCAACGCGAGCTCACTCCCTGTCGGGGAAACCTGACACAAAGCGGATTTGGGACCGCACAATTACAGCACGGAGGAAAATTGATGCTGAAGAAACTTGTTACCGGGACTGTCGTTTCCCTGATGTTGTCCAGTGCGGCCTACGCTGAAAGAACACTTACGTTTGGCATGCAGGACAACGAAGTCTCCAATATCTACAAGGGTGCACAAGCATTCGCCGAAAAACTGAACGAGATTTCCGGCGGAGAGCTGTCAGTGGAGCTTTTCCCCTCGTCCTCGCTGGGCGACTTCAAGGCCATGGTGGCACAAGTCCAGGCGGGCGAACTTGACATGGTCATGACCGGCTATCCGGACATGTCCTATATCATCCCCGAACTGAAGCTGGTCGGTGCGCCCTATGTTGTGGACGATTTCGCACATCTGGAAGAAATCGTCGCAGGCCCGTGGGGGCAGGAAATGGCCGCCAAGATGAACGAGCAGAACATTCATCTGCTTGACGTCTGGTATTACGGCACCCGCCAAACCACGTCGAACCGCGCCATCAATTCGCTGGATGACATGGCCGGGCTTCGCCTGCGCACCCCGAACGTTCCGTTCCTGATTGCCTTCGCTGAAAACACGGGGGCGACCCCTGCCCCGGTGGCTTTTGCGGAGGTCTATCTGGCCCTGCAAACCAATCAGGTTGACGCCGAAGAGAACCCGCTTCCGACGATCGAAGCCATGAAGTTCTACGAGGTTCAAAGCCATATCGCGATGACCAACCACTTTATCGCCTCTGGGGCGATGCAAATTGGCACATCGACCTGGGACTCGCTGTCTGATGAAGAAAAAGGCTGGATTCAAGAAGCCATCGCCCATGGCGGTGATGTTTCGGATGGTCTGACCTTTGATGCCGAGGCAGCATTGGTCGATACCTTCAAGGAACGCGGACTGACCATCACCGAGCCGGACACCGCCCCGTTCCGTGAGGCCATGAAGCCGTATTACGACGAACTCGAAGCAGAGTTTGGCGAAGGCGCGATCGCCAAGGTCCGCGGTCGTTAAAAGGATTGCTTGGAGGGGCCTCGTGCCCCTCCAAACGCTGCGTCTAGGGAGGGATTTGTAATGAACAGGAAATACGGGTTTGAAGCCTCGATTGCCTCGGTTCTGTTTATCATTCTTTTCTTCGTGATGGTTTTGCAGATTTTTGGGCGAACCCCATTGATCGCAGGCCCCGTCTGGACAGAAGAGCTTGCACGCTGGATCTGGGTCTGGATGGCGCTTATCGGCATCGGCACGGTCGAGCGCGACAAAACGCATCTGAGCATGGGGTTTCTTGTTGAATACCTGCCCAAAGGTGTTCAGAAGATCTGGGCCGTAATCGTTGATCTGGTCTACATCGGCATTGCCGGTCATCTGGTATTCATTGCCTACAAATCGATCCTGAGAACCTGGAACAACGAGACGGTAACGCTCCCGACGACCGACGCTCTTCTATACGCATCAGCCTTTGTGGCGATGATCCTGATCATCCACCGCATTGCAAGACGTCTTGTCGAAAACATCTCTAATCTTACCAAAACGAGGGCGTAATCATGGAACTCCTTTTTGTTGTCTTCGGGTGGCTCCTTCTTGTCCTCATGAACGTCCCCATTGGTATCGGCATGATCATGGTATCGATGGGATATTTTTACTATTCGGGTTTGGGATTGTCTTTCGCAACCCAGCGCATGGTAGATGGGCTTAACAGCTTTCCCATGTTGGCGGTTCCCCTGTTCATTCTTGCCGCCGCAATCCTGAATTCAGCCGGTATCACGCACCATCTTTTTGGATTTGCCCGCGCTTTGGTCGGTCATATCACCGGCGGCCTTGGTCACGTTAACGTGCTGGCATCGCTGTTCTTCTCAGGAATGTCAGGCTCGGCCATGGCTGACGCTGGCGGTCTTGGCAAGATGGAGATCGAAGCCATGCGCGAGGCTGGCTATGATGACGAATTCGCCGGTTCCGTTACGGCTGCGTCGTCGATGATCGGCCCCTTGGTTCCGCCATCAATCACCATGGTGCTTTATGGCGTCATTTCGAACACGTCGATTGGACAGCTGTTTCTTGGGGGAATTATTCCGGGCGTTCTCTGCGCGGTCGCACTTATGTGCATGGTCTATTTCATCGCGCGAAAACGAGAGTATCCGAAAGATGAACTGACGTCCGCCGGCGAAATCGCGGGACTGTTTGTAAAGTCACTCCCTGCTTTGCTGACACCCGTGGTTATCGTCGGCGGCATTTTTTCGGGGTATTTCTCACCCACGGAAGCGGCTGCCGTCACGGTTCTTTATGCCATCATTATCGACCTGGTTTTCTATCGCGAGCTCACGTTCCGACGCCTTTGGGATGCGATCTATGAAACCGTCGTTACATCGTCTGCAATCGCCACGATCATCGCCGGCGTCGGCCTTCTTGGCTGGGTCTTGGCGCGAGAGCAGGCACCCCAACAGATTGCCAACCTCTTTCTCACCATTGCTGACGACAAGCTGACATTCTTGATCGCCGTCAATCTGATGATCTTTGTGCTTGGGGCCTTTATCGAATCTCTCGTCATCCTGCTGGTTGTTGTGCCCATCCTGGTCCCGGTCGCGTTGGGGTTTGGCGTCGATCCGGTTCATTTTGGAATTATCGTGGTTCTGAACCTGATGATCTCGATCCTTACGCCCCCAATGGGCATGGCTTTGTTCGTGGTTGCGCAAGTTGGTGATATTCCCTTCCAGCGCCTGGCAAAAGCCATCATTCCTTGGCTGGTGCCACCGCTTGTTGTCCTGGTGCTGGTTTGCACCTTCCCGATCCTGGCCACCGGCCTGCCCAGCCTGATGAGATAGAGGAAAGCACCTGTATGCTTGATTTGTTACGCAATGGCTTGGTGGTCTCTTGCCAGCCGGTGGACGGTGGTCCGATGGACGATCCCGAAATAATCTCCGCGATGGCGCGAGCTGCGATTGCAGGAGGCGCAGATGGTGTCCGCATTCAGGGAGTCGCCAACCTTCGGCACGCCCGTAAGTCCATAACCGCTCCGATCATCGGTATCGTAAAGCGCGACCTTCCGGACAGCCCGGTTCGGATCACGCCTTTTTTGGATGACGTGGCAGCATTGGCCCAAGCTGGTGCCGACATCATCGCTTACGATGCCACTTCACGCGCACGGCCCGTCTCTTGCGCCGCGATTGTCGAAGAGATTGCGAAGCATGGATGCCTTGCTATGGCGGACTGCTCAAATATGGATGACGCGAAAGGCGCTGTACGCGATGGCGCGCAGATCGTTGGTTCGACGCTTTCCGGATATACAGATGAAACAGCAGATTCCGGACCAGAGCCGGACCTTGAATTTGTCGAGGAGCTTGCACGCCTCGATGCGTTCGTGATGGCCGAGGGAAGGTATGCAAACCCGGACCTTGCGAAAACTGCAATCAAAGCAGGTGCTGATTGTGTGACCGTCGGCACGCCACTGACCCGATTGGAAGTGAACACTGCTCTCTTTCGGGCTGCCATCTCACAAGTGACCTAAGAACATGTCGACACATTCCATAGATGAACTGACCGGATTTGCCGTTGATCTCGGCGGTACAAAAATCGCGGCTGCGGCGATTGAAAATGGCACAGTCACGGACGTCCTTGTCCGTCGCACGGATGGAAATGCCGGGCCCTTGAAACTGGTTTCTGAGCTTGCGGACATTTCAAGACAGATCGGTTTTAAAGATGGAGACCCGATCGGTGTCGCAGTTGCCGGCAGACTGGATGCAAAGGGCCTATGGTCGGCCGTCAACAAGAGTATTCTCACTGATCTGGATGAACAGCCCTTAGCGGAAAAACTTGGTCAACATCTGGGTTCCGGAGTTGTCGCTCTTAATGACACGCAGGCCGCCGCTATCGGAGAATACCGATATGGGGCAGCGAAATGCACGGGTGCAGCCGCGTATCTGACGGTTTCAACGGGTATTTCTGCGGGTGTCGTTCTGAACGGTGTTCCACTTCAATCTCCAAATGGGTTGCTCGGCCATGTTGGCTTTATGACAAGCAGGCATGGAACCCGCCGCTGCGGCTCTGGGCGCACGGGCACATTTGAAAGCATCGCCTCAGGCCGTGCGATCGAGGCAAAGGCAACAGAACTTGGCTTTGGAAGCATAACGTCTGAGCGCATTTTCGAATGCGCCGCTTCGAGAGAAGAATGGGCCCAACAGCTGATCGAAGAATCCAGCGCGGCCATCGCCGAGCTTTGCGCCAATCTTGCGGCAAGCATGGGAATAGAACGTGTTGTTCTTGGCGGAGGTGTCGGACTTGCCCCGGGCTATCTTGAGCTCGTCAAGACCCACCTGCTTGATGAACCCGCATTGTTCCGCCCCGAAATTGTCCACTCAGGCCTCGGAAAACACAGCGCGCTTTTTGGTGCTCTGTCAGTGGCGATCGACAGGAAGGCAAATCCATGAAAGTTCTGATCTTTGAAACGGAAGAGGACGCAAAACGGGACGCGGCGGGCCGTCTTCTAAGGCAAATCCAGCTTTCGCCTACAAGCGTTCTGGGCCTTGCGACCGGCGGAACAATGGAAGCGGTCTATGCGCATCTTATCCAGATGACTTTGCACCAGTCCGTATCTTGGTCTGGCGTGACGACGTTCAATCTTGATGAGTATTGGGGGATCCCGTCCGACAGCCCAGCATCTTACCGCACCTACATGAATGCGCATCTTTTCGATCATGTTGACATTACGCGAAGCTCCACCCACGTGCCTGCATCCAACGGGCGCGATCCGCGCGATGCGGCGCAGGCTTATGAAGATGCCATTTCAGCGGTCGGGGGCATCGACCTGCAACTGCTCGGCATCGGTAAAAATGGACATATCGGCTTCAACGAACCGACATCCAGCCTGTCGTCAACCACCAGGATCAAAACCCTTACCGATGATACGCGTCGTGCCAATCGGCGGTATTTCGATCGTCTGGAAGATGTCCCGAAATACGCATTGACCGTCGGTATTGGCACCATCCTCAGTTCAAATGAATGTCTGATCGTGGGGACGGGCCCAGAGAAGGCCGCGGCGGTCAAGTCCATGATCGAAGGACCGGTTTCCGCGGTGTGCCCTGCCAGCGCTTTGCAAATGCACCGGAATGTGACGGTCGTGATCGACGAGCAGGCCGCGCAAGATCTCGAACTCATGGACTATTACCAGCACGTTCATCCTGCTGGCCAAGAGGTCGAGATTTCGGATGTCTGACGAGGCGCGTCGGCGCATCC
This sequence comes from Aliiroseovarius sp. Z3, assembly GCF_029105185.1. GTDB lineage: Bacteria > Pseudomonadota > Alphaproteobacteria > Rhodobacterales > Rhodobacteraceae > Aliiroseovarius. The sequence goes on along the minus strand of NZ_JAFMZK010000010.1, from coordinate 24,510 downwards.
ACCCGGATGTGCTCTTTGACGGTGCATCCTCCATCACCCGGTTGCGGACGAAGCAATAGGAAACAAGAGCCGTCTTGCAGATTTGTCCAACGGCGCAATCATCAGCAAAGCGATGAAGAACCCGGCCAATGCGGTCGGGTTTGAACGCATGTGCGCAATGGATGATTGAACTCAGCACCTGCCAGAACAGCACGTCTTTCGATTGGTCCTGCAACTTCGACTTCAAACCAAATGAAGAAAGCCATGCAGCGAACGCATGACCGGCCTAACCAAATCGAACTTTTGATTAGGCCAAAAAGCTCCTATTTGAGTCGCAAGTCTAGAAGGAGAACAAAATGTCGAACTTCCTAAGCAAAAACTACCCAAGCTGCGCTTTCCTCATCTTGGCCCTGGTATCAATATTTGCGGTTCGGTTCAGCGTGTTTCTTTGATGTCGCTGTACCCTAATCAATCAGATTCCACGGATTTTGCGGCACGTCTGCACCCTTAGTTACAACATACTCACAGGCGACACGCTGCCTCAGGAAACCAGCCCACACGATCAAACCACCTGAACGAGCTCCTGGGTCGATTGATCAATCGTCCGAGCGTTTAGGATCTGTCATGAGGGCGGATGTTCAAGCGGCAAGCTCATGCGAACGCATGTTCCATTCTCAGCGGGTGTCAAGGCAACAGATCCCTGATGCCTGGTAAGAACCTGCTCAACAATTGCAAGCCCAAGCCCACTTCCTGTCCCGTTTCGCAACTGGGAAAACCGGCGAAACGCGGTGTCAGCCTGGTCAAGCGGAATTCCGATGCCATCGTTGCGTTGTTTTCGGTGGTGATGCTCGTGCGCCAGTTTGCGCAAGAGCTGCATCAGCCCGCGCGAGGCGGCAATGTCCAGATTGTTCAACGGCTCGTCCAGCAACACGAAACCTGTGTCCTGCGCATAGGTCATCGCGATCTGCGCCCGAAACAGGGTCGCGCAGATGACACCTGTCAGCAGAAGTTTCATCAGATCCCCCCCGGCTCTTGCCCAGAAGCGTGCCGAACAGGGCAAGGGCCGCAAGGATCAGAAGCGCGATGTTGACGGCAAACACCGCGAGGGGGGCAGGCTTAGAAAACCCTGTCCCCCAAAAAAGTAAACGGCGGTGGTCAGGATCAGCACATAAAGCGCGTCAAACCCCATGATCGACGCGGTCAGGGGCCGCCCCCGCGCGCGCGTGTTTATTCAGCTTCGTCGTAGGTCGACGCGTTCAGCTGCATATAACTGGCTTCGCCCAGCTTGTTGTAAAGCTCGATCTGGGTTTCAAGGAAGTCAATGTGGCCTTCTTCGTCCGCCATCAACTCTTCAAACAATTTCATCGAGACATAGTCACCCGCGTCATTGCAGATATCGCGGGCCTTTTTGTACAGCGCACGCGCGCTTTCTTCGCCGGCAAGGTCAGCTTCCAAAGTCTCTTGCACATTCTGGCCGATCCGCAAGGGATCAAGCTTTTGCAGGTTCGGATGGCCACCCAATGTGATGATCCGCGTGATCAGCTTGTCCGCGTGCTCCATCTCTTCGATGCTTTCTTCGCGGCTTTTCTTGGCCATCTTGCCAAGACCCCAGTCTTCCTGAAGCCGGTAGTGCAGCCAATACTGGCTAACTGCCGTCAACTCGTGTCGCAGCGCGTCATTGAGAACGTCAATAACCTTGGGATCGCCTTTCATTGGAGTGTCCTTCCTCGTCTGGCAATTTGAAAACTTGCTGGTTGCTGGGAATTTTCAGGCTAGGATTTTTTCTCATTGTTTCCAAGAACAAAGGCATGCAGCCCCCGCAATCGGCCTGCTTGCCGAGCGCATGATAGATCTTGCCCGGCGTGATCAACGTGTCCGGATCCGAGGCCCGCATCCAGTCGATGGCCGCGTGGATATCCTTGCAGGCAATATGCTGACAGCTACAAACGATCATTTGACGACTTTCAGTTTTGCACGATCAGGACAGGATGATCGTGACGGGCAGGCCATTGGGCAGCCAGATACGGTTTTGCCAGCACGTTCCCGAAGCATCTGCCCCAAGACGCGCAATGCGCCGACGGATTGGTGAACCGCGTTCCCGTGGCGCAAAAGCGGCATGTCGCCGACACCGTCGACATCTGCGGGCAGGCTGGCATCAAGCATTGCCAACAGCGACAATTCATCAGCGGAAACGCGATCTGTAACTTGCGACAGCACCTGAAATTCGAACGGTGCGTTCCGGCCGAATGTGCGTTCCAAATTCCCAAACGCTGCTGCAATGCAGCCCGCCTGCTTGGCTCCTTGTTGCACAGACAGAGCAATGCGAAGATTCGATTGGTGCGTCTGCCCCCAGAACCATAGCCGAACAAGCCGAAGCGCCTTGGCGCTAACCGCTCCAAGTTCCGAAAACCGGGTGTTCGGCGGAGAGAACTGGGATGATGCAAGTGAATTCATTTTGTCAGGTTCCGTATCGACGCTGTTTCCAAGCGCCACCAACTGCTCATATCCAGCCAATCGATTCGCCCCATCAGCAGGGAAATTTCCTTTTCTTCTGGTGCATTAGCCATCGCGACAGCGTTCGAAATGGGCAAGATGCGCCTCGGCTGTGAATAACTTACAGATAATGTCGGAATTATCAATTCCTACTTAATCAGTCAGGTAAATATGGGTACAAGAGCAGTCTTCTGCGTTCCCATGAGCGTTTTGAACTTCTTGCAACGCATGACGACCCTGCCCGTGCAGATACGGCTTTCACCGACAACCAAGGCGTTCGGAACCACGGTTTTCGTTCTCTCATCCGCGCGCCCACTTACTTGACTGAATAAGTCGGACCAACAAAAAAGGGGCCGACAGTATCGGCATCACCGAAGCCGAGCTTGTCGCCGCCTAAGTGGGCGCGGATGAAGGGCAGAAAATCGTCGCCCTGACCCCCGACCCGGACGCCATCATTCCCCAAATCGAAAAGCTGGCCGAGGTCATGGCGCTGACGCGCAACCCGTCCTGCATGATCGAGCGGGTCGGCACCTATCAGAATTATCATCCGGGCCGTCATGCGGCGATGGTGCTGGACCCGGAGATCGACCTGCGGATTTTCCCGAAATTCTGGTAACATGCCTTCGCGGTCGAGCGTCCGGGCAAGGATGGTGTCAAACACTTGATCCAGATTTTCAACGGGGTCGGTGACGCGGTGCACAAGATCCATCTTCGGGATGGATCGAACCACGATGCATGGGGCGAAGTGGTTCAGGCGCTGCGCGCGGATGAGCAGCGCAACACGCTGGACCTGCGGCAGAAAGGTGCCCCGGACGCCCCCAAAGCCGACCCCGACCGGCAGGACGAGCTGCGCGCGCTCTGGTCGAAGATGACCGACACGCACCAGTTCCAGAAGGTTCTGGTCAAGCTGAAGATGAACCGCCTTGGGGCCTATCGCATTGTCGGTGCACCTTATGTGCGCCGGCTGGCCGCCGGATCGGTCGAGCGCGCGTTCGAACGGATCGGGCAAGACCACGTTCCTGCGTGCCTTGACCGGGGATGTGGATCATGGCGGGTCGCTGCATCTGAATGGGCAGGACATCACCGGGTTTCCATCCTGGAAGCTGGCATCGCTGCGCGGGGTGCTGCCGCAGGCAACAACACTCGCCTTTCCATTCACGGTGATCGAGGTCGTGCGCCTTGGCCTGCTTGCGGGCCATTCATCACAGGATGACACCCTGCCCCGTCAGGCGCTGGCGAAAGTCGGGCTGACGGGATACGAAGGTCGGTTCTTCCAGGAGTTGTCAGGCGGCGAACAGCAACGCGCCCAACTCGATCTGACGGACAATATCTCGGTCAATCTGGGGGCCTATTACATTCTGGACAAGCAGTATCAGTCGATCGGCCAATTCGAAGCACCGGGCCGGAATGTCAGCCTGTTCCTGACCGCCACCTTCCAGGGCATTCGCCCTTTGGGCACCAAGGCCAAGGATTCGAAAGGGCGGCGCGCCAGGCGTCGCCCTTTCTTGCAATAAACCCCTGAATTTAGCCCCTGAACAAACTGAAAATCAGGGTTGTAATACCTGATTAAAACTGTCAGTTAAACGGCAACGCCCGCGTCACGGCAACAGGGCGCTGGCACAGACCCACGCCCTGTTGCTTTGCGAAGGCAACGATACAGCGCCGATGCTGCGCGCCGCCCAGCACTTGGCGCACCTGCTTGATGAGGTGGCCTACGTCGACAGGCAAGGTCTGGGAAAAGCCGTCTGAGTTCTGTGTGGCCGGGACGGGCAGCCTTGCTTACGTCAAAGCCGATGCCCGGCGGACCTGAATGGACCGGCGGATGAAGGCGACCACGAACACCGCCGTCAGGATCAGAATGATCGTCGGTGCCGGGGCGCTATCAAGGAAGAAGCTCAGATAGACACCCGCAATCATCGACGCCACGCAGACCAGCACGGCAACCGGCAACATCCGCTTAAGGCTGCGCACCAGCAGGAAAGCAATGGCCCCCGGCGCAATCAGCAGCCCGACCGCCAGGATCAGGCCGGTGGCCGACAGGGTCGAGACGATGGTCAGGGACAGGATCGCCAGCAATCCGTAGTGCAGCCACCCCACCGGCAGGCCCGAGACTTTCGCCTGCACCGGATCGAAGGCGTGCAGCATGAAGTCCTTCCACTTCACCACCAGCACAACAGTCACAGCGACCGAGATCAGCCCGGCAGACCACAGATCGTCCGCGCCGACCCCCAACATGTTGCCAAACAGGATATGATCGAGATGCACATTGGTCTTGAGCCCAACAAACATCACGATGCCCAGCCCGAACATGCCCGAAAAGACCACACCCATCACCGTGTCCTGTTTGATCCGGCTGTTTTCCGAAAGATAGCCGGTGGCCACCGCGGTCAGCATCCCTGCCCCGAACGCCCCCACGATCAGCGGGATGCCCATGATATAGGCCAGAACGATCCCCGGCAGCACCGCATGGCTGACCGCGTCACCCATAAGCGCCCAGCCTTTGAGCACAAGGAAGCATGACAAAAGCGCCGTGGGGACCGAAACGATAAGCGCGATCCAGAAGGCGTTCTGCATGAAGCCGAATTGAAACGGTATGAGAAGGGTGTCGAACATCAAGCGGCCTCTTCTTTCAGGGCCGCCGCCGCCTTGCGCCGGGCGGCAAGCAGCCCGTGTTTCGGAGCCAGCACGAAGGTGATCAGGAAGATCACCGTTTGCAGCACGACGATCACACCGCCCGTCGCACCATCCAGGAAATAACTGATATAGGCGCCGGCAAAGCTCGTCCCTGCCCCGATGGCGACCGAGGTCAGGATCAGCCTTGGGAACCGGTCGCAGAGCAGATAGGCTGTGGCCCCCGGCGTCACCACCATGGCGATGACAAGAAACGCCCCGACCGTTTGCATGGCGGCCACGACGCTGGCCGACAGCAGGATGAAAAAGACGGCTTTCAGCAGACCCGGCTTCAGGCCGATCGACCTCGCATGGCTTTCATCGAAGAACGTGACCATCAGGTCTTTCCATTTCGCGGTCAAGATCGCCAGCGACACGAAACCGATGATTGCCAGTTGCAAGGTGTCCTCGGGCGTGATGGCAAGGATATTGCCCATGGTAATGGTCTGGATCGACACCGAAATCGGGTTGACCGAAACCATGAACAGGCCAAGCCCGAAGAACGAGGTAAAGATGATCCCGATGATGACATCGACCTTCAGCCCCGACCGGTCCGACAGAAACAGCATCGCCCCGGCGGCCAGCGCGCCGGAAAAGAACGCCCCGATCGCAAAGGGCAGCCCAAGCATATAGGCCCCCGCCACCCCCGGCACCACGGAATGCGCCAGCGCATCGCCGATCAGCGACCAGCCCTTGAGCATCAGGTAAGAGGACAGAAAGGCGCAGACCCCGCCCACAAGTGCCGAAACCCACATCGCGTTGGTCATGTATCCGTAAGAGAAAGGTTCAAGCAGAACGCTCATTCCTGACGCTCCGTCTTGCGGGTCTTGTTGCCATACTGGACCAGGGGTCGTTCGTCGTCGGTGAAGATCGACACCTGACGTTCGTCATCATCATCGTGAAGATCGGCACCGCCAAGGGTGAAGTGCCGCAACACGCCGCCAAACGCGGCCTCCAGATTCTCGCGGGTGAATGTCGTCTCGGTCGGACCATGGGCCAACACGGTGCCTTTGACCAGCACCGTCCGGTCGCAGAACTCGGGCACCGATCCAAGGTTGTGGGTCGAAACCAGCATCACGCGGCCCTCGTCCCGCAGCGCGCGCAACAATGTTATGATCTGCTCTTCGGTCTTTACATCGACGCCGGTAAACGGTTCGTCCAGCAAGATCACTTGCCCGTCCTGCGCCAACGCTCGGGCCAGGAAAACCCGCTTTTTCTGCCCGCCCGACAATTCGCCAATCTGACGGTGCCGGAAATCAAGCATGTTGACGCGGTCCAGTGCCGCCTCGACCGCTTCGTGGTCGGCTTTCGACGGGCGACGCAGAAACCCCATATGCCCATAGCGCCCCATCATCACCACGTCTTGCACCAGAACGGGGAACGACCAGTCCACTTCCTCCGATTGCGGCACATATGAAACCAGATTGCGTTTCAACGCCTCTTTCACGTCAAGGCCAAGCAGTCGGATTTCACCCTTCGCCACCGGCACAAATCCCATGATCGCCTTGAACAGCGTTGATTTGCCCGACCCGTTGACCCCCACAAGCGCGGTCACCGTACCGCGAGGGATTTCGAAACTGGCATTGCGCAAGGCGGTGTGACCGTTCCGATAGGTGACGGTCACCTGGCTGGCGGCAATCCCGTCGTCGGCGACGTCGGTTGCAGTCATCTGGCTGTTATCTTTCATATTCGTTCTCGTTTGATTGCGAGGACCACAAGATACGTGGCCCTCGCACCAAAGATGCGTCCGGTGGGCGATCTTGAAAAGACCCAATGATCAATTCATGCCCTTTGTCAGACCGTCCGCAACGGTTTTCGAAGTGACGGTCAGCAAGTCCAAATAGCTGGGCACCGGGCCATCCGGTTCGGACAGGCTGTCCACATAAAGCACGCCGCCGTAATGCGATCCGGTCTCGCGCGCGACCTGCTCGGCAGGGGCGGTGCTCACGGTGCTTTCACAGAACACCACCGGGATGTCGTTGTCGCGCACCCCGTCAATCACTGCGCGCACCTGTTGCGGCGTGCCCATCTGATCCGCGTTCATCGGCCAGAGATACAGTTCCTTCATCCCGAAATCACGGGCAAGATAGCTGAACGCCCCTTCGCAGGTGACAAGCCAGCGTTGCGCTTCGGGGATGGTCGCAATCTGCTGGCGCAGTGGTTCAAGCGTCGCACGCAGCTCATCCTTATAGGCGGCTGCATTCGCCTCATAGGTTTGCGCGTTGTCGGGATCCTGCTCAGCAAAGGCCTTGGCGATATTGTCGATATAGATCAATGCGTTGTCCAGCCCCATCCAGGCATGGGGGTTTGGCAGACCCTCATAGGCGCCAGAGGCAATCGGGATCGGGTCGATACCTTCGGTCAGCGTGGCCGAGGGAATATCACCGAGATTGGCCAGGAACTGTTCAAACCACAACTCCAGATTCATACCGTTCCACAGGATCAGGTCCGCATCTTGCGCGCGCACGATATCGCGCGGCGTCGGCTCATAACCGTGAATTTCAGCGCCGGGCTTGGTGACCGAGACAACCTCCGCCGCATCGCCCGCCACTTGGCTCGCCATATCCGCCAGCACGGTGAAGGTGGTGACAACCTTCATCTTGTCTTGTGCCGCCGCGCCCCCGACGGTCAACGCGGTTGCGGCCACGGCCCCCAGCAGGCGTTTTATCATTGTGGTCATGGATCTACCTCTGAATTTCCGTGTTCAACGCCCGAGCACACATCTAGATGCGAGCGACTCGTATTATGAATATCGCATCCAGCCCTTTTTGCAACTGCAAATCATTCTCAATGTTAAGCCGGTCCGCTCCGATCACCTTTCCCGCCCCAGCAACCAGACAAAGAACACGCCGCCCAGCAACCCGGTGACGACGCCAATGGGGATTTCTTCCGGCATCATGACCGTGCGGGCAAGAATGTCGCACCAGATCAGGAACAAGGCGCCAAGCAACAGGCTTGCCGGCAACACGCGCAAGTTCGCACCACCCACGATCATCCGCACGATATGCGGCACCATCAGGCCGACAAAGCCGATAATGCCCGAAAACGCCACCATGACCCCGGTGATCAAAGCCCCTACCACGAACGCCGCAAGGCGAAAACGCGTCACGCTGATCCCAAGCGTCGATGCGGTCTCATCCCCGATGGTCATGGCGTCGAAATCGCGGGCGCGATGCAGAAACCAAAGCGAGCTTACCAGAAGCACCGCAAGCGGAAAGATCAGGTGTGGCCACTGGGCAAGGCCTAGACCGCCGAGCATCCAGAACACGACCGTATGGGTGGCCCTTGGATCGCCCAAAAAGATCATCACATTCGCCAACGCCATCACGATGAAAGAAACCGCAACACCGGCCAGAACCAATCGGTCGGATGACGTGGCATTGGCAATCCGGCTGACAGTCAACACCAGAGCCGTTGCAAGAAGCGCCCCGGCAAAGGCGAACAACGGCACCGTCACCAGGCCAAAGATCAACCCGGTGTGCAGCAGCGCGGTGATCGCCCCGAAGGCCCCGCCCGATGATATGCCCAAAAGGTGCGGATCGGCCAGCGGGTTGCGTGTCACCGACTGAAGCGTCGCCCCGACGACGGCCAGACCGGCCCCGACAAGGGCGGCAAGCAAGGTGCGGGGCAGCCGCAACTGCCACACGATGGCGTCATGCGCGGCGGGCCAATCCCCTTGCGCGATCAAGCCGGGGGCAAGATGATGCCCGATCACCGCCCAAACCGTGACAAATGGCACCCGGACCGCCCCCAGACTGACCGCCATGGACACCGTCAGGATCAGGGCGACCCCGCCAAGCAGCAGAAAGATACCAAAGGCGCCTTTCGCGCCTTTGGTTTTGACATTCGAAAACGCGCTCAACGGTCAGCAGCCGCAAATGCGCTGGCCAGTTTGCCGATCGCCGCGATATTGCGCGGCCCCGGTGTGGCCTCGACATATTCGAGGGTCACAAAGTTATCGTTTGCAACCGCGGGAATATCGGCAAAGGCGGGGTTCGACATCATGAACTCGCGTTTCTGTTCGGCGGTCACCTCGCCGTAATTCACGATGACGATCACCTCGGGGGCCGCCGCAATCACCTCTTCCCACCCCACTGTGGCCCAGCTTTTCTCAAACCCGTCCATGACGTTGACGCCGCCAGCCGCCTCGATCAAGGCGGTGGGCATGGCATAGCGTCCAGCGGTAAACGGCGTATCCTCGCCACTGTCATAAACAAAGGCACGGATCGGGTTCTCCTTGTCGATCCCGGCCGTCATTTCGACCACTTCGGATTTCCACCCGTCAATCAGAGCCGAGGCGCGGTCGTCGACACGGAAGATCGCACCCAGATTGGCGATGTCATTATACATGTCATCCAGCGACGCCTTGGGCTTGTCCATGATATGGGTGCAGCTTTCGGTCAGCTCATAGACCTGGATGCCGAACGGATCGAGCGTTTCAGGCGTCACTTCGCCGCCGACCTTCATGCCATAGTTCCAGCCAGCAAAGAAGAAATCCGCCCCGGCCCCGACCAGAACCTCGCGCGTGGGGTACTTGGCCGACAGTTCCGGCAACGCCTCGACACCTTCACGCATCGCTTCGTCCAGCGTTTTCCAGCCCGAAATGCCGGTATACCCGACCATCTGATCGCGCAGCCCCAGAACAAGCATCATCTCGGTCAGGTTCACATCGTTTGAAATGGCCGCCTTCGGCACATCTTCAAACACCACTTCGCGGTCGCAGCTTTTCACGGTGACCGGATCGGCCATGGCGACAGCGGGAAGCAAGACCAGAAGGCCGGTGGTCAGCAGAGCAGGTTTCATTAGGTCAATCCCTTTTTAGGTTGGCAGGTGAAATGTGAAATGCGGCGTGTTCGACGGCTGAAGCACCTCTTGCCGGGCGGCGACATTGAAGGCTTGCGAAACAATCTCGGGGGTCATGGCCTTGTCCGGCGGGCCAAAGGCCTGCATCCGCCCGCGCTCCAGAACCAGAACGTCATCGCACAGACCCGCCGCAAGGTTCAGATCGTGCAGGCTGGTCACAATGGTGACGCCGATGCGTCGGACCAGAGCGAGGACATCCAACTGGTGACGAATATCAAGATGGTTGGTCGGTTCATCCAGGATCAGAACACGGGGTTCCTGGGCCAGCGCCCGTGCAACCATCACCCGCTGTTTTTCGCCCCCGGACAGGGTGCCAAAGCGCCGCCCGGCCATGCCATGCAAATCAAGCTGGTCCAGCACCCGGTCGATCATCGCCGCCTCATGGGCGCCGCCACTGGCAAACCCGCGCCGGTGCGGTGTACGGCCCAGTTCGACGATCTCGCGAACCGTCAGGGCGAAATCCGTGGGCTGTTCCTGCAATACGGCGGCGACAATGCGGGCAGCATCACGCGCACCCATGCCCCAAAGATCGCGACCCCCAAGGCGCACCTGCCCCGCGAACGGCCGGTGAAAACGATACAGCAAACGCAGAAGCGTGGATTTCCCAGCCCCATTCGCGCCGATCACGCCCAGCGTGCGCCCCGGCGCAAGGTCAAAGGATACATCCTGCAGGATCACCTGCCCTTGTGGCGAACGCCATCCAAGGTTTTGCGCGGAAACGGCAAGGCTGTCGGTCATGCGCCCACCCCCGGCACACGTGCCAACGTGTTGTCGCAGAGCTTGGGCGGGCAGTCGCGACCCCGAAACCAGGCATCATGCGACCCTGCATATTGCTGCGCGAAGCTCACAAGGTCGGGCAGATCGCTGGACGTGATGTTGCCGAAAACCCAGGTCGCTTTGCCGGGCGCGGCATAGGACACAACGCAGGTGTTGCCACAACCGGCAAGGCAATCGACACCAACCACGCGAAACCCCCCGGACAGATGATCCGAAAGCTGCGCGATCACCCTTTCGCCGGGCCTGCGACGCGCCGTGGTATCAACACAGCGGGTGCAAACGGAGATTACATGCGGTTGATCTGTGATACGATCTTTTTGGTCCATCTGACCCTCCGCGCAAGGCGGGGATCAAGGGTATACCAGAAATGTAGATCAGGCGCGTGCCAGTGGTCCATCTCGGCCTCCTCCGGGACACCCCGCCCGGGTTTTGGTGAATACAAGATGGCAGGTCTCCTGACTCGCGGGTCACAGCTTTCCGTCCCTTCCCAGCCAGTTCAGCCAGTGGTCTGACGGATCGCTCGCCGCATACAGTTGCGGGGGCAGTCACGGATTTGGCGCCTGATGGCTACACCGCACCGTGTTCCCTTTTCATCCCGTCCACCTTTTTGGCTTCCGGGAACCATCGCCGGCATCAAGACGGAATGATGAGGATTTGTCAATTGCCGACAGGCCATGACCCGAAACACGCGCTTCGACCCCAAACTCCTGGCCACCGAGACCGAGCGCAATCCCCCGCGCCCGTCGATTGCGAAACGCACCAGCGGCGCGAGGTTCGCCAATGTCTGAACAGGCTGAGGCGGAACCTCTTCAATCGGCTCTGACTGCGTCACATCCGGTTCGGTTGGTGTCATGACACCGACCGCCAGATCGGCGAAGTTGTTATCCAGTCGCGCCTCGAACACGGCGGCCGCCCCGCCTTCGATCTGGGCCGGTGTGTCGGATGAAAATGCGTGAAGCGCTGCAACATGCAGGGCCACCGAAACGGTGACGGTGGCCGTCACCACGGATGAGGACGACCTGATCATTGGAGCGCCCGCTCGGTTACGATCACCACCGACTGCGCGCCGGATGCACGCAAGGCACGGGACAGGGCGACCAATGGCTGGCATCCGGATCGGGATAGTCGCGCAGCACGACCAGCAAATCGGTCAGCCCCTGCGCGGTCACATCGGGTTGCAATGCCACAAGCAAAGCCTGCCCCTGCTGCGGTTCAAGCATCAGATCGTCCAGCGCGCGCGGCTCTCCGTTGACGGTAATCCGCTCGGGATGAAGCTGCAGGAAGATCGGCGCAACGCCCGTGTCGGTGCCGCCAGTCGACGCGGCCGCAATCTCGACCTCGGAAAACTTCGAAAAGGTCGAACTGAGCATGAAAAACAGCAGCAAAAGGAAGATGACATCGACCAGCGACGTCATAGACATTGAAGGAACCGGAACCACGATTTCGCTGGAAGGCGGCTTCCCGTTTGAACTGGCGTCCGGGTGGACCATCGAACCACAGGGGCAGATCATCTGGCAGCGATTGTCCATGGATGAGCAATCGGACGCACATTCGACCGTGCGCTTTGAAACCCACGACGCCGTGACCGCCCGTCTGGGTGTCAGGATGCACGGCGATTTCGAAGCACAGGGGCGGCGCTATCTGCCATATCTCAAGGTCAATATCTGGCATGAACCGGACAGCGACGAACGCATCTTCTACGACGGCACGCCGATCACCACGAGGATCGGAGGCACCTCGGTCGAAATTGGCGGCGGCCTTGTCACCGAGCTGTCGGAGACCGTCAGCCTGTATGCAACCGCCGACTATAGGTTCGATGTGGATGGTGGGAACAGACGCGCGATCGACGACAGCATCGGGGTGAGCATGAAATGGTGAGCTGAGAAACTCAGCGACCACCAAAAACTGTGCCCGACGCCTTCGATCAATAGTAACGCTTATAGTCCGCCTCTATCCCAGCTGGCTCGTCGAGAATGTGGACACACAGATCTATAAGAAGCAGTGTTCGTTCTGGATCATCCCAACCTTTGACACCATGCTTCCCTCTGTGGAAGAGGGTGTTTCGAACCGTCTTGAGGTGCCGCATCAAGCAGCCATCTCGGCAGCTTCATTGTTTCATCCAAAGTGATTGTCTCGGGCACATCATTCCGTGTTGAACGATGGCGTCTGAGACGACCTCGAACTGTTCCACGGAAATGTGCAGGCTGGTGTGATCTTTCCACGAAAGGCTAACACCCAATCTCCTCCGGTTTCCTCCTCGGAGGTGTATAGATATGTACGGACTATCGGGACACTGCCTGTAACTTACCCCATTTCAGGTGGAGGACGTTTTCGTGACAAACGAAGAATGCAACTTTTCGCGGGGTTCGCGCGGGTCGATCGCCACAGGGTTCTACAGCTCTTGAGAAGTCTGGTTTTAGGCGAATATATTATACTCTAGGCTGTTAACATCGTTGCTGTTGCTATCGTAAGTGTAGATAAGAAGCTAAATTACTAAAAGTAGCGCTCCGAAATGGCAGACATAGTGATTAACGCGGGCGCAGGTGCGCTGATCAGCGAGAATTTTGGAGGTAATGGTGAAGATGACACCATTACTCTGAATATCCTCGAAGACTTCACGGGATCTATCAACATTGCAACTGGCCAAATCGATGGTGAGATCGAAACGCTTAATATCGTCCTGCCTGAAGGTTGGGTAACTGTTACAGCCACCGACGTCCCGCTGCCTGGTGAAACACCGCCTGTTCGTGTGGTGAATGCAACGATCATTGACGACCAAGGAGCACCGCGAGGTAACTTCTCAGTTATTTCAAATATTATTAACGTTGGTGTTGTTTGTTTTTCACGTGGTACGAAAATCAAAACTGACCGTGGTTATATAGCAATTGAAGAATTGGGGGTTGGAGATCGTGTCCAGACACTGGATTGTGGTTATCAACCAATTCGCTGGATCGGCTCAACTAGGCTTGATGCGATTGACTTAAAACTAACGCCAAAGCTGAGACCGATCCGTATTCGAGCAGGAGCGCTCGGAATAAACTCTCCTACCGAAGATTTGCTCGTCTCACCGCAACACCGTGTGTTGTCGAGGTCCGCAATAGCGCTACGTATATTAGGAGAGCGAGAGGTGTTACTTCCTGCCAACAAACTTTTACCTCTCAGCGGCATTGAAATCGATCAAGATGCGAAAGAGGTCGAGTATTTCCACATATTGTTTGATGCACATCAGTTGATTTATGCAAACGGTAGCGTGACGGAAAGCCTCTTCGTAGGCAAAGAAGCACTCAAGAGTTTATCAGCTAAAGCGCGACAAGAAATAGAGACATTGTTTCCCGCAATACTGGACCCTAACTTCATGCCAAAACCTGTGCGTTTGATACCTGAACGGGGTAGACTGATAAAGAAACTTGTGCAGCGCCATTATGCGAATGCGAGATCTTTAGTTTTGTAATGAAGGCTAAACTTGGCTGCATACTTGATTACTGAGATCGCCGGAATACGATGCCTGCCGATACGCGGGTCACGGTATGATCCGTCTGGCAAACATTATGGGCCTTCAATCATTCTGTCGAAAAGGGCGGCGCCTGCCATCCCTTTAGCCAACCAAACAACGTCATCGCAACAGGCGCAGCCTAGGTCAAGCGCCTCACCCGGCGCGCGCCCACTTGCAAAGGTCTCAAGCGTGTGGGTTGGCTTGCCGCTGGTCTTGCCGCTACGGTTTTCATAGCGCTCTTCCCAGAACGCTTCCGGCGTCTTTCCGTCAATGTCAGGTTTCATCTCGGCCCTTTCCAAAGAGGGTATGTCGCAAGGAAGCCAGGCAAAGCCCCGCGAAAGCGAAGATTGGATAGAGCAAAGCAATCCCGATTGCATCGCGATAAATTGTGGGATCGGAGACACCGCCGAGCCGCGAAAAGAACAGGTGTCCGACTATGGCGATCCCAAGGGCAATACCGACCTGCTGAAAGGCCTGTAGCGCGCCGGATCCCGCGCCTGCATCAGGGCCGGACACACTGGACAAGGTAATCTGAAACAGCCCGACAAAGGCCGTGCCCGCGCCGAAACCGATCAAAAGAAGTGGGGCCAGGATGTCGCGCCCACCGTCCATCCCACCGACAAGCAAACGCAGCCAGACCATGCCGGCAAGCAGCACCAGAATGCCGAGAGTGATCCGCAATCCCAGCCATCTGGACCCAAACCGGCCTGTTATCATCGAGGCGATCATCGCCGCTGTCGGATGTGGCGCAATGGCAAGACCCGCCTGCGCCGGGGTCAAACCCAACCCGGATTGCAGGAAGATCGCCAGCACCACCATGGTGCCCGCCATACCGCTGATCAGGATCATGACCGCCGCAACCCCTGTGACAAAGCCGGGCACAACAATCAGGCTGGTGGGCAATGTCTGGATGCGACCCAAGCGTCCAAGCGACCTCTGACGCTGCCAGAACACAAGTGCCAACAGCACGGCGAAAACGGGAAAGACCGCAAGATACAAGGGCCAGCCCAGACTGCGCCCTTCGATCATCGGATAGACCAGCGCCGCCATGGCAAGCGCAAAGAACAAGGCTCCGGTCCAGTCCGCCCTGCCGCCAGCCCTGTCGGCGGCAGCGGGCAAGAACGAGAATACGCCAGCAAGGGCCACCAGCCCGAACGGCAGGTTGATCAGAAAGATTGCCCGCCAACCGAGGCCGAACAGATCGCCCGAGATCACCGCCCCACCAATCACCGGCCCAGCGATGGCACCAAGGGCCGATATCATGCCGAAATAGCCGATTGCCTTGCCCCGGTCATCCTCGGCGAACAAGCCGTGGATGATCGCCAGCACTTGCGGCACCATGGCGGCGGCGGTCAGGCCCTGTAGCGCCCTGGCAACAATCAAGGTGGTAGTATCTGGCGAAGCCCCGGCAGCGAGCGAGGTTGCCATGAACCCGACAAGTCCGAGGACGAAGACGTTGCGGCGACCGTAAACGTCGCCAAACCGCCCGAACGGCAGCAGCCCGGCGGCGAACGTCAGCACATAAACCACCAACACCCATTGCAACGCATTGTCGCTTGTACCGAGGTCGTCGCGGATCGCGGGCAGGGCCAGATTGACGATGGTTGCGTCGAGTATGTTCATGAACGCGCCCAGCATCAGGCAGGCGGTGGCAAGCCATTGGCGGATGGAGCCAATGGTGCGGGGATGGGTTTCCGTAAGCATGGTGCCTCGTTTTTGATTCTTGTGACTTTATAAGTCACGTATAAATCAACGTCAATCCCTTGTGCTTTTGTTTGTCACGTAAGGAACAATTCGTTAGTGTCACCGAAAAAGGAACGCCATGCCCACCGACAACCGACTTCCGCGTGTTCTGCACGTCCTGCTGCATCTCGATGAGATCAAAGATCCGGTGACCTCGGACATGCTTGGCCAGATGCTGGGCATGAACCCCTCGCTCGTGCGCCGCACCATGGCTGGGCTGCGCGAAGCGGGGATGGTCAGTTCGACAAAGGGTCATGGAGGGGGCTGGCATCTGACAAAAAGCCTGGATGAGATCAGCCTTGCCGATGTCTATGCCGCGCTTGGGACGCCCAACCTCTTCGCGCTCGGACCCGCTGGCGACACGCCCGATTGTCTGCTCGAACGCGCCGCCAACGAAGCGGTTGCCGGGGCACTGGATGCAGCCCGGACAGAGTTTGAGAGCCGGATCGCCAATGTCACGGTCGCTCAGTTGTTTCAAGGACCGCGCAAAGAGGTCGCGAAACATCAGGCCAAGCGTGATCGGTCCTCACACGCCGTCTGATTTTGACATGACAGCGTCAAACTGCCCGCCAGCAGCGAACGAGGCGGGACCGGCCATCGCGAAGATCACCACATAGATCATCAGCATGATCGTTGATTCGCGACGGCTCAGCGTGAACCCTGTTCTGAGGAAAAGAATGCTGATGACCGTGGCCCCGATCATCGCAGGTATCCAGAACCCTGCAAAATCGGCGCCAATCGGTACGGGCATCACCCATGCGGCTGCCCCCAGCACAATCGTCCCGTTAAAGACATTGCTGCCCAAAACGCCGCCAAGGATCATCGCCGATTGTCTGCGCAACGCTGCCGTGATGCAGGCCGCCATTTCGGGCAGAGAGGTGCCGATGGCCACGACGCTCAGCCCGATCAGCCCTTCAGAAAGGCCCAACCGGTGTGCAATGCTGATCGCAGCGTCGATAAAAACATGCGCCCCGACCGCCAGTGCAAGAAGTGCCGCACCACTCACAATCACAGCCATACCCAAACTGGTCGGCAGGACATCAACCGAGGGGTCTTGATCGCCCGACCGACGCCAGCGTAGGCCCAGATAAATCAGCATTCCAAGGATCAGCACCGTCGCATCAAGCCGCGAGACGACCCCATCCATCGCCGCCACACCCAACCCCAAGGCCGAGGCCAGCATTGCCGTGCCGTCGGTGCGAAGGATGCCTGCGTCAGTGGCCAGCGGGGCGATCAGCCCGGCAAGCGCCATAACCAAAAGCAGGTTTGCGATATTGCTACCGACAACATTGCCAAGGGCGATGTCCGGGGCCGCAGCCAGCATCGCATTGACCGACACGAACAATTCGGGGGCTGACGTCCCGAACCCCATCACGACGAACGCGACAATCACATGTGGCACGCTGAGCCGCGCAGCCAGCCGTAACACGCCATCGACCAACCAGTCACCGCCGTAAAACAACAGCCCACATCCAAGCGTCAGCATTGCCAGATCCAGAAGCATCAGTCGGGCGCTCCGAACTCAAGCCCGTCCGGCAGATAGTTAAACAACTCCAAACGGGCGGGCCTTCCGTTTCCAAGACGCAAAGCGGTCAGGCTTGCTGGCGCGACGGGGATGATATGCGCGGGCTGTAGACCAATGAAGCGCTGCAGAAGCGCCCGAATGACACCACCGTGGCACACAATCAAAAGGTTACGGCAATCCCGCAACTGTTCTGCCTCGACCACGCCCGTAACCCGGGCGGCGAAATCGTCCCACGCTTCTCCGCCAGGCGGCGCGATTGTCCCTGCCCGCCAGCCCTGATAAGCGGCTTCATCTTCCGAAAGAAGCTCGTCGATGGACCGACCGCTCCAGTCGCCGACATCAATCTCGCGCAAGCCGCGCGTGAACCGGGGTGCCTCGGCACCGATCCGCGTGGCGGTTTCGCGCACGCGCTTCAGATCCGACGCGATGGTGCGACAAGGCGCTATGTCTTCAATCACCGGCCGCAGCGCATTTGCCTGCGCCTTTCCCAGTTCGGAAAGCCCGATATCTGCCTGCCCTTGCAAGCGTCGTTCCGCATTCCATTCCGATTGTCCGTGCCGGACCAGCAACAACCGCATCAGCCGATCCTTTCGCCATCGGGGTCAAACCAACCGTCCGGTTCGGCGGGCAGGCAAAACTGAACCGTGTCGCCAATCTGCGCGTTGGGCAAAGTGTCCATGATGGCCGTCAGGCGCAGCCCCTCGGAAAGACCCGTGATCATCACCCGCCCGGCAATCGCACTTGTCTCGACCAGCTCCATTGGCAAGGTGCGCTCGCCCTCATTGTCGCTCAATGTCATCTTCTCGGCGCGATACATCGCCAGACACTCATCCGCAGGAGGCGTTAGTGGCATGTGCCGTCCGCCAACCCTGTAACCAGAGCCATTCTTGACAACTGGAACCATGTTGTTGGCCGGCGTCCCGACGAACGTCGCCACAAAGGCCGTTTCGGGGTGATCGACCAGATCGGCGGGTGTGCCGAATTGCTGCACGCGGCCTTGGTTCATCACCGCGACATGGCTGGCCATGGTCATCGCCTCGATCTGATCGTGGGTCACATAAACGGTTGTTGCCCCGGTCGCGCGGTGCAGCCGCATCAGCTCGGTCCGCATTTCGACGCGCAGCTTGGCATCAAGGTTGGACAGTGGTTCGTCGAACAGAAGAACACCGGGTTTCGGCGCAATGGTGCGGGCGATGGCCACACGTTGTTGCTGGCCGCCTGAGATCTCGTTCGGGTATCGGTCGGCCAACGCGGCGATATCAAGCAGGGTCAGAACTTCCGCAACCCGTTCCGCCCGCTGCGCCCTGGGCATATTCATAACCTTCAGTGGCCATTCCACGTTGCCCCGCACCGACATATGCGGCCAAAGAGCATAGGACTGGAACACCAGACCGGAATTGCGTTTTGCGGGATCGACGGTCCAGCCACGATCCCCATCCGATACGGTCTGCCCGTCAAAGACGATCTGCCCCGCCGTCGGCAATTCCAGACCGGCCAGCATGCGCAAAAGCGTGGTCTTGCCACAGCCCGATGGCCCCAACAGAACAAGGAAGGCGCCATCGGGAACCGAGATCGAGACATCCTTGACGGCCTCGAAATCACCAAAGCGTTTCGTAAGATTGCGGATTTCCAGCATGAGTTACCTTTAGTTCTGCAGCCAGGGCTGGGATTTCGATTGCAGCCGGTTCGCAATCAGCGTGGCCGCGATGGAGATGAACATGATAATGACGGTGATCGCGTTGGCGAACTGCCCGAACCCTTCCGAGGCATAGCGATAGGCCACGACCGAAAGCACCGGCATGGTCGGGGTAAAGAGAAGCACAACCAGGGACAGATCGCGGATGATCTTGACGAAGATCAGGATGCCGCCCGCCGCCAGGCCACGAACCGCCAGCGGCACGGTGATTTGCACCAGACGGCGGAAGAAACCCGCACCGGTGATCCGGGCGCTTTCCTCAAGCTCTCCCCCGACCTGCTGAATCACCGCTCGCCCGGTCTGCACCGAGAACGGCAACAGATAGCCGGTCGCTGCGATCACCAACAAGGCGAAGGTGCCATAGAGTGCCGGAAAAGGCCCGATCGGTGCGCCAAGATAGGCGATATAGGCCGCGCCAAAGGCAATGCCCGGCACCAGCAGCGGCAGAAAGCTGATCTGGGTGATCGCCGCGGACATCCATCCTGCCCGGTAGCGCGCAGTTGTATAAGAAGCCAGAAGCCCCACGAACATACCGGTGAATGCGACCGCCATCCCAAGGCCAAGCGTGATGGTCAGCGCCCGCACAATATCGTCGTTATGGGCGATGCCGGGAATGCCTTGAGCGAAAGACGGATCGCTCTGCCCGACCCAGTAGTGCAGCGTCCAGCCGGAAAACAGATTGGCCGAGGACGGCGCAAGGCTTGACGCGGTCAACACGATCACCGGAACCACGGTCGAGCTGACAAGAACCGCCATCGCGATCGCGTAAAGCGGCCAGCGCGCGCCACGAAGATCGAACCGCTTGGCCCGGCCACCCTTGCCGGTGATCGTCGTATAGGATCGACGGCCCGAAACGACGCGATTGCCCGCCCAGAGAAATATGCCCGAGACAAGTACCAGCAGGATGCCGATGACATAGCCACGCCCGACCTGCCCCACCTCGATCATGCCGAAAAGGCGCGTGGACAGGGTCTGCATCCGGACCGGCAGCCCCAGCAATGCCGGGGTGGCGAAATTCGACACTGCGCCCGCAAAACAAAGCGACCCCGCCGCAACCAGCGCCGGCGTGGTCACCGGTAAAATGATCCCCAGAAGGATGCGCCGCCCCTTCGCCCCTGCGATCTGCGCCGCCTCGACCAGATCAGAATTCACTGTGGCAAGTGCGGCGGCAATGATGGTGAAGGCCAGGCTGAAATAGTGCAGCACCAGCACGATCAACGTGGGAACCATGCCCCAGGCCAGCCAATCGGGTATCTCCAGCCCAAGACCCTGAAGCCAACCAACCTGCCCACCAATGCGATCATTGCGAAACAGCGTCCCCCAGGCCAGCGCCGCCGCAAAGGACGGGATCATGAAGGGAAGCGCCGCCATGACACCAATGGTCTTGCGGAATGGAACATTCGTCATCACCACGAGCCAGGCCAGGAAACCGCCCAGCAGCACACAGCCCGTCGCGACGACCGCACCAATCAACAGCGTGTTGCCCAACGGCTTGTAGAACAGGTTGGTCGACAACCGGCCGACCAGAACATCCGACCAGGCCCTGATCGTGTCGGGGTGAAGCGTGAAAAGCACTGTCCGCATGAGGGGCAGAACGATCAGGGCAACCAGGATCGCCAGAACCACCGCTTTCAGCATCGTACCTTGCCGGAAGAATACACGCCGCCCCGGCCCGCTTATGGCAACATCCGCCATCGAGAGTCATCCTTGCATCGGTGAGTGAGAATAGCGCGGGGCCAGACAAATCGAAATGCCCGCCCCGACCGAGAGATATGTTCTATTGGAGCGTCAGGATGAGGTCGCCAACCTCTGCACGGATCGTCGCAGTCTGTGCCGGGGCAATGCGCCATGCGGTGAAATCGTCCAGCGCAACCGCATCGGGATGCGGCGGGATATCGCTGCGTGTCACATAGTCGCCCGCCACGTAGAAGGGTGCGAGACCCGGCCCGCCCGTCTCGGTTTCGTCCCCCATCAGGAAGTCGATCACCAGACGCGCCGCCGCAGGGTTGTTTGGTTCGGCGCTCAGCGCCAGCACAGCGGGGAAGATGATCCCCGGCGCGGGCGCGACGCCATTGGCGACCTGAAGCGCCCAACCTTCGTCCTCGTTGTCACGACGGTCGGAATAGCTGGTGAACCCGACCGGCGGGTTTTCCTGCCCCAGAACCCCGACGGCGGCATTCACATCGTCGGTGGACCCAACAAGGATCACATCATTGGCAAACAGGTCCATGATGAACTTCTCGCCCGCATTGGCGGCCCCGCCCAGATCAATTGTCGCGCCAAACTGCGCATTATAGGCCCCGGCCATTTCGTCCGAACGCAAAACGATCTCGGTCATCAGATCAAGATAGTCACCCCGCTGAAGCGGATCGACCATCACAACGCGGCCCCGCCATTCGTCCGTCGTCAGTTCCCACAGATTAGAGACCGGAGCGCCATCCGGGTTGGCCTCCTCGTTATACATGAGCACCTTGGTGGAAAGCCGTTGCGCCAATAGCGGGCTCTGGTACTCGGCCGGAACCCGGTCAGCAACGCGGGGCGGCACATAGGGCGCGATGATGCCGGTTTCCAGCAACTCGGTCAGCACAACCGGCGTATCCGAAATATAGACCACGTCCGCATTCGTGACACCGGCCTGGGCTTCGGCCTTCAACCGCGCAATCTGCTCGGTCGAGGAAATGTCGAAACCTTGCAGGTCGATGTCTGGATAGGCCGCTTCAAACGCGGCCTCTACCTTACCGATCCGGCTGGTGAAGGAATAGACAGTCACTGTTCCTTCTGCCTGCGCCAGCGGCAGCAAATCCTCTGGCGTCAATGCGTTCAAATCGTCCTGGGCAAAGACGGCCGAAGACATAAGAATACCGATCGCGCCAAGGCGCGTTGCTGTCAGAACTTTCATGTGATCCTCCCTTAGGGTCCTCAGTTATTCGAAGCGCTCGATCAGCTGTCCAAGGCGATCGAGCTTCTTCAATGATTCCTCTTTCGCCGTCAGTCCGGCGGCGATGACGATGGCGTTGCAAACAGTCATCGGCACGGTCAGGGTCTGGAAAGCGTCCGGATCGCCAGAGCGTGGTGCGGCAAGCAGGTGATCAGGCCGCGGCGACAGAAAGGCGCCGGAATTTCCCGAGATCATGATCGTTCTGGCACCCGCTTCCCGTGCCGTCTCAACAAGCGCGGCATAGCCCCGTGGCGGACGACGAAATGCAAAGCTCAGAACGATGTCACCCCCACCAAGCCCGAGCATCTGTTCGGCAAGGCCGCGCGGGGTGGTGTCAAGCTGCTGGACGTCCTTGCCGAAACGCCGAAAGCGCTTGACCATCATCAGCGCCAGAACCTCGGCATTGCCATAGCCGTAGATAAAGATGCGCCCTGCCCCCATAAGCAGTTCGGCAATCTCCGAGATCTGTTCAGCGCT
Source organism: Aliiroseovarius sp. Z3 (assembly GCF_029105185.1). GTDB lineage: Bacteria > Pseudomonadota > Alphaproteobacteria > Rhodobacterales > Rhodobacteraceae > Aliiroseovarius. The sequence goes on along the minus strand of NZ_JAFMZK010000010.1, from coordinate 1,856 downwards.
GATGAATTCCTCGATACGCCCAAGCGCCTGCGCCTCATCCTGCGCCAGCTTGCCCAGAATCGTGTCCGGCGTGTTTTCCTCGATGGTTTTCTCGAACCGGGTTGCGGTTTCCCGCGTGGCAATGAATTCCTCGCGCAGCGCATCACGAAAAGCGGCATAGCTGTCATAGCCCAGCTTCTTGGCCAGACGTGACGCCGTCGCTTCATGCACACCGACGGATTTTGCAAGTTCGCCTGCGGTCCCAAGCGCCGCAGCCGTCGGGCGTTCTATGACAGTCTCGACAAGCCGCCGCTCGCTCGGAGTCAATGACGGTGCCTGATCAGAGATTTTTTCGATGAGAGACATGCAAACTCCGCGCTGTGATGCACGTTATCTTGCATGATTCGTAAAATTCTGCAAGCTACTTTGCAAAGCAGCGAGTAAGCGTGTATCGCAACTTGTCAGCCGCATCCTCTGTTGCTCAACCCCCTAGATCTGTCCGGTACGTGCTGACATCAGGTCCAAAAATTTAAGAATTTCTGTTGTTAGCTCAGCGCCGGGACGTCGAAGTTTTTGAGTGTTTTTGCGCTGTACCCTTCGCCAAAAAAGCGCGCAATCGCCTTGTGCAACAACATCGCGTGCCGATCGGACTTGTCCGAAACTCGGAGAAGCGGGCCAGCTATTGTTATTGCAAAGACACGCTGACCATCAATCACGGGGACCGCGCCGGCGCCCTGCCTCAAGTTGCGACAGCACCTCTTCGGTGCTGACCGGGGTTCCTTCTCCAAACCGTTTGAAACTGATCTTGCGAAGGACGATTTCAAGGTCGTGTTCAGAATACAATGACAACAACGCCCGTCCAGAAAACGGCGGAAAGCCCACTTGGCGCCGAGATGCAAACCGTCTCGCCCGTTTCTTCGGCCAGGTCAGCCATGACCTGAATCAGACACTCGGGAATCGGTTCGCCATCCGCGAAGGCCATGGCCATCAGAGACCAGCGCGGCGTCGGATAGTAACCAGAACGCGCCCGCGGTTCATAGAGGTAACCTCTCTCTGTCGGTGTAGAGAGAATGTTAAACGCGCCAACGCCGCCAAACCGTACTGTGATGGAAGTCGAGACGGCCTTGCGGGCAGCAATCGCGCCCGCCAATCTGGACGGAGCACTGCAGCTTGCGGGCCGCTTCCATCAAGTCAGGGCCGCGGACCAGGGATCGGGCGGATCGGATGGGGTAACAATAGAAGCGCTTACCGGCGAGGGGTCGCCAGCCAGCAACGAGGGTCATTTCGATGAGGCGATGTCCGTTCCGTCCTTGGTAAGGCATGTTCGCGCGAGCGAAGCGTCGGGTTCGGACGGTTTTGTCGTCGCTTGCTTTGACGATCCTGGTATTGGCGCCTGCAGAGAGGTCGCGTCTGGCCCGGTACTTGGCATCGTTGAGGCACTCGTCGGCGCCGGACTGAAAACCAGCAAGATCGGCGCCTATGCCGCTCCAAACATCAAATAGAATTCGATTTCGGAGAGAATAATGTCTGAAACAAAACATTATGAGGTCGACGAGACCGCAGGAAAGCATATGCCCCCAATCCTGGAAGAGAAGGCCATCGGAGAGGAATCGCTGGCGCCGTAGGAAACCCGGATCATGGACCCGTGGTCCTATCTGTTCGCCTGACTCGGCGGCTGCGTCTCGATCGGCACGTTCACCGTCGGATCTGGCCTGGTGGGCACGCTGAACGTGTTTCAAGTCGTTCTGGCGAAACACAAGATACAGATGGCTGACGCCGCGCCTGACCTAAAGGCCACAGTTTCAAGGGTTTCTGTGCGTAGGACAGGTGACCCATGATGGCAATTGCGATAGGGTTGTCAGGTCGTCCGAGATGCT
>NZ_JAFMZK010000001.1 GCF_029105185.1 Aliiroseovarius sp. Z3 | reverse complement strand
TGATCGACATCGCGTTCAGCGAGGACGAGATTTTGTCTGCCAGCGACGTGGTGCCGCCCGATACCGAGGTCAGAACCGCGATGCCGAGGCCCACGATCGCTGCGGTCAGAACAACCCAGTCCACGGTCACGGCGCCGTCTTCGTCGGCTTGGAAAGTCTTGATCAGGTTATACAGTTTCATATTCATTACTCCAGTTACTTGGTAAAATTAGTGGCTCATGATCGACATGCCGTCCAGCGCGGACGAGATTTTGTCTGCCAGCGACGTGGTGCCGCCGGATACCGAGGTCAGAACCGCGATGCCGAGGCCCACGATCGCTGCGGTCAGAACAACCCAGTCCACGGTTACAGCGCCGTCTTCGTCAGCTTGGAAAGTCTTGATCAGGTTATACAGTTTCATTGTTTCACTCCGAAAGGTGTTGTTTCGTTTCTTTCACCTTGGCGCCTGAACTTGTTGCCGTCCGCAGCGCTGCTTGGCATGAAACCTAATTAGCCCTTTGATTGGGGCGAGAGTTGGGCAGGTTTCGTACCTTTTCTGGCTTAACGAATTTTTAAGGGTTTGTGGGTCTAAGGTGTTGAAAGTAATAAGTATTAAAATGACTAAAAATTTTGGTTTCGTGATAATCCTGCGCGGATGCCCGCAAAACTCGTGGATAATATCAGGTAAATCTGGCCCTGACAGGCGAAATCTGCAACAAACAACAAAACAATTCGAGGCAGAGCAGAGAACCGCAAATGCGGCGCTTCGTGACCATAAGCATAGTCCTGACTCTCGCGATGGGGGTTCAGGTGCAGGCGGATACCACGCCAGCGCCCTTTCCCGACTTTACCTTTAAGCGTGTGTCGGTGCCGGAAGCCGGGGCCAAGCGCATTACCATCCAGATTGATCCGGCAGCACAAGAAGCGGCCCTTGCACCCAAAACCCCGGCCCCCGATGTGGTCGAGGAAGTCGCAGCCGCTGTTCCGACGCCACAGCCCACTGAATGGGACTGGTTCTGGACGACCGTGTCGCCGCGTCTGGATAAAGCAGGGCCAGCCAATGTGCGCACCGCCCTTGATCTTCTTGAGACGCAAGAAGGGTTAACACAGCCGCGTCTTCAACATCTGCAAACCATCGCACAGTCGCATGGAACCGATATTCTGAAAGCAACGATTGGCACCCCGGTGTCGCCTGCGCTTGTGCTGGCGCTGATTTCAGTTGAAAGCGGCGGGCGTGTGGATGTGGAAAGCCACGCTGGCGCACAGGGATTGATGCAACTGATCCCGGATACCGCCGCCCGATTTGGTGTTGAAGACAGCAATGACCCTTCGCAGAACATCAAAGGGGGGGTCGCCTATCTGAACTGGTTGATCAATCATTTCCATGGCGATCCCATACTGGCTCTTGCAGGTTACAATGCGGGCGAGAATGCGGTGAAGGACAATGGGGGCGTCCCGCCCTATGCGGAAACCCGCGCCTATGTGCCCAAAGTTTTGGCAGCCTGGAAGGTTGCGCGCGGGTTGTGCCTGACCCCGCCAGAGCTTTTGTCTGACGGATGTGTATTTGCAGTGAATGGATCGTAATGTGATGGCGGAAGAGTTGATCAAGAAACCATTCGTGCTGGACGTCGACGGAACGTTCCTGCGCACTGATATCCTGTTTGAGTGTTTTTGGGCCGGCCTTGGTCGCGACCCGATCCATACGCTGCAAACCAGTCTTGCGCATTTTCGCGACCCGGCGCGACTGAAGGCGGAACTGGCCCGGATCGCCGCGTTGCGCATCGACCTTTTGCCCGTCGAACCAGATGTGCTTGAGGTTGCCCGCGCGGCCCAGACCGAAGGGCGCGAGGTCGTTCTGGCCTCGGCATCCGATCACAGCGTGGTGGCCCAGTTGGCCGCAGAACACGGTTTGTCTGAGCGTGTCTTTGCCTCGGATGGAAAAACCAACCTGAAAGGTGCGCGCAAGGCCGAGGCCTTGGTGGATGCTTACGGCAAGGGCGGCTTTCACTATGCTGGCAACGCCCCGGTGGATCGCCCGGTGTGGGACCAAGCCGATGCGGCCCTTGTCGTGGGCGATCCACGGTCGGCCAAAGCATTGGAGGCGCAGGGCAAGCCCGTTACCCAGATCGCGGGTGGTTGGCGCATGAAAGATGTACTGAAGAGCTTCCGCCCTCACCAGTGGGTCAAGAATGTTCTGCTGTTCGTGCCGATGATTGCCGGGCACGCCTTCGACCTGAACACCTTCATTCTTGCCATATTGGGCGTGATCAGCTTCTCGGCGGCCGCGTCGTCGATCTATCTGGTGAATGACCTGCTGGATCTCGAAGCCGACCGGCTTCACGTCAAGAAATGCAAACGACCCTTCGCCTCGGGCGCGGTGCCGATACAGGTGGGGATGACAAGTTTCTTCGTGTTGGCCGCCATCGCGCTGGGCGTTGCGGCCCATCTGGGTCTGGCGTTTTTTGGGGTGGTAAGCCTGTATATGGCGCTGTCGCTGGCCTATTCGCTGAAGCTGAAGCGGATGCGCTGGGTGGATATCGCGGTGCTGGCGTCGCTTTATACGTTGCGTGTCGTGGCGGGGGCGGCGGCGACAGACATCCATGTGTCTGGCTATCTGCTTGTGTTCATCTTCCCGGTGTTTCTGGCGTTGGGTTGCGTGAAGCGCCTGACCGAACTGACCCTTGCCACATCAGACGAACGCCTGCCGGGGCGCGGCTATGGCCGACCCGACCGGCCCGACCTTCTGAACGTTGCCTCATTGGGCGTGGTGGCATCACTGGTCGCCTTCTTCCTTTATTCCTTCACCGAGCAGGCCCTGTCGCTTTACAAGACGCAATGGCTGATGTGGGTGGCGGGCCTGCCGCTGGCGTGGTGGATGATCCGCATGGTGCGGCTGGGCTGGTACGGCAAGCAGGATTACGACCCCATCGTCTTTGCGATGAAAGATAAGCGGGGCATTGGGCTGATGCTCATGACCCTCTCGATCATGTTCTATGCCGCCGGTCTGTGGCAAGAGTGGTTCGGGGTCGGTTAAGCCGCCACGCGAATGCTGCTCAGATCGACATTTTCTTGAAAATGAACTCGGGGATGTGCCGGATGATCAGCATGATGTAGCGCCAGAAGAACGGCGTATAGATTACGTTGCGCTGTTTCTCGACCGCTTTCAGGATGTCGGCAGCCACCTTCTGGGGCGAGGCGACAAGGAACATTCCTTCGATCCCCCATGTCATCGCCGTGTCCACGAAACCGGGTTTCACCGTCACCACATGTCCGCCCGCGCGGGTCAGACGGTTGCGCAGACCCGACAGATAGGTCGCAAATCCTGCTTTGGCCGATCCATAGACATAATTGCCGATCCGCCCCCGGTCGCCTGCAACCGATCCGACGCCGACCACTGTGCCCGCGCCCCGCTCTTCGATCACCGGGGCAAGCATGGTCAGGAACGCGGCTGGTCCGGTGTGGCTGTCGGCCACCACGCCTTCGATCAGGGCAGGGTTGGCGTCGATCTCGTCCTGCGGCGGCATGGAGCCCACGAACACGGCGGCGTTGATGACACCATCCTCGCGTGTGGCGCGGTCAATGATGGGTTGGAAGGTGGTAATGTCGCGGGCATCGAACCTGACCGCTTCGGCGGTGACGCCGCGCGCGGACAGATCCGTGGCTGACCGCTTCAGGTCATCCATATCACGTCCGGCCAAAAGGACGCTGGCGCCTTGATCGGCCACCGCCTGCGCAAAGGCGCGCGCCATGGACGATGTCGCGCCTAGGATGATCCAGCACTGGTTCTGTTTGGTCTTTGTCATGTTCTTACCCTGCCTCGCGAAGGTTCAGGCGGCGCACCATATCGGTTTCCAGCGCGTGCTCGGGGTCGGTCTTGTTGACCTGTGCGACCCAGTCGCCATGTTCGGGATACATCGCCTTGATGGCGGGGCCGGTTGCCAGCGCGTCCTTGGCCAGATACAGCCGCCCGCCCGCGTCCACCGTCATATCCTCAAGCATCGCGATCAGATCGACCGCCGCGTTACGGGCGGGGAAATCGACCGCCAGCGTATAACCCTCCATCGGGAAACTCATGTGCCCCGCGCGTCCCGGTCCCATGCGTTTCAGAACGGCCAGAGGCGAAGACAGGCCCGCCCCCGCGATCAGCTCCAACATCGCTTTCAGGGCACCCGACTGGTCCAACGGCACCACGTTCTGGAACTGGTAAAAACCGCGTTTTCCGTAAAGCCGGTTCCAGTCGTGGATCTTGTCCAGCGGGAAAAAGAAATCGTCGATGCGCTTGACCGACGAGCGCCCGGACACAGGCACGCGGCGATAATAGGCGTTGTTGAAGGCCCGCACCACGGGGTTCGACAGCGCGAAACCCGGCGCGTCTAGCGGGATTTTCTTCGACGGTTTGGCCTTGGGCAGAAGCCCGGCGGCCAGCTCGGCCTCTTCGATGATGCCGCGTCCCAGCGCGTCGCCTTTGGCGGTGGTGTCGATCCAACCGACGGTATAGGTCGCCTGACTGCCATCCAGCAGGGCGATGTGTTCGTCCCAATCCTCGGCCCGGCGTTCGGTGACCATCATCACGTCGCCGGGGCAGGGTTTGAGTTGCAATTTCGCCTCGGCGATCAGGCCGGTCTGGCCGATGCCGCCCATGGTGGCGCGGAACAGGCTGGCATTCCGACCGGGCGTGGCGACGGTGCGTTTGTCGCCATTGAGCAGCGTGACGGACAGGACATGCTGGCCAAAGCTGCCCGCGTTGTGGTGGTTCTTGCCGTGCACGTCCTGCGCAATACAGCCGCCCACCGTGGCAAAGCCGGTGCCGGGCATGACGGCGGGCAACCAGCCGCGCGGGGCAAAGACATGGGCCAACTCACCGATGGTGATGCCCGCCTCGACCGTCACGATGCCGGTCTCGGCGTCAAAACCGATGATCCGGTTCATCCGCGTCATGTCGATGGCGCGACCGCCATCATTCAGCGCCGCATCACCATAGGACCGGCAATTGCCGATGGCCGGGCAGGGGTGTTCCGCCACGACGGCTTTCAGGCTGCGCGCGCGCTCGGGTCGGGCAAGGTCCGCCGTGGCGCGTTGAACCCGGCCCCAGCCGGTGTATTCAGTCGTTTTCCAAACCATGATGATGTCTCAATGAAAAGCGTTCGGCGATGGGAAAGACCAAAAGGCCGATCCCGATGGCGAACCAAAGGGTTGTGACGCGGATGATGGCGGTGGCGGGGACGCTGACCTCAAGCGGCACGCCTTCCATCGCAAGCAGGGCGATCATGGCGGCTTCGGCCCCGCCGACACCACCGGGGGCACCGGTCAGGCCACCGGCCAGGGTCGAGAAGACGAAGATCGCAACCGCCTTGGCAAAGCCGATATCGGCCCCCATCCACATCAACAGCAGGTGAAAGGCATAGCCTTCGGCGATCCAGCCGACGACCCCGATCAGCGCGGCAATCGCCATCAACGTGGGCGAGGTGAACGCCGCCAGAGACAGCGACGCGCGCCGAACCTTGGCCCAGAGCCGCGCAAAGCGCCCGGTGATCTTGTGCCCCATCGTGGCGAACCAGCCCAGCAGGCGCGGGCGGGTGGCGGCGAAAGCGGCGATCAGGGCCAGCACGGTGACGGGCAACCCGCCTGCGATGCCGGTGGCTGAAAAGGCCAGCGCCAATCCAAGGATCAGGGCCATCGCCGACAGGTCAGATGCCCGATCCACCAGTACCAGCGGCGCGGTGCGTTCAAAGGCCCAGCCGGTTTCCCGTTTCAGCCAGCGCATCCGCACCAGCTCGCCCACGCGTCCCGGAGTGACGGACATGGCAAACCCGCCCAGAAAGTGGCGCAGATCCTGAAAAAGCCCTGTGGGCAGTCCCAGTTTGCGCGCAAATATATGCCAGCGCAGACCGCGAAAGACATAGTTCACAAGGCTTAACGCAAGTAGGGCGGCAAATTGTGCGCCGGTCAGTTTGGCCAGTTGCGCGCGGGTTTCTTCCCACCCGGTGGCGGCGGCCAGACCGATCAATCCGACCAGAACCAAGCCGAACAGACCCAACAGGATCAGCGTATCGCGCAGCCGCCGGCTCGAACCGGCGTCAGGGGCGGATTGTTTCCCCGTGGTGGAAGATATGGGGTTTGCGCTGCTCATTGTCATTGCCCGGCTTATGGCGGGGGATTGCGGCGAGAATATGAAAGCATCCGCGCAAAAGCGAGAGGGAATAAAACGTGCCCCGCCTGCAAATACAGCGGCGCGCCTTGCGACATGTTCATGTCATAACAACCAAATGGCCTGTGCCAACAGAATGGCGTGGTCAGATTGGGTGGTCCTTGGATGCCATCCGGGCCGGGTTCATGGCGCGTGAAATGACCTGCCCCTCAAACCCGCGCAACTCGGCATGGGCCAGATCGTCCTGCTGTTCGGCCAGATCCGGGAAGATCGCGCAAAGCTCTTCGATCTGCGCGTCGGTCAGAGTCGACAGCGCCACGTCGCCCAGATGAAGGGTTTCAGTGGGACACCCGTTTGCGAAGACAATTTCGTGCTGCTCGAGGACGATGTGCCAGTATTCCAGATCTTCGACCTCGTCGCCGCATTCGTAGATGCTGTCGCCATTCACAAGGCTTTTCGCACTGGCAAGCGCCGTATCCTGCGCCAGCAAAAGATCCACGTGCGGGCCTTCCAGAAGCAACCGGTGCTGTGGCGAAACGCGTAGCGTTTTGCCTGGCACGCCGGGCGCAAATGTATCGGGTTCGATTGCCACCGGATCCAGCTGCGAGTTGCCGCGACGCCGGTCCCGAGATACTTTCGAGGCGGAAATCCAGCGCAGCGGTTGCAAACCATTGTCACGTGTCATGACCAGATCGCCAACGCGCAACGTCTCGATCCGACGCGGACCAAGGTCAGTCAGGATTTCAGTACCACGGACAAAGCAAACCTCGGTCTCGCCGAAGATCGTGATTGTCACCTGATGGGTGTCGACTACGGCCGTGCCGTTCACTGTCGAGGCATAGCCATTTGCCGCATTGAACGAGGTATCGCGGACGCGGATGTTGAATGTCACATTCAGACTTTGTCCCGCGTCCAAGCCATCCAGCGCCGGATCATCGCTGTCGACAACAAAAGACCATGTATAGCCGCCTTCGTTGTTGGCTGTGTTCTGCGTGATGGTCAGCGTGCCAAACGAGGGGGCCGAAAGAATATCATAACCACCGGCAATCCAGCTGTAGGTGCCAGGTTCGGTATTGGTGACCGACCCGCTGGCACTGACATTGCCGGTTCCGGGCAAACCTTCGGTGATCGTTGCGGTTGTCGGTCCTGACAGACTAACCATGATGTAATCTCCCTCACTCGCACAACAAAATGGTGGCACTTGTGGTTCCAAATACCTTGCGTGCGATATTTGAAGCACCATTTCAGTTATCAATACGTTATCCGAAACAGTCTGGCAATTTGTTGAAATCTAAAAGGGGAAATAACGGCAGACAGTGAGATATCACGCGACCATCGTCGACCGTATCTTCCATTTCGAGCTTCCGGGCGTGCGATGCCATTCAAGAACCTTCTTCTGCCCTTTGTGGATTCGCAGGGTCTTGACGCTGTCATCTTGAACAGTTGCCTTGATATTTTCGATGATTTCGGCGCCATGCCCCCATGGTGCCATGATGTCCATGATCCAAAGCTGATCGCCTGACCGCCATTCGTCAAACTCATCCAGTCCAGTGCCTGACAAGTGCTTTTTCTCGGCCGCTGCGTCCAGTTTGGCCCATGTGACAAGGCCGCGTGGCACTTCGCGTGCCCGGTAAATGTTGAATTGTTTCAGATAGATCGGGGGTTCGAATGCCTTTGCAATCGCGCGGGCCGACCAGTCTCGATAGACGTTTGAATAGAAGGTCAGGAATGCCAGTTCTCCGAACACTCGCAGAACGTCTTCGTTGGGATAGAGCGGCGAAACCTCGATCAGCCCGCCCGTGTCACTCTCGTCTGCCATGCGCCTACCTAATACGTGAACCTTAACATTCTATTTTCCCCTCGACGGCGCCTTCATTGGATAACAGTATTGGCCTGCCAACCGGGAAGTGGAGCAAAAAGTGACGGACTCAGGCGTGGATGACAACACCAAAGTGGATCTGGAGTTTCCGAAGACGCCCGCACTGACGACGGGGCGTGTGCAATTGCAGCCCAGCGACGGTTTTCGCGGCTGGTTGACGAAAAATCGAATCTCGCTGGCGTTCAACACCTATCACATAGGAAAACTGTTCATGATCGGTGTCGACGCGGCCGGGCAGTTCCTGTTGTCGGATGCAAACTTCCCCCGATCCATGGGTCTGAGCTTTCACAAAGGCACGTTGTGGATGGCCAGCCAAAAGCAAGTCTGGCGGTTCGAGAACTTTCTGGACAAGGGCCAGATGTCGCAGGGCAACGACGCGGTGTTTGCGCCGATAGGCGCGACCACGACGGGCTATATCAATCTGCATGACCTTCGTGTCAGTGATCAGGGCGTGTTTTTCGTGGCGTGTCAGTTTAACTGTATCGGTCGGTTACACGAGAAATGGAGTTTCGAGCCGGTTTGGAAACCGCCCTTCATCAGCGAGTTTGCCTATGGGGATCGGTGCCATCTGAATTGTCTGGCCTTGGAAGACGGCGCCCCGAAATACGTCACTTGTTTTGCCGAAACCGATGCGCTTGAAGGGTGGCGCGCGCTTCCGAAAGATCAAAGCTCCGGGCTTGTGATTGACGTCCAGACCAACGACATTCTGTGTGACAGTCTGCACATGCCGCATTCTCCGCAACTTCATAACGGGCGCCTTTACGTTGCCAATAGCGGGCTTGGTGAGTTTGGTGAAGTTGACCGGTCAACCGGCGAATACCGGCCCATCTGTTTCATTCCGGGGTTCACGCGCGGCGTTGCGTTCTGGAAAAACTATGCGCTGGTTGGCGCCTCGCGCCCCCGCCAGCGTGGCGTGTTCGAAGGCAATGACGGCACCCCGCTGAACCAGCGACTTCAGGATATGGGGGTTGAGCCGGAATGCTCGATCTCTGTGATCAATCTGGATACCGGCGAGATCGAACATCAAATCGTGCTGGAGGGCGTCGCGTCCGAGATCTATGACGTCTGCGTTTTGCCCGCGATCCGAAAGCCACGTGTTCTGGATGTCGAAAGCGACGCGTTGAACACGATGTTCCGGCCTTCGAAGCTGCATATCTAAACCTGTCCAGGAACGAAAAAGGCCCCGCGATTGGGGCCTTTTCCAAGGTTATCAAACCGGCTTAGTTGACAATCGTCGCCTCGGTCGCGGCGCGCAGCTCGTCCTCGGTCACGCCATCTGCGGTCTCGACGATTTTCAGACCGCCCTCAACCACATCCAGCACACCCAAGTTGGTGATGATGCGGTCCACAACCGACTTGCCGGTCAGGGGCAGGGTGCATTCTTTCAGGACTTTCGAATCGCCATGCTTGTTGGTGTGATCCATCACGACCACCACGCGGCCAACACCGGCCACAAGGTCCATCGCGCCGCCCATGCCTTTGACCAGCTTGCCGGGGATCATCCAGTTGGCCAGATCGCCGTTTTCGGCCACTTCCATCGCGCCCAGGATCGCCATCGCGATCTTGCCGCCACGGATCATGCCGAAGCTCATCGAGCTGTCGAAATAGGCGGTCTGGGGCAGTTCGGTGATGGTCTGCTTGCCTGCGTTGATCAGGTCGGCGTCGATCTCGTCCTCGGTCGGGAAGGGGCCCATGCCCAGCATGCCGTTTTCCGATTGCAGCGTGACTTCGACCCCGTCGGGGATGAAATTCGACACCAGCGTCGGGATGCCGATGCCGAGGTTCACATACCAACCGTCTTGCAGTTCCTGCGCCGCACGGGCGGCCATTTGGTTTCTGTCCCAAGCCATGATTATGCCTCCCGCACTGTGCGTTGTTCGATGCGCTTCTCGTGATCGCCTTGGATGATGCGATGCACGTAGATGCCCGGCAGATGGATTGCGTCGGGATCGAGCGAGCCGGTCGGAACGATTTCTTCGACTTCGACCACACAGGTCTTGCCGCACATGGCGGCAGGCGGGTTGAAGTTGCGGGCGGTCTTGCGGAAAATCAGGTTGCCGGTTTCATCGGCTTTCCAGGCTTTCACGATGGACAGGTCGGCAAAGATACCTTCCTCAAGGATATATTCCTCGCCGTTGAAGACCTTCACTTCCTTGCCCTCGGCAATCACGGTGCCCACGCCGGTCTTGGTATAGAATCCGGGGATGCCGTGACCGGCGGCGCGCATACGCTCGGCCAAGGTGCCTTGCGGGTTGAACTCCAGCTCAAGCTCGCCCGACAGGTATTGGCGCATAAACTCGGCGTTCTCGCCCACATAGGACGACATCATCTTCTTGATCTGCTTGGTGTCCAGCAATTTGCCCAGACCGAAGCCATCAACGCCGCAATTGTTCGACGCAATCGTGATGTCCTTGACACCGCTTTCCACCAGCGCGTCGATCAAGAGTTCCGGAATGCCACAAAGGCCAAAGCCCCCAGCGGCAATCAGCATGCCGTCGCTCAGCAGCCCGTCAAGGGCTTCAGCGGCGCTGCCATAGACCTTTTTCATGAAAGTTACCTCTCGTCAGTTTCGCGACTGTTCTGGCGTGGGGGCGTTGCAAAGTCAACGAAACCCGAGCGCCAAGCAAGGCTTCAGGTATTTCTACCTAAGCCGCATTTTTGCCTGCTTGGCTGGGTGCGAAACCGGCGAATGGCGATCAGATGATCCGCACCTGCGCGCCGACCGGCGTGATCTCGAACAGCTCGGCGATGGCGCTGTTGTAAAGGCCGATGCAGCCGTCCGAGCTGCGCCGCCCGATCTTGCGCGTATCATGCGTCCCGTGGATCAGATAGGCAGGCCAGTCCAGATACATGGCATGGGTGCCCAGCGGATTGTCGGGGCCGGGCGGGGTGTATTTCAGGTCTGGGTTGCGTTTCAGCATGCTGGGTGTCGGGGTCCAGTCCGGGGCCACCCGTTTGCGCACGATTTTTGTATAACCGGTCTTTGTCAACTCATCCGTCATCGGCACAGAGGAAGGATAGATACGATAGTCGCTGCCATCGGCGCTCCAGTAATGCAGCGCGCGTGAAACGGTGTCGCAGACGATTGTCACACGGTCGAGCTTGTCGAAATGGTCTTGCCAGTCCTGATTGGCAAAGCTGGACGCATTGCGTTTCGCGGTTTCGATGATCGGGGTGGCAAGGCCGGTCGCCGGCAACGCGAAAGAGGCTGTTGCCCCCGCGATGACCGCGCGGCGCGAAAGGTGGTGTGACATGGGTAAGGCTCACTGTTCGATTGCGTTTTGCCGCACTGAAACCGGCCCGGTCGCCGGTTTCAAATCACGAATTCGAGAGTTGGAATGTTAATGGCAGGATCGTCACAATCCGGCAGGTCTGATCGCGCCCTTGCAGGCGATCCGGGGCGTTGTGTCCTGCCCCGGACAACGGGCGTGCGTCAGTCCTTGCTGGCCGCTTTCTTCTTCGCTGCGGGTTTCTTCTTGGCCGCAGCCTTTTTCTTCGCGGGCTTCTTCTTGGCGGCCTTTTCGGCGATCAGCGCCACCGCCATCTCCATCGTCACATCGGCGGCCTCCACGTCCTTGGGCAGGGTCGCATTGACCTTTTCCCATTTCACATAAGGCCCATAGCGCCCGTCCATCACATTCACCGCACCACCGTCTTCGGGATGTTCGCCCAGCTCTTTCAAGGGCTTGGCCGCCGCGCGACCACGCCCGCCCGGATTTGCGCGCTTTTCGGCCAGCATTTCCACCGCACGGTTCATACCGATTTCGAACACATCTGCCGGGTCTTTCAGGTTCACATAAACCGGCTTCGCCTCGCCTTCGGCTTGGTGCATGATGTAGGGGCCGAAACGCCCGAAGTTCGATTTAACTTCGCCACCATCCGGGTGCTCACCGACCACGCGGGGCAGGGACAGCAGGATCAGAGCCTTCTCAAGCGTGATGTCGTCCTTGGACCAGCCCTTGGGCAAAGAGGCACGAGGCGGCTTTTTGTTCTCTGGCGTGGGTTCGCCGCGCTGGACGTAAGGGCCGAAGCGACCGGCTTTCAGCCAGATCTCGTCGCCATTGTCTTCGCCCAACAGCCGCTCGCCGCCCTCGGCCCCTTCACCGGCGATGGGGCGGGTGTAGTTACATTCCGGATAGTTTCCACAGCCCACAAACCCACCGGTGCGCGAGGTTTTCAGGTGCAGCTTTCCGGTGCCGCATTTGGGGCAGATACGCGGGTCGGACCCGTCTTCGCGGGGCGGATACAGTTGGGGCGCAAGGGCGGCGTCCAGCTTGTCCAGCACCTCGGAAATGCGCAGCTCGGACGTCTCGGAAATCGCGGCCGAGAAATCCCGCCAGAAGCGCGCCAACACTTCCTTATAGCCCATGTCGCCCGCCGAAATCTCGTCGAGTTCCTCTTCCAAATTCGCGGTGAACTCGTATCCCACATATTTGCGGAAGAAGTTCATCAGGAAGATCGTCACGATCCGGCCTTTGTCCTCGGGGAACAGGCGGTTCTTGTCTTTGCGAACGTACTCGCGGTCCTGAATAGTGGTGATCACCGACGCATAGGTCGAGGGGCGACCGATGCCCAGCTCTTCCATGCGTTTAACCAGCGTCGCCTCGGTATAGCGGGGCGGGGGCTGGGTGAAGTGCTGCTCGGGCGAAATGGTCTTCTTGTCAGCCTTCTCGCCTTCCATGATCTGGGGCAGACGCTTGTCGTCTTCGTCCACCACCTGATCGTCACGGCCTTCTTCGTAGACTTTCAAGAATCCTTCGAAAACAACCACTTGTCCAGTGGCGCGCAGCACCACCTGCCCGTCATCCGAACCCACATCCACGCTGGTGCGTTCAAACCGGGCGCTTTCCATCTGGCTGGCGAGCGTCCGCTTCCAGATCAGGTCGTAAAGCTTGCGCTGATCGGGTTCCAGCTTGGCCAGATCGCTCGCGGACACGGTCATATCCGTCGGACGGATACATTCGTGCGCTTCCTGCGCGTTCTTGGCTTTGTTCTTGTAAATGCGCGGGTTGGCCGGGATGAAATCCTTGCCATAGCGATCCGAAATGGCATCGCGCGCAGCCGCCACAGCCTCGGGCGCCATGTCGATCCCGTCAGTCCGCATATAGGTGATATAGCCCGCTTCATAGAGGCGCTGGGCGGTCGACATGGTTTGCCGCGCGCCAAAGCCGAACTTGCGGCTGGCTTCTTGTTGCAGGGTCGAGGTCATGAAGGGCGGCGAGGGGTTGCGGGTGGCAGGCTTTGCCTCGACCGACTGCACACTCAGGTCGCGCGATGAAATCGCCTGAACGGCCAACTCGGCAGCGGTTTCGTTTTCAAGGTCGTACCGGTCGAGCTTCTGGCCGCCCAGAACCGTCAAACGCGCCTCATACTCCTGCCCGCGCGGGGTGGTCAGCAGCGCCTTGACCGACCAGTATTCACGCGCCTTGAACGCCTCGATCTCTTCCTCGCGCTCAACAATCAGACGCAGGCAAACCGACTGCACGCGGCCCGCAGAGCGCGCGCCGGGCAGCTTGCGCCACAACACGGGCGACAGGTTGAACCCCACCAGATAGTCCAGCGCGCGGCGGGCGAGGTATGCCTCGACCAGATCGCTGTCCACGTCACGCGGGTTTTGCATCGCCTCGGTCACGGCGGATTTGGTGATCGCGTTGAACACCACGCGGCTGACCGGCGTGTCTTTCTTGACTGCACGTCGTTTGCGCAGGGCTTCTTCCAAGTGCCACGAAATCGCCTCGCCCTCGCGATCCGGGTCGGTGGCGAGGATCAGGTTGTTGTCGTCTTTCAGGGCCTCGGCAATGGCGCGCACATGCTTGGCGCTATCGCGTCCGACCTCCCACGTCATGGCAAATTCGTTGTCGGTGTCGACGGACCCATCCTTGGGCGGCAGGTCGCGCACGTGTCCATAGGACGCCAGCACCGTATAGTCCGACCCAAGATATTTGTTGATGGTCTTGGCTTTGGCCGGGCTTTCAACGACGACAACGGGCATGAACTTCCTCTCGACTCAGGTACACCATGGAATAATGGCAGTCTTTCTGGAGGCGTTAGATGTGTTGTGAAGGGGCACCTTGTCAATGGGCACTCTTCTTATATAGGGGCGCATTCCGCCGCGCCCCCGTAGGGGGCGGAAAGTTGCAGGGCATTTTAGGGGGCGGAAGGAACAGATGTGGAACATGCTCTTCCCCTGCGGGACGCGCGTTGTTAAGAAGAGCCTATGAGCAGCATTGAGAATAACGACCTGATTGATGATTCCGATGACGGGATGGGCGCGCCGAACGTGCCGCTGTCGCAGCGGGCGATGGGGGCTGCTATGGGCGCGCGGACTGCGCCCTATATGGACGGCTTGAACCCGGCGCAGCGTGAGGCGGTCGAGGCGCTGAACGGTCCGGTTCTGATGCTGGCAGGGGCAGGGACGGGTAAGACCAAAGCGCTGACCACGCGGATCGCGCATCTGCTGACCACCGGGTCTGCGCGGACCAACGAAATCCTTGCTGTGACCTTTACGAATAAGGCCGCACGCGAGATGAAAGAGCGGGTCGCCGGGCTGCTGGGTCAGACGGTCGAGGGGATGCCGTGGATGGGCACCTTCCACTCGATTTGCGTGAAGCTCTTGCGCCGTCACGCGGAACTGGTTGGGCTGAAAACCAACTTCACCATTCTGGACACGGACGACCAAATCCGACTGCTGAAACAGTTGATCGTGGCCAACAATATCGACGAAAAACGCTGGCCCGCGCGGCTGTTGTCCGGCGTGATCGACAATTGGAAAAACCGCGCGTGGACGCCGGAAACGCTGCCTGCGTCCGAAGCGCAGGCGTTCAACGGTCGCGGGCCGGAACTATATGCCCAATACCAAGAACGGCTGAAGACGCTGAATGCTTGTGATTTCGGCGACCTGCTGTTGCACATGGTCACGATTTTCCAGCAGCACGAAGACATTCTGGCCAAGTATCAAAGCTGGTTTCGCTATATCCTTGTCGACGAATATCAGGATACCAACGTCGCCCAATACCTGTGGCTGCGGCTTCTGGCGGCGGGGCATAAAAACATCTGCTGCGTGGGCGATGACGACCAGTCGATCTATGGCTGGCGCGGCGCCGAGGTCGGCAACATCCTGCGGTTTGAAAAGGATTTTCCGGGCGCGAAGGTGGTCCGGCTTGAGCAGAACTATCGCTCGACCGCGCATATTCTGGCGGCCGCATCGGGCGTGATCGCGGGCAACGAGGGGCGTCTGGGCAAAGAGCTGTGGACCGAAGCCGAAGGCGGCGAGAAGGTCCGCCTGATCGGCCATTGGGACGGCGACGAGGAAGCCCGCTGGGTCGGCGAGGAAATCGAGGCGATGCAATCCGGCACACGGGGCATGGCGCCGAAATCACTGGACGACATGGCGATCCTTGTGCGCGCGTCCCACCAGATGCGCGCCTTTGAGGATCGCTTCCTGACCATCGGTTTACCCTATCGCGTCATCGGCGGTCCGCGATTCTATGAACGGCTCGAAATTCGCGATGCGATGGCCTATTTCCGCTTGGCCGTGTCGCAGGACGATGATCTGGCGTTTGAGCGCATCGTGAACACCCCCCGCCGCGGCTTGGGCGACAAGGCGGTGCAGACGATCCAGACGCTCGCCCGTACCAATGGTGTGTCGCTGGTCGAAGGCGCGCGTATTGCGGTGGACAGCGGCGCGATCAAGGGCAAGGGCGGCAAGGGGCTGGCCGAGCTGGTCGGGAACCTCGACCGGTGGTTCAACCAGCTGCGCGCCGAGGAAGACACCCATATCGAAATGGCCGAGATGATCCTTGAGGAATCGGGATACACCGAGATGTGGCTGAACGATAAAACGCCCGAGGCTCCGGGGCGGCTTGAGAACCTTAAAGAACTGGTGAAGGCGCTGGAAAGCTTTGAAAACCTTCAGGGTTTTCTGGAGCATGTCAGCCTGATCATGGACAACGACACGGAAGACGCGGAAGAGAAGGTCACGATTATGACCCTTCACGCGGCCAAGGGGCTGGAATATCCCGCCGTGTTCCTGCCGGGTTGGGAGGACGGGCTGTTTCCGTCCCAACGTTCGATGGATGAAAGCGGGCTGAAGGGGCTCGAGGAAGAACGCCGACTGGCCTATGTGGGCATCACGCGGGCCGAGGAGGTCTGCACGATTTCCTTCGCGTCGAACCGCCGCGTTTATGGTCAATGGCAGTCGCAGCTGCCCTCGCGCTTCGTCGATGAACTCCCTGAGGACCACGTGGAAGTGCTGACCGCGCCGGGCCTTTATGGCGGTGGCTATGGTGGCATGTCTGGTGATTTCGGCGCGTCGCCGCTTGAGGATAAAGCCAGCCGGGCGGATGCCTATAATTCTCCCGGTTGGAAGCGGATGCAGACCCAGGGGAACCTGCGTGCCAAACCCAGCCCGAACGAGGCGCGTGGGCTGGTAATCGACGCGACCGTCGTGTCGTCCTTCACCCAAGGCGACCGCGTGTTTCACACCAAGTTCGGCTATGGCACGGTGATGGGGATCGAAGGCGACAAGCTGGATATCGAGTTCGACAAAGCAGGCGCCAAGAAGGTCGTGTCGAAATTCATCGTGCCCGCCGCGCAGGCAGGCGACGTGCCGTTTTAAGCGCCTATCGGTCGGGCGGCGTCCAGTCCTTTTCGATGGCTACGTTGTGACGGCGCAGGCGCAGGGCCAGCCCGATGGATACCCCGACGCCAATGGCGATCGTCAGATCGGCAAACACCGTCAGCACCAGCGTCAACAGCAGCAGCACTCGGTCTGACATGCGACCCTGCATGTAGCCGCGCCAGTTCTGCGGCTCGCTCATGTTCCAAGCCGTCAGGATGAGCAGACCCGCCAGCGCAGGCATGGCAAGGTAGCCCGCCAGCGGGGCGGCGAGCAGCATAACCAGCAGAATGGTCAGGGCATGAACGATCCCGGCCACCGGCGTTCGCCCGCCCGCCCGCACATTGGTTGCGGTGCGCGCAATCGCCCCGGTGGCGGGCAGCCCGGCAAACAGGGCCGACCCGATATTGGCAAAGCCCTGTGCCAGAACCTCTGCGTTGGGGCGATGTTTCCCACCGATCATGCGGTCCGCGACCATCGCAGACAAAAGCGATTCGATGCTGGCCAGAAAGGCGATGACGATGGCCGATGGCAGCAGTTCGGTGATCCGCGCAAGGCTGATCTGCGGCAGGGACGGGGTGGGCAAGGTGCTGGGCAGGGGACCAAACCGCGAGAAGATCGTGTCGACCGGCAGCGAGGCCAATGCCACAAGGGCCGATGTGATCCCGACCGCAACGATCAGCCCCGGAAACCGAGGGGCAAGCCGTCGCAGAAAGACAATCAGCACCATTGTCACCAGTCCGATGGCCAGTGCTGCACCGCTGACCGTGTCGCGGGCGGCCCAAAGGGCGGCCATCTTGTGGGTGAACTCGGCAGGCACCTCGGCGATGGTCAGCCCAAACAGGTCCTTGATCTGGCTTGCCGCGATGATGATCCCAATGCCGATCGTGAAACCGTTGATCACGGGTTCCGGTACATAGGCAACAAGATTTCCCGCGCGCATCACGCCGGCAATCAACATGATGCCGCCAGCCATCAATGTCGCCAGAACCAGCCCGTCATAGCCGTATTCGGCAATGACTCCGTAGACCACAACGATGAATGCGCCGGTCGGCCCACCGATCTGAACGCGGCTTCCGCCCAGAAGCGAAATCAGGAACCCCGCGACGATGGCCGTCACCAGCCCCTTTTCCGGCCCGGCCCCCGAGGCAATGGCGATCGCAAGGCTGAGCGGAAGCGCGACCATTGCGACGGTCACACCAGCAACGAGGTCGCCAAGGAACTGGTCGCGGTCATAGGTGGCAAGTGTCGTCAGGATCTTGGGTTTCATGGGACGAGCTATGCCGCCCCGCGCGGGAAAATCAAGCGGTCTTCGCGCCCGCGTGGAAAGGGGTCGGCCTGCGAAGGGGCATTAGAATGGTGTTCTCAGCGCACGTGCAAAAGAAAACGGCGACGCCCGGGAGGAGGTGGGCGCCGCCGCTCTTATGTGAGGCGGGGCTCTGGGAGGAGGTAGAGACCCGTCGTCAGATGGTTTGGGGTCTGGGAGGAGGTAGACCCGTCACCGTATCGGTTCCGCCTCGGGAGGAGGTGAGGAAGAACCGGATCTTTGGGGGTGCGGCGACACCTGGGAGGAGGTAGGTGCCGCCGCGACCCACGAACCTTCCGGGAGGAGGAGGAAGGCCCGAAACTTTCAGATTGTGCGGCGGAACCGGGGAGGAGGTCGGTCCCGCCGCCAATCAAAGCCGCCACCTGGGAGGAGGTAGGTAGCGGCAAGGAAACTTAGTTGCCGTAAACGGCCATGCGAGCCACAAAACGGATCGACGAGCGTCCAAGGCCCAGATCGTTCAGCTCACGGTCGCTCAGTGCGTTCAGTTCGCGCACGGTTTCGCGATACTGCGCACGTTGCTCGAGCTGTTCTTTCCAAACGGCGATACGGGCGGCCATGCGGTCTGCAATGCTGACGGGGGCCGAAACGATTTCTGTTGCGTATGTCATATCTTCACTCACTTACATCTCATCCGCAGAACCCTGCGGGGCGGGGCGGCTGGGCCGCTGTTGTTTCTGTTGGCGCTCACATCGTCGCCTCGAGACACAAGATGGGGCCAATGCTGCAGATGCACAATACCTCGCTTAATCAAAGCCGGTATGCGGTTGGTGCATACATAAAAATGCCATAATATTAAACGTTTGCTGACATTTTGTGCGCTGACGCTAGGTAAATTGCTGCGGCGCAGAAGGCAAGATGTTGGCGTTAACTTTAGGTCAGCTATCGGGTGCTTATTTTTTACCCGGTGCGCTCAGATCCAAGGCGAGGTGTGCGGATCAAAGCCGTGATGCGGACGGCCCCCAGGGCGACTCACCGCAGGTCTGGGCGTGCGCGACGACCGGCATTTGGCACCAATCCCCTTGCACCCGCCGGTAAAGCTGCCAAGTAATGGGCGACACTGAAGGAGGCACGAATGTCGGATATGCGCGAGAAGATCATGGGCACCTTGTCCACCGTTGCCCTGCCGGATGGCGGGGATTTGGCTTCGCGAGACATGGTGCGTGCGCTGAGCATTGAGGGCGGGGCGGTAAGTTTCGTCATCGAAGCCCCGACGCCCGAGCAGGCCGCGGGGATGGAAGCCCAACGACGCGCAGCCGAAGCCGCTGTTGTTGCTTTGGACGGTGTCGAACGCGTGTCCGTCATTCTAACGGCGCATGGTCCGGCAAAAGCCGCCCCCCAACCACCCAATCTGAAGATCGGAGGGCATCCCAAGCCGCAAGCCGGGCCGCTGCCTGTGCCGGGCGTGGCGAATGTGATTGCCATTGCATCGGGCAAGGGCGGGGTGGGGAAATCCACGCTCAGTTCGAACCTTGCCGTGGCGCTGGCGCGTCAGGGGCGCAAGGTCGGCCTTTTGGATGCAGACATCCTTGGGCCAAGCCAGCCGCGCATGATGGGCACCAGCCAGCGCCCGTCCTCGCCCGATGGCGAGCAGTTGATCCCGGTCGAAGCGCATGGGGTCAAGATGATGTCCATCGGCCTTATGCTGAAATCCGACCGCGAGGCCGTGGTGTGGCGTGGTCCGATGTTGATGGGCGCGCTGCAACAGCTGATGTTTCAGGTCGACTGGGCGCCGCTGGACGTGCTGATCATCGACCTGCCGCCCGGAACGGGGGATGTGCAGCTGACTCTGGCGCAGAAATCCCAGATCACTGGCGCGATTATCGTGTCCACGCCGCAGGACGTCGCCCTTCTGGACGCGCGCAAGGCGATTGACATGTTCGACAAGGTCAAGGTGCCGATCCTTGGGCTGGTTGAAAACATGTCCACCTATGTCTGCCCCAATTGCGGGCACGAGGCGCATTTGTTCGGCCATGGCGGCGTCCGCGATGAAGCCGCCGAACTGGGTGCGCCGTTCCTGGGCGAGATTCCCTTGTCGCTGGATGTGCGTCTGGCGGGGGACAGCGGCACCCCGGCCGCAGCGGGCGCTGGTCCGGTGGCCGAGGCCTATGCGACGCTGGCTCGTGATTTGGTGGCGCGCGGCATCGCCTGATCGGGTCTGATAGGTTCTGGGTGGCCCGTGGGAAACCATGGGCCGTCTTGATTCTTCCCTTTTGTCAGTCCCATGGGAAACCATGGGCAAACGGCGAAAAGTCGCCGAATCAACGCAAATCACCGTTGGATTTCGTCGCCGGGGCAGGGGCTACGTGCGATTGCTTCGCCTGAATTCGCGACTGCCGGGATAGTTTTTCGGGAAATTGTGGGACTTTTTTGTGCTGCACATGCAGCACTATATTTAGTGCTTATCACAACCAATTTCCGCTAGGTGTCGCGCTATGTTGGCGGAAACACACGCTACATGTTGTTTTTGACACCCCTGCAGAACAATATCTGGGCAGTATTTCCCATAAAAATCTATTGCGTCCCACGATTTCCCAAGCTATCCCTAAATACAAGATGAGGACGGGACATAAGAGGCAACAAGACCTCGTGACACTCCCAAGTCAGGTTTCATACAGGCACCCGCTTCATCGTAACGAAAGAGATCCGGCGCGAACGCGAGCAGACATCCCCCCAGGTGGCGCGCGCAGCTGGACACCCGGAAACGGGACAGGCGGCGGATTGGGCAGTGGCAGCAGCTCAATCCGCCGTTTCTATTCCAGCCCCACGGTTTCGGGGCAGGGCAGTGAAGTGGGACAGTGAAGGAGCCGCGCAAGTGGCACGCAGGTTCAGAGGTGAAAGCCACCACAAGGTGGACACGAAGGGCAGGGTTTCGATCCCGGCCCTGTTTCGCCGTGTGCTTGAGGCTGGCGACCCCGACTGGACCGATGGTCTGAACCCCAACATTGTCATCGTTTACGGCGACCATCGCCGCAACTATCTTGAATGCTATACTATCGAAGCGATTGACGAGGTCGATCAACAGATCGCCCAATTGCCGCGCGGCTCGGTCGAGCGTCGCGCGCTTGAACGCATGTTCAACGGTCAATCGCTGCCGACCACGGTGGATGAAACCGGTCGTCTGGTGTTGCCTGCCAAGCTGCGCCAGAAAATCGGACTTGAGAACGAAGCCTTCTTCATCGCCACCGGTGATACGTTCCAGATCTGGAAGCCCGAGACTTACGAAAACGTCGAAATGGCCAAGGCCGAGGCATGGCTGGACAGCCAGCCCGAGGATTTCGATCCGCTTACCTTGTTGGGCGGAGGAGCCACATCAGGCGGGGATGGATGATATGACCGACCCGGCTGCCACCGAAAAACGTCCTCACATCCCAGTCTTGCTACGGCCGCTTTTGGAAGCGGTCGCGCCTGTTTCTGGCGATTGGGCGGATGGCACGTTCGGGGCGGGGGGCTATACCCGTGGATTGCTCGACGCCGGGGCCGACTGGGTCTGCGGCATTGACCGTGACCCGATGGTGTTCGACATGGCCGCCGGTTGGGCAGCGGACTACGGCGATAGGCTGACCCTTTGTGAAGGCACGTTTTCCGACATGGACACGCTGGCCGGAC
The DNA here is from genome assembly GCF_029105185.1 of Aliiroseovarius sp. Z3. Classification (GTDB taxonomy): domain Bacteria; phylum Pseudomonadota; class Alphaproteobacteria; order Rhodobacterales; family Rhodobacteraceae; genus Aliiroseovarius. The sequence goes on along the minus strand of NZ_JAFMZK010000001.1, from coordinate 560,687 downwards.
GCCCGTTGGATGGCGTGGTTTTGGACCTTGGCGTCAGCTCGATGCAGTTGGATCAGGCGGATCGCGGGTTTTCCTTCATGCGCGACGGGCCGCTGGACATGCGGATGAGCCAATCCGGCCCCACTGCTGCTGACATCGTTAATCAGGCGGATGAAGAAACGCTGGCCGACATCCTGTATCACTACGGTGAAGAACGCGCCTCGCGCCGGATTGCGCGTGCGATTGTGAAGACGCGGGCAGAGGCACCGTTTGAAACCACACTGCAACTGGCAGGTGTGGTTGAGAAGTGCCTGCCCCGCTCGAAACCCGGTCAAAGCCATCCCGCGACCCGGTCGTTTCAGGCGATCCGCATCGCCGTGAATGACGAGTTCGGGCAGTTGATCGACGGACTTGAGGCCGCAGAACGTGCGCTGAAACCCGGCGGCAAGCTGGCGGTTGTCACCTTCCATTCGATGGAAGACCGCGTCGTGAAACGGTTTTTGCAGGCCCGCGCCTCCGAAGGCGGTGGCGGGTCGCGCTATGCCCCACAAGAGGCCGCGGAAACGCCGCGCTTCAAACTGACCCCGAAGAAGGCCATTGCGCCCGACGCTGACGAGCTTTCCGAAAACCCACGCGCCCGGTCGTCGCGCCTGCGCGTGGCCACCCGCACGGATGCACCTTCCGGCCCGTCCGACCGGCGCAAACTTGGCCTTCCACCCCTTGTCTTCAAGGATAAATCATAATGCGTAGCTTGCTTTACATCACATCTGCCCTGGTCGTTATGGCGCTGGCCTATTGGGCTTACTCCGAGAACTACAAAACGCAGGCATCGCTTGATCGGGTCGAGGAGTTGCAGCGTGAAATCGGACAGATGCAGGAACAACTGGCAGTGCTGCGCGCCGAATGGGCCTATCTGAACCGCCCCGACCGGCTGCGAGATCTGGCCGAGCTGAATTATGACCGTCTGGGCCTTCTGCCGCTCGCGCCCGAGCAGTTCGGGCGGGTCGACCAGGTGGCCTATCCCGACGAGGATTTGCCGGAAATCACAGAAACCTTCGATGTTTTTGGGGAGATTGAACAATGACCCGTGTCCCCCTGCGCCCGCTCGCCCGTATTCTTGATGCCCGCGCCAAGGGTGAAAATCCCGATGCGATTGAACGCGAGAACCTGCGCCACCGGCATGAAGAAATCCGTGACCGGTCGCGGCTGCGCTCGGAAGGGCGGCTGTTGGTGATGGCGGGGCTGTTTCTGTGTGCCTTTCTGGTGGTTGGCGGGCGGATGGCGATGCTGTCCTCGACCGAGCCGCAGGAGCCGCGCGCGCAGGCGTCGGGGTCGGCGATTGCCACCGCGCGGGCCGATATTGTCGACCGGCAGGGGCGCATTCTGGCGACCAATCTTGTGACCCATGCGCTTTACGCGCAGCCACCCTTGATGGTGGACCCGTTGCGGGCCGCTGATGAGCTTGTGAAAATCTTCCCTGATCTGAAGCGCGAACGCTTGATCAAGGACTTCACGGGCGCCCGCAAGTTCCTGTGGATCAAGAAGAAACTCAGCCCCGAACAAAAACAGGCGGTGTTTGACATCGGCGAGCCGGGGCTTCTGTTTGGCCCGCGCGAGATGCGGCTTTACCCGAATGGCAAGCTGGCGGCGCATGTGCTGGGCGGGGCCAGTTTCGGTCGCGAAGGCGTCAGCGCCGCCGAAGTGATCGGCGTGGCGGGTGTTGAAAAGCAGTTCGACGACTATTTGCGCGACCCCGCCAATGGCGACAAGCCGCTGGAGCTGGCGATTGATCTGACCATCCAAAGCGCGGTTGAGCGGGTGCTGTATGGCGGCATGAAGCTGATGAATGCCAAGGGTGCTGCCGCAATCCTGATGGATGTGCATACTGGCGAAGTGGTGTCCGTGGTCTCGCTGCCGGATTTCGATCCCAACAAACGCCCGCGTGTTCTGACCAAGGGCGATCAGTCTGACAGCCCGTTGTTCAACCGCGCGGTGCAGGGTGTCTATGAGCTTGGATCGACCTTCAAGATTTTCACGGCTATTCAGGCCATGGATCTGGGGTTGGTGAACGCCAACACGATCATTGACACCGGTATCCCGATGAAGATCGCGGGCTACCGGATCGGTGAATTCAAAAACAAGAATTACGGCAAGCTGAGCGTCGCGGACATCATCGTCAAATCCTCGAACCGAGGCACCGGGCGGATGGCGCTTGAGATCGGGCCAGAACGTCAGCAGACCTTCCTGCGATCGCTGGGCATGTTCGACCGCACCCCGTTTGAGATCGTCGAGGCGCGCGGCTCGCAACCGCTTTTGCCCAAGAACTGGGGCAAGCTCAGCTCGGTCACGATTTCCTATGGGCACGGGTTGTCCTCGACCCCCATGCATCTGGCGGCGGGTTACGCGGCGATTGCCAATGGTGGGTTCGCGGTAAAGCCGACGGTGCTGAAACAGGATCGTATCGCACGCGGGCCGCGGATCATGTCTGCGACTTCGGCCGCTTCGGCACGCGACATGTTGCGCAAGGTTGTCACCGAAGGCACCGCCTCGTTCGGCGAAGTGAAGGGATACAAGGTGGCGGGAAAGACCGGAACCGCCGACAAACCGCGCCCCCAGGGCGGCTATTACGACGACAAGGTGATCAATACGTTTGCCAGCATGTTTCCGGCCGACAATCCGAAATATGTTCTGGTGGTCACGCTGGACGAGCCGGTTGAGACATCCGGTCCAAAACCGCGCCGCACCGCTGGCTGGACCGCCGTTCCGGTGGCGTCTGAAATCGTGCGCCGGGTCGCCCCGCTTCTGGGTTTGAAACCCGAGCCGGAACCCATCGTTGAATCCCTTGCGGCAAGTGGGGTAACACTCACCTCGAACTGATCTGGATGGGCCGAACTGACATGGGTGCTGAGACGAAGACGAAATCCCTGGCTGAACTGGGGCTAAGTGCCCGTGGCGGCAAAGAGGCCGAGATTACCGGCCTGTCCGTCGACAGCCGCAATGTGAAGCCCGGACATTTGTTTGCCGCCTTGCCGGGAACAAAGGTCCATGGGGGCGAGTTCATTCAATATGCCTTGCGCATGCAGGCCGGGGCGATCCTGACCGACCCCGAAGGGGCGAAGATCGCCAAGGCTGAGCTGGACGCATCGGACGCCGCCTTGGTCGTCACCGAAGACCCGCGCATGGCGCTGGCCTATGCCGCAGCCCTTTGGTTTGGCGCGCAGCCGGAACACGTGGTTGCGGCGACCGGCACCAACGGGAAGACCTCGGTTGCCAACTTCACCCGCCAGATATGGACCCTTCTGGGGATCAAGGCGGCCAATCTGGGCACCACCGGGGTCGAAGGAGCATTTACCGCGCCACTGGCCCACACCACGCCCGAACCGATCACCCTGCACAGGGTGCTGGCTGACATGGCGGGTGCAGGCGTCACTCATGCGGCGATGGAGGCGTCCTCACACGGGTTGGCGCAGCGCCGACTGGACGGGGTGCGCCTGATGGCAGCCGCATTCACGAATTTTACGCAAGACCATCTGGATTACCACGAAACCTTCGACGAATACTTCGCCGCCAAGGCCGGGCTGTTTGCCCGTGTCCTGCCGGAAGGCGGCACCGCCGTGGTCAACATGGACGACCCCAAAGGGGCCGAGATTGCCACCATCGCCGAGGCGCGCGGTCAACACCTGATCCGCGTCGGGCAACACGATGATTGCGAGCTTCGATTGAAAGCCCGCCGCTTTGACGCCACGGGGCAAGAGCTGATGTTCACGTGGAATGGTGTGGCGCACACAGCGCGGTTGGAACTGATCGGTGGATTTCAGGCAGAGAACGTGTTGGCGGCAGCGGGGTTGGCCATTGGCTGTGGAGCAGAACCCGCGCATGTGTTCGACACGTTCAAGGATCTTGAAACCGTGCGCGGGCGGATGCAACTGGCGGCGACTCGTGAAAACGGGGCAGCGGTGTTCGTTGACTATGCCCACACGCCTGACGCCCTGAAAACCGCACTGCGCGCCATGCGCCCACATGTTCTGGGTCGGCTGGTGGTGGTGTTCGGGGCGGGCGGTGATCGCGATACCTCGAAACGCGCGCTGATGGGGCAGGCGGCGGCAGAAAATGCAGATGTGGTGTTCGTGACCGATGACAACCCGCGCAGCGAAGATCCCGCCGCGATCCGCGCCATGGTGATGGCTGGCTGCCCCGAGGCGGTGAATGTCGGTGACCGGGCCGAAGCGATCCTGCGAGGCGTCGATGCGCTGGGGCCGGGCGACGCCCTGCTGATCGCGGGCAAAGGGCATGAGACTGGACAGACGGTTGGGGATGACGTGCTGCCCTTTGACGATGCCGAACAAGCCTCGGTCGCCGTGGCGGCGCTTGAGGGGCGGCTGGCATGACCTTGTGGCGAGACAAGGATGCCGCCAATGCAACTGGTGGGCAGGTGCAGGGGAGCTGGTCGGTTGACGGTGTGTCGATTGATACGCGCACCATCCAGCCCGGCGATCTGTTCGTTGCCCTGAAAGACGTGCGCGATGGGCATGAGTTCGTGACCCAAGCACTGGAAAAGGGCGCAGGCGCCGCCATGGTCAGCCGTATTCCCGATGGCGTTCCCTCCGATGCGCCCCTGTTGATCGTTGACGATGTCTTGGCCGCGTTGGAGGCGCTGGGGCGTGCAGGGCGCGCCCGCACGCAGGCGCGCGTGGTCGCGGTGACGGGATCGGTCGGCAAGACATCCACCAAGGAAATGCTGCGCGCGGTTTTGTCGTCACAAGGCCGCACCCATGCCGCCGAGGCCAGCTATAACAACCACTGGGGGGTGCCGCTGACGCTGGCCCGCATGCCCGAGGATACAGAGTTTGCAATCATCGAGATTGGAATGAACCATCCGGGTGAGATCGGCCCGCTGGCGCGCCTGACGCGACCAGATGTGGCCATGGTCACCACCGTCGCCGCCGCCCATCTGGAGGCCTTCGACGACCTTGCCGGGATCGCTCGCGAAAAAGGCGCGATTTTCGAAGGCTTGGAACCCGAAGGCATCGCCGTGATCAACGGAGATCTGGACACGACACCAGTTCTTGCGGCGTCCGCCGATGGGCATGACATCGAATGTTTCGGCGAAGGCGACGGCAATGACCACCGGTTGACCCATGTTTCGCTGACGCCCGATGCCACAATCTGCAAAGCAATGATCGCGGGCGAGGAGCAGTTGTTCAAGATCGCGTCGCCCGGGCGACATTTCGCGATGAACGCGTTGGGCGCGCTGGTCGCCGCGCGTGCGCTGGGCGCGGATGCGACGTTGGCCGCGCGGGCCATGACCCAATGGCAACCGCCAACCGGGCGCGGCACACGCGAAGAAATCATACTGGACGCGCCCGAAGGCCTGTCCGTGACCCTGATCGACGACGCGTTCAACGCCAACCCAACCTCGATGGCCGCCGCATTGGAGGTTCTGGGCGCCATGCAGCCCGTAAACGGTGTGGGTCGCATCCAGAAAGGCCGCCGCATCGCCATACTGGGCGACATGCTGGAGCTTGGCCCGGACGAGGTCCAGCTGCACGCCGATCTGGCCGATCTGCCGTTTATCCCGGCCATTGATCAGGTGCATTGCGTGGGGCCACGGATGCAGGCGCTCTGGGCGCGATTGGACGGGGATCAGCAAGGGCTGTGGGTCGACACCGCCGCCGGCATGTCAGCGCAGGTGCACCGGCTGATCGACGCAGGTGACGTGGTGCTGGTGAAGGGGTCAAAAGGCTCTTTGGTATCTCAAACAGTTGACGCGATCCGCAAAATGGGTCAATCGCTTCGTTAATTCCAAAAAGGGACCCACTATATGTTGTATTGGTTGACCGAGTTCTCGGATGGTGGCGATGTTTTCAACCTGTTTCGCTATATCACTTTCCGATCCGGCGGGGCCTTTTTCACCGCCCTTGTCTTTGGGTTCATTTTTGGCCAACCGCTGATCAATATCCTGCGCCGCAGGCAGGGCAAAGGGCAGCCGATCCGTGATGATGGCCCGGAAAGCCATAAGGAAAAGCAGGGGACGCCAACGATGGGCGGCTTGCTTATCCTGTCGGCGCTTCTGGTTTCGACCTTGTTATGGGCGCGGCTGGACAATCCCTATATCTGGATCACGCTATTCGTCACCTATGGCTTTGGATTGATCGGGTTTGCCGATGATTACGCCAAAGTCTCCAAAGCGACGACCGATGGGGTGTCGGGCAAGCTGCGCATGGCGCTGGGGCTGCTGATAGCAGCGATTGCGGGCTATCTGGCGTCGATCTGCCACCCCGAGGGGCTCCAGTTTCAACTGGCCCTGCCGTTCTTCAAGGATACGCTTTTGAACATGGGGATGTTCTTCATTCCCTTCGTGATGATCGTCATCGTCGGTGCCGCCAATGCGGTGAACCTGACGGATGGTCTGGACGGGTTGGCGATCATGCCGGTGATGATCGCAGCAGGCACATTGGGTGTGATCGCCTATGCGGTCGGCCGTGTCGACTTCACCGAATATCTGGATGTCCACTATGTGCCGGGCACGGGCGAGCTGTTCATCTTTACCTCGGCGCTGATCGGCGGCGGGCTGGGCTTTCTGTGGTACAACGCCCCACCGGCTGCGGTTTTCATGGGCGACACCGGATCGCTGGCTCTGGGTGGCGCGCTTGGCGCCATTGCGGTTGCCACTAAGCACGAGATCGTGCTGGCCATCGTCGGCGGTCTCTTCGTGGTCGAGGCATTGTCGGTCATCATCCAGGTGCTCTATTACAAACGCACCGGGCGCCGCGTGTTCCTGATGGCCCCGATCCACCACCATTTCGAACACAAGGGATGGCAGGAACCACAGATCGTCATCCGCTTCTGGATCATTTCTCTGATCCTGGCTCTGATCGGGCTGGCGACGCTGAAAGTGCGCTGACCCCGCTGTTTCTTCTGGCCTGAAATATCCTGGGGTGAGGCGCGCGTATGCGCGCGCCGAGGGGCAACGCCCCTTTCCTGTGCCGCATCAGGCGGCAAGGGCTTTCGTTTCCGCGCGCTCTGGTCTAGCCATGATGTAACGAAGGTGGAGGACGCGGATGATCCCGGTCAAAGGATATGAAGGGCAGAAGGTTGCGGTTCTTGGGCTGGGACGGTCCGGGCTTGCCACGGCCCATGCGTTGGAAGAAGGCGGGGCCGAGGCGCTTTGCTGGGATGACAGCCTTGAGGCCCGCGACCGCGCCGAGGGGCAGGCTTTGATCCTGCACGATCTGACCCGCGCAGATGCCTGGCAAGACGTTGCCGCCCTGATCGTCAGCCCCGGCATTCCCCATCTTTACCCTGAACCCAACAAGATCATCGCCGCCGCGATGGAGGCAGGCGTGCCGGTCGATAATGACATCGGGCTGTTTTTCCGCAGCTTCGCAAGTCACGATTGGGACAGTTTCGACACCATGCCCAAAGTGGTCGCGATCACTGGCTCGAACGGGAAATCGACGACCTCGGCGCTGATCCATCACATTTTGGAACAATCCGGTCGACCGACGCAGCTGGCAGGCAATATCGGGCGTGGGGTCCTGGATATTGACCCGGCCCATGATGGCGAAGTCGTGGTATTGGAACTGTCCAGTTACCAGACCGATCTGGCGCGCGCCCTGACCCCGGACGTGGCCGTTTTCACCAACCTGTCGCCCGATCATCTGGACCGGCATGGCGGTATGGGCGGCTATTTCGCCGCCAAACGCCGCCTGTTTGCCGAAGGTGGCCCCGACCGCGCCGTCATCGGTGTGGACGAGGCCGAGGGCGTGTATCTGGCCGGCCAACTGTCGGAAGGGCCGTCGGATGATCGCGTCATCCGCATCTCGGTGGATCGCAAGTTGACCGGGCCGGGTTGGCAGGTCTTCGCGCGTAAAGGGTTCCTGGCGGAATACCGCAAGGGCCGTCAGGTGGGGTCAATTGACCTGCGCAAGATCAAGGGCTTGCCGGGCGCCCACAACCATCAGAATGCCTGCGCCGCCTATGCCGCTTGCCGCACGCTGGGCCTGTCGCCAAAGCAGATCGAGACCGCGTTTCATGCTTTCAAGGGCTTGCCACACCGGTCGCAACTGGTGGGGGAAAAAGGCGGCGTGGCCTTCGTCAATGACAGCAAGGCAACGAATGTGGACAGTGCACGTGCGGCGCTTTCCGCGTTCCGCAACATTCGATGGATAGCAGGCGGATTGGGCAAAGACGGTGGCATCGAAAGCCTGACCGCCGAGGATTTGTTGGGCGTCACCAAGGCCTATCTGATCGGTCATTCCGCCCGCGAGTTTGCGTTGCAGTTGGGTGATGTGCCGCACGAGGTCTGTGAAACGATGGCGCAGGCGGTGACGCGCGCCGCCGAGGAAGCCCAATCTGGTGACACCGTTCTTCTGGCTCCCGCCGCCGCCAGCTTTGATCAGTATCCGGACTTCGAAAAACGCGGCGAGGATTTCACGCAACGGGTTGCCGTGCTTTTGTCCCTCGGCTAGGTCGCCTGTATTCCGCGGCATACGAACTTTGACGAAAACCCCTTGTTATTAAGGGTTTGCAAGGGGTGTCGGCTCTGCTACCTGTGTCGCTGAAGGAGCATGCCGATATGTTTTCACTGGATGATTACCCACAGCGCTATGAATTGGCGAACGAGCTTCATGCGCGTCCGTCACCTGCGCTGAATGCTCCGGCGACGGCTGCTTTTCTGGCGGTGAAACCGACCAGAAACGCAGCGGGTCGTGATCGCGATGCGGACCGGGCGCATTTGATCGATCTGCTGGATCGCTTCGGTGCCCCTCATCCCAGTCCGGATGCGAACCACTATTTCGGAACCATCGGGCGGTATCAGCTCAAGTGGGAACAGCACACGGAAATCGTGACCTACACGGTTTTCGCCGATGGGGTCGGGTCGCGGGCCTTCGATCCCGCGGCATTTGATGTGTTTCCTGAAGATTGGCTGCAAAACGCACCGGGTAAGCGCGTGACGTCGGCCCAAATTCGGATCGACACCATGCCTGAATCCCAGGCGGATATGAACGAGGCGATCAAAAACTGGTTCGTTGCTGAAAGCGTCGCGGCAACTTGGGTGCTGGATCGCGCGGCCATTGTGGCTGGGGATTTCCGTATCGACCCCGCAGGGCATATGCGCTTTGCTGCCTTCATCGGCGAGGACGCAGGCCCCCGGCGCATTGGGCGCATTGTACAGCGCCTGTGCGAGATCGAGACCTATAAATCCATGTCGATGCTGGGCCTACCACAGGCGCGTCAGTTGCAAGCCAAGCTAGGCCAGTTGGACGGCGAGCTGACCAAGTTGGTCGGGGCCATGTCGCGCGCTGACGAAGCGCCCGAGGCGACGCTGGACGAGCTTCTGCAAATCTCGTCCGAGCTTGAGGACCTGACCGCCGCAACCTCGTTCCGACTGAGCGCGACAAAGGCTTATGAAGCCCTGGTGAACCAGCGCATTCAGGTGTTGCGCGAAGAACGGTTCATGGGCCGCCAGACGATGAGCGAGTTCATGATGCGCCGCTACGACCCGGCGATGCGCACGATCAAAAGCGCCGAACGGCAGTTGGGTAGCATGGCCGAGCGGGCGAAGCGGGCGGGCGATCTGCTCAGAACCCGTGTCGATGTTCAGCGGTCCGAACAAAACCAGGCTTTGCTGGCCAGTATGGACCGCCGCGCCGATTTACAGCTACGCCTGCAAGAAACGGTTGAAGGGCTGTCGGTGGTCGCGATCAGCTATTACGCCGTGTCACTGGCAGGCTATCTGGCCTATCCATTGACCGATGTGCTGGGCATCTCGAAAGGGACGCTGACAGCGGCGCTTACGCTGCCTGTGGTTGCGCTTGTGTGGTTGGGTGTGCGACGGATCCGGCATTCGATCGGGAAGTAAGGCGCGCATCCACGCGCCCCGCGCCCCAGGCCCCTGCCGAAATAGCCACGAGCGCCAGAACAGCAGCAACAGACAGTGTTGCCACGCCCGAGATGCCGGCACCAACGGTGCAGCCCCCCGCCAGCACGCCGCCAAAACCCATCAGCGCCCCGCCAGCCAGATAACGGCCCATTTGCCCCGGTCCTTCAAAGCTTTGCCACTGAAAGCGACCGGCGATCAGGGCCGATGCCAGTGCGCCCAGAACAACGCCACCGATCAGCCCGGTGCCGAAATTGGCCCCGATCGCCGACGATGCGCCCGTCCAGAACAGCGTGTCAGCCAACGGTGCGGTGAACGAAAGGCTTTCAAAGGTAATCGGGTCAAACTCGTCCAGCAGCACAAGACCCGTGCCGACCCAACCCAGCGGGATAAGCGCGCCAAGCAGGGCGGCGAGAAGCAGTGTCCCGATGCGCGGACGCGCCCGCTTGATCAGGAAGCCCGCCAGAAGCAGCGGCAGGATCGCGGTCCACAGCGGCAGAGCTGGGGCAGGGATCACCACGGCCTCAAGCGCGACACGGGCCGGGGCCAGCAGGCCTTTTAGCGTCGCCAGTGCCGCGAGCGCGGCCACGAGCAGCACCACCAATGCGCGCAGGTTGCCTGATGCGCCCAGCACAGCCAGACGTGACAGGCAGCCGCGTGTCATCACCATACCGACACCAAACAGAAGCCCCCCGGCGATGATCGCCAGATAGGGCAGGTCTGCAGCGTGGAAGCGATGGGCCGAGAACTCGATCCATCCCGCCTGCACGACGGCCTGGGTGCCCATAACGGCCACGGCCAAAGCTGTCACCCAGATCGCAAGAGCGGACCGGTTGTCCTGTCCCCCGCCAATCAGGCCGCGCCGCAGACAGAAGCGCGTGATCTCTGCCAGCACACCAAAAGCCGCGCCCAGCCCCAATCCGAACAGGATCGACGCGGTGCGTGGGGTGAGGGTCTCAAAGCCAAGGGTCTCGAACATCTTCATGTCTCCGCATTTGGGAATATGTTCCATCTGGCAAGTGAATATGACTCTGGCAAGGGCGGGTAGGGCGTCGAGCAAGCGGAAAGCGGGAACAATATTCCATCCCAGCGCATGAGTCGCGAACATCATGCACAGCTTTGGCGGGTTCGCGGAACCGACATTGCTTAACGGATGAACAATCGCCGCGCGGCGTTCTTTTTCAACGCGCGGCGCCCCGCACCCGGCGCGGATCCAGCGCGTCGCGCAACCCATCGCCCAGATAATTGACGCTCAGCACGGTCAGGGTGATCGCAAGCCCCGGCCAGACCACCCGTGTCGGTGTCAGGGTCATGTAGTTTGTGCCGTCAAACAGCATCCGCCCCCAGCTTGGCACATCGGACGGAAATCCCAGCCCCAGAAAGCTCAGCGCGCTTTCGGTCAGGATCGCGTGGCCGACGCCCAATGTGGCCGATACAAGGATCGGTCCAAGAATGTTGGGCAGGATGTGGCGGCGGATCATGGCAAGTGGGCGTGTGCCAAGGGCGGTGGCGGCGATGATGAACTCGCGCTCGCGCAAGGCCAGCACCTCGCCCCGGACGATCCGGGCCGTCTGCATCCAACTGGTCAACCCGATGGCGCAGACGATGAGCAGAAAGATGCCCGCCTCGGGACCGAACTGCGCCCGCAGGCTGTCGCGCCAAAGCATGATTGCCACAAGCAACAACGGCAGAAGTGGCAAGGACAGGAACAGGTCGGTCATCCGCATCAGGGGCGCGTCCCAGTGGCGCAACACACCGGCCAAAACCCCGACCAGCGTGCCAAGTCCCACGGCCAGTCCCATGGCAACCAGCCCGACCAGCAGCGATACACGCCCCCCCGCCAGCAATCCGGCCAGAAGGTCGTGCCCCAACTGATCGGTGCCAAGGGGATGGGCCAGACTGGGCGATTGGTTCTTTGCCGCAATGTCGATCTGCGCCGGGTCCACAGGCCAGACAAACGGGCCAAGAAGCACTGCCGCAGTGATGGCCGCAAAAACCACCATCCCAACCACCGCGCCGCGATGGCGACCGAAGCGACGCCACAAGCTCACACGGCTGTGCAGTGGTGGGAGAGATGCCGCGCGATCAGTCATAGCGGATCCGGGGATCAAGCAGCCCATAGGTGATATCGGCCATCAGGTTGAATAAAACGATCAGCACGGCGAACAGGAAGGTCAGCGTTTGCACAAGTGGCACGTCGCCGCTTTGGATGCCCGAGATCAAAAGCTGCCCCAGCCCGTTCACGCGAAACACCTGCTCGGTAATGATGGCACCCGCGAAGACTTGCGGAATGGCAAGTGAGATGACCGTGACGACCGGCCCGATGGCGTTGCGCAATGCGTGGCGCAGCAGAACACGCGCCTCGGACATGCCTTTGGCGCGGGCGGTGCGGATGAAATCCTGATGAAGCGTTTCAAGCATCGAGGCCCGCAGAAAGCGGCTGAACTGGGCCGCGTTGAACAGGGCCAATACCGTCACCGGCATGACCATCTGGCGAAGCTGGACGCCAAGACTGTGCCAATCCGTGACCCGATGCGTTGTGTCATAGATCGACGGGAACCACCCCAGCTTGACCGAGAAGACGATGATCATAAGGACACCCAGAAAAAACGACGGTACGGAAAAGCCGAGCATCGCAACGAAGGTGCCAAATTGATCCACCCAGCCATGTTGATGGCGTGCCGAAAGGATGCCCAGGGGAAGGGCGATCAGAATACCGATCACCAGCGACAGACCGACGACCCATAGGGTTTGCGGCAAGCGTTCGGCAATCAGCTCCATGACGGGCGTGTGGGTCGACCAGCTTTGCAGCCGCAAACGGCTGCTTTCATTGCCCATCATCCCGTCCAACAGGTTCAGGGGTTCGTGGATAAAGAACTGTTTGCACCACAAAAGATATCGGACATGGGTGGGGGCATCCAGGCCCAGGCCGGTGCGAAGCTGCTCGCGTATCTCGGGCGGGATGGTCAGGGGCAGGTTGGCCGTTGGATCGTTCGGTGCAAGGTCGATGAGCAGGAATATCACAAGGCTGATTGCCAGCAGGACGGGAATGGAAAAGGCAAGTCGCCGCAGCGTATAGGTAAACATGGGCGACCCGCGGTCCTTGTGACGGTCCACCGCACCGGTGGGAAGTGGGTACAGTCTAGCGATGTTACTTGGCGCGGGTCCAGTCCGCGATGTTCCAAAGCTCACTGTCCCAGGAATTCATCCGAACGCCCTTCAGCGTATTGGAGATCGCAGAGACATCGCCGCGATGAACCAGCGGGATCAGGGCGCCTGCCTGCATCAGCATGTCATTCATGCGCCGGGCGATGACAGCGCGCTCCTCCAGTGCTGAAGTTTGCGCCAGTTCCGCTGCCAACGCGTCATAGTCGGCATTGCAGTAGCGCGGGATGTTGAAGCCCAGCCAGTTATTGGCGGGGGCGGGGATGCTTTTGCAGGTCCAGTTGTTCAGATAGGCCTCGGGGTCGGTGCCGGGAAAGAAGTTGGTGAACATCTGGATGTCGGCATAAAACTTCTGGAAGGTGTCCGGGCTGCCCGGATCGCCGCCGAAAAAGACCGATGGATCGATATGCCGCAACTCGGTTTCAATTCCGATCCCGGCCCACCAGGATTTCAGCAAGGCCTGCGTGTCCTGCCGCACCGGGTTGGTCGAGGTTTGGAACAGCACCGAGAGGCGCACCCCGTCTTTCTCGCGCACCCCGTCGCCATCGCTGTCGATCCAGCCCGCATCATCCAAAAGATGGCGGGCGCGGTCGATATCTTGGGTCAGGCAGGTGTCATTGGCGGATGAGGCATAGATCGCCGGGGCAGGCAGGATATCGCAGATCGGTTTGCCCGCCGCGCCATAGCCCAGTTCGGCAACCACCGTTCGGTCGATGGCCAGGGACATTGCGGCCAGAACAGCGGGATCGGTCAGAAACGGGTGCGGCCCGCCCTTGAGGGTCGAGCGCAAATCGCCCAGAGAGGGCGCTGGATTCGTGCGGTTGATCATCAACCTTTCGACCGGCGTGCCGAAGGATCGGATGATCTGCCCTGTGCCCCCATCGGCCATCGTATTCAGGATTTCCGGGTCCACCTGAAGGTTCCACGCGTAGTCCATCTCGCCGGTTTCCAGCACGGCGCGGGCGGCGCTGATGGCATCCCCACCACCTTTGATGGTTACGGTCGCAAACCCCGGTTTCTCTGGGTCGCGATAGCGAGGATTGGCCTCGAACGTGACGACATCGCCCGCCCGGAAGTCTGTCACTTGAAACGGGCCGGTGCCGATGGGTGCGGTGTTCTGGGCGGTACAGCTTTGCGCGCCTGCGCCCATGCAGGCTTCAAACTGCGCCTTCTGCAGAATCGGCGTTTCGACGCCAACCAGCGGGCCATAGGGGAAAGGTTTGGGGGCGGCGAATGTCAGGCGGACGGTCAGATCATCCATTGCCTCAACGCGTGTGACATCCGAGAACTTGCCTGCCTGCTGGCATCCTCCATCTGAGGAAATGCAATAATTCGCTGTGAAAACAACATCATGCGCGGTAAAGTTCATTCCATCGGACCATGTCAGGTCAGGGCGCAACCTCCACGTGATAGTCGTCAGATCGTCCGAAATACCACCATTGGCCAGTGTCGGAATGTCGGCAGCCAGCCACGGCACAAGATTGCCGGTTTCGTCGTATCGGGCCAGAGGTTCCAGCACCAACGACGCAGGTTCGATGTCTTTTGGGCCGCTGGACAGATAGGGGTTCAAAATCGTCGGGGCTTGCCAGTACAGGATGTTCAGATGCCCCGCCGCACCACGCTCGGCCAATGTGGCGGCTGGCAGCAGTGACAAAGCTACCCCCGTTGCCAATCCCCAGCCGGACCGTTTGTTCCCCATCATTCTCGCATCCTCTTCATGGTCGGTGTGGCCCCGGTACTGCTCAAACCATCAACTCATGACAAAGGTGCCTGACGTCGGCACGGCCGTTCTTTGTCTTCAAGGCTTAGCGTTGCCGTTTGCCGATGTCACGCCATAGCGGTCAGATTTGACCCAAATATATCACCTGCGTCGGCTCTATGGTTGAACCAGACGGCCAAGCCGCGCATTGTCACACATGCGGAAGGATTCTTTGCTGGTTCGCCAAATCCGCACAGCACTTCATCTGGAAAGGTCAAAACGTGCCGATCAGGAACCGATTTCACGAGTTGAAAGACGACATTACCGCTTGGCGACGCGATTTCCATGCGCATCCAGAGCTGTTGTTCGACACCCACCGCACCGCTGGCATCGTTGCCGAGAAGCTTCGCGCTTTTGGCTGTGACGATGTGGTGGAAGGGATCGGACGTACAGGGGTTGTCGGCGTTATCAAGGGGCGCAGCGATACGGCAGGCCGGGTTGTCGGGCTGCGCGCCGATATGGATGCGCTGCCGATCGAAGAGGCGACCGGATTGGATTATGCTTCGACCAATCCCGGCAAGATGCACGCCTGCGGCCATGATGGGCACACGGCAATGCTGCTGGGCGCAGCGCAATATCTGGCTGAAACCCGGAATTTCGACGGAACCTGTGTCGTGATCTTCCAACCTGCCGAAGAAGGTGGCGGGGGTGGACGCGTCATGTGCGAGGACGGGTTGATGGAGCGGTTCGGCATTCAGGAAGTGTATGGCATGCACAACTGGCCCGGCCACGATGCAGGCACATTCGCGATCCGACCCGGCCCGTTCTTCGCAGCAACCGACCTGTTGGACATTCGTTTCGAAGGTCGCGGGGGACATGCTGCCAAGCCACACGATACGATTGATCCGGTGGTGATGGCCTCGCAAGCCGTTCAGGCCTTGCAGTCCATCGCATCGCGCAATGCCGATCCGACGGAACAGGTGGTTGTGTCGATCACGTCTTTCGAGACAAGTTCCAAAACTTTCAATGTGATACCGCAAGAAGCTCACCTTCTTGGCACGGTGCGAACGCTATCAGAGGACGTTCGTGATCTGGCCGAAGAACGGGTTCACGCCATTTGCAACGGGATTGCCGCGGCCTTTGGTGGATCCGTCGATGTGCGATATGACCGAAACTATCCGGTTATGGTGAACCACGCGGCTGAGACCGATCACGCCGCGCAAGCGGCGCGGACTGTCGCCGGCGAATGCGAGGACGCCCCCCTGATCATGGGCGGCGAGGATTTCGCCTATATGCTGGAGGAACGGCCGGGGGCCTATATCCTGGTGGGCAATGGTGACACCGCCATGGTTCATCACCCGGAATACAACTTCAACGACGACATCATTCCGCAGGGGTGCTCATGGTGGGTTGAGGTGGTCGAGCAGCGCATGCCCGTGTAAGCGCCAGCCTTCGCCTTAGCCACCCGTGTGGTTCATGTGGCGGATCGTTTGGCCCTGAACCCCCTGTCGGGAGTAGTCGAAATCATGCCCCTTCGGTTTGCGTCCGATGGCGGCGTGAATCGCGTCGATCAGCACCGCATCGCTTTCGGATGCGCGCAGGGGCGCGCGCAGGTCCGACATGCCGTCATGTCCCAGACAGGTATAAAGCTGGCCGGTGCAGCTCATCCTGACACGGTTGCAGCTTTCGCAGAAATTATGGGTCAGGGGGGTGATCAGGCCGATCTTCTGACCCGTCTCTTCAACCCTCATGTATCGCGCGGGGCCACCAGTCGACAGATCCAAATCCGTCAAGGTCAGGCGTTCAGCCAGTTGCGCACGCAGATCTGAGAGCGGCCAATACTGGTCCAGCCGATCCTCTTCCCCCATGTCACCCATCGGCATGACCTCGATGAAGGTCAGGTCCATACCCTTTTGCGCGCACCAGTCTACCAGCTCGAACAGCTCGCTGTCATTGAACCCCTTGAGGGCAACCGCGTTGATCTTGACGTTCAATCCAGCCTCGAGCGCCGCGTCGATCCCGCGCATGACCTGTGGCAGTCGACCCCAGCGGGTGATCCGGGCGAACTTCTCTTCGTCCAGCGTATCAAGCGAGATATTCACCCGCCGCACACCTGCCGCATACAGCTCCTTGGCAAAGCGATGAAGTTGCGAGCCGTTGGTGGTCAACGTCAGCTCGTCCAGCGCACCGCTGTCCAGATGACGGCCCATGCCTTCGAAGAAGCCGATGATTCCCTTGCGCACAAGTGGCTCCCCCCCGGTGATGCGCAGCTTGCGCACGCCCAGACCGATGAAGGCCGAACATATGCGGTCCAGCTCCTCTAATGTCAGCAGGTCTTTCTTGGGCAGGAAGGTCATGTTCTCGGACATGCAATAGGTGCAACGGAAATCACACCGGTCCGTGACGGACAGGCGCAGATAAGTGACCGCTCGCATGAACGGATCGACAAGCCGAGGTGTATTCATGCCCTGAACCTATGCACGGGCGGGCAGGCGCGCAAGTCAATGATCGGTGAATTCTGCCGTTGAATCAGTCGGCGAATTGCGCCACGCTGCGGATATGAAACATGTCATTCTTATGCCCGCGATTTGTCTGACCCTGGCCGGCTGTTCCGGTTTGGACATGAACAATATCATGCCCCGCCCACCGCATTTGCAAAACCAGCCGACCTATAACTCCGATCTGCCGCCCGCGCCGCCGGAAGACGCGATTACCGTGGACGAGTTGGATACCGCCACGGAACAAGACCGGATGGCGGCTGCGACGACCGCGCCCAACGCCGCGGCCGGGTCATTGGGGGTCACTGTGGCCAGCCTTGGCGATCCCACCGCGCCGGGTTTCTGGGTCGAAACCTCGCTTGTGTCGTCCGAGACGCAAGGCCGTGTGCAATCCAAAACAACGGGCCGTACCGTGAAAGTGACCCTGCGCCCCGCGTCGGGTGGCGGAAGCCGCGTATCTTTGTCGACGCTTCAGTTGCTGGACCTCGACATCTCGGGCCTGCATGAGCTGGTTGTCTTTGGATCGTGACCGCGCGTCTGTCTGACGCGGACTGGCTGGCCCATGGTCGGGCGCGCAAGCTGATTGCCCAATGGGGAAATTGGCAGGATATGCGCGATGATTTCGCGTGGGATATTCCCGAACATTTCAACATCGCCGAACGGTGCTGCGACAGTTGGGCCGCGGTGGAGGCTGGTCGCGTTGCGCTGACCCATGTGGCGCAAGATGGGGCAGCTCAGGACTGGAGCTTCGGCGCATTGAAAGCGGCGTCCGATCGGCTGGCAACGGCGCTGCAGGCGCGTGGTTTGCGCAAGGGCGACCGGATCGCAGTGTTGCTGGGGCAGGGGCCAGAGGTGCTGATCACGCATTTCGCGGCCTATAAGCTGGGCGCGGTGGTTCTGCCATTGTTCACCTTGTTTGGCGCTGATGCGCTGGCCTATCGCCTGTCTGACAGTGGCGCACGGATTTTGGTCACTGATGCCCCAAACCTGCCAAAAGTTTCCGAGATCCGGGCGGACCTTTCTGACCTGATCGAGGTCTATACAACCAGCCCAACCGATGCGGCACGTGATTTCTGGGCCGAGATTAACGCGTCCAGCCCGCTGCCGGTTCCCGAAATCACGCTGGCGGACGATCCGGCTGTGATGATTTACACGTCCGGCACCACCGGACCCCCAAAAGGGGTTTTGCACGCGCATCGGTTTCTTCTGGGCCATCTGCCCTGCGTAGAAACCTATAACGAAGATTTTCCGCAATCCGGTGACAAAGGCTGGACGCCTGCCGACTGGGCGTGGATTGGCGGTCTGATGGATCTGGCACTGCCGTTCCTTTATTTCGGTGTGCCCATTGTCAGCCACCGCATGCGCAAGTTCGAAGCCGACGCGGCCTATGCTCTGATTGCCAAGCACAAGATCCGCAACCTGTTCATGCCGCCGACTGCCTTGAAGCTGCTGCGGCAATCTGATGCGCCGCCGGAGGGTGTCCACATTCGCACAATCGGGTCGGGGGGTGAAAGCCTTGGCGCCGGGTTGCTGGGCTGGGCGCGTGACGTTCTGGCCGTGAATGTGAACGAGTTCTATGGCCAGACCGAATGCAATCTTGTCCTGTCGTCCGTGGCCGGCGCAATGTCTGTCAAACCCGGCAGCATGGGGCAGCCCATTCCGGGCCACGAGGTGGCAGTGATCGACGCGCAAGGCGTCCCCTGCGCCCCCGGCGAAATGGGCGAGATTGCCGTGCGCCGGGGCGACCCCGTGATGTTTCTGC
Organism: Aliiroseovarius sp. Z3; assembly: GCF_029105185.1. GTDB lineage: Bacteria > Pseudomonadota > Alphaproteobacteria > Rhodobacterales > Rhodobacteraceae > Aliiroseovarius. The sequence continues at coordinate 541,701 of NZ_JAFMZK010000001.1, read as the reverse complement.
GCTATTGGAACCTGCCCGATAAGACGGCCGCAAAATTCGACGGCGACTGGATGCGCACAGGCGATCTGGCCGTGCGGGATGAGCAGGGGTATTTTACCTTCGCCAGTCGGGATGATGATGTAATCACCTCGGCCGGGTATCGCATTGGCCCGTCCGAAATCGAAAACTGTTTGCAGACCCATCCAGACGTCGCGATGGCCGCGGTAGTGGGCGTGCCCGACCCCCTTAGAACCGAGGCCGTGAAAGCCTTCGTCGTGCTGCGCAAGGGTGCGTGCGAAACTGAGATGGCTGATCAGTTGATCTGGTTGGTGCGCGACCGGATCAGCCCCCATGTTGCCCCCCGGCAGGTTGAGTTTGTTGATAAACTTCCAATGACTGCAACGGGAAAGATCATGCGGCGCGAGTTACGCGACTGACTTGGTTGTGTCATATGAATGAGATTGAACCATTGTAGAATTGTGCATTATGGATAACGGGCTTGAAACGCTAAAGCGTCAAGCAACGAAGCCTGAACTGGAACGAAAAGGGATCCGATGGCAAAGATCATATTCCATCTGGGCACGTATAAGACCGGCTCGACCTCGATCCAGAATCACCTTTTCGACAATCGAGAAAAACTGCTGGAGCGTGGAATTCTCTATCCGGCTTCCGTGGCCAACGCCAATAGAAGTCTGGGACATCGCCACTCTGAGCTGGCGTATCGGTTTAACGCAAATGAAGATGTGGCAACCCCAAAACGGTTGATCGACGAAGTGCGAGAGGCCGGAGCAGAAACGGTCATTCTATCCTCGGAAGCATGGAGTGCGCCGAGGATGGCGCTGCATCTCATGCGTATCGTGAATGATTTCAGGGCGCTGGGGTATGCCGACGCCCACGCTGTCCTTTTTCTTCGTAACGCAGTGGACTATCGCGTCAGCTATTATCGGGAGCTAACCACCAACGATACGAACAAGACTGGCTATGAGCGGTTTATCTCAAGACGCCGAGGAATGTTTGATTATCAATTCCTGATGCGTTCATATCGCGCATTGTTTGGCGACAATGTACATGGTTTCGAATATGGGAAGCACGATAGCGTCAAGGTGTTTCGCGACGTTGTTGGCGCAGAATACTTCAGCGATATCCCGTTGCCTGCCAAACACTTCAACACAAAGACAATTGATGCCGTGGACGTCGAAATTTTCAGAGTGTTGAACCTGTACGAGCGCGATCACACTTACGCGGGTGAGGTTAAGGCGCGTTTGTCCCGGTTACTTGGCAAAAAGGCTGAATGGACTGAACGGGTGGATGGGGACCATGAAACCTATCCAGCGTTCTATGCCGAGGACTTAGCCAAGATGCTGAACTGGTCCGAAGACCGCGTAGAAGCTCTGCTACAAGACAGACCCCATCGGGGAAGGCGGGTTGCCGATCTGGAGCCTGCGATCATGGGCATCTTATCAGATATGGATGCAGGTGTGGCGTCTGGGGCCACGTTGGCACGGCGTGTGTTCAGACGGCTGATGCCCGGCTGAGTGTGCGCATGCAAAACAAACCTTGCTGGTCTCGCACGGAAAGGGGCACGGTCTTTCGCTAGGCGCAAGTGTTACTGCGTATTTAATGCGCCAGTTGGTTAACACATCAGGACAGGCACCCGATTATGTGAATTCTGATACAGCAACCCAAAACTTAACCCTGAAGGGATATAGAAGTGAAAAACCTATTGCGAACGATTGGACTGGTGTCACTTGTTTTTGCCGCCGCATCCTGGGCCGCCGAGCGGACCTTTTATGGCGGTGTGGATGAAAACGGTGTGCTTCAGGAAAGCTTCTTCCTGCCGCTGTCCGTCATCCTTGGCATCGCGGGGCTTATCTGCCTTGCGCTGTCCTTTGTCGTGAAAACAAGGCGTTAGGCCAGATACTTCCCCGCCTCTTTCCGCGCAAAGGCTTTCAGCCTGTCACCATGCGCCTCAAGGAAGGCGCTTACGCGTGCGGGGTCGTGTTTGGAAAGGTCGCGCAGCCACCATGCGATTGCTTTTTGGATGAACCATTCGGGGTCATCAACATAACCGGCCGCCCAGCCCAGCACGCGGTCGCGGATCGCAAGATCATCCGGCTTCGGGTTGTTCTGCTTGGTCCAAGGCAGAGTGATGACCAGCGCGGCGCGACGGGTCCACAGGTGGTCAGACCTTGTCCAACCCTCGACCGTGTCGATGCGCGACGGATCAGCGACCAAACGCTTCTGACCGGCCATGCAGGCATGATCCGCAATCGCCCAACTGTCAAAATCGGGCACCCAGCTTTGGATCAAGGCCCAAGCGTCCCCGTCCGGGCGCAAGCGGGCCTGTGTCAGCAGCTTTGCAGCGGCAATCCGGGCTTCAAAGATATCGGTTTTCCAAAGCTCGTCGGCCAAGCGGACGCGATCCTCAACCGTCAGGCTTTGCCGCCATGTTTTTGTCAGATCGTTCAGCGCCGGGTTGGGGATGCCCAGAACCTCGCGCGTTTGCTTGTGATAGGCGGCCATGCCTTCGGCACGACCCTCTTCCACATGGGCGCGCAGGGCGGCCAGCGCCTCGCTCAGCGTCATTCGACCGTGACCGATTTGGCAAGGTTGCGCGGCTGGTCCACATCGGTGCCTTTGGCAATTGCCGTGTGATAGGCCAGAAGCTGGGCCGGGATCGCATAGAGGATCGGCTGCACAAGTTCCGGCGCTTCGGGCAGGGCAAGCGATTGCCAGACGCCGTCGCCAGCCTCTTTCGCGGCGCGCGCGTCCGAGACAAGCACAACCCGCCCGCCGCGTGCCATGACTTCCTGCATATTCGACACGGTCTTGTCGAACAGCCCGTCATGGGGGGCCATCACCACTGTCGGCGTGGCCTTGTCGACCAAGGCAATGGGGCCATGTTTCAACTCGCCAGAAGCATAACCTTCGGCGTGTATATAGCTGATTTCTTTCAGTTTCAGCGCGCCTTCAAGGGCAAGCGGGAACATCTGCCCGCGTCCAAGGAACAGCACGTCGCGTGCCTCGGCCAGTTTTGTGGCGATCTCTTTCGTGGCGGTGTCGATGGTCAGCGCGTGGCTCATCAGACCCGGCAACTGACGCAGGTCTGTCAGATGTGCGGCCAGGCCAGCATCGTCCAGATGCCCGCGGTCATGGGCAGCCTTGAGCGCCATGATGGCGAAACAGGTCAACTGGCAGGTGAACGCCTTGGTCGAGGCCACGGACACTTCCGGCCCCGCATGAATTTCCACCGCCACATCACTTTCCCGCGCGATCGAGCTTTCAGGCACGTTGATCAGGCTGACGATCTTGTCCACCTTGCCCGACGAATAGCGCAGCGCGGCCAGCGTGTCGGCGGTTTCGCCGGATTGGCTGACAAAGACGCCGAGGGTTTTCGGGGCAAAGGGTGCCTCGCGATAGCGAAATTCCGATGCCACGTCGATATCGACGGGCAGGCGGGCGTGGTGTTCAAACCAGTATTTCGCGACCAGCCCGGCATAGTAGGCGGTGCCGCAGGCGACGATGGACAGGCGATCCACATCGGCGAAGTTGATGCCCCCCATATCCATGGCGATCCGGTCGCCTTTCACATAGGCGTTCAGAACTTCACCCACGACTGTGGGCTGCTGGGCAATCTCTTTCGCCATAAAGTGCTTGTAACCGCCTTTCTCGATCCGGGCGGCGTCAAGGCGGACCTGTTTCATCGGGCGGTTGGCAAGGCGGCCGTTATCGTCATAGATTTCGGCCCCGTCGCGGGTGATGACGGCCCAGTCGCCTTCTTCCAGATAGGTGATGCGGTCGGTCATCGGGGCCAGTGCGATGGCGTCGGAACCCACGAACATCTCGCCGTCGCCATGGCCGATGGCCAAGGGGCTGCCCTTGCGGGCGGCGATCATCAAGTCATCTTCGCCATCGAACAGGAAGCACAGGGCAAAAGCACCGTCGAGTTCCGCCAGTGTTGCGGCGACGGCATCTTTCGGGGATTTGCCGCGCGCGATATGGCTTTGTGCCAGAAGGGCAACGGTTTCCGTATCGGTCTCGGTCGAAAACTCCAGCCCGTCAGCGGCAAGTTTTTCGCGCAACTCGCGGAAGTTCTCGATGATCCCGTTATGCACCACCGCGACCGGTCCCGCCTTGTGCGGATGGGCGTTTTCCGTGGTGGGTGCGCCATGGGTGGCCCAGCGGGTGTGGCCGATGCCGGATTTCCCGGCCAGCGGATTGTGGACCAGCAGGTCCGACAGGTTCACCAGCTTGCCGACCGCGCGGCGGCGATCCAACTGACCCGCGTCATTGATGGTCGCGATCCCGGCGCTGTCATAGCCGCGATATTCCAGCCGTTTCAGGGCTTCGACCAGGATCGGCGCGGCCTCGTGATTTCCCAGAACCCCTACGATACCACACATGATCAGGACCCTTTCTGGCGTTTGGCCTTCGCGGCCTTGAGCTTTGCAAACAGTTTGATGGCAAGGCCGGGTTTGACCTCCATCTTGGCGCGGCCCACGGCCATGGCGCCGGCAGGCACGTTTTTCGTGACCACGGTGCCGGTTGCTGTCATCGCTTCATCGCCCACCGAAACCGGGGCCACAAGGCAGGTGTTCGACCCGATGAAGGTGTGTGCACCGATGTCGGTATGGTGCTTGGACACGCCGTCATAGTTGCAGGTGATGGTGCCCGCGCCGATATTGGCGTGTTCCCCCACGCGCGCATCGCCCACGTAAGACAGGTGGTTGACCTTCGCACCTTCTTCGATCTGGGCATTCTTGATCTCGACAAAATTGCCAACCTTGGCGTCATTGGCCAGTTCGGCACCGGGGCGCAGGCGGGCATAGGGGCCGACCACTGCTCCGCGTGAGACATGGCACCCTTCCAGATGCGAAAATGCCCGGATACGCGCGCCGCTTTCGACGGTGACGCCGGGGCCAAAGACCACGTTCGGCTCGATCACAGAATCGCGGCCAATAACAGTATCATGGGCGAAGAATACCGTGTCGCGGGCAACAAGGGTCACGCCATCCTCCAGTGCCGCATCGCGGGCGCGGGTCTGAAAGACCTCCTCGGCGGCGGCAAGTTCGGCGCGGGAGTTGATGCCCAAAGTCTCAGCCTCGTCACAGGTGACCACCGACGCGGTCAGCCCGCGGGCGCGGGCAACCGACACGATATCGGGCAAATAGAATTCACCGGCGGCATTGTCGTTTCCGACCCCGTCCAGCAGGTCGAACAGAAGTTTTGCATCTGCGGCGATCACGCCGCTGTTGCAAAGGGTTACGGCGCGTTCGTCGGCGGATGCATCCTTGAATTCAACAATGCGATCCAACGCACCATCCACGACGATCAAGCGGCCATAGCGACCGGGGTCGGCGGCCTCGAATCCCAGAACGACCACATCGGCACCGCGGGTGCGCGCGGCAGCCATCGCCTCCAGCGTTTCGGGGCGGATGAAGGGCGTGTCACCGTACAGCACGACTGCATCGCCGTCGAACCCATCCAGAGCCGACCGCGCCTGTTGCACAGCATGGCCGGTGCCCAGCTGTTCTTCTTGCACTGCGATCATGATCTCGGGGTCGATGTCTTTGGCCGCGGCCCCGACCATGTCGGCCCCGTGGCCCACAACCAGCACCGCGCGATCCGGTGACAGGGCAGCACCAGAGGCCAGCGCATGTGCAAAAAGCGGTGCGCCTGCAATCTCGTGCATGACTTTGGGCAGGTCTGAATTCATCCGTGTTCCCATGCCAGCGGCAAGGACAATCAGGGCGGTTGCCATATCTATCTGCTCTTTCAATTTCTTTTCGCCCGTTTTACCCCTTGGGGCGCGGCTCGCAAGCGAAAGCTGTTCAATTAACCTTACGCGAGGTTACAGGCTTTGCGTGGAAAATCCAAAGGCTGAAGGTATCATGACGAACAAGGCAACGCCGGGGCGGCACCCCGGAAGACGAACGGTGATATTCGATCTGGATGGCACGTTGGCGGACACTTCGGGCGATCTGATCGCTGCGGCGAACGCGTGTTTCATCGCGCTGGGACATGGCGAGGTGCTGGATGCCAGCGCCGACCAGCTGACCGCTTTTCACGGTGGTCGTGCGATGCTGCGCCTTGGCTTCTCACGGGTGAATGGCGGGGTGGTCGACGAAAATGACGTCGAGCGCGCGTTTCCCAATCTGCTTGTTGCCTATGAAGAGAACATCGACCACCACACGCGCCTGTATCCCGGCGCTCTGGACGCGGTTGCCCGATTGCATGATGGTGGATACGCGGTGGGAATATGCACCAACAAGCCCGAGGGGCTGGCACGGCTCTTGCTGACCCGGCTGGGGGTTTTGGATCGTTTCACCTCGTTGATCGGTGCGGATACATTGCCGACGCGCAAGCCGGACCCCGCGCCGTTTGTGGCGGCCGCGCAAGAAGCCGGCGGCGATCCGGCCCGTGCGCTGCTGGTGGGCGACACCGAAACCGACAGGCTGACCGCACGGGCGGCAGGCGTGCCCTGCATCCTTGTGGGCTTTGGTCCGGAAGGGCCTGGGGTGTCGCGTCTGAACCCCGAGGCAATGTTGGATCATTTCGACGATCTGGATCGCGTGGTGGCCGGGTTGATCGGATGATACATTGACGCCGTGCCCCCACTTGCGCAGGGTCGTCGTATGACTGAACGATTCACAGGAAATTTCACCCAACAGGAACCGATCCCCGAGGCGGGGATCGAGGCTGCGTTGGATGTGCTGCGCCATGGGCGATTGCACCGTTACAACGTGGCCGAAGGAGAGACCGCGCAAACCGCGCTGCTGGAACAGGAGTTTGCCGCGCTGATGGGGTCGAAATACGCATTGGCCGTGGCGTCGGGCGGCTATGCGATTGCCACGGCGCTGAGGGCCGTGGGGGTCGGGCCGGGGGACCGTGTGCTGACCAATGCCTTCACACTGGCGCCGGTGCCGGGGGCGATTGCGTCTGTCGGCGCCGTGCCGGTCTTTGTCGATGTGACCGAGGCGCTGACCATTGATCTGGATCATCTGGCGCAGATCGTGGTCGAAAAGAACGCCCCACGTGTGCTGCTGCTGTCCCATATGCGCGGGCATATCTGTGACATGGACCGGTTGATGGCGATCACCGATGCGGCGGGTGTCACGGTGATCGAGGATTGCGCCCATACGATGGGCGCGCGCTGGAACGGGGTCTTGTCCGGGCGACATGGCGCGATGGCGGCCTATTCGACCCAGACCTATAAACATGTGAACTCGGGCGAGGGCGGGCTTTTGATCTCGGATGATCCCGACTTAATGGCCCGCGCGATCATCTTGTCGGGCAGCTATATGCTCTATGAACGTCACTTGGCCGGTCCGCCGCCAGAAGCGTTCGAGAAGGTGAAATATATTACCCCCAACATCTCGGGTCGGATGGACAATCTGCGGGCGGCGATCTTGCGGCCTCAGTTGGCGGGGTTGGACGATCAATGCTCTGCATGGAATGCGCGCTATCGCGTGGTCGAGGCCGGACTGCGTGACACGCCGGGTCTGACGGTGATCGAACGACCGGCTGAAGAGAGCTACGTCATGTCGTCGTTCCAGTTCTTGCTTTTGGATTGGACTGAGCGCGAGGTACAGGAGGTGGTGCGACGGTGTGCCGATCGCGGCGTGGAGCTGAAATGGTTCGGCGGGGCCGAGCCTGCGGGCTTCACAAGCCGCTATGACAGCTGGCGTTATGCCGATGCGCCAAAGATGCCAAAGACGGACCGGGTGCTGTGCGGGATACTGGACCTGCGCCTGCCACTGACCTTCAGCCACGAGGATTGCGCCCAGATCGCGCGGATCATTCGGGATGTGGTATCACGGGTGTATCAAAGGGCGGGCTAGGGGGCGTTGCCCCAGAGCCAAATCGTGGATTTGGCTCTTCCCCAGGATATTTTGGGCCAGAAGAAGCCGGGCAGGTGTGTAAGTGACGCTGCGTGAGTTTGTGCGCGTGTTGACCCGAATCGGGCTTTGCGCGATTAACTGAACAAGCGTTCAATAACGGCGGGCGGCACGGCGCGCCAAACGGAGGATGACCGATGTTCAACCACACCATGAATTTTGATCTTGGCGAAGATGTGAATGCGCTGCGCGAGATGGTGCATCGCTTTGCACAGGATCGGATCAAACCCATTGCTGGCGACGTGGATGCGAAGAACGAATTTCCCAACGAGCTGTGGCGCGAGTTTGGCGAGCTTGGCCTGCTGGGTGTGACCACGCCCGAGGAATATGGCGGCGCGGGGATGTCCTATCTGGCGCATGTGGTCATCGTCGAGGAGATTGCACGGGCGTCCGCTTCGGTTTCATTGTCCTATGGGGCGCATTCGAACCTGTGCGTGAACCAGATCCGCCGCAACGCCACGGAAGAGCAGAAGCAGAAATACTTGCCGAAGCTGATTTCGGGTGAGCATATCGGCGCGCTGGCCATGTCCGAAGCGGGCGCGGGGTCGGACGTTGTGTCGATGAAGCTGCGCGCCGAGAAACGCAATGGCTATTACGTGCTGAACGGCACCAAGTTCTGGATCACCAACGGCCCGGATGCCGATACGCTGGTGGTCTATGCCAAGACCGACCCGGATGCGGGCCCCAAGGGCATCACCACCTTCATCATCGAGAAGGATATGAAGGGGTTCAGTACCTCGCCGCATTTCGACAAGCTGGGGATGCGCGGGTCGAACACCGCCGAGCTGATCTTCGAAGACGTGGAAGTGCCGTTTGAAAACGTGCTGGGCGAAGAAGGCAAGGGCGTTGCCGTTCTGATGTCGGGCCTTGATTACGAGCGTGTCGTGCTGTCGGGCATCGGCACCGGCATCATGGCCGCCTGCATGGACGAGATCATGCCCTATATGAAAGAGCGCAAGCAGTTCGGTCGCCCGATTGGCGACTTCCAACTGATGCAGGCAAAGATCGCGGATATGTACACCGCGATGAACTCAGCGCGGGCTTATGTCTACGAAGTCGCAAAAGCCTGTGACCGGGGTGAAGTGACCCGTCAGGACGCCGCGGCCTGTGTGCTTTATGCGTCCGAAGAAGCCATGAAACAGGCGCATCAGGCGGTGCAGGCCATGGGTGGTTCGGGTTACATGAACGAAACGCCGGTCAGCCGCATCTTCCGCGATGCCAAGCTGATGGAGATCGGCGCGGGCACATCGGAAATTCGCCGTATGCTGATCGGGCGCGAGTTGATGGGGGCCATGTGATGGGTTTCCGTCTGGGCGTTTTGTCTGTGGTCGTTGGGCTTTCGGTCTTCGCGGCGAAGGCCATGGCACAGGATGTCATCCTGAATAGTGGCACCGTTGATGCCTGTCTGGCATCGACGCCCACTGGCGCAATTGACCCGTCCTGCTTGGGCGAGGCATCTAATGCGTGCCAGAAAGCGACCCAAGGGGGCGAGACCACGATTGGTATTTCCGAGTGCATTCAGGCCGAGACCCAAGCCTGGGACGTGCTGTTGAACCGGGAATACAAGGCAACGCGGCAGGCTTACTCCGAGGATCAGGTGGTGCTGGACCAGCTTCTGGCCGCGCAGCGTGCCTGGATCGTTTTTCGCGATGCGGAATGTGCATTGGCCCACGCGCTTTGGCGCGACGGGTCGATCCGGGTGATCGTGGCCGCCAATTGCATGATGGTGCAAACCGCGCGACGGACCATCGAACTGCGTGATATGAGGTGATATTGCCATGACATCGACAACCAAACACCGGCTGGCTGGCACGAAATCCTTCCGAGCGGTGGCCGCACCTTCGGTTTTGGCGATTGCATCGCTGTTCCTGTCCCTTCCGGCCCCTGCGCAGGACATGACCTACAGCTTTCACCCCACCACGGACTGTTTGTCCGCCATCGGTGATGATGGAGATCCGATGCGCTGCGTTGGATCGGCGGCAAACTATTGCATGGAGGCGACCGAAGGCGGGTTGAGCACGGTCGGTACGTCGACCTGCCTTGGGTTGGAATACGAAGACTGGGATCGCCGTCTGAACCGTGCCTATGGTTTGTTGATGACCCGACTGAAGGCCGAGGATGAAGAAATGGCGACCCTTGGGTCGGCCGCTCCAAAACAAGCGCCCGCGCTTTTGGCGATGCAACGCGCGTGGATCACGTTCCGCGATGCGTCATGCGATTATGAACGCACGAAATGGGGCGGAGGAACAGGCGGCGGCCCCGCGTCCGTGGCCTGCATGCTGCACCAGACCGCCCGTCAGGCGCTTGTGCTCGAAGCCGACCTGAACAGGTACGGCGACACTATCTGCAACCACGAAGGATGCTGAGATGAAACTACAATCCCAAGCAACCCCCGGATCCGAGGCCTGGAAGGCCAATCGCGAGGGGCATCTTGAAGCCCTGAAAGTGGTGGCGGATGCCGCCGAAGCCGCCGTTGGTGGCGGTGGGCAGACATCCCGTGATCGTCACCTGAGCCGTGGCAAGATGCTGCCGCGCGACCGGGTGTCGAACCTGCTGGATCCCGGATCGCCCTTTCTTGAGGTCGGGGCGACGGCTGCCCATGGCATGTATGATGGCGCTGCCCCTTGTGCAGGTGTCGTCGCCGGTATCGGTCAGGTTCATGGTCAGGAATGCATGATCGTGTGCAACGATGCCACCGTGAAGGGTGGCACCTATTATCCGATGACGGTGAAAAAGCACCTGCGCGCGCAAGAAATTGCGGAAGAGTGCAATCTGCCCTGTATCTATCTGGTCGATAGCGGTGGTGCGAACCTGCCCAATCAGGACGAGGTGTTTCCCGACCGCGACCACTTTGGCCGGATTTTCTATAATCAGGCGCGGATGAGCGCGAAAGGCATCCCGCAGATCGCGGTTGTGATGGGCTCCTGTACCGCAGGTGGCGCTTATGTGCCCGCCATGTCGGACGTGACCATCATCGTGAAAGAGCAGGGGACGATTTTCCTGGCTGGCCCGCCCTTGGTGAAGGCCGCAACCGGCGAGGTGGTGTCGGCAGAAGACCTCGGCGGTGGCGATGTTCACACGCGCCTGTCGGGCGTGGCAGACTATTTGGCGGAAGACGACGCCCACGCGCTGGCGCTGGCCCGCCGCGCCGTTGAAAGCCTGAACCGCACGAAGCCCGCCACGGTGAAATGGCAGGAACCGGAAGAGCCCGCCTATGACGCCGAAGAGCTGCTGGGCGTGGTCCCCGCCGACCTGAAGACGCCTTACGACATTCGTGAAGTCATCATGCGCATTGTCGACGGCTCGCGCTTTGACGAATTCAAGCCGCGCTTTGGTGAAACGCTGGTCACCGGCTTTGCCCACCTGAAAGGCTGCCCCATCGGGATCATCGCCAACAATGGCGTGATCTTCTCGGAAGCCGCGCAGAAAGGTGCGCATTTCGTGGAACTCTGCAGCCAGCGCAATATCCCGCTGGTCTTCCTGCAAAATATCACCGGCTTCATGGTAGGGCGGAAGTACGAAAACGAAGGCATTGCCCGTCACGGCGCCAAGATGGTGACAGCCGTGGCCACCACCAACGTCCCGAAGGTGACGATGGTTGTCGGTGGCTCGTATGGCGCGGGCAACTACGGCATGGCCGGGCGCGCCTATCAGCCGCGCTTCATGTGGACCTGGCCGAACTCGCGGATTTCCGTGATGGGTGGTGAACAGGCGGCGGGCGTGCTGGCGACCGTGAAACGCGACGCGATTGAACGTCAGGGCGGCGAATGGTCGGCGGAAGAGGAAGCCGAATTCAAGCAGCCCACCATCGACATGTTCGAAGAACAGAGCCACCCGCTCTATGCCTCGGCACGTCTGTGGGATGACGGCGTTATCGACCCGCGCAAATCGCGCGAGGTGCTGTATCTGTCGCTGCTTGCCGCGCTGAATGCGCCGATTGAACCGACCAAGTTCGGCGTCTTCCGGATGTGAGCCCTTGGACACGAATCTTGTCATATATTGCGGACTGACGTTTCTGGTCCTGTATTCGCTGGCAGAGCGCGTCGCGCCCGTGCCGCGGACCAGCGCGATAGATGGCTGTCAGCTTGGCTATGTTTATGACGGGGACACGGTCGAGCTGAAATGCCCGGACCGTACGCGCACCGCGCGGCTGGTTGGGTTTGATACGCCCGAGACGAAAGAGCCGGGATGCGCTGCTGAAAAGGCGCTGGGCGACAAGGCCACGCGCCGTCTGCGCGAGCTTGTGAACGGTGCCGAGCTGTCGCTTGGTCATGAAGGTCATGACAAATACGGGCGCGAGCTGGTGCGGCTTTCTGCTGACGGGCTGGATGTTGGAAAGACGCTGATCCGCGAAGGATTGGCGGTTGCCTATAGCGCCGGTGCGCGGATCAACTGGTGTGATCGATTGGCTGGCTGACTTGACTTTACGCCGCCCTCAGACCGGCGGTGAACCGAAATGCCGGGGGGCATCGCCCTCCACCCGAAGGAGGAACCTTGATGTTCACAAAAATCCTGATTGCCAACCGGGGTGAAATTGCCTGCCGCGTCATCGACACGGCCCGAAAACTGGGTGTTGCAACGGTCGCGGTCTACTCAGACGCCGATGCGGCGGCGCGCCATGTGAAGATGGCGGATGAGGCCGTGCATATCGGCCCGCCGCAGCCCGCGCAGTCCTATCTGAAGGGCGATGTGATCATTCAGGCCGCGTTGGACACGGGCGCGCAGGCGATCCATCCCGGTTATGGTTTTCTGTCCGAGAACCCGGATTTCGTGGACGCGGTTGAAAAAGCCGGACTGGTGTTTATCGGCCCGTCGTCGGGTGCGATCCGCAAGATGGGTTTGAAAGACGCGGCCAAGAAACTGATGGTCGATGCGGGCGTGCCGGTCGTGCCCGGCTATCACGGTGCAGACCAAGACCCCGCGCTGCTGGCGTCCGAAGCTGAAAAGATGGGCTATCCGGTCCTGATCAAGGCCGTGGCGGGCGGCGGCGGCAAGGGGATGCGTCGGGTGGACAATCCTGCCGATTTCGCCGACGCGCTGAAATCTGCGCAGGGCGAAGCCCAGACCGCTTTTGGCAACCCCGATGTGCTGGTCGAGAAATACATCCTTTCCCCGCGCCATATCGAGGTGCAGGTCTTTGGCGACGGCACCCATGCGGTGCATCTGTTCGAGCGCGATTGTTCGCTTCAACGTCGCCACCAGAAAGTGATCGAAGAAGCCCCTGCCCCCGGCATGACCGAGGACGTCCGTGAGGCGATGGGCATGGCGGGTGTACGCGCCGCCGAGGCGATTGGTTATAAGGGCGCGGGCACGGTGGAATTCATCGTGGACGGGGCGAATGGCCTGCGCACCGACGGGTTCTGGTTCATGGAGATGAACACCCGTCTGCAGGTGGAACACCCCGTCACGGAAGCCATCACTGGCGTTGATCTGGTGGAATGGCAGCTGCGTGTAGCCAGCGGAGAGGGGCTGCCCAAGCAACAGGACGAGCTGTCCATCACCGGCCATTCCTTCGAGGCGCGGCTTTATGCCGAGGATGTGCCCAAGGGCTTCCTGCCCGCCACTGGCACGCTCACGCATCTGAAGTTTCCCGAAGGGGCGCGGGCGGATACCGGTGTGCGGGCGGGCGACACGATCAGCCCATTCTATGACCCGATGATCGCCAAGATCACCGTTCATGCCGCGTCGCGGGCGGCGGCGCTTCGGCAAATGTCCTCGGCCCTGACCCATACCGAGGTCGCGGGGTCGGTCACGAACCTTGCGTTCCTTGGCGCGCTGACCCGTCACGAGGGCTTTGCCGCAGGTGACGTGGATACTGGCCTGATCGAACGCGATCTTGAGGCTTTGACGGCCGATCCCGGCCCCAGCATGGCGGATGTCGGGGCGGCTGCACTCAGCGCGCTGGGGCTTCTGAAACGCGAAGGCTCGGGCTTTACCCTGTGGGGCGGGTTGAACCACTTTGTAACGCTGACCCATGGCGACGATACCTATGAAGTGGTCGTAACTTCTTACGGTGCCGACCGTCATGTTATCACTGTTGGCGAGGGCAGCATCGAGGCGACCTGCCTGAACGGCCAATGGAAGATGGGCGGCGACCGTGGCCCGCGCGTTGCCAAGGCTGTCAATGTCGTGACTGTTTTTGCGCAATCCGGGTTGGAATTCCACGTGGTTGACCCGCTGGACCAAGACGCCGGGGCAGGCGCCGGGGCAGGTGTCGTCGAAGCGCCGATGCCGGGTCTGGTTAAGGCCGTCTTTGCGAAGGCCGGGCAGGAGGTCAAGCAAGGCGACCGTCTGGCCATTCTGGAGGCCATGAAGATGGAACACAGCCTGACCGCCGCCCGCGATGGCGTGGTGGCCGAGGTTTTGTGTGCCGATGGCGATCAGGTCGAAGCCGGTGCGCCGCTTGTTCGGCTAGAGGAAGAAGAGGAAAGCTGATGACCTTCCGCCTGCATCACGTTCAATATGCCCGTTCGATCCGGGTTTTGTGGCTGATTGAAGAAATCAGGCTTGAGGAAAAACTGGGCCGCACGCTTGAGGTGGTGGAATACCAGATCGGCTCGAAACAGATGTATGAGGGCGAGCTGCCCGAGGTTTCGCCCGCGTCCCGCGTCCCGGCCCTGGAAATCGGCCAAAAGCGGATCAGCGAAAGCGGTGCCATCATCCAGTATCTGATCGAGGAGTTTGCGCCAGAGCTGGGCGTCGATCCCGGCGGGGCCGAGCGGACGGATTATTTGCAATGGATCCATTACGCCGAGACAATGGCCAGCCTGATCGAGCAGTTGAACCTGCAAATGATCTTCCTGCGCCCGCCTGCCAAACCCAGCCCGATTGTGATCAAGCTGAACGTGGCGCGGCTGCGGCACACGCTTGTGGGGCTTGAGGCGCGGCTTGAGGGGCGCGACTGGCTTCTGGATCGTGGCTTTTCCGGTGCCGATATCATGCTGGGCTTCAACCTGTTTGCTGTGCCGTACTATGTGAAACTGGACGAGTTTCCAAACATTCGGGCCTACAAGGCGCGGATCGAAGCCATGCCGTCCTATCAGCGCGTGGTCGAACGCGAGGGCGAACAACGGTTCTATGACCGTGATTTCTATCCCGTTCCACAGGAGTGACCCCGATGGAATATGTCGAGATTTTCGAAGTCGGCCCACGCGACGGGCTGCAAAATGAAAAGCGCCAGATCCCGACCGCCGAGAAGATCGCGCTGGTTGATCTTCTTTCCGGTGCAGGCTTCAAGCGTATTGAGGTCGCAAGCTTCGTCAGCCCCAAATGGGTGCCGCAAATGGCGGATTCGGCCGAGGTGCTGAAGGGGATCAAGCGATCCCGTGATGTGTCCTATGCGGCGCTGACCCCAAACCTGCGCGGGTTCGAAGGGGCGGTGGCGGCCAAAGCGGACGAGATCGCGATATTCGGCTCGGCGTCGGAAGGGTTTTCCAAGGCCAATATCAACTGCACCATCGCTGAAAGCCTTGAACGGTTCCAACCCGTGGCCGATGCCGCGAATGACGCCGGGATCATGATGCGGGGCTATATTTCCTGCGTGACCGACTGCCCGTTTGACGGGCCGACCCCGCCGGACAAGGTGGCGTGGGTGGCCGAGCAGCTTATCGCGATGGGCTGCTACGAGATTTCGCTGGGGGATACGATCGGGCAGGCGACGCCCGAAAGCATCGATGCGATGCTGGACGCGGTGCTTGGCGTTGCCGGGCCGGACATGTTTGCCGGTCATTATCACGACACGGCGGGCCGGGCCTGCGACAATATCGGGGCGTCGTTGAAAAAGGGTTTGCGGGTGTTCGATGCCGCTGTGGGCGGGTTGGGCGGTTGTCCCTATGCCCCCGGCGCACAGGGCAACGTGGCGACCGAAGCGGTGCATGACCGGGTGACGGCGTTGGGCTATGCGACCGGTCTGGATCGCGACATTCTGGACAAGGCCGCACAGATGGCGCGGCAGATGCGGGCAGGGGAGTGATTATGGGTTACGAGACGATTTCCATCACGACAGATGAACGCGGTGTTGCGACCCTGCTTCTGGATCGCGCGGACAAGCACAACGCCATGTCGGCCACGATGATCGAGGAATTGACCGACGCGGCCCGCGCGCTGGGCAAGGATGACGCCGTGCGTGTCGTTGTCTTGACCGGGGCGGGCAAGAGCTTCTGCGCGGGCGGTGATTTGCGGTGGATGCAGGATCAGATGGCGGCAGACCCGGTGACGCGCGGGGTCGAGGCCAAGAAACTGGCCATGATGCTGAATGCGTTGAATGAAATGCCCAAACCGTTGATCGCCCGCGTGCAGGGGCAGGCATTCGGTGGTGGCGTCGGCATGGCGTCGGTGTCGGATGTGTCTATCGGTGTGAGTGGTGCAAAATTCGGCCTGACGGAAACCCGTCTGGGCCTGATCCCCGCCACCATCGGTCCCTATGTTCTGGCCCGTCTGGGCGAAGCCATGGCGCGGCGTGTGTTCATGTCGGCACGCATTTTCGACGCGGACGAAGCCGTGACGCTGGGCCTTCTGGCCAAGGCTGTCGCGCCCGAGGATCTGGACGCCGCCGTCGAAGCCGAGGTGAAGCCATACCTGTCCGTCGCCCCGGGCGCCGTTGCCGAGGCCAAAGCGCTCGCCCGCCGACTTGGTCCCCCGATCACCGAAGACATCATCGACGAGACCATCGCTGGTCTGGTCGCCCGTTGGGAAAGCGCCGAAGCGCAGGAAGGCATCGCGGCCTTCTTCGACAAGCGCAAGCCCAGCTGGGTCTAGGTCGCAAATGTCCGCGATGGTCTTGGCCGGGTATAGCTATGTTGCGCTGATCGCCGTGGTCATGCTGTTTCAGGCTGCCATGGCCGCAGGGGCGCCGTGGGGGCATCTGGCAAATGGTGGCAAATGGCCCGGACGATTGCCTATGCCCATGCGATTTGCCGCCGTGGGGCAGGGCGCAATTCTGGGCATGATGGGATGGGCAATGGCCGCACGCGCCGGGATTATCAGCGCGCTTCCCGACTGGACGTTCTGGGCAGCTCTGTTGGCGACAGTCCTGACATGTGTGGCCAACCTTGCAACGCCGTCGCGACCCGAACGGCTGCTCTGGGGGCCGGTGACCGTTCTGCTGGTCCTGTGCGGGTTGCGGCTTGCGTGGGGTTAACCTCAAGCAAATTCAAGCAGGTGAGTCTCTTTTCTCAACCCGGTTTTGCCCGCCAGTTGCTGCGCAACGGCAAAACGCGATGGTTTTTTGGTTAACAGGTGACGAAATTCTGCACCTGCAAAATGCTTAACCTGTGGCTGAAACCCTTGCAAACAACGGTATACTGATACGTTTCGATGTGGTTTTGCCATCGTATTCATAAACTTGAATGCGATATGCACTCGGTTGACCCTGCCACCCCCTAACGGTAAACCGCAATGAGCTAGCGACAGGCGGGTAAACCGTTCAAAGGAGCCACACGTGGAAGACCTTCTCAGAGAATATCTCCCCATTATCATTTTCCTCGGATTAGCCATTGTTATCGGACTTGTTCTGATCCTTGCAGCCGTCGTGCTGGCAGTGCGCAATCCCGACCCCGAAAAACTCAGTGCTTATGAATGCGGGTTCAACGCTTTTGATGATGCGCGGATGAAATTCGATGTCCGGTTCTATCTGGTGTCGATTCTGTTCATCATTTTCGACCTCGAAATCGCCTTCCTGTTCCCGTGGGCCGTGGCCTTCAAGGATGTGGGCATGGTTGGCTTCTGGTCGATGATGGTGTTCCTGGCCGTTCTGACGATCGGCTTTGCATATGAGTGGAAAAAAGGGGCGCTCGAATGGGAGTGATGACTGGGGCCAACACGGCACAAGGCGACCGCGAGCATGGCACGCGCCTTTTGAATGATCAGCTGGCCGACAAGGGCTTTCTGCTGACCACCACGGATGACATCATCAACTGGGCGCGCACCGGGTCGCTGCACTGGATGACCTTCGGTCTGGCCTGCTGTGCGGTCGAGATGATGCACGCGTCCATGCCGCGTTACGACCTTGAACGCTATGGCGTTGCCCCGCGCGCCTCTCCGCGCCAGTCGGACGTGATGATCGTGGCGGGCACGCTGACCAACAAGATGGCCCCTGCGCTGCGCAAGGTTTACGACCAGATGCCCGATCCGCGCTATGTGATCTCGATGGGGTCCTGTGCGAATGGCGGTGGGTATTACCATTATTCCTATTCGGTGGTGCGGGGCTGTGATCGCATCGTCCCGGTGGACATCTATGTTCCCGGCTGCCCCCCGACCGCCGAAGCGCTGGTTTACGGTATTCTGCAACTGCAACGCAAAATCCGCCGCACCGGCACGATTGTGAGGTAAGCGATGAGTGACGCCCTGAACGAACTTGGTGCCCTGCTGGAAGCCAAACGCCCGGATTGCGTGCTGAGCTGGGGCATCGCCTTTGGCGAGCTGACGGTGGTGGTGCCCCTCTCCGCCATCCCTGCGTTCATCGAGTTTCTGAAAACCGACAGAGCTTGCAGGTTTTCGACGCTGGTGGATATCACCGCGGTGGATTATCCGTCGCGCGAAGAACGCTTCGATGTCGTTTATCACTTCCTGTCGATGTATACGAACCAGCGTATCCGCGTGAAGGTTGCCGTGCGCGAAGACGACATGGTGCCGTCGATCACCGAGGTTCACCCCTCGGCCGGTTGGTTCGAACGTGAAGTCTTTGACATGTTCGGCATCCTGTTTTCGGGCCATCCGGACCTGCGCCGCATCCTGACCGACTATGGTTTCCGCGGCCATCCGCTGCGCAAGGATTTTCCGACCACCGGCTATACCGAAGTGCGCTATGACGAGGTGGAGAAACGCGTGGTCTATGAACCCGTGTCGCTGACCCAGGAATATCGCCAGTTCGACTTCATGTCGCCGTGGGAAGGGGCCAATTACATTCTGCCCGGCGATGAAAAATCTGACGAGGCCAAGGGCTGAACCAGATGACCGGGCAAACCTTCATATTCTGCCTTGGGGCAACGAAAGCTGGCACAAGCTGGTTGTTCGACTATCTGTCGAACCACCGGGAATGCCATCTTCCGGCAATGAAGGAACTCCATTACTTCGACGCGTTGGAGCATGACACCGGTGCGTTTTACCGTAAAGAGGCGCAAGCGCGGCTTGAGGCCGCCCGGACCGCCGCCCCGACGCCATGGCAAAAGCGGCTGATCGCCGATCTGGAACGCTGGCTGGCAGTGTTTGACGGCAAGACGCGCGACGATGCAGCCTATCTGCGTTACGTGCGCGAAGGCGGTGAGGCGGCGCGCGTGGTGGGTGACTTCACCCCGGCCTATGGGCTTCTGAAGGAAAAGACGCTGTCTGCGATGGCCGCACTGACCGACAAGGTGCGGTTCGTCTATCTGATGCGTGACCCGGTGGATCGGATCTGGTCGAATATCCGCATGATGGCGGGCAATGACGGCGCGGCACTGGACGCCAAGGTCGATGGTGTGTTGAACGGCACGGCAGACAACATCCTTGACCGGTCGAACTATCGCCGCACGCTGAACAGGCTGACCCGCGCGATCCCGCGCGAAGCCTTGCATATCGAATTTTACGAACGGCTGTTCACACCCGACGCCATCGAACGTCTGTGCGCGTTTCTGGGGATCACGCCCCAGCCCGCATCGTTTGACCGCGTGGTGCATCAAAGCATGAAAGCCGACCTGCCCATGGGCCAGCGCGCCCAGCTTCAGGCAGCCCTTAAACCGCAATACAATTTCGTCGAGAAGTTCATGGGAGAGCTTCCGCCGGAATGGACCCAGAAGATGGTGAGCGCATGATGGACGGATCCAAGGATTTCAACGACGCCCTGACCGGCGAACAGAAGATCCGCAATTTCAACATCAACTTCGGCCCGCAACACCCCGCGGCCCACGGCGTGCTGCGCATGGTGTTGGAGCTGGATGGCGAGATTGTCGAACGTGCAGACCCGCATATCGGCCTTTTGCATCGCGGTACCGAAAAGCTGATGGAAAGCCGCACTTATCTGCAAAACCTGCCTTATTTCGACCGGCTCGACTATGTGGCGCCGATGAACCAGGAACACGCCTGGTGTCTGGCCATTGAAAAGCTGTGTGGCGTGGAAGTTCCCCGCCGTGGCTCGCTGATCCGCGTGCTGTTCTCGGAAATCGGGCGTATCCTGAACCACCTTCTGAACATCACCACGCAGGCGATGGACGTGGGCGCGCTGACCCCGCCGCTATGGGGATTTGAAGAGCGCGAGAAGCTGATGATCTTCTATGAACGCGCCTGCGGTGCGCGCCTGCACGCCAATTATTTCCGCCCCGGCGGCGTTCATCAGGACCTGCCGCCCGAGCTGATCGACGATATCGAGACATGGGCCAACGAATTCCCCGCCAAGATCGACGATATTGACGGGCTGCTGACCGAAAACCGCATTTTCAAGCAGCGCAACGCCGATATCGGCATCGTGACCGAGGAAGACATCCTGAACTGGGGCTTCTCGGGCGTGATGGTGCGCGGATCGGGCTTTGCATGGGACCTGCGCCGCGCGCAGCCCTATGAATGCTATGACGAGTTTGACTTCCAGATCCCCGTCGGTAAGAACGGCGACTGCTATGACCGTTACCTTGTCCGCATGGAAGAAATGCGCCAGTCGCTGAAGATCATGCATCAGGCCATCGCAAAGCTGCGTGCCCCGGACGGGCAGGGCGATGTCATGGCGCGCGGCAAGCTGTCGCCGCCGGCCCGTGGCGAGATGAAGCGCTCGATGGAAGCGTTGATCCACCACTTCAAGCTTTACACCGAAGGCTTCAAGGTGCCCGCGGGCGAGGTCTATGCCGCCGTGGAAGCGCCCAAGGGCGAGTTCGGCGTTTATCTAGTGGCCGACGGGACCAACCGGCCCTATCGCGCCAAGATCCGCGCGCCGGGGTATCTGCACCTGCAAGCTATGGACCACGTGGCCGGTGGCCACCAACTGGCCGACGTCGCCGCCATCATCGGCACCATGGACGTCGTGTTTGGGGAGATCGACCGCTAATGCTTCGCCGTTTGCATCATGAACAGCCTGAGAGCTTCGCTTTCACCCCCGCCAACCAGGCCTGGGCCGAAGGGCAGATCACGAAGTATCCCGAGGGGCGTCAGGCCTCGGCGGTGATCCCGCTTTTGTGGCGGGCGCAGGAACAGGAAGGCTGGCTGACCAAGCCCGCGATCGAACATGTGGCCGATATGCTGGGCATGGCCGATATTCGCGTGCTGGAAGTCGCCTCGTTCTATTTCATGTTTCAGCTGCAACCTGTTGGTTCTGTTGCGCATATCCAGATTTGCGGCACCACGTCCTGCATGATCTGCGGGGCGGAAAACCTGATCGCTGTGTGCCGCGAGAAGATCGCCGACAAGCCGCATGTCGTGTCGGCTGACGGCAAGTTCAGCTGGGAAGAGGTTGAATGCCTGGGGGCCTGCACCAACGCGCCCATGGCGCAGATCGGCAAGGATTATTACGAGGATCTGACCGCAGAAAGCCTGTCGAACTTGCTGGACGATCTGGCCGCGGGCAAGGTGCCGGTGCCGGGTCCGCAGAACGGGCGCTATGCCTCGGAACCGCTGGCGGGGCTGACCAGCCTGAAGGAATATGACAGCGGCAAGACGCAGTATAACGCCAGCGCGCAACTGGCGACCGATATCGGTGATACGGTCAAACGGATCGACGGCACCGAGGTGCCGCTTCTGACCCCGTGGCTGGGCAAGAACGCCACCAGCGGCAAGGCGCAGCCGCCGAAGCCTGCGGTGGACCCCAAGCCCGCCAACAAGCAGAAACCTGCACGCAAAGTGCCCGAGGATGACAGCAAGAAGATTGCCAAACCCCCGGTGAAACCGGCCGCTGCGCCGGTGGCGGGTCAGAAAACGAAGAAACCGCGCACCATGAAGGCCCCCCGCAAGTCGGGTGCGGACGACCTGAAACTGCTGAAGGGCGTTGGCCCCAAGCTGGAGGGCGTTCTGAACGGCCTTGGCTTCTGGCATTTTGATCAGGTTGCCAAATGGGGTGCGGAAGAGATTGCCTGGGTTGACGATCAACTGTCCTTCAAGGGTCGGATTGAGCGCGACGGCTGGGTAGAGCAAGCCAAGATCCTTGCAGACGGCGGCGAAACCGAGTTTTCGCGCAAGAACAAGAAAGGCTAGGTCTGACTGGAACCGGGTATGTTGAAGGGTCGAATGGAACATAAGCGTCTGACAAGGCAGAAAAATGCCAACGCATCCGTGCGACCTGATTGTGTGTCCACCATCAACAACAGGGATAGGGACAATGACTAAAGATACCGGGTTTTTCACCTGCAAAAACATCTGCTGGATCATCGGCGCTTTGCTGGGATTTGCAGTCTTTCTGATGATTTCAGGCTTTATCGGCCTGATTGTCGGCATCATCGTGGCGGTTGGCGCTGCGCTGCTGTTGCAAAAATTCCTTTGTGGCGTGGTCGTCGATACACGATCCGCGATGGGCGAAACGACGGCCGCGAGCCTGGGTGGCAACACCGCGCACGCCTCGGCGGATGCGAACACGAGCGATGAAGTGGCGGCCTCTGCCGCCAGCATTCCAGCCGCTGCGATGGATGGCGCCCCCGTCCCGGTCGAAGCGGCAACCGCGCCTGCTGCCCCGGTCGCAGCCGAAAAACCGGCAAAGGCCGAGACGCCTGCTGAGACGCCGAAAGCAAAGAAGGCAGCTGCGAAAAAACCAGCGGCGAAGAAAGCTTCTGCGAAGGCTGCAACAACGACGGCCCAGGCCGAACCCGCCGCGGCGACCGGCACATCCAAAAAGCCACGCACGATGAAAGCGCCGCGCAAAGCCGGCGCCGACGACCTGAAGCAGCTCAAAGGCGTTGGTCCCAAGCTAGAGCAAACTCTGAACGGGCTTGGCTTCTGGCATTTCGACCAGATCGCCAAGTGGACGGCGGACGAGATTGCCTGGGTCGATGACAACCTGAGCTTCAAAGGCCGGATCGAACGCGACGGCTGGGTGGAACAAGCCAAGACCTTGGCCGAAGGCGGGGAAACCGCGTTCTCGAAAAAGGTCAAGAAGGGCGATGTTTATTAAAGGATGACACAGATCATGCACACCGATCCAAAAAACAGCATACAGCGGGAAGGGCGCCTGGCAGGTCTTGTCATCGCCTTCACCGGTGCGCTGTGGGTCGGTGGCACTTGGGTCGGGAAAAGCCTCGGCTGGTCCAACCGGACCATGGCGTTGGTGGATCTGCTGGCTCTTGCCGGGTTCTTGTTTGGCCTGGTTGTTACGTATCGGATCTGGCGCAAGCGCCGGGCGGATGAAGGATAAGAACGAATGCTGCAGGATAAAGACCGGATCTTTACCAACCTTTATGGCATGCACGACCGCACCCTTGCGGGCGCGAAACAGCGTGGCCATTGGGATGGCACCGCCGGGATCATCAAGAAGGGCCGTGACTGGATCATCGAACAGATGAAAGCCTCGGGTCTGCGTGGTCGTGGTGGTGCGGGCTTCCCCACCGGTCTGAAATGGTCCTTCATGCCGAAGGAAAGCGACGGTCGCCCGGCTTATCTGGTGATCAATGCCGACGAATCCGAGCCGGGCACCTGTAAAGACCGCGAGATCATGCGCCACGATCCGCACACGCTGATCGAAGGGGCGCTGATCGCGTCTTTCGCGATGAACGCGAATACCTGCTATATCTATCTGCGCGGCGAGTATATCCGCGAGCGCGAGGCGCTTCAGGCGGCGATTGACGAATGCTATGACGCGGGCCTTCTGGGCAAGAACGCCGCGAAGTCCGGCTGGGATTTCGACCTGTTCCTGCATCACGGCGCCGGTGCTTATATCTGCGGCGAAGAAACCGCGCTTCTGGAAAGCCTTGAGGGAAAGAAGGGCATGCCGCGCATGAAGCCGCCATTCCCGGCGGGTGCAGGTCTTTATGGCTGCCCGACCACGGTGAACAACGTGGAATCCATTGCCGTCGTGCCGACCATCCTGCGCCGCGGGCCGGAATGGTTTGCAGGCTTCGGGCGCCCCAACAACTCGGGCACCAAGCTCTTCGGCATCTCGGGCCATGTGAACAACCCCTGCGTTGTCGAAGAAGCGATGTCGATTTCCTTCGAGGAACTGATTGAAAAGCATTGCGGTGGTATTCGCGGCGGTTGGGACAATCTGAAAGCTGTAATCCCCGGCGGATCGTCCGTCCCGTGTGTGCGCGGTGAAAACATGCGCGAGGCGATCATGGATTTCGACTATCTGCGCGGCGAGCTTGGCTCGGGTCTTGGCACCGCGGCGGTGATCGTCATGGACCAATCCACCGACATCATCAAGGCGATCTGGCGCCTGTCGAAATTCTATAAGCACGAAAGCTGCGGCCAGTGCACGCCGTGCCGCGAAGGCACCGGCTGGATGATGCGCGTGATGGACCGTCTGATGCGCGGCGAGGCCGAGGTCGAAGAAATCGACATGTTGTGGGACGTGACCAAGCAGGTCGAAGGCCACACGATCTGTGCGCTTGGTGACGCGGCGGCTTGGCCTATCCAAGGTCTGATCCGCAACTTCCGGGACGAGATTGAAGACCGGATCCGGGTGAACAAACAAGGCAAGGCCAGCATCGCGGCGGAGTGATCCGGCGCAGGGCGAATGAAGGACATGATGATGAATATGCAACGCAACATACTGAAAACCGACGGTTTCCCGTCCGTTTTCGCGTGTTGTTATTGCATGACAACATCACCCGTCCCCACCTCCTTTTTAACAAAAGGAGACATGCAATGACGAAACTTCGCACTTTTGCTTTTACGACGGCTTTTATCGCGACCGCCGCCACCGGCGCGGCCTCGTCGGTCGATTATGCGGCGCTGCGCGATGACAGCCGGATGCACAACGAGCTGTTGGGCGCGTCGATCGCTTATCTGATCGACGAGAATTGCCCGACATTGAAGCTGCGGAAATTCCGCCTGCTGAACAAGGCGTTTTCACTGCGCAAACACGCAATAACGCTTGGTTATTCTTCGAAAGAAGTAATGGCCTATGTGGAAAGCAAAACCGAACAAAACCGTTTCCGTGCAATCGCCGAGCCGATCCTGGCCAAGCGCGGCGCGAAACCGGGGGATGAAGACAGCTACTGCGCGGTTGGACGGGCAGAGATCAAACAGGGCTCCTTCGCTGGATCGTTACTTTACGAGAGCTAGGGGCAGGCATGTGCGGGCACGGGGAAAACCCCGGTCTGCGGAACGAAAAAAGGGACCGTGATGAGCGACTTGAAAAAGATCGTCATTGACGACATGGAAATCGAAGTTGACGGCGCGATGACGCTGATTCAGGCCTGTGAAGTGGCCGGGATCGAGGTGCCGCGCTTCTGCTATCACGAACGCCTGTCGATTGCCGGCAACTGCCGCATGTGTCTGGTCGAGGTCGTGGGCGGCCCGCCCAAGCCTGCCGCAAGCTGCGCCATGCAGGTGCGCGACCTGCGCCCCGGTCCGGAAGGTCAGCCGCCGGTGGTGAAAACCAACTCGCCCATGGTCAAGAAGGCCCGTGAAGGCGTGATGGAATTCATGCTGATCAACCACCCGCTGGATTGCCCGATTTGCGATCAGGGCGGCGAGTGTGATTTGCAGGATCAGGCCATGGCCTATGGTCTGTCCGGCTCTCGCTTCAAGGAACAGAAACGCGCGGTCGATGATCTGGATCTGGGGCCGCTTGTCGGCACTGCGATGACCCGCTGCATCAGCTGCACCCGCTGCGTGCGCTTCACGACCGAGATTGCCGGGATCACCCAGATGGGTCAGACCGGCCGCGGCGAGGATGCCGAGATCACCAGCTATCTGAACCAGACGCTGGACTCGAACCTTCAGGGCAACATCATCGACCTGTGTCCGGTCGGTGCGCTGACCTCAAAACCCTATGCCTTCACCGCCCGCCCGTGGGAGCTGACCAAGACCGAAACCATCGACGTGATGGACGCGCTCGGCTCGAACATCCGGGTCGACACCAAGGGCCGCGAAGTGATGCGCATTCTGCCGCGCAACCATGACGGCGTGAACGAGGAGTGGATTTCGGATAAAACGCGCTTCATCTGGGACGGTCTGCGCCGCCAGCGACTGGACGCGCCTTACATCCGCGAGAATGGCAAACTGCGCAAAGCCACATGGGGGGAGGCGCTGGCCAAGGCTGCCGAGGCGCTGAAAGGTGCCAAGAAAGTGGCCGGTCTGGTTGGTGATCTGGCTTCGACCGAAGCAGCCTTCAGCCTGAAAACACTGATCGAAGGGTTGGGCGGCAACGTCGAATGTCGCACCGACAATGCGCGTCTGCCGATCGGCAACCGCTCGGGTTATGTCGGCACGGCGTCGATTGAAGACATCGACAATGCCAAGTTCATCCAACTGATCGGCACCAACCCCCGCGTCGAGGCGCCGGTTCTGAACGCCCGCATCCGCAAGGCGTGGCTGAAGGGCGCGCAAATCGGTCTGGTCGGCGAAGCCGTTGATCTGACATATGAATATGCGCATGTCGGCAATGATCGCGCGGCGCTGAGCAGCATCGTCGGCAAGGATTATGGCGCGGTGAAAGACGCCCCGTCGGTGGTTGTCGTCGGCATGGGCGCATTGCGCGAGGCCGATGGTCTGGCTGTTCTGTCGAATGCGATGAAGCTGGCGGAGGACACGGGTTCGAAGTTGATGATCCTGCACACCGCGGCTGGCCGTGTGGGCGCAATGGACGTGGGCGCCGTGACCGAAGGCGGTATGGAAGCCGCAACGATGGGCGCGGACGTCATCTTCAACATGGCTGCCGACGAGATCGAAATCGCTGACGGTCCGTTTGTGATCTATCAGGGCAGCCATGGCGACCGGGGTGCAATGCGTGCCGACGTGATCCTGCCGGGCGCGGCCTATACGGAAGAGGGCGGGCTGTTCGTGAACACTGAAGGGCGCCCCCAACTGGCGCTGCGCGCAAACTTCGCACCGGGTGAGGCCAAGGAAAACTGGGCCATCCTGCGGGCACTGTCGGCGGAACTGGGTGCGACGCTGCCCTGGGACACTCAAGCCAGCCTGCGCCGCGCGATGGTCGAGGCCGCGCTGGTGCTGGGCGGTGTGGATCAGGTCGCCGAGAACGAATGGCAGCCGCTGCCAGTCGAGAAGATGGGGACGGCGAGCTTCCGCTATGTGATTGGCGATTTCTATCTGACCAACCCGATTGCACGGGCGTCGGAGGTGATGGCAGAGCTGTCGGCCCAGGCGCGTGCGCGCGCCGGATCAAAAATGGCAGCAGAGTAGGAACGGGGGCGGAAACGGGATGTTTGGCGACGATCATATAGCAGGAGCTTTCCTGTCTACCCCGTTGGTTCTGCAACGGAAAATGAATACCGACGGTCTGAGGGCATGAAGAGAAATGATTGAATTCTTCACGACAACAAATCTGGGCATCGCCCTTTTGATCATCGGACAATGTCTGTTGATCGTGGTCCCGCTTTTGGTGGCGCTGGCCTTCCTTTTGTATTTCGACCGCAAGGTCTGGGCGGCGGTGCAGATGCGCAAAGGCCCTAACGTGGTGGGCGCGTTTGGTGTGCTGCAATCCTTCGCTGATTTCATCAAATACGTGTTGAAGGAAATCGTGGTGCCCGCCGGTGCGGACCGCTTCGTGTTCTTCCTTGCCCCGATGATGAGCTTCGTTTTGGCCATGGTGGCCTGGTCGGTGATCCCGTTCAATGACGGCTGGGTTCTGGCCGATGTGAACGTCGCAATCCTGTTCGTCTTCGCGGTCTCCTCGCTTGAGGTATACGGCGTGATTATGGGCGGCTGGGCGTCGAACTCGAAATACCCGTTCCTCGGCTCGCTGCGCTCAGCAGCGCAGATGATTTCATACGAGGTGTCGATCGGCCTGATCATCATCGGTGTGATCATCACCACCGGGTCGATGAACTTTGGTGACATCGTGATGGCACAGGACGGCAAGGGGCTGTTCAGCTGGTACTGGCTGCCCCATTTCCCGATGGTGTTCCTGTTCCTGATCTCGGCGCTTGCCGAAACAAACCGCCCGCCGTTTGACCTGCCGGAGGCTGAATCGGAACTGGTGGCGGGCTATCAGGTGGAATATTCCTCGACCCCGTTCCTTCTGTTCATGATCGGCGAATACGTGGCCATCGTTCTGATGTGCACGCTGATCTCGATCCTGTTCTTCGGTGGCTGGCTGTCGCCGGTCGAGGCGCTGCCGGATGGTATCCTGTGGCTGTTTGCGAAGATATTCTTCTTCTTCTTCGTCTTCTCGATGGTGAAGGCCATCACGCCGCGCTATCGCTATGACCAATTGATGCGGATCGGTTGGAAAGTCTTCCTGCCCTTGTCGCTGGCCTGGGTCGTGCTGGTCGCATTCTTCGCCCAATACGGGGCATTCTGGGGCACTTACGCCCGCTGGACAGTGGGGGGCTGATCAATGGCATTTGATTACGCACGCGCAACCAAATACTTCCTGCTGGCGGATTTCGTCAAAGGGTTCGGCTTGGGGCTGAAATACTTCTTCTCGCCCAAGGCAACCTTGAACTATCCGCACGAGAAAGGCCCGCTGAGCCCGCGTTTCCGTGGCGAACATGCGCTGCGCCGCTATCCCAACGGGGAAGAGCGTTGCATCGCCTGTAAACTGTGCGAGGCCATCTGCCCGGCACAGGCGATCACCATCGACGCGGAACCGCGTGAGGATGGCTCGCGCCGCACCACGCGCTATGACATCGACATGACGAAGTGCATCTATTGCGGCTTCTGCCAAGAGGCTTGCCCAGTGGATGCCATCGTCGAAGGCCCGAATTTCGAGTTCGCGACCGAAACCCGTGAAGAGCTGTTCTATGACAAGGCCAAGCTCTTGGAGAACGGCGAACGCTGGGAAGCCGAGATTGCCCGCAACATCGAACTTGATGCGCCGTATCGCTGAGTGAGCGCGAAGGAAAAGCCATGAACGATTTCTCCAAACTATATGCGCAGATGATGGAGCAGGGGCAGGAAATGCTCCGCAACTTCAACCCTGCGCTGGAGACGTTCAAACCGCAGGGTTTTGACAAGCTCATGCCGACCATGCCGAAAGACATGATGGACATGATGTTTGGCAACGCCTTCAACAAGGACGGGCTGGATGCCAAGACGCGGATGTTGATCACGCTGGCAGGGCTGACCGTGCTGGGGGCGCAGGCCGACACCCAGATCAAGCTGACCGTGCGCCACGCTTTGGAAGCGGGCGCGACTGAAAAAGAGATCGCCGAGGTGATCTATCAAATGTCGATGCTGGGCGGCCTTCCGGCCATGACCCGTGCATTGGAACTGGCGCAAGCCGTGTTTGACGACAACGAGGAGGGGGACGCATGAGCGTTGCCGATTTCGCATTTTACCTCTTTGCCCTGACCACCGTGGTGGGCGGGTTCTTTACCGTTATGGCAAGGAACCCCGTGCACTCGGTTCTGTGGCTGATCACCGCCTTTGTTGGCGCGACCGGGCTGTTCGTCCTGCTGGGCGCCGAGTTCGTGGCGATGCTTCTGATGATCGTCTATGTGGGCGCGGTCGCGGTTCTGTTCCTGTTCGTCGTGATGATGCTGGACGTCGACTTTGCCGAGCTGAAGGCCGAGATGGCCAAGTCACTGCCGCTGGCGCTTCTGATCGGTGTGATCCTGTTGATGGAACTGGCGACGATCTTCGGCACCTGGCAGTTTGCCGACGGCGCAGACGCCGCGCGGGCTGCTGTAACACCTGCTTTGGACGTGGCGCATAACACGCAGGCGCTGGGGCAGATCCTTTACACGGATTACATTCTGCTGTTCCAACTGGCCGGTTTGATCCTGCTGGTTGCGATGATCGGCGCGATCGTGCTGACGCTCCGCCACCGCACAAACGTCAAGCGCCAGAACGTGATTGCCCAGATGCATCGCGACCCCGCCAAGGCGATGGAAGTGATCGACGTGAAACCGGGGCAGGGGCTTTGATCGGGTCGGAAAGCAGAACTGTGATGAATACGTATAACAAGACTTGGGCGCGCTGCACCGGCAGCCAAGCCCGGAACGAAGGGACGCACGCATATGGTAGGACTTGAACATTATCTCGCGGTCGGGGCGGCCCTGTTCGTCATCGGCATTTTCGGGCTGTTCCTGAACCGCAAGAACGTCATCATTTTGCTGATGTCGATCGAATTGATGCTGCTGGCGGTGAACATCAACCTTGTCGCCTTTTCGTCCTATCTTGGCGATCTGGCAGGGCAGGTGTTCACGCTGTTCGTCCTGACCGTGGCCGCCGCCGAGGCCGCCATTGGCCTTGCGATCCTGGTCAGCTTCTTCCGCAACCGTGGCACAATTGATGTCGAAGACGTCAACGTGATGAAAGGCTAACGGCAAATGGTACAGATCATCCTTTTTGCCCCGCTCATCGGTGCGCTGATTGCGGGCTTCGGCCATCGGATCATTGGCGACAAGGGCGCGCAGGTGTTGACCACCGCGCTGTTGTTCCTGTCCGCGCTTCTGTCCTGGGTCGTGTTCCTGGGTCTGGGCGCCGAAACACAGCATATCCATCTGATGGACTGGGTTCAGTCGGGCACGTTGTCGGTTGACTGGTCGATCCGGCTGGACCGGCTGACCGCGATCATGCTGATCGTCGTCACCACGGTGTCTTCGCTGGTGCACCTGTATTCCATGGGTTACATGGCCCATGACCCGCAGTTCGAGGGCGAAAGCTATCGCCCCCGTTTCTTTGCCTATCTCAGCTTTTTCACATTCACGATGCTGATGCTGGTGACGGCCGACAACCTGCTGCAAATGTTCTTTGGCTGGGAAGGCGTGGGCGTCGCGTCTTATCTGCTGATCGGGTTTTACTACAAGAAACCGTCCGCCAATGCCGCCGCGATCAAGGCCTTCGTGGTGAACCGGGTCGGTGACTTCGGGTTCGCACTGGGCATCTTCGGGCTGTTCTACCTGACCGACAGCATTCGTCTGGACGATGTGTTTGCCGCAGCCCCTGCGCTGGCGGAAACGCAACTGCACTTCCTCTGGACGGAATGGAACGCCGCCAACCTTCTGGCCTTCCTTCTGTTCGTCGGGGCCATGGGTAAATCGGCGCAACTGTTCCTGCACACCTGGTTGCCGGACGCGATGGAAGGCCCGACCCCTGTGTCGGCCCTGATCCACGCCGCGACCATGGTGACGGCGGGTGTGTTCCTTGTCTGCCGGATGTCTCCGCTGATGGAATACGCCCCCGAGGCGACGAACTTCATCGTCTTCCTTGGCGCCACCACCGCGTTCTTCGCGGCCACCGTGGGGCTTGTGCAGAACGACATCAAACGCGTGATCGCCTATTCGACCTGTTCGCAGCTGGGCTATATGTTCGTGGCGGCGGGCGTTGGTGTCTATTCGGTCGCGATGTTCCACCTGCTGACGCACGCGTTCTTCAAGGCGATGCTGTTCCTTGGCGCAGGTTCCGTGATCCACGGGATGCATCACGAACAGGACATGCGGAACTATGGCGATCTGCGCAAGAAACTGCCCGTCACCTTCTGGGCGATGATGATCGGCACGCTGGCCATCACCGGGGTCGGCATTCCGCTGACCACGATCGGTTTCGCGGGCTTCCTGTCGAAAGATGCGATCATCGAAAGCGCCTATGCTGGTACCAACGGCGGTTACGCCTTCTGGATGCTGGTCATCGCGGCACTGTTCACCAGCTTCTATAGCTGGCGCCTGATGTTCATGACATTCTATGGCAAGGCGCGCGGCGACAAGCACACGCATGAACACGCGCATGAAAGCCCGATGGTCATGCTTGTGCCGCTGGGCGTTCTGGCGCTTGGGGCGATCTTCTCGGGTATGATCTGGTATGGCTCGTTCTTTGGCGACCATCACAAGGTCAACGCCTTCTTCGGCATCGAAGCGCATGCAGAAGCCGGAGATCATGGCGAGGCCACGGACGGGCACGGCGAAGCAGCGGACACGCATGCGGAAGACACGAATGCAGACGAAGGTCACGCCACGGATGAGGCCCATGCCGATACCATGGCGGATCCGGCCCACGCACCAGTTGCCGCGGCCCATCACGGAGAAGCACCCAAAGGCGCGATCTTCATGGCCCCCGACAACCACGTGATTGACGATGCACACCACGCCCCCAAATGGGTCAAGGTGTCGCCCTTCATCGCGATGCTGATCGGCTTTGTCGTGGCCTTCTGGTTCTATATCGTGAACACGAGCTTGCCCAAGCGGTTGGCCGACACGTTCCCGCATGTCTATCAGTTCCTGCTGAACAAATGGTATTTCGACGAGATTTACGACGTGATCTTCGTAAAGCCCGCCTTTGCCATCGGTCGGTTCCTGTGGAAACGCGGCGACGGTAACGTCATTGATGGCTTCCTGAACGGGGTCGCGATGGGCGTTGTGCCGTGGTTCACCAAACAGGCTGGCCGGGCGCAAACCGGTTACCTCTTCTCTTACGCCTTCGCGATGGTTCTTGGCATCGTCGCATTGGTGACAATCATGATCCTCTTCAGCGGTGGAGCGCACTAATGAACAACCTGCTTTCCATCATCACATTCCTGCCGCTGGTTGCGGCTGTGATCCTCGCGCTGTTCTTGCGCGGGGATGACGAAGCGGCCGCCCGCAACGCCAAGTGGCTTGCACTTGCGGCAACCGTGGCGACCTTCCTGTTCTCGCTGCTTCTGCTGACCGGGTTCGACGCCGCCGACACGGGCTTCCAGTTCGTGGAAGAGGGCAGCTGGATCATGGGCCTGAAATACAAGATGGGTGTCGACGGGATCTCGGTCCTGTTTGTCATGCTCACCACATTCATGATGCCGCTGACCATCTGGGCCAGCTGGGGTGTCAAGGCGCGCGTGAAAGAATACATGATCGCCTTCCTGCTGCTTGAAACGCTGATGCTCGGCGTGTTCATGGCGCTGGATCTGGTGCTGTTCTATCTGTTCTTCGAGGCAGGCCTGATCCCCATGTTCCTGATCATCGGGATTTGGGGCGGGAAAGAGCGAATCTATGCCGCGTTCAAGTTCTTCCTCTATACGTTCCTTGGCTCGGTCCTGATGCTTGTTGCCATGATCTATATGTATGTGGATGCGGGTACGACCGACATTCCGACTCTGATGAGCCACAAGTTCGGGTCGGATACGTTCAGCCTGTTGGGCATTCAGATCGTGGGCGGGGCACAGACCATGCTGTTCCTGGCCTTCTTCGCCAGCTTCGCGGTGAAAATGCCGATGTGGCCGGTTCACACTTGGTTGCCGGACGCCCACGTTCAGGCGCCCACCGCCGGTTCGGTCGTGCTGGCGGCGATCCTTCTGAAGATGGGGGGCTATGGCTTTCTGCGCTTCAGCCTGCCGATGTTCCCGGTCGGGTCGGACGTCATGGCCTGTTTCGTGCTGTGGCTGTCGGTGATCGCCATCGTCTACACCTCGCTGGTCGCGCTGGTGCAGGAGGACATGAAGAAGCTGATCGCCTATTCATCCGTCGCGCATATGGGGTATGTGACCGCCGGTATCTTTTCGCTCAACCAACAAGGTGTCGATGGCGCAATCTTCCAGATGCTCAGCCACGGCTTCATCTCGGGCGCGCTGTTCCTGTGTGTGGGTGTCATCTATGACCGCATGCACACCCGCGAGATCGACGCCTATGGCGGTCTGGTGAACCGCATGCCGGCCTATGCGCTGATCTTCATGTTTTTCACCATGGCCAATGTCGGTCTGCCGGGCACATCGGGCTTTGTCGGTGAATTCCTGACGCTGGTCGGTATGTTCCAGGCCAACACCTGGGTTGCTTTGGTTGCGGCGTCGGGCGTGATCTTCTCGGCCGCTTATGCGCTTTACCTGTATCGCCGCGTCGTCTTTGGCGACCTGATCAAGGAAAGCCTGAAGTCGATCACCGATATGGACACGCGCGAGAAGATGATCTTCGCCCCGCTGGTGTTCATGACCCTGCTTTTGGGCGTCTATCCCAGCCTTGTGACCGACCTGATCGGCCCCTCGGTCGAGGCGCTTCTGACCAACTTCCACGCCGCCATCCCTGCTGACGCAGCCGAGATGGCCCAGACGGCATCGCATTAAGGAGAGCACAGATGAGCTCTGTTGATATTCAAACGGTTCTGCCCGAACTCGCTTTGGCCATCTATGCGATGGTTGCCCTGCTGGGCGCGGTCTATACCGGCAAGGACGCACTGGCGAAACCGATCACATGGATCACCGGTGCCGTCATGGTGGTCATCGCGCTGATGGTCGCAGGCGGAGACGGGGCGACCGCCGCCTTCGGGGGCATGTTCCTTGACGATGCCTATGCACGCTTTGCCAAGGTCGCGATCCTGCTGGCCGCCGCCGCCGTTCTGGTGATGGGCGAGGCGACGATGTCGCGCCGCGGTCTTTTGCGGTTCGAATACCCGATCCTCGTTGCATTGGGCACTGTCGGCATGATGATGATGGTGTCGGCGGGCGACCTGATGTCGCTTTACATGGGGCTCGAACTGCAATCTCTGTCGCTTTACGTTGTCGCGTCGCTGAACCGCGACAGCGTGAAATCGACCGAGGCCGGTCTGAAATACTTCGTGCTGGGCGCGCTGTCCTCGGGCCTGCTGCTCTATGGTGCGTCGCTGACCTATGGCTATGCCGGTACGACGTTGTTCTCGGGCATTATCACGGCTGCCAGCGATGGTCATGTGGGCCTTGGTCTGCTGATCGGTCTGGTTTTTGTCACCGCCGGGATGGCCTTCAAGGTCTCTGCCGTTCCATTCCATATGTGGACGCCGGATGTGTACGAAGGCGCGCCGACCGCCGTCACCGCGTTCTTTGCCACTGCGCCGAAACTGGCCGCAATGGCGCTGTTTGGGCGTGTCCTGTTTGATGCGTTCGGTGGGGCTATCGGTGACTGGCAACAGATCATTGCGCTGCTGGCGGTGCTGTCGATGTTTTTGGGTGCCATCGCTGCGATTGGCCAGACCAACATCAAGCGTCTGATGGCCTATTCGTCGATCGCCCATATGGGCTTTGCTTTGCTGGGTCTGGCAGCTGGCAGCGAATATGGTGTGCAGGCGATGCTTCTGTATATGGCCGTTTATCTGACCATGAATATCGGCACCTTCGCCTTCATCATGTCGATGGAGCGCGACGGCCGCCCGATTGCTGATATTTCGGCCCTGAACCAGTTTGCGGTGACGGACAAGCTGAAGGGATTGGCGATGCTGATCCTGCTGTTCTCGCTGGCCGGTGTGCCGCCGATGCTGGGCTTCTTTGCCAAATACGGTGTGCTGATCGCGGCCGTTCAAGCGGGCCTGACATGGCTTGCCGTGGCGGGTGTGGTCGCGTCGGTTATCGGGGCGTTCTATTACCTGCGCATCGTCTATTTCATGTATTTCGGGGACGAGGGCGAAGGTCTGGAACTGAACATGTCGCCGGCGGCCTGGGTGGCGCTGGTCGGGTCAGCTGCGATTGTCATCCTTGGCGTGGTGAATTTCTTTGGCATCGAAACCGCCGCCGCCGCGGCCGCGCAAGCCCTTGTCAACTAGCGGCCTCACGGCCTGGCCCGAAGGCGTCGAGAAACGCATTCTGGATCAGGTCGACAGTACAAACGAAGAGGCCCGGCGCATTGCGCCGGGTCTTTTGGGTCCATGTTGGATCCTTGCCCATCGCCAAACCGCTGGCCGTGGACGCCGGGGCAGGGCTTGGGCGGACCCGAAGGGACATTTCTCGGCCACGCTGGTCATGCGCCCGTCCGAGCCGCCTGCGCAGGTGGCGCTGAGGAGTTTTGTGGCGTCGCTTGCGCTCTACGACGCTTTCGTTATGGCTACGGGTCGACCTGATGGGTTTTCCCTGAAATGGCCTAATGATGTTTTGCTGAATGGGGGCAAGGTGGCGGGCATCCTGCTGGAAAGCGCCGGGTTGGGTGCGCAGGTCGGGCATTTCGCCATTGGCATCGGCGTAAACCTGATCGACGTGCCGGAAGGCACCGCCATTGAAGGCGGTGCTGTCGCGCCCGTCAGTCTTGCAGGCGAAACCGGTATCAACCTGACGCCGGAAGCTTTCCTTGACTTGCTGGCCCCGGCTTATGCGCGGCACGAGGCAACCTTCACCACCTATGGGTTTGCCCCCATACGCGAGGCATGGCTGGCCCGTGCGGCCCGTTTGGGTGAAGTGATCACCGCCCGCACCACGCGCGCGGAACATGTGGGGCGGTTTGACACGGTGGACGCCGAGGGCAACCTTGTCCTATCAACGACCTCAACCCGCGTGGTGATCCCCGCGGCCGAGATATTCTTCTGAGGGAGGCATAGATGCTTCTGGCCATCGACTGCGGCAACACCAACACGGTCTTCTCGATCTGGGACGGCGATAAATTTCTGTGCACCTTGCGCACGTCGACCCACCATTCGCGCACTGCGGATGCATATTTCACGTGGTTTTCGACACTGATCAACCACTATGGGATCAAACCGGAAATCGAAGATGTGGTGGTCAGTTCGACGGTGCCGCGCGTGGTGTGGAACCTGCGTGTCTTTGCCGACCGCTTTTTCGGCTGTCGTCCGCTGGTGGTCGGCAAACCCGATTGTCTTCTGCCGGTTGCCCCACGCGTCGATCAGGGCACCAACCCCGGCCCGGACCGGCTGGCCAATGCCGTCGCCGCCTTTGAACGCTATGGAGGGGATTGCATGGTCGTCGATTTTGGAACGGCCACGAATATTGACGTTGTGGCCCATGACGGCGCGTATATCGGGGGCGTGATCGCGCCGGGCGTAAACCTGTCGCTTGAGGCACTGCACCAAGGGGCGGCTGCGCTGCCCCATGTCGATGTCACGCAGCCCGACAAGGTGATCGGCACCAACACGGTCGAATGCATTCAGTCCGGTATCTTCTGGGGCTATGTCGGCCTTGTGCAGGGGCTGGTACAGAAGGTGAAAGACGAATACGGTCTGTCGATGAAAGTGATTGGCACCGGCGGTCTTGCGCCGCTTTTCGAGCAAGGTGCGCATCTATATGACGAAATCGACCACGACCTGACCCTTCACGGGCTGGTCAGCATCTACAAACATAATAAGGAACAGGGCAACATATGACCGCTGACCGCTTGATTTACCTCCCGCTGGGGGGCGCCGGCGAGATCGGCATGAATGCCTATGTTTATGGCTATGGCAAACCGGGCAAAGAGCGTCTGATCCTTGTCGATCTGGGGGTGACCTTTCCGGATATGGACACGACACCGGGTGTGAACCTGATCATGCCGGATATCACATGGCTTGCAGACAATGCCGACCGGCTGGACGCAATCTTTATCACCCACGCACACGAGGATCACGTGGGCGCTGTGGGGCGGCTGTATTCGCGTCTGAAAGCACCGATCCACGCGCGGCCTTTCACCCGATACCATGCACAGCGCAAGATGGAGGAAGCCGGACAGGTGCCCGAAGTGGTGATTGCCGCAGACAGCTATCCGCAGGTGATCGAAGCGGGACCGTTCAAGGTCAGCTTCCTGCCGCTCAGCCACTCTATCCCGGAAAGCGCCGGGTTGGTGATTGATACGCCCGCAGGCCGGATCGTGCATACGGGCGACTTCAAGCTGGATGAAACACCTGTGCTGGGCGACCCGTTTGACGAAGCGCTGTGGCGCGAAGTTGCGAAGCCGGGCGTGAAGGCGTTGGTCTGCGATTCCACCAACGTGTTTTCCACCCATCCCGGTCGGTCCGAGGCCGAGGTCGGCCCCGAACTGGTCAAATTGATCGACGAGGCCCCGCATATGGTGGTGGCAACGACCTTTGCCTCGAACGTGGCGCGGGTGAAGCAACTGGCCGAGGCTGGTAAGGCGGCGGGCCGCTCGGTCTGCCTTCTGGGTCGGGCGATGCGGCGGATGATTCAGGCGGGTGTGGAAACCGGTGTGTTGGGGGACTTTCCCACCACCATCACAGTCGAAGATGCGCGCGACGTGCCGCGCGAAAATCTGATGCTGATCGTCACCGGCAGTCAGGGCGAGCGGCGCGCGGCATCGGCCCAGCTGGCGCGCGGTAAATACATGGGGTTGTCGATGGCGGAAGGGGACATGTTCCTGTTCTCGTCCAAGACCATTCCGGGCAATGAACGCGGCGTGATCCGGATCATGAACGCATTTTCCGAGATGGGCGTGGACCTGGTGGCCGAGAGTGATCGCTATCACGTCTCGGGCCACGCAAACCGCCCCGATCTTCAACGCGTTCACGACATCATCAATCCCGAAATGGTCATTCCGATGCATGGTGAACACCGCCACTTGCGCGAACATGCCAAGCTGGCAGACGAGGGCGGGCGGAAAGCGTTGGTCGTGGTAAACGGTGCGGTGTGCGATTTGACCGAGGACATGCCGCATATCGTTGAGCATGTGGATACCGACCGGATCTATCTGGACGGCGACATCCTGATCGGATCGCTGGACGGTGTTGTCCGCGACCGTATCCGCTTGGCGCTGAACGGCCATGTCATCGTGAATGTGATCGTGGAAGGGGACGAACCTTTGGGCGATCCGTGGGTCGAGTTGATGGGATTGCCTGAGATCGGTAGGTCGAAAGCACCATTGGTCGACGTGTTGGAAGAAGATCTGGGTCAGTTCCTGATGCGTGCCGGAGGCAAGACGCTGCGCGATGACGACAAGCTGGGCGAGGAGCTGAAACGCCTAGCACGAAAGTCAGCCAACGATGAGATCGGGCGCAAACCCGAAGTAACCGTTGTGGTCAGCCGATTGGAATAAGGCGAGGGTGCCGCGCGTTGCGCGGCGGCCTCCGGCGGGGATATTTTTGGCCAGAAGAAGACGGGGTTTGTGTCAGAAAGGCGGGTCAGCCGCGTCTGGCCTTGCGTCTGATCATACATTGGCCTGCGGGTCCGCAGGTGACGATCTGCCAGTTCGTCTCGGCCACGAATTTCTGGACGGCCCGGAAGACGCCATGCTGGTGGCTGGTGGGATCCGGGCGCCAGTCGTCGCCAAGGATGGCCCCGTCGCGTCTGACCAGACGGGCAAGAGCGCGCAACTCGGCATAGGTTTCCTGAAAGCCGTGGCTCGCATCGAGATAGGCCCAGTCCAGTTTGCGCTCAATCAGGCGCGCGCAGTCTGGGAAGAAGCCTTCGATCACGGTGGTTTGAGTGGCGGGGTGATTTGCGGCCCGCAGGCAGGCTTCGTCCCGCGCCATCCGGGTCGTTAAAGCGCCGTTGCTGACATATTTTCCGTTGCCCCAGCCAAACGTGTCGCCCAGCAGGGTCCACGGGTCGATCATGTAGAAATGGGTTGGTTTGACCGTTTCCAGGATCACCTCGGCGAAATGCCCGCGAAACACGCCGATTTCGGTTCCGATTGATCCCTTGGGCAGCGTTTCAAGGATGTAGCGGCGTTTGTCCAGCCGCCAGAGTTCCGTGTCGGGGAAGGGGGCGGCGGCCCCTGATACCTCAAGGGTCGCCTTGCGCGCCTGAGCGGACAAGTCGGTTGGAACGACAATACGGCGCGCCATCTTAGCCGGTGCGTCGTTCGTCGAAGCTCTTGGCGATGAAGTCGGGCAAGTGGTCGCCCATTCCGACAGAATTATTGTCGTTCTTCTGGTTGCGACGATCCCCGCGGCCGCGCGCTGGCTTTTTGTCTTTCACTGGCTGTTCAGTGGGCTCTGCTGGGGTCGTGTCCTTCGGCTTGTCGTCATTTTTGCCGCGGCGGGGACGTTTGGATGGCGCGCTGTCCTGTGCGTCATCATTCTTTTTGCGGGCAGGGGCAGGTTTGTCGCCCAGGGGATTGTCCACGCGGGGGATCTTGTTTTCAATCAGCCGTTCAACCGCATCCAGATTCTTTTCGTCGCGCGGTTCACAGATCATGATTGCCTTGCCGTCACGCCCGGCGCGCCCCGTGCGTCCGATCCGGTGCACGTAGTCTTCGGCATGGCCGGGGACGTCATAGTTGAACACGTGGCTGACATTCGGAATGTCCAGCCCGCGGGCGGCCACATCCGAGGCGCACAGGAGTTTGAGCGTACCCGAGCGGAACCCGTCCAGCACCTCCATCCGTTTGGATTGCTCCAGATCGCCGTGAATGGGTGCCGCGTCATAGCCGTATTTCTTCAGGCTTTTGGCGGTGATATCCACGTCTGTCTTGCGGTTGCAGAAGATGATGGCGTTGGTGCAGGCGTCGCCTTCACGGTCGATGAGTGCACGCAGAAGTTTACGCTTCTCGCTGGCGGCGCGGTCGCGGCGCGACGCTTTGAACATGCACAATTCTTGCGCGATCGTCTCGGAGGCTGTGGCTTGTCGCGCAACCTCGATCCGGGCGGGGTTGGACAGGAAGGTGTTCGTGATCCGCTCGATCTCGGGCGCCATGGTGGCCGAGAAAAACAGGGTTTGGCGGGTGAACGGGGTCAGCGAGAAAATCTTTTCGATGTCTGGGATAAAGCCCATGTCGAGCATCCGGTCAGCCTCGTCGACCACCATGATCTGCACACCGGTCAGCAGCAATTTGCCGCGTTCGAAATGGTCCAGCAGACGACCGGGGGTGGCAATCAGCACGTCCACGCCACGGTCGATGGCCTGATCCTGTTCTTTGAAGCTGACACCGCCGATCAAAAGCGCCTTGGTCAGTTTTACATGCTTGGCATAGGTGTCGAAGTTCTCGGCGACCTGTGCGGCCAGCTCGCGTGTTGGGCACAGCACCAGTGATCGCGGCATGCGTGCGCGGGCGCGGCCACGGGCAAGCGCGGTGATCATCGGCAAGGTGAAAGACGCCGTCTTGCCAGTGCCGGTCTGGGCAATGCCCAGCACATCGCGCCCTTCGAGAGCGTGGGGAATGGCACCTTCCTGAATGGGGGTCGGGGTCTCGTAACCCGCTTCGTCGATCGCTTTCAGCACCTTGGGGCTGAGTTTCAAGTCAGAAAATTTGGTCATGTATGTCCTGTTTCACGGACAACATTGGCCCGTGCGGATGAGAAGGGAAGGCCCGGATGGCCGTTGCGCAAGGCTTGCGCCCCTTCGATATGCCTTGTGGGTAAAGAAAAACGGGCGCGCGGTCAATGACATGGGTGGGTTTGTGGTCAATCTGAGCGTTGCGTTGCGATTGTTGCCACATTCGCGGCGCTGTGATGCAGGATGGGCTGGTAACCGGCGCGCAGGACGTCGATGATCGGGGCGGGCGATAAAACCATCAGCGGGCCGTTTGGCTTGCTGATCCCAGGGCCGTAACCGTTGGTTGAAAAAGGAAGAATCTGGTTGTTGAAGACCAGATGCGGCATACCGTTGTTCAAGATAAAGCTACCATCTGGCAAGAACGCCCCTTCTGCGGTGTGGCGGATTTGCGCCCGTATGCGATTGACCCGGTGATGGTGCAGAGACTGATCAATTTCTTTATGCCCATCCGCGCCACGGTGGGAGGCATGCCATGCGGATTTGAATGCGCGATAGGCATTAGGTCGGCAATAGGCGCAGGGCCGGTGGCCAGCGGCCAGCCCGACGGCTTCATCCAAAAAGAACAAAGGTGTCCATGCGCGGGCAGGCATGGGTCCGTGATAGCGGCCCTTCGGGTGTTTCAGATCGCAGATGATCCAATGCTGATGCTTCCAGCGTGAAACGCAAAGCCGTCCATTGATGAAAGGCAAGATGCCGCGATTTCCGGTGAACATCCCGCGTGCGCGGTCCGCCACGATCTCACCCGTTGGCAAAACGCGGTTTTGCAGGGGCGAGGGGCGTGGCGGGCACATGAATCAGACCATCATTTCCTTGGTGGCCGACAATTTCAGGTCCGGGTAATCACGTTCAACACGGTCGATATCCCATTGAAGACGTGTCAAAAAGACCGGGTCGCCGTCATTGTCATGGGCGATGTGCTGCTTGTTGGCATTGACCAGTTTCTCGACCTCGTCCTTGTCGCCAAGGATCCAACGGGCCGAAGTGAATTGCGACGGCTCAAAGCGCACGGGCAGGCCGTATTCCTGTTCGATCCGGCTGGCGAGCACTTCGAATTGAAGGGCGCCAACAACACCGACAATGAAGCCTGAACCGATGTTCGGTTTGAACACTTTGGCCGCACCCTCTTCCGCAAACTGCATCAGCGCCTTTTCAAGGTGCTTGGCTTTCATCGGATCGCCCGCGCGCACGCCCTGCAGCAGTTCCGGCGCGAAGGACGGAATGCCAGTGGCGCGGATCATCTCGCCCTCGGTCAGCGTGTCACCGATGCGCAACTGGCCGTGGTTCGGAATGCCGATGATATCGCCCGCCCATGCCTCTTCTGCCAGTTCGCGGTCCGAGGCGAGGAACAGCACAGGGTTCGACACCGCCATCGGCTTTTTCGAGCGCACATGGGTCAGTTTCATCCCGCGTTTGAAATGGCCCGAGGCCAAACGCATAAACGCCACGCGGTCGCGGTGTTTCGGGTCCATATTGGCCTGAACCTTGAAGACGAACCCAGCGACCTTCTTTTCCTCGGGCGCGATGGCGCGGGGATCGGCCTGTTGCGGCTGCGGTTCCGGCCCGTAATTGGCGATGCCCTGCATCAGTTCCTGCACGCCGAACGAGTTGATGGCCGAGCCGAACCAGATCGGCGTCATGTGGCCTTCCAGCACGGATTTGGGGTCGAGCGCGGGAAGGAGTTCCTTCGCCATCTCGACCTCTTCCAAAAACTTCTCAAGCAGGTGCGCGGGCACGTGTTCGGCCAGCTTGGGGTCGTCCAGCCCGTTGATCTCGATGGTTTCGGCGACGACGTTCCGGTCGGCGCGGTCCATCAGCTCCAGCCGGTCGTTCAGCAGGTCATAGCACCCCATGAAATCGCGCCCCATGCCGATCGGCCAGCTTGCGGCGGTCACGTCGATGGCGAGGTTTTCCTGAATCTCGTCAATGATATCAAAGGTGTCCCGGCTTTCCCGGTCCATCTTGTTACAGAAGGTCAGGATCGGCAGATCGCGCAGGCGGCAGACCTCGAACAGTTTCTGCGTCTGGCTTTCCACACCTTTTGCCCCGTCGATCACCATCACGGCCGCGTCCACTGCGGTCAGCGTGCGATAGGTATCTTCCGAGAAATCCGAGTGGCCGGGCGTGTCGACAAGGTTGAAGCGATACTTGCCGAAATCAAACGACATGGCAGAGGCCGAGACCGAAATGCCCCGGTCCTGTTCCATCTTCATGAAGTCCGAGCGCGTGCGGCGTGCTTCGCCCTTGGCGCGCACTTGTCCGGCCATCTGAATGGCACCACCATACAGAAGGAATTTCTCGGTCAGGGTCGTCTTGCCGGCGTCGGGGTGGCTGATGATCGCGAAGGTGCGACGGCGCGCAATCTCGGGCGGCAATTCGGGGCGGTTTGTGTTCGTATCCAACATGGCTCGCATATAGCGGCGGGGGCAGGCGCGCGCAACAAGGATGGTTGCGTTCGGGACGCGCAGACCGCTAGGTGTGGGAAAACCAATTATTGCAGCGGAGGGTCTCATGGATCTGGGAATTTCGGGAAAGAACGCGCTGGTCTGCGCGTCATCCAAAGGATTGGGTTTTGGCTGTGCGCAGGCTTTGGCGCGCGAAGGCGTGTCCTTGGTGATGAATGCGCGGACCGAGGGGCCTTTGTTGGAGGCCGCTCAGCAGATTCGCGATGAAAACGGGGTCGATGTGGTGACGGTCGCTGCCGACATTACATCAGAGGACGGTCGTGCCGAGGTTCTGAAAGCGGCGGGCGCGGTCGACATCCTTGTGACCAATGCAGGCGGTCCGCCC
Organism: Aliiroseovarius sp. Z3; assembly: GCF_029105185.1. Taxonomy (GTDB): domain Bacteria; phylum Pseudomonadota; class Alphaproteobacteria; order Rhodobacterales; family Rhodobacteraceae; genus Aliiroseovarius. Next base: position 498,168 of record NZ_JAFMZK010000001.1, on the reverse strand, counting down.
CCCGGCACGTGGTCGGATTGGAGCCGCGAAGACTTCATCGCTGCGTTCGATGCCAATATGCTGACGCCGATTGCCCTGATGCAGGCACTGATCCCGGGGATGATCAAGCGTGGGTGGGGCCGTGTGGTGAACATCACCAGTCAATCCGTCAAGTCACCCATTCCCATTTTGGGCCTGTCCAACACCGCGCGCACCGGGCTGACCGGCTTTGTCGCGGGCACAGCGCGGCAGGTGGCCGGGCAGGGTGTCATCATCAACAACCTGTTGCCCGGCATCCATGATACCGATCGTGCGGCGGCGCTGGACCAAGGGGTTGTCGATGCGCAGGGCGGGACCGTTGATGCGGCCCGCGCCGCCCGCGCAGCCACCATCCCCGCAGGGCGATATGGCACGATTGACGAATTTGGGGCCACCTGCGCCTTCCTATGCTCGCAACATGCCGGTTTCATGGTGGGGCAGAACGTGCTTCTGGACGGCGGCGCAGTGAACGCGACGTTCTAGGCGCAGCGTTTTGGGGTTGTTCTTGCGAATACGATGGGCAACCTTGCCGCCGCGAGCAGACGAAAAAGGATGAACCGATGCAGATGAACAAACTGGCAGGCGGAGAGTTGAAGGTCAGCGCCCTGTGCCTTGGCTCGATGCTATGGGGGTCCACCAACACCGAGGCCGACGGTCACGACCAGATCGACATGTCGCTGGATCACGGGATCAACTTTATCGACACCGCGGAAATGTATCCGGTCAATCCGATCAAAGCGGAACGATGTGGCCGCTCCGAGGAAGTGATCGGAAGCTGGCTTGCGAAATCCGGGCGGCGGGATGACGTGGTCATTGCCACGAAAGTTTCGGGCGACAATCCGGGCTGGAAACGCGGTGGCAAAGGGTATGACGGCGCGATCATTCGCGACGCGGTGGATGAGTCTCTGGTCAAGTTGAACACCGATTATATCGACATCTATCAGACCCATTGGCCCATTCGCGGCAGCTATGCGTTTCGCCAGAACTGGACCTTTGATCCCTCCGGCCAGAACAAGGACGAGGTCGAGGCGCATATGCGCGACGTCTTGCAGGCGATGACCGAGGTCGTGGCAGCTGGCAAAGTGCGCCATTTCGCGTTGTCCAACGAAAGCGTATGGGGCACGGCCCAGTGGCTGCGCATCGCACGCGAGATGGGCGCGCCTGAAGTGATCTCGATCCAGAACGAATATAGCCTGTTGTTCCGGCTTGCCGACACCGATCTGGCCGAGCTGTGTATGAACGAAGGCGTGCGTGTGCTGGCCTATTCGCCGCTGGCCACTGGTCTTCTGACGGGCAAGTACCAGAATAATGTGGTGCCCAAAGGGTCGCGGCTGGACCTGTCGCCGGGGCTGGGTGGACGGGCCACGCCACGGGCGTTCGATGCGGTGGATGCCTATCTTGCGGTCGCGAACAAGCATGGGTTGGACCCGGTTCACATGGCGCTGGCCTTTTCGGTGTCGCGCCCCTTCATGGGGTCGACGATTTTCGGGGCGTCATCGATGGAACAACTGACCCGTATTTTGGATGGTAAAGACCTGATACTATCAGACGACGTGATGAAAGACATTGATCAAGCCCACCGTGCCCATCCAATGCCATTCTGACGGTTGGATAACGGGTTTGTCTGCACAACCGCGACCCAGTGAAGGATGAGTGCCATGAAACGACGTCAAATACTTGCCATGACCGGCGCGGTTGCCGTGGCCGCTGGCCTGACGGCTTGTGTCGGTGGTGGCTCTGGCGTCGAGTTTCACCGCAGCAAGACACGACAACTTAGCTCGACCACGCGCTTTGACGCCGCGCGCTTTGCAGGGCGTTGGGAAATTCGTGGCGAGTTCGTTTATCCCGGTGAAAAGCCATCTTTCGGGGCGGTGAACCTGACCCATCGCAACGGTTCAATCGTGGCGTTGGATGTTTATGGTCCGTCGGGTTTGCTGGAAAGGTACGACACCAAGCAACCCGCGCCCGGTCGCATTTCTGTTGGAACCCCGCCCTTTGATACACAATATTGGGTGTTGTGGGTCGACGCAGATTACCGCACGGCCGCCATCGGCACGCCGTCAGGCAGTTTTGGCTGGATTATCGACCGGTCACGATCCGGCGGCGAAGACCGGATCAAAGCGGCGCGCGATGTGTTGGGATTCAACGGCTATACCCTGTCGCGGCTACGAACGCGTTAACGCCACTGGCGTTTCCGTCGTCCCTGTGCCAAAGGGACATCATGCAAGCTTGGATTCCGATCACCATTGCCGCCGCGTTTTCGCAGAATCTGCGGTTCATGCTGCAAAAACAGCTGAAAGACACGCGGCTGTCGTCGACCGGGGCAACGTTGGCGCGGTTTGTCTATTCCGCGCCATTGGTGGCGCTGATCCTTGTGGCCTATTTATCCGCGACCGATCAATCGGCGCCGATACCGGGTGGGCGGTTCTTTCTGTTTGCGTTTACGGGGGGCATTGCCCAGATCCTTGCCACGATTTGTGTTGTCGCCCTTTTTGCGGAACGCAATTTTGCCGTGGGCATCACGTTCAAGAAAACCGAGGTTGTTCTGACCGCGCTTGTTGGTCTGGCCGTCCTGGGCGAGGGTGTCGGACTGGCCGGAGGCTTGGCAATTGCCGTTGGGTTCCTCGGGCTGATCCTGCTGTCCGATCCACCCGAGGGGGGCAAGACCGGCTGGAAGCGGTTTTTCAATCGCGCTGCAGCCTTGGGGCTGGGGGCGGGGTTTCTTTTCTCGGTCTCGGCCATCGGGTATCGCGGGGCGGCCCTGTCGCTGCCTGCACAGGATGTGGTCGCGCGCGCGGGTTTCACGCTTGCCGTCGTCACCGCGTTTCAGTCCGCCGTGATGATCATGTGGATGACCCTGCGCGAAAAAGGCGAGATTACACGCGTCTTTGCCGCGTGGCGGGTGGGGGCGCTGGTGGGGCTTAGCTCGATGATCGGCAGTTTCTGCTGGTTCACCGCCTTCGCCTTGCAGAACGCGGCATTGGTCAAGGCGTTGGGTCAGGTCGAGCTTCTGTTTTCTTACGCTGCCACGCTATTTGTCTTTCGCGAAAAGGTCACGGGGCGCGAATATGCCGGGACCGCGCTGATCCTGATCTCGGTTCTGGTGTTGGTGCTGTTCCTGAAATAGCCCTTACCCGGATGCGCTCAGGGGGCCGACACCGCCCAGTCGTTCAAACAGGCTTTCTTCGTCCGAGTTGTTGAAAAACGGCACCTGCGCGGGGGCGCCCAAATCGGGCAAATTGCCGACGATCTCGGCCAACACAACCTCGGTGATGAAAGGCAGGTCGAAGCGACGCACATCGTCCAGCGGGATCCATTGCAGATGGCTCAACTCGTCCGAGGCGCGCGAGAAATCATCAATGTCGGTGTGCAGCTCGTCTGCATCCACGGCGAAAAAACGCGCGTCGAACCGGCGCGGGCGCCCCTTGGGCGTGATGGCCCGAAACACAAACGCCATGCCGCGGGCGGACGGGATCAATCCCTCTTTTGCGAAGGCCTCCCACCCTTTGGGGATGTCGCCGTTCCAATTGCCGGGTGCGGCCAACATCTGGCCGGTTTCTTCCCACAATTCGCGAATGGCAGCCACCAGAAGGGCTGATGACAAGGTCGGGTCGGCCTGTTCCCCCAGCCGTGTGCGGCAGGGTTCAGCCCCACCTTCGGCCAGCGGAACATGGCTGTCGGTGGGGTCAACCGCCCCGCCGGGAAACACGAACTTGTTGGGCATGAAGGCGGCCTTGGCCCCGCGTTGGCCCATCAGAACATGCGGGCGGGCCGCTTTGTCGCGGATCAGGATGACGGTTGCCGCGTCCCGAATGATCTTCGCCTTGTCGATCGCCCCGTCCATTGTCTTGTCCATCGCCTTGCCCACCTTTTTATCCGCCCGGCCCGGTTTTCACTGCAAATCCGTGCATTCGTTTGGCCCATTGAAACCCGACCATGAAGCCCTTGAACCGGGGCAGAAGATACAGCGATGCGGCGACCGTGCCCACGGTAAAGATTGATGCCAGCACCATCGGTTCCTGCACGAAATTCACATATGTGATGTGCAAAAGCGGTGCCATCAGGTGCCCGACGACCAGAATGGTCAAATAGGCAGGGCCGTCATCGGCGCGGTGGTGATACAGCTCTTCCCCGCACACCGTGCAGCTGTCATGAACTTTCAGATAGCCCTGAAACATTTTGCCCGTGCCACAGTTGGGGCAGCGTTTGCGCCATCCCCTCTTGATCGCGGGTTTCAGCTCGCGTTCCAGCCCATCGTCAAGGGCCATGGAGTCTGGTGTCATCGTTCTTACGTCGGTCATTCAATCGTCCTTTGTCGCGCACCAACCCATTCTAAGGAATGACGCACGGAAAATCATGCAGCGAATTTGGTCTTGCGGCGGGATGTCGCGATTTATTTCGCCGACATGCGACGGAAACACAACCCAGCAGCGTTCAATGGATATGTCGCCGGTTAGAAATGCCCGGTGAGAACAGGCAAGGAAAAGGAATATACCATGACATTGACAAGAAAACAGACTGCAACCGCAATTGCTTTGGTGCTGGGTGCCTCCGTGGCGCTTGGCGGGACCGCGGTTATGGCTTTTGGTGGGAAAGACGGTCGCGGAATGGATGGCCCACACGGCGGGTTCATGCAGATGGAGTTTGCCGATCTGGATGCTGATGCCAATGGCCAGCTCACCGTCGAAGACCTGCAGGCCAACGCACAGGCACGTTTTACGTCGGCCGATACCGACGGGAACGGAGAGCTTACCGTCGAAGAGCTGCAGGCACATCGCAGCGCGAAAATGGCCGAGCGTCAGGCGGCATCGGGTGATCAACAGAAGCGATCCAAGCCACTGTCGGAAAAACAGATGGGCTGGATGGTTGAAAAGATGATTGCCAAGCGTGACAGCAACGGCAATGGCACCCTGAGCCTTGATGAAATGACCCCGGATCAGGTGCGGCTGGATCGCATGATCGACCGGTTCGACACCGATGATGACAACGCGATTTCGCAGGCCGAGTTCGACGAGGCGCAAAAGGAAGCCTTCTTGCGCGGACATGGGAAACGTGGGCATGGCCAAGGCGGGCATGGCAAAGGCGGCCACGGCAAACGCCAAGGCGGGTAAAAAAGGTGTGCCCCCGCGTGTTGCGGGGGCGGACCCGCCCGTTGTCACCTGCGGGTATTGGGGCTAGGCAGGACGAATGGAAATGGCTTTGGACGCGTATGCTGACGCATCGGATGACGCGCTTCTCGTCTTGTACGGGAATGGTGATCCGGTGGCGGCAGAGCTTCTGACCCGCCGCCTTGCCCCGCGGATCTTGGGGTTTGCTGCGCGTCTGTTGGGCGGTGATCGCGCCGAGGCTGAAGATGTGACGCAAGAGGCGATGCTGCGTCTGTGGAAGATCGCCCCCGACTGGCGGACAGGCGAGGCGAAAGTATCGACATGGCTGTTCCGGGTTGTGTCTAACCTGTGTACGGACCGGCTGCGCAAGCGGCGCACTGTCGACATCGACGCGATTGAGGAACCGGAAGACGATACGCCCGCTGCGGTCGATCGGATGATCCAGGCGGACCGCGCCGCCGCCCTGCAAGCCGCGCTGAGCAGTTTGCCGGAGCGGCAACGGATCGCCGTGACGCTGCGCCATATCGAAGGGGAGACCAACCCCGACATTGCGCAGATCATGGATATCAGTGTCGAGGCGGTTGAAAGCCTGACGGCACGGGGAAAAAGAGCGCTGGCGCAGGCCCTGGCGGGACAGCGAGAGGAGTTGGGATATGGCAAAGACTGACAAAAACATGCTGGATGATCACGAGCTGGAAGCGTTTTTCAATGCGGCCCGAAACGACACGGCTACACCGTCTGACGCATTGATGGCTGCTATTCTTGACGATGCCGCAACCGAACAAGCTGGACGGGATGCCTCGCCAAGCTCATTGAAAGACAAATCGCTTGTGCAGGGAAAAGACCGGCGCCAAAGGCGCGGGTTCTGGGCCGATCTCAGGGCAAGCATGGGCGGGTGGCCTGCGCTGGCGGGTATGGCGACCGCGACAATTGCCGGGGTGTGGATTGGGTTTGTCTCTCCTGCCCAGCTTGAGGCGATGTCTGGCGGATTGGTCCTGAGTGGTGATTATTCCACCTCCGCGCAAACCTATGTGCTGGAGGATTTTGCCCCAAGCTATTTGGGCACCGACGTTTTCATGGAGGATGAGGGATGACCACACCCACTTTACCACCTACCGACCAGTCTGGCACCGGGCGCCGAAAATGGATGCGCGTTCTGTTGGTGGTGTCGTTGACACTTAACCTGTTGGTTCTTGGGCTGGTGATCGGTGCCAAGTTGGGCGGTCATCGCGATCACGGGTTCGATCCCCGTGGCCCCAATCGCGGTGCGATCCGCGATTTGGGCTTTGCGCCTTTGGCAGGGGCGCTGGACCGGGCTGATCGTCGCGAAATCGGCAAGATTCTTCGGGATCGCAGCGGATCCTTTGCCGAAAACCGCAAGCGGTTGGAGAGCGAGTTTCAAGCCATGCTGTCAGCCCTTCGCGCTGACCCGTTCGATCCCGAGGCACTGTTGTCGAACATGTCCCAGCAATCCGAGCGGATGCGCCAACGTGGCGAGCTTGCCCGCACCGTGCTGGTTGAACGGATCGGGCGGATGAGCATGTCGGAACGTCACGAGTTTGCGGACCGGATCGAAAAATCCGTGCGTAAGCGCGCGCGCTGATCAAAGTTTTCCGTCACCAGCTTCAAGCACCAGATCACTGAGGGGATGTTCAGGCCGCGTCGGATACGAAAGTGACCTGATTGCGACCGTCTGATTTGGCGCGGTACAGCGCCTGATCAGCGAACTGCAACAATTCATGTGCCGAGCGCGCGTTTTTCGGCGTGTCGCCCGAAACCGCGACACCGATAGACAGTGTCACGTTGATGCCGTCCGTGAATTCGCTGCGGGCGACCGGGAAATCTCCTACCGCACGTCTGAGCCGTTCGGCCATCGCCTGAGCCTGTTTTCGACCGACACCGGGCAGGGCGATTAAAAACTCTTCTCCGCCATAGCGGGCCAGCAGATCCATATCGCGTAAATTTGCCTTCAGCCGGTTTGAAACCTCGACCAGAACCTCATCGCCGACCGGGTGGCCGAACGTATCATTGATGGATTTGAACCGATCAAGGTCCAGCACCATGATGGCAAAGGGTTGGTTTTTCACCTGTGCTTCGCGCTCTAGCCGGTCCAGATAGCTTTGGGCAAACCGCCGATTGTGCAGCCCGGTCAGCGGGTCGCGTAACGCCAAGGCCAGATTGGCATCAAAACTTTTGCGCAGATCGTCGCCTTCGAATTTCCGCGCCAACAATCGCGTCAGGCGCAATGCCAGCTCACGCGCATCGAAACCGGGCCGAAGGACAGCATTTGCCCCCAGATCAAGGGCCATCGAGCTGGGCGATGGGGTTTCGCCGCAATCCTGCACGACGATAACCGAATGGCGCGTTGTCTGGCGCGACCTTAGTTCGCTGACCAGTCGCAGGCCATCAGACGTTTCGCCAAGCGTCGAGGCGATGATGAAAGCATCAGGGACATTGCCGATGGTGCCGATATCCTCAAGCGCTTGTGAATGTGTCATGATATCAATGCGGTGCCGGATCTCGGTCGCAAGGTGCATCCGCCAGTAAACACCCGTTTCGGCATCCGGCGCGATCAAGGCAACCCGCGCATGACGCGCGAACAAAGCGGGGGCTTCGGCGCATCCGAAATCGCGCGACAACTCGCGTCGGCGCATAACCTCGTTATCAGTCCCGCGCGCCCGGATCAGATTGCGTACCATGGCCATCAGCGTGGCTTCGTTCAGGGGTTTGGAAAACACATCATCCGCTCCGGCCATGATCGCCTCCAGCCGAGCATGTTGGTCGTCCTGGTCCGAAACCATGATGATCGGAATCAAGCCAAGTACGGGGTCTGCCTTGAGTTCGCGACAGGTGGACAGGCTACAATCGGTGCGCCCGCGTCCAAGAATGATAAGATCAGGCTGAGCGTCACGGGCCAGGGCAGCGACCTCGTCGCAGCGGTCGCTCTGTATCACGTCGTAACAGGCGACGGTCAGTTTGACCTTCAAAACGATGCGATTGGTCGCAAGGTCATCCGCTATCAGGATTCTCTCACTCATATCGTCAATTCGCCCTTGTCATTGTGCCCAGGTTTAAGGTCTGTTCATATTGCTGCCAGATTGGTTAAGAAAACCTTTCCAATCGTTAAGGAGGGTAAGGATGTCACCGGAAAATGCCGAAACCACCGCGCTGAAGGCGCTGGGATGGCTGGTCGCGGACGAGGATTTGCTACCGGTCTTCATGGGGGCAACCGGTGTTGATCAGGATGCCTTAAGGGCAGGCGCCGGAGAAGCTGCGTTTTTGGGGTCGGTGCTGGATTTCCTGCTGATGGATGATGCTTGGGTCATCCGGGTTTGTGATGCGCTGAACCTGCCCTATGACCAGCTGGCAATTGCCCGCCAGATGCTGCCCGGTGGGGCGCAAACCCATTGGACCTGAACCAGAAACGTAAACTTTCCAATATTTTAGGGATTCCCCGAGAGAGGCCATATGTCCATTGATGCGTTGCTTTTTGATAAGGACGGAACGTTGTTCCTGTTCGAGGCTACATGGGAAAGTTGGGCACATGCGGTGCTGATGCGTCTGACGGATGGCGATCTGGACCGCGCCCGCGTGATCGGCTTGGACATCGGCTATGATCTCGATACGAAAAGCTTTGAGCGCAACAGCGTTGTGATTGCCGGCACCCCGTTTGAGGTTGTGCAAGAGCTTCGGCGACATGTCGCCTATTCCGACGACGCGCTGGAAACCATTCTTAACGAGGAGGCCGCCGTTGCGCCGCAGGTCGAAGCGGTTGCTCTGGTCCCGTATCTTCAGACACTGCGCCAGCGCGGGCTGAAAATCGGTGTCGCCACCAATGATGCGGAACGTCCTGCGCGGGCGCATCTGGATGCAGCAGGTGTGACCGGTCTGTTCGACTTCATCTCAGGCTATGACAGCGGCCATGGCGTGAAGCCAGAGCCGGGACCGTGCCTGGCCTTCGCGACGGCAACAGGCCTTGCACCGGATCGCGTGGCGATGGTGGGCGATAGCCTGCATGACCTGCATGCCGGACGTGCGGCCGGAATGAAAACCATCGCTGTTCTGACCGGGCTGGCGACCGAGGATCAGCTTGCTCCATTTGCAGACGTCGTATTGGATGATATCGGGCACATCCCGACATGGTTGGATGGGGCGTCTGGATAGCTTCCTGCCCAATCGGCTGTTTCAGTTTTGTTTACACTCGGCTGCTAACCTCGGTTCAGAAACGAGTGTGAAATGACGATTCATGGTTTGATATTCTGGTGTTTCGAAGGGTTCCTTATCTATACCTATGGGGCCGGTCGCTGGCGTTCCATCATGGGCGACCTTGACCTTGGCTATGACAGTTTCGAACCGTTGTTTCGATATGACGTCGATCTGGCGAACCGTTTGATCTCAGCGGCTGCCCGTCAGTTGGGCAAGCCAGCCGATACCTTGCTGGAAGACTTTGGCACCTTCCTCGTGACCGACGAACGGGTCGAGCGTGTGCGGCGGTTGTTGCGATTTGGGGGGGTGGATTACACCGATTTCCTCCACTCGCTTGAAGACCTGAGTGGCCGGGCGCAACTTGCTGTTCCGGATCTGGATCTGCCTACAATTGAACTGGACGCTGTCTCGGCTGAGGAGTTTCGGATCACCTGTTACAATGTCTCGGACGGCGTGGGTTTCATACTTCTGGGAATCCTGCGGGCGCTGGCGGATGATTATGGTGCACTGGCCTATCTGGAACATCTTGGTCGTGAGGGTCAGGACGAGACCATTTCGATCAGGTTGCTGGAAATGCGTCACGGCACAGGGCGCGCTTTTCATCTTGCAGCAGGCGGGGTGTCGTGATGTCCGCTCAGACAATACCAATTGCACCGCATACTCTGGATCAGATGATGCCAATGCATCTGGTTTTGGATGGTGCGGCAAGGATCAGCCATGCTGGCCCTACCATTGAAAAAGTGTTCGGCGCGCCACTTGTCGGTCGCAGCGCGTTTTCCCTGTTCGAACTGCGGCGCCCCCGTATCGTGCGGTCGATGGATGATGTGCGGGCGATGGGCGATGCGAAGGTCTATCTACGTCTGAAGGACGGGTCAGGCACGACGATGGTGGGCGCCGTTGCGGTCCTGCCGGGTGGCGATCAGGTGCTCATGAATCTATCATTCGGCTATTCCGTGGTCGATGCCGTCGCGCGCTATAAACTTGCCGGATCTGATTTTGCACCGACCGATCTGACCGTCGAAATGCTTTATCTGATGGAGGCGAAGACGGCGGCGATGGAAGCCACCACCCAGCTTGCCCATCGCCTGCACGATGAAAAGGCAGAAGCGCAGGTTGAGGCGATGACCGACGGATTGACCGGCCTGCAAAACCGCCGCGCCTTTGACATCAACCTCGATCGGCAGATTGCCCGTGGCGGGGTGTTTTCGCTGATGCATATTGATCTGGATTTTTTCAAAGCGGTCAATGACACCCAAGGGCATGCGGCCGGAGACGCGGTATTGCGCGAAGTGGCCAGCATTCTGCGGGACGAGACGCGGGATTCAGATATGGTAGCACGGGTGGGTGGTGACGAATTTGTTTTATTGTTCAATCGTTTGACCGAGGCCGACATGCTAAAAAGTATTGCGTTGCGCATCATTGCACGGCTTGAGCGCCCCATCCCCTTCGACGGTAAGACCTGCCAGATTTCAGCCAGCATCGGTATTGCCCGCAGCACCGATTATGACAGTATCACGGCGGAGCAGCTGGTATCCGATGCCGACTTTGCGCTTTACATGTCGAAGGATAGGGGCCGCGCTTGCCAGACGATCTTTCGCCCTGAATACCGCCTGTCCCGGCAAGAGGCGTAGCGTCTGACGATTGCGCTCATCTCAAGCTCTGTTCGCATTTCGAGTTCTGTGTATTGCACGCGGGTTTGTTTCGCCGCACCGCGTCTGCTCTGACCCGCTAAGGTGCTGCTCGGTCTATTGAACAAAGAAGACGACCGAGTGGCGATATCAATGCAGACTGCCTTGCACCCCCCAATATTTACCGGCGATGAGTGAGATTGGGGCAGTGGTTTCCCACCACCAGCGAATATTCCGCGAAAGGGCGCTTGCCTGCTTGCTGCATTGAATCGACAGGTTCCAGCGCAACGGGTGATGCGCGAGAAGGCGAATCGCACCATCGCATCGGGCAGGCGAACATGTGCTGAGATTGCTCGGGGATCAGATCCTTGCCCGGTTAACAGGTGGCGCGGGTCGGATGATGACATCGCTGGGGCGGTGGAAAAGACACTGGATGCCTAACTGGCACCAATCAGGAGCAGATAGGCCGCGATGGCGGAAAGATCACTGTCCGGCAATTGGCTGGTGTTCGCGATCACGTCGACCATTTCGCCCCCGGCAGAGTCGTATTCCGGGGTCAGGCCGGTTTTCAGATAAGCCACGATGTCGGCGGCGCTCCACTCTAACGATGGCGCGCGCAGATCAGGCGTGCGGCCCTTTTTGCCGGGGATTGCCGCACCTGCCAGCCATTCGTCGGTTTTCATCCCGCCAAAGATGTTTCTTGGCGTATGGCATTCGCCGCAATGGCCCATCGCCTCGACAAGCAACCGGCCACGCTCTTCCTGTTCGGTCAGGTCTTGGGTGACGATCCAGTCTGGGTCAGTGAACAGCAGTTTCCACCCCCCAAGGCTGGCGCGGATATTGAAGGGAAACCCTACATCATGCGCTCGACTGGGGGTCTGATCAGGTTCAAGCGTTCGCAGATGCGCAATCAGGTCAACCACATCGGACGGGTTGGCACGCACATACGACCCATAGGGAAAGACCGGAAAATAGTGCTGATTGTCGGGTGAGGTGCCCCGGAGCACCGCAGTGGCAATCTGTTCATCCGTCCAGTCGCCGATGCCATGTTCCGGGTCAGAGGAGATGTTGGGCGCATAGAACGTGCCAAAATCGGTCAGGAAGGCTTTGCCGCCTGGAAGGCGGGTCTGATCATCAGAACCCGGTGCCATATGGCAGCTGGCACAGCCCATCGCGGCATATACCAGCTTGCCCCGATCCGCGTCCGGCGTGAAACCGGCCAGGGTCTCGGCCGATACGCGTTGCGGACGCGTGATCACCAGCCCAATGGTGGCGACCACACATCCAACAATGAATAATATCAGGATGATCCGTTTCATGTGACGGTCAAAAGACCTGCGCCCTTATTCGTCTGGTTGACGGAAGCTCTTGTGACATCCGCCGCAGGATGCGCCCAAGGGGCCCATGGCGGCCTTCAGTGAATCAAGGTCCATTGCCGCAGCCGTTTGCATCTCCATCGCGGCTTTGACCAAATCGCCAGCCTTGGTGCCAACATCGCTGCCATCCGCCCAAATTGCTGGCAGGGCGCGGGTTTTTTCCATGCTTTGATTGTCCGTGCCGGGCAACCAATAGCCTGACTGGGGAAGTTGGGCCAGAGCGGCAATCGCGTCAGCCGCTGCCGTGGCAGCTGCCGCATCATAGGGCATTTCTTCTTTCGCCATGGCGCCAAGGGTGCCCAGATTGAAGGCATAAAGCGTCATATGCGCTTTGCGGGCTTTGACCGCTGCCTCTTTCTGTGCGTCACTGACGTGATTGTCTGCATAGGCGATGGCACCGACGGCCACTCCGGCAATTGCAAGGCCTGCAATCAATGATTTCCGCATGTCTGAGCTCCTTATCTGAAAAGGTGATTGGACTTGCAGAAAGGATAGCTGTTCGAAAATATGGCAACAGTTAGAAAATTCGCGCTGCAAGGTATCAAAAAATGCACAACGAAAACTGGGACGATCTGCGCTATGTGCTTGCGGTTGTGGAAACCGGATCGGTCTTGCAGGCGGCGAAAAGGCTGGGTGTCAATCATGCGACCGTGCTTCGGCATCTGGCGGCGTTCGAGGACAGGCATGGGTTGCCGATCTTTGAACGCACACCGAACGGATATCGAGTGCTGGCGGATCGCGAGCATATCATTCGTGCAGCGCAGGCCGCGGCTTCGGCGATCCACGAAGTTGCGCGGCTTGCCGGGGGAGGGGAGCGCGGCGCCATGAAGGGGACGGTGCGGATCACCTCGACCGACACGTTATGTGTGCTGGTCTTGCCGCGCATTACCCGCGCGATCAAAGCCGACAGCCAGGATCTGGAAATGACACTGTTAAGCAGCAATACCCATCTCGATCTGATCCGGGAACAGGCACATATCATCGTGCGGCCGTCACTCAAACTTGCGGATGATTTGGTCGGGATTGCCGCCTGCGAAATCGGGTTTGCCGCCTATGCCACCGATACGTTCCAAGACCAATGGCTGGGCTTGTCAGGGCCGCTGACCCGATCCGTTGCGGGCACCTGGATGGCTGAAAATATCAGCCCTGACCAGATGACCACGGCATCAGACAGCTTTCTGACACTTGCCGCCTTGGCCGCACAAGGGGCGGGGGCTGCCCTGTTGCCTTGCTTCGTCGGCGACTTGCACCGCGATCTTGTCCGCCTGAAGACCAAGGCACCTCACCTGCGATCACCGCTTTGGGTCGCGCGCCATGTCGATACAATCCAGACCACACCGATGCGCGAGGTCGAAGGGCAGTTGAGAGAGCGCCTGGCCGGCCAGCGCGACAGCTTGCTGGGTTAGGCTGTGTTCGGTCGGCCCGCTCGCTAAAGAAACGCATTCGACCAATTATTTATGGCTTTTCGTTGCCAATACCGGATTGCCGCCCAGGGCCTTCGTCATCGTCATGGTTTCGATACTGGACCGTTTCAACGCCACCTGACCGCAAGACAAATCGACGGAACAGACATATGAAACCCTGCTCCAGAGGTAAGCAGATTTGCTCAACCATCAGAAACAAAGGAATAAAATCTAAGGAAGGAAGTGGCAGCCCGTAGGGGAATCGAACCCCTCTTTCCAGGTTGAAAACCTGGCGTCCTAACCGATAGACGAACGGGCCACTCTGTCGGTGAGGGGGTTCTAAGAGAAAGGTTGGGGCCGTGCAAGAGGGTTTTTCAGCTTTTTTAAAAAAACTGTAAGGCCCATGAAAATCAGGCTTTTGCGGCATCTTCCAGTCGCAATTGGGCGCTGCTGCGGCCCTGCCACTGGTTGATTTCAATGCGTCCGGCAAGATGAAAACGCTGGCCTGCATGTTGTTCCAGCGTCGTGCCAAGCGGGCCGTCAAACGCGCCGAAGGCAATGGCGTCAAGACGGGTGCCCATTCCGTCGCCAAAGCTGACCTTCAGGTGGTTCTGGCCGACCCGTTTGGCAAACAGAATCTGCACATCGGGAAAGGCAAAACGCGGGGCGGGGGCTGATGCGCCAAACGGTCCGGCGTCTTCCAGTTTTTCAATCAGGTCGACGGTCGCACCTGACGGCATCAAAAGCCCGTCGATTTTCAGATCAGCGGCCCCAAGTTCGCCTGCGCCCTGCTTGGCAAGCAAAGTGGACAGCTGTTCCATTGCCGGCTGCAATTGATCGCGTGTCAGGCTAAGACCGGCTGCCATCTTGTGCCCACCCCCTTTTTCGATCAACCCATCAGCCGCCAGCCGTTGGATGGCAGCGCCCAGGTCGATGCCCGTGACGGATCGACCCGACCCCTTGCCGTCGTCCCCATCGAACCCGATCACGATGGCCGGGCGGTTGGTGGCTTCCTTCAGGCGACTTGCGACGATGCCCACAACACCGGGATGCCACCCATCGGATGCGGCCCAGACCAGCGGGGCATCCAATCCGCGTTCCTCCGCCTGTGCCATGGCGGCGTCCTGCACGCGCGCTTCGATCTCGCGTCGTTCCGCGTTCAGTTCATTCAACTTTTCGGCAATTGCGCGGGCTTCGTTCATGTCGGTGGTCGACAGCAGTCGTGCGCCCAGATCGGCCTTGCCGATCCGCCCGCCAGCATTCACCCGCGGACCCATCAGATAGCCAAGATGATATGCGCGCGGCGCTTCGTTCAAACCTGCCACATCGGCCAGCGCCACCATGCCGGGCCGGGCACGACGTGCCATGATCTTCAACCCCTGCCGCACGAAGGCCCGGTTGGCATCTGTCAGGGGCGCGACATCGGCCACTGTTCCCAACGCCACCAAATCCAGCATCGAGATCAGATCAGGCCCGCCACGCCCGGCTTCACGCAGGCGGCGGCCCAGTTCGACCAGCAGCAGAAAGACCACGCCCGCAGCACACAGGTATCCCGGGGCGTCCGCCTCGTCTTGCCGGTTCGGATTCACCACGGCGGTCGCTTCAGGCAGGGTTTCACCGCCAAGGTGGTGATCCAGAACCACAACATCGGCACCAGCGGCGCAGGCGGCGGCGATGGGCTCGAAACTCGGCGTACCGCAATCGACGCAGATGATCAGCGAGTGATCGCGGGCAAGGTCCTGCATCGCGGGCACGTTGGGGCCATAGCCTTCGTCGATCCGGTCGGGGATATAAAGCGTGACCTCGCGCCCGAAGAAGCGAAACCAGTCGATCAATAAGGTGGCGGAGGTCGCGCCATCGACATCATAATCGGCAAAAACCGCGACTCGTTCGTTCCGATCAAGCGCGCGGAGCACACGCGTCGCGGCGGTTTCCATGTCTTTCAGCTTGCGCGGGTCCGGCAGCAAATCCCGTAGGGTCGGGTCAAGAAACCCGGCTGTTTCCTCGGGCGCAACGCCGCGTCGCGCCAGCACGGTGCACAAGGGGCCGGGCAGGCCGGTGTGCTGTTCCAACGCTTCGGCCTGTCGACTGACTTCGGTCGAGGGGCCAATCCAGCGGCGACCGGTGATTGAACTGTCGACCCCCAGAAAACTGCCCATGCTCACCTCAGATACAGCGCCGTTCAGTTGATGCGAGACACCGCGCGATGACGGACTCAGCTGGCGGTCACCGGATTGCGATAGATCATCCGGCGGACTGACCCTGTTTTCGATCGCATCAGGATGGTTTCGGTGGTCAGAAAGCCGGGTTCGCGTTTGATGCCTGATACGACGGATCCATCCGTGACGCCTGTTGCGGCAAAAATCACATCCGCCGTCACCATTTCGTCCCGCGTGTATATGCGGTCCAGATCGGTGATGCCGGCTTTGGCAGCCCGTCCGCGCTCGTCATCGTTGCGGAACGTCAGCTTGCCCCACATCTGCCCGCCCATGCACTTCAAAGCCGAAGCGGCCAGCACACCTTCGGGCGCCCCGCCGCTGCCCATATACATGTCGATCCCGGTGATCTCGGCTTCGGCACAGTGGATGACACCGGCGACGTCGCCATCGGTGATCAGCCGGATCGCCGCACCGGTCGAGCGGATGCCCTCGATCATTTCCTCGTGGCGCGGGCGCTCCAGCACGCAAACGGTGATGTCCGACATATCGCAGCCACGTGCGTTGGCCAGCGCCTTGACGCGCTCGGCGGGCGACATTTCAAGGCTCACCACATCTTTTGGATAGCCCGGCCCAATGGCCAGCTTTTCCATGTAAACGTCCGGGGCATGCAGCAGCGTGCCGCGTGGGGCCATGGCGATGACGGTCAGCGCGTTGGGCATGTCTTTCGCGGTCAGCGTGGTGCCTTCCAGCGGGTCCAGCGCAATGTCCACGGCAGGGCCGTCACCGGTGCCGACTTCTTCCCCGATATACAGCATCGGGGCCTCGTCCCGTTCGCCTTCGCCGATCACCACGGTGCCTTTGATGTCCAAAAGGTTCAGCTGATCGCGCATGGCGTTCACCGCGGCCTGGTCGGCGGCCTTTTCATCCCCACGCCCGACAAGATTGGCGCTGGCCATGGCGGCGGCTTCGGACACACGGGCCAGACCGAGCGAGAGCATGCGATCCAGAAAAACGACTTTATCGGCCATGAGGGGCAATCCTTACTTTCAATGTTTGACCACGGGTTTAGTGCCCGCACGGGGCAGGGGCAAGAGACTCGCTGACGGTTTTGACGCTTATCCGGGCTTTGCAACGGGACTGCGAATAAGACCCTGGAACAGAAGTGCGATCATGACGCCGTTCAGGATGTGCCAGATGAAATGCGTGCCAAGGGGCCAGATTTCACACAGGTGCATGTCCAGCGTGCGCAAGGTCAGCGAAACAATAAACGTGCCGGTGGCCGCAGCAATCCAGGGCGCGATCGGGTGTCCTTTGCGGTGGCTGAGGGCCGCGAAGGCCAAAAGCGCCAGAACGGCGGGCAAATACTGTTCGGACCCGTTTAGAAGTGAATTCGCGGAAGCTGTGTGGTCATGTGTGTGCCCAGACGCCGCAGGCAGGTCACTGGTCTGGCTGCCACTGCCATCGCCCCCGAAGGCAAACAGGATGGCAACAAGGCCCACCGCGATGGCCAGACCGATCCCGATACGTCCGGGACGGACGCCTCCGATCCGGTGGATGGCGACCAGAACGAACAGGGCGACAAAGGTCCAGATCGGGATGACGTCAGCCAGGCTGGACCACGTATTGGCGAAAGTATGAAACAGAAAGCTGCCCACACCAATCAGAGCGGCCAGCACGATCAGGATCACTGTCATGAGGTCGGTGCGGTCGCGCTTTCGGGCCTCAATCCAGCCCCAGAGCGCCGCGAAGATGAACGAAAGGTTGGACAGGGCGTTCAAAGGTTCAGACCAGAACTCTGGCCCTGTGCGTTCGCAATAGATGTCGATGGCGGTGAACCAATCCAAGACCTGTCAGACCTTTTCGATGCGAATGGCAACCGGGTCGCCGTCGACCACATTGGTCTTGGCCAGGCCGGCCAGCGCTGTGTCCAACGCATCGCGCGTGCATTTATGGGTCACGATCAGCACCGGGGCCAGTTTCTGGTCGTGGCTGATCTGCCGCATCCGATCAATCGAGATGCCCGCATCGCCCAACACCGCGGCCACCTTTGCCAGCGCGCCGGGTTTGTCCAGCAACACCATGCGCAGATAGAACGGCGCGGGTTTCATGGCCTTTACGCCCGTCACGGGGCGCAGGGTGGTTGCAGGTTGCCCAAAAGTGGAAAGGTGAAATCCGCGGGCGATGTCCATCACGTCGCCCATCACGGCGCTGGCGGTCGGGCCTTCGCCCGCGCCGGGGCCGCGCAGAACGACCTGTTCAATCGCGTCGCCTTCGACCACGACCATGTTGGTGCCTCCCTCCAACTGCCCAAGGGGGGAACCATCGGGCACAAGACAGGGCGTCATGCGTTGCTCAAGCCCGCGCCCGGTCATCTGCGCCACGCCCAACAGCTTGATGCGATAGCCCATTTCGGCGGCGTGTTCGATGTCCTCCAACTGGATGCGTTGAATGCCCTCGATCTCGACCGCGTCGAAATTGACCTGCGTGCCAAAGGCGATTGATGACAGGATGGACAGCTTGTGCGCGGCGTCGATGCCGCCCACGTCAAGGTTGGGGTCGGCCTCGAGATAGCCCAGATCAGCACATTCATCGAACAGCGCGTTATAGCCGCGCCCGGTGGCCTGCATTTGGGTCAGGATGTAATTGCAGGTGCCGTTCATGACGCCCATGACTCGGGTGATTTCGTTGCCCGCCAACCCTTCGGTCAGGGCTTTGATGATCGGGATGCCGCCTGCAACGGCCGCTTCGTAGCGCAGCCGAATGCCCGCAGCTTCGGCAGCCAGTGCCAGTTCCTGTCCGTGATGGGCCAGAAGAGCCTTGTTGGCGGTGACGATGTCCTTGCCTGCCGCAATCGCTGCGTCGCAGGCGTCTTTTGCGGCGCCTTCGTGACCACCCATCAGTTCGACAAACACGTCGATATCATCGCGTTTCGCAAGGGCGACGGGATCATCTTCCCAGACATAGTCCGACAGGTCGACGCCGCGATCCTTATCGCGTGATCGGGCCGAAACTGCGGTGACCACAACCGGGCGACCCGCGCGATCTTCCAGCAGGGCGGCCTGGCGCCGGATGATCTTGATCACGCCCATGCCGACGGTGCCAAGACCAGCAATCCCAAGGCGTAGAGGGGTGCGCAGGGGGCTTTTGTCACTCATGTCGCTCTCCGTCGGCTGTCATTCGGTCCAGCGACGTGTATCCAATGGCTGCCCATGGTGCAATCCGCAGGGTGAGCGTTCGGAGATATTTCTGAATATGCCGTGTCTGCCTAGGACGCGGTCAACGCATCCTGCATCTCATCTTCTGTTGCGTCGTCGACCGCCGGGGTGCCGCGCAGCTTATCTGCCCGCGCGCGCAGATCGGCGGCACGAGCGGCCAGCGCGTCTATCCCATCTTCGTCTGGCGTTGTCGTCACTTCTGCCTGTATCTCGCTGATCGGGACGATTTGCGGAAAGGGTGCGTTGGCAGCGTCGCCCGCCGGAAAGTCCGGGGCATTGGCACAGCCCGCGACGGCACAGGGCAGGAGCACTGCAAGGACAAGCTGGCGCATGGGCATCTGGGTCTCCTGTAACGTGCCGCAATGGCTGGCGTGACCTTATCTGCGTGGCGCGGGTGTCGCAAGATGGCGCGGGACGGAATGGGTTTGATTTGAACGAGCGTTCAGTTATCAAAGGGCATGGCACGGAAAACCGGATCACACAGCGAAATCACCGGCCCCAAGGTGCGCGAGGCGGCGCTTTCGCTGTTCGCGCAACATGGGTTTGCCGCCGTCTCGATGCGCCAGATCGCCGCCAAGGTCGGTGTGCAGGCGGGCGCGCTTTACCTGTACACCAAGGACAAGCAAAGCCTGCTTTATGACCTGATGCAAGCGCATATGGACGAGCTTCTGGCGGCGTGGGCGGATGAGCCGAAGGGCGACAGCGCATTGTCGCGCCTTGAAGCCTTCGCGCGGTTTCACATACGCTTTCACCTTGAACGACCCGATGCGGTGTTTATCGCCTATATGGAACTGCGCAACCTGTCAGACGAGAACTTCGCTGCTGTCGAAGCCCTGCGCCGACGGTATGAAGGCGAGCTTGAGGCGATCCTGCGCGCCGGGCAGGCCGAAGGGGCGATCACGGCCCCCGATGTGCGCCTGACCACGATGGCCTTGATTGCCATGCTGACCGGGGTCAACACGTGGTATCGCGAAGGCGGACGACTGTCGCGCGACGCGGTGGCGGACATCTACTGGGACATGGTGCGCGGCGCAGTCGGTGCGTGAATGGACGTGTCGCCACTGGACTCTGGCGCCCTTCGCACCGATATATAGAACATGTCACTGCCACCCGGTTTCCTTGATGAATTGCGCAATCGTCTGAGCCTGTCACAGGTTGTTGGGCGCAAGGTGATATGGGACCAGCGCAAATCCAATCAAGCCAAGGGCGACATGTGGGCGCCATGCCCGTTTCATCAGGAAAAAACCGCGTCTTTTCATGTGGATGACCAGAAGGGGTTTTATTACTGCTTTGGGTGCCATGCGAAGGGGGATGCGATCGGTTTCGTTCAGGAAACCGAAAATGTAGGCTTCATGGAAGCGGTCGAGATTTTGGCGGGCGAGGCCGGGATGCAGATGCCTGCACGCGACCCCAAGGCACAAGAAAAAGCCGACCGCCGGACAAAGCTGATCGAAGTGATGGAAATGGCCGTTGGTCATTTCCGACTGATGCTGAAAACGGGCGCGGGCGCAGCGGCACGCGATTATCTGGCCCGCCGTGGCCTGAAGGACAGCGCGCTTGAGCGGTGGGAAATTGGTTTTGCTCCGGATGCATGGCAGGGTTTGTGGGATCACCTGAAAGGCAAGGGGGTCGAGGATGATCTGATCCTTGGCGCGGGGCTGGCCAAACCCAGCACGAAGGGCGGCAACCCATATGATACGTTTCGAAACCGTATTCTGTTCCCGATCCGCGATGCGCGCGGGCGGGCGATTGCCTTCGGGGGCCGTGCGATGGACCCTGAGGAAAGCGCGAAATACCTGAATTCACCCGAGACTGAGCTGTTTGATAAGGGGCGTAGTCTTTACAATCACGGACCGGCGCGGGAAGCCGCTAGCAAAGGTCAGCCGCTGATCGTGGCAGAGGGCTATATGGATGTCATTGCCCTGTCCGAAGCCGGGTTTGGCGCGACCGTCGCGCCCCTTGGCACCGCGATCACCGAAGACCAGTTGCGTCTTTTGTGGCGCATTGCTCCCGAGCCGATTATCGCGCTGGACGGTGACAAGGCCGGGCTGAACGCCGCGATGCGGGTGATCGACAATGCGCTGCCGTTGCTTGAAGCCGGTCAAAGCCTTCGCTTTGCGATTATGCCGGAAGGCAAAGACCCTGATGACTTGGTGAAGGAAAGCGGCCCGGAGGCGATGCAGGCTCTGATCAACGGCGCGATCCCGATGGTCGATTTGCTGTGGCGACGCGAAACCGAAGGCAAAGTGTTCGACAGTCCCGAACGCAAAGCGGCGCTGGACAAGGATTTGCGCGCTGCGATTGCACGCATTCAGGATCCGTCGATCCGGTCGCACTATGGGCAAGCAATCAAAGACAAACGGTGGGAACTGTTCCGGTCGCGTCCCAAAGTGCAGGGCGCACAGGGCGGGGCCCGCGCGCCATGGAAGTCGGGCAAGGGGCGGGGCTGGGCACCAGTGCCACCTGTTTTGCATTCCACCAAGTCGTCCCTGCTGGCGACCGCCGACGATCAGGCGCAAGAGGTGCTGCGCGAAGCGGTGATCCTGGCGATCCTGATCCGCAGACCCGATATGCTTGAACAGGTCGAAAGCCGGATGGAACGGTTAGAGATGCTCGGCCCCGATCATGGAGCACTGCAACGCGTGTTGTTGCGCCACGCCCATGAGGGGGCTGAAGCCCTTGAGCAGACGATAATTGAGCGAATTGGCGCGACGGCTCTTGAAAAGCTGTATGCACTTAACCATGTGCGGATCACCCCCGCTTTACGCCACTCAGATGATGATGAAATCGTCGAGGCCAGCCTGAACGAAGAGATCATGAAGCTTGAGGCGTCGCGCGGGCTGAGGCGCGAGATTGCGGATGCCGCCGAAGATATGGGCACGCTGCCGGATGAGGGTGTGACATGGCGTTTGGGGCAGGCGGCCGAGGCGCGGAACAAGGCGCTGCGCAGCCAGACCGAGGACAAAGCCACATATGAGGTCGCCGATAACGGGACGCTTCTGAACCGCGACGAACGCGATGCGCTGGACAAGCTGTTGGCGCAGATATCTCCCAAGAAGACTAAGGGGAAATAGCAACACTGCCGTGATCTCTGGTCTTTTCAGGATGATCAGGCGAAGAATACGCGATACATGGGTTGGCGAATCACTGATTCGAGGTGATGATTCGGCCAACCCGAATCACCGACGTGATGGGACATCACACTGGCTGACGCCTGATGCCCCATATCCAAGCCAAGTGCAGGGAGGGCCCATGGCCGCCAAGGACACCGCCAACGACCGCAAGGACGACGACCAAGACGACGAACCGATGGGCGACGTCAGCCAAAAAGCCGTCAAGAAGATGATCGCTGAGGCGCGGGAAAAAGGTTACATTACCTACGATCAGCTTAATCAGGTTCTGCCCCCCGATCAGGTGAGCTCTGAACAGATTGAAGACGTGATGTCGATGTTGTCCGAAATGGGCATCAACATCATCGAAGACGAAGAAGCCGAAGAAGAAGAAAAAGGTTCGACCGAGCTGGTGACACAACAGGGGGCCCGTGAGGTTGCCGTTGCCACCGCCGAAACCGAAAAGCTGGATCGCACCGACGACCCTGTTCGCATGTATCTGCGTGAAATGGGGTCGGTCGAACTGCTGAGCCGCGAAGGCGAGATCGCGATCGCAAAACGGATCGAAGCGGGTCGCAACACCATGATTTCGGGGCTGTGCGAAAGCCCTCTGACGTTCCAGGCCATCACCATCTGGCGCGACGAACTTCTGAGCGAAGACATTCTTCTGCGTGATGTCATCGACCTGGATGCCACTTTTGGCAACGCGATGGAGGATGGCGACACCGAAACCGTGGCCGCCACAGCCGGCGTAAACGGGGCCGCATCGTCCGACGACAAGAAGAAATCCGATCCAGAGCTGGATGCAGACGGCAATCCGATCGCGTCGGACGATGACGATGATGACGAGGATGAAGCCGCCAACATGTCGCTTGCCGCGATGGAGGCCGCGCTGAAGCCGCGTGTTCTGGAAACGCTTGAGCTGATTGCCCGCGACTATAACAAGCTGTCCGAGATGCAGGACCTGCGGATGTCCGCGACCCTGAACGAAGATGACAGTTTCTCGAAGAAGGCCGAGGTTGAATATCAGAAACTGCGTTCGGAAATCGTGCTTTTGGTGAATGAACTGCATCTGCACAACAACCGGATCGAAGCGCTGGTCGACCAGCTATACGGTATCAACCGTCGGATCATGTCGATTGACTCGGCGATGGTGAAACTGGCCGATCAGGCCCGGATCAACCGCCGCGAGTTTATTGACGCCTATCGTGGGCGCGAACTTGACCCGACATGGCTGGAAGACATGGCGGCCCAATCGGGGCGCGCCTGGCAGAGCTTTATCGAACGCTCGACCGACAAGGTGGAACAGCTGCGTGCTGACATGGCCCAGGTTGGTCAATATGTCGGCGTTGATATCCCCGAATTCCGCCGCATCGTGCAGCAGGTTCAGAAGGGCGAGAAAGAAGCGCGTCAGGCCAAGAAAGAAATGGTCGAAGCCAACCTGCGTCTGGTGATCTCGATTGCCAAGAAATACACCAACCGCGGGTTGCAATTCCTTGATCTTATTCAGGAAGGTAACATCGGTCTGATGAAGGCGGTGGACAAGTTCGAATACCGTCGCGGTTACAAGTTCTCGACCTATGCGACGTGGTGGATCCGTCAGGCGATCACGCGTTCGATTGCCGACCAAGCCCGCACGATCCGTATTCCGGTGCACATGATCGAAACGATCAACAAACTGGTCCGCACCGGTCGTCAGATGCTGCACGAGATCGGCCGCGAACCGACCCCGGAAGAGCTGGCCGAAAAGCTGCAAATGCCGCTTGAGAAGGTGCGCAAGGTGATGAAGATCGCCAAAGAGCCGATCTCGCTAGAAACGCCGATTGGCGATGAGGAAGACAGCCAGCTGGGTGATTTCATCGAGGATAAGAATGCCGTGCTGCCATTGGACAGCGCCATTCAGGAAAACCTCAAGGAAACCACCACGCGGGTTCTGGCCTCGCTCACCCCGCGCGAGGAACGGGTGCTTCGGATGCGCTTTGGCATCGGGATGAACACCGACCACACGCTGGAAGAGGTGGGGCAACAGTTCTCGGTCACCCGTGAACGGATTCGCCAGATCGAGGCCAAGGCGCTCAGGAAACTGAAACACCCCAGCCGAAGCCGCAAGTTGCGGTCGTTCCTGGACCAGTGATGTAAGAAATAAAGGCGCCTGCGGGCGCCTTTTTATTGTCCCGTTGCGAAATCGGTTGTGTTCTCAAACAGGTCTTTGATCTCTTTAATCGCGCCCGCAGCACCCGCGATAGAGGCGATTGACCCGAGGATCGAGTTCACAAGAGACAGCAGGTACCTGATCGCGCGCAGCGCATGTCGATTCACGGCATCTGAGATAACATTGATGCCCATCATCTTGGCGTGCAGCGAATGACCCGTCAGACCATGCTCATAGAGCTTCTCTGGATCAGCATCACGAAGTTGCGCCTGTGTCGTCTCAAATGACCTGACGGTTTCTTCATGAAATGCGGTCATGATCTCAGTTTGGATGTCATAAACATACTCCAAACCGAACTCCTTCGGCGCTTCAAACAGGCGGCCCAAGAACCCTCTCAATTGTGTCAGAAAGTCCGAGATTGTGGCCAACGGGTTTCTGTTTGGCGCGGTGCGAATATCAAATGGCATGGTTAATTTCCTTAAATATTGTCTGTTGGAACCCTCTGCGGGTCAGTGCGTCAGGAAACTTGGCGTGAATAGGATTGATCTGAAATACTGGAACGAATTTGGCGACGCTAAGGGGTCTGTCACCCGACAACGTCACAGCCTGACCTGGCAAACATATCACAGATTAACGGATCTAGGTATCGGTCCGACATGGACCGGCACGGGTGCTGGCGCCGAAGAACGATTCAGATGGTGCCGTCATCCCGACAGGATGCCACATTCCTGCCTCATTTTGACCATGAAATTCGATGGTCGGCAGGTTAAACGAATCTCGGTCAGTTAACGAGGTTTTCGCGAAGCTGGCGTCAGATGCGCCTATCTATTCGCGAAACGCATATTTTCAACTCTTCTCAGAAAAGAACCGAGGCTCGGAAACAATCTGTTTTCGCTGTTTTTCAGGCGTTAATAATTTGTTTCCTTTGAAATAGGGCGGAAATGTGGCGATAATGTGAACACATTGGACGATCGCTTTGTTTGACACGAAACTTATTTTAACTGGGGATTATGATGCGTAAGATGGTGGGCGCGCAGACATACGCCACCGGCCTGAAGGGGCCGATCACGAACTTTCAAGAAGAATTGGCTCAGTGCGATAGCCGACCGGATGTGCGATCCGGGCGGCTCAGGGCGCTGATGAAGTTGGAAACCCGGCGGCAGGATGGGCACATTTCGCGGCGTCCCGCCCTGATCCCGCTCTAGGGTTCCCCTGTGTTTTCCGGCGCTTCGAGGCAAACCACTCACGCGAACAAAGGCGGAGAGGGTGCCGGCCCTGCTGACCTGAATTTGATTGCTTCGGGTGCCGGAAAAACGAACGAAGGGGCCTTGCGCGTATCGCTTGGGTGACATTCTATCACCGCCATGGGACATGGTTTCAAGATACACACGCAAGGCCCCGGCCTTTATGAATTTACCAATGATGTTGCACGCTGGCTGGCGGGGCAGACCACGGGTGATGGGCTGCTGACGCTCTTTGTGCGCCATACGTCTTGCTCGCTTCTGATACAGGAAAACGCCGATCCAGAGGTGCAGACCGACCTTCAGAACTTCTTTCACCGGCTTGTGCCGCCCACGACCGATCCTGCCATGTCCTATCTGACGCACACTTACGAGGGGCCAGATGATATGCCGGCCCATATCAAGGCCGCATTGCTGCCCGTCAGCCTGTCAATCCCGGTGCAGTCCGGACAGCTGGTTTTGGGCACGTGGCAGGGGATCTACCTGTTTGAACACAGAAATGCGCCGCACACCCGTCACGTGGCGGCGCATCTTGGCTCTTAGACGGTTCAGTCATCCAGAACGAATGTCACCATCATGTTGACCTGGTAATGGGCGACCTTGCCGTTTTCGACCTTTACCGATTGTTCTTTGACCCATGCGCTGACGACATTGCGCAGGGTATCCGACGCGCGTTTCACCCCTTGCTCCACGGCATCGTCAAAGCTTTTCGTTGAGGTGGCGGAAATCTCGGTTACGCGTGCGATTGTCATGTGTCTTCTCCCTTTTGGTTGATTGGCTGGCAGAGTGTTCAAGTTTACGCCCATCGTGCAGGGGAAGGGAAAGCAATCTTTCCCCGTGACAAGGGTGCATCGCGCATCTTGGGGCGGGTATTTCCCACTACACAAGACCTAGCGGCTGTCCTATAGTGCCTGTGGATAACTGGGCGAAAGACCCAAAAACCGAGGTGAGATGAGAGAAGAGGAAGGCCGATGCGCTGCCCGTTTTGCGGAAATATTGATACTCAGGTGAAAGATAGCCGCCCGGCCGAAGACCACGTTGCCATTCGCAGGCGTCGCTTTTGCCCGGCCTGTGGGGGGCGGTTCACCACCTATGAACGTGTGCAGCTGCGCGACCTTGTCGTGGTGAAATCCAACGGACGACGCGAGGATTTTGACCGCGAGAAGCTGGAACGTTCGATCCGTATCTCGATGCAGAAACGCCCCGTTGAACCCGAGCGTATCGACCAGATGATCTCGGGCATCGTGCGCCGGTTGGAAAGCATGGGCGAGACGGATATTCCGTCGAAAACCATCGGCGAGATCGTGATGGAAAGCCTGGCGCGGATCGACACCGTGGCTTATGTGCGTTTTGCCAGTGTTTACAAAAACTTCCAGGCGGCCGATGACTTTGACAAATTCGTCAGCGAACTTCGACCGGACGTCGCGCCGGAAGACGAGTGACCCAATCTGACACGCGCTATATGCGTCTGGCCCTGTCGCTTGGGCGGCGGGGTCTTGGACGTTGTGCACCGAACCCTGCGGTGGGCTGCGTGATCGTGCGGGATGGGCGGATTGTCGGGCGGGGGTGGACCCAACCCGGCGGGCGGCCCCATGCGGAACCCGTGGCGCTGGCGCAAGCCGGGGACGCGGCGCGCGGGGCGACGGCCTATGTCACGTTGGAACCCTGTGCCCATCACGGGCAGACGCCGCCTTGTGCGGCGGCGTTGGTTGACGCGGGCATCGCGCGCGTGGTTGTGGCCCTTGGCGATCCCGATCCGCGCGTGGACGGGGGTGGCGTCGACATTCTGCGTGCGGCTGGGATCGCGGTTGAAACTGGCCTATGTGCCGACGAAGCCCGTGCCGATCAGCTGGGATTCCTGACCCGTGTTACGCAAGGCCGACCGATGGTCACACTCAAGCTGGCCAGTTCTTTTGACGGGCGAATTGCGACAGCCTCGGGGGACAGCCAATGGATCACGGGGGAGGGGGCACGCCGCCATGTTCACGCGATGCGCGCCACCCATGATGCGGTGATGATCGGGGCGGGCACCGCACGGGCAGATGACCCATCGCTGACTGTACGCGGGTTAGGTGTCGATCACCAACCCGTTCGCGTTGTCTTGTCACGCCATCTGGACCTACCGCTCGATGGTCAATTGGCGCGTACCGCCAATGATGTCCCGGTCTGGATTTGCCATGGCCGCCGCGCCGCGCCCGAACTGGTGTCCGCATGGGCAGGCCTTGGCGCCAGGATGATCGAGGTGGATGAAGCGGAAGGTGCGCTGGACCCTGCGGCAGTCTTGCAGGCGCTTGGTGATCGTGGCCTGACCCGCGTTTATTGCGAAGGGGGCGGAAGCCTCGCGGCCTCGCTTTTGTCAGCGGGGCTGGTGGACGAGCTTGTCGGTTACACCGCCGGGCTTGCTCTTGGGGCCGAGGGGCGTCCGTCGCTGGCGGCCATGGGTTTGGGACGGCTGGCTGAAGCGCCGCGTTTCGACCTTGTTGAGACCCGCGCCATTGACGGTGATATCCTGCACCGCTGGCGTCAACGCCAGAGATAGGCGTAGCTGGCAAAAATGCCCTGCAACTTCGACAAGATGCGTGTGGCGGGGGTGATCTTGGGCGAGACACCGTCCGCCAGCCGCTCGACCGCCAGTTCGACCGGGCAGGCGGTGCCGGTCACCGGATCGTGGTAGCGCGGGTAATCAATCAGCACGGCATGGGTCAGTGCGATGAGGTCAGGCCGGGCGGTGCGACGTGCGGGCGTTTCGCCCAGATCGCGGGTCAGCCCCCAGCCGGCATAGAAGGGCGCGCCAAGGCAGGTGACGCGTTTCCCACGGATCAGCGCCTCAAAACCCAAGGTCGACGTCATCGTCCAAACGTCATCCACGGCGTTGATCAACCCGATGGGGTCGGCGCTTTCGGCGACAAGATCTGCCAAAGTGCGGGCCTTATCCACCGGGATCGCGCCTGCCCGCAACCCGGCTTCCACATCAGGATGGGGCTTATAGATGATCACCGCGTCGGGGTTTTCCGAACGCGTTCGCTCCAGCAGGGCCAGATTGGTGGACACCGCGTCGGTGCCCAGCCGGATCGATGCGTCATCTTCAACCTGTCCCGGCACCAGAACGCGGTGTTCTTTGGGCAGAGCGTCCAGCTCATCGGGCAGGGGGCGGTCGAGGTTGTATTTGCCAACGCCCGTCGCTGTCAGGCGCGCGATCAACCGCTCGGCCCGTTCGCGGGCATGGTCAGGCAGGGCCGTTGACGCTGCGATCCACCGTTCCAGCCGGCTTTCGCGGGTGGGATCGTAATAGATGCCCAGATCGTCCCGCACCAAGGACATGGGCGGCACCAGTTCGGCGCCCAAACCGCGTGACCGTAGGAACCCATCTTCGATCCGCAACAATGGACTGTGGGTTCGGTGATCGGGCTGTTCTTTCCCGGCCCAGACCATCAGGGGGCGATCCACATCTTCTGCGCCTTTGGCGGCACGCGCGGCGTTGTTGTCGAAAACGATCGCCGGACCGTCTGCAAAAAACTGTGCCAGAGGGCGGCGCTTCCACAGGCGCATACTGCTGGCAACATAGCCGCGATGATCTTCACGCCACGCGCGGGCGCGGGCCTCAAGCGTGTCCAGCACGGTCTCGATCTCGCACAGCGTGTTGTGGTAGGGGTCATACCATGTGGGGTAAAGGATCATCGCCCCCATGAACAACTGTGTGCGGGTTAAGCTGCGCACCCGCCGATCAACCGGGCGGTCGTCCACGGTCAATCCCCAACCCGCGTAGAACGGCTGCCCGAATACGTGGGGCTTGTGGCCCGCCAGAATGGCCTCGAACCCCAAACCGGAACTGACGGTATACACCGCCTGCGCGCCCTCCATCAGCGCCCACGGACTGACCGGATCGGTCAGCAGGCGGACCTGTTCGTTCTCATCCTCGGACCCGTAGTGACCCGAGCGATGGCCAGCCGTCGTCTCGGGGTGGGATTTGATCAGAATGCGGGCGTCAGGGTGGGTCAGGCGGGCGGTAACCAGCATGTCGCGGAACGTGGTTTCCGACGCCCCAGCATGGGTGATCGAAGCATCCCCCCGCGTCTGGTCGATGATCAGCACATAGGGCGCATCTGGGACGGGCAGGGCGGGGTCAAAGGCGTTGTATTTCGACAGATGGGCCCGCCGCATCCGGTCCATCGCATCGCGCGCCCGGCGCAAGGTGTCGCTGTGATCCAGCGGGTCGGTCGCCAGAATATGTTCCAGCCGCGACGGTTGGGCGCTGTCAAAATGCACGCCCATATCATCAATCAGAAGACCCAGTGGTGGCTCGCCCGAACGCCCCGGCAGGACCGAGCGCAAAAAGGCGTCTTCGACCCGAATGACAGGGGCATCGCGGTGGCCAGCGACGGCTTCCCCACGGCCCGAGGTCGGGCTTTTGCCCCACGTGCCGACAAAGTCGCCGTCTTTGGGAATGCCAATCCGCACGTCCCATCCTGCCAGAGACAGAATGCGGCGGATGCGCGGTTGCGTCAGGAAGCCGCCATTGTAAACAAAAAGCCGCCGGGGCTGATTGTCCTCGACGGCTTCTTTGGAGTTTGAAGAACGGGCCATCATGCCCTCTGGATCAGCTGTCGGACAAGGACTGGTTCAGCGACGAGATTGATCCCGCCGTCGCCAGAGACCCGGTCAGGGCTGACAAGAGCTTGGTCCACTGGACATAAGGCGCTTCGGTCACATAAATCGTGTCGCCATCGCGAATGACGAAATCGCGCGCCTTGAACATGCCATTGGGCTCGGTCAGGTTCAGCACATAGACCATGCGTTGCGTGCCGCGAAGGTCGGACCGGCCCAGAACAGAGTTCGCTATGCTGGCCGTTTCGTCGCGCAGGATAAAGATGCCCTTGGGGTCGGCAGAGGAACCCGACAGACCCCCAACCTGTGCAAGGGCCTCCATGGCCGACAGGGTCTGGGTTTCAAACCGGACACGGCTTTGTCCTCCGGTCGCCCCGATGGCGGTGTAAGACCGGCTGTCCTCTTCGACCAGAATGCGGTCGCCACCGCGCAGGGCGATGTTTGTTTCAGGATGGTTAAACAGGTCCTGGAACCAGACTTCACCGGTCTGGTTGCCGCGATTAACCTTGATTTTGGCGATCTCGGGCGAAATGGCGATGCCGCCCGCGCGCGCGAGCATGGCGTTCAGGGTCCGGGTCGGACGTTCGATCGGATAGACACCTTGACCGCTGACTGCCCCGGTGATCGTGACCGTGGACCCGTCGCCCGCCAGACGGCGCACCAGAACCTGCGGGTCAGGGGTTTGCTCGGCCAGTTTGCGGGTGATGATCCGGCGGATCGCTTCAGGTGAATTGCCTGACGCCTTGATGCGCCCAGCGTAAGGGATGAAAATGAACCCGGATCCGTCAACCTGCACCTCTTCCAGCGCCGCAGGTGCGCCGGCGGTGGTCAAAATGCCAGTATCGACGTTTTCCCAGATCGAAATACCCAAGGTATCACCCGGCTGGATCGTATCCGACCCGACCAGAGGGGCATTGGAAAAGGCCTTGCTGAACCCAAGCGACGGCGTGACGGCTGTAGCGCGGTTCACGTGATCGTTGACTAGCACGACAATGGCATCATTTACCTTGTTTTCAGAATCGGCAAGCAGCTCTGACTTGTTTGGGCCGCTGCGTGGCAGGCCGCACGCACCAACAGAAAGGACCAATGCACAAACGGCCGCAGCGCGGACCCATTTTTTTCCGGTGGTGGACAACTGCTCGTGCTCCTTCTGGGCGAATAGCCGGGATGGTTTTGGCGTGAACCTAGTCGGACGCGCGGATTTAATCCAGCTTTTCAGCTTTATCGCGCTAATTTACAAGGCGTAACTGTTGCCTTGGTGCCGCTGTTCCCCGTTCAAGTGCCTGATATGGGTCATCAGCCGCCAGCATCATGTCGACCACCTGGCGCAAAAGCTGCCGTCGGCCACGCGCGGCATAAAAGCTGCCGGTGACCTGACTTGTTTCCAGCAAATAATGGCGATAGTCGCGATACGCGCGGCTGTCGGGGCGGCTTGGCAGGGCGAAAAACTCTTCGACCGATTGGGTCGAGGTAAACTCGGGTTTGTCAAAGACCGCCGTGCCGAACACTCTTAACGGCAGCCCGCGCCACAAGACCTGCTGGGCCGCGGTGGAATTCACGGTCATCGCAGAACGCGCATGATCCAGAAGTTTGGCCAGTTTACCACCGCGCACATAGTGAACACGGTCGGATACGCCATAGGTTTGCGCCAGCCGCCGGATTTCACGGCGTTGAGGGATGCGCCCGTCTTCCAGAGGGTGGGCTTTGAAAACAAGATGATGATGGCCTGCTGCGCCTGCCGAAAACCCCTTGATCACCACATCAAGAAACTCTGTCATCGTGTTGAAAGGACTATGGTTTTGAAAACTCGAGTCATGCTCTAGCTGAAGCAGGGCAAGATGGTAGGGGAAACCGCCATATTTGATCCGAAGGGTTGCCGCGATCCGGTCAGCGGCAAGGAAGGGCATCAGAAGAAGCCGTTTCAGGTACAGGTTCAACTCGTGTCCGACGCTCACCGCCCGGTGCGGGCGGAAGTGGCGATAGCGGCGGTTGGTGAACATCACGAACCAATGATACAGGGCACCATAGAAAACATGGTGACGCATGTCGCCCCAGTGGGCCGGTGCCTCGGGGATATCAAGCTCGGCATGGGCCAGCGTATCGCGCATCTGTGCAACGCTGGTTTGCATCAGGCGTGAATTGCCGTTCGAACCGTCGCGTTCATACGTCACCCAATAGGGGCGTAAATAGCCTTCTTCGAAAACGTGGATGTTCAACCCGCGCGCTTTGGCAATCTCGACCGCGTTGGCGTGGATCGGGCGTGTGTCGCCGTAAAGCACGATATCTGTGATGGCGTGGTCATCCAGCAGCCGCGCGAACCGGTCGGGCCAATCTTCCTGCGGGGCGGTGAACGGAATATATGTCGACCGATCCCGCCAGAACATCTGATCGCCCATGTTGAACCCGACGCGCCAGACCTTGGCACCGGCTGTTCGCAGCATCCGCCCCAACTGCCAGAAGAACGGGCCATGGGGGCCTTGCAAAAACAGGAAATGTCGTTCTTGGCCGGTGATCATCGTCTGCCTGTCTGTCTTTTGCCGTCGTCGTGTTGGGGGCTGGGCGACGCCTAATCCCTTTTGCCCCGGTCCGTTCAATATGGGAAGGGGAACCTTTCCACTCTGTTACCCCTGCCTTTGGGCGAAATTGTGGCCTGCCGCTATGTGGGATCGCGCGGTCGGGTGTCGTGACGTCTTGGCAAGACCTTTGTCGCGCGCTAGGGCTGAGGCTCCACACCGCTGAAAGGGAGAGGGCATGTTCACCGGGATCATTACCGACATAGGCCGCATCGAAGCGCTGGAACAGGCGGGCGACATGCGCGCGCGGATCAAGACCCGTTATGACACCGGCGGCATCGATATCGGCGCGTCAATCGCGTCGGACGGGGTGTGCCTGACCGTGGTGGCACTGGGTGATGATTGGTATGAC
This sequence comes from Aliiroseovarius sp. Z3, assembly GCF_029105185.1. GTDB lineage: Bacteria > Pseudomonadota > Alphaproteobacteria > Rhodobacterales > Rhodobacteraceae > Aliiroseovarius. The sequence goes on along the minus strand of NZ_JAFMZK010000001.1, from coordinate 465,022 downwards.
GTTGATATTTCTGCGGAAACCGTATCGAAAACCAATCTTGGCACGTGGTCGGTCGGCCACAAGGTGAATCTTGAACGCGCTTTGAAAGTGGGGGACGAGCTGGGTGGACACATCGTGTCGGGCCATGTGGATGGCGTGGCCGAGATCGTCGGGATGACGGATGAGGGCGACAGCACACGTGTCCGGTTCCGGGCGCCTTCTGAACTGGCGCGGTTCATAGCGCCCAAAGGCTCTGTCGCGCTCAACGGCACATCGCTGACCGTGAACGAGGTTGAGGGGGACGTCTTCGGGGTGAACCTGATTTCACACACGAAAGATGTGACGAACTGGGGGCAGGCCAAGGTTGGCGACCGCGTGAACCTTGAGATCGACACCTTGGCCCGCTACGTGGCACGTCTGGCCGAATACGGGTGATGATCCGCTCGGGTTGTCTTTGACATATTCGGGTGCAGGCATATGATCGACGAGACGCCTCACCAAGACGGAGCCACCCATGACCCTGATCCGCCCCACGCGCCGCGACCTTCTGCGCCTGGCCGCAATTGCCCCTGCCTTCGCCATGCCCGCCACCGCGCGCGCCATGTTGGGCGCACCAACCGCAGGCAACCCGGCGCATTTCAGCTTCACTCTTGGGGAAGCGCGTCTGACCGTGGTGTCGGACGGCTATTTCTCGCTTCCCGCGAGCGGGTTGGCGGTGAACGCGCCCGGGGACGAAAAGATCGCGTTTCTGAAGGACCACTTCCTTGATCCCGAGCGCGGCTATTCCCATACCAACCACCTGTATATCGAGGTCGGAGACGCACGGGTTCTGATCGACGTTGGGTCGGGAACACGTTGGCTGGACACAACGGGACGGTTGATGGGCAATCTTGAGGCGGCGGGCATCGACCCGATGGGGATCACTCACGTGGTGATCACACATGCACATCCCGACCATATCTGGGGTATCCGCGATGATTTCGACGAACCGCTCATCCCCGACGCGGAATATATCATAGGCGAGGCGGAACAGGCCTATTGGCTACAGGATGGTTTGGTGGATCAGGTCAGCCCTGAACGTCAGCAATTCGTGGTCGGGGCGGCAAACTCGATCAACGCCGACGGTCTTGACTGGACACTGGCGTCCGGCGGGGCCGAGGTCGTGCCGGGTGTGACCTTGCTGGACAGTCCGGGCCATACGCCCGGTCATTTGTCGGTTATGATCGACAGCGGCGGGCAGCAACTGATCGCCACGGGCGATGCGTTGACCCATGCCTATACGAATTTCGCGCACCCCGACTGGTTCAACGACACCGATACGGATGGCGAGATGACCGTCGCCAGCCGCCGCAAGATCCTTGACATGGCCGCATCCGACCGGATCGCAGTGCTGGGCTATCACTTCCCGTTCCCCGGCGTGGGACACGTGCGCCGCGTGGGCGAGGCGTTCCAGTTCGTGCCTGCACTGTGGCAGTTTTGATCAAGGTGGTTGAACTCCTGAAGCAAATACACAACTCTCGCTCTAATTGAGTGGAGAGTTGTGTATGTCCGAGAACTGTTTAGCGTCACAAACTGACAAGCCAATCGTTGCGCTGCTTGTTGATGGTGAGAATATTTCCAGTGCTTTTGCAGGCAAGATGATGGTCGCGGCGGGCAAGCTGGGCGAATTACAGGTTCGGCGTGTCTACGGGAACGCGGCAATGATCAAAGGTTGGGATACAGCACCCGGCATTCGATTGGTGCATTCAGGTGCGGGGAAAAACTCAGCCGATATTGTTTTAGCCCTAGATGCATTCCAACTGAGCTACGAAAGCAAAATTGATGTGTTCGCCCTTGCCAGTTCTGACGGGGACTTCATGCATCTGGCCGCCCGCTTGCGCGAACGCGGTTTTCGGGTCGTTGGAATTGGTGAGAAGAAAGCGCCAGAGTGTTTCAGGAAATCGTGTAATTCTTGGGTGACTCTAGCAGCTGCAAAGGCTGTTGCGGCTGCTCCCAAGCTTTACAACGACGTCACCCTCTCCTTTGACGACGAAGTGCTACGGATCGTTCGCGACCATCCGCAAGGGATTACAAAATCTGATATCAACAAGAATATTCGTGAATGCGGGGCGGGGAAAATTTCGGATCAGCCGCAGAAAACGTGGGCGTCTTACTTTAAAGCCCGGCCAAACCAATACTTGGTAACCGGAAGCGGGCAAGAGGCGCTGTACAAGCTGAACAAACGTTGACGAGAAGTTTTAAAGCCGCCTTTCCACTGGCAAACGCCCTCCGCCTGCGCTAGTCACGGGCGCGAAGCTGAGGGGAACGCGCGTGACTGAACGCAGCACATATGAAACGCCCGGCCCGGTCGAGGCCAGCCTGTCGGATGCCATCGCCTCGGCCGAGGAGATCATCGAGGAAGCCCGCGCGGGGCGGATGTATATTCTTGTCGATCACGAAGATCGTGAGAATGAAGGCGATTTCGTCATTCCTGCCGATGCCTGCACCGCCGAGACGATTAATTTCATGGCGACGCATGGGCGCGGGCTGATTTGCCTGCCGATGGAGGCCGCGCGGATCGAGGCGCTGGGCCTGCCGATGATGTCGATGCACAACTCGTCGCGCCATGAAACTGCGTTCACCACCTCGATCGAGGCGCGCGAAGGTGTCAGCACGGGGATTTCCGCTGCCGACCGCGCGCTGACCGTGGCGGTTGCCATTGATCCCGAGAACGGACCTGCCGAGATCGCAACCCCCGGCCACGTCTTTCCGCTGCGCGCGCGCAATGGTGGTGTGTTGGTGCGGGCGGGCCATACAGAGGCTGCGGTCGATATCTCGCGCCTTGCGGGACGTACACCTGCGGGTGTGATCTGCGAGATCATGAACGTAGACGGCACCATGGCGCGGCTGCCGGAGCTGGTCGAGATTGCGAGGGCGCACGGGCTGAAGATCGGCACGATTTCGGACCTGATCGCCTACCGCCGCCGCCACGACAATCTTGTGCGTGAAACCTCGCGCGAGCGTGTCACCTCGCAATATGGTGGCGATTGGGAGATGCGGATTTTCACCGACCTGACCCACGAAATCGAACATGTCGTCCTGATCAAGGGCGATATCACCACGCCCGACCCGGTTTTGGTGCGCACCCATGCCCTGCAAGAGGCGCAGGACGTGCTGGGTCTTGGACCACGACCCGCCGACGAATTGCCCCGCGCCATGCAGATCATCGCGGACGAAGGACGGGGCGTGGTCTGCCTGTTCCGTGAACCGCGCAAGACGCTTTATGCCAATGACGATGATGACGGCCCGCGCACGGTGCGCCAGATCGGGCTTGGGTCGCAAATCCTGTCGGCGCTGGGCCTGCATGACATGGTGCTTTTGACCGACAGCCCCGACACCCGATATGTGGGTTTGGACGCCTATGGGCTGGCCATCACCGGCACCCGCCCCATTCAGAAGGATTGAACCATGGCCACCGCAGAAAAGCACTATGTGCTGGATCGTCCGAAATTTGACAAACCGGTGAAGCTGCTGATCGTTGTCGCGCCGTATTACAAGGACATTGCCGACAATCTGGTCGCAGGCGCCAAGGCCGAGATCGAGGCCGCAGGTGGCACATGGGATCTGGTCGAAGTGCCCGGCGCGCTGGAAGTGCCCACGGCGATTGCGATGGCGGATCGGCTGTCGAATTTCGACGGCTACGTGGCGCTGGGCTGCGTGATCCGGGGGGAAACCACCCATTACGAAACGGTCTGCAACGACAGTTCGCGGGCAATCCAGATGATGGGGCTACAAGGCTTGTGCATCGGCAACGGCATCCTGACCGTCGAGAACCGCAAACAGGCCGAGATGCGCGCGGACACGAAAGATCAAAATAAAGGGGGCGGGGCGGCGGCTGCGGCCTTGCATCTGGTCGCGCTTTCGCGCAAATGGGCCGGCGCAAGCAAAGGCGTCGGGTTCAAGTCGATCTCGGACGCGATCAAGCTTGCAGGAGACACGAAGGATACCCCAAAGGCATGACGCTTTCCGGCAATCAGAAACGCCAGATGAAATCCGCCGCCCGGCTGTTTGCCGTGCAGGCGCTGTTTCAGATGGAATCTGCGGGTCAAACCGCCGACCGCGTGATGGTCGAATTCGAAGACCATCGTTTCGGCGAAGAGTTCGACGATTATGCGATGGCCGAGGGCGACAGCCGCCTGTTTCGCAAACTGGTCGAGGACGCGGTGAACCATCAGGCCAAGATCGACCAGATGACAGATCGGGCGCTGGTGGCGAAATGGCCCATCGGACGGATCGACCCGACCCTGCGCGCCCTGTTCCGCGCCGCAGGGGCCGAGCTGACACAGGGCGACACGCCACCAAAAGTGGTGATCACCGAGTTCGTTGACGTCGCCAAGGCGTTTTACCCGGAAAGTGATGAAGGCAAGTTTGCCAATGCCGTGCTGGATCACATGGCACGCGAGGCGAAACCCGAGGCGTTTTGACGGCAAGGGTTTGCGCGTATCCACCGACGGATGCCCCTGCGACGGCTTGCCCCTTTAAGTCTTCTGCGCATGCGCTAGATTAGGGACGAAGCAGGAAAGGGATCGTCATGCCAAAACTTGTCCGCCTTTACATCAAACAGGTTCTGATCGGGTTTGGCCTGTCAGCGACCTTCGTTGCCCTGCTGCTTTACACCAATGTCGGTAATCTGTGGCACCTTGTGTCCACGTCGGATATCGGTTGGATCGCGGTCCTGATGCTGTTCATGTTCAACGGGATCGTCTTCGCAGGTGTGCAATTTGCCATCGTGATCATGCGGATGGAGCATGACGACACGCCCAAAGGCGGCAAACGCCAGCCAGTTGCCACCACGATCCCGGCGCGGGTGGCCGCCACGTCGCGGAAGTGAACGCCAACCTCTTTTGCCCCGAATTTGATCCTGCCCAAACCATGATCTTGGTCGCGGCGCGACATGAGGTATTGTCGTAACCTTCGATAAGTTGCAGCGGTCCTTACCAAAGGAAGGCCAATGAAGCAGATCATATTGAGCGCCTTTGTTGCCAGCCTGACCACAGGTGCAATGGCCGAAGATGTTGCGACGCGCGAAGAAGTGATCCTGTGTAATAGCGACGAGGATGTCATCACAGTCGCTCTTTGGTCTCCGTCACGATTTGAAACACCTTTGCATTGCATAACATCCGAACGCCTGTCTGGTGACACATATTGCGCGCCAAATGCTGGGTGGGGGCTGCTAAGCAATGCGGACGTGCCAACACTTGTTTTTGTCACCACGGACTGGAAAACGGCTCATGAGCATCTGGTTGGGAAACTGACCGCGATTGCAGGCCCAAAAGCGGTGCGATTCAACGCGCAATATGGCGAAGGCACGGGCAGCAACCTGAGCTATGAATGGAAATTCACGCTTGACCGGCGCACAGGCAGCGCCAAGTGGTTTACCAAAGATGGCGACAAGGTGGAATATAGCTGCGAAATGCAGAGCTGACCGGGCGATGTCAACGTCTTACGGGGTGGTTAGCCGTAAGAGCCGCCCTCCGCCCCGATCCTCCAACACCCAGATCGCGCCTTGTGGTCCTTGTTCAACGTCGCGCAGGCGACGGTTCCAGCTGAACCGCTCGGCTTCGCGTGCTGTGTTGCCATTGATCTCGACCCGGATCAGAGCTTGGCTGACAAGGCCGCCGATGAACGCATCCCCCTGCCAATCAGGGAACATGTCTCCCGAATACATCACCAGGCCCGCCGGCGCGATGCTGGGCACCCAATAGGCCGCCGGAGCGGTAAAGTCCGGGCGTGTGTCGTGATCGGGGATGGCTTTGCCGCTGTAATTGTCGCCCATCGACACGACGGGCCAGCCATAATTTTGACCCGGCTTGATCAGGTTCAATTCGTCGCCGTGACGCGGACCCATCTCATGGGTCCAAAGCTGGCCATCCGCATCAAAGTCAATTCCCAACAGATTGCGATGACCTGTTGTCCAGAACGTTTTTGCCAGCTCGCCCTGATCCTGAAACGGATTGTCGGTGGGCACGGTACCGTCATCGTTCAGCCGGATCACCTTGCCAAGCGCCATGTCCCACCGCTGCGCCGGGGTTTGTTCCTGCCGGTCGCCCGAGGTGATGAACAACATCCCGTCCTGCGCGGACCCCTTGGGGCCAAAGGCGATCTTGTGCGAGAAATGGCCGGACCCAGACCGGTGGGGATACTGACTCCAGACCCTTTGGATGTTGGTCAGCGCAGGTTGATCCCCTTGCTCAAGCGTGCCGCGCACAACCACTGCCCCACGTGTCGCGCCGCCATCGTGGCTTTCGACATAGGATAGATAAATCAGACCGTTAGAGGCGAAATCAGGATGCGGCACCACGTCGCCCAAACCGCCTTGCCCGCCAACCACGGGCCTTGGCACGCCCTTGATCGGGCGTTTCACACCGTCGGTCGAGACCAGCCACATTTCCCCCGGTTTGGTCGTCACCAGAAGCTGGGTGTCGCTGATGAAGCTCATCGCCCAAGGACTGTCAAAGCTGGCAACCACGGTTGCGTTCAAGGTGCTGCCGGAAGAACCGTTCGCGGTGAAAGCAGCACCGACCTGCACCTGCCCGAATAGGGCGGACAGGCTGAACACCGCAACAAGGGACAGTTTTTTCATGGAACCTCCTGCAGAAATGAATGCGACATTGTTGGCAGTCTAGGGCAACGCCCCGATTGCCGCGAACAAATCCGCGTGAGCCTTGGGAGGTCAGGAAAGAAAAAGGTGGCGGAACCGCACGCATCCGTCGGGGTCTGAATTCCCGAGGACCTGTATATACAGGTGGGCGCCGGGTAACCGAACCAGGGTCCGGACAGAGCCAGCTCCCTCGGAATTGCTTAAGGCCACTGGAATTGTACCCGCGTGGGACGAGAAGGGCAGAAGCCGCCTCGTCCTAGATAGGCGGCACATCACGGCGTTACAAGGGGAGAGATGGGACTTGAAAGCGTCCCATTGACAAAATGTTCACGAATTGTTCATGTTCGCATTATGGAGACGCAAAATCAGACCTTGATGCCCGGGCAATTGCTGGCGCGCGGCGTGTGCCGCCACATGCTGAGCCATGGGTTTGTCACCGTTGAAGAACTGGTGCCAACACGGGGGTTGCGGGTGGACGTGATGGCGCTGGGACCAAAGGGCGAGATCTGGGTGATCGAATGCAAGTCGTCCCGCGTGGACTTCATGTCGGACCAGAAATGGCAGGGCTATCTTGAGTGGTGTGACCGTTATTTCTGGGCAGTCGACGCCGATTTCCCGACCGAGCTGTTGCCCGAGGGAACCGGGCTGATCATTGCAGACAGTTACGATGCCGAGGTTATCCGCATGGGTCCAGAGGACAAGCTGCCACCTGCGCGCCGCAAGGTGATGGTGCAGAAGTTTGCGACCCATGCCGCACGCAGGTTGCAGGGGTTTCGTGATCCCGGCGTGGCGGGGCTTGTGAACATATGATCGGTCAGGGGCGTTGCCCCTACGCGCGAAACCCTTCGGGATTTCACGCTACCCCAGGATATTTCCGGCCAGAAGAAACCGGCTATTTCTTTTTTGATTTGCCACTGTCGGCCAAGGCGCGGGCCTGCTGGGCGGCGACGCGCAGTTCTTCGGCGATTTCCTCGGCCTCTTCCGGTTCGAAATCCATCGGCAGTTCGACCCCGCCGCCCTCGACGTAAAGCCGCACCATCCCAAGTGAGGTTGGGCCGATCTGAAGGTTGGCGTCGATGTCGCTTTCGTCGTTGATGCCCATATCCGGTCTCCTGAAAATATCCCTTTGGGGTTAGTGGCCTTTCGTGCATTTTTCAAGCGGCGACCTCTTGCATTGGCTGCGCGTGGCGGGTAAATGCGTCCTGCGTGCCGACATAGCTCAGTAGGTTAGAGCGCTTGATTGTGGATCAAGAGGTCCCCCGTTCGAGCCGGGGTGTCGGTACCATCCCCCATAGCAGTAAAAACGCCGCCTGCGTTCAGCGCACCGGGATGCGTTTGATCAGGTTGCCGTTGGCGCGGTCGAAGATCAGGATGTCGTTGTCCGCCACCACCGCGATCCAGTCGGGGCCAAACGTGACGGCATCGGCCGTCACCCCATCTGGCAAGGCAATCTGATCGGGCAACGCGGGCAGTGCGGGTTGATCCGGCGTGGTTTGCGAGAAACGCATGACAACGACGCCCACCAGCACTACAAGGCCCACAATCGTGGTGAGGGTCATGGCTGTCACCAACCGTTTCAGATAGCGCACCGTGCCGTGGCCTGCCGAGGCTTCGAGCGCTGCGTCCAGATCCTGTTCAGGAGTGTCGTTCATGTCGTCCTCGCACCGTATCGTTGAGGTGATCATCTCAGAAAACCCGCCCAAGCGTCTTGATAAGGCGATTGCGCGTGATGTGCCAGAGGAAGCGAACCTGTCGCGGTCACGGCTGGCGCGCCTGATTGCCGACGGGGCCGTGACGCGCGCGGGTGAGGTGATGGACGACCCACGCGCGAAGGTGGTCGAGGGCGAGACATTTGAAATCCATGTGCCTGAGGCCGAGGAAAGCCATATCGGGCCGGAGGACATTCCGCTGGATATCGTCTATGAGGATGCGGATCTGATCGTTGTAAACAAACCGGCGGGCATGGTTGTGCACCCGGCCCCCGGCACGCCAAATGGGACTTTGGTCAACGCGCTTTTGCACCATTTTGGCGGCGATTTGTCAGGTGTGGGCGGAGAAAAACGGCCCGGCATCGTGCATCGGATCGACAAGGATACCTCGGGCCTGTTGGTGGTGGCCAAGTCTGACGCGGCTCACCACGGGTTGGCAAAACAGTTCGAAGCTCACAGCGTTGAGCGGCATTATCATGCCGTCACGCATGGCGCGCCGGATAAGGCCGATCCGCGGCTGGGGGGCATCAAAGGCACGAGTTTCGAGCCGGGCAACATCCTGAAAATCACCACGCAACTGGCGCGGCACAAGACAGACCGGCAGAAACAGGCGGTATTGTTTTCCGGCGGGCGCCACGCGGTGACACGCGCCCGAATGGTCGAGGTGTTCGGCGATCCGGCGCAGGCGGCGCTGATCGAGTGTTGGCTGGAAACCGGTCGAACGCACCAGATTCGCGTGCATATGGCCCATGCCGGTCATGGCTTGATCGGTGATCCCACCTATGGCGGGCGGCGCAAGCTGAATGCGAAAGTCATTGGCGACGCGGCGGTGGAAGCGGCGCGCAGTTTCCCGCGTCAGGCACTTCATGCCGCAACGCTTGGGTTTGTGCATCCCGTCACCGACGAAAACTTGAGCTTTGACGCGCCGATGCCCGCGGATATGGTGGCCTTGATCGAAACGCTGCGGACGGGTGCGCGCGCCCGCTGACAGATGAGACGCGAGAGGCGAGCATGACCAACCTTTCATGGGCATCCTGGGGTGCCATCTGGGCTGTCCTGCTGTTCGTGGTGGACATTGCGACCATCGCACGCGCGGTGACGCGGGAACACCGATCACCCGCGTCCCGGTTGGCGTGGAGCGTGGTGATCATGACCCTGCCGGCGCTTGGTGTGATTGCGTATTTCTTTCTGGGCGACACCAGCGCGGATCGAAAATCCGATAAGAAACTCAAAGATTTACGGCATGAGCTTCCGAAACGTCCGGCACAGGCGTTGCCCGACGCTGACATTCCGCTTCTCTATCGCCAGGCCTTTGCCCGCGCGGCCTCGGTGAACGGGTTTCAGCCGGTGCCGGGCAATCGTGCAACCGTGACCACGGACAGCAATGAAAGCATTGACTGGTTGGTGGCTGACATAGATGCAGCCACCGACCATGTGCACATTCTGTTCTATATCTGGCTGGCGGATGTCAACGGCACCAAAGTGGCCGAAGCGCTGATCCGGGCGGCGGCACGTGGGGTCAAGGTGCGGGTGATCGTGGACGGGCTGGGCTCGCGGCGGTTGCTGTATGATCCGCTGTGGCGACGGATGAAAGCGGGTGGGGTTGCCACCGTGATCGCCTTTGCTTTCCGGTTTCCGCTGATTTCCGCCTTCTTTCGCAGGCTGGATATCCGCAATCACCGTAAGATCGTGGTGATCGACCATGCCACCACCTATGTCGGCAGTCAGAACTGCGCAGATGCGGCGTTTCGGGTGAAAGCAAAATATGCGCCGTGGGTTGATGTTATGCTGCGCGTGACCGGGCCGGTCGCCTGGCAGGCACAGCGACTTTTCGTGTCCGACTGGATGGTGCATGGGGGCGATGATATCTCGGACTGTCTGGATCACGTGCCGAGCGTTCCACAGGACGGGTTTCCCGCGGTAATGGCTGGGACGGGGCCAACCGAAAGCGTTCAGGCGGTGCCTGACATGATGCAAATGTTGCTGGCCGCGGCGCAGGACGAGGTGATCATCACGACCCCATATTACGTACCGTCCGAAGCGCTGCACCAACAGATTTGTGCGGCCGCCTTGCGCGGGGTTCGCGTGCGGCTGAACGTGCCTGCTACCAATGATAGTCTGATCGTCGCCTTTGCCTCGCGCAGTTTCTATCGATCGATGCTGAAAGCCGGGGTCGAGATTCACGAGTTTCAACCGGGGTTGCTGCATGCCAAGATTCTGAGCGTCGATGGCACTGCCGCCCTGGTAGGCTCGCCAAACCTGGATCAAAGAAGTTTCGATTTAAACTATGAAAACAGCATGATGCTGGTCAATCCTGATGTGGTTTCCGATCTTAGCAACAAGCAAGAGGCGTTTATGAATGTCTCGCTGCAGGTTCAGGCGGACACGGTTGTGAACTGGTCGGTGCCGCGCCGCATTCTGATCAACAGCATCGGCATGTTGTCCCCGTTGCTTTAACCCACTGCAACTTACTGCACGAGGTTGTGAGGTTTGATGTCATTCCCTTCCATTTCCGCGTTGGGAGGGCCATATCTTGATCAAGAAATATATTGACGTTTCGCTTGATTTCGCGCTGCGAGGGCTTATCTCGATGTTAAGCCTCGCAACATTGCGGGTAAAGTGAGGGAGAGTAGCCACGATGAGCAATTACAAAAATCTGCCAGCCCCAACGCCGGAAGGTGGCTTGAACCGCTATCTTCAGGAAATCCGGAAGTTCCCGATGCTTGAGCCGGAACAGGAATACATGCTGGCCAAACGGTGGGTGGACCATCAGGACCGTGATGCGGCGCACCAGATGGTGAACTCGCACCTGCGTCTGGCAGCCAAGATCGCCATGGGCTATCGCGGCTATGGTCTGCCGCAGGCCGAGGTGATTTCCGAGGCTAATGTGGGCCTGATGCAGGCGGTGAAACGGTTTGACCCGGAAAAAGGCTTCCGCCTGGCAACCTATGCCATGTGGTGGATTCGTGCCTCGATTCAGGAGTATATCCTGCGGTCCTGGTCATTGGTGAAACTGGGGACGACCTCGGCGCAGAAAAAGCTGTTTTTTAACCTGCGCAAGGCCAAGGCCCGCATCGGCGCGCTGGAAGAGGGCGATCTGCGCCCTGAAAACGTCGCCCGGATTGCCAATGATCTGAACGTCACGGAAGACGAAGTGATTTCAATGAACCGCCGATTGTCAGGGGGCGACGCATCTCTGAACGCGACGGTGTCGGCCGATGGCGAAGGAACGATGCAGTGGCAGGATTGGTTGGAAGATGAAGACGCCGACCAGGCTGGCGACTATGCCGAACAAGACGAATTGCAGGTGCGTCGCGAACTGCTGGCGAAGGCCATGGACGTGTTGAATGACCGTGAGAAAGACATCCTGACCCAGCGACGGCTGCAGGATAAGCCGGTAACGCTTGAGGATCTGTCTGGCGTCTATGATGTCAGCCGCGAACGCATCCGCCAGATCGAAGTGCGCGCGTTCGAAAAGCTGCAGAAACGGATGCAGGAGCTGGCGTCCGAGAAGGGGCTTCTGGAACAAGCCTGATCCGGATCATTCAGATTTACCACATGGCCGACCCACGTTACGTTGGGTCGGCCATTGCTTGTTGGGGGGATTGATCATGGGTGAGGTGTTGAACTGGGGCATATTGGGCGCGTCGAAATTCGCGCTTAACCACATGGGGCCAGCGATCCACGCAGCGGGGAATGCCCAGCTTACCGCGCTTGCGACATCCAGTCTCGAAAAAGCAAAAGGTTTCAAATTGTTTCGACCTGAACTTAAAGTTCACGAGAGCTATGACGCCCTGTTGGATGATCCGGATATTGACGCGGTTTATATCCCTCTGCCGAACTCTTTGCATGTCGAATGGGCGCATAAGGCGGCGCGCGCTGGCAAGCATGTGCTGGTGGAAAAACCAATTGCGATGAAAGCAGAAGAGATTGACGACCTGACCGCCCTGCGCGACAAAACCGGCCTGTTGATCGCCGAAGCCTATATGATCGTGCATCATCCCCAGTGGATCCGCGCGCGGGACTTGGTGCAGTCAGGGGCGATTGGTCGGGTCGATCATGTCGACACGGCGTTTAGCTATGACAACCGAACGGATACCAAGAACGTGCGTAACGACCCCGATCTGGGGGGCGGCGGGATCCGTGATATCGGTGTCTATACCTATTCCTCGGTGCGTTTTGTCACTGGCGCCGAGCCCGCCGAAATCTCGGCGCGCATCAAGACTGAAAACGGTGTGGACACCTGGGCGCAGGTGGTGGGCGAGATGGAAGGACCGTTGGGGCGGTTCACCTATTCCGCAATCACATCCATGCGGCTAAGCCCACGGCAAGAGGTTGTGTTTCAAGGCGATGCCGGAGAAATCCGCCTGACGGCGCCCTTTAATCCGGGCGTCTTCGGGCAGGCGGAGCTTGAAGTGCGGCGGCCTGACGGCACCCGGACCATTGAAAGCTGGCCACAAACCAACCATTATATCCTGCAAGTCGAAAACTTTGGCCGCGCGGTGCACGAAGGTGCGGCTTATCCGTGCCCGCTGGAGTTTTCACGCGGCACGCAGGCGATGATTGATCGCGTGTTTGACGTGGCTGTGGATATTGGCTGACGGAGGGTGAAATGGCTGGCGGATGGGCGCGCGATGGCGCGGTTCAGGAACAGATTGATGCCTCGGTTCAGGATGAACTGAAACGGATGCAGGCCAACAAGGGGCCGGTGGGCGAAAGCCGCACGCATTGCGCCGAGTGTGAAGAAGAAATTCCCGAAGCGCGGCGAAAGGCTGTTCCGGGCGTCAAACTGTGTATCGACTGCATGCAGGAACGGGATGCGGCCTTCAAAGCGCGCCCTGGCTTCAATCGGCGTGGGTCGAAAGACAGCCAGCTGAAATAACGAGACGGCAATTCCCAGACGGAACGGGATCGCCCAACACCCGTGATAGATTGGCAGAGCATGTGCAACAAAAGCGGCGCTTTGGTGTGATTTGGATATTTTCGTAAACAATGATATGATGTGAGGTGTTTTCAGAAGGAGAAACTTCAATGAAACGCCTTATTTCTATGTCTATTTTCGATTTTGTTCCGATTAAACTCGTTGCTCTTCTTGTTGTTTGGGTGTTGGCCGCGCCTGCCACTGCCGCCACTGTCACCTATGACATCGCGATGGGCGGACAGAACACGACCTTCACCGCGCCAATGGGCGGGGGGGCTGTCGGCGATTTCTCGATCACTTTGGGGGGCGTCACCTTTGATACGCCCGACGCTGCGATGCCGCCGCTCTATGATCCGGTCAACAATGACATTGCCGCTGCGGGCAGCTTGTTTGGATATTTTTCCAATTCGGTTGCTGCGCCTGGATGTCCGGCCGGGGATTGCGTTCTTGAGTTTGAAACAGCCATCGACAACGTGACACCGCCTGTCTTCGCGGCGTTCAATGCGGTTGCGTTTGATGGCATCATCGCAAGTGGCGCATATATCATCACGGTCGCCCCGGTGCCGGTGCCAGCCGGGCTGGTTCTGCTGCTGAGCGCGCTTGTGGTGATGTTTGGATATCGTAGGGTTTCGCATCCGTCGCGGCGCGTGTTGTGCCCGGCTGTCACGTAATTGCGCCAATTTGTCAACGAGATCGGAAGGCTGCGCGGTGTGGACCGTCCCGCGGCGCAGCCTTTCACCTGTTAAGATATTTAGAATAATTCTAAATTAGAATTGATCTAAATCAACGTATAGGCATCTGTGAATTCTAAACTCCTCCCAGCGCGCGCTTTTTGGGAGAATAGAATGATGTTTGGAAAACTGACACTTGCCAGTGGCCTGTTGATTACCGTCGCAAACATGGCTTGTGCCAATGACTTACGCGACGCGGCGCTGGAGACCTTCAAACCGCTGCCCTCGACTGTGCCGGCGGTGAATGACAACCCGATCACCGAAGCCAAGGTCGATCTGGGGAAAGCGTTGTTCTTCGATCCGCGGATGTCTGCGTCGGGCGTGTTTTCCTGTAACTCTTGCCACAACCTTGCCACGGGTGGGGACGACAACCTTGAAACCTCGATCGGGCATGGTTGGCAGAAGGGGCCGCGCAACTCGCCCACCGCGCTGAACTCGGTCTTTAACGAAGCGCAGTTCTGGGATGGACGTGCCGCCGACCTGGCCGAACAGGCCAAAGGTCCGGTGCAGGCCGGGGTCGAGATGGCCAACACGCCTGACAACGTGATCGCCACGCTGAATTCGATGCCGCAATATGTTGAATGGTTCGGGGCCGCCTTCGAAGGCGAGGCTGATCCGATCACATTCGACAACTTCGCCAAGGCGATCGAGGCGTTCGAGGCAACGCTGATCACACCGGCCCCGTTCGATGCCTGGCTGAATGGCGACGACAACGCCATGTCGGACCTGCAACTGGCCGGGCTTGAAAAGTTCATGGATCTGGGCTGTGCGTCCTGCCATTCGGGCGTCAATGTCGGCGGGCATGGATATTATCCCTTCGGCCTGATCGAAAAACCCGGCGCGGATGTTCTGCCGGAAGGGGACAAGGGGCGGTTTGCCGTGACCGAAACGGTGGATGACGAATATGTCTTCCGTGCTTCGCCCCTGCGCAACATCGCGCTGACCGCGCCTTATTTCCATTCCGGCAAGGTCTGGGATCTGAAAGTGGCGGTCGAGATCATGGCAGAAAGCCAGTTGGGGGAAGAGATTGACGGGGCCACGGCCGATCAGCTTGTCGCGTTTCTGGACAGCCTGACCGGAACGCTGCCAGAGGTCACCTATCCGCTTCTGCCGGCTGAGACTGCGACCACCCCGCGCCCGACCGGCGAAGTGATCCCGAACTGATCCGCGCACAAGTTACAGACAAGGAAAGGGGCGCCCCGTGCGCCCCTTTCATATTGCTCAGTCTTCCATTGCTTCCAATTCGTCGATGAAGCCTTCGATCATCGCCAGCCCTTTATCCCAGAATTTCGGGTCCGAGGCATCGAGGCCAAACGGGGCCAGAAGCTCTTTGTGGTGTTTCGATCCGCCAGCTTTCAGCATGTCGAAATACTTGTCCTGGAAGTCCGCGCCGCTGTCTTCGTAGACAGCATAAAGCGCGTTCACCAACCCGTCGCCAAACGCATAGGCATAGACATAGAACGGCGAATGGACGAAATGCGGGATATAGGCCCAGAAGGTTTCATAGCCGTCCATGAATTCAAAGGCCGGGCCAAGGCTTTCGCCCTGAACGCTCATCCAGATGTCGTTGATCTGGTCGGGGGTCAATTCGCCGCCCGCGCGTGCCTCGTGCAGTTTGCATTCGAAGTCATAGAACGCGATCTGGCGCACGACCGTGTTGATCATGTCTTCGACCTTGCCCGCCAGCATAACTTTCTTCTCGGCTTGCGTTTTAGCTTCGCCAAGGAGTTTTCGGAACGTCAGCATCTCACCAAAGACGGATGCGGTTTCCGCCAGCGTCAGCGGCGTTGATGACAGCATTTCGCCCTGATCCGCGGCCAGCACCTGGTGGACACCGTGGCCAAGTTCATGGGCCAGCGTCATCACGTCACGCGGTTTGCCCAGATAGTTCAGCATCACATAGGGGTGCACGTCGGTGACGGTCGGGTGTGCAAAGGCGCCGGGGGCTTTGCCCGGTTTCACGCCCGCGTCAATCCAGCCTTTCGAGAAGAAGGGGGCGGCAATCTCGGCCATGCGCGGGTCGAAATCGGCGTAGGCGTCCATGACGATCTTTTCGGCATCTGGCCAATTGACCAGCTTGTCGTCTTCCATCGGAAGGGGGGCGTTGCGGTCCCAAACCTGCATCACGTCCAGCCCCAGCCATTTGCGCTTCAGCTCGTAATACCGATGGCTCAGGCGCGGATAGGCGGCGACGACGGCGTTGCGCAGGGCTTCAACCACTTCGGGTTCAACATGGTTGGACAAATGCCGCCCGGTCTGAGGCGTGGGCATCTTGCGCCATGTGTCTTCGATGTCTTTTTCTTTTGCCAACGTATTGTGGATACGCGAGAAAATCTTGATGTTTTCCCCCAGAACACGCGCGATCTCGTGACTGGCCGCTTCGCGGGTCGCACGGTCCTTGTCGGTCAGCAGGTTGGCGGTGGCTTCCAGCCCACGTTCTTCGCCATTCACCGTAAACATCAGCCCCGCGACGGTTTCGTCAAACAGCGTGTTCCAGGCGGACGCCCCGACCGAGGATTTGTCGTGCAGGAACTGCTCCAACTCATCGGACAGCTGATAGGGGCGCATCGCGCGCAGCCGGTCGAAGATGGGTTTGTATCGGGCCAGCGCCGCATTATCGGCAAACCACCCGTCCAGCACTTTGTCGTCAATCCGGTTCACTTCCAGCGAGAAAAACACCAGCGGCGCCGTGAACACGGTGATCTGTTCCTGACAGTTCTGAAGGAACTGCGCCCGGTCAGCGTCGGTGGTTTTCTGATAATAGCGCAGGCCAGCAAAGGACATGATGCGCCCGCCGATCAGGTCGATCTTTTCATAAGCGTCGATGCAGCCCAGCATGCCGTCTGCATCCAGCGCGGCCAATTTGCCTTGATAGGTGGCGGCGAAGTCTGCACAGGCTTTTTCAAGCCATTCCATGTCGCGGGTCAGTTCCGGCGCATCGGCAGAGGTGTAAAGGTCGCTCAGATCCCATTCGGGCAGCCCTTCAAGCGGAATATCACCGGTTTGTGCATTGGCATCTCGGACGGGAAAGGGAAGGGTGGTAAGCATCGGACCTCCGGTTGTTGTCTGGCTCAAGACATAGGACGGGGGAAGGGCAGTTGCAATCCGCCCGGCCGGATCGGAGGCACGTCGCGGCAAAGGGCGCAAAATGGCCGATTTTCCCCGCCAAGGGGTTTTGACCCGGCCCACCGGTCCCTTTATAGGAAGGTAGCAGTTTTTCGAGGGTGCGCGCGTGATCAGATTCATTCTTGGCATATTCGGTGCCGTCTTTACCGGCATAACGCTGGCCGTCTTTATGGCCGCGTTGGTAATCGGCGGTGTTTTCTGGATGTATTCCAGGGACTTGCCCAGCCACGAGCAGCTTGCCAACTACACGCCTGCCACGATCAGCCGGGTCTATTCCGGCGAAGGGCAGCTGATGGACGAGTTCGCGCGCGAACGTCGTCTGTTCACCCCGTCAGACGAGATTCCGGCCCTTGTGAAACACGCTTTCATCTCGGCCGAGGATAAAAACTTCTATACCCATGCGGGGTTTGACCCACGCGGGATCGCCGCCGCCGCGATTGAAGCGGCGCGTGGCGGTAAGCTGCGCGGGGCCTCGACCATTCCGCAGCAGGTGGTGAAGAACTTCCTGCTCAGCTCGGAACGCTCGGCGGAACGCAAGATCAAGGAGTTGATCCTGTCGGTGCGCCTGGAAAGCACCTTGTCCAAGGACGAGATTCTGGCGCTGTATCTGAATGAGATTTTTCTGGGTCAGAATTCCTATGGTGTGACCGCCGCGGCGCAGACCTATTTCAACAAGACGCTGGACGAGCTGGAGCCGCACGAGGCCGCCACGCTGGCGTCGATGCCGCAAGCGCCCAGCAATTTCCACCCGGTGCGCGCCAAAGAACGCCTTCTGGCGCGGCGCAATTATGTCCTGCGCGAGATGAACCAGAACGGATATCTCGACAAGGCGACTTACGACGCCGAGGTGGCAAAGCCCCTGCGCTCGGTTCAGAACGGCGATTTCCCGGCCTTCCGGCAGGCATTGCCGTCGCGCGACTATTTCACCGATGAAATCCGTCGCCAGCTTAGCCGCGATTTCGGGGAAGAGGAGTTCTTTACCGGCGGCCTGACAGTGCGTGCGACCGTCGATCCGGATTTGCAGGACGTGGCGGCGAAAAGCCTGCGGATCGGGCTGGAAGGCTATGACCGCAGCCGCGGCGTCTGGCGCCCGACTGGCGTGACGTTGCCGCAGGATGTGCTTGGCGACGAACAGGCCTGGCGTGCCGCGCTGGCCGACACCCGTTTCCCGCGCGACATCGAAGGCTGGTATCCGGCGGTGGTGCTTGAGGTTGGCGGTAATGATGCCCGCATCGGCATCGAAGGCGTGGACGAGGATGAGGACGGCCACTGGATCCCCGCCAAGGACGTGACGTGGGCGCGTCGTCTGGAAGAAGATGGCAGCCTTGGTCGCCGGGCCAAGGTCGCCGGTGATCTGGTGCGGGTGGGCGAGGTTGTCCATGTGCGCCGGATGACCAAGGATGACGATGGCAGCTTCATCCGCTGGACATTGCGGCAGGTGCCGGAAGTGCAGGGCGGGTTCATGGCGATGGACGTGAACACGGGGCGTGTGATCGCCATGCAGGGTGGCTTCAGCTATCAGCATTCGGTGTTCAATCGCGCGACGCAAGCCACGCGCCAACCGGGGTCAAGCTTCAAGCCCTTCGTCTATGCCGCCGCGCTGGACAGCGGGTTTTCCCCGGCCACGATTGTGATCGATGCCCCGATCGAAGTGGTCGCGGGCGGAAAGATCTGGCGGCCCAAGAACTATTCCAACCGGTTCTACGGTCCGACTCCCCTGCGCACCGGGATCGAACAGTCGCGTAACCTGATGACCGTTCGTCTGGCGCAGGAGATCGGCATGGACACCGTGGCGGGCTATGCCGAGCGGTTCGGTGTCTATGACCGCATGAATCAATTCCTCGCCAACTCGCTTGGTGCGGAAGAGACCACATTGTTCCGCATGGTCGCGGCCTATGCGATGTTCGCCAATGGTGGCGAGCGGGTCGAACCCACGCTGGTGGACCGTGTACAGGACCGATGGGGCAAAACGATCTATCGCCATGACAGCCGACAATGCGCCGATTGCAGCGACCCGACCCTTGCCAGCGGGCAGGCGCCGCAGATCGTGTCGGATCGCGAACGCGTTATGAACGCCATCACCGCCTATCAGTTGACATCAATGATGCGCGGCGTTGTCGAGCGCGGCACGGCCCGCAGTGTGGTCAACCTGCCGGTGCCTACCGCAGGTAAAACGGGCACGACCAATGATGAGCATGACGCCTGGTTCATTGGCTTTACCTCGAATATCGTGGCGGGGTGCTACGTCGGCTATGATCGCCCACGCACCATGCCCGGAACGTCCGGTGGCGGGATGTGCGGCCCGGTGTTTCAGCGTTTCATGCTTGAGGCGGTCAAGGAATATGGTGGCGGTGAATTCAAGGTGCCGCCCGGTGGCCATTTCATCAAGATCGACCGTTTCACCGGTGCACGCTTGCCGCCAGATGCGTCCGGTGATCACGTGGTCGCCGAGTATTTCCGAGATGGGGAAGAGCCGCTGTTTGGCGTGATGTTCGACGGTGGGTTCGCGATGGGGGCCAATCTGCCCATGTTTGATCGTGGCGAAACCGATGGCGGGTCAACGCGGGTCCAGACCTCGACCGGCAAGACGGTCGTGGTGCCGGACAAGGCCGATTTCGGGTCATTGTCCTCGGGCGGCCTTTATTAACAGGCCCCGGTAAGGCGTTGCGAGGGTGGAGCAAGCGTGCCAGTGGCCCGCTTTGCGCCATGTTGTGTTCACTCATCTGCACCGATGTGCATTTTGCCCATTGTCATTCCAACCCCGGACCACGTATGGTCCATCTACGGTGGATCGCGCGTTCGCGCCCGACCACCGCGAGAGTTTCGTTGTTTTGCTGACCGAATGATGGCCAATGCCGCAGGCCGGGGCAAAACAAGCCGAGAATGCTTTGGAACGCGCCCGATCATGGGCTGGCTGCCAGAGCGCGAAATTGACGATCAAGGACGGTAGAGCCCGCAAGGCCTTTGTTCTGGATCCGAAAATCCGCCCGATGTCTGACAACAGACCGGGCAAAAGAATGGGCCGCGCACGGGTTTCTGGCCACTCCAGAACCTGCAAGCGCGACCGGAGAAGAAACGCGATGATGCGCGAGAGGAACGAGCAAACACAGAAGGCGGGGCGCAAGCCCCTGACTTTGTTGCCGTATCCCACGCATCGCTTCGCCCTGACAAGACACCCCGAAAATCGTGCGCTTCCGCCTGGAAGGGCGCGCGTTTTGGGTGCGGAAAGAATACATGCCCAAGAAGATGCTTATCGATGCCACCCACGCGGAAGAAACCCGCGTTGTGGTGGTCGACGGGAACAAGGTTGAAGAATTTGACTTTGAATCCGAAAACAAACGCCAACTCGCTGGCAACATTTATCTGGCCAAAGTAACGCGGGTCGAACCGTCGTTGCAGGCGGCTTTCGTGGATTACGGCGGCAATCGCCACGGCTTTCTGGCCTTTTCCGAAATTCATCCAGATTACTATCAAATCCCCGTCGCGGATCGCGAGGCGCTCTTGGAAGAAGAGCGCGCCTATGCCGAAGCCATGGCCGCGGAAGAAGAAAAACCCAAATCGCGCCGTCGTCGGTCGCGTGGCCGGTCTCGTGCCAAGGCCGAGGACGCCAAGTCCGATGATGCCGTGGTGACCAAAGAGGTCGAGACCACGGGGTCGGGCATGGACGTCATTGATCTGGACAATGGCGAAGAAGATGACCTTGAAGGTCAGTCGCCGATGGAACGCGTTGATGAAACGCCGGTTGAAGAGCCTGAGGACGGCGCAAACACCGATGACGCCAAAAAAGTCGCTGATGCCGACGATGCGTCTGCGGACAAGTCAGACGATTCCGACGACGACAGCGACAGCGATGACGACGAGGATGATGAACCGCTGGATGCCTCGGAAAAGGATGACCAGATCGAAAGCGTCGCCGATGATGATGCCGTCGAAGACATCCGTCCGCGCCGCAAACCGCGCCCGAAACGCTATAAGATCCAGGAAGTGATCAAGGTGCGCCAGATCCTTCTGGTGCAAGTCGTGAAAGAAGAACGCGGCAACAAGGGTGCGGCGCTGACCACCTATCTGTCGCTGGCCGGTCGTTACTGCGTCCTGATGCCCAACACCGCGCGCGGGGGCGGGATCAGCCGCAAAATCACCAACGCCGCCGACCGCAAGAAATTGAAGGAAATCGCCGCCGAGATCGATGTGCCCAAGGGCGCAGGTCTGATCGTGCGTACCGCTGGGGCCAAGCGCACCAAGTCGGAGATCAAGCGCGATTACGAATATCTGCAACGGCTGTGGGAGCAGATCCGCGAACTGACGTTGAATTCCACAGCCCCTGCGAAGATCTATGAAGAAGGCAACCTGATCAAACGCTCGATCCGTGATCTGTATTCGCGCGAGATCGACGAGGTGTTCGTGGAAGGCGAGGCAGGTTATCGCACCGCCAAAGACTTCATGAAGATGATCATGCCGTCCCACGCGAAGAACGTGAAGCTGTACCATGATCAGATGCCGCTGTTCGCGCGCTACCAGGTTGAAAGCTATCTGTCGGGGATGTTCAGCCCGACCGTGCAGCTGAAATCCGGTGGCTATATCGTGATCGGCGTGACCGAGGCGCTGGTGGCGATCGATGTGAACTCTGGTCGCGCCACCAAGGAAGGCTCGATCGAGGAAACGGCGCTGAAAACCAACCTCGAGGCCGCGGAAGAGGTGGCACGCCAGCTGCGTCTGCGCGACCTTGCCGGGCTGATCGTGATCGACTTCATCGACATGGAAGAACGCCGCAACAATAATGCGGTTGAAAAGCGTCTGAAAGACAAGCTGAAAACGGACCGTGCGCGTATTCAGGTGGGCCGCATTTCGGGCTTTGGTCTGGCCGAGATGTCGCGCCAGCGTCTGCGCCCGGGCATGATCGAAGCCACGACGCAGCCATGCAACCATTGCCACGGCACCGGTCTGATCCGTTCGGACGACAACCTTGCGCTGACGATCCTGCGTCAGTTGGAAGAAGAAGGTGTGCGCCGCCGGTCACGCGAGGTTCTGGTGAAAGCACCTGTCGGCATCGTGAATTTCCTGATGAACAACAAGCGTGAACATATCGCGCAGATCGAAGCGCGCTATGGTATGGCCGTTCGGATCGAGGCTGATCCGTTCCTGATCTCGCCTGACTATTCGATCGAGAAGTTCAAGACGGCGACCCGCACAGTGCCGGAAGCAACCGCGCCTGTCGTGTCGGTCGATGCCTCTCTGATGGAAGATATTGACGAGGTCGAAGAGGCCGAAGTCGTGTCCGAGGACACTGTCGAGGAAGAACAGAAGCCCAAGAAACGTCGCCGCCGTCGTCGCCGTCGTCGGTCGTCCAATGGGGACGACGCGCGTCAGGACAACCAGAACGAAGAGGCGTCGGAGGAGAACGGCGCGGCGGAAGAGGCCAAGGACAACGCGGCAACGGAGGCCGAGGCCGAAACCTCTGCCGAAGGCACCGAGGACAAGCCCAAGCGCAAACGCGCCCCGCGCCGCCGGTCGAAGAAAGCCGATGACGAGGCCGTCGCGGCTGCCGACGCCCCGGCTGAGGAAACATCCGAGGTGGCGGACGCCGAGCCGGAGGAGAAGCCGAAACCCAAGCGCGCCCCGCGTAAACGGGCCACAAAGGCGAAGGCGGAAGAGGTTGCGACCGATGATGCCAAGGCCGACGCCGAGGTCGAGGACGCCCCCAAGAAACCCGCGCGCAAGTCCCGCGCCAAGAAGGCCAAGGACGAGGCGGGCGAGGATGCT
Organism: Aliiroseovarius sp. Z3; assembly: GCF_029105185.1. Lineage (GTDB taxonomy): Bacteria > Pseudomonadota > Alphaproteobacteria > Rhodobacterales > Rhodobacteraceae > Aliiroseovarius. The sequence goes on along the minus strand of NZ_JAFMZK010000001.1, from coordinate 442,156 downwards.
CCTATAGCCGAAGAGGCCGCGCCGGAAGCCGACGCGAAACCCAAGAAAGCGCCACGCAAACGGGCGACCACGTCGCGCAAGAAGAAGGTCGACGAGGTGGCAGATGACGCGCCGTCCACCGAGAAGGTGCCGGAACCGGCAATGGCAAGCGCCGCACCGGCCGCCGCGCCCGAGCCCGAGGCGAAAGCCGACGAACCGCCGAAGCCGAAGCGCAAGGGGTGGTGGTCACTGGGCCGCTAAACCGAAGAAAAGGAAAGGCCGGGCATCGCCCGGCTTTTTCATTTTGGGCTTAACCTTTGCGGATGAAGTAATGCGTGGCCGTCCCGTTCTCTTCGCGGCCCAGGAACTCATGACCCTGTTCGGCACAGAAATGCGGCACGTCGATCACGGCGGCCGGATCGGTTGCTTGCACCCGAAGAACCTGACCTTTCTCAAGCGACTTCAAACGCTTACGCGCCTTCAAAACGGGCAGGGGGCAGAGCAGCCCCAATGCGTCCAGATCGTCGTCAAACTCCATATCTTCCCATAGGCGTTTGGCGCGGTTCTGTCCATCGGCGCGTCCGATTGTCGGGTGTACCAATATGTCGCGCAGTTGTGACGATCCGGCAGGTGACGGCGCGCATTTCCCGCGCTATGTGGTGGGTATGTTTGGATTTGACCTTATCGACGCCAGCCTGCTGCCGGCCCTGATCATCGCCTTTGTGGCGGGGATATTGAGCTTTCTCAGCCCCTGCGTCCTGCCCATCGTGCCGCCCTATCTTGCCTATATGTCCGGTGTCAGCATGGGCGAGATGAGCGAGGGGCGAAGCGCCGCGCGCAAAGCAACGCTGGCCGCGCTGTTTTTCGTGATGGGTCTGTCCACCGTCTTTCTGTTTCTTGGCTTTGCAGCCTCGGCGTTCGGGGCGTTTTTCCTGCAAAATCAACAGCTTTTCTCGACTTTCGCCGGTATCGTCGTGATGGTTTTCGGGGCGCATTTTTTGGGCGTGATCTCGATCCCGTTCCTCAATCGCGAGGCGCGGCTTGATGCTGGCGACCAAGGGGGGAGCGCGTTCGGCGCCTATCTTCTGGGGCTGGCCTTCGCCTTTGGCTGGACACCCTGTATCGGCCCGCAGCTGGGCGCGATCCTGTCGCTGGCAGCATCCGAAGGATCCATCGCGCGGGGCACAACATTGCTGGCGATCTATGCGGCGGGGCTGGGCATCCCGTTCCTTCTGGTCGCAGCCTTTTTCCCCCGTATGACCGGCGTCATGAACTTCATGAAACGACATATGGAGCGGATCGAGCGGATTATGGGTCTGCTTTTGTGGACCATCGGATTGATGATGCTGACCGGTGGCTTTTCGCGATTTTCCTATTGGTTGCTTGAAACCTTCCCGGCCTTGGCCACGCTTGGCTGACAGCGGACCTGCCAGATAAGGGCTTAATTTCGCCTGTTTTTCCGGCTAGTCTGCAGGTCGAAGCAGACAGGCCGGGCCCATGAGACCGAACGACGCCCCCGCAACGCAATCTCGCGCAAATGTGCGCCGCCGCAGGGTGTTCTACATCCCCGGTTACGACCCGATTCATCCGCGCAGATATCGCGAGCTGTATCGCAAGGAAGGGGCCGCGCAAGCGGCGATCTCGGGTTATCAGATCGACCTGATCGGGCGGCAGGGACCGGGCACATATGGCTGGCAAGTGACGGGCCGGATGGACGGGGTCGAGACCGAGGCCGAGTTCGATGTGCTGGTCTGGGCCGATATCGTGCGCGACAGCATGAAGCTCAACATCGCGCAGACCTATCTTCTGATGGCGCGCACGGCGTGGACCTATATCGCTTCGGGCACCTTGTGGCGATTGATGCGCCTGCGCAAAGGGCCGGTGATCGCGGCGCTTTATCCGGTGGGTATGCTGATCCTGCAATTGATCCTTGCGCTGCTGCTTGGGCATATCCTTGGTCATGTCGCCGCGTTTTTTGCCGGGCATCTGACGCTGAGGCCCGAGGCGATGGTGATGGGTTACTGGGTTGGGTTTGCAAGCACGGTGGCCGTCTTGTTGCAATGGTTTCGCAAGGTCGATAACCGGCTCTATGTCTATTATCTGATGCATGATTACGCCTATTCCGCACGGTCCAATGGCGCCAATCCGCCCGAGCTTGAGGCGCGCATGGGGATATTCGCCGACCAGATTGCCGAGGCGCTCGGCTCGGACGTGGACGAGGTTTTGGTGGTGGGCCACAGTTCGGGTGCGCATCTGGCTGTGTCGGTGCTGGCGGATCTTGCGCGGGCGGGGCGCGTTTCAAAAGATGGTCCGGCACTGGCGTTTCTCAGCCTTGGACAGGTGGTGCCAATGGTCAGTTTTCTGCCCGATGCGCATCGGCTACGGCGTGACCTGCATGAGATGAGCGTTCAGGACAGCATCACGTGGGTCGATGTCACCGCCCCCGGCGATGGCTGCGCCTTTGCCTTATGCGATCCTGTCGCGGTGTCGGGTGTAGCACCGGACAGGGAGAAAAAATGGCCCTTGGTTGTTTCGGCAGCCTTTTCAAAAACACTCAGCCCCGCGCGGTGGAAGGAGCTTCGCTGGCGGTTCTTCCGGCTGCATTTTCAATATCTCTGCGCTTTTGATCGACCCGGTGACTACGACTACTTTCAAATAACTGCCGGGCCATTGACCTTGGCAGACCGCTATCGTGACCGCCGCCCGTCAGCCAGCCGCATTGAAACCCCGGTGTCGAAGTTTACGAGCATGGCCCCATGACCTATCGCCTGCCCCCGAAACCACCGTCGCGCAGTGGGCGGGTGTCGCTGTGGCGCTATGCAAAACTGTTTCGTCGCGACATCCTGTCGGCCCAACCCGCGCGGCTTTATCGGGCGTGGATGGCCGAGTTTCGCACACCGTTTTTTCGCAGCTACATGTGCAATGACCCAACGCTGGTCGATCTGGTGCTGAAAGACCGGCCTGACGACTTCCCAAAATCTGATCGCATTCGCGAAGGTTTGGCACCGCTTCTGGGCGGTTCCGTTTTTGTCACCAACGGCGCGGTCTGGAAACGCCAACGCCGGATCATCGACCCGGCTTTCGAAGGCGGGCGGTTGAAAGAAGTGTTCCCGGCCATGTGGGACGCGGCCGTGTCTGCCGTGGATCGTCTGCACCCCTTGGCCGATGGGCGTCCGATAGAGTTGGAAAGCCATGCCAGTCATGTCGCTGCCGACGTGATTTTCCGCACGCTGTTTTCGATTCCCATCGAACACGAGGTTGCAGGGCAGGTGTTTCAAAGGTTCCGCGACCATCAACGCGCGCAACCCGTTGTGAACCTTGGGGCTTTGTTGCCCCTGCCGCGCTGGATGCCGCGCTTTCACAGCCGCAAGACCAAACAGACCGCGCGCGAAATCCGGCGATTGATCGAGAATCTGACCGCCGCGCGTATGGCTGATATCGGGCAGGGCACCGCGCCTGACGATCTGGCCACCAAGATCATGACCACGAACGACCCCGAGACGGGTGAGCGGTTCGATACCGGTGAAATGGTCGATCAGGTGGCGATCTTTTTCCTTGCGGGGCACGAGACCAGCGCCTCGGCCCTGGCCTGGGCGCTGTATCTTCTGGCGCTTTATCCCGAATGGCAGGATCGTGTTGCCCAGGAAGCACGGGCCGAGATCGACCCCCACAAGATATATTTTTCAGTCATGTCACGTCTGCGCCTGTCGCGCGACGTGTTTCGCGAGGCGCTGCGCCTCTATCCCCCGGTGCCGATGATGGTGCGTGAGACCCGCTGTCCCGAACGCTTCCGGGGCCGTGACGTGCCCAAAGGCAGCCAGATCGTGCTCAGCCCGTGGCATCTGCACCGCCATGAACGCTTGTGGAACGACCCGGATGCATTTGACCCGACCCGGTTTCAGACCGCGAATGGGAAAACCTGTTTGCGGAGCGCCTATATCCCGTTTTCCAGCGGGCAAAGGGTGTGCCCCGGTGCAGGTTTCGCGATGATCGAGGGGCCGTTGATCCTGTCGATGCTGGTGCGCGCCTATCGGTTCGACCTTGTGGCCGACAAGCCCGCCATTCCGGTGGCGCATCTGACCGTGCGGGGAAAGGATGGGATCTGGTTGAAACTGACACCGCGTGGGTGATGCGGAGAAATCCATTTCTCCGCTGCGTTTTCGTGCACGAAAACGATCACACGACGCGACGGATTGGTTCCTGGTTGCAGAAGATCACCAATTGCCCGGCATTCTCGACCGCGTGATAGCCACGGCGGCGCAACTCGGCCTCAAACGCGGCGCGGCCGACATAGCGTTCGATGTCGCGAATCTTCCGACGGATGACGGCGCCTTGGCGGGCAGCTTTCGAACTGAACAGATGGAGCATCCAGGCGTCAGGTGTGAGAGGGGCGGGAACAGGCATGAGACAAGCCTGCCCTATCAGGGTTAAAGCCGGGTTACCGGATGGCGTCCACCAGCTCGCCCATGAGGTGCCTGCCTCGTGTGGTGAGGAACAACAACTTTGCGCGGCGGTCATCTGGGTTCTCAACCCACTCGATCAGGTCCAGACCCGGCTTACCCAAGCGGTGCATTTTAGAGAGGGCCGCTAGGCTGCGTGAGGAGGTCGATGACGCCATACCTAGTTCTTGGCGCAATTCAACCTGAGTGCGACCTTCGTTCAATGCAATCCAACACAAACACACCACTTGGTTCATGTTCATATCGGCATCCAAGACCCGCAAAGTTGACATGATTTGGTAAATCAATTTGGCCTTCTTCCGGGTCGGTTCGGTCATTGTTGAAGTTTTCATGTTGTTCCTGTTATCGGTGGGGTGTTTAACCCCGATAGTGATTCAGCACATAAACCCGGATCGCCGAGGCCAGACCCCGGTCCACGCCGCGTGCCGCGTCCACCTCGGCGGCGAGTGCATTCAACGGCAGGCCGCGTTCCTTGGCGATCTCGCGAAAGGCTTGCCAGAACTCCGGCTCCAGCGACACCGACGTGCGGTGCCCGTGCAGGGTCAGCGAGTGTTTTTCAGGGCGCGCGGTCATTCCGGGTCGGTCCTGTGACTGTCCAGCAGCCGTTCCGCGCGGGCCTTATCCGCGCTTTCGGCCGCTTTTTGGGCCTTAGTACGTCCATATTTTACGGCGTTCTCATCCGCGCGGGCCTTTTTGTCGGCCCGCGCCTTTTCTTTGCGATACCGGTTCAGGTTGACCGGCCCTGAACCAGACCCGACCATCAGTCCTTCGGGCCGATCATCTGCTCGGGACGCACCACCTCGTCAAAGGTCTTTTCGTCCACGAACCCCAGCGCGATTGCTTCTTCCTTAAGCGTCGTGCCGTTCTTGTGCGCGGTCTTGGCCACCTTGGTTGCGTTGTCATAGCCGATCGTCGGCGCCAGAGCCGTCACCAGCATCAGGCTTTCCTTCATCAGCTTGTCGATGCGCGGCTCATTGGCCTGAATGCCGTTCAGCATCCGTTCGGTAAAGCTGTCCGCGGCGTCGCCCAGCAGTTGGATGGACTGAAGCAGGTTATAGCTCATCATCGGGTTATAGACGTTCAACTCGAAGTGACCTTGGCTGCCCGCGAACTTGATCGCGGCGTCGTTGCCCATGACGTGGGCGGCGACCTGCGTCAGTGCTTCGGCCTGTGTCGGGTTCACCTTGCCCGGCATGATCGACGAGCCGGGTTCGTTCTCCGGCAGGATCAATTCGCCCAGACCCGAGCGCGGGCCGGAGCCGAGGAAACGAATGTCATTGGCAATCTTGTAGCAGCTGCCAGCCACCGTAGCCAAAGCGCCCGACATGAACACCATCGCGTCATGGGCCGACAGGGCCTCGAACTTGTTGGGGGCGGTGACGAAGGGCAGGTCGGTGATGCGGGCCATGTTGGCGGCGACCTCTTCACCCCAGCCTTTCTTGGTGTTCAGCCCGGTGCCGACGGCGGTGCCGCCCTGTGCCAGCTCGTAAATGCCGGGCAGGGCGAGTTTCACCCGCGCGATCCCTTGACGGATCATATGGGCATAACCCGAGAATTCCTGTCCCAGTGTCAGAGGGGTCGCGTCCTGCGTGTGGGTGCGGCCGATCTTGATGATGTCCTTGAATTCCTGTTCCTTGGCTTCAAGACCCGCCAGAAGTTTTTCCAGACCGGGCAGCAGCACGTCACGAACTGACATGGCGGTGGCGATATGCATCGCGGTCGGGAAGGTGTCGTTCGAGGATTGCCCCATGTTGCAGTGATCATTCGGGTGCACCGGGTCTTTCGAGCCGATAACGCCGCCCATGATTTCAATCGCGCGGTTGGCGATGACTTCGTTGGCGTTCATGTTCGATTGGGTGCCGGACCCGGTCTGCCAGACAACCAGCGGGAAGTTGTCGTCAAACTTGCCGGCGACCACTTCGGAAGCCGCCTGAATGACCGCATCCGCGATGTCGGCGTTCATCGCACCCGACGCCTTGTTGGCTTCAGCGCAGGCCTGCTTGATCACACCCAGCGCGCGCACGATGGCGACCGGCTGCTTTTCCCAACCGATTGGGAAGTTCATCAACGAGCGCTGCGTTTGCGCGCCCCAGTATTTGTCAGAGGGAACCTCGAGCGGGCCAAAGCTGTCGGATTCGGTGCGGGTCTGGGTCATGTCACAGCGCCTTTATTTGCAAAACCGTCGCTGTTGTACACGACTGCACACCAGATTCAATGCTGGTAGCGCCCGAACAAAGCCGCGCCGCACTCGTGAAGATTATTTCCGGAAACTGTCCAGTCTGACGATCTCGGCTTCTTTGTGTGATGCGTCGGGCGTGAAGTCCTCGTTCGGGTGCGCGTCACGTTCCGGGTCCGCCACGGGCGCGGCCTCTTCCGCGATGTCGCCATCTTCATCACCGGCCAAGTGCAGGTCGGGAAGGTGTTCGTCCTGCATTTCAAATCGCAGTCCAAATTCGACGGACGGATCGACAAAGGTGTTGATCGCATCGAACGGGACAAACAGCGTTTCCGGTGCGTCGCCGAAATTCAGTGTGACCGAGAAACCGTCGTCACTGACAGCCAGATCTTCGAACCAATGCTGCAATACGATGGTCATGTCCTCGGGAAAACGATCATGCATCCAGTTCGCGATCTCGACCCCGTCATGGCGGGTGTCGAAATTGATGAAGAAATGATGCTCGCCCGGCAGGCCAGAGGCTGAAACGTCACTCAGAACCTTGCGGATCAGGTCCCGCATGGCGTCGTGCATCAGGTTTCCATAGTCGATGGCATCGGACATGAGCGTTCTTTCTTCTGCTTGGGCCCAGAATACGGGATTCGGTGGCGATGAAAAGACGCAAGATGGTCAGATGCCAAGCGGATGCAGCCCCGCGCCGATGATGGCCATGATCACCAGTGTCAGGGGCAGAGATGCGCGCAGCCGGAAAAGCAGCACGCCCGCGATGGTCGCGAGTATGACAGCGGGGCTGTTCAGACTGCTTGCGACTGGCAGGCTTGGGGCGAAAACGGCGTCTGCGCGTGTGACCTGATCGAAAAACACGTGTAGCGCAAACCATAGAGACAGGTTCGCGATCACCCCGACCACCGCCGCCGATATCGCCTCCAATGCCGAGGTCAGGCGCGGGCGGGTGGTCAACCACTCCACATGCGGAGCCGCAGTGAAGATCCACAAAAAGCAGGGCACGAAAGTGGCCCACAAGGTCATCGCGGCGGTGAGTAGGGCAAATATCGGCCCTGATTGGCCAAAACCAGCCATGTAGCCCACGAATTCTGTCACCAGTATCAGCGGACCGGGGGTGGTTTCGGCCAGCCCCAGCCCATCCATCATTTGAGCAGGCGACACCCATCCGTGAGTGGTGACGGCCTCTTGCGCCATATAAGCCAGAACCGCATAGGCGCCACCAAAGCTGGCCACTGCGAGCTTTGAGAAGAACAAGCCGATGGAGGTCAGAATGTCTGCCCCCAGGCTGTGGGCCAAGATGATGGGCGCAAACCACAATGTTAGCCAGATGGCGGCCTGCCGCAGTGTTGCGAAAAGGGAAGCCGATGGTGCTTGTGCGGGAGGCACTGTGGCGGGGCGGGAGGTCATCCAGATGAAGCCGATGCAGGCAGCGGTCAGGATCACCAGCGGAAAAGAGGCGTCGAATGCATAAAGTGCGATGAAGGACGTTCCCGCGATCACCCAATGAACGCTGTGCCGAAGGGTTTTTCTTGCCAGCTTTAGAAGGGCTTGCAGAACCACGACGACCACCGCTGCCTTCACGCCCAGAAACACGGCCTCGACCACTGGCACCTGTCCCCAACGCCCATAGGCATAGGCGAGGCTTAGCATGACCATGGCACCCGGGAGGACGAACAGAAGCCCAGCGATCAAACCGCCCGCGACACCACGCAAGCGCCAACCGGCATAGGTGCACAATTGCATGGCCTCGGGGCCGGGCAGCAACATGCAGAAAGACAGCGCATTCAGGAATTGCCGTTCAGTAAGCCACGGGCGATCTTCCACCAGTTCCCGGTGCATCACCGCAATTTGCGCCGCCGGTCCGCCAAAGGACATCAATCCGATGCGTGCAAATATTCGGGTCAGGTCGGGCAGGCTGGGGGTCATGGCCGGATAGGGCCTTGATCCGCGCCCCTTGGCAAGGGGAAAGCCGCCTAGGCCGCGATCCCTTCGCCTGAAAGGCAGAGTGCCAGACTATCTGGTGGCAAATATCCAAGCTGTTCGAAGAAGGTCAGGAAATCGATTTGGTTATATGCCTCGACAACCTGTCCGTTGCTAATGCGCACCATGATCTGGCCCGTGGTTTGCACGGGTCTGCGATCCGCCAAAGTCACCGCTTGAACAGTCAGCGTCGCCCAGACCCAATCGCCCAACTCGACCTCGCGATCAAAGCGGATTGCGCTGATTTCGACCTGAGCCAGCAAAGCCTCGGCCAGCACACGAAAATCATCGGGGCCGACGCCGAAATCCATCACGCCTTGTGCTTCGATGTCGGGTGTAAAAAAACGTCCAATTGCGTCCAGGTCCTGTTGGACCCAGACCCGGTCATACCATTGTTTCAGAAGCTCCAGATGGGACACGCGCCGTTCCTTCCAATACCATTCGTTTCGGTTTTCACGACGACCATGTTAGATCAAAACCCTTAATGATGGGTAACTGACATCAGGTCGGTGAAGATAGTTTTGGAAGTGCAGGCTTCTGTTGCCAGGTGCCTGCGAACCCCGCCCTAAGCGGCTAGGCTCAGGGGCTTAAGATCGGCGACCCGAACTGCTTACGCAGCCAGAGCCATTGCCGGAGCTTTGTTGTCGTTTGCAACTAGCTTAAGTGAACCGATAACGGTGGTATCTCACCGAGACAAAGCAAACCCCTTTAGACGTCCGTCGATCCTGTTTCGCCCCCACGATATCAAGGTGTCCCCAAACGAAGGATGCCCCTGAGTGCATTATGGTGGAGGCGCCGGGTACCGCCCCCGGGTCCGATCCGCTTATTACGAGCGCGTTTATGTCCATAGTCCCGAAGGACAGATTATATGTAGGCAGAGGACATGAGATTGAAAAGGGGAATTCGCCTATTTCTGTGTCTTGTGACTGGTCTGAAGGGATCTAAAATATGCGTCGAGTGTTTGATCCCCCGTTTGCGGGGCGACCATGTCCTGTCGCATCGCGGTCAGAAAGAACTCGATTGGACCATGAATACGCACCGGTGTTAACCGACGGAGCAGAAAAGTTACCAAATGGTTCAGCCACATGGGCAAGTGCATGATTTTGGCCGGCTTCCCGAGGCTTTCAAAGGTCAGGATGGCAAGCTCCCGGTGGGTGAACACTTGTGGTCCGCCAACTGGAAACTCCTCGGTATTTTTCGTGATGGCCTCCACACATGCTTGCGCCAGATCTTGGCCCGAGATCGGGTTCATCTTCATCGATCCGTCGCCGAAGAGGTATACACGCCCAGATTTGGCCATCGACAGGAAGTCGGCCATGTCCGAGAAATAGCCGGTAGGTGCGATGATGCTGTGCCGAATTGGGGCGTGTCTCAAGGATTGGGCAAATTTCTCTTTTGCAGCGACAAGTTTGCAGTCCAGCAAGCTCTCGGCACCGAACACATGGACATAGGCAAACTGTTCAACATGCGCAGCAAGCGCTGCCTTCAAGAGATTTGCGTTCAACCCATAATCAACGTCTTCATAGGTTACCCCATCGCGTTGGCGGGTAATGCCGATGCAGGAACAGACGGAATCTACGCCTTGAAGGTGTTCAGTTAGCTGATCAACCGAAGTTAGGTCGGACTGGACCAAAGCGTCGCAATCCAGCGCCTTTGCGCGTTGCGAGTTTGCATCGCGCACTTGCGCCACGACGCGCCAGTTGGCAACTTTGAATTGAGCGCAAAGGTGGCTTCCAAGATAGCCCGTCGCACCCGCAATGAAGATTGTTTTCATTATCGCCTCAAGTTTCCGAGGAACTATTTCTTTTGTGTGCGTTCCCGTACCAGTTGGCAGGCGTATCTCATTAAATGCTCAAGCACATCTTCAATGCCCTCGGCATCTTGCGCCTCTGCAGCATCCGCCAGTCGCGTATGCAGACCGACAATCCGATCCCTATCCCGCTGCGTATAGGTGATCATGTTCATCAGAGGCTGCATGGCCTCGACTGCACCGGCCAGTTGATATGACAGCACCGGATTGCCCGCGCCATCCACTAAGGCCCGGTGGAAGGCCACGTCTGAGGCACAGAAGGCCTCGTCGGTCAGGCCGGGCTGCGACTGGCGGTGGATTTCTGCGCGCATCGTGGCCAATTGATCCGGCGTGCGGCGCTGGGCCGACAGGGGCGCGCAGGAGCGTTCCAGGGCATATCGGGCCTCGCATGCCGTTTCAAAATCCACGCGGTTCATGGACAGAAGCAGGGTCGAGGTGGTGATCTGCTGATCATAGGCCTCTTCAAAGGACATGCGGTTCACGAACGCCCCGCCGGACGCGCCCCGCTGGGTGCGGATCAGGTTTTGCGCGGCCAGCCGTTTCAACGCCTCGCGTACGGTGGAGCGGCCCACGTCGAATTTCTCGCACAGTTCCGCCTCGGACGGCAGGCGTTGATCCACGATCAGGCTACCCTCGACAATGGCATCGCGAATGGCTTCTGCGATCTGGGTCGAGAGGTCTTCGTTTTCGTTCAGGTCCGTTTTCACGCCGCGTCACTTTCCAATTGTCAGACATTTACTTGCCAGAATGGCAATTGTCAGACATTATCATTCCGACTCGCAAGATGGGGGAACCATGTCCGTTTCGTCAAGGATAAGAACGATGGGTGCGCCGCATTGGCTGGCGCTGTTCGGGCTTATCCTTGTCGGCTGGGTGCTTCTCTATGCGATGGCGCTGCCATCCGATGCTTTGGAGCTGTCGCGCATTTACGGCGCCGAGTTTTGGCGCTCGCTCTGTGTGGTCGAGCCTGACAAGGCTGGGTTTCTGGGCCTTTTTGCCATGTGGGCGGTGATGTCCGCCGCGATGATGGCCCCCACGGCGCTGCCGACCTTTGCCACCTATGACGACATGATCGCCTCGGGTGCAGGCACACGCCAAGGCTTTGCCGAGCTGATCGCGGGCTATCTGGCCATTTGGCTGAGCTTTGCTGCCATCGCCGCTGCCGGACAGCTTGTGCTGTTCCGCGCTGGGCTTCTGTCGCCGCTGGGCCAGAGCGTCTCGCCGTGGCTAACCGGGGGCTTACTGATCGGGGCAGGGGCGTACCAGTTCTCGTCCCTCAAAGACAGCTGCCTCAGCCAGTGCCGCCAACCCATGACCTTCTTCATGCAATATTGGCGCGAGACCCGGTGGAACGCGGTTGCGCTGGGCCTGCGTTTGGGCGCAATCTGCCTTGGTTGCTGCTGGGCGCTGATGCTTTTGGGCTTCGTCGGCGGGGTGATGAACCTCGCCTTCATGGGCCTGGCTACACTCATCATGATTTTTGAAAAATTGCCCGATCTGGGCCGCTATCTGACCCGCCCCTTGGGCTGGGCGCTGATTGCGGGCGGGATCGCGGCGCTTGTCCAGGGAGGATAACATGGACGGATCGCAAATTGGCACGGTCGAATGGACCATCAAAGGGGAGCTGATCCTTAACTGTAACTGTACGGTGTTCTGCCCCTGCGTGGTCAGCCTTGGCGACCACCCGCCGACCGAGGGCTATTGCATGGGCTGGGCGGGCATTCGCATTGACAACGGCCAGTATGGTGACGTGGATCTGGCGGGTCTGAATGTGGGCCTTCTGCTGGAAATCCCTGGCCGTATGGCGCGTGGGAACTGGAAAGCGGCAGCCTATATCGACGACCGTGCCTCGGACGAGGCGTTTGAAGCGCTCTGCCACATCTTCACCGGCGCGGCCAAAGGCACCACGGGGCTGTTCAAGATGCTGGTCAGCGAGTTTCTGGGCGCCGAACGCGCGCCGGTGTCGTTCGAGACCGAAGGCAACACCCGCCGTCTGATTGTTGGCAAGGCCATTCGCGGATCAATCACCCCGGTGCCGGGTAAGGGCGGTGCGGATCAGGTGATCACCAACACCAACTACTGGATGGGTCCGGACATCACCGTCGCCAAGGCCGACGAGGCCCGCGTGCGCGCCTTCGGGCGCGTTTGGGATTTCGACGGCAAATCCGCCGAGATTTGCCAGATCGACTGGAAAGGGCCGGGGCGTTAAGCCCCGCCATGCTCGGGAGCGCGCCACATGGCCTTGATCTCACCCTCCCGCCGCTTGCGGCGCACCCCTTTCTCTGACGGCGTCGAAGCCGCCGGGGTCAAGGGCTACACGGTATATAACCACATGCTGCTGCCGACCGTCTTTCGGTCGGTGGAGGAAGACTATCGCCATCTGAAAGACGCCGTGCAGGTCTGGGACGTGGCTGGCGAACGGCAAGTCGAGCTGCGCGGCCCGGATGCTGCCCGTCTGATCCAGATGCTCACCCCGCGCGATCTGTCGAAGATGCAGGACGGGCAGTGTTTCTATGTCCCGATGGTGGATGAAACCGGCGGGATGCTGAACGACCCGGTGGCTGTGAAACTGGACGATGATCGCTTCTGGATTTCGATTGCGGACAGTGACCTGATAATGTGGGTGAAAGGGCTGGCCTATGGGTTCCGGCTGGATGTGCTGGTGGATGAGCCTGACGTCTCGCCCTTGGCTATTCAGGGGCCGAAAGCGGATGATCTGGCAGCGGCTGTCTTTGGCGATGCCGTGCGCGACATCCGGTTCTTTCGCTACAAGCGGCTGGAGTTCCAAGGGCGAACGCTGGTCGTGGCGCGCTCGGGCTACTCCAAGCAAGGCGGGTTCGAGATCTACGTCGAGGGAACCGACATTGGGATGCCGCTTTGGAATGCGCTGATGGAGGCGGGGAAAAGCATGGATGTACATGCGGGATGCCCGAATGGGATCGAGCGCGTTGAAGGCGGGCTTCTGTCCTATGGCAACGACATGACCCGTGAAAACACACCGCATGAGGCCGGGCTGGGGCGGTTCTGCTCCACTCAAAGCGCCATTGGTTGCGTGGGGCGTGATGCGCTTTTGCGCGTGGCCAAGGAAGGCCCTGTGCAACAAGTGCGGGCGATTGAGATTCTGGGCGGTGTGCCGCCCTGCGACCGGGCTTGGCCCCTAATGGATGGGGATCGACAGGTGGGGCAGGTGACGTCGGCCGCCAACTCGCCTGATTTCAATACCGGTGTCGCCATCGGCATGGTGCGTATGACCCATTGGGATGCCGGCACCGAGCTTGATGTGATGACACCTGACGGACCGCGCGCGGCGAGCGTCCATGACACTTTCTGGATCTGAGGAGACGACAATGTTCAAGGCATTGATGATGGAGCAAAACGACGAAGGGCTGGCATCCGCTTCGATTAAGGACATCGGTGAAGACGCGCTGCCAGAGGGCAATGTGACTGTCGCCGTGGAGTATTCCACCGTGAACTACAAGGACGGTCTGTGCCTCTCGGCTAAGGGCGGTGGGCTTGTACGCAACTATCCCCATGTGCCGGGGATCGACTATGCGGGCACTGTGGAGGCGTCGGATGACGACCGCTACAAGCCCGGCGACAAGGTCGTGTTGACCGGCTGGCGTGTGGGCGAGGTCACATGGGGCGGCTATGCCCAGAAGGCGCGCATTGATGCGGACAAGCTGGTGCCTCTGCCCGAAGGTCTGACCACCTGTCAAGCGATGGCTGTGGGAACTGCTGGCTTCACCGCGATGCTGGCCGTCATGGCGCTGGAGGATCACGGGCTGAAGCCGGGGCAGGGGCCGGTGCTGGTCACGGGGGCCGCTGGCGGTGTGGGATCGGTCGCGACCGCTATTCTGGCGGGTCTTGGCTACGAAGTTGCCGCTGTGACAGGCCGTGCCGATCAGGCGGACTATCTGAAATCTCTGGGCGCCACGACCATCGTCCCGCGTGAAGAGCTGAACGAAACCACCAAACGCCCGCTGGAAGCCGAAACATGGGCAGGCTGTGTGGATGCCGTGGGTGGCGACATGCTGGCGCGTGTGCTGGGGCAGATGAAATACGGCGCAAGCGTTTCGGCAGTCGGTCTGGCTGGCGGCGCACATCTGCCCGCGACGGTCATCCCGTTCCTTCTGCGCGGGGTGAACCTTCTGGGCATTGATTCAGTGATGCAGCCCTATGACAACCGCGTCCGGGCATGGCAGCGGATCGCCAAAGACCTGCCGAAGGACAAGCTGGAAGCGATGATCTCGCCTGCGACACTGGAAGACCTTCCCGGACTGGGGGCCGATATCCTTAAAGGGGGTGTCAAAGGCCGGGTCGTTGTGGATGTAAATGCCTAGAAAGGAGAGGGGCGCGATCGCGTCCCTCACCAACAAAAGACTGGAAGAGATTGACGGGCAGCGCTGGGGAACGCCCTGCTGTGCGTCGTATGTTGAGACCACATGCGCCTCGCTGCGCAAGAAGCCCCTTAGACAATTCACAACTGAAGACCTGCGCATCATGATTGCACAGGATATTGGCGCGGATGTGCTGAAGCCCTTCGCGCTTGCGGTCCCGCGGGACGATCCGATGGCCGAGGGGGATTACCACCCGGGGGACCTTCTGGATGCCGCCTTCAAACGCTGGCCAGAGGATGGGGTGCTCACCGACCTTCACCGCAGCCATCGCAGCTAAACAGGTGGCTTGACCCCTTTGCCCGTGCATTGCACAAAAAAGATGTCCCGTACCGTCGGGGCTGTCAGCACCTGCTGACTGGCTGGAAGACCTGCCGGATCAGGGGGCTGCTATGGTTCCCCTCAACGCGAGCTGAAGGAGCCAATCATGACAGAATTGGACATCAACTGGGTGCGTGCCCAATTCCCGGCTTTTTCAGAGCCGACCCTGCAAGGGCAGGCGTTCTTTGAGAATGCAGGCGGGTCGTATACCTGCAAGCCGGTCATTGATCGTCTGAACCGCTATTACACACAGCGCAAAGTGCAGCCTTATGGCCCTTATGACGCTTCCCGGTCGGCGGGCCAGGAAATGGATGAAGCCAGAACACGTCTGGCGGCCATGATGGGGGTTGAAGCGGACGAACTGTCCTTTGGTCCGTCCACCACGCAGAACACCTATGTGTTGGCGCAGGCGTTCCGGCAGTATCTCGCGCCGGGGGATGCCATTGTCGTGACCAATCAGGATCATGAAGCGAATTCCGGCCCATGGCGGCGATTGGCTGATGAAGGTCTGGAGGTCCGCGAGTGGCGAATTGACCCCGAAACCGGCCATCTGGACCCGGCGGCGCTGGACGACCTGTTGGCGGATGGCAAGGTGCGGTTGGTGTGTTTTCCCCATTGCTCGAACGTGGTGGGCGAGGTGAACGACGTCGCCGCGATCTGCACCAAGGCCCGCGCGGCAGGGGCCGTTACCTGTGTCGATGGCGTCAGCTATGCGCCACATGGGTTGGTGAACGTGGATGCGCTGGGCGCTGATATCTATCTGTTTTCGGCCTATAAGACCTATGGCCCGCATCAGGGGATCATGGTGATCCGCCGTGCACTGGGCGAGGCGTTGCCCAATCAGGGGCATTTCTTCAATGCAGATGCGCTTTATAAGCGGTTTACACCCGCCGGGCCGGATCACGCGCAGATCGCAGCCTCGGCAGGCATGGCAGACTATTTTGACGCAATGGCGGCCCATCACGGCATCGCGGGGGATGCAGCCACAAGGGCGGCGGGCGTTCATGACCTGATGCGCGCGCACGAGGAGCACTTGCTGCAACCCCTGTTGGACTATCTTACGTCAAAGAACTCGGTGCGTTTGCTTGGTCCCACACGGGCGAGCCGCCGCGCGCCCACCGTTGCCATTGCCACGCAAACGCCCGCGGCGGGAATTGCTGAACAATTGGTGCCGCTGGGCATCATGGCCGGAGGCGGCGATTTCTATGCGGTCCGGGCATTGCAGGCGCAGGGGATCGACCTGGATCACGGGGTGCTGAGGGTCAGTTATACCCACTATACATCTGAAGACGAAGTGGCGAAGTTGATCGGCGCTTTGGATAAGGTTCTTTGAGAAGTTATATATAACAACCGGATACAGGTCTTAATTGAACCTTCGTGGGTGAGCTGTTGCCACCTGTCAGTCACGCCAGCTTTGCGGTTGCAGCATGGCTTGTTGCAACCGCAAAGCAACCGTCTTGTCAGCCATGTCATCACCGTCTTAGCCTAAAGGGTACGGATCACGGACGTGGGGGGTGATATGATCCTGACCAGCACTGCGGGGCAGTCCGATCTGCCGCGCTATTTTAGCAATGTGTTCGACATCGCCTACCGGATGAACCGCGGGCGGCTGGATTTCGTCATGCCGGACGGGCGCAGGTTTCGTGCCGAAGGCGCGCATCCCGGCTTCGTGGCCGAACTTCATGTGCATGATCCCGATGTCTTCGCCCGCCTGATCCGTGAAGGCGATCTTGGGTTTTGCGATGCCTATATTGATGGCGGGTGGTCGACGCCGGATCTGCAGGCATTTCTGGACCTGCTACAGGACGACAACGACATTCTATATGACGGCTTTCCGGGGCAGATTTTCCTGCGCGCCTATGAACGTTTGCGCCATCTGATGAATGCAAACACCAAAAGCCGGGCCAGAAAGAACATCAGCTATCACTATGACCTGGGCAACGATTTCTATGCTCTGTGGCTGGATGACACGATGACCTATTCCTCGGCGCTGTTTCGCAGCGGGCAGGACAGTCTGGAAAAGGCGCAGGAGCAGAAATATGCCTCGATGATCGAACAGATAGGCGTCGGGCCGGGCGATCATGTGCTCGAAATCGGCTGTGGCTGGGGCGGGTTTGCCGAACATGCCGCACGGCGCGGTATCCGGGTGACGGGCCTGACAATCAGTCAGGAACAGCATGATTTCGCGGTCGAGCGTATGCGCAAGGCGGGCCTGTCCGATCTGGTGACGATCAAGATGCAGGATTACCGTGACGAGAAAGGCCAGTATGACGGCATTGCGTCGATCGAGATGTTCGAAGCGGTGGGCGAGAAATACTGGCCGATCTATTTCGGCACAGTGCGCAAATGCCTGCGCCCCGGCGCACAGGCGGTTCTGCAGATTATCACGATCACCGAAAAGCGCTTTGAGGTCTATCGAAAAGGCGTTGATTTCATACAGAAATACATCTTTCCGGGTGGCATGCTTCCGTCCAAAACCGCGCTGCGGGCCGAGGTCGAGAAAGCGGGTTTGGCGTTTCGAAACCAGATCGCGTTCGGGGAAAGCTATTCGGCAACGCTCAGGCGATGGCACGAGGTGTTCAATGCCAGATGGGGGCAGGTCGCGGCGCTTGGCTTTGACGACCGTTTCAAGAGGATGTGGAACTTCTATTTGACGTCCTGTGCGGCGGCCTTTCGGTCTGGCAATTGTGATGTGGTTCAGGTGACATTGAAAAATCCTGCGTGAGTGCGGGTGCGGCCACTGCGTGGTTTGCGCCGCACTGCTGTTTTTCCTGGGACATGTGCCATAAAAAGGCCATAAGCCCCTGTAAAAACGTCGATACCAACGTCGTGTGAGCAGGAGTGTTACATGCCGACAGCTGCAAAACTTGTCGCCGCTGCCATTTTGGCAGTCACGGGCTGGTTCTGTGCCGAACTGATCAAGCCCTTGATGGAAGAGGGGCGCGATCTGTCGAAGCTCGGCCCGGTATGTGCTCTGGTCGGGCTGTTTGTCGGCTGGAAGTTCCTTGGCCCCCGCGCGGATCGCAGCCTTGGCAGCGTTGGGGCCAATGCGTTTACTACGACACTTGTGCAGGTCGGGTTGACCCTGTTTGTCTTTGCGTTTTCCGTGATGATCCAACAAAGCCTTCGTAAAGCCTATGACGGCCCGATCGAGGCGCTGCAGGACATTTTCATGATATGCGTCGACTTTTTTCAGAAATATTTCACAGCCGAGGTTATCATCGCGGCCCTGATTGGCGGCGGATTGGCGTCGTGGTGTGCGTTCAACGCCGCTCGCAAATGGGGCTAACTCTTTGACCAACATGTTCTTTTATGGCACGTTGTGCCACCTGCCATTGCTTGATTTGGTCTTGACTGGAGAGCGGTATCAAACGCGCCCGGCACAGCTGTCGGGTCACCGGGTCAGTTGGGTCAAAGACCAGCCCTTTCCAACCATCGAAGTGGACGCGGCGGCCAGCGCGCAGGGCTTGCTGGTCGAAGGGTTGAGTGACACCGCCCGCGCGCGGCTCGATTTCTATGAAGGTGGGTTCGATTACGCGTTAGAACAGGTCGACGTGCATCCCGATGACGGTGCTGCCGCGGTATCCGCACAGGTCTATTTTCCCACGCCCGGTCTGTGGGCGCCCGGCGACCCGTGGTCGCTTGACGATTGGGTGGCGCGATGGGGAGCGATGACATTGGAAGCCGCGCAAGAGGTCATGTCCTACTTTGGAGAGGTGCCGTCCGAGGTGATCGCCCAGAGGTTCCCGATGATCCGCGCACGTGCGGCAAGCCGCGTGCGTGCGCGGGCCAACACAATCCCGACGACGCTTCGCGCCAGTTTCGGGGCAGGGGATATCGACATTCGCGCAAGCAGTCGCCCCTATTCCCGTTTTTTTACGATGGAAGAGCAAGACCTGTCCTTCCGCCGCTATTCCGGCGAAATGAGCGAGGTTGTGAACCGCGCGGCCTTCATTGGCACGGATGCGGTGATCGTGTTGCCTTATGACCCGGTGCGCGACCGCGTGATGCTGATCGAGCAATTCCGCATGGGCCCGCATATGCGCGGTGATCCTCATCCGTGGTTGCTGGAACCCATCGCGGGCCGTATCGACGCGGGCGAAACGCCCGAAGATTGCGCCCACCGCGAAGCCATGGAAGAGGCGGGATTGAAACTCGAGCGCCTGCTGGCGCTGCCGCACCACTATCCCAGCCCCCGGCTCAAGCACTGAGTTCTTCTACACCTACGTGGCGCTGTGTGACCTGCCCGATCATGCTGCGGGGATCGGGGGCGCGGAAGCGGAAGTCGAGGATATTCGCAGCCATGTCATTTCCTTCGCACAATTGATGGACCTAGTCCTCAGCGGTGAAGTCGCCTGCGGCCCGCTGGTCTTGTGTGCGTTGTGGCTGTCCACGAACCGCGAGGCGCTTCGGGCCCAAAGCTGATCCGCGCCCCCTTGAACCCCCTTCTGCCAACCCCTACAGATTATAGGGAAACGCGACACATGGGGCAGAAGATGGATATCAAGCAGGATCTGGAAGCGACCGTTGGCAATACGCCATTGATCCGACTGAAAAAAGCGTCGGAACAGACCGGTTGTGAAATTCTTGGCAAGGCGGAGTTCATGAACCCCGGCCAGTCGGTCAAGGACCGGGCGGCGCTGTATATCATCAAGGATGCGGTCGCGCGGGGCGATTTGAAACCGGGCGGCACCATTGTCGAAGGCACGGCGGGCAACACCGGGATCGGTTTGGCGCTGGTTGGGGCGTCGATGGGGTTCAAGACGGTTATCGTGATCCCCGAAACCCAGTCCGAGGAAAAGAAGGATATGCTGCGGCTGGCTGGCGCCGAGCTGGTACAGGTGCCCGCAGCCCCTTATCGCAACCCCAACAATTTCGTGCATTATTCGCGTCGTCTGGCCGAAAAGCTGGCCAAGACAGAACCCAATGGTGTGATCTGGGCCAACCAGTTCGACAATGTCGCCAACCGCGTGGCCCATATCGAAACCACCGGCCCCGAGATATGGGAGCAGACCGGAGGCAAGGTTGACGGCTTCGTGTGCTCGGTTGGATCGGGTGGCACGCTTGCCGGGGTAGGCATGGCGTTGCAGCCGAAAGGCGTGAAAATCGGTATTGCGGACCCAATGGGCGCCGGGCTTTACAGCTATTACACCACCGGCGAGATCGCGATGGAGGGCAGTTCGATCGCGGAAGGGATCGGACAGGTGCGGATCACCAAGAACCTTGAGGGGTTCACGCCTGACATGGCGTGGCAAGTGCCGGATGAAGAGGCCCTGCCTTATATATTTGATCTGTTGCAAGACGAAGGTCTGTGTCTTGGCGGATCATCGGGGATCAACGTCGCAGGAGCGATCCGCATGGCGAAAGAAATGGGCCCCGGCCACACCATTGTGACGGTCTTGTGCGATTACGGCACACGCTACCAGTCGAAACTGTTCAACCCGGACTTCCTGCGGGAAAAAGAACTGCCGGTGCCGGACTGGCTGGACCGTGGTCCGGCGATGCTTCCCGAGGTGTTTGAGGAGGTTGAATGACCCGCCTTCTGACGGCCGGATTAGCGGCCCTTCTGGCGCTTTTCACCGCGTTTGGCGCGCTGGCTCTGGATGCGGCTGAGCCGGCCGCAGAACGCACGCCAGCCTATGTGGTCACGGACGACGGTGTGCCGGATTACGAAGTCTGGGATCAGGTGGCCAACCGTGCGGAGCGGGCGATCGAACAGAACCGGGCATCGGACAAGGTGCTTGATGACCTGCGACTGGAACTGACCGACTGGCGGAACCTGTTCAGCGAGGCGCAGAAAGAAAACTCGATACGTATCGACACGCTGAAAACCCAGTTGGCGACCTTGGGACCGGAACCCGAGACTGCCGGATCAGAGCCCGCCGTTCTGACCCAACGCCGCAGCGAGCTGACGACGAAGCTGAACGCAGCGCGGTTGCCGGTTCAGGAAGCAGAAGAAGCCTATTCCCGTGCAGATGTTCTGATCAGCAAAATCGACACGTTGATGCGGTCGCGACAGACCGATCAGATGTTGGCCCTGGGCCCAAGCCCGATCAATCTGGTCCTTTGGCCAAAGGCGTTCACGGACCTCAAGACAACGCTGGACCTTGCAGTCGCAGAGGTGCGCGAAAACTGGGGCAGCGATGCACAGCGGCGGGATCTGCGGGCCGACTTGCCGGTGACCCTGTTGCTTCTGGTTGTTTCGATCTTGCTGCTGACACGCAGCCGGGCCTGGATCATGCGGCTTGGCAACAAGGTTCGCGAACGTCGGCGCGGATCGGCACGTGGCGTGATCGGCTTCCTTGTGTCAATCGGTCAGGTGCTTGCCCCGATGATCGGGATTTTCATTCTGATGGTGGCGTTGAACCTTGCTGGCGTTCTTGGCCTGCGTGGCCAGGTGATTGCCGACCTGCTGCCGTGGTTTGGGTTCAGCCTGTTCATCAGCCTGTGGATTGGCACCCGTTTGTTTGCAACGGAAAGTGGCGGCGCGCCGTTGATCGATTTGCCACGGGCAGCCTTGCGCACCGAGGCCCGGGTCAACGTGGCATTGCTGGGCATGTTGCTGGGCCTATGGCCCATTTTGACCAACCTGTCCAAACACGAAGGCTATTCCAGCGGCACCTTCGCCGTCCTGTCCTTCCCGGCCATCCTTGCAACGGGATACCTGTTGATGCGCATGGGCCGGACGTTGCGGCGTAACATCCAACTCCAGTCAGATGGTGATGTAAAGACATTCCGCGAGCGCGCCGTATTGTTGATGGGGCAGGCCTGTGCCGCTGTCGGTATCGCTGCGCCCGTTTTGGCCGCGATTGGATACACGTCGCTGGCCTCCTCTATCCTGTTCCCCATGGTGTTGACCATGGGCGTGATTGCGGTTCTGTCGCTGCTGCATGTCTTTTTGATCCGTGTGTATGGGGTCGCGCGCAAGCTTGACGAAGATGAGGCGGATCAGGCTTTGCTGCCTGTCCTCATGACATCGGTTCTGGTCGTGTTGTCGTTGCCGATCATGGCCCTGATCTGGGGCGTGCGCCCGACCGAACTGTCCGAGCTTTGGGCGACGTTTCAACAAGGTTTCCAGCTGGGCGAAGCGCGGATAACGCCACGCACATTTATGATCTTTGCGCTGATCTTCGGCATCGGGTATGTCGCGACGCGGGGGGCGCAATCGGCCCTGCGCAGCTCGATCCTGCCGAAAACCCGGCTGGACAAGGGCGGCCAGAACGCCATCGCGGTCGGCGTAGGATATCTGGGGATCTTCCTTGCCGCGGTGATTGCCATCACGACAGCGGGCATTGACCTGAGTTCCATCGCGATCATCGCGGGTGCCTTGTCGGTGGGCATCGGTTTTGGTCTTCAGACCATCGTGTCCAACTTCGTTTCGGGCATCATTCTTCTGATCGAACGCCCGATTTCGGAAGGGGACTGGATCGAAGTCGGCGGCCAGATGGGGTATGTCCGCGATATTTCCGTGCGGGCCACCCGTATCGAGACGTTTGATCGCACCGATGTGATCCTGCCCAACAGTGACCTGGTGTCGGGAGTGGTGACGAATTACACGCGCGGCAACTCGATCGGCCGGGTCATCATCCCGGTCGGTGTCGCCTATGGATCAGACACAAGGCGGATCGAGGCGATATTGCGTGAAATCGCGGAAAACCACCCTATGGTCACCGTGGAACCTGCCCCTGCGGTGGTGTTTCAGGGATTCGGTGCAGATAGCTTGGATTTCGAGATCAGGGCGATCCTGAGTGATGTGAACTACATGCTGTCGGTGAAGAGCGAGATCAATCACGAAATCGCCCGTCGCTTTGTGGAAGAAGGCATTGAGATCCCGTTCGCGCAGCGTGACATCTGGCTGCGCAATCCCGAGGCATTGACCGACGCGACGAGAACGTCGGGCGCGACAGGCAACGACCCGGACAAAGTTGATACCCCGAACAAAAACACCATGTCCAAGATGCTGACGGTCGATGACATGGATGATGCCGGGACCGACACCGGCGTGGGAGAGGAAGGCGATGACTGAGGCATTGTTTCGGCAAGACGCCTATATGCAGCAGGCGACAGGGCGGGTCGTGTCACATGCCGAACGCGGCGTGGTGCTTGACCGGTCCCTGTATTATCCGAACGGGGGTGGCCAACCGGGGGACCGCGGCGCCCTGACCTGGGATGGCGGGTCGATGTCCGTGATCAATACGTTGAAAGGGGACGGCGCGGATATCGCCCTTGTCCCAGAAGAGGGTGATGCGCTTCCTCCCGTCGGCACACAGGTCATGCAATCGCTTGATTGGGGGACGCGTCTGCGACATATGCGCATGCACACGGCGTTGCATCTTCTGTCGGTGATCATTCCCTTGCCCGTCACGGGCGGCCAGATCGGCGCGCAGAAATCACGACTTGATTTCGCGATGGAAGAACCGCCCGAAGACAAGCAGGCACTGGAAGATGCGTTGAACGCGCTGATCGCCCGCGACCTTGAGGTGTCCGAGCGTTGGATCACTGACAAAGAACTCGACGCCAATCCCGGGTTGGTGAAAACCATGTCCGTTCAGCCGCCAAAGGGGGCGGGGAAAGTGCGCCTTGTGCGGATCGGCACCGGGGACGAACAGGTTGACCTTCAACCCTGTGGCGGCACCCATGTTCGCCGCACCTCGGAAATCGGGCCTGTCCGCTTCGGCAAGGTTGAAAAGAAAAGCCGCCTGAACCGTCGGTTCAACATCCATCTGGTGGACTGATTGGCCTTACAACGCAGGCTGGCACGACCCCAATGTGACAGGCGCGCCCATCGGGGCAATAATCCTTTCTGGAAAATCGCAATGACGGCTTGAACCTGCTTGGGTTTTTGCTGTAGCAACGCCCTCGGACAGGTGGCCGAGTGGTCGAAGGCGCGCGCCTGGAAAGTGCGTAGGCGGGAAACCGTCTCGAGGGTTCGAATCCCTTCCTGTCCGCCACTCTCCCTTCAAATCCCGCTTCTCGTCATGCCATGATTGTCTATTCGGTGGTCGGATTTTGGTGTCCATCGACGGATGCCGGATCAATGATCGCGTTGATATGCGTGGTGTTGGGATAGATGTGATCCTCCGGCGAAATGGCCGATGACGGTGGAAAAACAAAGAAATTCCGGTGGGTTGATTGCTGCGGTCATGGATGCAAGACTGGCCCTGTCACTCTGGTTCACTGGGTCTGCCCATCTAGCGGGGCCCGCGTTTCCAGCAGAGGACGGCCAATCTTCGAATTGGCACCACCCGGCAACAAGCGGCGACACGTACGCCGTCGGATACAGGAGGGAAGATGTTCAAAAAGATACTTTCACCAGTCGATCTTGCGCATGTAGACAAGCTTGCGAAGGCGATGACTGTCACGGGCGATTTGGCCCGGTCAAACGGGGCCGAGATTTGCTTTGTAGGTGTCACGGTATCGACACCCAGCGAAATGGGCCGCACCCCTGAAGAATTCAACCAGAAACTAGAGAAATTTGCCGCCGAACAGGGGGCAATTCTGGGTGTTCCAACATCAAGCCACATGATCGTTAGCCACGATCCGGCAACGCAGATGAATCAGAATCTTGAGGACGCAGTTTCCGAAATTGGTGCCGATTTGGTCGTTATGGCGACACATCCGCCGGGCGTGAGCGACTATTTTTGGTCCGGGCACGGGGCGCATCTGGCGGCTCACAGCAAGGCTTCCGTCATGCTGATCCGTGGCTGATCGCGCGATAACACGCGCCAACTAAAACAGAAAGGACGCCGTATGGTCGACCAATCACCCAACACGGAGGAGCTGGAGGGCATTCCAAGCCCCGATGGCACCACCCAACTCATCGAAACCGACTACGAAATAGGAGAGGACAACGTCGAAGGCTCGGTCGGGCCGTTTGGCTTTGATATCCACAACCCGGTGTTCCTGATCTCGGGAATGTCGATCGTGGCCTTCGTCTTTTACACGCTGGCCTTGCCAGAACAGTCGAATGCGTTGTTCAGCTGGCTGTTCGGCGCTGTGACCAAAGGCTTTGACTGGTTCTTCCTTGGCGCGGCGAACATTTTTGTGCTGTTCTGTATCGCGCTGATCGTTACCCCGTGGGGCAACGTGCGCCTTGGTGGCACCGAGGCGACGCCCGATTACAGCTATATCGGCTGGTTCGCCATGCTTTTTGCCGCCGGGATGGGCATCGGGCTGATGTTCTATGGTGTCTCAGAGCCGATGAGTCATTTCTCGTCCTCGCTCGGGGGAACGGCGGCCGAGAACGGTGTGCGCACGGACTGGGCGCCATTGGGGGCTGCCAGTGGGGATCAGGACGCAGCGGTCCGCCTTGGTATGGCCGCAACGATCTTTCACTGGGGTCTGCATCCTTGGGCGATCTATGCCATCGTGGCGCTGTCGCTGGCGCTGTTTTCCTATAACAAGGGCCTGCCACTGACGATCCGTTCGGCCTTCTATCCGATCTTTGGCGATGCCGTCTGGGGTTGGGTCGGGCATATCATCGACACGCTGGCAGTGTTCGCCACGCTGTTTGGTCTGGCGACCTCGCTTGGCTTTGGCGCGACGCAGGCGAATGCTGGCCTGAACGAGCTGTTTGGCCTGCCCGTTGGATCAACGACCGAGGTGGTCCTGATCTCGGTCATCACCGCGATTGCGCTGGTATCCGTGCTTCGTGGCCTTGATGGCGGTGTGAAAGTACTGTCGGAGATCAATATGGGCCTTGCCTTCCTGTTGCTGATTTTCGTGCTGCTGGTCGGCCCGACAATCTATCTGGTGAAGTTGTTCTTCACGTCGCTGGGGGCCTATCTGCAATACCTGCCAGCCCTGTCAAACCCGGTCGGGCGCGAAGATGTGAACTTCATGCAAGGCTGGACATCCTTCTATTGGGCGTGGTGGATCAGCTGGTCACCTTTCGTCGGCATGTTCATCGCCCGCGTTAGCCGGGGCCGCACAGTGCGCGAGTTCATCATCTGCGTTCTGTTGATCCCGTCGATGGTGTGTGTGCTGTGGATGACCGTCTTTGGCGGCACGGCGCTGCACCAGGTCATCAATGACGGCTATACGCTGGCGCAGGAAGCCACGCTGGAGCTCAAGCTGTTCAAGATGCTTGATGTCATGCCGCTGGCCGGGATTACCTCGCTGGTCGGGATCATGCTGGTGGTCGTGTTCTTCGTTACATCGTCAGACTCCGGTTCGCTGGTGATCGACACGATCACGGCAGGGGGGAAGATCGACGCCCCGGTGCCGCAGCGTGCATTCTGGTGCATCTTTGAAGGCGCGGTGGCCATTGTGCTGCTGCTCAGCGCCGGCGGGCTGCAATCGTTGCAATCCATGGTGATTTCCACCGGGCTGCCTTTCACGGTTGTGCTGTTGCTGATGTGTATTGCCATCGGCAAGGGGCTGTCATCTGAACGACGGTCTATCAAAGACGCCGCGTAAGAAAACAACAAAGACCGCCTCGACCGAGGCGGTCTTTTCCTTTGCACGTGCTGTCGGTGTGTTCAGAAACGCAGCGACAGACAGGACATACCGCCATCCAGCTTGGCGCATTCCGAATTGTTGATTTCGACCACGTCGTAGCCAGCGTTACTCAGCATCTCGGAGGTGCGGGGAAAGCCCGCGGGCATCAACACAAACTGGTTGAAACGAATGCTGTTGGCCGCAGCTTCTTCGCCGTCCGCCACGTGCAAAACCCTGTACCCCTCAAAACAGCCAGAGGCATCCAGACGTCGGGTGGACAGGATCGTCTCTCCATCCAGCAGCGAACAGTCGGTCTTGAAATGCAAGACGCCCGGTGGGGTAAAGACTTCACGCAGGTTATGGCCCCATTCCCTGACGATCTCTGCCAGTTCGGCAACCCCGGCGGCGTCGGTCCGGTCAGACCGCCCGACAAGAATCTCGCGACCCGTGACCAGAATATCGCCGCCCTCGATATGTCCCGGCCCGGAGATTTCGCGCAGGTCGTCATATTGGTCACGCAGGGCAGGGGCCATATGCGCCACTTCACCCATGCGGCTGGAGGCACCGGGGCGCATCAGCACCGCGCCCCGGGGCAGGCACAGGGCTGTGTCTTCAACAAAGACCGCGTCGGGGAAGTCATCCAGCGCAGGCAGCTCGATCACCTCCGCCCCGGTCTTTTTTAACGTGGCGACATAATGCGCGTGATCTTTCAGCATCTGGTCCAGATCGGGCGTGCCAATGTCTTTGGCACGCAATCCATCCGAGATGCTGGCCGAGGGGCGGCGGGTGATCGCGCGGGTAAACTCATAGGTCGGGTCAGTCATGGAGTGTCTCGCTTGGTTTGGGAAAGCGCGCCTGATTTGGCGCTTGAATTTCGATCAGCGTCGGGCCGCGTTCATCGCGTGCGGCGCGCAGAGTGCTGGAAACATCGTCAGGGGTGCAGCGCCAGAACGGCATTCCACACGACCGGGCGATATGCTCAAAGTCGGGCGGGGTTGGGTCGCAGCCCACAACGCTCACACCTGCATCCTGCATTGAGGTCGCGATCTCCTGATAGCCATGGTTGTTCCAGATCACGAAGGTGATCGGAAGGTTTTCATCCACCGCGCACATCAGTTCGGGCAGGCTGAACTGCGCGCCGCCATCGCCGGTCAGACAGATAACCGGGGCGGTCGGGTCCGCCACGGCCGCGCCAATCGCCGCTGGAATGCCGTATCCCAATGCGCCAAAACCGGTAGCGGCGTTGAACCAGCCACCGGGGCGGTCGTGGTCGTAATACAGGTTTCCGGCATAGATCGGCTGGGCGGAATCCCCGACGATGATGGCGCCGGGGATCGTGTCGCGGATCGTATTCAGGACAGCATTCAGCGCCCGCATATCGGGGCCAATCTCGTCGAAGGCCGCGTGCCGGGCTTGATCCGACCGTGCCGCGCCATTCCGGTCAGCATTATGGCCCTTGAGATTCGTATTCAGCGCGGTCAGGGCGTCTAGGGCATCGCCAAGGATCGGAACCCTGGCGGGATGGCGGGGCAATTGATCGGGGCACAGGTCAATACGGATCAGGTTGTTCAACACCGGCATCGTTCCGCTGGCATACATGTCGTAGTCTGTCGGCCCCAGCTCGGTTCCGATGGCCAGAACCACATCGGCAGCGTTGATCAACGCGCGCACGGCGCCAAGGCTTGGACTGGCAGGGATGCCCAATGGATGGGCATACATGACACCGCGTGCATTCACGGTTTGCACCACTGGCGCATCCAGCCTTTCGGCCAGATCCTGAAGGGCGGGCGCGGCCACCCGCGCCCCGCCACCCGCCAGAATGACGGGGGCGTGGGCAGAGGCCAAAAGCTCAGCCGCCTGTGCGATCTGATCGAGGTCTATGTCCGGTGGGGACCGGTGCACGGGGGCAGGCGTTGTATGCGTCGTTTCCTGCCCGGCCACGTCCAGCGGGATTTCGATATGCGCTGGACCCGGTCGTCCAGATTGGAACGCGGCGAACGCCTTGTCCAATGCGTGCGACAGCCCCTCGGGCAATTCGACCCGCTCAGAGACCAGCGCCGCTGCGCGCGCCAACCCCTGTTGATCGGGCAACTCGTGCAAATGACCCAGCCCTTTGCCAAGGTCGGGCAGGGCATTCACGCCCGACACCACCAACATCGGTACACTGTCGGCACGCGCCTGACCCATTGCAGTCAGTGTATTCGTCAAGCCCGGCCCGGTGATCACAAAGGCCACGCCGGGTTTGCCCGACACCCGCGCATAGCCATCAGCCATGAACCCGGCCCCCTGTTCGTGGCGCGGCGTGACATGCCGAATGGTTGACGCCGCCAGTCCGCGATACAGCTCGATCGTGTGCACACCGGGAATGCCGAAGACGCAGGTGATGCCCCGCTGTTCCAACTGGGCTACAAGGACCTCTCCGACGCTCGTCATGCGGTCTCGAACTGCAACTGAGTGGCGTGTTGGATGATCCGTGCGCAGGCCATGTCGAACGCGTCGTCATCGACGGTCAGCGCGACGCGCACCCAATTGTCCAGTGTCGTGCCAAAGGACGAGCCCGGCATGACGGCAACATGCGCGTGCTCCAGCAAATGCAGTGCGTAGTCGTTTCCGTTAAGTCCGGTCGAAGACACGTCGATCATCGCGAACATGCCCGCCTGTGGTGTGTGGACCCTTAGATTGCTGTCTTGGGTCAGACGGTCTGCAAGGTGGCGGGCGCGGGCCGCAAAACGCATGCACATGCCCGGTGCCACATCTGATCCGTTGCGCACAGCTTGTTCGGTCATGTCCGCAATAAATGGCTGATTGCCGAACAACATGGTTTCGGACAGCGGCAACAACGCCTCGGTAAAGGCCTTTGGACCGATGCACCATCCGCTGCGAAAGCCCGGTGCCGCATGTGACTTGGAGATTGACGACACGACAATCACCCGGTCGGAAAAAGGGGCCCGCGACAGGGGAGACGTAAAGGTTTCCCCGTCGAAAATCAGGTCTTCATAGACCTCGTCCGAGATGATCCACAGATCATGTGCCAGCGCCAGCGCGCCAATCGCATCTATGTCCGCCGGCGTCAGAATGGACCCTGTGGGATTGTGCGGCGTCGTCAGAAGGATCGCGCTCGTTCTGGGTGTGATACGGGCAGCAAGGTCGTCGGCGGCCAGACGAAATCCGTTCTCGGGGCGCAGGGGCACTGGCACCATGTCGGCCCCGCTGGCGCGGATCACGCCCTCATAGGTTGCATACATCGGATCGCCGACCAGCACTTCACACCCGCTGTCCGCGATGCCCATCATAACGGCGAACAAGGCGGTCTGTGTGCCGGGAAAACACATCACCTGATCGGCGCTGATCGTGCGTCCCGTCCGTTGCGAATAACGTCCGGACAAGGCTGCCCGCAACCCCGGTTCCCCATGTCCATCGGAATATCCCGTGCGCCCGGCCTGCATGGCCGCCGTGGCCGCGTCGATCAATACCTGTGGGGTGGGGACGTCCGGTTCGCCAATCGTCAGTTCCAGAATGTCATGCCCCTTTGCACGAAGGGCTTTTGCCCTAACGTGAACATCCCACTTGGCACCACCAAGACCGGCGAGGCGCTGGGTGATATCTGCATATCTCATGGTTGGCTTCCCGTTTTTTGTAGATCAATTCCGATAATCGCACCGACTGATTGCAACCCGATTTCGGGCAATTCTCCCGGTTCGAACGCATTCGGCAGTGCGCCGCCCTCCATCCACAGCCCGTCAATCACCGCGTTGCTGGCAATGGCCAGTTGTCTAAGGCGAGATGGGGTTGCTGTGATACCCGCTTCGGCCAGAGCATCGGTGATCAACCCTTCCAAACGGTCGCGAAAATCGTGATAGGTCTGCTCGTGTATCTGTCGCATTCGTTCATCTTCCCGCACCTTGTTCAGAAAGCTGGCCCACAGCGACACCGAGGCCGGATCGACCACAGGCGGGTTTAACCCTGTGGCTACAAAAGCCGCCAGCCGAGCTTTGGCAGACGCGCCCTCAGCTATGTTCGGCGAGGCCGTGAGGTTGGTCATACGGCTCATGTGAAACGCGTAGGCCGCCGATATCAGGTCTTCCTTCGACGAGAAGTGGTGTCGGATCAGTCCCTGAGTGACATCTGCCCGGTCGGCGATGGCGCGCACAGTCGCGCCGCGCACACCCCGCTCGGCGATCAGGGCAAGGGCGGCCAGGATCAACGCTTCTTTGCGTTGTTCGGCAGGTTCGCGTCTGAACTTTGGGGGGGGCTGCGTCACCGGAGATCTCAGTTTTCTAATTATACACTTGCATAATTGCTGAGATCGCGGCTTACTACAAGTCGGAATTTTAGGGGGCAACAATGGCGATGCCGGAACTGACGGCCGACGAAGAACAGGTTCCAGTCGAAGAAACCGAAGCCATTCGGGTGACAGACCTGCACAAATCCTTCGGAACGCTTGAGGTGCTGAAAGGTGTCTCGCTGACCGCGCATAAGGGCGACGTGGTGGCGATCATCGGGGGCAGCGGATCGGGCAAGTCCACCTTTCTGCGCTGCATCAATTTTCTGGAAACCCCAAGCTCTGGCCAGATCGTGATCAATGGGGAAGAGGTCTTGATGCGGCCCGACGGCATGCCGGTCAAACGGCGCCAGATCGAGCGCATCCGCACGCGGCTTGGCATGGTGTTTCAGGCGTTCAACCTGTGGACCCACCGCACGCTTCTGGAAAACGTGATCGAGGTGCCGGTGCATGTGCTGAAAGTGCCGCGGGCGAAAGCCATTGAACGCGCCCAAGCGCTGTTGGAGCGGGTGGGGCTGGGCGACCGGGCGGATACGTTTCCGTCCTATCTGTCGGGCGGGCAGCAACAGCGCGCCGCGATTGCCCGCGCCCTGGCGGTCGATCCCAGCGTGATGCTGTTTGACGAACCCACGAGCGCGCTTGACCCCGAACTTGTGGGCGAGGTGCTGACCGTCATACGCGATCTGGCGGCGGAAGGGCGCACCATGCTTCTGGTCACGCACGAGATGAAGTTTGCCCGCGAAGTGGCGACCCATGTCGTGTATCTTTTCGAAGGACGGATCGAGGAACAGGGTCCGCCGGAAGAGGTATTTGGAAATCCGAAATCCGCCCGGCTGCAACAATTTCTGAAAACAGTCGGCTAACAACAACGAAACCAACCAACGGGAGATTACACATGAAACTCAAGACATTCCTGGCCGCAGGCCTTGCATCGTCGCTGCTGGCCGCAGGGGCGGCCGCGGCGCAAGAGGTCAAGATCGGCATCGCCGCCGAACCCTATCCGCCGTTTGCCTCGCTGGATGCGTCCGGCACCTGGGTCGGTTGGGAAATCGAAGTGATCGATGCGGTCTGTGCGGCGGCCGAACTTGATTGCGTGATCACCCCTGTGGCGTGGGACGGGATCATTCCATCGCTGACCGGACAGCAGATCGACGCAATCATGGCGTCTATGTCGATCACCGAAGAGCGCATGAAAACCATTGATTTCAGCGATCCTTATTACAACACGCCAGCAGTGATCGTGGCGGACAAGTCGATGGAGATCGAAGCTACACCGGCCTCGCTTGCCGGCAAGATCGTCGGCATTCAGGCATCGACCATCCACCAGACGTATGCGAACGCCTATTTCGGGGATGCCGCCGAAATTCGCGTGTATCAAACACAGGACGAAGCCAATCAGGACCTTGTTGCCGGACGCATTGACGCCATTCAGGCCGACAGTATTGCGATGGCAGATTTCATCGGGTCCGATGCCGGTGCGTGCTGCGAAATCAAGGGCGCGGTCGCCAATGACGAGGCCATTTTGGGCAAGGGCGTCGGGGCGGGCGTGCGCAAGGGCGATGATGCTTTGCGTGAAAGCCTGAACGCCGGGATCGCGGCCATTCTGGCCGACGGCACCCATGCCGAGATCACGTCGCGCTATTTCACGACCAGTATCTACAGCGAATAAGTCGCGCTTTGGATCTGATCCTCGACACGCTTGGCCTGGCCAAAAGCGCAGAATTGCTGTCGCTCAGCCCTCCGGGGTGGGGCGGCAACCTTCTGCGCGGGCTTGCCAATTCGCTGCAGATCGCTTTCGGAGCGTTCGGCTTCGGATTGCTGATCGGGCTGTTCGGCGCGTCGGGGAAGCTCTATGGCGGGGTGGTCATTCGTGACCTCCTTGCCATCTACACAACGGTGATCCGGGCCGTGCCGGAATTGGTCCTGATCCTGATCCTTTATTACGTCGGCACCGATCTGATCAATCAGGCCTCCAGCGCGCTGGGATATGGCCGTGTCGAAATCAGCGGCGTGGTGGCGGGTATCTGGGTTCTGGGCATCGTGCAGGGCGCTTACGCGACCGAGGTGCTGCGCGGCGCCATTCAGGCCATCCCGCATGGTCAGATCGAGGCCGCGCGCGCCTTCGGGATGCCGTCCTTCATGCTGATGCGCCGGGTGACGATCCCGGCGATGATGTCCTATGCAACCCCCGGTCTGGCCAATCTGTGGCTGATCGCCACCAAGGACACGGCACTGCTTGCCATCGTGGGCTTCAGCGAGTTGACGCTGGAGACCCGACAAGCCGCCTCCAGCACGCGCGCCTATTTCACCTTCTTCCTGGCGGCAGGCGCGCTTTACATGATCGTCACGCTGTTTTCCGGTGCCGTCTTTGCCCGGATCGAAAAATGGGCGCGCCGGGGTCAGCCGTCTTTGCGGGGGGCGGGCAAATGATGGGTTGGCGCAGTCTTTTGCAACCGCACCGGATCGTGCTGATGGCGCTGTTTGCCGGACTTGTGGTCTGGTGCGCGATCTCGCTGCGCTGGGACTGGATCCCGGAATACGCTCCGTTGGCGATCGAAGGGGCGTGGCGGACGATCTGGATACTGGTTGTGACCACGGTTGTCGGGTTTCTTCTGGCGATCCCCCTTGGTCTCGCGCAGGCCATCGGCCCTTGGTATCTGTCCATGCCCGCCAAGACCTTCTGCACCATCATTCGCGGCACGCCGCTATTGCTGCAAATCTGGCTGCTATACTACGGGCTGGGGTCGCTGTTCCCCCAAATTCCGTGGATACGCGGCAGCGAGCTGTGGCCCTATCTGCGGCAGGCCTGGCCCTATGCGGTGCTGGCGCTGACCCTGTCCTATGCGGGGTATGAGGGCGAGGTGATGCGTGGGGCGTTCGCGGGCGTCAACAAGGGGCAGTTGGAAGCCGCAAACGCGTTCGGAATGCCCCGTTTCACCATGTTTCGCCGCATCTGGTTGCCGCAGGCCATCCGCAACGTCCTGCCCACCTTGGGCGGCGAGACTATTCTGCAACTCAAGGCAACGCCTCTGGTGGCCACGATCACGGTGGTCGAGATATATGCGGTCTCGTCGCGCGTTCGGTCGGACTTGTTCATTGTCTACGAACCATTGCTGCTGCTGGCCCTGTTTTACATGATCATTGCCGGGATCATCGCGCTTCTGTTCCGGCGGTTTGAACTCAAGACAGGCAGCCGCCTTTAGACCCGAATTGTCGCCAACGCGTTCAATGCCCCATTCAACACCTCGGCGTTGTTGGCGTCCATCATCATCATGTGGCTGTTGCCGGGCGTGAACGCGGAAGCGTCAAGGTAGCGTGTGCTTTTTGCATTTTGTGCAAACTGTTCCCAGCCCTGCGCGCGGGCCTGCCAGTCCGGGTCGGTGTCAAGGAAATCCCCGGCGCAGATCACGACGGGGCGGCCGGACAGGCTCTGCGTGTCCTCTGGTAAACTGGACGGTTCAACGGCGATGATCCCGTCAAACAGGTCGGGGGCCGCAGCCAGCGCGTCAAACGTGACCTCGGCCCCTTGGCTGTGACAGATGACCAATGCCGGGCCGGTGCGGTCCAGCACGGACAGTAGCGCGGCGGATTGCAGCGGTGTGGTGCCCAGCCAGCGCGGCACGAAAGACTGCGCGAAGGTCTCAAACTGGTCCACGGGGAAGAGCTGGCCGGGGAAGGGTGTGCGCGTGGGGAAACCATCGGCGGGGCCGATGCGGAACAGGCTCCACGCTTCTTCCAGACTGCGCAGGAACGGATCGCCGTCCCACAGGCCGGGGGCAAACCCGGCGCGGCCCCGTTCCACATTGTCGATCACATGCACCTCGTATCCGAGGGTCAGCAGAAGGTGCAGCCAGCCGGGTCGTCCGTCCGGCGTGGTCTCCCAACAACTGCCGGACATGCCGCCACCATGGACCAGCACCACGGGCGGGCCGGGGCGCCGGTCCTGCGGCACGAAATATTGCACATAGGCATGTTCGACGGCGAAATGGCCGCGCGGATCAACCGTGAAGGACACGCTGCGGGTGAACTGCACCTTGCGCGGGGTGCCTTCGGTCACGTGCAGAAGTCGCCCGCCCACGGTGTAGGAGCCGAAATCTTTCAGGGCATAGGTCACAGTGCGGTCCCAGGAATTTTGTATGCGCCGCGCCCCGGATCGAGGCGCGGCGCATCAGCTCAGTTCAGGTCGGTCAGGTCCTGATATTCGCGATAATTCGCGGCATAGGCGCGATAGCTGTCAATCACGCGCTTGAACATCTCGTCCTCGGCGGATTTCTCGGCATAGACCTCGTCCGCCGCGGCGCGTAACGCCTCCATCACGCTGTCGGGCAGGCGGGCGACGTTCACACCATTGGCGCGGAAACCTTCCAGCACCTCGCTTTGCGCCCCGGCGGCAGACCCCAGCGCATAAAGGTTCGCGTCACTGCAAGAGACTTCGATCGCGGTGCGCTGACCGTCGGTCAGCCCGTCCCATTTATCCTTGTTCATATAGAACTCGATAAAGCCCGCCGGTTGGTGCCAGCCGGGGAAATAGTAGTTCTTGGCCACCTTGTCGAAGCCTAGAAGCTTGTCGACCAGCGGGAAGCTCAGCTCGGTCGCGTCCAACCGCCCGGTTTCCAGCGATGTGGAAATCTCGCCGGTCGGAAGGGACATCGCGTTGGCGCCCAGCTTGGCCAGAATATCGCCGCCCAACCCGCCGATGCGGATGTTCAGCCCTTGCAGGTCTTCGGGGGTGTTGATTTCCTTGGTATACCAGCCGCCAGCTTCGGACAGGATCACGCCGCAGGACATCGGCACAAGGTTGTAGGGGGCATAGATTTCGCGCCAAAGCTCAAGCCCGCCGCCATGGTTCAGCCAGCTTATATAAGACAGCGGGTCGCCCCCGAACGGCACCGACCCGAACAGGGCGGCAGCCGGTTCCTTGCCGCTGGCATAGGCAGCGAAGGACCAGCCCGCGTCGATGGCGCCGACACTGACATTGTCGAAAATCTCAAAGGGCGGGGACATTTCGCCAGCGAGCAGATAGTTGAACTCGACCTCGCCCCCGGTCAGGGCCGAGACATTGGCAACAAAGCGTTTGGCGGTCGGGTCGAGCACCGGCAAGCCACCAAAGGCACTTTGCAGGGTGAAGGTTTCGGCGGTCGCGCCTGTTGCGGCAAGGGCGGCGACAGTCGCCAGCATGTAGGTCGTTTTCATAAGTTTCCTCCCATTAAGATGATGTCAGGCCGGTGATCAGACCGGGAAACAGGATCAGCAGCACCAGCACCAGCACTTGAAGCGCGATGAAGGGCAACACGCCGCGATAGATTTGCGGGGTCGTCAATGCCTCGCCCGCCGCGCCGCGCAGATAGAACAGCGAAAAGCCGAAAGGCGGCGTCAGGAACGAGGTTTGCAGGTTCACGGCGACCAGAATGCCGAACCAGATCAGAAGCGCATCCCCCGACAACCCATTGCCGAAATCCAGCCCCGCCACGATGGGCGCGAAGATGGGCATGAGGATAAGCGTAATTTCCAGCCAGTCCAGCACGAAGCCCAACAGGAAGATCGCGGCCATGACCACGGCCAGAACCGTGTAAGGTTCGGTTCCGAAAGCGGTGATGCCAGCTTCGACTAGATCATCGCCGCCGACGCCTTTGAATACGGCGGAAAAACAGGTCGCGCCGATCATTACGAACAGCACGACCGATGTGGTGGTGACGGTGCGGGTCGCGGCCTCCATCAGCATGGCGATGCTGAACTTGCGGTAAAGCAGCGTGATCAGAACCGCGCCGAATGCACCAAGACCGCTGGCTTCGGTCGGGGTGGCAAGCCCCGCGACGATGGACCCAAGGACCGAGATGACCAGCGCAAGCAAGGGGACCAGATCGAAGATCAGGCGCGGTATTGAGATATTGTCATGTCGGGGTTGTGCGGGCAAACCCCGTGCGCGCCAGATGACATAGGCGCCATAGACTAGCACCAGCAACAGCCCCGGCCCGATGGCGCCCGCAAACATGTCGGGCACCGGGGTTTGCAACTGATCGCCCAGGACGATCAGCATCACCGACGGCGGGATCAGGATCGCCAGCGTGCCGGACGCCGCGATCAGCCCTGCCGAGGTGGGTTTGTCATACCCCACTTCCTCAAGCCGGGGCAGGGCGAGCAGGGCCAAGAGCACGACCGACGCCCCGACAATGCCCGAGGACGCGGCCAGCAACACCCCGATCACAAGGACCGAAAACCCCATCCCTGCCGCGCTGCCCCCCAAGGCCCGTTGCGCGGCCTTCAGCGACCGTTCGGCGGCGCCTGAGATTTCAAGGATCAGCCCCATGAAGATGAACATCGGCACCGCAACCAGCAGCCAGTTGGACAGGACATTGGCATAAATCCGGCTGATCAGCAGGTTGAAATAGGCGACCGGCAGGTCGGAAATCAGGATGAACAGTGCCGCCGACCCGGCCAGAACCATACCGACACGATAGCCCGCGAAGATCGCAGCCAGCGTCAGGCCCGCCATGGCAAGAGGCATGAGGCTCTCGCTCATCGGCTGGCCCGGATCAGGCGAAGGGTTTCGATCAGGATCGCGAGGGCCAAGAGGCCCAGCCCCAAGGGCAGCACCGCCTTGATCAGCCACAGATCGTTCAGCCCGCCATTGCGCCCGCCTTCGTCCGATGTCCAGGCGCGGGTCATGAAGCTCCAGGCTGCAGGCAGCCCCAGCGCAAAGAACGGCACCGCGAAGATCAGGTTGCCCACCAGATCAATGCGGGCCTGCATCCGGTCGCTTCGGTTCTGATACAGGAAATCCACCCGCACATGTTTGTTTGCCAGCCAGACCAGCTCGGCAGGGATCAATCCGACCATCACCAAGAGATGCCATTGAAAATCAAGCAGAGAGTTCAGCGTGATGGCCTTGCCCAACAGGGGCAGCGCCGTTGTAAAGGCGACAATCGGATTGATGTCGAGCGCGCTGGCCACTACCTGCACGACGATCGCGCACATCATCACGATCAGCGCTATGGCCAGTGCCTTCATTGTGACTGATGTTAGTTGTTCCAATGCACCCCCCTAATTGGCGCATAGGGAACGATAATTCTTCTAAAGGTGCAATGCTTCTCTGGATTGATTTGCGGCATGGTATGTTTCAGAGAAACGCGTAAACATGCGCCCATGATGAAGAAACTCCTTTTGCCGGTGATCCTGATGGCCCTTGGTTTCGGCTTTTGGGCCAGTCGGGATTTTCAGGAGATTGCGGCGGGTGTCGCGATCTTTCTGTTCGGGATGCTGATGCTGGAGGATGGCTTCAAGCTGTTCAGCGGCGGGTTGCTGGAAACCGTGCTGGAAAAAGCCACAGGCTCGGTCGCGAAGTCCATGGGCTTCGGTATCCTGTCGACGACGATCATGCAGTCCAGTTCACTGGTGTCGGTGATCACCATATCGTTCTTGTCAGCGGGGCTGATCACGCTGCTGGCGGGCGTCGGGATCATCTTCGGGGCCAATATCGGTACCACCACCGGGGCGTGGCTGGTGGCTGGGTTTGGGCTGAAGGTCAACATTGCCTCTTACGCGCTGCCGATGCTGGCGGTCGCGATTGTGCTGGTGTTCCAGAAAAACAAATACCTGCGCGGGGTCGGGCTGGTTCTGGCCGGGCTGGGCTTCCTGTTTCTGGGCATTCACCACATGAAAGAAGGGTTCGAGGCCTTCAAGGATCAGTTCGACCTGACCCGGTTTGCTATGACAGGGCTGCTGGGGCTTGCGGTCTATACGCTGGTCGGGGCAGCGGCGACCGTGGTCATGCAGTCCAGCCATGCCACCATGACCCTGATCATCACCGCGCTGGCGGCGGGGCAGATTTCATATGAAAACGCATTGGCGCTGGCCATTGGGGCCAATATCGGCACCACCATCACCGCGATCATAGGATCTTTCACGGCGAATTATCAGGGCAAACGTCTTGCGCTGGCGCATCTGCTTTTCAATCTTTTGACCGCCGGGGTCGCGCTGGCGTTCATTGGACCAATCCGTCAAAGCGTTGATTTCATATCGGCCGGTGTTGGTATCCCTGACACGGATTACGCCCTGAAACTGGCGGTGTTTCACACCATCTTCAACACATTGGGTGTCGTCCTGATGCTGCCGTTTCTGAACCGTCTGATCGGATTTCTGGAACGGACAATCACGCCGCCTGACGAGGATCTGAGCCAACCGAAATATCTGTCCGAAGCGGTGGACGAATTTCCAAAGACAGTCGAAACCGCGATGCGGCTTGAAGTTAAGCACCTCTATGACAACGCTGTCGAATTGACATTGCACGGGCTGAACCTTCACCGGAACGACGTGTTTGCATCAAAGGACATCGCCGCCACCGTTCGGGCCAGTCGCAGATCAGTCGAGTTTGATATCGACGAACGATACGAAGCGCGGATCAAGACGCTTTACGCCGCGATTGTCGAATTTGCCACGCGGATCGGATCGAAGGACATGCCTGCGGATGTAATGGATGATATCTATACGCTCCGCGATGTGGCGGGACGGATCGTTCGGGCGGTGAAGGCGATCAAACACCTGCGTCGCAACGTCGACCGCTACACCGTGCGGCGGCAAGGGGCCGTGACCGATCTGTACAATCAACTTCGCACCCAAATCGCGCGCATTCTTGTCGAAATTCGCCAGCTTGATCTGGCCGACCCCGATGACCGTTCAAGCCTGTGGCTGGATCAGGAACGGATGCAGGTGGAAACCGACGCGCGCGAGACAAACACAAGGATTGAAGCCTTGATCCGCCAACACGAACTGGAAGCCTCAGTTGCGACGTCATTTCTGAATGACTCCAGCTATGCCTATTCGGCAATGCGAGATCTGCTGGGGGCTGCACGCGCCTATTACATCGAACGCGACGACGCGATGGCCGAGGTCGAACGTATCCTTGCGCTTGATGATGACGAGCTGATGGCCATCGTTCGGGCCGCTATCAAAGACAAGCAGAAGGATACGGCGCAATGATCCGGCAAGCCTGTCATATTCCCATTACCTTCAGGCTGTATCATGCGCTGTCGCAAATCGGGGGTCACCATGGGACTTGAAAGCGCCGTTGAGAAACTGGACAAGTATTACGGTCGGCTTGAGCAGGGGAAGGCTCAGAAGATCAAGCCATCTCATGTCGACAAGATCTTGTCGAAGCTCGAAAAGAAGGCCCGGTTGCTTCAGGACGAGTTTGACGCGGCGACTAAGCCATCAAAAAGGGACCGGCTGGCGCTGAAGCTGGACATGGTGCGCGAACAGCAGGCGCGCGCGCGCTGGCTAAAAGACAAGGTCGGCGACGCCTGAGCGGAACTGGGGCCGACGTACGCGCTTCAGGGTAGTTTATAGGGCGCAAGGCTTGCCGAGAAGGCTTCCATGAATTCAAGCGAAATCATCGAGGGCTGTTTCAGCGTGGGACGGACCAGCGACAACCGATGCGGTATGGTCGGCGTGAACGGGCGGTGATCAAGACCCTGGCCAATGTATTTCGCCGCATCCACCGCGCTGACAACCGAAACACCGATGCTCTGGCAGACCATCTCGCATGCGGCGGTGAACTGACGCGATTCCACCAGAGAGTTGATGGTTGTGTTGGCCTTCTGAAACGCTTCGTTCAGATCGCGAAAAAAGGCGCTGTCGCGGCGCGTGTGTATCAGGTTTTCATCGGCCAGATCTTGTGGGCTGATGATTTTCAGGGACGCCAGCCGATGCCCCTCTGGAAACACGCAGACGGTGCGGATGTCGATATGTTCGCTTTCGACGGCGGGATGGCCTTCAAACCCGTCGGTGATCCCGAAATCATATTGTTCGCCCACCATCCATTCCAGAATGCGTTCGGGGCGATCGGGTTCCAGGGTGACACTGACGCCCGGACGGTCGCGCAGGAACGCGGCCACGATGCCGGGAAGGTGGCTGGTTGCAAATCCGGGCAAACAGGCAATGCGCAGATGCCCGGCTTTCTTTTCGGTGATGTTCTGACTGGCCTCTGAAATCTGGTGCATCATGTCCAGCACCCGCCGGATGTCGGGCAGCAGAAATCGAACCTCCTGCGTTGGCACCAGACGCCCGTCGCGACGGTTGAACAGATTGAACCCCAATACCTCGCGCAGATCCGACAGAAGGCGACTCACTGCAGGCTGGCTGATGCCCAGTTCTTGCGCGCCACGTGTCATGGAACCGTGATGTGTGACGGCCATAAGGGCTTCGAGCTGGCGCAGCCGCAGCGGATGTGTCATGCGATCTTCCTTTCCAGACAAGGGCAGCG
The DNA here is from genome assembly GCF_029105185.1 of Aliiroseovarius sp. Z3. Lineage (GTDB taxonomy): Bacteria > Pseudomonadota > Alphaproteobacteria > Rhodobacterales > Rhodobacteraceae > Aliiroseovarius. The sequence goes on along the minus strand of NZ_JAFMZK010000001.1, from coordinate 401,051 downwards.
TTACAGTATAATGCCGTGTTATAAAACCGTTACACTAAATATTCTTGCATTATGTCATGCGGGATGTAACCCTTTTGCCAGACACGCGGGGCAGGCTGGCAAATTGCGCCGATCTGGCTGCGTGACACACCTGGGAAACGCACCTTTTGTGGTGCAAGGAGGATGATGTGAAAAAGCTCGTGTTTGGCGCTATTGCTGCCGCAACCACTGCGATGTCCCCGATTGGGGCATACGCGCAGACCGAAATCCAATTCTGGCACGCCTTTACCGGCCGTCTGGGCGAGCTTGTGGCCGCACAGGTCGAGGAGTTCAACGCAAGTCAGAGCGATTATACCGTGGTCGCAAGCCACAAGGGTAACTATTCCGAAACCCTGAATGCCGGGATCGCCGCCTTCCGAGCAGGCGAACAACCCCATGTTCTGATGGTGTTCGAGGTCGGAACCGCGACCATGATGGCGGCCGGTGGGGCCATCAAGCCTGTCTATGAAGTTATGGCCGAAAGCGGGGCGGAATTTGACTCCGACGCTTATATCGGCGCGGTCAAAGGTTATTACACCAGCGCCGATGGGCAAATGCTGTCCTTGCCTTTCAACTCCTCCACGCCCGTGTTGTGGGTGAACCGCGACGCGATGGAAGCGGCAGGCGTGGATCCCGATACCGATCTGTCCACCTGGCAGAACGTGGATGCGGTGTTGGAGCAGCTGAAGGCTGGTGGTGAAGACTGCCCGCTGGTCACCGCATGGCAAAGCTGGATCCACCTTGAGAACCTGTCAGCCTATCACGATGTTCCGTTTGCCACGAAAGATAACGGCTTTGCCGGAACCGACACCGAACTTGCCTTGAACGGCGAGGTTCAGGTCGCGCATCTGAGCAAGATGGGTGAATGGGCCAAGGACGGAAAGTTCATCTATACCGGTCGTCGCAACGAAGGTGGCGCGAACTTCCGCGCAGGGGAATGCGCGCTGTTCACCGAAAGCTCGGCTGGCTACGCCGGCATCAAGGCCGAGGCCGAGTTTGCCTTTGATGTGCGCCCGCTGCCCTATTGGGAAGGTGTTGGCAACGCGCCGCAAAACACCATCATCGGTGGTGCGTCGCTGTGGGTGATGCAGGGTCACGAAGCCGAGGAATACAAGGGCGTAGGCGAATTCCTGTCCTTCCTGTCATCAACCCCGGTTCAAGCAAAATGGCATCAGGACACCGGTTATCTGCCGATCACGGTTGCGGCTGGTGAGGCCACGAAAGAGGCTGGGTTCTATGACGAAAACCCCGGCACCGATGTGGCTGTGATCCAGATGACTGCCAAGCAACCAACCGCCAACTCCAATGGCATCCGTCTGGGGTCGTTCGACCAGATTCGTGGCATCATCGACGAAGAGCTGGAAGGCATCTGGGCCGGTGACAAAACCGCACAAGAGGCCATGGACAGCGCAAAAGAGCGTGGCGACGCGCTGCTGCGCCGGTTTGAGCAAGCCAGCAAGTAAGCCAAGCCTCTATGGGGCGGGCCGGTTCGGCCCGTCCTTTCCGTTCCGGGGGATATGATGGAAAAACGCGTCACCTTTCGCGGTTGGCTTTTGCCGCTCTGCCTGATCGCGCCACAGGTCATCATTTCGGTGGTGTTTTTCTTTTACCCGGCCGGGCAGGCGATTTGGCAGTCGCTGTTCATTCCCGATCCGTTTGGCCTGTCGATGCAGTATGTGGGTCTTGGGAATTTTGAATACTTGCTGTCAGACAAGTTTTACCGCGCGTCTTTCGTGACGACAGCGGTGTTTTCCATTCTGGTCACGCTCGCCTCGATGATCCCGGCGCTGTTTCTGGCGGTGCTGGCGGATCGGCTGATCAAGGGATCGGGCGTCTATCGCACACTTCTGATCTGGCCCTATGCGGTCGCGCCTGCCGTGGCCGGTGTGCTGTGGCTTTTCATGTTCAACACCCGCGTCGGCGTTGTGTCTTGGTATCTTGGCCAGCTGGGCTATGACTGGAACCACGTCCTGAACGGCAGCGAGGCGATGGGGCTGGTTGTCGTTGCCTCGGCCTGGGGGCGGATCAGCTATAACTTCCTGTTTTTCTTCGCCGCCCTGCAAGCCGTTCCGCGCTCGGTGATCGAGGCGGCCGCCATTGACGGCGCGCGATTCTGGCGGCGGTTCTTCACCATTGTCCTGCCGCTTCTGTCACCTACCACCTTCTTTTTGCTGGTGGTCAACGTGGTCTATTCATTCTTCGAAACCTTCGGCGTGATCCACACGATCACCTCGGGCGGGCCTCAGCAATCGACGACGATCCTTGTCTACAAGGTGTTCTCGGACGGGTTTGTGGGGCAGGACCTCGGCTCGTCCTCGGCGCAATCCGTGATCCTTCTGATCGTGGTCGGGCTTCTGACCGTGCTTCAGTTCAAGTTTGTCGAGAAAAGGGTGCATTACTGATGGCCCGCGAGAGACATGGCATGGTGGAAAAGCGCGGGGCGGGGTTATGGCTGACCCACGTCCTGATGATTGCAGGCATTCTGGTGATCTTCTTCCCGATCTGGCTGGCTTTCGTCGCCTCGACCGTCACCCAGGCCGAGATCATACGCCCGCCCATGCCGGTCTGGCCGGGCGATCAGCTTTGGATCAACTATAAGAACGCTTTGTTTTCAGGTATCAACGTCCCGGTCGGGACCATGCTGCTGAACAGCCTGATCATGGCAATCGGGATCGCCGTGGGCAAGATCATCATCTCGCTTCTGTCCGCCTTCGCCATCGTCTATTTCCGATTTCCGGGGCGAACATTCTTTTTCTGGATGATCTTCCTGACGCTTATGCTGCCGGTCGAGGTGCGGATCGTCCCGACCTACGAAGTGGTGGCGGGTTTTGGAATGCTCAACAGCTATTCCGGCCTGATCTTTCCGTTGATCGCGTCGGCCACCGCCACCTTCCTGTTCCGCCAATTTTTCCTGACCATCCCCGACGAACTGGCCGAGGCTGCGCGCGTCGATGGTGCCCGCCCAATGCGGTTTTTCATCGACATCGTGGTTCCGATGAGCCGGACCAATGTCGCCGCGCTGTTCGTGATCCTGTTCATCTATGGCTGGAACCAGTATCTGTGGCCGCTTCTGATCACCACCGACCCGGAAATGAACACCATCGTCATGGGCATCAAGCAGATGTTTCCCAGCGGGGATGACTTTGCCCACTGGCCGACGATCATGGCGACCTCGATCCTTGCGATGATCCCGCCGGTGATCGTGGTGGTGTCGATGCAGAAACTGTTTATCCGCGGCCTAGTAGATAGCGAGAAATAACCGATGGCGACTGTCACGCTGAAAGATATCAAGAAAAGCTTCGGACCCACGGACGTGATCCATGGCATCAGCGCCGAGATCCAAGATGGCGAGTTTATCGTGATCGTCGGGCCGTCGGGCTGCGGCAAGTCCACATTGCTGCGTATGGTCGCGGGGCTTGAGACCGTGACCTCGGGCGAGGTTCTGATCGGCGGGGAACGGGCCAATGACAAGGAGCCGATGGACCGTGACATCGCCATGGTGTTCCAGAACTATGCGCTTTACCCGCATATGTCGGTGGCGCAGAACATGGGCTACGGGCTGAAAATCGCCGGGCTTCCGAAGGATGAGATTACCCGCAAGGTGCGCGAAGCTGCCCAGCTTTTGCAGCTTGAGGCGTTGCTGGATCGCCGCCCCAAGCAATTGTCCGGCGGTCAGCGTCAGCGCGTCGCGATGGGGCGGGCCATCGTGCGCGAACCGGCGGTGTTCCTGTTCGACGAACCCTTGTCGAACCTTGACGCCAAGCTGCGGGTCCAGATGCGGTTGGAGATCAAGGATTTGCAATCCAAACTGGGCATCACCGCGCTTTACGTGACCCACGATCAGGTCGAGGCGATGACCATGGCGGACCGGATGATCGTGATGAACGGGGGCGTGGCCGAACAGATTGGCACCCCGCTTGAGGTTTATGAAACCCCGCGCACCCTGTTTGCCGCGCAGTTTATCGGCAGCCCGGCGATGAACGTCCTGGATGCCGAGGTTCAGAGCGGTGCGGTGCGGATTGGTGGAGCCGAGATCACCCGAACCACGCAATCTGACGGGCCGGTCAAGCTGGGCATTCGTCCTGAACATGTGGTGCCTGACGAAAATGGCCCCATCGCCCTGTCGGTGCAATTGTCCGAGCCGCTGGGCGCCAATACGCTGCTGCATGGTCGGCTTGAGGGTACGAACACTGAGTTCACCGCCAGTCTTCCCGGCGTGCATCATGCGCAGGATCGGGGGCAGGTGTTGCGCCTGTCGGTGCAACCCGGACAGGCGCACCTGTTTGATCCGACAACACAGCTCAGGATCGACGCATAGGCGTCACGCCCCGGTCTCGACAGGCCAGATGTCTTGATAGAGGACGGCAAGTCGGGTCAGGTCGTCTGCGCTGGGGTCAGCAACCTGCCATGCTTTCACCGCCACCCCGAGCATCCGGGGCATCAACATCGGCCAGATTTGGTCATCCTTGGTGGTAAATTCGGACCAGAACGTGCCTTGCACGCCGATGATCCTGTCTGACAAGGCCGGATCGGGGACGGGATCCCAATTGATTGTATCGGCAAGCGAGATGAAGGCCGCCCAGCTTGCCCCCCAATCGTCGGGGTCGGCGCTGTGGGCCATGTCCAGATAGACATGCTGGGCAGGCGACATCACCACGTCATAGCCAGCGCGCGCAGCCTCCAGCCCCGGTCCTTGTCCGGTCCAGCTGAACAGGATCGCATCGTGTCCGATCCCCCCGTTCGACCCTTGTGCAGCCTCCTCCCAAGCGGTGGGGCGCTGGCCGTTCTGCACCACGGTTGCGGCCAGTTTCGCAATGGTCCAGCCCTGCAGGTCTTGCGTTGTTTCCAACCCTTCCGCCGCCATCAACGCGCGTGCCTTGGGTGACCCCATCCACGTGTCCTTGGGCAACTCGTCACAGCCCAGATGCAAGTGGCCGAAGGGGAACAGGTCGCCAACCTCGCGGGCGATGGCCTCTAACACCTCCCATGTCTTGGGCATTGCCGGGTTCACGCAATTGCCCTGATACCCCTGAACCGAGGTTTCGGGCCCGTTATCCGCCGGGTCGCGGGTGTCGGGAAACACATGCGTCATGGCAATCGCGTGGGCGGGGGCTTCGATTTCCGGCATCACCTCGATATTCAGCGCGGCGGCATGGGCGATGATCGCGCGGGCGGTGTCTTTGGAGTAGCTGCCCCCGGCCTCGACCCCTCCCGCGAATAGGGCCGGCAGCAAGTGGCCTTCGCCACAGAATTCCGTCTTGCGCCAAAGCTCGGGATAGCTGTCGATTTGCAGGCGGAACGCCTCGTCATCCGCAAAATGCCAGTGAAACCGGTTCAGTTTCAACAGCGCCATCAGGTCCAGCAGGTCCAGAATGGTCTGTGGGTGGTAGTAATGTCGGGCGGTGTCCAGATGCTGCCCGCGCCAGCCGAACCGTGGGGCGTCGGTGATCACCCCACATGGCAGCGGTCCGGCCTGCATCAGTGTCAGAAGCGTGATCCCCGCATAGAACCGCCCGCCATAGCTGCCCGCCGTGATCTGGATGCTGTCAGGCGCGATCTCCAACCGATAGGCATCGTCGGGCATGTCGGCGGTGGTGATCGTGACCGGGAAGGCCCCGTTGAAGGTCCAGCCTCGCCGTTTGGCAAGGTCGGCGACCGCGCGCAGGGCATCGTCTGAACACTGAACCCCCGCGATGTCGAGGGTGCCACCACGCGGCTCCCACCGTTGTGGTTGGGGCACAAGGGGCAGGCCCTTAAACGGACCAAGGTCGGGCAGGGCAGGTGGCACACAGCCTTTGGGCTGATACGGCAGCGCAATCACGTCCTGCCCGACGCGCAGATAGGGACCAAGGGGCAGCCACGCCCGGTTTGCCGGCTTATGACCGTGGGTGTATTCAACGACCACATCATGCGGTTGACCCGCTTTGAGGTCAGGCAGCGCGATTTCAGTAAAACTTCCCATGCCACGCAATCGGCTGCCACCACCGGTCGCAGTCATCGGTGACATGCCGGAAAAGCAGAAGATCGGGGCCGAAAGGTCCCGATCCGGTGTGATGGTGCAGATCATTTTTGCGCCGTCCAGCCGACAGGTATAGTCCATATCAGTCCAATCTTAATTCAGACACAAAGTCATAGATGTCAGAGCGGTAGAGACCGCTTGTAAATTCGATCGGGCGACCGGTGGTCAGGTATCCGGTGCGCTCGATTTCCAACACCGCCGCGCCTTCAGGCAGGTTGAACATCTGGGCGTCCGTGGCGGTCAGGTTGGTTGCCGTGACCCGCTGGATCGCGCGGGTGGGGGCCTGACCCGTTTTGCGCAACAGCGCATAAAGCGACACGTCGATATGTTCGGGATGGGGCAGGATATCACCGGGAAGGGATGACCGTTCCAACGCCATTGGTGTGCCGCTGGCACTGCGCAGCCGTTCAATTCGCGCGACGCGGTCATTTGAGGATAGCCCAAGCGCAATCATCTCTTCAGTGGTAGGGCGAAATAGGCCCAAGGACAGCGTTTCACTGGTCGAGGTCATGCCACGCGCCTGCATGTTCTCGGTGAACGACACGAGAGAAGACAGCGATTGTTCCAGCTTGGGAGCGGCGGCGCGCACGAAGGAACCGGCACCCTGCCGCTGTTCGATCAATCCGTCCTCGACCAGTTTGGCAATGGCCTTGCGCACGGTGACCCGGCTGACGTCGGCGGCTTCGGCCAGATCCCGTTCGGGCGGCAGTTGATCGTCCGGGGCCAGATCACCTGACTGAATCGCCGCGCGGATATGGCGGTGCAACTGCAGGTAACGCGGGCCGCGCCCCGGTTGGAGCCACGCGGTGGGTGAAAGCCAGTCTATCTGTGCCTGCATCGGTTTTCCAATCAATTTGGTATCTAAAAATAATACCAAAGAGATATGAATGGCAATGGAAAATTGCGAATAGGGCGTGACTGAGGGGTGTAAGATAAAGAAATTGAAGGATATTTTGCTTGGCGGAGATATTTGGTATTATAATGGTAGTCAAAATAGGTCTGAAATGGTAGTTATTGGTATACGCCTCGATTCGCTTGAGGTGCCACAGGGGGAAATCAATGGCAGACGTGATGCACGCAGACAGCTCGGCGACCACGAAGCGCGAGCGTAAGACCATACCTGAAAGCCTGTTTGCCTGGCTTCTTGTCGGCCCCGCCATGATCTTCATCGCCGTTATTGTGGCCTGGCCGCTGGCCGAGACCATACGACTTTCCTTCATGGAGGCCGGATTGGGTGGCGAAAAGTTTATCGGGCTGGAGAACTATCAAGACCTAGCTGAAAGCCGGAAGTTTCATCAGACAATCGTGCGCACCTTTTATTGGATGTTTTTATCGGTCGGGCTGAAGCTGGTGCTTGGGCTGATCGGGGCAACGCTTCTGAACGCCGCCATTCCGGGGCGTGCGCTGTTCCGGGTGCTTGTGATGCCACCCTGGGTTATTCCGATCGCCATCGGCTGTATCGGCTGGCTGTGGCTTTACAACGGTTACTTCGGTGTGCTGTCGGGTGTGATGATGCATCTGGGCATCACCGATGCGCCGTTCGAATTCCTTGCCCAAAAGCAGTCGGCTTTCTACTCCGCGATTGCCACCGACGTCTGGGTCGGCGTGCCGATGGTCACACTGTTTTTCCTGGCCGCCATGCAAGGGGTCAGCCGTGATCTGTACGAAGCCGCATGGGTCGACGGGGCAGGGCGCTGGTATCGGTTCCGCCGCATCACGATCCCGCAGATCATGCCGGTGATCGTTTCGATGTCGCTGCTGTCCGCAATCTTCACCTTCAACAGTTTTGAGATCATCTGGATCCTGACCGAAGGTGGCCCGCGTGGCGCAACCACCACCCTGATCGTCGACACCTATAAAACCGCCATCGGCAACTACAAGTTCGGTGAAGGGTCCGCCCGAGCCGTGATCATCGTGCTGCTGCTTGGCCTGTTCTCACTCGCCTATCTGTTCTTCCTGAACAAGGTGAACAAGAAATACGGAGTGAAGTAAGATGATGGACCGCTACACCAAGCTGCAAATGGTCGGAATCTATGCCTGTGTCGCCGTCTTCCTGACCTTCATTCTGTTGCCGTTCTTCGAGATGTTCATGGCCTCGCTACGCCCGCTGGAGCATCTGTTCCGCAGCCCCTATCAGTTCTGGTCGGACGATTTCAGCTTCGATGCCTACAAGCAGATGTGGGTGACGGTGCCGCTGCTGGGCCGCTATATCTTCAACTCGATCTATATCTCGTTCATGGTGACGGGGCTGACGATGATCTTCGTGGTGCCCGCCGCTTATGCCTATGCACGGTTGCAGTTCCCGTTCAAAAACCTGTCGCTGGGCATTTTTCTGGGCGTCAACATGTTCACAGGTGCGGTTCTGCTGATCCCGCTTTATCGCGTGTTGCGCACCATGGGGCTTCTGAACACCTATTGGGCGATGATCGTGCCGGGCGTGGCGTTCCTGATCCCCACCGGCATCTGGCTGCTGCGCTCGTATCTGGAAAAGATCCCGCGCGAGCTTGAGGAAGCCGCGTTCGTGGATGGCGCCTCGCGCCTCTATACCCTGCGCCGCGTGGTGTTGCCACTGGCCACACCGGGCCTGATCGTGGTCGGCGTGGCTGTGTTCATCGGTGCGTATGCGCAGCAATTCCTGTTCGCAATTACCTTCAACCAGACCCGCGAGCTGCAACCGCTGCCTGCCGGTCTTTATGAATTCATCGGCTATCAGTCGGTGACCTGGAACGAGATGATGGCCGCGGCCCTGGTGGGTGTCCTGCCAGTCATGGTCATCTTCCTGTTCCTACAAAAATACCTTGTCGCAGGCCTGACGGCCGGTGCGGTCAAGGAATAGTCCAACCAAGGGAGAGACCAAAATGAATGTAACCAAACTATCACTGGCGGCGCTGCTGCTGTCAGGCTCGGCGATGACCGCCTCGGCTGATACCACCGAACTGCACTTCATCATGTGTGGCGGTGAAGTGCGCGAAGCGGATCAGAAGACCGTGGATGAATTTGTCGCCAAGCATGAAGGCGTCACCGTTAATCTGGAGGCTGTTCCGTGGGGCACCTGTCAGGACAAGTCGCTGACGCTTGCGGCGGCTGGCGATCCCCCTTCAATCGCTTATATGGGGTCGCGTACCTTGCGCCAGATGGCCAATAACGACCTGATCGTTCCGGCCAATATCTCGGCGGATACGCCTTATCAGGACGGCGTTTTGAACACCGTCACGATCGAAGGGCAGGCTTGGGGTTATCCGCACGCGTTCTCGACCAAGGCGCTGTATATCAACTGTGGCATCATTGAAGAAAGCGGTCAGGAATGCGTCGCGCCCAAAACCTGGGACGAGATGTATGCCATGGCCAAGGGCGTCGTCGACAACACCGATGTGGCAGGCGTCGGCCTTGCGGGCAAAGACTTCGACAACACGATGCACCAGTTCCTGAATTACCTTTATTCCAATGGCGGCGCGGTGATCGACCCGGCGACCGGCGAAAACAAGCTGGACAGCCAACAGACCCGCGAAACGCTGGAATTCTATGGCAAGCTGGTGGATGTCGCACAGGAAGGCCCCACCGCATGGGAACGTGACCAACTGCGCGACCTGTTCAACGACGGCAAGATCGCCATGTATGTCCAAGGCCCATGGGGCTATGGCCAGCATAACGAGGATATCAACCAATTGGTGGCCCCGGTGCCCGCAGGCCCGTCAGGCGAAAGCGGCACGATCCTGATCACCGACAGCATCGTTGTGTTCAAGGGCACGGGCCATGAAGATCTGGCGCATGAACTGGCACAGATGATCACCTCGGGCGAAAGCCAGTACGATCTGGACAGCAGCTGGGGTCTGACACCGATCCTTGATTATGCCGCGCTTGGCATGAGCGATCTGTATTACGAAAGTGGGATCTGGCCGAACTTCACCGCGACGATTTCGACAGGTGGCCCCGAGCCGCTGGTCGAAGACTTCAAGTCGCTGCAATCGGTGTTCACCAACATGGTTCAGGGCATCATCCTGAAGGATGACAGCGTGGATAACCTCGTGACGATTGCGGGTGAAGAGCTGGACGAAGCGCTTTAACCGAACCTCCCTGGTCTGGGCAGCGCAGGTCGTTGCCCGGACCGCCCCCTTACGTTTCAACAAAAGGATGCCCAGACCATGGCGACACTTGACCTGAACGCGATCAGCAAATCCTTTGGCTCGGCCAAGGTGCTGCATGACATCAGCCTTGCGATCAAGGACAAGGAATTCGTTGTCTTTGTCGGCCCGTCAGGCTGTGGGAAATCCACGCTTCTGCGCATCATCGCCGGGCTGGAAGAGGCCTCGTCAGGCCAGATCGTCATCGGTGGTGACGATGTGAGCGACGCGCATCCAGTGGACCGCGGCATCTCGATGGTGTTCCAGTCCTATGCACTTTACCCGCATCTCAGCGTCTATGAAAACATCGCCTTTCCGCTGCGCGTTCAGAAGATGGACGCGGCCGAGATGGACAGCCGTGTGCAGAAAGCCGCCGCGATCCTTCAACTGACCGACAAGTTGCAGTTGAAGCCGGGGCAGTTGTCCGGCGGTCAGCGTCAACGGGTCGCCATCGGGCGGTCGATCGTGCGCAATCCGAAAGTATTCCTGTTCGACGAACCCTTGTCGAACCTCGACGCCGCGTTGCGTGGCGACATGCGGGTCGAGCTAAGCCAGCTTCACCGCGATCTGGACGCCACCATGGTTTATGTGACCCACGATCAGGTCGAGGCAATGACCATGGCCGACCGGATTGTCGTGTTGAACGGCGGCCGGGTCGAACAGTTTGGTTCGCCGATGGAACTGTATCACCACCCCGCAACCAAGTTTGTCGCCTCGTTCATTGGTCAACCCAATATGAACCTGATCCCTGCCACCGTGATCGGGGCAGATGCGACCGGCGTGTCTGTGGAACTGGACGGCGGCCACCGCATGGCGCTTCCGGTTGCGGCCGGAACGGTCAAAGCCGGCGACAAGGTGGAAGTCGGCATTCGTCCTGAACATGTTGAGGTGTCCAGCAAAGGTCTTGAGATTTCCGTGAACGTTCTGGAACGTCTGGGCGGTGTGTCGATCACCTATGGCGTGATCGGCGATGGAACACGGTTCTGTGCCTCGCTTCCGGGGGATGCCGTGATTGAAGAAGGGCGCAACCTGACCCTGAGCGTCGCCCCTGAAAACTGTCATGTCTTTGATGCCAATGGCGATGTGTTGCGCCGTCAGGCTGCACCGGAGATGGTTGCATGAAAGTTGCCACCGCTGGGATAGGGCTGCGCGCCGGTCATGTTCTTTCGATCCTGAAAGAAACCATGCCCGAGATCGAGTTTGTCGGCTATTACGACCCGCAACCCGCCCATCTGGACATGATCGGCACGGACGTCCCACGTTTTGACGATGTGGCTACGATGCTGTCAGACACCCAACCCGACCTGTTTTTCGTCGGCTCGCCCAATGTCTATCACCTGGAGCACATCAAGCTGGGGCTTGAGGCCGGGGTGCGGATTTTCACCGAAAAACCGGTCGTGACCACGCGCGAAGACACATTCGAACTGGCGCGCCTTTTGGCGGAGTACGGCACCGATCAGGTGATGGTCGGGCTGGTGTTGCGCTATTCGCAGCACATGGTCGATCTGCGCGCTGTGTTGGATCAGCTTGGCCCTGTCGCTTCGCTTGAAGCGAACGAACATATCCCGCCCTATCATGGTGCGTTTTTCATGCGCGATTGGCGGCGTAAAAGCGCGCTGTCCGGCGGCTTCATGTTGGAAAAATGCTGCCACGATCTGGATATCTATAACATGGTGACCCACTCACGGCCCATGCAGGTGGCGAGCTTTGGTGGCAAAAAGTCTTTTGTCCCAGAGTTCGCACCTACTTCTAACGTCGAAACCGAAATCTCTCAGCGGAAGTCGAGCGTTTGGGAAAGCGCGCCGGATCCCTATAACTCTGACGGCGATATCATCGACTTCCAAACCGCGATCCTGCGCTATGAAAGCGGGGCGTCGATGGCGTTTCACACCAATCTGAACGCGCCCGACGACCATCGGCGGTTTTGCGTCTTCGGCGCGCTTGGCATGGCCGAGGGCGACTTTGTGCGCGGTTATTTGAAAGCCACGGCGCGGGACGGATCGGTGATTGCCGATCATGACTATACGGCGATGGACCAGAAACACGCGTCCGCGCATTACGGGGCAGATCACATGATGGTTGCAGACATTGCAGCCTTCCTGCGGGACGAGACTGACAGCCTTCCGGTCGGGGTCGTTGATGCGCTGGAGGCCGGTCTGGCCGCCATGGCGCTGGACGAGGCACGGATCAGCGGCGGCGTTGTCGATCTGGGCCGCACGTGGGAAGAATTTGACAGCTTCGGACTACGCGCATGAGCATTGAGACGAAAACACACGGTCATCTGATGGCATCCGAAAGCGCCGAGGCGATCGAGGTGTTTGGCCGTGCTGCGACACAAACGGTTGATGCAGGCGGTTTGGCCGATTCCAAGGTGATCTTCACCATCGCGCGTGGATCATCGGATGCGGCAGCGAACATCCTGTCCTATGAAATGATGCGCGAGCTGTCCGTGCCTGTCACCTCGCTTCCGCCCTCGGTGTTTTCACTGGGCAAGGGCGTCGGTGTTCACGGGTTCGGTGCGCTGGTGATCAGCCAGTCCGGGGCCAGTGATGACCTTGTCCGGGCCGCCAGAGGGGCTGGCGCCAATGGGGCCAGCGTCGTGGCAATCACCAATCAGCCGGGCAGTCCGGTTGAACTTGCATCAGAAACCACGGTGCCAATCGGGGCTGGACCGGAACTGGCGGTGCCTGCGACCAAGACGGTGATCGGATCTGTTGCAGCCGGGATGGCGCTGTTGGGCGGCATCAAGCCCGAGTATAAGACACGGATTGACGCCTCGGTGGCGGCGCTGCGGAACGTCTCGACCGCTCACCCCCGTGCCAAAGATCTGCAGGCCGCGCTGCTGCGGGCGCGGAATGTCTATGTGATCGGGCGCGATACTGGCCATGGTGCGGCGATCGAAGTGGCGTTGAAGCTCAAGGAATGCTGCGCGCTGCATGCCGAGGCCTACTCTGCGTCTGAAGTGCTGCATGGCCCATTGCAACTGGCAACCAACCCCCTGATGGTTCTGATCCTTGATACGGGATCGGATCATATTCAGGACAGTCTTGATCAGGCCGAGGCCCGGTTCAGGGGCGTCGGCTGTGACGTGCATCGTATCTCGCCTGACGATATCGGCGTGTCTGACCTGACGCCCGCTGCCGCGGCTGCTGTTTTGCTGGCGGTGATGTACCCGGTCATTCTGAACACGGCATTGGCGCTGGGACTGGACCCGGACGTGCCCGAAACTCTTTCGAAAGTGACACAGACAACATGAACACTCCACTTGAAAACTGGGCGACCTGGGCTGAAATCCATCGCCAACCCGAGATCTGGTCCGCCTGGGGAAAGACCCTGGACGTCAATGGATTGCGGGGCTGGATCGCCAGCCTTGACCATGACGAGGTTTGGTTTTGCGGGGCTGGCACGTCGGCCTATATCGGCGATATCATCGCGGCAGGCGTGCCCGGTATGCGCCCCGGATTGCGCGCAGTGCCCAGCACGGATTTGGTGGCCACGCCCAAAGCCTTTCTAAACGGTGTGAAACCGCTGGTCGTCAGTTTCGGGCGATCGGGAAACAGCACGGAAAGCATCGGCACGCTGGATGCACTGGATGCGCTGGCGCCTGACGCGCCGCGGCTGCATATCACCTGCAACAAGGATGGCGCATTGGCAACGCGCCCCTCTCGCGGGCCGCAGAAGGTAATCGTGTTGCCCGATGCCACCCATGATGCGGGGTTTGCGATGACAAGCAGTTTCTCGACCATGCTGTTCACCGCACTGGCGCTGTTTGACGCGCCGTGTGATGTGCCCGCGCGTATGGATGCTCTGGCAGATCAGATGACGGGATTGTTGCAACAGCTGCGCGATATGCCCCGCCCTGAACGCGCGGTTTATGTCGGTGCGGGACCATTGGCGTTTGCAGCCCGTGAGGCCGCCTTGAAGGTGATGGAACTATCGGCAGGGCAAATCCCGGCCCTTTGGGACAGCACGCTTGGCTTTCGCCATGGACCGAAATCCTTTGTGACCGAGGGCACGGCGATCACGGTCTTTACCAGTCCCGATGCCCCCACGCGCGACTATGATGCCGATCTAGTGGCTGAATTGCGGGCACAGTTCCCGACCGCACGGGTGACGGCGGTCGGGCCGGGCGGCGACGTCGACATTCCGATGCCCTTTGGCCCCACATGGGCAGCCCCGCTTTGTGTCGCTTTGGCGCAGGTCACGGGTGTCGAATGGGCGAACGGGCTGGGTCTGAACGTGGATGATCCGTTTTCGGGGCAGGGCACGCTCAGCCGTGTCGTGTCAGGGGTGAAGCTCTATCCGGTGGCGTCATGATCGCGGCCGGTATTGACCTGGGCGGCACCAAGATCGAGGTGCAGCTGTTCGACGATGACTGGGCCGTGGCCCATCGCCATCGCGTGCCCACACCTTCCGATTATGACGACCTTGTTGCGGCGATTGCCGATCAGGTCCGCTGGGCCGATGATATCGCAGGTGCGGCTGTTCCGGTGGGGATCGGGGCCGCCGGGCTTTTGCACCCGGTGACGGGGCTTGCGCTGACCGCAAACCTTCCCGCATCTGGCAAGCCTTTCCAGCAGGATATCGAGGCTGCGATTGGTCGCTCAATCACTTATGTCAACGATTGCCGCGCCATGGCCCTGTCAGAAGCGATCTTCGGGGTTGGGCAGGGGCAGCGCACGGTCGTTGCCCTGATCCTTGGCACCGGCATCGGAGGCGGGATCGCCGTGGACGGTACGATCCTGCAAGGTCCGACCATGACCGGGGGCGAGTTCGGACACACCGCTGCGCCCGCGCATCTGGTCGCGAAATACAACCTGCCCGTCGTGACCTGTGGGTGTGGCCGTCCGGGTTGCACCGAAACCTATATCGCCGGACCGGGGATGCAGCGTCTGGCCAAGGCGCTGACCGGAAAGGACATCGACCCACCTCAGATCGCGGCGCGCCGCCATGGCGACATGATGCAGGTCTGGTCGGTCTGGTGTGAAATGACGGCCGAACTTTTGCACACGTTGACCATGACGGTCGATCCTGACCTGATCGTTCTGGGCGGAGGGTTGAGCCAGATCGATGGTGTTGTCGACGACCTCACTGCCGCCGCGCTGCGGGCGCAAATCGGCGATTTCGGAGCGGCCAAGCTCGTTTTGGCGCAGGGCGGTGATACCAGCGGCGCGCGCGGCGCTGCCTATGCCGCCTGGCAAGCCAAGGAGCAGCAGGATGACTGATCCCCTTCGCGACATTATTGCGCGCAACCGGTCTGGAGCACGGGCGGCCATCCCGTCGGTCTGTTCGGCACAACCGGACGTGCTGCGCGCCTCTTTGATGCGGGCGCAGACCCTTGACCGCCCGGTGGTGGTCGAGGCGACCAGCAATCAGGTCAACCAGGATGGTGGCTATACCGGGATTACCCCGGACGGGTTTATCGGGTATGTGCACGACATCGCCGACGCGGCAGGCGTGGATCGCGACCGCATCATCTTCGGCGGTGATCACCTTGGCCCCCAGGCATGGCGGTCAATGCCCGCTGATGCCGCGATGGAGAAAGCCCGCGTTCTGGTGCGCGACTACGTCAAAGCCGGGTTTCGAAAAATCCATCTGGATTGTTCGGAAGGGTGTGCGGGTGAGCCCGCGCAGCTTGACGACGCGCAAACCGCCGCGCGGTCCGCTGATCTGGCGCAGGTCTGTGTCGAGGCGTGCAACGGGAACTCAACCGGGCTGCTTTTTGTCGTTGGCACCGAAGTGCCACCACCCGGCGGCGCGCGGGTGGACGAGGATGGCGACATTCCCCCAACCGACCCGGCTGCCGCCAAGGCCACGCTGGCTGCGCATGGCGACAGCTTCGAAGATATGGCGTCGATGATCGGCGGTCTGGTCGTGCAACCGGGTGTCGAGTTCAGCCCCACCGCCGTGCATCACATGCCGCTGGACCGTGATCCCGGCCTTTTGGCCGCGTTGGATGGCTGGCCGGGCGTGTGTCTTGAGGCGCATTCGACCGACTACCAACACCCCGCGGTTTTTCCGCGACTGGCCGAGCTTGGCTTCGCGTTCCAGAAGATCGGTCCCGCCCTGACATTTGCCTATCGGCAAGCACTCTATGCGTTGGACCAGATCAGCGCCGCTCCCGGTGCGCTTACGGTCGTGATGGAGAAGGTGATGTTGGCAAACCCCGCCTATTGGCAGGGGCATTATAACGGTGACGCGCAGGCGCTCTATCAACAACGCCACCTCGGGCTGGCCGATCGCATACGTTATTACTGGCCCGATCCGACGGCGCAGGCGGCCGTGGCGGCGCTGCGGGATGGGTTTGATGGCCCAATCCCCGACGCCAGCTTGCAAACGGTGTTCGACGATGACGTATTGACCCGCGCCGAGCAACTGACCGGCGATCAGGTGCAGCGGCTGATAGACGCACAGATACAGCTTGCACTCGACCCCTATTTCTTTGATGAGGCCGTATGATGGACCACTGGATAACCCCGAACCGCGTGTTTGATGGCCGCGACCTGCACAGCGAAATCTCCGTGCGGGTTCGTGACGGTCGCGTGATTGATATGGCAGATGCGCAGGCGGATGCCATCCGTGTGCCGGGGCTTATGACGCCCGGTTTCGTGGATCTTCAGGTCAATGGTGGTGGGGGCGTACAATTGAACTCGACCCCCACAGCCGAGGGGATGCAGATCATCGCCGAAGCCCATCGGACGTTCGGAACGGTGGCGGTGCTGCCCACCGTGATCACCGACTTGCCCGACGTGACCGACCGCGCTGCCGATGCCGCGATTGCGGCTCAGGGGACGCGGGGGATCGTCGGACTTCACATCGAAGGGCCGCATATCGCGAGGGCGCGACGTGGCACCCATTCGCCCGATCTGGTGCGCCCGCTGGACACGCGCACAATGAACACCGTGACGCGCCTGCGCGCAGCAGGTGTGTCGGTCATGATTACGCTGGCCCCCGAAGCTGCCACGCCCGAGCAGATCACACAGCTTGCACAAATGGGCGCTGTGGTGTCGCTGGGCCATACAGATGCCACGGCCGAGATGATGGCGGCCGCCTTCAATGCCGGGGCAAGCTGCGCCACCCATCTGTTCAACGCTATGTCTCCGATGGCGGGGCGTGCGCCCGGCGCGGTTGGGGCGGTGATCAACTCGACCCATTACAGCGGGATCATCTGCGATGGCATCCATGTGGCGGATGACATGGTGGGGCTGGCCATCCGCGCCCGCCCGGTGCCCGATCGGATGTTCCTTGTGTCTGACGCCATGGCGACAGTAGGCGGGCCGGATCACTTCAACCTATATGGGCAAGACATTGCCTTGAGGGAAGGTCGTTTGATCAATTCCGAAGGCAGTCTGGCCGGCGCACATGTTACGCAGGCCGAGGGGGTCAAGCGGTTGGTGGATCACACCGGTACATCGCTGACCACCGCGTTGCGCATGGCGATCTCGATCCCTGCCGATTGTATTGGGCAACCGGAAATCGGGCGGCTTGAGGGGCGCGGGGTGGATGATGTGATCCTGCTGAGCGATGATCTGCAGCCGGTCGGCACCCTTGCCGCCGCACTTGGTGATCTGGATCAGGTGACGGCGGCACGCTGACTGCGTCCGTGCTCGCAACAATTGGCGGTAAACTCGCCGTTTGGACGTCAATCAGAAAAAATAACTCGGTGCATTGTGATCCGGGTCGCGACCCGTGCCGTATCCCTCATACAACTTCCAACCGGGATACAGAAAAGGACACATCATGCTTCGCAGAACCTTTCTTTCGATCACCACCGCCGCGTTTCTGGCCACCCCGGCCATGGCGGACAACCATTCCATGGATATTGTCGACACGGCTGCCGGGGCTGGCAGCTTCACCACCCTGATTGCCGCGGTCGAGGCCGCAGGGCTTGTCGACACTTTGAAGGGCGAGGGTCCGTTCACCGTCTTCGCCCCAACGGACGACGCCTTCGCAGCTTTGCCTGAAGGCATTGTCGAAACCCTGCTGATGCCCGAAAACAGGGACCAGCTGACCGCGATCCTGACCTATCACGTGGTGCCCGGAAAGGTCATGTCGGGTGACATCGCGGGCAAAAGCATGGAGGTTGGCACCGTGAATGGCGCAATGGCCATGGTCGATGCGACCGACGGCGTGAAGATCGACGGTGCGAGTGTCGTTCAGGCAGATATCGAGACCTCGAACGGCGTGATCCACGTGATCGACGCGGTGATCATGCCGAAATAAGCCAATTGGCTTTGACAAGGAACCCGGCAGCAATCTCCTTGCAGCCGGGTTCTCATTTCCGCATGCCAGTTCGTGGAATCCGGTTGCGTAATCCGATGCAAGTTGGCGCGCGCCTGCAATGCGGTATGTGAGGTCATTGGATTGGTGTAACCACTCTCGGCCTTTGGCACCGCCAACACAATGCCGCGCCAAGAGGTGGGCTCAGATCGCATTCATGGATTGACAACCAGCAGAGTGCGGCAACCTTTCCAACGTTTATAAAACATTTTCTTAACAATGGTTTGCCAATTGTTCTGCATGTTTTTGCAGCCGTCTGGCACCATATGGACACGAGGGAAACAGCGTAACCGGCGCCCCGAGATGTTACCGTGACGTGCCATGCAACGCGCGGATTTCTCTTAAAAAATTGATTTGTGAAGAAGGTTCACTCTAAGCTGAGACACGGCTGATGTGCGTGGCAGTTGGCTGTGACGCACGAACAGGGGGGACAGGATGGAGCCGATTGTCTTTTCGTTAGAGATGGGCGTCGTGTGTGCGATGCTGGCTTTCACCGTGTTCCTTTTTGTATCCGAGATCGTGCGCATTGATCTGGCTGCGATCCTGATCCTCGTTATTCTTGGCATTCTCAGCTATGTCCCCGCCTTGTCCAACCTGGCCGAGGTCAATCACCTGTTTGACGGGTTCGCGTCGAATGCGGTTATCTCGATCATCGCGGTGATGATTGTAGGGGCGGGGCTGGACAAGACCGGATTGATGAACAAGGTCGCCGCCACGATCATGAAACGCGGCGGCGCGACCGAGGCGCGCATTCAGCCCATTGTCGCGGGCACTGTGGGCGTGATTTCCAGTTTCATGCAGAATGTCGGGGCCGCGGCGCTGTTTTTGCCGGTGATCAGCCGGATTTCGACCCGGTCCGGCATTCCCCTGAACCGTCTGGCCATGCCGATGGGGTTCTGTGCGATCCTTGGCGGCACTATGACCATGGTCGGGTCATCTCCGCTGATCCTGTTGAACGACCTGATCCAGACCGCCAATACCAGCCTGCCGGACGCCCAGAAAATGGGAACATTCGGCCTTTTTGCCGTAACGCCGATCGGGGCGGTTCTGATCCTGAGCGGGATTGTCTATTTCCTGTTTCTGGGCCGTTGGGTGCTGCCCGAGGGCGGCACCGCCAGCAGTGCATCGGTCGGGCAGGGGATGTCGGCCTATCTGAAACGGGTCTATGGGCTGCGGGCGGATGTTTACGAGGTGGACGTTCCCGCCGACAGCCCGTTGGTCGGTCAGATCCTTGCCGATGTGAACCTTGAGAACAACCTTTACATCATCTCGACCTTCTATCGTGGCAAGACCTCGATGGTGCAGGTCCTGACGGCAGAAATCGCAGCGCCCTGCCGTCTGGCGATCATCGGCAAACGAACGGTGGTCGAAGCCTTTGCCGAGAAATTCGGCCTGTCGATCTTTCCCGAACTCGACGTGTTCGTCGAAGAATTCGCCCCCACCAATGCGGGCATCGCCGAGATCGTCATCCCGCCGGAAAGCAAGCTGATCGGCAAGTCCCCGCGCGAACTTTTGCTGCGCAAGACCTATGGTCTGTCGCTGTTGGCGATCCACCGGGGCGAAGAAACCCTGAGCCATGTCGAGACCGACGAACACAAGCCCACCGCCATCGGGTTGGTCGAGTTTCAGGTCGGGGACATGCTGGTGGCACACACCCGCTGGGACAACCTGACCAATCTGAAGGACGACCGGAACTTCGTGATCATCACCTCGGATTTCCCGCAAGAGGAATTGCGCCCGCACAAGGTGGGTTGGGCGCTTTTGTTCTTTGCGATCTCGATCTCGATGATCCTGTTCACCGATGTCCGCCTGTCCCTGTGTCTGTTGACGGGCGCAGTCGGCATGTTGCTGTCGCGCGTGATCTCGATCGACGAGGCATATCAGGCGGTGGGCTGGAACACGGTGTTCCTGTTGGCCAGCCTGATCCCGTTGGGACAGGCGGTGCAGAACACGGGCACGGCGGAATGGATCGCGCAACAGATCCTGACCCTGCTGGATGGCTGGCCGCTTTGGGCCTTGCAGACGGGCATTGCCATCCTGTCCACCGCCTTTTCGCTGGTGATGTCGAATGTGGGGGCCACGGTGCTTCTGGTGCCCTTGGCGGTGTCCATCGCGGTGGCAGCAGGCGGGGATCCGGCACTGTTTGCCCTGACCGTGGCAATCTCGACCTCGAACTCGTTCATCATCCCGACCCATCAGGTGAACGCGCTGATCATGGGCCCCGCGGGTTACAAGGTGAAGGATTTCGTCAAAAGCGGTGGCGTGATGACGGTGATCTTCCTTGTGGTGTCCCTTGTCATGCTGAACGTGGTGTTCTGAGCCGTCACTTACCCTTCCACACCGGATCGCGCTTTTCGGCAAAGGCGCGGGCGCCTTCCAACTGATCCTCGGACCGGTAAAGCCGTTCGACCGTTTCAAACTGACTTTTGGTGATCCGGTTCATCGCGTCCTGAAACTTCATATCTTCCGCCTCGCGCACAACTTCCTTGATCGCGGCATAGACGAGCGGCGGGCCGGAGGCCAGCAGCGCGGCCATCTTGCGCGCCTCGGCCATCAGGTCGGCGGCGGGGTGGATGTGATTGATCATGCCCCAGCGCGCGGCTTCCTCGGCGTCGAGCCAACGCCCGGTGAACAGCATTTCCATCGCGACGTGATAGGGAATGCGCTTGGGCAGCTTGATGCTGGCCGCGTCCGCCACGGTGCCAGAGCGGATTTCGGGCAGGGCGAAGCTGGCGTGATCGGCGGCCAGGATGATGTCGGCCGACAGGGCAAGCTCCAACCCGCCGCCGCAACAAATCCCGTTCACGGCGGCAATGACCGGCTTGTTCAGCCCGCGCAACTCCTGCAAGCCGCCGAAGCCGCCAACGCCATAGTCGCCATCAACCGCATCCCCATCTGCCGCTGCTTTCAGATCCCAGCCGGGGCAGAAGAACTTGTCTCCCGCACCGGTGATGATCGCCACACGCAGGTCGGGATCGTCGCGGAAATCGGTGAAGACCTCGCCCATGATCCGACTGGTGGCCAGGTCGATGGCGTTGGCCTTGGGCCGGTCCAGCGTGACCTCAAGCACATGCCCGTCGCGATGGGTCTTGATGGGGGTGTCGGTCATTTATCTGTCTCCTGTTCGTATCAGCGCATCGGCGGCCACCGCGCCATGTGGGGTGACGATCAGCGGATTGATCTCGACCTCGTCTGCCGGGGCGGCCATCACATGGGCCTGCACCGCCATCACGTTGTCAAGTAGCGCCTCGATGTCGCCGGCGGGTGCACCACGGTATCCGCGCAACACCGGCGCGATCTTCAGGCGCATCAGGGCCGCCTGAACCTGCCCGCGGGTGGACGGCACCAGAAGCGACTGGCTGTCTTGCAAGACTTCCGTCAGCACCCCGCCCGCCGCAAGCGTCAGAACATAGCCATGCGCGGGGTCGCGAGTCACGCCGACAAGTAGCTCGGCGATGGCGCCGGTGATCATTTCCTCGACCAGAAACGTGTCACACCCCATGCCGCGCGCGGCGTCCAGCACCTCGGCCCCGCTCGCCAGGTTCAGCCGAACCGCCCCCGCCTCGGACTTATGGGCATGACCTTCGCCCTTCAGAACCACGGGGAAGCCGATCTCGCGGGCCATGTCGACGGCGTCGTCGGGCGATTGCGCGTGTCGGGACTGCGGAACACGCACTCCCTGCGCCGATAGCGCCTGCTTGGCGTCCCGTTCGCTCATCACGCCATGACCCTGTGGCGTGCCCAGAAAGATCGGCGCCGGGCTGTCATTCGGCTGGCCAAGGGTCGCGGCCAGCTCGATCGCGTCAATCGCGTGGTCCAGCCCACTCAGCGGCACGATCCCCTTGGACAGCAAGCGCGTGGCAACGTCTTCCGGCATCGTTTCGGGCAGGGACGACACGATGCCCATCGGAACACCGCTGGCGTCACGCGCCCGCTCGACTGCCTCGATCACCAGTTCCCAGGCCGGAGAGGTGCAGCGGTCGGGGCGCGGAAAGTCCAGCACCACCATGCCAAAGCCCAGATCGGTGCACATCATGGCGGTGAACGTATCCGTCATCGCCTGAAGATCGCCCCAGATATAGGTGTGGTAATCCAACGGGTTGGCCAATGCCACCATCGGGCCGAGGGTTGCGCGCAATGCCTTGGACTGGGTGGGGGGAAGCGTCGGAAAAGACAGGTTTTTACCATGCGCGGTATCGGCCACAAGACTGGCCTCGCCACCCGAACAGGACATCGAAGCAACCCGGTTTGAGCTAAGCGGCCCAACGCAGTGCAACAGTTTCAACGCTTCTAGAAAGGCGGGTAAAGATGCGACTTGCCCAATCCCCAAACGTGCCAGCAAAGCCCGCGCGCCAACCTCGCTGCCGGCCAGCGACGCCGTGTGCGAGATCGAGGCCGCCTGCGCGTGATCGGACCGTCCCACCTTCAACGCAATGATTGGTTTGTCGAGCCGTCGGGCTTTGGCGGCCAGTGCCTCCAGCGCTCTGATATCTCCCACACCCTCAATGTGCAGACCCAGCGCCGTCACACGATCATCGTCCAGAAGCGCCGCCCCGATCTCGGCCAGCCCGGTCTGCGCCTGATTGCCCGCCGTCACGGCATAGGCGATGGGAAGGCCCCGCGTCTGCATTGTCAGATTGATCGCGATGTTCGAGCTTTGGGTGATCACGGCCACGCCGGTGTCGCAGGGCAGGCCGCCATGCTGGTCGGGCCACAACACCGCCCGGTCGAGATAGTTAAGAAACCCATAGCAATTGGGACCAATGATCGGCATGTCACCAGCGGCGGACAGCAGTTCACCCTGTAAATCTGTACCGTCGTTGCTTTCCGCTGCGGCCTCGGCAAATCCAGATGCAAAGCAGATCGCGCCGCCAGCGCCACGCGCCGACAGAGCGGCGATCACCGGGATCGTGGCGTTGCGATTGATGCCGACAAAGGCGGCATCCGGGGAAGCAGGCAGCGCTTCAATCGACGCATATGCCGAAAAGCCGCCAATACTGCGCAAGGTCGGGTGCACGGGCCAGATCTGACCCGAAAAGCCGATCTTTTGACATTGGCCGATGACTTCGGCGCACCACGCACCTCCGCCGATGACAGCGATCGAGGTCGGACGCAACAGGCGATTAAGGTCTCGGGTCATCACGTACCCGCATATTTGTTTGCAAGGCGGGCGAGGGGCCTTGCCCCTCTTGGCCGTTGGCCAATTCACCCCAGGATATTTGACGCCAGAAGAAGCAACGATTTGTTAACCAACTCCGGTCAACATGGGCTTGCGGTACAGGCGGGGACGCCGATGACCGCGCCAGGAGAAGCACGATCAGGTGTTTCAGCGCGCGGGGGGGCACCGGTGGTCCTCCTGCGTTTCTTCTGGCTGCAAATATCCTCGCCGAAGGCATAAAATCTATGCTCCCAGGGGCCGGAACAGGTCGCGGCTGATGATGTGGCGTTGGATTTCCGATGTGCCGTCCCAGATCCGTTCGACACGGGCGTCGCGCCAGAAGCGCTCGATTGGGAAGTCGTTCATCAAGCCCATGCCACCGAAAATTTGCAGCGTGGTGTCGGTGACTCGCGCCAGCATTTCCGAGGCGTAGAGCTTGGCCGACGCGATTTCCCGGTTTGCAGGTAGGTCTTGATCCAGACGCCATGCCCCGGAAAGGGTCAACCAGTCGGCGGCGTCAATTTCGGTGATCATATCGGCGACCTGAAAGCTGACGCCCTGGAATTTCGCGATGGGCTGGCCGAACTGCTTGCGCGCGGCGGCGTATTCCAGCGCCATGTCAAAACAACGCCGCGCGCGGCCGACGCAGAAGGCGGCGACGGTCAGGCGGGTGGCGTAGAGCCATTCGTTCATCACCGCAAAGCCGCCATCGACCTCGCCCAGCACCTGCGCGTCGGGCAGGCGGCAATTGTCGAAATCGAGGATGCAGTTCTTGTATCCCTTGTGGCTGACCGAGGCGTATCCATCGCGCACCTCAAAGCCCGGCGTCCCACGATCAACGAGGAAACAGGTGATCCGTTTCTTTGGGCCTTTGGGAGTTTCATCCACACCCGTGGCAGCGAAAACAATAAAAAAGTCAGCATGTTCCGCACCGGAGATAAAGTGCTTGGAGCCGTTCACGATCCAGTCACCACCATCGCGCACCGCCGCGCATTTCATACCCCGCACGTCTGATCCGGCGTCGGGTTCTGTCATGGCCAACGCGTCCATCTTTTCGCCCCGCACGGCGGGCAGAAGGTAGCGTTCCCGCTGGTCGCCTTTGCAGGCCATCAGGATGTTCTGTGGGCGCCCGAAGAAATGGGTCAGCGCCATGGCGCCACGCCCAAGTTCCCGTTCGACCAGCGTGAAATCGAGGTGAGACAGGCCCGCGCCGCCGACCTCCTCGGGGAAATTGCACGCATAGAAGCCCAGGTCGATGACCTTTTGCTTGATTTCCTGCCCAAGCTCGTATGGCACCTGTCCGGTGCGTTCGACCATATCCTCGTGCGGATAGATCTCGTTCTCGACGAAGCTGCGCACGGTGGCGACGATCATCTCTTGCTCTTCGGATAATCCAAACTGCATCAGTTGGCTCCTTTGGCGTGCAGGGCGGCGAGGGCCGCGATGCGGGCTTCGACATCTGCGCGCGGCGGACAGGATTTGCGGGTGGTCAGGTCGACATGCAGCAGGAATTGATCGCAGGTGGCCAGCAGCCCACCATCGGCGGCGCGGCGCATTTCGTGCCAGAGCCTCAGTTTCTTGCCATCGCCCAGCGTGACGGTGCTGTCCACATGGACGGCGTCGCCCGCGTGACATTCATTAAGGTATTTGATGTTGGTCTCGGCGGTGAAATAGCTGAGCCCGGAGGCCACATACTCCGCATCCGCGCCCACATGCGCCATCACCCGGTCAGCCGCATCCGAAAAGACCTGTCCATAGCGGCCTTCGTTCATGTGGCCGTTATAATCCGTCCAGTCGATGGGCACGTCGCGCGTAACGGTGCGCAGGGGGGCAGTGTCATCCATCGGGGGCCACAACCCGGCCTCGTGCTCCCGGATCACGCGGCCAGCACCTGACCCCAGCCCGCGCGCCTTCAATGCGCGCAGCATCGACACAAGGTTGTCGTCGCGCAGGCGTTCCAGCTCGCGGATCGACATGTGACCCGACTGCGCATCGGACTGGCCCGCGATCAGGTCGACCAGCTCGTCGGTGAACTCCGGCACGTCCATCAGTTTGGTCCAGGGCCAGCTGAGGCAGGGTCCGAACTGCGCCATGAAATGCTTCATGCCAGCTTCGCCACCGGCCACGCGGTAGGTTTCGAAAAGGCCCATTTGCGCCCAGCGAAGGCCGAAACCCATTCGGATCGCCTCGTCGATCTCTTCCGTCGTGGCGATGCCGTCCTTGACCAGCCACAGGGCTTCGCGCCAGACGGCTTCAAGGAAGCGGTCGGCGATATGGGCGTCGATTTCCTTGCGGACTTTCAGGGGGAACATGCCGATGCCGCTTAGGATATCCGCCGCGCGCGCGCAGGTGTCGGCGTCGCCAACCAGTTCGACCAGCGGAAGAAGATAGACGGGATTGAACGGGTGCGCGACGATTGCGCGTGCTCCTTTTTCGTTCAATTCCGAAGGTTTGAAGCCTGATGTTGATGAGCCGACAATGGCGTCACCGGGTGCAAGCGCGATGAGGTCGGCGAACACTTTGTGCTTCAGATCAAGCCGCTCCGGTACACTTTCCTGGATCCAATCCGCGCCAACGACTGCTCCGGCCAGATCCGCGTGGTAGGTCAGCTTGCCTTCGGTTGGCAGAGCCGTTTCATATAGACCCGGAAGCGCGCGTCGCGCGTTGCTCAGCACCTCGCTGATCTTGCGTTCGGCCTCGGGGTCGGGGTCGAACACCGCCACATCCCAGCCGTTCAGCAAGAACCGGGCGGCCCAGCCGCCACCGATCACGCCGCCGCCGATGATCGCGGCCTTCATTTGGGGGCCCTTTTCACAAGGCCGAGCTTCTTACGCACCTCGTCGGGGCCAATCACGCGCGCGCCCATGCCTTCGATGATACCTCGGGCGCGGGTGACGAGTTGTTCGTTGGTTGCAAGCTCGCCCTTGGCCAGCCACAGGTTATCCTCCAGCCCCACGCGCACATTGCCGCCTGCCAGCACGGCCGCCGCGACATAGGCCATCTGGTTCCGCCCAAGACCAAAGGCCGAAAAGGTCCAATCGTTTGGCACGTTGTTCACCATCGCCATGAAGGTGTTCAGGTCATCCGGCGCGCCCCACGGCACGCCCATGCACAGCTGCACTAGGGCAGGTCCGTCCAGAACGCCCTCTTTCACCAGCTCTTTGGCGAACCAGAGGTGGCCGGTGTCGAAGGCCTCGATTTCCGGTGTCACGCCCAGATCGGTCATCATCTGACCCATCGCGCGCAGCATGCCGGGCGTGTTGGTCATGACATAATCCGCCTCGGCGAAGTTCATCGTGCCGCAATCCAGAGTGCAGATTTCGGGCAGGCATTCGGCCACATGCGCGACACGTTCGGCCGCGCCGATCATGTCGGTACCCGTCTGGTTCACCGGCATCGGCGCCTCCGTCGGACCGAATGTGATATCGCCGCCCATGCCGGCGGTCAGGTTCAGAACCACGTCCACCTCAGCCGCGCGAATGCGGTCGGTGACTTCACGATAGAGCTTCAGATCGCGCGAGGGCGCGCCGGTTTCAGGATCGCGCACGTGGCAGTGGACAATGGCGGCCCCAGCTTTCGCGGCGGCGATGGCGCTGTCGGCAATCTGCTTGGGGCTGCGCGGCACATGGGGCGAACGGTCTTGTGTACTGCCTGATCCGGTGACGGCGCAGGTGATGAAAACCTCTGAGTTCATGGAAAGCGGCATAAGATCCTCGGTCCTAGCGTGGGTGTTACATTGATGATGTCCGGGATTGACGGGAGCGATGTGCAGATTTATTGAAAATTATGCAGATTTGGTCAAAATCCGACACGAAATCCCGCGTCATCGGGTTTTTGCTGTTCGACCGCTTTTCAAACCTTGCGCTTGCCAATTTGTTAGAGCCGTTGCGCGCCGCCAATATGTTGTTGGGACGCAAAGCCTATGAATGGCGGATTTTCACGCCGAATGACGGGGTTGTTCATACGTCCAGCGGGTTGCCGGTGATGCCCACGGCACGGCTGGCCGATGCCGGGCAGGGTGATCTTCTGTTTGCCGTGGCAAGCTATGATTACCTGAGCCATGCCACCTTGCCCAATGCAAAGACGTTGCGCGTGCTGGCGACGCGATATCAGATCATGGCGGGGGTTGACTCCGGGGGGTGGTTGCTGGCGGCGGCCGGACTTCTGGACGGGCATCGCGCTGCGATCCACTATGACCTTATAGATGCATATTCGGAACGGTTTCCGATGATCAAGGTCGAGCGCGCGCGCTGGGTGCAGGATGGTGATCGCCTGACGTGCAGCGGGGGGATGGCGGCCTATGAGCTGACCTGTGATCTGATCAAAGAGGATCACGGGGCGGCGCTGCTCCTGGAAATCACGCAATTGTTCATGTCCGACAGCATGGCCACCCCTCAGGCGCTGACACAGGTGCGCGGCGACCGACGGGTCGAGACCTGCCTGCGTGAAATGGAGGCGAACATCGAAGTCCCATTGACGATCCCACAGCTGGCGCGCCGGTCAGGTTGCCGCCTTCGCGATCTTGAGCAGCGATTCGAGCGCCACTTTGGTGCGTCACCCAGACAGGTCTATCGCCGTTTGCGCCTGAATGCTGCCCGTCGGATGCTGGCCACCGGTGGCTTGTCTGTTGCCGAGGTCGGGTTGCGGGCAGGCTATGGCGACGCGAGCGCCTTCAGCCGTGCGTTTCGGGCCGAATTCGGGTTGACGCCACGCGACATTGCACGTGACGCGGTTGTCAGAGCAGAGGCTCCACCCCGATAACCGGGCCGTGCAGAGACAACAGCAGCGCGTAAACGACCACGGCAACGGCGATGCGGATAAGTCCGCCCTTGGTCACTGTAATGTCGCGTTTTGTGTCTGCCAGCCGTGCCCAGTTCGCGTTACCCATGATGCGCTTTTTACGACGGTCAATGATCCGCATCCCCAAAAGCGCAAAGCCAGCGAATACCGCGAAGAGGATCACATGGGCGAGGTTGCCGTTCGGGATCATGTGCCCGAATGCCCACAGGAACAAGGCAACCAGAAGTGGATGGCGCATCCAGCCAATCAGGCCGGGGTGATCGGGATCGAAGCGATCATTGTTCGATCCGCCGAAGGACAGGGGATTGGGACGGCCAAGCGCCAATGCGGCGATCACGCAGACCAGAAACATGACGGTCAGTGTCACGTGATTTTGCCACGGGGCCCAGTCCCACAGGCCAACAAATGGCGCGCGCCCGGCGGCCATGATCACCAGTGCCAGCACCGCGATAGACAGGGCCGAATAGGCTAGCGTAAAGCCGCGTGGCCCCAGCGCCGAGACGATCCGTGATTTCATCGCGGGGCGCACCGGTATGGAATGCGTCAGGAAAAACACGAGGAACGCCAGAAAATACGCGACCCATCCGTTCATGCTTTCCTCCGATTTCTGGTTGTGACCGGGGGTCTTCTATTACTGATTGTCAGCACGTGCCAGAAAATGTGCGCAACCGGACAGTGCGGCATAATCATCCTCGACAAGCCGGACCGAAAAGGCGTTCAGGAAATCGCCGAAGCGTCCCTTGTCGGTCATTGCAGTGTCAAAGCCGCAGCGGTCAAACCATGGGGCGACAGCGCGGGACATGCCGCCGATCAGATAGATGCCGCCAAAGGGCAGAAGGGTCAGGGCCAGATCGCCCGTCACATTGCCAAGCGCAGTGACGAAGGCCTCGATGGCGCGGATGGCAACCGGGTCGCCCTTGTCGGCAGCGGTGAAAACCTCGGACGTGGTGGCGGTTTTGCCTACGCCTGCACGGTCGGATGCCCAAGCATAGCATCGCTCCATCCCGCGCCCGGACAGGATATCCTCGACCCCGACATGCCCCAGCTGGGCCTCAAGAAACCGGGACAGATCCCATTGGTCTGCCCCGCGCGCGGCAAAGGTCAGGTGCCCGGCCTCTGACGGCGGCACGAAGCGGCCCTTGGCGGTCTGGAACACCGGGGCGCAGTTGAACCCCGTGCCCACGCCAATCACCAGCATCGCCGCGTTCGGGTTCTCGTCCGCGCCCTTTTTCAGAGTCACCAGATTGGCTTCGTCAATATGCCCCAATGCGTGGCCCTGCGCCTGCAAATCGTTCATCACCGCACCGCGTTGCGCGCCGGACAGGCTGGCCAGTGTATCCTTGTCGATGTACCAGTTCAGGTTGGTCAAACGACCGGCCCCGTCCTTGACCGGCCCGGCAATGGCCACAGCCGCCCGTTTGCAATCCGGGTTGTCCTGACCCTTCAGATAAGCCGACAGCAGTTGCGGAAGCCCGGCGTAGTCCGTGTTACGGTGCTTAACGATGCTGTCGGTCAGCAGGTCTTTGCCTTTGGCAAGGGCGACGCGGGTATTGGTGCCGCCAACATCGGCGACAAGTGAATATGAAGTCATGGGCGCGTCAGGGCCTTTCTGAGTGCGTCATAGGACGCCTTTGGTGTGCGGTTCAGAGTTTCGAAATCGACATGGACCAGCCCAAAGCGCGGCGCATAGCCCAAAGCCCATTCATAATTGTCCAGAAGCGACCACGTAAAGTAGCCTTTTACCGGCATGCCGTTTGCAATGGCCGCCTGCACCACGTGAATGTGGTCACGCAGATAGGCGATGCGATCCGGGTCATCCGTGGGATCGTTGTCGCGCTCAACCAACCCGGCCATACCATTCTCGGTGACATAAATGGGAAGATCGCCGGTGTAATCGGGCACCATCTGCAGAAAATGGGCAAGCCCGTTGGGATAAATCTCCCATCCCATCGCTGTTTTGGGCAAGGGACCGTCATGCTCACGGGTCGCGGGCCAGGGGGCGGAAGGCTCATCGGCAGGGCCATAGATCTTGCGGGTGTAGTAGTTGACGCCAATCCAGTCGATGGGCGTTGTGATGGTGGCGAAATCATCCTGCCAGCCCGCAGGCAAATGCGGTTCGATCCCCTCCAGTACTTCGGTCGGATAGGTGCCTTTCGTGATGCCCGACAGGAAGAACCGATTGTAGATCGCGTCTTGCACCGTCGCGGCCTTTTGCGCGGCGAGGCTATCGTCAACGGGGGTTGCGTACTCCATGTTGCACACCGCGCCAAGGTTCGACATGCCCAATCCGCGCATCACCTCGGTTGCACGGCCATGCGCCAGCAGCACGTGGTGCATGGCGCGGGCGGTGGCACGAATGTCACGCAGGCCGGGGGCGTGGTGCCCTTCGAAATGGCTGAGCCACGACACACACCACGGTTCGTTAATCGGTGCGGCGGACCAAACCCGATCGCCAATGCGGGACATGATGATCTCGGTGAAATCGGCAAACCAGCCCGCGATGTCGCGGTTGCGCCACCCCCCTAAATCGGCCAGGGGCGCGGGCAGCTCCCAATGATACAGCGTGGCGGCGGGCTTGATGCCGCGTTCCAGCATCCCGTCGACCAACTTGTCATAGAAATCCAACCCCTCGGTATTGGGGGTGCCTCGGCCCTCTGGCAACACGCGCGCCCACGAGGTCGAAAACCGATAAACGTCGAACCCGGCATCGCGCACCAGATCCAAATCCTCGGCCCAGCGGTCGAGATGGCCACAGGCGACGGATCCGTTCTCGGCCCCCGCCACATTGCCGGGCGTCGCGGCGAAATCGTCCCAATGGGTGCGGCCCGCACCGCCCTTGGCATGGCCTTCGATTTGATAGGCAGACGTTGCGGCTCCAAACAGGAAATTGTCTGGAAAGTCAGAGCGATGTGGCAGCATCTTGATCTCTCTCTGTTAAAAGCTAAGCAGACACGGCAGGGGTCAGCGGGTGCCTGCGTGCAAGGGGGTGGCGGGACCGGTGGACAGACCCAGTGTCAAGTCAGCCTCAAGCAGGATTTCACGCGGTGAATCGCGGTGTTGCATGATGTCGATCAGCATCTGTGCGGCCTTGCGTCCGGCGTCGCGCACGGACGAGCGGGTGGCCGTGTAAACGGGTATGTCGGCTCCGTTTCGAAAATAGCTCAGCTCATCATCATGGGTGATCAGCGATACATCGCGCCCCATGCGAAGCCCCATTTCTTCGATCCCGCGCCGCACACCGATCGCGGTGATCATGGAGCTGACAAGAATGGCCGTCGGCGCATTGGGCTGGGCCAGAAGGGTGCGGGTCAGGTCGTGCCCCTGTGCCTCGGTCATTTCGCCGGCGAACATCAAGGCGGCGTCGGGTGTGATCCCGCGCGCGGTCAGAGCGGCCTCATAACCAGCACGACGGCGGATTGCGAAATCCATGTGCTCAAGCCCGTTGACCAAGGCAATGCGACGATGCCCGAGGTCCAACAGAAATTCGGTGGCGCGTTGAAAGGCGCGCTTGTTGTTCACATCCACCCACGCATAGGAGGCGTCGGTGTCCGAGCTGCGCCCATGCACGACATAGGGCAATCCCAACGAGTTCAGAAGCGGGATGCGCGGGTCATTCAGGGTCGGGGCGTGCAGGATGATGCCATCAACATTCCGTTTGGTTATGAAGCTGCGATAGGCACTGTCTTCGTCATCGTCCGGAACCACAGACAGAAGCATGTCATAGCCGTTGCGGGAATAAACCTCGCCCGCACCGGCGATGAAATCGCCAAAGACCGGGTTCACCATCTCGTGCTTCGCGCTGATGGGAATCACATGACCGATTGCCATCGCACGTCCCGTCGCAAGAGATCGCGCGCGTGTGTTGGGGGCATAGCCATGTTCACGCGCCGCGGCGGCGACCCGTTTGCGGGTGGCTTCAGAGACTTCCGGATACCCGTTCAGCGCCCGGCTGACGGTGGTAGGGGATAGGCCCAGAATATTCGAAAGCTCTTTCAGTGTCATGGTGGCCGCGCGGTGATCCAAAGCGATTTGAATGCTGTCTAAGATATGCTTATGCCGTGACAGCGTCAAAGATAGAATTACATTTAACGTTGAAAATAAAGAATAACAACGAAAAAGCGTTTGCGCTAACGTAAATGTTGACAGGTTGGAAATTCTGCGTAATTTTAAGCTATTCAAAGCGGTTTGGAAAACTGGCGAATCTGCCTTTCAGCCGTTTTGGTGAATTCACCAGGCGCCACAGGCGCCGGGGTCGGATCATCGACCTCAAAAACCTGGGAGGTCCGTTCGGGCCAGTGGGAGGAATAATGAAACACGTAATGTACGCAAGCGCGGCGGCGTTGGCGCTGACGGCTGGCATGGCGCATGCCGAAGGCGAGCTGAAATTTGCACCCGGTGAAGGGGCGTTCAGCTGGGACAGCTTCGAGGCTCTGAAGTCCATGGACCTGTCGGGCGAAAAGGTCTCGATCCTTGGGCCGTGGCTTGGTCCGGATAAAGAGTTGATCGAAAGCGTCGTTCACTATTTCGAAGATGCCACCGGTGCCGATGTGGAATATTCCGGGTCAGACAGTTTCGAACAACAAATCGTCATTGATTCCGAAGCGGGCAGCCCGCCCAACATTGCGATCTTCCCGCAACCGGGTCTGGCGGCGGATTTGGCCTCGAAGGGTCTGCTGGCACCATTGCCGGCGGAAACCGCGGACTGGGTGCGTGACAACTATGCCGCCGGGCAAAGCTGGGTCGATCTTGGCACATATGCCGGTGCGGACGGCACCGAGGCGCTTTATGGTTTCTTTTACAAGGTCGATGTAAAATCGCTGGTTTGGTATGTGCCGGAAAACTTCGAGGATGCGGGATACGAAGTGCCGCAGACGATGGAGGAGTTGAAGGCGTTAACCGAACAGATCGCGGCAGATGGCGAAGTGCCATGGTGCATCGGTCTGGGGTCGGGTGGTGCGACCGGTTGGCCCGCGACCGACTGGGTCGAGGATATGATGCTGCGCATCAATACGCCCGAAGATTATGACGCGTGGACGAGGAACGAACTGCCCTTCGATGATCCCAAGGTCGTCGCCGCGATCGAAGAGTTTGGCGCGTTTGCCCGCAATGACGCCTATGTCTCGGGCGGGGCAGGTGCGGTCGCGACGACCGATTTCCGCGACAGCCCGCAAGGCCTGTTTGCCTCGCCGCCGCAATGTTACATGCACCGCCAGGCCAGCTTCATTCCGACTTTCTTCCCCGAAGGTACCGAAGTGGGCGTGGATGCCGATTTCTTCTATTTCCCGGCCTATGCGGAAAAAGATCTGGGCAAACCGGTGCTGGGCGCTGGCACCGTTTGGGGGATCACCAGCGATTCAAAGGGCGCGCAGGCGTTCATGGAATTCCTGAAATCGCCCATCGCGCATGAAATCTGGATGGCGCAGAAAGGCTTCCTGACCCCGCATAAGGGCGTCAACACAGAGGTCTATACCGACCCGACCGTGGCCAAGATGAACGACATCCTGCTGAATGCAGATACGTTCCGCTTTGACGGGTCCGACCTGATGCCGGGCGCAATCGGGACAGGTGTCTTCTGGACGGGCATGGTCGATTACGCAGGCGGTAAGGACGCCGGCGAGGTGGCCGCGTCCATCCAGTCGACTTGGGATTCGATCAAGTAATCATCCGTGACTTCAACCTCGGCACCTGACCGGTGCCGGGGCACACCACTTTACACACCGCAAGCCGGTGAAGGAGGGGGCTATGGACCAGCTGCTTTTCGCGGTCTCGACCATCATCGTGGGTGTCTTCGGCTGCGTTGCCTACTTTTACTTCTCGAACATTATTCTGGATCGGGTGTATCCCGCCAGCGGACCCAATGCAGGGGCCAATATCAACAAGGCCAACGCGATCCGGCCATGGTTGTTTGTGTTGCCCGCTTTGCTGGTGCTGGGCCTTTACCTTGTCTATCCGGTGTTCTCGACCTTCTTCCTGTCGATGCGCGATGCGCGCGGCACGTTTGTGGGCGCTGACAATTACACTTGGCTGGCGGGGGACGACAAGTTTCGCGAAAGCCTTGGAAACAACCTTCTGTGGTTGGTCATCGTTCCCGCCGCCTCGACCTTTTTCGGGTTGGTTGCGGCTGGCCTGACAGACCGCATCAAGTGGGGATCAGTTGCGCAAAGCCTGATCTTCATGCCGATGGCGATCAGCTTCGTGGGCGCTTCGGTCATCTGGAAATTCATCTATGACTATCGCGGTGAAAATCAGGGTGAACAGATCGGTTTGCTGAACGCGATGGTCGAGGCGATGGGCGGAACGGCGCAAACCTGGATCACGCTGCCGTTCTGGAACAATATATTCCTGATGATCATCCTGATCTGGATTCAGACCGGGTTTGCCATGGTCATCCTGTCCGCCGCCCTGAAAGGTATCAGCGAGGAAACCATCGAAGCCGCCTATCTGGACGGGGCGACACCTTTGCAGATCTTTTTCAAGATCAAGATACCACAAATCTGGGGCACGATTGCTGTGGTCTGGACCACGATCACTGTCACTGTCCTGAAGGTGTTCGACATCGTTTTTGCCATGACCAACGGCCAATGGGGCACGCAGGTTCTGGCCAATCTCATGTATGACTGGATGTTCCGCGGCACGCCGGATTTCGGGCGCGGATCGGCCATTGTGATGGTGATCATGCTGCTGGTCACGCCGGTGATGATCTGGAACATCTCGAACGCACATAAGGAGAACCGCTGATGGAAATGGCTGGCACAAAATCCCGCCTGACATGGGCGGTCAATCTGGCCGTCGGATTCCTGGTCCTTCTGTGGATCATTCCGACATTCGGGCTGCTGATCAGCTCGTTCCGCGATCGCGATGCGATTTCGACCTCGGGCTGGTGGACGGCTTTGTCCGCCTCCGAGCAAAACGTGATCGTGCGTGCGGATGTTCCGGACAATGCTGTTCAAGAGGGGCAGGTCTGGGTCGTATCGGGCAATGTCTTTGACAGCGGCGCGGGCGATGTCACCGCCTTCGGTATCACATCGCGCGCACCAGAGGCCTTCGCCCCCGGTGAGGTTGCCGTTCATGCCAACGGGCACGAGATCACGGTGGGCGCCAATGGGGATTATCGGATCGCCTATGCTGAACAACCGTCAGGCAGTCGCGGCCAGCGTCTGTTCGTGCGCGCCGAAAGCCCACCGAGCTTCACCTTGGACAATTACCGCGAGGTGCTGTTTGCCGAAGGGATGGGGAAGGCACTTCTCAACACGCTGACCGTCACAATCCCCGCGACGATCATCCCGATCCTTGTGGCAGCTTTCGCAGCCTATGCGCTGGCGTGGATGGAGATGCCAGGCCGTGCGCTTCTGATCGCGGGCATCGTGGGCTTGCTGGTTGTGCCGTTGCAGGTGGCGTTCATCCCGCTTCTGAAACTGCATAACAATATCGGGATCGGTAAGGGCTATATCGGCATCTGGCTGGCCCATACAGGGTTCGGATTGCCGCTGGCGGTGTTCCTGCTTCGAAACTATATGGCGGGTCTGCCGGGCGAGATCATCGAAAGCGCCCGCGTAGACGGCGCATCGGATTTCGCAATCTTCCGCAAGATCATCCTGCCGCTCAGCTTTCCGGCGCTGGCGTCCTTCGCGATCTTCCAATTCCTGTGGGTCTGGAACGACCTGCTGGTGGCCAAGGTGTTCCTTGGCACCGGCGAGGATCAAGTCGTGATGACAGGCCGTATTGTCGACCTTCTGGGATCGCGCGGGGGGGATTGGGAAATCCTAGCCGCGTCGGCCTTCGTGTCCATCGCGGTGCCCATCGCCGTTTTCTTCTCACTGCAACGCTATCTTGTGCGCGGCCTTTTGGCTGGCTCGGTCAAAGGGGGCTGAGGAATGAACGCAACTGTCATAAATCGCGAAATGACCCATCTTGAAAAGCAGGCTGACTGGTGGCGCGGGGCGGTGATCTATCAGATCTATCCGCGCAGCTTTCAGGATGACAACGGAGACGGGATCGGGGATCTGCGCGGGATCACGCGCCGCTTGCCCTATGTCGCGTCGCTGGGCGTCGATGCGATCTGGATCTCACCTTTTTTCACCTCGCCGATGAAGGATTTCGGCTATGACGTGGCCGATTACTGCGATGTTGACCCGATGTTCGGCACGCTGGCAGATTTTGACACGTTGGTAAGGTCGGCGCATGGGCAGGGGCTGAAGGTCATGATCGACCTCGTGCTGAGTCACAGTTCCGACGAGCATCCATGGTTCGGTGAAAGCCGCGCAGATCGCGACAATGAAAAGGCCAATTGGTATGTCTGGGCCGATGCGAAACCCGATGGCACGCCACCCAACAACTGGTTGTCGATTTTCGGTGGCTCGGCCTGGACGTGGGACGCACGGCGTTGCCAGTATTTCCTGCACAACTTCCTTGAGTCACAACCTGACCTGAACTTCCACGAACCCGCGGTTCAAGACGCATTGCTGGATGTGGCGCGGTTCTGGTTGGAGCGTGGCGTGGACGGCTTTCGTCTGGACACCATCAACTTTTATACCCATGACGCCGAGCTGCGTGATAATCCGGCCTTGCCGCCGGATGCGCGCAATACCTCGATTGCGCCTGCGGTTAATCCCTATAACCATCAAGAGCACCTCTATGACAAAAACCGTCCCGAGACGTTGGATTTCCTGCGCAAATTGCGCGCGGTGATGGACCCTTACTGTGCGGCGGCTGTCGGTGAGGTCGGCGATGCCCAACGCGGGTTGGAAATCATGGGTGAATATACCGCCAATGATGATCTGGTTCAGATGTGTTACGCGTTCGAATTGCTGTCCGGCGACCAACCGGATGCGGCCGGTATCGCGGCGCTGATGGATCATGTGGCACAAGTGGCAAAGGATGGCTGGGCGTGCTGGGCCTATTCCAACCATGATGTCGTGCGCCACGCGACCCGATGGAAGTTGACCGAAGAAGCGCAAAAACTGTTCGTGTCGCTTTTGATGTGTCTGCGCGGGTCCGCCTGTATTTATCAGGGCGAGGAATTGGGACTGACCGAGGCCGAACTGGCCTTTGAAGATCTGCAAGATCCCTATGGCATAGAATTCTGGCCCGAGTTTAAGGGCCGGGATGGGTGCCGCACACCAATGGTTTGGGAGGCTTCAAACAGTCAGGGCGGTTTCACCACTGCCGCCAGGCCCTGGCTGCCCGTCGCGCCCGAACACCTGCGTCACGCTGTGGCCATGGCCGAGGAGGATACGCATGCGCTCCTGCACCATTACCGCCGTTCTATCGCATTGCGTCGAATGAACCCGGCATTGGCCAAGGGCACGATGGACGACATGCACGTCGAAGGAACCTCGTTGCGTTTCCTGCGTCAGCTCGGGGACGATCAGCTTCTATGTGTGTTCAATATCGGCGGATCAGACCAATCTGTCACTTTGCCCAACGGGCAATGGCAATCGGTCGAGGATGAACAACTCACAGTGACAGGCGGCGCGCCCTTTGTTCTTGGCGCGTGGCAATCGCTGGTGATGAAACCCGAGGGGGACAAGTAAATGGCCGATCTGAAATTGACGGATGTCGTGAAAAACTACGGCAATGTGAATGTGTTGGGGGATATCAACCTTGATATCAAGACGGGCGAGTTGATCGTGTTTGTCGGCCCCTCGGGCTGTGGCAAGTCCACGCTCCTGCGTATGATCGCGGGGCTGGAAAAGATCACCGATGGCACGTTGACGATTGATGGTGATGTGGTGAATGACATCCCACCCAGCCAGCGCGGCATTGCCATGGTGTTCCAATCCTATGCGCTTTATCCGCATATGACGGTCCGCGACAACATGGCCTTCGCGCTGAACATCGCCAAGAAACCGAAAGCCGAGATTGATGCGGCTGTCGACAAAGCGGCCAAGGCGTTGCAACTGGATCCTTATCTGGACCGTCTGCCCAAGGCGCTGTCAGGCGGGCAACGTCAGCGTGTCGCCATCGGGCGAGCCATTGTGCGCGACCCCAAGGTTTACCTGTTTGATGAACCACTTTCGAACCTTGACGCCGCGCTGCGTGTCGCCACACGGATCGAGATTTCGCAGCTGAAAGAGGCGATGCCGGACAGCACGATGATCTATGTGACCCATGATCAGGTCGAGGCGATGACGCTGGCCGACCGGATTGTGGTCTTAGCCAATAAGGGCATCGCACAGGTGGGCAGCCCGTTGGAGCTTTACGAACGTCCCCGCACCGAGTTCGTGGCGCAGTTCATCGGCTCGCCCGCCATGAACCTTCTGCCGGGCAAGATCACCACAACGGGCGCCCGGACCGAGGTGACGCTGGACGCGGGCGGCGTCGCGCGCACCGACATTGCCACCACCGACGCCGATATGGGCAAGGTCGTGAACCTTGGCGTGCGGCCCGAGGATTTTGTGCAAACCGAGGGCGAGGCGATCTTCACCGGCACGGTCGAGATCGTCGAGGCACTGGGAGAGGTTACGCTGCTCTACATCCCCTCGAAAATGTCGGTGGGCGAGGGGGCGGACAGCGCCAACCAGACCCACCTGATCGCCAAGGTGCCGGGCATCCATGACAACTTGAAGGGGCAGACGGTGAAGCTGACCGCCGACCCCGCCAAGCTGCAAATCTTCCATGACGGGGTGACGATGCGGGGGTAAGGCGATCGCGTCGATCATCCGCTGTGCCGATCTACCATTGATTGAGCGGCACGGCCCGGCCTAGGCTAATCGCACGAGGTTTGTGCGAGGTGATTTGATGAAACCGATATTGGCCATGATCGGCGCGGTGGGTCTGTATGGCGGATCAATCATCGCCGCGCTTGCCGAAACCGACAAGAACGCCTGCTATGGCGAAACTCTGGACGTGGTTCTTCAGGTCTATGAACCTACCGACGACAACGATGGTGAAGTGCAGTTTGCCTTGCCCAATCCCGCGTCATGGAATGCGCAATTGCGTGAGAACGGGATATGGCTGCGGGACCTGAGGTGTCAGGAAGAACCGATGGAAATCGGTGAGGTTTACGGGTCTGGTATGAGAGGTAAGTTTCAGGGTGCCATTGGTTTCAAACCTGGTGACCTGGAAATGGTTCGATCGCTAGAACTCGACGGAGGTATTTCGCGGGAAGCGATGGAAGAAGGGACATTCAGAACACTGGAAAGATTTAAAGATCGAATGGCTGGTATTCCCTTCGGCTTCAAACGCCTCGAATCAAAAACCGGTCAGTTGTTCGAAGAATATGATGATCGCACTTTTGCATCAGGTCTAATCCAATATCCGGAACACTACACAAGCCCCGTCGGGAACCCGATATTGGCGCGCTGCAGTGGATTTGGTTACTGCAAGATCAGCTACATGTTCAGCGACAGACTGCTCGTCGACTACGAGTTTCGCTCGTCTGTTGACTATGAGAAGCGCTGGATCGCCCAGGACCAAGCCGTCCGCAAGTTAATCGAAAGCTGGATGGTCGAACCCGCACCCAACAACTGATCATCTTGCCCATCCGCGCCCCTGTTGATATTGCGGGGGGCAGGTTTTCGGACAAGGGACGCACCCATGCGGGCAGAGGCTCAGAACAACGTTGACGCAATCGAGAAATCTCTGGCGCTGTTGCGTCAGCGGATCGGTTGGGACACGGCGGAACATCGGTTGGAGGAATTCAACGCGATGACCGAAGACCCGGATCTGTGGAACGATCCCGACAGGGCGCAAAAGCTGATGCGCGAACGTCAGGCGCTTTTGGATTCCGTCAACAGTTACAAGGCTATGGCGCAGGACCTTCAGGATAATATTGACCTGATCGAACTGGGCGAAATGGAAGAAGACACCGAGGTTGTTGCGGATGCCGAAACCGCGATTGCCAAGCTGGTCGAAAAAGCCGCCGCCGCCGAGTTGGAGGCGCTGCTGGACGGTGAAGCCGACAGCAATGACACGTTTCTGGAAATCAACGCCGGTGCGGGCGGCACGGAAAGCTGCGACTGGGCGTCAATGCTGGCGCGCATGTATGTCCGCTGGGCGGAAAAGCAGGGCTATAAGGTCGAGCTTCAGTCGGAAAGCGCGGGCGACGAGGCGGGGATAAAATCTGCGGCCTATAAGATTTCGGGGCACAATGCCTATGGCTGGCTGAAATCGGAAAGCGGCGTGCACCGGCTGGTGCGGATTTCGCCCTATGACTCGGCTGCGAAGCGGCACACGTCTTTCAGCTCGGTCTGGGTCTATCCCGTGGTGGACGATAATATCGAGATCGAGGTGAACCCGTCTGACATCCGCATCGACACCTATCGGTCATCGGGCGCGGGCGGGCAGCACGTGAACACGACCGACTCGGCGGTGCGGATCACCCACATCCCGACCGGGATCGTGACCACGAGTTCCGAGAAGTCCCAGCACCAGAACCGCGACATTGCCATGAAGGCGCTGAAATCGCGGCTGTATCAGATGGAACTGGATCGCCGCAATGCCGCGATCAACGAAGCCCATGAAAGCAAGGGTGACGCGGGGTGGGGCAACCAGATCCGGTCTTACGTGCTGCAACCCTATCAGATGGTGAAGGACCTGCGCACGGGGCATGAAACCTCGGACACCAAGGGGGTGCTCGACGGTGATCTGGGCGCGTTCATGGCCGCGGTTCTGGCGCAGGATGTGGCTGGCAAATCGCGCGCCGAGGCGAATGCCGACGACTAATAAGCGGCGAATGCCGACGACTAATCAGCGGCAAATGCCGACGACTAAAGCGTTTCGATTTGTCGTTGATGCACAAAGATACTTCGAAACGGTCGGACCCTATTGATGTCGTGGGCGTTTCGAAATCAAGCTGTGATCCAGCTTGATCTCGAAACGCTGTTATCAGCCGTCGATCCGCGCGGCCATGATTGCAATGGCCTGCTGATAGACGCTGGCCGCGTTCCATTCCTTGATCACCCGGTAATTGGTCTGGCCCTGTTGATAGCCTTTGCCGGGCTTCCAACCCTTCTTGCGCAGAAAATTCGCGGTCGACGCCAGTGCGTCGGCAAGGTTGTAAAGGTCGACCCGGCCATCCCCTGACGCGTCCACGCCGTAATTGAAAGCGTTGCCCGGCAGGAATTGCGTATGCCCCAGCTCGCCGTGCTTGGCACCGCGCGTGTTGGCAGTGATTGTTCCACGGTCCACCAGCTTCAGCGCCCCGATGGCGTGAGGCGTGAAAAAATTTGGCCTACGGCAATCATAGGCCAACGTGGTGATTGCGGACACGACGGGCGTGTCCCCCATGAAGCCGCCAAACCCTGTCTCCATCCCATGAATGGCCAACAGGACGCCCGCAGGCACGCCAAAGTGCTTTTCCAGCGATTGATAGAACCCCGGATTGCCCGCCTTGCGCTTGCGCCCCTGCGCCACAATCGTATCAGCCCCGCGCACCTGCATGAATTTCGACAACGAGTATTTGAACGATTTCTGGTTGCGATCCGCACGGATGGTCGCGGTGGAATATTTTGCGGTGGCCAGCGCCTGC
Source organism: Aliiroseovarius sp. Z3 (assembly GCF_029105185.1). Lineage (GTDB taxonomy): Bacteria > Pseudomonadota > Alphaproteobacteria > Rhodobacterales > Rhodobacteraceae > Aliiroseovarius. Next base: position 359,184 of record NZ_JAFMZK010000001.1, on the reverse strand, counting down.
AGCCCACGTTGCCCAACCCCGGCGGCCTTGGCGTCTTTGGCAAACGCAGCCTTCCAGCTTTCAAATCCACTGGCATTGTTGCCGCAAGTGGCCCCAAGCGTGATGCCTGTGCTCAATGTAAGGATGAAACCAGCAGCGGTAAGCGTTCTGAAAATAGACATAAAGAAAGTTCCTTCGTTCGGACCTCTTAATAGTATGACTTTTGCCTTGTTGGTAAAGGCTTTGCTTGCATGACCCGGATTCTGAGGGTGCGCGGTGTTAACTCTCGGCATGGTAACAGAAATTAACACATTCAGAAACTTGACGGATTGCGTGTAAGTCGCAAAACTCTCACCACGCGCGAAAACAAAAATTAACAGGCGCATGGAGGTGATATGTCTGATTCAACTCATTTGGAGGCTTCTGCGCCGCCGAATATCGAAACCATCGGATTTGACGATATCGTTTCGTCGCTGAAGGCAGGGGTGCGAGATTTCGTGCGTGCGCCGGGCTTTGGCCTGTTTTTCGCCGGGTTCTACGTGATTATGGGGATCGTGATTTACCTTCAGCTGGATGTTCTGGAACAAAGCTACTGGATCATTCCGGTCGCCCTTGGGTTTCCGCTGCTTGCCCCGTTCCTTGCGGTCGGTTTGTACGAGGTCAGCCGACGCCTGGAGGCCGGAGAGCCGCTGGACTGGGCGCAGGTGTTGGGGGTCGTGTTCAACCAGAAGGATCGGCAGTTTCCGTCCATCGCCATGGTGATCATCATGATCTTCATGTTCTGGGTCTTCGTCGCGCATCTTGTCTTCGCGATCTTCATGGGGCTTGAGCCGCTGACCAACATTACCTCGAACTGGCAGGATGCACTGTTGAACCGCAATGGCATCACGATGCTGACGGTGGGCACGGTGGTCGGGACCGTGCTGGCCTTCTGCTTGTTCTCGCTGACCGTGACCAGTTTGCCGCTGCTTCTGGACCGTGAACTGGATTTCATTACTGCAATGATCTATTCGTTCCAGTCCGTCCTGCAAAACCTGCTGCCGATGGTAAGCTGGGGCGTTATCATCTCTGGTCTGATGCTGATCGGAATGTTGCCGTTTTTTCTGGGGTTGTTCGTGGTTCTGCCGGTTCTGGGACATGCGACCTGGCATCTGTACCGGCGCGTTATGAGCTTTGACGCCTGAACAGGTTGTGGGGCGCTTTGAACCAACACAGCCCCAAAACATGAAGGCCGCCCAATGGGCGGCCTTGTTCGTTCCGGTTTGTGAACCGGGTCAGCCGTTGTCGGATTTCGGCGCGGCCGGGGCTTGCGGCGCGGGTTTTGCGCCGCCCAGCGGATCATCCTGACGCTGCACAGAGCCTTCGAAATGCGCACCGCTTTCAATGGCAATGGTCTTGTGGATAATGTCGCCTTCCACACGCGCCGACGAGGTCAGGCGCACTTTCAGGCCGCGCAGGCGGCCAATGATGCGGCCATTGATCACAACGTCATCGCCGATGACTTCGCCTTTGACCGTGGCGGTTTCGCCAATGGTCAGCTGGTGGGCGCGAATGTCGCCTTCGACGGTGCCTTCGACCAGGATATCGCCGGTCGACTTGATGTCGCCCTTGATCACCAGGTCCGAGGACAGGGTGGATGCGGGCGGCTTGACCTTTGGGGCAGCCGACGAAGGTGCGGGCGGAACGGCCGGGGCCGAAGATGCGGGCTTGTCGGTCTTCGCCTCGGTTTTGGTTTCCTTGTCACCGGCTTTGGGGCCGGGTTCATTGATCCTGCTTTTAGAGAACATCTTTTGCTGCCTTGATATAGACCATCGGGTTGATGGGCTTGCCGCCGACGCGCACCTCGTAGTGAAGATGCGGTCCGGTCGACCGCCCGGAGTTTCCAATATCACCAATTCTATCCCCGCGCGAGACCCTTTGTCCTTTTTGCACGTTCATGCGCGAAAGATGGGCATATCGCGTTTCGATACCAAACTCGTGTTGGATCTTGATAAGCCGTCCATAGCCCGAGCTCCACGAGGCGCTGACCACGACACCATCTGCTGGCGCATAGACAGGGGTGCCAATAGGGGCCGCGAAATCCGTACCATTGTGCATGCGGCCCCAGCGCGATCCAAAGCCCGACGTAAACCGGAAGTTGGATTTGACCGGCATTCCGAACGGCATTTTCTGAGCGGCGATGCGATACAGGTTCATCTTGTCCAGCTCGCTCAGGATGTTGTTGGCGCGTTCTGCGTCAGGATCCGGGCCTTGTCCACGCGTTGACAGGATCATCGGTGTCAGCGGGCCACCCTGACCGGAATAGCCACGGCGGACCTGATCGAGGATGTGATCGACCGACATGCCGGATTTGGCGAACATCTTGTCCAGCGGCTCCAGCGAGATGGTCACGGCATCTTCAAGCTGGCGGAAGATCTGATCATTGCGTTCATCGCGCAGGCGGGCTTCGTAAAGCATATCCTGTGCAAACCGTTCGGCTTCAACTGCGTTTTGCGCCACCAGATCGCGTTCGGCTGCGGTGCGCGTCAGCTCTGATGTCAGAAAGGCCAGTGTGGCATCGGTTTGGGCCGGGGCAACACCTGACCCACCTGTCGTTTGCTCGTCCTGCGCAGCGGCCAGCATCGTTTCAAGGCTGTCCTTGGCATCGTCACGTTCGCCCATGGTGCGACGCAAGGTGGATTGGATCACACCGATGCCAGTTTCAAATTCTTTGCGGCGCTCTTCGGATGCCAGCAACTCGCTCTGCATCTCCGAGATTTCGCTGAGGGCGAGGTTAAACCGTTCCTGTGCGGCTGCTGCTTCGGCGGCGCGGGCGTCGCGTTCTTCGGACAGGGTTTGCAGCCGTTGTTCATACAGAAGTTTGTCGCGTTGCGCCTGATCGCGCATATTGCCGGACCCGATGGAATCCATCAACAGAACGGCGGTGGCGATGATGGACCATGCAATGAACGCGGCCGAGCCTGTCCAGCCAAGGGCTTGCGTCAACGGAGACAGTCGGATGTATCGCGTGCCCGTCTCGGATCGCAGGAAAAGCCGCTGCTCGGGGAACGCACGTTCAAGTAGGTGGTTAACCTTGTTCATCAAGCTGATATGCAAGTCCGAAGCCCCGAATTCATCCCTTTGATCCCTTGTCCGTAGGAAATGCAGCTTCTAATGGCGACCCCCGCAGACCCGAGGTGATTAACGCGGGCGACACATTCACGCAAGAGATTTTGAAATTGCTTAACAATTGTCGTGGTTTCGAGCGAGAATCTGCCGACGTCGGCGGGTGTCGGGACCAATGATCAATCCGGCGTGCCGCGCGACTGTGCCGCTGTTTTCTCGGCAAGGGGCCAATAGAAATCTGGCGGCAATCCAGCCTCGGCGCGTTTTTCTTCGTTGAATGGCGGCTTCAAAGCGCCATGGAAATAGGTGCGGACCAAACCGTGAAACGTCTCTTTCGGGTCCAGCTCGTGACGCCCGCAGAGAAAGTGAAACCATTTCGATCCATAGGCGACGTGCCCCACCTCTTCAGCATAAATCACTTCAAGCGCCGCCACGGTGTCGTTCAGCTTGGCTTTGCGAAACACCTCGATCATGCCGGGTGTGACATCCAGCCCGCGGGCCTCCAGCACCATGGGGACGACGGCAAGCCGCCCCAGAAGATCATCCGCCGTATCTTCGGCGGCGCGCCACATACCCGCATGGGCGGCCAACGCGCCGTAATGGCTGTCCAACGCCTCAAGACAGTCGCTTACAAGATTGAAATGCTTTGCCTCTTCGTCGGCGGCTTTCACCCAATCGTCATAAAAACCCAACGGCATCGGTGTGTCGGTGAAACGCGCAATGATGTCCCAATGCAAATCCACCGCGTTCAGTTCGATATGCGCAACGGCGTGCAGAAGCGCGATTTGACCTTCGCGGCTGCCGGGACGGCGGCGGGGCACGTCACGCGGGTCTTTCAATTCCGGCCGGTCAGGACGGGCGGGGAAATCAGGCGGCGTGGCGGCGGCGATGAATTGATCGCGGTCGGTGAGCGGCGCGACGATTGCACCAGCCTCGCGTGCTGCAAACCATTCGGTTGCGTATTTGCGGGCCAGCGCGGTCTTTTCGCGCCCGTCTGCGGTGCGCAATACGGCATCAGCCATTTCTGCAAGTGGGCGGGACAGGGCGGTCATGAACGAACCAGATCACGGGTGGCGGCCAATACTTCGTCCGCGTGGCCCTTTACCTTCACCTTTCCCCAGATTTGCGCGATCTTGCCGTCTGAGCCGATCAGGAATGTGGTGCGCGTGATCCCCATATAGGTGCGGCCATAGTTCTTCTTCTCGCCCCAGACACCGTAACGTTCACAAACGTCACCTTCGGCATCTGACAGCAAAGGCACGCTGAGGTCTTGCTTGTTGCGGAAGTTCTCGTGCTTTTTCAGGCTGTCTTTTGACACACCGAACACCTTCGCGCCAAGCGCCTCAAATTCGGGCAGAAGGGCCGAAAAATCCAGCGCCTCTGTGGTGCAACCGGGCGTGTTGTCCTTGGGGTAGAAATACAGCACCACCGGCGCCGGGGCGAGCCCGGACAAAGTCACAGGTTCACCGCCGTCCTGGGGCAGTGTGAAATCCGGCGCAATATCGCCTGTCTTCAGCATGTTATCCGTCATTCGCTTGGCATTCCCTGTGCTAAGTCGCTAGTGTTTCCCGAACTTTCCTTCTATGCCGTATCGCATCAGGATGAAAGGCGCGAGGCCGCACGGCCAAAGGGCATCTGGGCGATCTGCATGGACAACGACGACAAGCCGACAGGACAAGAGGACGCCAAGGGTGCGCGCCCAGTCTGCGATGGTGATGTGTCGTCCACGCAAGACCACCTATCTGAATTGGAAGCTGAGGACGGTTCGTCGGAGGACGACGTCGGTTTGGACATCGGCGCCGAACCAGAAGAAACGGCCACGAAGAACGTCTCGGATGAAGGCGACGCCGATGATGCCTCGGACAAAAACGTGCCGGAAGATGTGGGTTCCGCTGACACGGTCACAGATTCAACCCCCCTTGCTGCGACAGCCCGGTTTCCGCGCCGACGCAAAGCGAGAGGACTGGAAAAACACGAGATTTGCCCTGAACGGCGCGCGCGCCGCCGAAAGAGGCTAAAATGGCATTTCGGCATCTGGTCCTTTTTGCTGGTCGTCTTGGCGACGCTGTTTCTGGCGCTGTTGTCGATGTCGGTGACGGGGCATGTTTTTGTTCTGCCGAAATGGGCAACCGAACGGATCGAAGAGAAGATCAACAACCAGACGAACCGTGTAAAGTTGTCGCTGTCACAGGTCGAACTGGGTGTAACCCGACTTGGTCTGCCGCGATTGCGGCTGGTGGATCTTGGGGTAAAGGACGAAACGGGGCTGGAGATCGGGCGGCTGAACGCGGTGGAAGGGTCGTTGCTTCTGCGTCCGGTTTTGTCTGGTCGCGTCGAACCCGCAACCTTGTCGCTGCGCGGGGCGCAGATCACCATTCGGCGCAGTCGTGATGGGTCATTTGACTTGAGCCTTGGGCAGGGGATCGGGGCAAGCGGTGATCTGGCGTCGGTTCTGGATCGTATCGATGCCGTGTTCACGACCGGTATTCTGTCCAACAGCGAACGCATTTCGGCCACGAACCTGACCCTGACGCTTGAGGATGCACGGTCCGGGCGGTTGTGGCAAGTGACCGACGGCGCGCTAAGCATTACCCAATCCGATCAAGCTGTTGATATGACGCTGTCTTTTGACGTGTTCAATCAAACGGAAGAGCTGGCTGAAACGGTGCTTGGCTTTCGTTCGGTCAAAGGCAGTTCATCGGCGCGCCTGACGGCGACCTTCAAGAATGCGCGTGCCCGTGACATTGCCGCCCAGACCCCTCTTTTGACGTTTCTGGGGCTGGTGGATGCCCCGATTTCTGGCGCATTGCGGACGGTCATTGACGATACTGGACAGGTGTCCGGTCTGGCGGGAACGCTGGAGTTCGGCGCAGGCAGCCTGTCGCCCGATCCTGCGGCCAAGCCCGTGAAGTTCAATGGCGGCAAGGTCTATCTGGATTATGACCCGGAACGCGAGCGGATGAACTTCGCCCAGGCTTCGCTACAATCGGATTGGGGCGAGGTGCAGGCCGATGGGCATTCTTACTTGCGCGGTTGGGTGGGCGGCTGGCCGACCGAATTGCTGGGGCAATTGAATGTTACCCATGCGCGGATCAGTCCACCGGATATATTCGAGAACCCATTGCTGTTGGGGCAAGGATCGGCGGATTTTCGGCTCAACCTTAACCCGTTCCGGGTTGATGTGGGGCAATTCGCGATCACACATGATGGCGCGCTGGCAACGGGTCGCGCGCGGATTGGTGTCGGATCTGACGGGTGGTCAGTGGCTATTGATGCAGCCGCCGATCAGGTCAACCCCGGACAGGTCACAGCTTTCTGGCCCCTGACCAATGGCGCACGCACCCGCGTCTGGGCACGAGACAACGTGACCAAGGGGCGGTTCACCAATGTCAACGTGGCGTGGCGAAAAGAACAGGACCGTCCGGCGCATACCGCACTGAGCGCGACGTTTGATGGCGTGACCGTACGAGCGGTCAAGGAAATGGTGCCGATCGAAAACGCCAGCGGACAATTCACGATTGATGGGCGACGTCTGGTGGTCACGGCAGATCACGGGGTGTTGCGTCCGCTGGATCGAAACGGAAAGGTGGCGGGTGTCCTGGACGCCGCGGGCACCAGCTTCGTGATCCCCCAGATGGGGCGGCGACCCGAAGACCCCACGGCCCCGCGCCCGCCGGTGCCCGCCTGGGTGGACTTGTCGGTAAGCGGCCCGCTGACGGCGGCGCTCCATCTGCTGGACGACAAACCATTCCGTATTTTCCGCGACACCCCTGAGGGGGCGATTGGCCCGGATATGGCCAGCGGGCGGGTGGAGCTTGGCGGTCGGATCGACATCGAAATGCAGCGCAAAGCGCCCCGCAGCGCGATCGACTATCAATTGGCGGGCACGCTCAGCGCCGTCAAAAGCGACACGATTGTAAACGGGCGACCTTTGGAGTTGCCCACCGCCGATCTGACCGTCAACACCGATGGTATCAGCATCAGTGGGCAGGGAAGATTGTCGGGTGTTCCAGTCACCGGGACATGGGCACAGTCATTCGATGGGGATGCGAGCTCGGGGCGCTCGACCGTCACCGGCAACATGACGTTGGATCAGACCTTCCTTGAGGCGTTCTCGATCGGGCTGCCGGCGGACAGCGTGACCGGTTCGACAGAAGCAAGTTACAAGGTTGCCCTTGCGCGCGGCGAGGCCCCGCGCATCACGCTTGATGCACCGCTGAACGGCGTCGGCCTGAACATATCAGCACTCGGCTGGTCCAAATCGAAGGGAAGCAGTGGGGCGCTCAGCCTGTCGGGCAAGCTGGGATCGGTCCCCGTGATTGAAGAGCTTTCATTGCGCGCGCCGGGGCTTGATGCAAATGGCAGCGTCATCATGGCCGAAGGCGGTGGGCTGGTCGCCGCGCAGTTTGACCGGGTGACGCTGGGCGGTTGGCTGGATGCGCCAGTAACGCTGACGGGGCGTGGGGAAGGAAAACCGGTTTCAGTCACCGTCAAGGGTGGCACCGTGGATATGCGCAAGACCACTTTGGGGTCAGGCAAGGGTGGTGGTTCAGGTGGTGAACCTGTGCCGATCTCGTTGCTGCTGGACCGGCTCATCATCTCGGAAGGGATCACGATCACCGGGTTCGACGGCGATTTTACCCAGACGGGCGGTGGGTTGAATGGCACTTTCCGGGGCCAGATTGGCGGCGGTCCCGCCATTCGTGGCACGGCTGCGCCACAGCCGAACGGCACGGCGTTTCGGTTAACCAGCAAGAGCGCGGGTGGGGTTTTGCGTGCTGCGGGTGTCCTGAAAAATGCCAGGAAAGGCGAAATGGAGCTGATCCTCGCCCCCGGTGGTCGCAAGGGCGTGTATGACGGTGATCTGAAAATCAAGAATATTGACGTGCATGATGCGCCCGCGATGGCCGAACTGCTGTCGGCCATTTCGGTGGTCGGCTTGTTGCAGCAGCTTGGCGGGCAGGGCATTCCCTTTACCGACGTGGATGCGCGGTTCCGTTTGGACCCGGACAAGATCACGATCTATGAGGGGGCCGCGACAGGGCATTCCATGGGTATCTCGATGGACGGATACTATTTCCTTGGATCAGGCCAATTGGACATGCAGGGGGTGATCTCACCCTTCTACGTGGTGAATTCGGCCGGGCGCATCTTTGCACGTAAGGGCGAGGGGTTGGTGGGCTTCAACTATACCCTCAAGGGGACCGCGTCCGATCCCAAGGTTGGGGTTAATCCGCTGTCCTTGTTCACACCGGGCTTTTTCCGCGACATTTTCCGCCGCAACCCGCCGCCGCGACCGCAGGCCGAATGATCGGTCAGCGATCGTCAGGAACCCGTTGACGGGGCGCGCGAAGCCCCCTACACGCGCCGCCATGAAACTAAGTGATTTTGACTTTGATCTGCCCGATGACCTGATCGCGACGCGCCCGGCGCGGCCGCGCACCGCAAGCCGTATGCTTGTGGCGACGCCCGATCACATCACCGATGCCCATGTCAGCGATCTGACCAATTGGCTGCGGCCCGGCGACCGGCTGGTTCTGAACGACACGAAGGTCATTCCGGGTCGGTTGTTTGGCACCCGCACACGGGCCGGGCAAGCCGCCGGAGAGGGTGTGGCGAAGATCGAGGTCACACTGCTGTCGCCAGACGGGGCAGGGCAATGGCATGTGATGGCCAGACCCCTGCGCAAGCTGCGCGACGGGGATGTCATCGTTTTTTCGGACGCGCTTTCGGCAACTTTTCTGGGCCGGGATGAAGATCAGGCACTGATACGTTTCAACCTTGAAGGCGACCGGTTCGATGCCGCGCTGACCATGGTCGGGAACATGCCGCTGCCACCTTACATCGCCGCGAAGCGTGCTGCAGATGCGCAAGATAACGAAGATTATCAGACCGTGTTTGCCCGCCACTCGGGTGCTGTCGCAGCGCCCACAGCATCGCTTCATTTTGACGACGGACTGCTTGACCAGATCAAATCCATGGGCGTCGGGCTGACCCATGTCACGCTGCATGTGGGGGCGGGGACTTTCCTGCCCGTCAAGGTCGATGACATATCGCAGCACAAGATGCATGCCGAGTGGGGGCGGGTCAGCACCACCGCCGCGCAGGAGATCGAGGCGACCATCGCCTCCGGTGGCCGCATCATTCCTGTGGGCACCACCGCGCTGCGCCTGATCGAAAGCGCGGCGACCGGTCCGGGCCAAATTGCGCCGTGGCAGGGCGAAACCGATATTTTCATCACGCCCGGTTTTCAGTTCAATGTGACCGATGGCCTGATGACCAATTTCCACTTGCCTAAATCGACGCTGATGATGTTGGTGTCGGCGCTGATGGGGGTGGATCGGATGCGCGCGGTCTATGATCACGCCATCGCAGAGCGCTATCGCTTCTTTTCCTACGGTGACAGTTCGCTGCTCTTGCCCGACAGGCCCTAGCGATTTGGCCGGTGCCGGGCCGTTACATGTCGTGAAATGCCCTTTGATTCTGGCCATGTGTTGTTAGGCTCTTACCCAACGCAAACAGGAGATTCCCATGCTTCAGGTCTTGTCGAGCTCTTGGGCGCTGCTTCTTGGTATGATGCTGCTGATGGTCGGCAACGGGGTGCAAGGCACGCTGTTGGGGATCCGGGGTGGCTTGGAAGGGTTTTCCACCTTTCAGCTGTCGATGGTCATGTCCGGCTATTTCGCGGGCTTCCTGTTTGGGTCGCGCATGGCCCCGATCATGATCCGGCGGGTGGGGCATGTTCGGGTCTTTGCCGCGCTTGGGTCTTTCATCTCGGCGGTGCTGATCCTGTATCCCGCGCTTACGGACCCATGGGCCTGGACCGCATTGCGGGTGATCGTGGGGTTCTGCTTCTCGGGTGTGTATGTCACGGCGGAAAGCTGGTTGAACAACGCCGCCGACAATGAAAACCGCGGCAAGGCGCTGTCGCTTTACATGTTTGTGCAGATGGTGGGGATTATCGCAGCCCAGGGGCTTCTGGTGATCGGGGATCCCGGCGGGTTCATCCTGTTCATCCTGCCGTCAGTGCTTGTTTCGATCGCTTTTGCCCCCATTCTTCTGTCGGTGAATCCAACCCCTGCGTTTGAAACGACAAAGGGCCTGAGCCTGCGCGAGCTGTTCCATATCTCGCCTATGGGATGTGTGGGATTCATGTTGCTGGGGGGCGTGTTCTCTGCTCAGTTTGGCATGGCCTCTGTGTTCGGTCAGCAGGTCGGGTTGAAGATTGGACAGATCTCGGTTTTCGTGTCGGCGCTTTATATTGGCGGGCTGGTGCTGCAATATCCCATTGGCTGGATATCGGACCGGATGGACCGGCGTGTGCTGATCCTGATTGTCACAGCCATCGCGGCCGTCGCGGCCTTGTTGCCGGTTTTGTTCGGTGCCCGCTACGAGCTTCTTTTGCTGGCCGCATTCTTTCTGGGCGGGATGACCAACCCGCTTTATGCGTTGCTTTTGGCCTATGTGAACGACTTCCTTGAGCCTGACGACATGCCTGCCGCATCCGCCGGGCTGATCTTCATCAACGGGATGGGGGCGATTGCCGGTCCAGTGGTCACCGGTTGGGTCATGGGCGTGATGGGACCGCTGGGGTTCTTTGGCTATATGGCGCTGCTGTTGGTCGGCTTCCTGATCTATGGCCTGTGGCGTATGACACAGCGGTCGGGTCCGTCCCCCAGGGATACGGGCGCTTACATGACCATGTCGCCAGCCGCTTCACCCGTTGCTGTGGACATGGCGCAAGAAGTCTGGGCCGAAGAGGCGGAAGAGGACGAATAGCCTTGCGCATTCGTCCCGCCTTGCACTGTGTTCCTTTCCGGCTAGGGTGAAGGAAACAGGAGGCACAGCCATGACAGAGCCGCAAGAGATCATCACGTTCTGGTTCGACGAGGTCGGAGAGAAGGGGTGGTACACTGCCTCGGACAAGCTGGACGATACGATCCGCGCACGCTTCATGGCAGATTACGAGGCCGCGCGGGACGGCAAGCGCGACCATTGGCGCGACACGCCGCAGGGGGCGTTGGCTTTTCTCATCCTGACGGATCAGTTTCCGCGCAACATGTTTCGTGGCGATGCACGGTCGTTTGCAACCGATCCGGCGGCGCGGGCCTGTTCTGATCATGCCATTGAACGCGGGCTGGATATGCAGATTCCGTTGCCCGATCGGCAGTTTTTCTATCTGCCTTTCATGCATAGCGAAGCAATGGAGGATCAGGACCGTTGCATCGCGCTGATGGCCGAGCGGATGTCCGACACGCCGGGGCAGGGCGATACGCTGCACGCGCGGGTCCACCGCGCCATCATTGATCGCTTCGGTCGTTTTCCCTATCGCAACGAGGCGTTGGGGCGCGAAACAACGGAAGAAGAGCGCACGTTTATTGAGGATGGCGGATACACTGCGCTTCGCAGAAAATTTGAAGCACAGGGCACAGAGGCGTGACGGTTAGGCCGCTGTCCGATCCATGATCCCCTGAATTTCCGCGCTTAGCTGGGTTTCGCTCAGCGACTAGCGGGTTTTACCTAGCGTCATTGATCCGTTGAACTAAATAGTTTAATGGCAAACTATCTTGAAGATGAGGAGGATCCCCATGGCGGGCAAGGCTTTTGATACGGTTGTGGTCGGTGCTGGGCCGGGTGGCTATGTTGCGGCAATTCGGGCCGCTCAGCTGGGCCAGAACGTGGCCATCGTCGAACGCGAACATCTGGGCGGTATCTGCCTGAACTGGGGCTGTATCCCAACCAAGGCGCTTCTGCGCTCGGCCGAGGTGTTCCACCTGATGCACCGCGCCAAGGAATTTGGTCTGTCAGCGGATAAGGTCGATTACGATCTGCCCGCCATCGTGAAGCGTTCTCGCGGGGTCGCGGCGCAGCTGTCGGGCGGCATCGGCCACCTGATGAAGAAAAACAAAGTCACCGTGGTGATGGGCGAGGCGACGATCCCGGCCAAGGGTAAGGTCTCGGTCAAGACCGAGAAGGGCACCGACGAGCTGACCGCCAAGAATATCGTGCTCGCCACCGGTGCCCGTGCGCGTGAACTTCCGGGGCTAGAGGCCGATGGCGATCTGGTTTGGACCTATAAACACGCTCTGAACCCGCCGCGCATGCCGAAGAAGCTTCTGGTCATCGGATCGGGCGCAATCGGCATCGAATTTGCCAGCTTCTTCAACACCTTGGGTGCGGACACCACTGTTGTCGAGGTCATGGATCGCGTGCTGCCCGTGGAAGACGCCGAGATCTCGGCCTTCGCCAAGAAGTCCTTCGTGAAGCAGGGCATGAAGATCATGGAGAAAGCCATGGTCAAGCAGCTTGATCGCGCGAAAGGCAAAGTCACCGCCCATATCGAGGTGGGCGGCAAGGTCGAGAAGCAAGAGTTCGACACTGTGATTTCCGCCGTCGGCATCGTCGGCAATGTGGAGGGTCTGGGTCTTGAAGCGCTCGGCGTGAAGATCGACCGCACCCATGTCGTGACCGACGCCCATTGCCGCACGGGTGTGGATGGGCTTTATGCCATCGGGGACATCGCCGGTGCTCCGTGGCTCGCGCACAAAGCCAGCCATGAAGGTGTCATGGTGGCCGAGCTGATCGCCGGTCTGCACGCCCACCCGGTCAAACCCGAAAGCATTCCCGGCTGTACCTATTGCCACCCGCAGGTCGCCTCGGTCGGTCTGTCCGAAGCGAAGGCGAAAGAGCAGGGCTATGACATCAAGGTCGGCCGCTTCCCCTTTATCGGCAACGGCAAGGCCATCGCCATGGGCGACCCCGAGGGGATGATCAAAACCATCTTTGACGCCAAAACCGGAGAGCTGCTGGGCGCCCATATGGTCGGCCCGGAAGTGACCGAGATGATCCAGGGCTATGTGGTCGGTAAAACGCTGGAAACCACGGAAGAGGAACTGATGCACACGGTCTTCCCGCACCCGACGATCAGCGAGTCGATGCACGAAGCGGTGCTGGATGCGTATGACCGCGTCATTCACATGTAATACAAAGAAGGCCGGGTCATTGCCCGGCCTTCTTTTTCAAAGCGCGGCGTGCGCCAAGATCATCACAACCCCGCTGAGCAACGCGTAACCCACATCCACGGCCATGGCGAACCCGCTTTTCTGTGCCCATGCCCCAACCGAGGCTGTCTGAGTGGCCACGGCCAGTATCGCGACCATCGCGACACCCAATGCGCCCGTGGTTTCGGTCATGGCGATGACCAGAGCCAGAAAGGCAAGCGATACGATCTGGGCGAGCATCGGCCCCACCGGCATTGTTGCGGGCGGGTCCGGGTTGATCCGCGTCCCTTCGGCCCAGCGGCGTTGCAGGCCCAGAAACGGTCCATAGATCACAAACCCCAGCAGGAAGGCCGCGACGACACCTGCGCCCATAGCGACCCAGTTGATCACGACAGCACCTCGTCCAGTTTGGCCAGGATCGAGGTCCAGCCGCCATTGTGATTGTCGCGGCTTTCCTCGGACGGGAAACGGATGTGGTGCAGGCGCAGATCGGTTCCGCCGTCTTTCGGAGTCAGGTCCAGCGTGACGATCGAGTCGTCAATCGTGCTTGCAGGAGATTCCCAAGTGAATTGCAGCCTTTTGGCGCGGTCTATGATCCGGTATTCGCCTTCATGCGGCAGATCACCCGCGTTGGGCACCCGCATGATGATGCTGAAACGTCCGCCGACCTTGGCGTCGACACTTGCGTCAGGCACCGTGACGCCCGCGCCGGGGATCATGAATTTCGCAAGCATTTTTGCGTCCAGCCATGCATCGAAAACCCGTTCGGGCGGATAGGGGATGTGGCGGGTTATTTCCAGGGATAGGTCAGTCATTGTCGTCCTCCTTCAGGGCAGCTTCGAGGGCATCCAGCCGGAGCGCCCAGATCGAACGCAATTCGGCAAACCATTGGTCAATTTCGGAAAGCGGGGCCATCTGCACCTCGATCAGATGCTCTCGCCATTCGGTGCGTCGGGTCACCAGGCCGCAGGCCTCCAGCACCTTGATGTGCTTCGAGACTGAATTCAGGCTGATATCGAAAAGGCGCGCGATGTCGGTTACGCGCATCGGCCCTTCCTGCGCCAACAGCGTGAGTACGGCGCGCCGTGTCGGATCCGACGCAGCTTTCAATATCGCACTAAGGCGATCTGTATCCTTTCGTTCAACCATATGGGTGAATAACAAGCCAAGGGCAGTCAGTCAACCAAAAAGGTGAATGACGGTGTATCCCGTGCTTGCAGGATGAGATTTGCGAAACGAAAAATGGGTGTTTAGAGGGGCAGCTGTGATTTGATCATTTGAAATCAATTGGTTGAGTGTGATGGGCTACTGGCGGACGGTCACCGAGCCAACATTTAAATAAACTGGCTAATGGGCTGGTAAGCCGTGCCCATATTCTGAGTCACGTGACGAGCGATAAGACAGGAGGGTTGAAAACAGGTGTTTAAGACCGCCGGGTAACAGCCAGCGAGAAGCTCGTTGGATTGTCACAGCGGTCAGGCGTCTTTTCGCGTCGTATGTATGTTCGCGCCGTCAACTTCGCCAAGTTATCTCTCGATCTCGCCACCTGCCTGATGCCAGTGACCCAACCCGCCGATATTATAGACCTCGTTAAAGCCCAGACGTTTCAGAATCTGCGCCCCCTGCGCCGAGCGTGCGCCGGATGCACAATAAAGTGCGACCGGTTTAGCAGGGTCGATATCTGCATGAAAATCCGGTCCTTTCGGATCGCATTGGAACGGCATGACCGTCAGCGGCACGACGACGGCACCTTTCGCCTTACCGGTCATCTGCACCTCGCCATGGTTGCGTACGTCGATGACCGTTATGTCGCCTGTTCTGGCTTTGGAAACCGCCTCGCGAGGGTCCATCCTTGCGCCGCCCATTGTGAAACCAAACATTCTATCGCTCCTGTCCCGATAGGGGTCTGATCCGGGATATAGATCGCATCGTATACAGGTCAATGGGGCGGTGAATAAAAATTCAAAAAGGTGAATATTTGGCATCAGGTGGGGCGGCGTGATTGCGCGTGTTCTTCAAATGTTCTAATTTTTCGATTGTCCCGCCGCGCGGTTTGTCCTAACCGTTAAGCAATTGTGAACTGGGGGTCAGAATGGCCGAGCTGAAAGAAATACAGGTCCGCGGCGCACGCGAGCACAATCTGAAATCCATCGACGTGGATATTCCGCGTGACAAGCTGGTGGTGATCACCGGTCTGTCCGGCTCGGGCAAGTCGTCTTTGGCGTTTGACACGATCTATGCGGAAGGGCAGCGGCGCTATGTGGAAAGCCTGTCGGCCTATGCGCGCCAGTTCCTTGATATGATGGAGAAACCTGATGTGGATCACATCGCGGGGCTGTCTCCGGCGATTTCCATCGAGCAGAAAACTACGTCCAAGAACCCGCGCTCGACCGTCGGCACGGTGACCGAGATTTATGACTACCTGCGTCTGCTGTTTGCGCGGGCAGGGACGCCGTATTCCCCTGCCACCGGTCTGCCCATCGAAGCCCAGCAGGTGCAGGATATGGTGGACCGCGTGATGCAGATGGAAGATGGTACACGCGCCTATCTGCTCGCCCCCATTGTGCGCGACCGGAAAGGCGAATATCGCAAGGAATTTCAAGAGCTTCAGAAGAAGGGCTTCCAGCGCGTCAAAGTGAATGGCGAGATGTATGAGCTGGACCAGCCCCCAACGCTGGATAAGAAATATCGTCACAATATCGACGTCGTGGTGGACCGTGTGGTGGTGCGCGAAGGGATGGAGCAACGTCTGGCCGACAGTTTCCGCACCGCGCTGGATTTGGCCGACGGAATTGCATTGTTCGAGACCGCCCCGCGCGAAGGCGACCCCGAGGTTATCACCTTCTCGGAAAACTTCGCCTGCCCGGAAAGCGGTTTCACCATTCCCGAGATCGAGCCGCGCCTGTTCTCGTTCAACGCGCCCTTCGGGGCCTGCCCGGAATGCGACGGGTTGGGCAAAGAGCTGTTCTTTGACGAACGTCTTGTGGTGCCGGACGCGACGCTGAAAGTCTATGATGGCGCGCTGGCCCCATGGCGAAAAGGCAAGTCGCCGTACTTCCTGCAAACGATTGAATCGATTGCGAAACATTACGAGTTCGACAAGAATACGCCATGGAAAGATCTGCCCGCTCATGTGCAGCAGGTGTTCCTCTATGGCTCGGGCGAGGAAGAAATCAAGTTCCGCTTTGACGAGGGCGGGCGCGTCTACGAAGTAACGCGTCCCTTCGAAGGCGTCATCCCCAATATGGAGCGTCGCTATCGCGAGACGGATTCGAACTGGATCCGTGAGGAATTTGAGCGGTACCAGAACAACCGCCCGTGCGGGGCCTGTGGTGGCTATCGCCTACGGGACGAGGCGCTGGCTGTGAAAATCGGCTCGGGCGACAAGCTGTTGCATGTGGGGCAGGTGGTCGAGATGTCGATCCGCGAGGCCTTGGCTTGGGTCGAGGACGCGCCGAACCATCTGAGCGCCCAAAAGAACGAGATTGCGCGCGCCATCCTGAAGGAAATCCGCGAGCGCCTTGGCTTCCTGAACAATGTCGGGCTGGAGTATCTGACGCTCAGCCGCAATTCCGGCACGTTGTCGGGCGGCGAAAGCCAGCGGATCCGCTTGGCCAGCCAGATCGGCTCGGGCCTGACGGGCGTGCTTTACGTACTGGACGAGCCGTCCATTGGGTTGCACCAGCGCGACAATGACCGGCTGCTCACCACGCTCAAGAACCTGCGCGATCAGGGCAATACGGTGATCGTGGTTGAGCATGACGAGGAAGCCATTCGCGAGGCAGACTTTGTTCTGGATATCGGTCCCGGCGCGGGTGTGCATGGCGGCGAGATCATTGCGCAAGGGACGCCGGAAGATATTGCGAATAACCTAAATTCCATTACGGGGCAGTACCTTACCGGCGTGCGCGAGATATCGGTCCCTGCCACGCGTCGTAAAGGGAATGGCAAGAAAATCACCGTGAAAAAGGCCACGGGAAACAACCTGCAAAGCGTGACCGCCGACTTCCCTCTGGGCAAATTTGTCTGCGTGACGGGCGTGTCGGGTGGCGGAAAATCCACGCTAACCATCGAGACGTTGTTCAAGACCGCCTCGATGCGCCTGAACGGAGCACGCCAGACACCCGCGCCCTGCGAGACCATCAAGGGATTGGAGCATCTGGACAAGGTGATCGACATTGACCAGCGCCCCATCGGGCGCACGCCACGCTCAAACCCCGCGACCTATACCGGGGCCTTCACGCCCATTCGCGAATGGTTCGCCGGGCTGCCCGAGGCCAAGACTCGCGGCTACAAGCCGGGCCGGTTCAGCTTCAACGTGAAGGGCGGACGGTGCGAGGCCTGTCAGGGCGACGGTGTCATCAAGATCGAGATGCACTTTCTGCCCGATGTCTACGTGCAATGCGAAACCTGCAAAGGCGCGCGCTATAACCGGGAAACGCTTGAGGTGCAGTTCAAGGGCAAATCCATCGCCGATGTGCTGGACATGACGGTCGAGGATGCACAGACCTTCTTTCAGGCGGTGCCGTCGATCCGCGACAAGATGGATGCGCTGATGCGTGTGGGGCTGGGTTATATCAAGGTGGGCCAGCAGGCGACGACCCTGTCGGGCGGCGAGGCGCAGCGGGTGAAGCTGTCGAAGGAACTGTCGAAACGCTCCACGGGCCGGACGCTTTACATCCTTGATGAACCCACCACGGGTCTGCATTTTGAAGATGTGCGCAAGCTGTTGGAAGTGCTGCATGAATTGGTTGATCAGGGCAACAGTGTCATCGTGATCGAACACAATTTGGATGTGATCAAGACCGCTGATCACCTGATCGACATCGGCCCGGAAGGCGGTGACGGGGGTGGGCGCATTGTGGCAACGGGTACGCCCGAGGACGTGGCGCAGGTGGCGGAGAGCTATACCGGTCATTACCTGGCGCAGATGCTGATGCCGATGCAAAAAGCGGGTGAGTGAAACACAAAAAAACCCGGCCGATTGGCCGGGTTTTGATGTTTCTACCGGTGGGGCCGATCAGCCGTCGAAATCGACCTCTTGCACCAGTTTCAGCGCGTCGGCGCGGTGGCTGGCCACTTCCATCAGGTTGACGCTATCCGGCGTGAAGCTGCCCCAGTTTTTCACCAGATCGACTGCCTCGGTGCCCGGTGCAATCGGGTATTCGAAGTTCTGGGCGGCATAGATTTCCTGCGCTTTCGGTGAGGACAGGAATTCCATCAGCTTGATCGCAGCGTCCTTGTTTGGCGCGTTCTTGGCCAGCGCCACGCCCGAGACGTTTACGTGGGTGCCAGCACTTTCAAAGGTCGGGAACACCACGTTGACGCTTTCGGCCCATTCCTTTTGCTCAGGATCGCTCAGCATCTTGCCCATGTAATAGGTGTTGCCAATCGAGATGTCGCATTCACCGGCCCAGATGGCCTTGACCTGCGCGCGGTCGTTGCCCTGTGGTTTGCGGGCAAGGTTGGCTTTCACGCCTTCCAGCCATGTCTTGGCGTCTTCAATGCCATGATGTTGGATATAGGCTGAAACCAGCGCCAGCGTGTAGGCATGGGTGCCAGACCGGGTGCAGATCCGGCCCTTCCATTTTGGGTCTGCCAGATCTTCATAGGTGGTCACGTCACCGTCTGCCACGCGCTCTTTCGAGGCATAGACGATGCGGGCGCGGGTGGTCAGGCCAAACCATTGGTTGCCGGGGTCGCGGTATTCTGCCGGAATGTTGGCGGTCAACGTTTCGTTTTCGACCGGCTGGGTCAGACCGGCATCCACCACGCCGGCAAGGCGGGAAATATCGACTGTGAAAATCAGGTCGGCGGGGCTGCGTTTGCCTTCCGCTTCCAGTCGCTCGATCATGCCTTTGTTCAAAAAGGCGACATTGACAGCAATCCCTGTTTCTTCGGTGAAGGCATCTGTCAGCGGTTGGATCAGCTCAGGCTGGCGATAGGAATAAACGTTGACCTCGTCGGCGCTTGCGATCGCGGGGGCGAGAGTTGCGGCCACGATCGAAGCCGAGGCGAAAGTGCGAACAATGTTCATCACATGGGTCTCCTTGTTTCGTTGCTGCGCTTAAACCTGAGTCTTTTGATTGGGTCAATACCCGATTAAATTAATCGGAAATTAATTGCCGCCCGCCCGCTCAGTCAGTTTTTCGGCCTCCCAATGGCCATCCATTTCTTCAAGCGTTGCATCTTCCGGGGTGCGACCTTCCACGGCCAGTCGCCGCTCGATCCCCTTGAAACGACGTTCGAATTTCGCATTGGCGTGGCGCAGGGCCTCCTCCGGTTCGACGTCAAGATGGCGGGCCAGATTGGCGACCACGAACAGCAAATCCCCGATCTCTTCACGCAGCTCGTCAGGTCCAAGCGTGTCGCGCGCCTCGGCCACCTCGCGCGCTTCTTCGGTGATCTTGTCCAGAACGGGGCCGATATCGGGCCAGTCAAACCCCACCCGCGCGGCGCGTTTTTGCAGTTTCACCGCCCGTAACAGGGCAGGCAGTCCGATGGCCACGCCGTCCAGCACGCCTTGCTGGGCTTTGCCCGCCCGCTCGGCGGCCTTTATGGTCTCCCAATCGCGGGTCTGCTGTTCGGCGGATTTATCGCGGGATTCATCCCCGAACACGTGCGGGTGGCGCGCGACCATCTTGTCGGACATGGTATCGGCCACTTCGTCAAAGGTGAACATCCCGGCCTCTTCCGCCATCTGGGCATGAAAGACCGATTGGAACAGCAGATCGCCAAGTTCGCCCTTCAACTCATCCCACGCCTGCCGTTCGATTGCATCCGCCACTTCATAGGCTTCTTCGATCGTGTAGGGGGCAATTGTGGCAAAGCTCTGTTCGATGTCCCATGGACACCCGTTTTGCGGATCACGCAATCGGCGCATGATTTCGCGCAGGCGATCCATCCCCCCTTGCGGGTTGAGGACCAGACTGTCAGAGGGGGAAAGATCGTGGGTTTTGCTCATTGCATCATGGTCCAAATCAGGATTGTTTCGTCCCACCCTTGATAGGAGGAAGTCATGGCGATCATCAACCGCATTGGCGAATTTGCAGACGACATGAAAACGTGGCGGCGGCATATCCATGCCCATCCCGAGTTGGGGTTGGAGTGCCATGACACGGCGGCTTATGTGGTGAACCACTTGCGCGGTTTCGGTGCGGACGAGATTCACGAGAAGATCGGCGTTTCGGGTGTTGTCGGCATCATCAACGGGCAGGGCGACGGGCCGACCATCGGGCTGCGCGCCGATATGGACGCCCTGCCGATGGACGAGGCGACGGGGCTTGATTATGCCTCGACCGTGCCGGGGCGTATGCATGCCTGCGGGCACGACGGTCACACCACCATGCTGCTGGGCGCGGCGCGCTATCTGGCGGAGACCCGGAACTTCAAAGGACGCGTTGCGTTGATCTTCCAGCCCGCCGAAGAAATCGACGGCGGCGCGAAACACATGTGCGACGAAGGTTTGATGAACCGTTTCGATATTGCCGAGGTCTATGCCCTGCACAACATGCCGGGGCACGAGGTGGGCAAGTTCTATACCACGCCCGGCCCGATCATGGCCGCGGTCGATACGCTTCGGGTCAAGGTGACGGGGCGCGGCGGGCATGCGGCCTATCCGCAGGATACGGCCGATCCGATCATGGCGGTGGTGTCGATGGTGCAGGCGGTGCAATCCATCGTCAGCCGCAACCTGTCGCCGATGGACAATCTGGTGGTCTCGGTCACGATGATCGGCGGTGGGACCGCGGACAATATCATTCCCGAGGACGCGTGGTTTGCCGCCACGATCCGGTCGTTCACGCCTGAGGTGCGTGAGATGGTGCAGCGGCGCCTGCGCGAGGTGATCGAAGGGCAGGCGGCCAGCTTCGGTGTCACCGCCCAGATCGACTATGAGCTGGGTTACCCGCCCACCGTGAACGACGCCGAGTCGGTCGAGAAAGCCGCCAAAGTGGCGCGCGAGATCAGCGGTGCCGACCGGGTGTTTGCCGATGAAGGGCGCGAAATGGGGGCCGAGGATTTTGCATATATGCTGGAAGAACGGCCCGGTGCATACCTGTTTCTTGGGCAAGGAGAGGACGGCGCTGGCGTCCATCACCCCGCCTATGATTTCAACGACGAAGCCGCGCCATACGGGGCCAGTTTCTTCGCGCGGTTGGTCGAGCGGTTGAACCCGGTCTGACGGCGCTCAATAAAAATTTGATCAAATTATCTGGCCAGACCTCGCAACCTGTGCTAACCGATCAGAAACAGGGGAGGCCGCAATGGCATTGGAAGACGCAAAAACACAGGTCGATACCGCATTCACGCGGGACGGGTTCAAAGGTCTGGCCTTTGAGAACACCTTTGGTGGGGCCCTGTCTTTTCTACGTCGATCTTATACCAAAGACCTGACGGGCGTGGATATTGCCGTCACCGGCATTCCCTTCGATCAGGCCGTTACCAATCGCCCCGGCACCCGGCTTGGCCCGCGCGCCATTCGCGAGGCTTCCTGCCTGCAATCACCCGATCAAGCCTATGGCTGGGATTTCGACGTGATGAGCGAATTTGCCATCGCCGACTATGGCGATATGCCGTTTGACTATGCTCATATCGACCAGTTTCCCGCCGCGCTTGAGGCGCATATCAGCGGCATTCTGGATCAGGGGGCGGCCTGTCTGACACTGGGGGGCGATCACTACATCACCTTCCCAATCCTGCGCGCGCATGTAAAGAAACACGGGCCGCTCAGCCTGTTGCAGTTCGATGCGCACACGGACACGTGGGCCGACGATGACATGACCCGTGTCGATCACGGCACGATGTTCTACAAGGCGGTGAAAGAGGGGCTGATCGACCCGACCCGCTCGGTTCAGGTGGGCATCCGCACCCATAACGCCGACACGATGGGCGTGAACATCATTGACGCACGTGAAGTGCATGAAACCGGTCCCGCTGGTGTCGTGGACAAGATCAAGTCGATCCTGGGCGACCGCAAAACCTATCTGACCTTCGATATCGACGCGCTGGACCCGGCCTTCGCGCCCGGCACGGGCACGCCGGTCTGGGGTGGCCTGACCTCGGCGCAGGTGGCGATGATCCTGCGCGATCTGGTAGGGATCAACCTTGTGGGCGGCGATGTGGTCGAAGTCTCACCCCCGTTTGACACCACCGGCGCAACGGCCATTGCCGGGGCACATGTGGCGATGGAAATTCTGAATCTGTGGGCCGTGACACGGCGCGGTTGATCGGCGCCACGTGTCACAGCGATCACCCGATGCCTCTGTTTCAAACGGCATTCCGGCGTGTCGCACCATCCCTTTGTCCATCGCTCGCCCGAAAGCCCTTGTAGGATTATGGTTGCAGCGTTAGCCCGGCTCATCTATCGCTACCAAGAGTTGATGTGTCGCGATCCGCTGGGGGGCGGAGGGTTCGGGGGCGTGTGTGAACTATATTGTTGCCGCAATTCTAGGTGTCCTTTTCTTGGCCGTTCTTGCGCTTGGTTGGGTGCGACTGGCGCCTTTGCCAACCGAGAGGTTTTCGGCACGACCGGGTCCGAACAATCCCGGCACCCACAAATTGCCCGGCGGGGTAAAATACGTGATCCCGCTGCGCATTCTGCCGGAAGGCGCTTTGGACCACCTGATCTGGATCGCTCTGGAAGCCCCGCGCACACATTTGCGGCATCAGGAAGATGATCTGTTTGCCGTCGTCACCCGTTCGCGCCGGATCGGATTTCCCGACATCACTGTGGCATGGGTGGCAGATGACGCGCTGCATATTCATGCCCATCTGGTGTATGGCAAAAGCGATATGGGCGTGAATGAACAGCGCGTTGAGGCCTGGCTTGATCAGCTCAGACATCTTGATGATGACATGGATGACGAGTTCTGATCAGAGCGCCGGTAGCACGTCAGGCGCGTCACTGTTGGGCAGCGTGTCTTCCAACGCCTGAGCCGAGACACAGCCTTCGCCGGTATCGCGCCACATGGGGACGTTCAGGCTCATCTCGCAACGGGCCATGAATGCCCGGCCCCCGACGAACAGGCAGATGCTTTCGCCCAGTTCAACCCGGCTGCCGGATGTATCGGTGCAATAGCAGTCAATGACCTTGCCGCCCGGTGTGGTGACATCAGCCAGCACCGGGTTCGCGAACAGTCCGCCCGCGACGAAGAAAAGGGGCAATATCCTGAACATACCCAAGGTTAGCACAAACGCAGCCCTTGACCAAACCCTTGGGATAAGGGACACCGCCCCCATGGTTCCTTTGGAAAAACTCTCTGCGATCACAGAACGGTTCGAGTTTCTGGAAGCCCGCATGGCCCAGGGTCTGTCGGGCGAAGAAATCGCACAGGTTGGGCGTGAATATGCCGAGCTTAAGCCCGTGGTCGAGGAGATCGCAGCCTATCGCCGGCTGTTGGATGACATTGCCGAGGCCGAGGCGATGCTGGACGACCCGGACATGCGCGAACTTGCCGAGGAAGAACTGCCCTCGTTGAAGGAACGATTGCCCGAGGTCGAACAGGCAATGCGGTTGGTGCTTTTGCCGAAGGATGCCGCCGATGCCCGGCCCGCGATGATCGAAATTCGTCCCGGCACCGGCGGGGATGAGGCATCGTTGTTCGCTGCCGACCTTCTGCGGATGTATCAACGCTATGCCGAGACGCGGGGTTGGAAGTTCGAGATCATGGAGCAAAGCCTGACCGAGCTGGGTGGCATCAAGGAAGTGGTCGCGCATGTGAAGGGCGAGGGCGTGTTCGCCCGCCTGAAATATGAAAGCGGTGTGCATCGGGTGCAGCGGGTGCCGGAAACCGAAAGCGGTGGGCGCATTCACACATCCGCCGCCACCGTCGCTGTGCTGCCCGAGGCAGAGGACGTGGACATTCAGATTGATGCAAATGACATCCGCATCGACACCATGCGGGCGTCGGGATCTGGCGGTCAGCACGTGAACACCACCGACAGCGCGGTTCGGATCACCCATTTGCCAACGGGGATCATGGTCACAAGCTCGGAAAAAAGCCAGCACCGCAACCGCGAGATTGCGATGCAGGTTCTGAAAACGCGTCTTTTCGATCTGGAACGCCAGCGGGTCGATGATGCCCGTGCGGCGGATCGCAAGGCGCAGGTCGGCTCGGGCGACCGGTCGGAACGCATCCGCACCTATAATTTCCCGCAGGGGCGCATGACGGATCACCGGATCAACCTGACGCTCTACAAACTGGATCAGATCATCGCGGGCGATCTGGACGAGGTGATCGACGCGCTGATTGCCGAAGATCAGGCCGCACAGCTGGCTGATATGGACGGATGACAACCGGCGCGGCGCTTTTGGTATCGGCGACGCGGGTCTTGCGCGCGGCAGGGGTGGATGATCCCGCCCGCGACGCGCGGGTTCTGCTGGCCCATGTGCTGGGCATTGATCGCAGCCGTTTGACGCTGGTCTTGCAGGATGAGCTGGGGGACGATCAGGCCATAGCTTTCGAGCAAGCCATCGCAGCGCGTGCCAACCGCCAACCCGTCGCCCAAATCATCGGCACGCGCGCGTTTTACGGGCGTGACTTCATTGTCTCTGGTGATGTGCTGGACCCACGCCCCGACACCGAGCTGTTGGTCGATACGGCATTGTCGGTGCCCTTCGACACCGTACTGGATCTGGGCACGGGAACCGGCTGTATCGTGCTGACGCTGTTGGCAGAACGGCCCACAGCAAGGGGGGTGGCGGTGGACCTGTCAGCCGCAGCCTTGTCGATTGGCCGATCCAATGCGCAGGCCTTACAGGTCGAGGATCGCGCGGCTTTTCAGGAGGGATCCTGGTTTGGTGCCGTCGCCAGTGATCAGCGCTTTGACCTGATCGTATCCAATCCGCCCTATATCTCAGAGGCTGAAATGGCGTCTCTGACCCCCGATGTGCGGGATTGGGAACCTCATCTGGCGCTGACACCCGGTGGAGACGGGCTGGCGGCTTATCGCCAGATCATTGCGGACGCGCCACATTATCTTACACCGGGTGGGAATCTGATGGTCGAAATCGGCGCCGGGCAGGGTGCTGCGGTCAAAGAGCTGTTTCAGGAAACAGATTTTACCGCGATCCGGGTGCTGAAAGACCTGTCCGGGCATGACCGCGTGGTCACGGGAACCTTGCTGAACGCGCCGGATTTGGCCGACCGAGGGGTGGAAAACGGCCGTTAAACCCACCGAAACCCGGCAAAATTCCCCGTTTCCATCAGTTTTTGCCAGATAAGGCTTGTGTTTCAGCGGCCCACGTGACAATCAGGTTTTAGCAGTGTCGCAGTCCTTGTGACAGCCGCTGTTGGTAAGCCCTACAATTCGAACGATGTGGCACAGATTGGTGTCTTGTTCGAAAACACAGCGCGGCAATTACACCGTGCGTTGGAAGCTAAAGCTGGAAAAACAAGCTGATGAGATCGCCGAAATCACGTTCGCGAAATAACAAGTCGAACCGAAACCGGAACAATCCGGGTAACATCATCAACCGCGTCTATGACAGTTCGGGACCCGAAGGCAAAGTGCGCGGGACGCCCCAGCAGATCATCGACAAGTATACTCAATTGGCGCGCGATGCGTTCCTGTCGAATGACCGGGTTGCGGGCGAGAACTTCCAGCAACACGCCGAGCATTACACCCGTCTTCTAAGCGAAGCGCAACGCGAAATGGAAGCCCGGCGTCTGCAATCCGAACAGCAAAACCGCGAACGTCAGCAACGCGAAAAAGAAGAGCGTGAGGCGCGTGCTGAACGCAAATCTGCACAGGCAGCGGCGGGCGAGGGGGATCAGCCCGACATCGCCCCAGCGTCCGACAACATGGATGACAGCGACCAAAGCGGGTTGGTGGAAACACCGGAAAGCAAGCCGAAGAAAGCACCTGCGCGGACCCGCAAACCCCGTAAGCCTGCCAAATCGGAGTCCGAGAACACCGATGCGGATGCGGCCGGTGGCACGCCGGATGCGCCAGAAGCAGCCGAGTAATCTGCAATACAAGACATGTGAAACCCGGCCTGCGTAAGCAGTGCCGGGTTTTTTGTGCTCGTTTGCGCCCTTGAGTATGAAAAAAGCCCCGTCGGTGGGCGGGGCTTTCCTGTCTGCGTCTGCGACGTTGGCTTAGTCCGTGCCGCGATACGGTTCGACATATTGAAGGGCCATATCCCATGGGAAGAAGATCCATGTGTCCTGGCTGACTTCGGTAATGAAGGTGTCCACCAGCGGGCGCCCCTTGGGTTTGGCGTAAACCGTGGCGAAATGCGCCTTGGGATACATGTTGCGCACAAGTTCCAGCGTTTTGCCGGTATCAACCAGATCGTCGATGATCAAAACACCCTCGCCATCGCCCATCATGGCCTCATCAGGCGCTTTCAGAAGCTCGGCTTCGCCTTGCGACTGGTGGTGATAGGATTTGACCGACACGGTGTCGACGGTGCGGATATCCAGTTCGCGGGCGACGATCATGGCCGGGGCCAGCCCGCCGCGCGTGATTGCGACAACAGCGCGCCACCCGGTGTCTTTGGGGCCTTGGCCATCAAGCCGCCATGCAAGCGCACGACTGTCGCGATGGATCTGATCCCAGCTGATGTGAAAGCCTTTTTCGTGGGGCAGGCGGTCGCTCATGTCTGACGCTCCTTATTTGCGGCCAGTGGCCACGTCGATGTCGGGGGCGTCAACCGCCTTCATGCCAACGACGTGATAGCCGCTGTCCACATGATGGGTTTCGCCCGTTACGCCCGAGCCAAGGTCGGACAGCAGGTAAAGCGCGGAATTCCCAACGTCCTGAATGGTGACGTTGCGGCGCAGGGGCGAGTTCAGCTCGTTCCATTTCAGAATGTAACGGAAATCACCGATGCCTGACGCCGCCAATGTCTTGATCGGACCGGCCGAGATCGAGTTCACACGAATGCCGTCCTTGCCCAGATCTTCGGCCATGTAGCGCACCGATGCCTCAAGCGCGGCCTTGGCCACGCCCATCACGTTGTAGTGCGGCATGACCTGTTCGGCACCGTAGTAAGTCAGTGTCAGAAGCGACCCGCCATCCGGCATCAGGTCCGCTGCCCGACGGGCCACCGCAGTGAAGGAATAGACCGAGATATCCATCGTCATGCGGAAATTTTCAGGGCTGGTGTCGACATAGCGACCCCGAAGCTCATTTTTATCCGAAAAACCAATGGCGTGAACGACAAAGTCCAACTTGCCCCATGTTTTCTCTAACGTGCTGAACAGACTGTCGATCGAGCCTTGGTCCGACACATCGCATTCCACCACCAGGTCGGATCCCAGCTGTGCAGCCAGTGGATCAACGCGTTTCTTCAACGCCTCGCCCTGATAAGAAAAAGCCAGCTCGGCACCCGCCTCGGCACAGGCTTTCGCGATCCCCCATGCAATGGACTTGTCATTGGCCAGCCCCATAATCAGGCCGCGCTTGCCCTTCATCAATTCCGTCGACATTCTGGTTCCCCGTCCCGAGATACTGCGATATGCCCGTTTAGGCGATTGGCCGGGTCTCTTCAAGCCTGAGACCTACGTTCCGATACGTGTTTGTAACAGAGTTGGCACGGAACCGCGCAGACCATATGTTTGGAAAGAAACAAGAAGGAAGCCGAAATGTCTGAACGAGGCGGGATATTTGCGGGTGAAAATCCGTTTGCGATCGCACGCGATTGGCTGGCCGAGGCAGAAAAATCCGAGCCCAACGACCCCAACGCCATCGCGTTGTCGACGGTGGATGCAGATGGGTTGCCGAACGTCCGAATGGTGTTGCTTAAGGACATCGAAGATGACGCCTTCGTCTTCTACACCAATTATGGGTCTGCCAAGGCACAAGAACTGGATCAAGCTGGTAAAGCGGCCTTTGTCATGCATTGGAAAAGCCTGCGCCGCCAAATTCGGGTACGTGGTGTGATCGAACGCGAAGAGGGGCCGCAAGCGGACGCCTATTACGCGTCGCGGTCGCTGAAAAGCCGGCTGGGCGCCTGGGCCTCGCATCAGAGCCAGCCGCTGGCGTCTCGTGCCGCTCTGATGGCCGAGGTAGCGAAGGTGACAGCCACCCACGGTACCAACCCCGCGCGCCCGCCATTTTGGGGCGGATACCGGATTTGGCCGACCGAAATAGAGTTCTGGGCCGATGGCGCGTTCCGCCTGCATGACCGGTTTCGTTGGAGCAGAAGTGAAAAAAGTGACTCGTGGTCAGTTGTGCGATTAAACCCTTAAAAAACTGGATTTTTCGTGTTATACCTGCCTAAAAGTATATGTGTTTAAGGCTTGCACCCGGATTTCAAACACCCCAATAGTATCGTGGGGATGCGAATTTTTTGAGGACAGTTATGGCGCAAGATACAGACGCGCATGAGCCAATCGTGCTGCGTGGCCAGGTCAAATGGTTTGATCCAAGCAAGGGGTTTGGATTCGTGATCGCCGACGAAGGCGGGGCGGACATTTTGCTTCATGCCAATGTGCTGCGCAATTTCGGCCAAAGCTCGGTTGCTGACGGTTCCATCATCGAAATCTCGGTGCAATCGACCGAACGCGGTCGTCAGGCTGTTAACGTCTTGTCCATCGAGCCGCCCGAAGCTGATACCGAACATCAACTTGAAGAATTTACCGAAGGCGTCGTTGATCCTGACAGCATCGGACCGTTGGAGCCTGCGCGGGTCAAATGGTTCGACAAAGCCAAAGGGTTCGGTTTTGCCAATGTGTTTGGACGGTCGGAAGATGTGTTCATCCATGTCGAGGTTCTGCGCCGCTCGGGGCTGGCCGATTTGCAACCCGGTGAAGCGATTGGCCTGCGATCTGCCGCGGGCAAGCGTGGCTGCATGGCGGTCAGTGTTTCGTCCTGGGATGCGGCCACCGAAAGCAAAGACTGACATGCGCGGGGCGGTGAGCAGGATTGCGAAAATGGGGGCGTCCGTTATGGGCGCCCTTTTGCTGTCCGCGCCGGTTTGGGCCGATGCCTGTGAACCGGACCATGTCGATCTGCGGGGCGACTGGGGCAAGGCGCGATTCATGGTCGAGATCGCCGATGATCCGGGCGAGCGCGCACAGGGTTTGATGCACCGCGAAAGCATGCCGATGTCGCATGGGATGTTGTTTCTGTTCGAAACACCCCAATCGGTCAGCTTCTGGATGAAAAACACCTTGATCCCGTTGGATATGCTGTTTTTGACCGCTGACGGTACGGTGGCGCGGGTGCACCGGAATGCCATTCCGCATGACATATCCCCCATTCCCGGTGGATCGGATATTCTTGCCGTGCTTGAGGTGAACGGCGGAATCGCAGAACGATTTGGCATTTCGAAGGGCACTGTGATGCGCCACCCAATGCTGGATCAGAGCATCGCTGCATGGCCCTGTGCAACGACCGAATAGCCAAGGTAAAGAAGGAAGATCGGGCAGGCGGTCAATTTGCCCTTTTCTTCGTCAGGAACCCCCGTTAAGGAGAGGGCGTTCGGGGCGTAGCGCAGCCTGGTAGCGCGACGGTTTTGGGTACCGTAGGTCGCAAGTTCGAATCTTGCCGTCCCGACCATTTTCCCAACGTGGATATCTCGACCGGGTTTGCTTGGTATGTGCGTGGCAGGACCACCAGATATAGTGTTGATACGCTCGCGGGCGTTGGGTCGATATCACCTGCACGCCCCGTCCGGTGCATGCGGCGATCGAGCCAAGGGTATGCTGAAGGTTGGAACCGAATCCCGGGTGGAGCGCCGAAGATATTGATTCCTTTTGTCTCGATCCAGTTTGGCCGTTTTGTCATCCTGCCTGACGCAAAAACGCCACATGTGAGGGGTTTGACTGCTGGCTTTCCAGCAAAACAGCGATTTTGTCCGTCTTTGCCCAAATTCTTGCGGTTTGCGTTGTCCCTCGATCCCTTTGCGGTGCCGTGCCTCTTGCGTTTGACAGTTCGGAATTGAGGTATCACTTTCCCTTTTTGGCATAAGTCCGGTGATCACATACTAAAATCTGAAACCATCCACAGCCGCCCCTTGCGGAGGAATCGAATGGTTAATCCCGCGCTTGCTCAAACCCCAATCAACGTCAACGAAAAAGAGTTGTGGATAGACCAGAAGTTTTTGTTGACCTACTAGGGGTGGATACGCCACCTTGTGCGTGCTGATCAACAAACCACAACATATAGTGGCGGCAGGTTACAGCGGGACAGTAAAAGAATTATGACACGATCTGATGGGTCGAACGAGACCGGGGCCGCGTATTGCGTGCTTCGGGGCGGGTTTTCTGTGTCTTTTCCGGTCCTTGCGATCAGCTAAATTTGGAAGGGTGAAGGCGTGCCCAGACACGCAACACCACAGCGCACGAAGGATCGACGGGGCACTATGAAAATCGAACGCAAATTCACCAAGGCAGGCAAAGACGCATATTCGGATCTGGATTTCATCTCGACCTCGTCCGAGATCCGCAACCCGGACGGGACAGTGGTGTTCAAACTGGACAATTGCGAGGTGCCGGCGGATTGGAGCCAGGTTGCATCTGACGTGATCGCGCAGAAATATTTCCGCAAGGCCGGTGTGCCTGCCGCCCTGAAACGGGTGAAAGAAAAAGGCGTTCCGGACTTCCTGTGGCGCTCAGTCCCCGATGAAAAAGCGCTGGCTGATTTGCCGAAAGACGAGCGGTTCGGCGGTGAAACCTCGGCCAAGCAGGTGTTTGACCGTCTGGCGGGGGCGTGGACCTATTGGGGCTGGAAGGGTGGTTACTTCACCACCGAAGCCGATGCGAAGGCCTATTTCGATGAAATGCGCCACATGCTGGCCAGCCAGCGTGCCGCGCCGAACTCGCCGCAATGGTTCAACACCGGTCTGCATTGGGCCTATGGCATCGATGGTCCGGCACAGGGGCACTACTATGTCGATCACAAGACCCGCAAGCTGACCAAGTCGAAGTCGAGCTATGAACACCCGCAGCCGCATGCCTGCTTTATCCAGTCGATCGGTGACGATCTGGTGGGCGACGGCGGCATCATGGACCTGTGGGTTCGCGAGGCGCGCCTGTTCAAATACGGGTCGGGCACCGGCACCAATTTCTCGTCCCTGCGCGCCGCTAACGAGCCGTTGTCGGGGGGCGGTAAATCGTCGGGCCTGATGGGCTTCCTGAAAATTGGTGACCGCGCTGCTGGCGCGATCAAGTCGGGCGGCACCACGCGCCGCGCTGCCAAGATGGTGATCGTGGACAGCGACCACCCCGATATCGAAGAATACATCAACTGGAAGGTCAAAGAGGAACAGAAAGTCGCCTCGCTCGTGGCCGGGTCGAAGATGCACGAAGAGCATCTGAACCACATCTTCGCCGCCATCCGTTCGTGGGACGGGGCAGAAGAAGATGCCTATGATCCCAAGGTCAACGAGACCCTGAAAGACGTCATTCGGGCCGCGAAAAAGGTCGCAATCCCAGAGGTTTACGTCAAGCGCGTGCTGGATTATGCCAAGCAGGGCTATGGCTCGATCGAGTTTCCGACCTATGATACCGACTGGGACAGCGAAGCCTACGCGACCGTATCGGGCCAGAACTCGAACAACTCGGTCCGCGTCACCGATGCCTATCTGAAGGCTGTTGAAGCCGATGCGGATTGGGAGTTGATCCGACGCACCGATGGCTCGGTCGCCAAGACCATCAAGGCCCGCGATTTGTGGGACCAGATTGGCCACGCCGCCTGGGCCTGTGCCGACCCCGGCATCCAGTATCACGACACCGTCAACGCCTGGCACACCTGCCCGGAAGACGGCGAAATTCGCGGATCGAACCCCTGTTCGGAATACATGTTCCTGGATGACACGGCTTGCAACCTGGCCTCCATGAACCTGCTGACCTTCCTTGAAGACGGCGTGTTCCAGGCCGAGGATTACATGCATGCCACCCGTCTGTGGACGATCACGCTGGAAATCTCGGTGATGATGGCACAGTTCCCGTCGAAAGAGATTGCCGAGCGCAGCTTTGTCTTCCGCACGCTGGGGCTGGGATACGCCAATATTGGCGGTCTGCTGATGAATATGGGCTATGGCTATGACTCGGCGGAAGGTCGGGCCTTGTGTGGCGCGCTGACCGCGATCCTGTCCGGCGTGTCCTATGCCACGTCCGCTGAAATGGCAGGCGAGCTGGGCGCGTTTGAAGGGTACGAGCGCAACAAGGACCATATGCTGCGCGTCATTCGCAACCACCGTACCGCCGCTTATGGTGCGACCGAAGGGTATGAGGGGCTTGAGATCAAGCCGCTGGCGCTGGATCACGGCAACTGTCCCGACGCGAAACTGGTCGATCTGGCCATGGGCGCATGGGACGAGGCACTGGCGCTTGGCGAAAAGCACGGCTATCGCAACGCGCAAGTGTCCGTGATCGCACCGACCGGCACCATTGGTCTGGTGATGGATTGCGATACCACCGGGATCGAACCTGATTTCGCGCTGGTGAAGTTCAAGAAACTGGCCGGGGGCGGATATTTCAAGATCATCAACCGCTCGGTGCCTGCTGCGCTTGAAAAGCTGGGCTATGCGTCCTCCGAGATCGAGGAAATCATCAGCTACGCGGTCGGTCATGGCACCCTTGGCAATGCGCCGGGGATCAACCACACGACGCTGATCGGCCATGGGTTCGGCGAAAGCGAGATCAACAAGATCGAAGCAGCGCTGCCGTCGGCCTTCGACATCCGTTTCGTGTTCAACCAGTGGACGCTGGGCGAGGAGTTCTGCACCAACGTGCTGGGCATCCCGGCCGAGAAGCTGAACAACCCCGATTTCAGCCTGCTGAGCCATCTGGGCTTCACCCGCAAGGACATCGAAACCGCAAATGACCATGTCTGCGGCACGATGACGCTGGAAGGGGCGCCGCACCTGAAGGAAGAACACTACAATGTCTTTGACTGTGCCAACCCGTGCGGCAAGAAAGGCAAGCGTTTCCTGAGTGTTGACAGCCATATCTACATGATGGCCGCAGCGCAGAGCTTCATCTCGGGCGCCATCTCGAAAACCATCAACATGGCGAATGACGCCACGATCGAGGATTGCCAGAAAGCCTATGAACTGTCGTGGAGCCTGGGCATCAAGGCCAACGCGCTCTATCGCGACGGCTCGAAGCTCAGCCAACCGCTGGCCGCTGCTTTGGTCGAGGATGACGAAGAGGCCGAGGAAATCCTTGCCTCCGGGTCGCCGCATGAGAAAGCCGTGACGCTGGCCGAGAAGATCATCGAAAAGGTGGTCATCAAGGAAGTGGCGCGGGGCCGCGAGAAGCTGCCGGAACGCCGCAAGGGGTATACCCAGAAGGCCATCGTCGGCGGGCACAAGGTCTATCTGCGCACCGGCGAATACGAAGACGGCAATCTGGGCGAGATCTTCATCGACATGCATAAGGAAGGCGCTGGCTTCCGGGCAATGATGAACAACTTCGCCATCGCCGTGTCGGTTGGCCTGCAATACGGGGTGCCGCTTGAGGAATTCGTCGATGCCTTCACCTTTACCAAGTTCGAACCGGCAGGGATGGTGCAGGGCAACGACTCGATCAAGAACGCGACGTCGATCCTGGATTATATCTTCCGCGAGTTGGCCGTGTCCTATCTGGACCGCACCGATCTGGCCCATGTGAAACCCGAAGGCGCAAGCTTCGACGATCTGGGTCGTGGCGAGGAAGAGGGTGTCTCGAACGTGCAAGAGCCGTCCGAGACAGCAGCGACCAAGTCACTGGAAGTGCTGAAACAAATCAGCTCGACCGGGTATCTGCGCAAGCGCATGCCGCAAGAGCTGCTGGTGCTGCAGGGCGGTGTTGAAGCGGGTGGGACGGTTTTGACCGGCACCGATCCGGTCGGCGCGTTGAATACGCTGGTGCCGGAAACCGCAGGGGTGAAAACCACCGTGACAGAGACGCTGGTCAGCGAGACCGCCGTGTCCGCCGGGACGATCAACAAGATCGACGCCCGCACCAAGGCCAAAATGCAGGGATACGAGGGTGATCCCTGCGGCGAATGCGGCAACTATACGCTGGTGCGCAACGGCACCTGCATGAAATGCAACACTTGCGGGTCGACCACGGGCTGTAGCTAAGAGATTGCCGGGCGCGTCCATGTCCCAAGGGATGTGCCCGGCAAACTGGGTGGGGGTTCGCGAGTTCCGCCTCCCATCTTGACACGGGGCGGGTGCGCTCGCCTCCTGACGCGGATAAGGCCGCAGGCAAAAACACCGGGCGGTAACAATCACGAGCCTTATCAGCGAAACTGGGGTGCCCTTGGGCGCCCCATTCTTTTTGTGACGTCCATCAGGCCGGGCAGTTGGCGGCTGGCGTGATCGACCTGACTGATTCTATAGCACCATCTGCGATGGTTGACGTAACGGCATCAATGCGGGCTGTGCGCGCCGATTGACTCAGATAGCAACTCAGCGTTTTGAACAAAGTTAAGGATTTCTTCCCATGGGCGAATATTTGCCCTGTTCCTGCCATATCCTGTCGATAAAATATCCACCAGAAGTGGAGAAGAAAATGTTGGGGATAATCCTATGGTACAACGCCGAAAAGAGCGTTGGCTTGGTTTGGTGTGAAGATCAGGGGCCGCTGGCGTTCATCGGCCCTGATGTTGTCGCACCTGAGGGTATGGGCGAATTGCGGCGCGGATCGCAGATCTGGTTCGGCTTTGACGAAGCCAATGGCTTCCGAACGGTCAGACGCATTGAAGAGGTCGGTGTCGTTATGGGCGGGATTGATCCGGCGCAGGTGCTCAGCAGCTATGACAGGCCTGAATTCGACAAATCAGATGCGCGACCCGTTCTGCGGGTTGTGGCCTAATCTGTCGTGGACGAGATCAACGCCGACCAAGGGTCGCATTCACACGGCTGGCGGTGCCCGCTAACTCCTTAACGGGCGCCGCTGGAATTTGTCGGATTATTCTGTTGCGCCACGCGATAGGGCGGCAACCCCGGTGCGGGCCACTTCGATCAGGCCGAGCGGGCGCATCAATTCGGCAAAAGCCGAGATTTTCTCGGTCGTGCCGGTGATTTCGAACACGAAACTGTCAAGGGTCGAGTCGACCACATTGGCGCGGAAGATGTCGGCCAGGCGCAGGGCTTCGACCCGCTTGTCGCCTGAACCTTCTACCTTGAACAGGGCCAATTCGCGTTCCACCGCGGGGCCTTCGACGGTCAGGTCATGCACATCGTGAACGGGGACGATCCGGCCCAGTTGCGCCTTGATCTGCTCGATCACGGCTGGCGTGCCGGTGGTCACGATGGTGATCCGCGACAGGTGGCCCAGATGGTCCACCTCGGCCACGGTCAGGCTTTCGATGTTGTAACCACGCCCCGAGAACAACCCGATCACGCGGGCCAGAACACCGGCCTCGTTGTCGACGACGATCGCCAGCGTATGGCGTTCGATGATATCGGCATTCGGGTCGCGCAGGTCATAGGCCGATTTGCGCGAAGAGCCTTTTTTGATCTTGAGTGCAGACATTTACAGACCCTCCTTAAACCAGCGTCGCGCCCGAGGAACCGATGACGCCCTGCGTCTCGGCTTCGCCCAGAAGCATCTTGTTATGCGGCTCGCCCGACGGGATCATCGGGAAGCAGTTGGCGTGTTTTTCAACCAGAACGTCCAGAATGAACGGGCCGTCATAATCCAGCATTTCCTGAATGGCGTCATCCAGCTCGGCAGGATCGGACACCTGACGCCCTTTGCAACCGAATGCCTCGGCCAGTTTCACGAAATCGGGCAGGCTTTCCGACCAGCTGTGGCTATAGCGTTCGCCGTGCAAAAGCTCCTGCCACTGGCGGACCATGCCCAGACGTTCGTTGTTCAGGATGAATTGTTTGATCGGCGCACGGAATTGAACGGCCGTGCCCATTTCCTGCATGTTCATCAGCCAGCTTGCATCGCCCGCCACGTTGATCACACAGGCGTCCGGGTGTGCGATCTGCGCGCCCAGTGACGCGGGCAGGCCATAGCCCATCGTGCCCAGACCGCCCGAGGTCAACCAGCGGTTGGGATCGTTGAAGCCAAGGAATTGTGCCGCCCACATCTGGTGCTGGCCCACTTCGGTGGCGACGTATCGATCCTTGTCCTTGGTCAGCGCCTCAAGGCGTTCCATCGCGTATTGCGGCTGGATAACCTTGTCATCGGCTTGATAGGCAAGGCAGTCGCGTCCACGCCATTCCTCGATCTTGGTGACCCAGCTTTCCAGCGCAGCACCGTTTGTCTTGCGGCCGCGGGCCTTCCAGATTTTCAGCATGTCTTCAAGCACATGCCCGACATCGCCGATGATCGGGATTTCGACATGAATGACCTTGTTGATCGAGCTGGGATCAATGTCGATATGGGCCTTTTTCGAACCCGGGCTGAAAGCGTCGATCCGCCCGGTGATCCGGTCATCAAACCGCGCGCCGACACAGATCATCAGGTCGCAATCATGCATCGCCATGTTGGCTTCATAAAGCCCGTGCATCCCCAGCATGCCCAGCCAGTGATCGCCATTGGCCGGATAGGCGCCCAAGCCCATCAGGGTCGACGTGATGGGAAATCCGGTGGCATCCACCAGTTCGCGCAGCAATTGGCACGCTTCGGGGCCTGAGTTGATCACACCGCCACCGGTATAGAAGATCGGGCGTTTCGCGGTTTCCATCGCGGCCACAAGCTCGGTGATTGCCTCGATATCCCCGCGCACCTCTGGCGCGTAATGACTGGTTTCCGCCTTTGCGGGCGGCGTGTAGGAGCCGGTAGCGAACTGCACGTCTTTGGGAATGTCCACAAGTGTCGGACCGGGACGCCCCGTCGTCGCCACGTGGAACGCCTGATGAATGACGTCGGCCAGTTTATCGGTCTCTTTCACCAACCAGTTGTGTTTGGTGCAGGGGCGGGTGATGCCGACCGTATCGGCTTCCTGAAACCCATCCGTGCCGATCATGAAGGTCGGCACCTGTCCGGTCAGAACCACGATTGGGATAGAATCCAAAAGCGCATCGGTAAGCCCCGTCACCGCATTGGTCGCGCCGGGGCCAGAGGTCACAAGAACAACACCGGGCTTGCCGGTCGAACGGGCATAGCCTTCGGCGGCGTGCACCGCACCCTGTTCGTGACGCACCAGAATGTGCCGGATGTCGTTTTGTTGAAAAATCTCGTCATAGATCGGTAGGACAGCGCCCCCCGGATAGCCGAATACTGTGTCGACACCCTGATCCTTCAGGGCTTGTACCACCATTTTCGCTCCGGTCATTTGACGTGTCATCACTCTCTCCGTTCCACGTGCGTTCTTCATAAAAAAGCCCCCGATATTCGGGGGCGCATGGGGATCCAATATGGTTCCGTTACCGGCCCATGCGCCATTTCCTTACAAGTACGAGGACGCTGCGCATCGCAACACTTTCCTTAGCCTTGCCCACCTGGTTCGTTTGTGGGGCTTTTTGACAATAGTGGCGCGACATTATGAGGGGGGCGGTGGGGCGTCAACCGGGAAATGGGCGAATAAAGTGTCGCGGTTGTCGGTTTTTTGAAATTTTAGGGCGATCTGGGGGTGTTTTGGCGCAACTTATGAAAACGCACTGGCTTAAAACCGGTCGCAACAGAATCCCTGCGGCGGCCTAGCTGCTGCCAGAGCGCACCGTGTCGGGCAGGGTGATGCTGGCCACTTGTTCCGCAATCGGATCGGTGGACAGCGGATGAAGCTCGGATGTGTAATCCTCGTCGCCATGAAGTGCGGTCCATTCCCCCTGACGATAGATTTCCAATGCCGAGAATTTGGCTTTGTAATCCATTTTCGGGCTGCCGGGGACCCAATAGCCAAGATAGACATAGGGCAGGCCGGCCTCGCGGGCGATCTGGATGTGGTCCAGGATCATATGCGTGCCAAGCGACGTCTTGGTGCGTTCGGGATCATAGAAGGAATAGACCATCGACAGCCCATCATCCAAAACGTCGGTCAGGCAAACCGCGCGCAGGGGGCCTGTAGGTTCGTCGCCCGGTTCCTGATCCGCTCCGCGTTCTGAATACTCGACCACGCGGCTTTTGATCGGGGTTTCTTCGATCATCGCAGCAAATTCGAAAACATCCATGTCCGCCATGCCACCGTCGGCGTGGCGCGTATCCAGATATTGAC
The DNA here is from genome assembly GCF_029105185.1 of Aliiroseovarius sp. Z3. Taxonomy (GTDB): domain Bacteria; phylum Pseudomonadota; class Alphaproteobacteria; order Rhodobacterales; family Rhodobacteraceae; genus Aliiroseovarius. The sequence continues at coordinate 321,043 of NZ_JAFMZK010000001.1, read as the reverse complement.
GGAACAGCTCGTATTGATCTTCGCTGGCCCAAGGTGCGCGGGCGCGGCGTTCCAGATCGCTGTTGCGTTTCAACGTGCGGCGTTGGCCCTTTGTCGGTACAAAATCCGCCACGCGGATGCGGGCGGACAGACAGGCCGAACATTCGGCACAAGATGGACGATAGAGCACATTCTGGGATCGGCGAAACCCTTGCTTGGACAGGGTGTCATTCAGGGTGCTTGCGTGTTCACCTTGCAAGGCGGTGAACAATTTACGTTCCATCCGGCCGTTCAGGTAAGGACATTCCTGCGGCGCGGTCACATAGAACTGGGGTGCAAGCGGTAATGTATGGCGCATGACACTTTCAAGATTGTTCAAGTGTTCAAAAGTTAGCCCGGACGGTCGGATCGGGCAAGTCCCCGACAGTCATAAGGTAAATGTGGCGCGCAGGGGCGCCACATTGATTGTTTTCAGCGGTTAGTGACCAGCAGCACGGTTCACGGCAGCCGTGCCAAGCATCATGTCAACCAGACCCTGACGGCGTGGCGTGGTAAGCATCATCACGATCGAGATCAACTGCACCACAAAGGTCGACATCGACACGAAATATCCCAAAGTGTGCAGGGCGGCTGTGGTGCGATCGAACCGTTCGCCACGGTGGTTGCGCAGCTCAATCGCGGTCAGGCGCATTCCCAGCGTAGCCGACGCGTTCGACAGGGTGGTGACGCGATAGACAAAGCTGACCGCCAGATAGATCAACCCCCACAGGAAAAAGCCGATGCCGAATGTCAGAAGGCTGATCAGGACGCAGATTGCCGCGATCAGCACCACGTCGATAAACCAGGCAAACAGGCGCTTCAGCGTGACATCTTCATAAAATTCGGCCTGTGTGTCGGGATCGGGCAAACCCCAGTATGCGGCGCGACCGTGCGCTTCGCTGTGATATGCATGTGGGAAATCAGACATGATCGGTCCTGTTTGCTTGTGCTTGTCGACGGATAACCCGGCCCGTTTTGGGGGCCGGGTAGGGGCTGCCACCACGGTTTGTGACAGCGGCCAGTTTACGACTTTTTCTTTTTCTTGTCGCGGGCGGGTTCGTCCAGCACCTCGACATCTTCTACATCGTCGTCGGCATAATCATCGTCATATGCTTCGTTACGTGCGGTTTGGGCTGCGGTGGCGCGTTCTTCCATGAACTGGTCGAACTCGGACTTGTCCTTGGCGGCCCGCAGGCGTTCCAGGAACGCTTCGAATGCTTCCTGTTCGCTCATCAACCGGCGCAGAGTTTCCGCTTTATAGGCGTCAAACGCGGTGTTGCCGGAGGTTGAAAAACCGTGACGGCGCGCATAGCGGGCGTCTTTCCATGCGGTGGTTTCAGTTGAACGACGGTGGCTGCAGGATTTCGAGAACATGCGTTTGCTCCAGATCATATAGGCAAGTAGGGCCAGCCCGATGGGCCAGAAGAAGATGAAGCTGATGACCATGGCGGCGATCCAAGCGCCCTTGCCGCGCTCGTCCAGCCATGCTTCGCTTCGCGAAAACCAACCGCGAGGGGCGGCGGGGAAGTTGGTTTGAGCGGCGGTGTTCATGGTAATGTCTCCGTAGTTGGCGTTGAATGTGAATGTCTTTCACATGACTAGGATGTGGGTATTTCTGTCGCGCCATCAAGGGTGAATGTGAAAGTTTTTTACATTTATTATTCAGGGCATTGATTTTATATGAAAAAAGCCGCCAAAATCTGGCGGCTTTTATAGAGGTATGGGGCGGTTTAGGTGCGTGGACCGAACCACATGCGGCTGAACAATCGGTCTTTCAGCTTGAATTGGTGGTACGCCCAACCCGCGATATGGGCCAGAATGGTCAGGGCCAGCAGTTTAGACAGAATGCCGTGCGCCACGCGGGGGGCCAGATCATGGAAGGTTTCAGGCAGCGGAGCGCCTGATCCACCGAAAACAATAGCTGGCAGTCCGGCAGCTATCGAAATGCCGATACCGCTGGCGACCATCAGCAAAACCAACCCATAAAGCGCCCAATGTGCGACCTGCCCACTCAGGTTCAGAAGGGCACTTCCGGTATCTGCCTTTGGCGGGTGTTCGGTTCTGAGGCGTGTCACCAATCGGATCACCATCAACGTGCCGATGATCAGGCCGATTGACATATGCGCGCGCAGGCTGAACATTTTGTCGGGGCTGTCATTGGGCAAAGCGGCCAAAACCTGTCCCCCCATAATCAAGGCGACGATGATCATAATGGCCAGAATCCAGTGCAAAGCGACCAAAAGGGGATGATAGCGGGTCATGGCGGTCTCCGGTTTTGAATACACCAAGCATATTACTTGCATTTGCAAGATCAGCAAGCTGAAACTTGCAAATGCAAGCGATTGGAGCCAACGACCAGAAGGTACGTCGCATTATGGCGCATCTTCGATGAAATCTCCCTCCACCGCAGACGCGGCCCTGATCAAAGCAGATGGCGGGGCGGGAAATACGTGGCGTGGTGTGCCCGCTGCCGCCCAGACCGTTTCAAAAGCCAAAAGCCGCGGGTCATAAAAAGCGCGCACATTCTGGATCAGGCCAACCGGTGAAACACCTCCGATCGCAAAACCGGTCTCGGCACGGATCAGCTTGGCATCAGCTTTGCCCAAAGGCTCGCCCGCCAGCGCCGATGCCTTGCCGGCATCCACCTGATTTCCGCCTGCGGTCAGAAACAGAATGACATGTCCGCTCTCTTCGCCCCGGAAGATGATCGACTTGGCGATTTGATCCAGGTTGCATCCCACGGCGCGGGCAGCATCGGCCGCCGTGCGGGTTCCCTCTGACATCTCGCGCACCTCGGTGTCGATCCCGAGGTCGACCAAGGCCTGTTTCACCCGTTTCAGGCTTTTTGACATGTTCGGACCCCTTCGTGTTTTGCCGTCCGGTCACGTTATCTGTTTGCCTGCGCACTACAAGCCGCTGCGACCTTATTGACGCAACCCTTACTTCCAGTTGACCCGCCCGAACCGGCAGCGCAATTTGCGCCTATGAGCCATAAGCCCTTTGCCACCCGCATCACCCGTTGCCCAATCCCGTTCGAGGTCGAACCGGCCGACGAGATCGACGCCCTGTTTTCTGACCTGCCGCCCGAGCTGCGCGCGGTGTTGGCGGGAGCGGCTGGCTGTGCGCCCTATCTGAAAGGCCTGATGGAACAGCAGAGCGATTGGCTGCGCGCGGCATTGGTCGGCGCGCCGGAAGATGCGATCACCGCGGTTCTGGCGGATATCACGTCACAGGCCGACAGTGACAGCGCCCTGCGGGCCAGTTTGCGCATTGCCAAGCAACGGATTGCGCTGTTGGCCGGGCTGGCCGATCTGGGGGGTGTTTACGCACTGGAACAGGTGACATCTGCGCTGACCGATCTGGCGGATCACGCGACCAATTCGGCCATGCAGTTCCAAGTCGCGCAGGAAATCCGGCGCGGCAAGCTGCCCGGTATGACCGAAGATGATATTGTCACCGCTGGCGGCATGGTCGCCATGGCGATGGGAAAAATGGGGGCGCACGAGCTGAATTACAGCTCGGACATCGACCTGATCATGTTGTTTGATGACAGCAAGTTCGAAGGGACCGACTTCCATGACGCCCGCGCCAGCCATGTCCGTGCCACGCGGAAGATGAGCGCGATGCTGTCCGAGTTGACCGCCGATGGCTATGTGTTCCGCACCGATCTGCGCCTGCGCCCCGATCCCGCCGTCACCCCGGTTTGTGTCTCGATGGAGGCGGCCGAACGCTATTACGAAAGCCTTGGCCGAACGTGGGAGCGCGCCGCCCATATCAAGGCGCGCCCCTGTGGCGGGGATATCGCGGCGGGCAAGGCCTATCTGACCCGTCTGCGCCCGTTCATCTGGCGCAAGCATCTGGATTTCGCCGCCATTCAGGACGCGCATGACATGCGACTGCGCATTCGCGAACACAAGGGTTTGCATGGTGACATAACCCTGCCAAGCCACGACATGAAGCTGGGGCGCGGTGGCATTCGCGAGATCGAGTTCTTCACTCAGACCCGCCAGATCATCGCCGGTGGGCGCGATGAAAGCCTGCGGGTGCGCGGCACCGTGGATGGGTTGGCGGCGCTGGCGGGCAAAGGCTGGATCCCCGGCGATGTGGCCGAGACCCTGACCGATCATTACCGCTTCCATCGCGCAGTTGAACACCGGGTGCAAATGATGCGCGACGCGCAAACACACAGGTTGCCATCGACCGACGAGGGGTTTGATCGGCTAGCGCGGATGATGGGGGAAGGCGATACCGAGGTGCTGAAGGCCCGGATCCACGACGCCCTGTCCGAAGTGCACAACGTGACCGAAACGTTCTTCGCCCCCGATGGGTCTGCCGCCGACACGCGCGAACTGGACGAAACCGAGGCCGAGATCGTGCACCGCTGGGAAAGCTACCCCTGCCTGCGGTCGGCCCGCGCCGTCGAAATTTTCAACCGTCTGAAGCCCGATTTGCTGGCACGCCTTGCCGAAGCTCCGCGCCCGCACGAGGCCCTGATCCATTTCGATGGTTTCCTGTCGCGCCTGCCTGCCGGCGTGCAGTTGTTCTCGCTGTTCGAGGCCAATCCGACCCTGGTCGATTTGATCGTTGATATTGCCGCGACGGCACCCGCGCTGGCGGCTTATCTGGGACATAACGCACAGGTGTTGGATGCGGTGATCGGCGGAGGGTTCTTCGAAGATTGGCCGGGCACCGAGGTGCTTCGGTCGCAATTGGAAGACCGCCTGCAGGCTTTGCCGGATTACGAAGCGCGGCTGGATGGCACCCGTCGCTGGATGAAGGAATGGCATTTCCGTATCGGGGTGCATCTGTTGCGCGGGTTGATCACAGCGCGCGAGGCAGGCACGCAATACAGTGACCTTGCCGATGCCGTGATCCGCGCGATCTGGCCCGTCGTGGTCGAGAATTTCGTGCTTAAACACGGCGACCCGCCGGGGGCCGGGGCCGCGATCATCGGGATGGGGTCACTGGGCGCGCGTAGCCTGACAGCGACCTCGGATCTTGATCTGATTATGATTTATGACCCCGAAGGTGAAGAGACATCCGAAGGCCGCCGTCCGCTGGCAACGCGCACCTACTATGCGCGGCTGACACAAGCATTTTTGACCGCCTTGTCAGCGCCAATGGCCGAGGGGCGGCTTTACGAGGTTGACATGCGCCTGCGCCCGTCAGGCCGTCAGGGGCCGGTGGCAACCTCGATCGACAGCTTCCGCGCCTATCAACGCGACGAGGCGTGGACATGGGAACATCTGGCCCTGACCCGTGCCCGCGTCGTAACCGGCCCCGAAAGCGTGACCCAAGCCTATGACGCCGCGCGCGCCGAGGTCATGGCGTTCGACCGCGACCCCGCCAAGGTCGTGGCCGACGTGATCGACATGCGAAACCGCATCGCCGAAGCGAAAACCAGCGGTGGTGCATTGGACGCCAAGCTGGGCGCAGGCTATTTGCAGGACGTGGAACTGGTTGCACAAGCCGCCGCGCTTCTGTCCCACGATACCGCGCGTGACCCTGCGGCGCAGATCGCGCAAGGGATGGCGCTTGGCTGGTTTTCCGACGCGCAGGGACAGGCCATGTCGGCCAGTCACGACCTGATGTGGCGGCTTCATGCGGTGTCGAAACTGTTGTCCGAAGGCCCATTGGACCTTGACGCGCTGGGGAAGGGCGGTCAGGACTTGCTCTTGCGTGAAACCGGTGCCGAAAGTGGGGCGGCGCTGGTCAAGGAACTGGAGACCAGGGCAAGGGCAGCCGCCCGCGCCATAGACGAGGTGCTGGCGTCACCCCCGGATTGATCCCGGATCGCCACACCGGAGGGGCAACATGACAGACCTCATCAAAGCCATCGACCCGCGCGGCCTGATCCGCGAAAGCTACCGCATCGAGGGGATCCGGATCGAGGAATGTCGATCCATCTTTCTGGACTGGGCGCTGTTCGACGAGCACCAGATGCCGCAGGCAGAGCGGATCAAGATGCTGCTGGCGCATTATGGCGCCGACGCGCCGGACCACCCGATGACGCGGGTGATAAAACTGGCGCTGGAGGAGGCGGCGGCGCCCAAGCGGCGTGGCGGGCGTAAAGGACGGGTGGGGTGAGCCATCCGCAGCACAGCGTGTCGAACCGGTCGGAAGAAATCGCGCGTATTGATGCGTATTGATATCGTCGCAAGATAGAACATCCGTGATTGCGCCCTTCAGGGCGCCACCCGCAAAGCATGCGCTTCGAACGGCGAGCGTCATAATGCTGTTATGCAAAGTAACAAACATGTCCGGGCCAGAAACCTGACCGTCCGAATCAATCGGACGGGCTAATCAAGCTTGGAGAATTTCATGAGAAAGCACCCTGTAGACCTTTCTGCGGACGATTGGGACGAACTTAACTTTCCGCGAGTCGAGGAAAATGACTTCGACCAAGTGGTCGAACGTGCGATTTCGCGCCGTGGATTCATGAGCAGCGTATTGGCCTTCGGTTCGGGCGCGGCTGTTATGGGCGTGGGTGTTTTCAGCAGCACCTCTGCGAAGGCTCAGGCGGCAGTATCTCGTTTTCCGTTCACCCCGATTGCTGCACAGACCGATGGGACGATCCATGTGCCGGAAGGCTATAACTGGAAGGTGATGGCACGTTGGGGCGACCCGATGTTTTCGGCGGTGGATGGGTATGACGTAGCCAATGGCGGCGTTGTCGACAACTCGGATCTGGTTTTCGGTGAAAACACCGACGGCATGGAGACTTTCTCCTTCAACGGCCGCCAATTGATCGCGATCAACCATGAATACACCAACCGCGATATCAACCTGCCCGCTGACCAAGAAGGCACGCCCAAGAACGCCGATGATGTTCTCAAGCTTCAAAACCTTCAAGGTGTCACCGTGATGGAGATTGCCGAGGGAAACAACGGTTGGGAAATCGTCAAAGACAGCTCGTTCAACAGGCGCATCACCCATAATACGCCGATGAAGATTGCAGGTCCCGCTGCAGGTCACAACCTGATGAAGACTGAGGCCGATCCGATGGGCGTCGAAGCGCTGGGAACGATGAACAATTGCGGATCGGGCAAGACGCCTTGGGGAACTTATCTGACCTGTGAAGAGAATTTTAACGGCTATTTCGGATCGACCGGAACCGCGCAGGACCAGAAATCTGCTCAGCTTGAAGAAGGGTATGATCGCTATGGTATCGGCGCCGACGGCTGGGGCTATGATTACCACAAGTGGGACGCACGCTTCGATATTTCCAAGAACCCTCACGAACCACACCGCGCGGGCTGGATCGTCGAAATCGACCCGACAGACCCTGAAAGCACACCGGTCAAGCATACCGGTCTGGGCCGCTTCAAGCATGAGAATGCCGAAGTTGTGCTCGCGACTGATGGGCGCGTCGTGGTCTATATGGGCGACGACGAGCGTGGTGAATTCGTTTACAAGTTCGTTTCTAACGGCACGTATCAGCCGGGCGGTTCGACTGAAGGGTTGTTGGACGATGGCACCCTTTACGTCGCGAAGTTCGCGGATGACGGCACGGGTGAATGGCTTGCGCTGACGCCTGAAACCACTGGAATGGAGATGGGTGAGATATTGATTTTCGCCCGTCGGGCAGGTTCTGCGGTTGGGGCAACGACCATGGACCGGCCCGAGTGGATCGCAGCGAACCCACATGCGGTCGAGGCTTATTGCTGTCTGACCAACAACAAGAACCGCGGGGTCAAACCCAATGCTGGCGGGGACGACACGTCGGTAAACGGACCGAACCCGCGAGAGACCAATCACTATGGTCAAATCGTGCGTTGGCGCCCGCATAATGATGATCATGCTGCAGATACGTTCGACTGGGATCTTTATGTCATGGCCGGCAATCCCGAGGTTTACAACAACGTCTATGGTGGGTCGGAAAACATAACCCAGGGGAACCTGTTCAACTCACCCGACGGGATGGCCTTTGACAGCAGCGGCCTGCTCTGGATCCAGACCGATGGTGATGACAGCAACGAAGATGACTTTGTCGGCATGGGGAACAACCAAATGCTTGTGGGTGATCCCGTCACGGGCGAAATAGCACGTTTCCTGACCGGGCCAAAAGGGTCCGAAGTCACGGGTTTGTGTTGGTCCAGCGACCGTCGGACCATGTTCGTCGGTATCCAGCACCCGGGCGGGGACTGGCCTGATGGCAACGGGGGCGTGCCGCGTTCGTCTGTGATTGCTGTGAAACGGGATGATAACAGCCTTGTTGGCTGATCTTGCGGACTGACCTGTAAAAGCGCCCCTGAACATGTGTTCGGGGGCGCATTTGCATCTCGTGATGTGTTCGTAATTCTCTGGCAGGGGTGTGCAGGTATCGTATCGGCCGTCAGCTATCGGACATGTCGATCACAGCGCAACTTTACCAACCATCCGTCTTGTCTTCACACCGCATCCTCCTGCGGCCTGAGCATCAGCCAGATCAGCGACGCACCTGCCAGCGCAAGGAACGGCACCATGGCGAGGTTGACGGCGTTCCAGCCCTCGACCGTCGAGCCGCCTGAGCAGTTCATCAGCCCGCCCGAAGCCAATGACGCGATGGTCACGCAGCCGAAGACGATCATGTCGTTCATGCCTTGCACGCGGCCGCGTTCCTCGGGCGCGTGGGCACCGGCGAGCATCGAGGTGGCGCCGATGAAGCCGAAGTTCCAGCCGACGCCCAGAAGGACCAGCGCGATGAAGAAGTTCTCCAGCTCGACCCCTTGCAGGGCGACAACGCCGGCCAGACCAAGGATGGCCAGCCCAATGGCGATCACCTTGCGGGTGCTGAAGCGGGTGATCAGGTGGCCGGTGAAGAAGCTGGGCACGAACATGGCCAGCACGTGGGCGGTGACGACATTGCCCGCCATGTCGGTTTCAAACCCGCAACCCACCACCGCCAAGGGGGTCGAGGTCATGACAAGGTTCATCAACGCGTAAGAGACCATGCCACAAATGATCGCGACCAGGATTACCGGGTCGCGCAGAAGCTCGCGCCGGGTGCGACCCTTGGGATCGTCGGCATGCGGTTTGGGCGGTTTGGGGATGTCCAGCCCCAGAAACAGGAAGGCCCCGACGACGTTGATCGCGATTATGGTCAGGTAAGCGCCCAGAAACGGCACGACCAGCATGTCATTGGTGGCATTGAACAACTGCGGGCCGATGATCGCCGAGGCCAGCCCCCCGGCCATCACGTAGGAAATCGCCTTGGGCCGGAACGCGGGCGAGGCTGTGTCGGCGGCGGCGAAGCGGTAAAACCCCTGTGCCGATTGATACAACCCCATCAGGAACGATCCGATCAGGAAGATGGTGAAATCCGCTTGCGTCAGGGCATAGGCGCTGATCGCGGCCCCCAGCGATCCGCCCAGCGTGCCCAGCCAGAACCCCACGCGGCGCCCGAAGGTCTGCATGACCCAGGCGACCGGATTGGCGAACACCATCGACCCGCCCACCATCAGCGAAATCGGCAGCGTCGCCCAGCAGGGGTTCGAAGCCAGCGATTGCCCCGCCAGCCCGGCCATGGTGAAGATCATCGGCATTTGCGACCCCAGAATGGCTTGCGCCAGCACAAGGATGGTCACGTTCCGCTTGGTGCGGGCATCGACGGCGGGGGGCAGGGTCGTATCACTCATGCGCATATGCGTATCTGTGGGGGGATGTTTTGACCAGACGGAAAAACCGCCTGGGACGCGGCAATTGATCGCTGTAGATCAGGCTCGGTCAATCAGGTGGGCAAAGCTGCCCGACACATGTTCGTTGATCAATCCCATGGGTGGCAGGGAGGTGCCCTCGGCGTCGGTGGCGTCAAACAGGGGGGTGCCGTTGGCGCGCAGGGTTGTCGCATAATGAAATTCATGCGCTGCCCATGTGCCGGGGAAAGGGCCGTGTGTCGTGGTCAGCGACCGATAGCCCAGATGCAGCTTGCGGCGGGCAAAGTTGGTTTCCAACTCCAGAAACCCCAGCATTTCGTGCCGCGTGCCATCCTTGTCGGTGATTGCGCGGCCCAGCGTCATGTACCCCCCGCATTCGCCATAAATGGGGCAGGCGGCGGCGCGCATGGCCGCCTTGAAGGTCCGGGCGGCGGCCAGCGTTTCAGCATGTAACTCTGGATAACCGCCGGGCAGGAAGATGAAATCTGCCTGCGGATCCGGGGCTTCATCGGCCAGAGGCGAGAAGGGCAGGATCGTCGCGCCCTCGGCCCGCCAGTCGGCCAGAATATGCGGATAAGCAAAGGCAAACGCCTGATCCGAAGCGATTGCAATGCGGGTGCCGGGCGCGCGTAAACGCGGCGCGGAGGGAGGGCAAGGGGGCATCGGGCCGCTCAGTGCCACAAGGGCGTCAAGGTCCACCGTTTCGGCTACCGCATCCGCGACGCGATCCAGATAAGCCTGCAAGTCCGGGTGTTCGCCTGCCTGCACCAATCCCAGATGGCGCGAGGGATGTTCCATTCCGGCTTGACGGTGAACCGCGCCCAAAATGGCGATCCGGCTGTCGCGCAAGGCGCTGCGCAGCATCGTCTCGTGGCGTGGACTGCCCACATTGTTCAGGATCACCCCGGCCACGGTCACATCGGGATCGTGCCCGGCAAAGCCTGCGACCAGCGGTGCAACGGAATGGGCCAGCCGCGCACAATCGACGACCATCACAACGGGCAGACCAAGTTGGCGGGCAAGGTCGGCAGTCGCGCCGCGCCCCTGCGGTGGCGCACCGTCGAACAACCCCATCGCGCCTTCGATCAGCAAAAGCTCGGCGGCGTCCCCGGCCAAAGCATGGATGCGCGCAGGCGACATGGCCCAGGCGTCCAGATTGGGACACTCCCGCCCGCAGGCCGCGGCGTGGAAGCGTGGGTCGATATAGTCGGGGCCGGATTTTGCGCCGCTGACATCCACGCCACGTCGCGACAAGGCGCGCAGAAGGCCGAGCGTCAGCGTGGTCTTCCCGCTGCCTGAGGACGGCGCGGAGAGGATCAGACCCCTCTGACCCAAGCGGGCCATCAGCGATCCTCGGCCGGGCGGCCACGACCCAGCGGGTCGGTATTGCGCGGCTGCATCCCTGCCGCGAGGGCCTGCCAGTCCAACACCTGACGCATCAGAACAGCCCGACCGACGCAGATGATGGCCGGGGCCTCGATCCCGTCGCGCGCGGCGTCCTCGACGCAGGTGCCAAGGGTGGTTTCCAGAACGCGCTGGTCGGGTGTCGTGGCGTTCGAGGTGATCGCGACGGGTTCCTCAGCCGGGCGACCGGCGCCGATCAGGGCAGAGCGTATCCGGTCCAGATGTTTCATGCCCATGTAGATCACGATCACCTGCGACCCGCGCGCGATCGCGGCCCAGTCCAGCGATCCGGGCGTATCGCCCGACTGATCATGCCCGGTCACAAAGGTCACCGACTGGTTTACATCGCGATGGGTGACGGGGATGCCCGCATAGGCCAGCCCGCCGATCCCCGCCGAGATGCCGGGAATGATGCGGATCGGTACGCCGTGTTGCACAAGTGTCTGGCCCTCTTCACCGCCGCGCCCAAAGACGAAGGGATCGCCGCCTTTCAGGCGCAGCACCTTCTTGCCCGCACGCGCCAGATCGACAAGTTGCAACGAGATGTCGCGTTGTTTGGCAGACGGCTTGCCGCCCCGTTTGCCAGCATAGATCACCTCGGCCTCAGGACGTGCCCAGGACAGGATTTCCGGGGCCACCAGCGCGTCATGGACGATCACATCGGCCTGAGACAAGGCGTTGACGGCGTGGATGGTCAGCAGGCCCGGATCACCGGGGCCGGCGCCCACCAGCCAGACCCATCCCGGCTGCATCTGCGGCCAGTCGGTGCCCGGCAATCTGGGCGCGGTATATGTCTGCGAGTCGGTCATGCGCTTCTTATGCACCGGACCGCAGGGGACGAAAAGCGTCGATGCGACCTCAATCGGTGGATTGGCGGCGCGCAGAGCGCGGCTTATAGTCGGCGCGATGAACAGCGATTTGCCCCCGAAACTGCGCCGCGGCTGGACCACGGGCGCCTGCGCCACCGCAGCCGTCAAGGCAGCGTTGCAGGGGCTGTGGGGGAATGGTTTGCCCGATCGGGTGACGATCACCCTGCCGAAAGGCGAAACCCCGACATTCACGATCGAAGAAGCCGCGCAAGGTGAGGGTTGGGCCGAGGCCGCGATCATCAAGGATGCGGGGGATGACCCGGACGTGACCCACGGCGCCCTGATCCGCGCGCGGGTCGAGATGGGCAAGACCGGGCAGGGCATCCGCTTTCTGGCGGGCGAGGGTGTGGGCATTGTCACAAAGCCCGGCCTGCCCATTCCACCCGGAGAACCCGCCATCAATCCCGTGCCGCGCCAGATGATGAAATGGATCATCCACGAAGCGGCCGATGCGTTTGGTCAAAGCCCCGATCTGGATGTCACGATTTCCGTGAGGAACGGCGCGGAACTTGCTGAAAAGACGTGGAATCCCCGGTTGGGCATCAAGGGCGGGCTGTCGATCCTCGGCACCACGGGGATCGTGCGGCCGTTTTCCTGTGCGGCATGGATCGCCTCGATCCATCGGGGCATTGACGTGGCCCGTGCCGAAGGCCTGACCCATGTGGCAGGCTGCACGGGGGCGACGTCAGAACGGGTTGTGCAGGCGCTTTATGGCCTACCGGATGGTGCCATGCTTGATATGGGGGATTTTGTTGGAGGATTGTTGAAATACCTTGCGCGGCACCCGATCCAGCGCGCGACCATTGGCGGAGGTATTGGAAAATTGACGAAACTGGCCCAAGGCGCACGCGATCTGCATTCCGGTCGCAGTCAGGTGGATTTTGAGATGCTCGCCAGTTGGTTGAACGATCCGACCATCAAAGATATGAATACTGCCCTGGAAGTATATGAAAAGCATGGGCAAAAGATGGTTGATATGATCACCCCGAAGGCGCGAGACGAGGGGGTGAAAATGTTGCGGAATGCCGATGTGACCCTTGATGTAGTGATGATTGACCGACAAGGCGCGGTGATCGGACGGGCGTCGTGAAAATCCTTCTGATGGCAGGCACGAGCGAGGCGCGTGCAGTCGCTGACCGTCTGGCTGCAGACGGCATTGATGCGCTCGCCTCAATGGCTGGTGTCACCGACGAGCCGAGATTGTACCCAATCCAGACCCGCAGGGGCGGCTTTGGCGGTGAAGACGCGCAAGAGCGTTTTATGATAACCGGCAAATTCGATACCGTGATCGATGCAACGCACCCTTTTGCGACCCGGATCTCCAGCAGAACCCTAGCCATTGCCCGCCGGCTTGGGCTGCGATATCTGCGTGTGTTGCGTCCCGCCTGGCAGGCGCAGGACGGCGATATCTGGTACAATGTCACGACGCGGGAAGATGTCGAAAAACGGGTTCCCAAAGGCGCGCGCGTTTTTCTGGCGACAGGGGCGCAATCCATTGATGAATGGTCCGAATTGGCCAAAGGCAGAACGCTGTTTTGCAGGCGCGTGGACCGCACCAATGATCCCTTTCCCTATGAGGGCAGTTGGATCATCGGACAGCCGCCCTTCGTATTGGCCTATGAGATGCGGTTGATGAAAACCTATGCAATTGATTGGGTTGTGGCACGTAATTCAGGTGGTCCAACCCGTGCGAAACTTGATGCAGCGCGTGCTTTAGGGCGCCCTGTGGCCCTGCTTGAACGCCCGCCGATGTTGGATTGTGACCATGTGGAAACCCCGGATGAGGCGCTGGCGTGGCTGACCAAGCAGGACGCCTGATCCACGGGTCGGACTGTCTGCGCGAAGGGGCGGATTGGTTGTGCGCGGCGGAACCAGCCTTCCGGCACGTGTGTGATCGCATTGACGACATTCCGTTGCGCCTGCGCGATGACGGGTTCGGGGCGCTGATGTTTGCCATTGTCGGCCAGCAGGTTTCGACGGCCTCTGCTGCTGCAATCTGGTCACGGGTCGAGCAGGCGGGAATGGTACGGCCCGAGGTGGTCGCCGCCGCCAGCCACGAAGAACTGGCTGCATTGGGACTGTCCCGGCCCAAGATCCGCTATGCCCACGCTTTGGCTGGGGCAGGGATCGACTATACGGCCTTGCGGGTTATGCCCACGGATCTGGTTGTCACCACGCTGACCTCGGTGCCCGGGATCGGGATGTGGACGGCCGAGATCTATGCGCTTTTCGCGCTGGCGCGCGCGGATGTCTTTCCGGCGGGGGATCTGGCCTTGCAGGAAGCGGCAAAACTGTTGTTTGACCTGCCGGAACGCCCGAAGGAAAAAGAGATGCGATCGCGTGCCCTTGCATGGACACCGTGGAGAGGCGTTGCGGCCCGACTGCTCTGGGCCTATTACCGTCTTGAAAAGCAACGCGAAGGGATCCGCTGATGAACCGAATACTGGATGTGAAACGCCGCCCCGCGGCCTCGGGCAACACCAAATCGGTTGTGGTTTTTTTGCACGGCTATGGCGCGGATGGGGCGGACCTTCTTGGGTTGGCGGATCCGTTGTCGGAACATCTGCCAGACACGGTTTTCATCGCGCCGGACGCGCCCGAGAAATGCGCGGGCAACCCGTTCGGGTTCCAGTGGTTTCCCATCCCGTGGCTTGACGGGTCGTCGGAAGAAGACAGCATGAACGGCGCAAATCAGGCCGCGCGGGATATTGACGCCTTTCTGGATCAAGTGCTTGAAGACGAGGGGATAAACCCAGATCAGCTCATTGTTTTCGGGTTTTCGCAAGGCACGATGATGGCGTTGCGTGTGATCCCGCGTCGGGATGAGCCGATTGCCGGCATCGTCGCGTTTTCGGGAAGGATGCTGGAGCCCGACCAATATGCCGACCACATCAAGTCCAAGCCGCCCGTGCTGTTGGTGCATGGCGATCAGGACGACATGGTGCCGCCGGGCCATTTCTCGGAAAGCGGGGAAATCCTTCAGGCCAACGGGTTTGAGACCTATGGCTTCATCATGAAGGGCACCGGGCACGGGATTGCGATGGACGGATTGTCTGTCGCGCTGAGCTTCATTCAGGACAAGCTGGGGATTGCACCCGCTGAACAGAATTAGACGCTCCTGTCATATCACTGACACAGACCGCCTTCATACCTGCGTTACCCCAACATGATGGGGCTTGTCAGGTTGATCATCCTATATATAGTCAACCTAAGAGCATGGGGCGGGCGTCCCCGCCCCGATGGCCTGATCAAAGGCCTATACCGGCGAGGATTGACGCGTGATGGATGGCGATTTCAGAACAGAGTTTGTGCGCGAGGGCGGCGGGGTCAAGACCAATGCGGCCCTTGTGCTCAATGCCGATTACAGGCCCTTGTCCTATTATCCCCTATCCCTGTGGCCGTGGCAGGAGGCGGTGAAAGCCGCTGTGCTGGACCGGGTCGATATATTGGCCGAATATGACGAGGTGGTCCGAAGCCCGTCGCTTGAGATACGAATACCCTCCGTTGTTGTCCTGAAAGACTATGTCAAACCTCAAAAGCGCGTGGCCTTCACGCGCTTTAATCTTTTTTTGAGGGACGAGTTTTGTTGCCAGTATTGCGGGGCCAAGGGCGATCTGACCTTCGATCACGTTGTGCCGCGCGCTGCGGGTGGGGTCACCAGCTGGGAAAATGTCGTTGCGGCCTGTCAGAAGTGCAATCTGCGCAAAGGGTCCAAACCGTTGCGGCTTTCCGGGCTGAATTTGCGCAAACCTCCGCGCCAACCCGCAGCGGAGGAGCTGCGCAATATCGGGCGCAAATTCCCGCCGGGCCATCTGCATGAAAGCTGGATGGACTTCCTGTATTGGGATGCCGAACTCGATGCGTGACGGATTTCGCACAAGGCGTTAGCCTGCGATCCTATAAAAGGGAGGCTTCGCCATGTCTGATCCGTTCTTCACGCCTATTTCCGGATTCGATTTGCCGAGGTTCGCGGGCGTGCCGACCTTCATGCGCCTGCCATATGTCGATTTCGACCATCCCAGATTTTCCGAGGTGCAGATCGGGTTGATCGGCGCGCCCTGGGACGGGGGCACAACAAACCGCCCCGGCCCGCGTCATGGCCCACGCCAGTTGCGGGACATGTCCACCATGATCCGCGCGCAAAACGGTGCGACCGGCGTGCGCCCGTTCGAGGCCGCGAATTGCGCCGATCTTGGTGATGTGGCTCCAAACCCCGCCGATTTGATGGACAGCTTGCAACGGATGGAAAACTTCTATGGCCGGGTGAAGGCGGCGGGTGTCCGCCCGCTGACCGCCGGGGGCGACCATCTGTGCACTTTGCCGATTCTTCGGGCGCTGGCCAAGGAAGCGCCTTTGGGTATGATCCATTTCGACAGCCACACGGATCTGTATCATTCCTATTTCGATGGTACGATGTTCACCCATGGGACGCCCTTCCGCCGCGCGGTGGAGGAGGGGCTTCTGGACCCGCTGCGCGTGGTCATGATCGGGATCCGCGGCACGGCCTATGACAATGAAGACCGGGATTTTGCCGAAAGCGTCGGCATCCGGGTGATCCCGATCGAGGAGTTTCACAAGCGTGGGGTGGCCGATGTGATGGCGGAGGCGCGCGACATCGCGGGGCAGGGCGACACCTATGTCAGCTATGACATCGACTTTGTTGACCCCGCCTTTGCGCCCGGAACTGGCACACCCGAGGTCGGCGGCCCAAACTCGTTTCAGGCCATCGACGTGGTGCGCGAGTTGAAAGGCGTCAAGATCGCTGGTGCCGATCTGGTCGAGGTATCGCCACCTTTCGACGCCTCGGGTGCGACCGCCTATCTGGGCGCGTCAATCATGTTTGAACTTCTGTGCGTGATGACCGCCTAACGCTTGATCGCCCCACTTTTGCTTGAGATGGGGGCGATGAATGCTAGACTTTGCGGCGCGAGGCGGGTAGAAGCCGTCACAGAACCCGTTAGCGCTAACAGAAGTTGGAGAAACCCATGGTCTCGCGCGTCATTCCCGTCGACCCCTTTGATCTTGTGATTTTCGGGGGCACCGGCGACCTTGCCCGCCGGAAGATCCTGCCCGGTCTGTACCGGCGCCATCTGGACGGCCAGATGCCGGATGACGCCCGGATTATCGGGGCCGCGCGCGGGGATATGGACACGGACGGCTATCGCGTGTTCGTCGAAAGCGCTGTGCGCGAGTTCGTGTCCAAGAAAAAATGCGACCCCAAGGTGCTGAAGGCGTTTCTGGAACGGCTGGATTTCGTTCAGCTTGACGCGATGGGTGAACAGGGGTGGTCCGATCTGAAGGCTGCTGTGCGGCATGACGCGGTGCAGGCGTTCTATTTCTCGGTTGGGCCAAGCCTGTTTGGCGCCATCGCCGAACGGCTGCACATCCACGGGATCGCCGGGCCCGAGGCGCGCATCGTGGTCGAAAAACCCTTTGGCCACGACGAAGCAACGGCACGGGCGCTGAACAACACTTTGGCGCAGCATTTCGACGAACATCAGATTTACCGGATCGACCATTACCTGGGCAAGGAAACGGTCCAGAACCTCATGGCCCTGCGGTTCGGCAACATGCTGTTTGAACCGCTGTGGAATGCGCAATACGTGGATCACATCCAGATCACCGTGGCCGAAACGGTGGGTGTCGAAGGGCGTGGCAGCTATTATGACAAATCTGGCGCGATGCGCGACATGGTGCAGAACCACCTGATGCAGCTTCTGTGTCTGACCGCGATGGAGCCGCCATCGAAATTCGAGCCGAACGCGGTGCGGGATGAAAAGCTGAAGATCATTCGCGCGCTTGATCCGGTCGCCACCGATGACATCGTGCGCGGGCAGTATCGCGGCAATGACGATGTGGCCTCCTATCTTGAAGATGCGGAAACCGATGCCAGCACCACGGAAAGTTTCGTGGCGATGAAGCTGCATATCTCGAACTGGCGGTGGAACGGCACGCCGTTCTATCTGCGCACCGGTAAGCGGATGCGCGGGCGGATGTCCGAGATCGTCGTGCGCTTCAAGGAACCGCCGCATTCGATCTTCGAAGAAGATACCGGCCAGTCCGCCAACGAGCTGTCGATCCGCCTGCAACCGAATGAAGGCATGGACCTGAAGGTCACGATCAAGGAACCGGGGCCGGGGGGCATGCGCCTGATCGACGTGCCGCTGGACATGACCTTTGCCGAGGCATTGGGCGAAGAAGCCGCCGATGCGCCCGACGCTTATGAGCGGCTGATCATGGACGTGATCCGGGGCAACCAGACTCTGTTCATGCGTGGGGACGAGGTCGAGGCCGCCTGGGCCTGGACCGACCCGATCATTGCCGGGTGGGAAGATCGGGGCGACAAGCCCAAGCGTTACGACCCGTTCTCGACGGGACCGGAAGAGGCGCTTATGCTGCTGCACAAGGATGGTCGCCGCTGGAGGGAGATCCGCGAATGAAACTGGTCGAATACGCCGATCGCGACATGATGATGCTGGATCTGGCCGACAAGATCGCGTCCGAATTGTCGCGGGCGTTGGACCATCAGGATCGCGCTGCACTGGCCGTGCCCGGTGGGACAACACCCGGACCCGTCTTTGATGCGCTATCAGGCGTCGATCTGGACTGGGCGCGGGTGGATGTGATGCTGACCGACGAGCGTTGGGTGCCTGAAGATCACCCACGATCAAACACCGCGCTGTTAAAATCCCGCTTGCTTGTGGACAAGGCAGCCGAAGCCCGTCTTATTCCGCTCTTCGGTGGCTCGGCCGCACCTGAAGACTGCCTGACGACCCTGACCAAGGGCGTTCAGGATGCAATGCCGCTTTCCGTGGTGCTCTTGGGCATGGGCGAGGATATGCACACGGCCAGCCTGTTTCCGGGGGCTGATCGTCTGTCTGACGCGCTGTCGGCCAAGGCTCCCGCGTTGCTCCCGATGCGCGCGCCGGGGGCGGAGGAGCCGCGCATGACATTGACCGCGCCGGTTTTGAATGGTGCCATGTCGAAACATTTGCTGATCATGGGCGACGGCAAGCGCAATGCGCTGGCCGCTGCCATCGACGCGGATGACGCGTTCGATGCCCCCATCAAGGCGGTTTTGACAGATATGACGGTTCACTGGGCCGCCTGACACCGGCCAGATTTTTTTGGGGGAAGATCATGAGTTTCAACGAGTTGAAAGCCTATCGTGCAGCCAATGACGAGCGTGGTATCTCTGACCTGTTTGCCGATGCCACGCGGGCTCAATCCTTCTCGACACAGGCGTTGGGGCTGGTGTTTGACTGGTCCAAGACCGCCCTTGATGATGACGGTGTGAACCTGCTTCTGGCGCTGGCCGACGAAGCGCAGGTGGCCACGCGGCGGTCGGCCATGTTTTCGGGTGAGAAGATCAACCTGACCGAGGATCGCGCGGTCTTGCACGTGGCGCTGCGCGCAGGCGGCGATACCCGGATCGAGGTGGACGGCACCGATGTCATCCCCGAAGTGCACGAGACATTGGCGCGGATGAGGGACTTTGCCTCGCGCCTGCGGTCGGGCCAGATCCGTGCGCCGGGGGGCGGGCGGTTTCGCGATGTGGTGAATATCGGGATCGGCGGGTCGGATCTCGGCCCCGCGATGGCCACGCTGGCCTTGTCGCCCTATCACGATGGGCCGCGTGTGCATTTTGTCTCGAACGTCGACGGGGCGCAGATCGCGGATGTGCTTGACGGTTTGAACCCGGCTGAAACTCTGGTGATCGTGGCATCCAAGACGTTTACCACGATAGAAACAATGACCAACGCCGCCACGGCCCGCAACTGGCTGGCGCGCGAGGTCGGCCAGGCGGCTGTGGGCCTGCATTTTGCGGCGTTGTCGTCAAATTTGAACAAGACCGCCGAATGGGGCATCGCGGATGAACGTGTCTTCGGGTTCGAAGACTGGGTGGGCGGCCGTTATTCGATGTGGGGGCCGATTGGTCTGTCGCTGATGATCGCCATCGGCCCGGACCGGTTTGACCAGATGCTTGAAGGTGCCCGCTTGATGGACGAGCATTTCTGCCAGGCACAGGGTCGCGACAACATGCCCCTGATGCTGGCCCTGGTGGGGATCTGGCACCGGCAGGTCTGCGGTTATCCCACCCGTGCGGTTCTGCCTTACGAGCAACGGCTGGCGCGGTTGCCTGCCTATCTTCAGCAGTTGGAGATGGAAAGCAACGGCAAGCGTGTCGCGCTGGACGGCAGTCCGCTGGACGAGGTGTCCGGCCCCGTGGTTTGGGGTGAACCCGGCACCAACGGGCAGCATGCCTTCTATCAGCTGATCCATCAGGGCACTGACATCATCCCGTGTGAATTCATGGTTGGGGCGTCCGGGCACGAGCCGGAACTGGACCACCAGCACCGGCTGTTGATGGCCAATTGTCTGGCGCAGTCTCAGGCCTTGATGCAGGGCCGGTCGCTTGAGGTCGCGCGCGAAATGATGAAGGCGCAGGATTTCGAGGGCGACGAGTTGGAAAGGCAAGCCCGCCACCGGGTGTTTCCGGGCAATCGGCCATCGACCACGCTCTTGTATCCCAAGCTGACGCCCGAGGTGTTGGGCCAGATCATCGCGCTTTACGAACACCGTGTGTTTGTCGAGGGGGTGATCCTTGGCCTCAACTCGTTTGACCAATGGGGCGTTGAGCTTGGGAAGGAGCTTGCCGTCGCGTTGGAGCCGGTGGTGTCCGGTGCTGCGGATGGGGCCGAACTTGACGGATCAACCCGCGCTTTGGTGGCACATCTGCACGCGATGAAGAAAAGCCGGACGGTGACCTAGACCGCCGCGGATCACCGACGAATGCGAGGAGGGGCGAGGTCAAGCTGCCGTGCTGGTGCTTCGCCCTTTGGCCAGGTCTTCGATCGCGTCGTAAACCTTTCCACGCACATCCGGGGCTTCCATGATCACCTCGTGCTCAAGCCCCTGCAGGATTTCAAGCCGCCCGTTTGGCCAGCGCGCCATCAGCGCCTGTATCGGAGCGGGTTCGACAATGCGTTCGTTCGTGCCCAACCATGTCACCGCAAGCACGTTCGGAGCCGGCATGCGGGCAAGGGCGCGCATTTCCGACAGCGCGGCAAACAACCAGCCAGCGGTCGGGCCACCCAGCGTCAACTCGGGATGGGTATTGGCCTGGTGGCGCATCATGTCCCACATCTGACGATCGGTGGTCAGCATGTTGCCTTCGAACGCCTCGGCCAGCACATAGGTCTGGCGTACGGTGCCGGGGGACAGGGCCAGCTTCCACGGGCTTCGGTGTAAAGCCCAGGAAAGGCCCCAGGCCAGCGGGCGAACGGGTTTGGACATGATGATGCCCCACATCGGTGCGCTGAAACAGGCACCGGTCACATCCAGACCGTTGTGCAATGCGCGCAGCCCGATGCAGCCGCCCATGGAATGGGCCAACATGGTGAAAGGGCGCGGCAGATCAAGCTCTTCTGCCAGCGCCATCATCTGTGCAAGATCAAGCTGGTATTCGTCGAAATGGCCCACGTGACCCAGCGCGCGTTCGTCATCGGGCCGGTCGGCCAGCCCTTGACCACGCCAGTCGATGGTCAAAGTGTCGAAACCGCGTTCCGCCAGTTCGGCGGCGGTCAGCCCATATTTCTCGATGTATTCCGTGCGGCCGGGGAACAACAGAACCGTCCCGCGTGTGGGCGATCCGTCCTTCCGTGGCCAATGTGCCAGACGCACGCGCACATCGTCCGACGCTTCGCGCCAAAAGGCGCGGCCTCCGGGCGGACCTTTGGCAACATCGTTGAACAGCGGTGCGTCTGACATGTCTTGTCCTTGGTGTGGGATCAGCCCAGAGCCGCGCCCAGCTGCATCGCCATACCCATATCGCCGTCCACCGACAGTTTGCCGGTCATAAAGGCCGTTGTCGGGTTCATCTCGCCCGACAGCATCTCCTGAAACACGTCGGTGTCGGCGGTCAGGGTGACATCGGCGTCTTCGTCGCCCGCCCGCGCGCCATTGCCGTCGACGATGATCGACCCGGCGCCGTTCAGTACGAATTTCGCCGTGCCGCCGTCAAAGCCGCCATCCATTTTTTCATTCAGGGCGGCCACTGCCGCATTGATCACGTCACTCACGTGGTATCCTCCGTTTTCTGCCCGTTTGGGCGTCAGCATCGCAGGGATGCTAACGCAGTGTTGACGCTGGCGTAAATCGCTTTTCGGTGAAGTGACGCTCGGGAATGTTGCCCCTGGCGCGAAAATTGGCCGGTTGCACGGGAATGTGTCTGTCGAACAAGCGCGGTTCTGCTAGAGTTTCGGTATGGTTCGCTCACGTCTCATTGTTGCGTCGATTCTTGCGCTGTTCGCTGGTCTTCCGATGTCCGGAGCAGCCCAATCCCCTGAACCGTCGCTAAGCGCGCCTGGCACCACCCAGCCCGAAACTGATCCGCTAGAGCGTCTTTTCGCATTGCTTGCGGATGCCGATGACAGCAATTGGAAGGCGCTTGAGGATGAGATCTGGGAGCTTTGGTCGCAGTCCGGATCAGATGCATTCGACCTGCTGCTGGAGCGTGGCCGCAAGGCGATGGATGACGGCGATTTCGATGTTGCAATCGAACACCTGAGCGCGCTGACCGATCACGCCCCGGATTTCGCCGAAGGTTGGAACGCCCGCGCCACGGCGTTCTATCTGTCCGGACGGTTGGGGTTGTCGCTGGATGATATTGCGCGTGTGCTTGTGCTTGAGCCGCGCCATTTCGGCGCCCTGTCGGGTTTGGGGATCATTCTTGAGGAACTGGGCGACGATCGGGGCGCGTTGGAAGCCTATCGCCATTCCCTTGCTATACATCCCCAAAATCCCCGCATAAAAGAAGCGGTGAAACGGCTTGAAATGGGGGCCGGGCGGGATATCTGAACGGAACGGGCGCGCTGCGCCCACCGATACGGACGGAAGGGCAGAACATGGTCTCGGACAGCGCGCGGGGTGGCGCGCGGATCACTGCCGTGCTTGGCCCGACCAACACCGGCAAAACTCACTATGCTCTGGATCGGATGCTGGGTTATCGCACTGGCATCATCGGCCTGCCTCTGCGCCTTTTGGCGCGCGAGGTTTATGACAAGCTGGTCGCGCTGCGTGGACCCAATGTGGTGGCGCTGGTCACGGGCGAAGAACGGATCGTGCCGGAGCGCGCGCAATACTGGGTGGCCACGGTCGAGGCGATGCCGCTGGGAACGGGCGCCGATTTCGTTGCCATCGACGAAATACAGCTTTGCGCGGACCCGGAACGCGGCCACGTGTTTACCGACCGGCTTCTGCACATGCGCGGCACGCAGGAAACCCTGTTCATGGGGTCCGACACAATGCGCAGCGCCATCGCGGGTTTGGTGCCCGAGGTTCAGTTTCTGTATCGTGAGCGGTTCTCTGAACTGGTCCATGCCGGATCGAAAAAGCTTAGCCGGATGCCGGGACGGTCGGCGATTGTCGGCTTCTCGGTTGATAACCTCTATGCCATCGCCGAACTGATGCGCCGCCAGAAGGGCGGGGTGGCCGTGGTCATGGGCGCGCTGTCGCCCCGCACCCGCAATGCGCAGGTCGAAATGTACCAGAGCGGTGAGGTCGATTACCTGATCGCCACCGATGCCATCGGCATGGGGCTGAACCTTGATATCGACCATGTGGCGTTCTCGGCCCTGTCGAAATTCGACGGGCACAGGATGCGCCAGCTTGCCCCGAATGAACTGGCCCAGATTGCCGGGCGGGCAGGGCGCTATATGAAACACGGCTCATTCGGGGTGACGGGCGAGGCTGCTCCGCTGCCCGACGAGGTGGCCGAGGCGATCACGTCGCATTCCTTCACGCCGGTGCGCAAACTGTGCTGGCGCAACGCCGATCTGGCCTTTGGCAGCGTCCCGGCGCTTATCCGCTCATTGGAGATGCCGACGACAAAAGACCGCCTGACCCGCGCCCGCGATGCCGACGACCTTGTCGCCCTGAAGATGTTGTCCGAAGATGCCGAGGTCGTGGCGCGCGCCAGCGACGGGCGGTCCGTCGGGTTGTTGTGGGACATCTGCCGGTTGCCGGATTTTCGCGGGATCAGCCATGCAGAGCACGCCGCCCTGATCACCGGACTGTTTCGTGACATCCACGAATATGGGCGGGTGCGGGAAGACTGGTTTGCCCGACAGGTCAAGCGGATCGACCGCCCCGACGGCGAGATTGATACCCTTTCCAAGCGGTTGGCCTATATTCGCACTTGGACATATGTGGCACAGCGCCGCGACTGGTTGGATGATGTTGCCCATTGGCGCGGCGAGACTCGTGCTGTAGAAGATCGCCTGTCGGATGCGTTACACAGCGCCCTGACCAAAAGATTTGTAGATCGCCGCACGTCCGTGTTGCTGCGGCGGTTGAAACAGAAGGAGAGCCTCGTGGCTGACGTGAATGACAAAGGTGAAGTGACGGTTGAAGGGCAATTCGTTGGCCGGTTGAACGGATTTCAGTTCAATCAGGACAGTGCCCAAAGCCCGGAAGAGGCGAAAACCCTGCGGGCGGCCAGCCTGAAGGCGCTTGCGCCCGAGTTTCACTTGCGTGCGGACCGGTTCTATAACGCCCCTGACACCGAACTGGATTTCACCGAACAGGGTGGGCTGATGTGGGGCGAACTCGCCGTCGGCAAGCTGGTCAAGGGTGACGAGCTTCTGAAACCGCGTGTTCAGGCCTTTGTTGATGAAGAGGCCGGCACCGATGTCGCCGAGAAGGTCGCGCGCCGTTTGCAGCATTTCATCGACCGTAAAGTGCAGGCGCTGTTTGAACCGCTGACCAGCATTGAAAAGGACGAGTCGCTGACAGGCCTGGCCCGTGGCTTTGGTTTTCGCATGATCGAGGCGCTTGGTATCATCCCACGCGATAAGGTGGCACAGGACGTCAAGGATCTGGATCAGGATGCCCGATCTGCCCTGCGCAAGCACGGCGTTCGTTTCGGTCAGTTCACCATTTTCATGCCGCTGCTTCTGAAACCTGCGCCCACTCGTTTGCGTCTGGTCTTGGATAGCTTGTTCAAAGACTTGTCCGAGTTTCCTGAATCGCCCCCGCCCGGTCTTGTGACCATTCCCGTGGTCGATGGCGCGGATCACTCGGCCTATATGTTGGCGGGGTATCGCCCCGCAGGTGCACGCGCGATCCGGATCGATATGCTGGAGCGTCTGGCCGACCAGCTGCGTGCTGAAGACAGCCGTGGCGGGTTCGAAGCCAAGGCCGACATGCTGTCGATCACCGGCATGACGCTGGAACAGTTCGCCGACCTGATGCAGGGGCTTGGCTATAAGGCCGACAAGGGCGAACGGGTGAAGGTAAAAGCACCGGTGGCCGAAGCTGAGGTGAAGGCCGATGGTGGAACGCCCGACGAAGTGCCGGGGCAGGCGCCTGCGGAAACTCCCGCCGAAAACCCGACCGAGGTTCCGGCCGAGCCACCGGTCGAAGTGCCGGTTGAGCAACCCGGAGGAACACCGTCTGAGCCGCCCGCAGAGGCGTCGGCAGAAACCTCTGCGGATGACGCGGAAGCCCCGGAAACCGAAGTGTATTATACGTTCACATGGGGTGGATTTGGCCGCGCTCGTGGTGGCAAGCCACGCGGCGACCGTGCACAGGGTGACCGGCCGAGGGGCAAACAATCGGGCAAACCGGGCGGAAAACAAGGTGGTAAGCCTGGGCGCGGCGGTCCGCGCAAAGGGCCACGTGACAACAAGCCCAAAAGCTATCAGTCCGGTCCGCGGAAAGAAAAAGCCATCGACCCGGATAATCCCTTCGCCGCCCTGCTGGCGTTGAAGGAAAAGAACTGATTGCCGGATAAGGAACAGTCCACCGGGTCCGGGGGCGGTGCGTCTGCCCCCGCTCCGGGTGGGCATGGTCCCAGAATGCGGGCCGACAAATGGCTGTGGCACGCGCGGTTCTTCAAGACGCGCGGATTGGCCACGAAACTGATTGCAGCCGGGCATTTGCGGGTCAACAGCGACAAGGTTTCGAAGCCGTCCTTCGGTGTGGGGGCGGGGGACGTTCTGACCTTTCCGCAAGGACGTCAGGTGCGGGTGATCCGAATCCTTGCCCTGTCAACGCGGCGTGGTCCGGCGCCCGAGGCACAAAGTCTCTATGATGACCTCGACCCGCCGGATATGCGCAAGAACACCGTCCCGGATCCAGCCCGGCCCGGAACCCAGTCTGACCGCAAAGGGCGTCCGACAAAGAAAGATCGTCGCAGCTTGGACCTTTCGCGCAAGCGATACCTTGAATGATCGCGTCGCCTGCCATATTGGGTGCTGTATGCCAAAGTGAGGTGTCATCATGACCTATGTCGTCTTAGACAATTGTATCGCCTGCAAATACACGGATTGTGTGGAAGTCTGCCCCGTGGATTGCTTCTATGAGGGCGAGAACATGCTGGTGATTCACCCCGATGAATGCATCGATTGTGGCGTGTGCGAACCGGAGTGCCCCGCTGATGCAATCCGTGCCGACACCGAGCCGGGCACTGAAAGCTGGGTCGAGTTCAATCGCAAATACTCCGAGCTTTGGCCCGTGATCATCGAGCGCAAAGATCCATTGCCGGACGCGGAAGAGCGGGACGGTGAGGACGGCAAGCTGCAGAAATACTTCTCGGAAGCGCCTGCTGAACAGTGATTCGTCACTGCTGCGAAATCGCGCCAGTTTGTTCGATATTTGACCGCCGGTCAGTCTGTTAAATCACGAGGGTAAAAGCAAAAATCAGCCCCGCCGCACTGCGGCGCTTTCGTCTTGCCGAATTTTGTGGTATGATGACCAAGATTTTGTTGGGGCAAGCAACATCAAACACTGGTGATACGTACCGAAAATGATCACTAACCGACGGGTATCTTGGTGCCCTGCGGTTTTTTTGTCGCTCGGTCCAGAAATGCCCGCCCAGCAGAAAACAACGTCAATTACGCAAAGGATGCGTCGTATGAGTAAGAAAAAGTTGGATTTCCGCCCGAACGAGTATGTCGTCTATCCGGCCCACGGGGTCGGCCAGATCATCTCGATTGAAGAGCAGGAAGTCGCTGGGATCTCGCTGGAGCTGTTTGTCATTTCGTTCGAAAAAGACAAGATGACCCTGCGGGTTCCGACCCACAAGGCCACCGAAGTCGGGATGCGCAATCTTGCCAGCCCGGACGAAGTGTCCGATGCCATGAAAACCCTGAAAGGCAAGGCGCGCGTCAAACGCGCCATGTGGTCACGCCGCGCGCAGGAATACGAGCAAAAGATCAACTCTGGCGATCTGATTGCAATCGCCGAGGTCGTGCGCGACCTCCACCGGACCGATGATCAGCGTGAACAAAGCTATTCCGAACGTCAGCTCTATGAAGCCGCGTTGGAACGCTTGACCCGCGAGGTTTCGGCTGTTGACGGTGGCGATGAACTGGCCGCGCAGAAAAAGATTGGCGACGTGTTGCAATCCCGCGCTGCTGCGTAAGCGATCCGTTAGGAATGTTGACCGCCGCCTGTATCTGTCAGGCGGTGGTTTTCGTTTGCGATTATGTCAGTAAGGTTGCGAACACCGCCAATGCCGAGATTTCAGCAACCTGCTGACTGGCCCCAAGAATGTCCCCGGTCTGGCCGCCGATTTTCTGCCGGGCAATGATGGCAAGGATCACCATGCTCAGCCCGACCCAGATGAACAGGGCGACAAGGGCGTAGGGGGTCAGGATCAAGGCCGCCAACAAGGTGCATCCCATGGCAAGCGTCAACGTGTTCTGCGGCACCCGTCCGACGGATTGTGACAGGCCGGTGTCGCGGGCATTTGGCAAGGCAAACATCAACGCCACCATGGGCATCCGACTGACGATCCCGACCACAAGCAGCGCCCAGAACGCGCCCTCAGATGGCAGGATCACCGCCAGGGCCGAGGCGCGCAGCCCAAGCGACAAAGCCAGCGCAATCACGCCATAGGCACCGATGCGGCTGTCCTTCATGATCTCCAATCGACGTGTCTGGGTGATGCCACCCCAAAGCCCGTCTGCGGTATCGGCCAGCCCGTCTTCATGCATCGCGCCGGTGATCATCACCTGCGCGACCAGCACGGCCACCGCAGCCCATAAGGCGGGCAGGCCAAGGCCAAGGGCGGCAAACCCGACCAGCGCGCCCAGTCCAGCCGGAATTACGCCGACAAGGGGCCATGCCCAGGCCGACCGCGCGCCGCGCTTCACGGCGGCGTCCGTGTCCACCCTGATCGGCAACCGCGTCAGAAGCCCGACCGCCGCCGGGATGTCCGCCTGCGTTGCCAAAGGATCGTCGTCAAGTGGGCGGCTGTCGTCTTTGGTCATATTAGGTCTTTTGCGGTCTGGTTGTGGTCCGACGTCATGGGTAAAGAGAGAGGCATCGGGAATCAATCGGGAACCACGCCATGACCAGCACGCCCTTCGCCACCCTTGCCGCGTTCAAAGCCCTGCTTGCAGAGGCGTCAGGCCCCGATACCGCAGCCCGCGCGGCGGCCGAGGAGCGCAACGGCCAACTGACCAAACCCCCCGGTGCGCTGGGGCGGCTGGAAGAACTGGCCATCTGGTATGGCAGTTGGCGCGGCTCCGGGCGCCCCGAGATCAAGGCCCCTCAGGTCATTGTTTTCGCGGGCAATCATGGCGTTACGGCGCAGGGTGTATCTGCCTTTCCGGCCGAGGTGACCGAACAGATGGTGCTGAACTTCCAGCATGGCGGTGCGGCGATCAACCAATTGTCCAAGACGTTCGGGGCGAAGATGGATGTGCACGCGCTGTCTCTGGATCGGCCCACGGCGGATTTCACCCAAGGACCAGCAATGAGCGAGGAGGAATTGGTCGAAGCATTGCTGGCGGGTTGGACCGCAGTAGATGCAGACACTGACCTTCTGGTCACGGGCGAGATGGGGATTGGAAATACGACTTCGGCGGCTGCAATCGCACATGCGCTGTTTGGAGGCGAGGCTGCGGATTGGGTCGGGCGTGGCACTGGCGTGGACGATACGGGCGTCGCACTGAAGGCGCGTGTGGTGGCTGACGGTCTGGCGCAAAATCCCGCAGCCAAGGGCGACGGGGCCGAGGCGCTGCGCTGTCTTGGTGGACGTGAGGTGGCCGCAATGGCCGGCGCCATCGCGCGGGCGCGGGTGGATCATATCCCGGTGATCATCGACGGTTTCATCTGCTCTGCGGCTGCGGCCTGTCTGCATCACATGTCAGATACGGCCCTTGATCACACCGTCGCAGGTCACGCGTCTGCCGAGGCCGCACATGGGCGCGTTCTGTCCGCGCTGGGGAAAGAGCCGCTTCTGTCGCTGGGAATGCGTCTGGGCGAAGGGTCGGGGGCAGCATTGGCCATCGGCATCCTGCAAGGCGCCGTGGCGTGCCATTCCGGTATGGCAACCTTTGCCGAGGCGGGTGTGGCAGACGGCTGATCCTTACCCGTGATCGGTCGGCAGGGGTGTGTCCTGCTTGACGTGGTCCAGCACGATCTGGCTTTGCACCCGCGCGACAGATGGGTGTGGCAACAGAACTTCGTGGATCAACACGTTCAGGGCCGCAAGGTCGCTGCAATAAACCCGCATGAGATAGTCGGAGTTGCCGGTCAGGGTCCAAACGGATGTGACCTCGCTGCGCAGATTGACCAGCCGCAGAAAGGCGCGCGCCGCTTCCGGCGACTGGCTTTCCATCTGCACCTGCACGAAGGCTTGCACCTGCAAACCCAGCCGTGCCGGATCAAGCCGCGCCGAATAGGCACGGATATAGCCTTGTTCTTCCAGCCGCGCACGTCTGCGCCCGGCCTGGCTGGGCGACAGGTTCAAATGCTCGCCCAAATCCTGCGCCGTCATCTGGGCGTTGCGCTGCAGTGCTTTCAGCAGTTTTCGGTCTGTTTCATCCATATGCGTGAATCCTGCGCTTTTCTTCAGTATGTGCGCATAACGCGCAAAACTATAAGTAAACTGTGCAAAGAATGCGCGAAAATATCAAGCCATATGCAGGATATTCACTCTATAACGTGTTAACGAACAGGAGTGAGCCTATGGGACCGTTTCCACACGACGCCCCGCGCGCAGAAATCAACGACAAGAACCCCGCTGGAACCGACGGGTTCGAGTTTGTCGAGTTCGCCCATCCAGACCCGCAGGAATTGCGCGATCTGTTCACCAAGATGGGTTTTGAGCACACGGCCAACCACAAGACCCGCAAGATCGAACTGTGGCAGCAGGGTGATGTCAGCTATCTGATCAATATCGAACCGGGCAGTCATGCGGCGAAATTCATCGCCGAACATGGTCCCTGCGCGCCGTCGATGGGCTGGCGGGTGGTCAATGCGCAGCACGCGTTTGATCATGCGGTGAAGATGGGCGCCAAACCCTATGAGGGTGACGGCAAAGCGATGGACGTGCCGGCGATTTACGGCATCGGTGACTCGCTGATCTATTTCATCGACCAGTATTTCGACACCAGCGCCTATAATGATGAGTTCGACTGGATTTCGAACGCTCATCCCAAGGGCGTGGGGTTCTACTACCTCGATCACCTGACCCATAACGTGTTCAAGGGGAACATGGATGTGTGGTTCAAGTTCTACGGCGATTTGTTCAATTTCCGCGAAATCCGGTTTTTCGACATTCAGGGCAAACATAGCGGGCTTTACAGCCGTGCGCTGACCTCGCCCTGTGGCAAGATCCGCATCCCGATCAATGAAGACCGTGGCGAAAAAGGCCAAATCGTTGCGTATCTTGAAAAATACAAAGGCGAAGGCATTCAGCATATCGCGGTGGGTACGGAAGATATCTATGCGTCTGTAGATGAGATCGCAGGACGTGGCTTGAAATTCATGCCCGGCCCGAACGAGACCTATTACGATATGTCCTATGACCGCGTGAAAGATCACGAAGAGCCGAAGGACAAGATGATGAAACATGGCATTCTGATCGACGGCGAAGGGGTTCTTGGCGGTGGTGAAACGCGCATCCTGCTGCAGATTTTTTCGAAAACCGTGATTGGCCCGATCTTCTTCGAGTTCATCCAGCGCAAGGGCGATGACGGGTTTGGCGAAGGGAACTTCAAAGCCCTGTTCGAATCCATCGAACGCGAGCAGATCGAAAACGGTGAGCTGGGCGACGTGGCCTGACACAGAGAAAGCCGGAGCGAAGTCTCGGCCGTGAACAAGAACGCCCGGTGGTTTGACCATCGGGCGTTTTTTCCTAGCTGAACGGCAGCACTTCCAAGGTGACGGATCGCGACCCTTTTTTGTAGACAAGTGCGGTTGACGATATCGACACGACCTTGCCGCCATCCAGACGGCTGCCGACACCCACCTTCTGATACCGTCCCGAGGGCAGGCGCACCAATGCGCGCCGCGACGACGATGATCCATAAATCCCGATCAGGCTAATCTTGCGCAGGTTGATAGCGTTCCGGATCGTGGCTTGCTGGGCGACCGAAGCGCGCGTCGGGATGCTGGGCGTCACGCTTTGTTGTGGCGATGCCGCTGCGACCGCGACCGAGCCATCGGAAGCATCATCACGTGCTGCATTGCTGCGCTCGACAATCTTGTTAAATCCGGACGGACGATGGCGTGGTTCACGCGAGCTCACGATGGCCTGTTTGGTTGGTGCAATGATCCCGGCAGTCGATGGGTTGCCAGCGTCGTCATTTGCAGATGGATCGTCGGCGGCCTGCAACGCGGCGGTGATCGCGGCGGCCTGTGCAGCGGCGCGGGGGGTGGTCGGGCGCGCGCGCGGGCGCAGCCCGGCAAGCTCGGTTCGCGTTCGACCGCCCAGTTGCAAACGCTCGTTGCCCTCGATCAAGCCTTCGGGGCGTGCACGTGGACGGATGCGGGGCAAGGTAGGGGCGGCGTCAACTGTCTCTTCCACCGTCGGAACAACCACGTCGCTGCCCGGTCGCGGGGCAGGGACGAGAGCGGGTCTTCCCGCAAAAACCATCACGCCGTCGGGCGACAATGCGCCTTGGGGTGTGGCAACAACCAAACCGTCACTGTCGAGCGCGAATGTGGTGCCAAGCGGTGGGGGCGGGGCTGTGTTGACCGCGGTGGCCGCACCGCTGGACAACCCTGTCACGGGCAGCGCCACGGCGTCTTGCACGGCCGTTTTCGGGTCAATCGACGCGACATATAGGTCATCCAGATCGGTGGTTTCCGGGCTGGTCAGGGGGTCCGGCGCGCGTTGCCAGATACCGGTTGCGGCGTAACGCGCTTGTGCGGCTTCGGGTGTCAGAGGGTCGCGCGCACCCGTTGCGACCCGCGCCTGATCTTCGTCAATTTCTTCAAGCGCGGCGTTGGCTTCGTCTTCCCGGCTTTCCTGTGCAAACGCATCGGGATCGGTTGAAATTGCCGCTTCAAACGGATCTTCACGCTCGGGAAACAGCCAAGCTGTGCTGTCATTCAGGAAAAACATCGACCAGACGGCCACAACGACCATCAGCAAAAGAAGGCCCAGCACCAGAAACAGGCCCAGATATTTAGGTTTTCCACCGACGTACTGGGCTTGTCTTGCGCCGAAAACCGTCATCGTTTCCGCCTCGCGCGCGCGCGGCGACGGAACGCGTGGCGGCTTCGCTACCCGCATCGAACGTTCCTTGCCGCCCTTGCCACCGGCCTGAGAAGGGGGCGGGGCTATGGCGGTTTCGGATGGGTCTGCGGACGATGCAGCGGGCTGTTTGCGAAGCGACGGAATGGCCACCTTGGGGCGGGCAGTTTTGGGTTGCTCGGTTCTGTCGCGACGCCGCTCTTCGATCTTCTGGGCGGTCTTGCGCCCGAGCTTGCCAGCAGCATCCGCCGCACTGGCCAGGCCTGCCGCGCCTTTTCGGGCAGCGGCAGACAGTTTTTCGGAACCTCTGCCACCGACGGCTTTCGCGCGTTCCTTCGGGCCAATGCGGGGTTCGCCAAGGGCGGGATCATCCCCGAAAACCACGGGCGAAGTCACGGGCACATGGACGGGTTTCTGTACAGGTGGCTCGGGCGGGTCGGAGGGTTTCCCAACCGGCGGCGCTTTGTCGTCCGGGGTTTCACGGTCAACACCCAGCGACAGACGTGGTTTAACG
Organism: Aliiroseovarius sp. Z3; assembly: GCF_029105185.1. Lineage (GTDB taxonomy): Bacteria > Pseudomonadota > Alphaproteobacteria > Rhodobacterales > Rhodobacteraceae > Aliiroseovarius. The sequence goes on along the minus strand of NZ_JAFMZK010000001.1, from coordinate 288,106 downwards.
TCCACGTTGACCGGCGCGGTGTCGGGTTTGCTGGAGGCCGGATCCTCGACGCGTCGGGACGAGAAGGTGGGTGCCTCAGGCTCGGGGTCGGGCACGGTTTCGGGCGCTTCGGGCAAGGTGAAAGGCGGTGGCGGCGGCACGATCCCCGACACTTTTTTGTCGGATGCAGGGGGAGCGTCGGCGGAGGCTTTGCCGCCCTCGACCACCGGAGAGCTTGGTGGAACGGTCGAAGCCGGTGCATCTGCTGGCTTTTCAATCCCATCCGTCTTGGCCGGGGGGGTGATCTCTGCGTCAGATTTCGCGATGACCGCGGCGTCGGGCATCGGTTCTGGTGGGCGCTCGGATGATGTGTCTCGGGCCTTGGCAGGCGGCGGCGTTGTGGGTGTTTGTTCGTCGGGCGTTGGCGGGAAAGGCGCAAGTTCGGGCAGGGCAGACGTGCCGGATTGATCCTTATCCACCTTCTGTTGCGCCGAGGTCTTGGCGGCTGCATTCGCCTCGCCCGAGCCAGACCCGGCTCGCGCGCTGTTGCCAATGGCCCCGAGCAGCTCGGGCACGGGAGCATGGTCAGGTTCAACCGTCACACCGGCAGCGACGGCACCACTTTTCGCCGGGCCAAAGAACGCTTCGTCCAGGAAACTGCCGGACGGGCGGGCCACCAGGCAAAGTGGGTTCAGGTTGTGTTCATTGGCAAAGGCTTCGGCCTCATCCAATGTTTCGCGTGCCACAACAGCGACATGAACCATCCCGTCTTCCTGCGGGTCGGCACGCCAGTCAAAGACCAGATCGTCAACGTCGTAAGGGGTCAGACCCTCAAGCCCTTCGCGGATCCGGGCCGCGCGGCTTGCGTCGTCGGGGCCGGGTGCCGTCATGCTGGTGAACAAAAGCTGCGATGGTGGGATGATCAGCTTGCAGCTGAACCCGCCACTCTCCAGGTCGGCGGCCTTGCGGCGCAACAGATCCAGCCCGCTGGACAGGTCGGGATGATCCAGCGACACTTCGCCCACCAACACCCAGCCACCCTTGCCGCGATGGACAAGTCCGATACCGTCATGGCTGAGATCAAGCGCAAAATTGGGCTTCATACTGATTGTCGTCCTGCTATGACCCTTCCCGGAGAAATTCCGGAACCCCCGAACGTGCGAAAAAAGCCCACTGGCTGGGCGCACCTCTTTGAAACTATAGCAGGTTTTCGCTTATGGAAAGAGCAGGAGGTCATCCGACCTTGCGCCCGGCAGATATCGGCGCAAAGTGGCGCAAAACAGGAGAGCAAGATGCGGAAAACGATAGCGATTTTTGGGGTGATGATGGCCATGGCCTCGCCGGTCTGGGCAAACGACGATGACGCGCGGCTGACGGTCACCGGGCAGGGCATCGCCGAGGTTGTCCCTGATATGGCACGGATCAGTCTTGGTGTGACGAAAGAAGCGACCGAGGCGGGAGATGCGCTGGATCAGGTGGCGAAAGTCGCGCAGGATATCTTTGATCGCCTGTCCCAACAGGGGATCGAGCCGCGCGATATGCAAAGCTCTCAGATCAACCTGTCGCCGAAATATGACTACAACCGCAACTCGGACGGTCCGCCGAAACTGGTTGGGTTCACCGCCAACACCATGGTGTCGGTGCGGGTGCGCGATCTGGACCGGTTGGGGGCGATCATGACGGCTGTCACTGCGGATGGAGCCAATCAACTCAATGGGTTGCAGTTCGATCTTCAAGATCGTGGCCCGGCGGAAGATACGGCGCGGACAAATGCTGTAGCCGATGCGATGGCGCGGGCGAAGGTGCTTGCGGACGCGGCTGGTGTTACGCTGGGCTCGATCGTTTCGATCCACGAAGGCGGATCGCGCGCGCCCGCACCCGTCTATGGCCGCATGGCGATGGAGGCCGCGAAGTCTGACATGCCAATTGCGGCGGGCGAGCTTGAGATCGGAGCCAGCGTGACGATGGTGTTCAAACTGGATCAAAATTGACGAGCAAGTATTTGATTGGAAATAAAAAGGCCGCCAGACGAGGCGGCCTTTTCGCGTCTAAAACGCTGCCTAGGCCGTGGCCTTCGCCAGCGCCTGATCCAGATCGGCGATGATGTCGTCGGGGTCTTCGATGCCGATGGAAATCCGCACAACATTGGGCGCAGCCCCTGCGGCTTCCTGTTGTTCGGGCGACAATTGCCGGTGCGTGGTCGAGGCAGAGTGGATGATCAGCGAGCGGGTATCGCCAAGGTTGGCGACGTGGCTGAACAACTCCAGACTGTCGACCAGCTTGACGCAAGCGTCGTAACCGCCCTTGACCGCCACCGTAAACAGCGCACCCGCACCCTTCGGGCAGACGGTCGCGACGCGGGATTTATAGGGCGAGCTGTCCAGCCCCGCATAGGTCACGGCGTCGATCCGGTCGTCGGCCTCCAGCCATTTGGCGACCTTTTCGGCGTTGGCAACGTGTTTCTGCATCCGAAGCGACAGGGTTTCGATGCCCATCAGCGTGTAATGCGCCGCTTGCGGGTTCATCGTCATGCCCAGATCGCGCAGGCCAATGGCGATGCCGTGGAAGGTGAAGGCCATCGGGCCAAGTGCCTCGGCGAAGACCAAGCCGTGATAGGCGGGCTCGGGCTGGCTGAGCGACGGGAACTTGTCGGACGCCATCCAGTCGAACTTGCCCGAATCCACCACGCAGCCGCCCATTACCGTGCCGTTGCCGGTCAGGTATTTGGTGGTCGAATGCACGACCAGCGTGGCCCCCAGCGCAATCGGGTTGCACAGGTAAGGCGTGGCCGAAGTGTTGTCGACGATCAGCGGCACGCCGGCCTTGTCGGCAATCGCGGCAATGGCGGGGATGTCGGTGATGTATCCGCCGGGATTGGCGATGGACTCACAGAACACCGCACGGGTGTCGTCGTCGATGGCGGCGGCCACGGCGGCTTCGTCATCGAAATCGACGAATTTGGTTTCCCAGCCGAAGCGTTTGATGGTTTGGCTCAGTTGCGTGACCGATCCGCCATAAAGACGGGTCGAGGCCACGACATTCTTGCCCGGACCCATCAGCGGGAACAGCGCCATGATCTGGGCTGCGTGCCCCGAAGAACAGCAAACAGCACCCGCGCCACCTTCCAATGCCGCGATGCGGTTTTGCAGGGCGGCAACCGTGGGGTTGGTCAGGCGGGAATAGATATAGCCGACCTCTTCCAGATTAAAGAGCCGTGCAGCGTGTTCAGCGTCTTTGAACACGTAAGCGGTGGTTTGATAGATCGGCACCTGACGGGCACCTGTGGCGGGGTCAGGCTCGGTCCCTGCGTGGATTTGCAGCGTGTCAAAGCCCAGTTGGTGGTCGTCGGACATGGATGTCTCCCTCGTTTTCGTTGCGCGCAGGCTAGGCGAAAGGGCGCGACGCTTCAACGGGTCTTGCACGCCGCCGCACCCGCAGGGAACCAGATTGGAACTGCGTTCAGCCCAATGCTTTGAACTGGTCCTTTTTTCGCACCCTGCTATGGTTTTCAAAACCTTGTTCCGGAGCACACCATGCCCACGCCGTTCCACCTTGCCGTCAACGTGACCGATCTGAATGAAACGCGGGCGTTCTACGGCGATCTTCTGGGGTGCCGCGAAGGGCGGTCGACCGACAGTTGGGTGGATTACGACTTTTTTGGTCATCAGCTCAGCCTTCATCTGGGCACACCGTTTGAAACGGCCGAGACCGGCAAGGTCGGCGCCCATATGGTGGCGATGCCGCATTTTGGCGTGGTGCTTGCGCTTGACGACTGGCGCGCGCTGGCCGACCGGCTGGAAGCGGCTGGCACCGAATGGGTGATCCCGCCGACAGTCCGGTTCGAAGGCGAGGCGGGTGAGCAATGGACCATGTTCTTTCGCGACCCGTCCGGCAACCCGATCGAGGTGAAGGGATTTCGGGACATGACAAAGGTCTTTGCGACCTGACCGGCGCAGCGCCGGATGGCGATGACGCGGGATACGCAGGTTCCCTCCTAAAATCCGCAGTTTGTGAATAGAGCTTGTATTTCCGGTGCAACGGCCCCATGTAGGCTCTGCGACGTTACCACTATCGACTACACTGCTCCTGAAGGCTCAGTCTCTCGATCTTGTACTGACTTTGCCAACCTGCCGCATAACGTGGGCAGACCAAATAGGAGAAAAACGATGGCTACTGGAACCGTCAAATGGTTTAACGCAACTAAAGGTTTTGGCTTTATTGCACCCGAAAGCGGCGGCAAAGACGTGTTTGTGCACATCTCGGCTGTTGAGCGTGCTGGCCTGACCGGTCTGGCAGACGACCAGAAAGTGACTTTCGATATCGAGCCCGGCCGTGACGGCCGTGAAAGCGCGACTAATATCGCTCTGGCATAAGGACCGGGCCGTTCGCGGCCTCATCCTTTCAGACACAGAAGGCGCATCGTAAGCGATGCGCCTTTTCTTATGGAATGTCCCCGCGCGCGCGCGCCGTCACCGCATCCAGAATCCTTCGCGTTTGATCTGATTTCGTATTTTTTGTTCGCGCCGGGGCAGGGCGTCGCGGTCAAACATGTCGCGCACCTTTTGGCCGCGCCCCTGATAGATCATCCGCTTCATCGGATCATATTCTTTCAGGATCTTCTTGATCTTGTTGGGCGCGGACGCGCTTTCGATCACATCAATCACACGGTCGCTTTCACGCGCATAGGCCAACGGCAGGATGCGCCAGTGGCACGAGACGTCCCCGTCCAGACCGGCAAGTTCCGGCCCCGGTCGACCGCCGCCAAAGCTCGAGATCACCAAGGGCAGGGCGATCTGGTCCAGCCATGGAAAAAGCTCCTGGCAGACAAGCGCCTTGGGCCGGTCATCGCGGATCGTCAGTGCATACTCCAGAAATCGCTGCCCGAAGGCGCGCGGGCACGCGCCAAAAAACCAGCCTGCGTTGAAATACATGTAGCGTTGCCAGTATTCGTCCGGGTGGCTCAGATCCAGCGATGCCGCGTAGTCCAGGCCGAACTTGTCATAGAGCGATTGCCACGTCGCGCCATATCCCGGCCCATACAGTTCGACCTTGGGCCATGTGTTTTCACGCTTCATTGACGCCGCGGGGCGATTGAAGTCAAACGGCACTTCGGACAGGTTCCCGGTGATCACGGTGTCGGTATCAAAGAAGACGAATGGTTGGCCTTCGGGCAATGACAGAAGGGCCTCGATTTTGTTGCCATTGGGGTAATCATGGCCGAAATGGCGGTTTTCAAACGGGACGATTTCGGCGCCAAGGGCGTCCAACGCCTCGCGGATATGCGGCTTGATGCGCGGATCGTTTGGCCAGCGGTCCGACGGTTGTGGTTCAGCGATATACAGTTTGCCACTGAAATCCGGGTCCGATTGGCGCAAGGATGCCGCAAACAAAAGCGCTTCATAGGACAATCTGCCCGATTGGGCGACAATCACGATATTGAAATCAGGGCGTGATTTCGCCGATTTGCGGGGGGGCTTTGTCATCTGTGCTTTGCCTGCGCTTTTTATTTCGGGCAGTATATGCAGGATGGGGGCGAGTCTGAAAGCGTTTCAAACGGGGCGTGCGTCCAGAGAGTTCGCCGAGGGTTCAATATCCCGGCGCATCATGTTGTAAATATTGGTCTATTGTGTTGATCTTGAAGGAGTTGAGTATGTTGAAAACGGTGATCGCAGCGGTCGTTCTGGCAGGTTTTGCAGCACCTTCGGTGGCGCAAAACTTTACAACAGCGGACGAGGTGCGGCCAATACTTGACGCCACCAAGGGAAGTTGGGTCGCAGTAAGAGAGTATGACGGCAAGGATCTGTTGTATTTTACGCATCTTCTGGCGTGGCGGTGTGGGCTGGAGCAGATCCATTACTCTCTGAATGGTCAGCAAGAGCGGCAGTTTGATGCGGAGCCGTGTTATGAAGACGAACCCCAGCCAAATGCGATCAAGGTGGAAGACAAACTGCCGTATCTGGAGTTTGATCTGAAGTCGATTGATCTGGTTTCGGTCCGGCTTGTCTATGATGATGGCAGTGAAGCCATGACAAGCTATGAACGTGCCCAGATCATGACAAACTGACAGGGCCGTGCGCGTGCGTCACGGCGTGTCATCAAACCCACCGAACCGACCGGCATGAAAGGTCAGCGGACGGCCTTCATGTGCCGTGACCCGATGCACCCGCCCCAACACGATCGAATGATCTCCGGCATCGACAACCTGTTCGGTTGTGCAGTCGAAACGGGCAAGGCATGGCTCGATCACGGGCACGCCATGGAAATCCTCACGGCAGTTCAGGTTGGAAAAATCCTCGCCCTGACGCGCAAAACGGCGGGCGATATCGGTTTGATCGTCACACAGCAAATGAACGGCGAAATGTTCGGCGGCGACAAAAGCGTCGTGGCGGGCCGACACTTTGGCCGGGCACCACAGGATCAGCGGCGGGTCCAGTGAGACCGAGGTAAAGCTGTTGACCGTCATCGCCAGCGGCCCCCGCAGGGACTTGGCGGTCACGATGGTCACGCCCGTGGTGAACAGGCCAAGGGCCGCGCGAAACGCGGCGGCGTGATCCGGGCTGGGCGTGAAGTTGGTCATGACCCTGTGGTTCCCTGTCTTCCTTTGCGTCCGATTGCGGGCAACCGGGTCGTTTCAGGGGCGGACCCTAACTTGCGGAAAGTTGCGTGGAAAGAGCGAAAGCGGCTCTGGCCAATGAACCGCATGCGTTTTTCAGCCCTTGGGCCTTACTCGGCGACGGCGAAACCGGAAATCAGTTGCCGCAGCCCGAAGGCGGCCCCGGCAATGATCGCCAGAAATGTCACGGGTGCGCCGTAATACAGGATCGCGAAGGCGGACAAGCCTTGCCCGATGGAACATCCAAAGGCGATGACCGCCCCCAGTCCCATGATCGCCGCACCACCCATTTGCCGCTTCAACTCGCGCGGGTCTTCACAGGCCTCCCATCGGAAATGCCCCTTGAAGAGACTGCCGATAAAGGCGCCGACCAGAACGCCAGCCACGCTGCCGACGCCGAAATTCAGCGCCGACCCGGACGAGGTCATCAGATAGATCATGGTGTCGCCCAGCGGGGCCGAGAAGGTGTGACTTTCCACCGGGATCGGGTCGAAGCCGTTGGCAAAGATCCACGCTGTGCCACCCCAGCCGATCACCACCGCCAGCCCAGCGACCACTGCCCAGAACGCGGTTTGGGGGGCCTGCCGCAATTCTTTGCTGGTGAACATGATCAGGATGAGAATGGCGCCAATCGCGGTGCCGATGGTTGAGGTGGATAACCCCAAAAGCGCCTCGAGTTTGACCGAAATTGACGGCAAGGCGGCAGGATCCGCAGGGGTTTCAGGAAAAACCAGCACCCGCAGATGCGCCAGCGGTCCCGAGATCGCAACATAGGCGGACAAGCCCATCACCACGACGATCACGAAGGCGCGCAAATCACCGCCACCAAGCCGTGCCAAGGCACCGAAGCCGCAATTGCCGGACAGGGCCATGCCATAGCCGAACAGCAGACCGCCGATGACGGATGCCAGTGGGTTCCAGCCCAGTCGCAGATAGATAGCCTCTTCCGGCTGAACGATCCCCGCGCCGATCAGCAGGTGGGAACCAATCATGGCCACGCCGATCGCAATGCCCCACATACGCATACGAAGCGACGATCCGGCATATAGCGCATCTTCGATGGCGCCCAACGTGCAGAAGCGCCCCAACCGGGCCGACAGACCCAGCATCACACCACCAACAAGGCCGATGAGTGCTGCAAGATTGGTGTCACTGATCCAGTCGAACATGGGTGAATGCTCCTGTATCCCGGATCGGGAGTTATGCCGACTGTATTTCGGTCAGCCGCGAAAACCGTTTGTAACTTTGTCTTTTCACGCGGCTTCTCTGCAGAGGGCGAGGAAAGAAAGCCCCTTATTCAGCCGCCTTCTTGACGTCGTTCGTGTCGCCGACCGAACAAAACAATTCGTAGATCACTTCCAGAATGCGGCGGGGACGCTCGTCCGTTAAGGAATAATAGATCGTCTTGCCCTCGCGGCGCGGGGTAACAAGCCCCTCAAGACGCAAGCGTGCCAGTTGTTGCGAAACGGCAGCTTGTCTGGCGTGCAAAAGGTGCTCCAGCTCTGTCACGGATTTTTCGCCGGTGACCAGATGGCACAGGATCATCAGCCGACCTTCATGGCTGATCGCCTTAAGAAGGGTCGAGGCGTCGCAGGCGCTGGTCATCATTTTGTCCAGCTCGTCGCTTGTCATATCCTCGCGGATGACCGGCAATGCCATAGTGGTGTCCTTCTTGTTGATACCGCTTCCCGTTGTCATATAGACGTATCACGGTTATTGCAATCTGGCTGGCCATTCCACCGCCTGACCGTGTTTCAGCAGGCACATGAAGTCGCCACAAGTCGCGCGGCAGATCAGTTGGTGATCTGCTCAGGCGCGACCTTGGTGTCCACCGGGGCGGAGTAGCTTGTGTTTTCGATCAGTATCTGTTCAAGCAAGCCCCAGAAAAAATCTTCGCCCGGATAGCCCTGTATCCGGGCCAGCTCGACCCCGTCTTCGATCAGTAGAAAGGTCGGGGTGAACATCACGGGCCGATCGAGCGTCATGCCTAGACTGTCCGGCCCATTCTTTTTGCGCAGATCATGCAGCTGCACCTTGCGCAACGGTGCAAACTGGCCTTCGGGGGTCTTGGGATAGATCGCGCCCAGTTCGCGTTCCCATTTCGCACACCAAGGGCATCCGGGCTCTTCGACCATCACCAAATCTGCCGCAAAGGCTGGGATCGCGATCACGTTCAAAAGCAGGGCGGTCAGAACAGCACGAATACGCGACATAAATTTGATCCTGTGTCGGGAAAAGGTTGACCTTGTTTCAATACAACACCTAATTTGAATATGTCCTGATTTCAAGGAATGGTCATGCTCGACATTTCATTTGCTGGTGCAGCCCTTGCCGGGCTACTGTCTTTCTTTACGCCCTGCATCCTGCCGATGGTGCCGTTTTACCTGTGCTATATGGCGGGCATCTCGATGAACGAGCTGACGGGCGAGGGCAGGATCAGCCAGGGCGCACAACGGCGACTGGTGGTGTCTGCGATCGCATTTGCATTGGGCGTGACGACGATCTTCATCCTGTTGGGGCTGGGGGCGACGGCGCTGGGGTCCGCGTTCGCGCGCTATAAAGAGCCGCTTAGCTATGTCGGGGCGGCAATCCTGTTGGCGTTCGGCCTGCATTTCCTGGGCATCGTCAAAATCCCATTCTTGTATCGCGAGGCGCGGTTGGAAAGCACGGCGGCCCCCAGCACCCTGATCGGGGCGTATGTGATGGGGCTGGCCTTCGGCTTTGGCTGGACGCCTTGCGTGGGTCCGGCGCTGGCATCGATTCTGATGATCGCGTCGGGGATGGGAGATCTGTGGCGCGGGGCGTTGCTGTTGGCGGTCTATGGGCTGGCGATGACGATGCCTTTCGTCATTGCGGCGCTGTTTGCGCGGCCATTTCTGGCCTGGGCCGGTCGCAATCGGAAGTATTTGCCATGGGTCGAGCGGACAATGGGCGTGATGTTGATCGTCTTTGCAGCATTGATCGCCACAAACAGCGTGAATGCAATCGGGCAATTCATGCTGGAGTGGATGCCGTGGTTCAGCAATATTGGCTGACCGTTGAAATTATGGCTCTGATACAATGGGGTAACTCAAGTGCGGGCGCCACCCCGGCGCTGCCGCCCGTCGCTGCACCTGCGAAAAATTCAAAAATTAGAATTTGATGTTGCGGAAATTACTTAGCGTGTTACGTTGCACACAGTTGTGCACACAACCGACATGGGAGGTATCATGAAGCGGACAACGATCACGCTTGTCGCTCTGCTTGCGGGGCTTGGAATGGCAAACGCCGAAACGGTGGCGCCAGCGGACGTAACCTATGAAGAAGGGGCCGTCGCCCAGTCTTTGACAGGGGTCGCGGGCAACCCGGCGGAAGGCGCCAAAGTCGTATCGACAAAATCACTGGGCAACTGTGTTGCCTGTCACGAAATCACAGATCTGGCCGACGTGCCGTTCCATGGCGAAGTTGGCCCGCTGCTTGACGGCGCTGGCGACCGGTGGAGCGAGGCGGAACTGCGCGGCATCGTGGCCAATGCCAAGATGATGTTCGAAGACTCGATGATGCCGTCTTTCTATAAGACGGATGGATTTACGCGTCTGGGCAACGCCTATACCGGCAAGGCCCATGAAGGCGAAGTTGAACCGCTGCTGACTGCGCAGCAGATCGAAGACGTTGTCGCCTATCTGATGACGCTGCAATAAGCGCGCGGATCGGCAACCCAATATACAGGAGACACAGATGAAATTCACACGACGTGAAGCTCTGGCACTTGGTCTCGGCGCGACCGCCGTGGCGATGTTGCCGATGCGCGCCGCCGCCGCTGCGGATGACGCGATTGCTGCCTTTACCGGCGGTGCCGAAATGGGCGAAGGTGGGATCACCCTGACCGCGCCCGAAATTGCCGAAAATGGCAACACAGTTCCGGTTTCGGTGGATGCTCCCGGCGCAGAATCGATCATTCTGCTGGCCGCTGGCAACCCGACCCCCGGCGTGGCGCAATTCAACTTCGGCGAAGCGGCGGGCAGCCAAGCTGCATCCACCCGGATGCGTCTGGCGGGCACGCAAGACGTGATCGCGATCGCCAAGATGTCCGATGGCAGCTTTGTGAAAGCGTCGTCGACCGTGAAAGTCACAATCGGCGGCTGCGGCGGCTAATCAGAGGAGCTTGAAGACATGGCAAAAGGTGTAAAACCCCGCGTGAAAGTCCCGAAATCGGCAAGTGCCGGTGAGGTGGTGACCCTGAAAACCCTGATCAGCCACAAGATGGAATCGGGCCAGCGCAAAGATGGCGACGGCAACCTGATCCCGCGCTCGATCATCAACCGGTTCACCTGCGAGCTGAACGGCAAGATGGTCATCGACGTGACGCTGGAGCCCGCGATTTCAACCAACCCTTATCTTGAATTTGACGCCACCGTCGAAGAGGCTGGCGATTTCAAGTTCACTTGGTACGACGATGATGGCTCGGTTTACGAAGAAACCAAGCCGATCGCAGTCAGCTAAGCGCGGCGCAAGGGAGGAGAAACAATAATGAAAAAACTTCACGGCATAGCAGCTTTGGTCGCTGCCTCGTTCACCGGGGCGGCGATTGCCACAGCCGATGAAAACGCTGAACTTATCACCAATGGCGATATTGAAATCGTCACCAAGACCGCAGCGCCGGAACATCTGTCGGATGCGTTCGACGAGGTGTTGTCGGGCTGGCGATTCCGGTCGGATCAAACGCAGTCCATGCAGATGGATGACTTTGACAACCCTGGCATGCTGGGGGCTGAAAACGGGGCTGACATCTGGGCCACGGCCGACGGATCCGAAGGCAAATCCTGTGCGGATTGTCATGGTGAGCCGGAAGAGATGGCCGGTGTGAAGGCCGTTTATCCGAAGTGGAACGAAGAGGCGGGCGAGGTGCGCACGCTTCAGATGCAGGTGAATGATTGTCGCGAAAACCGTATGGGGGCTGAACCTTGGGGCTATGACAGCAGCGCCGCAGTTGATGTCGAGGCGCTTTTGGCCTCGGTCTCGCGCGGGATGCCGGTTAATGTCGCCATTGACGGCCCGGCGCAGTCCACCTGGGAACAGGGCAAGGAAATCTACTATACCCGCTATGGTCAGCTTGAGCTGAGCTGCGCGAATTGCCATGAAAACAACTATGGCAACATGATCCGGGCCGACCACCTGAGTCAGGGTCAGATCAATGGGTTCCCGACCTATCGCCTGAAAAACACCAAACTGAACGGGGCGCATTCGCGCTTCAAGGGCTGCATTCGCGACACCCGTGCCGAGACGTTCAACGCCGGATCGCCCGAGTTCGTGGCGCTTGAACTTTATGTCGCCTCGCGCGGCAACGGCCTGTCGATCGAAGGGCCGTCGGTCCGCAACTAAACATCTGCCCCGCCTGAATGTCGTTCGGGCGGGGTATCTTTTTCTAAACACATTCAAGCCTTCGCATGGGTTGTGGCCAGCAACGGTTTGAAAGCCAAGGGAAACCGCTTATGATCTCTCGCCGTGATTTTCTTCAGGTCTCAATGGCAGCCTCGGCCCTTTATGGTGCGTCGGGCTTTGGCAACTGGGCCAAGCTTGCCGCGCAGCAGGCGTTGACGCAGGATGATCTTCTGAAGTTCGACACCTTTGGCAATGTCAGCCTGATCCACATCACCGACATTCATGCGCAGCTGAAGCCGATCTATTTCCGCGAGCCCGAGATCAACCTGGGTGTCGGCGCGGCAAAGGGACAGATGCCGCATGTGACCGGTGCGGATTTCCGGCGGGCTTACGGGATCGAGGATGGATCACCCAATGCTTATGCGCTGACCTATAACGATTTCTCGGCATTGGCGCAGAGCTATGGCCGGGTCGGCGGGATGGACCGCGTGGCCACCGTGGTGAACGCCATCCGGGCCGAGCGACCCGATGCGCTGCTTCTGGATGGCGGCGACACGTGGCACGGGTCTTACACCTGCCATCACACGCAAGGCCAAGACGTGGTCAACGTCATGAACGCGCTGAAGCCCGATGCGATGACCTTCCATTGGGAGTTCACGCTGGGGTCGGACCGGGTGAACGAAATTGTCGAGGGGCTGCCCTTCGCCGCGCTTGGCCAGAACATCTTTGACGCCGAATGGGACGAGCCGGCCGAGTTGTTCAAACCCTACAAGTTCTTTGAACGCGGTGGCGTGAAGGTGGCGGTGATCGGGCAGGCCTTCCCCTATATGCCGATTGCCAATCCGGGCTGGATGTTCCCCGAATACTCATTCGGTATACGTGACGAAAACATGCAAGCCATGGTGGACGAGGTGCGCGCAGCAGGCGCCGAGCTTGTCGTCGTGCTCAGCCACAATGGTTTTGACGTGGACAAGAAGATGGCGGGCAAGGTGACGGGGATCGACGTGATCCTGTCGGGCCACACCCATGATGCGCTGCCTGAACCGGTGCAGGTCGAACAGACGTTCATCATTGCCTCTGGCTCGAATTCGAAATTTGTCAGCCGCGTCGATCTGGACGTGCGCGACGGCAAGATGATGGGCATCCGCCACAAGCTGATCCCGATCTTCGCCGACGTGATCGCGCCGGATGCCACGATCACACAACTGATTGACGAGCAACGCGCGCCCTATCAGGCCGAGTTGGAGGAGGTGATCGGAACAACCGATACGCTGCTTTATCGCCGCGGCAATTTCAACGGCTCGTGGGATGACCTGATCTGTGACGCGCTGATCAACGAGCGCGAGGCGGATATCGCCATGTCGCCCGGCGTGCGCTGGGGGCCGTCGATCCTGCCGGGGCAGGAGATCACGCGCGAAGATATCTGGAACGTGACCTCGATGTCCTATGGGCAGGCTTATCGTACCGAAATGACGGGCGAGTTCATCCACACGATCCTTGAGGACGTGGCCGACAACCTGTTCAACCCCGATCCCTATTACCAGCAGGGCGGGGACATGGTGCGCATCGGTGGCATGGGCTACCGCATCGACATCACCAAGCCGCAGGGCTACCGGATCACCGAAATGACACTTCTGAAAACCGGCGAGGCGATTGACCCGGCCAAGACCTATGTGGTCGCGGGCTGGGCATCAGTGAACGAGGGCACCGAAGGTCCGCAAATCTGGGATGTGGTTGAAAGCCATATCAAGAAGCAAGGCACCATAACACTGGATCCGAACAATTCGGTCACGGTGGTCGGCGCCTGATCAAACACGGCTCGGGGCACATGCTTCGGGCCATTTTTCAAAGCCTATCCATGCACATAGGCGAATATTGAGATGCAAGAGGAGAGATGCCAAATGAGTGACAGCTCTACGAAAACCGGCGCATCCCGGCGCGCGTTCCTGAAAGGGGCCGCGGCAACCGGGGCCGCCCTTGGGGCCGCTGGGGCCGCACGTGCCGAAGATGATCCACTGATCACCGAGGTTCAGGATTGGGCCAGCGGTTTTGGCGACGGGGTGGATGCGACACCCTATGGCCTGCCGATTGAATACGAAGACGACGTGGTGCGCCGCACCGTCGAATGGCTGACCGCGGACACGATCAGTTCAATCAACTTCACGCCCATCCACGCGCTGGACGGCACGATTACGCCGCAGGGTTGCGCGTTTGAACGCCACCATTCGGGGGCGATCAGCCTGCGCAAGGAAGACTATCGCCTGATGATCAACGGGCTGGTCGATACGCCGCTCGTGTTCTCTTACCAAGACCTTGAGCGCTTCCCGCGTGTCACGCGCACCTTCTTTCTGGAATGCGCCGCGAACACCGGTATGGAATGGGCGGGCGCGCAGCTGAATGGCGCGCAATACACTCACGGCATGATCCACAACATGGAATATACCGGCGTGACCTTGCGCACTTTGCTTGAGGAAGCTGGGTTGACGGCCGCTGGCGACCTTGCGGGCAAGTGGGTCTATGTCGAAGGCGCGGATGCGTCTTCGAACGGCCGCTCGATCCCGATCGAAAAGGCGCTGGATGACTGCATGGTGGCCTTCAAGGCAAACGGCGAGGCCCTGCGTATGGAACATGGCTATCCGGTCCGTCTGGTTGTTCCCGGCTGGGAAGGCAACATGTGGGTCAAGTGGCTGCGCCGGATCGAGGTGATGGATAAGCCGGTTGAAAGCCGGGAAGAGACCTCGAAATACACCGACACGCTGGCCGATGGCACCTCGCGCAAATGGACGTGGACGATGGATGCCAAGTCGATCATCACCAGCCCCAGCCCCCAAATGCCAATCACTCACGGCAAGGGGCCCTTGGTCATCACCGGGCTTGCGTGGTCAGGCAACGGTGCGATCACGGCCGTCGATGTGTCGCTGGATGGCGGCGTGACCTGGCAAGAGGCACGGTTGGCCGAACCCGGAAAGCCGATGGCGCTGAGCCGGTTCTATCTGGATATTGATTGGGACGGGTCGGAAATGTTCCTGCAGTCGCGCGCGATGGATGCCTCGGGCTATGTGCAGCCCACCAAGGCGCAGCTGCGCGACGTGCGCGGGTTGAACTCGATCTATCACAACAACGGTATCCAGACCTGGCATGTCAACGCAAACGGGGAGGCAAACAATGTCGAAGTTTCCTAAGTTCCTGATGGCAACTGCGGTTGCCACCCTGACTGCGGCACCTGCCATCGCCGAAAAGCTGGGTCTGGGCCGTGCGGCCACGGATGGCGAAGTGGCGGCGTGGAATCTTGATGTGTTTCCTGACGGATCGAACCTGCCCGAAGGCTCGGGCGATGTTTTGACCGGGGAAACCGTCTTTTCCGAAAATTGCGCATCGTGCCATGGCGAGTTTGCCGAAGGTGTGGATAACTGGCCGAAACTGGCAGGCGGCGACGGCAGCCTGGCGGACGAAGATCCGCTGAAGACGGTGGGGTCTTACTGGCCTTATCTGTCGACCACGTTTGACTATGTGCGCCGCTCGATGCCCTTCGGATCGGCACAGACGCTGTCCGATGACGATGTTTATGCCATCGTGGCCTATATTCTTTACTCCAACTATCTGGTGGACGAAGATTTCACCCTGTCGAAAGACACCTTTCTGGAGGTCGAGATGCCGAACGCGGACGGGTTCATCGTCGATGACCGCGCCGAGACCGAATACGGCTCCTTTACCAACCGCTGCATGAGCGATTGCAAACCCGGTCCGGTTGAGATCACCCGCAACGTCGTGTTCAAAGGCGATCCGAACGCGGGAGCCGATGCGGATGAGGTGCAGACCACAGCGCCCGCAACCACGGACGAGGCAGCCGCCCCAGCCGGTGACGAAGCCCCCAAGGCGGTCGCGTTCGATGCAGATCTGGCCGAGAAAGGTGAGAAGGTCTTCAAGAAATGCAAGGCTTGCCACAAGGTGGGAGAGGGCGCGCAGAATGGCGTTGGCCCCGTGCTGAATGGCGTCTGGGAACGAACCGCTGGTGCTGTTGACGGCTTCAAATACTCCAAGCCGATGATGGCCGCTGGCGAAGGCGGGTTGGTGTGGGACACGGAAAGCCTGTCGGGCTATCTGGCCAACCCGCGCAACTATCTGAAGGGCAACAAGATGACCTTCGCGGGCTTGAAAAAAGAGGCGGATATCGAGGCGGTCCTCGAATTTCTGAAGTCACACAGCCAGTAAACCATTCATACCCCGACTCGGGCGTCGTTGGATGAGAATGACGCCCTTTTTTTCAACTCAGGTTTGGGGAATGACCACGTCTGTGCTAGATTCCGCCGCAACAAAGGAGGGTTCAATGCGCGTTCTCGCTTTATGTCTTGGCATTCTTGCCTATGTGGCCGGATTGCCTGTCGCCGCGGCTGAACTGGGAGATGACGGCTTGCATAAACAGCCGTGGTTTACCGACAGCTTCCTTGAAATGGCCGATGATCTGGCCGAAGCCGGGGCGGAGGGAAAAGACCTTCTGATCCTGATTGAACAACAGGGTTGTCCCTATTGCCGCGAATTGCACGAGGTCAATTTTGCGCGTCAGCAGATTGTGGATTACCTGCAGGAAAACTTCATGGTCGTGCAGTTGAATATGTTCGGTGCACGTGAGGTGGTTGATTTCGACGGAGAGGCGTTGGAGGAACGTGACCTGACCGTGAAATGGGGTGTGAATTTCACACCGACCGTGGTGATTTTCCCCTCGGATGCCTCGGACACCAGCAGCGCCCGGGCGGCCGAAGCGTTTCGGATGCCGGGATATTTCAAGCCGTTCCATTTCTTGAAGTCGTTGGAATACGTGACCTCGGACGCCTATCAATCGCAAGTGTTCCAGCGTTACCTTCAGGATGTGTTCCAGCAAATGGAAGAGAAGGGCGAAACACCTGATGTGTGGTGATGGGTGGCGCAACCAAATGCACAAAACATGATATAAAAATTATTGAGTGAATAAGATTAACTCGTTACGCTTTTTGCATGGGCTGGAATCGCCACATCACGCTTAGCCTGGTTGCCTTGTTTGCCACGGCGTCTCCATCCCTCTCGAACGAGATCGGGGATGCGGACAAGGGCGCGGCGGTGTTTAAAGAATGCTCAAGTTGTCACTCGGTCGGGCAAGGGGCAAAGAACCGCGTCGGGCCACATCTGAACGGTATTTTCGGACGCCGCGCGGCAGGCCTTGACGGCTTCAGGTACTCCAATGGCCTGACACGGATGGGCAAGGACGGTTTGGTCTGGGATTTTGATCTGCTGGATCGCTATGTCGAGAACCCAAAGGCGTTCGCCTCTGATACGCGTATGGCCTACAAAGGGTTGAAGGATGCGGGGCAACGTGCTGATTTACTGGCATATTTGCGCCGGTATTCGGATGATCCCGGCAATATCCCGGAAGCGGCCCCCACAATGGCGGGAACAGATCATTCGGTTGATGCCGCCATTCTTGCCATTCAAGGCGACCCGGAATACGGCGAATACCTGTCGTCCGAATGCACGTCTTGCCACCAGCTGAGCGGTGACAACGACGGTATTCCGGGCATCATCGGCTGGCCGGCTGAGGATTTCGTGGTCGCCATGCACGCCTATAAGGACAAGTTTCGCCCGCATCCGGTGATGCAAATGATGGCAGGTCGGTTGTCCAATGAAGAAATTGCTGCCCTTGCCGCGTATTTCGAGGTTGCTGGGCCATAGTTTAACGGGCCGGACAGGGACGGGTCCGCCCTACGCGAACGGTGCGCGCGACTCCGCACCAAACAGGGAGGAATTCGTATGAAACTGAACAGACGTTTATTCATGGGCGGCGTTGCAGCTGGGGCTGCGGCGGCAACGTTGGCAACGCCGGCGGCGCACGCTTCGAACCAGGGCAAGCCGAAAGTGGTCGTGATCGGAGGTGGTGCAGGCGGGGCGACCGCAGCACGCTATGTCGCCAAGGACAGCAAAGGCGAGATTGATGTCACGCTGATCGAGCCGACGCGCAGCTACTACACCTGCTTTTTCTCGAACCTTTACATCGGCGGATTTCGCGAACTGAATTCGATCGCGCACAGCTATGGTACACTGGCATCTGAATATGGTGTGAACGTCGTCCATGATTGGGCCGTGGGGATCGACCGTGCGGCGCGCACCGTGACACTGGCCGGGGGGGCGACACTGTCCTATGACCGGCTGATCCTGTCGCCCGGCATTGATTTTGTCGAAGGTGCCGTGGATGGTTGGGATGTGTCCCACCAGAATGCCATGCCGCACGCATACAAGGCCGGATCGCAATCCGAACTTTTGAAGGCGCAGATCGAAGCGATGCCCGAAGGCGGCACCTTCGCGATGGTCGCCCCGCCCAATCCGTTCCGCTGCCCGCCCGGGCCGTACGAGCGGATTTCGATGGTGGCGCATGTCCTAAAAGCGAAAAACCCGACCGCGAAAATTATTGTCGCCGATCCGAAAGATAAGTTTTCGAAAATGGCGCTGTTTCAGGAAGGTTGGGGGCTGCACTATGACGGTATGATCGACTGGATCGGGCCCGATTTCGGGGGCGGTGATGTTTCGGTCAACCCGGATGCGATGACGCTGACCATTGATGGGGAAGAAACCAAGGTCGATGTCTGCAATGTGATCCCTGCCATGAAAGCCGGACGCATTTGCGAGATTGCGGGAATCACGGATGGCAATTGGGCGCCGGTTAACCCGCATACAATGCAATCCCGTATGGACGAAAACATCCATGTTTTGGGTGACGCCAGCCAACAAGGCGACATGCCCAAGTCGGGCTTTGCCGCCAACAGTCAGGCCAAGGTGGCCGCGATGGCGGTGCGATCCGCGCTCACGGGGTCGAAGCTGTTCCCGGCCAAGTTTACCAACACCTGCTGGTCGCTGATCGACAGTGACGACGGGGTGAAGGTCGGCGCGAGCTATGAGGCCACGGATGAAAAGATCGCCAAGGTGGACGGTTTCATCAGCCAAACCGGAGAGGATGCCGAGCTGCGCAAAACAACCTATGAAGAAAGCATCGGTTGGTACGCCGGGATCACGTCTGACATGTTCGGCTGACCCTGTTGATTGTATTCGCAGGAAAGAATATGTTTTCGGCAATGACCGGGGCAGGTGTTCTGCCCCGGCGATGTCAGGGGACAGGCCAGGGCCTTGTCCGCTGATCGACAAGGAGTGTCCCTTATGAAAAAGCTACTGACTCTCACCCTGTCTGCCAGTCTTTTTGCAGCGCCCGCACTGGCCGATGACCACGCCATGCAGGAAACAGATCAGGCGATCACATATGCGTTTGATGGTGACTTCGACGACGCCACTTTCGCGGTGGAAACGGCGATTGTCGGCAAAGGGTTGGTGATCGACTATGTCAGCCACACCGGTGCCATGCTTGAACGCACGAAGGGCGATGTTGGCTCTGACGTCAAAATCTATGATGCGGCCGACATCTTCCTTTTTTGCTCGGCGCAAATCAGCCGCGAAGTGATGGAACCTGATCCGATGAATATCGCGTTCTGCCCCTATGGCATCTTTGTCACCGATACGGATGGTGATGTTCGCGTCGGGTATCGCAAGTACCCCGAGGGCGACATGCAGAAGGTTCAGGCCCTGTTGGACGAGATCACGAAAGAGGCCGTGGCCGACTGAACGGCGTCAAATCCCTTGAAAAATCAGACCCCACATGCCCGAATAGCAGGTGGGGCTTGCATGACGTCGGGACGGATCAGAAAAAAATATTCAAAAAATAGAATGTAACTCTTGTTCCCCGTGATACGTGCACCTAACTTAACATGCAAACAGGATATCTGGTGAGGCAGACATGATCGAAACCGAATTTACACCTTGGGCATCTGCATTCGGGGGCGCGCTGATCGGCCTGGCCTCGGTGTTTCTGATGTGGGTGCGCGGCAATGTGTTTGGCGCCACCGGCATTCTGGCAGGGTTTCTGCAACCCAGCAGCTCGACCGACTGGTCGTGGCGCGCGGCCATTCTGGCGGGGATGTTGACCGGTCCGCTGATCTTTCTGGCGGCAACAGGCGGTTTCCCCGCGATCGAAGTGCCGGTGTCCACCCTGTCGATGATCATCGGCGGGCTGATTGTTGGTGTTGGTGTCACCTATGGCTCGGGCTGTACGTCCGGGCACGGTGTGTGCGGCATGGCGCGGTTTTCGCCACGCTCCATCGTTGCCACCCTAACCTTCATGGCAGGCACGGCGGTGGTGGTCTTTCTGACCCGTCACGTCATCGGTCTGTAAGGAGGACGCAATGAAACTTCTATTGACCTATCTGGCAGGTGTCGTGTTTGGGCTTGGGATCGCGATCTCGGGCATGGCAAATCCGGCCAAGGTGTTGAACTTCTTTGATGTCTTCGGGACGTGGGATCCAAGCCTTGCCTTCGTGATGGGCGCAGCCCTTTTGGTCACGGCACCGGGATATATGCTGGTGTTCAAGCGACCAAAACCCGCCTTTGCCGAAAGTTTCAAACTGCCCGGAACAAAGCTGATCGACCGAAAGCTGGTGTTGGGATCCTTCACCTTTGGTCTTGGCTGGGGTCTGGCGGGGTTCTGCCCAGGTGCGGCACTGCCGGTGATCTCGACCGGGAACCCTTCGGTTCTGATTTTCACCGCGTCACTGATCACGGGCATGTTGCTTGCCCGTTGGCTGATTGCAACCACGGCCCGCCGGCAGGACGCCGCTCAGGCCAACTGATACATGGGTGCCAATCGCACCCGCGCAGACAGGAAAGGACATGATATGAAAGACTATCCCGTCAACACGTCCCTCAAACCCGAGGTGAAAGCCTTTTTCGAGGAAGATTCGAACACGATTTCCTATGTGGTCAAAGACCCCGCGTCGACGGCCTGTGCCGTGATCGACAGCGTGATGGACATCGACTATGCCGCCGGGCGCATCACCCATGACCATGCGGACGAGATCATCGCTTACATTCAGGCCGAAGGGTTGGAATTGGAATGGTTGATCGAAACCCATGTACATGCCGACCACCTGTCTGCCGCGCCCTATATTCAGAACAAGCTGGGCGGCAAGATTGGCATCGGGTCGAATATCACCGTGGTGCAAGAGGTGTTTGGCAAGGTCTTCAACGAGGGCACCGAATTCCAGCGCGATGGCAGCCAGTTCGACCAGTTGTTCGAGGATGGCGATACCTACAAAATCGGCGGCATGGACGCGTTTGTCATGCACACGCCCGGCCACACCCCGGCCTGTATGGTCCATGTGATCGGCGACGCGGCCTTCGTTGGTGACACGCTGTTCATGCCCGATGGCGGCTCGGCGCGGGCCGATTTCCCTGGTGGCGACGCGGGCGAGCTTTTCGACAGTATCCAGAAGGTGCTGGCACTGCCCGATGAAACGCGTCTATTCATGTGCCATGATTACGGGCCGAACGGGCGCGATATTCAGTGGGAAACAACGGTGGCAGAAGAAAAAGCCCACAACATCCACGTGGGTGGTGGCAAAACGAAAGAGGAATTCGTGAAGTTCCGCACCGAGCGTGATGCGCAACTGGCCATGCCGCGGCTGATTATCCCGTCGCTTCAGGTCAACATGCGCGCAGGCGACATGCCGCCCGCGGACGAGGATGGCAAGACCTTCCTGAAAGTACCCGTGAACACGCTTTAAGATGACGCTTGGAAAGGCAGTTTGATGCAGATGAAGAAACTCGACGATAAGGTGACGGTTGCTCCACAGATCACCGCCGCTGACATACCGGACATCAAGGCGGCGGGGTTCACCGTGGTCATGTGCAACCGGCCGGATGGTGAAGAACCGGGGCAACCCACATGGTCGGAAATCAGCGCGGCGGCCGAGGCGGCGGGGCTGGCCACGTCATTCCTGCCGATGTCGAACCGGGAAGATGCGTTCGCGGTGATGGACGAGTTCAAGCGCGTGGTCGAGGCCGCGCCGGGACCGGTCTTTGCCTATTGCCGGTCCGGTGCACGTTGCGAAATCCTGTGGATGACTGCGCAAGCCAACGCTTGAATGTTTAGGGGGTAAGCCCCCGTATTGATTGGAAGAACGCTCATGAACGTAGAGCATGATCCGGTGGCGCGTGGCGCTGCCCTAAGACGCTTTGTGCCCATTCTTGACTGGGGTCGGTCCTATGACAGTACCGCGCTGACCTCGGACATGGTGGCGGCGGTGATCGTAACGATCATGCTGATCCCGCAATCGCTGGCCTATGCGCTTTTGGCGGGGCTACCAGCCGAGATGGGGCTTTATGCCTCGATCCTGCCGCTGGTGGCCTATGCCATCTTTGGCACCTCTCGCGCTTTGGCGGTCGGGCCTGTCGCGGTGGTCAGCTTGATGACCGCGGCGGCCATCGGCAATCTTGGGCTGGATAACCCTGCGGATTATGTGCTGGCAGCGATCACGCTGGCCTTTCTATCGGGGCTTATCCTGCTTGTCATGGGCGTGTTCCGGCTGGGCTTTTTGGCGAATTTTCTGAGCCACCCGGTGATTGCCGGGTTCATCACCGCATCCGGCCTTTTGATTGCGACAAGCCAGTTGAAACACATCCTTGGCATCGAAGCGCACGGGCATTCGCTGTTTGACCTCGTTGGTTCGCTGCTGTCCCACATCACCCAAACCAACCTGATCACGCTGGTGATCGGGGCGGGGTCGGTCGCCTTCCTGTTTTGGGTGCGGAAAGGGTTGAAACCGCTGCTTCTGTCATGGGGGCTTGGTCCGCGCATGGCTGATATACTGGCAAAGGCCGGACCGGTGGGGGCGGTTGCGGTGACGACGCTGATCAGCTGGGGGTTCGACCTGCAATCGAAGGGCGTGGCGATCGTGGGCGACGTGCCGCAGGGTCTGCCGCCATTGACCTTCCCTAGTTTTGATACCGACCTATGGACCAGCCTGTTCGGCTCGGCTTTGCTGATCTCGATCATCGGGTTTGTCGAAAGCATCTCGGTCGCGCAAACGCTGGCCGCCAAGAAGCGTCAGCGCATCGTGCCAGATCAGGAACTCGTCGGACTGGGCGCGTCCAACATCGCGGCGGCCATGTCCGGCGGATATCCCGTGACGGGCGGGTTTGCGCGGTCCGTCGTCAATTTCGATGCAGGTGCCGAAACGCCCGCAGCAGGCGCATTCACCGCCATTGGCATTGCCGGCGCCGCGCTGTTCTTGACGCCACTTCTTTTCTTTCTGCCCAAAGCGACGCTGGCCGCAACCATCATCGTCGCGGTGTTGAGCCTTGTGGATTTCCATATCCTGAAAGCCACCTGGGCCTATCACCGCGCCGATTTCACCGCCGTTCTGGCCACAATTCTGCTGACCCTTGGTTTCGGGGTCGAGATCGGGGTGTCTGCTGGCGTGGTTTTGTCCATCGTGCTCTATCTCTACAAAACGTCGCGACCTCATATTGCCGAGGTTGGTCTGATCCCCGGCACCCAGCATTTCCGAAACATCAATCGCCACAAGGTGCTAACCCATCCCGAACTGGTAACGCTGCGACTGGATGAAAACCTCTACTTCGCCAATGCGCGGTTTATCGAGGACTACCTTCTTGCCCGTGTTGCGAAAGGTGGCATCAAGCATGTCGTTCTTATGTGTTCGGCGGTGAACGAGATCGACCTGTCTGCGCTGGAGACGCTTGAGGAATTGAACCGCCAGTTGGGCGACGCGGGCATCACGCTGAGCTTGTCCGAGGTTAAGGGCCCGGTGATGGACCGTCTGATGCGCACGCATTTTGTCGAGAGCCTGACGGGTTGTGTATATCTGACGCAATTTGCCGCGATGCAGGCCTTGGGACCGGTTGATGGCGCCGCGCCGGTTTGCAACGGTACGGAGCAGGAAAAGACGGGGCAGGGCGACGCTGCGTAACTTTTCAGGCGCTCAGGGATTTATTGAACGCTTGTACAATTCTTGCTATGTGGCCCCAGATCAAAAGCGGAGGGCTTGTCATGCAGATCACCGAAAACACCGTTGCCATCGTCACCGGAGGCGCGTCTGGATTGGGCGGCGCCGTGGTGCAGGCGCTGGCTGACGCCGGTGCAAAAGTTGGCATTTTCGATCTGAACGACGAAGCCGGACAAGCGATGGCCCAAAAGGTTGGCGGCAGCTTCGCCAGGGTGGATGTCTCAGACCCTGCCTCGGTCGCAGAGGGGTTCAAAACCCTGCGTGCGGCCCATGGGCAGGAACATATCCTGGTCAATTGCGCGGGCATCGCACCCGCATCGAAAACGCAGTCGAAGGGTGAACCGCACGATCCCGGCATCTTCGCCAAAACCATCGGTGTGAACCTGATTGGAACTTTCAACTGCGCCAGCCAAGCGGCAGCGGGCATGTCGCAAACCGATCCGCTGACCGAGGATGGTGAACGGGGCGTGATCGTCAACACCGCATCTATCGCAGCCTTTGACGGGCAGATCGGGCAGCTGGCCTATGCCGCGTCCAAGGGGGGCGTTGTGGGTATGACGCTTCCAATGGCCCGCGACCTGATGCGCGACGGCATCCGCGTGATGTCCATCGCGCCGGGCATCTTCAAGACACCGATGGTCGCAGGACTGCCGCAAGAGGTGCAGGACAGTCTTGGCGCACAAGTCCCGTTCCCGTCACGTCTTGGCGATCCTGCGGAATATGCCGCGATGGTATGCCATATCGTGGAAAACAGCATGCTGAACGGAGAGGTCATCCGACTGGACGGCGCAATCCGTATGGCCCCGCGCTAGGGTTTCGACGTGTTTGGATCCTGCACATGGCCCCGTCGTGCAGGATTGATCTTGGCTGACCAGTAGGGCAGGTTGGCCCGGATCACCACGGTCGACCTAATGGTTGTGCATCAGAGGAAAAGGGGCATCTGCTCGTGACACAGCGCCGCGAATACACCACTCCGGATGCGCCAGAGATCGTCGCGACATATCACGGGGTCGAGGTGCCGGATGCACCTCATCTTGGTCCGACGATGATCGCCAACATGAAGGCTGGACGCTACGAACGGCGCGAAGTTGAAGCGGCCCTTGCGCTGATCAAATCCAGAGATCGGGTGGTCGAAATGGGTGCAGGTACCGGCGTCGTTGGTGCTGTGATCGCGAAGAACTGCCAGCCAGAAGCGATCACGTCGTTCGAGGCAAATCACAAACTGATTGATCACGCCCGCGCGCTCTATGACCATAACGGATTGGCGAACCTGATCTCTTTGCGGTATCAGATCGTTATTTCTGAACCCACGCCCCCTGAAACGGTGGAATTCTTCATTCGCGGAAACTTTCTTGGGTCAGGTATGACCATTACAAAGGGGCAGGCGACCGCCGAGAAGGTGCAGGTGCCCGTTGCCGCCTGGGCCGACATTAAGGCCGAATGTCAGCCGACGGTTCTGGTGATGGACATAGAAGGGGCAGAGCTTGGCTTCTTTCGCCATGCGGATCTGTCCGGAATACATACCATGATTGTCGAGCTGCATCGGCATATCTATCACCGGCCCGGCATGCGCGAAATTCGCGATGGATTGGCGGCACAAGGATTTGTTGAAAATCCCCAGCTTTCGCGGGGCGGTGTTTTCGCGTTTGAACGCCCCCCTCAATGATGTCTCTCACCAAATGGTGACATCTGGCATTCGTCACGCCGTTCCATTATGTAGCGCGCGATGAACACCAACAAAGACATAACCCGTGCCGCCCGCCTGTCTGTCGCCCCTATGATGGATTGGTCGGATCGTCATTGCCGGTATTTCCACCGGCTGATGACGCGACACACGCTGCTTTACACCGAGATGGTCACAGCGCCCGCATTGGTGCGGGGTGGCGCCGTACATCTGTTGGACTACAATTCCGAGGAACATCCGGTCGCGGTGCAACTGGGCGGCTCGGACCCAAAAGAGCTTGCGGCGGCCACGAAGATGTGTGTCGAGCGTGGCTATGACGAGGTGAACCTGAATGTTGGTTGCCCCTCGGACCGGGTGCAGTCGGGCACGTTCGGGGCGGTTTTGATGCGCGATGCACCACTGGTGGCGGCCTGTATGTCTGCGATGAATGATGCCGCGCAAGGCATTGATGTCACTGTTAAATGCAGAATTGGGGTGGACGAACAAAGCCCCGATGAAGTGCTGCCGTTCTTTCTTGAAACGGTCGCTGCTGCAGGTGTCTCGCGTTTCACGATCCATGCGCGAAAGGCGTGGCTTCAAGGGCTAAGCCCGAAAGAAAACCGGGACATTCCACCGCTGGATTATCCCTTGGTGCATCGGATAAAAGCAGCTTTTCCAACTCTGCATCTGTCGATCAATGGCGGGATCACCACGTTGGACGAGGCGCAGGCACATCTGGATGTGATGGACGGGGTGATGATCGGTCGTGCCGCCTATCACGATCCGGCTTCGGTGCTGTTGGGGGTGGATCAGGCGATTTTCGGTGACATCGCACGCCCGCGCAGTGCGCATGAGGTCGTCGAGGCGATGTATCCTTATATCGAGGCGCAATTGGCCAAGGGCGTACGCCTGCACTCAATCACGCGTCATATGCTGGGCACTTTCACGGGGCGACCCGGTGCGCGGAAATGGCGGCGTATCCTGTCGGAAGGGGCGACGCGGGATGGGGCAGGGGTTGCGTTGGTGGCCGGGGCGCTATCACGTGTACCCGAACACGTCCCTGCAAGCTGAGAACACGCATGCCAGATATTTCAGTTCTTCTGCCAATGGCCGCCCTTTTGTTGGCGATCGGCGCGTTCGCGGGTGTCCTGGCCGGGTTGTTGGGCGTCGGCGGTGGTATCGTGCTGGTGCCTGCGTTTTTCTATGCTTTTACGGCGCTGGGATATGCCTCTGACCAATTGATGCAAATCTGTCTGGCCACATCGCTTGCCACGATCATCGTGACCTCGCTTCGGTCGGTGCACGCGCACAATCGCAAGGGCGCGGTGGAATGGGATATCCTGAAGACATGGGCGCCCGGTATTGCGGTGGGGGCGGTGATTGGAGTGCTGGTAGCCTCGGGCCTGCGTTCAACCGTGTTGCAGGCGATCTTTGGGGGCCTGGGGCTGGTGATCGGCGCCTATCTGGGGCTTGGTCGTGCCAATTGGCGGCTGGCGGAGGCGATGCCGACCGGGTTGCGCCGCGCGGTGCTCTCACCGATCCTTGGGTTTCTGTCGGTCCTGATGGGCATCGGCGGCGGCAGCTTCGGCGTGCCCCTGATGACATTGCATGGCCGTCCAATCCACAACGCGGTGGCCACGGCGGCAGGGTTCGGCGTTCTGATCGCCGTGCCGTCGGTGCTTGGTTTCCTGCTGGTGTCTATTGAACCAGCGGCGCGACCGCCCTTCACAATTGGTGCGGTCAACCTGCCTGCCTTCGCGCTGGTGGTGGCCATGACGATGATCACCACGCCTTACGGGGTTAAAATCGCCCATGCGATGGACCCTAAGCCCTTAAAGCGCGTGTTCGCAGTGTTCCTGACATTGGTGGCCCTGAACATGCTGCGCAAGGCGTTGGTGGGGTAGGCGTCAGGCAGGGCCCTCGGCACCCTCGGACAGGAAGACTTGGATGGTTTCAGTGCGCAGAGGGCGCTTTGTCACCCCGTCCTGTTCCAGCGTCACGATCACGCTTTCCGATCCGCACATCAGTTCGCCATCCACATAAGCACCGTACTCCATCACGAAGGAACTGTTGCGAAAGCTCTTCGTACGGGCGGTGATGACATAATTGTCGCCCAGATGCAGGGGCTTGAAGTATCGCGCGTAATTCGTCGCCAGCACCACTTGGGGATCGTCGTCCTGATAGCTTGTGACGTGAACATGGGCGAAATAGGGAATGCGGATGGATTCAAACCACCGGAAATAGGCGACGTTGTTGACGTGGTTCAACGCGTCCAACTCGTGAAACCGCACGCGGTCTGCCAGCCCGTAGTTCCAGCCCTTGGGCACACCGACGCTTTGCAGTTGCGTGGCATTCAGGGGCGTGACCAGTGGAATATGGGCAAACGGATCGGACATCGAGACACCTTGGCGTTTCGCCAGCTGCGCTGGTGTCGGCATCCGGCGATGGTTGGGAAACTGGAGCGGGTGAAGGGAATCGAACCCTCGTCGTCAGCTTGGGAAGCTGCTGCTCTACCATTGAGCTACACCCGCGATGGGTTTTGGTTATGCCACTCGCGATGGAGCGTCAAGTGGATGTATGCGTGCGTCAGCCCCGCCGCCGTCTGCGCCGCCGTCCGCTGTCTTCGCCTTCACCACCGCCGGCATTGAAGCTAAGGTCGGGAAGGGCGACGATGCTGCGCAGGATGGGGAACGGTTCGACCGCGTTGGGCATGGCCGAGGCATTGACGAAATGCTCTTGAAAGCGTGGCTCGACCGCGGTTTCAATTTTCTGGATTTTACGCACGGTGTCTTCGATTTCAGCCCGGGCGGCCCGGTTCAACAGCGCGATACGTGCACCAGTGCCCGCAGCATTGCCCGCTGACGTCACCTTGTCCAATAGGCAATCCGGGATCATGCCCAAAACCATCGCATGCTTGGCCGAAATATGCGCGCCAAAGGCCCCGGCCAAGACCACGCGATCCACGTGATCGACGCCGCGCTTGTCCATCAACAGGCGCGCACCGGAATAAAGCGCCGCCTTGGCCATCTGGATGGCGCGGATATCGGCGTTGGTGACAGCAATCGGGCCACTATCGTCGTCGCCATCCCACAAGCGATAGGAATAGGTGCGCCCATCGGCAAAGCAACGGGCGGTGCCAGTCTGTTCCGGCGACCCGATCAGACCACCAGCATCGACCAACCCAGCCATCCGCATCTCGGCAATCACCTCGATGATCCCCGAGCCGCAGATGCCGGTCACACCTGTGGTGGCAATCGCCACGTCAAAGCCTTCATCGGTGGACCAAAGGTCCGATCCGATCACTTTGAAGCGCGGCTCTTTGGTGGTGGGGTCGATTTCGACCCGTTCGATTGCGCCGGGGGCCGCGCGCTGGCCTGCGCTGATCTGTGCGCCTTCGAAGGCGGGGCCAGTGGGCGAAGAACAGGCCATCACGCCCGTCTTGTCGCCCAGCAAAATCTCGGCATTGGTGCCCACATCGACCACCAGCACAAGATCGTCGGACTTGTCGGGGGCTTCGGACAGAGCCACCGCCGCTGCATCGGCGCCCACATGGCCCGCGATGCAGGGCAACAGATAGACCCGCGCCGAATGGTGAACCGACAGAATCAGATCATCCGCGCGCAGGCGAAGCGCATTCGAGGTTGCCAGCGCAAACGGGGCCTGTCCCAGCTCGAACGGATCAATGCCCAGAAGCAAGTGATGCATCACCGGATTGCACACCACGACCACATCCATGATCAGCGATTTATCAATCTCGGCCTCGGATGCGATTTGGGTGAACAGCGCGTTCAGCCCTTCACGCACAGCGTCGGTCATTTCCTGCGCGCCCGTGGGGTTCATCATGGAATAGCTGACCCGGCTCATCAGGTCTTCGCCAAACCGGATTTGTGGGTTCATCAAGCCCGAAGAGGCAACGACATCGCCCGTTGCCAGATCGCACAGATGGGCCGCGATGGTGGTTGATCCAAGGTCGATGGCCACGCCGTAAACGGCACCTTCATAATATCCGGGCCACAGGTGCATGATGCGGGGTGGGTTTTCCTCGTCGCCCAAATGGACGGCCACCGTAACCTTCCATTCGCCCTTGCGCAGAACCGGTTGCAGACCTTGCAGGATATGCAGATCGGCCTTCACGTCCTCAAGCTCCCACTGCTCGCGCAGGGCAACGACCAGACGTTCCAGATCGCCGGACGGTTCGTGCATGTCGGGCTCTTCCACCGCGACATAAAACAGCTTCACCAGCGGGTCGAGCGTGATGTCCCGTGCCTCGGCCCGTTTGCGCACGACCTGTTTGTGCACCTGGCTTTCCGGCGGCACGTCGATGACCACATCGCCCTGAACGGTGGCCTGACAGCCCAGCCGACGCCCCTTGGGCAGGCCGCGAATATCGTCATAGCGTTGTTCGACCTTGTTCCAATCGGACAAGGCGTCTTCGCGCACCGTGACACCGTGCTTGGGAAATTCGCCATAGCTGGGCGTGATCTGGCATTTCGAACAGATGCCACGCCCCCCGCACACACTGTCCAGATCGACGCCAAGCTGGCGGGCGGCGGTCAGAATGGGCGTGCCCACGGCGAACCGGCCCCGTTTGCCGGAGGGCGTGAAAACAACCAAAGGATCCTGTGACATGCGCGCATCTTCCCTGATGAGTTTCGCCCAATCTACGGAAGGCGCTGGCAGGTGCAATGCCTGCCAGCGGCATCTTTGGTTTGGAAACGTCTTTTTCGCCAGAGGTGGCTGGAATCAGACGGTTATCGGCTGCGATGGATCACTCGGCAGGGCGCATGGCTGTTTCCCGTTGGTCAAGCCACGCCAGAATGTCAGCACGGTCGCCATCCAGCATGGGGGCCGCCCCGGCCACGGTCATGTCGGGCAGGCCCGACATCTTGATCGGATTGCCGGCGGCTTTGAAGGACCGATCATCATTTGGGGCAGGCATGTCCACGACCATGTTGCGCGCTAGGATTTGTGGATCCTGCATCGCTTCGGCCACGTTCTGAATGGGCGCGCAGGGGATACCTGACGCGGTGAACAGCTCGAACCAATAGGCGCGGGGATGGGCAAGTGTGATGGCCTCGATCTTGCGTCTGAGCAACATTACGTTCTCGCACCGCGCCAGATTGGTGGAAAATTCATCCCATTTCGCCCATTTCGGTTTGCCAATGATCTCACAGAATCGTTTGAACAGGGTGTCATTGCCGCAGGCGATGACCATCAGCCCGTCCTTGGTGTGATAGGTTTCGAACGGCGCGATCGAGGGATGGCGCGCACCTGACGGCCCCGGCGGAATGCCGGTTTCGCCGGTGATGGCGACCGCATGTTCCAGAATGGCCAATTGACTGTCCAGCATGGCAATGTCGACCTTCTGCCCTTTGCCGGTTTTCAGACGTTGGTAGAGTGCGGCCAGCAGCCCGTGACCCAGAAACATCCCGGCGACAATATCCCCAACCGAGGCGCCGACGCGGACCGGTTCGCGGTTTTTTTCACCGGTGATCGACATCACGCCGCCGCGCGCCTGCACCACCATGTCATAGGCCGGGCGTTCGGCGTCCGGCCCGGTATGCCCGAACCCGGAAACCGCGCCATATATCAGGTGGGGGTGTTTGGCCGACAGGCTGTCCCAGCCATAGCCCAGACGTTCCATCACACCGGGGCGATAGTTTTCCATTACCACGTCAACTTGACCAAGAAGCCGTTCAAAAACAATCCGGTCCGCGTCATCCTTAAGGTCAAGAGCGATGGATTGTTTGTTGCGGTTGATGGTGGCGAAATAGGCGCTGAAACCATCGCGAAACGGCGGGAAATGGCGCGTATCATCGCCGGTGCCGGGCTGTTCGACCTTGATCACCTTGGCCCCAAGGTCCGACAGGATCATCGAACAATACGGCCCCGCCAGAACATGAGTCAGATCAAGAATGGTGATGTCTTCCAAAGGGGCGCTCATCGGTATTTCCTTTCCGGTTTCGCTAAACTCAGTTAGCGATCACGGGCCATCGCGACCTTGAGGCAGATCAATGGCGATCGAACCAGTCCTGACGTCAAGCATAAAAAACGGGCCCGCACCGCGCGGACCCGTCTGTCAATTACCCGTTGTCGTCGTCAGGCGCGGCGGCGGCGTCCGCCGCGGCGTCCGCCTGCGGCCCCGGCAGCACCCGAATTGACCGAGTTGAACTTGATCCATTCAGCCCCGCCATCGTCGTTGTTGGTCAGGAAGTTGGCGGCGCGGATGGCTTCCATTTCCTTACCGGCCCTGGGTTTGGTCGATCCAAGCCCAAACAACTGGCAGAACGTCTCGTCATCCATGTCGGCCGGGATCACGATGCCTTTGGCCTCTACCTCGGCCTTTTTTTCCGCCAGTTTGGTCGGGCCAACGGGCAGGGCGACCGGGTTCATGATCGCGGACGTCATACCAGCGCCCATTGCCATCGGCAGGAACGCGTTGTTGATACCGTGACGGTTGGGCAGACCGAACGAGATGTTGGACGCGCCGCAGGTCGTGTTGACGCCCAGCTCCTCGCGCAGACGACGCACCAGGGTGAAGACCTGAAGGCCCGCCGTGCCCATCGCACCGATTGGCATGACCAGCGGGTCAACCACGATATCGTGGGCGGGGATGCCGAAATCGGCAGCACGCTCGACGATTTTCTTGGCAACTGCGAAACGCACATCGGGGTCTTCCGAGATGCCGGTATCATCGTTTGAAATCGCCACCACCGGCACGTTGTATTTCTTGACCAGCGGCAGAACCATTTCCAACCGTTCTTCTTCTCCGGTGACCGAGTTCAGAAGCGGGCGGCCATTGGCAGCTTTCAGGCCAGCCTCAAGCGCGCCGGGAACAGAGGAGTCGATGCAGAGCGGGCAGTCGGTGACGGCCTGCACCGTTTCCACCAATTGGCGCATCAGGTCCGGTTCAACGAAGTTGTTGTCCGCATAGCGCGGGTCCTCGGCCATCTTGTTGGAAAACACAGCACCCGAGTTGATGTCCAGCACCGTTGCCCCTGCTGCAACCTGTGCCACCGCATCGCTTTCGACACGGCTGAAATCGCCCGCTTCCAGTTCGGCGTTCAGCACCTTGCGCCCGGTTGGGTTGATGCGTTCGCCGATCACGCAGAACGGTTGGTCAAAGCCAATGATTGCAGTTTTTGTTTGCGATTCAACGATGGTACGGGTCATTCTTTATCCTTTGGTCATGTTGACTGGGGCGGTGTTTTCGCCGCCGTTTTCGATGGCCCAGTTGGCATTGGTCTTGATCCCGCCCAGCGGGAAGAAATGCACCTGAGTGATGTTGAAGTCGGGATTGGCCATCTTGTGGTTGGCCAATTCGTTCAGAACCTCGGTTGGTTCATAAGGCAGAAGCAGCTTTGTCACGTCCATCGCGCGTTTTTGCAGCACTTTCAGCGACGGGCCGACGCCGCAGGCGATGGCGAACTTGATCAGCGTCTGCAGCTTGGCGGGGCCGGCGATGCCGATATGGATGGGCAGGTCAACGCCAGCTTCTTTCAAGCCGTCTGCCCATTTGATGATCGGGGCAGCTTCAAACGCGAACTGCGTGGCAAGCGCCATCTTCGCGTCGGTGCGTTCCGAGAATTTCTGTTTCCACAGAAGGGCTTCCATGACGTTCTTGCGCGACCCATCCGGGTCGATATCCTTGTTGCCTTCCGGGTGGCCAGCAACGTTCAGCTGGGTGAACCCGGCCTTGTCGAACAGTCCGGTTTCCAGAAGTTGCATCGAGCAGTGGAAATCGCCATGGGGCTTTTCAACACCACCGGCCAGCAGAAGTGCCTGCTTCACATTGGCTTCACCCTGATAGCGGGCAATCCAGTCGGCCAGTGTGGCTTCGTCCTTGATAATGCGCGCGGGAAAGTGCGGCATGACCTCGAAGCCTTCGGCGTTGATGCGCTTGGCGGTGGCGACCATGTCCTCGATCGGTGTGCCGTCGATATGCGCGATATAGACGCGTGTGCCTTCGGGCAGCAGGTCGCGGAAATCCTCGACCTTCTCGGCGGTCCGGGGCATCACCTCGATCGAATAGCCTTTCAGGAACGCCTGAAGGGCGGGGGATGCGGGCGTGGCCTGACCTTCGGTCGGCTTCTTGCGGAAGTTCAACAGCGCCATGGCTGCCTCCTTTATGCGAGACAGGCTTACGCCCATCCGTCGTTGCCAATCAGAGCGATCAGCCGCTCTTTGTCATAATCCGCGTCGATCTTTGCAGCTTCGGCCGCCGCGATCTCGTGCGGGTCTCCGTCCACGGTGTAGGGGGCAGCCTTGCGCCACTCCGCCAGATACGCATCGCTGTCCTCAGCGCCGATCTTCATGGCGGCCCGGTCAATGGCCTGTTCGAACCGCTCGGGCAGCGGGGCCTTGGCCCCACGGCGCCCTTTGCCGACGATCACCTGGGCGGGAATGTCCCTCCAAAATACGATGGTTACGTCTGGCATGCGAATCTTCCTCCTCCGCTGTCCTTTACCTACGCGTGGGCAGGGCGTTTCCTGCGTCGTTTTTCGACATCACGCAGACCACAAGCGACCTGTATGACCCGGATTGGCCCAAGTGGGATACGTCAGATGGGGCGGTGCTGCCATGGGGGTAGGACTGAAATATTCTCAAGATGATTATGTGTGCCGACGAATTTGTGCGCCCAACATGCAGGGAAGGGATTGTCAGAACCCCAGCGCAGCCCTATCTTGAGGGTAACTTGAAATGGAGGGCGTGAGCTATGGCGCCCAAGCGTCCCAAAGGTGCGGGCGCGTTCCCGAAAGCGGTCGATACCCCCGCGCCGTCACCCGTGGATCCGGCCAGCCTGTATGCGGCTTTGGACCTTGGAACAAACAGTTGTCGAATGCTGGTTGCCCAACCGAAGGGAAGCCAGTTTCATGTCGTGGACAGCTTCTCGAAATCCGTGCAGCTTGGCAACGGGCTGGAGGCGTCGGGCAGGTTAAGCCGGTCGTCGATGTCGCGCACCGTTCAGGCGCTGCGGATCTGTCGCAAGAAGCTGATCAAGCATGACGTGAAACGGATGCGCCTTGTGGCGACCGAAGCCTGTCGCCGGGCATCGAACGGCAAGAGCTTTATGAACTATATCCGGCGTGAAACCGGGCTGGAGCTTGAGATCATCAAGCCCGAGGAAGAGGCGCGCCTTGCCGTCGTCTCCTGCGCGCCGCTCGTGTCCACGAAAACCGAACAGTTGCTGGTTGTTGATATCGGTGGCGGCTCGACCGAGCTGGTCTGGATCGACCTGTCGAAAGTGCCCTCATTGGAACGCCCGCGCGCGATCATGCGCATGGGTCGTGGCTTCGTTGGCGGTGTCAGTGATTTTCCCGCCGCCAGCGTTGTGGATTGGATTTCCGTGCCTTTGGGCGTCGCCACCTTGCGCGAGATGTTTGACGACGTGGAAGATGACGCGGGCCGCTATGCGCTGATGTCGGTGCATTTCGAAGAACAACTTGCGGGTTTCAGCCCGTTTCACCACGAACCACCCCGCGAAGGGTTCCAGATCATCGGCACATCCGGCACCGTGACCACCGTGGCCGCAACCCATCTGGGTCTGCGCCGCTATGACCGCACCAAGGTCGATGGGTTGCGCATGACCTCGGACCAGATCGAGCGCGTGATCCAGGGCTATCTGGCGCTGGGTCCGCAGGGGCGGCGGATGAATTCGCATATTGGTCGTGACCGGCAATCCCTGATCATGTCTGGCGCTGCGATCCTTCAGGCGTTATTGCGGGTCTGGCCCACGGATCGGCTGAGTGTCGCGGACCGCGGCCTGCGCGAGGGCATCTTGTATTCGCAGATGTCTGCGGACGGCGTTTTGGAAGGCGGACCATTCTGATGACAGGCACAGGTGGCAAAAAAGGCGGTCGGGTGCGCAAAAGCTCGGGCCGCGGGCAGCGGGATTTGACCGTGAAGGTGAAAACCGCACGCGGTCGGCGCAACAGCTCGACCCGGTGGTTGCAGCGACAGTTGAACGACCCATATGTGCAGCGCGCCAAGGCAGAAGGCTATCGCGGGCGCGCCGCCTTCAAGATCATGGAACTGGACGACAAGTTCCGGTTTCTGGTGAATGGCGCCCGCGTGGTTGATCTGGGCTGTGCGCCCGGGGGCTGGGCGCAGGTCGCCGTGCCACGCATCAATGCACTGGGCGAGAAAAGCGGCAAGAAGGTCGGTACGTTCCTGGGCATTGACTTGCAAGAGGTCGAGCCGCTGGCGGGTGCCACGTTCCATCAGCTCGACTTCATGGAAGACGATGCGGATGTGAAGGTGAAAGAGCTGTTGGGCGGTAAGGCCGATGTGGTCATGTCCGACATGGCGGCGTCCAGTTCGGGTCACAAGCAGACCGACCATTTGCGGATCATTGCCCTGTGTGAGGCCGCGGCCTATTTCGCCTTTGACGTGTTGGACGAGGGCGGCACCTTTGTGGCAAAGGTTCTGGCAGGTGGTGCCGAGGGCGAGCTGCAAAAGCTGCTCAAACTGAAGTTTGAGAAGGTCATGAATGTCAAACCGCCGTCCAGCCGGTCAGACAGTTCCGAGAAATTCGTGGTTGCCATGGGCTTCAAGGGCTGAGGAACCACGGGGATGGATCGCGCGGGGCGTCGAATGCGAACCCCGGCCCGTCGCCTTTTGGATGGTGCTTCGCGGTCTGTCCTGCAAAAATTGAACAAATCTACAAACCGACGCGAATCCCGTGGCAGATCCCACCGGCCATCGCACATCGCAGAGAGGCAACGATATGAGAGCGCAACCCAAAGCCAGCCACTTCATCGGCGGCGAGTATGTCGAAGATTCCGAAGGTGCTGCGATTGACGTGATCTTTCCTGCCACAGGCGAGGTGATCGCGCAGCTTCATTCCGCAACACCCGCACTTGTCGATCGGGCCTTGGCTGCGGCGAAAGCGGCGCAAGCCGACTGGGCGGCGATGACGGGCACTGAGCGGGGCCGTATTCTGCGCCGCGCCGCCGACATCATGCGCGAACGCAACCATGATTTGTCAGTGCTTGAGACACTCGACACCGGCAAACCTTATCAGGAAACCAGCGTCGCCGATGCGACCTCGGGCGCGGATGCTCTGGAATATTTCGGCGGGATCGCGGGCAGTTTGACCGGCGAACACATCCAGTTGGCCAACGGTGATTTTGTCTATACCCGCCGCGAAGCCCTGGGCGTCTGCGTCGGGATCGGGGCATGGAATTATCCCACCCAGATTGCGTGTTGGAAAGCTGCGCCCGCGCTGGCTTGTGGAAACACATGTGTTTTCAAGCCATCGGAAACCACGCCACTTTCGGCGCTGAAAGTCGCCGAAATCCTGATGGAAGCCGGCGCCCCGGCAGGTGTGTTCAACGTCGTTCAGGGCTATGGCGAGGTCGGCGCGACCCTTGTCACCGATCCGCGCGTGGCCAAGGTGTCGCTGACCGGGTCCGTGCCCACGGGCAAGAAGGTCTATGCCGCCGCTGCTGCCGAAATGAAACACGTCACCATGGAACTTGGCGGCAAATCCCCGTTGATCGTTTTTGACGACGCCGATGTGGACAACGCGGTGTCGGGCGCTATTCTGGGCAACTTCTATTCCTCGGGGCAGGTCTGTTCGAACGGCACGCGGGTCTTTGTGCAGAAAGGCATCAAAGAGGCGTTCTTGAAGCGTCTGGCCGAACGTCTGGACGGGGCCATCATTGGTGATCCGCTCAACCCGGAAACCAATTTCGGCCCGATGGTCAGCGAAGGGCAGTTGAACATCGTCACGAACTATATCGCCAAAGGCGAAGAGGAAGGCGCGCGGCTGGTCTATGGTGGCGAACGTATTCCGGGCGAGGGCTTCTATCTGAAACCGACGGTTTTTGCGGATGTCACAGACGACATGACCATTGCACGGGAAGAAATTTTCGGCCCGGTGATGGCGGTGTTGGATTTCGAAACCGAAGACGAGGTGATGACCCGCGCCAACGACACCGAATTCGGATTGGCCGCCGGGGTCTTTACCAACGACCTGACCCGCGCCCACCGCGTCGTGGCAGGGTTCGAGGCAGGCACCTGTTACATCAACACCTACAACGACGCGCCGGTCGAGGCCCCGTTTGGTGGCACCAAAGCCTCGGGCGTGGGGCGCGAGAACTCGAAAGCGGCAATCGAGCATTATTCCGAGCTGAAAACCGTCTATGTGCGGTTGAGCGATCTGGAAGCACCGTTCTGATCGGGTGGCCGCGTCAGTTGCGGCTGGCAAAGAGCGACGGATCGGACAGCGGCAGATAGTATCCTGTTGCCGAAATGAACACGGTCTTTCCTTGCCAGGCGTCATCGGGCAGGTCGAACCGCACCTCGGTGCGTTCACCGTAGCCCAGGATCAGGTTTTGGCCGTCCTCGTTGGTCAATTCCACTGGCCATACGGCGGAGTATGTTTCCTCGTCCCCGTCGTCATCTTGCAGGATCAAGGTGATCTGGTCGATATGGGCCAGTTCGTGTTCCTTCTCGCGAATTTCCAGCCGCCCGTCGAAATGGGAAAGCTTTAAACGATCTGTGCGTTTCTTGTCGGGCGAGGTTGCGCCAAGCAGGAAGTGGTTTTCCTCGATCCAGATGTCGCCATCTTCCTGATAAGTATAAAGATAAGGGCAACTGCCGATGCCGCCCCCGGCGAACAGGATGAAATTGTTGGGATCATGCTGGCGGAAGTCGTAGGAGGTGCCATCGACCTCGACCGCCTGAATGGCCCATGCGGGACCGTATTCGAACCGCTCGATAAGCTCTGGGATGCGTCCCTTGGGCATGCCCGTCGGGGGCAGGGCAAACAGCAGGTTTGTCCGTTCCGATGGATGCACGAAGGCAATCGACTTTGCCTCAGAGGCCGCGGCTTGATCCCGGATCATCTCGCTCGCCGCGTAATTGTCGCGATAGCCCGACATAATCCAGTCAAAAAATTCGGGAAGAAGCGGCATTTCGATGCGAATGGGAATGACCAGTTTTTCCCTCGGCGCCAGCATGCCCGGTGGCCAAAGCCGCTTTTCAACAGGACGTGCCGCCGCCAGAAGGGCCTGCGTATCTTCGTGGCGCCGCAATGTCATCTCGTTGGTTTCGGCAATGCTGAATGCGCCCACATCCATCGGCGTGTCGCCGACATTTTCCAGCACGGCAACCAGCAGATCGGCGCTGCGCGTATTGGCGGTGAACGCCCAACCATAATGTACGCCCGGCACTCCCATCACGATGGCATAGTTCTGGGGCAAACCGTTCCGCGCAAGGTAGCGCAGTGCATCAAGCGGGCGGTGATCAATGCGGCGACCTTCGAAATATCCCGCCCCCGTATTGGCAAACAAGCCGCGTTCGGACCGCTGACGAAGTTCGCTGGCGCTGCGCGCATCATCGGATAAATCGAGCGCACGTCCCAGATAGGCATCATAGCGGGCTTCGTAATCTTCCAGATCCGCCATCGTCAGGGATCGCCACAATGTGGGGGCGGTCATTTTCGATCCGGGCTCGACCCAGTCGGACGGCCCCGATGACGTGCCCCAATAGGCATAATAACCCGCGGGGATCGTGTGTTTCTGAAACAGGGATTGGGCGGCCTTAAGGTCGGGAACGAACAGCTCGCCGGGGCCAAAGACGCGCCAGCCGTCATTTGCCTTCAGATCCGGCATTGCGCCCGCGTCGGTTTCAAATACCTTGATATCTGCGTTGACCTCCTGCGCATAGTCGGCAAGGCCCGTGCTGAAATCGCCGCCCTCAAAACCGACATTGCCAGACAAATAGCTGCCGCCGATCTGTTGCCCGAACTTGTCTGTCAGGTTGCGGATTTCGTGGTGAATGGCGTTGTCGACGATGGCCTGCTGCCCACCCAGATACTTCTCCCACTCAGGTGACAGTTTGCCGTTGATCAGAAAGCTCTGCCCGATGCCGCCAAGCCGGTAATAGACCACACGAAACCGGGGTTTCTTTTCCCGATCCCGGTAGCAGACAACGGTTACATCGCCGCCGACATCCTGAATGATCGGACTACAATTGCCATAGGTTGTCACGTCCTGCCCATTGGCGGCGAAGGGCAGGGCGGCCAGCGCCGCGATCCGTGCCGCCCGCCCAATCATTGGCTTCCCGTAATGGTAACGTCGCCACCTGTATCCTGAATGACCGGGCTGTTGTCCCCGCTTGTGGACACATCCCCACCCGTATCTGTTCCGTTCTCCTGTGACGGTGGCGAAGACGTATCCGTGGCGAACAGTCCTGCCTTGTCGGCCGCTGCAAGCAGTGTTGCCACGGCCGTCACGACGGCGGCGATGCCGGTCAGAATGCCGGGTACTGTCTTCCAGAACGACTTTTCTTCGGGCTTCTTCGCGCTGTCTTCTTCTTTTGCTTGCTGGTCTTTCATCGGTGTTGGATACAGTCGATCCGTTGCCTCAAAATACGATAAAGTCCGGGTTCAAACAACCAAGAGTTTATGAGAGCTACCCTGCGCACCGAGGCGGAAATAAAACTTGACCAAGTATTTTCGCAAAGCTCTATTGTAAATATATTATATTGCGCGCGTAAAGAAATCGAAGGCACACGGTGATTTCGATAACACTGTGCGTATAGGTGCAGATGGTCGGCAGGAGAGTGTCATGAGCGGGCGCAAGATCAGGAACATGGAAGAATTCGCCGAGATCAGCGGCGTCTCGCGACCCACCGTATCCAAGTACTTCCACGATCCGAACAGCGTCCGCGCCAGCACTCGGCAACGGATCGAAGCGGCGTTGGAGCAGCATGACTATCGTCCGAACGTCTTTGCGATGAACCAGAACCGCAAACTGACCAAGAATGTCGGGATCGTGGTGCCCTATCTGGCCGATCCCTTCTTCGCCGAGATTGCGCGAAACATCGAAGAGCGGTGCATTGATGCGGGATACAGCCCGACCTTGTTCAGTTCACACGGTGACCCTGATTTAGAGGTCGAGATTTTGGACAGTCTTCGGGCGTTGAAGCCCGCTGGCGTGTTGCTGGCCCCCTTGGGGCGCGTGTCGGACCGTCGGGCCGTCGAGGCATTCTGTTCCGACGTTCCGACCGTGCTGTTTGACAGCTTTATCGAAGGCGCGGGGCTGGCATTCGTCGGGTCTGACAACCCGCAGTTTTCGCATTTGATTGTGGAATATCTGGGCAGGACAGGCGAGCCGCCCTGCTTTTTCGAGATGAAGAATCCCGCCAACCCAAATGCGAACAAACGGCGTGTGGGATATATTGATGCGATGAAAAAAATGGGGCAGGAGCCTGTTATCATCAGCGTTGATGGTGAAGGCTGGGCCTTCGAGGAGATCGGCCGTGACGGCGGGATCGAGGCCATTAAATCTGGCCGGTTTTCCACCAACACCATTCTGTGCAGCAACGACCGATTGGCGATCGGGTTCTTATCAGCGTGTTACCAGATGGGGATCAAGGTTGGTCGGGACAGCAGCTGCGATTTGCGCGTTGCGGGGCAGGACGATCATCCGTTTTCAAGGTTCACCTGCCCCCCGTTGACGACCATCGCACAGGACTATGAATCGGTGTCACGGCGCGCTGTTCAGATCCTGTTTGATGCGGTGGAATCCGGGACGCAAAGTGGCTCGGGTGAGACGGTGCTGTTTGAGGGCAAGCTGATTATGCGAGATTCAGCATGAGAAAAGTAAATTCTTTGCGCGCGTAAAAATTTAATTGACGCCGAGGCAGCGCTGTGACTATGGTTGGAGATCATAACATCCAATTATGGGAGGATAAGGATGTCTCTGAAGACCGCACTCTGTGCAGCGACCGCTTTGACGGTCATGGGCACAACTGCCGCCATTGCCGAGACCATCACAATCGCGACTGTGAACAACGGCGACATGATCCGCATGCAGGGTCTGACCGATGATTTTACCGCCAAGACTGGTCACGAGGTCGAATGGGTGACGCTGGAAGAAAATGTCCTGCGTCAACGTGTTACCACCGATATCTCGGCCAAGGGTGGCTCGTTCGACATCATGACGATCGGTATGTATGAAACGCCGATTTGGGCCAAGAACGGCTGGCTGGTATCGCTGGACGATCTTCCCGCAGAATACGACGTCGATGATATTCTGCCTGCTATGCGTGGCGGCCTGTCTTATGAAGGCACGCTGTATGCAGCGCCCTTCTATGGCGAAAGCTCGATGATCATGTATCGCACTGACCTGATGGAAGCCGCCGGCATGGAAATGCCCGACGCGCCGACATGGGATTTCGTCGCCGATGCTGCGCGTGCCATGACCGACAAGGACAATGAGGTCTATGGCATCTGCTTGCGCGGCAAGGCCGGCTGGGGTGAAAACATGGCCTTCCTGACAGCCACTTCGAACGCGTTCGGTGCTCGTTGGTTTGACGAAGACTGGAAGCCACAGTTCGACAGCGACGCATGGGCCACGACACTGAACTTCTACATCGACTTGATGAACGAAGCAGGCCCTCCCGGAGCGTCGAACAACGGGTTCAATGAAAACCTGTCGCTGTTCCAGCAGGGTAAATGCGGCATGTGGATCGACGC
Source organism: Aliiroseovarius sp. Z3 (assembly GCF_029105185.1). GTDB lineage: Bacteria > Pseudomonadota > Alphaproteobacteria > Rhodobacterales > Rhodobacteraceae > Aliiroseovarius. The sequence continues at coordinate 246,128 of NZ_JAFMZK010000001.1, read as the reverse complement.
CACCGTGGCGGCCTCCTTCGTGACCAACCCGAACGAATCGACGGTTGCGGACAAGGTCGGTTTCGCACTGGCCCCCGACACCGGGCTGGGCAAGCGCAGCAACTGGCTGTGGGCCTGGGCCCTGGCCATTCCGGCAGGCACCCAGAAAGAGGCCGCCGCCAAGGAATTCATCCAGTGGGCAACGTCGAAGGAATACATCGAGCTGGTTGCGGAAAACGAAGGCTGGGCCAACGTGCCTCCGGGCGCGCGGACCTCGCTTTACGAGAACGAGAACTACAAAGAGGTTCCGTTCGCGCAAATGACGCTGGACAGCATCCTGTCGGCTGATCCGAACAACCCGACCGTTGATCCGGTTCCTTATGTCGGCGTGCAGTTTGCAGCGATCCCGGAATTTGCGGGTATTGCCAACCAGGTCGGGCAGGAATTCTCGTCCGCGCTGGCCGGTCAGCAGACCGCCGAAGAGGCGCTTGCCAAAGCGCAGGCACTGACTGCGGATGAGATGGAAGCCGCAGGCTACTAAAGACGTGCAATACTGACCGGAAGGCGGTGATCCGCCGCCTTCCGGTCGATAATAAGTTCCAGCAGTACTATCACTTGTTTCGGCGGCGTCGTGTCCGTCAGCAATGGAGATGTGTCATGGCGACCCAACATTCCCGATCCGCAGCACGTATCATGCTTGCCCCGGCAGTTATCCTGCTTCTTGGCTGGATGCTCGTGCCGCTGATCATGACCCTTTTCTTCTCGTTCAAGAAATACCTGCCACTGCGCGGCGGAGATCTTGGATGGGTCGGTTTCGAAAACTATGTCCGCTTCGTCACCTCCAGTTCATTCTGGCCATCGGTGCTGACCACCCTGGTTATCGTGGGCGGGGTCTTGGTCATCACGGTCGTTCTGGGTGTCTTGTTGGCGATCCTGTTGAATCAACCTATGTGGGGGCAGGGGGTGGTTCGCATTCTTGTCATCGCGCCGTTCTTCGTGATGCCGACCGTGTCCGCGCTGGTCTGGAAGAACATGTTCATGGACCCGGTGAACGGTTTGTTTGCCCACCTTTGGAAGTTCTTCGGAGCAACGCCGGTCGAGTGGCTGACACAGGTGCCGATGTCCTCGATCATCGTGATCGTGTCCTGGCAGTGGCTGCCTTTCGCCACGCTTATCCTGCTGACCGCGATCCAATCGCTGGACGGCGAACAGCTTGAAGCCTCGGAAATGGACGGCGCCCCGCCTCTGGCCCGCTTTGCCTTTATTGTTCTGCCCCACCTTGGGCGTGCGATCACCGTTGTGGTGCTGATCCAGACGATCTTTCTTCTGTCGATTTTCGCCGAGATTTTCGTAACCACCCAAGGTGCGTTCGGCACCAAAACACTCACCTATCTGATTTACCAGCGTGTGCTGGAAAGCCAGAATGTCGGGCTTGGGTCCGCTGGTGGTGTCTATGCAATCATTCTTGCCAACATCGTTGCCATCTTCCTGATGCGCATGGTCGGCAAAAATCTGGACGCGTGAGGTATATCTAAAATGGCACGCTCAGTTACCCAACGACGCAAAATCATAAACACCGCAGCGGCATGGGCTATAGGTCTTCTGATCTTCTTCCCGATCCTCTGGACAATCCTGACCAGCTTCAAAACCGAAGCGCAGGCCATCGCTGATCCACCCATCTTCCTTGGGTTCGACTGGACGCTTGAAAATTATGGCGTGGTGATGGAACGCTCGAATTACATGCGGTTTCTATGGAATTCGGTAATCATCGCGGGTGGTTCGACGCTTCTGGGAACGATCATTGCCGTTCCTGCGGCCTGGTCCATGGCTTTTGTGCCGTCAAAGCGCACCAAAGACATCCTGCTGTGGATGCTGTCGACCAAAATGCTGCCAGCGGTTGGCGTGTTGTATCCCATCTATCTGATCTTCATCAAAATGGGCTTGCTGGACACGAAAATCGCGTTGGTTGTCGTGCTGATGCTGATCAACCTGCCGATCATCGTCTGGATGCTTTACACGTATTTCAAGGAAATCCCCGGTGAAATTCTGGAAGCTGCCCGGATGGATGGCGCGAGTTTGCGCGAAGAAGTTCTTTACGTGCTGACACCCATGGCCATTCCCGGCATCGCGTCCACGATCCTTCTGAACGTCATTCTTGCCTGGAACGAGGCGTTCTGGACCCTGAACCTTACCGCCGCAAAAGCCGCCCGGCTGACCGCGTTCATCGCGAGTTACTCCAGCCCGGAAGGGTTGTTCTATGCCAAACTCAGCGCGGCATCGACAATGGCGATTGCGCCCATCCTCATCCTTGGCTGGTTCAGCCAAAAGCAACTTGTCAGCGGCCTGACCTTCGGCGCTGTGAAATAAGGAACTGACCAATGGGACAAATTCAACTGAACCAAGTGACCAAAAGCTTCGGCAACGTTCAGGTTATTCCGCCACTGGATCTGACCATCGAAGACGGCGAGTTCACAGTTTTCGTCGGCCCGTCGGGTTGCGGTAAATCCACCCTGCTGCGGATGATCGCAGGGCTGGAGGATCTGACGTCGGGCCAGATCTCGATTGATGGCGAGGATGCGACCGATACGCCGCCTGCCAAACGGGGTTTGGCGATGGTATTCCAATCCTATGCGCTTTACCCGCATATGTCGGTGCGCAAGAATATCGCGTTCCCGATGCGAATGGCAAAGATGGACAAGGCCGAGCAGGATCGCCGGATCGAAGCCGCTGCCAGCGCACTGAACCTGACCGATTACCTTGACCGCCGCCCCGGCCAGCTGTCGGGGGGGCAACGCCAGCGTGTGGCCATTGGCCGTGCGATTGTGCGCGAACCGTCTGCCTTCTTGTTTGATGAACCCCTGTCAAATCTCGATGCCGCCTTACGCGTTGGGATGCGGTTGGAAATCAGCGAAATGCACGAGCGGCTGAAAACCACAATGATCTATGTGACGCATGACCAAGTCGAAGCGATGACGATGGCTGACAAGATCGTGGTGCTTCAGGCGGGTGTGATTGAACAAGTCGGTAGCCCACTTGATCTGTACAACGCACCCTGCAACAAGTTCGTTGCTGGGTTTATCGGGTCGCCAAAGATGAACTTCATCGAAGGCGCCGAAGCTGCCGCGCATGGTGCCCACTGTATCGGTTGCCGCCCAGAGCACATTACGGTCTCGACGACCGAAGGGCTGTGGCAAGGCACTGTCGGCGTCGCTGAACATCTTGGATCAGATACCTATATTCATATTCATGGTGTTCCGGGTTGTGATCCGATGACGGTTCGGGCGAGTGGAGAATTTACCGTAAAGCATGGCGACCGGGTCTATCTCACGCCGGACATGAACCACCTTCACAAGTTCGATGAAGCAGGATTGCGTGTCGCATGAAACGACTCGACGGAAAGGTCGCGCTTGTCACGGGCGGGGCGCGCGGCATCGGGCGCGCCGTTTGTGAAGCCTTCGCGGCACAGGGCGCAAAGGTGGCCGTTGCCGACCTGCTGGAAGACGATGCAAGATCGACCGCCAGCGCGATTGGCGGGCTGGCCGTGCCGATGAATGTGACCGATCCGACGTCGATCGCGGCGGGTGTCGCTGCGGTCGAAAAGGTGTGGGGTGGGATCGATATACTGGTCAACAACGCCGCGATCTTCAACATGGCGTCCATCGACAAAGTAACGGTCGAGGATTATCGCCGCCAATATGACGTGAATGTTGGCGGCACCATCTTTGCCATTCAAGCCGTTGTTCCGTCGATGAAAAAGCGCGCAGGCGGGGCAATCATCAACTTCTCGTCGCAAGCCGGGCGGCGAGGTGAGCCGAACATCGTGCTCTATTGCTCGACCAAGGCGGCGGTGATTTCGATCACCCAAAGCCTGGCCCTTGAACTGGCGGACGACAACATCCGCGTGAACGCGATCGCGCCCGGCGTTATCGACACGCCGATGTGGGAGGCCGTCGACGCGCTATTTGCCGAATACGAAAACAAGCCCATCGGACAGAAGAAGCGCGAAGTAGGCGACGCGGTGCCGCTGGGGCGGATGGGCGACCCGCGTGACGTGGCCGATCCATGCGTCTTTCTGGCCTCGGATGACGCCCGATACATCACCGCGCAGACGTTGAACGTCGATGGCGGCAACTGGATGAGTTGACGTGAGACTGTGTAACACCAACTTGGCGCAACTGCCTGTCGATATTGGACGACCGACCTATGACCGGTCCTCGGTCACGCCCGGCATTGTACATATCGGTCTTGGCAATTTTCATCGCGCCCATCAGGCATGGTATCTGCATCGCTTGATGCAGCAGGGCGAGGCACTGGATTGGGGCATCCTTGGCGCGGGTGTCCGTGATGCGGATGAACGCCAACGAGAGCGGTTGGCGGCGCAGGATTATTTGTACACCCTGATCGAGCTTGACCCAGCAGTTCAGTCGGCCGAGGTGGTCGGATCAATGATCGGGTTCATCCCGGTCGAACATGACAACGCCGCGCTGATCGCCCGCATAGCAGATCCAGAGATCCGCATTGTCTCGCTGACCGTTACCGAAGGCGGATATTACATCGACCCGGTGACAAAGCGGTTCGATCACGGCCATCCAGATATTCAACATGACGCAGCGAACCCGGAAACGCCGCGTACCGCCTTCGGGGCGATGGTTGCCGCGTTGAAACGCCGACGGGCACAGGGTGTCGGGCCGTTCACGGGCCAAAGCTGTGATAATTTGCAGGGAAATGGCGACATCTTGCGCCAAGCGGTCGTATCGCTGGCGCGGCTAAGTGACAGCACACTGGCCGACTGGATCGACGACAATTGCAGTTTTCCAAACTCGATGGTTGATTGCATCGTCCCTGCCACCGGGCCGAAAGAACTGGAACTGGTCAAGGGCTTTGGCATTGACGATGCTGCGCCCGTCACACACGAGGTTTTCCGCCAATGGATCATCCAGGATGATTTCTGTGCTGGCCGCCCGGATTGGGACAGGGCCGGAGCCATCTTCACCGATGACGTGCACAGTTACGAGATGATGAAGATTCGCATTCTCAACGGGGGACATCAGCTGATTTCGAACCCCGGCGAGGTTTTGTCAGTCGGGTTGATATCAGAATGTATGGAACATCCGCTGATCGGGCCTTTTTTTCGCAAGGTGGCGGGGACCGAGATTGCACCTTGCGTGGACGCCGTCCCAGGCATGACACCCGATGAGTATGTCAAATTGATTGATCGCCGGTTTTCCAATCCCGAGATCGTCGATACGGTCCGCCGCGTCGCCTTTGATGGATCCTCACGCCAAACCGGGTTCATCCTGCCGACATTGCGCGACGCCCTTGCAAAGGATGGGCCTATGGAGGGGCTTGCGCTGTCTCAGGCGTTGTGGGCCAGAATGTGTGCGGGCACCCGAGAGGATGGAACCGAGATCGCACCCAATGATCCGATTTGGGGCGACCTTGTAGCGGCTGCAAACGCCGCCAGGAATGATCCTCTGTCATGGCTGCAACAACGCAACCTCTATGGCGATCTTGCAGACAACACGCGTCTTGGCGAAAGTTTCATCCGCTGGTTCAGACTGATTTGGTCGAATGGCACCGAAGCAGCCCTTGCGGCTTACCTGAAGAGCTGACCCGAGAAACTGTCGGGTCGGACCTCATTTTCCAATGGGATGGCGGGCGATCCCGTATCGCTTCGATGCGCAATCGCGCCGTCACCAGAGGCGAAGTTCGCTGAATTCTTCGTTGGGGTCGTAACCAAAACGATCAAAGTCCGCTTTGTAAAACTTCGTGATGCGTGCACGGGTTCGTCTGGACCAAACCACAGGTTCTTTGGACTGGCTCTTGTTAACATGCGACGACGGGGCAGGCATCGTCAGGCCCAAATGATGGGACGCAGCCGCGAGAGGATGTTCAAGCCCGTCTTCCAGCTTGAACACCTCGACACCGGGGCGAATGAAATCGACCTGAGGTCGAAAATGGTTGTCCATGATGTAAGGGTTCTGCCGATAGTCTTTCATCGCCCTGTTCAGCCAGTCGTCAAAGGTTCGTTTCGCGAAGCCGCGTTTGCGCCGGTAGTAGTATTCGCTGACCAATCTGGTGAAGGGATGCCGCACAACTGCAAAGCTGTAGTCGTAGAATGCGGGGGGAATAACCTTCTCATAGATATCGGCGTTCAAGTGCTGAAACGTTGTTTTGCAAAACCCTTCAAAGCGCGAGCCATAGAGCAACGCAACCGACGCACCTGCATCTTTCAGGGCTTTCTCGATCGAGGTACCTCCAGTCTTCGGAACGTGGACAAAAAAGACCAGATTTCCATCGTGGCGAATGAGTGGCATCAGAAACCCTGTTTCGTAGTGTCGAAGACCAGATCGTAAACGCGATCCGCCGCATTGCCATCTTCCCACGGACAAAACTTGTCGTGGAAGGCGTTCAGGCGATCCAGAGCATCTTCGGATTCATATGATTTGTTGTTTAGCGCAATGGTCAGTTGTTGCAGGTCATCACAGAAGATACCGGGGTTCTCTGTTTTGATGTCGAAATACATGCCGCGGGTCTGTTCATAAAGCGCCATGTCGTAGCCCAAAACTATGATCGGCCGTTTCTGAACCGCGTAGTCGAACATGATCGAAGAGTAATCGGTTATCAACAGGTCAGTAACCAGCAACACGTCGGTGGTGCTGGCATGCGAACTTAGGTCAACGACCCGTGGATCATTCGACCAGCCACTGTCTGCGCCGAGAAAATAGTGATCTCGGATGGCAAGAACGCTATCCGCTCCAAGCCCTTTCATGATCGCGCTGACGATCTGTTCCTTTTGCGGTTGCCCCGCAGCATCAACGCGCGAATATTCTGGCCTGAAAGTCGGAGCATAAAGCACGATCTTCTTGTCTTTCGGCAAGCCTAACTTCTCGCGTAACGCAGCACGTTCATCAGAGGAACTTTTTATCAGCCGATCATTGCGTGGATATCCAGTTTCGATGACCTTGTAGTTGTAAGGAAAGCCTCGGCGCCAGATCCGGGACGAGTAGGGGTTAGACGAAATAACATAGTCCCAACGCAAACACCGTTTTGCAAACAGGGCAGGATCAGCAAATGCATCCGGATCCTTCTTCAAGATATCCAAACCCATATACTTCAGGGGCGTACCGTGCTTGGTCTGCACATGTGTCGATCCCGCTCGTTTCTTCAGAAAGTCAGGAAAATTGGCGTTGTTGATCAAATATCCCGCGCGCGCGAGATAATAGAAATACAGCAAGCTGTTTTGTCTCACATGGGTTGCACCGCCGTTCGTGCCCCGATGGTCCTTGTTGCCCTGCACGACCCAGACGTGCTTGTATTTCCCCGGTGCCCGGTCCAACAGGGTCAGGTAGATGGCGTAGGGATTGCAGGCGATCTTTTTCCCCCAATACGATTCATAAACGACCAGGTTGTGATCAAGAGGCAGTCGCGACAACAGCAGCTTGTAGATAATCAGATTGATTTTCTCGATGGCCATGCGCGCGATCCGCGGGACGACCCGGGCACCGAGTCGCAGTCGTGAAAGGGGTTCGGCCCGAAGAATTTGACGCAGATAATACCCGCCGCGATATCCGAGCAGCATATCCGATCGCCCCATCTGGGAACGATTGAACCGTTCTGCAGGTTTGCAATATTGGCGGATCTGTTCTGCAAATCTTGCCTTGCTGCTTTTGGGCAACCGGTTTGAATCCAACACATGAACCAAGCTGCGAAATATTCGAAGCCGCAAGGTCTCGCCAAATTCATCCATCAGTGCAGGGTCACCCGATACCGCTTCCCAGAGCTCGCTCCATCGGGTGAAAAGCTCGAAATGTGTATCATTCTGGCTGCGCAGGATTGAGCCTTCGCGTTGGCGATACATGACGATTACTTCGGGCGAGGTGGCGATTGTATCTGCATGGATCAATGCAAGATAATTCCACGCTATGTCCTCGTATTTGCCGACCGGAAACGTCAGCCCGGTCCGATCCAGAAACTTTCGTTTATAAACCTTGTTCCAGGCAACGTTCAGATTGTCGAACAATGCCTTCTTCGCATCGGCCGTGCTGTGAACAGCTGCCGACAACAAGTCTGTCATCACATTGGGAACGATCTGCCCATCGGGATGAAACCGGCTGTGGTTAAGGATCGCCAAGTCGGGGTCCGTGGCAATCGCCTGTTGCATCAACGTATGAGCATCGGGGGTAAAGTAATCGTCACCGTCCAGGTAGGCGATGTAATCTCCTGTTGCGTTTGCGGTGCCGAGGTTCCGCACCGATCCAAGGCCGCAATTTTCGTCGCAGTGGATCACTTTGACATTCGGCTGACCCGCTGAAACCTCGTCAATCAGTCGCGGTGTGTCATCCGATGAGCAATCGTTTACAACAATGATCTCGTGAAAAGGCGGAGTCTGATCAACAGCCGACTGGATGGCTTCTTGAATGAAGTTTTCGACGTTATAGGCTGCAATGATGACAGAAATACGCTTCGAAGACATGTAAACACCGCTTTGGCACAACTCGGATTGGTTGGCTTAGTTTCACAACAGATCATACAGGTAAAGCCCGTATCCGCCTTTTTGATTGCCTCGGCGAAGAACCTTCTGACCTATCTCGGCGTCATATCGAGACTTACAAAAGGTGATGGAGGGATGGTGGAGAGCTTGTGGCAGACAGCCGTCTTACCCAATGACAACACCTGAAAGTGGCGGAGAGACAGGGATTCGAACCCTGGGTGGGCTTGCACCCACAACGGTTTTCGAGACCGCCCCGTTCGACCACTCCGGCACCTCTCCGCGGGGGTCTTGCGGGGGGCATAATTGCCTCGCGCGGCATGTGCAAGCCATTTTTTGAACAATTCGTTGCCGACCTGCGGTTTCGTGATCGGGCAGCGCTTGGCACTCGAACTGAGCGGGGCTAGGCTGCGGTAAACAATCCAGTCGAAAAGGCACATGTTCCGATGAAACTCAACAGATTGGCACCGTTATTTGCCATCGTGTTCTTTATGCTGGGGGCGGCGTCTGCGGCGAATGCGGCGGAAGAACAGGACATTCGCGACTTCCTCAAGGTCACGGGGTTTGATGTGGCGATCGCCTCGATCCAGCAGGGCGCGATGGCGGGGCCGGCGTTGACCGGCGAGGATCCGGATGTATTCGGCCGTCAATGGGTCAGGCTGGCGGAAGAGGTCTTTGACCCGGATGAGATGATCACCGAAGCGGTTGAGATGCTGAGCGCGGTGATGCCCGACGAGCTTCTAGATCACGGCGCGGCCTTCTATAGCAGCCCGTTGGGCCAGCGCCTGGTCGAGGTGGAGAATGAAAGCCATATGGCTGATGACACCGAGAAATACGAGGAAGGCGAACGATTGACGGGTGAGTTGCTGGAGCAAAACAGCATTCGCATTGATTTGTTTCGCGAGATGGGCGTGGCGATTGGATCAACGGAAACAGCGGTTAAGTCGATCGTGGAAATCCAGGTTCGGTATCTAATGGCGGCCGTTGCGGCAGGGGTCAGCGACTTTGATGTCTCGGAAGAGGATTTGCGCCTGATGTTGATGGAGCAAGCCGGTGAAATGCGCAAGAATATCGAGGTGAACAGCGTTGTCGCCAATGCTTATGCGTATCGTGCGCTGTCCGATGAAGAGCTGATCGACTATCTGGCGGCACTCCAGAATCCGAAGATGGGTCAGGTCTATGAAATTTTGAACGCGGTTCAGTATCAGATCATGGCCGAGCGATATGAAACATTGGCCAGCCGGTTGGTCGATCTGCGCCCCGAGCAGGAATTGTGATGCGCGCCGGGCTGCGACAGACACTTGGCGTCGCAGTGGTGCTGTTCGTGCTGGCGGTGTTTGGCGCAACAACCGTTGGTTGGGCGGGGTCGTCTGACACAAGGTCGGTGACGCAAAGCGAGTCAAACGATTACGACAGGCTGTGGTCGCTTCTTCGGTTAAATGACCTGCTTGAGATCATGCACGAGGAAGGTGCCAATATGGCGCTGGAGGCTGATGTCGATCTGCTGGGCCATCCCGGTGGCGAGCCATGGCGCAAACGGGTGCACGCAATATATGATTTCGGCCGGCTGAAGAGCGACGCGGAAGTGGCGATGGAAGCCGCGCTGGATGCAGGTCATCTTGATGCGCTTTGTGATTTCTATGAATCAGACGACATCCAAAGCGTTGTCGATCTGGAAATCACTGCGCGCCGCGCCTTTCTGGATGCCGATGTCGAAGAGCGTGCTCGTAGCGCATGGTCAAGCGGTCGCGCGCTGACCCCGCATGAAGACGCCATTTTGCGGTTTGTTGAAGTCAACGATCTTGTGGAGCGCAATGTGATGGGCGCGCTGAATTCCAACTATGCGTTTCTGCGTGCCATGACCGATGCCCATCCGGTGCCCGCCGAAAAGCTGACCGAACAGGAAATCCTGTTCGAGGTCTGGTCGCAGGAGGTCGAGATCCGGCGCGATACATCGGAGTGGCTGTATGCCTTCCTGTCGACCGCTTACGGTCCGGTTTCGCAGCAGGTGCTGGATGACTATGTGGCGTTTTCCGAAACCGAGGCCGGGCATGCCCTGAACCACGCGATGTTCGAGGCACTGGATCAAATATACATCAGATTGTCCGCCGACCTTGGTCGCGCGGTGGGCGAGTTCGGGGCGCAGCAGGACTTGTAACTCCTGCGTCGGATGGGCACGGGGCAGGGGCGTCCGTGATCAGTCTTCTGGCACCCCGTCCAGACCTTTCAACCCGTTGATCATCTCGCTCAACTGCTGTTCGTAGCGGCGCCATTTTCCGATGGACGAGTTGTAAAGCGGTTGTCGCACCTGCGCCAAAGACAGGGTTTTGACGTCACGGTCGGTCTTGTGGAAGTTCAGACAGGCGTCCTCCCACTCCAATTCGCAGAACTCCAGAAGCTTGCGCACCTCTTCCTCGGGGTTGGCGACAAGGGCTTCATATTGAAGCTCATAGATGCGTTCGGGCGCCATGTCCCGCCACAGGGCAAGGTATTCCGTGAACAGGCGGTAGGTTTCGACAAGGTCGGACTGGTTGTAGGAATACAGATGCAACCCGGTCACAAACCGGTTCTTGAAGATCGACCACAGGTTGTCGCGCGGATCGCGGCGCAGGACGACAATCTTGGCATTGGGCAGTGACAGCCACGCCAGCGGCGCAATCTGATAGGTCGAGATCGTCTTGTCGGTGATCCGGTCTGCACCCGGCACGCGTATGTCGATCGCGGCCTGATAGTCACGACCGATCTGCTCGAACCGGGCGGCGGTCATATCGGCGATGGTGTCGCCGTCACGGTCGGTCTGGGCCACGGCCTGAAACGCCAGCGGGTGAAGGATACCAAGCTCGTCACCACCGGTGATGGTCGAATGGCTGGCCAGAATCTGTTCGACCAGCGTTGTGCCCGAGCGGGGCAGGCCGGTCACGAATATGGTCTGGTTGTCCTGATAGCCGACCGTTCCGATCCGGTTTCTGTCAAAGCCTTCAAGAAATGCACGGAGCTTGTCAAAGTCCCGCTGCGCCTTGGCCCGATCATAGGGATGGCGCGTCGCCATGATCTCGTTCGCACGTGCCAGATAGTGCCAGGCCTGATCATAGTCGCCGAGGTCTTCCATCACTTTCAGAAGGCCATAGCCCAAATCCATGCGACCCTCGTCCGGCAGGTCATCACACAACCAAAGCTCTTTCATCTCGGTGACCACCGGATCATCGGCGGCAAGCTTCTTGCCATGTGCAATCATCCGGTAAATGGCGCCAGAGCGCACATCGCGGGCAAGGGCGTCGCGCAGAACGGTGTCGGCGTCGTCCATCGCCCCTGACTGTTGCAGGATATTGGCCGCGATGGTGACAACCCGCAGGCTGCCCGGGTCCGCCTTCAGGGCCGCGTCGATCCGGTCGCGGGCCCCATCCACGTCGCCTGCCAGTTTTCGGGCCACTGCCCCAAGCGCCAGTGTTTCGCCGGTGGGGGGGGCAAGCCGCTCAAGATGGTCCAGATCGGACATCGCGGCGGCCGCGTCTTCCAGCGTGATATGGGCCTGCGCCCGCGTCATCAGGGCCAAACGGTTGTCCGGGTCCTGTTTCAGAAGCCGGTCAAGACAGTCCACCGCCTCGGTCGGAGAGCCAAGATCCTGATAAAGCTTGCCGAGATTGCCCAGAACAATGGGGTTGTGCGGGATCAATCGCCTTGCGTGAAGCAGCAAGGGCTTGGCATCCTGATGACGCCCCGCCGCCAGAAGCAACTGACCCAGTTGCGCCGCTGCCTCGCCGTAATCCGGGTCGATGGCAAGGGCGGCGCGAAAAGCGGCTTCGGCCTCGTCGCTGCGGCCCAGGCTGGCTAGGGCGGCGCCGTGAATGGTCGACAGGACTTCGCTGCCACCACGGGTCGCGATCAACTGGCGCGCCTGGGCTTCGGCCTCGGCGATCTGGCCGGCATTGATCTGCGCGACCAGCTTGTTGATCTCGGCGGTCGACACTTTGGTCGTCATCCGGGCGGTGCTGGATGGCATGGCATCCATCGCTCGGGCGATGGCCTTGCGATCCCGCTGTCCCAGATTGGCGGCTTTCAACTGCGCTTTTGCATCCGCCCGGGCGGCATCGTCGCCATGGGTTGCGATGGCGGCGGCATAAGCCTGCCAGACCTTTACCTCACCCGGGGCCAAACTGGCGGCCCGGGCCAGAAAGTGGCACGCATCCTTGGGACGCCCGGCCTGCATGTGGATTTGCCCCATGTGAAAAGGGATCTCGGCACGTTTCGGAGCGATTTTTGCCAGTTGCGCCAGCACATCCAGCGCTTCGCGCGGTTTGCCGCTGCGCGCGAGCCCCATGGCGCGGTTGAACATGGCCGGGATCTGGTTGGAATTCAGCGGCAGCATCACGGGCTCCTTGCGCTCGGATCGGGGGGCATGTGCAAAGGGCGCACGTGCGGGATGTTTCCATCCATGGCCTAATATGTCATGCCAAGGGTCGCAAGGGTTGTTCCGCTCGCAGACATGGCTGCGGTATGGCGGTGCGCCGGGGTGAATTTCCTTGGAAACCGGCTTGACTTGCAGGCGATTTCACCCGATAAGCCGCCACTCCTACCGGGAAATTCCCGAGTGGGCGTGTTTAACTTTGCCCATCGGGGCGCGCTGTTCGAGGTAAGTGAAGGGATCCTCCCTTCGTCAAACGCCGGTTATCCGGGGCCACAGAACGCGGAATATGAAGGAAGATCAAATGTTTGCGGTTCTGAAAACCGGCGGCAAGCAGTATAAAGTCCAGGCTGGCGACGTTCTGCGCGTCGAAAAGCTGGCAGCTGCAGCGGGCGAAAAAGTCCAGTTCAACGAGATTCTGATGGTTGGTGCAACCGTCGGCACCCCCACCGTGTCTGGTGCTGGCGTGCAGGCCGAGGTTATCGACCAGATCAAAGGCGAGAAAGTCATTCACTTCGTGAAGCGTCGCCGTAAGCACAGCTCGAAGCGTACCAAGGGTCACCGTCAACAACTGACGCTCCTGCGTGTGACCGACATCCTTGAAAAAGGTGCGGACAAGTCGGGTGTGAAAGCCGCCATCGGCGCAGGTTCGGTTTCGGGTGGCGTTGCTGCTGCTCCGGCCAAGAAAGCTGCTGCGAAAAAGGCTGCGCCCGAGAAAGCGGAAGCTCCGGCAGCCGCTGCATCGGATGACCTGACAGCAATCACCGGTGTCGGCCCCGCCGCCGCCAAGAAGCTGGCCGAAGCCGGCATCACCACCTTCGCCCAGCTTGCGGCCGTTGACGCTGACAGCTTTGACGCTGTCAAAATCAAGCCCGAGTGGGTTGAGCAGGCCAAAACGCTGGCCTAATCTGAGCTAAGGAGAGATAGCATGGCACATAAAAAAGCAGGCGGTTCATCCCGTAACGGCCGCGACTCAGCCGGTCGTCGCCTTGGCGTCAAGAAATACGGCGGTGAAGTCGTGATTCCGGGCAATATCATCGTGCGTCAGCGCGGCACGAAAATGTGGCCGGGCGCCAATGTGGGCATGGGCAAGGATCACACGATCTTCGCGACCGTTGAAGGTCACGTCCAATTCCATAAGGGCCTGAAAGGCCGCACCTTTATTTCGGTTCTCCCGGTGGCGGAGGCCGCTGAGTAAGCCGAACCTGACAAGGTTGTGAAAAACCAGGGGCCGGCTGTGATAGCCGGCCCCTTTTCTTTTTGTTTCAAATACCTATCTGCCATTCACTGGGAAATCACATTTTGGTCTTATTGCCCCCCATATCCTGCGATATGTCCACGAGGAAGAACTGACCAACCCGGTGTGTTCTGCGCTTTTCAGAGGAGGGAAAGCCATGAAGCATGTTGAGATCACACGCCAGCCGCTGATTGAGGCGGACCGCTTTGTGCTCCGCCCTGTCCGCCGTTCGGATGTGGGGATGCTGTCCATGTACACGGCGGACGAGCGTGTGGCTTCCGGCACGCGGTCGATCCCGCACCCTCTGCCGCCCGGCACGACCGAGGCGTTCATCGAACGATCGTTGCAGGATGGGCGCCGGGAAGATGTCTGGGTGATGGACGCCGCCCGCGCCGATGGGCGCGAGGTTCTGGGTGTGATCAGCCTGACCCATCTGGATCGGGCACAATCCCAACTTGGATATTGGGTCGCGCCGGGGTTCTGGAACACCGGGATCGCGTCGGAAGCCGTGCAGGCAATCGTCGCTGCGAACCCACAGGAAAACACATCGATCTTTGCCGAGGTGTTTCAGGACAACGCGGCCTCGGCCCGTGTGCTGACCCATGCGGGGTTCGAATATATCGGGGATGCGGAAAGCCATTGCGTTGCGCGTAACGCCAATGTGCCAACCTGGACCTATATCAGGAAGATGCTGTAACAGCCTGCCATGAAACATGATTTTGGCATCAGGGCGGGGCGGTTGACGCTTCGTCCGCTGACGGTCGGGGATGGCGATCAGGTGGTCAGCCTGCTTAACGACTACGAGGTTGCGCGCTGGCTGACCGTCGTGCCGCATCCCTATACGCTTGCAGATTTCAACGGGTTTCTGGCCCATCTGGCCGACACATCGCCGCTGGGCGGACTGGCGATTGAAGAACACGGGCAGGTCTTGGGGGTGGTCGGGCTTGATCCGACGCTTGGTTATTGGTTGGGACGCGCGCATCAGGGGCGCGGTGTGATGACCGAGGCGGCAAGAGCATTGGTCGACTGGGCGTTTACAAATCTTGAGATCGACCAGATCGGATCGGGCTACTTCGCCGGCAATCACGCGTCGCGCGCCGTGTTGCAATCCCTTGGATTTCGCCACACGGGCGTGGTTGAACACGTCAACTGTGCTTCTCAAGGCATTGATGTTGAACTGATAAAAGTCGAGCTAAGTCAGTCGGATTGGGCGTTGCGCGAATGATGACCCGTTTGATCACCGAGCGTTTGATGATGCGCCGCGCACAACCCGCGGATGCAGATGCCTTCCACGCGCTGGTGTCGCATTTCGACGTGGTGCGCATGACCGCAAGCTGGCCGTGGCCCGCAGATCCCGCGTTCACGAAATCGCGTTGCATCCCCTGCGACCCGGCGGTGGGCATGGCTGGTCCGGTGTTTCACAACCGGGAACTTGTCGGAGCCATGGGTGTCATGTGTCGCGACGAAGGCGGTCCGGAACTCGGTTACATGTTCGCGCCGGATCATTGGGGCAAAGGGTTCGCTTCCGAGATGGGGAAGAAACTGATCGCGCATGTTTGGTCGCGATACGATTGGGATGCGATTGGTGCGACGGTGTTTGAAGACAATCCGGCTTCGGTGCGGGTGTTGTCCAAGCTGGGGTTTGTGGAAATCGAACCGACAACGGGCAGGTGCACGGCGCGCAATGGCGATTTTCCCCTGCGCAGTTTCAGCTTGCCACGACCATCACATCCATAAGCTGTTTGCACCGCAAACCGCCTTGAACTCTTGAGCCTCGGCTCATTTCCCTCTATCGCCAATACCGTAACCAGAAAAGGCGTATGCCCCATGAAATTCCTCGATCTCGCAAAGGTCTATATCCGTTCCGGGTCCGGCGGCGGGGGCTGCGTGTCATTTCGGCGCGAAAAATTCATAGAATATGGCGGCCCCGATGGGGGCGATGGCGGGCGCGGCGGTGACGTGGTGGTCGAGGTGGTCGATGGGCTGAACACTCTGATCGACTTTCGTTATCAACAGCATTTTTTCGCAGGCAACGGGCGCCCCGGCATGGGGCAGCAGCGCACCGGCCCGGACGGTGATGACATCGTCCTGCGGGTGCCCGTCGGGACCGAAATTCTGGATGAAGATCAGGACACTGTGATCGCCGACATGACCGAGGTCGGGCAGCGTTTCGTGCTGGCCAAGGGCGGCAATGGCGGCTTTGGCAACCTGCATTTCACCAGCTCGACCAACCGCGCCCCACGTCGCGCCAATCCTG
Source organism: Aliiroseovarius sp. Z3 (assembly GCF_029105185.1). Taxonomy (GTDB): domain Bacteria; phylum Pseudomonadota; class Alphaproteobacteria; order Rhodobacterales; family Rhodobacteraceae; genus Aliiroseovarius. The sequence goes on along the minus strand of NZ_JAFMZK010000001.1, from coordinate 229,762 downwards.
GGCAAGAGGGGGTCGAGCGCACGATCTGGCTGCGCCTTAAGCTGATCGCGGATGTTGGCCTGCTGGGTCTGCCCAATGCGGGCAAATCGACCTTTCTTGCCGCCACGTCGAATGCGCGCCCCAAGATCGCGGATTACCCGTTCACCACCCTGCACCCCAATCTGGGCGTGGTCGGCGTGGATGGGGAAGAGTTTGTTGTGGCCGACATTCCCGGCCTGATCGAGGGGGCGTCCGAAGGGCGCGGTCTTGGTGATCTGTTCCTTGGCCATGTCGAGCGGTGCTCGGTTCTGTTGCACCTGGTCGATGGCACCGCCGAAGACGTGGTGGAGGATTGGCAGACCATTATCACCGAAATCGAAGCCTATGGGGACATTCTGGGTGGCAAGCCCCGTGTCACGGTTCTGAACAAAATCGACGCATTGGATGACGAGGAACGTGCCGAAAAGCGCAAGGCGCTTGAGGCGGCGGCAGGCCCTGTGATGATGATGTCTGGTGTTGCCCATGAAGGCACGACCGACGTGCTGCGGGCCCTGCGCAAACAGATCTCGGACGACCGCATCCGCCAGAAACCCCAAGAGGAGAAACAGACGTGGCAACCCTGACCGATGCCAATCGGATTGTTGTCAAGATCGGCTCGGCGCTTCTGGTCGATGTCGCGTCCGGGGCATTGAAGTCTGACTGGTTGCAATCGCTGGCCGCTGATGTGGCCGCGTTGAAGGCGCGGGGCGCGGATGTTGTGTTGGTGTCTTCGGGGTCTATCGCACTGGGGCGCGGCGTGTTGGGGCTGCCTGCAGGCACCTTGTCGTTGGAACAATCACAAGCCGCGGCTGCGGTTGGACAAATCCGGCTGGCACGGGCTTACGAAGAAGCATTAGCGCCGCTGGGTGCGACCACCGCGCAAGTTCTTGTCACGTTGGAGGACAGCGCCGACCGCAGGCGCTATCTGAACACCCGCGCGACGTTGGAAACCCTTCTGTCACTGGGTGTTGTGCCAATTGTGAATGAAAATGACACGGTCGCCACCGATGAAATCCGCTTTGGTGACAATGATCGTCTGGCTGCACAGGTCGCTGTTACGGTTGGCGCAGATCATCTGGTGCTTTTGTCTGATGTGGACGGGTTTTATTCCGGCAACCCCAAGGACGATCCCGCCGCCACGCGCTATGACGTGATCGACACCATCACGCCTGAGATCGAGGCGATGGCGGGCGACGCGGGCACCGGGCTGTCGAAAGGCGGCATGAAGACCAAGTTGATGGCCGCGAAAACCGCAACCGGCGCGGGCTGTGACATGACCATCACGCTTGGGTCGCGCACCAGTCCGCTGTCTGCGCTTGAGGCGGGGGAGGCGGCCACGCTGTTCACGGCACGCACCGACCCCAAGGCGGCGCGCAAACACTGGATCGCCTCGATGAAAGCGCGCGGTGCGGTGACGGTCGATCAGGGGGCCGAGCGGGCTTTGCGCTCGGGCAAGTCGCTTCTGCCCGCCGGTGTTGCGGATGTGCGCGGCGATTTCCAGCGCGGCGACCCGATCGAGATACATGGCCCCGATGGCACCCATCTGGGCGCAGGGCTGAGCCGTTACACCGCGGACGAGGCGCGGGCCATCAAAGGCCAACGGTCCGACCGGATCGAGGCGATCCTGGGTTATCCGGGCCGCGCCGCCCTGATCCATCGTGACGACATGGCCCTTTAAGGGCGGACGACCAAGCAGACGGAGACCAGATATGAGCGAAGACATCACCGCCATGATGACCGAGATTGGCCGCCGCGCGCGGGCCGCGGCCAAGGATCTTGCCTTCGCCCCAGCCGAGGCCAAGGAAAAGGCGCTGCTGGCTGCCGCCGATGCCTGTTGGGACCGGCGGGCCGAGATCGTTGCGGCCAACGAAAAGGATATGGCGTTCGGGCGCGACAAGGGCCTGTCGCCCGCGATGCTGGACCGGCTGATGCTGGACGAGGATCGTATCAAGGGCATGTGCGACGGGCTGCGCGCGGTGGCCCGCCAGGCTGACCCGGTGGGCGAGGTGCTGGCGGAGTGGGATCAGCCCACGGGCCTGCACATCAAACGCGTGCGCACGCCTTTGGGCGTGATCGGCGTGATCTATGAAAGCCGCCCGAACGTCACGGCGGATGCCGGTGCGCTTTGTCTGAAGGCGGGCAACGCTGTGATCCTGCGCGGCGGGTCCGAGAGCTTTCACTCCGCCGGGTTGATCCATGCCTGTCTGCAAGACGGGTTGCGTGCTGCCGGTCTGCCCGAAGATGCGATCCAGCGCGTGCCGACCCGTGACCGCGCGGCGGTCAGTGAGATGCTGACCATGACGGACTATATCGACGTGATTGTGCCGCGCGGTGGCAAGGGGCTGGTCGGGCTGGTGCAGCGCGAAGCCCGTGTGCCGGTCTTTGCCCATCTGGAAGGCATCGTGCATATCTATCTCGACAAGGATGCGGACCCGGACAAGGCCGCGCGTGTGGTGATGAATGCCAAGACACGGCGAACAGGGATCTGCGGTGCAGCGGAGTGTCTTTTAGTGCACCGCGACACGGTGGCCCTCGGGCAAAAAATCCTAAACGATCTGATGGATGCGGGGGTCGAGGTCCATGCGGGTGCGGGCCTGACCGGCACGGTCGCTGCCACCGATGACGACTGGGGTAAGGAGTTTCTGGACAGCATCATCGCCGCCAGGATCGTGGACGATGTGGATGCGGCGATTGACCATATCAACCGATACTCGTCCTCGCACACCGATGCGATCCTGACGGAAAATGACGTGACTGCTGAACGGTTCTTCACCCGGCTCGACAGCGCGATCCTGATGCGCAATGCCTCGACTCAGTTTGCCGATGGGGGCGAGTTTGGCATGGGCGCCGAGATCGGCATCGCCACCGGTAAAATGCATGCGCGCGGGCCGGTGGGGGCCGCACAGCTTACGTCGTTCAAGTATCTGGTCGAAGGCGACGGGACGATCCGCGCCTGATCCCGCTAGAATTCCACACTGATCGAATGTTCGGACAGTGTGACACCCATGCTGCGCTTCTGGCGTGCCAGTTCCGGCGCGATCAGGGCGAAATGCACCTGCGCGGGGGGCACGTCGGTGGTGCCCTGCTGGGTGGTCAGCATGGCCCACAATTCATGGTCCAGTTTGATCTTGTCGGCCTGTCCACGAATTCTCCAATGCTCGCCATCAAACCGCACATCGACATGCCCGCCCCAGGGCATCGCGGTCTCAAAGCATTGGAGGACCAGAAATGCCAGCTTGACAGCACTTCGCGGTTGGCTGCCATTTGGGCGCCAATCCACTTCGATCTTGCGGCCATCCACACCGGGCGCCAGAACAGCGCGAATTTCATTTTCCGCAATCAGTTGATCGTCGTCGGCTGCGCCGAACGCCACCCGAAAATAACGAATGCGCAGGTTGGCGTTGGTGACGCTTTCAGCAATCAACGCCATTTCCGGGCTATCCGCCATCCCGGAAAGCTGCAACAATTCAACCCCATTGCCGATTGCCCCCAGAGGGCTGATAAGATCATGGCAGATACGAGAGCCGATAAGCGCAGTCAGGTCGCGGTCTTGTTGTGTCATGGAAGATGCCTTGGAAAGGGATAGGGATGAATATGGGATCGCTGCTGGAACCGGGTATGCTGGTGCGTCATCCCCAGAAGTCCGATTGGGGCCTTGGACAAGTGCAGTCCAACATCGGCGGCAAGATCACCGTGAATTTCGAACATGCCGGGAAGCAGGTGATTGTTTCTGAGCGCATTGACCTCATCCCTGTTTTCGAACCTCCGAAGTCAACCTAAAGTAAGTTGATATGCTGTCAAACAACCTAGGGGATTGCCCGCTCTGTTGCAAACCCGAACCCATCGCCATAAAAGCCCAGCAAAGTTAGCAAAACGTTAATGACGATGACTGAACCCGATTTTGTCCTGCGTCTGGCCCGGGATGAGGCTGACCTGATCGCGGCCCAGCGGTTGCGATATGATGTTTTTGTCGACGAATTGGGCGGCACAGGTGATCTGGTCGATCACGACGCCCGATTGGAACGCGATGCGTTTGACCCCTATTTTGATCATCTGATCCTGTTCGATCAGGCGCGGGAAGGGTGTCCCGCGGTGGGTGTTTACCGTCTGCTGAACGGGGACAACCTGTCGACGTCCGAACATGCCGTGTCGCGGTTCTATTCCGAGGATGAATACGACCTGACACCCTTGCGGACGTCCGGTCGAAAGCTGTTGGAACTGGGCCGTTCCTGCCTTCATCCGGATTACCGTGGGGGACATGCCATGATGGTTCTGTGGACCGGACTGGCGGATTACGTGACGCAGCACGAGATTGATCTGCTGTTCGGTGTCGCCTCGTTTCACGGCACCGATATTGATGCGTTGGCTGCCCCGTTGTCATTGCTACACCATCGCCATCTGGCCCCCGAGGCATTGCGGGTCAAGGCGCAAGCTGCACATTACCAATCGATGAACCTGATGGACCAGGCCCAGATCGACCGGCCTGCGGCGATGCGGGCTGTGCCTTCGTTGATCAAGGCCTATCTGCGATTGGGTGGCTTTGTGGGCGATGGTGCCTATATTGATCATGATTTCAACACGACCGATGTGTGTCTGATCATGGATACCAAGCAGATGAGCGCGAAACACAAAGCAATATACGCTGGAAAGGCGCGCGTATGACGGCCCTCTGGCAGGGCGAACCAGAGCCGCATGCCTTCCATCCGTCCGGCGCGGATTGGCTGCGAATTATTGCGCGCGGGTTTCCACTGGCGGTGCTGGTGTTCGGCGGTTTGGGTGTTCTGCTGTTGATCCGCCTGATCGAGCGGCCATTTTTCGGGATCAAGCGCCCCTTTACGCCACATATCACGCAGTTTGTCTGTCGTATGGCCTTCTTGATCCTTGGTATCCCGTTCAAGACGATCGGAACGCCAATGCGACAAAAAGGGGCGGTGGTGGCGAACCATGCGGGGTGGCTTGATATCTTCTCGCTCAATGCCAAGAAGCGCGTTTACTTCGTGTCGAAATCCGAGGTCGCAGACTGGCCCGGCATTGGCTGGCTGGCGCGTGCGACGGGCACCGTGTTTATCAACCGCGACCGGCGCGAGGCCACACAACAGATCGAAATCTTCCGCCAGCGCCTTCAGGCCGGGCACAAGCTGCTGTTCTTCCCGGAAGGCACATCCAGCGACTCGCGCCGTGTCCTGCCATTTAAGTCAACGCTTTTCGCGGCGTTCTTTGCGCCTGAGTTGCGCGATTTCATGTGGGTGCAGCCGGTGACGGTGCGCTATGTCGCGCCTGAAGGCGCCGATCCGCGATTTTATGGCTGGTGGGGTGACATGGGGTTCGCGCCACATCTGGTGCAAACGCTCGCGGCCCGCAGGCAAGGCCGCGTCGAGGTGAAGTATCACACGCCGGTTAAAGTGTCTGAATTTGCCAGTCGGAAAGATCTTGCGGCCCATTGCGAAGCCGCTGTCCGGGACGGTTTGGGCAGGTTGAACGTCGAACCGGCCTAGCCTTCCATTGCGGCCATCAGGCGGGCCAACGCCGACGACGGATCATCCGTGCGCCAGATTTCTTCGCCAATGGCAAAGAAATCGGTGAAGGGGGTCAGGGTGCGAATGGTGTCTTCGTCCAACGCGCCCTCGGCCACCACAGGCACTTCGATCATCTTTGACCACCAGTCAAACAGGTCGGCTTCTGCGCGGGTGCCATCGCCAAGCCCGCTTGCGCCTGCAGGCCCAAAGCTCACGTAATCCGCACCGACTTCCCCTGCTGTCATGCCGTCATGGCGCGAGGCGGTGCAAAACGCACCGACAATGGCATCAGCCCCCAGATCGTCGCGGGTCTTGCGCACCCGGCGCGCGCCGTCGCCCAGATGCACGCCATCCAGCCCAAGACGTTCGACCATCAGCGCGTGTTCCGCGATCACGATGGGCACGTCGCGGGCATGGGCAACCTCGCGGCAGGCGTCGGCGGCGCGCATGATGCGGTCCTCGTCCGATGTGGCCAGCGACAGACGAAGGCAGGCCGTGTCGTGACTGTCCAGCACATGGGCCAACTGTTCGGGAAAGCGCGACAGTTCAAACTCGGGCGGGGTCACAAGATAGAGCTGGGGAAGTTCAATGTCTGTCTCGGCCATCGCGCGCGATCCTCTTCGTGGGGTGTTTGCAGCTTCATAGACGGCTAGAGCGTCTTTGCAAGCCTGACAAGAGGTTGCGCGTCACTTAGGAGGCAACGCGGTGACATATTCCAGCGCCATGCGCAGCAACGCAGCGCGAGCATCGTCTGCCGCCATCGCCTCGGATCCCGCTTCAATGAAGCCCCCCATGCGCCGCCCCGTGAACGCCATCGGTTTTGCCCCCGGCACGGCCAGCGCAGCGGCTTCATTGTCCTTGCCGACGCGATACATCGCCCCGTCCTTATGCACCCCACACAGCATATTTCCATTCAGCATGAAGGCAATGCCGCCGAACATTCGTTTCTCGACCAGCCCCTGACGCTCGGCCAGATCGTCCTTGAGAAGTTCGTAGAGCCCTTCGTCATACGCCATGATAGACCTCGTGCTTGCCCTGATCCTGCACTCAGCGTATCACGCGCCCAATCAAAAGGAAGGGTCGGCGGTGGCGGATCAAAAGACGGGTATTCTTGGGCCGCAGCCAGAAATCGTGCTGGTGCGCCCACAAATGGGTGAAAATATCGGTGCGGCGGCGCGGGCGATGCTGAATTTCGGGCTTGAGCGGATGCGGATCATCGCCCCACGTGACGGCTGGCCGAACCCGTCCGCGGTTGCCATGGCATCAGGGGCCGGTCGGGTGCTGGATGGGGCAGGGGTCTATGAAACCCTTGCTGACGGGATCGGCGATTGCGATTATGTCTATGCCACGACAGCACGTTCGCGCGATTTGGCAAAACCGATCCTCAGCCCCGAACGCGCGATGGCCGAAGCCCGCGCGATGCGGGCTGCGGGCAAGAAGGTTGCCATCCTGTTCGGGCCAGAGCGGACTGGATTGGAGAATGACGAGGTGGCGCGCGCCAACGCCATCATCTCGGTCCCGGTGAACCCGGAATTTGCGTCCCTGAACCTGGCGCAATGCGTGCTTCTGACCGCGTATGAATGGCGCCGCCAGACCGCCGAGGTGAGCCACGACGTGATGGAATGGGCGGGGTCCGAACGCGCGCAAGCCATCGAGATCGAGAAACTGGCCGAGCATTATGAAACCCGTCTGGACGAGGCTGGGTTCTTTTATCCGCCGACCAAGGCGCCGGTGATGAAGACCACGCTCAGGAATATGTGGAGCCGGATGCCGATGACCCGCGCCGACGTGCAGATTTTTCACGGGATTCTGCGCCAGTTGCTTAGGGGCAAGCAGGACTGATCAGGTCTTCCGCGTCGCGGCCACAACCCAGATGATAGCCAAAACCAGCGATCCCACCGCGTTCAGGTTTGCCATGGTGATGCCAAACATCTCCCACGGAATCTCGTCGCAGCGGATCAGGGGGGCCTCGTTGATCTTCGACAACAGGTCATCGACCGACAGATCGGCCACCCCGCCGCCGGTGCAAGCCGAGGGGCCTTCCCACAGCTTACGCTCGACGCCTGAATGGTAAAACCCAAGTGCCGAGGTGGTCGCGGCTGCCAACGCACCGATCCAGGCAAGAGCTTTCTGTTTGGTGGACAGGGCCAGACCACCGATCACGATGGCGGCGGCATGGGGCCATCTTTGCCACAGGCACAGCTTGCAGGGCGCAAAGCCCAAGGCCTGAAAGACGAAGGCACCGCCAAGGATCAGCGCAGACGAGACGGCGGCAAAGGCAATAAGCTGCGAGGTCGAGAAACGGTCGAGAAATCTCATAGGTATTTCACCAGATAGAAGCCGCCAAGCAGGATCACCACGAACAGGATGAACATCAAGCCCAATCGACGTTCGATGAAATCACGAATGGGTGCGCCGAATTTCCACAACAATGCGGCAACGATGAAGAAACGCAGACCGCGCGCGATCACGCTGGCCACCATGAAGATGCCGAAATTCAGCCCGGTCGATCCCGACAGGATCGTGATGACCTTATAGGGGAACGGGGTGACGCCGGCGATCAGCACCGCCCAGGCGCCCCATTGGTTATAGGTCTCGGCGAAATGGCCAAATTCGGCAGTTTTGCCATAAAACTCCAGCACCGGCTGGCCGACGCTTTCATAAAGCCCCCAGCCGATGAAATAGCCAAACGCCCCACCAATGACCGAGGACACCAAGGCCACGGTGGCGATCACAAAGGCGCGCGAGGGGCGGGCGATGATCATCGGGATCATCAGGACATCGGGTGGGATCGGAAAGACCGAGCTTTCCAGAAATGACACCACCGCCAGCGCCCATAGCGCGTGGCGGGTGTCTGCCAAACCCATCGTCCAATCATAAAGACGCCTGATCATCTGCGTGCCTCGTGTTTTTGTTCACGAACCATGCCCCGTGCGCAAGGTCAAGGGACAGGCGGGTTATCATGTCTTGATAGAAGTGGTTTGGCCGGTAAACTGGTTGTGAAACGATTGCGTATTGGTCCGATACTTCGGTTCTCGGGTGGGTAAAAGGAATATCAAGATGAAATGGCAAGGTCGGCGCGGAAGTCGGAACATAGAGGATCGCAGGCGTGCCGGTGGCGCGGCGCAGGTTGGCGGGCTTGGTTTGTTGGCGGTGCTGGCCATCGGGTATTTCCTTGGCGTGGATGTGACACCCTTCCTTCAGGGCGGCGGCACGCTGAGCAGTAGCGGCGGCGGCGAGATTACCGAGGCCGACCGGCAGGAAGGCGAGTTTGTCTCGGTCACCCTGGCGGATACGGAAGAGGTGTGGGACGAACTGTTTCGCACTCAGGTCGGGCAACCCTATAATCCGGTGACGCTGGTATTGTTCAAAGGTGTCACCCAAAGCCCGTGCGGTGGCGCATCGGGGGCCACCGGGCCGTTCTATTGCCCCGGTGATCGCAAAGTCTATCTGGATACCGCGTTTTTCACCACGCTGTCGCGCCAGTTGGGGGCAAAAGGCGATTTTGCAGCGGCCTATGTGGTGGCGCATGAAGTGGCCCACCACGTGCAGAACGAGCTGGGTATTCTGGGGCAGGCAAATTCAATCCGCGCGCAGGTCAGCACTGCCGAGGCGAACGCGATCTCGGTCAGGATCGAGCTTCAGGCCGATTGCTATTCGGGCATCTGGGCACGCGAGGCGCAGGCCCGCTTCGGCACGCTGGAGCGTGGCGATATTGCCGAAGCAATGAATGCGGCCCGCCAGATTGGCGACGATACGTTGCAGCGCAACTCTGGTCGTGTGCCCATGCCGCACACTTTCACCCACGGCACCTCTGAACAGCGCCAAAGCTGGTTTGTGCGTGGGTTCGAAAGCGGCGATATGCGGAGCTGTGACACGTTTTCTGCGGAACGGCTGTAAGCAGTGATTCTTTTTGAACGGTTCGAAATTTGAACCGGCCGGCAAGCGACCGGCTGCGCCATCGCCTTTATTTCATGCGTTAAACATCAGAAAAAGCACCATGTTTATATGGTTGTTGCGCATGCAACGAGTTTTGGTTACGAATATTTCAGCGACAGGATCACAAACAAACCCGACCAATCAGTCGATAATACTTGCGTGACGGGGACGAGCCTGTTTTTATCGGTCTGTCTGCGGGGTGGAGGAGCCACCGTGGCGGACCGGACATAGTTCGCGTTTGGGAGGAAGCGATATGAAATTCACCATGAAAACTGCTTTTGCCGGTGCTGTTGCCCTGAGTTTGACCGCAGGTGCCAGCTTCGCGCAAGAGGTCACGTTGCGCTGTCAGCACTTCTTGCCGCCGAAAGGGTCAACGCCGCTCTACTTCATGACGCCCTGGGCCGAGAAGGTGGAGAAGGAATCCGGTGGTCGGATCAAGGTTGAGCTGTACCCAGCCATGCAACTGGGCGGTAAGCCCCAGGCGCTTTATGATCAGATCCGCGATGGGGTGATCGACTGTGGCTGGGCGCTGCCCGCCTATACACCGGGTCGCTTCCCCGAAGCCGAGGCATTCGAACTGCCGTTCATGACCAGCCGTGACGCCGAGGCATCGTCGAAAGCCGCGTGGGAGTTTTCGGAAAAATATCTGATGGAGCGGATGGGAGACGTCAAACTGTTGGCAACCCATGTTCATGGCCCCGGTATTGTCCACAAGAAAGGCGAGCCTGTCATGGCGCTGGACGATTTTCAGGGCTTGAAGCTGCGTGGCCCGTCGCGTCAGGCCAATGCGCTGCTCGAGGCCCTTGGCGCATCCCCCGTCGGGATGCCCATGCCGACCTTCCCCGAATCCTTGTCGAAAGGCGTGGTCGACGGGGGTGTGACCCCATGGGAAATCGTGCCGCCGCTGAAGCTGCATGAATTGGCTGACAGCCACACTGAATTCCCGGGTGACCGCTCACTTTACAACACGTTCTTCATCTGGGCGATGAACAAGGACACCTATGCAAACCTGCCGGATGACCTGAAAGCCGTGATCGACGCCAACTCGGGCCTTGAGACGTCGGGCTGGGCCGGCGCGTCCTTCGACAAAGGTGACGTGATCGGGCGCGAGATCGTGGCGGGTTCGGGCAACAACATTCACCAACTCGATCCTGCTGTCGTTGCCGAAATCCGTGCTTTGGGCGACCAGCAAACAGAAGCCTGGGCCGCGGACATGACATCGAAGGGCCTGGATGGTGAAGGCATGGTAGCCTTGGCCAAGGAGCTGGTCGCGAAATATTCCGACAACTGATCGTTGAGGGATGTGGCTTCGGGCAACAAGGCGTGCCCGAAGCCTTTTTATGTGCGCAGGCTATGTTCAACTGTGCATCACCGGATGAAGGGGGCAGTCGTGGCAATCGCAAAGACAGCACAGGTGCGGGTGGGTCGCATGATGGAATTTGCCAGCCGCTGGATGGCATATTCCGGGGGTGCCATTCTGGTCGCGATCGCACTGACAACGGTGGTCTCGATCATCGGTCGGACGCTTTCGGGCTTTGGCCTTGACCCTGTCAAAGGCGATTATGAGATTGTTGAAATGGGATGTGCCGTCGCGGTATTCGCCTTCATGCCATGGTGTCAGCTCAAACGCGGTCATGTGACCGTTGACATATTCATTTCCAAGCTGCCGGACAGGATACAGGCGATCCTCGGTCTGATTGGCGATCTGTTCCTGACTGGCGCGGCGTTTATCATTCTGTGGCGGTTGTGGCTGGGGTTTGGCGAGAAGTTTCCCTTCGGCTCGGAAGGGCTGCGCACTGCGCTTGGTATGGGCGACAAACCCTTCTTTCCAGAAAGCACCTATGAGCTTGAGATCCCGCTTTGGATCCCCTTTGGCTTGTGCCTGATCGGCGCGGCCTTTTTTCTGATCGTTGCAGCATATTCGGTCTGGCGGTCCTTCAACTGGGTGCTTGATGGCAAGGAGGAACGGGTATGACCGGAATTGAACTGGCGATTGTCGCCTTTGCCCTGATGCTGCTGGCCATCTTCCTGCGCCTGCCCATCGGTCTTGCGATGGGGCTGACAGGGTTTTTCGGCATCTGGTACATGATGGGGCATCCTTCCGTAACGCTCAGCCAGCTGAAGACGCTGTCTTACGACACGTTTTCCAGCTATTCGCTGTCCATCGTGCCGCTGTTCTTGCTGATGGGGCAGTTTGCCACCAAGTCCGGCATGTCCGGCGCGCTGTTCGAAGCGGCAAGCGATTGGCTTGGGCACCGTAAAGGTGGTGTCGCAATGGCGGCGGTCGGCGCTTGTGCGGGCTTTGGCGCGGTGTGTGGCTCGTCGCTGGCGACGGCGTCCACGATGGGGCAGGTGGCCTTGCCCGAGATGCGCAAGCGGGGCTATTCCGACGCCTTGTCAACAGGTGTGCTGGCCGCAGGCGGAACCTTGGGCATCCTGATCCCGCCATCGGTCATCCTGGTGATCTATGCGATCCTGACCGAGCAGAATATTGTAAAAATGTTCATTGCCGCCCTTGTGCCCGGTATCCTCGCGGCGCTTGGTTACATGCTGACTGTGGCCGTTATGGTGCGTATCAACCCAGACAGTGCCACGACCGCCGAACGTATGCCCTATGCACATCGGTTTCGGACGTTGCTGTCGATCTGGCCGGTGGTGGTGATATTCGGTCTGGTGATGGGCGGGATCGCCGCGGACTGGAACTGGGTGAAACCTGGGGTGCAGGCCCTGTTCACGCCGACAGAAGGTGCCGCTGTCGGGGCCGTTGCGACGGGGCTTTACGGTGCGATGACCGGTGGGCTGACATGGAAGGGGCTGTTGGAAAGCATCCTTGCCACAGCCCAATCCACCGCAATGATCTTTTTCATCGTGCTGGGCGCGCAGATTTTCAATTCGTTCCTTGCCTTCACACAAGCGCCGCAGATGCTGGCCGATTGGGTGTCCGCACAGGGCTTTGCGCCGCTGGTTGTGCTGGCCATGATGCTGATTGCCTATCTGATCTTCGGCTGCGTGATGGACAGCCTGTCGATGATCCTTCTGACCATCCCGATCTTCTATCCGATCATCGAGGTCTTGGATTTCGGCCTGACCCCGGAAGAGGCCGGCATCTGGTTCGGCATCCTCGCGCTGATCGTGGTCGAGGTCGGATTGATCACGCCTCCGGTCGGGATGAACCTGTTCATTATCAATTCGATGGCGCGTGACATTCCGATGTCCGCGACTTATCGCGGGGTCGCGCCCTTCGTTTTGTCCGACCTGATCCGCGTTGTGATTTTGGTTGCCTTTCCGGGCATCACGCTTTGGCTGGTCGGGGTGATGTTCTAGCCGCAAGAAAAACGCGAGGCGCAGGGCAAAACCTCGTTGACCTTGCCCCGGCGCTTGGGTAATCCCATCGCAGTGCCCAAGTGGCGGAATGGTAGACGCAGGGGATTCAAAATCCCCCGCCTTCACGGGCGTGAGAGTTCGAGTCTCTCCTTGGGCACCACCGCATCCCTCTAATTTTTGACCCTGGGGGGCGTGTGACTATTCGTTCAAAGCGCAGGTTCAAATGACCACAGTGTCGGTTGAGCGATTGCGTCAGGGATCGGAACCCAACTCAGAGCCCAACCAGACCGAGCCTTCACCAACATCAGAACTGAACCATCAGATTAAGGCGGGCCAGTTTGCGTCGCATTCTGTTCCGAGGTAAGCAGCATTGCATCGTGCTTTCTTGCATGGTTAGAAAACGAACTACGACAGATATATTCAGGGTGGAAGGCCGTTCCGACGCTTGGCGGATACGGAGACTTGTTGAAACTCCGCCACAGTCGCCTGATGTTACGGCTTGCATTGCGTAGAATAGCAACTATCACTCGCGGCAGTCCAAGCGGCCTAGCCGTTATTCAATATTGGAGTAGTCATGTCGCTTGATAGAGTCAGACTTTTTTCGGCACCGACGTTTCACGACAAACGGGGAGGGCTCTTTGTTTTAGAAAAAGAAGATCTTCCGTTTGATATGAAGCGGTTTTATTGCCTTTTTAATGCACAGGTTGGCATGCGCCGGGGGGAGCATGCTCACAAAACACTGCATCAGTTGATGGTCTGCTTCAGTGGGTCCGTCACAGTGACTCTGGATGATGGTGAGCGCAACAGACGCTTTGAACTAGCACGTCCCGATCAGATTCTTTATGTGCCGCCCGGCTTATGGCGGAACATTGACGACTTCGTTCCCGAAACGGTTGTCGGCGTGTTTGCGTCCGATGTCTATGACACGAATGACTACATCTATGAGTATGAAGAGTACGTCGCCTGGGTCGGCGCGCGGAAAGGGTAACGATGCAGTTCTTGGATGTTGGCTCCACATACACAGCGCTTAAAGACGAAATTGATCTGGCGATGTCCGATGTAATGGCCAAGGGCTACTTTATTGGTGGCCCGAGCGTGGATCGGTTTGAGAGAGAGTTCGCGGCGTATTGTCAGGCTGCGCACGCGGTTGGGGCAGGCAACGGCTTGGATGCACTGGTATTGATTTTGCGCGCCATGGGCATCGGGCCGGGCGACGAGGTCATCGTGCCTGCGCACACATTCATTGCAACCTGGCTTGCAGTGTCCTTCGTCGGGGCTAAGCCTGTCCCGGTTGATGCGGATTGGGCTGACATGAACATGGACCTGACATTGGTCGAGGCCGCTGTCACGTCCCGAACGCGTGCAATCATTGTAGTCCATCTTTATGGCAATCCTGCCGATGTTTCACCGTTGAAAAACCTGTGTGAAAACAATCAGATCAAACTGATCGAGGATGCAGCGCAAGCCCATGGTGCGTGCGTTGGTTCTGCGCATGTCGGTTCGATGTGTGATGCTGCGGCTTTTAGTTTCTATCCCGGTAAAAACCTTGGCGCCTTTGGGGATGGCGGTGCCATCACAACGAACGACGGGGATTTGGCATCGGCGTGTCGCGTATTGGGCAACTACGGCTCTGTTGAAAAATATGTCCACGATGTTCAGGGCCAAAACTCGCGATTGGATCCGCTGCAATCAGAAGTTCTTTCGGTAAAGTTGAAAGTGCTCGGTGAATGGAATGGACGGCGCCGACAAATAGCATCGCGTTACCTTGAGGCATTCGCGGAGTTGAAGTCCTTGACCCTTCCCACCGTTGCCGCTCAATCGGTGCCCGTATGGCATTTGTTTGTTGTGCGTCACTCAAAGCGCGATCTGCTGGAAGTGAAATTGCGCGAACGCGGCATCCCAACGTTGAAGCATTATCCGATCCCAAATCACAAGGCCGGCGCATATGTCAGTGATTTCGCTGGAACATCCTTTCCGGTAACCGAGAAGATATGTGCCCAGTGCCTCAGTTTGCCGATCGGACCGCATATGAGCGATGACGAGGTCGACGACGTGATCGGGGCCATGCGTGATGTGGTTCCGAAGTTGTAGCGATGCAGGGTGCTGAACGCGCAGGTTCGTGCCGCTTTCTGATCGCTGCAATCTAGGGTGGTTGACTGGAACGTTTAGGTGCCGTTTGTCTCTGGTGCTCTGGGGCAAAGGTCGATAAAGCTTTTAAGCGCCCAGTAGGCCAACGCACGCCAGAGATCGCAATATTTCGTGAGGAGTTTCCATGTCCCAGTTTACACACGCCACCTTCCTTTCGATACTTCAAGAGCAGTTTCCGGATCGCGACTGGTCTGAGCTTTCTGAAGAGGCGTCTTTGGAAGATGTTGGAATTGACTCGCTGGACAAGGCGACGCTGGTCATGAAGGTGGAAGAGGTGGCGGGTGTTACCATCTCAGACGAGCTTTATGACGAGTTGAATACACCCAGAAACATCGTCGAACTTGTTGTGTCGCAATAGGCTATGGTCGGCACGTCATCGCAGGTCGCACAATGGGCTCTTGCTGAGCTGGCCACGGTCGTTCCCGGCGCGCATGTGAAAGGGCAGGCACATGTTGGGCGAACGGATTTCGCCTCTGCCCGGTTTCCAAAGTCTCTTGTGTTGGCTGCAACACAACGCTTCCTGCGAGAGGCGCTTGAAAACTCAAATGTTTCGGCAGTCGTGACCACCCCGGATTTGGCTGGGCATTTAACCGGGTCTTGCGGTGCCGTGGTCGCGGATGATCCGACAAGAACATTCTACTTGCTGCACAACCATATGGCTGCAAGTGGAATGCGTCCCGATCTGGTGCCCGGTATCAGTTCCAAGGCCGACATACACCCAAAAGCGATCATCGAAGAGAATGTTTCAATCGCAGACGGCGCGTGCGTCGAAGCAGGGGCGATTGTGCGATCCGGCAGTGTATTGTCCGAGGGCGTTCTGGTCGGAGCTGGGGCGATCATTGGTGCGGATGGCCACTTCTACAAGCGGTTCGACGGCAAACTTCTGAGAGTTCTGCACGCTGGTGGTGTATTTTTGGACAAGGGCGCGCAGGTTCTTTCCGGGGCGATTGTTCAAAAGGCGCTCCATCCGGCTTTCACCAGCGTTGGTGAAGACAGCATTATCAGTGTCGCAGCCCATCTTGGTCATGGCGTCGAGGTTGGCAGCCGAACAACCATTACGGGGTCAGTGCAGATCGCTGGCTACTCGAAAATCGGCGATGATGTGTGGATTGGTCCATCGGCAGTCGTGCGCAATCTGATTAGCGTTGGCAATGGTGCAAGAATTGAGATCGGTGCGGTTGTCGCCCGATCCGTTCCCGAGGGCGGCTGCGTATCGTCACCCTTCGCGATGGATCACAAGAGAACGCTGAGAAAGTTTGCGGAATGGACATCATAAAGAAGAAGATCGCCTTCAAGGGAACTCGTACCTATTTGCATGGGACGGATTTGTTTGACGAAATGCGCGCCATTGGCCAAGAGCATGGGTATGCCCCGGCTTCAAGCGGGCGCGTCACCTTCGCAGTGAACAACATGATCGAAGGCTCTGAAATCGAGATTGCGGTTTCGGAGGCACCTATCGTCACTGACAGCGCCACATGGGTCGTCAAGATGAGCCTTCTCAGCGCCGATGAAAGCTCTGTGTATATAGCCGCACGACCTGCAGGTAACGGGCAGGAGGCAGGTTTGCGAAAGCCATATGACGAGGAGAAGATCGTATCCCAATGTGAGGTTTCAGGGCGCAGGGTTTCCAGCGGTGTCTTGGCTGATTTTTCTCTCATCGAACAGGTTGTACCACTCAACAAACATCTCAGAATGTGCCTGCACACTGAAACCCAGTTGCCAACAAATTGGTTGTTTGTTCGTGCCGATTTCAAGTTCTGGCCTGAAACGCCACAGAACATCGAGATCACGTCACAAACGGATGCACCGGCGCGTATCTACAAGAGCACCGTCAGCTTTGATGGTATCGAGGCCGGGGAGATCTACTTCATGGAAGCGAAAAAATGATCGGGATAGAGGCCATCGGAAGCTATGTGCCGTCTGGGGGGCGCACGGAAGGCGATCTTATGGAAAGTTTTTCCGTCGATGAGAGTTTTCTACGCGATAAAACGGGGTTCTTGCATGCGCGCCGGAAAGACGAAAACGATGAAACCTCTGATCTGTGCGTCGCGGCAATTAATGATCTGGTTGCAAAAACAGGTCTGGATTTGGCTGAAATCGAATGCCTTGTTGTGTGTACGCAAAATCCAGATGGTCATGGCATTCCCCACACCAGCGCGATAGTGCATGGGAAAATGTCACTGCCCGTGTCCTGCGCAACGTTTGATGTCAGTCTTGGGTGTTCAGGGTTTGTCATGGGCTTGTCAGTGGTAAAGTCATTCATGGAAAGCAATGGCATGACCCGCGGGTTGTTTGTGACGGCCGATCCGTACTCCAAGATTTTGAACGAAGAAGACAAGAACACTGCCTTGTTGTTCGGTGATGCCGCCACGGCCACACTGCTGAGTGATACGCCGCAATGGTCGCTTGGACGCTTCGTGTTTGGAAGTGATGGAAGCAAGGGGCGCGCGATCACGACCAACGATCAAAGAGAATTGACCATGAATGGCAGGGGCGTCTTTGTCTTCTCTGCACAGGTGGTGCCCCAAATGATAAAAGATCTGTTGGGCGAGCAAAGTCTCGATGTCCAAGATGTCGATTACTATTTGCTCCACCAAGGAAGCCGCTACATCGTCGAGACGATCGGCAGTAGTTTGGGCGTTTCTTCGGAAAAAGCTCCGTTCATGGCTGCTGAGACGGGGAATACTGTGTCATCCTCAATCCCCCTTATGCTTTGTGATGAACGCTTTGCTAGCGCAGAACGGCTTTTGCTGGCCGGCTTTGGAGTCGGATTATCGTGGGCTGGCTGTTTGCTGTCGCGCGCGCGCTGACCTCGACGATTGGGAGAGACAGAATTGGGCTCTGATACAACACTCGTAGCGCGTAAACTTCTAAGTGCTTTGAGAAGGCGTACTTTACGTTATCGCGCAGGCTACCAGGATGGTGACGAATTCAGAAAATATGTCGATTTGGCCCGCGAGGCAAAGGGTGATGCGTTGATCGCGGGGCTGTCTGACATGTTCAGAAAGAACGCGTCTGTCCCATCGAAAACCCAAAAGGCCATAGCGCTTGGCATACTTGAAAACAAAGACGCACCTCCGATCGAGAAGCTCTCGGAGTTTGTCCGGGCAGAAGGCAGCGAAGAAAATAGTAGCAAACTGCTCGTACTCCTGGCTTTCCATACCCGAAGCGAAGAATCCTACATCAGGGCTTTTGAGGCAGGTGATATGAAGAGTTCATTGCCCTATAAGGGGCGATTCAAGGCGGCTGATGCTTATTTGCGATCAGGCGACCGAGAACGCGCTATCGAGCTTTTCGAGGATATAAGCAGTGATCAACAGTTACAGGCCAAGGTACGTAACACTGCGGCGTTTCGAATGGTGTCCAACTCCTACAAACATGGAGATTCGGCGAAGGTAAGACAGGCGGTCAACCGCATCATAGAAACCGAGTTTTCAAACGCCAAGGTTGAAGAGGCGTTTGGCAGTCAAGCGCATTGGCTCTCGCATATCCTTCCGGCTACCACCGAGATTGCGCGAAATGCTTCATCGGCAGATTCAGACACTCATGCCAGCCAACAAGCTGCAATTGCAGCTCAACTCTTCCAACCATGCGTGGCGTTGCCATTTGTTGTTCGATCGGAAAGTCGCCAAACCAAAAGCCTGGCACGGTTTGGAGCATTGGAAAAAGAAAGCTATCTGGCTAACTTTTGGACCGTACTCGACACCGCCCACATTGTGTGTGCGGAAGCTCTCGGACATGCGCCCACGCACGCAGACGCAAATGCGCTGTTGTCGAAGATATTGTTGTACAAACATACTTGCTATGGCATCGAGATTGATCTGGATTTCTACGCCAAGATTTGTCGCTTTTCAGCGGAAGTTGACGAAACACCAAAAGGAAACAAACGGCTGAAAGATGCTGCATTGGATGCCGCACTCATGGCGGGGTCAGAACAAGATGCGCTGGATATGTTTGAAAACCGGTGGAAAGGACTTTCAGGTAAGGGACGGGTAGTTCCCTTTGGTCATCAGCAAGACTTCATCGCCAAACTGGATGGGCAAGCGGACAAGCATTCAAAATCGACATTGGACTTCCGGTTTAACGCATATGCGGAAAACCAACGGCTTGAGTTGACCGAAAGTCTGAATCTTCGTGCGATGAACTGCCGACAGGTCAATGACTTGTGCGTGTTTGATCGTCGCTACATTTGGCAAGATGACAAGTTGTTTGGACCCGAAGATCCCAGTCATTTTTTGCGGAAGACTGACCATATTCTTGCCGCCGCCGGCTCACATGCGTTGATTGTGGATGATTGTGAGAGCGTAAACGTCGATGCTCCGGTTGTGTTGCTGGGCGGTTCGCCAGCGCACTACGATAACTTCTTCCATGCGGTCGCTCAGAATTTCGGCCGGTTGCCGTATCTTGCAAAGATCGGAGCATTGGACGGGCGAAAAATCGCAATTGATTCCGACACGCCTGGCTGGGGACTGACGTTTCTCGAGCTGATGGGGTTCAAAGACGAGCAACTATTCAAAGTCGAGGCAGGTGTGCGTTATCGTTTTCGAGATGCAATTCTTCCCGACCCACCGCGCATGACGGAAATGCTGGAGCCGCAATATTTCGAGCCATTACGCGAGCGAATTCAGCAGTTGGTAGGCACTCGGAAGCGCAGTCGTAACATCTACTTCTCGCGACGCGAGATCGATTCCGAGCGAAGGCCATTGCTAAACGAGTCCGAACTCTTGGAACTGGCGGAAAAACGCGGTTTCGAAATTCTGGATCCAGCGAGCTTGTCACTGCTTGATCAGGTAAAAATGATGGCCGAAGCACGGGCAATTATCGGGCCAACAGGGGCGGCTTTGACGAATGTGCTTTTTGCCTGCGAACCTATCAAAGTCGGAGTTATGTCAGCCAGAGAGGCTTGTTTGAACTACTTCCAGGTGCTTTCCGGATACCGGGGGCATGAACATCACTGGATCCTCGGGCGTTTTGTTGATGGGTTGATCGCATCGGAACGTTTTCCTGTGCTCCCATATCAAGTTGAAATTCAGGATTTCGAACGCGCTTTAGACCAGATCTGCAGTGACTAGGTGACGGCAATCTCTTATCGGCGCACACGCCCAGCTAGATCGACTGATGCAAATGACTTGGAGTGCATCGCTTCGACATGAGGAGGCGAGCTGTAGATCAGGCTGGTAGGGAACTTCGGCTAAGTCGTCAGTGACACAAGTTAACGGTCAAATATTGTGGAACAGTGTGACGTCGAGTGAAGCCGGGTTTCGAGTCTCTCCTTGGGCACCACTCTGATGTCAGATAGAACCGACGTCATGTCGCGTATCTTTGCGTGATGCGAAGTGGGGGATGAACGTATGGACGAAGACACTCGGAA
Organism: Aliiroseovarius sp. Z3; assembly: GCF_029105185.1. Taxonomy (GTDB): domain Bacteria; phylum Pseudomonadota; class Alphaproteobacteria; order Rhodobacterales; family Rhodobacteraceae; genus Aliiroseovarius. Next base: position 209,446 of record NZ_JAFMZK010000001.1, on the reverse strand, counting down.
ACGTGCCGCTGATCTGTTGCACCTGCGCGGGCAGGGGCTGTCAAAGGGCGACCCGGTGGCGCTGCCGCTGGTGTCCAGTTCGATGTTTCACCTGCCGGGCGACCCCGATGGTGCCGCCGCTTATGGGCGCATTGATAATCCAACATGGGAGGCTTTGGAACACAGCCTCTCTGTGCTGGAAGCCGCGCCTTGTATCGCATTTCCGTCCGGCATGGCGGCAATCTCGGCGGCACTGTTTGCAACGTTGAAAGCGGGGCAAACCCTGCTTGTTCCATCGGATGGATATTACGTTACGCGATTGCTGGCCGACCGGTTCCTGTCGCCGCTTGGGATACGCGTGGTTGAACGGCCCACGCTCGGTTTTTCCGATGGCGGTTTTGAGGGTATAGACGTTGTGTTCATGGAAAGCCCGTCTAACCCTGGGCTTGATCTGTGCGACATTCGGGCAATTGCGACGGCGGTGCGCAGTACAGGCGGCGTGAGCATCGTCGACAACACAACGATGACCCCGTTTGGCCAACGTCCTTTGGATCTGGGCGCAGATGTGGTTGTCGCGGCAGATACGAAAGCGCCGGGTGGGCATTCTGACGTTTTGATGGGCCATGTTGCCACGCGCAGTGTCGCCCTGCAGGAAGCGGTTCTGGATTGGCGAAAAATGTCGGGCTCTATCCCGTCACCCCATGCGGCCTGGTTGCTGCATCGCGGACTTGAAACGCTTGAGGTGCGATTTGATCGCATGTGCCAGTCGGCACAAATCATCGCTGAGGCGCTGATTGATCATCCGGCTGTGTCCACCATCCGCTATCCGGGTCTGACATGTGATCCGTCGCATGAATTGGCCAAACTGCAGATGTTGCGGTTTGGGTTTCTGATCGGGATAGTGCTGGACACAAAAGACAGTGCCGAGGCGTTCATAAACGGTTGTCGGTATTTTCGGCCAGCCACGTCCTTTGGCGGGGTGCACAGTTCAGCCGAACGGCGCGCGCGTTGGGGCGACGATGTGCCGGATGGCTTCGTGCGATTGTCCATCGGGTGCGAGCCGGTCGATGAACTTCTGACCGATCTGCTGCGGTCTTTGGATCAGCAGACGCCAGGTCTGGACGGATAGGGTTGCGAGAATCATATTCACTTCAGTGAATGCAGCCTAAAAATCGCGCTACTCTGGCCAATTCAATCATAGGATGCAAATTGTGGCGAGGACATGGCGTTGTTAGTCGAAAAACTCTCGCAAGAATTGAAAATGCACCTATTTTCCAAGGATTTCTTCATAGTTTAGGCGCAAATTGCTAGTATGCAGGTAGTGCCGAACGGGGTATCCGGCGTGTTTTTTAGGGGTAAATGAGTTGAGCTTGCGTGACATCCGAGTGCAGGAAACCATCCCGATCCATTGGACGGGATTTTCATCGACATCAACGGTTGACGATCCGATGCGGGGGCGCCACTCCCGCAGGGGCATAGCGTCGTCTGGCCTGTCCGCCAATACACGGGTTGAGACGTTGCGCGGCCCGGTGGCTGCGCGTGAGCTGCAAATCGGCGATCAGGTGAAAACCTATGGTGGCGGGTTTTCGGCACTGCGCTGGATTGGCACGTCCCGCTTAGCCGAAGATGCGGGCCTGCCGATGCGGCGGACATCCTTTGATGGCCGCGAAATCAGCACGCTCGTGACCTCAGATCAACTGGTCCTTGTTTCACACGCGCAAAACGATGCCCTGTTTGGCACCAGCGAAGTTCTGTGCCCTGCCATGCATCTGGCGGCTGCGGGTGTGTTCACACCCGACCCGACGGTGAACCCGACGATCGTGCACCTGTTGTTTGACACATATGAGCTTGTGAAATGCGGTGACGACTGGGTGGAAAGCCTGCGCCCGAATATGGATCAGATCCGTTCCGAAGACGCCGAAACTGCACAGGAAATCCTGTTGCATCTGCCTAAACTGGTCAGCCATCAGGGGCGTGCGGCCTATGTGCGCACACGCCCTGTTCTGGATGAGCGTGAGGTTGCCCTGCTGTTCGGGTCGTAAACTGTCGGGCGGGTTCAGGGCGTGGATCGGTCCAGCCATGATTGCCAGTCTTCTTGGGTGTCGATGTCGAAAGAAGCATGATCCTGCGGCAAGGGAACGATCCGGGTCGGCAGGCTCTTTAGCAGGTTTCGTGCTCCCTGATCGCCTTCAAGCGTTTCCAGCCGATCCAGAAATCGTGCGGGGATCAATACTGGATGTCCGGGGGCAAGATCCTGTGCCCCACCGCGTATGACCCAGTCGGGATCATACCCGGCGCTGACGTTGCGCAAATCATCGGATGTCAGTGCGGGCATGTCAGCCAGCAGGATCAACACGCCGTCGCAGCTCGGTAACATCTTTATCGCATCAGACAGGCTGTGGCCCATTCCAAGATGGGCATTGGGGCAGGGGATTGGTGTTGCTTCAGTCCTCGAAACTACATCAAGCCGTCGCGTATCGCCCGGTGGCAGGGCGACAAACACGCGGTGCCCTGTTTGGATCGCGGTGTCGATCCGATGGGCCAGCAAGGTGATTCCATCCGACCCGCAGAGCAACAGCTTGTCCCGCCCCATCCGCTGCGATTGGCCCGCGGCCATGATCAACACGGCAAGGGATGGGGGGCGGGACATGATGGCGCTATTTCTCGGGGATCAGACCTTGCGGACTGAACCGCAATACCAACAGAAGGATGATCCCCATCGAGAAGAGCCGCATATGGGCGGCAGAGTCCAAAAGGTGGGATTTCAGAGCTGATCCGTCCGACATGCCAGAGGTGACGAATGACATCACCGAATTGCCAATCGGTTCAACCTGAATCCAGAAGAACCAGATCACGAAGGCCCCCAGCACCGCGCCAAGATTATTGCCCGACCCACCTACGATCACCATCACCCAGATCAGGAATGTATAGCGCAAGGGCTGGTATGTGCCGGGCGTCAATTGTCCATCCAGCGTGGTCATCATTGCCCCTGCCAGACCACATAGGGCGGAACCAAGCACGAAGATCTGTAAATGGCGTCGTGTGACGTCCTTGCCCATCGCCTGCGCCGCGACCTCGTTATCGCGAATGGCGCGCATCATCCGGCCCCAAGGTGATTTCAGGGACAATTGTGCAAGGATCACAAGCACCAACAACACCGCGGTGAACAGCAGCGAATAAGACAGTTTCACCGCAAGCGTCGAGGCCGTGGTGACATTCATACCGATGGAATCTGCCTTCTCGATGAAACTGGTGCTTTGTTGAAGGTCGACCTCGTACGGCACGGGGCGGGGCAAACCGATCACATTTTTTACGCCGCGCCCAAGCCAGTCTTCATTCTTGACGACGGCCAGAATGATTTCGGCGATGCCCAGCGTCGCAATCGCCAGATAATCGGACCGCAGGCCAAGTGCCGTTTTGCCGACCAACCAAGCGGCCCCCGCCGCAAGCAAAGCGCCCACCGGCCAAGCCAGCAGCGTCATGTACCCATGGGCGCGATAGTTGTCTTGCCCACCGGGGTTCAGACCGCCGAGATACCCGGTTTGCGCCGGGTTGATCGCCTCGACCCCCGCGACACCTGCATCAAAGATCCAGCGGAACACGAAGAAACCGACCGCGAGCGTGGCAAACATGACCAGTGCACGCAGCCGCCCCTGCGCCATGGATTTATGTTGCCAGATCATCAATGCGATCGTGGCCGCGCCCATGATCAGGCCGGCGACGATCCTGAAGCCGCCGCCGCTCCATGCTCCCGGCGTGGGGGGCATGGAAATCAGCACGGTTGCCAGACCACCCAACGCGACAAAGCCCATGATCCCGACATTGAACAGGCCCGCATAGCCCCATTGCAGGTTCACGCCCAATGCCATCACGGCAGAGATAAGCGCCATGTTCAGGATGGTGATAGAGGAGTTCCAGCTGCCTGAAAAGATCCAGAACTGGGACGAGCCTTCGAGGATGAACAGAAGCGCCACCAGCGCAAACAGAAACGGTGTGCGAAGGGATTGGCTCATACCGATTGCCCCTTGAAAAGACCCGTGGGTTTGAACAGCAAGACAATGATCAGGATGACGAAACTGACCGCGAATTTGTAATCTGTGGACATCAGCTGCACCAGGCCAGATGGCTCAAGGCTTTCGGGCAGTAGATAGGTCACAACCTTCTTCCACGCATAGGTCACCGTGACCTCGGAGAAGGCGATGACGAAACCACCCGCGATGGCGCCCAGCGGGCTGCCCAATCCGCCGACAATCGCCGAGGCGAAGATAGGTAGCAGAAGCTGGAAATAAGTGAACGGTTTGAACGTCTTGTCCAGACCGTAGAGCACACCCGCGATGGTGATCAGTCCGGCCACGATGATCCAGGTGATCATCACGACACGCTCGGGGTTGATGCCGGACAAAAGCGCCAGATCCTCGTTATCGGAAAACGCGCGCATGGATTTCCCGGTGCGCGTCTTGTTCAGAAACCAGAACAGGGCCGCGACGACGATGACAGCGGTGACGATGGTCAATCCTTGGCTGGTTTTGAAAGCCAGCCCCTCGTCCAAGCCGGTCATGGATTTGAAATCACGTGCACTGATGATGAACCGTGCGCCATCGGCAAAGCGTTGATCGTCCGGGCCGATAACAAAGCGGACAACGCCATTCATGATGAACATCACGCCCATCGAGGCCATGACAAAGACGATCGGCTTGGCTTTGACGCGGCGATAAAAGCGATACACAACGCGGTCGGTGGCCAAAAGCATCAGCGCGGTGCCAACGATGCCAAAGGGCAGGGCCAGCAATGCCGTGGGAAGCGGATCAATCGACACGCCCATGGATTGAAACCACCATGTCACAAGGATCGTCACCATCGCCCCGAAGGCCATGCTGTCACCATGGGCGAAGTTCGAAAACCGCAGGATGCCGTAAATCAGCGTGACACCCAGCGCCCCCAGCGCCAATTGGCTGCCATAGGCCATCGCAGGGATCACGACGAAGTTGAGAAGCGCGACAAGCGCGTTCAGGATATCCATCAGAACTCTCCCTCGCATGTGCCCAGATAGGTGATCGACGTGGGCCCTTCATTGGAATGGGCGGTGAAGCGTGCTGTGTCGCCAGTGCGCGACAACAGGTATTCCGCGCCTTGGCCGGTGGCAAAAACGGTGATCAGAGGCGCGTCGCTTTTGACGCCCACAATGGTCAGGTCACCAAAATCTGTGACGAGCTTGGAGTCGTCCAGTTCCGCTGTCAGCGAAAAGGCTGTGTCCTGACAGGCTTCGGTCTCGTAGCATTCCATGGTGAACGTGCAGGTTTGGGCGAAGGCGGGCAGGGCGATCAGGCTGCTCGCGGCTGCTGCACAGATATACTTCAACATCCTCATCCCCCCAGAAACGACCGGCGCACTTCCGGGTCGGCCAAAAGGTCTTTGCCAGATCCGGTATGTGCGTTCGCGCCCTGCACCAGAACATAGCCTTTGTCAGCGATCTCAAGGGCTTGGCGTGCATTCTGCTCAACCATCAGGATCGAGATGCCAGTGCGCGCCACCTCGATGATCCGGTCAAACAGCTCGTCCATCACGATGGGGCTGACACCTGCCGTGGGTTCATCCAGCATCAGCACTTTGGGCTTGGTCATCAGCGCACGGCCCACGGCGACCTGCTGGCGCTGCCCACCCGACAACTCACCCGCCGCCTGATTGCGTTTCTCGTGCAGGATCGGGAACAGCTCAAACACCTGTGCCATGGTCTGTGAAATGTCATCCTCGCGGATAAACGCCCCCATTTCGAGGTTTTCCTTAACCGTCATCGAGGTGAAAATATTCTGCGTCTGCGGAACAAACCCCATGCCCTTGTGGACACGTGCCTGCGGCGACAGGTCGGTGATATCCTCACCATCCAGCCGGACCGATCCCTGGCGCAGGTTCAGCATTCCGAACACGGCTTTCATACCGGTGGACTTGCCCGCGCCATTGGGGCCGACGATCACCGCGATCTCGCCTTTGTCGACGGCGATGGTGCAGTCATGCAGAATATCCGGGCCGGATTTGCCATAACCGCCGGTCATGCTGTCGCCGATCAGAAAGGCATCGCCCGTGTGCATCTGGTGTCCGGTGCCCGCCGCCGGCGTGAGGGTGCCCTGACCCTTGGGATTGACGATCGAGGCATCCTTGTTGCCGCGATCATCCTGATAGGGGTTCCCGCTCATGCGCCCACCTTGTCCTTATTCTTCAAACCGGTGCCCAGATAGGCCTCGATCACGTGTTCGTTGGCCTTGATTTCGGCCAGCGTGCCTTCGGCCAAGACTTTGCCTTCTGCCATACAGATCACCGGGTCACACAGACGTTCGATGAAATCCATGTCGTGCTCAATCACGACGAATGTGTATCCGCGTTCTTCGTTCAGGCGCTTGATGGCGTCGGCGATGGTATAAAGCAGGGTGCGGTTCACACCCGCGCCAACCTCGTCCAGAAAGACGATTTTGGCATCGACCATCATCGTGCGGCCCAGTTCCAGCAGCTTTTTCTGACCGCCCGAGATTTCGCCCGCCCGAAGGTCTGCGATGTGAGAAATGGTCAGAAATTCAAGAACTTCATCGGCCTTGGCGCGCAGGGCGCGTTCTTCGTCCGCTATGCGCTTGCGGCCAAACCACGTGTTCCAAAGCTGCTCGCCCGACTGGGCCCCCGGCACCATCATCAGGTTTTCCCGACAGGTCATCGACCCGAATTCATGGGCAATCTGGAACGTGCGCAGAAGTCCCTTGTGGAACAATTCATGCGGGGGCAGGCCGGTGATGTCTTCACCCGCCATGGTGATGCGGCCCGAGGTCGGGGGCAACACGCCTGCAATTACGTTGAACAAGGTGGTCTTGCCCGCCCCGTTGGGTCCGATCAACCCGGTGATCGAGCGTTCCTCGATCCGCATTGTTGCGCCGTCCACCGCGTGAAAGCCGCCAAAATGCTTGTGAACGTCTTCGATGACGATCATATGTGTCCCCTCTCGCAACCGGAAGTTGGCCGCACGTCTTACCAAAACAGCCCGGAAAACATCCGGGCTGTTTCATTAGGTTTATAAGGTTGTTTAGTGGAACTTAACAGCCTCGATGGCGCCATCTTTGATTTCGATCTCGCGATAGCTTCCACCGCTTTCACCGGGGCCGATCAGTTCAACGTCTGAACCGCCGACATAGTCGATGTCGCCGCCAGCCGCGAGGATCTCAAGACCTTTGGCCAGTTCACCTGGACCGATGGGTTCGCCGGGGGCGTTGGCCACTTCGGTCACGGCTGCGCTGACCGCAGCACCATCGGTCGAGCCTGCGGCTTGCATTGCCAGAAGCAGAACAGCGGCGCTGTCATAGCCTTCCTTGGCATAGGGCGAGGTGCCGTCGATTTCGGCTGCTGCCAGCATCTCTTCCAACTTGCCCGCACCATCATTGGCCGAGCTGGGGTGTTGGCCGAAGCTGCCGTCGATGTCGCTGCCGAATTTCTCGGTCAGGATGTCCGACACCATGCCGTCCGGAAGGACGAATGTGTCAAATGCACCGGTGTCAAGCGAACCCTGGATAATGCCCGAACCGCCCTGGTCCGAATAACCGGCCACGACAAGCGCCTGACCACCAGCAGAAGCCAGCGCGCCGACTTCGGCCGAATAGTCGGCTTTGCCTTCTTCGTGGGCAGCGTTGATGGTCACGGTGCCGCCCGCGGCTTCGAAGGCTGCCGCAAAGCTGTCGGCCAGACCTTTGCCATAGTCGTTGTTGGTATAGGTCACGGCGACTTCGTTGATGCCACGGCTGGTGATGATATCGGCCATGATTTCGCCCTGACGCGCATCCGACGGGGCCATGCGGAAGAACAGGCCATTGTCTTCGATGGTCGACAGACCCGGCGAGGTTGCCGATGGCGAGATTTGCACAACACCGTTGGGCAGCGCCACGCTGGTCAAGACAGCGCCGGTTGCGCCCGAGCACATTGCACCCACGATGCCGGCAACGCCTTCACCCGTGACCAGTCGTTCGGCGGCGGCTGTGGCAGCGGCTGCGTCGACGCAGGTTGAATCGCCACGAACAGACGTCACCGTGGACCCGCCCATGAACAGGCCCGATTCGTTGACCTCGGCAATGGCCAGTTCCGCGCCGCCCGCGATGTGGGGCGCCAGCGATTCAAGCGGGCCGGTGAAGCCAAGAAGGACACCCACCTTCACGTCTTCTGCAAAGGCTGTGCCGCTCATCAGTGCGCTGGCGGCGGTCGCCATAAGAATCTTTTTCATACTTTCTCTCCCAGTTGGAAAATATCCGAAGCAGAGCCTAGGCAAGCGTTTGGGAAAAGAAAAGGGCCAAGCGGTGCCAGACATGAAAAAGGTCGTAGGATCGGCAGGTTATGGCTGGAAAGATGTTCAAGGTTACGCGTTGGCGGTGCGCGTTAAAGCGTCACCTTGGCGGCATGACTGCCGCGTTCGCGATAAGGCGTGGTATCGTAATGTGCCCGGTAACATTTGGAAAAATGGGACGGGCTGGAAAATCCGCAGGCCAACGCCACGTTGATCACGCTCATATCTGTTTGCATCAACAGGTTGCGTGCTTTTTGCAAACGCAGCTCCATATAATAGCGTTTGGGCGAACGGTTCAGATAGCGTCGGAACAACCGTTCGAGCTGCCGCGTCGACATGCCCACATCAGCAGCCAGAATTGACGGCGAAATCGGCTCTTCGATATTGGCTTCCATCTTCTGGATCACATCGCTGAGCTTGGGGTGGCGCACGCCGATCCGGGTCGGCACCGACAAGCGCTGAGTGTCGCGGTCCGTTCGGATCGAGGTATAGATCTGTTGGTCAGCGACGACATTGGCGATGTCTTCACCGTGCTCATCCGCAATCAGCTTCAGCATCAGGTCAATCGACGATGTGCCGCCCGCGGCGGTCATGACGTTGCCATCAATCACGAAGACACGTTTGGTCAGGTCCACCTCGTCAAAGGCTTCGGCGAAGCTGTCGTGGTTTTCCCAGTGAATGGTCGCACGCTTATCATTCAATAGCCCTGCTTTTGCGATCACATGTGCAGCGGTGCACAGGCCTGCCACCTTCACGCCCCGGCGTGCCTCGCGCCGCAACCAGTTCAAAAGCTTCGTGGAACAGTGGGTCTGCACGTCCACGCCCGAGCAGATAATCATCGTATCATCGCGCCGAAGCTCGCCCAGATCGCTGTCCAGATTGAAGGCTGGGCCGGCAGATGAGGTGATGGTCTGACCGCCGTCGCCCATGATCACCCATTCATAAAGGGTGCGCCCTGCTGCTCGGTTGGCAATGCGCAAGGCATCCACGGCACCTGCGAAGCTGAGCAACGTAAACCCTTCGACAAGCACGAAAACAAACCGTCGTGGGGCGGAGTGTGTCGATACGGGTTTTTCAGTCATCCGAGTCACCTTCTGCGGATCGGTTTCTTTGCGTTGTCGGGGACCACATCAGGTTTGAACGGAAGCGGCAAGAGAGAAACCACCGGCATTTGTACAACCGGTCAAGACCGGCATTTCGGGATATTAACGCGACATATCCCCAATCCATAACGGTAATTGCACGTTAGCGCTGACCGCGCTAGAAGAAGGGCCTTGAACCCGCAGGCGCGGGATAACGACCTAAGACGGAGCAAAGACATGACGGAGTGGGACAAGTCGACCTGGCGCGCAAAGCCACGGGTGCAGATGCCTGACTATACCGACGCGGCCAAGTTGGCCGAGGTCGAGGCACAACTTGCGAAATATCCCCCGCTGGTCTTTGCAGGCGAAGCGATGCGGCTTCGTGAACAACTTGGTCGCGCCTCGCGCGGGGAAGCCTTTTTGTTGCAGGGTGGCGATTGCGCCGAAAGCTTCTCGGACTTCTCGGCAGACGGAATCCGTGACACGTTCAAGGTGATGTTGCAGATGGCGATGGTGCTGACCTATGGCGCCAAGGTGCCAGTGATCAAGGTCGGACGCATGGCCGGCCAGTTCGCCAAGCCGCGTTCGGCCCCAACCGAGACAGTCGATGGCGTAGAGCTTCCAAGCTATCGCGGTGATATCATCAACGAGCTGGACTTTACCGAAGCCTCGCGCGTGCCCGATCCGCAGAAGATGTTGCAGGCCTATACGCAAGCTGCGGCGACGCTGAACCTGTTGCGGGCCTTTTCAACCGGTGGTCTGGCGGATGTGCACAAGGTGCACAGCTGGACACTTGGCTTCACCGAAAGCGATGAGGCCGAGAAATACCGGGAAATGGCCGAACGTATTCAGGACACGCTGGATTTCATGCGCGCTGCTGGTGTTGACAGTGACAGGGCCCATACATTGCAGACGGTGGACTTCTACACCTCGCACGAGGGGCTTTTGCTGGAGTATGAAGAGGCGCTGACCCGTCTGGATGCCACCACGGGCAAAACCGTTGCAGGCTCGGGCCACATGTTGTGGATCGGCGACCGCACCCGTCAGCCTGACGGTGCACATGTGGAGTTCTGCCGCGGTGTGGCGAACCCGATCGGTCTGAAATGCGGCCCGACCACAACGGCGGAAGACCTGAAGGTTCTGATGGGCAAGTTGAACCCGAACAACGATGCCGGTCGCCTGACGCTGATCGCGCGGTTCGGGGCAGGGAAGGTGTCCGAACATCTGCCGCGCCTCATTCAGGCGGTAAAGGAAGAGGGCGCGAAGGTCGTCTGGTCCTGCGATCCGATGCATGGCAACACGATCAAATCGGCCACCGGCTACAAAACGCGCCCATTCGATGCCGTGCTGAAAGAAGTGCAGGACTTCTTTGCCGTCCACAAGTCCGAAGGCACCATCCCCGGTGGTGTGCATTTCGAGATGACGGGCGCCGACGTGACGGAATGCACCGGCGGCGTGCGCGCGGTTACCGACGAAGATCTGTCGGACCGCTATCACACCGCTTGCGATCCACGTCTGAATGCCAGCCAATCGTTGGAACTGGCGTTTCTGGTGGCGGAAGAGCTGTCGTCAATGCGTGCCGAAGACGCGGCGGCGGTCAAAGCCAGCTGACCGCCGTTCATGTAATTACAGAAAAACCCCGGCCCAACGGCCGGGGTTTTTTATTTCAGTGATGGTCGCAAGATGGCGGCGCGGGTGATCAGTCTTGTTTGACAAGCCGCAGATGCCCGCCGGGACGCGCCGTGGGGCTTATGCTCATCGGGCGCGAGGCGCCATGGAAACTTGCCGCAAGCTCGGCCATGCCCGGCACTGCAACGCCGCTGGCATCCGACGGACGCATGATGTGGCCTTCGCTCTTACGGTTTTGACCGGTTTGCGAGGGGCGGATATCCACACGGGTGACGTCTGGCTTATTCGCGTCGGTTGATCGGGGGGGCGGCGCGCCACGGATGTCCCAGTAGCCGGGACGGGCGATGTCCCGTTTTCGCCGACGTGCTGCATCGCTGCTGTTCTGGCCGGCGGTATGTTCCACCGTAAGCGGACGTGTTTCCATATTGCAGATGGCAAATCGCTGTGGTCCACGACCCAGTTTGCCATCGACCTGGAACCCACCAAGAACGCGCGTGACATTGCCGTGGATGTCTTTCAGGGGCAGCAAGATCAATTGAGCGTCCAGCTTGTTGTGAAACAGATTGCTTTCACTGCGCAGGGTCAGGCTGACTTCGGCAGGCGTGGTAAAGACGCTTTCCAGCGCCTCTTGTATCTCGTCACGGGCGTCAGGCGTAAACAATGCGCTCAGGGGCATGCCGCGTACTTCCATGGACAGAACGTCGCTGATGTGCTGACCCGCCAGCCGGATGCGGGCATGGCCGGGCGCGATACGTTCAAGGATCATCGCATAAGTCAGGTTTTCGCCGATGCCACGGGGGTCAACATCGCCGCGTGTGGGCATCAGACGGCCATTTCGCAGCGCATGCCAATAAGCTTCAATCTGTGCGATGGCAGGAAATTTGATCGTCCGCCGAGCCGAGGCCAGCGTGACAACATTACCATCTTTAAGATACTCAATCTTCATCTTCGCGTCCCAAGGTTTGAAACGAATTTAATAAATTTGGTGATAACCAGCGAGCTTGTTCAAATTGTGGCCGTTTGTTAACGATTGGAAGGATAATCCTTACCGATGTCTTAATATGTCACATTCCTTTCGAAATTGGCATAAAAACTTAGCAAATGGTTAACTTTACATGCCACAATCCATGACGGGCTTTGCCAGCACCGCGTCCGAAGACGCCGGTTACAACTGGGTCTGGGACCTGAAATCCGTGAATGCACGCGGGTTGGACATTAAAATTCGGGTGCCCGATTGGCTGAGCGGTCTGGAAGAGGCGATGCGCAAAAGCCTGAAGGCCAAGGTGGCGCGCGGAAGTGTGTCGGTCAGTTTGAAAATCACGCGCCAGGATGATGTGGGATCGCAATCCATCAACCCGGACGAATTGGCGCGGGTGCTGACCCAACTGACCGCAATCGCCGCCGAGGCCGAGGCGCGGGGACTGCCCGTCGCACCGGTGCAACCTACTGAAATCGCTGGCATGCGCGGCGTGTTGGAGCAGCGCGCGATGACCGATGGCGATATCGCGCCCTTGCTGGACCGATTGATGAATGACATCCCCGAATTGGTGGATCAGTTTCTGACCTCGCGGGCGCAAGAAGGCGCGGCGTTGGTCCGCGTTTTGTCGGATCAGATTGACGAGGTGTCCCGGCTTGTCACCGCCGCCGAAGCGGTCATGGACGCCCGGCAGGAGGCCCAGATCACCGGGTTGCGGGACGCCCTGTCACGCGTGATGGACAACACCGATGGTGCAGACCCCGATCGCGTTGCGCAAGAACTTGCCATGCTGGCCGTGAAAACCGATGTTCGCGAGGAAATCGACCGGCTAAAAGCCCATATCGACGCGGCGCGGGGATATTTGGTGTCTGATCAACCCGTCGGTCGAAAACTTGATTTCCTGATGCAGGAGTTCAACCGAGAGGCCAATACATTGTGTTCCAAGGCACAATTCAAGGATCTGACTGCCATTGGCCTTGACCTGAAGCATGTCATAGATCAGATGCGCGAGCAGGTTCAGAACGTGGAGTAACGATATGTCCGACAGGCGTGGCCTTCTTATCATCCTGTCTTCGCCCTCGGGCGCGGGAAAATCGACCTTGGCGCGGCGGCTGATGGACTGGGATCCGACGCTCAGCTTCTCGGTCTCGGCCACCACGCGCGCGCCGCGCAAAGGCGAGGTCGACGGGCAGCACTACCACTTCGTTGATGAAAGCCGGTTTCGTGAAATGGTGACCGGGGGTGAAATGCTGGAGCATGCCCACGTCTTCGGCAATTTCTATGGATCGCCGGAAGGTCCGGTGCGGAACTCGATTGAAAGCGGCCGTGATGTCTTGTTCGACGTGGATTGGCAGGGGGAAGTCCAGATCCGCAACTCCGCCATGGCGTCACATTCTTTGTCGATCTTCATCCTGCCGCCGTCCATCAAAGAGCTGCGCGCCCGGCTTGAAGGGCGCGGGCAGGATGATGCGGCCACCATCGCCAAACGGATGCAGAAAAGCTGGGACGAGATCAGCCACTGGGGCAGCTATGATTACGTGCTGATCAACGATGACCTGGAAGAAACGGCGCAAAAGCTGATCACGATTGTTGAAGCCACGCGTCAGCGACGCAATCAGCAACCCGGATTGTTGAACCATGTCCGTAAGTTACAAGCGGAATTTGAAGAGGGAAGCCAATGATATATGAGCTGGATGGGGTCAGCCCCGAAATTGCAGACGACGTGTTTGTTGCGCCCGATGCAAATATCATTGGCCGGGTCCGCATCGGTGCGAAAGCGTCCGTCTGGTTCGGGTGTGCGATCCGCGGTGACAACGAGCAGATCGAAATCGGGGCCGGCACCAATGTTCAGGAAAACAGCGTGTTTCATACGGATCTGGGTTATCCGCTGACGATTGGTGAAAACGTGACCGTTGGCCACAAGGCCATGCTGCATGGCTGTACGGTGGGTGATGGCAGTCTGATAGGTATGGGGGCGACCGTCTTGAACGGTGCCAAGATCGGGAAGAACTGCCTGATCGGGGCAGGGGCGCTGGTCACAGAAGGCAAGGTGATCCCCGATGGCTCCATGGTGCTGGGCGCGCCCGGCAAAGTGGTGCGGGAGCTGGATGCGGTGACGATCAAGAGGCTTTATGCGTCTGCCGTGCATTATCAGCAGAACGCGGCGCGGTTCCTGACGGGGTTGAAGGCTGTGCAGGGGTAAACAAGACAGTCTTATCTGTCCTTAGGAGGGTCACATTGACCATTACCATTCTTAGAACCGTCAAATGGCTTAACCAGCCCGCAAACAACGAAATCGTGCTTGATCTGGTTCACACTTGGATCGAACTACTAGCCAATAAGCACTATCAAGCTGCATTCGAACTGACTGGGCATGACAGCTACCATTCGTGGACCCCTGACTTAATCAGGAAGGTTATTGAAAGCTACGGCCTGCCTGACGAAAATAGTCTGCAAAAATACGAAGTTACCAGCGTTGATGAAGCACAGGGCGGGCCTAAGCCACGCTGGGAAGTGGAATGGTTTGAGCAGCCCGGTACAGATGGCAGAGTGGGTGAGGTGTCAGCTGAACTGCCCTTGAACGGTACTTGGTCAGACCTTACAGCGATATTTGAGATCTATCTCAGAGATGATAAATACGCTCTTGTTTTGAACGATATCCACGTGCTCTGAATGCCTTGACTTACTTTCACAATTGCATGTGTCGCCAACAAAAAGGGCCACCCAATCGGGCGGCCCTTCGTCATTCTATCGCGGGTCGCTTATGCGACGGCTTCGTTGGCCTCTTTCAGCCATGCCAGAACGGTTTCCGGCGCGCTTTCGCCATAGGGGTCTTCGCCGTGGTTGTCGCAGCGGCCCGGCTCTTCGAACCATGCCTCGACCACGCCGTCGTTGATGATGGCGGCATAGCGCCACGAGCGGGCGCCGAAGCCCAAGTTGTCTTTCTGAACCAGCATGCCCATCAGGCGGGTGAACTCGCCCGAGCCATCGGGGATCACTTTGACGTTCTCAAGCTCCTGGTTGCGGGCCCAGGCGTTCATGACGAAGCTGTCATTGACCGACATGCAATAGATTTCGTCGATGCCTTGGGCGCGGAAGTCGTCAGCGCCGTTTTCATAACCGGGCAGCTGATAGGTCGAGCAGGTGGGCGTGAACGCGCCGGGCAGCGAGAACAGAACAACGCGCTTGCCTTTGAAATAGTCGTCCGAGGTCATGTCCTGCCAGCGGAACGGGTTGGGGCCGTCGATGCTGTCATCGCGAACACGGGTGCGGAAGGTGATGTTTGGAACGCGAACGCCTGCTTGCATGGTGATTTCCTTTTCTTTTCAGCGCGCGGGGAATCGCGCGGGCTGGTCAGCCATGTTGTTAGAACGATCCCAGATGTGGCTCAACGAGGATTTTGCAGGTGCAGCATCGTGCCAGCAGGCCATGCGTCAGGCTCATAACAGCCATGCGGCTTTCAAGGTGACTTGGCGGCGCGATAACGTTATATGTCACAAAGCCGATTTTGGCGCGGAGGAATGCCATGCGTAACCTGAAAATCCCGGAAAGCCGCCACCCTGAAAAGGCGCATCGCCCGGACAATGCCCAGCCGAAGAAACCCAGCTGGATTCGTGTGAAAGCGCCCGGCGGCAAGGGCTATGCGGAAACCCACAGGATCATGCGTGAAAACAAGCTGTCCACCGTGTGCGAAGAAGCCGCGTGCCCCAATGCCGGCGAATGCTGGAGCCAGGGCCACGCCACCATGATGATCATGGGCGAGATTTGTACGCGCGGTTGTACCTTCTGCAACGTCGCCACCGGGCGTCCCGACGATCTGGACGCATTCGAACCGGGCCGGGTGGCCCATGCGGTGAAGAAACTGGGGCTGAACCACGTTGTGATCACCTCGGTCGATCGCGACGATCTGAAAGACGGCGGGGCGGATCATTTCGCCCAGACCATCCGCGCCATTCGCCATCAGTCGCCCGACACCACCATCGAAATTCTGACCCCGGATTTCCTGAAATGCGATCCGTCGGTTCTGGAAACCGTGGTTGAGGCACGGCCTGACGTGTTCAACCACAATCTGGAAACCGTGCCGGGCCTGTATCCACAGGTGCGCCCCGGTGCGCGATATTTCCATTCGCTGCGCTTGTTGCAGCGCGTGAAGGAAATGGACCCGTCAATGTTCACCAAATCCGGCATTATGGTCGGGCTGGGCGAGGATCGTCAGGGGGTCTTGCAGGTCATGGATGACATGCGCGCAGCGGGGATCGATTTTCTGACCATCGGGCAATATCTGCAACCGACGCCGAAACACCATGCGGTGGAACGGTTCGTGCACCCCGACGAGTTCAAGGATTATGAGACCGCCGCCTATGGCAAAGGGTTCCTGATGGTGTCTGCCACACCGCTGACGCGGTCGTCCTATCACGCGGGCGATGATTTCGTCCGCCTGCGCGCAGCACGTGAAGAACAGCTTGCCAGGGGTTGATCTTAAAAGATTTATGGCCTGAACCGGACACGCTCAATCTGCATCCAGTCGGGCATTCCGAACAGCTTTTCGATCACCACAACCGCGATACAGATCGCCACCACGGCAAACACCAGCTTCACCCGCTTGGCCGAGGGCGGATTGCGCGCCCATTTGGACATGCGCATGAACCAACGTGGGTTCATCGCCTAGTCTTCGTCCAAGAACCGCACCTTGCCGATATGTGGCAGGTTGCGGTCACGCTGCGCGAAGTCGATGCCATAGCCCACAACGAATTCGTCCGGGATTTCAAACCCGATCCAGTCGGCACGGATGTCAACCTCGCGTCGGGATGGTTTGTCGAGCAGTGCGATGGTCTTCAGTTTGCGGGGTGACTTTGCTTTCAGCAGCCCGACCACATGTCTAAGGGTGAACCCGGTGTCCACGATGTCTTCGACCACCAAGACGTCGCGCCCCGAAATCTCGCCACGCAAGTCCTTCAGAATGCGCACCTCGCGGCTGCTTTCGGTCGAATTGCCATAGGAAGACGCCTCCAGAAAATCGACTTCGACCGGCAGGTCCAGCTCGCGGACGACATCGGCGATGAACACGAAAGAACCGCGCAGCAGTCCAACAACGACCAGCTTGTCGGTGCCTTTGAACTCGTCATGGATTTCTTGCGACAACTCTTCCACCCGCGCCGCGATTTGCTTGGCCGAGATCATCGTGTCGATGACATAAGGTCGCTGTGCCATGTCTTCCCCCTTGATTTCCGGTCGTATTCCTAAGACATACGCAGCGAAGTGAGAAGGGGAAACCTGACCATGCCGACACATGGGGAAAAACGCGTCCTGCCATACACGTCGGAACAGATGTATGATCTGGTGGCGGATGTGGGGCGCTATCCCGAGTTTCTGCCGTGGAACTCTGCCGCACGTGTGCGTCGTGTGACACCACAGCCCGACGGGCGCGACCTGATGGACGCCGATCTGGTGATCAGTTTCAAGGTGTTTCGCGAACGCTTCGCCAGCCGTGTGTGGTTGGACAAGGAAGACCAGCGGATCGACACCGAATATCTGGACGGCCCCTTCAAATACCTGAAATCACACTGGATATTCCACCCGCACCCGGATGGGTGTGAAGTCGAGTTTTTCGTGGATTTCGAGTTTAAGAGCGCGATCTTGCAAAAGGTGATCGGGATAGTCTTCAACGAGGCGATGCACCGTATCGTCGCCGCGTTCGAAAAACGTGCCGCCACGCTTTACGGACCGACAGGCTGACTAGCTGACCATCAGAACAAGTATTGCCGCGGCGGCGGGCAGGGCCTGAACGTAAAGGATGCGTTTGGAGGCGGTGGCGGCGCCATAGATGCCGGCGACCAGAACGCAGCCCAGGAAGAACAGGGCCACATTCTGCGCCCATATGGGATCGCCGATCAGGCAGGACCAGATCAGCCCGGCGGCCAGAAACCCGTTGTAAAGCCCCTGGTTGGCCGCCATCACCTTGGTTTTCGGGAACATGTCGCGATCGAACTGGCGAAATACGCGCGGGCCGCGGGTTTCCCAAGCAAACATCTCGAAATACAGGATGAAGGCGTGCAGCGCGGCGATACACAGGATCAACAGGATGGCGAGAAGGCTCATAATGTCCCTTGTTTGGCTCGTTCGTCTTGATCGACCCTAGCGGCCTGAGGCCGGTGCGTGCAATGCGTATTCGTCAACCCGCACCGGAACCTTCTAGGTCTTGCGCCGTTTCGGGGCACTGTCACCCCCTTTGGCTTTCGCGATTGCCTTGGCGGCGGCACGCGCCCGGTTCTTCTTGCTGTTCGGCTTGCCTTTGGGCGGCGGCGGTCCTTTTTTGCGGTCGGCCGGACGTTTTCCCTTGGGCTTGTCGCCATCGGATTTGGACGCCGTGCGGGGTTTCCGATTCTCGTCTTTCGATTTGGCGTAGGCCTTGACCGGGCGGTCGGCGTCCTTGTCGTCCTTCCACTTGTGCTTGGGGTTGGGCCTACGTTCGGACGGCGCGCCAGCTTTGCCCGGCCCCTTGCGGTGGGGCTTGGGATCCGCCTTCTCAAACTTGCGCGGTTTACCACGTGGCGCAGGTTTGCCGGGGCGTCCAAGGTCGGGAGCCGTGTCCAAACGTTCGACGGCGAACGCCTCGATTGTCATGCCCGCACCGAGGGTGGACAGGAACCCGTCGACTTGAGATTCTTTCACCTCGAAATAAGATTTGTCGTCCTGAATGCGAATGGCACCGATGTCGTTGCGGGTGATATTACCCGCCTTGCACAGCATTGGCAGAAGGTGGCGCGGGTCGGCCCCTTGATTGCGGCCCTTGGCAAGGGTGAACCAAACGCTTGGCCCAAACGGCTTGCGCTCTTCCGGTTTCGTTTTGACATCGGACAGCTCTTCGGGCGCCGCGTGGGCCGTGTGGTAAAGCTGAAGATACGCGGTGGCCAGTTGCGCGGGGGTGAATTGCGCAACCAGTTCTTCGGCCAAGGCGGCTTCGTTTGCTGTCGGTTCCTGTTGCCAGACCTCGTCAGCCAGTATGCGTTTCTGATCTTCCGCGTGAACCTCTTGTGCCGATGGGGCGGGGCCCCATTCCGCCGTCAGCTTCGCGAACCGCAACAGACGCTCGGCTTTCTTGCGGGCGGCGGGCGGCACGATCAGTGTGCTGACACCCTTGCGGCCCGCGCGCCCGGTCCGTCCAGACCGGTGCAGCAGGGTTTCATGGTTGTTTGGCAGTTCGGCATGGATCACCAGATCAAGTTTCGGCAGGTCGATCCCGCGCGCGGCCACATCCGTTGCCACACAGATTCGCGCCCGCCCGTCACGCATGGATTGCAGCGCGTTGGAGCGTTCGTTCTGGGTCAACTCGCCCGACAGTGCCACGACCGAAAAGCCCCGGTTCGACAGGCGGGTCGCCAATCGGCTGACCATCGCGCGGGTGTTGCAGAAAATGATGGCGTTGGGCGCTTCAAAATACCGCAACACGTTGATGATCGCGTTTTCGCCGTCGCGCGGGGCCACCGCCATGGCGCGATATTCGATGTCGCTGTGCTGGCTTTTCTCGGCCACAGTGGTCACGCGTTGTGCGTCTTTTTGATACCGCGCGGCAAGCGAGGCGATGCTTTTCGGCACCGTCGCCGAGAACAGCAGCGTTTGTCGATCGTCGGGGGTTTCGTCCAGAATGAACTCAAGATCCTCGCGGAAACCGAGGTCCAGCATTTCGTCAGCCTCGTCCAGAACGACACTGCGCAAGGCTGTCAGATCAATCGAACCGCGCATGACGTGATCGCGAAGACGTCCCGGTGTGGCAACCACGATATGGGCACCACGAGCCAAAGCGCGGCGTTCATCGCGCATGTCCATGCCGCCCACACAGGACGCAACCACTGCGCCGGTCTTGGCAAACAGCCAATGCAGTTCGCGTTTCACCTGCATCGCCAGTTCACGTGTGGGGGCGATGACCAGACCCAGCGGGCTGGCGGCGGCGCCGAACTGATTGTCGTCGCCCAACAATACGGGGGCAATGGCAAGGCCGAAACCGACTGTCTTGCCCGATCCGGTCTGCGCCGACACCAAAAGGTCCACGCCTTGCAATGCCGGGTCGGACACGGCGGTCTGGACGGGGGTCAGGGTGTCATATCCGCGCTCGGCAAGCGCGTCAGAGATAAGCTGTTTCACGGGCGATCAATTCTGTTGTCTCGGTGGGGAGGGACGGGTGATCCGTCACGGTGGGTCTGCGATGCAGGGGCGAAAGCGGGCTGATAGCCTGTCCGCGCGCGATTGTATAGCGCAATAACGTTCTAATCCGTGTCCGCAAGGGGATGGTGGGTCAGGACAAGGTCTTTCAGGCGTTCCTCAAGCACATGTGTGTAAATCTCGGTGGTCGAGATGTCGGCATGCCCCAGAAGGGTCTGGATGGATCGCAGGTCCGCGCCATGCGCCAGAAGATGGGTGGCGAAGGCATGGCGCAAACGGTGGGGCGTCACCGCTGCGGGCGAAACGCCTGCGGCCACGGCGATCTCTTTGATCAAGCCATAGAAACGATGGCGGGTCAGATGACCGGTTTTGCCACCCGATGGAAACAAAAAAGGCGATGGTTTCGCGCCTGTCTTTATGCGTGCGTCATCCTCGGCCCCGTCACGGGCGGCAAGCCATGCGGCCAATGCATCGCGGGCCGGGGCGGACAGGGGGACCATACGTTCCTTGCCGCCCTTGCCCTTGACCAGCAGCATATGCGGTTCGCCCCGTGCGGCGGCGACGGGCAGGGTGACCAGTTCACTGACCCGCATCCCGGTGGCATAAAGCAATTCCATCAGACAGGTGTTGCGCAGGTGGTCGTCACGGTTGCGGCCGTGATTGCGGGCGGTGGTCAACAACGCCTCAACCTGATCTTCGCTCAGGATTTTTGGCAAGGATTTCGCCCGCCCCGGCCCCTTGATCTTGATCGCCGGATTGTCTGTGCGCCACCCTTCTTCATAAGCGAAGCGGTAAAGCTGCTTGATGGCAGACAGGCGGCGCGCGCGGGTTGATTGCGCCAGCCCCATCGTGTCGCAATCAACCATGAAGGCTTCGATGTCGGCGCGGGTTATGTCAGCAAACCCGATCCTTTTCTCATCCGCAAACTCAGCAAACCCTTTCAGGTCGCGCCCATAGGCCAACAGTGTGTTTTCGGACGCATCAAGCTCGGCCGCCTGGGCTTCCAGAAAGGTCGAAATCCAGCGGGCATGGTCGGCGTTCATCCGCGCCTCTCAAGGATCAGAAATTCGAGCGCGGCCTGTCGGGCCACCTGTTCCAGACCGATCTGACGGAAGAAGGCCAGCGCATCGGTCAACTCATCCAAGTCGCCATTGCTTCCCGACGTGAACAGATCAATCGCGCGCAGGATGGCCTCGCCCAGCCGGTCCTGCTCGACCAGCGAGCGTAGGCGGACCGGAAGGTTGGTGGCGGCAAACCCTTCCAACACCGCGCGGGTGCGATCATCGATCGCGGTCAAATCCGCGGTTTGTCCACGTGCAATGTCCAAAAGGATCGGCGCAAGCGTGTCAGTCGCAGCAGGTTGCGCCGCTTCGGCAACCTTTTCGTAATCTGCAGACAGAAGCCCAAGCCGCAGCGCGATGTCGCCCGCTTTGCCGGGCAGGTTGCGTGCGGCGATCTCGGGACCGAAGATTTGCGCGAATGGCACCTCAAGCCCGCTTTCTTCCAAATGGGTCCACAGGTTCAGAACCGCATGGGCAGTTTGTTCGTCGTTACCTGTCGCCAAGGCCGTTTCAACGCGATTTACTGCGCTCATCCGGTCCCAAATACCGCCCGAGGCCGCCGGCTTGCGTTCGGAATAGAGGCCGAGAAGCTGGTTCTCGGTCACGGCCCCCACACGGGCCAATCGCTCGCCGGCTTCGGCCCGGGCCTTCCAGCCGATATTGGCGCGCAGGTCGGACTGCGCAAATGCCAGTGGGAGCGAGACCGTGTTGATATGCAACCCGATGGCTTCGAACATCCGGAAGGTCAGGGGCGACGGATGATCAGGCCGGGGCAGGTCTGGTTCACCTTCAAACAGGTCCGGATCCAGAAACCGTGCCAGCAGCGCATCTTCTTCATCGCTGATGTACCCCAGCGCCCGCCCGGTTTCCAAGGTCAGCACCGCGGCATCCCAATCGCCGCTACGGGCCAGACAGAACACCCGTGCTGGATAGGTGGGGCTCAGTTCAGGCGTGGCGCGCAGGGTTGTGCATTGGAGGTCTTCGTTGCCCAGCAACAGCGCCGTGTCAAAGGCCCGTCGAAAGACCCGTGGATTCACCGAGCCGGAGCGCGCGAGCAAGGCCTCGGCCTGATCCAACGCGCCCAAAGACAACAGCCGGTCGACCCGCGCCAGGAACAAGCGATCCTCGCCGGCGCTGGCGCCTTTAGGCGGATCAAGCTCTGCCAGCATCAGCTTGTGTAGCAGATCCTGCATCGCCGGTTGCAGGTCCAGATCAAGTGTCGATATGCGGCGCGCAAGGTCGTCAGGGCGTGACATACCCCACAGATCACGCGGAAGCCCCGTCACCACGCCGGGCAACAGTCCGACCGCATCCAGAACGGGCGTTTCCAACAGTGCCATCGTCACCTCGGCGACCGATGCCCCGGTGCTTGTGGCCGGTTCATCCAGTGCCGGGGGCAGAATGGCGTTATCCGATGACGGAGGGGGCAGCGCGATGCTGTCCGACAACCAGTCGATGGCCGACAAGGGACCAGTGCCTTGCTGGGTCTGTGCCGCCACAGGGGTTGCCAAACCGCCCAGAACACACAACAGCGCGCCGCTCAGAAAAGCGGCGCGTCCTGATTGTCCGTCCCTTCGCCGTTCAGCCGCCATTCAACGTCACAGTACTGCTTTGCGGTGCGGACCTTGGTGCCATGTCGCCAAAGAACGCGAAACCGGTCAGGCCGATAAAGCCAACGATTGCCAAAAAGAATATAAGCTTGATCAAACGGATCAGCATGTCGTTCCACCCATTTTCTGCCTCAAGTGGTGTTTTGTCTGAATTTATATATGGCATTTCCTGTAAGATCACGCCATTCAGGAAAGAAATTCATATTTGGGCAAGTGGGCGCCGTTTTGGCATTCAAGTTGAAGAAATCCATCGTCATGGTGGGCATGATGGGGGCGGGCAAGACCGCGGTCGGACAGGCCGTGGCCAACCGTCTTCATGTGCCGTTTCTGGACAGCGACGAAGAGATTGTGCGCGCCGCCAACATGTCCATTGCCGAGATTTTCGAACGGGATGGGGAAGCGTTTTTCCGCAAGCGCGAATCCGAAGTGATCGGCCGTTTGCTGGATACTGAGCGCGCGGTGCTCTCGACCGGGGGCGGGGCGTTCATGTCCGAGCCGAACCGGAAAATGATCTCGGACCGCGGGGTCGCGGTTTGGCTGAACGCCGATCTTGATTTGCTCTGGGCGCGGGTCAGGCACAAGGATACGCGTCCCTTGCTGCGCACCCCTGATCCCAAGGCAACGTTGACCCAGATCTATGACACCCGCGTGCCCGTCTATGCAAAGGCCGACCTGTCGGTCGAGGCCCAGCGCAATTTTTCGATTTCGGATATGGCGAATGCGGTGGTGACGGCGTTGCTGACCCGGCCCGATGTGCTTGAGGAGACCTGACATGACCACGGTTCATGTGCCACTTGATGATCGCGCCTATGACGTGCGGATCGGACCGGGGTTGCTGTCGCGCGCGGGTGCCGAGATTGCACATCTGCTGAAACGGCCGAGGGTCTGGATCGTGACCGAACAGACCGTCGCAGAACTGCATCTGGCATCATTGCAAGATGGTCTTTCGGTCGAGGGGATTTCCTCTGAAGCACTGATCCTGCCACCCGGCGAGGGAACGAAAAGCTGGCCTTTCCTTATGCAAACGGTGGAATGGCTGTTGGATGAGCGGGTCGAGCGGAACGATATGGTCATCGCCTTTGGCGGCGGCGTGATCGGCGATCTGGTGGGGTTTGCGGCTGCGATTCTGCGCCGTGGTGTGCGCTTTGTGCAGGTGCCCACCTCGCTGTTGGCGCAGGTTGACAGTTCGGTTGGGGGTAAGACCGGCATCAACGCGCCGCAGGGCAAGAACCTGATCGGCGCGTTTCACCAACCCTCGCTGGTGCTGGCGGATATCGAGGTTCTGGGCACGCTGACCCAACGCGATTTTCTGGCCGGGTATGGCGAGGTGGTGAAATATGGCGGGCTGGGGGACGGTGTATTCTTCGAATGGCTCGAGGTGAACGGCCCGGCACTGGCCGCAGGCGATATGGCATTGCGGGAAGAGGCTGTGCGCCGCTCGGTCCAGATGAAAGCCGACATCGTCGTGCGCGACGAAACCGAACAGGGCGACCGCGCGCTTCTGAACCTTGGCCACACATTCGGCCATGCGCTGGAGGCTGCGACGGGGTATTCCGACCGGCTGTTGCATGGCGAAGGGGTGGCCATCGGCTGTGCGTTGGCGTTCGAGACTTCGGCGCGGTTGGGACTGATCAGCCAGGAAAGCCCTTCACGGTTCCGCGCCCATCTGGCCGCGATGGGTATGAAAAAGGACCTGTCGGACATTCCGGGCGATCTGCCCGATACCGCCGGTCTGATCACGCTGATGGGGCAGGACAAGAAGGTCGAACAGGGCAAGCTGCGCTTCATTCTGGCACGCGCCATTGGCGACGCCTTCGTGGCCGACGATGTGGACATGGGCGTGGTGCGGTCCGTACTGGCTGACGCTTTGGCGGGACGTTAACGAAAAACAGCCGCCCCAAGGGGCGGCTGCAAGTCGATCTTTTCGATGGGATCAGAACGGGATTTCGTCGTCGAAACCGCCGCCTGCGGGCGCAGGACCGGAATCGCCACCACCATAACCACCCTGATTGCCACCGCCATAGCCGCCGCTTTGACCGCCACCGCCACCTTCGCCGCGCCCGTCCAGCATGGTTAGGGTGCCATCAAATCCTTGCAGCACAACCTCGGTCGAATAACGGTCATTGCCGGACTGGTCCTGCCACTTACGGGTTTGCAGCTTGCCTTCGACGAAGACCTTCGACCCTTTGCGCAGATATTGTTCGCACACGCGCACAAGCCCTTCGGAAAAGATGGCAACCGAATGCCATTCGGTTCTTTCGCGGCGCTCGCCGGTGTTGCGATCTTTCCAGGTTTCTGACGTGGCAATGCGCAGGTTGCACACCTTGCCACCGTTCTGGAATGTGCGCACTTCCGGGTCAGCGCCCAGATTGCCGATGAGCATGACCTTGTTAAGCGAACCCGCCATCCGTCGTCCTTTCGATTCTGTATTTCGACCTCATGGTTACACCATGTGATGGCGCAGTGGAAAACGGAAATCCCCATGAGGCCAACAGATCAACAGGCCCGGAAGGGCGGGTTTTCCTGCCCATGAAGGGGGTGACTTTGCAAAATGCCGCACCCTCTTTCCCAAAAAGTCGAAACTGCGTATATTGCGCCCGAGGATTTTCAGGGGACAGGCATGTCGCGCAAGATTTTTTCGAAGACATATGGGGCTATTTTGGGTCTTGCAGCGGGCATCGTGCCGATGGGCGAAGCTGCGATGGCGGAAAATCTGTTCTCAAGCTCGGGCGGGCGGGCCGCCTTTGCGGCGCAAACCCGTGTGTTGGATACGCGCGCAGCCCAGCAATATGCGGCCAGCACGCGATTGACGCCGAACAAAGACGCCACGCCGACCTATGGCATTCCGTCCTTCACCGGAAAATACAAAGGCGAATATCTTGCACTGGCCAAGGCCGCGGCGCAGCGTCACGGCATACCGCAAGACCTGTTCCTGCGTCTGGTGCAGCAGGAAAGCGGCTGGAACCCCCGCGCGCGCAGCCATGCCGGCGCCATTGGACTGGCACAGTTGATGCCGTTCACCGCGCGCAAGCTGGGTGTTGACCCCCATAACCCTGCGCAGAACCTTGAGGGTGGGGCGCGTTATCTGCGTCAGCAATATGATCGGTTCCGGTCGTGGCGGCTTGCGCTGGCGGCCTATAATGCCGGGCCGGAAGCGGTGCAGAGATACTCGGGCGTGCCGCCCTACAAAGAAACCCGCGGCTATGTCCGGGCCATTCTGGGCAGTTAAACCGTACGTCCCTCGGGCCCGGAATAAGCACGTTCTACCTTGGCGACCCGCAAGTTGTAGCGCGCGTACCAGCGTTCAATCCCCATTTTCTGTGCAATCAGGTGATCTGACACCTTCTTCCACGCCAGAATGGCATCTTCATCCGCCCAATAGGATACGGTGATTCCAAGCCCAGATGCATCGCGCGTGGTTTCGGCACCCAAATAACCGGGTTGAACCTGTGCAAGTTGGAAGATCTTGTTCGCCATCGCCTCGTATCCGGGCGCGGTATCGGCCAGTTGATTGGTGAAAATCACGGCATAATACGGGGGTGTTGGCAGGGGGGCGAAGCGGGTTTGGCTCATCTGGGCGCGTCCTTTTGATGGTCGCGCCCAGATTAGAGTGGTGGTCTGTGCTATTCTACCCCGGACAGCTCTTTCTTATGCAGCCATTCGGCGTGTTTGGGCGCGCGTTTGGTCTGGGACC
This sequence comes from Aliiroseovarius sp. Z3, assembly GCF_029105185.1. Classification (GTDB taxonomy): domain Bacteria; phylum Pseudomonadota; class Alphaproteobacteria; order Rhodobacterales; family Rhodobacteraceae; genus Aliiroseovarius. The sequence goes on along the minus strand of NZ_JAFMZK010000001.1, from coordinate 182,947 downwards.
ATTCGTTCAGCATGTCCCATTTGACCTCGTCCATACGGGCCAACATGGCCTCTTCCTCCGGGTCGGGGCAGGCCAGTTCGACACGGTGCCCGTTGGGGTCGAAGAAATAGATCGAATGGAAGATCGAATGGTCGGTGACGCCCAGAACCTCGACACCCTCTTTCTCAAGATGTTCTTTGAACTCAATCAGTTCGTCGCGGTCCTTCACCTTGAAGGCAATATGTTGCACCCAGATCGGCGTGTTCGGATCGCGGCCCATTTCAGGCTTGGTCGGAAGTTCGAAAAACGCCAGCACATTGCCGTTTCCGGCATCAAGGAAGATGTGCATGTAAGGGTCGGGTTCATGGGTCGATGGTACATGGTTTTCGGCAATCGCCAAAACAAAGTCCATGTTCAGCATTTTCCCATACCATTCAACAGTTTCCTTCGCATCCTTGCAGCGATAGGCAACATGGTGGATCTGTTCAATTTTCATCGGTGTCCTCCTGTTTCGCTGTTAACTACCATAAACTCGTTGCAAACGCAACGAATAGAATGAACACGGAAAACAAAAGGGCTTCGGCCTAGGCCGGGGCAAGGGACAGGGCGTAGGCGTAGGTCACGATGATAAAGGCGCTCAGGATCAGCTCAATCACCGAGGCGCGTCGATATTTCATGAAAGAGGCATTCGGTTTCCGGCGTCAGGGCGGCGTTTTGACAGGTGTTTCAGACGACACTACCCCCGCGATGCCGACTTGTCAGCCGCTTTAACCTAGCCGCCTTTACGAAAGGCGGATGGCGTCGTGCCGGTCTGCTTCTGGAACGCGCGGGTAAAATAGGCCGCCGACGCAAAGCCAAGCGACGACGCAATGTCCTTGATGGGAATATGCGTTTCGGTCAGCAGGCGACGTGCTTCGTAATGAATGCGGTCTTGCAGGATCGCCGATGCCGGTCGACCACAGGTCTTGTTGCACACACGGCTCAGATGGGTCGGGGTGACACCCAGTTCGGCCGCATAATCGCGCACCGTTTTGTCGGTGTGGAATTCTTGCTCTACCAATGCGGTAAAGGCGTTGACCAGCCGTCCTGACGCTCCAATCTCGGATTGTTCGACTCTGGTGTCGCTCAACTGCCGCTCTAACCACACCGACAACAGGCCGGCATGGCACATCATGGCACGGCGCGCAGTGTCAGTGCCATTTTCCATCTCGCGCTGCAAATCGTCGACCAGCCCGTTCAGAACCATCTGCTTGTCTGCTTCGCGCAGGCGCATATGAACGGCCTCGTCCGGCAACGCCAGCTCATCTTCGCTGCCTTGCGGGAAAACGACGATAGTGCCGTTGACCTGATTGGACATTTCGAACCCGTGCATGGTGCCTGCGGGTAAAAACAGACAGTTATGCGGGCCATAGCCTGCGGTCACGCCATTGACGGTGATCCGGCCCTGACCGCGGGTAAACCATAACAGAACCGGTGCCCCGTAAGACCGCATCGCTTCGGTTCGCCACCGGCCACCGCTTCCCAGCCGGGCAAGCGGCAAGACACGGAAGGGCGACGAAAAGGTATCGGATGTGGTCATGAGTTCAGCGTCAGACGTAAAATGCGGGCAATAACATGCAACGCATCATGGGTATCCCAAAAACACGCCGCTGTCCTGAGGTTTTTTATGCAATCGTCTTATCCACAGCTTGTCCACAGGGTTTGGGCGACAAACGGCGGGTTTTCGGCGGATTGATGCAGAAATGATAACGGATAGCCCGCGGGCGGGATCGGGTCCGTTGTCAGGGCAGGGGAATCACCTGCCAGTTGCCCATCCGCTTCCGAAACCATGTGCGTTGCCGTTTGGCATATTGTTGCGAGGCAACGATTGCGCGATTGCGCGCCTCCTCAAGTGTCACGTCGCCTTTCAGATAGGCGATCAGTTCGGCGGCACCTATGGCTTTGGCGCTGGGGTCTTTGGGGTTCCAGTTGGGAAGGTTGGCGCGGGCCTCATCCAACGCCCCCTGTTCCAACATCAGGTCAAAGCGGTGTGCGATGCGGTCACGCAACCAATCCCGGTCGGTGTGAAACACGAACGGGCAGGTCTCCGCGAGCGGCAGTAACGGTGGCGGTGTGCTGTCTTGCCAACTGGCCAAGCCGCGTCCGGTGGTGCGCTGCACCTCCCACGCGCGGGCCACGCGGGCCGGGTTTTGCTGGTCGATCCGGTCAAGGGTCTCGGTGTCCAGATCTGCCAGAAGGGCGGGCAATCCCCCTTCGGCCATCTGCCGGGCGCCCTCGACTCGGATCTCGGGCGGGGTCTGGGGAATGTCCGCCAACCCCTCGGTCAGCGCGCTCAGGTTCAGCCCGGTTCCCCCGACAATGATCGGACGCAGCGGACCTTTCAGGATCGGGGCAACATCCCGCAGCCAGTGCCCGGCAGAGAAGGGATAGTTGCGCGGCACATATCCATAAAGCTTATGCGGGACGCGGGCTTCGTCTTCGGGCGACGGACGGGCTGTCAAGATGCGCCAGTTGTCGAAGATCTGAAGCGCGTCGGCATTGACGATCACCCCGCCCGAGGCTTCGGCGATGGCCATCGCCAAGGCTGATTTTCCAGATGCGGTTGGACCCGCAATCAACACGGGTCGGTCCCTGGGGACGTTTCTGGCTATGGTCGGTATGTCAATTCGGGTTTGCGACATGTGGCCTCGTGCCCCGCTGGGGCTTTTTTAATTGGGACGCGGATCGCGCATTGAATAATGTGCGTTGATCGGTCATTTTGCGTCAAAACAATCACGACAACCAGAAAGTGGCAACCGATGAGTGATAAAGCCTCAGGGGTTCCGGGCTCGGACGCGTCAGACAGCGACGCAGACACCCAGCAACCGACCTATAACCGTGTCATGCTGAAAATTTCCGGCGAAGCGTTGATGGGGGACCAAGGATTTGGCCTGAACCCGCCCACCGTTGAACGCATCGCGCAAGAGGTCAAATCGGTCCACGACATGGGCGTCGAGATTTGCATGGTGATTGGTGGCGGCAACATTTTCCGGGGCCTGCAGGGGTCCGCCCAGGGGATGGAACGCACCACGGCAGATTACATGGGTATGTTGGCAACCGTCATGAATGCGCTGGCGATGCAGTCAGCACTGGAAGGGTTGGGGGTCTTCACCCGCGTGATTTCAGCCATTCCGATGGATCAGGTCTGCGAGCCGTATATTCGTCGTCGCGCCGTTCGCCACCTTGAAAAAGGCCGTGTCTGCATCTTCGCCGCGGGCACAGGCAATCCCTATTTCACCACCGATACGGCGGCAACTTTGCGTGCAAATGAAATGGCTTGCGAGGCGATCTTCAAGGGGACGAAGGTCGATGGCGTCTATGATAAAGACCCGGTCAAGAACGCGGATGCGGTGCGTTATGACAATGTGTCCTATGACGATGTTCTGGCCAAGCGGCTTGGGGTCATGGATGCCTCGGCCATCGCCCTGGCACGTGACAACAATCTGCCGATCATCGTATTCTCACTGGATGAACCGGGTGGGTTCCGGGGCATTCTGTCAGGTATGGGCACTTATACGCGTGTGGGCAGCTGATCAGCGATGACAGTGGGGCGATTTTTCGCCAACCATTGAAACACCGTGCAGGGTCCGGCGAACCGGACCTATACATTCCATGGGCGGTAGAGTTATACCGGGCCAACGACGCTCGGACGTTTGTGCGAGAAGAAGACAAGGGGAAGCCACAAGATGGCAAACGAAGAATTTGAACTGGATATGGACGACCTTGAGCGCCGCATGGACGGCGCGATTACGTCGCTCAGAACAGAGTTCGCATCGTTGCGGACGGGCCGCGCATCAGCTTCGATGCTGGAGCCGATCATGGTCGAAGCCTATGGGCAGCGCACGCCGATCAACCAGGTTGGCACGGTTAACGTGCCGGAACCACGTATGGTCACCATCAATGTCTGGGACAAGGGGCTGGTCAACGCGGTTGAAAAGGCGATCCGCGAAAGCGGGTTGGGCATCAATCCGCAGCTGAATGGCACGATCATCATGCTGCCGATCCCCGAATTGAACGAAGAGCGTCGTCGCGAACTGACTCGTGTCGCCGCGCAATATGCCGAACACGCGCGCGTTTCCATTCGCAACGTGCGTCGCGATGGCATGGAACAGCTTAAAAAGGCGAAAAATGACGGAATGAGTGAAGATGATCACAAATTCTGGCATGATGAAGTGCAGGGCCTGACAGACAAATTTGTTGGTAACGTCGACAAGGCTCTTGAGGTAAAACAAGAAGAGATCATGCAGGTTTGACCCGATATCGGGCGAATGTGATCTTGAAAAACAGAGTTGGGCATGTCGATGGGCAGAAAAGCCGCGGACAAGGTAGAGAAGGCGCAAAAGTCGCCTGACCACGTTGCCATCATCATGGATGGCAATGGCCGCTGGGCGCAGAGCCGGGGAAAACCCCGGCTTTTCGGGCATCACGCAGGGGCCAAACGTGTGCGCGAGATCGTCGAGGCCTGCCCGGATCTGGATGTGAAGTATCTTACCATCTTCGCGTTCTCGACCGAGAACTGGAAACGGACGCAGACCGAGGTTGCCGGTTTGATGAGCCTGTTTCGCCGCTATATCCAGAAAGAGGCGCGCGCCCTTTTGGCCGAGGGTGTGCGCGTGCGCTTTATCGGGGATCGTGACCGGCTGGACAAAAAGCTGATCGCGCTGATGCACGAGCTTGAGGCCCTGACCCAAGACAATGACCGCGTTCATCTGACCATCGCCCTGAACTATGGGGGCCGGGACGAAGTTGCGCGCGCGACGCGCCGTATGGCGCTGGACGTGGCGGCGGGCAAGCTTGACCCGGAAAGCGTGAATGAACAAACGCTCACAAGCTATTTGGATACATGTGTTTTGCCTGACCCGGACCTCGTGATCAGAACATCTGGCGAGGCACGGATTTCGAACTTCCTTCTGTGGCAATCCGCATATGCGGAATACGAGTTCATTGATACGCTCTGGCCTGATTTTTCCGCCGATGTGTTTGAAGAGGTGGTCGACCGGTTTGCTGGGCGCGAGCGTCGCTTTGGTGCGGTCGAGACAGCGGCCGAGTGACATCACTATTCTGCTGCTGAGCAGTCGGTCCAAGGCGCGACATTTGCGCCACGCCGTTCTTCTGCCCAACGCCCGCGCGATCAACCGCTTGAGGGCTGGGCGCGTGAGTGTCATAAACCCCGCATGACAAGCGCCAATCCTTCCTCGAAATGGTCCGACCTTGCACCGCGTGTGCTTTCAGCCGTTGTTATGGCGGGGATTGCCATCGCGGCGGTTGCCCTTGGCAACCCGGTTTTCCTGATCATGATCAGCGTGGTGATCGGATTATGTGTCGGAGAATTCGGAAGAATACTGCACCCCGTGCCGCCGCGCATATTCGTTCTATTGGGGGGCTTGGCAGCTATCGCGATGTTTCTGGCAGGGCAAAGGTTTGATATGACAACCTCTTCAGCCAGCCTGATTGCCCCTACGACCCTGCTTCTGCTGCTTCCGCCGCTGTTGGGTGCCGGTTTAATAAAGCAGCACAAGTTGCTGTTTTTTGGCTATTGCAGCCTGATCATGCTGGCGGGGCTGGGCTTTGTCGTCATGGGACCGGAAGAGATCCTGATCTGGTTCCTGCTGATCATCATCATGTCCGACGTTGCCGGTTATTTCATCGGGCGGATGGTTGGTGGGCCGAAGTTCTGGCCACGGGTCAGCCCCAAGAAAACATGGTCGGGAACGATCGCGGGTTGGGTCGGGGCACTGCTGATCGGACTGATCGCAGCAGGTTTCGGCGTGTTTACGTTGGCGGAAGCCATGTTTGCCCCATTGATCGCCTTTGCCGGACAAATGGGTGACATTGCTGAAAGCGCCATCAAACGTAAGATGGGCATCAAGGATAGCTCGAACCTTATTCCCGGCCACGGGGGCGTGCTGGATCGGTTTGATGCGATGATCGGTGCCGCGGCGGTGCTGGTGCTGCTCATGGGGGTTGCATCCCTTATGACCTCGGCTGGATGACAGGGCAGGGCGTATGACACTGACAGGGCAGCGCAAGGTCTCGATCTTTGGGGCGACCGGATCCATTGGGCAATCCACGATTGACCTGATCGCCCGCGATCCCGATGCCTATGATGTTGTTGCACTGACGGGTGGGCAGAACGTGGCGCAGTTGGCACAGGATGCGATCCGGCTGCGCGCCGATATCGCGGTCACAGCGCATGAAGAAAACCTGCCCGCCCTGCGCGAGGCCTTGTCCGGATCGGGGATCGAGGTGGCAGCGGGCGAGGCGGCGATTGAAGAAGCGGCCACACGACCAGCCGATTGGGTAATGTCTGCGATTGTGGGGGCCGCAGGGCTTCTGCCCGGACTGCGTGCGCTTGAGGCGCGTGCCACGCTGGCGCTGGCAAACAAGGAAAGCTTGGTCACCGCCGGTCCATTGATCATGGCAACCGCCAAGGCCCATCACGCCCGCATTCTTCCCGTAGATAGCGAGCATTCGGCGGTGTTCCAGGGGCTGGTGGGTGAAGACATGGCGGCGGTAGAGCGGGTGATCATCACCGCCTCGGGCGGGGCGTTTCGCGACTGGCCGCTGGGCAAGCTTGCCCATGCGACGCTGGCCGAAGCCAGTTCACATCCCAATTGGGACATGGGGCAGCGCATCACGATCGACAGCTCATCCATGTTCAACAAGGCTCTGGAAGTCATCGAAACAAAAGAGTTTTTTAACTTTCATCCGGATCAGATCGAAGTGGTCGTGCATCCGCAGAGCCTTGTTCATGCCCTGGTCGGATTCAATGACGGCGCGTTGATGGCGCATCTGGGTGCACCGGATATGCGCCATGCCATCGGATATGCGCTGCATTGGCCGGATCGTCGCGATTTGCCTGTGGATCGTCTGGATCTGGCCAGGATTGCGACGCTGGAATTTCGCGCCCCGGATGAAGAGCGATACCCTGCTTTGCGTTTGGCCCGCGGCGTGATGAAAACGGGCGGGCTATGCGGTGCGATCTTCAACGCCGCGAAAGAGGTTTCGCTGGACGAATTCATCGCTGGTCGCATTGGCTTCATGGATATGGCCACGGTGGTTGAAGAGGTTTTGACACGCCTTGACGCAGATGTGTCCCTGATGCAGGGCGCAATGACCCTTGATAATGTCCGCGCTGCCGACCAAATGGGACGCAGAACCGCGCAACAGGTGATCGACACCCGCCCCGCCGTGTAAACGGCCAATAGAACAAGAGCAGGAGAACCCCCCATGGAACTGACCGGGTTGCTTCCCGATTTCGGAAACCTCGCCTTTACGATCTTGGCGTTTCTGGCGGCGTTGACCGTGATTGTGGCGGTGCACGAATACGGCCACTACATCGTGGGACGCTGGTCCGGGATCAAAGCGGATGTGTTTTCCATTGGGATGGGGCCTGTATTGGCCTCGAAAAAGGACAGACACGGGACCAGCTGGCAGATCGCGGCGTTCCCGATTGGCGGGTATGTGAAGTTTCGCGGGGACGCAAATGTCGCGTCGGGCAGCGCAGACGAAAGCGCGATGGCGGCCATGAGTGATGAAGAACGCCGCCACACCATGCACGGTGCCCCGCTGTGGGCGCGGGCGGCGACCGTGGCGGCGGGGCCGGTGTTCAACTTTATCCTGTCCATCATCGTTTTTGCCGGACTTGCCCTGGCCACAGGCGTGGCGCGTGACCCTTTGTCGGTTGCCACACCGCTGAACGTGCCGGGGATGGAGGACGGCTTGCGCCCCGGTGATGAAATCCTGTCGATTGCCGGGATTGAAACACCACCGTTGGCCGAATTTGCCGCCTTGGTCGAAGAACTGCCCGACACCGCCCTGATCGACTATCAGGTCCGGCGCGATGGGCAGGTGATCAGCCTGACGGCCACCCATCCGTTTCCAGCCCTTGTTGGTTCGGTCAGCCCACAATCAGCAGCAATTGATGCCGGGTTGAAGGAAGGCGACTTTATCGCGACGGTTGATGGCACCCCCGTGCCCACCTTCAACACGCTGCGCGAGGTCGTGGTGAATGGCGATGGTGCTCCGCTCACGCTGGGTATCGTGCGCGACGGTGCGCCGCTTGAGGTGACACTCACCCCGCGGCGGCAGGATATCCCCAGCGCCGATGGTGGGTTTGAAACCCGTTGGCTGATCGGAATCACGTCGGGCATGGTGTTTGAGCCGGCAACCCGCACGCCCGGCGTTTGGGAAAGCCTTGTTTCGGGTGCTGACCGGGTAATCTATATCATCAACGCCAGCTTGTCGGGGCTTTGGCATATGATCACTGGCGCGATCTCAAGTTGTAACCTGTCCGGCCCGATTGGGATCGCTCAGGTCTCGGGGCAGGCGGCGTCTTTGGGGGCGACCAGTTTCATCAGTTTCATCGCGATGCTGTCCACCGCCATCGGTCTTTTGAATCTCTTCCCAATCCCGGTTCTGGATGGTGGACATCTGGTTTTCTATGCGTGGGAGGCCGTGACTGGCAATGCGCCGTCTGACAGGGTTTTGAATGTCTTGCTGGCGATTGGTCTGTCTCTGGTGCTGTCGTTGATGGTGTTTGGGGTCACAAACGATCTGTTTTGTCCATAAAGCCCTCCCGAACAGGGTATTCGCCATATTCTTGCCATAATTCTGAAGCGGTGACGCCGCAATCCTTTCTTATCCTTTTAGCAAGCCACCCGGTGCGACTCGTTGAAAGGATTTGATTATGGACAGAATGGATCGAGGATCGACCGCATTGGCTGTTTTGGTTGATCTCAACTGGGACCGCTTTTTCTTCGCGGGCGCGATTACCGCCGCCCTTGGGCTGAGTGCGGCGTTGCATAGCTTCATGTAGATCACGTCAGGACGGATGCCCAATCGGGCACCTCCGGTACAGTGACCCGCCGCAGCTTACCTGTGCGCGGGTTTTGTCTTGTCCGGGGCCTTTCAGGTTTTGAAAGAGATATCCCCAACCTATTCATCGTCGGGTGTTCCGCACGGGTCAAATTGGCGCTCTGCCGCCCCCCTCCGAAAGTCTGCTTTCGCGCTTTGACAAGATCGTCACAACCCCTTATCCACATTGGCACTGGGATGTCTGGGGAAAGTAAACACGATGACATTTGATAAGGGGTTGAGCAGCAACCGTTTCAAGACAACTGGGCGCGGCGCAAAAGGTTTTTTGACCAGCGGCGGACTGGCATTTTTTCTAGCAATTTCCGGGGTTACGGTCACGGTGCCGCAGGTCGCAGTTGCGCAGACATATGCGTTCCAGCGGATCGAGATTGAAGGCACGCAGCGGATCGAGGCTGCCACCATCCTTTCGTATCTGGGAATCGCTCAAGGCGAAGCGGTGTCGGCGGCGCGGTTGAATGACGGATATCAACGCCTTGTCGGATCAGGCCTTTTTGAAGATGTCCAAATCCTGCCCCGCGGCAATACGCTGGTCGTAAAGGTCCGCGAATACCCCACGATCAATGTCGTGTCGGTCGAAGGGAACCGGAAGGTCAAAGACGACGTCTTTACCCCGTTGCTCAAATCCCAACCGCGTCAGGTGTACAACCCGTCCAACGCCGAGCTGGACGTTCAAACAATCACCGAACTGTATCAGGCGCAGGGCAGGTTGGCTGCACAGGTCACGCCGAAAATCATCCGTCGGTCAAACAACCGCGTCGATCTTGTGTTCGAAGTCGTGGAAGGCAGGAATGTCGAAGTCGAACGTCTGTCTTTCGTTGGCAACCGCCAGTTTTCCGACAGCCGTCTGCGGCGGGTTCTTGAAACAAAGCAAGCCGGTATCCTGCGTGCTCTGATCCGGGCCGATACCTATGCCCCTGAACGGATCGAGTTCGACAAGCAGGTGTTGCGCGATTTCTATCTGTCCCGCGGTTATGTGGATTTCAAGACCACGGGTGTCACAAGCGAATTTTCCCGCGAACGCGACGCGTTTTTCATCACCTTCTCGGTACAGGAAGGGCAACAGTTCCGGTTTGGCAACATCACCACCTCGTCCGAAGTGAACGGTGTCGATGCGGCTGACTATCAGGCGGTGCATAAGCTGCGTTCGGGTGTCGTCTATAGCCCTGCTCTGATGGACAACGCGATTGCGCGCATGGAACGTCTGGCCATCCGCAATGGTCAGGATTTTGTGCGCGTTGAACCGCGCGTGACACGTAACGAACGCGCCCGCACCCTGGACATTGATCTTGTTCTTGTTCGCGGGCCACGCATCATCGTCGAACGGATCGACATTGAAGGCAACGCGACTACGCTTGACCGGGTGGTGCGCAACCAGTTCCGCGTGGTTGAAGGTGACCCGTTCAACCCGCGCGAAATTCGCGAAGCGGCGGAACGCGTCCGCGCGCTTGGCTATTTCTCGAATTCAAACGTCGAGGCGCGTGAAGGATCGGCTCCGGATCAAGTGGTGATCGACGTCGATGTTGAAGAAGCCCCGACCGGATCGCTCAGCTTCGGTGGTGTCTATAGCCTTGAAAACGGATTCGGTCTGAACATCGCATTCCGCGAACGCAATTTCCTTGGTCGTGGCCAGTTCATCAGCGCCAGCTATTCAAGTGGCGAAGATAACTCGAGCTTCTCGTTCAAGTTTGCGGAACCGAACTTCCTGGATCGGGATCTGGAGTTGGGGTTCGAAGCCTATTATCAGGAAACGGCTTTCGCATCCTCTTTCTATAATACGCGGTCACTGGCGTTGCGGCCATCGATCTCGTTTCCGATCAGCGAGTATTCGCGGCTTGGGTTGCGTGTCTATGGCGACGGCGCAGAAATCACGGATGTCGATGCCGACAGCTCGCAGATTCTGAAAAACGAAGGCGCACGCGGGCGACAGGTGGGTGCTGGTGTCGGGTTGACCTGGAGCTATGACACACGCCGCACCGGGCTGGATCCGAACCGTGGATATCTTCTGCAGTTCGACGGCGATCTTGGCGGGTTTGGCGCAGATTATCAGTATGCGCGCGCAACTGCGCTGGCGCAGGCACGGACCAAGGTCTGGAATGATCAGGTGACGCTGACGGCAACGATCGAGGGCGGGATTATCCACGGCTTGGATGGCGGCGCGTCGCGGGTGACCGACCGTTTCCGCCTTGGCCCGTCCAAGCTGCGCGGTTTTGCGACCAACGGGATCGGCCCACGGGATTTGACGGCGATCAATCAGGATACGCTGGGCGGCAATAAGTTCGCGGCGGCCCGTCTTGAAGCGCAATTCCCTATCGGATTGCCCGAAGAATACGGCATCTCAGGCGGTTTGTTCCTTGACGCAGGCACGTTGTGGGGATTGGACGACACGTTGGGCGGCACGATTGATGACAGCGCCCATCTGCGATCCGCGATTGGGGCGTCAATTTTCTGGGACACGCCGATTGGTCCGCTTCGTTTCAACTTCTCGCACGTGTTGGCCAAGGAAGAGTATGACGAAGAGAACAATTTCGAGCTTACGATCTCGGCCGAGTTCTGATCCGGTGATCCGGATGGCGTTGCGATACGCTCGTCGCGGATTGCTGCACTATGGCAGCCGGATGTTGGGTGCGTTGGCCGCGGGTGCGATCTTTGGATCCGCTCCCGCGCCGGTAATTGCCCAGCAAACGGGCAGTGCGGTATCTCAGATCGTAACCATTGATCGGCAAAGCCTGTTTTCGGACACGCAGTACGGACGTCGGGTGGTCGAAACCGTCGAAGCCGAACGGGTGCGGCTGGCCAGCGAAACGCGCAAGGTCGAAGAGGCCTTGGTCAAGGAAGAACGCGATCTGACGGACAAACGGGACACCATGTCCCCCGAAGAATTTCGCAAGCTCGCCGAGGCTTTTGATAAGAAGGTTCAGGCACTGCGCACCGAAGGAACCGAGCGAGAACAAGAATTTGTTCGTACGCTGGAGCGCGAACAGGCCGCATTCTTTGACCGCATCGGCCCGATTCTGGGTCAACTGGTGCGCGAATTGGGTGCCGTTGTGATCCTTGATCGACGCGCCATTTTGCTGACCACACGCAACATTGATATCACCAAGCTTGCCGTGGAACGCATCGATCAGGTGCTGGGTGACGGAAGCGATCTGCAAGACAGCACGCCCTCAACCCCTGCGGGAGAGGCTGCGAGTCCCGATCAGCCTGCGCCTGAAATGCCCGCCTTTCCATTGGGCGACGCGACCCCGGACGGCACATCGACCGAGAACTGATTGCAATTGTTTCAGCCGTTCCAGACTGGTAGTCAGATAGGACTGGGCCAGCAAGAGCCCCTTATTAAAAGGACGTGACCATGACATCAGACGTGCCCAGCACCGCCGATATTCAGTTGATCCAACAATGTATTCCCCACCGTTATCCGTTTTTGCTGGTGGATCGGGTCGAGGATATTCGCGCCAAGGAATTTGCCAAGGGCATCAAGATGGTCACGATGAACGAGCCGCATTTTCAGGGGCATTTCCCCGGCCTGCCGATCATGCCGGGTGTCACGATCATCGAGGCGATGGCGCAAACGTCGGCGGTGATGGTGTCGCTGTCCTTGGGCCTTGTCGGGTCGGGGGCGGTTGTCTATTTCATGGGGATCGACACGGCCAAGTTCCGTCGCAAGGTGGTGCCGGGCGACGTGCTTGAACTGCATATCACAACCATTCGCGGCGGCGCAAAAGTCTGGAAGTTTGACGGTCGTGCGATGGTGGGTGATGAACTGGCCTGCGAGGCGACTTTCATGGCAATGATCGACGTGACGGGCGGGAAAGGCTGACCGATGACTGCCAACGGGGGTATTGATCCCACTGCTCAGGTTCATGCCAGTGCAATCATAGAAAACGGTGCTGTGATCGGTCCTGATTGCCGGATCGGTCCGTTCTGCGTTGTCGGGCCTAAGGTTCGGCTTGGCGCCGGGGTCGAGGTGAAGTCGCATGTGGTGATCACGGGCGATACCGAGATCGGTGACGAGACCGTGATCTTTTCCTTTTCGGTGATCGGAGAAATCCCGCAGGACCTGAAATTCGCTGGCGAGGACACCCGCCTTGTGATCGGCAAGCGCAACCGCATCCGTGAACATGTCACGATGAACACCGGCACTGCCGGTGGTGGTTATGTCACCCGCATCGGGGATGACGGGCTGTTCATGGCGGGCTGTCACGTGGCTCATGATGCGCAGATCGGCAACAACGTCATTCTGGTGAACAATGTCGCCGTGGCTGGCCATGTGGTCATCGAAGACGATGTGATCGTCGGTGGCTTGTCGGGTCTGCATCAATGGATCCGCATTGGGCGCGGCGCCATCATTGGCGCCTTGTCAATGGTGACGGCAGATGTGTTGCCCTATGGTCTGGTGCAGGGACCGCGCGCGGAACTGGATGGGTTAAATCTTGTCGGTTTAAAGCGGCGCGGGGTGGCGCGGGCCGATATCTCGGCTTTGCGTTCGGCCTTGCAGGTATTGAAAACAGGCGAGGGTTCGTTTCGCGACCGGGCTGCCGGGCTGGCAGACGGGGCCGACAGCGACTATGTCCGCGAGCTGGTCGCCTTTGTCACCGGCGACAGCGATCGCGGCTTCCTGACGCCGAAATAGCCGAAACCCATGACCGACCGCCTTGCCATCATCGCTGGAACCGGGGACTTGCCGCAGCGCATTGCCGCCAGCAATCCGGACGCGTTGTTCGTCACAATCAAGGGGGTCGAGGTGGTCCCCCCGGGCAGGCATGAACTGGTCGAGGCGAGCTATGAAAAGCTGGGCGCCTTGTTCAAGGCAATGCGCGGGGCAGGGGTCGTGCGTGTGGTTTTTGCGGGCAAGGTCGACCGGCCCAAGCTGAACCCGCTTCGGATGGATCGCGTGACGCTGGGCCTGTTTCCGCGGGTCAAAGCCGTTTTGGGCAAGGGCGATGATGCCCTTCTTCGCCTCGTGGCTGAAGTGTTCGAGGAACAGGGCTTTCAGGTCGTGGCGGCAACGGATGTCGCGCAGGGGTTAAGTCTGGATGCGACCATTATCGGCCGCACGCCCAGCGATCAGGATCGCCGCGATGCAGATCGTGCTTGGTCCATCCTGACCACGCTGGTTGCCGAAGACCTGGCGCAAGGCGCTGTGGTGGCTGGCGGCCAGTGTTTGGGCATTGAAACCATTCAGGGCACCGACGCTTTGCTGGAATTCGTGGGGCAGACCCCCGAGCATCTGAAGCAAGGTGCGCGCGGCGTGTTCGTTAAACGCTCGAAGCCCGGACAGGACGAACGGATGGATATCCCGACCATCGGTCCGGCGACCGTTGAAGCGGTGGCCAAGGCCGGTCTGGGGGGCATCGTCATCCCTGCGGGCGACGTGATCGTCATGGATCAGGACGAGGTTACGCGGCTGATCAAGGCGCATGACCTGTTTCTGGACGTGCGCGGGGCGGCGACATGAAAGTCTTTCTGATCGCTGGCGAACCCTCGGGTGACCGTTTGGGGGCCGCGTTGATGGCCGGGCTGAAGACGCTGGTGGACGAGGTCGAGTTCCTTGGCATCGGCGGCAGCGCGATGACGGCGGAAGGTCTGCAATCACGCTTTCCCATGTCCGAGTTGTCCATTATGGGCATTGCCGAGGTTGCGCCCAAGTATTTCCATTTGAAACGCCGCATCCGCGAAACCGCCGAGGCGGTCATCGCCGCGAACCCCGATGTGTTGATCACAATCGACAGCCCGGATTTCTGCCTGCGTGTGGCTCGGATCGTGAAAGAAGACGAAGTTGAAGGCCTGACCTTTGGCCATGATATTCCGACCGTCCATTACGTCGCCCCTTCGGTCTGGGCGTGGCGTCCGAAACGCGCCGAGAAAATGGCGCAATGGATCGACCATGTCCTGGCGCTTCTGCCGTTTGAACCGCCCTATATGGAAGCCGCAGGGATGAGCTGCGATTTCGTCGGTCATCCAGTTGTGGCCGAGCCCACGGCCTCGGATACCGAGGCACAGGCGTTTCGCGACCAGAATGGCATTGACGATGGCCCCTTGATTTTGGCGCTGCCCGGATCGCGCAAAGGCGAGGTCACGCGCCTGTCAGGGCGATTTGGTGAAACCTTGGGCCGTGTTCAACGCGACCACCCCAATCTGAAGGTTGCGCTTCCGGTGGCGCAAGGCGTGGACGAGTTGGTGCGCGACATGACGGCCAACTGGCCGGTGCGGCCGATCCTGATCCCTGCGGAACAGGCGGATCAAAAACGGGCAGCGTTTCGGGCGGCGGACGTGGCGCTTGCAGCGTCGGGCACCGTGTCCTTGGAACTGGCCGCTGCCGGCACGCCTATGGTGATAGCCTATGACATGAACTGGCTCAGCCGGTTGTTGATCGGACGTCTGTTGAAGGTGGATACCGTCACATTGGTCAATCTGGTGTCCGACACGCGGGTGGTGCCCGAGTTTCTGGGCCGCGACTGCACGCCCGAGCAGATTGCCCCGGCGCTTTTGTCGACACTGGCCGACCCGTCGGCCCAGAAAGACGCGATGGCGTTGACCATGGACCGCCTTGGCAAAGGGGGCGAGGCACCGGGTCTTCGGGCGGCGCGTTCCGTTCTGGAAGTGGTGGCACGGGGACAAACCGCCTGACGCGCCACCCGTGGCGGATCAGATTTTATTGAGCTTCGTTGCCTTCACTCAGGATCGCCTGAACTTTCGGAATGATCTCGGGCATTTTCTCCTGCACCATCTTCAACACCATCGGGGTTTGGCGCTCGGTCACTTGCGGCAGTTTGCTCATCGCCGAGCGGCCCAGATCGGTCGCATAAAAATCGCGAATGGCTTTGATCTCGTCAAACGTGAACAGCTCTGCCATCACCGCGGCCTGATCACGCATGATGTCATACATCGGACCGGTCATTTCATCCTGATAAAGCTGGTCAATCCGGGCAATCTGATCATCGTTCAGCGGAATACCCTTGGCGGTCACATCGGCCACAAGTGGCTGCCACATGGTTTTCACCATCGCTTCCATGTCGATATCTTCCAGCGTGGCTTCGATATATCCGGTGGCAATCGCCAGACGTTGTTCATAGCTCTCTTCCGCCAAGAGCGGCGAGCCCAGAAGGGCGGCGATGGCGAAGGCGGGAAGCAGTTTGCGCATTGGAAATCCTTTTCAGGTGTCATTTTCCAAGCATACTCGTCCGATCCCACATGTGCTGCAATCACATTGGTTAAGTGTGGGGCGAAATGTCGGGGCTATACCGGACCTAGCCGCGCCAGATCCAGCCACCACCAAAGACCCGCGACCCGTCAGGTGCATAGAACACACAGGCTTGACCGGGGCTGACGCCTTCTTCTGGGGTCAGGAGTTCAACCTCGGCCTCGGTGTCCGAAATCGGACGGATGATCGCCTCGCGCGGGGGGCGGGTTGAGCGGATTTTGACGCCCATATGCCATTCCTTGCGTGCGGTGAACGGCTCGTCGCCCAGCCAGTTGATCTCGCGCACCGGAACGGTGCGGGTGGCCAGCATTTCCTTTGGTCCAACGACCACTTGTTTTGCGTCCACGTCCAGTTTGACCACGTAAAGCGGCTCGGACAGTCCTCCAATCCCCAGGCCACGACGTTGCCCGATTGTGTAATGGATGACGCCGTCGTGACGCGCCAGCACACGCCCGTCGGCATGCACGATGTCACCGGGTTCGGCGGCACCGGGCCGCAGTTTTTCAATCACACCCGCATAGTTTCCGTCCGGCACGAAGCAGATGTCCTGACTGTCGGGTTTGTCGGCAACCTCAAGCCCGTATTTGCGGGCAAGTGCGCGGGTTTCATCCTTGGTTTTCAGGTGACCCAAGGGGAACCGCAGATAGTCCAGCTGCTCTGACGTGGTCGAGAACAGGAAATAGCTTTGGTCGCGGGCAGGGTCGGCGGCGCGGTGCAGTTCCGGCCCGACCGCACCGTCGGCGCGTTGGATATAATGTCCTGTCGCCATACAATCGGCGCCCAGATCACGCGCGGTTTCCAACAGGTCTTTGAACTTCACCCGCTCGTTGCAGCGGATGCAGGGCACAGGCGTGGCCCCGCCCAAATAGCTATCGGCAAATTCTTCGATCACGGCGTCCTGAAAGATGTTTTCATAGTCCAGCACATAATGCGGAAATCCCATGGATTCAGCGACATGGCGGGCGTCGTGAATGTCAATTCCGGCGCAGCAGGCACCTTTTTTTGCCAGGGCTGCACCGTGATCGTAAAGCTGCAAGGTCACGCCGATCACGTCATAGCCTTCCTCGGCCAGCATCGCGGCCACGACCGAGCTGTCCACGCCGCCCGACATCGCCACCACGACACGGGTCTCGGCGGGCGGTTTGGCGAAGCCCAGTGAATTCAGCGCCGGGGCGTCTTGCATTTTCACGGTCGTGGACATGACCAGTTCCTTTCCAGAAGAAGGTCGGAATATATGAAAATTCGAATGAACAACAAGGGGCAGCTTCACCTCTCTTTAAGTGTAAGTGCGGAAAATCGTCACAGACCAAGATGTGAGGGCTGGAAATGTATCTGAAGAAAGTAGAGGGGCCACGCGCTGTGACCCTGCCGGATGGGTCGATCATGACACGCGCTGATCTGCCCCCGAAAACCACGCGACGTTGGGTTGCCAGCCGCAAAGCGGCAGTGGTGCGGGGCGTGATGTCCGGCCTGATTTCCGAGAAAGACGCGCAAGACATGTATGCCTTGTCCGAGGAGGAATTGGCCGAATGGGTCAGGGCTGTGTCGGATCATGGTGAAGCGGCCTTGAAGGCGACATCGTTACAAAGATATAGACAACCTTAGATTGTTTTCGCTAAAAGTTCTGCATGGGTAACGTGTGGTTAACCATTTCACGAGATGCTGATTGTGAACATTAGGACTTTTAAGCGGAGAACCCGAAACATGCGTATCCTTTTGGTGGAAGACGACCCGACCACATCGCGCAGCATCGAGCTGATGCTGACTCACGCCAATCTGAATGTCTACGCCACCGATTTGGGTGAAGAAGGGATCGATCTGGCGAAACTCTATGACTATGATCTGATCCTTCTTGATCTGAACCTGCCGGATATGAACGGGCATGAAGTGTTGCGCCAGTTGCGCCTGGCGCGGGTTGAAACGCCAATCCTGATCCTGTCTGGTGCCGACGACACGGAGAACAAGATCAAAGGCTTTGGGTTCGGGGCAGATGATTACATGACCAAACCCTTCCACCGGGAAGAGCTGATTGCCCGCATTCATGCAATCATTCGCCGGTCAAAAGGGCATTCGCAATCGGTGATCAAGACCGGCCCAATCGCCGTGAACCTGGATGCCAAGACAGTCGACGTGGATGGGCGCACGGTGCACCTGACGGGCAAGGAATACCAGATGCTGGAACTTCTTTCGCTGCGCAAGGGCACAACCCTGACGAAAGAGATGTTCTTGAACCACCTTTATGGCGGGATGGACGAACCGGAACTGAAAATCATCGACGTGTTTATCTGTAAGTTGCGCAAGAAACTGTCGACGGCGACCGGGGGCGACAGCCATATCGAAACCGTATGGGGCCGTGGTTATGTTCTGCGCGATCCTGAACCTGCCGAGCTGGATGCAAAGATCGCGATGGGGGCTTAAGGCGACTGCCTGAGCTGCCGCCGATCCGCCATGCGTGTTGGATCGGCAGCCTATCCAAGCAGACCTCGGGTCAGAGTTTCAGTTCGCTGGCAATGCGGGCCGCAAGGCGCGCATTGTTCTTGACCAGCGCAATGTTTGCCACCAGAGACGCGCCATCGGTGGCGTGAAAAATGCGATCCAACAGATAGGGTGTCACAGATTTGGCTGCGATCCCTTCCGCAGCTGCTGCGGTCAGCGCCTCTTCAATGACCGGCGTGATCACCTCGGTCGGAATCTCATCCACTTCTGGGATCGGATTGGCGACGAAATGCCCGCCGGACAGGCCCATGCTCCGTCGCACCTTCATTGCCCGCGCAATCTGAGCAGGATCATCCATCGTCAATGGGGCGGGCAGGCCCGAACTGCGTGACCAGAAAGCCGGAAAATCTGTCTGCCCGTAGGCGATGACCGGAACGCCCAGCGTTTCCAGCACTTCAAGCGTCTTCGGCAGGTCAAGGATGGCTTTTGCGCCCGCGCCGACAACGGTCACAGGCGTCTTGGAAAGTTCCTGCAAATCGGCGGAAATGTCGAAACTGTCTTCCGCGCCACGATGCACGCCGCCGATCCCTCCCGTCGCGAATACCTCGATCCCAGCCAGATGCGCCGCGATCATCGTCGCCGCCACTGTGGTCGCACCTGTTCCACCGGTCGCGATGCAGGCGGCCAGATCCGCGCGCGACAGCTTGGCCACGTTCTGCGCCTGACCCAAAGCTTCCAGTTCAGCATCCGTGAGGCCGATATGCATCTGACCCTCAAGAACCGCGATGGTGGCCGGCACGGCCCCGTTTTCGCGGATGACGGCCTCGACCTCGCGTGCGGTTTCGACATTCTGCGGCCAAGGCATGCCATGGGTGATAATCGTGCTTTCCAGCGCAACGATGGGCTGGCCCGCTTCACGGGCGTTGGCGGCTTCGGGCGAGAAACAGAGGGGCAGGGTCATGTATCGTCTTCTCCGGATACGTAGTGAGCGGCGGTTTCCTGGGCATGTGCCAGTGCTTCAACCGGAGCCTTGCCCGCCATTTCAGCAGCGATATGCGCGGCCATGAATGTATCACCAGCGCCCGTGATACGTCGCACACGCACCGCAGGGCAGGGGGTTTGGATCACCCCGTGCTGCTTGCTGCCGTCTGCGGCGAAGCTGCCACCATCGGTGACCAACACGCGGTTGGCTCCAGCGGCCAGCAGACCCTCGGCAGCCTCAAGCGCGTTGTCAAAACGCTGATTTGCCAGGTACCCCGCCTCTTCGCGGTTGACATAAAGGGTTGCACCCGGATGCTCCATCAGAGGGGTCAGTCGGCGTGCCTTGCCGGGGCTGGCCGGGGCAACGCGCAAATCGGCAGCAGCAAAGCTGGGGCGTTTGGCGATGTCGGTCAACAGGGCCAAAGTCAGGTTTCCATCCAAAGCGATCACGCCGGTGTAAGGTTTTTTCGCGGATCCAAGTGTGCCGTCTTCAAGGGGTGCAAGAATAGCATCGCCAGCCGCCTCCAAAGAATGTGCGTCCGCCAATGCAGCGACCAATCCCTGCGGACCTTCGATGGCCATATAGACATCGGTCGGCAATCCAGAGGGACGATGCACGAAGGTCGTCACCATCCCGCGCGCGCCGCATTCGGCCAGCAATTCTTCGCCTTCGGCGTCGCGCCCGATGGCGGTCAGAAGGGCGGGGCGCAGGTCAAACCGCTGCGCCGTCATCGCGATGTTCATCGCCACGCCCCCCGGTAGTCGGGTGATCCGCCCGGGTTCATCCGAGCCGACACGCATCGGGTGTTGCGTACGCCCAATCACGTCCCACAGCACCGAGCCTATGCACAGAATATCATGCGTCATTGTCATGCCCCCTCTTTGCCGAGGATTGTGAGATGACACAAGAGACGATCTGCTGACAACGTGTCCTTGCCGTAGGAGCCAACAAAATAAAGCGAATTCCCTGTTTTTTGGGCTTGTCAGTAGCCGGGCAGGGGTCTATACGCCCCCCATCAATCCACAGGCGGGGTTGGGCTGAAGAGGGAGAAATCCTCGGACGTCCGCCGGTTGAGCCGGGGAATGACCAAATAATTAGGTCCGTGAAAACGGAATGATTACAAGGACATGAACCGCTCGTTTGGCCCCGTCAAGGTAGAAACCGGAAAGGAAAAGAACATGGCGCTGCCTGATTTTTCGCTGCGTCAGCTTTTGGAAGCTGGCGTTCACTTTGGTCACCAGACCCAACGCTGGAACCCCCGTATGGCTCCGTTCATCTATGGTGAACGCAATGGGATCCACATTTTCGACCTGACGCAAACCCTGCCGATGCTGGACGCTGCGCTGAACGCTGTGCGCGAAACCGTCGCCAAGGGTGGCCGCGTTCTGTTCGTCGGCACCAAGCGTCAAGCTGCTGGCGCCATCGCCGAAGCCGCTGAGAAATCGGCGCAGTATTACATGAACCACCGTTGGCTGGGCGGCACGCTGACCAACTGGCAGACCGTGTCCAAGTCGATCCAACGTCTGAAGGAATTTGACGAGAAGCTGGCGAACGGCGCAGAAGGCCTGACCAAGAAAGAGCGTCTGGGCATGGAGCGCGAGCAGGCGAAACTGCAAGCCTCGCTGGGCGGCATCCGTGAAATGGGCGGTGTGCCCGATCTTCTGTTCGTCATCGACGTGAAAAAAGAAGCGCTGGCCATTGCTGAAGCCAACAAGCTGGGCATCCCGGTTGTGGCTGTGGTTGACACCAACTGCCCGCCGGAAGGTGTGGATTACATCATTCCGGGCAATGACGACGCAGCGCGCGCGATCGCTCTTTACTGCGATCTGGTGTCGCGTTCGGCTCTGGACGGTATGTCGGCACAGCTCGGCGCTGCTGGCGTTGATCTTGGCGCAATGGAAGAAGCCCCTGCAGAAGAAGCTGTTGCTGAAGCTGCGGAAGAAGCTGCTCCGGTCGAATAACGACCGCACAAACGCGGGGCAGGGTGACTTGCCTCGCGCATCTGTCACAGAATTGATACGGGGCGCATGGATACCGGGGCGGAACTTGACCGCGCCTGCAACCCCCGACACACCAAGGAGCTGAGATATGGCAATCACTGCTGCACTCGTCAAAGAACTGCGCGAATCCACCGGCGTTGGCATGATGGACGCGAAAAAAGCGCTGGTCGAAACTGATGGCGACATGGACGCCGCCGTTGACTGGCTGCGCACCAAGGGTCTGGCAAAGGCCGCCAAGAAAGCAGGCCGCACGGCTGCTGAAGGTCTGGTGGCCGTCGCCGTGTCCGGTGGCAAGGGCGTTGCCGTTGAAGTGAACTCGGAAACCGACTTCGTTGCGAAAAATGCTGAATTCCAGCAGATGGTTTCGGGGATCGCAAACGCTGCCCTGAACGCCAGCGATCTGGATACGCTGAACGCAGCCGATCTGGGTGGCAAATCGGTTGCCGACACGATCACCAACAAGATCGCCACCATCGGCGAAAACATGTCGCTGCGCCGTATGGCATCGGTTGAAGGTGAAAGCGTTGTGACCTATGTGCACAACGCTGCCGCAGATGGCATGGGCAAGATCGGTGTTCTGGTGGCCATGAAGGGCGGTTCGGAAGATTTCGGGCGTCAGGTCGCAATGCACATTGCAGCCGCCAACCCGCAGGCGTTGAACGAAGCCGAGCTGGACGCTGCCGTCGTTGAGAAAGAGCGCTCGATCCTGACCGAGCAAGCCCGCGAAAGCGGTAAGCCCGAAAACATCATCGAGAACATGATCAAAGGCCGCATGAAGAAATTCCTGGCCGAAGTGACTCTGTTGGGTCAGGACTTCGTGATCAATCCCGACCTGACTGTTGAGGCTGCCGCCAAAGAAGCCGGTGCCGAGATCGTCGGCTATGTCCGCATGGAAGTGGGCGAAGGGATCGAGAAAGAAGAAGCCGATTTCGCCGCCGAAGTGGCTGCCGCCGTTCAAGGCTGATCAGGCGTTCACATTTGAATGTGGAAAGGGCCGGGCAACCGGCCCTTTTTCGTCGCAGTGAGCGGTCGCGTATCTGCTTGATCAGATCCCAAAATGAATAGCGGCGCCAACGGGAAGGTTGACGCCGCTTAGATCCACACGGGACATGTGTGTTTCTATGTCGATTTCCAGGAATTTAGGTTGCTGGTGTCTCGGGTAACAATATTCCTCTGACACCAGCTCCCGGTTTCCCGGAAGAATGAGACGTTGTCTGAAATCGCAGTACGTCCACCCCTTCAAGTTCCAACGGCTTCAAAGCCACCACTCACGGAACACGATCATTATGCCTCAAAGAGAAGCAAATTGGAAGTCAGGGTTTCCCTACCGTAAAATCAACAAGATATGATATTTTGTTCTCTGGCGGTCGACAATGATGGTGTTTTGTTTTGAATAAATTCCCACAGCTCGACCAAATCAACCATGTGGGGAACGAATCTGATTCAGGTACGATATCTTGAGAATGGCCTGCGCAGTCGTATCGACGCCCAATTTCGACCGGGCGATTCGCAGATGTTTCTCGACCGTAGCGGCTGACACGCCCATGATCGTCGCGATGTCCTGATTGGTTTTTCCGGTGCCAACCCATTCCAGCACTTCGCGTTGACGGGCTGACAGTTTCGCCCGGTCCGTTTGTTGGGGCAGGGACAAGATTTTCAGATGCACCACATGATTCAACGTCTCGATCGTTTTCCCGTGCTCGTCCCAAATCTGATCTACCTGGTCCTGGGTTAATCCGCTTCTGGCCGTCAATGCCATCACGGCTCGGGCGCGTTTGGCAGATTCGGGAAACGAGATCGTATAGCCCGCTGTCACATTCATTTCGCGATTGATGTCACGAACCTGAAGCCCTTTCTCCGAGAGTTTGTCGATATTCTCATGCACCCAGGACCAACTGCATGCACCGCTGTTTTGCGAGGCCCATTCGATCATCGGCGAATGCCGATAAAGTTCGTCTTCAGTACATAGACGCTCAACATATTCGCGCGGATGAGACGACAGGATCAATGTATCTTCACGAGGGCCAAGTGAAGTTGGTGTTGTAAAATGGGTGCAGCCATAAACCAGCCGGTCGAACCCGAATTCGTTCATAGCCTCACAATGAACATCCCACAGTTCGGTGACCGAGCTGCATTGGCATATCCGCGCCATGTAGTCGAGCATGGGATCCATTCAGACTGCACCAAATCCAATAACGGCGGCGTCATGTGGTTCAGGCGAGATGATCGCGCAGTTGCTTATTGCCAACACTACAAGGCGCGGCGCGCACGGAACGTGAAACGAAATCATCAATCAAATCCTTTTGCCGACCGCATTCTTTGCTGCAATCGCAACAATTGTCGAGAAAAACCTGAGGATAGTGATGCACTTGTGTTGTTCCGCGGCACTTTAGACCGCCAACGGGTCAAGGGCGAGGTTGCACTGGTGACGCACAGCTCGTTTCTACATGATATGAACAAGTTACAGGTGACGGCTCGCAAATATGCAGACTGCACAATTATATATAACATAATAACATAATACCGATTATGCGCCGATGCGCTCACACCGAGGCACATTCTAAACTGGAGTGCGACTCCTACTAGAAAACAATGAGCTACTTAATAGGAGATCATGGAATGGAAGCCGTTTACACGCAACTGAGCGGAGCACGCTAACCCAATGCGTAACCTGTGCCGCGCACTGTGCGCAGCGGATCGTCTCCGCCCTGTCGACAG
Source organism: Aliiroseovarius sp. Z3 (assembly GCF_029105185.1). GTDB lineage: Bacteria > Pseudomonadota > Alphaproteobacteria > Rhodobacterales > Rhodobacteraceae > Aliiroseovarius. The sequence continues at coordinate 158,715 of NZ_JAFMZK010000001.1, read as the reverse complement.
AGTGCCTTGCGCAGCCGTCCGACATGAACGTCGACCGTGCGTGTATCGACATAGACATCGCGACCCCAGACGCGGTCCAGCAGCTGCTCGCGGCTCCAGACACGACCGGGTTTTTCCATCAACGTGGACAGCAGCCGAAATTCAGTCGGTCCAAGTTTAACGTCGGCGCCTGCCCGCGTTACACGGTGGCTTTCGCCGTCCAGCAGTATGTCCTGATACTCCAACCTCTGGCCCACGGCAGCCGGACGCGTGCGGCGCAGTTGGGTTCGTATCCGCGCCATCAGTTCACTGACCGAAAACGGCTTGACGACATAGTCATCCGCGCCGGTTTCAAGCCCCCGCACGCGATCGACCTCTTCTGATCGGGCCGATAGCATGATCACCGGGATCGTGCGCGTTTCCTTGCGGGTTTTCAGGCGGCGACAGATTTCGATGCCGGACACGCCGGGCAACATCCAGTCCAGCAGCACAAGATCAGGCGTAACCTCGTCGATCAGGATCAATGCGTCATCGCCATTCTCGGCCATCGTGACATCATAGCCTTCAGAACTGAGGTTATAGCGCAGGATTTCCCGCTGTGCCGGCTCGTCCTCGACCAACAGAACACAGGGTGTTCCGGCGCTCATGCCTTCGCCTCCGCATCATCTACGATGGGGATTTCATAGTTGGGCGCGTTCCCCTTGGGGCGCGCTTCGTCCGGCAATTCGCCCTTCACCAAATAAATCACCTGATCCGCGATCGAGGTGACGTGATCGCCCATCCGTTCGATGTTCTTGGCGATGAAATGCAAGTGCATACAGGACGAAATGTTGCGTGGGTCTTCCATCATGAAGGTCAGGAACTCGCGAAACAGCGCGTTATACATCTGGTCGATCTCAAGATCGCGGTGACGCACATCCTGCGCCAGATCGGCGTCGCGGCGGATGAAGGCATCAAGCGCGTCGGACAGCATCCGCTGGGCTTCGGTGGCCATGCGCTTGATGGCGCCCGAGGCACCGTCGATGGGTTGCATGTGCACAAGCACGCTGGTGCGTTTGGCCATGTTCTTGGCATAGTCGCCGATCCGTTCCAGATTGGCCGCCACTTTCATCACCGTCAGAACCGTGCGCAGGTCCGAGGCAATCGGCTGACGCAAGGCGATGATGCGGGCGCATTCTTCCTGGATTTGCAGATCCAGCGCGTCGATCTTCTTGTCGTTCTTGCGCACCAGTTCGGCAAGTTCCTCGTCACGGCGTTTCAGGGATTTGGCGCTTGCGCGGATGGCATCTTCAACCATGCCACCCATCTTCATCAGATGGGCCTGAACCTCTTCAAGGTCGCGGTCGAAGGCGGATGCGATATGTTGGTCGGTCATGTAAGTCTCCTGCCCCTGTGTTGGGCGATCCGTCGTCAGCCGATACGGCCGGTGATGTAACTTTCAGTGCGCGGGTCTTCGGGGTTGGTGAAGATCTTGGTTGTGTCGTCGTACTCCACCAGGTTTCCAAGGTGGAAGAAGGCAGTTTTCTGGCTGACACGTGCGGCCTGCTGCATCGAGTGTGTGACGATCACCACCGAATAGCTTTGGCGCAGTTCATCAATCAATTCTTCGACTTGCGCGGTGGCAATCGGGTCAAGGGCCGAGCATGGCTCGTCCATCAACAGAACTTCCGGTTCGGTCGCCACGGCGCGGGCAATGCACAGACGCTGCTGCTGACCACCGGACAGGCCGGTGCCCGGCGCATGAAGACGGTCTTTCACCTCGTCCCAGATGGCGCCGCGACGCAGCGATTTCTCGACGATATCGTCCAGATCGGCCTTGTTCTTGGCCAGACCGTGAATGCGCGGGCCATAGGCGATGTTGTCATAGATCGACTTGGGGAACGGGTTGGGTTTCTGAAACACCATCCCCACCTTGGCACGCAGCTGCACCGGGTCGACGCGCTTGTCATAGATGTCTTCGCCATCCAGCAAGATGTCACCTTCGACGCGACAAATGTCGATCGTGTCATTCATGCGGTTCAGGCAGCGCAGGAAGGTCGACTTGCCGCAGCCCGACGGGCCGATGAAGGCGGTGACGGTCTTGTCTTCGATTTCAACCGAGACATCTTTGATCGCGTGCGTATCGCCGTAATAGACCTGCACGCCCTTGGCCGAGATTTTCATATCGTTCATCTCAATAGCCCCTTCGATTTTCGTCATATCATTCATGTCTGCGGTCTTTCCTACCAGCGGCGCTCAAATCGGCGGCGCAGAATGATGGCAATGATGTTCATGGTCATCAGGAACACCAGAAGGATGATGATGCCGCCCCAGGCGCGTTCATAATAGGCCGGGTCAGCGCGTTTTGCCCATTCGTAGATCTGTGCGGGCATGGCCGAGTTCGGCGACATGAAGCCTTCGATCACCCCATCGGGATAGTTCGAGGCGATATAGCCCACCATCCCGATCAGAAGCAGCGGTGCGGTTTCGCCAAGCGCCTGCGCCAGCCCGATGATGGTCCCGGTCAGGATGCCGGGCATGGCCAGTGGCAAGACGTGGTGGAACACCGTTTGCATTTTCGATGCCCCAATCCCCAAGGCCGCTTCGCGGATCGACGGTGGCACCGATTTCAACGATGCGCGGGTCGAGATGATGATCGTCGGCAGCGTCATCAGGGTCAGCACCAGACCACCAACCAAGGGTGCGGATTGCGGCAGGTGGGCGAATTGGATGAACACCGCCAGACCGAGGATACCGAACACAATGGACGGCACAGCCGCAAGGTTCGAGATGTTCACCTCGATCAGGTCTGTAAACCAGTTCTGCGGGGCAAACTCCTCAAGATAAATAGACGCCGCAACACCGATGGGCAGCGCACAAGCCAGCACAACCAGCATCATATAGAAGCTGCCCAGCATCGAAACACCAATCCCGGCTTGTTCCGGGCGGCTTTCGGATGCATCCGCGCCGGTGATGAAATCGGTATTGAAGGCCTTTGTCACGACCCCTGCCCCGGCCAACGCATCGACGATGTCCAGATGCTCGGGTGTCAGGTTCTTGTCGCGCGCCAGGCTTTCGCGGGTGACACGCCCCTTCAGATAGCCATCGACACGGGACGAGGCGAGCAGGCGAAACGAGACCGTCTTGCCAATCTCATCGGGGTTCTCGATGACGTGATCGCGCAGGTCCGCCGCCGCACCCGAACTGATCATCTTGCGCAGGTCCTTGCCTTTCGAAAACGGGTTCTCGATCCCCGTATCGGCAATCGCCTGTGCCAGCGCCGCGTCGATCAGTGGGTTATAGCCGAAGGTCGTGACCTTCTTGATCGCCTCGATGTCGCGGGTGCCGGACTTGTCCAGTTTCTCTTCCAGAAGTTCCACGTTCAGGGTGATGAAGGTCTGCTGGAACGCGCCCACACCCTTGAAGATGATCGAACTGACCAGCACGGCAAGAAAGACAAGACCGACGGCGATGGCCGCAATGCCATAGGCGCGGAACCGGGCCTCGGCGGCGTTTCGTTTCTTGGTGCGTGTGTCTTGGGTCAGAAGCGACGAGGTGGTGCGCGGCGCGGCCCCTTCGGCCCCGTCTGGGAAAGCTGCGTCGGTCATTCGTATTGCTCCCGGTATTTGCGCACGATGTAAAGCGCGAGGACGTTCAGGCCAAGGGTCAGGATGAACAGCGTCATGCCAAGGGCAAAGGCGACAAGCGCCTCGGGGCTGGCAAAGTCGCTGTCGCCGGTCAACTGACTGACGATCTTAGCAGTAACGGTGGTCATGGCCTCGAATGGGTTCAGGTCCAGCCGGGCGGCGGCCCCTGCCCCCATCACCACGATCATGGTTTCGCCAAGGGCGCGGCTGGTGGCCAGCAGGACGGCCCCGACAATGCCCGGAAGGGCTGCGGGCAACACCACCTGGCGGACGGTTTCGGACTGGGTGGCACCCAGCCCATATGACCCGTCGCGCATGGCTTGCGGCACCGCGTTGATGATGTCGTCGGACAGTGAGCTGACGAAGGGGATCAGCATGATGCCCATCACAAGCCCCGCCGTCATCACCGACCGCTGGCCCTGCATCCATCCAAACCCGTTGTCGCCGAAGACGCTCAGAAGCATGGGGCCGATGGTCAGCAGGGCAAACAGGCCGTAAACGATGGTCGGAATGCCCGCCAGAACCTCAAGCATGGGCTTGGCAATGCTGCGGGTCTTGGGTCCGGCATATTCAGCCAGATAGATGGCCGAGAACAACCCGATCGGAACCGCGACCAGCAACGCGACGACCGAGATATAGAGCGTGCCCCAAAGCAGCGGCAAAAGGCCAAGGCTCGAAGCGCCCCCGCGCCCCGAGAAGCTGGGCGCCCATTCAAGCAGTGTGAAAAAATCCTTGGCCGGATACAGGCGGAAAAACTCGAGCGTGTTGAAGATCAGCGACAACACGATGCCGATGGTCGTCAGGATCGCAATCGACGCTGCAGCGATCAACAGGCCACGGATGCCCCGCTCGACCATGTTGCGTGCCCGAAACTCGCCCGAGGTCATGCGGATGGCGACAAAGAACCCCGCCGCCGCGATCACCAGAAGCACGATACTGCGATAGAGGTTGCCAGTGGCGATCTGAGTGCGCATCACCTGTGCCGCAGACAAGACCGAGGGATGTATCTCTGACCCAAGGGCAATGCCGACCTCGCCCAGAAGCGCACGCAGATCGGTCGCGTCGTTGTCGATATTGGATGCTTCGTCTGTGGTCAGCATGCCACCCTTGACGGCAAGGTCCAGACCATCGGCCACGCGGCGCACATCGCTCATGATCAGGTTCAATTCACCGCCGGTTTGGTAAAGCTCAGCGGGAATGTGGTTCGATACCGATGAATTGATGACAAACGGTTGGACTACCACCCAGACCGCAAGGACAAGAACAGCCGGCACGAAAGCCAGCATCGCGACGTTAGAACCATAGTAGTTCGGCAGGGAATGTAGCCTGCGCCGTTCCCCGTTGACCGAGGCCAGCGCGCGGCCGCGTCCAAGGACAAAACCGACAGCAGCAAACGCCAGTAGGATGATAAGAAGCCAGAAAGCAGACATGTGAAAGCCCGTGCAGCAAAGGCGGTGCAGATCTTTGGCCCGATCCGGGAAAGGCAGAAAAATGGCGCGGGACCGATGCCCCGCGCCATCATGGTCTTAGTTCATCATGGCGTCTTCAGCCGAAACAGCGGCCTGCGTGGCCCCCAGTTCGGGATCGGAGACCAGGCCGTATTCGGCCAGCGGGCCGTCAGGGCCGGCAATCTCGTCCGAGATGAAGAACTCGGCATATTCCTTCAGGCCGGGGATCACGCCGATATGGGCTTTCTTCACATAGAAGAACAGCGGGCGCGACACCGGATATTCACCGGTCGAGATGGTTTCGGTCGACGGCGCGACACCAGCCATCGTGGCCACTTTCAGCTTGTCGGTGTTGTTTTCATAGAAAGCCAGACCGAACACGCCGATCGCGTGGGCGTTTGCGTCGATCGACGCCAGCGTTTCGGTATAGTCACCGTCGATGTCCACGGCACGACCGTCGGCCATCACGGCCAGGCACGCGTCTTCGGCGTCGTCTTCCGACATGCCGCCGGCGATCATGGCTTCCAGCGCGCCGGTGGCTTCACAGCCGGCTGCGACAACTTTTTCTTCGAACACTTCACGGGTGCCGTGCTTGGTGCCGGGAATGAAGGCCAGGATGTCTTCGGCAGGCAGATCCGGGTTGAAGTCGGCCCACTGCTTATAGGGGTTGTCGACCAGCGCACCGTCAACCATGACCTTCGGGGCCAGCGCGTTGAAGATGTCAGACTGGGTGAATGCGGTATAGGCCGGGCCGTCGATCTGCGAGGCAAACACGATGCCGTCATAGCCGATGCGCACTTCGATGATGTCGGTCACGCCGTTTTCGGCACAGGCCTTGATTTCCTTTTCGCGGATGGCGCGCGAAGCGTTGGCAATGTCGGTATGCTCTTCGCCGACACCCTGGCAGAAGCGCTTCAGACCGGCAGACGAACCGCCCGATTCAACAACGGGGGTCGGGAAGTCAAAGTTTTCACCGAACGCTTCAGCGACGATGGAGGCGTAAGGCAGCACGGTCGAGGACCCGGCAACCTGAACCTGGTCACGGGCGGTGGCAGCGGTTGCAGAAACGGCAGCGATCGCCATGGCAGAGGCGGTCAGTTTCACAAAGGACATGGATAACTCCTGTTTGGTTGCATCGCCCCCTCGGACGACATGGCGCCGTCCTATGGGTCTTGAACAAAGCTTTTGTGTAAGTTTTGTAAAAGTAATGTGACAATCAGCGCCAAACAGATGATTTTCAGAAAAAGATCGAAAAACAGTCAGGCGGAGTCCGGCATAGGCAGAAGAACGGTAAAGCAACTGCCACTGCCGGGCGTGCTTTCAATGCGCAATCGCCCCCTGTGGCGATTCACGATGTGCTTAACGATTGCAAGGCCAAGTCCGGTCCCGCCCAACTCGCGCGAGCGATGGTTGTCGACCCGGTAAAACCGCTCGGTCAAACGCCCCAAATGCTTGGGGTCGATGCCTTCGCCCTCATCCTGCACCGTGACGACCAGCCCCGGCCCCTTGAAGACCGGAACCATTGGTTCGATCTTCATCGTGATCTGAACGGTTCCCCCCTTGCGGCCATATTTGATCGCGTTTTCGGTCAGATTGGTAAAGACCTGTGTTAGCTGATCGCGGTCCCCCACCACGATGGTCGGCTGACCTGCGTCGGAATGGAATCGGACCTCTACGTTACGCTCCTTTGCTGCGGGGCTGAGCGCGTTGACAATCATCAGAATCACCTGATCCAGCTCGACCAGATCGGTGGGGCGCATCCGTCCCATGTCTTCAACCCGGCTCAGCGACAACAGATCTGTGACCAACCGGTTCATTCGGCCTGCTTCTCTCTCCATGATATCCAGGAATCGCGCGCGCGCGTCAGGGTCGTTACGTGCCGGGCCGCGCAGGGTTTCGATGAACCCGGACAGCGCGGTCAAGGGCGTGCGCAGCTCGTGGCTGACATTCGCGACGAAATCCGACCTCATCTGTCCCGCTTCTTCATGTGGCGACACATCAAGAAAGGTCAGCAGAACACTGTGATCAGACGCAAGTTTTGCCAGATGCACGTCGTAGAGCACTTCCCGACCATGCTTTGAAACAACCAACCGGGCATCCGCCTGCGCGGCGCCGGACAATACCGCTTCGATGGCCTCAAGCAATGCGGGCTGGCGAATGGCGGTGGCCACATGACGCCCTACCAGATCGATCTCAAATATGCCAGCGGCGCCATCGTTCTGAGCGGTGATGCGTTGATCACGACCAACAACAAGAACGGGCACGGGCAAGGCTTGTAACACTTCGTTGGACGGCATCACTCATAAAACCCTTGGATCAGCAGGCACAGCCACAGGGATGGCGTCATAATGCTGCCGCGTCAAATACCAAAATCACGAATTTCTTCGCAAAGGGAGAATTGCCAACCGCAGGTTCGCCTTATATGTGTGATCCGTAACGGCGAACGATGGGCAAAAACACGAATCTGCGTCGCCGTGCATATCGTAGTTGAGGCCGCAATCGTTTGCGGACGGGTATTTGGGTGATGACGGACTGCCACACTGAAACGCCGATGCTGCTGCTATTGGGCGGCGAGGCGATTGCTGATGATCGGCTGGCGCAGTCGTGTCGCTTGACCAATATGTCATGCGACACTTTTTTTGGTCTGACGCGTGCAGAATTCGACGAGAACAACATTCAGTTCGTTGTGTCAGCCCTGTTCTGCACACAAACAGACTGTATCGAGATCGGTCAGCATCTGAGCGCGATCGGGTTTCAAGGCACCTATCTGATCCGCACCGACACATTGCCGAATCCGAAGGTTATCAAACGCGAGCTTCAGCAGCTTTATCCCGACCTGGACTGTCTGATTGTGACCCCGGACGGTCTGATGAAATTTCTGAACAATCCGCGCCCGTCCCCTGCTCAATAGATCAGGTCGTGGTCGTCGCCTGTCACCTTGTCATAGTGGCGTGCAAGATAGCTGAGCGCGACCCGCAGAAGGTATTTTCCTGACCGGGCCGGCATCGCCATATCGGCTTCGATCCGTTCCATGCCCCGTTCGTGACAGCAAACGGCCATAGCGACCTGCGCAAGCTCTGGCCCAAGGGCTGTGATCGCCTCTCCAAACCTCTTGCGCGCATCTAGTTTTCGGTCCGACGGATGCCCCGTTGTCGGGCCGGTTGTGGGCTGAATTTCGGCTTGAACGCGATCCCACGAGTTTATTCCGGACATTGCGCATTGACCCAATGCGAAATCGCGGTGCAACCGCTCGGCTGCTCTGACCAGATCCGGGCCAAGATACGGCTTCTGTTGACCCTTTGCGCGTCCAAGCACGCGCACCGGGCTGTCAGCGCCAATGGGGCGTTTCGTCCTGTTTGCAATACGCTTGTGGGCAGTACCAACGGAGTGTTGGGGCGCCCCCATAAAGGTCGTCTGAGCCTCGGCAAAGCCGGTGGCGCGGCTTTCCATTTGCGCCAGCATGCGATTCAGGGCGACACGGCCATCTGGCGTCATGTGATAGCGGCATACCCGCCCCTTGGTGCTGCCTTCGATCCACCCGCGAAACGCCATCAGCTCGACAACCTCGGTTGGCCCTTTGGCCAGTGTGATCGGGTCGCCATCGTCACGCGCGGCCAAGACAACTGCCGTATCAACCCCTTGGCTGACCACCATCACCGCGCGGTCTTTTAGCATCGCCCGCAGCAGGCGAAGCATATGTGGTGACACCGGATCTTCTTCCTGTCCGTTCGGATTATATTCGATATGGCCAAGATCGGCCTGACCATCGCGCACCCCTGCCCCCAAACGGGTCAGCAGCGCGTCGACCAACGGATCATCCCTGCGCGCTTCAGTTTTCCGGACCTGCCGCATCACGGTCGATGCATGGACACCCATGTCGCGTGCAAGCGCACGGATCGACGTACCCTTTTCTGTGTGTTTTAGATACAGATGAACTTCGTCCGGCAACCAGCGCAGTACAGTGTTGTGTTCGATCCCAGATGGCGTCGCGTTTTGCATTCAAGCCCCTTCCAATTGGCGTTCCGTGGGTTTCGCGATATCCCACCGCGCAACCGCAGGTTGAATTTTAGCCGGTTAGACCTATCATTCGATTGGTTAGCGGTTCGTTAACCTACCTTGTGTGTAGAAAGGATTGTTGCTGAACCGGTAAGATTTATTAAAGGCTCCGCACGGTGCACGCGGGCTGACGCAACACCCGCTGGGGTTGTGTCACGATCATGGAGAATCATCGAAAGGATACCCCATGACCGACCCCTTCACCTGTATCAAAACCTTACGCCGTCCGCGCATTCTGGTGCGTGCTGCCCGATTTGGCTTGGTCGACTATAATCGGGATAGAGACTTGAAAAAGCTTATGAAAACCACATCCACGCCCAGCCCTGCGAAAGCTTTGGACGAGCTTATCCAAGAAGAAGCGCGATTGGAGGATACACGCACATCAGGCGATGCATCCTATTCCATTGCCCATCACGTAGAGGTCTTGATCGCGTTGATGTCTGAACTGCGCCTGCTGCCTCAGGGGCCTCGTGAGGTCCAATAACACCGAAATCTCACCACAAAAGTTAAGGGGGCTGTTAAGCCCCCTTACTCTGTCATTAACCGACCAGAACGGATCGCGAACGATTCCATCTTAGCCGAACGCATCAGGCATCGACGCTTTCTTGGTCTCGACATAGTCACGCAATCCTTCGGCAATGCCGGGATCCATGCCGGGTTGCTGATAATCGTTCAGCAATTTTTCCACACGTGCCGTCGCAAGAGTTTCGGTGTCTTGGGCGCCTTCTTCTTCCCACGTCTCAAAGGGCTTGTAATCCAAAAGCTCTGATCGCCAGAACGCGGTTTTGAAGTTTGCCTGAGTATGTGCACATCCCAGATAATGCCCGCCCGGTCCGACCTCGCGGATTGCATCCATGGCCTGCGCATTCTCGTCCACGGAAATGCCCTTGGCCAGATGATGCAATGTGCCCAACTGATCGGCGTCCATCACGAACTTTTCGAAGCTTGCAACCAACCCGCCTTCCAGCCAGCCGGCAGCGTGCAACATGAAGTTCACACCTGACAAAAGCCCCATATTCAGGCTGTTTGCAGTTTCATAAGCCGCCTGCGCATCCGGCAGTTTCGATCCGTTGAACGACCCGGCCGAGCGATAAGGCAGCCCAAGGCGGCGGAACAACTGCCCGGCCCCATAGGTCACATGCGCGGCTTCTGGCGTTCCGAATGTGGGCGCGCCCGAGTTCATGTCGATCGAGGATACGAACGTCCCTGCCACCACCGGCGCACCTTTGCGGACCAGCTGGCTATAGGCGACACCGGCCAGCACCTCGGCCAGAACCTGCGTCAGGGTGCCCGCCACCGACACAGGCGCCATGGCCCCACCCACGATAAAGGGCGAAATGATCGAGGCCTGGTTGTTCTCGGCAAACACCTCCATCGCGCCCATCATCACATCGTCATATTGCATGGGCGAGTTGATGTTGATCAGCGAGGTCATCACCGTGTTTTGCTGCACGAAGTCCTTACCGAACAGGATCCCGGACATCTCGACGCTGTCCTGTGCCCGTTCCGGCGCCGTCACCGACCCCATATAGGGTTTGTCGGACAGGGTCATATGGGCCAGCAGCATGTCCAGATGGCGCTTGTTCACCGGCACATCGGTCGGTTCACAGACCGTGCCGCCGGAATGGTGCATCCATTTGGACATATAAGCGAGCTTCACGAACTTGCGGAAATCGTCCATCGTGGCGTAGCGGCGACCTCCTGCGGCGTCGCGGACGAAAGGCGGGCCATAGACCGGGGCCAGCACCAGATTGTTGCCGCCAATTTCGACATTGCGTTCGGGATTGCGCGCATGTTGGACGAAGCTGCTGGGCGCCGTTTTGCACAATTCGCGCGCCAGTCCGCGCGGGATACGCACCCGCTCGCCGCTGACATCAGCGCCTGCGGCTTTCCAACGCTCAAGGGCGGCCGGGTTTTCCACGAAGTTGACACCAACCTCTTCCAGAACCGTTTCAGCATTATACTCGATGATCTCCAGCGCCTCGTCATTGAGAATTTCGAGGTTGGGAATGTTGCGCGAAATCGTTTTGGCGCATTCGATGCGCACGGCGGTGCGTTCCGCGCGACGAGCTGCGCCGCCGCCTCCGCGACCACGACGACGGGTGGATGCCTCGGTCATGGATGTCCTCCAAATTATCCTGTTGTTTTGTGAATATCCTGCCGCCTCAGGCAAATCCGCTCGCAAGCGTCCTTCAAGGGGCAAAAGCGACATCTGGACAGAAAAGGTGAAAAAAATGCTAGACGGACCCCGAAGACCCTGACGCAGGACTTGCGTTGCCTCGGCCCCTGCCCTAATCGGTTTCCATGACAGATCAGAGCCACGACCGCCTTCTTATCATCGACTTCGGCAGCCAGGTGACGCAGCTTATCGCGCGGCGTCTGCGCGAGCTGAATGTCTATTGCGAAATCCACCCTTATCAGAACGTCACGATGGATTTCGTGCGCGAAATGGACCCGAAAGCCATTATTCTGTCTGGCGGGCCCGACAGCGTGACGCGCGAGGGAAGCCCGCGCGCCCCGCAAGAGGTTTTCGACTTCGGCGTGCCTATCTTGGGCATCTGCTATGGGCAGCAGACGATGATGACGCAACTGGGCGGCAAGGTGGTCAGCGGCCACGGCACGGCCGAGTTCGGCCGCGCCTATGTGACGCCCGAAGCCAAGCTGGACCTGCTGGACGGATGGTTCGAACATGGGGTCGAACAGGTCTGGATGAGCCATGGCGACCATGTCTCTGAAATTGCTCCGGGTTTTCAGGTTTTCGGGACCTCGCCCAACGCGCCCTTTGCGATCACTGCCGACCCGTCGCGCCATTTCTACGCGGTGCAATTCCACCCCGAGGTGCACCACACCCCGAAGGGGGCGAAGCTTTATGAGAATTTCGTTAAACTGGCCGGGTTCTCGGGCGACTGGACCATGGGCGCCTATCGCGAGGAAGCCATCCGCGTCATCCGCGAACAGGTTGGCGACAAGAAGGTCATCTGTGGCCTGTCCGGTGGCGTCGACAGCTCGGTCGCAGCGGTTCTGATCCACGAGGCCATTGGTGATCAACTGACCTGCGTCTTTGTGGACCATGGCCTTCTGCGCAAAGGTGAGGCCGAAGAGGTCGTCACCATGTTCCGCGATCATTACAACATGCAGCTGATCCATGCTGATGAGCAGGAGCTGTTCCTGGGCGAGCTGGACGGTCAGTCCGACCCCGAAACCAAGCGCAAGATCATTGGCAAGCTGTTCATCGACGTGTTCCAGAAACACGCGGACACCATCGAGGGTGCCGAGTTTCTGGCGCAAGGCACGCTCTATCCTGACGTGATCGAATCTGTGTCGTTCTCGGGCGGCCCCTCGGTGACGATCAAATCACACCACAATGTGGGAGGCCTGCCTGAGAAGATGGGCCTGAAGCTGGTCGAACCCCTGCGCGAGCTGTTCAAGGACGAGGTCCGCGCCCTGGGCCGGGAGCTTGGCCTGCCCGACCATTTCATCGGGCGTCACCCCTTCCCCGGCCCCGGCCTTGCGATCCGCTGCCCCGGCGAAATCACCCGCGAAAAGCTGGACATCCTGCGCGAGGCGGATGCGGTCTATATCGACCAGATCCGCAAGCATGGTCTCTATGACGAAATCTGGCAGGCCTTCGTCGCCATTCTGCCCGTCCGCACTGTGGGGGTCATGGGCGATGGTCGCACCTATGATTATGCCTGTGCGTTGCGCGCCGTGACGTCTGTGGATGGCATGACCGCGGACTACTATCCGTTCAGCCATGAATTCCTGGGCGAAACCGCCACCCGGATCATCAACGAGGTCAAAGGCATCAACCGCGTCACATATGACGTGACCTCGAAACCGCCGGGCACGATCGAGTGGGAGTGACGCGCGGCATCCAGGCCCGTCACTGAAAAGGTGAAGTCATTGCAAAGACCTAAGTCTTATCGACAACGCACCGGTATTGATTTGAAAAGGCTGTTCAAACGCAGCGCCAAACCCGTTTTCGTATTAGGGGTTGGTGCGCAAAAATCAGGAACGACCTGGCTGCATCGGGTGTTGCAATCTCAGGCATACAGCGATTTTGGCTGTATGAAAGAGTATCACGTTTGGGACGCCAAGTTCAGTGATCTTTGCAAGAACTTTGTGGCCCCCCCAACAAAAGCGCGCGAGAGCAAACAGGCCCTCAGGCGGTCGATGCAGACAGAAGATGGTGCCTATGGGGCGTATTTTCGAAGTCTGATCACCGAGACCACCAATATGACCGGTGATATTACACCAAGCTATTCGATACTCGGCGCCAGCGAGTTCAAGGTGATACGATCAGCAATCGAGGACGCGGGGTTTGAGGTCAAAGTCATATTTCTTATGCGTGACCCCGTCGATCGCCTTTGGTCGAGTTCACGCATGAAAAGGCGCAACCAAGAAAGGCTTGGGATCAAGATTGACGAAACGCAGCTGATACGAGAGTTCGAAGAATTCGCTAAGAGTCCAGAGCAGATCAAACGGACACGGTACGACAAGACGATAACCGCGCTGGAGCACGTTTTCGACGGCTCAGAGCTGCATTACGAGCTTTATGAAAATTTGTTCAATCATCAATCATTGGGAAAGATCGCGGGTTTTCTTGACCGCGACATCGTGGATGTCGATTTCAGGAAACGGGTGAATGCCTCTGCGCCCCTGGATTTGCCGTCTGAGTTCAAAGCGATGTTACATGAACATTACGCCGAGGTTTATGACTTCTGCGGCAAAAGGTTTCCATTGACCAAATCGCTGTGGAAAGTGGCTTAGTCCAATCGGACCGGCCAGAGTTGCAGCGCGTGGACCATGGGTTCGACGGACTGGTCGATCTGGGCTCGCCATTCCTTGTGTAAGTTGCTAGCCATTCCGAATGACACGAAACACTCAAATCTCGCTCACAGGGTATATCGACGTTCCTGCGGATCGTCGCGCTGCCATCGCGGCTGCCCTTCCCGAACATATCGCTCTGACACGGGCAGAGCCGGGATGCCTTCGGTTCGATGTCACGGAAGACACGGCCTGTCCGGGGCGCTTTCTTGTCTCTGAACTTTTTGTTTCGCAGGCGGATTTTGACGCCCATCAGGCACGGGCGGCTGACAGCCCGTGGGCAAAGATCACGGCGGGCATTCCACGTCATTACTCCATTGAAGAGATTTCGGTGTGACACCCACTTTGCGGGCCGCATTCTGGATGACGGGTGCGATCGCCTCTTTTTCGGCGATGGCCATCGCGGGACGTGCGGTCAGTCATCAATTGGATACGTTCGAGCTGATGCTCTATCGCTCCTGCGTGGGGTTTGTGATCGTCGTGACGATACTCATCGCACGCAAAGGACAGGATGAGATTACGATACTTCGTGCGCCGCTGCACTTGGTGCGAAATCTGGCCCATTTCGCGGGGCAGAATCTGTGGTTCTTCGCGCTGACAGCCATTCCGCTTGCCCAGGTCTTCGCGTTAGAGTTCACCTCTCCGCTTTGGGTGGCTGCGCTGTCGCCGCTGGTGCTGGGCGAGCGGCTGACAATGACACGCGCGATCAGCGCGGCGGTGGGCTTCGTCGGGATCCTGTTCATAGCGCAACCCTTCTCGGGCACCGGGATCTCCGCGGGTCTCGGTGCAGCGGCGTTATCGGCGGTCTGCTTCGCCTTCACCGCGATGTTCACCCGCCGACTGACCCGGTCGGAAACGACACTGGCGATTCTGTTCTGGCTGACCGCAACACAACTGGTCTTCGGTTTGTTGACGGCGGGCTTTGATGGCGACATCGCCTTGCCCAGCCTGACGACTGCACCGTGGCTGGTGTTGATCGGCTGCGCCGGATTGCTGGCGCATACCTGCATGACCATTGCCTTGTCGCTGGCGCCGGCCTCGGTCGTGATTCCGATCGACTTCACCCGCCTTCCCCTGATCGCCTTGATCGGCGCCGTTTTCTATGACGAGCCTATCGGATGGGCGCTCGTGCTAGGCGGGAGCATGATTGTCATCGCCAACCTTGTTAACATCCGTGCCGAAGCCGCAGCCAGACCCCGTTAACCCGCCTTACACAACCTATACTATAGCTTATCGCAGCCGAAATTTCGTATGAAACCGTGTCCTTTGCACATCGTTTGGCGGCATATACGACGCGCTGAACGATCTGACCCAAGGTAACGATTGACCAATATCAAGTGCGACAAATAGCCTTGTCTTAATGTAACCCATCACTATCGGACAGTTTGTGGTTCACGGGAGGAATGATGAACAAATTAACACTTACAACCGCTGCGCTTTTCACTGCGGCAGCGACCACCGCGCAGGCAGGCATTGACAGGTCGGATCAAGACATCTCGATCCTGTTTGAAGAAGGCAACTACCTGTCCTTCTCATTCGCCAATGTCAGCCCTACAATCGAAGGTGTCGGTGCCGGCGTTTTTCCGATCAGCCAGTCGGCCACGGATTTCTCGATGTTTTCGCTGGGCTACAAGACCCAGTTGAACGACAATCTGAGCCTTGCCCTGATCTGGGACCAACCTTATGGCGCGAGCATTGAATATATCGACGCCCCCCTTGCCCCGGGTATGGCCGAAGTCAAAAGCTCTGCTTTGACCGGTATCCTGCGCTATGAATTCGGTAACGGGTTCTCGGTTCACGGCGGTGTGCGTGCCCAGAAAGTCTCGGGCGAGATCATTTCAAGCCTGGGCGCCATGAGTGCCGAAAGCGGCACCGAATGGGGTGGCTTGGTTGGTGTGGCTTACGAAAAGCCGGAAATCGCGCTGCGTGTCGCCCTGACCTACTTTACATCCGTTGACCATGCGCTGACGGGGGTTCGTGCCACGCCGTTCGGAGTGGACGCGGTGACCGGGTCAGTGACCATGCCGGAAGCCTTTAATCTGGACTTCCAGACGGGTATCGCCGAAAACACGCTGGTGTTCGGCTCGATCCGCCACGCGAAATGGGATGGTATCTCGCTTGACACAACTGGCCCCGCCTTTGGACCCGCCAACTGGGTGAACTTTGTCGAGGATGTTACCTCGTATGAGCTGGGCATCGGGCGCCGCCTGAACGACAACTGGTCGGTTTCGCTGTCGCTGGGGTATGAAGGCGGGTCGGATACCGGCACCACATTCCTTGCCCCTGCCGGTGCATCGAAATCTATCGCCGTTGGTGCAAAATACACCCAAGGCAACTATGATATCTCGGCAGGCGTTCAGTACACCAAGTTTGATAGCAAGACCGTCACTTCGGGTGGTCTGCCCGTCGTATATGATGGCGGCAGCGCCGTCGCCATCGGCGTGAAAATGGGCCTGCGCTTCTAAGCCAGCCCAGCCAAAGAAACACGAAACGCCCCGCGCCAACCGCGCGGGGCGTTTTTCATTTCCCCTTTCTTCCCAACCCGATGCGAACCATTTGACCCGCCCGCCTTCCGCCCTTACCAAGGTGCAAAATGGTGGGATGCAAGATGCTGTATCAAAACGCGCAGGAATGGCTGGAGGCCCCGCATAAGCGGGTGCTGTTCTTTGGGATGTCCGGACTGGGCAAGACCTATCTTTCCAACATGCTGCGCGAACAGGGCGATTGGTTTCATTATTCCATCGACTACCGGATCGGCACCCGGTACATGGACGAATACATCACCGATAATCTGAAAACAGAAGCGATGAAGGTGCCGCTGCTGCGCGATCTTCTGATGTCGGATTCAATTCGTATCGCACCGAAGATCAGATTTGATCACCTGACACCGCTTGCGACCTATCTGGGCAAACCGGGCGCGCCTGACAAAGGCGGCGTGCCGATCGAGGAGTATAACCGTCGGCAACAGCAATTTCGCACGGCCGAAATCGCGGCCCTGATGGATACGGTTCACTTCATCGAGCGGGCCGAGAACATCTATGGCTATCCGCATTTTATTTGTGACACTGGTGGATCCATCTGCGAATGGATCGACCCGGCCCTGTGTGAAAACGACCCTCTGATTGCCGAGCTAAGCCGGCATTGTCTTTTGGTCTGGCTCAGGGGGGATGAAGCCCATACCCAGCGTTTGGTTGAACGATTTGACCGCGCGCCGAAGCCGATGGCGTATCAACCCGAGTTCCTGGCGCGTGTTTGGGAAGAATATTTGTTGAAAAACAGCATTAAAGCCGATGATGTTGAACCGGATGACTTCATTCGCTGGACCTATGCCCAGGCGTTGGCGCATCGCCAGCCGCTCTATGAACACATGGCGCGTTACGGTATCTCGCTCTGTGCGCATGAAGTCGCCGCGATCAAGTCCCCGGATGATTTCGAAGCAATGATTGCCACGGCGATTGACGCCGCCTGATCTGCCCCTATCTGACACTCTACACATACAACTCAAGGACATGCGACATGCCGATCAAGATACCCTCCTCCCTGCCCGCAGCAAATGTGCTGAAGGACGAGGGTGTGATGGTCATGTCCGAGGATCAGGCCGACAAGCAGGATATCCGCCCGATGAGGATCGCGCTGTTGAACCTGATGCCCAAGAAGATCGAAACCGAGACGCAGTTTGCCCGCCTCATCGGCGCCCATCCGTTGCAGATCGAGCTGACCCTGCTGCGCCCGTCCGAGCACAAGTCGAAAACCACCAGCCAGGCGCATATCGGTGCGTTCTATCAGCCGTGGGACGAGGTGCGCGATCAGAAGTTTGACGGGTTGATCATCACCGGCGCCCCGATCGAACATATGCCGTTCGAAGACGTCACCTATTGGGACGAGATCAGCCAGATCTTTGACTGGACGCAAACCAATGTGCATTCCACCTTCGGCGTGTGCTGGGGCGGCATGGCGATGATCTATCACTTCCACAAGGTGAAGAAGCACATTCTGGGTGCCAAGGCCTTTGGGTGTTTCCCGCAAAAGAATCTTGACCCGGCATCGCCATATCTGCGCGGATTTTCCGATACTTGCGTGGTACCCGTCAGCCGCTGGACCGAGATGCGGCAGGACGAGATTGACGCCGCGGACGGATTGACCATCCTCTTGGGATCGGACGAGGTCGGCCCCTGTCTGGTCGAGGATACGGCGCATCGGGCGCTCTATGTGTTCAATCATTTCGAATATGATACGGCCACCTTGAAAGGCGAATACGACCGCGATGTGGCCAAGGGTGCCCCGATCAACGTGCCGATGAACTACTATCCTGGCAATGATCCATCCAAGCGGCCCGAGAACCGGTGGCGCAGTCACGCCCATCTGCTTTATGCCAACTGGATCAACGAGATGTATCTGACGACACCCTTTGACATCGACCAGATCGGGGAAAGCAGGCAGGATCGGCGCAACTGATACCGTCGGCCCTGCACCGATTGCCAACCCGCCACCTTCGCCCCATAATGGCGTGAAATCAGGAGTTTGCGTATGTCTTTGCCGTTCGATGGTGCCATTTCGAAATTCTATCAGAAGACCGCGCCGGATGCGGTGCGCAAGGTGATCAAGGATGCCCGCAAGAAGGATATCCTGTCGGACAGCTATCCCTATGACGCGCAGATGGACAAAGACACCTATGAGGCCGAGATCGAAGCGCTTCAGCTTGAACTGGTGAAGCTGCAAGCGGATGTGAAGGCGACCGGAAAGCGTGTTGTCGTCGTGTTCGAAGGTCGCGACGCGGCGGGAAAAGGCGGCACGATCAAGCGGTTTCGCGAAAACCTGAACCCACGTGTGGCGCGGGTCGTGGCGCTGTCCAAACCATCGGATCGCGAAGCGGGTGAGTGGTATTTTCAGCGTTATGTCAAGCACTTGCCGACCGAAGGTGAGATCGTTTTGTTCGACCGCTCGTGGTATAACCGGGCGGTGGTTGAAAAGGTGTTCGACTTCTGCACCGATGCAGAACGTGCATCGTTCTTCCGCCAATTGCCCGAGTTCGAGGATATGCTGGTCGATGAAGGCATCCATTTCGTGAAGCTCTGGCTGAATGTGGGACGCGCGGAACAGTTGCGCCGCTTTCTGGCCCGGGAAAAAGACCCGCTGAAACAGTGGAAACTCAGCTGGATTGATGTCGAGGGGCTGAACCGCTGGGATGCCTACACTCAGACGATCCAAGAAACCTTCGAGCGGACCCACCGCCCACGTGCGCCATGGACCATCGTGCGATCCGATGACAAGAAACGCGCCCGGCTTGCGGCCCTTAGGGCCGTCTTGCAAGATATTGATTACGCAGGAAAAGACCCGAACATCGCCCATGCGCCGGACAGCAAGATCTGCGGCGGGCCCGAGGTCTGGGATGGCTAAGCGCGGCTATCACCACGGCAATCTGCGACAGGCACTGGTCGACGCGGCGCTTGAGTTGATCGAAGCGAAAGGCCCGACCGGCTTCACCTTGTCTGAGGCCGCCAAACAGGCCGGTGTCACCCCTGCCGCGGTCTATCGCCATTTTGCCGGGCGCGAAGACCTGATCGCGGAAGCCGCACGTCAGGGGTACGAGATTTTCGCCGATCTGATGGTTTATGCCTATGACAAGGGACAGCCTTCGGCATTGGCCAGTTTCGAGGCAACGGGCCGCGCCTATCTGGCCTTCGCGCGGAAATATCCCGGCCACTATATCTCGATGTTCGAAAGCGGGATTTCGACCAATCATTCGTCCGATCTGGCCCGGGTGGCTGGGCGCGCGATGGGGGTTCTGGAAAAGGCGGCTGAACGGCTTGCGGAAAATATACCCGAGGATAAGCGCCCCCCCTCGCGGATGGTCAGTGCGCATATTTGGGCCATGAGCCACGGGGTCGTCGAGCTGTTCGGGCGCGGCAGCCCGGGTCAGAAAAGCCCCTTTCCGCCAGAAGAACTGTTGGAAAGCGGGATCGGGATTTATCTGCGCGGGCTTGGATTGATCCGGCCTGACGACTGATACCGTTTGGATAGGGCTAGACCAAAAGCCGGTGGCAGAGCTCCAGCCCTTCGATCAACCGATCAACCTCGTCTTTGGTGTTGTAAAGCCCGAACGACGCGCGCGCCGTTGCCGACACGCCCAGATGTGCCATCAGCGGTTTGGCGCAATGATGCCCTGCCCTGACCGCAATCCCCTTCTTGTCAAGAATGGTCGAGATGTCGTGCGCATGCGCAGCACCTTCCATGGTCAACGAGAATATTGCCGCTTTGCCCTGCGCCGTGCCTTGCACATTGACCCAGTTCAGCCCGGCCAGACGGTCTGATGCATAGGCGGCGAGCGTCGCTTCGTGGTTGGCGACGTTTTCCATCCCCAGATCCATCAAATATTCCAGCGCCGCTCCCATACCAATGGTTTGCACGATACCGGGCGTGCCCGCCTCGAATTTCAACGGAGGCGCAGCATAGGTGACGTTGTCCTTCGTCACCTCGTTGATCATATCGCCACCACCAAAAAAGGGCTGCATCTCGGCCTGACGATCCGCACGAATATAGATCGCGCCAGAGCCGGACGGACCATAGAGTTTGTGCCCGGTGATTGCATAGAAGTCGCAGCCGATATCCTGCACATCGACCGGCATATGCACCGCAGCTTGTGATCCATCCACCAGAACCGGCACCCCCCGGTTTCGCGCCTCGGCGCAGATGGTTTTGACGTCCACCACGGTGCCGAAGACGTTGGAACACTGGGTGACGGCAATTAGCCGGGTGCGATCCGTGATCGCACCCAGCACCTTCCGCGGGTCAAGCGATCCGTCGGGTTCCGGGTCGACCCATTTCAGAACCACCCCCTGACGTTCGCGCAGGAAATGCCAGGGAACAATATTGGCGTGATGTTCCAGCGTGGACAACACGATCTCGTCCCCTGCCTGCATGCGCGGGGCTGCCCAGGCATAGGACACAAGGTTGATGCCCTCGGTGGTGCCGGAGTTGAAAATGATCTCGGTTTCAGATCCCGCATTCAGGAAGCGCGCCACCGTGCCGCGCACCGCCTCGTATTTCTCGGTGGCGAGGTTGGACAGGAAATGCAGACCCCGATGGACGTTGGAATATTCCTCGGCATAGGCGCGGGTCACAGCGTCGATCACCACCTGCGGTTTCTGTGCCGATGCGCCATTGTCCAGATAGGTCAACGGCTGACCGTTTACCTGCCGGGACAAGATCGGAAAATCGGCGCGAACCTTGTTGATATCGAACATGACGCGGGCTCCGATCAGCTATCAGTTGGGAAGGGTCATTGGCACGGGTTCAACACCCAGGACGACCAATATGAACGACAGGGCGATGACCGCCAGGATCATGAACCCAAGAATTGATGCAAAAACCAGCCCGGTTGACCCAAAGCCGTGGCTTTCTGCGGTGAAATGGCTCAGCACCCAGAAAAACAATGCCACAGACGCGAGCATCAGTATCGCCGCCAAACCGGGCGCGAAATACGTCAGCACCAGTGTCAGTGCCTGAAGCATCAGGAAGATGAACTCCATCCAGACGACGGTGATGATCGCCTCGGACAAATCGCCCTGGCCGCCGAACATTCGGCCAATCGCGTAGATGCCCCACGCCATGCCGAACATGAACACGGCCTCGATCACACCCAGCAGGACCGGGCTGGACAGGATGGTGCCCATCTGGGCCGGATCCAGCGGATACAGAAGCCCGGCCAGCACACCCAGCGCGGCGTTCACCACCACGACCAGCGCAAGCGCGGTCCACAGGACTTCACGCGGCAGGTTCAGGTCGAACAGGTCGCGGGCTACTTTGCGCGGTTCGGGAACCGTCTGCAGCGCCATACCAAACAGATAACCGGGATCAAACCGCATGGATCATCCTTCCACCTTACGCTCAGCTTCACGCAGGTTGATGGACCAGAACAGCAAGAAAGCCAACAGCGCAAGCGCGCCGATCAGCGTCATCTGTATCCCTTCGCCGATGAACCCGGCAACCAGTCCCCAGAGAAGCCAAAGCGGCGTGGCACACAGCAATGCCCAGAACAGGGCAAACCGCGCACCAAAAGCGGTGCCCTGCCCGCCCAGAAGGCGCATCAGAAAATGGCTGATCGTACCAATGACATAGAACGCCAGCGGCATGATGAAGATCCACGCCAGCATCGTCGCTCCCATCAGGATATTCAGATCCTGATCGGTTTCATGTGCAACACGGGCCAGCCGGGGAAGCTGTGCGGCAAACACCAGAAGGCAGCCCCCCATCAGGACAGCCAGCGCCTTATCCTCGCGCGTGCCCAGATCAAGCCTGCGCCGAAACACCGCGCGAGGAGCGCGATAGCTTCGGATCACATCATCAATCACAGACATCGCACCGGGCCTTGGTCAGCCGCGATGGCGGGCAAGCCACGCATCCAGACGGTCGTTGATCTCGGCGGCGATGGCATCGTCTTCGATCTCGTCAATCGCGTCGGCCAGAAAGGCCAATACCAGAAGATCGGTGGCAATATGCGCCGGCACACCGCGCGAGCGGAGATAGAACAAAGCCTCTTCATCAATCGCGCCCGAGGTCGACCCATGCGAACAGATCACGTCGTCGGCATAGATCTCAAGCTCGGGTTTGGCTTGGAAACTGGCATCGTCGTCCAGAAGAAGCGATTGCGACTTTTGATAGCCATCCGTCTTCTGTGCATCCGGTTTGACCAGAATCTTGCCCTGAAACACGCCTTTCGCGCCGTTTTTCAGCACTTTCTTGAACACCTGGCGGCTCTCGCAGGCCACGGCATCATGGGTGATGAAGACAGTGTCATCGTGGTGGAAATCGCCATCTGCCCCATCACCCAAGGCTGCCCCGGCCACATGGGCCGTTGCGTCGTCACCCAAAAGCTCGATCACGCATTCATTGCGGGTCAGGCGACCATTCACCGTCATGGTGAAACTCTTGAACACCGATTCCGCACCAAGACGTGCAAACATGTGGGTGATCGCCTGCCGTTCGTGATCGCGACCCTGCGCGCGAATGTGGTGGAACTCGGCCCTGTCGGCCACGTCCACCTCGCACACTTTCGAAAAACGTGCCGCGGCGGGACCATTTTCCAACAGCGTCAGTTTCGCGCCTTCCTCGACACGGATCACATGGTGCAGCACGGCATCCGAGCTGTCATCTTCATGGCAATAAAACAGGCTGACGGGGCGATTGACCTGCCCGGTGACACGGATCACCACGCCATCGGTCGCCATCGCAGTGTTGTGAGCGGCCAAGGGGCGCACCACGGGGGATTGGCCACGCGCCTCAAGCACACCGTAAAGGTCTTTGGCCCAATGGATATCGGCGGCGGCGGCATCCGCCAGACGCTCAATCTCGATCCCTTCGCCGGACAGATCGTCCGAGGTGTCAGCGTCGAACACCCCGTCGACAAAGACGATTTTCAACCGGTCGATCTCATGAAAAACCGGCGGTTCGCCCTCGTAGTCAAAGACCGCAGCCGGTGACGGTGTCGCGGCGATCAGGCTGTCTGGACGGGTCCATTTCCAGTATTCATCTCGGCGCGTCGGCAGTCCCATATCGGCCAGCCGCGCCGCGGCGTCAGCCCGCGCCTCCTGTGCCCAGGCGCCTGAGACCGGGCGCGCATCGGCGCTGATCATGGCTGTGGCTTGTTTGGTGGCGGTGTTCATGCCTCGACCTCCATCTCGGCAAGGATGTCGGCATAGCCGTTGTTTTCCACTTCCAGCGCCAGTTCCGGGCCACCCGATTTGACGATGCGCCCGCCGGCCATGATGTGCACCACGTCTGGTTTGATGTGGTCCAGCAGGCGCTGATAGTGGGTGATCACAAGAAACGCGCGACCTTCGTCGCGCAGCGCGTTCACGCCCTCCGACACCAGCTTCATCGCATCCACGTCCAGACCAGAATCCGTTTCGTCCAGAATGCACATCTTGGGTTCCAGCATCGCCATCTGCAGGATCTCGTTACGCTTCTTCTCACCGCCCGAAAAGCCCACATTAACCGGGCGTTTCAGCATTTCAGCGTCGATTTTCAGCTCTTTCGCCTTGGCGCGGATGAATTTCAGGAAATCGGCAGCCGACATTTCCTCTTCCCCGCGCGCCTTGCGCTGCGCGTTCACAGCGGTCCGCAGGAAGGTCATGTTGCCCACGCCGGGAATTTCGACCGGGTATTGGAACGCCAGGAACAGGCCCGCCGCGGCGCGCTCTTCCGGCTCCATGTCCAGCAGGTCTTCGCCATCCAGCGTGGCACCGCCTTCCGTAACGTCATAGCCATCCCGGCCCGACAACACATAGGACAGGGTCGATTTGCCCGAACCGTTCGGGCCCATGATCGCGTGGACCGACCCGGCGGGCACCTCAAGATCGACGCCTTTCAGGATGCGCTTGTCTTCTTCTTCAAGTTTGACGTGCAGGTTGTTGATTTTCAGCATTTTCTTCCGTCCTTACGAAACAGTGACAGCCGTGCCCGAGGCCGACACCATCAGCATGTTGTTGATCACTTCATAGTCGAGGTCCACGCCCACGACCGCGTTGGCGCCCAGGGACACCGCATGTTCTTCCATTTCGACCAGCGCGGTCTTGCGCGCCCGGCCCAGTTCCTCTTCATACGCGCCCGAGCGGCCGCCCACGATGTCGCGCACCTGTGCAAAGATGTCGCGAAAAATGTTGGCACCCAGAATGGCTTCACCGGTGACGATACCGTGATAGGTGACGATGGGATGGCCCTCGACGGATGGGGTCGTGGTGATGATCATTGATTATCCTCTCCATACCGGACAGCGGCACTAAGCTGAGCTTCTCGCGTTGAAAAATACATAAAGATAGCTTTCATCGCGACAAAACTGCTCGCTGCAGCCAGAATTGCTGTGACTTTCCACAGGTTGCTCTCGCCAGGCGCTGGCCAAAGAGCAATGCAAACCAATACCGGAACAGTAAACGCAATTGGAAACATCGCACCGATCATCATGTGCACTCGAACTTCTGGCGAAAAAATCCTGATATCGTTACCTTTTCTCATCGTCAGCGCCACATATCCAACAGTTTCATAACGCCGCGCGACGCCGCCCAGCCCAGAAAGATGCCAAGCGGGATCCAGATCATCGGGTTCAGCTGGTCCATCTTGTGGGTGTTGATGTAGATCACCGCCAGCGCCCCGCCGATGGCCGGCAGCACATAGGGAAGCGCCGATTCAACGCTGGCCCAGAATGCCTGACCTTTGTTGTGTTGTTCCATGGCCAATCCTCGGATCAATCGGGGTGGGAGCTAGCCCACGGAGCCTTCCAGCGAAATCGCAACCAACTGCTGCGCCTCCATGGCAAACTCCATCGGCAGGGCTTGCAGCACTTCCTTGGCGAACCCGTTGACGATCAGGGCCACGGCCTCTTCTTCATCCATGCCCCGCTGGCGGCAATAGAACATCTGTTCTTCATCTACCTTCGAGGTTGTCGCCTCGTGCTCGACCCGCGAGGAATTGTTCTTCACCTCGATATAAGGCACCGTGTGCGCCCCGCATTTGTCGCCGATCAGAAGGCTGTCGCACTGCGTGTAGTTTCGTGAGTTCTTGGCCTTCGGGTGCATCGACACAAGACCGCGATAGGTGTTCTGCGCCACGCCTGCCGAAATCCCCTTGGACACGATCCGTGACTTCGTATCCCGCCCCAGATGCACCATCTTGGTGCCGGTGTCGGCCTGCTGGTGGTTGTTGGTGATCGCGATGGAATAGAACTCGCCCTGGCTTTCATTGCCACGAAGCAGGCAGGACGGGTATTTCCACGTCACCGCGGACCCGGTTTCCACCTGCGTCCACATCACCTTCGACCGATCACCCCGGCAATCGGCGCGTTTGGTCACGAAGTTATAGATGCCGCCCTTGCCGTCCTCGTCGCCGGGGAACCAGTTCTGGACGGTCGAATATTTCACCTCGGCATCTTCTTCGACAATGATTTCCACCACGGCGGCGTGCAACTGTGCGGTGTCGCGTTGCGGCGCGGTACAGCCCTCCAAGTAGCTGACATAGCTGCCTTTATCGGCGATGATCAGCGTGCGCTCAAACTGGCCAGTGTTCTCCGCGTTGATACGGAAATAGGTCGACAGCTCCATCGGGCAGCGGGTGTTGGGCGGGATGTAGACGAAAGACCCGTCCGAGAACACGGCGGAGTTCAGCGTCGCATAGTAATTGTCGCTGACCGGCACGACCGAACCCAGGTATTTCTTGACCAGCTCCGAGTGTTCCTTGATCGCTTCCGAAATCGAACAGAAGATGACACCGGCCTTTTTCAGTTCGGCCTGAAACGTGGTCCCCACAGACACCGAGTCAAACACCGCGTCCACGGCCACCTTGCGGCCTTCGGCGGGCACGTCTTCGGCACCTTCGACACCGGCCAGGATCATCTGTTCCTTCAACGGAATGCCCAGTTTTTCATAGGTGGCCAGCAGCTTGGGGTCGACCTCGTCCAGCGACTTGGGCTTGACCTCCATCGACTTCGGGCGGGCATAGTAATACTGATCCTGAAAGTCGATCTCGGGATAGTTCAGCATCGCCCATTCCGGTTCGACCATCTTTTCCCAGCGCGCAAAGGCCCCCAGACGCCATTCGGTCATCCATTCAGGCTCTTCGTTCTTCTCGGAAATCAGTCGCACGATATCGGGATTGACGCCCTTCGGGGCATACTCCATCTCGATCTCGGTTTCCCAGCCGTACTTGTATTGCCCGGCCAGCGATTTCACCGCCGCGACGGTTTCTTCTTCTACGCCTTCCTTGACGTTCAGTTCATCTGCACCGGCCATGTTGTCCTTTCATCCGGTTCGGCGGCTTAACGCCCCCGCGCCCGGAATTTCTCGTATTCCCTGATCCATGCCTCGGCAAAGGCATGCACCTCATCCTCATGTGTCACAGGGCCAAGCGAGACACGCAAAGCGCATCCCGCCTGTTCCCGGTCAAAGCCCATTGCCACCAAGGCGGCGCTGGATTTCACCTTCCCCGATGAACATGCCGAGCCTGCGGAAACCGCAAACCCGGCAAGGTCCATCACCATCACCTGCGTTTCACCCTTCCAGCCCGGAGTGATGAAGCACGAAGTATTGGGAAGCCTGTTCGCGTCTTTCCCGACAAAAATAGTCTCTTTTGCCGATTCCGCAATGGTGTTTTCTAGAATCTTTCTAAATTTTGCCACGCAGTCCCAGGTGCCCCGCTCCAAATCCGCCTGTGCGGCCTTTGCTGCGGCTGCAAACCCGGCAATGCCCACCACGTTTTCCGTGCCCGAGCGGCGGCCCATTTCCTGCCCGCCGCCCTTTATACGCGCCTCGATATCCGTGCCGCGCTTAACCACCAAAGCGCCTACACCTTTCGGCCCGCCCAGCTTGTGTGCCGAGACAATCGCCATCTGCGCCCCGCACCAGTTGAACGCAAACGGAATCTTCCCAAACGCCTGCGTCGCATCGGTCAGAAACAGCCCGTCCGGCAGGGTCTGGATCACCCCGGTTTCCGAGTTTGCAAGCTGCAACGCGCTACGGGCCGGGTCGGGCACCGACACCGCGCCGTCGATACTGGCGGTCAGGCTTTCGTCGCACCAACTGCGCACCGCGTCATGTTCGATCCCAGCGCAGACGATACCACGGCCTTGCAAGGCCAGCGCCGCCGCCTCGGTCGCTGACGAGGTAAAGATGATATCCGCGCCCTCGGCCCCCAAGGCCGCCGCCAGATCCTTGCGCGCCCGTTCGATCAACCCTTTCGCCGCGCGTCCCTCCGCATGGACCGAAGACGGGTTGCCCACCACATCCATCGCCGCAATCATCGCGTCGCGTGCCTCGGGGCGCAGGGGCGTCGTGGCGTTCCAGTCAAGATACACACGGCTCACCGGCGCACTCCTTCGCGTTTTCTTGTTACAAATATCCTCGCCGAAGGCTTTGAATCGCCGCGCAGCAGCTTAGTCCTCGTCCACCACCGCAAACAGCGTCGGCACGGCGGGGCATGGGGTCAGTTCGTTCTTCACCACGTCAGACAGGCGCGTCTGATGCAGGAACACATAGACATGAGCCGACAGGCCTTCCCATAACCGATTGGTCATCGATTGCGCCTTCGAGCCTGAACTTGCGCCTGACGCCCCTGCTCCCTTGTGCATGGCGGACACGGTTTCGTCCACGGCCTCAAGCACCTCTGACACGCGAATATCTGACGCAGCGCGCGCCAGTCTGTAACCGCCACCCGGTCCGCGCACGCTGTCGACCAGACCGGCGCGACGCAGCTTGACGAAGAGTTGCTCAAGATAAGGCAAGGAAATATCCTGCCGCTTGGCAAGATCGGTCAGCGAAAGCAGGCTGCCGTTGTCCTGCAACGCCAGATCAGCCAGCGCGACCATCGCATAACGCCCCTTGGTTGACAGCTTCATCGCGTAACCTCCCCGCAAAAACATTGACCTTTTGGACTATCACCACTAGGTCACTTAGGACTGGCAAAGGCGGGTTCTGCACCCGCCAAATCGCCACCCCTGTATTATGGTGCGGGTCCGGAAGCGTCAAGAAAGCTGGCAGTGGCAGCACGACGCAGGATCTGACGAAAAGAAGAGGCTACGACCGAATGCCCGAAGTGATTTTCCCCGGCCCCGAAGGCCGTCTTGAAGGCCGCTACCACGCACAGAAAGAAAAAGACGCCCCCATCGCCATCATCCTGCATCCGCATCCGCAGTTTGGTGGGACGATGAACAACAAGGTTGTCTATAACCTGCACTATGCGTTCCATAATATGGGATTCAACGTGCTCCGGTTCAATTTCCGTGGCGTTGGGCGCAGCCAGGGTGAATACGATCAGGGCGTGGGCGAGCTGTCCGACGCAGCCTCGGCACTGGATTACCTGCAATCCATGAACCAGAACGCCAAGCATTGCTGGGTTGCTGGCTTTAGCTTCGGTGCGTGGATCGGCATGCAGCTTTTGATGCGACGCCCGGAGATCACCGGCTTCATCTCGGTCAGCCCACCGGCGAACATGTATGATTTTAGCTTCCTTGCGCCCTGCCCGAGCTCCGGCCTGATCATCAACGGCACGGCTGACCGGGTCGCCCCTCCGGCAGACACCCATGCGCTGGTGAACAAACTGCATGAACAAAAGGGCATCACCATCACCCATACCGAGATCGAACGCTCCGGTCACTTCTTTGAAAACGACCATATGGACACGATGATCACCCATGTGGATGAATATGTCCGTCGCCGTCTGACAGAAACGACTCGCTGAACGGGGCACCGATGGATCTTCTTGAACAAGTCGCAGACGCCATGGCCAGGGACGTGCTGGAAGCGGTTGATCTGACGGGCAATGAAGACCTGGTTGACGAGATCAAGAAAACCATCGGATCCTCTTCGACTACGCTGGAAGAGGCGTTCATGACCGCCGTTCGCATCCGACGCGCCGAAGCGCGCGGGCGGGCGCATCTGAAGCAGCTGTTGAAGAAGCTGACCTGATCAGGATCAGGACGGATCTGAAGGTTTCACCCGGGCATCATCCCATTCACACGGTTGCCAGAGCTCTATCTTGTTGCCGTCGGGGTCCATGATCCATGCGAAATCGCCATTCTCATGACGCTCGGGTCCGGCGACGATCTGCACGTCTGCTGCGTTCAGATGGGCAAGCAAACCGTCCAGATCATCCACCCGGTAATTGATCATGAAACCAGTAGTGCTTGGCGCGAACCAAGTGCTGTCCCTGTCGGCCGTTGCCCAGACCGTCAGACCGCCGTCATTGGCGTTGTCGTCGTTCCATTTCAGAACAGAGCCACCAAAATCGGACAGTTCGATCCCCAAATGATCCCGGTACCAATTCGCCAGCGATGCGCCATCGCCTGCTGACTTTATGAACACGCCTCCGATGCCGGTTACCTTTGCCATGTGGAATCCTCCTGATCATCGAGATGATACCACAGACAACTGTTTGTTGAGTGTCTGCTTTGAGCCCAAACCTCCCAAATGCTGCGGACTCGTCGAACGTCAGGTCTAGCCAAGTAACTTCAAGCAAATCGTCAATTCGGTCTTAACGCGCGCTCATCGAAATTGAGCGTTTGAAATGCAGATGATTTCTGATCTAGGCTGACGAGATCAATTCATCAGGTAGCAAAACAGTGTGAAAACTGAGACAAGTGACCTTGGCCGGTCTGAAAGGCCCAAAACGCTGCGGGCCAGATCACTCGGTCTGAAGATCGACGGTAGCACAGGGCAGTGGAATTCGATTACAGATGTCGAAGGTGTTTCAGTTGGGTACACGACGCTGATCAGTGGCAACGGCGCACTCGAAGTCGGTTCTGGGCCAGTACGAACCGGGGTGACAGCCATCTTGCCCAGACCGACAGATCAGCTTTGCGATCCAGTAATGGCAGGCATATTCAGTTTGAACGGAAACGGAGAGCTTACCGGGTCGCACTATATTGAGGAAGCTGGAAAGCTCTCCTTGCCGATAGCTATTACAAATACGCATTCCTGCGGTCTTGCACGTGATGCGGTCATCAAATGGGCTGCCGCAAGGTTCCCTGACGTCTATGCCGAAGGTTTTGCGCTTCCGGTCGCCGCCGAAACCTATGATGGATTTCTGAATGACATCAACGGGTTTCACGTTGCAGACGCACATGTAATTTCCGCAATCGAACATGCCACGACTGGTCAGATACAAGAGGGCAGTGTTGGTGGCGGCACGGGGATGAAGTGCTTTGGTTTCAAGGCTGGATCAGGGACTTCCTCGCGGTTGGTGCAGTTTGATGGCTGCACTTATACGGTCGGCACATTTGTTCAGGCCAACTTTGGCGGCCGGACAGACCTGACCGTACTGGGCTATCCTCTGGGCAAAGAGATGAAAGAACCCGCTATGGTCAGGAATACTCATGACCCTGATCTAAGTTCGATCATCGTCGTTGTCGCGACTGACGCGCCAATGCTGCCGCATCAACTGAAACGCTTGGCGCGCAGGGCGACGCTTGGGGTCGGCAAAACGGGTGGCATTGCCCGACATGGGTCCGGAGACATCTTCTTGGCATTTTCGACGGCGAACAAGGTTCCGGATTTTCGCGCTTCCGAACGGTTGCTTCGCCTTGAGATGGTACCGGATGAACATCTTGACAGGTTCTTCGAGGCGGTCGTCCAATCCACTGAAGAGGCGATACTGAACAGTATGATCGCAAATTCGGACATGACCGGTCGCGACGACAACTTTGTGCCGGCAATTCCACATGGAGAACTCTTGCGCGTAGGATCGTAGATCCAAGGGGATAGCCTCCCGACCAGCCACAAAGCCGACCTTAGATCAACAGTGTCGAATGCACACTTCGTCCGCATAGCCGCCATAGTCTCGTAGTCGCCAAGCCCCGAATTGCTCAGCGCTAAATCAATCAAGATTCTACCATCAAATCCGATAAATCTCGCCAAACTTGGCTTCGAGATACGACAGCAACGGCTCGACCGATACGGGTTTGCCGGTTGCCCGTTCGATCACCTCGTTCGGCGCATAAAGCGCGCCGTGCTTTTGGACCTTGTCGCGCAGCCAGTCGGTCGCATAGCTGGCCTTGCCCTGTGCCAGTTGGGCATCCAGATCGGGGCAATCCTTGCGCAATCCTTCGTGCAAGCAACCAGCGTAAACATTGCCAAGGCTGTAGGTTGGGAAATAGCCAAACAGCCCCACCGCCCAATGCACATCCTGCAACACGCCGTTAGAGGCTTTATCGACCTCGTATCCGAAATCGGCGGCAAAGCGCGTGTTCCACGCCTCTTCCAGATCCGCCACGTCCAGTTGCCCTGCGATCAGGCGGCGCTCCAGGTCGAAGCGCAGCATAACATGCAGGTTATACTGCACCTCATCCGATTCCGTGCGGATATAGCCCTTCTCAAGCTGGTTGACCGTGCCGAAAAACGCATCCGCATTGCTGGCCGGAGCATAGCCAAAGCGATGCTCCATCCGGTCAAAAAGCCAGGACGCAAAAGCGCGCGAGCGGCCAAGCTGGTTCTCGTAAATCCGCGACTGGCTTTCATGCACCCCCATGGACGCACCGCATCCAATCGGCGTCAGTAAGAAGGCGCGATCGACGTTTTGTTCATAGCAGGCGTGACCGACCTCGTGAATGGTCGAGTAGATGCAGTTGAACGGATCGGCTTCGTTGGTGCGCGTTGTGATGCGCACGTCCAGACCCGACCCGGAGCTGAACGGATGCACCGCCTTGTCGATCCGTCCATGGGTCAGGTCATAGCCAAAACTGCGTGCCAGCTTGGCAGACAGTTTCATCTGTTTTCCGGCGGGATATGTGCCGATCACCTTTTCGGGCTGGTGGTCCGATCCAAGGGCGGCATCACGCAATTTTACCAACCGGGGGCGCATCGCATCGAACATGGTTTGTATGTCCTGACCCGACGCGCCCGGTTCGTAATCGTCCAGAAGCGCATCGTACAGATCGCCGCCATCCGCGAGCGCTGCGGCTTCTTCCCGACGCAGCGACACAATCTCTTCCAATACGGGTTGGAAGGCCTTGAAATCATCCTTGGCACGCGCGTCGGCCCACTTGCGCTGAGCGGCCGACGTCGCGCGCGCGATTGCCATCGACAAATCCACCGGCACTTTCAGCGCCCGGCTCCGTGCCCGCTTGATCTCGCGTATCTGGGCGGCATCGACGGGTGACAGGTCGCTTTTGTCGATGGCGCTTAGCCAATCGGCAATCCTTGGATCAATCCGCCGCGCGTGCAGGATGTTCTCCATCGCGGCCATTTCTTCTGCGCGCTGGGGCGCTGCCCCTTCTGGCATCACGGTTTCCTGATCCCAGCCAAGGCGGCCAGCGATTTCAGCCAGCGCCTGTGTGTCGCGCTGAAAGCCCATCAACTCGTCAAATGCGGTCATGTAGTAGTCCCCTCACTTTCGAATGGATTGCTCAGCGGGGTAGCCCGCCAGGAACCGGGCGTTCAGGATCAGAACCCAGGTCAGGATGGCGCCTACTTGATGGGTGATCGCCACATGCAAAGGGGATGCCTGCAACACCGTGGTGATGCCCAGCACCACCTGCCCCAGTACCATCAGCGCGGCAAGCGTGAAACCCGACCGCACCATCTGGTTGCCCGATCGGCGCGAGACGCGCCAAACGACAATCACATAGATAACCAGCAAATAGCCCGTTATCCGATGCATGAACTGCACAAGTCCCGCGTTTTCAAAGAAGTTGCGCCAGACCGGGCTCAGGTCGAACGCATCCGGCGGGAAAAACTGACCCGCCATCCACGGCCAGTCGACAAAGCTGCGACCGGCATCAATCCCGGCAACAAGTGCGCCCAAAAGGATCTGCAACAGCGCCAAATGCATCAGGCCGGTTCCCATGCCGAACAATTTGCTCTCGCGCCCGCGCCTTGCGGCCATGAGGCTGGCCTCTTTCCGGCCCAACATCAGCACGTACCATGCGATCAGGCCCAGTATGACGAAGGCCAGACCCAAGTGGATCGCCAGTCGATATGATGCCACATCGACCCGGTCCCCAGACAGGCCGGAGGAGACCATCCACCAGCCAATCGCCCCCTGCGCCCCCCCAAGCGCCCCAAGAAGCAACAACCGGCCGGTCCAACCATTGGGAATCTTACGCGCAGCCAGAAAGCCAAAGAAGCCAATGGCCCAAACCAGACCGATGAAACGGCCCAATTGGCGATGGCCCCATTCCCACCAGTAGATGGATTTGAAATCGGCCACCTCCATACCCGAGTTTTGCAACTTGAACTCGGGTATCTGCTGATATTTCTCAAATTCCGCCGCCCAATCGGCATCGTTCATCGGCGGCATCGCCCCGGTGAACGGGGCCCATTCGGTGATCGACAGACCCGAATCCGTCAGTCGCGTCAGACCGCCGACCACAACCATCAACGCAACCAACACGAACAGAAGCATCAGCCACAGCCGAACGGCTCTGCGCGCAGCCCCGCCGCCTGCCCCCCGCTCGATCATCCCCGCTTTCGGGGCGGTGCGCGACGCGGTGCTGTCGTCGCTGACTTCTTCAAAAATGCTGCGGGGTTTGGACATACGGCTCTCCCATAGGCTTTGGCGCGATACTCGTTTACTTGGGCCAGATTGCCAAGGGGGCAAGCCCCAAGAAAATCCATGAAATTCGGCCTGTTTCCCGGTCAATTCCGGTCCTTTTGGTTGCCCCTGCTATTGGCCCGATGATATAGTCACCCGAACAACATATAGTGTGAAACACACCAAAACGGCGGACAACGTGACAGACACCCCAGAACCCCCTGAGCAGACAGACGAAATGCAGCCTGAACGTCCCCATTACGACGGTCCTCAGATCACCATCGAAGAAGAGATGAAAGCCTCGTATCTCGATTACGCGATGAGCGTGATCGTGAGCCGGGCGATCCCTGATCTGCGCGACGGTTTGAAGCCGGTGCACCGCCGCATCCTCTATGCGATGTACGAGACCGGGAATTCGCATGACAAACCGTACCGCAAGTCTGCCCGTCCGGTGGGCGACACGATGGGTAAATACCACCCGCATGGTGACAGTGCGATCTATGACGCGTTGGTGCGCATGGCGCAGCCGTTTTCCATGTCGCTGCCGCTTCTGGATGGTCAGGGAAACTTCGGATCAATGGACGGCGACAATGCTGCGGCCATGCGATATACCGAAGTGCGGATGGACAAGCCGGCCGCCTCGTTGCTGGCCGACATCGAAAAAGACACGGTCGATTTTCAGGACAATTACGACGGCAAGGATCTTGAGCCGACCGTCCTGCCCGCCCGCTTCCCGAACATGCTGGTCAATGGTGCGGGTGGCATCGCTGTCGGTATGGCCACCAACATCCCGCCCCACAATCTGGGCGAAGTCATCGACGGCACGCTGGCGCTGATCGAGAACCCCGACCTGACCTCGGAAGGGTTGATGGACTACATCCCCGGCCCCGATTTCCCAACCGGCGGCATCATGCTGGGCCGGTCAGGCGCACGAAAGGCGTATCTGGAAGGCCGTGGCAGCGTCATCATGCGCGCCAAGACGCGGATCGAGGAAATTCGCAAAGACCGCTATGCTATCGTGCTGGATGAAATCCCCTATCAGGTGAACAAGGCTTCGATGATCGAAAAGATCGCCGAACTTGTGCGGGACAAGCGGATCGAAGGCATTTCGTCAGTTCAGGATGAAAGCGACCGGATCGGTGTCCGCGTGGTAGTCGAACTGAAACGCGATGCGACGCCCGAGGTCGTGCTGAACCAGTTGTTCCGCTACACGCCAATGCAAACTTCGTTCGGCTGCAACATGCTGGCCCTGAACGGCGGGCGGCCCGAGCAACTGACGCTTCGTGATTTCCTGAGCTATTTCGTGAGCTTCCGGGAAGAAGTTGTCACACGCCGAACAGCTTTTGAACTACGCAAGGCGCGTGAACGCAGCCATGTTTTGTGTGGTCTGGCCGTGGCCGTTACCAATGTCGATGAAGTGGTCGCGACCATCCGTGCCTCGCACGATCCGGCCGACGCCCGCGCCAAGCTGATGGAGCGTCGTTGGCCCGCACGGGATATCGCCGAATACATCCAGCTGATCGACGATCCGACCCACAAAATGAACGAGGACGGGACATATAACCTGTCCGAGACCCAGGCCCGTGCGATCCTTGAGCTGCGTCTGCAACGCCTGACCGCCATGGGCGTGAAAGAGGTGACGGACGAACTTCAAGAACTTGCTGCAAAGATCAGAGATTACTTGGATATCCTTCGGTCTCGCGAACGGATCATGGCGATCATTTCGGACGAACTGACCGAGGTGAAAGAGGCTTACACCGTCCCCCGTCGCACCGAAATCGTCGATTGGTCCGGCGACATGGACGACGAAGACCTGATCGAGCGCGAAGATATGGTTGTTACCATAACCGCAAGCGGATGGGCCAAGCGCACGCCGCTGGCCGATTTCCGCGCGCAGAAACGCGGTGGCAAGGGTCTGTCGGGAATGCAAACCAAGGACGAGGATGCGATCACCACGCTTTTCGTCGCCAATACGCATACTCAGCTACTGTTCTTCACCGATGACGGTATGGCCTACAAGTTGAAAACCTGGCGCCTGCCCCAAGGGGGCCGCACCGCGAAGGGCAAGCCGCTGGTGAACATCCTGCCAATTCCGACGGGTGTTTCGATCGCGGCCATCCTGCCGGTGGATCGCGATGAAAAAGACTGGGACGATCTGCAAATCGTTTTCGCGACGTCCAAGGGTTCGGTGCGACGCAACCGCCTGTCGGATTTCACCAACGTCATGCGCAACGGCAAGATTGCGATGAAGTTCGAAGGCGAAGACGAAGGCACCCGCCTGATCAACGCCCGGATTTGCGATGAAAACGATGACGTGATGCTGGTCACGTCTGCCGGGCGGGCAATCCGCTTCCCCGTGACGGATGCGCGGGTCTTCAATTCGCGGTCTTCGACCGGTGTGCGCGGCATCAAGCTGGTAAATGACGGGGACGAGGTCGTCTCGGCCTCGGTCATCCGCCATTTCGAGGCCACCCCGGAAGAGCGCACGGCTTTCATCAGGCGTTTCCGCTCGGAATTGGGCAGTGATACTGCCGACGACGAAAACGGCGAGGTTTCGGGCGATCTGTCGGAAGAGCGGTATCAGGAGATGCTGGCGGCCAACGATCTGCTTGTTACGATCAACAAGGGCGGCATCGGCAACCTGAACTCCAGTCACGACTACCGCGTCAGCGGACGTGGCGGTCAAGGGGTCGCGGCCATGAAAGGCGGCGAAATCGTCGCTTGCTTCCCGATCGAGATCGACGATCAGATCATGCTGGCCACCTCGAAAGGCCAGTCGATCCGTTGCCCGGTCAACGGCATCAGCTTCCGCTCGCGCGGGGCCGGCGGGGTCAAGGTGTTCAACACCGGCAAAGGGGAAGAGGTCGTGTCGGTCGCGCGGATTGCCGAAAAATCCGAGGATGAAGACCGCGAAGGCGGGACAAACGACGTCACGGGCAGCGAAAGCTGATCCCGTGGCAAATCGTCTGGCTCTGGTTGCCTTCCTGACCGATGATTATGATCGTGCAATTGCCTGGTTCTGCGATGTGCTGCGGTTCGAGCTTTTGGAAGACACCGACATGGGCGGCGGCAAACGTTGGGTGCGCATGGCCCCGACGCCGGATGCAGACACAGCGTTTCTGATCGCCAAAGCCACGGGCGCGCAAGCTGAAACCATCGGTAAACAGGCTGGAGGTCGCGTTGGCCACTTCCTGTTCACCGATGATTTTGACGCGATGGCTGCGCATATGAAGGCTCAGGGTGTCACCTTCCGCGAAGCCCCGCGTGATGAACCCTATGGCAAGGTTGTGGTGTTTGAAGACCTGCACGGCAATCCATGGGATCTAATGCAGCCAAAGCCGTAATCCCACCCTTCCCTTCGGCACGATGATCGCCTATCTGCACCCCATGACTGACAAAACACTACACATCGTGGGCGGCGGCATGGCCGGGTCCGAGGCCGCATGGCAAGCCGCACATATGGGCGTGGACGTGGTGATCCACGAAATGCGCCCCAAGGTCGAAACCTTTGCACATCAAACTGGCGATTTTGCCGAAATGGTGTGTTCGAACTCGTTTCGGTCCGATGACGATGAACAAAACGCGGTGGGTCTTCTGCATTGGGAAATGCGTCAGGCTGATGGGCTGATCATGTCCAGCGCCGACCAGAACCGCCTGCCCGCTGGCGGCGCATTGGCGGTGGACCGCGATGCCTTCGCGCAATACGTCACGGAAAAGCTGCGCGCATTGCCAAATGTCCGTGTCGAATATGATGAGGTGAGTGAACTGCCCACAGACGGGCATTGGATATTCGCCACCGGCCCCCTGACGTCCCCCGCCTTGGGCGAAGCGATCGCGCGCGAAACCGGAACGGATCGGCTGGCCTTTTTCGACGCCATCGCGCCCATCGTGTACGCCGACAGCATCGACATGGATGTGGCTTGGGCGCAGTCGCGCTATGATAAGGGGGAGACCGAGGAAGAGCAGAAGGCTTACCTGAACTGCCCCATGACCAAGGACCAATACGAAGCCTTCATCGACGCGCTTCTCGCCGCCGACAAAACCGAGTTTCACGAGGGCGAAACCGCCACCTATTTCGACGGCTGCCTGCCGATCGAGGTGATGGCCGAACGCGGGCGTGACACGCTTAGGTTCGGCCCGATGAAACCGGTCGGTTTGACCAACGCCCATAAGCCGGATGACAAACCCTTTGCGGTGGTACAACTTCGTCGCGATAACACCTTGGGAACATTGTATAATATCGTCGGCTTTCAAACAAAGATGAAATACGGCGCACAGACCGACGTGTTCAGGATGATCCCCGGTCTGGAAAACGCATCCTTCGCGCGTCTGGGCGGAATACACCGGAACACGTTCATGAACTCGCCGACACTGCTGGACCACCAAATGCGCCTGAAATCGCGCCCCAATCTCAGGTTTGCAGGTCAGGTCACGGGCGTCGAGGGCTATGTGGAAAGCGCGGCGATGGGTTTGCTGGCCGGGCGACTTGCGGCCGCCGAGATCCATGGGAAAGCCCTGCCAGAGGTGCCACAGGATACCGCCATGGGCGCGCTGATTCACCACATCACCGGCGGGGCCGAGGCGAAGTCCTTTCAACCGATGAATGTCAATTTCGGTCTGTTTCGCCCGGTTGACGGGCTAAAGGGCGGGCGACGCGGACGCAAAGACCGCTACAAGGCCTATACGGATCGCGCCAAGGACGCGTGGGTCAACTGGCTGGCGCAGACCGCTTGAAGGTGCGCGCGTATATGGCTGATTTCATAACGCGTTTCGCTCCAAGCCCAACAGGCCCCCTGCATCTTGGCCACGCCTATTCTGCCATGCTGTGCCACGATATGGCACGCACAGCAGGCGGTCAGTTTCTTCTGAGGATGGAGGATACGGACCTTCAGCGCAGCAAGCCTGAATGGGATGCGCTTATTCGCAAGGATCTGGCTTGGCTCGGTCTGTACTGGGATGGACCGGTCCTGCGCCAATCTGCGCAACTTACCTCCTATGACGGCTATCTCACTCAACTCGCGGCGCTCGATCTACTCTACCCCTGCTCGTGTAGCCGCGCCGATATTCGCGCCGCCCTGTCCGCGCCGCAAGAAGGTCAACCGCACGATGTCTATCCCGGCACCTGCAAATCGCGCGCAATGTCTGACCGCAATAAGGGCGACGCGCTGCGTCTTCACCTTGACCGTGCCCTGGCTCTGCTGGCGGATGACCTGCCGAGATTTCAGGAAACAGGCAAAACACACAAGGGTGCCCATAATATCGACCCCGAACAGGCAGCACAGCAGATTGGCGACGTGGTCTTGTCACGCAAGGGGGAAGACATCATCGCCTATTTCCTTGCCTCGGCCATCGACGATGCCACGCAAGGCATCACCCATGTGATCCGCGGTGAAGACCTCTTTGATTTCACCGCCATTCAGGTGATCCTGCTGACCCTCCTGAACCTGCCCGTTCCCACGTATCATCACCATCGGCTGATCCGCGATGAAAACGGAAAACGTCTGGCCAAGCGGGATGATGCCCGCGCCATCTCGACCTATCGCGACGAAGGCAAAACGCCTGATCAGATACGCCAGATGGTTGGCCTCTGATCCCCGGTTTCTTCTGGCCAAAAATATCCTGCGGGGGTCCGGGGGTGCAAAACCCCCGGTGCAGGGCTCAGACCATCGGCGCCATGATTTCTACTTCTTCACCGTCCTGAACAGACGTATAGAAACAGCTGCGCCTGTTGGTATGACAGGCCGGGCCAGTTTGGTGCACCGTCACCAACAGGCAATCACGGTCGCAATCGACACGAAAATCGACCAGCTCCTGCACGTGCCCCGATGTCTCACCCTTGACCCAGAACGATTGACGAGACCGCGACCAATAGGTGACGCGCCCCGTCGCCAGCGTGCGCTCGACGGATTCGGCATTCATCCAAGCCATCATCAACACATCCCCTGTCTGTGCATCCTGTGCGATGGCGGGGATCAACCCCTTGTCATCATATCGCAAACTGCCGGCGTCGAATTTCATGGCGCGTCCTTTCCAATTGCCTGCCCACACCCTATGTAGACCGGGATACCGCGACGGAAAAGGCAGGACGCATGAGCGACAGCGACCTAATCAAACTTTATTCGAAACATATCCTTGCCCTGGCCGCGGCCATTCCCCATCTTGGCTCTCTCCAGGACCCGCAGGGAGAGGCCAAGGCGCGCTCACCCCTCTGTGGCTCGACCGTGACTGTCGGGGTTGCTCTGACTGATGGTGCGGTTTCCCAGTTTGCGCAGAATGTGAAGGCCTGTGCGCTGGGTCAGGCATCGGCCGCCATTCTGGGAAAAGTCGTGATCGGACTGGATCGCGAGACATTGCAACAAGGCCGCGACGCCCTGCATGCAATGCTGACAAAGGACGGCCCCGTCCCCTCGGCGCCTTTTGAAGGGTACGAAGTTCTGCTGCCGGCCAGGGATTTCAAGAATCGCCATGCCTCGATCCTTTTGCCTTTCGACGCCACGCTCAACGCCATCGACGCCACATAAAAAAACCGCCGCGCTCCTGGCAGGGAGGCGGCGGCAGTTGCGGCTCGGGATTTCCGGGTCCGGTGCAGGAATGAGGCAAAACACCGGAACGTGGGACAGGCGACGGGCAGTGAACCGTCTGGACGCATCGACATTGGGACATGATGCAGTGTCCGGACCCTGAGCTGGCAGAAACTGGGTTTGGGGTCAGATCATCCCCGGCAGATGCAGCGCGCCAAACAGCACGACAAGCAAGGACATCCCCCCGATCGCATCCTGCCAGATGGTGGCGGATGATCGGGTCAATACGGCTTTTACGTCATGCAACATGGTGTATCTCCTGCTCTCTCGTCTGGTGGCATCTTGGGGTTGCCATCCGTTTTGTTGCCCTTTTGTTCGCATATTCTCAGGCGTCTTGTAAAGAACTTTTTAAGAACATTTGTGAACTTTTGAGAACGGATGCGCTAACCCACTGAAATCAAACGGATCGCCTCGTCCTGTCTCATCAACCAGAGCAGAACACGGGCGGCGTGGCCGCGCGGGCTGGTCAGGTCCGGGTCTTGTTGCAACAAAAGCCGCGCGTCTTTCTGGGCCACCGCCATCAGCCCGGCCTGATGTTCCAAGTCACCCACCCAGAACCGTGGCAGGCCCGACTGCGCGGTGCCCAGCACATCGCCCGCGCCGCGCATCGCAAGGTCGGCCTCCGAGATCACGAACCCGTCCTCGGTGTCGCGCATCACCGCCAGGCGCTTTTCGCCACCTTCGGTCAGGGGCGGTTGATACATCAGCAGACAGGTCGACGCCGCCTGCCCGCGCCCGACCCGCCCGCGCAACTGGTGCAACTGCGCCAGTCCGAAATGCTCGGCCCGTTCGATCACCATGATCGAGGCATTGGGCACATCCACCCCGACCTCGATCACCGTGGTCGCCACAAGCAGCTTGGTCTTGCCCGCGACGAAATCTGCCATCGCGGCATCTTTCTCGGCCGGTGGCATCTGGCCGTGCACCATCCCCACCACGCCTTCACCCAAGGCGGCGCGCAGGTGTTTGAACCGTTCTTCGGCGGCGGTCAGGTCCATGACCTCGCTTTCGTCGACCAGTGGGCAGACCCAATAGGCCTGCGCCCCATCGGCCATCGCGCGACGCAGCCGCTCGACCACCTCGTCGATCCGGCCCGAGGACACCAACACCGTCTTGATCGGTTTGCGCCCCGGCGGCTTTTCATCCAGCACCGAGACATCCATGTCGCCATATTGCGCCAGAGCAAGACTGCGCGGGATGGGCGTTGCGGTCATCACCAGCACATCTGCGGCCTGCCCCTTCGCCCCCAACTCCATCCTTTGCGCCACGCCAAAGCGGTGCTGTTCATCGACGATGGCCAGGCGAAGGTCATGAAATTCGACATCTTTCTGAAACACCGCATGGGTGCCGACAAGGATGTGGATATCGCCCTTAGCCAAAGCCTCCAGCTTTGCGCGCCGCTCGCCCCCCTTGTCGCGCCCGGTCAGGATTTCAACGACGACACCGGCTGCCTCGGCCAAGGGCCGCAGACCTTCCAGATGCTGGCGGGCCAGAATTTCCGTGGGCGCCATCATCACGCCCTGCCCGCCTGCCTCGACCGCAATCAGCAGCGACAGAAGCGCCACCAGCGTCTTGCCCGACCCGACATCCCCCTGCAACAAACGGTTCATCCGCTTGCCCGAGGCCAGATCGGCACCGATCTCCTCGACCGCGCGGGTCTGGGCACTGGTTGGTTTGTAAGGCAGGGCTGCCAGCACCTTGGCCTGCAACTCCCCCGTGCCTACGCTGACCCGCCCCTTTCCGCGCCGCACCTTGGCGCGGGCCAGCGCCAGCGTCAGTTGGTGGGCGAAAAACTCGTCATAGGCCAGCCGTCTGCGCGTCGGCGATTGCGGCGACAGGTCATCGGCCCCTTCGGGCGTATGGGCCGCCATCAGAGCCTTGTGCCAGTCAGGCCAGTGTTCGCGTTTTTTCCACTCCGGATCGATCCACTCCTTCAGGGTCGGAAGACGGGTCAGAACCTCGCCCACACCCTTGGCGATCGTGCGCCCGGTCACACCGGCGGTCAGGCGATAGACCGGTTCGAAATCCGGGATGCTGGCCGCATCTTTCGGCGTCACGATATAATCGGGATGGACGATTTGCAGCTTGCCATCGAAACTTTCGACTTTGCCGGAAATCACGCGTTTTTCCCCTTCGGGAAGTTGCTTACCCAACCAAGCCGCGTTGGCATGGAAAAACACCAGTTCGAACGCCGTCAGCGCGTCGCGCACCTCGACCCGATAAGGCGCCGATTTCGTGCGGCCGGGTCGATGCTGCACCACGTCAATTTCCACCGTCGCCATATCGCCCGGCTGCACCTCGGTGATCGAGGCGCGGAATTTGCGGTCGATGCCCGCATGGGGCAGCCAAAAAAGCAAATCACGCGGCAGCTCAATTCCCAGCGTTCCCAAAGCCTTGGCGGTCTTTCCTCCGATACCGCCCAGGGTTTCCAGATCGGCAAACAGCGGAAACAGGATTTCGGGCCGGGTTGCCATGGATCACGCGTCCCCGATCAGGGTCAGCCAGCCGTCTTCGTCGATGGTTTCCACCCCCAGATCGGCGGCCTTCTTGGCCTTCGAACCAGCGCCCGGCCCGGCCACCAACAGGTCGGTTTTGCTTGAGACCGAGCCAGAGACCTTCGCCCCCAACGCCTCGGCCCGTGCCTTGGCTTCGGCGCGGGTCATCTTTTCAAGCGTTCCGGTGAACACCACGACCTTGCCCGCCACGGGGCTACCATCTGTCTTGGGGGCGGCGACAGGTTGCACATCCAGCTCTGCCACCAACCTGTCGATCGAAGCACGCTCAGCCTTTTGCGAGAACGCAGCGACCAGCGACCCGGCCATCACCGTCCCAACACCGTCGATCGAAACCAGATCATCCCATTCGGGCGTGTCGGGTTCGGCTGCTGTCACGGCAGTTTCGAACGCGTCCCACGTGCCGTAATGGCGGGCCAGCAGGTTTGCAGCACTTTCGCCCACATGGCGGATACCAAGGGCGAAAATCACTTTATTCAAAGGAATTGCGCGACGATCTTCAATTGCGGCAAACAGGTTGTCGGCGCTTTTGTCGCCCCAGCCGTCGCGGTTCTTCAAGCGGGCAATGCTGTTTTTATCCCGCGCCGCTAGGGTGAAAATATCCGCGGGTTCCCGGATGGTCAGCGTATCATCGTGGTAAAACATCTCGACCTGTTTGGCGCCCAGACCTTCGATGTCAAACGCCCCGCGACTGACGAAATGTTTCAACTTCTCAACGGCTTGCGCGGGGCAGATGATCCCGCCCGAGCAGCGGCGCACCGCGTCGCCTT
The DNA here is from genome assembly GCF_029105185.1 of Aliiroseovarius sp. Z3. Lineage (GTDB taxonomy): Bacteria > Pseudomonadota > Alphaproteobacteria > Rhodobacterales > Rhodobacteraceae > Aliiroseovarius. The sequence goes on along the minus strand of NZ_JAFMZK010000001.1, from coordinate 114,905 downwards.
CTTCGCGGATGGCATCTGATCCGCATTCCGGGCAGGTCTGTGGAAATTCGTAAGGCTGCGCATCCTTAGCCCGCTTCGACAGGTCCACGTCCGAGATCTTGGGGATCACATCGCCGGCGCGATAAACCTCGACCCAATCCCCCACGCGAATGTCTTTCCCATCCCGTATGACCTCGCCCTTGTTGTCACGACCGGCGATGTAATCCTCGTTATGCAGGGTGGCGTTCGATACGACCACGCCCCCCACCGTCACCGGGGTCAGACGCGCCACGGGGCTAAGCGCCCCGGTGCGACCCACCTGAATGTCGATCGCTTCCAGACGGGTCCAGGCGCGTTCGGCCGGAAACTTGTGGGCAATCGCCCAACGCGGTGTGGTCGAACGGAAGCCCAGACGCGCTTGCAACCCGAGATCATCGACCTTGTAGACAACCCCATCAATGTCATAGCCCAATGTAGCGCGTTGGGTTTCAATGGCGTGGTAATGCGCCACCATCGCTTCCAGATCGGTGAAGCGTTGGGTCAACGGATTGGTTTGAAAGCCTAGTTCCGCCAGACGCTCCACCGCGCCCAATTGCGTATCCGACAAGGGAGCACTTAGCGCGCCCCAAGCATAGGCGAAGAAGCGCAGCGGGCGGTCTGCGGTGATCTTTGCATCCAGCTGACGCAGCGATCCGGCGGCGGCGTTGCGCGGGTTGGCAAAAGTCTTTCCGCCCCGTTCGGCTTGCCGCGCATTCAGGGCGGCGAAGTCCTCATGCGACATGTAAACTTCACCCCGCACCTCCAGCACGTCGGGTGCGCCGTCCAACATTTCAGGAATGTCCGCGACCGTCCGTGCGTTCTCGGTTACGTTTTCGCCGACCGCACCATCGCCACGCGTTGCGGCATGGATCAGGCGGCCCTTTTCATAACGGATGGACAGCGACAGCCCGTCAATTTTCGGCTCCGCCGTATAGGCAAGTTCGGCCTCGGAACCCAGCCCCAGAAATGATCGGATGCGGGCATCGAACTCGGGCACGTCATCGTCTGAAAACGCATTGCCCAGCGACAACATCCGCACCTCATGCGTGATCTTGCCGAACCCTTCGGATGGCGTGGCCCCCACCTGATCCGTGGGACTGTCCGCGAGCTTCAGATGGGGAAACCGATCCTCGATCGCCGCATTCCGCCGTTTGGCCGCGTCATACTCAGCATCGGAAATCGTTGGCGCGTCGTCGGTGTGATAGGCCCGGTTTGCGGCAGACAACAGCTCGGCCAACCGCATCAATTCTTCACGGGCTGCCGCCTCGGTCAGGTCTTTTACGTCTGTTTCGGCTGTCGCGCGCATGGCTCCCCCACACCTGTTTTCAATGTGATAGGCCCCGTCTCGTGCCCCGTCCAGCCCCGATGCAGAGCATCCGCATGACGAAACCGCTTCAAGGCCCTGAAAACCGCGTGATTCAGCGTGATGACCGCTTGTCCCCTATTGCCGACGCCCCGCGCAGTGCCTAAGTTTCGCTGGGTAACACCGGGGAACGGGTTTTCATGAACGACCACGACGACCACGCGAAGCGCAAGCGGCGCCCTTTTGCCGGGCTGCGCAACAACTTCCTTGCGGGGCTTGTTGTTGTGGTGCCGATTGCTGTGACCATGTGGATGATCTGGACCTTCGTGGGCTGGATCGACAGCTGGGTTCTGCCCTTTGTGCCCGCGCGGTATCATCCCGACAGCCTGATCGACACGTTTTTCGGTGACAGCGAATGGTTCAAGATGCTGTTTGGCGAGGATGTGCGCATCAACGTCCGCGGACTGGGCGTCGTGGTCTTTCTGCTCTTCACCGTGTTTGTCGGCTGGATCGCCAAGGGTCTGATCGGGCGGTCGTTTCTGGCCTGGGGGGAAAGCCTTGTCGACCGGATGCCGGTCGTGCGATCGCTTTACAATGGCATCAAACAGATTGCCGAGACCATTTTCAGCCAATCGACCGAAACCAAGTTCGACAAGGCCTGTCTGGTCGAGTACCCCCGCAAGGGGATCTGGGCCATCGCCTTCATATCGACAAAGGCCAAGGGTGAGATTGACACGCGTATCCCGGTGGACGAAGACATCATATCGGTGTTTCTTCCGACAACACCCAATCCCACTTCGGGTTTTCTGTTGTTTGTGCCCCGTCATTCCGTCATCGAACTTAAGATGACGGTCGAGGATGCGGCGAAGCTGGTCATCTCTGCCGGTCTTGTTTACCCAAACGGGAAAGACCCCACGACACCCCCGGAAATCACCGATAAATGACTTATCTGGTCACGCCTGCAGTCACAGGCTTCGCAACTGGTTTTTCCCTGATCCTGGCGATTGGCGCGCAGAACGCTTTTGTTCTGCGTCAGGGTCTGTTGCGTCAGCATGTGTTTTGGCTGTGCCTGTTCTGTGCGGCCTCGGATGCGCTGTTGATCGCCGCCGGTGTGCTGGGCTTTGGCGCCTTGGTCGAAGCCTGGCCCAAACTGCCCCTGATCATGGCGCTGGCGGGGGCGGGATTTCTGATCGTCTATGGGGCGATGCGGTTTCTTGCCGCCATCAAAGGAAGTTACGCGATGGAGATTGCAGGGAAGTCCCGGTCTCTTGCCGCTGTCATTGCCATTGCCGCTGCCTTCACATGGGCCAATCCGCATGTCTATCTGGATACGCTTGGGCTGATTGGCGCAATCTCGACCTCGTTTGCCGATTGGGCGCAGCGAATGGCGTTCGGCGCTGGAGCTGTGACCTCCAGCTTCGTGTTCTTCTTCTCGCTCGGATATGGTGCACGGTTGCTGGCCCCCATCATGCAAAGACCCAGCGCATGGCGGGTGCTGGATGTCGTGATCGGACTGACCATGTGGGCCATCGCAGCAGGGCTGATCCGGGGCGTGGTGTCGGGGTCGATCGGTTAGCCGAACATCTCTTCCAGATCGACGGTGCCGCGTGTGTTCAGATCATTGCTATGCGCCACAAGAAATGCATCTGCCGCCGCCCGGCCTGCATCTTTCAACCGATGCAACGTCACCGACGACGGCACCAGTTTGGTCGCTGTGCTGAGGTCGCGCATCAGTTCATCGTCCGAAATCATGTGCACCAGAACATCACGCATCTGACCTGACGACAGCTGCCCTGCCGCGATCAGGCGTTTGACAAAATTGATCGCCCGAAGCTCGCGCAGCAGCGATGAATTGAAGCTGATTTCGTTGATCCGGTTCTGAATGTCTGCCCCACTGTGTGGAATATCGTGTCGATACAATGGGTTGATGTTCACCACCACGATATCGGCGGGCAGCGCGGGATCGAACAGCGGAAACAGCGCCGGATTGCCGGTATAGCCGCCATCCCAGAACGCCTCGTCTGTGCCGGTCTTCGGATCGACCATTTCGACCGCCTGAAACACCGTCGGCAGACAGGCCGAAGCAAGGATCGCATCCGTGCTGATCTCGTCGCCACCAAAGACCCGGATTTTACCCGTGCGCACATTTGTGGCCGAGACATTCAGGCGCGGACCAATATCGGCACAAACCTTGTCATAGTCGAAACTCGCAACAATATCGCGCAGGGGATTTTTATAGAACGGCCCATAGGCATAAGGGCTGACGACGCGGCTGGCCATATCGGCCCAGATGAACATGGGCGAGGCTTGAAACGCTTGGCTGATCAGCTCGTTCTGCGGGGCAAACTGCGCAAACCACGAGGTCAGGCGCAGATCGTGCACCCCGGCCACCTTGTGCCACAGCGCATCCAGATTGGCGCGGGCGGCGTCACGATCCTGCCCTTTGCCATCCGCCACCAACCCGGCCTTCAGGGCCGCGCCATTCAGCGCACCCGCCGAGGTACCCGAGATCCCCGCGATCTCGATCCCTTCGTCTTCCAGCAGACGATCAAGAACGCCCCAGGTAAAGGCGCCATGGGCACCCCCGCCCTGAAGGGCCAGATTGATACGCTTTGGTTTTACCATCGCGGGTTACAGGGCCGTCCAGCCGCCATCGACGGAAATGGTCGTGCCGGTGATCTGCGCTGCCGCATCTGAACACAGGAAGACCGCTGTACCGCCCATCTGTTCCACCGTGGCGAACTCTTTCGATGGTTGGCGGGCCAGCATGACATCGCGCACCACCTCGTCCCGGCCCATATTGTGGGTCTTCATCTGGTCGGGGATCTGCGCCTCGACCAACGGGGTCAACACATAGCCCGGGCAGATCGCATTGCTGGTGATCGGGTCTTCGGCGGTTTCCAGACCAACCGTCTTGGTCAGGCCGACAATCCCGTGCTTGGCCGCGATATAGGCGGATTTGTAAGGTGACGCAGTCAACCCGTGGGCCGAGGCGATGTTGATCACCCGTCCCCACCCGGCTTTTCGCATCATCGGCAGCGCCGTTGCAATCGTATGAAAGGCCGAAGTCAGGTTAATCGCGATGATGGCATCCCATTTTTCCGTCGGGAACTCATCGACGGGGGCCACGTGCTGAATGCCGGCGTTGTTGATCAGGATATCGCACTGCCCGCTTTTCTCGATCAGGGCGCGGCATTGATCGGCTTTTGACATATCCGCCTGAATATACCGTGCCGTAACACCGAATTCCTTGGCGATATCGCCGGCCAGCGCATGGTCTTCGTCGTTGTCGGTGAACGAATTCAGAACAACATCCGCACCCGCCCGCGCCATTTCGCGCGCGATTCCAAGCCCGATACCCGAATTTGATCCTGTGATGACCGCGGTCTTGCCGTCCAGCGATGTCGTGATGGCCATGGTGATCCCTTCTCAGAAAACTTTTGTTGCGATGCAGCATAGCCCAAAGATCATTGCACGCCAGCGGTTTCCCATCCGCGTTCCGGCGTCTTTCGAAGGTTGGTTTTGTGACAGTGACCATCACAACGATTCTCTTGTCTCGGCCGGCGATAAGGTCATTTGGATTTCGACCATAAAAAAAACGCCCGCACGAAGCGGGCGTTAAGTTATTGAGGCAGGTTTCATACAGGCAAGAAACCTATCGAGCAGTGACACCTTTATAAGCGGTCACGCGCCGCGTTCCAAGCTAAAAGTTTGAAAAGACTATTTTACACCTCTAATGTTTCCCCAAACCAAATCAGGGATGTGAAGGAAGATGACGTTGATGAGAGCAGCACCCACAAAGACATTTCGCAGGCTGATCGGGGCGGTTTCTCTGTCGATCTTCGCCGCACATATAGGGTATGCAGAGCCCAAACATGGCATAGCTATGTATGGTGACCCTGTCCTTCCACCGGATTTTGTGTCCCTGCCCCATGTGAACGCCGATGCGCCCAAGGGCGGCAAAATCATCTTTGCCGAAGCCGGCAGCTATGATTCGCTGCATCCTGTGATCCGTAAGGGCGGCGCGCCGTGGCAGCTGCGTTTCATGCTGTTTGAAAGCCTCATGGGCCGCAGTTATGACGAGCCGTTCTCGCTTTATGGCCTTCTGGCCGAATCGGTCGAAACGAATGACGAGCGCACATGGGTCGAATATACCCTGCGCGAAGGCACGAAATTTTCCGATGGAAGCCCCCTGACCATCGAAGACGTGATGTGGTCTTACGAGGTGCTCGGAACCCTTGGCCATCCCCGCTATCACGGCGCCTGGAACAGTGTCAAAACGATGGAGCAGACCGGGCCCCGCTCGGTCAAATTCACCTTCAATACCGAAGATCGCGAATTGCCGCTTATTCTTGGGATGCGCCCCATCCTGAAAAAGGCACAGTGGGAGGGGAAGGATTTCGAAGCCTCGGGCATTGATGTAATCCCCATCGGGTCATCCCCTTACATGATCGGAGACTTTGAACCCGGCCGCTATCTGACCCTGAAGCGCAATCCCGATTACTGGGGCAAGGATGTGCCCTTCATGCGGGGGCAAGCCAATCTGGATGAAATCCGCTTCGATTACTATGGCGATGGCGATGTGACATTCGAAGCTTTCAAGGCAGGCGAAGCCACCACCCACCGTGAAACCAACCTGCAGAAATGGGCCACCCAGTTCGACTTCCCTGCGGTTCAGTCGGGCGACATCGTCTTGTCGGATATTCCCCATCAGCGCCCCACGGGCATCATGGGCTATGTGATGAACACGCGCCGCCCGGCCTTTACCGATATCCGGGTGCGGGATGCGATGATCCACGCGTTCAATTTCGAGTTCATCAACCAAAGCATCAATGCAGGTGCCAAGAAACGCATCCTGTCTTATTTCCATAACTCGGTTCTGGGTATGGAGCCGGGCCAACCGGCCGAGGGCCTCGTGCGTGACATGCTTATGGAATATGACGATCTGCCCGAAGGTGCGGTCGAAGGATACGCCCTGCCCGTCTCGGACGGATCGGCGCGCAACCGTGATGGTCTGCGCCGCGCAATGGAGTTGATGGAAGACGCTGGCTGGACCGTTCAGGATGGCGTTATGAAAAACGCGGAAGGTCAGCCGTTCACGTTCGAGATATTGTTGAACACCGGATCATCTGAAAACCGGCAGGAAATCGACATCTTTGCCAGTGCGCTGGAACGCCTTGGCATCACGCCCACGATCACCTCGATCGACAGTGCGCAATATAAAGAGCGGACCAACGCATTCGATTTCGACATGGCCTATTACTGGCGCGGTTTGTCGCTCAGCCCCGGCAACGAACAGAAGCTCTATTGGGGATCGGAGAGCGCAGACAAGGAGGGCACTCGCAACTGGATGGGCGTGAAAAGTGCCGCCATTGACGGGTTGATCAATACGATGCTGAACGCCAAGGGCCAGGACGAGTTTCGTGCGGCGACCAAGGCTTTGGATCGCGTGTTGACAGCTGGTCGCTATGTGATCCCTCTGGGTTACACCGACCTGTCGCATATTGCCCATGTGAAAGAGCTGAAATTCCCGGAACGTGTGCCGATGTATGGCGACTATCTCGGTTTTCAGCCCGAAATCTGGTGGTACGAGGAATAGGCTTGCCCAACCCCCGCCCCCGCGTTACGGCCCTGTAAGACTTCCGGGTTAATCCAGACGCAAAACGGGCGGGGAATCACCGTATGGGACTTTTTGAGCGGTATCTGTCGCTTTGGGTGGCGCTGTGCATTTTGGCAGGCGTGCTGTTGGGGAACGTCGCGCCAGACCTGTTTTCGGTGATCGCCGGGATCGAGTTCGCGAAGGTCAACCTGGTGGTCGCGGTGCTGATCTGGATCATGATCTATCCGATGATGGTGCAGGTCGATTTCGCCTCGATCAAGGATATCGGCAAACGGCCGAAGGGCCTGGTCCTGACACTGGTCATCAACTGGCTGATCAAGCCCTTCACCATGGCCGCTTTGGGCTGGCTGTTCTTTCGCGTGATCTTCGCAGATTTTGTCGACCCGGAAACCGCAAGTGAATACATCGCGGGCATGATCCTGCTGGGCGTCGCCCCCTGCACCGCGATGGTCTTTGTCTGGAGCCAACTGACCAAGGGCGATCCTGCCTATACGCTGGTGCAGGTCAGCGTGAATGACGTGATCATGATCTTTGCCTTTGCGCCGATTGCAGCCTTTCTGCTGGGTATCAGTGAGGTCACCGTGCCATGGCAAACGCTGCTTTTGTCCGTGGTGCTTTATGTGGTCTTGCCTCTTGCTGCCGGTGTCTGGACCCGCCATCGCCTGTTGCAATCCGGCGAGGCGCGCGTGAATGCGTTCCTTGCCCGGTTGAAACCGTGGTCGGTGATCGGCCTGCTGGCGACCGTGGTGCTTCTGTTCGGCTTTCAGGCCCAAACCATTCTGGCCCAACCGCTGGCCATCGTGCTGATCGCCATTCCGCTCTTGATCCAGACCTACGGCATCTTCGCCATCGCCTATGGCACCGCGCGCGCTTTGAAACTGCCCCACAACATCGCCGCCCCGGCGTGTATGATTGGCACATCGAACTTCTTCGAACTGGCCGTTGCCGTCGCCATTTCTCTCTTCGGCCTGAATTCTGGCGCGGCCTTGGCCACCGTGGTCGGGGTGCTGGTCGAGGTGCCCGTCATGCTGTCGCTTGTGGCCTTCGCCAACAGGACACGACATTGGTTTCCGGGGTGAGGGTACGGTTCGAGGTGCTTCAAAGTAAATGCGCCACTCATGCAGGTGTTAGTCCGCTTTGAGCCCATAAAGACGGATGCTGCAATATGCGCGAATGTCAGCAGTCCATTAGACTACTGTTGTGTGACGTGCTCAACGATTGCTGCGCCAACTCTGGCCGCCGCAGCGTTTCTTCTGGCGAAACTTGCCTTGGTTTCTGTTATGAATAGCGAAGCAACGACGGGCAGTCTTCCTGGTGGGTAGATCACGGCTACAATCGATCTTGACCCGTAACCGCCGGCACCAGTCCGGTCATCTATCGTCCAGTCGGAGGGAAGCGCAGCACGAAACAGCGCATCCGCAACGCGATGATCCGCAAGCCAAGCACGCAGTGTTGCCCGTGAAGCCGGTGCAAGAGCATTCCCCAAAATCAAGTGTTCAGCAGATTGTGCCATGGCGCGCGGACTGGTCGTATCACGCGGATCGCCCGGAACAGCCGCGTTTAGCTCGGTCTCCCGTCGGTCAAGCCGTGTTGTTTGATCACCAATTAATCTGAGATAGGCAGTCAGTGCGTCTGGCCCGCCAAGTGCCGATAAGACGATATTTGCAGCGGTATTATCGCTCACGGACAGCATCATTCCGCAAGCATTGCCTAGAGAGACTTCCAAATTGCCTGCTTGTTTATGGGCTTCTAACGCTGGCGAGTACTCGACGAACTCAACATCTTGCAATCGTACTGTATCTGTCAAACTGGCCTCGCCGATCTCAACTCGGTGAAGAAGTGCGCCGCATGCCAGAAGCTTGAACGTACTGTTCAATGGGAATCTATCTTCTGCCGCATAGGCGATCACCTCCCCAGTTTGCGTATCGTGCATATAGAAACCAACGCGAGCCCCCAAATCACTTTCTATACTGCGAACCGCATCGATAATCGGTTCCGCGCATGCACCGATGGGCAGGCACAATGCGAAAAATATCCCGTTTACAATGACCCTGATCTGCGTTGGTAGCTTGTACATGACGCCACTTCTGGCAGCATAAGCCGCTGGGAGCAATGTTACACAGGTCAAAGCGGTCATTGGCGCAGGCGCAGCGAAACGGCGCTCTGTCCGCAACGCAGACCTTCTACTCTTGCCAAACCTCACACCAGCGACGTCACCCACAGGATGGTCGCATCCTCGGCACTGGTTGAAATCACGTTGTGGCCCATCGAGGCGTCGTAATAGGCGCTGTCGCCGCGCTTCATTTCGACCGGTTCATAGAACTCGGTGATCAGGCGGATGGCGCCGGTCAGGACATAAAGGAATTCCTCGCCATCATGGCGCACCCAACCGTCGAACTCGTCAAACGACCGCGCCCGCACCCGCGCGCGATAGGGCAGCATGGTCTTCTTAGTCAGGGCACCGGCCAGCAACTCATGCTCATAGGTGGTGGTGGCGTAGGCCGCGCCCTCGCCCGTTTTGGTCACCGCCATACGGCCTGATACTTGCGCCGCTTTGGGGGCGGTAAACAGTTGCGGGACCGAGATTTCAAGCCCGACCGCCAGCTTTTTCAGCGCCTCATAGGTCGGCGACATCTGACCGTTCTCGATCTTGGACAGGGTCGAGCGGGCCAACCCGGCCTGCCGCGCCGCCTGCTCCAGCGTCCAGCCGCGTGACTTGCGCAGGTCGCGCACCCGCGCGCCGAGGTCCAGCGGGCTGGGGTCGGGACACTCGTCCCCGTTTTCACGGGCCAGACGGATCAGGCTGGGTTGTTCGGGCGTTGTCATGCGCTTTCAATACACGGAAACCCGAATGATGCAACTGCACGCCCTTGCAAGTGCCGGCCGGGATTGGCACATCTCACGCATGTTGTCAGAGTTTCGCCCCACCGCCCCACTGCCCGCCCCGCCAAAGGCCTTTAACATGGCGCGCTATGTGCTGACCCATGCGGCGGATCTGGGCGACAAGACGGCCTTGTCTGTTGTGACACCGGTTGGCACGGGCGAAACCCATTGGACCTATGGCCAGTTGGATCGTGCCGTGCGCGGGGTGGCCGGTGGCCTGCTGGCGCAAGGGCTGACACCGGGCGACCGGGTGCTTTTGCGGCTTGGCAACACGGTTGATTTTCCGTTGGCCTTTCTGGGGGCGATTGCAGCCGGGCTGGTGCCGGTGCCAACCTCGTCTCAACTGACCGAGGCCGAGATCACCAAGATGGCCGCGATGATCAGCCCCAGGATGATCATTGCGGGCAATGAGATTGCCTTGCCGTCCGGCACCGATGCACCGGTTCTGGATGTGAGGGCGTTGCACATGCTGTCCGAACACACTCCCGCACCGTTTCATATGGGCGACCCCGAACGACCGGGCTACATCGTTTTCACGTCCGGCACATCGGGGAAGGCGCGGGCCGTGGTGCATGCCCATCGCGCGATTTGGGCGCGACGGATGATGTGGGACGGCTGGTATGGGCTGACGCGTGACGATCGGCTGATGCACGCAGGCGCGTTCAACTGGACCTATACGCTGGGCACCGGGTTGATGGACCCGTGGTCCGTGGGGGCAACCGCGCTGATTCCAGCGGCAGGCACCACCTCCGATCAGCTTGGACCCTTGCTGGCACGCGAGGGCGCGACGATCTTTGCCGCCGCTCCCGGAGTTTATCGCCAGATGTTGCGCACGACCCTGCCCGCCCTGCCCGCCTTGCGTCATGGATTGTCAGCAGGCGAGAAACTGCCCGCGGTCACGCGCGCGCGATGGATCGACGCCACGCAGAAACCAATCCACGAAGCCTATGGCATGTCGGAATGCTCGACCTTCATCTCGGGCGCGCCAAGCCACCCCGCCCCGACCGGAACGCTGGGTTATCCACAACCCGGACGCCATATCGCAGTGCTGGACGCCGATGGTCAGATCACGCCACGCGGCACACCCGGTATCATGGCAGTGCATCGCAGCGATCCGGGTCTGATGCTGGGATATCTTGGTGCCGAACAGGACACAAAGAATCGCTTTTCGGCTGATTGGTTCCTGACCGGCGACACTGTCAGCATGGCCGCCGACAGTGCCATCACCTTCGAAGGCCGGTCCGACGACATTATGAACGCCGGCGGTTTTCGGGTCTCTCCGATCGAGGTCGAGGCCGCGATGGCCCTGCATCCCGGCATTCACGAAGCTGCCTGCGCCGAAGTGGCCGTGAAAGACGACGCGACCACCATCGCCTGTTTCTATACGCCTGAGAACGAGCCGACCCCGGAAGACCTGCTTTCGGCCCACGCCCACGCGCATCTGGCGCATTACAAGTGCCCCCGGCTGTTCATTCCACTCGACACCCTGCCGCGCGGTGCCAACAACAAGCTGCTGCGCGCCACACTTCGTGAACGATTTGAAGCCGGAGAGCTCACCCAACTGTGATCCGCAACACTTCCCATTCCTGACAATCCCCGGTAGAGCTTTGCCCAAGGGAGACCCCAATGATCCGCCTCGACATCTTTTCCGACCCGATCTGCCCTTGGTGCTATATCGGCAAGTCCCGCCTGGATCGTGCGCTTGAAGCACGGCCCGATCATCCGCTTCAAGTGCAGTGGCATCCGTTCCAATTGAACCCTGACATGCCGAAACAGGGCATGGATCGGCGCGCCTATCTGGAGGGAAAGTTCGGCGGACAGGAAGGGGCGGTGAAAGCCTATCTTCCGGTGGCGACCGAAGCCGAAGCGTCTGGGGTCGAGATCAATCTGGACGCCATCAAACGCACACCGAATACGCTGGATGCGCACCGCCTGATCCACTGGGCGGGGATCGAGATGAAACAGAACGCGGTCGTCGATCGCCTGTTCCGCGCCTATTTTATCGACGGGATCGACATTGGCGACCCGGCGAAGCTGGTCAATATCGCCTCGGCCGTCGGTATGGATGGCGATGTTATTGCCCGCCTTCTGGCCTCGGACGCCGATGCAGATGACATTCAGGCGCGCGATATGGATGCACGCCGCAAAGGGGTGCAGTCGGTGCCGACCTTCGTGCTTGCCAACCAGCATGTGGTGCCCGGCGCGCAACCGACCGATCTGTGGACGCAGGTGATCGACGACCTGAGCACGCAACTGGCAGCCAGCGCCCCTGAAAGCCCTGTGCAGTGATCACACGGCGCGCGTCCCCACCGGTTTTTTCGCCGCAAAGGCCGCTGCGGCTTCGCGAATATGTCCTTCTGATCGCTGCCCTGTTTTCCATGGTGGCGTTTTCCATCGACTCGATCCTGCCCGCCCTGCCCGAGATCGGCGGCCTTCTGGTGCCCGACGATGTGAACAAGGCGCAGCTTCTGATCAGCGCCTTCGTGATTGGCGCCGGGGCGGGACAGCTGATCTTTGGCCCCCTGTCCGACAGTATGGGGCGACGGTTTTCCCTGTCGATGGGGATGCTGCTTTACATGGTGGCGGCCGTTGCGGCGTTCTGGTCGCAAACGCTAGAGGCCATATTGTTCTGGCGCTTCGTGCAAGGGTTGGGGGCCGCTGGCCCGCGCACATGCGGCATGGCGATGACCCGCGACCTTTATGAAGGGCGGCAAATGGCGCGGGTCAATTCGATGGCCTTCGGGTTTTTCGTCTTCGTGCCCGCCGTGGCCCCGATGATCGGGCAATGGATCGTGCTGGGCTTTGGCTGGCGGCACATGTTTACGGCATATATCCTGCTGGCCGCAGTCATCCTGACCTGGTTTCTCCTGCGCCAACCCGAAACCCTGCCGCCAGAGCGTCGGCGCCCCCTGTCCCCGCGCCCGACCCTGGCCGCGTTCAAGGTGGTGCTGCGCACGCGGGTGACGCTGCTTTACATGGCAATCATAACTCTGGCCTTCGGTCAGCTCATGTCCTTCATCAGCTCGGCCCAGCAGATCTTTGTCGATGTGTTGGGGGCCGGAACCAATTTCCCCTATTACTTCGCGATGGTCACCGTGTTTTCCGCAGCCTCGGGTTTCCTGAATGCCCAGCTGGTGATGCGGCTTGGGATGCGCCGACTGGCCCTGGCAGGGTTTGCCACGCAAACCATTCTGGCATCCCTGACCCTGCTGGCATGGTGGTGGTTCGCGCCTGAAGGCGCGTTTGCCCTGTGGCTCTTTTGTGGCTGGGCGACGACGCTGTTTTTCCTGAACGGGTTGAGCTTCGGCAACCTGAACGCGCTGGCCATTCAGCCCTTGGGCCATGTCGCGGGCACCGCCGCCGCCGTCATCGGGGCTGTGCCAACCGTGGCCGCCATCGCCATTGCCGCCCCCGTCGGGCTGGCCTTCAACCACACGCCCTTCCCTCTGTTGATCGGGGTCTCGGTCTGTTCGGCGTTGGCCTGGGCGCTGATGCAGCTTGACCGGGGGAACATGAGCTGACCGCCAAAAATGGTCTGCTATGGCCGTGGGCATTTGCGTGAACACAGGTTCTCGCACGGGATCCCATCGCCATCCCCGTCACGCTTGGTTTGCCCACATACGGTCAGCTTATAGCACGCCTCTGCACAGCTGCGCAGCCGCTTACAGCTGACATTGCGGCAATCGTAGGTTTCACTGACCCTCAGGGTCTGAAACACCTGATCGGCCAAGGTTACACCCTTTCCATAAACGACTCTATTGGCCCAGGCGGCGTGGCCCGAGACGGCAAGAAACAAACCTGCAATCACCCCTTTTAAGCGCATAGCTTCCTCGATCCTGCCCCCTGGCTGATCATCATTCGCCAAGAAAATGTCACCAAATTGCGGATTTTATGCTTTTGTCGTGGATTTACTGCTCTGTTTTGCGTCCTTCACCTTCATCGCCAGATCCTGCGCAATGGCAAACGCGCCCTTGATCTTGTCCGAGGTCTTGCGCCAGTCGCGGCGCACCACGATCTTGTTGTCGCGCACCTTGGCCAGCCCGTTCTGGGCGTGGATGAACTCGACCAACCCTTCGGGCGAAGCGAACTTGTCATTGTGGAACTGGATCGTCGCCCCTTTCGGCCCACCGTCCAGCTTGGCAATGCCAGCCCGTTTGCACATGCCTTTGATGCGCACGACCAAAAGCAGGGTGTTGACCTCTTTCGGCAGTGGGCCGAAGCGGTCGATCAGTTCGGCGGCAAACCCCTCAAGCTCGACCTTGGTGGCCAGCGAGGACAGGCGACGGTATAGCCCAAGGCGCACATCCAGATCGGGGACGTAACTGTCCGGGATCAAGACCGGAACGCCAAGATTGATCTGCGGCGCCCAGGTGCTGTCAGCATCCGACAACCCTTCAAGCTCGCCCGCCTTGATCTTGGCAATCGCCTCTTCCAGCATCTGCTGGTAAAGCTCGTATCCCACTTCGCGCATCTGACCGGACTGCTCTTCGCCCACCAGATTACCCGCGCCGCGAATATCCAGATCCTGACTGGCCAACGTGAACCCCGCCCCCAGCGCGTCCAGCGACCCCAGCACGCGAAGGCGCTTTTCGGCGGTCGGCGTCAACGGCACGCGGGGTTTCGTCGTCAGATAGGCATAGGCGCGGGTTTTCGACCGCCCGACCCGGCCCCTGATCTGGTAAAGCTGCGCCAGACCGAACATGTCCGCGCGGTGGATCACCATGGTGTTTGCCGTCGGGATATCGATGCCACTTTCGACAATCGTGGTCGCCAGCAGAACGTCATACTTCCCGTCGTAAAAGGCGTTCATACGGCGGTCCAACTCGCCCGCCGCCATCTGCCCATGCGCCACAACGAAAGTGACTTCTGGAACGTGGTCGGCAAGGAATGCCTCGATTTCGGGCAGGTCCTTGATACGCGGCACGACAAAGAAACTTTGCCCGCCGCGATAATGTTCGCGCAACAAAGCCTCGCGAATGGTGACGCTGTCGAACTCGGACACATAGGTGCGGATCGACAGGCGGTCCACCGGAGGTGTCCCGATGATCGACAGATCGCGCACACCGGACAGAGACATCTGCAAGGTGCGCGGAATGGGTGTGGCGCTGAGCGTCAGCACATGCACATCCGAACGCATTTCTTTCAGCCGCTCTTTGTGCCCGACCCCAAAACGTTGTTCTTCGTCAACCACCAACAGACCAAGGTTCTGAAACCGCACGTCTTTTGCCAAAAGTGCATGGGTGCCGACGACAATATCCACGGTGCCGCGCGCCAGACCTTCGCGCGTCAGCTTCGCCTCGCGCTGCCCCACAAACCGGCTGAGCTGCCCAACCTGTATCGGGAAGCCCCGGAACCGCTCTGAAAAGCTTTTGAAATGCTGGCGCGCCAAAAGTGTGGTGGGTGCAATGACGGCCACCTGTTGGCCTGACAACGCCGCCACGAAAGCGGCGCGCATGGCGACTTCTGTCTTGCCGAAACCCACATCGCCGCAGACCAGCCGGTCCATGGGCCGCCCCGATGACAGGTCGTTCAACACATCCTCGATCGCGCTGAGCTGATCGTCAGTTTCCTGATACGGAAAACGGGCCGAAAATTCCTCCCACGCGTGATGGGGTGCGTCCAGAACGGGCGCTTTGCGCAGCTCGCGTTCGGCGGCCAGACGGATCAGCTTGTCGGCAATCTCGCGAATACGCTCTTTCAGCTTGGCTTTCTTGGCCTGCCACGCACCACCGCCCAGCTTGTCCAGAAGCCCGGTGTCCTGACCGAATTTCGACAGAAGTTCAATGTTTTCAACGGGCAGGAACAGCCGGTCCCCACCCGCATATTCCAACGCCAGACATTCATGCGGCGCGCCCATGGCGGTCACGGTTTCAAGACCCGTGAATTTGCCCACGCCGTGATCAACATGGACAATCAGATCGCCCGCTGACAGGCCCTGTGCCTCGGTCAGAAAGTTTTCAGCCCGACGTTTGCGCTTGGGTGCGCGGATCAGGCGGTCGCCCAAAACGTCCTGTTCGGAAATCACGGTCAGGTCTGGACCTTCAAACCCGTGTTCCAGCGGCCAGACCGTCAGATAAACGCCGCCCTTGCCGTCGGGCACATCACGAAAGTCGTTGATCCGCGTTGTGGCGACCAGACCTTCGTCAGATAACAGCCCCTGAAGCCGTTCACGCGCACCTTCCGAGTAGGACGCAACAATCACGGGATGGTCGTCTTTCGCCGCGATGTGATCCGTCAGTGACTTGAAAAGGTTTATGTTTTCCTGCTGCCGCTCGGGAGAGAAGTTGCGCCCAATACGCCCGCCGCCATCCAGCACCCCTGCGCCCGTTGACTGAGGAAGAGCGGCCAGTTGGATAACCCGCGTATCGGCCAGCGCAACGTCCCAGGCGTCGTCATCCAGATACAACAAACCCGGCGGACAGGGTTTATAGACCGTGTCCATCCGGTTTTTGGCGGTCATGGCAATCTTACGGGTCTCATACTGGTCGGTGATCGCATCCCAACGGCTCAGCCGCGCGGGGGTCAGTTGATCGTCCAGCATGACCGATGCGCCGGGCACATAGTCGAAAATCGTTTCCAGCCGTTCATGGAAGAACGGCAGCCAATGCTCGTTCCCCTGATGCTTGCGCCCCGCCGAGATCGCTTCGTAGAGTGGGTCGTCCGAGCCTGCGGTGCCAAACTCGATGCGGTAGTTCTGGCGGAACCGGGTGATCGCGGCCTCATCCAGAATGACCTCGGACACCGGGGCAAGCTCGATGGACTTAAGCGTGTCGGTGGTGCGCTGCGTCACCGGGTCGAAGCGCCGGATACCGTCCAGCACATCACCGAACAGGTCCAGCCGCACCGGGCCTTCGTGGCCGGGGGCATAGATGTCAATGATGCCACCGCGTATCGCGAAATCCCCCGGCTCCATCACCGTGGGCGCCTGCGAAAAGCCCATGCGCACCAGAAATGCGCGCAGCGCATCAACGTCGATTTGATGATCCACCCGCGCGGTGAACGAGGTTTCTTTCAACAACGCCCGTTCCGGCACCCGCTGAGCGGCAGCGTTCAATGTGGTCAGCAGAACAAATTTGCCCGAAATCCGACCGTTCGCCAGCCCCGCCAGCGTCGCCATGCGCGCGGCAGATACGGCGGCATTGGGCGACATGCGATCAAATGGCAGACAATCCCAGCCCGGAAACCGAATAACGGCGACATCCGGCGCGAAGAACGCCAATGCCGCCTCCATCGCAGCCAGTCGTTTGTCGTCACGCGCCACATGCACAACCGGGCCAGACCCGCGCGCCAGTTCCCTGACCATCAACGTGGCGTCATACCCTTCCGGGGCACCTGAGAGCAGCAATTTTTCCATGACGGGGAGGTAACGGCCTGAGGTCTGGAGTCAAGGGCGCAGGGTCAGCGCAGAACACCCAATGACAGGTTTTGATACATCCCCCAAAGCGAGGTGACGAAGATCGCGCCCATGCCAAGAAACTGGGTCTGCACGCGGTGACGGCTCAACCGTTTGCGCAGGCCTTCACCCTCAAGTGCACGCTCACGGATCACCGCTGCGGTGTTCAGCGACATAAGGCCAGCCAATGCAATCGGGAACAGCAGCAGGAAAACGGCCTGCGCGAACTCGACCTTGTACCAGAAACCCAGAATTGCCATCGACGTAAACAGGGCTGCGGCAAAGCCAAGAATCCAAAGCCCCGACACACCGGCCACATACAACACGCGGTTGCAGTTGATGCGCACCAGATCCTCAAGATCCTGTTGCGCCTCGCCTTCCAGCCGGGCCGCCTTCTGAATCAGATCGAAGGGCACGCCGACCACCCAGTGGCTGACCGTCGACCAGGCCACGGCAAGCGCGATCCAATACCACAGGTTCGAGAACGATCGCATGTCTATGATTTCGAATACGGTGGAATACCAATCCACGTGCACTTCACCTTGCTTATGGGCCGTATTCCGGGCGGTCCGATCCTTATCTGGATCGAATGCCTGCTCGGGCCTGTCCTGTATTCTGCTAGACTAGCCGCGGCGACGCAGCAATGCCAGCCCGCTTTTGCGGCAAATGGCGGCAGATTGCACACTTGTGATGGGCGCAATCCCATGGCAGGAAGTTTGAAGCCAATGCGGATAGGGATTGCCACGCCCTGCCCCAGTCTGAGGAGACGAATATGAGCCGCGCCCCACATGCAACAACGGTCGCCCCGTTTCCCATGACACGTCTGCGGCGCACCCGCTCCAGCGCCCCGTTGCGCAATCTGGTGCGGGAAAACACGCTAAGTGTGGATGATCTGATCTGGCCGCTTTTCGTCGTGGACGGTGACGATCACGAGGAAGCCATCCCCTCGATGCCCGGGGTCACCCGCAAATCCATCGACCGGCTGGTTCTGGCCGCCCGCGAGGCCGCCGATCTGGGCATTCCCGCAATCTGCATCTTCCCCAACACCGACCCGTCCTTGAAAACCGAGGCGTGCGAGGAAGCGTGGAACCCCGACAACCTGTCAAACCGGGCCATACGCGCCGTCAAGTCTGCGGTGCCCGAGATAGCCGTGATGACGGATGTTGCTCTGGACCCATATAACTCGAACGGTCATGACGGGATTGTCGTTGACGGTGAGATTCTGAATGACGAGACGGTCGAGGCATTGGTGAAAATGGCTATGGCGCAGGCCGAGGCCGGGGCAGATATTCTTGGCCCATCGGACATGATGGACGGGCGGGTCGGGGCGATACGCCACGCGCTTGAGGCCGCAGACCATCGCAATGTAACGATCATGAGCTACACCGCGAAATATGCGTCGGCCTTCTACGGCCCGTTTCGCGATGCCGTGGGGGCGTCCGGTGCCCTGAAAGGGGACAAGAAGACCTATCAGATGGACCCGGCAAACTCGGATGAAGCCATGCGGCTGGTCGAACGCGATCTGGCCGAAGGCGCCGACATGATCATGGTCAAACCCGGAATGCCTTATCTGGACATTTGCCAACGGGTCAAAGACACATTCGGCGTGCCCACCTTCGCCTATCAGGTGTCCGGTGAATACGCGATGCTGATGGCTGCGGCTGACAATGGCTGGCTGGACGGCGACAAAGTGATGGCCGAAAGCCTGATGGCCTTCAAACGCGCCGGGTGTGACGGCATTCTGACCTATTTTGCCCCTCGTGTGGCGCGTTTGCTTAAAGGCTTGTAATCCAAGGCGCTTCATAGGCCGTTTTTCGCACCTTTTGCGCTTAACGGGTGACAGTCGCATCACTTGCCGCTATATTTTGTGGCAAGTGGGCCCAGACCCACAAACGAGCACATATCGCGCCGGCGGCGCATTCAACGAGGCGAAATTATGCAAAAGAACAGGCTTTCCCGCAGAGGATTCATGATAGCAGCAGGCGGTGCAAGCGTATCGTTGGCCGCTTGTGCAAACGGCGTCGGGTCGCGCAGCGGAGATCGCATCGACGCCCGCGTCGACAGCACGCTGGATTATCTTTACAACCGCTATCCCGGCACGCGCGAGCTTGCCGCGAAATCGACCGGCCAGCTGGTCATGCCCTTGGTCACCGAAGCCGGCTTTGGTTTGGGCGGCGCATACGGGCGCGGCGCGCTGCGTATCAATGACGCCACCGTCGATTATTATTTGCTGACACAGGCCAGCGCCGGTCTGCAGATTGGCGCGCAGCAATTCGCGCATGTGCTATTCTTCATGACCGATCAAGCCCTGCAGGATTTCCGCAGTGCCGCAGGTTGGGTGGCATCGGCCGACATCAAATACGCCTTCCAGACCGACGGCGACCGCCTGACCGCGGATACGATCACGGCCTCGTCGCCGGTGGTTGCAGTGGTGTTCGGTCAGGCCGGGCTGATTGCCGGTGCGTCGATCGAAGGGGCGAAATACACCCGGATCATTCCCTGATCCAACTGGACAATTGCACGAAAAAGGGCGGAACCAATCCGCCCTTTTTTCAAACGCTTACCCGGCAGACTTCAACCGCTTGAACAGGCTGGATGTATCCCAGCGACCGCCCCCCATCTTTTGCACATCCTTATAAAACTGATCGACCAATGCGGTCACAGGAAGCGACGCCCCATTTTCATCGGCGGTCGACAGGCAGATGCCCAGATCCTTTCGCATCCAGTCCACGGCAAACCCGTGTTCAAAGTGATCATCCGCCATGGTTTCGTGCCGGTTGACCATCTGCCAACTGCCCGCGGCCCCGCCCTGGATCACATCGACCACTTCGCGAATGTCCAGACCGGCTTTCTCGGCAAAATGCAGACCTTCGGACAGGCCTTGAACCAACCCTGCGATGCAGATCTGGTTCACCATCTTGGTCAATTGCCCCGCGCCACTGTCGCCCAGTCGTTTCACAGTGCGACCATAGGCCTGCATAATCGGTTCTGCTGCGTCGAAAGCCGCCTGATCCCCGCCACACATGATCGACAGCACCCCGTTTTCTGCCCCCGCCTGTCCGCCGGACACCGGCGCGTCGACAAAGGCAATACCTCGATCCGAAGCCGCAGCGTAAAGCTCGCGCGTGACGGCGGCAGAAACGGTGGTGTGATCGACAAAGATCGCGCCTTCTTGCATTCCCAGCAACGCACCATCGTCGCCCTGAACAACGGCACGCAAATCGTCGTCATTTCCCACACAGGCCATGACAAAATCCGCGCCCTTCGCTGCCTCGCGCGGGGTGGCCGCCCATGCACCACCATGTTCCTTGGTCCAGCGCTTTGCCTTCTCGGCCGTTCTGTTGAAAACAGTAACCTCGTGCCCCTGCGCGACAAGATGCCCTGCCATGGGGTATCCCATCACGCCCAAGCCCAAAAATGCACATTTTGCCATAACCGTCGCCTTCCGTTGAAATCCCGTGTGATGCACAGTAGTTACCGCGTGAACGGGCAAGGTCAACGGCGACCTCGCAACGACAGGGGCGAAATGGTGGATAGGGTGTAATGGGCAAGGTCGTTCTTTGGATGATCCGGATCGTGGCGGGGCTGCTGGTTCTGGCAGGTGTCGCGATGACGTTGGTCTATTATCTGGCCGCGCAATCCCTGCCCGATTATAGCGTCACGCGAAAAACCGCAGGCATCACCGCCCCGGTCGAGATCGTGCGCAACAACGCCAATATTCCCCATATATTCGGCCAAAACGATGCCGATGTTTTCTTCGGGCTGGGCTATGCCCATGCTCAGGATCGGCTGTGGCAGATGATGGTGATGCGCCGCACCGCGCAGGGCCGTTTGTCCGAGATGTTCGGACGCCGCACCTTGCAGGTGGACGAACTGATGCGGCGGCTGGACCTTTATACGTTGGCGAAAGCAGCGGTCGAGGTGCAGGACGAAGAGGCCAAATCCGCACTGAAGGCCTATAGCTCGGGCGTCAACGCCTATCTCAGCCGCGTGAATTCCGAGGCGCTGGGCCGGGGCGCGCCGGAGTTTTTCCTGTTTTCCAACGATGTGTCCCCGTGGCAGCCTGCCGACAGCATTGCCATTCTGAAGTTGATGGGGGTGCAACTGGCCGGGCATCTGGAAGAAGAGCTGTTGCGCGCGCGCGTGACCCTTGCCCTGCCCGAGGATCGTGTCAAAGACATCCTGCCGGACATCCCCGGCACCGGAGTGGCCGCCCTTCCCGACTATGCAGCACTTTTGGGGGTGTCGAAGACCCAGCTTGCCAACCTTCCCGCCCGTCAAGATCGCCCTGATCTTTGGCCCGCGCCGCGGCGTGGACTCGCTGGCGCCTCGAATGCCTGGGCCGCTGCCCCCAAACGTTCGGCTGCGGGCGGAACACTTCTGGCCAATGACCCCCATCTGGGCTTCACGGCGCCCGCGATCTGGTATCTGGCACGGTTGGAGCTGTCGACCGGCGGCGTGATCGGCGGCACCATTCCCGGTATGCCTGCAATGATGGTCGGAAGATCAGACACATTCGGGTGGGGTGTCACGTCGTCTTATCTGGACGATCAGGATCTGCATGTCGAAAAGCTGAACCCCGACAACCCGACCGAGGTGCAAACGCCCGACGGGTTCAAACCCCTGACCCATCGCGGTTCGATCGTGCAGATCAAGGACGAAGCGCCTGTGACCTTCGATCTGCAATGGTCCGAGAACGGCCCTGTCCTGCCCGGCCATCTGTTCGATCTGGGGATCATCACCCCCCCCGGTCACGCCATGTCGCTGAACTGGACACTTCTGACCCGCGAAGACCGCTCGATGAGCGCGGCGATCCGCCTGATGCGCGCAAAAACCGTGATGGAGGGGATCGCGGCAGGTGCGGACTATGTGGCGCCCAGTCTGACCCTGACCCTGGCGGATCGCGAGAATGTCGCGATGAAGGTGATTGGCGCGATGCCCAGACGTGACGCACAGCACCAGACCCGTGGCCGAATTCCCAGCCCCGGCTGGGTGGCGGAAAACCGGTGGCAGGGCGTGCTGAGCTACAGTGCCAATCCGGAATTCGTACAGCCCACGGGCGGGATTGTCGGCAATACCAACAACAAGCTGGTGGACCGGCCCTTCCCCAACCACATGAGTTACGAATGGGGCGACAGCCAGCGCGTGCAACGCTGGAGTCGACTGATGCAAGCACGCGAGGTGCACACCCGCGACAGCTTCATCGAAGCGCAGCTTGACTCGGTCTCGGTCACCGCGCGCACCCTGTTGCCGCTTGTGGGGGCCGATCTGTGGTTCACCGGCGAAGCCGCCCCTGATGGAACGCCCGAACGCGCCCGCCAACGGGCCCTGGAGCTTCTGGCCAACTGGAACGGCGAGATGAACGAGCATATGCCCGAGCCTTTGATTTACTCGACATGGCTGCGCGCCCTGCAGAACCGCCTGATCCGGGACGAGCTTGGGCCGCTGGCGAACGAGTTCCCGCATGTCGAACCGATCTTTATCGAACGGGTCTTTCGCGATGTCGAAGGCGCTGGCGTCTGGTGCGATGTGATCCAATCGGCGCCCGAGGAAACCTGCACCGACATTGCCCGCATCGCGTTGGACGACGCGCTGTTGTGGCTGGATGAGAACGCCGGTGGCGAACAGGAAAGCCTGCGCTGGGGGGATTACCACGAGGTTACGCATAAACACCCGGTTCTGGGGGATGTACCGTTCCTGAAATGGTTCGTGAACATCCGGCAATCGACATCCGGCGGCGACAACACCCTTTTGCGCGGTCGCACGGCTGGCACCGGCAAAAACCCCTATCGCAATGTGCATGGGGCGGGGTTTCGGGGGGTGTATGACTTTGCCGATCCCAACAGCTCTCTGTTCGTCATCTCGACCGGACAGTCGGGTCATCCATTGTCGCGCCACTATGATGATCTGGGCGAGTTGTGGCGGCGAGGAGAATATACCCCGATGTCCTTGGACCCGGCGTTGGCACGGGCAGCGTCAGTTGGCGTGACCCAGTTGATCCCGAAAAACTGATCGCGAGGATGGTCAGAGCGCGGCGTATTCCGCCGCTTGCCGTTCGGTCCACGTCACCGTGATCGCCCAGCCATCTTCGCCCGGCTCTTCGGCTTCAACGATGCCCTTGTCGAACAGCCAAGCCCGTTTGCGCCCGTCCGAGAACACCAGTGTAAGCGTCTCGGTCTTGCGCGGCGTATCAAGGGCAGCATCGATGGCCAACACCAGATCGTCGAACCCTTCACCGGTCAGGGCCGAAATCGCCAGAATGCTGTCACTGCGTTCCGCTTCGCGACGGCGAGCGTCTTGATCATCTGCGTCGAGAAGGTCGACCTTGTTCCAGACCTCAATCTGCGGAGTATCTTCGTTCACCCCAAGCTCGGCCATGATCTGTTCGACATCATGGGCCTGCTCGTCGGTGTTTTCATGGCTGATGTCGCGGACATGCAGGATCAGGTCTGCAGCCAACACCTCTTCCAGCGTGGCGCGAAAGGCCGCCACAAGCTGCGTCGGCAGGTCCGAGATGAAACCCACCGTATCGGACAGGATCACCTTGCGGCCCCCGCCCTGTGCCGGTTGTTTGCCCAGGGCAGGCAGCTCGATCTGGCGCATCGTTGGGTCAAGCGTGGCAAACAGCATGTCCTTGGCCAGAACCTCTGCCCCGGTCATGCGGTTGAACAAGGTCGATTTGCCAGCATTGGTATAGCCGACCAGCGCGACAATCGGATACGGCACCTTGGCGCGCGCGGCGCGGTGCAGCTCGCGGGTCTTCACCACCTTCTCAAGCTGTTTGCGCAACCGGTTCAACTGATCGTCAATGGCGCGGCGGTCTGCCTCGATCTGCGTTTCGCCGGGGCCCCCCACGAAGCCCAACCCACCACGCTGGCGTTCAAGGTGGGTCCAGGCGCGCACCAGCCGTGTGCGTTGATAGCTCAGCGCCGCCATCTCCACTTGCAGCACGCCTTCGCGCGTGCGTGCGCGGTCCGAAAAAATCTCAAGGATCAGGCCGGTTCGATCAAGGATCTTAACCTTCCATTCCTTCTCAAGATTGCGCTGCTGCACCGGGCTGACCGGCCCATCAATCAGGACCAGCTCCACCTCGGCGGCGTGCAGTTTGGCACCCAGCTCCTGCAACTTGCCCTTCCCAAACAGCTTGCCGGGATGTGGTGCCGGCAAGCGCACGACCTCGGACCCGACCACGTCAAGATCGGGCAGCGCCAAGGCAAGGGCCACGGCCTCGTCCAGCGCGGGGGCCGCATCGCGGCGGTTGCGGTCGGATGTCAGTTCGGGATGGAAGACCCAGGCCCGCGTGGGCTGTTCTTCCCGGTCAATTAGATCGCTCAGCTTTCTTCGCCATCATAAAGGTTGATCGGTTGGCCCGGCATGATGGTTGAAATCGCGTGCTTGTACACCAGCTGCGACTGACCATCGCGGCGCAACAAGACACAGAAGTTATCAAACCATGAAATGACGCCCTGAAGTTTCACACCGTTGATCAGAAAGATCGTCACCGGAACTTTTGATTTTCGAACATGGTTCAGAAAGGCATCCTGCAGGTTCTGTTTATCGGCAGCCATCGCTTTTTTCCTTTTTTCTCTCGTGCTGCCGAAGACCGGCAGAATAATTCCTGAACGACACTATGGCGTGGAGATTTAACCTTTTCCACCCCCTTTTTGCATCATCGGAAGAACCGCAACCTGGTCAATACATCATGATGAGCCGCAGCGCAGCATCACGCCTGTTGCGTGCATACACGCTGGCATGCTCTTTAACGCCGCCAGACCTCGGGGCTGAGCAGTGCAATGATCGCCAGCATCTCCAGACGCCCAAGAACCATCGCACCGGCCAGAACCGCCTTGGCCGGATCCGACAGCGTGCTGTAAGAAATGGGGTCCGCCGCCGCGACCTGCGCGATCGGGCCGGTTGTTGTCAGGGCGGCAATGGTCAGGGTCATTGCGCTTTCAAAATCCTGCCCGAGCAGTGAAAACAGCCCCATCACCAGCGCGACGGTCATCGACATCAGCATGAAGAAGATCCACGCCATGTAAGCCCCACGGCCCCGGATATGTCGCGCCTCGGTGCCCGACCCGCCGACCGAGGATGGGTGGACGAGCTTTTCCATCTCGCGCAATCCGTGCAGGTAAAGCGCATAGACGCGCATCAGTTTCGCGCCACCGGCTGTTGTGGCGACCCCGCCGCCGATCAAAGCCAAAGCCATCAGGATCAGTCCCGGCGTCTGAAGACCCGACCAGTTTCGACTGACCGCCCAGGCGGCGCTTTCAAACCCGGTGGTGGTCAGAAATGACAGCACGGTGAAGAAACTGCCCCAAAGCGATGCCAGGCCCGCGATCCAGTTTTGCTCCTCATCCACCTCATAGGCCCCCAACCAGTGCCGCAGGAACAAAAACAGAGGCAACACGATCACGATCACCAGCGCCATGCGGATTTCGGGATCCTCGGGCAATCGTCGCCGCCGCTCGCTGCCCTGCATGTCGGATGCAAAGGTCACGCGCGAGATGGCGAAAATGAAGAACAATGCCATCACGATCTCGCCGACATAGCCCGAATTGCTGCCCGTCGGACCACCGACCGGAGAAATGCCGCTTGTCGCGATGGTCGACATGGCGTGGCACAAAGCCACGAAGGCGTTGTCACCGGCAATGATCAAACCCAGCCACAAGGCCGCCGTCAAACCAACATAGACCGGCAACAACCGCACGCCATAGGTTCGGATACGTTCCGAGAAATCGGCCACGCGCGTGATCTGGCTGATCCCCGCACCAAATCGGGTGTCGCCCGATGCGTCCGCTCGGCGCTTGCCGTATCTTGCCCGCACCTCGAACCCGCCCAGCGACATGGGCGCCAGAATGGCAATCGCGCCGACCCAGATGAACAGACCGCCCATCCACCCCACCAAGGCACGCCAAAGATGGACCGACCGCGCAATGCGGCTGGCATCGTCAAACAGGGTCGCACCGGTGGTGGTCAGGGCTGACACCATCTCGACATAAGAATTCAAGAATGTTGTTGTGCGCACGGCCTGATGAAACGGCACGGCCAGCATGACCGGCAGCAAGACGAACAAGCCCAGAAGGGCCAACAGGTGACGACGATGTCGGGTCGAACGATCCCGATCAGCCATCGCGATGGCCAGAAACGAGGTCAGGAACCCGAACAACAAGGCCCCATACAGGAAGACCCGGGCCTCGTAAAACTCGCCAATCATCCAGCCAAAGCCAGCAGGCAGCAGCATCGCAAACGCGCCGATCCCCATCAGGATCACGAGCAGCGGCAGTTTGGCGATATTGGCAAGCATGATGTTGGCCTTATCGGTGCGACTGTATCAGAAAAAGTCGATCGTGACTTGAAGCAGCCGCTCGACTTCGGGCACGTCTGCAGCCATCGAGAACAAGGCCACCACGTCCCCTTCATCGACCCGCGTCTTGGCCGTGGGTTTCACAACCTCGTCACCCTTCAGGATCGCACCGACAAGCACCCCTTCGGGGAAGTCGATGTCGCGCACCGATTTGCCTGCGATGGGGGATGTTGACAGCACCTGTGCCTCGATAACTTCCGCCTCGGCATCACCAAGCGAATAGACCTCGCGCACCTTCCCGCGCCGGATGTGGCGCAGGATCGAGCTGACGGTCTGTGTGCGCGGGTTGATATAGGCGTCGATCTTTAGCGGCTCCATCAGGTTGACCAGAGACGGGTCATTGATCAGGCAGATCGACATCGCACAGCCCGCTGTCTTGGCCCTGACAGCCGCCAACAGGTTCACCCGATCATCATCCGTCACCGACAGGATCGCGTCGGCACGGGGCACCCCGGCTTCTTTCATCAGTTCGATATTCATCGCGTCGCCATGCAGAACCACGGTGCGCTCCAGCGCATCCGCAGCATGTTCAGCGACCGTGCGGTTTAACTCCACAACTTTGGCGCGGATGCGATCGGTCCGGTTTTCCAACTCGCGCGCCACGGCAAGGCCCACATTGCCGCCGCCCAGGATCACCACCCGTTCCTGACGTTTGACCGATTTACCAAACACTTCGAGGGTGCGGTTCACGTCCTCGGTGCGGGTAAACACATAGATCTGATCCCCGCCGAACAGTTGATCCCCGGCCTCGGGCGCAAACAGCGACCCGTCACGGCGGATACCAACCACAACCGCGCTAAGCGTCGAAAACAGGTCGGTCAACTGTCGCAGTGGCGTGTTCAGCACCGGGCAGTCTTCTGTGATCTGAATGCCCAGCAATTGAACGCGCGCGTCCATGAAGCTTTCGATATCAAAGGCCGATGGCGCTTGCAGCCGCTTCAACACAGCCTGTGCAACCTCGCGTTCCGGACTGATCACGACGTCAATGGGAAGATGATCGCGCCGATACATGTCGGCATAAATCGCGTCCAGATAGCTTTGTGCCCGCAGCCTTGCGATCTTGCGCGGGATGGCAAACACCGAATGGGCAATCTGGCAGGTGACCATGTTCACCTCGTCCGAATGGGTCGCCGCGATGATCATGTCGGCGTCCCTGGCCCCGGCCCGTTCCAGCACATCGGGATACGAGGCATGCCCCGTAACACCCTGCACGTCCAGCGTGTCGGTTGCCCGCGCCACGAGTTCGGCGTTGTTGTCCACAACCGTCACGTCGTTTTTCTCGCTGGACAGGTGACGCGCAATTTGCCAGCCCACCTGGCCGGCACCGCAAATGATGACCTTCATCCGGTTCTCCCTGATGTCACATCAAGAAAACCCATGGCAGAAGGTCCGATCAGGGTCAATGCCCGCAGATCGACACCCCCGTGCCACGTGGCAGCGCAGGCTCACACCGATCAGGCGTCCGCCTCGACCTGGGCTTCTTCGTTCTCGTCCGCGACATAGGCAACACGCGCACCAGCCTTCGACCCGGTCACAACGCCAAGGGATTTCAGCTTGCGGTGCAAGGCGGATCGCTCCATGCCAACGAAGTTTGCCGTGCGTGAAATATTGCCACCGAAGCGATTGATCTGAGTCAGCAGGTATTCCCGCTCGAACGCCTCGCGGGCTTCGCGCAGGGGCATCATCGCCAGCGCCCCCGAGACCACAACCCCCTGTTCGCCGCCGTCATCGCCAGCACCATCCTGCCCCGGCAGGTCCGAGGCCTGAATCGGTCCCGTGCCTTCGCCCAGGATCAGCACCCGTTCGATCATGTTCTTCAATTGCCGCACGTTTCCGGGCCATTGCATGGTTTGAAGCATCGCCTCGGCATCTTCGGCCAGATCGCGCAGGGGCAGCCCCTGATCGCTGTTGAAGGCCTGAAGGAAATAACGCGCAAGCTCGGGTATATCCTCGCGCCGTTCGCCCAGAGGCGGCACCGCAATCGGCACCACGTTCAGGCGATGATACAGCTCTTCGCGGAACTGCCCGTTCTCGATTTCGGCCTGCAGATCGCGGTTGGTCGATGAGATAACCCGCAGATCGACCGAAACCTTGTCGTTGCCGCCGACCCGCTGGAACCGCTGATCGACCAGAACGCGCAGGATCTTGGATTGCGTGCCCAGAGGCATATCTGCCACCTCGTCGAAATAGAGCACACCACCATTCGCTTCTTCCAGCAATCCCGGCTCGACGCCGCGTTCGGCGCTTTCTCGGCCAAACAGAACCTCTTCCATCCGGTCCGCTTCGATGGACGCCGAATTGACCACCACAAATGGTGCCGAAGCCCGATCGGAATTGGCGTGGATATAGCGTGCAGCCATTTCCTTGCCCGCGCCCGCAGCCCCCGACAAAAGCACGCGACCGTTGGATTTTGTCACCTTATCAAGATGCGATTTCAATGACTTGAACGCCGCACTTGAACCAATCATCTCGGTCGGGTGGGTGTCGCGGCGTTTCAGCTCGGTGTTTTCGCGCCGAAGGCGGCTGGTTTCCATCGCCCGGGTAATCACCACCATCAACTGGTCTATGTTGAAGGGCTTTTCGATGAAATCATACGCCCCCTGCTTGATTGCAGCGACGGCAATTTCGATATTGCCATGGCCCGAGATAATCACCACCGGCACCTCGGGATGCTCGCGTTTGACCATCTTCAGGATGTCGATCCCATCCATCGCTGAATCCTTCAGCCAGATGTCCAGAATCATGAGTGACGGCAGCTCGGCCTTTACCGCCGCCACGGCCTCGTCCGAGGTGCCCGCCAATCGGGTCGTAAACCCCTCGTCTTCCAGAATATCCGAGATCAGTTCCCGAATGTCCCGTTCGTCATCGACAATCAGAATATCGCTCATGTTGCCCCCGCTTTCTGCTGCTCGGTCTGCCCGTCATCATGGGGCAGGTAAATTCGTGCCAGCGCGCCAAAATGGGCGCTTTCACGGTGAAAGGCAGGCGCGTCCTCAAGGGTCAGACGCCCGCCATGCTCCTCAATAATCTTCTTCACAATCGGAAGACCCAGTCCGGTGCCTTTTTCACGCGTGGTGACATAAGGCTCAAACAGTCTGGATCGGTCTTCTGGCAATCCTATGCCATTGTCTGCGATGGTGACTTCGACGCCACCCGCGACATCGTGCATTCCCACCCGGATTTCGGGAAAATGGCCTTGTGGCGCGCCATTTTCCTGTAATGTTTCAATGGCTTCACCAGCATTCTTGATCAGGTTCGTCAGGGCTTGGCCGATCATGGTTGCGTCAATCTCGACGTTAATCGGACCATCCAACAAATCTGCGTTGATCGTTACGCCCTCCTGTCCTGCTTGCTGAAGCAGCACGGCGTCACGCACGAGCGTCACGATATCCGTGGCACGTCGTTCAGGCTCGGGCATCCGGGCGAATTTCGAGAACTCATCAACAATGCGACGCAAATCATTCGTCTGGCGCACGATGACATCGGTGTATTGCTCCAACGCTTCTACGTCGATGCCGTCCACCTTGCTGAATTTGCGTTTGATACGCTCGGCAGAAAGTTGGATCGGGGTCAGCGGGTTCTTGATCTCATGTGCGATACGGCGGGCCACATCACCCCATGCCGCCATGCGCTGGGCCGACACGAGGTCGGTCACGTCGTCAAAGGCGACCACATAGCCTTCCAGCCCGCCCTCGTTCGATCGGCGTGTCGCGATGCGCACCAGCAGGTTTTCCTGCTTGCCGCTGCGCGTCAGGCGCAGTTCGGTCTGCGCGGTTTCGCGGGTGCCATTGGCCACTTCGTCCAAAAGGGATTGGAATTCTGGCACCACCAGCGCCAGTTCCTGTTCAACCCCGGTTTCGTCGCGCACATCCAAAAGCTCTTCGGCAGCGCGATTGACGAAGGTCACTTGTCCATCGGCATTCAACCCGATCACGCCCCCGGTGACGGACCCCAACACGCTGTCGAACAATCGACGGCGACGTTCGATCTGTTCGGTATTCTCCAAAAGCCGCTGGCGTTGGCCCTTCAGTTGCGTGGTCATCTGGTTGAAATACCGGCCCAGCATGGCGATCTCGTCGTCGCCTTCTTCTTCGATCACGCGCACATCCAGATCGCCGGCCCCCACCCGTTGGGCGGCACCTGCCAACCGCCCGACGGGGCGGGCAAGCCGTTCGGCAAAGGACATGCCCATCCAGATCGCAGCAAGGATCAGGATCACCGCAAAGCCCAGATAGATCAGGCCAAACTGGAACAGTCGCTGGCCGCGCTGGCTTTCCAACTGGTTGTAGACACGCGCGGCTTCCTGCGTTTCATCGACAAGGTCCAGAATCTCTCCGTTCACATCACGGGTCAGTTGAATCAGGTGGTCCGAGAAATTGTCCAGCTTGATCAGAACCCGAAACTCGTTGTTCTGCCAATCCTCGATCACCACGGTTTCCCCGGCCAGCGCCCGGTCAAGATCAGCCTGACTGGGCTGCTCATAGTCAAACAGATAAGAACTGCCGCCACGCACGCGGATAACGCCATGGGAATCTATGACATAGGCTTCGCGCAACCCACGCTGGATCCGCACTTGCCCCTGCGCCAGCAACGCCCCCAGTTCAGCGTCCGTTAGCAACAATTGAGACTGGCGCTGACGTTCAAGAAAAACCGCTATGGCCTCTCCGTCCTGCACAAGCCCATCGCGGCTTTCCTGTTTATAGGCCTGAGCCGCGGACAGGGAATTGCCGACCACGGTGCGCACCCGGTCCGAAAACCAGCCCTCAAGCCCCATGTTCAGGGTCAGCATCGCAAAGATCGCCACAAGGATGGTGGGGCTGAGCGCGATGACTGCAAACACCATGGTCAGACGCAGGTGCAGCCGCGACCCGGCACTTTCCTGACGGCGGGCCACGATCATCCGGCCAAGACCCGCAAGAACAAGGCCAGCCACCATGATCACATAGATCGCGTCAGCCAGAAGTATCAATCGTAACGTGTTGCTGTCTGCGCGCTGGGCAAATGGTCCAAGCGTCAGGAAGGTCACGATGGCCAGCACCGGACCAAGAACCACCATGCCAAAGGCTCCTGCCGATCTGAACCTGCGCCACCGGCGCATGGACAGATACTGATCCAGCCTCGACTTCCGCACCGCGCGTCGCGCCACTGTGCTTGCCCCTACTCGTCATGGCCGCGTTTCCGCGGCGACCGCCTGTGTGGCCCGGGTCTTGTGCCCAATTGCCACGCTCTGTTGCCCTTTTACATCAACTTGCGGCGGCGTGTCACCTCGATTTCGAGCTCGGTGATCTTTTTACGCAAGGTATTGCGGTTGATTCCCAATAAATCGGCACATTTAGCTTGATTGCCGCCGGTCGCATCCAACGCAATTTCGATCATCGGAAGCTCGACTTCGCGCAAAATTCGCTGATAAAGCCCGCTTGGTGGCAGGGTTCCACCGTGCAAATCAAAATAGCGCTGCAGGTGACGGGCGACCGAATCTGACAAACGTTCATCGCTGATATCGGCGGCGACGTAAGAGGCCGAGACCCCTCCTCCCAATGCCAGATCGACCTCGGCCTTCGAGATTTCATCCTCGGCGCTGGTCACGACAAGCCGATTGACCAGATTTTCCAACTCGCGCACATTTCCCGGCCACGGAAACGCGCGCAGGGTCTGCGCCGCTTCGGATGAGAACCGTCGCTCTGGCAGACCGTCGCGCGCCGCCCGGGACAGGAAATGTTCGGACAGTGCGGGAATATCTTCCAGCCGTTCACGCAAGCTGGGCACCGGGATCACGACACCGGCAAGACGGTAATACAGATCTTCGCGAAACGCGCCTTGCGCGGCGGCCTTGGCCAAATCCCCCTGAGATATCGCCAGAACACGTGGGCCGCTTTGGCCCATACCGTCCAGCAGACGTGACAAACGCGCCTGCGCATCCATATCAAGATCACCGACACCATCAAAAAGTATCGTGCCCCCCCGCGCGCGCCGCACCACGTCATTGACCCCATCGGATGGCGCAAGATCGTCGGGCGTGGCAATGATAAACGGCCCTTCGTGCCGATCCGAGAAATCATGCAATGCGCGCGCAATCAATGACTTGCCGGTGCCGCTTTCACCAGTGATCAGCACGGGCAGATCGACATTCAGCACACGTGCCACAAGGCGATACAGTTCTTGCATCGCAGGTGTCCGGCCAACCAGTGGCAGATCGGTCGCGGCTGATGGCGCCTCGCTCGTTGGATTTACATCAGCGGGCGCGCGGACCCGCTTGCGTTCCAGCGCTTGTGCCGTGCGCTTCATCAGGTCCGGCAGATCAAAGGGTTTTGGCAAATAATCAAACGCCTCGGCCTCGGCGGCCTGAATGGCGGTCATGATGGTGTTTTGGGCTGAGATGACGATCACGGGCAGGTTCGGCCGCAGCTTCGCGATGCGCGGCAAAGCCTCTAACCCATTGCCGTCCGGCATAACAACGTCCGAGATCACGGCATCCCCACGCCCATCTTCCACCCAGCGCATCAGCGTTGCCATCGACCCGGTGGCGTGAACCCGGCAGCCTGCGCGGGTCAGTGCCTGTGTCAGAACGGTGCGGATCGTGCGATCATCATCGGCGACAAGAACGGTTCCGTCCATGGTCAGCCTCCTTTCCGATTGGGTGCCGGGGCGACCGGCAAAGATATGCGGAACGCGGTGCGTCCCGGGCGGCTGTCGACCGAAATCAGTGCCCCATGATCGGTTATGATCTTGGACACCAACGCCAGACCCAGCCCGGTTCCGTTTTCACGGCCCGAGACGAACGGGTCAAAGACGTGATCGGCGATATCGGCCGGCAAACCGGGACCGTTGTCGATCACCTCGACCTGCAATGGCAAACTGGCTTGGCCGCCGTTTGGAAGGTGCAACCGCAATCCCGCCTCGTAAAAGGTTCGGATTTCTATTTTCCCTTCACCTTCACAGGCTTGCGAGGCGTTCTTCAACAGGTTTAAGAAAACCTGCTGCATCTGGTCGCCATCCACCCACACGTCGGGCAGCGAGGGGTCATAGTTTTCAGAAATCACCATGCCCGGCGCAAATCCGACCTGCGCGGTGGCGCGTGCGCGATCCAGTATATCGTGGATATTGACCGGTGTGCAGGCGGGTGGACGCAGATCGCCGAATTGTTCGACCTGCTCCAGCAAGGCCACGATCCGGCGGCTTTCCGCAACGATCAGATCTGTCAGCTCCTGATCCTCGGACGGCAGAGACATCGACAGCAGCTGTGCGGCACCGGTGATCCCGGCCAGTGGATTCTTGATCTCGTGGGCCAGCATCTCTGCCATGCCGATCGCCTGACGCGCCGCCACCTTCGAGCCTTGCACCCAGCCCAGATGCTCGGCACCACTGCGCGGCTGAAGCAGGATCAGGATATGTGTCTTGTCGCCCTTTGGCGTCATCAGAGGTGAAAATTGCAGGTTGACCTCGCGCAGTTCACCCCCAGGAAGGGTCAGCTTGATCCCATCCACGTAAAGCGGCCCGCCCGAACGGCTTATCCGCGTAAGCGCGTCGTCGATATCGACTGACAGTTCAAGTTTGGCACCAAGTCGTGCGCCGATCAGACTGCGCTCCGAGATATTCAGAAACATCTCGCCCGCCCCATTCAACCGCTGAACGCGACCGTCGCTGTTCAGTTCGATCGCGGGCACCGGCAGGGCCGACCAGAGATGCATGTCCCCGCTCATGCGGCCCGCCGTTCCGTCAGCATTGCGTCAGGCAACATGGCCAGAACATCGGCTGTTTCTCGGCTTGATAAGATGCGACGGCGCAATCCGGCGTCCGTGTCAACCAAATCCATGTACCATCCCAGATGCTTGCGAATGACCCGCGCGCCCAGATCGGGACCGTAGAAGTCCAGGCTTGCGCGGTAGTGGTCTGTCACCAGATTGGCCAACGCCATATCTTGCGGGATATTCGGCGCGGGGGTTCCCCAAATCTCGTGCGCGACCTGCGCCAGCAGCCAGGGCTGTCCGCCGCTGCCCCGCCCAATCATCACACCATCTGCCCCGCTGTCGGACAGCGCTTGCCGGGCGGTTGTGGTGTCCACAATGTCGCCATTGGCAATCACCGGTATCGTGACAGCCTGTTTTACCGGACGGATCGCGGCCCAGTTGGCACGTCCTTTGTAGAACTGACAGCGGGTGCGGCCATGGATGGTGATCATCTGAATGCCAGCCGCTTCGCCCATCTGTGCCAATGTCGCGGCGTTCAGGCTTTCGTCATCCCAGCCGAGGCGTGTTTTCAGCGTCACGGGAATCGACACCGCGCCGACGATGGCCTCGATCAGCCTGAGCGCATGGTCCAGATCGCGCATCAAGGCCGAGCCGGACATGCCACCGACCACCTTTCGCGCGGGGCATCCCATGTTGATGTCGATGACCTGCGCGCCGTTTTGTTCGACCATGCGGGCGGCTTCCCCGGCCCAGTAAACATCGCGCGCGGCCAGTTGAACCGCCGTATTTGCGTTCCCGAACCCCAGCTCAGCGCGTTCACGCACGCCGGGTTTTGCCTGCACCATCTCTTGACTGGCCACCATCTCCGAAACCACCAGCCCCGCACCAAAACTGGCAACGAGGTTACGAAACGGCAGGTCCGAAATGCCGGCCATAGGGGCCAGCAAAACCGGAGGGTCAATGGTGATATCCCTGACGCGGATTGACATGCCTAATCCTTGTGCAACACGTTTGACGCTGAAAGATGCCTTGCGAAATAGCAACTTCTGACCCCGCGCGCGAGGATTAGATTCTCGTTCTGCCTATTTTTTGTGCAGTTTTATCGCTCTGAATGGCCCCATTGTCCTTCATTTCGGCACAGCCTAAACAAGAGCCATGGAAATTACTGCCCTCATTGTTGCCGCCGGGCGCGGCACCCGCGCAGGCGCTGGTCTGCCCAAACAGTGGCGCCAGATCGCAGGCGCGTCCGTGGCGCAGCACAGCGTGGCTGCGTTCCGTGGCCATCCGCGCGTTACCCGCTGCCTGTTGGTCATTCATCCGGACGACGAGGGACTGGCCCGTGACATCGACGGGGTCGAACTTGTGCATGGCGGGGCAACGCGCGACGCAAGCGTGCGCGCCGGTTTCGAGGCTTTGGCCGACCGCGCGCCCGATCTGGTGCTGATCCACGATGTGGCCCGGCCCTTGGTCAGCGCCGATGTGATCAACGGCGTGATTGATGCACTTGCAGCATCGCCGGGCGCCGCCCCTGCCCTGCCCGTCACTGACGCATTGTGGTTGGGCGCAGGCGGCATGGTCACCGGCACCCAATCGCGAGAAGGTCTGTTTCGCGCGCAAACCCCACAGGGGTTTCACTTCGCGCCGATCCTGGCCGCACACCGTGCCCACACAGGCGAGGCCGCTGACGATGTCGAAGTGGCGCGCCGTGCGGGGCTGGACGTTGCCATCACGATGGGCGATGAAAACAACCTGAAGATCACCACGCCGGACGATTTTGCCCGCGCCGAACGGCTGATCCGCGAACTGGCAAAAGAACGGGCAAAGGAACCGACCATGGATATTCGCTTGGGCAACGGGTTTGATGTGCATGCCTTTGAAGATGGCGACCACGTCATTCTGTGCGGCGTGAACATCCCGCATGATCGCGCGCTCAAAGGTCACTCGGACGCGGATGTGGGCATGCATGCGCTGACCGATGCGATCTATGGCGCGCTGGCCGAGGGCGACATAGGGCAACATTTCCCCCCCTCCGACCCGCAATGGAAAGGGGCGGAAAGCCACATCTTTCTGCGCCACGCGGTCGAATTGGCGGCATCGCGCGGTTATCGCCTGTCGAACGCTGATGTGACCCTGATCTGCGAGCAGCCAAAGATTGGTCCCCATGCCGGGGCCATGCGTGCCGCGCTTGCCAAGATCATGGGGTTGGAGGTTGACCGCGTCTCGGTAAAAGCCACCACGTCGGAACGTCTGGGCTTCACCGGACGATCCGAAGGCATTGCCGCCCTAGCTTCGGCCACGTTGATCAAGGATTGAGCCATGCAGAAATCGACCGCCAAAATGATCGCGACCTTCTTCTATGCCGGTCTTATGAAACCCGCCCCCGGCACTTGGGGCACACTGGCCGCCCTGCCTGTCGCGTGGCTGTTGCACCTGATCGGCGGCCCTGTCCTGCTGACCGGGGCCACCATCGTTGCCTATTTTGTTGGCCTGAAAGCAACCGAGGCATATACCGCCGGTTCCTCGGACCATGACCCCGGTGAGGTCGTGATAGACGAGGTGGTCGGCATGTGGATCACGCTTTTTCCCGTATCTTTCGGTGCAATGTTGATGGGCGCGGACATTCTTGCACTTTATCCCGGCTGGATCGTCGGCTTCTTCGCCTTCCGCTTCTTCGACATAACCAAGCTCGGCCCTATCGGCACGGCCGATCGGCGCGGCGACGCGACCGGTGTCATGATGGATGATGTCTATGCCGGTGTGGCGGCGGCGATCACCGTGATCCTTGCAGCCTATGCTGCCCATGCGTTTATGATGTGAACCATGTCCGACCAAACCTCCGCCGCTGACCTTCTTGACCTGTGCCGCGCCAGAGGATTGACCATCGCGACGGCAGAAAGCTGCACGGGCGGAATGGTTGGCGCGTGGCTGACCGACGTGGCGGGCAGTTCAGATGTGTTTGATCGCGGCTTTATCACCTATTCCAACGCCGCCAAGAACCAGATGCTCGGCGTTCAGCACGCCACTCTTGATACCTATGGCGCGGTGTCGGAACAGGTCGCGGAAGAAATGGCACAAGGGGCGCTGGCCAGATCGCAAGCTGATCTTGCAGTGTCGATCACCGGCATTGCCGGCCCCGGTGGATCCGAACACAAACCCGAGGGGCGCGTATGCTTCGGGATCGCCACCCCGGAGACATGTCAAACCGAGACGGTTGAATTCGGCGCAGTTGGCCGCGCCAACGTGCGCGCCGATGCCACCCGACATGCGATTGCTTTGCTGTCGCAGGCTGCCATGACAATGGGCACCCGCTGAACATCCGTCTACGCAGCGCCCGCTTTTCAATCAAACGCACTGCAACTGCGCCCAAAATTTAAGCGCATCGTGTTTTTGCGCCGCTTTTTCCGTCGGATTTACCGAACACTATCCCGCCTTGGTTCTTGCTGCGCCACAAAACGCAGCAACAGCAAACCCACCCAAGGAGGGGAATATGAACGGGGCAGATACCGCTTGGATTATCGTGGCGACAGCACTTGTGCTGTTCATGTCATTGCCGGGGCTGGCGCTTTTTTATGGCGGGCTCGTGCGCGCGCGCAACGTGCTGAGCGTCTTCATGCATGTCTATGCCATCGCCTGTTTGATGAGCATTCTTTGGCTGGCCCTTGGCTATACCATCGCGTTCGGGGATGCGACGCATGGATGGTTCGGCAGTCTGGACAAGGTATTCTTGTCTGGCGTCACAACAGACAGCCTGTCAGGCACCCTGCCCGAGGTTCTGTTCTTCGCCTTTCAAATGACCTTTGCGGTCATCACCCCTGCGCTGATCGTCGGCGCTTATGTGGAACGGATCGGCTTTGGCTTTGTCATGGGCTTTTCAGGCTTGTGGATGCTTCTGTGTTATGCGCCGGTGGTCCATTGGATCTGGGGCGGCGGGGCGCTGGCGGACGGCGGCATCTTTGGCGAGATCGGCACGCGCGACTTCGCTGGTGGGATCGTTGTGCACGAAACCGCTGGCATCGCTGCGTTGATCATTGCGGTCATGCTTGGACCACGCAAACACCGCACCACCCCGCCCCACGCCCCCTGGATGGTCTTCATGGGCGCAGCGATGTTGTGGGTTGGTTGGTTCGGGTTCAATGGCGGGTCGCAACTGGCCGCCGACGGTGGCGCTGCGATGGCGATCACGGTCACCCATATTTCCGCCGCAACCGCTTCACTAAGCTGGGCGTTGTGGGAGCGGATCAAATACGGCAAAGCCAGCCTTGTGGGCATCGTCACGGGCACCATTGCCGGCCTCGCTTCGATCACGCCCGCGTCGGGTTTCGTCGGCCCCATCGCCGCACTGATCATCGGCGCCGTTGCGGGCATCCTGTGCCAGGAAGCAGTTAATTTCATCCGCAACAAGCTGAAGATCGACGACACGCTGGATGTGTTCGCGGTGCATGGCGTGGGCGGGATTTTCGGCACGATCATGATCGCCGTTTTCGGTCAGGGCAGTTGGCTTGCACAACTGGGCGCTTTGGCCATCGTCGGTGTGTTCACAGCAGTCATA
Organism: Aliiroseovarius sp. Z3; assembly: GCF_029105185.1. Taxonomy (GTDB): domain Bacteria; phylum Pseudomonadota; class Alphaproteobacteria; order Rhodobacterales; family Rhodobacteraceae; genus Aliiroseovarius. The sequence continues at coordinate 76,084 of NZ_JAFMZK010000001.1, read as the reverse complement.
ACCGTGGTGCTGGTCAAGCTGGTGGGTTTGATCCTGCCCCTGCGCGTTGATCTTGAAACCGAGACAAACGGGCTTGATCTGGCAGCCCATGGCGAACGTGCCTATGACATCATGTCGTAAGATCGACCTATGACCACGAACAGAGATCGGCGGGGCATATCCCGCCGTTTTCCCTTACGCTGATCGCAGCAGCCCACACAGCGTTGGCACATCCGGAAGTGATCCGACAGCGTCGATCAACGACGCGGCCCGCACCCCCAAAATCGCCTCACATTTGGCCTCGATTCTCTCACGCCGGTCCCCGATCGTCGTGGCGTGGTTCAGATTGTGCTCGGCCGAAAACGCCGCGCCGGACCGCAAGGTCACTTCCACACGCGATGCGGTTTCGGCGATGTTGTCATCGGCCACCACGTGAACCCGCGACGCCAGTGCGGACAGAAAAGTATCGCCCGCGATCTCATCCGTGAAACTGTCTAAGGCAGATGTTTCTACACCTGACAACGCCATTGCGGCACAATGCGCGAGCGAGAACTTGACCTCCAGCCCCGTCTTGGGATGCGGAATGTTGCACACACTCATCCAGCGGGGATGGGTCCAGACCTGAACCTCGGCCACATCGGGCGCGGCGCAATCAATCTGGGCCAAGGCTTCCAGCATGGCGTGAATGCCATGGCAACAGGCATGGAACTTGTGACTGATCGACAGGATATCCCAAGTCTGACCAAGCCCATCAAACGCGGTTTCATCGGCTTGTGCCGCATGGGTGGGACCAAACCCCTGTGGTCCCTCGATCCCGTCAAGCGTCGAGACGAACCCGGCCTTGGCGGCCCGTGCCACCTCGACCCCCGTTTGGGCAGCAAGACCGGCGTGATATGGTTTGCCCATCGTGCCGAACTGGCTTTTCAACCCCGATGCGCGCGTGGCACACAAACCCAATGCGTGTGTCATCTGTCGTGCGCTCAGCGCCAGCAACCGCCCTGCGGCCAGTGTCGCCCCGAACGCACCTGCTGTGGCGGTTTGGTGAAACCCCGTCTGATAATGGCTGCGCCCCAGCCAGCGACCCAAACGGATGGAACCTTCGACACCAACCAATGCAGCATCCAGCAAATCGGCGCCCGGCGCCTCGATCCATTCAGCGATTGCCAGTGCTGCAGGCACCACCGCGACCGAGGGATGGCCGATATGGGCGAAATGGGTGTCATCGTAATCCAACGCATGCGACGTGGTGCCATTGACCATCGCCGCGGCCCGCACCGGCAGCTTGCGGGTCAGCCCGGCCACACTGGCCTGCGCACCACCGCCATCATCCACGGCCATTTCGCGCATGATCCGTGCGACGGGCTCGCCAACACCGGCCATGGTGACGCTGGCCCAGTCCAGCAGCGACAAAGCCATCACCTCGCGCGCATCATGCCCCGCCTGGCCCTTGACCGACCCAATGCCAAAGCGGGTGAGTTCTTCTGTGACCGTGCCCATCTGCACCCCTTTCCAGCCTATCCCATGCCCGTCCCTTGAAAGCATAGGCGTTGACCTACATAACACTAACAGGAAATTTGAAAGGCAATCAGGAACATCATGGACACCGGGTTTTGGATCAGCAGCGCCGCGATTGCGGCTTTGCTTGTATTGTCTGCCTTCTTCTCTGGATCGGAAACGGCGCTGACGGCAGCATCACGTGGCAAACTTCGATCACGCGCGGACCGGGGGGACCGAGGGTCGCAACGCGCCCTGACGATCACCGAAGACAACGAACGTCTGATTGGCTCGGTCCTGTTGGGCAACAACCTTGTGAACATCCTTGCAACCTCGCTTGCGACGGCCCTGTTCACCCGGTTGTTTGGCGACAGCGGCGTGGCGATGGCGACGCTGGTCATGACCCTGCTGGTTCTGATTTTCGCCGAAGTGCTGCCGAAAACCTATGCGATCACGATGCCCGAGGACGCAGCGGCGAAAGCCTCTGGCCCGATTTCGATCGTCATCTTGTTGTTTTCACCCATTGTGGCCGCTGTTCGCGTCATTACGCGCGCCCTTCTAAGCGTATTCGGTGTAAAAACGGACCCCGACAGTCATATTCTGGCGGTGCGGGAAGAGATCATGGGCGCTATTGCACTGGGTCACTCGGAAGGTGCGGTGGAAAAAGAGGATCGCGACCGTCTTCTGGGCGCGCTTGATCTGGGCGACCGCGTGGTCGAGGAAATCATGCTTCATCGCAGTCAGATCGAGATGATCGACGCATCGGCGCCCGCCATCGAGGTGTTGGAACAAATCCTGGCCTCGCGCCACACCCGCCTGCCCGTTTTCCGCGACGAGCCGGAAAACATCATTGGCGTAATCCACGCCAAGGATCTGAGCCGCGCGATGTATATGGCGCAGGCAGAGGGCAAACCGATCGAGGAATTTGACGTTCTGCAAGTGGCGATGAAACCTTACTTTATCCCTGAGACCACGACGCTGGACGACCAGATGCGCCAATTCCTGCGGCGTCATACCCATTTTGCGCTTGTGGTCGATGAATACGGATCGCTGGAAGGCCTGATCACACTCGAGGATATTCTGGAAGAGATCGTGGGTGAAATCACGGACGAGTTCGATGTTCAGACCGAACCGGAAATCAAGCGCATCTCCGATGGAAGCTATCTTGTCGACGGGGCCGTGACGATCCGGGACATCAACCGGGCCATTGACTGGAACCTGCCCGATGACGAAGCAAACACCATCGCCGGCCTGGTGATACACGAAGCCCAGATGATCCCCAATGAAGGCCAGGTCTTTTCGTTCCACGGCTTCCGGTTCGAGGTTATGAAACGCGAAGGCAACCGCGTGGCGATGCTGAAGATACGCCCTCTGTAATCGTCGCGCGATGCGCGGGTTTGTCGCTGGACTGCCCCTTGCATCGCGCCACCCGTGGTGGCTAGCTGAGGCACAAGACTGCCTAGTGGAGCCAACCATGACCAAGCGCCCCCTCTCGCCGCTCGCCGTTGTAACGGCAATCTGCGTATCCATCGCCCAAGCCCCCGCCGCTATGGCCGACAACGCCTCGCAAGATCCGCTTTTTCAAGCACTGGCCGGGAAGTCCTTCGTCGGCAAGACCGGGCTGGCCATCAAACTGGAACAGGATGGCACGATCAGCGGCGGCAATGATGCGATGCAGTTTGGCGGCACATGGTCGGTCGACGATGGCAAATACTGCCGCACCCTGACCGAACCCACACCTGAGCCCATGCGGTCAAGCGGTTGTCTGGAGGTGCAGATCAACGGCGATCAGGTGACGCTGACCAGCGACGACGGCACCAGCCGGACCTATACGTTGCAATAAGCCCTGTCGCGGTGCGCCTAGCGCCCCTTGAACAATGACCCGAAGATGCCGCGCACGATGCGTTTGCCGGTGGTGCCTTTCAGCTCTTTGACCACCACATTCAAAACGGCTTCGCCGAAGCCTTCGTCGGATGATTTGCGTGATCGACGGCGGGAAGCAGGCCTGTCGTCTTCGGTGCCGGTATATCGGCGTCCTGTGTTGAATTCGCGCAAGGTCAATGTCTCACCGGCCTCGGCTTCACGTCGCTCCGCCTCTTCTGCTTCTTTGGCCGCGTCGGCAGCGCGTTTGGTCAGCACCTCATAGGCGCTTTCGCGATCTTGCAGGGTTTCGTATTTCCCGGCGATGGGCGACGCGTCGATCAGCGCCTTGCGCTCACCCGCATCAATCGGCCCGAGTTGCGAACTGGGTGGTCGGATCAAGGTGCGTTCAACAATGCCCGGTGCGCCTTTCGCTTCCAGAAACGACGTCACGGCCTCGCCCACGCCGACCTCGCGGATCGCATCCTCGGTCGAAAACCGGGGATTGTCGCGATAGGTTTCGGCGGCCTGCCGCAGCTCTTTGCGATCCTTGGCGGTGAAGGCGCGCAGCGCGTGCTGCACCCGGTTGCCCAACTGGCCCAGAATATCCTCGGGCACATCCGCCGGGTTCTGGGTGATGAAATAGACCCCCACCCCTTTTGACCGGATCAGCCGCGCGACCTGTTCGACCTTGTCGACCAGCGCTTTGGGCGCGTCGTCAAACAGCAGGTGCGCCTCGTCAAAGAAAAACACCAGCTTGGGTTTGTCAGGGTCGCCGACCTCGGGCAATTCCTCGAACAATTCGGACAAGAGCCACAGAAGGAAGGTCGCATAAAGGCGCGGGGCGCCCATCAGCTTGTCGGCGGCAAGGATCGAGATACGTCCACGTCCGTCGATATCGGTGCGGATGATATCCGCCAGCTCCAGTGCCGGTTCGCCGAACAGCTTGTATCCGCCCTGGTTTTCCAGAACCAGCAGCGCACGCTGGATCGCGCCGACCGAGCTGGTCGACACATTGCCATAACGCAGCGACAGCTCTTTCGCGTTCTCGCCCACCCAGACCAGCAGGGCTTGCAGGTCTTTCAGGTCCAGAAGCGGTAGACCTTGCTCATCCGACACGCGGAATGCAATGTTCAGAACACCCTCTTGCGCGGCCGTCAGCTCCAGCAGTCGGGACAGAAGAAGCGGACCCATTTCTGTTACAGTGGTCCGGATGGGATGGCCCTGTTCGCCATAGAGATCCCAGAACGTGACCGGGAAGGCACCATAGGCATACTCCTCAAATCCGATCTTCTGGGCCCGGCTGGTGAACGCCTCGTGCAGCTTGAACCCCGCCGACCCGGCCTTGGCCAGCCCAGACAGGTCGCCCTTCACATCCGACAGGAACACCGGCACACCCTGGGCTGCAAAACTTTCCGCAAGAATTTGCAGGGTGACGGTTTTCCCGGTGCCGGTGGCCCCGGCAATCAACCCGTGACGGTTGGCATATTTCAGCAAAAGCCCTTGCTTGGTGGCATAGTCTTCCCCCCCGCCACCAACAAAAATCGAACCGTCCATATACTCGCCTCCCCAAGGGCCTGAAAACACTTGCCCGAACAATACAAAATTAACCGATTTGCGCCATAGTGGATTCACACCGGCAAATGTTGTTTGTTGGGGTTGACATCCTCCCTGTCAGACTGGCCTCGCCTCCGGGCGGGGCATTTTTCTTAACAAGGTGAATTAATTACGCTCAGAAGCGTATGCGCAACGCCCATCATTCAAAACCGACATTTTGCTTGGAAAACACGTCGCAATAATCCTTGACCCCTGCGACCAAGTGACATAGCGTCTGCCCCATAAGCCGGTCAGTCCGGCAGGGAGAGAACAATTGAGAAGGGTCCGCCAGTCGGGCCCTTTTCTTTTTCTGGTCTGCCGACGCCACCAAATGACGGTAAAACGCAGTGACTTATCGTTCGGATTCGTGATCCGGTTCGGCGGTCCTTTGCCCAAATTCGCGGGCATGCGCCGCTCGGTCATCCAAATGCAAGGTTTTGCACCTGACACCCGATTTTGGTCGTGTTATCCACGCACCCAATGAGACCCGAAATATTTGTAAGGATCCGATATGAAGGCTGAGCTGATGAAAACGCTGCCCCTGGCAGCCCTTTTGGCGCTGGCAACCCCGGCATTTGCACAGGACACCACCGAGCCCCCCGCCGAAGACGCCCCGGCTGCCGAGGCGACAGAAGCCGCACCAGAAACCACATCCGAAACCACTGCGGACCAACCGCAGGTCGATCTGGGCGAGCCGGTCGACGGTGAACGTCAACCCGGCCAAACCTATATCGAAAAGGTGGTTGGTGACTGGGAACGCAAGTGCATCACGCTGCCCGAAGGTCAGGGTGACGATCCTTGCCAGATGTATCAACTTCTGAAAGACGACAAAGGCAACTCGGTTGCCGAGATCTCGCTTGGTCGTCTGCCGGATGGTGGCCAAGCAGTTGCTGGTGCGACCGTGGTCGTGCCGCTGGAAACCCTGTTGACCCAGCAACTGACCGTTGCGGTCGATGGCGGTCAAGGCAAACGCTATCCGTTCCGGTTCTGCGCGCAACCCGGCTGTGTCGCGAATATCGGTTTCACGCAGGCTGAAGTTGATGGGTTCAAGCGCGGGGCGGCAGCCACCGTCACCATCGTTCCAGCGCTTGCCCCCGATCAGAAGGTCAACCTGACCATGTCGCTGAAAGGCTTCACCGATTCCTATAACGAGTTGATCGTTCCGGTTCCCACGCAGCAATAAGCCGGGCCAGCGAGAACACAGAACGCCGCCCCGACCGGGCGGCGTTTTTCGTTTCCGGACAGCTTTGGATCAGGCCGCGCGCAGGGCCAGAACCGCATTCAATCCACCAAAGGCGAAGGCGTTAGACAGCACGGCGTCCACCCGCACATCGCGCGCCACGTTGGGCACGACGTCCAGGGCACATTCCGGGTCAGGTTCCTCGTATCCGATGGTCGGTGCAATCACACCCTCACGCAGGGCCATGATGCACGCCAGAAGCTCGACCGCGCCGGTGCCACCGATCAGGTGCCCGTGCATCGACTTGGTCGAGGAAATCATCAGGTCATCGGCGTGATGCCCAAACGCGTCGGCCACGGCGGCGCATTCGGTCTTGTCGTTGGCGGTGGTTCCGGTGCCATGGGCGTTGACATAGGCGACATCCTCGGGGTTCAGAGCAGCGTCGCGCATCGCCCCGACAATCGCCCGCGATGCACCTTGTTTCGACGGCATGACAATATCGGCCGCGTCAGATGTCATCGAGAACCCAACGACTTCCGCCAAAATCTCGGCCCCGCGCGCGCGCGCATGCTCGTATTCTTCAAAAACAAACACCGCCGCCCCTTCGCCCTGCACCATGCCATTGCGATTGGCCGAGAACGGGCGGCAGCCATCCCTCGACATGACCCGCAAGCCTTCCCACGCCTTGATCCCGCCAAAACACAGCATCGCCTCAGACCCGCCAGTGATCATCACGTCGGCCATGCCGCCCCGGATCATCTGCATCGCCTGCCCCATCGCGTGGTTCGAGCTGGCACAGGCTGTCGCCACGGTGAAACTTGGCCCCTTCAGGTTCCATTCCATCGACACATGGCTGGCGGCGGCGTTGTTCATCAGCTTGGGCACGACGAAGGGATGCACCCGGTTCTTGCCGTCCTCGTAAACGGTGCGGTAATTCTCATCCAGCGTATTCATCCCACCGCCCGATGTGCCCAACACCACGCCGGATCGGGTTGCAAGCTCGCCGGAAAAGCTCAGCCCGGACTGCCCGATCGCTTCGCGCGCGGCCAGAAGGGTGAACTGGGTAAACCGGTCATAAAGCGCGATTTGCTGGCGGTTGAAGCTCGCCTCGGCTTCGTACCCCTTGATCTGCGCACCGATACGGATCGACAGGCGTTCCACGTCCTGAAACTCAAGATCGCCGATGCCGCAACGCCCTTCGCGCATCGCCCGAAGCGTTTCGGGCACATTGCGCCCTAAGGCGTTGATCGTTCCCTGCCCGGTGATGACGACCCGGCGCATGTGACGTGTCATGTTCAGGCGGCCTGCGTGGCAACCAACCCCTGCACGGCACGGATGATTGCGTCGACCGAGGAAATATCGAAATCCCGGTTTTCAGTCGGGGCGTTGGCGTTGAACGGCACCGAGACATCGAAGGCTTCCTCGATGGCGAAGATGCTTTCAACAAGACCCAGACTGTCGATGCCAAGATCTTCCAGTGACTGATCCAGAGAGATGTCACCGGGTTCCAACATGGCTTGTTCTGCCAGAATGGCGATTACGCGGTCTTTGATGCTGTCAGACATGACGGTCCCTTTCGCGTTCAGCGGATATCTAGTCCTTGTCCACGAGTTTTGAAACAGTTTTTTGAAGCTCACGTAACGTCTCGGCCAAACGTGGCAGACGGCGCATTTCGCGGCGAATGGCCATCTCGGTTTCGATTTTCACTGCGGGGCTGCCCAGCACGGCCCGGCCTGCGGGCACATTGGTATAGATGTTGGTGCCACCGCCCGCGATCACGTCATCGCCAATGAAGATGTTGTCGCTGACCCCGACCTTGCCGCCCAAAACGACGCGGTTGCCGATCTTGGCCGATCCGGACACGCCGACATTACCGCACATCATCACATCCTCGCCGACATCCGCGTTGTGGCCGACCTGCACCTGGCAGTCGATTTTGGTGCCGCGCCCGATCCGGGTGGCGCGGATCGTGCCGCGGTCGATGGTGGAACTCGCGCCCAGTTCGACATCGTCTCCGATCTCAACCCCGCCCAGCGAATGGACCCTGGCCCAGTGGTGGCTGCCCACAACGGCGACGGGTTTCTCCCCGTCGGCCATACCACCACGCAGGCTTTCCACGGCACTTTCCTTGTCCAGCGTGACATAGGAAAACCCGTCGCCGCCCACGACCGAATTGGACTGACCGAAATAGCGGTCCCCGATGGTGCACAGATGCGCGATGCGGGCACCGGGATGCAGCACCAGATCGTCACCGATCACCGTGCCATACCCGATCGAGGTATGGGGCGCGATGGTGGCCCGCGCGCCGATGGTGACGTTCGCACCGATCACGGCCAGAGGACCGATACGGGCACCGGGACCAATTTTTGCGGTGTCATCGACGACAGCGGTTGGGTGAATGCCTTCGGCAATGCCAAGGCCGGGGTCCAGAGCCCGTGTCAGAAGCGGCATCGCCGCTTTCCCGCGGTTCAGACAGATCGCGCCATCCAGCCCCAGCGCCTGCCAGTCGGCCCCGTCCCACAGCAACGCCGCACGCGCTTTTCCCTTGACGATTCCATCTGCATATTTCGGGTCCATCGCCAGCGCGAGCTGGTCTGGCCCCGCATCCACAGGTTCGGCGGCACCGACCAGAACGATATCGCCGTTGCCCAGAACCTCGGCCCCCAGCGACGCGGCGATTTCTGAAAGAGTGAACTGCATCTGACCTCCTTGTGTCGATGGTGGACAATCCAGCCCACCATCTTTGCCCAAGGATTTACCCCTCTACGCGTCCAAGCGCCACCCCGGCATTTTGCAAAGCCTGCCAGATCTTGGCGTCACGTCCGTAAACATCGCGGCGATAGTTCATCCGACCTTTCGCAGGTGCCACGGCGGTGCGGTACACCAGATGCACCGGAACCGGGTTTTCCAGTTCGACCCGTGTCTCGCGCCCTGTGCTCAAGACCTTGTGGAACGTGCCCTTCGGGTCGGCCGTCTGCTTGGCCAAAAGGGCATAGGCAAAGTCGAACGGGTCGCCCAGACGGATGCACCCATGGCTGAACGCGCGCACCTCGCGCCCGAACAGGCTCTTTGATGGCGTATCATGCAAATAGATGTTGTATTTGTTCGGGAACATGAACTTCACCAGACCCAGCGCGTTCCGGCTTGAGGGCGGTTGCTTGATCGCAAACGGGAACGATTTGGCCGAGAACGCATTGAAGTTGACGGCCGAGCGATTGACCACGCGCCCCCGGCTGTCAATCAGCTTCAAATGGCTGACCGCATTCGGGTTACGCTTGAGCATCGGCAGATATTCTTTCGTCGCGATCGAACGCGGGACATTCCAGGTCGGGTTGATCACCATGAATTCCATCACGTCCGAAAATTCGGGACTGCGCTGATCGTGCTGGTTCTTGCCGATCACCGACCGGGTAGAGAATGTCACACGCCCGCCATCCACGATCTTGGCGGTGAAATCAGCAAGATTGACCCATATATGACGCTTGCCGCGTTCGATATTGGTCCAGCGTTCCCGCTCAAGCGCGACAATGATTGACGCCAGACGTTTTTCCGGTGCCGTGTTGATTTCATCCATCGTGCCGGGTCCGGCAACACCATCGGCGGTCAATCCGTGATCCTGCTGAAACTGCTGCACGGCCTTCTGGATGGTCGCGTCATAGGATTGACTGGCGGAACGGCTTAGATACCCCATGCGGATCAACCGGTTGCGAAGGGCGACAACGTTCGATCCCGCCTGCCCCGGCTTCAACGAGCTGGTGGGAACAGGGGCGCCCCATCCTCCCGCCGCGATTTGCTGATCCAAACGCAGTTTTTCTTTCATCAAACGGGCATATTCCGGCGATGTCGGCGACAAACGCTTGAGGTAGGTCGCAGGATCGGCCTGCACCAGCTCGGCCAACAGTTCTGCGCCGTTTTTGCGCGGCACCTTGCGAACAATACCGCTGTCAACCTTTGAAGGCGTCAGCACACCACTGCTGACACCCTGTGCATAGCTGAGGAACAGTTTGGACAGCTCGACCTCGGCCCGGCCCAGATCGCGCAGGCTGGCAACATTGGTCAAACGGGCTTTCAGCTCTGCGGTGTTGTAGTTTGGCAAGCCGTGATCGCCCGCCGCCGATAACGCCTTCAACAAGGCCGCACGGCGCGACCGGTCCTGTGCCTGCGATCCGGTCCAGATCGGTTGATAGCCATTACCACGATAAAACTCTGCAACTTCCGCATCCCGCGCCGCCGCTTCCGCCACCGCCTGCGCAAAGGCAGACACCTTGGTTTGCGCGGTCGAAGGCGCGGTGTGAAATGTCAGAAACAAGAACCCCAGAAGCGTCGAAATGAAGGCCGTACGGGGTGTGGTACGACGTCGTGGCAGCGCGTTCGTATTCATAATTCGCCCAATAGTAATATACCTGTGTTTAAATTCAGATAATCCACGATTGATCACCTCAAGTCCATTCATAAACGCGATAAAAAAGCGTGTTCACGGCGGGCATGTCCCCCACCCCATGGGTTGACGTCTTTCGGCCACGGTTTACCACTATTTCACTGATTTCAGCAAAATTTTGCCGATTTCACTTGAACACGTTAAGCAGCGGGATTCTTTGCTTGGCCCACGATTCGAGTTGTGTCATAAGATCGGCAAGCCTGGGGAAGAGGCTAAAACACTTGTTAACCTGATTGGACAACGATCCAGCTCAGGCACAGACACAGGCAAGCGACGGGACACGCTGGAACATGACTATCGACAATTCGGTCGGATCGAAATCCATTATAACACGCCGTGGATTACTGGGCGCCTTTGCCGCCACAGCAGTGACCGCTGCGCCAATGTACGCAAATGCCGCAGGTTTCCTGCGCGGCGGGGGCGACGTTCGTCGGCTTGCCATGTATTCCGGGCGCACCGGCGAAACCATCAACATGATCTACTGGATCGAAGGCAACTACATCAAAGATGCCTTGAAAGAGATCAACCATTTCATGCGCGACTGGCGCACCGATACGTCGATCAAGATCGACACCCGCACCGTTGACATCATGGCCGCCGCGCACGGGCTGCTGGATGTGCGCGAACCTTACATGATGCTGTCGGGCTATCGCTCGCCCAAGACCAATGCGATGCTGCGCGCGCGGTCGCGCGGCGTGGCAAAGAATTCGCTTCATATGAAAGGTCAGGCGGCTGACCTTCGTTTGAAATCCCGCTCGGTCAACCAGATGTTCAAAGCAGCCGTTGCCTGCAACGGCGGTGGCGTCGGCAAATATTCCGGGTCGAATTTCGTTCACATGGATTGCGGCGTGGTACGCAGCTGGGGCCGGTAACACAGCCCCGCTCCGACAAACCCGACCAACGCGAAAGGCCCCCGATCCGAGGGCCTTTTTTGTGTTCCGAGCTGACCGACTATCCTTCCTTGGGCATCAGCCGTCCCGGCTCGTTGGTTTCCAGGTAAGCCTCCTGCTCGGGCGTCAGGTCAATACAATCATAGCCCGTCACCATCGGGCGCACATGTGACCGGAACCCATGCCCGATGGTCAGAAGATAGACGTGGGTGATGACGAAGGCGGCGATCACATAGGCGGCCAGAAGATGGATATTCGCGACGACGTAAAGGGCGAAGGTGGACCCTTCGTCCGCCGCCCAGAAATTATACGTCAGATACAAAAGACCTGATCCCCAGATCGCCGGGAACACCACCACTTTCAGCCCGAAATAGGTCAGCGCCTGAAGCGGATTATGCTTGCGCCAGAATACCTTGCGGTAAGGTGGTTCTTCGCCGCGAAAAACCCCATAGGCATAGAAGCGCGCCATCTTGAACAGGCCTTCAAGCTGCGGCACGAATTGCCGCCACGTGCCGGTGGTGAACAACCAGAAGGTGGCAAATATCCAGATCGCCAGCAGGACCAGCGCCGCAATCGTATGCAGCATCACCGCCGGGCCGAAGGGCAAGAGCGAATGCAACCCGTTTAGACCAAAGCCGGTAAACATCAGGACCATGATCATAACCATCTGCGTCCAGTGCCACAAACGCTCGAACCGGGGGTAAACTTTTACAACGCGTCTAGCCATGATCCGTGCCTCCTTTGCGACCACCAATTATACGAAGTGCAATATGCAACCCGACGCCCAAAAGGGTCAGCACCACTAGTGCCAGACCCAACAAGCCTGCGGGGGACCGTGGATTGGTTCCGGGCATGTAGACTGCGGCCATTCCGTCCAAACGACCGTCCTGCGCATGACAGGCCGCGCAATCCAGCGCGTCACTGGCCGGTGCAACCATATGGGTGATCGGCCAATACATCTCGGTCTCAACAAAATCGAAGTTGCCGGAATACGGCTGCCCGGCCGCCTTCATCCCCGCCTCGATCGCTTTGGGCCAATCGAAATTGGTCCAGAACGCCGTGTCCGTGGTCGGACCCCAGACATGCGAATAGGCCAGCTTATTGCTGTCTGTGTCATAGGCTTGCCGCCCCTCCATCCGTTTGAAAGGCCAGATCCGACTGTCCACACCACCGGGTGTTCCGTTGACCCGGTTCACCTCGACCGGCGCGGTGGGATCTATCTCTTCCCCCGTGGCATATTCCACATGACCATTGAACCACGCGTAATGCGGAACGACATCTTCACCCCATTTGAAATCGCCCTTGGTGGACAGATAGGTGTGCAGCTCTTTCCCATCGGATTGCACATAGTTTGCCTCGTGCATCGGCTTGCCATCCGCCCCCATGCGGCCCGCTGTCGACCAGTCCCAATAGGTCTTGGTGGCCACCCCGCCCCGCGCGAATTCAGGGATATGGCAGGTTTGACAGGCCAGCTTATCGGTGTGGTCATTCAATTTCACACCCTTGATGTTCAAGGGATGCGGGTTGGTGTCATGGCAGCTTTCGCAGGTCGCCGCCGTGCGTATGGCGCCCGGCTTGCCACGCCCGACCATGTCCTTGGCGACCGTGTCATAGCGTGACCCGGCCCAATTGTGCTTGTCCTCAACGTGACAGGTCGAGCAGGTGAAGTTCAGACCGTCGGGCGACATGTGCACGTCCACCTCTTTCGGTGGAGCATACAGCGCCGAGCTAAGGTCGCCGTGTTTCACATTGTCTCCGCCACCACCATAGAAATGGCAGTTGCCGCAATTGTCGCGCCCCGGCATCCCGACCGACTGCGCTGCCTTGGACAGATCAACCGGCCAGGCCGCCGCCCCCGTGATGGTTTTGGTGCCGGGCTTTACCGGCGCAAGCGGCGGGTGTCCTGCGCCCGTGGCCGTCTTGGTGTATTGGCCCGACCGATCATGGCACACCAGACAGTCCGGCACTGCGCCCGCCTGTTCAGCCGTCTTCGACATATCGTCCCAGCCATAGCCCGCATGACAGGACGTGCACCGCGGTTCATTACCGGCCACGTTGCCGCAGAACGCATTGATAACCTGTGATTTCCCCAGCATTTGCCCACTATCGCTGGCGTATTTCCATTCAAAATGGATCGAGTGCATGATCTGGTCATCCGCCTCGGTGTGGCAGCTGACACAGGCTTCTGTGACCTCTGGGCCAGACGCGAAGGGCTTTTTCAGGATATCGAACTTCGTGTGATCCGCTGTGGCGCTGGAAATCGACCGCGCGGGTGCAGGCGGCGGCACAGGCGTCGCGGGATTGCTTTCGGCAATGGCGAACCCTGCTCCACCGGCGATCAAACCAAGCGACAGGATCGTTGCGAAAACTCTATTCATGGCTCTGCCCTCCTCTGCTCCGGTTCGCGCGGCGGAGGAATACATTCTGCTATTCTAATATGTATCAGGGTCGGCCGCGGCCACCTAATGCCAAAATGCCGCACGGGGCTACACCCAGGGCACCCGGCGATTGACCCCGGCCCCACGCTTTGCCATCGTCTGGCGACGTGACACGAGGCACCCATGAACCCCTTTCTGATCCTGCAACTTCGCCCGGAAACCGATGCGTCCGATGATGAGTTTCAAGCCTTCCTGTCAAAGGGCGGGTTGGACAAAGACCACGTTCACCGTATCCGACTGGATCAGCAGAACATCCCCGCCGATCTGAACCTGAACAACTATGCAGGCGTGATTGTCGGGGGCGGACCGGGTTGCGTATCGGATGCCCCCGAAAAGAAAGCCCCAATCGAAGCGCGGATCGAGGCCCAATGCCTGGCCCTGATGCCGAAAATCACCACGCAAGACATTCCCTTTCTGGGATGCTGCTATGGGATCGGCATTCTTGGCCATCATCTGGAGCCGGGATCTGTATCCAAGGAAAACTACGGCGAACCGGTCAGCGCCAGCGCGTGTGAGATCACGGATGACGGGCGTGCCGACCCCTTGCTTGACGGGATTCCAAAAACGTTCGAGGCATTTGTAGGTCACAAAGAAGCGATGCAGCACCTGCCCGAAGGCTGCCAGCATCTGGTCTCATCACCGCGCTGTCCGTTTCAAATGATCCGGTACGGGCAGAATGTCTACGCCACGCAGTTTCACCCCGAAGCCGACGCCAACACCTTTGAAACACGTATCGGCATCTACAAACACCACGGCTATTTCCCCCCCGAAGAGGCCGAAGCCCTGATTGATATGGTGCACGCGGCGAACGTGCATGCGCCAGCGAAGATCCTGCGAAACTTCGTGACCCGGTATCGGGTCTAACCCAACCGCAAACATCTGATTTTCATATTGAGAAATGGCGCACCCGAGAGGATTCGAACCTCTGGCCTCTGCCTTCGGAGGGCAGCGCTCTATCCAGCTGAGCTACGGGTGCCAGTGACACAAGGTCTGGGCGGGATATAGGCCATCGCCCCAACGCTCGCAACACGAAAAGCCACCGAACGATCAGGCAGAAATGAAAAGGGCCGCCCGCGGGCAGCCCTTTCGCAAAATATGCTCGCAGCGATTAACGCTTCGAGAACTGGAAGCTCTTACGGGCTTTGGCTTTACCGTATTTCTTACGTTCCACAACGCGCGAGTCGCGGGTCAGGAAGCCAGCGGCTTTCAGGGCGCCACGCAGGCTGGGTTCGTAAAGCTGCAAGGCTTTGGAAATCCCGTGTTTCACGGCACCGGCTTGGCCGGACAGACCGCCGCCCTTGACGGTGGCAACCACGTCGAATTCGCCTTCAACACCGGCAATCTGCTCGGGTTGGCGCACGATCAGCTGCAGAACGGGACGCGCGAAATACTTGTCCATATCCTTGCCGTTCACGGTGACCTTG
The DNA here is from genome assembly GCF_029105185.1 of Aliiroseovarius sp. Z3. Classification (GTDB taxonomy): domain Bacteria; phylum Pseudomonadota; class Alphaproteobacteria; order Rhodobacterales; family Rhodobacteraceae; genus Aliiroseovarius. The sequence goes on along the minus strand of NZ_JAFMZK010000001.1, from coordinate 60,785 downwards.
CCGGAACCCGGCTTGATCCACACGCGGGCAACGGCGTCTTTCCGCTTGCCGGTGGCATAGGAACGGCCCAGCTCGTCACGGACGGGCTCGCGGGGGGCGGCGGTTTCGACCACGGTTCCGGCGGCTTCGGTGCCTTCGGCAACGGCGTTCAGGTCTTCGAGTGTTTTGATCTCTTCAGTCATGATCAGCCCTCACGCGTGTTTTTGGCGTTCATGGATTTGACATCCAGCACTTCGGGGCTTTGCGCCTCGTGCGGATGCTCGGCGCCGGCATAGACGCGCAGATTGGTCATCTGCTTGCGGCTCAGCGGACCGCCGGGCAGCATGCGCTGCACGGCTTTGGTCAGCAGACGCTCGGGGTGCTCACCCTCAAGGATCTGGCCAGCGGTGCGGGATTTGATACCGCCCGGATAACCGGTGTGCCAGTAGTGCACCTTGTCGGTGCGCTTCTTGCCGGTCATTTGAACTTTGTCCGCGTTGATCACGATGACGTTGTCACCCATGTCCATGTGCGGTGTGAACGAGGCTTTGTGTTTGCCACGAAGACGCATTGCGATGATCGATGCAAGACGGCCCAGAACAACGCCTTCAGCGTCGATCAGGATCCACTTTTTGTCGATATCTGCAGGCGTTGCAGAGAAGGTTTTCATTGATTCAGCCCTGATTGGGTTTCGGATGCGGTGGTTTTAGTGATTTCCAGCGACAGGTCAAGCACCATCAAATGCAATTTATCTATATAATTCTTACACTTAAAATTATGGTATTATTATACCCCATACATTTAACCGCTCATCTGGCCAATTCCTTCACTTAACGAGGCGCGGGATAGGGTCTTGTGCGAGTCGGTCATCCCGTCAAACGCCGCCTATTATGAGTGCAAATACCCAACGTCGACGTGAAGCGGGCTTTTTCCAACCGGAGGTCGGTCTGGAGACAGGCGTTACCGCTGTCCAGAACGGCACATCCGCCCTGCCCTTTATGTATCCCGTCTGATCCCGTGACGACCAGCTTGTCGTCCTACTCCGGGCGGCAGATTTCACCGCGTATGACGGCTAGCAATGTACGCCAGATCAGTCCGGCAATCACCAGTGACAGCAGTGTCAGGATCAGAAGACCGATGGTCTGATGCCCGCGCGACCCCTCCAACTGTGCAAAACGCAACGAGGCGATCGTTAACGCAGCCAGCGGAAAACTCAGCGCCCACCAGCTGAGGGCGAACGGCAGTCTGACGAGTTTCGGCACCTGCGCCGCGACAAGGGCCGCAAAAATATAACCCGCGTTCAACAAAATACGGGCAAAACCGTCGACTGAGCCAATCATACTGACATAGGCCAGAAAGGCGACAGCGGGCGGGGCGATCAGGATCACCATCGTCGGAAACAACCGGGCGACAATCGGATCATGGAAAATCAGCCGGTTCATCACCAATGTCAGAAGCACGATCCAGAAGATGATACCGCCGGAGAAGAACAGCCACGAAATCTCGATATACCCAATGCGGGCCCCAAGGATCGGAACGATGACGTTGCCGACTGCGGGGATGAACCATGCGGGGGTCAGATGTCCCACCTGAAAGCTGCGATGACTGATCCAACCCGTTACAACCGCTATGGTCAGAACACCCTGCCCCGCGACGCCAGCCAGCCAGATCCACGTGGCCCACATTTCATTGTAAGGAAACACAGCCGTGGCCATCAACAGCAGCGACACCGTGACCGTCGGGAAAAAGGCAAGTTTCACAGGGTGATGCCATTCCTCGGCCACCATCGCCGGATAGCGCAGGGCCTTGGCCAGATAGAACGCCAGGATGACCAGGAAAACCGCGATGCCAATCAACAGCACAAGGGATGATGCCTGTGCCAGCCAAAGGGCCGCCGGAGCCCCCGCGTGCAAGGCCAGCGCCAACCCCATCAAGCCCATGACAATGGCAAAGAAGGTCACCGGAAAATGCGCTAGGCGGCTTTGGTCTGCCGGGGGGGTGATGGGATCGGGGATGTCGGGTGAGTGCTCGGACATTGGGGCCTCGTCGCTTGGGGTTGCTTTTTGGTGCGTCAATCCCCGGCGGTGGTCAAGCCCGTTCGGGTGGAATCGAGTAGGTCAAACTGGCGCGGGCAACCGGCGCATCGTTGCCTTCGGAATGGATCAGCACATCCCCCACCGCAAGGACGCGGCCCAGCTTGTGCAGCCGTGCATGCGCCACAAGGTCCGTGTTCGCCGCCGGTTTACGCATGAAATCAATCGAACAATTCGTGGTCACAGCCAGCGCCTTCGGCCCGATCATCGCAAGGATCGCCAGATAGATCGACACATCTGCCAGCGCAAACATCGTCGGCCCCGACACTGTACCGCCGGGCCGCAGATGCTTGTCACCGATGCGCGTGCGCACGGTAATCTCCATGGGCGCGACATCTGCCACCTCGAAATCCGGGGCGACTTGTGGAAACGCTGTCTCCATGAAGGCTTGAAGGTCTTCGCGTGACATTTTCAATTGCATGGTTTCCCCCCGTGATTTTCCCGCCTATCGTGGGCCAGAATATTGAGCGAGGACAAGATGGCAGACCCACTATTGATCCGAGAGGACGCTGCGTCAGTTGCGCGTTTGACCCTGAACAACCCCGGCGCGCTGAACGCGCTGTCGGATGCGATGCTGGCCGCGCTGAAGGATGAATTTCAGGCATTGGCACAGGATGACAGTATCCGTGCGGTCGTGATTGCCGGGGCTGGCAAGGTATTCTGCGCGGGCCATGACCTGAAGGAAATGACCGCCGGGCGTCAGGCCGAAGATGGTGGCGCGGCATATTTCAAAGACCTGTTCGATCGCTGCGCCGAGGTCATGTGCATGATCCCCCGCCTGCCGCAACCGGTCATTGCCGAAGCCCATGGTATTGTAACCGCTGCCGGTTGCCAGTTGCTTGCGACCTGCGACATGGCCGTTGCTGCCGAAGGCACACGGTTTGGTGTGAACGGTGTGAATATCGGGCTGTTCTGCTCGACCCCGATGGTGGCCCTGACCCGCAACGTGCCGCGCAAGGTCGCGTTCGAAATGCTGACCACGGGTGAATTTATCGGCACCGACCGGGCGCGCGAGGTCGGGCTGGTCAACCGGGTCGTGCCGCATGACCAATTGCGCACGGCAACCGATGAACTGGCGCAGACCGTGGCCTCGAAGCTTGGGGCTGCGGTCAGGATTGGCAAGGCGGGCTTTTACGATCAGGCCGGAATGTCGCTGCAGGGCGCCTATGCCTTCGCCGGGGCCGCGATGGTCGAGAACATGATGCTGCGCGACACCGAAGAAGGGATCGCCGCCTTTATCGAAAAACGTAAACCGGATTGGGACCAGTCCCAATAACCCCTTGTCACGAGGTCATCATGCCTTACCTGATCCTGTTCTTCGCCGTGGTCGCGGAAACCATCGGCACCACCGCCCTGCAGGCCAGCCAGCAATTCAGCCGGCTCTGGCCATCGGTCACGGTGGTCGTCGCCTATGGCATCAGTTTTGCCCTGTTGGGATGGGCGCTGAAATACATGGCGGTCGGCGTCGCCTATGCGATCTGGTCCGGGCTGGGGATCGTGCTGATTGCCGCCATCGGCTATGGGCTGTTCGGGCAGCGGCTTGATCTGCCCGCGCTGATCGGTTTGGCGATGATCCTTGGCGGTATCCTGATCATCCACCTGTTTTCGCAATCCGCCCAGCATTGATGGCTTGCGCGCCAAGCCGCACGAAATTCTGCCAGATTGGTTTTTAGGGTGGCTTTCGCGTCCCAACCGGGCTATGCGCGCCCTAACTTCTAACACGTTTAACACGTTCTCCCCTTAAGGTGGCCCTATGGACCTGCGCAATATCGCGATCATCGCACACGTTGACCACGGCAAAACGACCCTTGTCGACGAGCTTCTGAAACAATCCGGCGCGTTCCGGGAAAACCAGGCCGTGGCCGAACGCGCCATGGATTCGAACGATCTGGAGCGTGAACGCGGAATCACGATCTTCGCAAAGCCGACATCGGTCGAATGGAAAGGCACGCGGATCAACATCGTCGACACCCCCGGCCACGCCGATTTCGGGGGCGAGGTTGAGCGCATCCTGTCGATGGTCGATGGGGTTGTCCTGCTGGTGGACGCCGCCGAAGGCCCGATGCCACAGACCAAATTCGTGACCTCGAAGGCGCTGGCGCTTGGCCTGCGCCCCATTGTCGTTCTGAACAAGGTCGACAAGCCCGACGCCGAACCCGACCGCGCGCTGGACGAATGCTTTGACCTGTTTGCCAACCTTGGCGCAGACGATGATCAACTTGATTTCCCGCACATGTATGCCTCGGGCCGCAACGGCTGGGCGGATGCCGAACTGGACGGGCCGCGCAAAGACCTGCATGCCTTGTTCAACCTGATCGTGAACCATGTGCCGAAGCCCAAGCAGATCGCCCATCAGGATGAAGATTTCTCGATGCTGGCGACCACGCTGGGCGCAGACCCCTTCGTTGGCCGTCTGCTGACCGGACGGGTTGAGACCGGGCGTCTTAAAGTGGGCGCAACCGTGCAGGCCCTGTCGCGCGTCGGGCAGAAGATCGAACAATTCCGCGTCACCCGCATTCAGGCCTTCCGTGGTCTGGCCCAGCAGGACATTGATGAGGCTGTGGCGGGCGACATCGTCTCGCTGGCCGGTATGTCCAAGGCGACCGTGGCCGATACGATCTGTGCGCTCGCCGTTGATGAACCGCTGGACGCCCAGCCCATCGACCCGCCCACAATCACCGTGACCTTCGGCATCAATGACAGCCCATTGGCAGGTCGTGATGGCAAGAAGGTGCAGTCGCGCGTCATCCGCGAACGTCTGCTGAAAGAAGCGGAAAGCAACGTCGCCATCAAGGTCGCCGACACACCCGGCGGCGAAGCCTTCGAAGTATCGGGTCGTGGCGAATTGCAGATGGGTGTTCTGATCGAAAACATGCGCCGCGAAGGGTTCGAATTGTCGATCTCGCGCCCGCAGGTGATCATGCGCGAAGAAGACGACCAGACCGTCGAACCGATCGAAGAAGTCACCATCGACGTGGATGACGAATATTCCGGCGCGGTGATCGAGAAATTGACCGGATCGCGCAAGGGCGAAATGACCGAGATGAAGCCCGCAGGTGCGGGTAAGACCCGGATCATCGCCCATGTGCCATCGCGCGGGCTGATCGGCTATCACGGTGAATTTCTGACCGACACGCGCGGCACCGGTGTTCTGAACCGCGTATTCCACGGCTGGGCACCGCACAAGGGCAATATTCCGGGCCGTCGCGCAGGCGTTTTGATCTCGATGGAGAACGGCACTTCGGTCGCTTATGCACTGTGGAACCTCGAAGATCGTGGTCGTATGTTCATCGGCGCGCAGGAAGACGTGTATCAGGGTATGATCATCGGCGAGCATTCGCGCGAGAACGACCTTGAGGTGAACCCGCTGAAAGGCAAGAAACTGACCAACGTGCGCGCCTCGGGCACCGACGAAGCGGTGCGCCTGACCACCCCGATCACCCTGTCGCTGGAAGAGGCCATCGCCTATATCGACAATGACGAGCTGGTCGAGGTCACACCGAACAACATCCGTCTGCGCAAACGCTATCTTGACCCGCATGAGCGGAAACGGCAGGCACGGTCGTCAGATCAGTAACGACCAACGTCCCATCCTGAAGCCGCCCGGCGAACCCGCCGGGCCGCGCCGACCCGCCCCCATGGGGCGGCGCGATTGCGCCACCCCGCGGGTCTATGCGTCCCTTAGGTCGTCAGATCTTGTCGGGTTTGTCCTTGGTGTTTTCATTCATCCGTTTCAACAACCAGCAATTCACGTTCGGACGCATTCCGCGCGTGACTCAACGCCTCTTGATATTCGGGCGAGTGATAGCATTGCTCGGCCGCTTCAAGGCTTGGGAATTTCGCCACCACGTTGCGCGGGCGGTCCTTGCCCTCCAACTGCACATACCGCCCACCGCGTGCGATGAAATGCCCGCCGTGTTTGGCAATCGCAGGGCCAGCAAGGGCGGCGTATTTGCCGTAAGCCTCGTCGTCGGTCACGGTCACATGGGCAATCCAAAGGGCGGGCATCGTGTCTCTCCTGCAAATAAAAAGGCCGCGTAAGTCAGCAGACGATACGCGGCCCTTCAGGATTTGCAATGGGGTGTGTCAGGCCGCGATGACAGCCTCGGCCGCGGCCACGGCGGCTTCGGCGCCCGAGAAGTCCTGCCCGCCGCCCTGCGCCAGTTCGGGGCGGCCACCGCCCCCCTTACCGCCAAGCGCCGGCACAGCCGCTTTCACAAGATCCACCGCCGACACGCGGTCGGTCACGTCTGACGTGACGCCAGCGGCAACAGCCACCTTTCCGTCATTGTCCGAGATGATCAGAACCGCGCCCGATCCAAGCGAGTCTTTCTGTTCTGTGACAAGGGTTTGCAGGTCTTTCCCAGCGACACCCGCGATTGTCATCGCAAGGAATTTCACGCCATTGATGTCCTTGGCCTCCGCGCCCGCGCCTGCGGCTTTCGCCAACTCACGCTTCAGGTTCGAAATCTCGCCCTGCAACGCCTTGCGTTCGTCCAACAGTCCCTTGACACGGCCCACAACCTCGCCCGGCTTGGCTTTCAACATGCCTTGCAGTTCCGAGGCGCGCGCGGCTTCCTCCTCGATATAGGCGACAGCGGCTTTGCCGGTCAGCGCCTCGATCCGGCGGATGCCTGCCGCACTGGCCCCTTCCGACAGGATGACGCAGACGCCGATGTCACCGGTCTGTTTCACATGCGTGCCGCCGCACAGTTCGATCGAATAGGTCTGCCCGTCCGTGCCCTTGCCGGTCGCGGCATGGCCCATCGACACGACACGCACCTCGTCGCCATACTTTTCTCCGAACAGCGCCTGCGCGCCGATCTCGCGCGCGTCATCCGGTGTCATGATCCGGGTTTCAACCGGCGCGTTCTGGCGGATATAGGTGTTCACCTCGCGGGCGATATTGCCCAGCTCCTGCGGCGACACCGCCTTGTTGTGGCTGAAATCGAACCGCAAACGATCCGGCGCGTTCAGCGAGCCGCGTTGTGCGACGTGGTCGCCAAGCTCATTGCGCAATGCCTCGTGCAACAGGTGGGTGGCCGAGTGGTTGGCGCGGATCGCCGTGCGGCGCAGATGATCGACGGCCAGTTCGGCCCCCTGCCCCTTGGCAATCTCGCCCTCATCGACCTTGGCGAAGTGGATGAACACATCCGCCACCTTCTTGGTATCGGTGATGTGGGCCGACCCGGTATCGGTGCGGATCAAGCCAGTATCGCCAACCTGCCCCCCAGCCTCGGCATAGAACGGTGTCTGGTTCACAACGATCTGCACCTCGTCCCCGGCCTTGGCCCGGTCCGTTGAAGCGCCATCGGCAACAATCGCAAGAACCTGCCCTTCAGCATGTTCGGTGTCATAGCCCAGGAACTCGGTCACGCCATGTTGCTCGGCCAGATCGAACCAGATGGTCGCATCCGCGGCTTCGCCCGATCCCGACCAAGCGGCGCGTGCGCGCGCCTTTTGTTCTTCCATCGCCGCGTCAAACCCGGCCTGATCAACCTCGCGTCCCTTTTCACGCAACGCATCCTGCGTCAAATCCAGTGGGAAGCCATAGGTGTCATAGAGCTTAAACGCCGTCTCGCCTGGCAAATCGGCGCCTTCCGACAGGCCCGACACTTCGTCGTCCAGCAGTTTCAGGCCGCGATCGAGCGTTTTCTTGAAACGGGTTTCTTCATTCAGCAACGTCTCTTCAATCATCGTCTGGGCGCGACCAAGTTCGGGATAGGCCTGCCCCATCTGCGCCACCAGTTCCGGCACCAGACGGTGCATGACCGGATCTTTCGCACCCAGAAGATGGGCATGACGCATCGCGCGACGCATGATCCGCCGCAACACATAACCGCGCCCTTCATTTGACGGCAGCACCCCGTCCGCCATCAGGAACGAGGTCGAGCGCAGGTGATCCGCGATCACCCGGTGATGCACGTTCTGATCGCCATAGGGATCAACACCCGTCACATGGGCCGAGGCTTCGATCAGCGCCTTGAACAGGTCGGTGTCATAATTGTCATGGCTGCCCTGCAACAGCGCACCGATCCGCTCCAGCCCCATGCCGGTGTCGATGGACTGCATGTCCAGGGCCTTCATCGAACCGTCTTCGAACTGTTCGTTCTGCATGAAAACAACGTTCCAGATTTCGATGAACCGGTCGCCATCTTCCTCGGCACTGCCCGGAGGGCCACCCCAAATGTGATCGCCGTGGTCATAGAAAATTTCGGTGCACGGCCCACAGGGACCGGTCGGGCCCATCTGCCAGAAATTGTCAGCCGTATCGATGCGAATGATCCGGTCCTCTGGCACGCCAACTTTTTTCCAGATTTCGAACGCTTCGTCATCGGTATGGTAAATGGTCGTCAGCAACCGTTCTGGATTGATACCAAATTCCTTGGTGATCAGGTTCCAGGCGAACGGGATCGCATCATCTTTGAAGTAATCCCCAAAGCTGAAATTCCCCAACATCTCGAAAAACGTGTGGTGGCGAGCGGTGTATCCCACATTATCCAGATCGTTGTGCTTGCCGCCTGCGCGTACACATTTCTGCGCGGTGGTCGCGCGGCTATAGTCGCGCGTCTCGATGCCGGTAAACAGGTTCTTGAACTGCACCATGCCCGAATTGACGAACATCAGGGTCGGATCATTGCGCGGCACCAAGGGCGAACTGTCCACGACGGTGTGCCCGTTATCTTCGAAATATTTCAGAAAGGTGGAGCGGATGTCGTTAAGGCTGGCCATGTTATCAAATCTCTGAATGGGCGTTCATATTCGTTTACCTTTGCCAGCCCCCCCTGTCCACAGCCACTGGCCCCCAAAAGGAAAAGGCCGGGGACGACCCGGCCTTCGCGACATTCTTCCGATGCAGTTAGGCTTCCAGAAGCCCATCATCGTCATCATCTTTCTCGGCGTCCGGCATGTCGAAATCCAGCCCGTGGGCAGCACGGATCTTGTCTTCGATCTCAAGCGCGGTGCGGGTGTTTTCGCGCAGATAGGACTTGGCATTTTCGCGCCCTTGGCCGATCCGCTCGTCACCATAGCTGAACCAGGCGCCGGACTTCTCGACCACGCCGGCCTTCACGCCAAGGTCAAGAATCTCACCCATTTTCGAGATGCCTTCGCCATACATGATGTCGAATTCAACCTGTTTGAATGGTGGCGCCACTTTGTTCTTCACGACTTTCACGCGGGTGGCGTTGCCGACAACCTCGTCGCGGTCCTTGATCGCGCCGATCCGGCGAATGTCCAATCGGACCGAGCTGTAGAATTTCAACGCGTTGCCACCCGTGGTCGTTTCCGGGCTGCCGAACATGACGCCGATCTTCATGCGAATCTGGTTGATGAAAACCACGGTGCATTTGGAGCGCGAGATCGAGCCGGTCAGCTTGCGCATGGCCTGGCTCATCAATCGGGCCTGTACGCCGACATTGCTGTCGCCCATGTCGCCTTCCAGCTCGGACCGGGGCGTAAGCGCGGCCACCGAATCGACCACCACCATGTTGACGGCGCCAGAACGCACCAGCGTATCGACGATTTCCAGCGCCTGTTCGCCGGTATCCGGCTGGCTGATCAGAAGCTCGTCCAGATCCACACCAAGTTTCTTGGCATATTGTGGGTCCAGCGCATGTTCGGCATCCACAAACGCACAGACACCACCCTTTTTCTGTTCTTCGGCCACGCAATGAAGCGTCAGGGTCGTCTTGCCCGAGCTTTCCGGTCCATAAATCTCGATGATGCGGCCCTTTGGCAGGCCGCCAATGCCAAGCGCGATGTCCAGACCCAGCGAACCGGTTGAGGTCGCTTCGATCTCGGCGACCGGGTTGTCGGCGCCCAGTTTCATGATCGAGCCTTTGCCAAACTGTCGTTCGATCTGCGCCAACGCGCTGTCCAGCGCCTTCTGCTTGTCACCGTCACGTTTCATATCAAAGATATCCGCCGTTGCCATTTGTTATCATCCCTTATTTCACACCCGCGTGCGGGCAGCAATCTTGCTGATGTTCTGCTCTTGTTCTCGTATTTCGTTATGAGCACAAAGTAAGAACATTTCAAGTTATGTTTTCATTAGTGAGATTGACCGTGAATGGTAAGCAAAGGGTTAACAACGGCATCATATGAACATAATTCATTGGAATGCTTAGAAATTATACAATCCTTAGTGCAACTGTCTCTGCACTGTCGCCGTCAAATCGGTCAGCGAGAACGGCTTGGGCAGAAACACGGAATTGGGAATACGGGACTGATGTTCTGACACCGAATCTTCGGCGTAACCCGACACGAAAACAACCTTGACACCCGGTCGATCCTCGAGCGCCTTTGCAACCCAGGTCGGGCCATCCATGCCAGGCATAATGACATCGGTGACAAACACATCGACCGACAAGGATGTATCTTCCAGCGTTTTCAATGCTTCCTCGGCATTTTCAGCCTCAAGCACCGTAAATCCACGCATCCGCAAAGCGCGCGACGCGAAAGCTCGCACGGGCGCTTCGTCCTCGACCAGCAGGACAATATTGTTCTTGCCATCGTCAAGATCATGGGTGGGTTTGGGAAGGGGCGAAGGAATGGCCGCGCATTCCTTTCCAACACGGTCCGAGGCTGTATCGCGAACAGACGCCGGATGATCTGGCCCCTGCACGCTAACGGTCGCACCGTCCAGAACAATCTGATCATTCACTGTCAAGGCATCCAGAGTGTCCTGAATCGGATCGCCGGTTTGGACATCGATTGGCTCCTTGTGATCGACCGGCATTTCTTCTGCCTGCACGTCTTGCGCATCAATGTCCTGACAGACAGGGAAATAGAGCGTGAAGGTCGATCCAGCGCCGGGGATCGAGTCGACGAAGATAAACCCGCCCATCTGTTTCACGATACCATAGGCCATCGACAAGCCAAGACCAGTTCCCTTTCCTGCGCCCTTGGTGGTGAAAAACGGCTCGAATATCTTGCTGAGCTTGTCCGCGGGAATGCCAGTGCCCTGATCAATCACGCGGATCGCGACGTAATCCCCGGCTGGAACGGTTGCCCGGTCACGATGCAAGGCCTGCTCGACGGTGACGTTTCGGGTTTCGACACGGATTTCACCCCCGTCCGGCATGGCATCGCGTGCATTGACCACAAGGTTCATGACAACCTGATCCAACTGGCGGCGATCGGCGCGGATCGGCATCAGGTCGTGGTCGTGATTCAGCTCCAGCGATACTTTCTCGCCGACCAAACGGTTAAGCAGATGCATCAGATCCGCGAGCGAGTCTGTCAGGGCAAGTTTTTCGGGACACAGTGTTTGTTTGCGCGAAAAAGCGAGCAACTGGCGCACCAATGCGGCGGCGCGATTGGCGTTCTGGTGGATTTGCGACAGGTCCGAATACTCGGTGTCGTTTTCATCGCGCCCCAGCAACAGCAGATCGCAATGGCCGGAAATGGCTGTCAGCAAGTTATTGAAATCATGCGCGACACCTCCGGCCAGTTGTCCAATCGCCTCCATTTTCTGGCTTTGAACGAACTGCGCCTCAAGCGTCTTCAATTCGGTCGCATCCTGCAAAACGGCGACCAGTGCGCGACCAGCCTCACCTGAGACCTGCCCCAGAGAGATCTGCAGAAACACGTCTTCGTCAGGATTCACCGCGCGCACAACTTCGGCCCTCCCCAGATGCCGTCCGGCATGGGCTTCGCGCAACCACTCGGACACCGGGCGTCCCAAACCTTCCACCTGATCAGAAAGTCGCGTTCCTATGGCGTTTTCGTCACCCAGAAGCCCCCGCGCGCGACGATTGGCCATGATGATTGCGCCTGAGGTGTCCAACTTGATCAGTGGCACCGGCAAACGTTCTATGAAGACCCATTCTTCATCGGTAATCGCCGGACCGGTTGCGGGCGGAAGAAGATAGATTTCCCGCCGCCCGGCACTGATCTCCAACTCGCAGACGAAGGCGGGAACCGGTCCATTCTTGGCCGAAATCTGTGCCACTGTGCCCGACTGAACGGGCAAGTCGGTAAACACGCGATCCAGAGTGGTTTCACGCCCGCCCAGCAAGCGCCGGGCTGCTTCGTTCATAAACAGGATGGTGCCGGACTTCGACACGATCATCATCGGCAGGCTGATGTGTTCACCCGTCCGCCCCCCGTGACCACGTTCGCCAAATTCGTCCAACCGCCACAGGAAACCGCCGGCAATGGTACGCACGGACAGCCGCACATGCCCGCGGCGCAAAACGATATCCTCACTGGCGGCACCCTTGGCCTGGGCCTTGTTTTGAAGCCGGTACAAAACCGAAGCAGGCGCTGCAAACATGTCTTTCACCGCACCCGCCAAGGTCGATCCCGCTTGTTCCCCGAACGCCGATATTGCCGCGATATTCTGATAGTGGATCATCCCATCGGCATCCGTTGCAAACGTGGCCGCACCATCGTGATCGGCAAACCCTTGAACCGTGCGAAACAGCGACTTTTGCCGACGTTGGTGAAGTGCGGTGAGTGCTGTCACGGTCAGGGCCAATGACAGGAAGGTCAATCCGATCAGCAACAGGGCCAGCCCCGCTGCGGGGATGCCAACGAACCAGGCGGCACCGACAAACAGAACCGAAAGCAATAACAGGTATCCGACCCGCCGCGACATGCGCAGCGCAATTTCGGTCAAAGGATAGGATGGCAAGTCAGCGTGCGACACAAAGATCCCCTTTTGCAGAATCGGCCTCACGGTTATTGCCCGTGGTCAGTTAATCGCCGATTAATGGGATCTAGGATAACAACCTTAGATTGTTATTGCCAAGACCTACATTCGCCTTAGCTGCGCGACATAGAACCCATCACCCCCATCAAGGGGCGAAAAACTATGTTCAACCTCGATGCCGTATTCTGAATGGTTTTCGATAAACCGATCCACCTGCACACGGTTTTCAACCCTCAGCACCGAACACGTCGCATAGGCGATTGCCCCGTCAGCGGTCGTTCTGGCCGGAAGCTGGGATAGAACCGATTGCTGGACGTCCAGAAGATCCGAGAGCCTTTCTGGCGTCATCAGCCATTTTCCTTGTGGCGCGCGGCGCCAGGAACCGCTGCCCGAACAGGGGGCATCGGCGAACACAAGATCGAACGTCCCGAAGCGGGCCAACCTATCAGGCGTAGCGATCTGAATTTTGCAACCGGCCCGCTCGGCGCGGGTCGGAATATCCTTCATCCGCGCAGGAGAAATGTCATGCGCGACGACCTCGGCCCCCAGAGCGGCCAGAGCCAAGGCTTTGCCTCCGCCACCCGCACAGTAGTCCAGAACACGCATGCCCGGTGCGATCTGCAGCGCCTCGACCACCGCTTGAGAGGCGGCATCCTGCAGCTCGACCAACCCATCAAGAAATGCACGTGAGCCATTGATCTTACGAGGGTTTTTCAGAACTTCTAACGCCGTTGGAGCAAGCGAATGAGGGCGCGTATCTATCCCATCCTCTGTAAGTAGCTTCTGCGCCTGCTGCCGGGATATACGCGCGATGTTAACCCGCAGAAACACGGGCGCGCGGTGGCGCAGCGCCTCCAACACATCATCGGACTGATCGCCAAGGCTTTCATCGAACTGCGGCAGCAACCAGGCTGGGCAATCAAGACGGCTGGCGCGCGAAAGACCATCGCCGGACACCTGTTCCCAATCAGTCAGCACCGCGGGTGCATGGCCTTCACCAGTGAACAAAGTGCTCGGGTCAATGCCAAAACCGCGCAGCAGCCCGATCATAATTGCCCGACCGTTTTTTCCACCGCCCAATCCGGCAGACGATTGCAACCGCCGAAGCGCGTCAAACACGTGGTCACGAATGGCGGCCCGGTCTCTGGAACCCGCAAACCGATGCTTGCGCGCCCACCCGGTCAGCGCCTGTTCCGCTGGCGTTCCCGAAAGATGATCATCCAGGATGTCGATGGCCGCTGCGACGCGGGCACCGGGCGTCATTGCCCGGCCCTGAATACATCAACTTTACGCCGCAACCGCATGATACCATTACCCAATACGGTAGTTTGGGCTTTCGCGTGTGATTTGCACATCATGCACATGGCTTTCCTTCAACCCCGCGCCGGTGATTTTCACAAACTTACAGTTCTTGCGCATCTCGGCCACGGTGGCACAACCGGTATAGCCCATCGCGGCACGCAGACCGCCGACCAATTGGTGGATCACCGCGCCGGCACTGCCCTTGTAAGGCACCTGCCCCTCGATCCCCTCGGGCACCAGCTTGTCTGATGCCGCATCCTTCTGGAAATAGCGGTCTGCCGACCCGCGCGCCATGGCCCCCAGTGAGCCCATCCCGCGATAGGCTTTGAACGACCGGCCTTGATACAAGATCACCTCGCCGGGGCTTTCATCGGTGCCTGCGATCATCGAGCCGACCATCGCACAGCTTGCGCCCGCCGCAATCGCCTTGGCGAAATCGCCCGAGAACTTGATGCCACCATCGGCAATCACCGGCACGTCACCCGCCGCAGCAGCGCAATCGCCGATTGCGGTCAACTGGGGCACACCGACGCCCGCCACCATCCGCGTGGTGCAGATCGAGCCCGGCCCGATCCCCACTTTCACCGCATCGGCGCCTGCGTCGATCAGGGCGCGCGTGGCGTCCCCGGTTGCGACGTTGCCCGCAATGACCTGAACGCTGTTGGACTGTGCCTTGATCCGCTTCACAGCCTCGATCACCCCTTCGGAATGACCATGTGCGGTGTCCACGACAACGATATCCACGCCAGCGTCAATCAGGGCTTCGGAGCGGGCAAAACCGCTATCACCGACCGAGCTGGCCGCCGCCACCCGCAAACGCCCCAGATCGTCCTTGCAGGCGGTCGGGTTCAGGACGGCCTGTTCGGTGTCTTTCAGGGTCAAAAGCCCGGTCAGCTTGCCCTCGCCATTCGTGACCAGCAGCTTTTCGATCCGGCGGGCCTTCATCAGGCTTTTCGCCTCTTCCAGCTCGGCCGGTTCCTGCAACATGGCAAGGTCTTTCGAGGTCATCATCACCTTGACTGGCGTGTTGTCGTCAGTTGCAAAGCGCATGTCGCGGTTGGTGACGATACCGACGACGCGGCCCTGTTCGTCCACCACCGGAAACCCCGTTACGCGATAGCGTTCCTGCAGCGCCTTGGCGTCCGCAAGCGTTTGATCGGCGGTCAGGGTGATCGGGTTGTAGACGATACCGCTTTCAAAGCGTTTCACCCGACGGACCTGACGGGCCTGTTCTTCAACATCAAGGTTCTTGTGAATGACCCCCATGCCACCGGCCTGTGCCATGGCGATGGCCATGCGTCCCTCGGTCACGGTGTCCATCGCCGAGCTGAGCAGCGGGATGTTCAGGGCAATCGACCGGGTCACAAATGTGGTCGTATCTGCGGTTGACGGAAGCACATTGCTGGCAGCCGGAACCAGAAGGACGTCGTCGAAAGTGAGCGCCTCGCGAATCTCCATGGGCTTTCTCCTCGGGAGTGTTCGTTTGGCACGTCCCTATCTCATGGAGCGGGCGGTTTGGAAAGAGCAATGCCGGAGATTTCTGCGCTTTGGTCGAAAAATCACGCCTCATCGTCAGGGCAGACCGCGTTTGACAAACCGATACCCGCAAGGAAAGGTCAGACCGATACAGGCAGCGGATGGATCGGAGACACCCCAATGAATGACCTGAACCGAGGTGCGGCCTTTCGTGCCCTTCACCAAAAGGGCAATCCTTTCATTCTGGCCAACGCCTGGGACATCGGCAGCGCGAAGATGCTCGCGGCCTTGGGGGCACAAGCCATCGGCACATCGTCCGCAGCCCACGCCTTCACGTTGGGACGCCCCGATATGGGCCATGTGACACGGGACGAGGCGCTGGCCCATGCACAGGATCTGGTCGCCGCCGTGACTGTCCCGGTGTCGGGTGACTTCGAAAACGGTTTTGGCGACGATCCCGACACCTGCGCCGACACCGTGCGGCTGTCGTACGAGGCCGGGCTGGCCGGTATTTCGATCGAAGATACGGCACTGCCAACGGCCACGCCCTATGATCGCGCGCTGGCAATCGAACGGATCAAGGCTGCATCCGCCGCCGCCCGCGCCCTGCCCGGTGATTTCGTGCTTGTGGCACGCGCCGACGGGGTGATGAACGGCGAATACGATCTGGACGAGGCGCTGGCCCGGATCGCAGGATACGAGGCCGCCGGCGCGGACTGCGTCTATGTTCCCCTGCCGGGCACTCTGGCCGATCAGGCGCGGGTTTGTGCTGCCACCGATCTACCCGTCAACGCTTTGGCGGCAGGTCCCTTGTCGCAGGTCAGCCGTGCCGATCTGGCACAGGCGGGTGTGGCGCGTATCTCGCTTGGGTCGGCGCTGGCCCGGGTGACCCACCGGGTGATCCGCGATGCAGCACAGGCGATGTTTGACAGCGGAGATTTCTCGATGCTGGGCACCGGGATGCCGGGCAGCGAAGTCGACATATTGTTGAAACCGTGATCCAGGCTAGGCCTTGGTCACATCTGCGTCATAGATCCAACTGAACCGATTAAACACCTGCTGCGGGGCCAGCCGTCCTGCCAGCCGCAACGCCCCATGCCCCAGATGCCGCGCAAGCGGGTTGGCATAGTGATAATTGCGGGCGTTCTTGCCGGCAGCGGCCACGATCTTTTCGCATCGGGCGCGGCGAAGCAACTGATATCGCTGCGGACCGTTCTGGGGCCCATCGCGATCCAGACAGGCGGCCAGAACCCACGCATCCTCGATCGCCATGACGGCCCCCTGCGCCATGAATGGCAATGTGGGATGAGCTGCGTCGCCCAAAATCGCGCAGTGGCCATAATGCCAGTTCAAAGCCACGGGATGGCGGAACAAACCCCACAGATGTGCCGTTTCGGCCCGCTCCAGAAGGGCTTGCGCATCGTCACAGAAACCGCTGAACGCCTTGCGCATGTTGTCCGGGTCGTCTTGGTGGTTCCACCCCTCGTCCGCCCATGTGCCGCGCTCTTCGACCGCGACAATGTTCACCATGGTGCCATCACGAAGAGGATAGGTCACCATATGCCGACCCGGTCCCATGAACACCGTTGCCTCGGCAGGTTCGCGCCCGGTGGCGGGCACCGTGGCGCGCCATGCCACCTGCCCGGTGAAAAACGGCGCACGGGCACCGTTCATCGCGCTATGCGTGACCGAGTGCAAGCCATCCGCACCGATGACGAACCCCATTTCGCATGACGGGGCACCGGCAAGCTTTACCGTCGCGGCACCAAGGCCGGGGGTCACCCGTTCGACCTGCGCCCCGCAGCGGATCACCACCCCGGCATCGCGCGCCGCCTTGGCCAGAAGGTCGATCAGATCGGCCCGGTGAAACAGAAGGAATGTCGCCTTGGGCGCGACCTTCTCAAAACTAAAGTCGATCACCTCGCGGCCCGATATCCCGTCGCGCAGCCACACCCCGCGGCCTTGCATGGCACGGCTACGGGCCGCATCGCCCAGACCTAACGCATCCAGAACGCGCACGCCATTGGGGCTGATTTGCAGCCCGGCCCCGACTTCGGTGATTTCGGGGGCTTGCTCTAACACGGTGACTTGCGCCCCACGCCCTGCCAGCGCCACCGCCGCGGTCAGCCCGCCAATCCCTGCGCCAAGGATGGTGACGTCCTGTCCTGCGATCATGTGGTGTGCTCCCCTCGCGGTTTTCATGCGTCTGTTGGCCCGGCCCGGCCTGCGTCCTGGCAAATGACGTCCAGGCAAAAGAAAAGGCGCCGGGTTAACCAGCGCCTTTTGCCATGGATCAGGGCCACATGCTACGCGACAAGTGCGCCCATCCCGTTATTTTCAGTGGTCCGCGGCTTAATCGTCGCGGTGGACTTTTTCGCGGCGCTCGTGGCGTTCCTGCGCCTCAAGGCTCAGGGTCGCGATGGGGCGTGCATCCAGACGTTTCAGCGAAATCGGATCGCCCGTTTCCGAGCAATAGCCATATTCACCTTCTTCAATCCGGCGCAGGGCCTGATCAATCTTGCCAACCAGCTTGCGCGAACGATCACGTGTGCGAAGCTCTAATGCCCGATCAGTCTCTTCCGATGCACGATCCGCAATGTCCGGAATGTTCCGAGTGTTATCTTGCAAGCCTTCCAGCGTATGGCGGCTTTCATCCAACAACTCTTCTTTCCAGGCCAGAAGCTTACGACGGAAATACTCCGTCTGACGCTCATTCATAAACGGTTCGTCTTCGGCAGGACTGTAATCGTCGGGCAGGAAAGTCTCTGCTTTCATACCAATTCCCTCAACTTACCGGACTATAACTGCCTGACAACATTGTTGCCCCACAGGAGTCCGGCTTCTTGTGGCGCTCGTTTACACCCGCTTTTGTCTGATGTCACTAGCCAATGAACGCGATTGGGCAAGGTTTTCCCCCATAGCGAGCAAACGCCTGAAATGTAATAGAAACACTCGAACCGACATTCACATACGCGCATCACGGGTTCGAACAGTCCGTCAGATCGACATTGATCACTGTTTGAACGCGCGACGGCACCCTTGCCAAAACCTGCCCGCCCCATTACTTCGCCCGGTAATACGCAGACGCGACAGTGAGGGAATGACGGGATGACGAAACGCTTCGAAGGCACCGAAAGCTATGTGGCAACCGATGACCTGAAGGTCGCCGTGAATGCCGCCGTCACGTTGCAACGCCCCCTGTTGGTCAAAGGCGAACCGGGCACCGGAAAGACCGAGCTGGCATTGCAAGTTGCTGACGCGCTGGGCGCGCGGATGATCGAATGGAACATCAAGTCGACCACCAAGGCGCAACAGGGCCTTTATGAATACGACGCGGTCAGCCGGTTGCGTGACAGCCAGTTGGGTGACGAACGCGTGCATGACGTGTCAAACTATATCAAACGCGGCAAGTTGTGGGAGGCCTTCGAGGCTGACGAGCGGGTTGTTTTGCTGATTGACGAGATTGACAAGGCCGATATCGAATTTCCCAACGACCTGCTGCAAGAGCTTGATAAGATGGAGTTTCACGTCTACGAGACCGGCGAAACCATCCGCGCCAAGCATCGCCCGATCATCATCATCACCTCGAACAACGAAAAAGAGCTGCCGGACGCCTTCCTGCGCCGCTGCTTCTTTCATTATATCCGCTTCCCGGATGCCGACACTCTGGCAAAGATCGTCGAGGTGCATCACCCCGGCATCAAGCCGCGCCTGCTGACCGAAGCGTTGACCCAGTTTTATGAAATCCGCGAACAGCCGGGGCTGAAAAAGAAGCCATCAACCTCGGAAGTGC
Source organism: Aliiroseovarius sp. Z3 (assembly GCF_029105185.1). Taxonomy (GTDB): domain Bacteria; phylum Pseudomonadota; class Alphaproteobacteria; order Rhodobacterales; family Rhodobacteraceae; genus Aliiroseovarius. The sequence goes on along the minus strand of NZ_JAFMZK010000001.1, from coordinate 41,485 downwards.
TGGACTGGCTGAAACTGCTTCTGGCCGAGGATATCGACGCCGAGACATTGAAACGCGACGGGGCTTCGGCGCTGCCGACCCTGCACGGGGCGCTTTTGAAGAACGAGCAGGACGTGCACCTGTTCGAACGGCTGGCCTTCATGGCGCGCGGCGGACGCCAATAAGATCATATGATCTTGACATTCGGGCCATGTGAACCTATCTTCTGGGCATAGCACAGGAGAAGGCCAATGCACGCCGCCCCACAACCGCTCACCCCACCCCCGGCCCGACCGACGTCGGACCATGCTGCCGTGGCGCTCAAGGCCTATGGACGCGTTGCCGAGGCTTGGGGGCTGAAACTGGATGACGCCGCCGCGCTGGCGGATATGTCCACCTCGACGTGGAAACGTGCGCGCAATCCCGGTTTCAAAGGCGACCTGACCCGTGACCAGATGCTGCGGCTGTCGGCGCTGGTGGGGATCTATAAATCCCTGCACCTCTATTTCGACGAGGTGATCGCCGATCAATGGATCACACTGGCCAACACGGGTCCGCTGTTTGACAGTGCCCGACCGATCGACACGATGATCGAGGACGGGTTGCCGCAATTCCTGCGCGTGCGCAACTATGTCGATGCGCTCAGGGGTGGGATGTGAGTGACCCGCTGCCGCTGCGATCGGTCAGCGACCGTGCGCTGGTCCGCCTGATCCCCGCCACCTATCACAAGCCGCCCGTCCTGCGCGGGCTGGTCGATGATGACGAGGAAGCGGCCCTGCTGGCCGAGGTCGAGGCGATGACATCAGCCCGCCACATGGCCGAGCGCGGGCGCGATCTGGGCGTGAACCGGCTGGAGCTGGCCTGGGAACGCCGCGCTGCCGATCTGCGGATTTACGGGATGAGCCATGTGAACGCCGCCTTCACCTATCGTCGGGCCGGTGGCAACCGCTTCAACGATGACACCCGTGGTGCATGGTATTGCAGTTGGAGCGCGATGACCTCGCTAGCCGAGGTTGGCTATCACTATACCCGCGAGCTGTCCTATGTCGGCATCTTCGACACCAAGGTGCGCTATGTCGAACTGCTGGCCGATTTCATCGGCGACTTCCCCGACCTGACGGGCAACCCCGGCCACCCGGCCCTCCATGAAGACCCGGTGCGCGGTTATCCACGGGGGCAGGAACTGGCCAATCACCTGCGCGCGGACGGACATCGGGGGCTGGTCTATCCCTCGGTGCGCCACCCCGGCGGCACCTGTCTGGTGGCGTTCGAACCGGCCGCCGTGCAGAATGTTCGCCCCGGTGCAAAGTGGGACATCACGTGGTCGGGAAACCCCGAATTTGACGTGGTCGGGCTGTAGCCATCGATTCGCGTGGTCACAGGCATTTCGGTCCAATTTGCCTAGTGCTGCATGAAGCATTCCGCACAAGATATTGTTTTTCTTCACGGCTTTCCAATAAAAGCATCCGTTTTCCTGTCATTTCCCTTGGTCAGACCGCTGCCACCCCATAAACTCTGGCCCTTGCCTGGGGGGGCACAAACAGCGGGTGTGACGGTGTTGTTATGGGAAGCAATGCGCACATTACCGTTCGGCCATTGACGCCGTCTGATAAGGATGCGTGGGCACGCCTGTGGGAAGGCTACCTGCGCTATTATGAGACCGAAGTCGCCCCGGAGGTTTATGAAACCACCTTCGCCCGGCTTCTGTCAGAGGATCCGAACGAATTCCACGGGCTTCTGGCCTGCGTGGACGACCGGCCCGTGGGGCTGGTGCATTACCTGTTCCATCGCCACGCGTGGAAGATCGAGAATGTCTGCTACCTGCAAGACCTTTATGCCGACCCCTCCACGCGCGGCACCGGTGTCGGACGTGCCTTGATCGAAGCGGTCTATGACGCCGCCGATCAGGCCGGGGCGCCCTCGGTCTATTGGCTGACGCAGGATTTCAATCACACCGCCCGCAGGCTCTATGACCGGATCGGCGTCAAAACGCCCTTCATACGGTATGGGAGGGCGTGACAATGCGACAGATCACCTTGGCCACGATGCTGGCCGCATTCACCATCGCCGGATGTTCGGTCCCCGTGACCTCGAACGCGCCGCAAGAAGAGGTTGCGGCCCGCCGCGTAGCCCTGCCCGCCGCCCTGCCCCCGATGAAGGCGTTTGTCAGTTCGCAAATCACCCGCCCGACCCGCACCAACAGCGTCATTGCGGGCGATTTCCTGGACCTGTCTTTCCAGTTGGAAAGCGGACGCCCCCTGCCCGTTCTGACCCGGTTCGAAGGCCCGGTGACGCTGCGCGTTTCGGGCGATGCGCCGCCCTACATGATGGCGGACCTTACCCGTCTGCTGGCCCGGCTCAGGATCGAAGCGGGGATCAACATCCGTCAGGTCACGACCGACACCGCCGCCTCCATCACGCTTGAGGTCATTCCGAAGCGGCAATTGCAGCGCCTTGTGCCACATGCCGCCTGTTTCGTTGCGCCCAACGTCTCAAGCTGGCAGGACTACAAAGCAGCGCGCGGAACAGCGCGGCTGGACTGGACAAAGTTGCGCACCCGCACCCAGATGGCCGTCTTCCTGCCCGGCGATGTCAGCCCGCAAGAATTGCGTGACTGCCTGCACGAGGAAGTCGCACAGGCGCTGGGGCCGGTGAACGACCTGTATCGGCTGCATGACAGCGTGTTCAACGACGACAATTTTCACACCGTCCTGACCGGGTTCGATATGTTGATCCTGCGCGCCTATTACGCGCCTGAACTGGTGTCCGGGATGAGCCGCGGCGACGTGGCTGCGCAACTGCCCACCATTCTGTCACGCTTGAACCCGGCTGGCGGGTTCGGAACGCCCCGGATGGGCGGTCGGTCACCCGAAGCGTGGAAGGATGCGATCGAAACGGCGCTGGGCAAGGGGCAGTCAGCCACCCGACGACGTACCGCCGCGACCACAGCCGTCGCCATCGCGCGCAAAATGGGCTGGCGCGATACGCGGCTGGCGTTCAGTCTGTTTGCCTACGGTCGCCTGCACATGCGCCAAAACAGCAGGGACGCCTTCGCCGCCTTCCGCGAGGCCGAGGCGATCTATCGCGCCAATCCGGAAACCGCGCTGCACGCTGCCCATATGGGGGTGCAACTGGCCGCCTATGCCCTGTCGGCCGGACAGACTGACGAGGCGATTGCCATCGTGAACACCCATATCGCACCCGTAAAACGAGCCGAAAACGCCGCCTTGCTGGCCACATTGATGATGATCAAGGCTGAGGCGCTTGACCTTGCAGGACGCACACGCGAAGCACAGCTTGTCAGGCTCGACAGTCTGGGCTGGGCACGGTATGGCTTCGGCTCGAACGAGCAAGTCGGCGCGCGGCTCAGCGAAATTGCTGCCATATCGCCCGGCTAAACGAACCGGGGCTGCCCTGACGGCCCCTTCGCAAGGGGTAAAGGCACATGCTGGTCATCGCGGCGCTGGTTTTCGGGGCATTGGTTGGGGTTCTGCGCGCCCGCAAACGCGGTGGCAACCGGTTGGACATCGCCCAATATGCGGCGGTGCACGCGCTTGTGTTTGCACTGATCGCCCTTTTCACCTCGATCTTCATCAGTCGCTAGGTCTGCGCGATGTTCCTGCCCTTCTTTGAAAACCTCCGTGCCAGCAAAGTTCCTGTCTCTCTGCGCGAATTTCTGGCGTTTCTGGAGGCGATGAAAGCCGGGCTTGTGACCTATGACATCGAAGGGTTCTATTACCTGGCCCGCGTGGCGATGGTGAAGGACGAGCGCAACCTCGACAAGTTCGACCGCGCGTTTTCCATGACGTTCGAAGGGCTTGAAGCCATTTCCACCGAGCAGATGCTGGAAGCCGTCGATATTCCGCAGGAATGGCTTGAAAAAATGGCCGAAAAGTTCCTGACCCCCGAAGAAAAAGCCGAAATCGAGGCCTTGGGCGGGTTCGACAAGCTGATGGACACGCTGAAAGAGCGTCTGAAGGAACAAGAGGGGCGCCATCAGGGCGGCAACAAGTGGATCGGCACCGCGGGCACGTCGCCCTTCGGGGCCTATGGCTATAATCCCGAAGGCGTGCGGATCGGACAGGATCGATCGCGCCATCAGCGCGCGGTCAAGGTCTGGGACAAGCGCGAATTTCGCAATCTGGACGATTCCGTCGAGCTTGGCACACGTAACATCAAGGTCGCCCTGAAACGCCTGCGCAACTGGGCGCGGACCGGCGCGGACGAGGAGCTGGACCTGGACGGCACCATCCGTGCCACCGCGGAGCACGGTTATCTTGATGTGAAAACACGCCCCGAGCGGCACAACGCGGTGAAAGTCCTTTTATTCCTTGACGTGGGCGGATCAATGGACCCGCATATCAAGGTGGTCGAGGAGCTGTTCTCGGCCGCGCGCACCGAGTTCAAGCATCTTGAGTACTACTATTTCCACAACTGCCTTTACGAAGGTGTTTGGCGGGATAACGCGCGGCGCTGGACCGATCAGATCCCCACATGGGAGGTGCTGCGCACCTATGGGTCTGACTACAAGTGCATTTTCGTCGGCGACGCATCCATGAGCCCCTATGAGATCGCCTATCGCGGTGGCGCCAACGAGCATTGGAACGACGAAACCGGTCAGGTTTGGCTGGAGCGCGCGCGTGAACAATGGCCCGACAATCTGTGGATCAATCCCCTGCCCGAACATCATTGGCGCTATACCCAGTCAGTGCAGATGATCAGCCAGATTTTCGAGGGCCGTATGGTGCCAATGACTCTGGAAGGCATCGAGCGCGGGATGAAGGAACTGGGACGCTGAGCGACGAAAGCCCAGATCCGGCACGTTCAACCCCCAACCGGAAAAGGAACCATCGTGCTTTCACTTCTCAAACGTATGTGGGCAGCGGCACCGGTCGCGACAATCATCCTTGCCGTCGCCTTGGGGCTGAGCGTCTTTTTCGGGGTCCGCACCACCACCAGTTGGATCTACTGGACCGACCCGGCCCATATCGACCAGCCGATCGAAGGCTGGATGACCCCGCGCTATGTCGCCATGTCATGGGACGTTCCGCGCGATGTGATGATGAACGCACTGCGGATCGACAGGCCCGAGGACGGCCCGCCCAATCTTGCGCGGCTTGCCGAAGCACGCGGTGTCACCCTTGACGCGCTGATCGCCGAGATCGAGGCCGCCATTGCCGCCCACCGCGCGGCACCGGACAACAAAGACAGGCACGGGCCGCAGTGATGACCACAGAGACCGTTTTTGCGCTGCTGTCGGCTTATGGTCCCATCGTGGTTTTTGCCTCGGCGTTCCTGTCCTGTCTGGCGCTGCCTATTCCCACATCGATCATGATGCTGGCTGGCGGGGCTTTTGCGGTGACCGGAGACATTTCGCTGACCAACGTCGTGCTGGCGGCCTTCCTGGGCGCGGTGATCGGCGACCAGACAGGATACGCCATCGGACGGTTTGGCGGCGCCACGGTGCTTGATCACCTTGCGCAGCGCCCAGCCAGACAGGCCGTCCTGTCACGGGCGCGGATTTTCGTCGACCGGTGGGGCAGCGTCGGGGTGTTCCTGTCCACTTGGGCGGTCGCCCCGCTTGGCCCCTGGGTGAACTTCGTGGCGGGTGCCACGGGCCTTGGCTGGCTGCGCTTCGCCATCTGGGACATTCTTGGCGAAATGGTCTGGGTCACGCTTTACGTCGGTCTGGGATACAACTTCGCCGCGCGCATCGAAAGTCTGGCGTCCCTGCTGGGCAATGCTGCGGGCCTGCTTGTGGCGCTGGTTGTCGCAGTTGTCATGGCGCTTTGGATCCGGGCGGTCATGCGGGCAAAAGACCGGGCCGAGCGCGACAAAACCGGGCCCACCGGCCCATAGACCCTTTCCAGCCGCAGCCCGAGCGCCCATATATTCCAACATGCTGAAACTGATCCCCATCCTGTTGCCGGTTCTCTATGGGCTGCTGCTTTATCATTTCTCGGTCTGGCGCACCCACCGCGAACTGGACGCGCAATCGACGCGGCTGGCGGACCCGACGCTAAAGGCACTGACAGATCGCATGGCGGCATCCTTGGATATCGCCGACATCCCCGTGCATATCTATGAAATTGAACCAGTGAACGGGTTGGCCGCCCCTGACGGGCGCATTTTCATCACGCGCGGGTTCTATAATGAGTATCGACAAGGCCGGGTAAGCGCCGAAGAACTGTCCAGCGTGATCGCCCATGAACTGGGTCACGTGGCCTTGGGCCATTCTCGCAAACGTATGATTGATTTCGCAGGACAGAACGCCATGCGCACTGTGCTGGCGATGATGATCTCGCGCCTGTTGCCGGGGATTGGCGTCTATATCGCCAATATCCTGACACGGCTGGTGGCGGCAGGACTGAGCCGGGGCGATGAATACGAAGCGGACGCCTATGCCACCGCGTTGTTGATCAAGTCCGGGATCGGGGCAGACCCCCAGAAATCCCTGTTCGGCAAGTTGGATGCCCTGACAAAGAATCGCGCCGGGGTGATGCCGGCGTGGTTGATGAGCCATCCAAAAACTGCCGAGCGGATCGCCGCCATCGAAAAGAACGAAGCAAAGTGGGTGCGGTAAGGGGGGTAAGGGGCGTTGCCCCTCTGCGCGTTGCGCATTCACCCCAGGATATTTAAGGCCAGAAGAAACCCTGATCAGAGATATGTTTCGAGCGCCTTGCCCAATCGCGGCAGGCGCGCTTTTTTCATCAGCCGACGGATCGTCCAATCTTCGCCGGACAGGGTTTGCGCCTGGGTCAGAACACGAGAGGCCACGCGGCACATCCCGTCGGGGTTCTTGTCAAGAAACGCACAAAGAAAGGGGTCGGGGCTTTCCCGCCGCAGACCTTCTTCAGCCAGCGTATGGCGGGGGAAATCGGCATTGTTCATGGTCAGAAGCACATCCGCGTTTCCCGCAATGGCGGCGGCCAGTACGTGGATGTCGTTTTCATCCGGCAACCACAGGCGTCTGAGGTCCCCGTCCCGGGGCAGAACACTGGCTTCCGGCCAACGGTCGCGCAAGATCGCAATCTCCGCGCGGGCAACGCTGTCCTGATCCGGGCCGAGCTTTGCAGCCGCGCGCGCCCATTCTTCCAGAATGCGTGGCGACCAAAGGGGGGTGAAGCAATCCTCGCCCGCCGCGCCCAGCACCATTTCGCGCATGACGGTTGGATAAAGAACGCAGGCGTCGATCAGCACTTTCATGGCAAAAGACGGAAGAACAGCGCCTTGAGGTAGCCGCTTTCGGCCAGTTGCGGGTGCATCGGGTGGTCGGCACCTGCAAAGCCCGTGTGGATCAGCTGGCTGTCGCGCCCTGCCCGCCCAATGCCCCGGATGGACGCGGCGCGGAACTTGTCAATCGTGGCCGCATGCGAGCATGAACAGAGGCCCAGATAGCCCCCCGGTGCAACAAGGGGGGCGGCCAGACGTGCGAGCCGTTCATAGGCACGCAGGCCGGGTTCCAGTGCCTTTTTGGAGGGCGCAAAGGCGGGCGGGTCGCAGATCACGACATCGAATGTCTGGTTTTCTTGGGCCAGTGCGGTCAGCATGTCGAAGGCATCGCCATGCGCTGTTGTGAACCGATCTTCGGCGCCCATCTGGCGCGCACCTTCTTCGGCCAGTGCCAGCGCGGGGGCCGAACCATCGACGGCAACCGCTTGTGTCGCCCCGGCAGCAAGCGCGGCCAGTGAAAACCCGCCCACATGGGAAAACACGTCCAGCACGCGCGCACCCTTGGACAGGCTTGCTGCAAAGGCGTGGTTGGGACGCTGATCGAAGAAAAGTCCGGTTTTCTGTCCGCCGGTCAGATCGGCCATATAGGTCGCCCCGTTCATCGGCACGGCCACCGGGGCGTCGGGCGTCTGGCCCAGCAGAACGGCGTTCTGATCGTCCAACCCTTCCAGCGCCCGCGCCCGGCCCGAGGCATTCTTCAGGATCGTTGTTACACCCGTGACCTGGGTCAGCGCGGCAGCCAGATCGTCCAACAGAACCTCGGCCCAGGCGGCGTTGGGTTGGATCACGGCAATGTCACCGAACCGGTCGATGATGACACCGGGAAATCCATCAGCTTCGGCATGGATCAGGCGATAGAAGGGGGCATCAAACAGGGTCTCGCGATGGGCCAGCGCCGCGGTCAGCCGCGCGGCAAGCCAGGCGCGGTCAATCACGGCTTCCGGGTCGCGGTCGAGCATCCGGGCAATGATCCGTGAATTTGGGTTCACAGCAACCGTGCCCAACGGGTCACGCGCGGCGTCTTCCAACCGGGCAATCGCCCCTGCTTCGATCTTTTTGGTACGCCGATCCGTCACCAGTTCGTTGTCAAACACCCAAGGTGCCCCATGGCGGATCGCACGGGCGTTTGCCTTGGGTTTCAATCGGATCGTGGCGCGGCCTGCGCCTTCTGTGGCCTGCGCCATGGATCGGACTTCCTGTCATCAATATTTTGCCCTGACTAGCCCCTGCGCCAACGCTTTGAAAGCCTGAAAGCCGCTCAGGGCTTCAAATCGCATGGGATTAAGGTTGTTAGCGCTATCATTTCCTGTTAGAAGCCCCTGAACCCACCCATCTGTGCCATACTGCAAAGATGAGCAACAGGAACACAGCCATGACCCTGAACAGCGATCTTCTGAACGTCACCGAGCGGATCATCACCCGATCCAAGGACACGCGCCAAACTTATCTGGACAAGATCAACCGCGCGGCCGAGGACGGGCCACGCCGCGCGCATCTAAGCTGTTCAGGACAGGCGCATGCCTATGCCGGAGCCGGCCCCGATCAGGGTCGTCTGGCCGAGGGACGCGCGCCCAATCTGGGGATCGTCACCGCCTATAATGACATGCTGTCCGCGCACGCGCCCTTCGCAACCTATCCCGACCTGATCAAGCGGGTCGCCCGTGACGAAGGGGCAACCGCACAGGTGGCAGGTGGTGTACCCGCTATGTGCGATGGCGTTACTCAGGGCGAAACGGGGATGGAGCTGAGCCTGTTTTCGCGCGACGTGATTGCGCTGGCCTCGTCCGTGGCACTCAGCCACAACACATTCGACGCCGCACTTTTCCTTGGCGTCTGCGACAAGATCGTCCCCGGTCTGGTCATCGCCGCCGCCAGTTTCGGGCATATCCCCGCTGTGTTCCTGCCTGCCGGTCCGATGACGTCAGGCCTATCCAACGACGAGAAAGCCAAGGTGCGCACACAGTTTGCCACCGGCGAAGTGGGCCGCAAAGAGCTGATGGCCGCCGAGATGGCCGCCTATCACGGCCCCGGCACCTGCACCTTTTACGGCACCGCCAACACCAACCAGATGTTGATGGAGTTTATGGGGCTTCACCTGCCGGGTGCGTCCTTTGTCACACCGCATACCGATCTGCGGGATGCATTGACCGCCGAAGGCACACGCCGCGCGCTGGCCATCACCAAGGATGGGAGCGCAGGCTTCACCCCCGCCGGACATATTCTGGACGAGAAAGCCTTTGTAAACGGGCTGGTGGGGCTGATGGCCACTGGCGGTTCGACCAATCTTGTGCTGCACTTGCCCGCCATGGCGCGGGCTGCGGGGATCATCCTGACGCTTGAAGATTTTGCCGACATCTCGGCCATCGTGCCCTTGATGGCGCGCGTCTATCCAAACGGATTGGCCGATGTGAACCATTTCCATGCCGCAGGTGGACTTGGCTACATGATAGGAGAGCTGTTGGAAGCCGGGCTTTTGCACCCGGACGCCAAGACCATCATGGGTGACCTGACAGCCTATACGCAGGAACCCAAGCTGGACGGCAGCCGCGTGCGCTGGGAACCCGGCCCACGCGAAAGCCTGAACGACAAAATCCTGCGCCCCGCAACCGACCCGTTCCAGAAAACCGGCGGGCTGGTGCAATTGTCGGGCAATCTGGGGCAAGGCGTGATCAAGGTCTCGGCGGTCGATCCGAGCCGACACATCATCGAAGCCCCTGCCCGCGTATTCCACGATCAGGACAGCGTCAAAGCCGCTTTCAAAGCCGGGGAGCTTGAAGGCGACATGATCGTCGTCGTCCGCTTCCAGGGGCCGCGTGCCAACGGAATGCCCGAACTGCACGGGCTGACCCCGACCCTGTCGGTGTTGCAGCAGCGCGGCCAACAGGTGGCGCTGGTGACGGACGGGCGGATGTCCGGCGCGTCCGGTAAAGTCCCCGCCGCCATTCATGTTGCGCCAGAAGCCGCGGATGGTGGACCGATCGCCCGTATTCGCGATGGCGACATCATCCGTCTGGACGCCGACCGCGGTACACTTGAGGTTCTGACCGACGGCGCCATGGATCGACCAGCCGTTCAGGTGGACCTGAGCGCCAACACGGACGGCATGGGCCGTGAACTTTTCGAAACCTTCCGTCGCGCGGCCCGCCCCGCGACCGAAGGCGCCAGCACCCTGTCCTGAAGGAGACATTGATGACCCCGCAAGAGGCAAGCACCGCCGCCGAGAAAATCTGTCGCCTGGCCCCGGTTGTCCCGGTTCTGGTGGTCGATCAGGTTTCCCATGCCGCCCCGCTGGCACAAGCTCTGGTTGCCGGAGGACTGCCCGCGCTGGAGGTGACCCTGCGCACTGATGCCGCGCTGGAGGTGATTGCCGAAATGGCGCGCGTCGAAGGTGGTGCGGTGGGCGCAGGCACGCTTTTGACATCGCAGGACGTGGAAAACGCAAAGAAGGCTGGCGCGACCTTTGGTGTCTCGCCCGGGGCAACCGACCGCCTGCTGGACGCGTGCGAAGCCAATGACCTGCCGCTTCTACCCGGTGCGTCTTCGGCGTCCGAGGCAATGCGCCTGCTGGAACTTGGCTATACCGTGCAAAAGTTCTTTCCGGCCGAAGCCGCCGGAGGGGCACCATTTCTGAAATCGCTCGCCTCGCCCCTGCCGCAGATCCGGTTCTGCCCCACAGGGGGCGTCAGTCTGAAAAACGCGATGGATTATCTGTCCCTGCCCAACACGCTTTGCGTCGGCGGGTCATGGGTGGCCCCGGGTGATCTTGTGACGTCAGGCGATTGGGCGGGGATCACCAAACTGGCGAAAGAAGCCGCGCAGCTATCAACCTGATACACGCATCAAACGGGATGAAAGACGCGACGCGTCAGATGATCTCATCCTCGTCAAACAGCGGATCATCCTCAAGCTGGGTTGATATGGTTGCCATCTTGTCGTCGGCCTCTTTGCTGTTCTCGACCCGGGCCACGTGAAACAAGGCGTCCCCTTCATTCACGATGGGCAACACCGCGCGTCCGACGATGATGCCCGGCAAAGTGGCGACAACATCGGCCTCCACCTCGCCAAAAGGATCGGATACGACGGCCAGAACATCTCCTTGATCGACCGTATCCCCTTCGGATTTATAGGTGCGCAACAAGCCGCCCTGCCCGGCCCGTATCCAGCGGCTTGAAGTGCAGAACACCGGATCAGCCTTGGATTTCGAGACGCCCCGGCGGCTGATCATCCCTTGATCCAGAAGCACTCGCAGAATGCCCATGACACCCGCGCGAACCGACATTTCGTCAAATCGCAAAGCCTCGCCGGCCTCATACAGCAACACATCGACGCCAATGTCCTCGGCGGCGGCCCGCAATGACCCTTCGCGCAAAGGCGAGCGCAACACCACCGGGGCGCCAAACAGGCGGGCCAGTCGTCGTGTCTCGGGCTTGTCGGGGGATATGCGAATCTGTGGCAGATTGGTGCGGTGCGCCGCCGCCGAATGCAGATCAATGCCAAGGTCACAGCGCGACACAATCTTGCGCAGGAAGATATCTGCCAACCGTGACGCCAGCGACCCGGCATCTGACCCCGGAAAGCTGCGATTCAGGTCGCGTCGATCCGGCAGATACCGGGATCGGATCAGAAATCCGGGGGCATTGACAATCGGGATGCAGATCAACGTGCCCCGCAAGGTTTGCAGGTTTTTGATCGTCAGCAGGCGACGAACGATTTCGACACCGATCACCTCGTCCCCGTGAATGCCGGCGCTGACAAAGATTGTGGGTCCGGGTTTGCGCCCATGGATCACATGGGCTGACATGCTAACCGGCGTGTGGTCGGACAGAACGCTGACCGGAAGGTCGATGGTCTGGCGGCTGCCCGCTGCCACATCAACCCCGCCCAGACGAAACGGTTCGCGCCGCGCCACTAGCCTTTGCCCTTGGTCCGGGTTGAGCCGCGTTTGATATCCTTTTCAAGAAACTCGATGATCTTTCCCGCCACGTCGATGCCGGTGGCCTTTTCGACCCCTTCCAAACCGGGGGTGGAGTTCACCTCCATCACCACCGCACCGTGATTGGCGCGCAGCATGTCGACACCGCAGACATTCAGGCCCATCGACTTTGCCGCCCGCACGGCGGTTGATCGTTCCTCGGGCGATATCTTGATTGCCTCGGCGCTGCCGCCGCGATGCAGGTTCGACCGGAAATCATCGGACGCCCCGGTGCGTTTCATCGCGGCAATCACGCGACCGCCAACCACCAGAGCGCGAATATCGGTGCCGCCTGCTTCCTTGATGAATTCCTGCACAAGGATGTTCACCTTGGCACCACGAAACGCCTCGATCACCGATTTGGCCGAACGGTCGGTGTCCGCCAGAACCACGCCGATGCCTTGCGTGCCCTCAAGCAGTTTCACGACCAGCGGCGCGCCGCCCGCCAGTTTCAGAACCTCGTTGGTCTGCTTGGGATCATGCGCAAAGGTCGTCACCGGCAGCCCGATCCCGTCGCGCGCCAGAAGCTGCATCGACCTCAGCTTGTCACGCGACCGACCAATCGCCACGGATTCGTTCAGGGGATAAACGCCCATCATCTCGAACTGCCGCAGCACGGCCAGGCCGTAGAAGGTCACGGACGCGCCGATCCGCGGGATGACTGCATCATAGTGGCCCAGTTTTTCGCCGTTGTAATACACTTCTGGCCGTCGCGACGCGATGTTCATGTAACAGCGTAGCGTGTCGATGATATCCAGATCGTGCCCCCGTGCCTCGGCCGCCTCTTTCAGACGTTGGTGGGAATACAAACCTGCATTGCGGGCCAGCATGGCGATTTTCATTCTTTAACTCCTTTTTGCAGGTCGGATATCGGTTCAGGTATCGGATTTCGGGAAGAGGCCGCAGTCACGTCTATCGGCGATCCGGCCAGATAGGACCGCCGGGGATCCACAAGCAGTCGGTGCCTGCGAATGGCACTGCGCCCAAGGATCACATCAAACTCCATCTTCGCGCGATTGGCCAGCGAAACGTCGATCAGCCAGTGCCGTTTTCCAATCACCAATGTCGTGCGCACGACCAGACGTCGTTCGGGCACGCCGCCGGTGTTCTTGATGTCACGCTCTTCCAGAATGGGCGCACAGATTTGACGGGTGGTGCGGCGGTTTTTCAAGGGAACCTTGAACTCGACCCATCGGGCACCGTCGCGGTCAAACACCCTTTGGTCCACGGCATGAAGCGCCGTGGTGCGCGCGCCCGTATCCACTTTGGCCGGCAGATCAAATATACCGAAATCGGGCAGCGAGATATGCTCACGCCAGCCGATGATCTGTTGCGGTTTTGAAACGCGGGGTTTTGCCATGCATATCGTCCGAAACTGTCCTTGCCACTGCGCCAATCATCCCCGAACTCGGCGGGGCCTGCCACTAAAAAGATGTCGATCATCTCGATCAGGACCACGATGTTTCGCGGGACGTGTCGGTCCGGCAGACCATGCCGCCACATGACCTGTGCCGATATGATCGTCCAGCAATCGCGTCGTGTCCACAGGGCCGCCGGTCAGCCCAGCACAGACGTCACCGCGCGATGGGTCGCGGCGACCACCGTGTCGGCCTCGTCGCGGGTCAGGCAGAACGGCGGTGCAAAGCCCAGAATATCGCCTTGCGGCATCGCGCGGGCTATCACGCTGCTTTGTTCCAGCAGTTTGGCCGATATCTGCGGGCCGATCTTGTCCGTAGCGTCGAAGAAAATGCGACTGTCTTTGTCACTCACAAACTCAACCGCGCACAGCATCCCCTCGCCCCGAATATCGCCCACATGAGGATGGTCTGATAGGGCGTCCCTCATCCCTTGCTGCAAATACGCGCCGACCTTGCCCGCATTTGTGATCAGGTCCAGGTCATCAAGCAGTTTCAGGTTCGCAACCCCCGCCGCCGCCCCGATGGGATGGGCGGAATACGTCCAGCCATGGCCGATTGGTCCGTTTTCATCCGTCCCTTGTTCCAGAACCTTCCAGACCTTGTCAGACAGGATTGACCCCGACAGCGGCGCATAGGCTGACGTCAGCCCCTTGGCAATCGTGATGATGTCCGGCTTCAACCCGTAGTGATCCGATCCGAACATGGTGCCCAACCGGCCAAAACCGGTGACAACCTCATCCGCGATCAACAGGATGTCGTGCTTATCAAGAACAGCCTGAATGGCCGCCCAATAGCCTTCTGGCGGCGGAACAATGCCGCCTGTGCCCAAAACCGGTTCACCAATGAAACCCGCGATGGTATCGGCCCCTTCACGTTCGATCAACGCCTCAAGCTCTGCCACACAATGGGCGACGAACGCGGCCTCGCTTTGGTTGGGATCAGCACGGCGGAAGTAATATGGAGCCTCGGTGTGAATCACCTGCGCCAACGGCAGGTCGAATTTCTTGTGAAACAACTCCAACCCCGTCAGCGACCCGGTCACCAATCCCGACCCGTGATAGCCGCGCCAACGCGAAATGATCTTTTTCTTCTCAGGGCGCCCAAGAATGTTGTTGTAGTACCATAGCAGTTTCACATTGGTTTCGTTCGCATCGGACCCGCCCAACCCAAAATAGACCTTGGACATATTTGCTGGCGCACGGTCCAAAATCATCTTGGACAGGGTGATCGACGCCTCGGTGCCATGCCCGACATAGGAATGGTAATAGGCCAGTTCGCGCGCCTGATCTGCAATCGCGTCTGCGATCTCTGGTCGCCCATATCCAACATTCACGCAATAAAGCCCGGCAAACGCATCCAGAAGCTTGTTCCCGTCCCGATCCTCGATATGCACACCCGAGGCGGTGCGGATCACACGGTTCGGGCTTTCGCCGCGTGCATGTTGGCCCAGATGGGTTGAGGGATGGAAAAAGTTTTCGCGATCCCACTGGTCAAGTTGGTCATTGTGAAGCATGGCTCACCTCGTTCGTTCAGGCGGCGCGCCGCCGGGTTTACAGACAAGAGGAGCTTTTGCGCATGGACCCTTGGCATCTTGCGGCATCGGGTCGGGCGGGTCAGCTCCGCTCAGCCCCAGCAGCAGCGCGCAATGCCTTTATTGCTTGGGATCGGTTTTTGATATCGCAGGACCAGTGTGAAATCCAGCCCTGTCAGCTGTCGGTAACACCGATCACGGCGACGCAATCGCCCGATTTGATCAGACCCGGATGGTGTCGACTGATCAGAATGCCGTCACGGCGGGCGTGAAAGCTTTCTGGCAACTGGCCGGTGCGATCCAGCGGCCAACGGCGCGCCACAACATCGCCCTTTCGAACCGGATCACCCAAGTCGACCATCGCCTCGCACATGCCGTCGCCCTCGCTGAACAGATAGCAATCATCGTCGGGCATGGTCAGCTTCACGGTCTCGTCGATCTGCATCTCGCCGCGCAGGATGCCACAATGGATCAGGACGTTGCGCAGACCTTTCTTCGCTATGGCGTTAGACCGCGCGGTTGATGTGCCGCCCCCGCCCAGTTCTGTCGTGACCAGCACCTTGCCCATATCTTCGACCGCTGTGTCATACATTCCAACATTGTCGATTTCGAGAAGCTGCACCGAATAGGGCGCATTGAAAGCCCGCATCGCGCGCATGCATTCCGCTTCCAGCACCTTGTCTTCAAGGATATGAACCGCGGCGAAGGGCAGGAAATCCAGCGTCTTTCCGCCAGAGTGGAAGTCCAGCGCAATATCGACCATCGGCAACAAGACGGTTTGGAAATAATCCGCGATCTTCTGGGTTGGCGTGCCGTCCGGGCGGCCGGGAAATGACCGGTTCATGTTGCCCTTGTCGATGGGCGACGTGCGGGTGCCCGCCCGGAATGCAGGATAGTTGAACGCTGGCACGATGATCACCCGGCCAGTCACATCTTCGGCCTTCAGCGTCACGGTCAGTTCCTGCAGGGCGATCGGCCCTTCGTATTCGTCACCATGATTGGCGCCGGTCAGCAAGGCCGTGGGACCGGGTCCGTTCTGAATGACGGTGATCGGGATCATGATCGACCCCCAGGCGCTGTCATCGCGGCTGTAGGGTAGCCTTAGAAAGCCATGATGTTCGCCGTCCTGATCCAGCGGGATGGTGGGCGTAATCGGGTTCCTGATCATGGCTCAGTCTTTCACAAACATTTTTCGCGGCACGTGGGACAGGCATTCCGGCCCGTCCGTACCGATGCGTATGCTTTCGGTAATCTCGAAACCCCAATCCTCCATCCACAGCCCGGTCATGAAGTGGAAAGTCATGTTTTCTTGAAGCTCGGTCTTGTCCCCGGGGCGCAGCGACATGGTGCGCTCGCCCCAATCGGGCGGATAGGACAGGCCGATAGGATAGCCCGTGCGGTTGTCCTTCTCGATCCCGTATCTCTTCAGAACGTCGAAGAAAGCCAGCGCGATATCTTCGCAGGTATTGCCAGCGCAGGCCTTGTCCAGCCCGGCTTCCATCCCCTCAAGAACCGCCTTTTCCGCATCCAGAAAGGTTTGCGTCGGCTTGCCCAGAAACACAGTGCGCGACAGTGGGCAGTGATATCGGTGCACCACACCGGCGATCTCGAAAAACGTGCCCTCGCCGGTTTTCATGGGCTGGTCGTCCCAGGTCAGATGCGGTGCTGCGGCATCGGCACCTGACGGAAGCAAAGGCACAATGGCCGGATAATCGCCACCATACCCAAGCGTATCGTCATAGCGCAGGCCCGCATCATATATCTCGGTCACGAGATCACATTTACGCAGGCCCGGCTCGACCTTCTCGAATATCCGTTCGTGCATCTTGCCGACGATCTGACCGGCTTGCCGCATGTAGCCGATTTCGGCGTCAGACTTCACCGCGCGCTGCCAATTCACCAATGCGGTGGCATCTGTGAACCGGGCGTTGGGCAGATGGGTTTGCAACGCGGCAAAGGCAGCGGCCGTAAACCAGTAATTGTCCATCTCGACACCGATCCGACCCCCGTCCAGCTTGCGATCCACCAGACGCGCCGACAGGTAATCCATCGGGTGGCGCTCGGTCGACTGCACATAGTGATCGGGATATCCGATGATGTGTTCCGGCGACATGTAACAAGTGCGCAAGGCCCCTGCCGCATCCTGCCCACGCCCGAACCAGATCGGCGCATCGTCCATCGTGACAACCACACATTGGTGGACATAGAAGGACCAACCGTCATAGCCGGTCAACCAGTTCATGTTCGACGGATCGGTGACAATCAGCAGATCAACGTTTCGCCGCGCCATTTCGCGGCGGGTCTTGGCCAGACGATCCGCATATTCATCGCGCGAGAAATTGAGTGTCGGTTCGACCATTCGTTTCATCTCCGGCAAGCGCGTCAAAGCAATCCCATCTACCTGACGCAAAGAGGTGATTCTTGGCAAGCGTTGTGATGATCAATCAGTTGGGGCTTGAAGGGTTGGCGGATGCGTCGCTACCACTTCCCCGACAGGCTGCACCACAGCAAGGTGCCGCGGCGGGCGAATTCCGATTGCCCCACTGATCCGTCGGCGACCGCGCCTGGGGATTTCTCAACCTGGCGCAAAATCGGTCGGGTCCGCCACGCGCAGCGCAATGCGGCATTGCCCTCCCTGCCCAGCACCCCACGGGCATCGTCAAACAGCTTCAACCCGGCCCGGGCCAAGACGCGGATCGTGTCAGTGTCGGGCATGACATGCCCCCGACCCGCCGCCTGCAAGGCGGGTTGGGACATCAGCCAGTTGGCGATGCCTGCCGCCTCGCCCAGATCGGTCAGGGCCTGATCTTTCGCGTGATCACCTTCGAAGTCGGTCAGACCAGTCGCCTGTCCCGCCGCCAGCATCAGCGCACCCGAGGTACCCCGCAAGTATGCCCGGATCTGATCAACCGCGCGGCGCTGTGCGTCCTGCACGTCGCTTTCGCGGGCGTCCACCATCGTCAACAGGGGTTCTGCGCGCAGATCGCCCCAGATCACCAGTTGCGACAAGGGCGTCGCGACATCGTGTTTCGGGGCCTCGCGCCCGTCTACAGCCGCCTCGATCACATCGCGCCAGAATTGCAGACGGATCATCGCGACCATGGGCTCTTGCGACATGAAGGGCGCACGGGCAATTTCCAGATTAAACGCATAAAGCGGGAACAGCCGTTTACGCTCGTCCACCTCACCGGTCATGGTGGCCAGAAACCGGTCTGGGTCGCCCTTCTGCACCATCTCGGCGCAAGCGGCGATGGGGTCGCGCGGGGCATCACTCATGCCGGCTTGGCCCCGTCGCGCAACAGCTTCCAAGTGATCGCGTCCAAAAGCGCCTCGAACGAGGCATCAACGATGTTGGGGCTGACCCCAACGGTCGACCAGCGGTGGCCGTCGCGATCTTCGCTGTCGATGATGACGCGGGTCTGTGCCTCGGTCCCGCCCTGGGTGATGCGCACCTTGAAATCGACCAGATGCAGGTCGTCGATGATGTCCTGATAGGGGCCAAGGTCTTTGGCCAGCGCCTTGGCCAACGCGTTCACCGGACCGCGATCCGTGCCCGTTTCATCCATGCTTTCGGATACGGACAGCTTTTTCTCATCTCCGATCTTCACCACCACGATGGCTTCCGACAGGCTGACGGTCTGATTGCGCTTGTTCTTGCGCCGCTCGACCGTGACCTTGTAGCGTTTGACCTCGAAGAACTGTGGCAACTGCCCCAGCACGTCACGCGCGACCAGCTCGAACGAGGCTTGCGCGCTGTCATAGGCATAGCCCTGATCCTCGCGCTCCTTCACGCGGGTCAGGATGTCACCCAGACGGGGGTCGCCCTTGGGCACATCAATCCCGGCCTCGGCCAGTCGCGCACGCAGGTTCGATTGCCCGGCCTGATTGGACATGGGCACGATACGCGTGTTGCCGACAGTCTCTGGCGGGATATGCTCATAGGTCGTCGGGTCTTTCAGGATCGCAGACGCGTGCAGCCCCGCCTTATGCGCAAAGGCCGATGAGCCGACGAACGGCGACGCCTTGTTGGGCACCCGGTTCAGAATGTCATCCAACTGGCGTGACAGCCGGGTCAGCCCCTTCAGCGCCTTACGAGGGATGGTGGTCTCAAATTGGCTGGCATAGGGCTCCTTCAAAAGAAGGATCGGGATCAGCGTTGTCAGGTTGGCATTGCCACAGCGTTCCCCCAGCCCGTTCAGCGTGCCCTGCACCTGACGCGCGCCAGCATCGACGGCGGCCAGTGAACAAGCGACGGCGTTTCCGGTGTCGTCATGGGTGTGGATGCCCAGATGGTTGCCGGGGATGCCCGCCGCGATGACGGCTTTGGTGATCTCGTGCACCTCATGCGGCAGCGTGCCGCCATTGGTGTCGCAGAGCACAACCCAGCGCGCACCTGCGTCATACGCTGCCTTTACACAGGTCAGCGCATAGTCGGGATTGGCCTTGTAGCCGTCAAAGAAATGTTCCGCATCATAAAGCGCCTCGCGCCCCTGCGCGACGAGATGCGCGACCGAGGCGCGGATATTTTCCACATTCTCGTCCAGTTCGATCCCCAGCGCAGTGGTGACATGAAAGTCATGGCTTTTGCCCACCAGACAGACCGCCGGGGTGCCCGCATTCATCACCCCTGCCAGCACGTCGTCGTTTTCGGCCGAGCGCCCGGCCCGCTTGGTCATCCCAAAGGCGGTGAAACGCGCGCGGGTCTTGGGGGCAGCAGCGAAGAAATCGCTGTCGGTCGGGTTCGCACCGGGCCAACCGCCTTCGATATAGTCCACGCCAAGCGCGTCAAGCGCGGTCGCAATTTGCTGCTTTTCTGTCAGTGAGAACTGGACACCTTGTGTTTGTTGGCCGTCACGGAGCGTGGTGTCGTAGAGATAGAGGCGTTCGGTCATTGGCTTGTCCCCTTCGCCATCGCGCATACGGCATGACCAACGTCGGTTGCCGTTTCACCCACCGGGGCGCTTGCGGCCCGGTTCGCCCCCGACCCGCCCCCCAGGGCGGGGGCGAAGACGCCCCCACCCACGGGTCGAGGGCAAACCTCTGCTTGACTCAACTGACGGCGCATCACAGGCCCTCCAGCTTCGAGGCGTCGAAACCCGCACCGGGTTCAAGCTCGACGCCCTCTTTGGACATGCGGATTTGAACACCTGCCTCGGTAAGTGCGGCCTTCAGCGCATCCACGGCGGAGAAGTCTTTGGTTTCCATGGCGGTCATGCGAGTAGAGTGGAGCTTGTCAGCCAATTCGCTGAGGCTGAACTGATGAAAAGAACCAGATCCAAACTTGCTTTCACTAGAATGAGTGGTTCCATAAATCACTTGAGTTCTCCAATCCCAGCCCCCCAATTCATCTGACATGATCCCTAGAAGTTTCGCGGAGGCTAGCAACAGAGAACCCTCATTTTGCTTTGCCAACTTATGCAACTCTGCCAACGCACCTGCTGTGTTCAGGTCATCTGCGACAGCCGCCACTACCGCAGGTGACGGGCTGGATGCTGGTTCGACACCGTCAGTCAAAACACGCCACTTCCTCAGGGTCGCCTCAGCCTCCGCCCGCTTCTTCTCGGTCCAATCCATCGGCTTGCGATAATGCGTGCCCAAGAACACAAACCGGATCACCTCGCCCGGCACGCCCTGCTCCAACAAATCATGCACCGTGAAAAAGTTCCCCAGCGACTTGGACATCTTCTTGCCCTCGACCTGCAACATCTCGTTATGCAGCCAATAGCGCGCGAATTGCCCTTCCGGATGCGCGCAGCAGGACTGCGCGATCTCGTTTTCATGGTGCGGGAATTGCAGGTCGTTGCCGCCTCCGTGAATGTCGAACGACGCGCCCAGAAGGTCGTGGCTCATTGCCGAGCATTCGATGTGCCAGCCCGGACGACCGCGCCCCCAAGGGCTGTCCCACCCCGGCAGATCATCGGTGGACGGCTTCCACAGCACGAAATCCATCGGGTCACGTTTGTTGTCCGCAACCTCGACTCGTGCGCCCGCGATCATGTCATCGACCGAGCGGCCCGACAGCCGGCCGTAGTCGTCATAGCTTTTGACCGAGAACAGAACATGCCCCGCCCCATCCGGGTACGCATGGCCCTTGGCAATCAGATCCTCGATCATGTCGATCATCGGCTGAATGAACTCGGTCGCGCGGGGCATTTCGTTGGGGTCCATCGCCCCCAGCGCGCGCATGTCGTTCAGATACCAGTCGATCGTCTCGTTCGAGCGTTCGTGGACAAGCTCTTCCAAGGTTCCCTCAGCGCCTGCTTCCTTGCGGGCCAAGGCGGTGGCATTAATTTTGTCATCCACGTCGGTGAAGTTGCGCACATAGGTCACATGATCGGGCCCATAGACATGGCGCAGCAGGCGATAGAGCACGTCAAACACCACCACAGGGCGCGCGTTGCCCAGATGGGCGCGGTCATAAACTGTCGGCCCACAGACATACATGCGGACGTTTTTCGGGTCGATCGGGGAGAAGACCTGCTTCTCCCGCGCCATCGTGTTGTAAAGTTTGATTTCCGTCATGTTGCCCTCGCAAGTCTGCGCACACGTAATCCCACAGAATTATCCCGGGCGGGCTTACCAAGTTCCTGACATGTATGGAATAGAAGAACGGCCCGCCTGACGATGTCAGTGGGGAATGCAGCAGATAATGATGATGCTTTTCCGTTTCATGTGCGCGACGCTATCACTCTTCCCCGCGCCTGCCAAGCGGGTTATCGTTTTCGCATGACACGTGAGCATGTGAACGGGATCTGCAAGGCCCTGCCCGGTGCGGAATGGTCCGAACCGTTTGGGCCGGGGCATGACATCTGGAAAGTGGGCGGAAAGATCTTTGCGGCCATGGGGGCCGTGACCGACGGCGTGTCGGTCAAGACGCCCGATATTGAAACCGCCACGATGCTGATCGAGGCTGGCGTGGGCACCAAAGCGCCCTATTTCCATCGGTCATGGGTGCTGTTGCCGCTGGATGCCGGGCAGGACGAGCTGACCCACCGCATTCAGCGGTCTTATGCGCTGATCCGGGCCAGCCTGACCAAGAAGGCACAAGCAGCACTGGCGCCCTTTGATCCTGACAGCTAAGCCGTAGAGGCGTTGGTTTTCACCGCCAGATCGCCCTTGGTCCACATCTGGATGACCCTATAGACAATTGGCAGGATGATCAGCGTTGCCGCCACAAGGCTTGCGCCTGCGACAATGCGCATGATGTCACTGCCCGTGACGACGGCCCCAAGCTGCATCAGGCTGGAGAATGCGGCCAAGGGGAAGGTAAACGCCCCCCATAGCGGGCTGAAACCCGCCTTCAACAGCCAACGGATGCGCCCAAGCAGCACGCTCAGGATCACGATGGCCATGACGCTGAACACCATGGCCATTTGTGTCTCGCCCAACAGGTAAGCGCCGGTTCCCAACACGCTGGCCGGCGCCAAATGTACCGCCAGAAGCGGGCGCAGGGGTGCGGGAATGCGGGTGCGCAGGAACTGGGCGGCACTGGCACCCCAGATAATCGCGGCCGAAAAGAACCCGCCCCAGAAAGCGGCGGTGGCAAAACCCATCCAGCCAAGCGGCACGGCCGCCAGCGGGATCAGCACGAAACCGGCAAAAAGAAGGTGCCAGACCGGGGTTACAATCCTTGCTTCAGCCGGGCCAGTGATCAGCATGTGAATGACCCGAACGGCCAGCATCACGTGCACCGCGAAGGTCAACAGAAGGATCGCGCCCGCCAGTACCAGCGAAAACGGCTCGACCGTGGCGGAAAACAGATAGCCGGTCAAAACCATGGCCGCCAGTCCTGCCCGCCCCGGCAATACGCGCAAATCTTCAGCAAAGGTTTCGGCGCGCTGCATGAACTTCATCGCATAAGCTGCGAGACTGAAAAGATACAGCAAGGTGACAGCGCCAAGCAGAAGCTCCCCGATTGCGGCGGGGGCGGATAGAATGTCTGCCGCACGCCGCCAAGCCAGCCCCAGCCCGAACACACCCATGATCGGCGTAAACACCGCGGGCGGCATCCGTTGAAACATCCGGGTTTTCGGCGGGAGCGGCGGAGGTGGCGGGAAATACGGGGCTTTGGCCATCGGGGAATCCTTGAACTCAACTTGGTCCATTTAACCCGAGGGACGTCACAAAAAAAGCCCTGCAATCGTACCTGATTGCCGCAGGTCGTTACGTAGGGTGTAAACCGCCCAGACTATCGGATGTCACCGCGTGGTCGCCGCACGGGCGGCGCGCAGGTTTTCAGCCAACGCCATCCGCAACAGCGTGGCTTCCGACCCCACCCCAAGGAAGGTCACGCCAAGATCGGCGTAATACCCGAAATCGGCGTGGTCGTAATGCAGAATGCCAGCCGCTTTGCCCGCCGCACGGATGCGCCGAACCGTGTGGGCAATCGCGTCTTTCACCTCAGGATGACCGGGATTGCCGCGATGCCCCATATCAGCCGACAGGTCTGCCGGTCCGATAAAGACGCAATCGACCCCATCCGTGTTTGCAATCTCGTCAATGTTTTCAACAGCCAGGCGCGTCTCGGCCTGCACGATCAGGCACACCTCATCATTGGCGTTTGTCAGGTATTCATCCACCTGCCCATATCGGGCAGCCCGTGCGACCCCTGCCCCCATCCCGCGCCGCCCGTCGGGCGCATAGCGGGTAGCGGCCACGATGCGTGCGGCCTGCTTCCCGGTGTCGACCATCGGCACAAGAAGGCTTTGCGCCCCCAAATCCATCACCTGCTTGATCATCCAGTCTTCCCCAACAGGCACCCGCACAATGGCCGAGATCTCGAACGACCCAAGCACCCGCAATTGGGTTTGAATAAGCGTCGGGTCATAGGGCGCATGTTCGCCGTCGATCAGCGCCCAATCATATCCGGTGCCACCAACAAGTTCTGTCGCCGACGCGCTGGCAAGGTTCAGCCATAGACCGACCTGCATATCGCCAGCGGCCAGCGCGCGTTTCAGCTTGTTTTCCGGCGCTTTCATCGAAGACTCCAGTTGCTTAACATGTGAACAACCCAAGCCTATTCGACTGCGCAAGACCAATCAAGCGATAGGTCCGGCGCGACGGCATGAATACCGCTGCACCCATCATTTAGGTAAGATAGTCAGACCGTTGCAGCCCGTATTTCGCCATTTTTTCGTTCAGGGTCCGGCGCGGCAAACACAGTTCATCCATCACCCCGACGATCGACCCTTTGTGGCGACGCATCGTGTTGTCGATCAACATTCGTTCGAACGCTTCCACATATTCCTTCAAGGGTTTGCCTTCGGTCGTCATGACCGGCTGAACCTCGTCATGGTCGGACATCAGCAGTGAAGAGATCGTGCCGGTGCCGCGCCGCGACTGCAACACGGCGCGTTCGGCGATGTTGATCAGCTGACGGATATTGCCGGGCCATGGTGCTTGCAGAAGCTGGGCGGCCTCTTGCGCGCTGACCGTGGGGGCGGCGCACCCGTATTCGTCGGCGAACTGGTCGGCAAAGCCGGTGAACAGCATCAGGATATCTTCGCCGCGCTGACGCAGGGGCGGCAGGGTGATCTTCATCGCGGCAAGGCGATAGAACAGATCCGGGCGCAGGCAATCCTCGCAGGTCTTGCCCTGCTCTTGCAGGTTGCAGATCGCGACGACGCGGGTTTCGGCAGGCGTGCCCTGATCATTCATCCACGTCAGCAGACGAGCCTGAAGCCCCATCGGCAGCGCCTCGATATCTTCCAGAACCAGCGTGCCGCCACGGGCTTCCTCGACCAGTGGCTGGGCACCGCCTTCCTCCATCGGGCCGAACAGACGGCGGGTCAGTTCGTCTTCTTCCTGCCCGGCGCAGGTGGCGACGACGAATTTCTTACCCGCCTTGGCCCCGACCGCATGTAATGCATGAGCCACAAGTGTCTTACCCGTGCCAGTTTCGCCTTCGATCAGCACATGACCTTCGGACTGACCGATATCCAGAATATCCTCGCGCAGGCGCGACATGACCGGTGAGGCACCAATCAGCTTTTTCATGATGGTCGACCCATCCGACAGCTCGCGACGCAAGGCGCGCGCATCCATCGCCAGACGGCGTTTGTGCGTTGCCTTCTTGGCCAGATTGGTCAACTGATCCGGGTTGAACGGCTTTTCAAGGAAATCAAACGCGCCAACGCGCATTGCTTCAACCGCCATGGGCACGTCGCCGTGGCCCGTGATCATGATGACCGGCAGCGAGCTGTCGAGGCTCATCAGCTTCTTCAAGAACCCCATGCCGTCGATCCCCGGCATCTTGATGTCTGAAATGATGACCCCCGGATAGTCCTGACCGATCACCTTCAGGGCATCTTCGGCCGAAGGATAGGTTTCCGTTTCGAACCCCGACAAGGACAACCATTGCGAGATTGATTGCCGCATGTCCTGTTCGTCATCGACGATCGCGATTTTCATTGCCTGCGCCATCGCAGCCTCCTGATACATAGTCGCGTGAAGCCCCTACTCGGCGGCTTTCACGTCCAAATCCTTGTCGTCCAAAACCGGTAACTCGACCTCGAACACAGCCCCGCCATCCTGACCGTTGCGCGCCGTTAGACGTCCGCCCAGATCGGTGACAATGCCCGACGAAATCGCCAGGCCCAACCCGACCCCATCGCCGGGGGCCTTGGTGGTGTAGAAAGGCTCGAACAGGTTATCCAGGTCTTCCACTCCGTTTCCGTTGTCGCGCACTGTGATCAATACATAATCGCCTTGGCTGACGATGATATCAACCTGCGGCAAATCAACAGTTTTTGTTGCGTCCAACGCGTTGCGCAGCAAATTGATCAACACTTGCTCAAGACGCAAGCGATCTCCCATCACCATAACAGGTTCGCGCGGAATATTGCGCGTGATGCGCACTTCGCGGCTTTTCAGTTGGGGTTCCATCATCGACAACGCCGTCGAGACACTTTCGCGCACATCCATCGGCTCGAACGCGTCGGCCCCCTTGCGCGCATAGCTTTTCAGCTGCCGTGTGATGGCCCCCATACGCTCGATCAGATCGTCAATCCGCTGGAAACTGGACAGGGCTTCATCCGGGCGCTTGCGTTGCAAAAGCAGCTTTGCACCCGCAAGATAGGTCTTCATCGCCGCCAAGGGCTGGTTCAACTCATGGCTGACCGCTGCCGACATCTCACCCAAGGCCGCTAATTTCGAGCTTTGCGCAAGTGTTTGTTCGGCCACTTGCAGGTTCTCCTCGGCGCGTTTGCGTTCTGCGATCTCGCGTTGAAGGGCAAGGTTCAACTGCCGCAGGTCCGCCGATTCCTGCGCAAACAGGACCGAACGCCACTGGGCGCGGCGGCTGATCAGGTAGAACAGCAGCGACAAAACCATCGCAAACGCCATGATTTCCAACGCCAGAACCGCGTTCACCTTCTCGCGCACCGATGCGTAAGAAGTGAAGGACGCGATCCGCCACCCCTGAAACGGCACCCGGCTTTCATGGCGCATCACCTCTTCGCCCAGAAACAAGACATCCGAGGGCAGGCCCGACCAATCCGCCGCGTCGCGCACGCTGCGCCGGATCGCGTCCGTTGCGGATACCGTTGCCAGCGCCTCGCCTTCCGGCTTGCCGCGCCAACGGGGTTCCGTGGCCAGAATCACGTTGCCTTCACTGTCAGTGACCAGCACCGCGTCCGAGATCCCGGACCAGCTGCTTTCGAACTTGCGCAGGTCGACGTTCACGACGATCACACCAATTACGCCATCATTGTCCTCGATCTTGCGAGAATACGAGAACTCGTATGATCCGGCTTCGGTTTGCACCGTGGTGAACACCGTTTCCGAGCTTCTCAGCGCCTCGACAAAATACGGATTGGTGCGGTGTTGCGAGCCAAGCGCCTCGCGCGTTGTGGCGGCCACGGCGCGCCCGTCACTGTCCAGAAGCATCAGCGACGCGGCTTCGATTTCATCGCGATAAGAAATCAGCCGGGCGGTGCTTTGCGAATAATCAGCGGAATTCAATGCGTTGATCAGCGCCGGATCGCGCGACAACAACAACGGCACGACCGAGTTTCGCTGCAATTCGCTAAGCAGGTTCCCGGAATACAACGCCACCCGAAGCTCGGCCCGGTTGCGTGTGGTTTCGGTGTATCGTTCAGTCAGCAGGCGATTGGAAAAGAACACCACAAAGACCGCAAGCGAAATCAACGCGACAAGCACAAGGCGCGCGCGAAGACTTACCCCCGGACGCGGGAGCGACACTGGACGGTTCTTAAAAACGGCCATGGCTTAAAGATAAGACCGCAAGACCGGCTTCGCAATCACGCAGCGACGACGCTGTCCACCAACGAGCGGAACATCGCCACGCCGTCCGTGCCGCCGTGGTTTTCGTCCACGCAACGCTCCGGGTGGGGCATCATGCCAAGCACACGACGGTTCTTGGATATGACCCCGGCGATATCCCCGGTCGAGCCATTGGGATTGTTCACATAGGTGAACGCGATCCGGTCCTCGCCGCGCAACTGCGCCAGCTTTTCATCCGTGACGTTATAGTTGCCGTCATGGTGGGCGATCGGAACGGTAATTTCCTGCCCCTGCCCATAGCCGGCCATAAAATCGCAATTCACAGTTTCCACTTTTAAGTCAGTGGGTTTGCAGATGAACTTCAGGTTTGCGTTGCGCATCAGCGCCCCCGGCAGAATGCCGGTTTCGGTCAGCACCTGAAAGCCGTTGCAGATCCCGATGGCATAACCGCCCCGCTCGGTATGCTTGATCAGCGACCGGGTGATGGGTGATTGCGCGGCAATCGCACCACAACGCAGGTAATCCCCGAAGGAAAACCCACCGGGCACGCCCACGATGTCCAGATCGGTGGGAAGCTCGGTTTCCTTGTGCCAGATCATCTTGACCTGTGCGCCCGCCCGCTCAAACGCCACCGCCAGATCGCGGTCGCAGTTGGAACCCGGAAATACGATGACGCCCGCCTTCATCACAGCACCTGAATGGCGTAGTTTTCGATGACCGTATTGGCCAACAGCTTTTCGCACATCTTCTTGATGTCTTCATCCGAGGTGCCATCGGCCAGATCAAGCTCGATCACCTTGCCCTGGCGCACACGTTCCACGCCCGAGAACCCCAGATTGCCAAGCGCGTGGCGCACGGCCTCGCCCTGCGGGTCCAGAACGCCGGTTTTCAGCATCACATCAACACGTACTTTCATCGGGGCAAATCCTCAGTTGATCAGGGTCGGTTTGGTGGGGGTGTGGGTGACGTTCGACGGCATGACGCCCAGACGACGCGCCACTTCGGTATAGGCATCGGTCAGGTTGCCAAGGTCGCGGCGGAACACGTCCTTGTCCAGCTTCTGACCCGTCTCGATGTCCCACAGGCGGCAGCTGTCCGGGCTGATTTCATCGGCCACGATCAGACGCGGGAAATCGCCTTCGTAAACGCGGCCCATCTCGATCTTGAAATCAACCAGCTTGATGCCGACGCCATACATGACCCCCGACAAATAGTCGTTTACGCGCAGCGCCATCGACACGATCTCGTCCATCTCCTGCTGGCTGGCCCAGCCAAAGGCAGCGATGTATTCTTCGGGCACCAACGGATCGCCCAGACTGTCATCCTTATAGGAAAATTCGACGATCGGGCGCGGCAGCGGCGTGCCCTCTTCCATCCCCAGACGTTTGGCCATGGACCCTGCGGCGACGTTGCGCACGATGATCTCAAGCGGCACGATTTCAGCGGCGCGCACCAGCTGTTCACGCATGTTAAGGCGCTTGATGAAGTGGTTGGGAATGCCCAGCTGCGTCAAACCCTTCATGAAGAATTCAGACAGGCGGTT
This sequence comes from Aliiroseovarius sp. Z3, assembly GCF_029105185.1. Lineage (GTDB taxonomy): Bacteria > Pseudomonadota > Alphaproteobacteria > Rhodobacterales > Rhodobacteraceae > Aliiroseovarius. The sequence continues at coordinate 12,566 of NZ_JAFMZK010000001.1, read as the reverse complement.
GTTCAGAACACCTTTCCCGTCGATGACGTCTTTCTTTTCGGCATTAAACGCGGTCGCATCGTCCTTGAAATATTGCACGATTGTGCCCGGCTCGGTGCCTTCATACAGGATCTTTGCCTTACCTTCATAAAGTTTCTTGCGCCGTGCCATAAGACCTCCGTCGGTCAGTGCGGGATGCAGCCCTTGGCGGGCCCCCTGCCCGCGCGACTCCCCGTGATGCCCGCCCTATACGTGAAAGCCTGACGCTGGGCAAGAATATCGCCGATCTGGCACGATTTCCCGAATTTGAGAGCGCTAGCGGGGTTGCGATAACCGCTTCTCGTTGGCATATCAGTAGCGACAAGCGCCATTCGGCCTGCCGAAGGCACCAGACCATGAACAAGGGAACGCCATGACCACCTTTGATGATCGCGAAAACGCCTTCGAAGCCAAATTCGCCCATGATGAAGAAATGCAGTTCAAGGCGGAAGCACGCGCCAACAAGAAACTGGGCCTGTGGGCGGCCGAGAAGCTGGGAAAGACAGGCGACGATGCAGTGGCTTATGCCGGCGAAGTGATCAAATCTGATCTTGAAGAAGCCGGGTATGAAGATGTGGTGCGCAAGGTCACCGGCGATCTCAACACGGTCAGCGCCGATGAAGTCCGTGCCAAACGGGCCGAGCTTCTGGCCATTGCCAAAGCCGAGTTGGTCTCGGAAGCCTGATCAACGTCGCTTTCCAGCACAGTCGCAATATCGCGGGCGCGCCTCTCAAGGTCGCGCCCTTTCTTATGCCGGTTCGAATGGCGGTGGCTGTGCGGAATTGGCGCGCAGTTGATCTGCTAAGGCCGTCTTCGTGTATTTGTCCCCTTCCCATGGGATCATTGGGGCGGGCATGATCTGTCATTGCCCAATATGGATATCATTGCATCGCGCCGGTCCGATGGTAAACACAGGTTTTCGGCGGGCGGTCGAGCAACTCTGACCCTGACGGCAATATGGATGCCCTTGTTGCGACGACGACCGAGGACGGATTGGCCAAAAATCTTCATCCATATGTACCGTGGCAACTGCAATAGGTTTGCGCCCGGACGCAATCCGTGGCAGGTAGCAGCCCAACCGTATATTCTATCTCCGGAGCCGCCCAATGACGGACTTGCTGACCCAACTGATGATGGAACGCGATTGGCTGATGGCCGATGGCGCAACCGGAACCACCCTGTTCAATATGGGGCTGACCTCGGGCGATGCGCCCGAGCTGTGGAATATCGAGAAACCCGACAATATTCGCGCGCTCTACAAGGGCGCAGTGGATGCCGGATCAGACATTTTCCTGACCAACTCGTTTGGCGGCAACGCCTCGCGGCTGAAGCTGCATGATGCACAGGATCGTGTTCGCGAGCTGAACCGCGCAGCCGCTGAATTGGGGCGCGAGGTCGCAGATGCGTCGGGTCGCAAAGTGGTCGTTGCCGGATCCATTGGCCCGACAGGTGACATCATGGAACCGATGGGCAGCCTGACCTTCGACAGCGCGGTCGAGATGTTCCACGAACAGGCTGAAGGTCTGAAAGAAGGCGGGGCCGATGTGCTTTGGGTCGAGACGATCTCGGCGCCCGAAGAATACAAAGCCGCTGCACGCGCTGCCGAGCTGGCCGACATGCCATGGTGCGGCACGATGAGCTTCGACACCGCCGGACGCACAATGATGGGTATCACCTCGGCTGATTTGGCGAAGATGGTCGAGACACTCAGCAAACCACCCCTCGCCTTTGGGGCAAACTGTGGCGTTGGTGCCGCCGATCTGCTGCGCACCGTTCTGGGCTTTGCGGCGCAAGGCAGCGAGCGACCGATTATCGCCAAGGGCAACGCAGGCATTCCGAAATATGTGGATGGTCATATCCACTATGACGGCACCCCGGAACTGATGGCAGATTATGCTGTTCTGGCCCGCGATTGCGGTGCGAGAATCATTGGCGGGTGCTGTGGCACCACGCCAGAACACCTGCGCGCCATGCGTGAGGCGTTGGAGACACGTCCAAGAAGTGACAGCCGCCCGACGCTGGAACAGATCGCATCGACACTTGGCGGGTTTTCGTCCGCCTCTGATGGCACAGGGGATGACGCCGGACCCAGCCGCGAACGCCGCTCGCGCCGCCGCCGCAGCTAAGAAACTTGGCCGAAACGCCACGAAAACGAGGGTGAAACTGCCCTCGTTTTTCTTTACTGGGTAGGCTGCATCGTCAAAACAGCGACAATTGATCCCCGGTTTTGGGCGGCACGGCAAACAGATCACAGCGCAATTTCGGCAAGTCATTGGACAGCCCAAGGCGCTTGCGGGCAATGTTGAACCGATGGCGCAGAAGGTCGGAAAACGTGCCTTTCCCAACCATTCGCGCGCCAAACGTCGCATCATAGTCATCACCGCCGCGCATCTCGCACATCCGGCCCATGACGCGCGCTGCCCGATCAGGCACGTGTTCAGCCAGCCAATCCTGAAACAGTCCTGAGACTTCGCCCGGAAGGCGCAGCAGAATATAGCTCGCCGCACCGGCACCCGCGTCCCTCGCCGCGCTCAGTATCGCTTCTAGTTCGTGATCCGTCAGACCGGGCACGACGGGCGCGACCATGACGCGCACCGGAATCCCGGCGGCGGACAGACGTTCGATTATCTGCAATCGCCTTTTCGGACTGGGCACGCGCGGTTCCATCTTGCGTGACAGTCCCGCATCCAACGTCGTGACAGACACGCCCACATGGGTCAGCCCCTCCTGCGCCATCTCGGACAGCAGATCAAGATCCCGTTCGATCAGCGTGCCCTTGGTGACGATCGCGACCGGATGGCGAAACCGCGCCAGCACCTCAAGCACCCCGTGCATGACGCGATATTGCGCTTCGATTGGTTGATAGGGGTCGGTATTGGTGCCGATCGCAATCGGTGCCACCGCATAGCGCGGGCGCGACAATTCCTGCTCAAGCCGCCGTGGTGCATTGGGACGCGCGATCAGACGCGTTTCAAAATCCAGTCCCGCAGAATAGCCCAAATAGGCGTGGGTTGGCCGGGCAAAACAATAGATGCACCCGTGTTCACAACCGCGATACGGATTGATCGACCGATCAAAACTGATGTCGGGCGATTTGTTGCGCGTGATCACACTGCGCGGGTTTTCGATGGCAACATGGGTCTGGATGGTGCGCGGCAGCTCTTGCTGCTACCCGTCATCCACACTGACACGCTGATACGGCTCGAACCTGCCGGTGTCGTTGCTGTTCGCTGCACGTCCGCGCCGTGCTTCGGCCCTGATCTTGTTGTCACCCTCTGAAACCATGACACACCATAAGAACAAATCAGGAACATATGAAGCAGATTCACCATCTCATAGCGAAATATTCATTTGCCATTAGGTCGGTCAAAGGGCACTCCATGTCGCAATCGGTTCAGACCAAACATGCGAAATCGTCGCATGTGGGATTTGAAGACCATAAGTTTTAGCTAGGGAACGGCAGCCATGTCCGACCAAGAAGACGATATCATCCTGAGCGAGCTGAACGACGAAGAGCTTGTCCAGCAAATGCATGACGACCTTTATGACGGTCTTGCAGAAGAAATTACCGAAGGCGTCAACATCCTGCTTGAGCGCGGTTGGGAACCCTACAAAGTCCTGACCGAAGCACTGGTTGCAGGGATGACCATCGTGGGGCATGACTTCCGTGATGGCATTCTGTTCGTGCCCGAGGTGCTTCTGGCGGCCAACGCGATGAAGGCGGGTATGGCCATTCTGAAACCGCTTCTGATCGCCACGGGTGCGCCACGCATGGGCAAGATGGTGATTGGCACCGTGAAGGGTGACATCCACGACATCGGCAAGAACCTTGTGTCGATGATGATGGAAGGCGCTGGCTTCGAAGTTGTCGATCTGGGCATCAACAACGCGGTCGAAAGTTATCTTGAAGCGCTGGAGACCGAGGAGCCTGACATTCTGGGCATGTCTGCCCTGCTGACCACCACAATGCCTTATATGAAAGTCGTGATCGACACCCTCGTCGAAAAAGGCATCCGCGATGACTACACGATCCTCGTCGGTGGTGCCCCATTGAACGAGGAATTCGGCAAGGCCATCGGTGCAGACAGCTATTGCCGTGACGCTGCTGTGGCGGTTGAAACCGCAAAAGACTATATGCTGCGCAAACACAACCAGCTTGCCGCGGGCTGAGGTCGTCTGATGAATTTGAGACAAGGCCCTGCCTCGGTGGCGGGGCCTTTTCTTTTGCAACGCCAGACCCCAGATAGGAAGGCATGAGCAAACTACGGTTCTTTTCCCTGATCGCGCTGGTGATCCTGTGTGGCGGCCTGACGATTTTCGTCGGCAGCCTTGCCGCCGCTTCCGGCAAGCTGGATGGTCAGGTGGCCATGGCATTGCTGCCGTTGGTCATGCTGGCGTCGATTGCGATCCGGGCATTATCGGGACGGAACGGGTCATGAAACCAAGCGACGAAGAACTCACCCGCAGCGGGTTGGCACCGACGGATGCCTCGGCCAAGGTTCTCATTCTGGCCTGTGGGGCGCTGGCAAACGAAATTCTGGCCCTGATCCGCCTGAACGGTTGGGACCACATGAGCCTGACCTGCTTGCCCGCGATCCTGCACAACACACCCGAGAAAATCCCGGCGGCCGTCCGCGCCGCCGTTGAGAAACACGGCGCGAATTTCGACCAGATCTTCCTGGCCTATGCCGATTGCGGCACGGGTGGCGAACTGGCCGCGATCTGTGACGACATGGGGATCGAGATGATCCGGGGGCCACATTGTTACAGCTTCTTCGAGGGCAATGATGCATTTGCCGCCCGCGCCGAAGATGAAATAGATGTTTTCTACCTGACCGATTTTCTGGCACGCGGGTTTGACAGTTTCGTCATCAAACCGCTGGGGCTGGATCGACATCCAGAGTTACGGGATATGTATTTCGGCCACTACACACGGCTGATTTATCTGGCGCAGACCGACAACCCAGAGCTTGATCGCATGGCCGAAGCAGCAGCCGATCGGATCGGGCTGAAATACGAACGAAAATTCACCGGGTTTGGCGATCTGGCCACGGCCCTAAAGCCCTTTGGATAATCAGGCTGCCTCGGCGGCTTGCATCCGAATACGCTTGACCATCGCGCGCAGCCCGTTGGACCGTTGCGACGACAGGTGTTCATTCAGCCCCAACCGCGCCAACTCTGCCGGGGCATCGACCTTGCCGACCTCGGACACCGGCAGATCATTGTAAAGCGCCGCCAGAACCGCGATCAAACCCTTCACGATCATCGCATCGCTATCACCGTGAAAGCGATAGGTGTTGCCATTGATCTCCGGGTGCAGCCAAACCTGGCTGGCACAGCCTTCCACCTTGGTTGACGGCACTTTCAGCGCGTCCTCCATCGGCGGCAGCGCCTTGCCCATGTCGATGACCATCGCATAACGGTCTTCCCATTCGTCCAGAAACGCAAAATCCTCGACAATCTCTTCAAAAGCGGGGCTGGCCATCGGGTTGGTCCTTCTTCTTCGATGATCATCAGTTAGGGCGATCTGCCCCAAAGGTCCAGACCCCCGCAGGGTTCGCAGTGTTCTCTTTTCAAAACCCTGCACATGGGCTAACCCTTTGGTCAGAAGAAGAGGAGCGACCATGACCCTGCGCCGTATTGCCCTGCCCGCCGTGATGATCAGCCTGACACTGGGGCTGACCGCGTGTGGCAGCACATCGAACCTGAACCCTTTCAACTGGTTCCGGTCGGACGGCGTCAAAGAGGTGGCCGTGATCCCGGAAGGCGGGTTTCTTGAGGATCAGGAATTTCGCGGATTGGTGTCAGAGGTTGTGGAAGTGCAAGTGCTGCGCAGCACCGGTGGTGCGATCATCCGTGCCAAGGGCCTGCCGCCACGTCTAGGCTATTGGGATGCGCAACTTGTGCCCGAGAATTTCGAACGCCCTGTCGACGGCGTTCTGACCTATATGTTCCGCATCAGTGAACCGCCCTATCACACGATATCCGGTCGCCCAAAACAGCGAGAGGTGTTGGTGGGGCAATTCGTGTCAAACACCAAGCTGCAAGGGGTGCGCACGATCCGCGTGGTGGGCGAACGGAACAGCAGATCGTCCAGTCGCTAGGCCCGGCCCGTTCAGACCGCGCCCTTTATCAAACCTCGAAAACCGCGACCCGTTGCCCTTTGGCGGCCAGTGCCAACTTGCCTTCGCACAGTCGCAGCGCATCATTTCCAAACACTTCGGCCCGCCAGCCGCGCAGGGCTTGCACATCGCGTTTTCCTGCCGCCAGGGCGTCAAGATCAGATGCAGACGCAATAAGCTTCTGCGCCACCTTTTCCTGTTCGCAACGCGCCTTCAACAAGACACGCAAAAGATCGGCCAGCGCCGGGTTCACTTGCAGCTTGTCGCGGGATTTGTCGGGCGCTTTGGGCAGGTCTTCCTGCGCCATCTCAACGCCGGCGGTGACGGCATGCAGGATACCCTCGGCAATCTCACCTTTTCGGGCCTCGCGCAGCAGCAGACGCGACCGGCCCAAATCCTGCATGTTGCGGGGTTTGGTCGACGCCAGTTCAAGCAGCGCGTCATCCTTCATCACCCGGTTGCGGGGGATGTTGCGCGACTGGGCATAGGCTTCGCGAAACCGGGCAAGCTCCTTGGCGACACCCAGAAAGCGCGATGAGTTCGTGCGTGTTTTCAGACGCATCCATGCGTCTTCGGGGTGGATTGTATAGGTCGCGGGATCGGTCAGGATCGCAAGTTCTTCCTCAACCCACGCACCGCGACCGCTTTTTTTCAACTCGGCGGCCAGGAATTCGTAAATCTGGCGCAGGTGCGTGACGTCCCCGATGGCATATTTCTTTTGCGCGTCAGTCAGCGGACGGCGTGACCAGTCGGTAAAGCGGCTGGATTTGTCCATCTGCGCGCGGGCAATCTTGCGCACCAGCGTCTCGTATCCTGCCTGATCGCCGAAACCGCAAACCATCGCGGCCACCTGCGTGTCGAACAAGGGCTTCGGAAAGACGCCAGCCTCGACAAAAAAGATCTCCAGATCCTGCCGGGCGGCGTGAAAGACTTTGACCACATTCTCATCGCGAAACAGGTCATAGAGCGGCTCCAGCGACAACCCCTCGACCAGTGGATCCACCAGCACCGCGTCTTCATCCGCGTCGCCGGGCACGGCCAGTTGCACAAGGCAGAGTTTGGAATAATAGGTGCGCTCGCGTAAAAACTCCGTATCGACCGTGACGTAAGGATGTGTTGCGGCGCGGGTGCAGAACTCGGCCAGCGCCTCGGTCGTGGTAATCGTGATCATACAGGGTCTTTCTGCTCGTTTCCGTGGGCCTTCAGGCATTCTGACGGGTTTAAGGGGAAACCATGAAAAAGGGAAGCCTTGGACGAAACAGGCATATCAGGGCAGGAAAAGCGGTGTGCGATCCTCACATGCGAAACGGCGCAGCACAGCGGGATAAAGCAGGTGTTCCTGCACCAACACCCGCGCGGCCAGACTGTCGGCGGTGTCACCCGCTTCAATGGGAACACGCGCCTGCCCAAGGATCGGGCCGCCATCCAGTTCCGCTGTGACCTCGTGCACCGAACAGCCAGCCTCTTCGTCACCGGCATCAATTGCGCGCTGATGGGTGTGAAGCCCCTTGTATTTCGGCAAAAGCGACGGGTGGATGTTCAGACAACGCCCCGACCATCTGGCGGTGAACCCTTCGGTCAGAATGCGCATGAACCCGGCCAGACAGATGATATCCGGGTGCGCCCGTTCCAAGGCGTCATTTAGCGCGGCTTCGAACCCGGCACGGTCGCCCTTGAAGTCGTGGTGGTCCACGATTGCGGTGGGAATACCAAGCGCGCGGGCTTTGTCCAACCCACCTGCGGTCGGCACGTTGGACAGGACAAGACAAGGCCGCGCCGGGTGGTCGCCGGTCATGCTGTCTGCCAGCGTCACCATATTCGAGCCGCTGCCTGAAATCAGGATGGCGACCCGCTTATGCGCCCCGCCTGCGCCTGTCACAGAAGCGACCCAAGATAGCTGACGCCCTGACCTGCTTGGATGCGCCCCAATTGGGTGACACGCTCGCCAGCATTTGTCAGGCGTTCGGTCAGAGCCGCGGCTTGCGGCGCATCAACAACCAACACCATGCCTTGGCCGGAATTGAACGTCTTGAGCAGCTCGGCCTGATCCATCCCGCCGGTCTCTGCCAGCCATTTGAACACCGGCGGCAGATCCCACGCGTCCAGATCGACCAATGCGCCCAGCCCATCGGGCAGCACCCGTGGCAGGTTTTCGGTCAAGCCACCGCCGGTGATATGGGCCAGCGCATGAACGCCCCCTGCCCGCACGGCTTCCAGCACCTGACGCACGTAAAGACGGGTCGGCGCCAGAAGCGCCTCGCCCAATGTGATCCGCGCATCCCAAGGGCAGTCAGCCTCCCAACCAAGCCCCGAAACCTCAACCAGTTTGCGCACCAGCGAATAGCCGTTGGAATGCACCCCGTCGGACGCCAGACCCAGCAGCACGTCACCCTCTTTGACGCCCTTGGGCAGGTCTTCACCGCGCTCCATCGCGCCGACCGAAAATCCGGCAAGATCGAAATCGCCATCATCATACATGCCCGGCATCTCGGCCGTTTCACCACCGATCAGGGCACAGCCTGACAGTTCGCAACCTTTCGCGATGCCTTCAATGATCCGTGCGGCCTTGTCGGTTTCCAACCGGCCGGTCGCGAAATAATCAAGGAAGAACAAAGGTTCCGCGCCCTGACACACCAAGTCATTCACGCACATCGCCACAAGGTCGATGCCGATCGTGTCCACATTGCCCGTGTCAATCGCGATGCGCAGTTTGGTGCCGACACCATCGGTGGCCGATACCAGAACCGGGTCTTTGAACCCCGCGCCTTTCAGGTCAAACAGCGCGCCGAAGCCGCCCAGCCCGGCCATCACGCCCGGACGATTGGTGCGCTTGGCGGCGGGTTTGATCCGTTCAACCAGCGCGTTGCCCGCGTCAATATCCACGCCTGCGTCGGCATAGGTGATGCCCTTTGATGCGTCGCTCATCTGGTCCCCCGATTGACCTGCATAAAAAACTGCGCTTGCGATAGCTTAAGGGGGGCAAAGAGTCCACGCCTCGCTTGACGCCGCGCGCCAGTTTGCTAGCAAGGGCGCCACCGGAGGATACAGTGGGCCTGTAGCTCAACGGTTAGAGCAGAGCGCTCATAACGCTTTGGTTGGGGGTTCGAATCCCTCCGGGCCTACCACGTCACCTGATGGCACGTTCAGGCGGCATCCGGCTTCTCTGCATTCTAAGTTGATCGGCTGCGCATGCGTGATGCCAGTGTGGGGGCGGACACTGATTTCCGTTGGCCGTTCGGCAGGTTATACTCATTGTCGTGGAGGTAAGCTGAAATGGCTGACAAATTGACACCTGAAGAGCGTCGGGAGCATCTCATCCCTTTAGCAGAAGCCGGGTGGGAAGCGGTCCCGGACCGTGATGCGATCCGAAAAATATACATCTTCCCCAATTTTATAGAGGCTTGGGGTTGGATGTCCCGCGTGGCGATTTGGTGCGAAAAGTGGAACCATCACCCGGAATGGCTCAACGTGTATCAAACTGTCGACGTCACCTTGGCGACACATGATGCCAACGGTGTGACCAATCTTGATGTTAAGCTGGCAAAGAAAATGGACACCCTCGCAGAGGTTTCGACCCGCGACCTCGCCAGCGGACCAGGTTGACCCCACGACCGCCCCGGCGATCAGGTTACATCACGTAACCTCCAGGCTTGATACAGGGCAGCCCCCAAGGCCAGCAGGGCGAGCGTCAGCCAGATCGCGCCCGATTGCTCCAGATACACGACACCCGCGTCAGCATCGAAACACCGACCCTGTTCATTGAAACAGTCTCGCCATTTGAAATATTGCGCGTAGTAAACGTATCCAAACGCGACTGACAGCCCAAGGAACACCAGAAAGAAGATCGTTCTGATCATTGGCCTCCCCCAACTGATCACCGATGAGATCCTAAAACCTCCGCCGTCAAGATCAAAGGCGGCTGTTCCCCGCGCCCAACACCAAAGCGCCATCCTCCGCCTATCGCGGCAATACGAACTCGACCTTCAATCCGCCCAGATCGGCGCTGTCGCCCAACCGCAGGTGGCCACCATGGCCGCGAGCGATATCGCTGGCAATGGCCAACCCCAACCCGACGCCTGATCCCTTGTCCTGATTGCGGGCCTTGTCCAAGCGGGCAAAGGGTTTCAGGGCTTCTTCGCGCGCATCAGGTGGGATACCAGGCCCGTCATCTTCGACCACGAAGCGCAAGTCCCCGCGCCCCGTCACAAGCGACAAGCGCACCAGCGAACCATAGCGTGTGGCATTGCCCAGCAGATTCTCCAACGCCCGTTCCAATGCGGCACGGCGCACGGGATACGGGCCGGGATCGGCCACTTCGCCCAGCACGACATTCTGACCGGCCCGCGCGGCGTTGTCGGCCAGATGTCGGGTCAGGCTTGCCAGATCGACCGGTTCTGGGTCGTCCTCCAATGCGTCCGAGCGTGCGAAACTCAGGAATCGGTCCACCAGACGTTCCATGTCTTCGACATCACGCTCCAGATCATCGCGACTGTCATCGTCGATCATTGCCAACCCCAACCGAAGCCGGGTCAAAGGCGTGCGAAGGTCATGGCTGACACCCGACAGCATCAACGTACGCTGTTCGATCTGCCGCTCGATACGTGATCGCATGTCCAGAAATGCCTTGCCAGCCGACCGTACTTCTGTTGCCCCCGCCAGTTTGTAGGGCACCACCTGCCCCTTGCCGAAGGCTTCCGCCGCCTTGGCAAGCTGCCGGATCGGTCGCAGTTGGTTGCGCAGGAAAAGATAGGCGATCAGCGTCATCAGAATGCCGGTCGCCAACATCAATACCAACAACTGGTGCGGGTTCGACGCTGACACCCGATCCCGCGAAAACCCCACCCGAATCGGGCCGTGATTGGTGATGACGCCAACAATCACCCCGGCGCGTTCCGATGCCAGATCGACCCCGGTCAGATTTGGCAGCCCCGCATGCAAGGTGCGCGCGACCCTCGGCCCGGTCAGGTCCGTCAGCCGGATCGCCGTGTCCACCGGAGCGCCCGGAAGTTCGATCCACATCGCCAGTGGTTGGATCACCCTCTCTACGCTTTGACGCGCCGCACGCGGTGTTGCGGCCGTGTTCACCTCGGACAACAGATAGTCCAGCTCCAGCACAACGGCATTGGTCATCTGCACCGTGATCCGGTTGAAATGCCGCTGGATGAACACGACCGAGACGACAAGTTGCAAGGTCACGATCGGCACGATCAGGATCATCGCCGCACGCCCATACAGCCCGCGCGGCATGAATTGCTTCAGCCAGCCGAAATCGAGAAACCTGTTCTTGGGCAGTTGAACCATGGCCAGACCCTATGACGCAGCGCCCTGCTTGCCAAGCGGCGACAGTGCGGGGTTACTGTCGACGAGGATTCGCGACATACGGAGGCCCCGTGGCAAACCGGAACAACCCGTCAGACCGCCCACCCGCCGGGGTAATGACCCCGCTGGAACCCGGCATTCGTCGCATCATCGCGCCCAACCCGTCGCCGATGACCTATTGGGGCACGAACACATTTGTTCTGGGCGAAGGCGACGTGGCGGTGATTGATCCCGGTCCCGCCGACCCTGTGCATATGGACGCGCTGCTTTCCGGTCTTCAGCGCGGCGAGCGGGTCACACAGATTCTTGTGACCCATTCTCACCTGGACCATTCCCCACTGGCGCGCCCACTGTCTGAAGCAACCGGCGCCCCCATCATGGCCTATGGCGACGCACAAGCCGGGCGCAGCGAGGTCATGCGGGACTTGGTCGCGCGCGGCCTGTCATCCGGGGGCGAAGGCGTTGACGCAGGATTTCGCCCTGACGTCAGGATTTCCGACGGCGAAATCCTCCGGGCTGGCGGCTTGGACATCGAAGCCATTTGGACACCCGGCCACTTTGCCAACCACCTGAGCTTTGCGTGGCAGGGCGCTGTTTTTACAGGAGATCACGTGATGGGTTGGGCCAGCTCATTGGTCTCACCGCCGGATGGAGATCTGACGGCTTTCATGGCGTCCTGTGCAAAACTCGCTGCGCGCGCGGATCGCATCTATTTCCCGGCCCATGGGGCCGCCATCACCGACCCCGCCGCCCGCATGGCGTGGTTGATCGCCCATCGCCAATCGCGTGAAGCCGACCTGCTGGCCACGCTGGCCGATGGCCGCCCAACCACCGTTTCGGCCCTGACCCGCACCATTTACACCGACACGCCCCCGGCCCTGATCCCCGCCGCGGAACGCAATGTGTTCGCCCATTTGATCGACCTCGTGACCCGCAAAATCGTCGTCGCAGAACCGCAACTTGAGGCGCATGCAGATTTTCGCAGGATCGGTTGAAAAAAACACTAATTCCTCTTGCGGGCCTGAATCGCACTTGCTATATCGCCCCTCGTGTTCCGGCGTAGCTCAGCGGTAGAGCAGTTGACTGTTAATCAATTGGTCGTAGGTT